>NZ_JAAWWP010000009.1 GCF_012273655.1 Streptomyces physcomitrii | reverse complement strand
TGGGGTGTGTGGTCAACGGTCCCGGTGAGGCGCGGGAGGCGGATCTCGGGGTGGCCTCGGGCAACGGCAAGGGGCAGATCTTCGTGAAGGGCGAGGTCATCGCGACCGTCCCGGAGTCGAAGATCGTTCAGACCCTGATCGAGGAGGCCATGAAGATCGCCGAGCAGATGGAAGCCGACGGCATCCCCTCCGGCGAACCCGAGGTGCTCATGGCCTGAGCGGCCGACGGGCCCCGCGGGAAGCCGGGTTGACGACCTCGGCACAGGCGCGGGCGGGAGAGGGCGTACGGTGCGGATCCGCGCCGTACCGCTTCCTCTCCCGCCCGCGCCGTCGTCCGTACGGCGGCCTCGGAACGCGCGCTGTCCCCGCCCGGCGGACCGGACGGGGACAGGCTCAGGACGGGGAGGATCCCACCCCGGTCACCGCAGAACTCAGATGATGCTCACACCGTAGGCGCTGAGCGCTTCGGTGACGGGCTGGAAGAACGTGGTGCCGCCGGAGGAGCAGTTGCCGCTGCCGCCGGAGGTCAGGCCGAGCGCGGTGCTGCCCGAGAAGAGCGAGCCGCCGCTGTCGCCGGGCTCGGCGCAGACGTTGGTCTGGATCAGACCGGAGACGATGCCGTCGGCACCGTAGTTCACGGTGGCGTTGAGGCCGGTGACCGAACCGCCGTGGACACCGGTGGTGCTGCCGCTGCGCTGGACCGACTGGCCCACCGAGGCGTTGCCGGCACCGGTGATCTCCTGGTAGCCGCCGTTGTAGAGGTAGACACGGCCGTCGGCCGCACCACCGTTGGAGTGGCGGATGATGCCGTAGTCGTTGCCGGGGAAGCTGGACCCGGCGGTGGTGCCGATCGACCACGAGCTGCCGATGTTGGTGCAGTGGCCCGCGGTCAGCGCGTACTTGGTGCCCGCGCTGTCCTGCACGTTGAAGCCGAGGGAGCACCGGGCTCCACCCGTGGTGATGGCCTCGCCGCCGGCGATGAGCTTGGAGAACTTGCCGGGGGTGTGCTTGAGCACGAGAGCGTCGGCGTTCACGCCGGCCTCGTCCTTGATCTTGGCGATCTCGGCCTTGCTGACCGTGCTGTCGACGGTGACGACGACCTTGTCCGTCTTGGTGTCGACGTACCACGCGGTGCCGCCGACGTCGGCGGTGCGCAGGGAGTCGGCCGTGGCCTTGAGCTCGGTGGCGCTGAACGTCTTCGGGGCCGGCTGGGCCGCGGCGGTGGCGGCGGGGACCGCCAGTGCCGCGGTGGCCGCGAGGCCGGTCGCCGCGGCGATGAGTCGTGCGCGTCTCGAAAGGTGGCGGGGGTGTGAGAGTCGCACTGTGTCCTCCAGGTCGTGGGGAACCAGGGGGCGTGATGACGCCCCCATGACACGTCGTCAGGATGTGAAGGTGATGTGACCCTGACAACGTTGCTTATGCTGGGCAGCCCGGCCCGTCCGCGCAAGACCCCCGGGACAGGGCTGGCCGACATGCAGCCGCCACCCGTACTCCAGACACCACCAAACCGGTGGATTGGCAACCGTGTGCAGCGGCCCCGATGACGGAAACCTAGCGGCGGCCCGCAGGACCCTCCGAGGACCTGGACTCCCCCGGCCCGACCCCATACGGCACGCCCCGCACCCCGGCCCCATCCGCCCCAACGGCACAGCCCCGGCCGGTGTCCCCGAAGCCCCGTCCGCCGGGCGGCGGACGGGACCTTCCGGACCCGGCCCGGGGCCCGTCCGGCACCTCACCCTCTGCCGCGGGGCCGCCCCGCGGGCGACGACGGGAGGCGTCGGACAGGTCCTAACGCCGCAGCAGGTCCCGGGAGTCGGAGTCCTGCACCTCGCGGCCGTCCAGGGGCCGCAGCATCCGGCCGGCGACCTGGACCCGGGAGGTGCAGCCGAGCTTCTGCATCACCTTGCGCATGTGGTTGACCGCCGTCCACTCGGCGATGCCGAGCCTGCGGGCCACCTCCCGGTTGGTGAGGCCCTCCGTGACCAGCATCGCCACCTCGTGCTCCCGGCGGGTCAGCGAGCCCACCACATCGGTGGAGCTGGGCTGGTGCCTGGTCGGCTCGATGAGGGTGAGGGCCAGCGCCACCGCCGCGGCCGGGGTGCTGGCGGCCCCCTCCTGCCAGGCGGTCTCGAAGGCGGCCGCGCCCATCCGCTCGCTGACCCGGTCGAGCAGTCCGGCGGCGACCGCTCCCGGCTGCCCGGCCAGGGTGTCCCCCGCGCCGCGCCGGATGGCGTCCGCCGAGCCGAGCAGCCGGGCCGCCCGCTCCCAAGCGGCCGCCGTACGCCCGTACTTGTGGGTCAGCAGTTCGGCGAGCACCGCCAAGCCCCGTGCCACCTCGGGGAGATCACCGCGCTCCTGGAGCAACAGCAGTGCCCGGCAGGCCAGTTGCTCGGCGTGCTCGTAGTCGCCCTGAGTGACCGTCAGGCCGGCCAGGGTGAGCTGGGCCCGGGCCGCGGCGCGGGTGTCCTCGGCGCCCTCGAAGAGCCGCACCGCCTCCGCCGCGTGCCGTACCGCCTGCGCGGTGTCGCCCCGGTCCCGGCGGACCTCGGCGAGCCGGGCCAGGGTCGCCGCCCTGCGCCCCGGGCAGCCCTCGGGTCCGGGCTCGGCGAGGACCAGGGTCAACTGGTGCTCGGCGGCGGGCAGATCACCCTGGAGCTGGGCGAGCCGTGCCAGGTGCAGCCGGGTGAGCGCGACGCCCGCCTCCTCGTCCCGCGCGGTGTACGCAGCGAGCGCCTCCGCCAAGAGGGGGGCGGCGGCCTCGGGTTCACCGTCCAGGAGCAGGGCCTCGCCGAGCGCCTGGGCGGCGGCCGGGCGCACCTCCTGGCTCTCCACGCCGAGGCCGAGGGCGGCGGACAGCCAGTCCACGGCCTCGCGCGCCTCGCCGCGCAGCAGCCAGCAGGGCTGGGCCGCGGTGGCCAGCCGGGCCGCCGCCTCGACCCGGCCGCCCTCGACCAGGAACTCCAGGGCGGCCCGGACGTCGAGCCGCCAGTGCGCGAACTCCTCAGCGGCCTGGGCCTGTTGGGCACCCCGCAGCCGTTCGCGGAGCCCGTGCACCCGGCGCTGGAAGAAGGCGGCGTGCTCGGCGCGCGCCTCGGTCAGCGCCCCGCGGCGGCCGAGGTCCGCGAGCGCGTACGCCCGGGACCTGCGCAGCATCCAGAAGCGCACGCTGCCGTCCCGCTGCTCCTCGGTGAGCAGGGCGCTGTGGTCGACCAGTTCCTCAAGTGCCCGCCGGGTGAGGTCGAGCGGCAGTTCCAGCACCCCGGCGGCCTCGGCCACGCCGAAGCTGCGCTCGAAGACCGCGAGGCGCACCAGGAGCCGTACCGCGTCCAGGGCGAGCCCGCGGGCGTCGGGTCCGGCCACCGCGCCGGGGCGGGCCGGGTCCTCCTCGAAGGCGGCCCTCGCGCCGGTCCCGGCCGGGGTGGACATCGCCGGGTCGCGCAGCACTTCGTCGAGGAGCACGCTCGGCGAGCTGACCTTGAGCCGGGAGGCGGCGGCCTCCAGGGAGAGCGGCAGCCCGTCGAGCATCCGGCACAGCCGGGCGACGGTCTCGCGGTTCTCCTCGGTGAGCCGGAACCCGGGGCGCAGCGCCCGGGTGCGGTCCACCAGGAGGCGTACCGAGTCCACCTGCCCGAGCCGGGCGAGGTCCTGGGCGTCCTCCTCGGTGGGCACCGCGAGCGGGAAGAGCGGCACCCGGTGCTCGCCGTACATGCCGAGGACCTGGGTGCCCACGGTGAGCAGGCACAGCCGCCGGGCCAGCGGGGCGACCGCCTCCCAGAGTTCGGCGATGCCCTCGCAGGAGCGGCTGCCGCAGTCGAGGACGAGCAGGAGGTCCCGGCCGGTCAGCAAGTCGCGCAGCAGGTCGAGCGGTTCGGCCCCGGCCGGGCACTCCTCGTCGGTGAGCGCCTCGGCGACCGCGCGGGCGAGGCCGCCGTCCCGGTCGCCGGGCCGGGCGGGCAGCGCGTCGAGTTCGAGGTAGCGCCCGCCGTCGGCGAAGTCGCCGCGCATCTCCTCGAAGAAGACGTCGGCGAGGCGGCTCTTGCCGACGCCGACCGGTCCGGTGAGGGTGAGGACCTGTCCGCCGGGCGCGCCGGCGCGGGCTTTGAGGTCGGCGAGTTCGGTGTCCCGGCCGACATGGGAGGTGAGCGGGTAGTGCGCCCGCTGGTGGGTGAGCACGGCCTGCCCGGTCCCGGTAGTGCCTGCCGCGAATGTGGTACCCGCACCGTTCGACGCCCGCATGGCTGCCCCCGCCTGCTTGTGGTGTCCGCAAGACTGATGTCTGCCGATTGACGGAACCTCGCAGGTCCCGTCCAAAGATCGGTCAAGGTTCGGTCAACGCGGCACAGGAGGGCGGCATTCCGCTCCTGGCGTTACGCGGAGCAGCCGCCCGCGGGCCGGGGACACGGCCTGCGGACGGCTGCGGTGAGGAGGCCGCCGGGGGGGGCGGCGGCCGGACCTCCGGTGCGGATCAGGCGGAAGGTCCGGAGCCGGCGCTCCGGGACAGGATCCGCTCGGCGGCCAGTTCCCCGGCCTGGACCGCGGCCTCGCTGGTGGGGCGCTGGAAGACCCAGTCCCCGGCGAACTCCACCGGGCCGTGCGGCCGGTCGAGGAAGGCGCTCTGCAGGCGCAGCGCGTCCGGGGTGGCCTCCGGCGCCGCGTACGGGAAGCGGTGCACGGCGGAGCCGAGGACCGCCGCGCGCAGCTGGGGCACATAGCGCTCGGCGCGCGCGAGCAGCGCCTCGACCACCTCCTCGTCGGGCCGCTCGATCAGCTCGTCGGTGGCCCGCTCGGCGGTGAGCATGCTGATCAGGCCCTTGCCCCGCGGTGCCCGGTTGGCGGCCTTGGAGTGCTCGAAGGTCAGCCCCGACAGATAGCCGTCCTCCTTCTCCGGGATCAGCAGCGCGTAGACCTTCGGGGTGCCCCGCGACTGCCTGACCGCGAGCGGCCGGTCCACCCGCAGCGTCACCCGGATCATCCGGGAGTACGAGGTCGCGTCCAGGAAGGGCAGTTCGGCCGCCGGAGCCGAGGGGTACAGCTTGCGGGCCACCGGCGCGGGCACGGCGAGGACGACGTCGTTCGCGGTGAGCACCCGGCCGTCGGCGAAGGCCACCCGGACGCCGCCGCCGGGCTGTGCGGCGACCTCCTGCACGGCGCTGCCGGTGTGCACCGTCAGCTTCGCGGCCACCCGCCGGGCGAGGGCGTCCATGCCGTCCCGGTAGGTGCGCCAGCCGTGCAGTCCCCGGGTGGCGACCATGGTGGCCACCAGGGGTGCCACACAGGAGCGCCGGGTGTTCCAGGCCCAGCCGGTGGCGGCGGCGGGCTGGAGCAGGTAGTCGTGCAGATCGGGGTGGCGGCCCTCGACCAGCTCGGCGACCGTACGCAGCCCGAGCGGGCCCTCGCCGGGCCGCCGGGTGTCCGTCTTGCCGAGCGCGGGCAGCAGCGAGCCGAACATCCCGGTCATCGCCATCCGGCCCGGCAGCGAGAGGCCCGCGCCGGTGAGGGTGCCGACGAAGTGCCCGCTGCCCGCGTGCGCCTTGCCGTCGCGCCAGACCCCGGCGAGGCTCTTCACCTTGAGCACGCCGCCGTCCCGGTCGAGGCCGACGTCCTTGATCAGCCGCCAGGTCGCCGGATAGCCGTGCGAGGCAAGGGTCTCGGTGCCCTTCTCCACCAGCCAGCCGTCTTCCCTGCGCGCCTGCATCCGGCCGCCGACCTCCTCGTCGGCCTCGAACACCTCCGGTACCCGCCCGGCCTCCTGGAGCCGGTAGGCGGCGGTGAGTCCGGAGATCCCGGCGCCGATGACCGCCACATCGACATGGCTGCTCGTACGATCCATGGCAGCTCTTCCCCTCTCCCGCGG
This sequence comes from Streptomyces physcomitrii, assembly GCF_012273655.1. Lineage (GTDB taxonomy): Bacteria > Actinomycetota > Actinomycetes > Streptomycetales > Streptomycetaceae > Streptomyces > Streptomyces physcomitrii. The sequence continues at coordinate 296,753 of NZ_JAAWWP010000009.1, read as the reverse complement.
CCCGCTCAGGTCCAGCGTCCGGTGCCGAAGGTCTCCTCGCCGAGCAGGCGCTCGCGCAGTTCGACCCGGCGCACCTTGCCGGTGCTGGTCCGCGGCATCTCCTCCAGCGGGATCACCATCGGCGTGCCCAGCGGGGGCAGGTCCGCGGTGGCCCGGCGCCAGGCCGCCTCGTCGAGGGTGCCGTCCTTGGTGCTGAGCACCGGCAGCGGCTCCTTGCCGGGGATGCCGATCACGGCGGCCTCGATCAGCTCGGGCAGCCGGTCGGCGAGCACGTCCTCCAGCTCGATGCAGCTCATGCCCGGGATCACGTCGACCTCGCGGTCGAGGAGCCGGAAGTTGCCGCTCGCGCTGCGCACGCCCCAGTCGCCGGTGTTCCACCACTTGCCCTTGGCCTTCTCCCGCCAGCGCTGGGGCTCACCGAGGTAGCCGATGCAGCGGCCGTCGGTGCGGGTGAAGAGCACCCCGGGGGTGCCGTTGGGGACCGGCTTCATGGTCGCCGGGTCGACGACCTTCATCGAGGTGAAGCCCGGGATGGGGCGGCCGACGTCGCGGGTGGTGGGGTGCCGGTCGCCCTTGGCCTCCATCGCCTTGCGGGTCAGCAGCCGGAAGGTCATCGGACCGGTCTCGGACTGGCCCCAGCCCTGGAGCCAGGACGGGAAGCGCCGCCTGCTCGCGTTCAGGAAGCGGCGGACGGTCGGCGGGTGCACGGCGTCGAAGGTGCTCACGAACAGCCGTACGTCCGCGAAGAGTTCGGAGCGGCGCTCGGCCAGGTCCTGCCAGCCGATGTACGCGGCGGGCAGCCCCTCCAGGTAGGTGGGGCGGCGCTTGGCGAACATCCGCTCGGCGGTCGCCGGGTCGGCGTCGGCGAGCACCATGGCGTCCTTGGGCTCCAGCTTCAGGGTGCCGGTGCTCCAGGTGATCATGCGCATGTGGTTGTACGGGGTGGCGGTGGCCACGATGTCGGAGCGCTTCATGGCGACGATCGGGAAGCGCAGCGACTCGGTGCGGCCGAGGTGGCCGAGCACGGTGTCCACCGAGTGCACCACCAGCTTGGGCACACCGGTGGTGCCCGAGGTGTGGGTGGCGACCATCGGCTCGTAGCTCGCGCTCTTGTGCACCCGCGGCTTCGCGGCCCCGCGCAGCTCCTCCAGGGCGACGGTGCCGGACGCGGCGGAGCCGACCGTCACGGTGCGCGGCGCGAGGGACTTGAGGTCCACTCCGGCCTCGGCGGCGCGCGCGAGGATGCCCTCGGTGGTGACCAGGACCTGGGCCTCGGCCCTCTTGAGCACGGTGCCCAGGGTGGCGGGCGGCAGGCTGCCCGCGACGAGCACCGGCAGGGCGCCGAAGCGCGAGGCGGCGCAGGCGAGGATCAGGTAGTCCCAGTGGTTGTCCTTGGCGATGGCCACCCGGTCACCGGCCCGCGCGCCCGCCTCGTACAGCGCCGCCGACATCTCCTCGACGAGTCCGGCGAGGGCGGGCACGGAGAGCTCGGTGCCGACCTCGGGGGCGATGTCGAAGGGGCGGCTGAGGTGGAAGAGGGTGCTGCGCCCGGCCTGCGCCTGCTCGTCGAAGAGCAGACCGAGGCCGCTGGGATTCTTCTTCAATGACATGTCTGTCTGTCCTGTCCGGAGCCGGCGCCGCCTGTCGGGAGGCGGCGCCGCCCCTCAGCTGGCGAAGTGGATCAGGTTGGCCACGACGACTCCGGCGACGCCGGTACGGAACGCCAGCACGCCCCGCCTGCGTGCGAGGAGCGCGTCGCCGGTACGGCCGAAGGAGAGGAACTGCCGCGACCTCAGCGCCATCTGCGGCAGCAGCGCGGCGAAGAACCACCAGGGGGTCCAGCCCGCCGCCGAGGCCCCGAGGACGAGCAGCAGGTCGGCCGCGGAGAGCAGCCCGATGAAGAGCAGGTTGCCGCGGGCCGAGGTGCGCACCGCCACCGTGGTGCGCCCGACGGCCGCGTCCCCGCTGATGTCCTTGGTGTTGGAGTAGCAGGAGACGAGGATCTGCCAGAGCCCGAACAGCACGCCCTCCACCAGGACCGTGGCGGGCAGCTCCCCCGCCACGAAGCCGTAGGGCGCGATGACGATGACCAGCGGGCAGCCCATGATGAGGACTTCGCCGAGGCCGCGGTAGCTCAGCTTGAGGCCCCAGGAGTACTGGAACCCGGCGAAGAGGACCAGGCCCGTGATCGCCAGGGCCCAGCCGGGCCGCTCCGGGGCGAGCACCGCGCTGGCGGTCCAGAACAGCGCTCCCCAGATCAGGCTGAGGTAGCCGAAGCGGGTCGCCTGCGCGACGGTGAGCGCGCCGGTCAGCAGCGGCTTGCGCTCCAGCGGGCGCAGCGGGGTGCCGCCGGTGCCGAGGTAGTTGGCCCGGTCGCTGCCGTCCCGGATGCCGTTGACGTCGTCCAGGGCCATCACCGCCGAGACCACGCCCACCTCGCCGACGAGGAAGAGCAGCAGGGTGGTGAGGGTGTCGGAGGCGAACCGCACACTCCCGGCGAGGGCGGTCCACAGCACCAGCATGCTCAGGTAGTAGTCGAGCACGAACTCGAACTTCGCGAGCCGCGCGTAGGCGACGAGTCGGGCCCGGCCGGTGGCCGGCGGCCCCGCTTCCGCTCCGGTGGCCGGAGCGGAAGCGGGAGCGGGGCCGGACGCGCCGGACACCGCGTCGACGGAGGTGAAGGCGTCCATGTCGGCTGTCGTCTCTCCTTTCGCCGGCCCCCGGCTCAGCCGGTCTGGGTCAGCTTCTCGGCGGCGCGGATGCCGGAGAGCATCGCCGCCTCGGAGATCGGCGAGGTGAAGTAGTCGCCCGCGAAGACGACCGGGGCGTGCTGGAGGCCGATGACCCGCGCGGACATCCGGTAGCGGCCCGGCGCGGGCAGCGGCATCGCCTGCGGGCGGCTGGCGATCTCGAACGGCTCGGCGTCGGCGGGGAAGTCCGGCCACAACTCGGTGACCAGGCGCTTGGTCTCGGCGTACTGCTCCTCCGGGGAGAGGGTCAGCAGGCGGCGGGTCTGCGCCCGGCCCGGGTAGACGAAGGCGAGGTGCTTGTCGACCGGCTTGCCGTTCTCGTCGCGCACCGTGCGCGGGAAGGTGATGATCGTCTTGACCGGCGGGTCGTCCGCGCCCGCGGCCACGATGTGCGCCTCCGAGGGCATGCTGGAGAAGTCGACCAGGTAGGAGACCGACAGCGCGGGCTCGTAGACCTGGGTCTCCAGGAACTCGCGGGTGTCGCGGCCCACCAGGTCGTTGGGGAGCGCGGCGGTGAGCTTGGCGGCGACCGAGGCGGTGGTGGCGACCACCACGTCGTCGAACTCCTCGCTCTGGGTCTCACCGTCGGCGGACCGGGCCGTGATGTGCACCCGCCCGTCGGTGACCTGGAGTTCGGTGACCTCGTGCTCCAGGCGGATGTCCGCGCCCTCGGCGTTGCGCTCGGCGATGACCTCCATGCCGTTGCGGAAGACGTAGAACTTCGCGCCGGCGACCTGGGCCTGCATGGCGCGGACGTGGGCGGCGGAGATGTCCTCGCAGCGCCACAGCCAGAAGGACTCGATCTCCGGGCGCAGCAGGTTGTCGAAGCCGCGCTGGGACAGGCTCTTGCGGGCGTACTGCGCCGCGGTGGTGCCGTCGTCGAACGGCGCGAGCGCCACCGGGTCGAAGATGTCGAGCTGCTTGCGCTTGACCGTCTCCTTCAGGGTGCCGGTCAGGAAGCCGATCCGGTCGCGCAGGCCGACGTGCGGGTAGGTCAGCAGGCTGCGCATCGAGTCGGACAGCAGCTCGGCGGGCTTGCCCTTGTCCACGACAATGACGTTGTTGGACATCTCCACGAGCTGGTCCTCGAGACCGTACTCGCGAATTCGCTCGAACATCAGCTTGTAAAAGCTGGTGAACCAGAGGTTGATGCCGACCGAGGGCTCGATCTCCGAACGGTGCCACGAACGAGCCCGGCCGCCGAGTCCGGCGGCCGCCTCGAATATGACGACCTCACGGCCAGCCTTGATCAACTCCTTGGCGGCGGCGCAACCGGCCATCCCTCCGCCGATGACAGCGGTCCTTCCACGCTGGCTCATTCGCTTGACCCTCCAGGGAATGTCTGGGATTGCCCTCGACTCTTCATGCCGCAATTTAGGAGGGCGGGGCGGTCGCGAGATATAGCAGTCACCGGCGGAATGACCCGCACACACTTGTCATTTTCTTGATTCGGCCCGGCAGGGAGGGTGGCCGGGGAGCAGCGGGTGCCCTCGCTCGATGTCGGCCGACTGTGGCCGCCCAGTGGAGACTTGTCATTGCCAGTGTGCTCGTGCGCTCCCTACCTTGATCGGGTGTACGGGACCGGCACGCCTCCGGCACGCAGGGCGTTTCCCCTCGAAAGGTTGCTCCATGTTCGACTTGCTGGCCAGATTCACCACGCACCGAAGCAGACTGGTCCTGTACCTGTCGGGTGTGCTCCTGGTGGTTGCGGGAGCCCTGGGCGGCTCGGTGATCTCCTCGCTCTCCGCCGGAGGGTTCACGGATGATTCCACCGAATCCGCCCGGACGGCCGAGATACTCGACGGACGATTCGGCTCAGGCGCCCCCAATCTGACCCTGCTGGTCTCGGACAAGCGCGGCGTGGACGACCCCGCGGTCGCCGCCGCCGGTGCGCGCCTGACGAAGCGCATCGCCGCCGAGACGGATGTCGAACAGGCCATCTCCTACTGGTCCTTGGGCAAGGTCCAGCCGCTGCGCGGCAAGGACGGCAACAGCGCGCTCGTGCTGGTGCGCATCGCCGGCGACGAGGACGAGGTCCAGGACGTCCTGGAAAAGATCCAGCCGAAGTACGAGGGCGAGGTCGAGGGGCTCGCCACCCGGGTGGGCGGTTCGGCGGTCGCCAACAAGGAGATCACCGAGACCACGCAGGACGACCTGCTGCTCATCGAGATGGTCACCTTCCCGGTCCTGCTGATCGTGATGCTCTTCGTCTTCCGCACCGTGGTGGCCGCCCTGGTCCCGCTGATGGTGAGCGGTCTGACGATCGTCTCGGTGCTGCTGACCCTGCGCATCCTGACGCTGTTCACCGATGTCTCGGTGCTCGCCACCAATGTCGCCACCGGCCTCGGTCTCGGTCTGGCCATCGACTACAGCCTGATCCTGGTCAAGCGGTACCGCGAGGAGCTGCACGGCGGGGCGGACACCGACACCGCGATCCGCACCGCGCTGCGCACCGCGGGCCGTACGGTCCTGTTCTCCGCGGCCACGGTGGCGCTCGCCCTCGCGGGACTCCTGGTCTTCCCCTTCTACTTCCTGCGCTCCTTCGCCTACGCGGGCATCCCGACCGCGCTGCTCGCCGCGCTGGTCTCGGTGACCTTCCTGCCCGCGCTGCTCAAGGCGCTCGGCCCGCGCATCGAGAAGGGCCGCATCCTCGGCCGCAAGGCGCCGAAGCCGGAACTGCCGGAGTCCGAGCGCTTCTGGTACCGCCTGGCGACCAAGGTCATGCGCTACCCGATCGTGGTCACCGTCGCCGTGGTCGGCGTGCTGCTCGTCCTCGGCTCGCCCTTCCTCAACCTGCGCATGAGCATGCCCGACGACCGGGTGCTGCCCGCCGACACGCAGTCGCGCGAGGTCAGCGACATCCTGCGCAAGGACTTCAACGCCCGTGAGTCCGAGGCGCTGAACGTCGTCCTGAACGACACCCCGGCCGCCGGGGAGCGCAAGATCGACTCCTACGCCGAGCAGCTGTCCTCGCTGGACAACGTGGCCCGGGTCGACAGCGAGGCCGGCTCCTTCGCGGCGGGCAAGCTGGTCGCCCCGCCGGGAGCGGCCGCGGAGCGGTTCGGCGCGGACAACAGCACCTTCCTCTCGGTGATCCCCAAGACCGAGTCGATGAGCGAGGCGGGCGAGCAGCTCGTCGACGACATCCGCGGCACAAAGGCCCCGTACGACGTGCAAGTCGGCGGCCCGGCGGCGGAGTTGGTGGACTCGCTGGACGTCATGTACGACCGGCTGCCGATCGCGCTCGGGATCATCGGCGTCACCACCTTCATCCTGCTCTTCCTCTTCACCGGCAGCCTGGTGCTCCCGCTCAAGGCACTGATCCTCAACTGCCTGAGCCTGAGCGCCACCTTCGGTGTGCTGGTGTGGGGCTTCCAGGACGGCCATCTGGAGGGCCTGGTCGGCGACTTCGTGGTCACCGACAGCATCACCTGGACCGTGCCGCTGCTGCTCTTCTGCATCGCCTTCGGCATGTCGATGGACTACGAGGTCTTCCTGCTCTCCCGGATCAAGGAGGAGTGGGACCGCTCGGCGGACAACACCCTCGCGGTGGCCCGCGGCCTGGAGCGCACCGGCGCGATGGTGACCGCCGCGGCGGGACTGATCGCCATCGTCTGGCTGGGCTTCCTGCTCTCGGGCATCGCCTACCTCAAGGCGATCGGCCTCGGCCTGGCCCTCGCGGTCCTGATGGACGCCACCCTGGTACGCGGCGCCCTGGTCCCGGCGTTCATGAAGCTCGCCGGGCGCGCCAACTGGTGGGCGCCGGGTCCGCTGGCCCGCTTCCACCAGAAGTACGGTCTGCGGGAGGCACCGGAGTCCGAGCCGGTGGCGGCCGGGATCAGCGAGCCCGCACCGGACAGCGCCCGGGACGAGCACGCCCGTCCGGGAAGCCTGCGCTGACCCGCACCGCACACGAAGTCCCCCTCGGCGGAACCGGATCGGTTCCCGCGGAGGGGGACTTCGCTGTGTCCTCGTGCTGGTGAGGAGCCCGGGCCCAGGCCGGGCGCCCAGCCGGTGTGTCCGGCTGGGCGCCTCATCCCGCGGGGGTCAACTTCGGTAACCGGCAAGGGTCCTGGAGCACGCAGGCGGTGGAGGTCTCGGTCAGCAGCCGCAGCGGCGCGGGCCCGGTGTCCTCCGCCCGGAGCCGCGCGGCGAGCCGGACCAGCTCCGGTACCCGGAAGGTCTGCTCGGCACCCGGCCGGGCCTCGGCCAGCTCCACCACATGGTGGTCGAGGAGCCGGCCGATCATCAACTCGGCGGCGGAGGTGTCCAGGGCGAGCACCCGGGCCGTCCAGGAGACGTCGAAGGACGCCCCGTCCCGCGCGAGCCTGCCGAGTGCCCGGCGCTCCGGCTCAGGAAGCCGCAGCGGACCGGAGGCCATCCGCTCCGCCACGTCCAGCGAACCGGCACCCAGCTCGGCGAGGCGGCAGGCCTCGGGACCGAGCCGGTCGGCCAGCTCGGTCACCGACCACATGGGGCGGGCCAGCAGCGTCTCCCCCGCCGCCCGGACGCCCAGGACCCGGTTGCCGGTGAGGCGCACCACCCGGCGTGCCGCGTCGAGGTCGGCCTCGACGCGCTCCGCGCCCGCGAGCGAGGAGAGCAGGGAGAGGGCGTCGCCGGTCTCCATCGGCGCCATCTCGACGATGACATTGCCGGGCAGCCCCGGCAGCCGGACCCGCGAGGTGATCAGCACGGCGCTCCCCGAGCCGCCCGGCAGCAGCGGCAGGACCTGCTCGGGGCCGCCCGCGTCGTCGAGCACCAGGAGCAGTTGCTTGTCGGCGGTCCAGGAGCGGAAGACCCGCGCCAACTCGTCGATGCGCTCCGGCAGTTCGGAGACCGGCAGGCCGATGTCCCGCAGCAGGGCGCGCAGCACCGCCCGGGGGTCGATCGGGGCGCCGTCCTCGTCGTGCAGGCGGACGTATAACTGCCCGTCGCCAAAACGCGAGCGCAGCAGATGCGCCGCCCTGACGGCCACCGTGCTCTTGCCCGCGCCCACCCCGCCGAGCACGGTGACCACCTGGGGGGCGGCGAGGTGCGGGCTGCTCTGCGCGCCCGCGTGGCGCACGATCACCGAGAGCTCCGCCTGCCGTCCGACGAAGTCCCGTATGTCGGAGGGCAGTTGGGCGATGGGCCGCTTCAGGAAGCGGTACTTCGCGGTCTTCGCCGCCCGCGCCCCGAGATCGGTCGGGGCGGCCGGGGCGGGGCCGGGGACCAGGTCCAGCACGGGCGATTCGTTGAGGACGTCGCTCTGCAGCCGCTGGAGCCGGTGCGAGGGCTCGATGCCCAGCTCGCCGACGAGATGGCGGCGCAGCTGGGCGAAGGCCTGGAGCGCGGCGCCCCGTTGGCCCGAGCGGTAGGCGGCGAGCATGAACTGGGCGGCGAAGTCCTCGTTCAGCGGGTGCTCGGCGGTGAGCTGCCGCAGCTCGCCCAGGAGTTGGTGGTGCCGTCCGAGCCGCAGGTCCGCCTCGGCCCGCAGCCGCACCGCGGTCAGCCAGGACTCGGCGAGCGGGGCGATCCGGGCGGCGAGCGCGGGGCCGGTGTCGATGTCGGCGAAGGCGTCGCCCCGCCACAGGACCAGCGCCTCGCGCAGCACCCGGGCGGCCTCCTCGGGGTCGCCCTCGTCGAGGGCGGCGCGCCCCACGGCGAGGTACCGCTCGAACTGCCACAGGTCGTACTCGTCGCTGTCGAGGCGGATCCGGTAGCCGTTGGGGCAGGTCAGCAGGCGCTCCCCGAAGCCGCCCGCGAACTCCTTGCGGAGCTGGTAGACGTACGTCTGCACGGTCTTGCGGGCCAGCCGCGGCGGTTCACCGTCCCAGAGCTCGTCGACCAGCGTCGATATCCGCACCTGCTCGTTGGCGTGCAGCAGCAGGGAGGCGAGCAGGCGGCGGGCCATCGGCGCGGACGGCGCCCGGTCCACGCTGCTCCCGGTGATCTCCATGGCTCCCAGGACCCGGATGCACAGAGGCGCGGTGCCCTCGGACCGGGTGCCGGACGGGCCGGGAATTTCGGTGGCCGGATACGTCAATTGCTGTTCTGTCCTTTCGCATCGCCTCTCCGGGATGCGCACGGCACCCCGGACCGAGGCAGCGGACTGCGCGTCCGCACCTTCGACCCCACTAATCGAGCGCCCGTTTTGTCGGCTTCGACAACCCTTTTCGGGCACTCGCTCCGGCGGCTCGGGGCACACGTGGGCCCCGCGGAAATGTCCGGAGAATTACCACTCCCCGTGAATGAGTAAGCGCACCTTACTGTGCGGCTGCCGATGGTGCCTCCTGATTGACCGCGACGTCGACAGTCCACGCACTGATGGAGCCCATTCCTCCGGTCATGGCCTTTAGTGGACAGCGCGGTGTCCGCTTCCGCCGGGCGGCCGCGGACGGACGATACGCCCCGCTATGTGCCTCTTCGCCCCGCCGCGAGACGAGGGCGCGCCCCGCCTCACGAGAAGGGCGGACACCCGCGCAGGGCGGGGCGGTACGGGCGGCGCGGCGGACGTGCGGGCGCTTTACGCAGCGGCTGCCGCGAACGCGGTGCCCCCGGAAGTCGGCGCCCGAAGCACTCCGTACCTCGCGAGGCGCGGTTGTCCGGCCTCGGCCCGTCTTTTCCCGGCCGGAATACCCCGCCTTCGCCTCGGTGCGGGCGTGCGTTCACCGCCGCGTTCCCTTTCGCCGACTTCGCGATGAGGAATCGGATAATCCGCCGTACCGCGGCCCATACCGCGACCCGAGTGTCTCCGGGCGGAACTCCGGTCCCCGGTGAGAGGCCATGACCGCTTATCCGCGTCCGCGCGGCGGCGGGAAGCGGGCCGGGCGCCCGAATGGCCCGGTCCCGATGGCGGCCCCGGAGCGCGGCCCGAAGCATCGGCGACAGGACGACACCCCCTGTCAGCGAGCGAGCGGAGCGATTCCATGCGGTGTGGCGCCACAGGACGGACGGTCAAGAGGGGCCGGTACCGCGGGAAGCGGCCGGTGGTGGCGGCGCTCGCCGTGGCGGTGCTCGGCACGACGGCCGCCTGCTCGGGCGAGCTCACCCGGGACACCCCCGCCCGGCCGGGAGCCGCCGAGGCCGGGACACCGGGCGCGGCGCGCGGCTTCACCCTGGTGGCCACCGGCGATCTGCTCGTCCACGACTCGGTCATCCGGCAGGCCGCGGCCGACAGCGGCGGCAGCAGCAGCGGCAGCGGCTACGACTTCGGCCCCATGCTCGCCGCCGCGAAACCCCTGGTCTCCGGCGCCGATGTGGCGCTCTGCCACATGGAGACGGTGTACGGGGCGAGCGGCGGCCCGTACACCGGATACCCCCTCTTCAAGTCCCCGCCGCAGATCGCCCGAAGCGTCCGGGACCTCGGCTACCACTCCTGTTCCACCGCCTCCAACCACACCCTGGACGCCGGGGCCGAGGGCGTCTCCCGCACCCTCGGCGCGCTGGACGCGGCCCGGCTGCGGCACACCGGCTCCGCGCGCTCGGCGAAGGAGGGCGGGGCCACGACCTTCCTCAAGGCGGGCGGCGCCACCGTCGCGCACCTCGCCTACACCTACGGCACCAACGGCATCCCGGTACCGGCGGACCGCCCGTGGCTGGTCAACCTCCTCGACCCCGAGCGGGTCGTCCACGACGCCCGTGCCGCCCGCCGCGCCGGGGCGGACGTGGTGGTGGTCAGCACGCACTGGGGCACCGAGTGGCAGCAGGAGCCGGACCAGGAGCAACTCGACGTCGCCCAGCGCCTCACCCGGTCCGCGACCGGCGGCCGACGCGACATCGACCTCGTCATCGGCACGCACAACCATGTGCCCCAGCCCTACGAGAAGGTCAACGGCACCTGGGTCGTCTACGGGCTCGGCGACCAGATCGCCGGGCGCATGAACGACGCCCGCGGCCAGCTCGGCACCGCCGCCCGCTTCACCTTCGCCCCGCCGCGCAAGCCGGGTGCCGCCTGGCACGTCAAGAAGGCGGAGGCGCTCCCCTTCCGTGTGGACAACGACCCGCTGCGGCTCGTCGACCTCAACAGCGCCCTCGCCGAGGACCCCGGGCGCACCGACTACACCCACGCCCGCGACACCATCCGGCAGGCGGTCCTCAGCCGCGGCGCACGCTCCGCGGGCCTCGTCTTCGCCCCGGGGGAACCCGGCTGATCCGGCCCCCGCGCGTCCGTACCGAAGCGACCCTGGCCCCCTCCCCCGCGGCGGTAGCATCGCCGTGACTCGTGGGCAGCGTGGGTGGGCTCCCGGGCGGGAGGGCCAACTCCTCGGCAGCGGGCGGGGGTTGGCCGGGGCGGAGGAGCGCATGCGGGGACGGGCCGCCCAGGGGGCGGTGACCGCGGCGCTGACCACGGTCACCGCCTTCGTGATCGGCCTGGCCGCGGGCCCGGCCACCGGGCAGGGGCACTGGCCCGCCGCAGTCGACTGGGTACGCCGCTGGCCCTGGCAGGTGCTCGGGGTCGGCCTGGTGCTCTCGGTGGCCCTCGCCCTCCTCTCCCTACGGCAGCAGAACCAGCGGGACGCCGCCGCGGACGACCCGCTGCCGCCGCCCGCGCCCGAGGTCCCCGGCTGGTTCGTGGACCGGGCGCAGTCCGCCCGGGCGGCGGCCGCGGTGTGCGGGCGGCAGACCGGAGCGGTGGGTCTGAGCACCGCCCTGACCGGCGCGGGCGGCTTCGGCAAGACCACCCTGGCCACCGCGGTCGCCGCCAACCACCGGGTGCGGCGCCACTTCCGCGGCCGGGTCTACACCGTCACCATCGGCCGCGAGGTCCAGGGCCGGGCCGCGATCGCCGCCAAGGTCGCGGAGACCACCCGCTTCCTCACCGGGGACACCACCGAGTTCGACGACCCGGCGCTGGCCGGTGACCACCTCGGACGACTGCTCGACGCCCGCCCGCGCACCCTGCTCGTCCTGGACGACGTCTGGTCCCGGCAGCAGCTCACGCCCTTCCTGCGCGGCGGCAGCGGCTGCGTCCGCCTGGTGACCACCCGGGACCCCGGGCTGCTGCCGCCGGACGCGGCCCGGGTCGAGGTGGACGAGATGTCCCCCGCCCAGGCCCGCACCCTGCTGCTGCACGAACTCCCTCCGCTACCGCCCGAGTTGACCGGCGGTCTGCTCCAGGTGACCGGTCGCTGGCCGCTGCTGCTCCGCCTGGTGAACCGGCTCATCGCCGCCCAGGAGCGGCTGGGCGGCGACCCCGGGACGTACGCGGCGCGGCTGCTGACCCGGCTGCGCAGCGACGGACCGCTGGCGGCGGACGGGCCCGACTGGGATCTCGACGACCCCGAGCGCCGCAACCAGGCGGTGGCCGCCTCCTTCGGCGCCGCTCTCGAACTGCTGCCGCCGGGCGCGGTGGACTGCTTCAGCGAACTGGGCGTCTTCGCCGAGGACGCCGCCGTACCCGTCCCGCTGGTGGCCCGACTCTGGTCCCGGACACGGCAGTTGACCGAGGACCGGACCCGCGGGGTCTGCGGCGAACTGGCCCGGCTCTCCCTGGTGTCCCTCACCCCGGCCGACGGCGGCCACCTCCAACTCCACGACGTGGTACGGGACTACCTGCGCAGCCGCCTCGGCCCGGATCAACTGCGCGAGCTGCACGGCCGGTTGGCGGACGCGGCGGCGGAGGGCCTGCCCCGGGCGCGGCCCCTGGACGAGCCGGAGGCGGCAGCGGACCGTACCGCCTGGTGGGAGACGGACTCCGGCTATCTGCTCGACCATCTGGTCGGCCATCTGCGCGCGGCCGGGAGAGAGGCGCGGGCCGAGGAGGTGGCGGCCGATCTGCGCTGGGTGGAGACCCGGCTGCGGCACGCGGGCCCCGCCGCCCCGTGGAGCGACCTGGAGCAGTCCGGCACCCGGCACTCCCAACTCCTCGCCCGGAGCCTGGCGCAGACCGCGCATCTGCTGACCGGAGTGGAGTCACCGGACGCGCTCATCGGCGTACTGCACCAGCGCCTCGACACCCAGCAGCAGTGGCAGGCACAGGTGGCGGCGCGACGGGCTCAGGCGCCGGGGCCGTATCTGGCCAGCCGGTGGCGTCCGCCGGACCTGCCGCACCCGGCGCTGCGCCGCACCCTCGGCATCACCGCCCCCGACCGCACCCCGTACCCGCTGGCGCTCTCCCCGGACGGGCGCCTGCTCGCGGTGGCCTACCGGGAGGCACCCGGAGGGTCCGGGGCCTCCCCCGAGCCGAGGGGGTCGAGGGGGCCGAGGCTCACCGGCCGCGCGGTTCCCGCCCGCACCCGCCGGGTGCTCGAAGTGTGGGACGCCCGGCTCGGGATCCGCAGGAGCAGCACCGTGCTCGCGCCCGGTACCGATCCGCGGGACGAACCGCCGGACGCGTACGTCCCCCTGCCGCTGCGCCTGCTGTTCGCTCCGGACGGCTCCACGCTGACCGCGCTGTCCGAGGAGGGCGTCACGGAGGCCGTCTGGGAGCAGGCCGCCGGCGCCTGGAGCCACCCCGCGGAACCGGCGGAGGGCGCGTTCGCCGGGGCCTCGGCGGACGGCACCTGGCTCGTGCTCGCGAGCGGCGGTCGGCTCCGGGTCGAGCACCGCGCGACGGGCCGCGTATCCGCCGTCCTGACGGTCAACGAGGCGGTGCGGGCCGCGGTGGTCTCCGCGGACGGCAGCCGGCTGGCCACCGCGGACAGCGCGGGAGAGGTGACGCTCCGGGAGCTGCCCGGCGGGGAGGTGGTCACCACCCTCGCCGGTGAGAGCCCGGCCCGCTCCCTCCAGCTCTCCGCACGCGGCGACGCCCTGGCCGTCCTCGACGAGGAGGGCTGGGTCCGGGGCTGGACCACGCGTACGCAATTCGTGGGCCGGACACGGCACTTGGGGAGGCGGGTCACCGCCCTGGCGCTGGCACCGGACGGCAGCTGGCTCGCCACCGGCGGCGCGGACGGCAGCATCCGGATCCAGGGGCTCGCGGGAGGGCGCTCCCGCGGGCGGCTGTACGGGCACACCAAGAGGGTCACCGCCCTCGTGGTCGCCGCCGAGGGGGAATGGCTGGCCAGTTCCGCCGCGGACGGCACGGTCCGCACCTGGGACCGGGCCTTCGCCGACGCCGGACCGGCGCTGCTGCGCAGTACCCCGCGCCCGGTGCGGCAGACGGTCGCCGCCCGCAACGGCGGCTGGCTGGCCAGCCTGAGCGACGACGGCCTGGTCCGCTTCTGGAACCCCTACGACGGCAGCCAGGGCGACGGACCCGAGCACTCCGAGCACATCCGCGCCCTGGCCGTGGCGCCGCACCGGGACAGCCTGACGTCCGGCGGCTCCACCCTGGTCACCGCCGACGACGAGGGCGCGGTGGTGCGCTGGGACCCGCTCACCTGGCTCCCCGAACTGACCCTCGCCGAGCAGCGGACCGATCCGCCCGCCCGGACCGCCTGCGCCGTCGCCCCGGACGGCCGGATCGCGCTCGCCCGCCCCGGCCTCCCGCCCGTCTTCCGCGAGGGCCGGCAGGAGCGCACCGCAGCGGCCACCGGCCGCCGCACCCGGCTGCTCCGCGCGCTGCGCCGCCTCCGGCGAGGCACCGCCGAATCCCATCCCGCGGTCGCCTTCGCGCCCCAACGGCCTTGTCTACACGCTGGGTTGGGGCACCCCGAGCGGAGTGCGCTGCTGGGACCCGGCCACCGGGGCGCCCGCCGGCCCGCCTGCCTTCCGGGGCGAACTCGTCCTCCGCGACCCGGGCCCCCGCTCCCGCGCCCTCACCCTGACCCCGGACGGCAGCCGGCTCGCCACCGCCGACGAGGACGGCGCCGTCCGCCTCCTCGACACCGCCACCGGCACGCTGCTCGCCCGCCTGCGGGTGCACTCCGGGCCGGTCACGGATGTGGTCGCCAGCCCCGACGGCACCCTGCTCGCCACCACCGGCGAGGACGGCGCCCTCACCGTCCGGACCGTCGCGGACCACCGCCTCCTGGCCACCGCCCGCGCGGACGCCGCCCTCAACTCCGCTACCTGGGTGGGCGGTTCAGCGGTCCTGGTGGCGGCGGGCGAGCGCGGTCTCTACGGCTTCACGCTGCACCGCTGAGGCGGCGCGGCGGACTCCGGGACCGGTGGCCTTCGGGATCCGCCGCTCCGGGCAGCCGCGGTCTCAGGGGGTCAGCGGGCCGACCGTCCGGGTCGTGCTGTCGTAGGTGCGTGCCGCGGTCCAGTGGGGGGCGTCCGGCAGCGGGGGCAGGACGGGGAAGGCCGGGTCACCGGGCTCGGGCCGGGCGGCGCGGGAGCGGCGGGACCGGCCCAGGGTGAGGTGGGGCGTCCAGCGGCCGGGCGCGTGACGGGAGTCGGGCCGGGCGGCGGGATCCGCCACGGCGCGGCAGGCGCTCCAGAGCCGGGCGTGCAGCGCGAGCAGGGCCGGGTCGGGGCGGATCGCCCACACCAGGGTCCACGTCCGGCCGGGGAAGACGCGCGGTCCCGCGACGGCCAGCGGCAGCGGCAGCGCCGCGGCGAGCAGTTCGCCCAGCCCGGCGCGCAGCGGCGGCGGCAGCTCGGGAAGGGTGAGCAGGGTCAGGTGCGGGCGGTTGGTCGGGTGGCGGTGGCCGGCCTGGCTGGGCAGTCCGGCGGCGTCGAGGGTGCGCCAGGCGGCCCGTACCGCGAGGTCGGCGGTCTCGTCAGGCAGCAGCTCGAGGGTGTGCATACGGCCAGGCTACGGAGATGATCCGGCCCCGCGGCCGGGGTGTCCGCGGCAGCCCCGGGCGGGAGAGGGGCGCGGCGGCCGGATGGATCCGGGCCCGGCCGCGGCGGCGGGCAACGGGAGCGCGTCGACGGCCGCCCTCAGCCGCCGGATCCCGGGCGCCCCTGCCGACCGCATCCGGCGGACGGCGAGGGCCCGGCGACGCAGCAGGGTGAAACACGCGTACGAACCGCCGGGAGGGGCGGTCACCGGGGAATCCGTCCTCACGGGACATCGGTGCGTGTCCCCACGGAGCATCGGTGCGTCCGCGTCCGGCACATGGGCGGACGCACGGGTACGCGAGCGGCGGAGAGCCGGAAGAGAGGCTGTGCATGCGGGGACTGCGGCCAGAGACGACGGACGCGGACGGAGGAGTCGGCGCACCGCCCTCCGTGCCGGACGCCGTCGCGGACGTCGAGGCGTTGCTGGACCGGGTGCTTGAGGCCCGGCTGCGCGCGGCCCGGGGCACCGACGCGGTGTGCGCCCGGGACGTGGCCGGGCGGGTCGCCGCCCTCGCGCGGGGCGGCGGCAAGCGGCTGCGTACGGCGTTCGCCTGGTGCGGATGGCGGGCAGCGGGCGGGTGCGGGGACTCCACCGCTCTGCTGTGCACGGGAGTCGCGCTGGAACTCGTCCAGGTCTGCGCGCTCGTCCACGACGATGTGATGGACGGCTCGCCGCTGCGCCGGGGCGCGCCCGCCGTGCACGTGGACCTCGCCCGCCAGCACCGCGCCGCGGGGATGACCGGCCCGGCGGAGTCCTTCGCGACCTCCGCCGCGGTGCTCGTCGGCGATCTCGCGCTGGTGTGGGCGGACGACCTGCTCACGGAGGCGGCGCTCGGCTCGCCGCACGGTGCGCGGCTGCACCGCGAGTGGCGGGCCATACGCGAGGAGATGGTCGCCGGGCAGTACCGGGACATCCACGCCGAGGCGAGCGGCTCCCCGGGCATCGACGAGGCGCTGACGATCGCCGAGCTGAAGGGCGCCCGGTACACGGTCGCGCGCCCGCTGACCCTGGGCGCCTCGCTGGCGGGCGCGGACGAGCACACCGTGGGGGCGCTGCGCTCGGCCGGACGCTGCGCGGGGCTGGCCTTCCAGCTCCGGGACGATCTGCTCGGCGCGTTCGGGGATCCGGCGGTGACCGGCAAACCGGCCGGGGACGACCTGCGGGCGGGCAAGGCGACCTACCTCCTGGCCGTCGCCGCCGGGCTCGCGGAGGCGGACGGCGACGAGGAGGCCGCCGCCGTGCTCGCCGCCGCCGGAGGGCCGGACCACAGCGTCGCGCGCACCCGGGCCGTACTGGAGCGGATCGGCGCCCGGTCCGCGGTGGAGGCGAAGATCGCGGAGCTGGTGGCCGAGAGTCTGCGGCACTTCCGGACGAGCGGCGCCGCCGCCGAGGTCCGGCGGGAGTTCGCGGCGGTGGCCGAGCGGGCCGCCGGCGTCGCCGCGGGCCGTGGCGTGGAGGCCGGATGAGGACGGTGCCGGGTCCGACGGACCATGTCGTCGTGGTGGGTGCCGGGCTGTCCGGACTGGCCTGCGCGCTGCATCTGCTGGGCGCGGGCCGCCGGGTGACGCTCGTGGAGCGGGACGCGGGTCCGGGCGGCCGGGCCGGGCGCGTCGAGCTGGGCGGGCATCTGCTGGACACCGGCCCGACCGTGCTGACCATGCCCCATCTGGCCGACGAGGCCTTCGCGGCCGTGGGCGACAGCCTCGCCCGGCATGTCGAGCTGGTGGCGCTGCACCCGGCGTACCGGGCCCGCTTCGCGGACGGGAGCTCGCTCGACGTGCACACCGACGGGGCGGCGATGGAGGCCGCGGTGCGGCAGTTCGCCGGACCCGCCGAGGCCGCGGGCTACCGGGAGCTGCGCGGCTGGCTGGAGCGGCTGTACCGGGCGCAGATGGACCGCTTCATCGACGCGAACACCGACTCCCCCTTCCGGCTCCTGCACCCCGACCTGGCCCGGCTCGCGGCACTGGGCGGCTTCGGGCGGCTGGAGGAGCGCATCGGCCGCTTCCTGTCCGACCCCCGGCTGCGCCGGGTCTTCTCCTTCCAGTCCCTGTACGCCGGAGTGGCCCCGGCCCGCGCCCTGGCGGCCTACGCGGTGATCGCCTACATGGACACGGTGGCCGGGGTCTGGTTCCCCAAGGGCGGCATGCACGCGCTCCCGCGGGGGATGGCGAAGGCGGCGGCGGACGCGGGCGCGCGGTTCCGGTGGTCCGCCGAGGCGACCGGGCTCGAGCGCTCGGCGGGCCGGGTGCGCGCGGTCCGGCTGGCCGACGGCGAACGGATCCCCTGCGACGCGGTGGTGCTCACCTGCGAACTGCCCACCGCCTACCGCCTGCTCGGCCGGACACCGCGGCGCCTGCTGCGGCTGCGCCACTCACCGTCCGCCGTGGTCCTGCACGCCGGTACCGACCGCACCTGGCCCGAACTCGGCCACCACACGCTCTCCTTCGGCGGGGCCTGGGAGCGCACCTTCGAGGAACTGACGCGCACCGGGCGGCTGATGAGCGACCCGTCCCTGCTGATCACCCGGCCGACGGCGCACGATCCCTCGCTGGCACCGCCGGGCGGTCATCTGCACTACGTCCTCGCGCCGTGCCCGAACACCGCGGTGGGCCCACCGGCCGAAGCCTGGCGGGAGCTGGGACCGCGCTACCGGGACAGCCTGGTGGCCGAGTTGGAGCGCCGGGGCCTGACGGGCTTCTCGGCCGCCGTCCGCGAGGAGCACCTGGTGACACCGCTGGACTGGACGGCACGGGGCCACGCCCGCGGGACGCCGTTCTCGGTCTCCCACACCCTCGCGCAGACCGGCCCGTTCCGCCCCCGCAATCTGGTGCGCGGAGTGGAGAACGCCGTACTGGCCGGCTGCGGCACCACCCCCGGGGTCGGTGTGCCGACGGTGCTGATCAGCGGGAAGCTCGCCGCCGCCCGCATCACCGCGCACACCGGCGCACGGCGCGGCACAGCGAAGCGACCGCCCACCGTGCCCCTGCCCCACACCCCGGCGAGGGCGGGTGGCCATGACCGCCCGTGAACTGGCCGCCGCGGGGATCACCGACCCCGCCCTGCGCGCCGCCTACACCCGCTGCCGGGAGCTCAACGCCCGCCACGGCAGGACGTACTTCCTGGCCACCCGCCTGCTGCCGGTGGCGGACCGCCCGGCCGTGCACGCGCTGTACGGCTTCGCCCGCCGGGCGGACGACATCGTGGACGACCTGGACCGGCACCGCGAGCCCGGAGAGCGCGACCGCCTCCTCGGCCGCCTGGAGGACGACCTCGCGTACGCGCTGCGCACCGGCCGCGGGACGGAACCGGTGGTGCGGGCCGTGGCCGACACCGCCGGGCGGTACGCCCTCTCCCCCGCGCTCTTCGCCGACTTCCTGGCCTCGATGCGCAGCGACCTGCATGTCACCGACTATCCGAGCTACGCGGAGCTGCGGTCCTATATGCACGGTTCGGCCGCGGTGATCGGCCTGCAGATACTGCCGGTACTGGGCACGGTCGTCCCCCGCGCGGAAGCGGCGCCGCACGCGGCGGCCCTCGGGGTGGCCTTCCAGCTCACCAACTTCCTGCGGGACGTGGGCGAGGACCTCGACCGGGGCCGCGTCTACCTGCCGGCGGATCTGCTCGCCGCCCACGGCGTGGACCGGGACCTGCTGAGCTGGAGCCGCGGCACCGGGCGGCGCGACCCGCGGATCCGCGCGGCCCTGGTCGCGGCCGAGGCCCTGACGAGGGACGTCTACCGGGAGGCGGAGCCCGGCATCGCCATGCTCGATCCGCGGGTACGACCCTGCATCCGGACGGCGTTCACCCTGTACAGCGGGATCCTCGACGCGATCGCCGCACAGGACTACGCGGTGCTGCACCGGCGTGCGGTGGTCCCGCGGGGACGCCGTGCGGTGTCCGCCGCCGTGGGCGCCGCGCAGATCGCGGGCGCCCGCCTGCGCGCCCGGCTCCACCGGGACCGGGCGGCGGCGGGCGTCGCGGGATCGCCGCGCGAAAGGCCCGTGCGGTGAGCGGCCGCCCGCACCGGAGCGGCCGTACGCCGCTGTCGCGCCGGCACGGCCGCCCGGACTGGGCGGGGCAGGCCCCGACCTGGCAGCAGGCGCGCCCGGCGCTCATCGCCGGGGCGCTCGACCGCGCCACGGCGCGGCCCTCCGGCAACTGGTTCGCCGTCGGCGCCTCCCGGGACGTCCGCGCGGGCGGCCCGCCGCGCGGCCGGACGGTGGGCGGCGTGGAGGTCGTGCTGTGGCGCACGGCCGAGGGGGAACTGCACGCCGGACCGGGCGCCTGCCCCCACCTGGGTGCGCCCCTGCGCGAGGGCCGGGTGGTGTGCGGCACGCTGGTCTGCCGCTGGCACGGACTGGGCCTGGACGGCGGGCCGTTCGCCGGGTGGGACCCCTATCCCGCGTACGACGACGGGGTCCTGGTGTGGGTCCGGCTGGACGCGGTGGGCGGCGAGGAGCCGCTGAGGCGTCCCCTGGTGCCGGAGCGCCCGGCGCCGGGCGGCGCGGTGGAGGCGGTGTACACCGGGGTGGGCCGGTGCGAACCGCAGGACGTGGTCGCCAACCGCCTCGACCCCTGGCACGGTTCCTGGCTGCACCCGTACGCCTTCGTGGATCTGACCGTGCTCCGGGCGCCGCGTGACGAGGAGGACGACGCCTTCCTCGTCGAGGTCTCCTTCCGGGTGTCCAGGCGCCTGGTGGTGCCGGTGCGGGCCGAGTTCACCGCGCCCGGGCCGCGTACGGTGCTGATGCGCATCACCGGGGGCGAGGGGGCCGGGTCCGTGGTGGAGACCCACGCCACCCCGCTGACCGCCCGGGCGGACGGGCGGCCCCGGACGGCCGTGGTGGAGGCGGTCGTCGCCGCTTCGGACCGCCGGGGCTTCGCGGTGGCCCGCGCCCTCGCGCCCGCGCTGCGTCCGCTGATGCGCCGGACGGCCGGACGGCTGTGGCGCGACGACCTGGCGTACGCGGAACGGCGCTGGGCACTGCGCGGCACCGGGCGCTTTCCGGGCTGAGCGCGGGCGGTGGCATGGGCGGCGGTGTCACGGCGGGCGGACGCCCCGGTGCACCGGGCGGGGGAAGAGCCCGCGGGCCGGAACGTCAGCCCCTGCCCCTCGCGCCGAGCGCCCGCAGCACGGCGGAACGGCCGGCCCGGGGCACCGTCCACAGCACCTGCCCCCGCACCCCCCACCGGGCGAGGAGCGCCCCGGCCGCCAGGAAGCCGGTGGTGGCGGCGCGTTCCATCAGGGCCACGGGCAGGTCGCAGCGGATCGCGTCCCCGGCGAGCGTGACCCGGGGGTGGGGCGTGGTGACGGTGGGCCGCCGGGAGTGGGAGCCGACCGGGAAGAACGGGCAGTCGGCGCGCCACTCGTGCCGGGCGTCGACGATCCGGGCCCGCCCGGCCTCCGGGTAGACCCGGCTCAGCTCCGCGCGCAGGCGGGCCTGCACCTCGGACCGGTCCGCGCCGGCGGCGACGGCGTAGGCGTGCAGTTCCACCACCGAGCCGCCGGTCCTGGCGGCCCAGCGGGCGGCCTCGCCCTCGTAGCGGTCCAGGACGCTGATGTTGTCCAGGCCGCCGTAGCCGCTGGTGCCGAGGAATCCGGGGCGGTCGGCGCGAAGGGGCCGGTCGAGCCAGAGCCGGGAGACGAGGAAGGGCGGGGCGGTGCGCAGCGCGGCGACGTCCTCACGCCACGCGGGGGTGCCGAGTCCGGTCGAGGCCGCGACGGTCTCCCGCAGCGCCCCCGGGTCGAGGGCGAGCACCGCCGCGTCGTGCCGGTGGACGGCGGTGTCGGTCCGCACCGCCACGGTTCCCTCGGCCTCCGGCTGGAGGGCGCGGACCGGGGTGCCGGTGCGCACCCTCGCGCCGAGGCGCCGGAGGTAGTCGCCGAGGGGCTCCCACAGCGCCTGCGGGAAGGGCTCGTCCGGTACGTCGAAGAGCAGGCCCTCGGCGGAACCGAGGAAGTAGATGTGGAACATCAACAGCAGTTCGGCGGCCGAGAGTTCACGGGGATCGGCGAAGAAGCTGCGGGAGAACACCTCGAACGCCAGATGGTGCGCGGCCTCGGGGAAGCGCACGCGGTCCAGGAAGGCGGCCGCGCCGAGCGAGTCGAAGCGCTCGTAGACCTCGGGCACCCGGACGTCGAGGAGCGGCAGCGCGGCCCGGGCGTCGAGGGCGGCGAGGTCGCGCCAGCCGAAGGCGGGGCTCAGCGCGACGAAGCCGAGCGCGCTGAAGGGCGGCGTGCGCGGCACACGGGCGAAGCTGTCGCGCAGTCCGCTGCTGTGCTGCAGGGGGTAGTCGGGCAGCGGCCGGAGGCGGTCGAGTCCCGGATCGGTCCGGCGCAGCAGGCCGCGCAGGTTGTAGTACTGACGGAAGAAGGCGTGGAAGCCCCGGCTCATGGTCACCGAGGAGCCGTCGGCCAGGCGGGTGCGGTGTCCGCCGAGCCGGCCGCCGAGGGATTCTTCCCGCTCGTAGAGGGTGACGCGGGCGCCGCGTTCGGCCAGCAGCACGGCCGCGGCGAGACCGGCGATACCACCGCCGACGACGGCGACGCCGGGTGCGTCGGCTCCGGCGAACCGCGGCCGTCCGGGCGCGGGCATCAGGACCTCGGCCCTGCGGTCGCGCCCGCGCCGGGCCGCGCGGCGCGGCGCGCTCATCGGGCCTCCGGCGGGACGGCGACCGAGCCGCCGCGGGCGAAGAGCGCGCGGGTGAGGCCGGTTTCGCATCCGGCGACGGACACCACTCGCACCCGGGCGGAGGCGGGACGCGGGAGCCGGAGGGCGGAGGCGGCGCCCAGGGGCCGGGCGGTGGAGGCGGGGTCGCCGCCGGGGAGTCCGCGCCGCAGACGGCGGCGGAGGGCGCGGTCGCCGCGGGGGGTGGTCTGGTACGCGAGGCGGAGCACGCGGTCACCACCGGGGGCGGGGCGGCACGGGAGGCGGAGCACGCGGTCACCACCGGGGGCGGGGCGGTACGGGCGGCGGGCGCGGGTACGCGGGGCGCGGTCGAAGGCGCGGGCCGGTCCGGGGTCGCGCGGCGGTGTCATCTGCGGTTCTCTCCGCTTCGGGGTACGGGGTGGGG
Organism: Streptomyces physcomitrii; assembly: GCF_012273655.1. Taxonomy (GTDB): domain Bacteria; phylum Actinomycetota; class Actinomycetes; order Streptomycetales; family Streptomycetaceae; genus Streptomyces; species Streptomyces physcomitrii. Next base: position 274,274 of record NZ_JAAWWP010000009.1, on the reverse strand, counting down.
GCGCCGGGGCAGGAAGGGCAGTTCGAGCGCGGTCCGCAGCATGGGGCCGACGGGGGTGCGCAGGCCGATGCCCGCCTCCTCCCAGGGCGAGGTGGCCCCGTCGAGGAAGCGCAGCAGGCGGGTGGGCGGGACGCGGCGGAAGAGGCCGGTGAAGAAGTCGGGGCCGTCGATGCGCCCGGTGTCGAGCGCCCGCAGCAGCACCGCGTCCATGGCCCGCGCCCGCCGCCCGTGCGGCGGGGGCACCGCCACCCGGCCGCGGTGCAGAGCGGCCGCGACGCGACGGGCCTGCCGCTGCGCCGCGGCGAAGGTGTAGCCGGTCGCCGGGCGGGTGGCACCGCCCGCGGTCCCGATCCGGAAGACGGCGGGCCCGCTCCGCCGCGGGAAGCGTGCGTCGGTCATCGGGATGACGCCCTGCTCGGCGGACTCCACGGTGTAGGAGGGGAGGCGCAGGGTGTCGCGGCAGTAGCGGGCCAGCGCGGCCTCGTAGGCCTCGGTGGGCAGCGGGGTCCGGGAGAACTCGGTGTACTCGACCAGCGCCCGGTTCGGCGCGAGCGGCAGTACGTAGCCGAAGGCGAGCCCGTGGCGGGGCTGCGGCACCCGGAAGTCCATCAGATCGGCGACCGAGGGATCGAAGCGGTCCGCCGCGGTACGGACGAACCAGCCGCGGAAGTGCTGCGTCAGATGGATCCGGGCCGGTGGCAGGGTGCGCACCGGCCGGGAGTCGAACACGTGCCGGGCGCGCAGCGTCAGCCGCCGGCCGTCGGCCGCGGTGCAGCGCACCAGGGCCCCACCGGGCGTGGAGCGCACCGCCTCGGCCGTCGCGCGCAGCAGCCGCCCGCCGGGAGAACGGGCCAGCCGGTGGTGCACCATGCGTTCGAAGGGGCCGGACCGGATCATGCGGTACCGCACGGGCGAGGGGTCCACCGTGAGGGCCTCGCCGTCGGTGCCGTGCACCCGCAGCCGGGAGAAGGAGGCGCACACCACCGCGTCGAAATCGCCGGTGCCCTCGTCCCAGTAGCACCATGTCCGCTCCGGCGGGCGCAGCGGCCCGTCCGGTGCCTCGATCACGGTCACCCCGGGGGCCCGCGCCGCCGTCAGGTGGTAGGCGAGGCTGAGTCCGGACGCGCCGCCGCCGATGATGACCACCTCGCAGCTCTCCTCGTACGGGTCGCCGCCCCCGCTCATCTGGCGCGCCGTTCGACGACGGGTGCTCCGTCCGGAGCGGTGCGCACCAGCTCCGCGTCCGCCGCCATCGCCTCGGCCACGGCGGCGACGGTACGGAGCGGGTCGCCGCCCGCGGGCAGCGGCGGGGGCGTGCCCGCGACGGCCCGGTCGGCGAACCCGGTGTCCAGGTGTCCGGGCCGCACGTCCAGGACCCGGACTCCGGCGGTCCGCGCCTCGCGGCGCACGGCGCCGAGCCAGGCGGCGAGCGCGGCCTTGGAGGCGCTGAAGTCGGCCATGCCCGCCTGCGGGGCCTGGGCGACCACGCCGGTGAGGGCGGCGAGGACCGAGCCGGGCGCGAGGAGGGGGAGCGCCGCGCGGAAGAAGGCGGCGGGCGCGAGGGCGTTGACCGCCATCAGGTGTTCGGCGACCTCGTCCCCGGCCTCCGCCGCCGGTCCGAAGGCCACCGCGCCGAAGGCGGTCACGACGGCGTCCAGTCCGCCGAGTCCGGCCGCCGCCTCCGCCACGGCACGGGCGCAGGAGGCGGGGTCGTAGGCGTCGAAGAGGAGGACGGGAGCACCCGGGTACCTCCGGGCGGCGCGGGCGAGGCGCTCCGGGTCGCGTCCGGCGAGCGCCGGACGCGCTCCCCGCGCGGCCAGTTCGGCGGTGAGTGCCCCACCGAGGACACCGGTGGCACCGGCCACCAGCACGCGCGCGCCGTCGAGTTCCACGTCTGACTCCCGATCGCAGGGCCGATTCGCTGCCGGCACAGCCTCTTCCGGTCTGGCACAGCCTCTTCCGGCCGCGGCCGGACCTGGACGCGGCGGACACGGCCGAGTCAACCGCGCGTCGGGCCGCCCGGCACCTCGCCACGCCCCGAAGGCCCGTGCGCGGGATCGGCACGGGGGTGAGACAGCCGCACACCCCCGCCCCGGACCGTGCCCGGACCGGCCGCGGACCGGGCACGACGGCACCCGTACGGGCACCGCGCCCAGCGGATGCGCCGGTGGGCGACCTGCATGAGTCTGGAAGCATGACGGATCCGCTTGTTCCACCCGAGGAGACACCCCCGGTCGAGGGCTCCATCGCGGAGGCCCACGAGGAACGTCCGGACGGCGGTGTCTGGGAGCACCCCGGCATCTGGCTGTGGCTGGTCATCGCGGGCGCGGTGATCGTGGCGGCGTTCTTCATCGCCCGTCTCGTCTCCCTGTGACGTACCCGGAGGTCCGGGCGGTCCGCCCGGGACCCGGGCGATGTGCCACGGGCCCCTCGACGCGGGCACCGGGCAGGAGGAGTACAGGTGCAGCAGAACGGAATCCGCACGAACAGTTCCGGCCACGCCCTCGGGGGCCTGCAGTCAGCCTGGAAGCAGGCGCTGCCCTCGCCGGACGGGCCGGGCCGGGTCCTCACCGCCATGGACCGCCTGGAGCGGTACGCGGGCGGCGACCGCCTGCTCGACGCGGTGCAGCGGGCGGTACGCGCGCTGCCGCTGGGCGCCGGGCGCGATGCGCTGCACGGCCGCTGGCTCGGGCACCCGCTGCATCCGATCCTGGTCCAGGTACCGGTGGGCGCCTGGACCTCGGCCGCGCTGCTCGACCTGCTTCCCGGCCGGCGCAGGAGCGCGGGTGTGCTGGTCGCCCTGGGGCTGGCCGGCGCGGGACCGGCCGCGGCGGCGGGCTGGGTGGACTGGGCCGAACTCCACCGGGACCAGCAGCGGGTGGGCTTCGTGCACGCGGTCGCGAACGCCACCGCCGTCGTCCTGTACACGGGGTCGCTCTCGGCCCGGCTGCGCGGCAGGAGCCTGCGGGGGAAGTGGCTCGGCTTCCTGGGGCTGACGGTGGCGAGCGCGGGCGGGGCACTCGGCGGCCACCTGGCCTACCGGCAGGCCGCCGGCGCCAACCACGCCGAGCAGGTGCCGCATCTGGTCGGCTCCGGGTGGCACGACCTCGGCGCCGTCGGGGACTTCCCCATCGGCCGGGCGGTACGGCGCGTCCTCGGTGACGTGCCGGTCCTGGTGGTACGGGAGAACGAGGACACCGTGCACGCCCTCGCGGAGCACTGCAGCCACCTGGGCGGCCCGCTGAGCGAGGGGCATCTGGAGGACGGCTGCGTGCGCTGCCCCTGGCACGGCAGCCTGTTCCGGCTCTCCGACGGCTGGAACCTGGAGGGTCCCGCGACCGCGCCCCAGCCGGCCTTCGAGGTCCAGCTCTCCGCCGGACGCGTCCGGGTCCGGCTGGACCGGCCCGCCTCGGAGCAGCAGAAGAACGGGAGCCCGCCCGAGAAGGCCACCCCGCTGGGGAGCAGCGGTGAACGACGGCGGTGAGCGTGGAACCGCCTCGACCGGCAGCCGGGACGGCGAGGAGTCGTCCGGCGGGAGTCCGCTGGCGGTGGAGGCGGCCGGTGTGCTCTCGGAGGCCTTCGAGACCACCGAGCGCGCCCGGGGCCACCTCTACAGCTTCCATCAGCTGACCGGCCACGCCGATCTGCGCCTGGACGACGTGGTGGACCTGCTGCACCGCTGCGGCCACCCCGACCTGGCGGAAGAGATCGGCCGCGAACTGCTGGGCCGCAACGTCCTCCCCGGCCGCTGGACCTTCCAGCTCGTGGAGGAGTACGACGACGACTACTACGCGACCTTCCGCCGCCTGGAGGAGAAGGTACGCGCCCGTCTCACCGGGGGCAGGCGGCACGTGCTGGAGGCCCGGATGAAGGAAGACCGCCGCACCCGCGGGCACAGCGCGCACACCTCCACGCCCTCCGGTGACGCGGACGCCTGAGGACGGTCGGCGCGCGGCGGCAGCTCTCGGCCGAGGGCGGCCGGAGCCCGGGGCTCGGCCACCACGGACCCGCCCCCTCGGATGGCGGAACGGCAACCGGCCCGGGTGGCGGCGGTTCCCCGCGGCGCCCGCGCCGGGCAGGCGGACGATCCGGCAGCGGCGCGGAGCGGAACCGCGGCCCCCTGCCGAGAAACATGTAGACGCCATCTTCATCGCCCCGCAGGACGCTACCCGCATGAAATACATGCGCGCAGAGCTCTACAGCGGCGGCGGCTGGCAGCCGCTCCAACTCGTCCGCAAGCAGGAGACGGAAGACCCGCTGATCACCTTCGCCGAGGTCTCCGCCGCCGACACCTCCGGCAAGACGGCCGTCGAAGCCGACATCGCCAAACTCCTCCACCAGGTCAACGGCCTCGACCCGCTGACCCCACTCACCGTGGCCTTCCGGGACGGCACCACCGTCGCCACCACGGCCGTCTCCCTCGGCCACCTCCGAGTGGGCGTACGCCGCGAACTCGACACCTGAGCCGGCGAGTCTGGGGCAGGAGACGGGGAACGATCGGGCCGCCGGAAGTCCCGGCCGCGCTGTTCCCTCAGCCCGCCGGCCTACCGCAACGGGTTCGGCCGCCGAGCCGGTGCGGCCGAACCGTTGGCCTTTCCGAACCACGTGATCACTACAGGAACACGGGGTTCATCGCCTGGTTGTCGGCGCCCTCGGCGAGGTCCGCGGCAAGCCCCTCAGCAGGGTCAACGGGTCGCGAAGACCCAGCGGTTGGCGGCCAGGGCGTCCTCGGGCTCGGGGAGGGGGCCGCGGCCCAGGTGGCGGCTGAAGTCGAAGGGGGTGCGGACCCCCGGCAGCCAGCCGCGGGCGGCCAGGTCGGCGGCGGAGTCGGGGCGCGGCTGCGGATCGAAGAGGGCGAGCAGGTCCACGCCGATACGGGTACGGGCCGCCCGGTAGACAGGGGCCGCGCGGACGGCGGCGGACTCGACCCCCTGCTTGACCTCGTACGCCAGGGAGCTGCCGGGGGCGCTGAGTGCGTCGACCGTGGCGATCAGGCGGCGTTCGGCAGCGGCGGGCAGGTAGAGCAGCAGCCCCTCCGCCAGCCAGGCCGTCGGGCGCCCGGGGTCGAAGCCCGCCGCGGTCAGCGCGGGGGTCCAGTCCCGGCGCAGATCGACGGGGACGGCGACGCGGCGGGCGCGAGGGCGTTCGGCGGGGGCCGCGTCCTCCAGGGTGCGGCGCTTGAAGGTGAGCACGGCGTCCTGGTCCAGTTCGTAGACCGTGCAGTCGCCCGGCCACGGCAGCCGCAGGGCGCGGGTGTCGAGCCCGGCGCCGAGCAGGACCACCTGGCGGGTGCCGCGGTCCGCGGCGCGCAGCAGGTGGTCGTCGAACACCCGGGTCCGGAGCCCGAAGTAGCGGGCGAGCCTGCCCCACAGCGGGTCCGCCTCGCCGTCCGGCACCTGGTCGGGGTGGACGGGCCAGCCCGCGCAGGCCCCGACCGCGCGGACGAAGTGCGCGGCGTACTCGTCCCGGGCCAGGGCGTCGGGACCTTCCGTCTCGATGGCCCGCGCGGCGGCGACCAGGAGCGCGGTCAGCCCGACGCCGGAGTCGACACCGGTGAGTCGGGCGGTGGTGGCGGTGGGTTCTCCGGGGCTCAACCGGCCGGTAGGGACGGTGAGTTCAGCGGAGCCGGAACGGCCTGCTATCGCGGTGGGTTCTCCGGAGCCGGAGCGGCCTGATGCGGCAGTGGATTCTCCGGAGCCGGAACCGCGGCCGGGACCGCAGCCGGAATCGACATCGGTGCCGGAGCGGCCGGTGGTGGCGCTGAGGTGGCCGGTGGCTCGGTCCATGGGTCCTCCTCGGGGTGCCGTGCCCACAGGGACGGGTGGTCGTGGGTGGTGACGCGGGCGCCGTAGAGGCGGCGCATGAAGGTGAGGATCTGCTCGTCGGAGGTGTGCAGGGCGGTCGTGCAGTCGCTGAGGACGGTGAGGTGGAAGCCCTTCTGGAACGCCGTCCTGGCCGTGCTGTCCACGCAGACGTCCGCGAAGAGGCCCGCGAAGGCCAGGTGAGAGATGCCGCGTTGGGTGAGGTACCGCTCCAACCCCCGTGCGCTTACGGGTACTTCGGCGTCCTCGACTCCGCCGTACGGCTCCGGGCCCTGTGCCAGGAAGGCGTCGAAGCTCGCGTGCTTGGTGAACACCGCCTCGCCGGGCGCCGGTTGGAGCGGGGCGGTGAACTCGGCACCCCAGGTGCCCGCCAGGCACTTGGGCGGCTTGCCCCGCGCCACGTCCCGGCGGCGCCAGGCGGCCCCCTGGTACTCCGGGTCCCCGAGGAAGCGGACCAGCACGACCTCGACGCCCCGGGCCCGGGCCGCCGCGACGGCCCGGGCGGTGTTCGCCACGACCTCCGCGAGGCGGCCCGGGTCCCCCGGATACCGGGAGGCCGCGAGCGGTCCGGCACAGAAGTCGTTCTGGACATCGACGACGACCAGGGCCGTTCCGCGGGCGGCGGACGCGGACGCCGTCACGACTCGGAGACCGGGGACGGGGCGGAGGGGGCAACTGCGGCCGGAGCGGCGGCGGTTGCCCCGGAAGTCGCAGCCGGTACGGCGGCCGTTGCCCCGGAAGTCGCGGACGGAACGGCGACCGTTGCCCCCGAAACCACAGCCGGAACAGCGCCTGTCGCTCCCGAAGCCGCAGCGGGAACGGCCGGAGATCCGGAGTCAGCGGAAGCGACCGGGCGACCGGAGGCGACCGGGTGACCGGAGGCGACCGGGTCGGCCTCCGCTGCCAACGCGTCGAGCAGTGCCGAGACGACGGCGCCGCTGGAGTGCCGGCCGCCGAGATCCGGTGTCCGTACGCCCGCCCGGGCCACGGCGGCGAGGGCCCGTTCCGCCGCCGCCACCGCGCCGCCGCACTCCGCGTACCCCTCCGCGACCGCGGCGGCGGCCCGTACCGTGGCCAGCGGGTTGACCAGGTCACGGCCCTCCAGGTCGTCCGCCGAGCCGTGCACCGTCTGGTACTCGACCAGCCCCTCGACATCCGGATGGAGATGGACGTTGCGGGTGCAGTGCTCCTCCTGCCGTCCGGCACCGAATCTGTCGAGCAGGACGACATGCATGATGTCGCCCCACTCGTTGCCCGCCACCAGGACCGTGCGGTCCTGGGGGCCGTGGGCGATCAGGTTGCGGTTCACCGTGTCCGGCTGGAACACCCGTACGTCGACGCCGTGTTGCTCCCCGAAGTCGCTGACCCAGCGGTCGAGGGCGCCGTCGAGGAGATGGAACTTGTACGCCATGACGATCCGCGCGGGCCCCTCCCCCGGCCACAGCCGACGGGCCCGGCGCACCGCGTGGTGCAGGACCTGCTCGGTGGTCTCCCGGCTGAACTCCGTGACCCGGCGGACCCGTCCGGGGCTGTGCTCGTTCTCGCCGGTGTAGAAGCCCTGCGCCTGGTCGCGCACCAGGAGCAGCCGGGCGCCCCCGGCGTCGAGGACGTCCTCCTTGACCGCGCGCAGCCGCTGCCGGACGAGGTACAGGGTCTGGGCGTTGATCGCCGTCCGGAAGACGACGGGCGTCCCCGCCGCGGCCCGCTCGCGGAGGAACCGCTCGTAGTGCTCGGCGTCCTCGCGGGTGCGGTGCCGGATCTCCTCGATGCCCGCGCACTCGCGGGCGAGGGAGACATAGGAGTCGTACGTGCGCGAGGCGCGCTCCACCCGGATGTTCCTGTCGTTCAGCTCCGCGAACCGTGCCACGAACTGCTCGAATATTCGGGCGACTTCGGCCCCGGTGCCCCGCCCGACCGCCAAGCCGACGACCTGCTCGGCGCCTCTTCCGCTGCTCATGCTCGCCGCCCCCGTCAGACCGCGGAGCCGGTGACCAGCCGGTCCCCGGGGATGCCCGCCTTGTCCGGCGCGTAGTAGTCCCTAATCCCCTCCGCCCAGACGCGCACCGGGACACGGTCCTCGGCGTCCGGCCCGAACTCCTCGTACAGCGCCACGGTGTTGTCCTCGGCGAAGCCGATGGCCGCCATCAGGGCGGTGAACGGCTGGCGTTCGACGAGTCCGTCCCCGTCCTGGTCGCCCAACTCGGCCAGCGCCCAGGCGAATTCGGTGACCGTCGCGTCGAAGCGCTCGGGCGAGAGCACACACGCCGTGTACTCCTCGAAGCTGACCCGGCCGTCGGCGTCCGCATCCAACTCCGTGACCAGCGTGGTCCAGTAGCGCGCGAAGGCGGTGCGCAGCCGCGCCATCGCCTCCCCGTCCGCGCCCGGCACCGCCGCCGCGACGCGCTCTCCCATCGATGTGAAGTCCTGGGCCTCCAGCACCCCGTTGCCGTCCGCGTCCAGCAGGGAGAAGACGAGCCGGACCCGCTGCGTGGCCTCTGCGCGCATGACGTCTACACCTCTCGTACACCTGTGATCCGAGGGCGGTGCCCGGTCCGGGCAACCGCCCGGCGACCCCGCCCCGTACCGCCGGACGTCGCCCGGCCCGGAATCACTGCCCCCGCACCCGCCACCGATACGAGCGGCCCCCGCGGTTCACCGGAAAGGCGCAACTTGCCTTGTTTCCGGGCGCGTTCACGGCTGAACGTGCAAGGGGTGCTGGACCTGGGGGCGGGAGAGCACCGGGTACGGAGCTGTCGCCCCGCCGTCGGGTGCTCGGCCGGACGACAGCCTCGCCATGGCTCCGCTGCGCGGATGTTCCATGGGCCCGGCGGCTTCAGGCGGTCGCCGCGCGGATCGGCGACGGCGTGCCCTCGCCGCTCGCCGGACTCGCGGCCGTCATCGGATCCGGCGGGTTCGAGGAGTGCCACGCATCCGATGTGACACGTCCTCGCCTTCCCGCGCGGGAGGCCACCCCCGCGAAGCCGCCGGTCGGGCAGGCGTCAGGCCGGCGCCGAGGCCGTGGGCGTGGGCGTGGGCGCGAAGAACGACAGGAGGGCCGAGGTGAAGACCTCGGGTGCCTCCTCGGGGACGTAGTGCCCGCATCCCTCGATCACGAGCTCGCGCACGTCCCTGGCGACACGTCGTACGTCCCGGGCGACGGCGGCTCCCCGGAAGGCCGCGCCCCCGACCGCCAGTACGGGCAGCGTCAGGGGGGTGCGGGCGCGCGCCTGGTTCTGGGCGATCGTCATGTCCAGGGCCCGGTAGTAGTGGAAGCTGGCGTGGAGCGCGCCGGGCCGCCGGAGTGCCTCGACGTAGACGGCGACGACGTCCGGGGGCATCGCGTCGGGGGTGGCGCCCTTCGTGGCGAACTGGCCGCCGTAGAAGAGGTCCTCGCGCCCCTCGACGAGTTCTTCGTTGACGGAGGGCAGCCGGTTGAACATGAAGTGCCAGGTGGCTTCGGCCGCGCGGGCGGTCGGCGGGAGGGCGCTCGGGTCGTCCGAGATACCGGGGAGGGCGGCCTCCGCCAGGACGAGTCGGCTGACCCGCGAGGGATGGTCGGCGGCCAGGGCGTAGGCCAGCATCATGCCGACGTCGTGACCGGCCAACCGGAAGCGGTCATGGCCCAGCGCGGTCATGAGCCGGGCGAGGTCCCCTGCCGCCGTGGTGCTGTCGTAGCCCGTCTCCGGCAGGTCCGAGCGTCCGACTCCGCGGGGGTCGACCGCGATCACCGTGAAGTGCTCCGAGAGCGGGAGCATCACCTTGCGCCACTGCCACCAGAACTGCGGCCAGCCGCCCACCAGCAGGAGCGCGGGGCCCGAGCCGCCCGTGACGGCATGCAGGGAGATGTCGCCCAGGTCGTAGCGGTGGCTCCGGAACCGTTCGCCGAAGCCGCTCGGCAGGTCGGGCACCGCGGCGACGGTGCCGAAGCCGGTCACGGGCGCTGCCGGGACAAGGGTCATGGTTTCCTCCGGGGATTGATGAACCACCTGAGCCGGTTCGCAACCTAACAGAGCCCAGTCGAACCGGCTAGGGTGGTTCCGATGACGGTCGGAGGATGCGGCAGCAAGGGAGCGGGATGGGCGCGGACACCGAGACACAGCCCCTGTGCCTTCGCTTCACGAAGACCGCGACGGCCCGAGCCGCCGCGCGGCCGAAGGAGTCCCTGCTGCGTCCGCCGGACCTCGCCCAGTGGCTTCTCGCCGCGGGGCTGGGCGAGCAACTGCCGGGAGTGGACGAGGAGTTGCTGCGGGAGGCAAGGGAACTGCGGGAGGCGATCTACCGTGCGGCCCGGGCCGTCGCGGACGCGGTCCCGCCCGCCGGGGCCGACCGGGACCGCATCAACGCATGGGCCGGCCGCAACGACGCCTTCCGGGTGCTCGACGGCACCGGCGCCGCCTGGCGCTTCCCGGGCGCATCGCCGGCGCGGTCCGCTCTGGCGGTCCTGGCCGGCGATGCGGTCGAGACCCTCGGCGGCGTCAGGCCCGGCACGGTCAAGGTCTGCGCGGGGACCGGCTGCGTGGCAGTGTTCCTCGACACCACCCGCGGCCGGTCCCGCCGCTGGTGCTCGATGGGCACCTGCGGCAACCGGGCCAAGAAGGACGCCATGCGCGTGCGGCACGAGCGGTGAAGTCACACAGGGCCGCTCGCACGGGGCCGCCCGTACGGGGGCCGCTTGCCCGTACGGGGGCCGCTTCATCGGATCGACGACCGAATCACCTCGCCGGCCGACTCCCCTACGAGCGCCCGCCCTTCGGGGCCGCTCGACGGGCAGTCGGGGGTGGCGGCGCGTGGCGGCGGCGCGCGGCGGAGTCGACCGTGGAGCCACGGTTTGCGGCGGGGCGACTCCGCGTACCGGCTCCCGGTGAGTCAGCCCTTGAAGGTGCCGCCGTACTCCTCCGGGACCAGGTCCGCCTGCTCGGCGCCGCTCGCGATCAGGGCGAGGATCGCGTCGGCGACGCCCTCGGGCGACTGCGGCCGCAGCCCGCTGGAGGCTTCCATACGGCGGGCGCCCTCGACGCTGCCTCGGACCGTCCCGACGAACTCGGTCTCGGTGATCGAGGGGAACATCAACGACACGGCGATGCCGGAGTCCGCGAGTTCGGCGCGGGCGATGGCCGAGAGCTTCTGCAGGGCCGCCTTGGAGGCGGCGTACGCACCGGATCCGGGCAGCGCGGACCAGGTGATGCCGGAGCTGACGTTGACGACGGCCCCGCTCCCCCGCTCACGCATCGCCGGGAGGACCGCCTGCATGACGACCAGCGGCGCGAGCAGGTTGAGTTCGAGCAGAGCCCGGAAATCGTCGGGGTCGATGGCGTCGACGGTGGCCTGCAGCCCCTGGCCCGCGTTGTTCACCAGGACGTCGATACGCCCGAACTTCTCGACCGCGGCCCGTACGGCCGCCTCCACCTGCGCACGGTCCGTCACATCGCACGGCACGGCCAGGGCCACATCCTCGCCGAGTTCCCCGGCGAGGCTCCGGATACGCTCCTCGCGTCGTGCGAGGAGCACCACGCGCGCGCCGGCCAGGGCGGCGGCCCGTGCGGTGGCCGCCCCGATGCCCGACGACGCTCCGGTCACCAGCACTACGGCTCCGTCGACATCCATGAACGGTTCCTCCTCTGTGGGCCGGGGAGACTCCCCGGAAGCAAGGACAGGGGCGGCAGACCGCCCCGTACACTCCACTTCGAAACTATCACACGATAGCTATCGCGTAATAGGAAAGGCGCCGTAGACGGTATGAGCGATGCCGAAGCCACCGGCCTCCCCGAGCTGGCCGACCTGATCTTCGCCGTGGGACGGCAGCTGCGTCCCCCAGCCGACCCCGCCTTCGAGCCGTGCACACCGATCGAGATCAGCGTCATGCGGTTCGTCCACCGCAACCCCGGCACCTCCGCCCGCGCCGCGTCGGAGGCGACGCTGCTGCCGTCGAGCAACTTCAGCCGCGTCCTGCGCGGCCTGGAGAAGAGGGATCTGGTGGAGCGGGTCGTGGACGAACGCAGCGCCCGCGGCGTGCGCCTGTATCCCACGGAGAAGGCCCGCCGGAATCTGGGCTACCTCCACGACAACTGGGAGCAGACCCTGCGGGGCATCGTCGACGACCCCGCCGCGATCGAGATCGTCAACGCCACCCTCCGGCGCATCGAGGACGAGCTCATCGCCCGGCGCCGCGGCGAGGACCACAAGGGCGGCCGGCCCGCCTAGGCGGCGCCGGGACCGTTCCCGTACGACCCCGGCGGACGGAGCGTCAGCCCTGGTCGGCGGGAAGCGCGTACAGCTCGGGGAGGTTGACCACGATGGCCTCCTGGGTGCTGCGGGCGATGACCACCACGGCCTCGTCCCCCGGGTCCGGGTTCTCCTCGCGATGCGGGACGAAGGGCGGCACGAAGACGTAGTCCCCCGGTCCGGTCCGCAGCCGGATCTCCTCCGGCTCGGCGCCGCTGTCGTCGAGGAAGACGAACTCCGGGTGCCCGCTCACCACGTAGATGGCGGTCTCGGAGGCTCCGTGGTGGTGGTTGGAGGAGGCCGTCGCCGGGGCCACGTGGGTCTGGCCCATCCACAGCTTCTCCGAGCCCACCGTGCTCCCGCTGACCGCGGCGAACCGGCGCATGCCGCCGGTCTGCGCGGTGTCGCCGTCCAGGGCGCCTGCGCGGATGTGGTGCAGCCGGGCGCGCAGCGGCGGCACCGGTCCCGTCCCACCGGGCGGCTCGTGCAGATGCGGATGGAAGCCTTCACCCGGGTTCGTCAGGGACTCGCTCATGGCGAGGACGCTAGAACCGTCCGGAAAAGGATGTCAAGAGGTGTCCATTACGGTTCACCTGCGGCAATCCTGCCGCAATGAAGGAGTGGACCGCGACGGGAAACCCTCCGCCGCCGACCCGGCTGCGGCATCATGGGGCGCATGCATATCTCCGCGAAGGCGGACTACGCCACGCGCGCTCTCCTCGAGATAGCCGGTGCTCCGGACCGCCCGTTGACCTGTGAGGCCATCGCCTCCTCGCAGGAGATCCCGTTCCGCTTCCTGAAGTCCGTGGTCGGCGAGTTGCGCCGGGCCGGTCTGGTGCGCAGCCAGCGCGGCTGCGAGGGCGGCTACTGGCTCGGCCGCCCCGCCGAGGAGATCTCCCTGCTCGATGTGGTGCGCGCGGTGGACGGCGAGGTGCTCACCCTGCGCGGTGAGACCCCGGCCGGCCTCGACTACCCGGGCGCCGCCCGCGGCCTGCCCGGGATCTGGCGCCGGGTGGAGGCCGGCGCCGCGGCCGTCCTCGGCGGCGTGACCCTCGCGGCGCTGCTGCCCGAGAGCGCCGCCGGAACCCGGAGCGGGGTCGCGTGAACGAAGCCGCCGAACCGCCCGCGAGCCCCGCCCCGGACGAGGGGCCCGCGCTCGAAGTCGTCGAGTACACCGACCCGTTGTGCCCCTGGTCCTGGGGTTCCGAGCCGGTCTTCCGGCAGCTGCGCGCCGGGCTCGCGGGGCGCGCCCGCTGGCGCCGCGCCTACGCGATCCTCTTCGACGAGGACGAGGAGCCGGCCCCCGATCCGGCCGCCGAGACCGCCTGGTACGAGGGGTACGTCGCGGAGATCGCCGCGCACACCGGGGCGCCCCGCGCGGATCGGCTGCGCCGGGTGGCGGCCAGCTCCTGGCCCGCCTCGCAGACCGCCGCGGCGGCCGAACTCCAGGGCCCCCAGGTGGCCGAGCGGGTGCTGCGGCGGTTGCGTGAGACGGTCTTCGTGCTCGGCGTCCCGGCCGACACCCCGGAGTCGGCGCTCGCCGCCGCCCGCGGTGTCCCCGGCCTGGACGCCGACCGGCTCGCCGCCGACGCGGCCTCGCCCGCGGTGCGCGCCCGGGTCGCCGCCGACCGGGCCGAGGCCCGCCGCCCGGTGCCCGAGGTGCGCGAGGCCGCCGACGGCTCGCCGCACCCGGGCGCCGCCAAGGAGACCCCGGACGGCGAACTGCGGTACGCCCTGCCCACCTTGCTCTTCCGCTCCGGCGACCGGTACCGGGCGGTTCCGGGGCGCCGCGGCTGGGCGGAGTACGCGGCGGCCGTCGCGAGCCTCGGCCCGCGGCCGCTCGCCGCGCCCGCCCCGCTCGCCCCCGCCGCCGCGCTGGCCCGCTTCGCCACCCTGACCGGACCGGAGGCGGCGGTGCTGACGACCGGGCCCTGGCCGCCACCGGACGCGGTCCGCCAGGAGACCGCGGGCGGCCCGCTCTGGCTGCACCCCTCGGAGGCCGCGGCCCGGCCCGGATTCGCCCCGGAGCCCGGCCCGCAGCTGTGAACTGCGGGAAAGGCGGAGGCTTCGCGCATCCCGAGCAATGAGACACCTATAGGTGTCCATTGACAGCGGGGAGGGCCGCCCGCAGGATATGCGGCATGCACCCGACCCATCCCGGTGTGGAGTGCCGCTACGTGGACCTGCGGCGCACCTCCAGCGCCCTCTGTCGCTGACCGACCGTCCACGCCGCCCCGGCGGCCGACGCCCGCTTCCCGGACCGCCCCGGTCCGTCCTTCCGCGCCCCGTGCCCCGGGGCCTGTCGTCACACTCCCCTCTGCGTCGCGACGCCTGGCACGCACTCTCGCCGCACCGGGCACAAGGCCGAGTACATCCGGTACGAGGCCTTGCACCCGGCACTCCCCCAAGCTCTTCGAGCAGGGGGTACCCCCGGCGAGCACGCACCAGACGCCGCGACGCCGCCCTCCGGGCGACGAGGGGAGTGTGAAGACAGACCCCAGGGGTGTCGCACCATCGCCCCGTTCCCCGGACCAGGTCCTCCCCTGAGGTCCCCCGTACCGGAGTCCTGCCGCACGCCCCGGCGCGTACCCCCCGTGCCCCGGCCGCGGCCTGAGCGGTGGCACCCGCTCTGCCGCCGTGTCCCTTCGCGGCCCGGTCCGTCACAGAAAGCTCCCGCCACCATGCCTGGACCCGTCACGCCCCGCCGCCGTCCCCGCCGCCCCGCGGTCCGCGCCACCGCCCTCGGCGCCGCACTGGCCGCACTGCTCGCGCCCTCGCTCACCGCCTGCGGCGGGAACTCCTCCGGCGCCGCCGGCAACTCCACCCTCAAATGGGCCACTTCCTCCTTCCCCGCGCACTGGGACCCGGTGGTCGGCGGCAGCGGCGCCCAGTTCCGCGCGCTCGCCCTCACCTACGCCTCGCTGACCCGGGTGAACGAGAAGGGCGACGCGGTCCCGGACCTCGCCGAGAGCTGGAAGTACAACGCCGAGGGCGACCAGGTGACCTTCCGGGTGCGCTCCGGGCTGAAGTTCAGCGACGGCGAACCGGTGAACGCCGCGGCCGTCAAGGCCGCCGTCGAACGCGCCAAGAAGCAGAAGAACTCCGCGCTCTTCGGCGACCTCACCTCGATCAGGTCGGTGGAGGCCAAGGGCCAGGACGCGGTGGTGCACCTGACCCAGGTCGACTACCAGATACCGCAGCTGCTCGGCGAGCGGGTGCTCCAGATCGCCAGCCCCAAGGCCGCGAGGAAGCCCGCGGCGCTGGACCAGAACCCGGTCGGCGCGGGCCCCTTCACCGTCACCCAGGTCATCCCCGGCACCAAGGCGGTGCTGAAGAAGAACCCGGACTACTGGGACGCGAAGAACATCCACATCGACAAGGTCGAGCTGACCTCCGCCCCGGACGCGTCCACCGTGGTCTCCGGACTGCGCACCGGCGTCTACAACTTCGCCGACATCGACCCCCGGCAGGCCGGGGAGGCCAAGAAGGCCGGGCTCGACGTCTTCGTGCAGCCCGGCTACAACGCCGCCAACATCAGCCTCAACGTCAACAAGGCGCCCTTCGACGACGACAAGGTCGTGGACGCGGTCCGGTACGCGGTCAACCGCGAGGAATTCGTCGACAAACTGACCTTCGGCTACGGCAAGTCCACCGACCAGCCCTTCCCGCCCGGCTACATCGCCTACGACCCGGGCTCCGCCGAGAAATACCCGTACGACCCCGCCGCCTCGCGCAAGCTGCTCGCAAAGGCCGGGTACCAGCCCGGCGAGCTCAAGCTGAAGCTCGTCATCCCGGCCGAGGACCCGGCCGCCGAGATCGTGCAGTCCCAGCTCGCCAAGGTGGGCATCAAGGTCACCATCAAGATCGACAAGAACTGGGCGACGCCGTTCTTCGCCAAGGATCTCGCCTTCTCGCTCTACTCCACCACCGGACGCGACTCCGCGGTGCAGACCCTCACCGCCCACTTCGGCCCGGACGGACCGCTCAACCTCAGCTCGCCCTACCAGCCTTCGGGCTTCCCGCGGGCGGTCGCCGAGGCCCGCCGCACCCCGATCGACGACCCGCGGTACGCCGCGAAGCTGCGGGCCGCCACCCGGGCCGGTCTGGACACCAAGGCGCTGGTCTTCACCTACTCCTCGCCGAACCTCTTCGCCAAGAGCAGCCGGATCTCCGCTCTGCCGAAGAACCCCGCCCACCTGAACTGGACCGGCGTGACCGTCGGCGGCAGCTGACCGAGGGGGCGCTCGACCAAGGAGTCCCCCGACTCCCGGCGCTTTCCGCCCTGTTCACCGTTCACCGTCGTCCCGCTTCTCGCAGAGAGGAGGCCTCCCGTGCCGGAGAACCTCACCGCACCGCCCCCCGCGGACCTCCCGGCGGCCACCGCGCCGGACCGCGGCGACCACCCGCCGTCCCGGTCCGGGGCGGGCCCCCGCACCCGGCGCGCGCTCGGCCGGCTCACGACGGTCCTCGCCCGTACCGTCGCCGTCTTCGTCCCCGTCTTCCTGGTCGCCACCTTCGTCACCTTCGCCCTGCGCTCGCTCAGCGGGCTCAGCCCGGCCCGGCTCCAACTCGGCGAGGAGGCCACCCCGGAGGCCATCGCCCGGGTGGAGGCCGAGTGGGGCCTGGACCGGCCCTTCCTGACCCAGTACGGGGACTGGATCACCGGCGTCCTGCACGGTCAGCTCGGCCGGAGCTGGTCCAACGGCGCCGACATCTCCACCCTGATCGGGCTCGGCCTCGGGGTCAGCCTCTCCATCGCCTTCCTGGCGCTGCTGCTCGGCGGCGTCCTCGGCTTCCTGCTCGGCACCCTCGCCGCGCTGAAGCCGCGCAGCCTGCTCGACCGCGGTGTCACCGGCTTCGTCACCGTGTTCTCGGTGATGCCCGCCTTCGTGGTCGGCATCGTCCTGGTCACCGTCTTCGCCGTCGGCCTCGGCCTCTTCCCCTCGGCGGGCTATGTCCCGCTCGCCGAGGGCGGTTTCGGCCCCTGGCTCTCCCATCTGATCCTGCCCGCCCTCGCGCTCAGCTTCGACGTGGTCGCCGACGTGGCCCGCCAGCTGCGCTCCGGCCTGATCGCCGCCTACCGCGAGAACTACGTGACCGGCGCGCTGGTACGGGGCCTCGGCCCGCGGCGGATCTTCTTCGGCCACGTACTGCGCAACGCCCTCGGCCCCGCGCTCGCCACCCTCGGCCTGAAGTTCCCCGCCCTGGTCGGCGCCTCGGTCGTCACCGAGTGGATCTTCGGGCTCCAGGGCTTCGGACGCTTCGCCAACGACTCCGCGCAGAGCGGCGACGTCCCCGCCGTCCAAGGCGTCCTGGTGGTCTCCATCGCCCTGGTCGTCTCCTTCAACCTGGTGGTCAACCTCGTGCTCGCCCGTCTCACCCCGGCCGCCCAGCGGGGGGTGTGAGCGTGCACCGCCGCCTCTGGTCCCTCGCCTCGGGCCGCTCGGCCCTGATCGTCCTCGCCCTGGTCGCGCTGCTCGCCCTGCTCGGGCCGCTGCTCGCCCCGCAGGACCCGCTCGCCCAGAGCGGGAACACCCTGGCCGGCCCGTCCGGTGCCCACTGGCTGGGCACCGACTACCTCGGCCGGGACGTGTTCAGCCGCCTCCTGGACGGCTCCCGGGTCAGCGTCCTCGGCGCCCTGGAGGTCACCCTCACCGCACTGGTGACCGGCGCCGTCCCCGGCATCCTCTCGGTCCACCTGGGCCGCGTCTTCGAGTGGGTCACCCTCCGGCTCACCGACACCCTGGTCGCGCTGCCGTTCCTGCTCTTCGCGGTCGCCGTGATCGCGCTGCTCGGCAACGGCCTGACCCAGGCCATGCTGGTCACCGGAGTCCTCGTCTCGCCGCTCTTCTACCGGGTCTCCCGGGCCGCCACCCTCGCGGTCGCCCGCTCCCCCTACGTCGAGGCCGCGTTGCTCTCCGGTGCCTCGCTGGGCTGGATCGTGCGCCACCACGTCTGGACCAAGGTGCTGCCGCCGCTGGCCATCGCGCTGGCGCAGACCCTCGGCACCGGCTTCGTCATCGTCTCCAGCCTCACCTTCCTCGGCATCGGCGTCCAGCCGCCCGAACCGACGTGGGGCGGCCTGCTCGCCTCCGACCTCGGCTACCTGGGCCACCAGCCCTGGGCCCCGGTGCCCCCGGCGCTGCTCATCACCGGCACCGTCCTGGCCGCCAACCTGCTCGCCGACGCGATCCGCGACGTCTCCGGCGAGGCCGGACACTCCGTGGCACGCCGCCCCGCCCCGCCCGGCAAGACCCCCGCCGCCCCCGCCGGAGGTGCCCGATGACCACCCTCTCCCGCCGGCCCGCCCCGGCCCCCGCGACGGAACCGGAGCCGTCCGGCGCCCCCGATCCGGCCCCGCCCGTCCTCGCCCTGGACGGCGTACGGATCACCGACCGGGCCACCGGCCGCGAACTCGTGCACGGCATCGGCTTCACGCTCACGGCGGGCCGTACGGTCGGCATCGTGGGCGAGTCCGGCAGCGGCAAGACGCTGACCTGCCGGGCCGCCCTCGGCATCCTGCCGCCGCACCTCGCGGTCTCCGGCGGCCGGATCGAGATCGACGGCAGCGACATCGCCGGTTTCACCCCCGCCCGGTGGACTGCACTGCGCGGCAGCACCCTCGGCGCCGTCTTCCAGGACCCGGCCTCCTACCTCAACCCCTCGCTGCCGGTGGGCCGGCAGATCGCCGAGGTGCTGCGGGTCAAGTGCGGGCTGACGCGCCGCGAGGCCCGGCACCGGGTGCCGGAACTGCTCCGCCAGGTCCAGCTGCGCGAGCCCCGCCTCGTCGCCGGGCAGTACCCGCACGAGCTGTCCGGCGGCATGCTCCAGCGCGTCCTGATCGCCACCGCGCTCGCCGCCGGGCCCCGCCTGCTCATCGCGGACGAGGCCACCACCGCCCTGGACGTCACCGTCCAGGCCGAGATCCTCGACCTCCTCGCCGACCTGCGCGAGGAGACCGGCCTCGCCCTGGTGGTCGTCTCGCACGACCTCGCCGTGGTCGCCCAGCTCTGCGACGAGGTCCTGGTGATGCGCCGGGGCGAGGTGGTGGAGCAGGGCCCCGTCCAGGAGGTCCTGCACCGCCCGCGGCACCCGTACACCCGGCTGCTGCTGAGCGAGCACGAACAGTACGGCCTGGAACGCCTGCTCGGACCGGAGGACCCGGCGGACGCCGGGACCCCCACCCGGGACGACGACGAGGAGAAGGTCCTGTGAGCACCCCCGCCGAAGCCGCCGAGCACGCCGAACCCGCCCGAGCCGCCGCCCCGGTGCTCGCGGTCAGCTGCCTCGACGTCCACCACGGCCTGCGCACGCGGCGGCGCCAGGTGCTGCGCCAGGTCTCGCTGAGCGTCGCGCCCGGCGAGACCCTGGGCCTGATCGGGGAGACCGGCTCCGGCAAGTCCACCCTGGCCCGTGCCGTACTCGGACTGGTCCGGCCCACCGCGGGCTCGGTCCTGATCCACGGCGAGGACGTCACCGGCTACGACCGCCGCCGCCGGCGCGCGCTGCGCAGGCGCGGCCTGGTCGGCTACGTCTTCCAGGACCCGCTGCGCAGCCTCGACCCGGACCTGACGATCGGCCGGTCGCTGGCCGAACCGCTCCTCGTCCGCGGGGTGCCGCGCGCCGAGGCGGCCGAGCGGGTCCGGGCCTTCCTGCCCCGGGTACGGCTGGAGGCGGACCTGCTCGACCGGCTGCCCGGCGCGCTCTCCGGCGGCCAGCGCCAGCGGGTCGCGGTGGCCCGCGCCCTGGTCACCGAACCCCGCCTGGTGCTCCTGGACGAACCGGTCAGCGCTCTGGACTCGGCCAACCGCGTCGGCGTCCTGGAGATCCTGCGGGAGCTGCGCGCCTCGGGCACCTCCCTGGTCTTCATCTCGCACGACCTCGGCTCGGTGGCCGGGGTCGCCGACCGGATCGGCGTCCTCCACCGGGGCGAACTCGTCGAGACCGGCCCCGCCCGGGACCTGGTCCGCCGCCCCGTCCACCCCTACACCCGCCTGCTCGTCGGCTCCGCGCCCACCCTGCGCGGCGCCCCCGCCGACCGCGCCGCCCGCGCGAAGCTCCGCGCCCTGCTCGACGCCTGACCCCCGGACCGCCCTTCACGGGGGCGAACCGCGCCCCGCCCTCACGGAAGAGAGACCCCGCCATGTCCCGCAAGCTGCATCTCGCCCTGCACCCCTACGGAGTCGGCGGCCCCGGCCAGCACGGCCTGTGGAAGGACCCCCGGGTCGCCAAGGACGCCAGCATCGACATCGGCTACTACCTCCGGCAGGCCGAGGCCGCCGAACACGCCCTGTTCGACGCCCTGTTCATCGTGGACAGCCAGTTCATCAACGCCACCTACCCGCCGCACTACCTCAACCGCCTGGAACCGCTCACCCTGCTCTCCGCGGTCGCCGTCCGCACCCGCCACCTCGGCCTGGTCGGCACCGCGAGCTCCACCTACAACTCCCCCTTCAACCTGGCCCGCCGCTTCGCCTCCCTCGACCACATCAGCGGCGGCCGGGCCGGCTGGAACGTGGTCACCAGCTTCGACACCGGCACCGCCCGCAACTACGGCCTGGACGAGCACCTCGACTACACCACCCGCTACGGCCGCGCCCTGGAGTCCGTCGAGGTGATCCGCGGACTGTGGGACTCCTACGAGGACGACGCCTTCCCCGCCGACCCCGAGCGCGGCCTCTTCCTCGACCCGGACAAGCTGCACGCCCTGGAGCACCGCGGCGAGCACTTCAAGGTGGCGGGCCCCCTCAACCTCTCCCGCTCCCCGCAGGGCCAGCCGGTCATCTTCCAGGCGGGTGTCTCCGAGGAGGGCCGCGACCTGGCCGCCCGGGTCGCCGAGGGCATCTACGCGCCGGGCGGCTCGCTCGCCCAGGCCCAGGAGTACTACGCGGACATCAAGCGCCGTACCGCCGCCCACGGCAGGGACCCCGAGCACATCAAGATCTTCATCAACGGCGGCCCGGTGGTCGCCGCCACCGACGAGGCCGCCCGCCTGCGGGAGCGGGAGATCTTCGAGGAGGACAACGACCTGGAGCGCAGCCTCGCCCTGCTCGGCCGCTCCTTCGGCGCCTACGACTTCACCGGGCACGACCTGGACGCGCCCTTCCCCGACATCGCCCACCTCGCCGAGAAGGGTGGCAGGACCGCCGCCGGGAAGATCATCGAGCGGGCCCGCACCGAGAACCTGACGCTGCGTCAAGTCGTTACCTCCGCCTCGGAGTTCAGGCGCTCACCGTTCGTCGGCGCGCCCGCCACGGTCGCCGAGACCATCGAGAAGTGGTTCGCGGCCGGCACCTTCGACGGCATCAACCTCGCCTTCCGCACCTTCGAGGAGCTGGACCTCTTCGTGGACGGCGTGGTCCCGCTGCTCCAGGAACGCGGCCTGTTCCGCACCGAGTACGAGGCCGACACCCTGCGCGGCAACCTCGGCCTGCCGGTGCCGGAGAACCGCCACACCGCCGCCCGCCGTGCCGCCCAGGGCTGAGGCGGTGGCCGTGACCCCGCCCGCCCCGCGCCTGCGGCTCGGCTTCCTCACCCACGTCCAGGGCCGCGACGAGGACCCCGCCCGCACCTACCGGCAGGCCCAGGAACTCTTCGTTGCCGCCGACGAACTCGGCTTCGACACCGGCTGGGTCGCCCAGCACCATGTGCCCCTCGGCGGCGGGCTCTCCTCGCCCTGGACCTTCCTCGCCCACGCGGCCGCCCGTACCCGCCGCATCCGGCTCGGGACGGCGATCACCGTGCTGCCCCTGGAGGACCCGCTCCGCCTCGCCGAGGACGTGGCATCCGTGGACACGCTCAGCGGCGGCCGGGTCGAACTCGGCGTCGGCAGCGGCTCCCACCCGGACGAGTACGCGGCCTTCGGGCGGCCCGAACTCGGCGCGGACCCGGTGCGCCGCCGCGAGGTGACCACCGCGCACCTGGCCGTGCTCCGGCACGCCCTGGCCGGACGCGAGTGCGGCGCCCCCGGCTTCCGTGTCCAGCCCGCGCCCGGCGACTTCACCCGGCGGATCTGGCAGGGCGTCTTCAGCGCCCGCGGCGCCGAGCACGCCGCCGGGGCCGGCTCCCAACTGCTGCTCAACCGGGCCGCGTACGGCTTCGACGAACCCACCGACGAGGTCCAGCGGCCCTGGGCAGAGGCCTACCTCGCCGCCTGGCAGCAGCCGTACCCGCCGCGGATCGGGCTCTCCCGCTTCGTCTTCCCGGCCGCCGACCGGCGCACCGCCCTGGACCGCATCGCCCAGGACGTGCACCAGGCGGCGCTGCGGATGGCGGAGCGCGGCACCTTCCCCCGCGGTCTGGACACCGCGGAGGCGCTGCGCCGCTTCCACTGCTTCTACGGGGCTCCCGAGGACATCGTCGCCGCGCTGGCGGGCGAGCGGGTGCTGCCGCTGGCCACCGACCTCATCGCCCAGTTCAACCCGGCCGTCCCCGGCCACGACGCCGCCCTGCGGGCCCTGGAGCTGCTCGCGACCGAGGTCGCTCCCGCCCTCGGCTGGCGGCCCGCCTCCGACCCCACCCCCACGACGGCAGGAAACCCGGCATGAGCGCCTACACCGACCACCCCACCCCCGAGGGCCTGCTCGTCCGCGGCACCGTCCTGGTCGTCCCCGGCCGGGGCGAGACCCGTGCCACCTACGAGCGGCTCGGCCGCCGCCTCGCCGCCGACGCCTGGCGGGTCCGGGTCCTCGACGCCCCCGCCACCGACCCGGACGGCTGGGCCACCGCCGCCGCCCGCCTCGGCGCCCGGCTCACCGAAGCCCTCGCCGGGACCGGCGCCGCCGACGACCCGGCCGAGGAGGCACCGGCGAGCCCCGGGCGCCCGCTCGTCCTGCTCGGCGCCGACACCGGCGCCGCCGCCCTCGCCGCCCTGCTCGCCGGTCCCGAACTGCCCGCGGCCGCCCGCCCGGACGGCGTGGTCCTCGCCGGGCTGCCCGCACCCGGCACCGCCGCGGCCCCCGCCACCGCGCACGACTGGGACGCCGAACTGGAGGTGCGCACCGCCTGCCCCACCCACCGCGGACGGCTCACCGAGGACGCGGATGTCCACCGAGGCGCCCTCGGCAGCCCGGTCCCGGCAGCCCTGCTGAGCGCCGCCTACGAGAGCGATCCGGGCGTCCCCGCGCTGCTGCTGACCGGCGACGCCGACCCGCTCGGGGACCCCGCCGCGCTCACCCGCACCGCCGCGTCCCTCTCCCGCGCCCGCCTCGCGGTGGTCCGCGGCGCCCACCACGACGTGCTCAACGACCTCCAGCACCGCGCGGTGGCCGCCGAGATCGTCACCTTCCTGGAGACCCTGCGCAACGGACTCGTACCGCTCGTCGCGGTCGAGTCCAGCACCTGGTGAGCGCCCGGCCCGGCCCCGAACTCCCGCCTCGCACCATCGGAGCCATACCCGCCCCGAACGACCAGAGCCGTACACCGCCCCCAACCGGAAGGCCCCCCATGGCCGTCGTCCTGTCCGTCTCCGGCAGCCCCTCCGCCACCTCCCGCACCGCCCGCCTGCTCCGCCACCTGGACAGCAGACTCACCGCGCACGGCCACGAGGTGATCCCGCTGGACGTGCGCACCCTGCCGCCCGAGGCGCTGCTCGGCGCCGACTTCGGGCACCCCGCACTCGTCGAGGCGGCGGCGCTCTTCGCCCGCGCCGACGGTGTGGTCATCGGCACCCCGGTCTACAAGGCCGCCTACTCGGGACTCCTCAAGACACTGCTCGACCTCCTCCCGCAGTACGCCCTGGAGGGCAAGACCGTGCTCCCGCTGGCCACCGGCGGCAGCACCGCCCACGTCCTGGCGATCGACTACGCGCTGCGTCCGGTGCTCAGCTCGATGGGCGCCGCGCACATCGTCCAGGGCTGGTTCACCCTGGACCGCGACCTGACCCTCGACGACACCGGGAGCCTGCGGATAGCCCCCGAGGCCGCCGCCCAACTCGCCCGCGTCACCGACCAGTTCGCCGGGGCGCTGGGCACGGGGGCGACCGTCTTGGCCGGCGGCTGACGGGGGCGGGCCGCGCTATGCCCCGGCGTCGGCGGCCGTGTTCTCCATGAAGGCGACGAGGCTGCGGGGGCGCATGTCGGTCCAGTTCTTCTCGATGAACTCCAGGCACGCGTCCCGGCTCTCCTCACGGAAGGCTATCTCCCAGCCCGGCGGAACCTCGGCGAAGGTCGGCCACAGGGAGTGCTGGCCCTCGGAGTTCACGAGGACGTGGTAGGTGCCGTCCGGGTCCTCGAACGGGTTCGTCATGAGGTTTCTCCTTCGCGGTTCTCGGGTGCTTCGACTGCCTCGGCGGTTCGGGCCGCCTCGGGTGCTTCGGTTGGTGCTGTCGCCCCGATTGTCGCCGTCGCTCCGGTCACTCCGGTCGCTCCGGTCAGGGCGTTGAGCTTCTCGTCGATGATCGCGCCGATACGGGAGAGCGAGTCCGGCGCGGCCATGAACCTGTGCTCGCAGGCGATCTCGTGCACCTGGATCCCGCCCTTCACATAGGGATCCCACTCCTGCGGCGCGTGTTCCGCCGCCTCGGCGCCCTCGGTGGAGGCGAAGAACAGCACCTCGCCGTGGAAGGTGTCCGGTACGTAGGCGTTGCGGATCCTGGAGTTGTTGACGAGCACGTCCCGGAGCGCGGTGATCTGCTCCTGTCCGAGACTGGCGAGCGCGCTGCCCTCCGCCCGGAACACCTCCATCACGGCGTCGAGCCGCAGCGGCCCCTCGCCGAGCCGGCCGCGGTCCACGCCGATGAACTCCAGCAGACCGGCGAGCACTTCCTGCTGATCGGGCAGGTACTCCTCCTGTTCCTCACCGCCGGGGTAGGCGTCCAGTATCGCCAGGAAGTCGACGTCCAGACCCTGGTCCTGGGCCAGGGTGGCGATCGCGTGCGCGATGTTGCCGCCGACCGACCAGCCCAACAGGCGGTAGGGACCGTCCGGTTGGACCGTCCGCATGTGCTGGAGGTAGTCCCGCGCCATCTCCGCCACGGAGGCGGGGAGCGGCTGCGGTCGGGCGATCCCCCGGGCCTGGAGTCCGAACACCGGTTGTCCGGGGTCGAGTTGGCGGATCAGCCCGGAGTAGCACCAGCTCAGTCCGCCGCCGGGATGTACGCAGAACAGGGCGGGGCGGTCTCCCCTCTCCCGCAGCGGGAGCAGGACCTCCCAGGCGGTGCGGGCGGGGTCGGGACCGTCGAGGCGTTCGGCGAGTCCGGCGGGGGTGGATGCTTCGAAGAGGGCGCGGATCTCCAACTCGACACCGAGGACGGAACGCACCCGGCTCACCAGGCGGGTCGCAAGGAGCGAATGCCCGCCCAACTCGAAGAAACCGTCATCGACACCGACCCGGGCCACCCCCAGCACCTCGGCGAAGACCTCGCACAACACCTCCTCCCGCCACGACCGCGGACCACGCGAGTCCCCCGAACCCGCCACCACCGCAACCGGCAACGCCCCCCGGTCCACCTTCCCGTTCCGCGTCAACGGCACCTCGTCCAGCACCATCACCACCGACGGCACCATGAACCCCGGCAACCGCCCCCTCAACCACCCACGCACCTCACCCGCCACCAGCACCTCACCAGGCACCGGCACCACATAACCCACCAGACCACCGCCCGGCACACCCCCCTGCACCACCACAGCCCGCCCCACCAACGGATGCGAGCCCAACACCACCTCCACCTCACCCAACTCCACCCGGAAACCACGCACCTTCACCTGATCATCCGCACGCCCCACAAACTCCAGAGCACCGTCAGCACCCCACCGGACCAAATCCCCCGTCCGATACATGCGCTCACCCACCCCACCGAACGGATCCGCCACAAACCGACCCGCCGACAGACCAGCACGCCCCCCATACCCCCGCGCCAACCCCGCACCCGACACATACAACTCACCCACCACACCCGGAGCCACCACCCCCAACCACTCATCCAGCACATACACCCGGGAGTCAGGATTCGGGCGCCCGATCGGTACGGAGCCCTGTGCCGCCTCGGGTGCCGAGACGGGATGGCTGGTGGCCGCCACGGTGATCTCGGTGGGGCCGTAGAGGTTGATCAGCCGGGTCGAGGGGCAGCCGCGCAGGAGCTGTTCGGCCGCGGAGGGAGGGATCGCCTCGCCGCCGGTGAGCACCTGGCCCACCCCGGCCAGTGCCTCCGGAGCCTCCTCCGCCACGAGCGCGAGCAGTCCGCTGCTGAGGTACAGGCAGGTGACCCCCTGGTCCGCGACGACCCGCCGCAGGGCGTCCACATCCGTCTCACCCGGCGGCTGGACCACGATCGCCCCGCCGGTGAGCAGCGGCACCCACAGTTCGAGGGTCGAGGCGTCGAAGGCCGGGGACGAGTGGAGGAGCATGCGTTCCCCGGCGCCGGTGTGCCAGGTCGCGTTCAGCGCGAGGCTCGCGACGCCGCGCTGGGTGACGCCCACGCCCTTGGGCTCGCCGGTGGAGCCCGAGGTGTACATGGTGTAGGCGAGGTTCTCCGGGTGGCCGTGCACCTCGGGGTCGTGCTCCGGTCCTCCGGCGGTAAGGGCCTCGTCGAGGGACAGGACGGGGACGGCGGTGCGGTGCCCGCCGGCGGCCCGCTGATCCGTGAGGAGCAGACGGGCTCCCGCGTCGGCCATCATGTGCTCCCGGCGCTCCGCGGGGAACCGCTCCTCCAGCGGAAGATACGAACCGCCCGCCTTGAGGACCGCGAGGACGCAGACGACGGTCTCCAGCGAGCGTTCGAGCAGCAGTGCCACGACGTCCCCGGGCCGGACACCCCGGGACCGCAGCCGGTGGGCCAGCCGGTTCGCGCGGGTGTCCAACTCCGCGTAGCCGAGCCGCCGTTCACCGTCGACCACGGCGAGCGCCCCGGGGGTGCGGGCGGCCTGGGCGCGGTACAGCTCGGGCAGGGTCGCCCCGGGCGGCGCGCTCACCGGTCCCTCGCGACCGGCGCTGAGCCGACGGCGTTCGAGCGGATCGAGCAGGTCGGTCCGGCTGAGCCGCGTCCCGGGGGCGTCGGCGACGGCCGTCAGCACGCGGACGAGCCCGGCGCCCAGCCGCTCGGCCATGGCGGCGCTGAACAGACCGGCGCGGTACTCGATCGCCCCGGCGATCACGGTGCCTCCCGCGGGCGCGGGCCTGCGGTACGCGTGGAAGACCAGGTCGAACTTGGCCGGTCCGGCCGGGACCTGCTGGGGCGCCACCGTCAGTCCGCTGAGCTCCAGATCCGTACCGGGGTCGTTCTGGAAGGCCAGCATCACGCGGAAGAGCGGCTGCCGCGAGGAGGACCTGGTGGGCCGCAGCTCCTCCACCAGGCGCTCGAACGGCAGGTCCTGGTGGGCGTGCGCGGCGAGGTTCGTCTCGTGCACCCGGCCGAGCAGCTCGCCGAAGGTCGGATCCCCCGAGGTGTCGCAGCGCAGTACGAGAGTGTTGACGAAGAAGCCGACCACCTCGTCGAGTGCGTCGTCCAGTCGTCCGGCCACCGGGGTGCCGATGGGGATGTCCGTCCCCGAGCCCATCCGGGTCAGCAGCACCGCGATGGCCGCCTGGAGCACCATGAAGAGGGTCACGTCGTGGGCGGCGGCCAGCGCCTCCAGTCGGCGGAGCAGCTCGGCGTCGATGCCGAACTCCGTTGCCGCGTCCCGCGAGGACGCCTCGGCGCCCCGGGGGCGGTCCGCCGGCAGCGGGATCTCCTCCGGGAGGCCGTCCAAGGCCTCGGTCCAGTAGGCGAGTTGCCGCGCCAAGGGGCTCTCGGGGTCCTCGGTCCCGCTCCCGAGCAGTTCACGCTGCCAGAGCGCGTAGTCCGCGTACTGCACCGGCAGCTCCGGCCAGCCCGGCGCGCGCCCTTCGCGCCGCGCGGCGTACGCGCTGCTCAGGTCCCGGGTGAGCGGGCCCAGGGACCAGCCGTCACCGGCGATGTGGTGCAGCACCACGAGGAGCACGTGCGTGTCCGGAGCCTGCCGGAAGACATGGACGCGTACCGGCGCCTCGGTGGCGAGGTCGAACCGCCGTCCGGCCGCGGCGGCGAGCGCGGACTCCATAGCCGCCGCCTCGACGTCGGCGGTCTCCAACTCCACCCGCAGGTCCGCCGGTTCGACGATCCGCTGGTGGGGTACGCCCTCGGTGGCCACGATGAGGGTCCGCAGGACCTCGTGGCGGGCCGTCACATCGGCGAGGGCGGCCCTGAGCGCCGCCAGGTCCAGGGCCCCGTGCAGGCGTACCGCCCAGGGCGAGTTGTAGACCGCCTCGGTGTCGGCCAACTGGTCGAGGAACCAGAGCCGTTGCTGCGCGTACGAGAGCGGAAGCGGTTCGGGGCGCTCCCGTGCGCTCAGGGCGGCGCGGGCGGGTCCGGCGCCTTCCAGGCGTTCGGCGAGTCCGGCGGGGGTGGATGCTTCGAAGAGGGCGCGGATCTCCAACTCGACGCCGAGGACGGAACGCACCCGGCTCACCAGACGGGTCGCAAGCAGCGAATGCCCGCCCAACTCGAAGAAACCATCGTCCACCCCGACCCGGGCAACTCCCAGCACCTCGGCGAAGACCTCGCACAACACCTCCTCCCGCCACGACCGCGGACCACGCGAGTCCCCCGAACCCGCCACCACCGCAACCGGCAACGCCCCCCGGTCCACCTTCCCGTTCCGCGTCAACGGCACCTCGTCCAGCACCATCACCACCGACGGCACCATGAACCCCGGCAACCGCCCCCTCAACCACCCACGCACCTCACCCGCCACCAGCACCTCACCAGGCACCGGCACCACATAACCCACCAGACCACCGCCCGGCACACCCCCCTGCACCACCACAGCCCGCCCCACCAACGGATGCGAGCCCAACACCACCTCCACCTCACCCAACTCCACCCGGAAACCACGCACCTTCACCTGATCATCCGCACGCCCCACAAACTCCAGAGCACCGTCAGCACCCCACCGGACCAAATCCCCCGTCCGATACATGCGCTCACCCACCCCACCGAACGGATCCGCCACAAACCGACCCGCCGACAGACCAGCACGCCCCCCATACCCCCGCGCCAACCCCACACCCGACACATACAACTCACCCACCACACCCGGAGCCACCACCCCCAACCACTCATCCAGCACATACACCCGGGTGTTCCAGACCGGTCGTCCGATGGGCACGACGGCCGTGGTTCCGGGCCCTCGGGGCTCCCCGGGCGAGTTCGGGGTGAACTCCCAGAGGGTGACGTCGACGGTGGTCTCGGTCGGGCCGTAGGAGTTGAACATCCGCCGACCGGCGGACCACTGCTCGACCAGTTCCGGGGGGCATGCCTCACCGGCCACGACCAGGGTCGCCTGCGCCGGGAGGCTGTTCTGCGGCAGCGTCGCGAGCGCGCCCGGCGGCAGCGTCAGATGGGTCAGCCGCCGCGCGCGGGCGAAGTCGGCCAACTCCCGCCCGGTGGGCCGGGGTTCGGGTGCGAGGACCAGGGTCGCCCCGGAGAGCAGGCCCATGCACATCTCCCACATCGCGGTGTCGAAGCTCGGCGAGGCGAACTGCAGCACCCGGCTGCCCGGACCCACGCCGAGGTCGGCCATGTGCGCTCCGGCCAGAGCGGCGATACCGGCGTGGGTCACCGTGACGCCCTTGGGCCGGCCGGTGGAGCCCGAGGTGTAGATCACGTACGCGGCGTTGGACACGTCCAGCGGGCGGCGCGGGAGACAGGTGTCCCCCGCCGCGGAGGGGGCATACCGGTCCGGCGCGTCCACCAGGATGCGGGCGGTGCCCGGCGGCAGCTCCGCGATCGGCTCCGAGGCGGCCGGCTCCGAGGTGGTCAGTACGCAGACGGGTGCGCTGTCGGCGAGCATGAAGGCGATCCGCGCGGCGGGGTACTCCAGGTCCACCGGGACGTAGACGGCACCGGCCTTGAACACCGCGAGCATGGCCACGACGAGGTCCACGGAACGCGGCAGGGCCACCACGACCTTCCGCTCCGGTCCGGCGCCGTGGGCGAGGAGCACCCGGGCGAGCCGTTCGGCGCGGGCGTCGAGTTCCTCGTAGGTGAGCCGGTCCGTGCCGTGCTCCACGGCGACTTCGCCACCGGCCCGGGCCCGCGCGAAGAGGCCGGGCCACGGCAGGGCGGGGACGTCGCGGCGGGTCTCGTTGCGCCGGTTCAGGAGTTCGTGGCGCTCTCCCGGGAGCAGGACGTCGACGGCGCTCAGCCGGAGTCCGGGGTCCTCGGCGACCGCGGCGAGGACCTGGACGAACCGTGCGCCGAGCGCCGCGGCCGTCTCCGCCCGGAAGAGGTCGCTCGCGTACTCGACCGCCCCGGTCATCCCCGCGAAGCCGTCCGGTCCGCTGTGCTCGGTGAGGCTGAAGGTGAGGTCGAACTTGGCCGCGCCCAGGCGCACTTCCTCCGGCCGCACCCGCGTCCCGGCGAGGCTCGGACGGGCGGCGGGGGTGTTCTGGAGCACCAGCATGACCTGGAACAGCGGGTGGTGGTCGAGGGAGCGCTCCGGGTTGAGCTCCTCGACCAGGCGCTCGAAGGGGATGTCCTGATGGGTGTAGGCGGCGAGGTCCGTCTCCCGGACGCGCTGGAGCAGGGTACGGAAGCTCGGGTCCGCGGAGGTGTCGGTGCGCAGCACCAGGGTGTTCACGAAGAAGCCGACCAGGTCCTGGAGGGCGTCGTCGGGGCGGCCCGCGACCGGTGTGCCGAGGGGGATGTCGTCCCCGGCGCCGAGCCGGGTCAGCAGGGTGGCGAGCGCGGCCTGCGCCACCATGAACAGGGTGACGTTCTCCCGGGCGGCCAGCGAGTGCAGCTTCCGCTGGAGGCCGGCGTCGAGATGGAAGGTGGTCATCGAGCCCCGGTAGGTGGCCTCGGCCGGTCGCGGGTGGTCGGCGGGCAGCGCGAGCAGCTCCGGGATGTCCGCCAACTGCTGCCGCCAGTAGGCGAGTTGCTGTGCGTACAGGCCCTGCGGTGATTCCTCCGCGCCCAGCAGCTCGCGCTGCCACAGGGTGTAGTCCGCGTACTGCACGGGCAGTTCGGACCAGGCCGGTGCGCCCGACCCGAGCCGTGCGGCGTACGCCTCGCTCAGATCCCGCAGCAGGGGCGCCATCGACCAGCCGTCGCCGGCGATGTGGTGGACGAGGACCAGCAGCACATGCTCCTGCTCACCGGCGCTGAACAGCTCGGCGCGCAGCGGGATCCGGGACTCCAGGTCGAAGGTGGAGCGGACGGCGTGGGCCACCCGGTCCGCCGTCCAGGTGTGCCGGGCGAGCAGCGGGCCCACCTCCTCGGGTGCGAGCACCCGCTGGTACGGCGTCCCGTTCGTCTCCGGGAAGACGGTGCGCAGGCTCTCGTGGCGCGCCACCACGTCGTGCAGGGCCGCCTCCAGGGCGGCGGTGTCGACGCGGCCGTGCAGCCGCAGGGTGACCGGCAGGTTGTAGGTGGGCGAGGGGCCCTTCAGGCGGTGCAGGAACCACAGCCTCGCCTGCGCGTACGACAGCGGCACCGACGCCGGGCGGGTACGCCGGGCGAGCGCCGGACGGGTGGCCCGCCCCTCGTCGAGCCTGCGCGCCAGCGACTCCGCCGTCGGCGCCTCGAACACGGCGCGCACGCCGAGCTCCACGCCGAGGACCTTCCTGGTACGGGCCACCAGCCGGGTGGCCGACAGCGAGTGGCCGCCGAGGGCGAAGAAGTTCTGGTCGGCGCCGACCTCGGGGAGACCGAGGACGGCGGCGAAGATCTCGCAGAGGGCAGCCTCGGCCGGGGTGCCCGGCCGCCGCGGGAGTCCGGTGGCGGCGGTGTCCGGGACGGGCAGCGCCCGGCGGTCCAGCTTTCCGTTCGGCGTCAGCGGCAGCCGCTCCAGCGCCGTGACGGCGGCGGGCACCAGGTAGTCCGGGAGCCGCTCGGCGAGGAAGCCCCGCAGCGCACCGTCCGCGACCCGGGCCCCCGGCGCGAGGACTACGTAGCCGAGGAGCCGACGCTCGCCGGGCAGATCGTCGCGGGTGACCACCGCGGCCTGCGCCACCGCGGGGTGCCCGGCGAGTACGGCCCGCACCTCACCGGGTTCGACCCGGAAGCCGCGGATCTTCACCTGGTCGTCGGCGCGCCCCAGGAACTCCAGCTCACCGGAGCGGTTGCGGCGCACCAAGTCGCCCGTGCGGTACATCCGGGTGCCCGGTGCGGCGAAGGGGTCCGCCACGAACCGCGAGGCCGTCAGCCCCGCCCGGCCCGCGTATCCCCGGGCGACGCCCGCACCCGAGACGTACAGCTCCCCGGGCACCCCCGGCGGGACCGGCCGCAGGGACGCGTCGAGCACATGGGCCGCCGTCCCGGAGACCGGGGTGCCGATCGTCGCGGAGTCCGCCGGCCAGTCCGCCACGTCCCGGGGCAGCGCGCCGGCGGTCACCACATGGGTCTCGGTCGGGCCGTAGTTGTTCCGCAGCCGGGCCGCGGGGTGGCGGCGGAAGAAGTCGCGGATCCCCCGCCCGAGGGTCAGCGCCTCACCGGCCTGGATCACCTCCCGCAGGTCGGGGAGAGTGGCCTCCGGGCGCTCGTTCACCGCCTCGCACAGCGCCTCGATCACCGTGTGCGGCGCGAACAGCTCGCTCACGCGCTGGTCGCGGAGCCATGCCGCGAAGGCCTCCGGATCGCGGCGGACCTCCTCGGAGGGGATGACCAGGGTCTTCCCGGCCAGCAGCGCGGAGAGGATCTCCTGCACCGACACGTCGAAGCTCAGGGCGGTGAACTGGGCGGTGCGCGCACCGGTCCCGCCGCCCACCGTGCGCGCGTGCCACCGCAGCAGGTTGGTGAGCGCCCGCAGGGGCATCACGACCGCCTTCGGTGTCCCCGTGGAGCCGGAGGTGTACATCACGTACGCGGCGCGCGCGGCGGGCAGCCGGGCGAGGTCGGGCAGCGGGTACGCGTCGTCCCCGGCCGGGTCCCCGGTGAGCCGCAGGCGGTCGAGTTCCAGTACCCGGGGCGTCGCGGCGCCGGGCCCGGTCCACCGGTCGCGGAGCCCGCCGGTCGTCAGGAGCAGCGCGGGCGCGGCGTCCTGGAGCATGAACCTCGCGCGCTCCGGCGGGAGTTCGGGGTCGATCGGCAGATACGCGCCGCCGGTCCTCAGCACGGCGAGGACCGCGACCACCACGTCCACCGAGCGCGGCAGGGCCAGCGCGACCAGGCGTTCCGGACCCGCTCCCCGCTCCAGGAGCACCCGGGCCAGGCGGGCGGACCTCCGGTCCAGCTCCGCGTACGAGAGGTGGTGCTCGCCGAGGACCACGGCGGTGGCCCCGGGGTCGCTCGCGGCCCGCCGGACGAACGCCGCGGCGGGACCGGCGGCGTCCACCGGTCCGTCCGCCTCGCCGTCCGCCTCGCCGTCCGCGTTCCAGGGCGCCGACAGACGCTCCCGTTCGGCGGCGTCGAGCAGTTCGATCGAGTCCACCGGGACGGTGGGGTCCTCGGCCACCGCCTCCAGGACCCGCTGCCAGCGCGCGACCAGCGAACGCACCGTCTCCGCGTCGAAGACGTCGGTACGGAACTCCACGACGCCCCGGAGCCCCTCGCCCTCCCGGGAGCCCCGGACCCGGCGCGGCTCCACGATGCTGAAGAGCAGGTCCATCCGCGCGCTGCCGGTGAACACGGGCAGCAACTGCGCACGGGTGCCCGGCAGTTCGAGCTCCTCGGCACCCGCCGCGTTCTGCCAGGCGAGCATCACCTGGAACACCGGGTGATGGGTCAGGGACCGGTTGGGGTTGAGGCTCTCCACCAGGTACTCGAAGGGGACGTCCTGGTGGGCGTAGGCGTCCAGGCTGCGTTCCCGCACCCGCTCCAGGAGCTGCCGGAAGCTGGGGTTGCCGGAGGTGTCCGTCCGCAGCACCAGCGTGTTGACGAAGAAGCCCACCAGATCGTCGAGCGCCTCGTCGGTGCGGCCCGCGATGGGAGATCCCACCGCGACGTCGTGGCCGGCGCCCATCCGCGAGAGCAGCACGGCGAGCGCGGTGTCGACCACCATGAACAGGCTGGTGCCGCAGCGGCGGGCCAACTGCTCCAGCCGGTCGAGCAGTTGCGGGGGCCAGGCGAAGGACAGGGTCTGCCCCTGGTACGCGGCGGTGTGCGGGTAGGGGCGGTCGACGGGCAGTGCCGTACGGTCCGGCAGGCCCTCCAGGGCGCGGCGCCAGTAGCCGGTCTGGGCGGCGGCCTCGCTCCCGGCGTCCCCGGGGTCGCCGAGCAGTTCACGCTGCCACAGGGTGTAGTCCGCGTACTGCACGCCCAGTGGGGACCAGTCCGGCGCCCGTCCCTCGCGCCGGGCGGTGTAGGCGCGGATCACGTCGCGCCACAGCGGGCGGAAGGACCAGCCGTCACCGGCGATGTGGTGCAGCAGCACCAGCAGCGCGTGCTCGTCCGGGCCGATCCGGAAGAGGGTGACGCGGATCGGCAGCTCGGCGGTGAGGTCGAAGCAGTGGCGGACCGCGGCGGCCAGCCGGTCGTCGAGCGCGCCCGCCTCGACGTCCTCGACGCTCAGCAGGGACTCGGCGCGGATACCGGCCGGGGCGAGGACCGACTGGTAGGGCACACCGTCGCGTTCCTCGAAGACGGTGCGCAGGCTCTCGTGCCGCAGCAGCACGTCCGCCAGTGCCGCCCGGAAGGCGTCGGCGTCCAGCTCCCCGGAGAGCCGCAGCGCGAAGGGGATGTTGTACACCGGGCTCGGTCCGTCCAGCTTGTGCAGGAACCACAGCCGCCGCTGGGCGAAGGAGACCGGCATCGGCTCCGGACGCACCGCGGGCAGCAGCGCGGCCCGGACCGGGCCGGTGCCGGACAGGCGGCGGCTCAGCCGCGCGGGCGTGGGAGCGTCGAAGACGGCGCGTACCGGCGTCTCGACCCGCAGCACGCCCCGGATGCGGCTGGCGAGCCGGGTGGCCAGCAGCGAGTGGCCGCCCCGCTCGAAGAAGTCCTCGTCCACGCCGAACTCCGGGAGGCCGAGCACATCGGCGAACAGCCCGCAGAGGATCTCCTCGCGCGGTCCGCGCGGGGCCCGGCCGCCGCCGGTGCCCGGCCGGTCCGGGTCGGGCAGGAGGGCGCGGTCGACCTTCCCGTTCGGGGTCAGCGGCAGCGCGGGCAGCTCCAGCAGGGCGCCGGGCACCATATGGGCGGGCAGCCGCGCCTCCAGGTGGGCGCGCAGCGCCGGTATGTCGATCCCGGTGTCCGCCGGTACCGCGTAGGCGACCAACCGGCGCTCGCCGCGCGCGTCCTGATGGACCGTCACCACGGCCTGGGCCACCCGCGGGTGCTCCCCGAGCACCGCCTCGATCTCGCCGGGTTCGATACGGAAGCCCCGCACCTTCACCTGGCCGTCCGCGCGGCCGACGAAGCGCACCTCGCCCTCGGGCGTCCAGGCGGCCAGGTCGCCGGTCCGGTACATCCGGGTACCCGGCTCGCCGAAGGGGTCCGCCACGAACCTCTCGGCGGACAGCCCGGGCCTGCCGAGGTAGCCGCGTGCGACACCGGTCCCGGCGAGGTACAGCTCGCCGACCACCCCGGGCGCCACCGGAACCAGCGCCGGGCCGAGCACATACGCCCGGGTGCCGCTCATCGGGCGGCCGATCGGTACCGGGGCCGAAGCGGGCCGGGCCGGGTCCACGGTGTGGGCCAGCGCGTAGGTGGTCGCCTCGGTGGGCCCGTAGACGTCGACGACACTCGTCCCCGGGCAGGCCGCCGTCACCCGGGCCACGGCCCCCGGCGACACCGCCTCGCCGCCCACGCAGATCTCGCCGATCTCCGCCAGCGACTCCGGCTCCTCGGCCAGCAGGTGGAAGAGGGCCGCGGTCAGGAACATGCCGGTGATCCGGTGCCGCGCGGTGAGCGCGCGCAGCATGTCGGCGTCCAGGTAGCCGGGGGGTGCCACGACGATCCGGCCGCCGGAGAGCAGCGGAACCCACAGCTCGTAGGTGGCGGCGTCGAAGGCGTAGGGCGAGTGCAGGAGCACGCTCTCGGCGTGCCCCTCGCGCCAGCGCGGGTCCCGGGCCATGTCGGCCACGTTGCGGTGGGTGACCGCCACGCCCTTGGGGACCCCGGTCGACCCGGAGGTGAACATCACATAGGCGAGCCGCTCCGGGTGGCGGAGCGCGCGGACCTCCTCCGGCAGCGGGCCGGGCGAGGCCCCCGCCGCCTCGCCGTCCACCAGCAGCACCGGCAGCCCCCGCGGCTCGGTCGAGTCGTACGCCTCGGTGCTGCTGAGCAGGACCCGCGCGCCGGTCTCGGAGAGCATCCACTCCCTGCGCCGTACGGGATGCCGGGGATCCAGCGGCACATAGGCGCAGCCCGCCTTGAGCACGGCGAGGACCGCCACCACGGTCTCCAGCGAGCGTTCCAGCAGCAGCGCCACCCGGTCGCCCGGGCGCGCGCCCTGGTCGAGCAGCGCGCGGGCCAGCCGGTCGGCGCGGTCGTCCAGCTCCGCGTACGACAGGGTCCGCTCCCCGTGCACCACGGCGACGGCGTCGGGCTCGGCCGCCGCGCGCGCCTCGAAGAGAGCGGGCAGCGTGGGCCGCTCGCCCGACTCCGCCGGGCCGCCCGTTCCCTGCCGCCGCGTCAGAAGCCGCTCCCGCTCGGTCCGCAGGTCGACCCGGCCCACCGGCTGCCCGGGGTCGGCCGCCACCTGTTCCAGGAGCCGGACCAGCCTGCCGCCCACGCCCTCGACGGTCCCCCGGTCCAGCAGGTCCGGGCGGAAGCCGAGCCTGAGGTGCAAGGACTCGCCCGGCATGGCGATGAGGCTCAGCGCGTAGTGGGTACCGGCGC
The DNA here is from genome assembly GCF_012273655.1 of Streptomyces physcomitrii. Lineage (GTDB taxonomy): Bacteria > Actinomycetota > Actinomycetes > Streptomycetales > Streptomycetaceae > Streptomyces > Streptomyces physcomitrii. The sequence goes on along the minus strand of NZ_JAAWWP010000009.1, from coordinate 237,494 downwards.
GGGCCTGCGGCACCGTGACGCGCAAGCCCCCGGCCTCGTCGAGCATGGAGTCGTCGACCGGGTAGTTCTGCAGGACCATGCCGGTGTCGAACAGCTCACCGTGGCCGGTGGCCCGCTGGATGTCGGCCAGGCCCACGTGCTGGTGGGCCAGCAGCCGCGTCTGCTCCTCCTGGAGCCGCGCGCAGAGGTCGGCGAGCGACTCCTCGTAGCGCAGCCGTACGCGGACGGGGAGGGTGTTGATGAACAGGCCGATCATCGTCTCGATGCCGGGCACCTCGGGCGGGCGGCCGGCGACGGTGCCGCCGAACACCACGTCGCCGCTGCCGGTCAGCTGCCCGAGCAGCACTCCCCAGGCGGCCTGGACGACGGTGTTCAGCGTCAGGCCCCGGCTCCGCGCCATCCGCCGCAGGCCCTCGGTGGCCTCCGGCGACAGGTCGACGCCCAGCTCCTCGGGGATCCGCGGCTCACTGCCGCGCTCCGCCGCCAGCCGCACCGGTCCCGGCAGGCCGTCGAGCGCGGCCTGCCAGGCGGTCAGCGCCGCCTCGGAGTCCTGCCGCGTCAGCCAGGCGAGGAAGTCGCGGTAGGGGGCGACCGGCGGCAGACCCCCGGCGTCGCCCCGCCGCGCGTAGAGCGTGAAGAGTTCCCGTACGAGGACGGGCACCGACCAGCCGTCCAGCAGGATGTGATGGTGCGTCAGCACCAGCTGGTGCCGGTCCTCGGCCAGCCGGATCAGGGTGAAGCGCAGCAGCGGCGGACGGGCCGGATCGAAGCGGTGGCGGTAGTCCGCGTCGAGGATCCCGGCCGCCTCCTCCTGCTGCTCGGCGGCCGGCAGCCCGCTCAAGTCCACCTCCCGCCAGGGGAGTTCGACCCGGTAGGGGATCACCTGGACGGGCCTGCTCAGACCGTGGGAGCGGAACCCGGCACGCAGGGTGCCGTGCCGGGCGAGAAGCCCCTCGGCGGCTCCTCGCAGCGCCTCCCGGTCCAGCGGCCCCGCGAGGTCGAAGGTGAACTGCGAGAGGTAGAGGTCCGGGGCCTGCTCGTCGTAGAGCGCGTGGAAGAGGAAGCCCTCCTGAAGCGGCGCCAGCGGCAGGATGTCCTGCAGTCCCTTGCGTGTCACGATTCCGTCCCCCACTCCGTCTCCAGCATGTCGATCTCCTCCTGGCTGAGTGAGAGCAGGGGGAGGTCCGAGGGCGTGCGGCTGCCCGCCCCGGGGTCGGCGGCCTCGGCGACCAGCCGGCCGAGCCGCTCGAACCAGCGCTCGGCCAGGCTCCGCACGCCCGCCTCGGACCACAGCCCGGCCGGCCAGCTCCACCGGGCCGTCAGCACCGGGCCGCCGTCCCGCTCGTGCGCGTACGCGTTGACCTCCAGGGCGTGCGCGGCCGGGAGGTCCGCCGGTGGGCTCGCGGCCCCGTGCTCGGCCACCATCGTCCAGTCAGCGCCGTCCGAAACCGGCAGCCTGCCGAGGTAGTTGAACCCCAGCTGGGGGCGGGGCAGCCGGGCCAGGCCGGGGCCCGTCCCGGGGTTCAGATGGCGCAGCAGGCCGAAGCCGAGGCCGTTGTCGGGCAGCGCGCGCAGCTGTTCCTTGACCCGGTTGACGGCCTCGCCCGAGGTGAGGCCGCGCGCTCCCGGATCGAGCCGGACGGGGAAGATGCTCGTGAACCAGCCGACCGTGCGCGACAGATCGGTCTCCTCGTCGAGTTCCTCGCGGCCGTGCCCTTCGAGGTCCAGCAGCACGCCGGTGTCGGCGCGGCCCCGGCTCTCGGCGACCGCCTGCGCGAAGGCGGTCAGCAGGACCTCGTTGATCCGGGCGTGGAAGACGCCGGGCACGCTCGTCAGGAGCGGTGCGGCGACCTCGGTGGGCAGATCGAGGCTGAGGCTCTGGAGCCGGCTGCCGGTGTCCCGGGCCGGATCCAGCGGGCGGTCGGTGAGCAGCGGGTCCGGTGCCTCCAACGCCTTGCGCCAGAGCGGGAGTTCGGCGACCCGGTCCGGGTGGACGGCCTCCTCGGTGAGCCGCCGGGCCCACTGCCGCAGCGAGGTGCCGACGGGCGCGAGCGAGGGCTCTTCACCGGCGGCCGTGGCCGCCCACGCCTTCGCCAGGTCCGGCAGCAGGATCCGCCAGGAGACCGCGTCGACGGCGAGGTGGTGGACGACCAGGAGCAGCAGGCCGGAGCGGAGCGGCCCGGCGTCGAACCACACCGCCCGCACCAACTGCCCCTGCTCGGGGTCGAGTTGCCCCCGCGCCCGTACCACGTGCTCGTCGGCCGCCGCGCGGAGCGCGCTCTCCGCCCAGCCGCCGGTGTCGATCCGCCGGACGCAGGCCCGCGCCGGTACCGAGCCCGGCGGCCCCACCTCCAGGGACCAGGGGTCCCGGCCCAGCCGCAGGCGCAGCGCGTCGTGCCGGTCCAGCAGGGCTTGCAGGGCGGCGAGCAGCCCCGCCTCGTCGCCTCCCCCCGGCACCCGCACCAGGACGTTCTGCTCGAACTCGTCGACCGGGCCGCCGCGTTCGCGCAGCCAGTGGGCGACCGGCAGCAGCTCTACGGTGCCGATTCCGGCCCCGGCGGCCTCAGCGGTCCGGTCGGTCCGGCTCCGGGCCACGGCCGCCAGGGCGGCGACCGTCTTGTGCTGGAAGATGTCCCGCGGGGTGATCGTGAGCCCCGCGTCGCGTGCGCGGCTGACCAGCTGGATGGAGACGATGCTGTCGCCGCCGAGGTCGAAGAAGCTGTCCTGCACACCGACCGCGGGCAGGCCGAGCACCCGGGCGAAGAGTTCGCACAGCTTCTCCTCCTCCGGGGTGCCCGCGTCCTGGTCCCCCGCCGCCCGGGGTGCCGGGGTCGCGGGCAGGGCCACGCGGTCGACCTTGCCGTTGCGGGTCAGCGGCAGCCGGTCCAGGACCACGACGGTCGCGGGGACCATGTAGTCGGGCAGCACCGAGGGGGCCCGGTCCAGGACGGCCCGGACCAGCGCCTCGCGCTCCGCGAGCCGGGCGGGGTTGTTGGTACGGGGGCGGGCAAAGGCCCGGCTCCCCTCACCCGGCGGGCAGGCGACGACGGGGGCGTCCGCGCTCTCCCCGGCGTCCAGGAAGAGGAAGTCCAGCTCCCCGTGGTCGCCGTCGGGCGACCAGCTCGCGACCACCTGGTGTCCGAGCCGGGCGCCCAGCTCCCAGAACGCCTCGGGGTCGGGGGCCGCCGCCGCGTCGGGGCCGCCCGGCGCGACCACGGCCGCGGCCTCCGCCTCGGCCGCGAGCCGCGCGTTGGGCACCCGGGTCACCCGCAGTCCGCCCGCCTGCCCGCTCAGGCGGTCCGAGAGCGTCGCGAGGTCGGCGACCTCCCGGCCCCACCGGACCGAACCCGGGGAGCCGGCCGGGCGGAGGCCGCCGGCCGGTGCCCGGTGGAGGACCACGTCGTAGCGGTAGCGGGTCAGCTCGTTGTGGTGGTGCCCGCGCTTGATCCGTACGTCGGCGCAGCCGACCGGTGCCGCGTCGGCGAACTCACCGAAGAAGGACGGGTCCACCAGGAGCTCGTTCTCCACCGCGACCGCCTGCCGGACCGCCGCGCGCAGCTCCTCGGCGTCCACCGGTCCGCCGCGGCGGGCCAGTTCGACGGCCCCGGCGAAGGTCTCCTGGAGCCGCAGATTGCGGACGTCGCCCACGAAGACCGCCCCGCCGGGGGCGAGCAGCCGGACGCTCTCGCGCAGCACCCGGGTCAGGTAGTCGGCGCCCGGGAAGTACTGGATCACCGAGTTGATCACCACGGTGTCGAAGAACCCGGTCGGCAGGCCGGTGAAGACATCCGCGGGCTGGGCGCGCAGCGTGACGCGGTCCCGCAGCCCCGGGTCCTGGGCGATCGCGCGCCGCAGGGTCCCGATCACCGTCTCCGAGAGGTCGGTGCCCCAGTACGCCTCGCAGTCGGGCGCGAGCCCCGCGAGCAGCAGCCCGGTGCCGACGCCGATCTCCAGTACCCGGCGGGGCCGCAGCGCCCGGATGCGGTCGAGCGTGGCGGACTGCCACTCCCGCATCTGGCCGGGCTCGATCGGGTTGCCGTCGTAACTGCTGTTCCAGCCGCGGAAGTCGGCGCCGGGGGTCAGCTCCGCCACCTGGCCGTAGAGCTGCTCGTAGATCTCGTGCCACTGCCCGACCCGTTCCCCGGCCTCGGAACCGGCTCCCGGTGGGCCGTCGCCGGAGGCGGGCACGACATAGGCGACCAGGTGCTTGTTCCCCGGTCCGTCCTGGCGGACCACGGCGGCGGCCTGCCCGACACCGGGGGTGCCGGACAGCGCGCGCTCGACCTCGCCCAGTTCGATCCGGAAGCCGCGCAGCTTCACCTGGTCGTCGGCGCGGCCGCGGAACTCCAGCTCGTCCCGGGCGTTCCACCGCGCCAGGTCCCCGGTGCGGTACATCCGCCCGGCCGGTCCGCCGAAGGGGTCCGCCACGAACCGCTCGGCGCTCGCTGCCGGGCGGCCCAGGTAGCCGCGTGCCACCCCGGTGCCCGCGAGGTACAACTCGCCCACCACACCGGGCGGGACCAGCCGCAGCCGGTCGTCCAGGACGTAGGCCCGCATGTTGTCCATGGGCCGCCCGATGGGGACGGTGTGCTCGGCGTCCTCCGGCCGGAGCAGGTGCCGGGTGGCGAAGGTGGTGGCCTCGGTCGGTCCGTAGCCGTCGACCACGCTGAGCCCGGGGCAGCGCGCCCGCACCCGCCGGACCGCGCCCGGGGAGACGGCGTCGCCGCCGGTCCAGACCTGCCGGAGGCCGTCGAGGCACTCCGGGCTCTCCTCGGCGATCAGGGCGAACATCCCCGCGGTGAGCCACAGCGCGGTGACCCGGCCCTCGGTGATCGTCCGCCGCAGCACCGCGAGGTCCGGTTCACCCGGGGGCAGCAGCACCGCGGTGCCCCCGTTCAGGAGCGGTGCCCACAGCTCGTACGTGGAGGCGTCGAAGGCGTGCGGCGAGTGCATCAGGACCCGCTCGTGGTCGCCGCCCTGCCAGCAGCTGTCCCCGGCGAGGGCGAGCACATCGCGCTGGGCGACCGTCACTCCCCTCGGGACGCCCGTCGAGCCGGAGGTGTACATCACGCAGGCGAGCCGGGCGCCGTGGCCGGGCACCCGCGGTGCGGTGGCCGGGTGGGCGGCCAGGTCCAGTTCACCGAGCGGCACGACGCGGGCCGGGTGCTCCCGGTGCCGGTGGCGTTCCGGGTCGTCGGTGAGCAGCAGCGCGGCGCCGACCTGCTCGACGATCCGGTCGGTACGGCCGCGCGGGCTGCGGGTGTCGAGGGGGACGTAGCATCCGCCCGCCTTGAGCACGGCGAGGATCGCGACGACCACCTCCGCCGTCCGCTCCATGGCGAGGGCCACCGGGGACTCCGGTGCGACACCGGCCCCGATCAGCCAGTGCGCGAGCCGGTTGGCGCGCGCGTCCAGCTCCGCGTACGTGATCGCAACCGTGCCCGCGACGACGGCGGGCGCGTCCGGCGTACGGGCGGCCTGGGCCTCGAACCGCTCCGCCAGGGTGCCCTCGGGCACGGCACAGGTGCCGCCGGTGCCCGCGGCGAGCAGCCGTCGGCGCTCCTCCTCGGTGACGAGGTCGACGGAGCCGAGCGCCCGGCCGGGGTCCTCGGTGACCGCGTCGAGGAAGCGCAGGTAGCGGTGGACGAGCGCGCGTACCGTCCCGGCCCGGAACAGGTCGGTCCGGTACTCGACGGTGCCGTCGAGCCCGCCCGGCTCACCGGAGCCGTCCGGCCGCTCCGCCAGGCTGAAGAACAGGTCGAACTTCGCGGCCGCGAGACCGACCGGCTCGGGGGCCGCCTCCAGCGAGGGCAGGCGCAACCGGGCCGCGGGGGCGTTCTGCAGGGCGAGGATCACCTGGAACAGCGAGTGCTGGGCGAGGGAGCGCTCGGGGTTGAGCATCTCGACCACCTGCTCGAAGGGCAGGTCCTGGTGGGCGTAGGCGGCGAGGTCCACCGCGCGTACCCGCTCCAGGAGTTCGGCGAAACTCGGGTCGCCGGAGGTGTCCGTCCGCAGCACCAGGGTGTTCACGAAGAAGCCCACCAGCTCGTCGAGCGCCTCGTCGGTGCGCCCGGCGACCGGCGAGCCGATCGGGATGTCGGTGCCCGACCCGGTCCGCGTCAGCAGCGCCGCGAGTCCCGCCTGGAGCACCATGAAGAGGGTGACGTGGTGGCGCGCGGCAACTGCCCGGAGCCGCTCGTGCAGCTCCGGTCCGACGGTGAAGGAGACGGTGTCGCCGCGGTGTCCGGCCTCGGCGGGCCGGGGGAAGTCGGCGGGCAGCGCCAGCCGTTCGGGCAGCCCCGCGAGGTGGGCCCGCCAGTACGCGGCCTGCCGGCCGATCAGGCTGTCCTCGTCCTGCTCGCTGCCGAAGACCTCCCGCTGCCACCGGGTGTAGTCGGCGTACTGCACCGGCAGGGCCGCCCACCCGGGTTCCCGCCCCGCGCACCGGGCTTCGTAGGCGGTCGCCAGATCCCGGGCCAGCGGCGCCAGCGACCAGCCGTCCGCGGCGATGTGGTGCAGCACCACCACGAGCACGTGCTCCCGCGCGGACAGCCGGAACAGGGCGGCACGCAGCGGGGGTTGGGCGGAGAGGTCGAATCCGCGCCGCGCCACCTCGGCCGTGCGCCCGGCCAGCTCCGCCTCGGTGACGTCCGCGGTCTCCAGGCGCGGGTACGCCTCCTCGGTGTCCAGGACGAGCTGCCGTCCGCGCCCGCCCTCCGCGGGGAAGACGGTACGCAGGCTCTCGTGCCGGGCGGCGACGTCCCGCAGCGCCGCGCTCAGCGCCGCCTCGTCGAGCTGCCCGGTCAGCCGCAGGCCCAGCGGGATGTGGTAGGCGGCGGTGGGGCCCTCCAACTGGTGGATGAACCAGAGCCGTTGCTGGGCGTAGGAGAGCGGGACGGCCTCTGGGCGCGGCCCCGGCCGCAGGGCGGGCCGGGCCCGGCCCGCCGTGTCCAGATGGGGGATCAGCCGGGAGACCGAGGGGGCGTCGAACAGGCGGTGGATCGGCAGTTCCACGCCGAGGACCGACCGGATGCGGCTGACGAGCCGGGTGGCCAGCAGCGAGTGGCCGCCGTGGGCGAAGAAGTCGTCGTCGGCACCGACCGAGGCCACGCCGAGGATCTCGGCGAACAGTCCGCAGAGGATCTCCTCGGTCGCGGTGGGCCGGCGCCCCCGCGGGCCCATGGCGAGCGGTTCGGCGTCGGGTGCCGGGAGCGCCTCGCGGTCCAGCTTGCCGTTGGCCGTCAGGGGGAAGGCGTCCACGGCCGCGAACGCCGAGGGCACCATGAACCCGGGCAGCCGCTCGGCGAGGTGGCGGCGCAGTCCGCGGGTGTCCCGCCCGCCGTCGGCGAGGACCACATGGGCGATCAGCCGCCGGTCCCCCGCGCCGTGCTCGCGCACCGTGGCCACGGCCTGCTCGACGCCCGGTGCGGCACGCAACACGGCCTCGATCTCGCCGAGTTCGATCCGGAAGCCGCGCAGCTTCACCTGGTCGTCGGCGCGTCCGAGGAACTCCAGCTCCCCCGCGCTGTCCCGGCGCACCACATCGCCGGTGCGGTACATCCGGGAACCGGGCGGGCCGAACGGGTCGGCCACGAAGCGCTCCGCCGTGAGCGCGGCTCGGGCGGCGTAGCCGCGGGCGAGTCCGCCGCCGGAGACGTACAGCTCACCGGGGACACCGGGCGGGACCTGCCCCAGGGCGCCGTCCAGGACGTAGGTGTCCAGATCGGCCAGGGGCACGCCGATGCGGCTGGGTCCCGCCACCGCCTGCGCGGCGTCCAGGGACCGGTGGGTGACATGCACCGTGGTCTCGGTGATGCCGTACATGTTGACCAGGGCGGGACCGCCGTCGGCGTGCCGCTCGTACCACTCGGCCAGCCGTGCGGGGTCCAGTGCCTCGCCGCCGAAGACGACGGCCCGCAGGGCGAGTTCGCGCTCCAGCCGGGGGTTCTCCCGGCCGGCGGCGACGAGCTGGTGGAAGGCGGAGGGGGTCTGGTTGAGGACGGTGACCCGCTCCCGGACCAGGAGGTCGAGGAAGGCCTCGGCGGAGCGGGTGACCGGGCGCGGCACCACCACGAGCCGCCCGCCGTACCGCAGCGCGCCCCACATCTCCCAGACCGAGAAGTCGAAGGCGTAGGAGTGGAAGAGGGTCCACACGTCCTCGGGGCCGAAGGCGAAGGCGGAACTCGCCTCGAAGAGCCTGACCACGTTCGCGTGGGTGACCAGGACCCCCTTGGGCGTCCCGGTCGAGCCGGAGGTGTAGATCAGATAGGCGCCGTTCCGCGGGGAGATACGCCGCGCGGGGTCGGTGGCGGGTGCGCTCTCCAGCTGCCTCCGGAGTTCCGGATCGTCCAGGGCGAGGCACGCGACGCCGGGGGCCGGGGCCTGTTCCGGACGGGTGTCGGCGATCAGGCAGGCGGGCCGCGCGTCGGCCAGGATGAACGAGACGCGTTCCGCGGGGTAGCCGGGGTCGATCGGCACATACACGCCGCCCGCCTTGAGCACCGCGAGCACCGCCACCACCAGGTCGGGGGTGCGCTCCAGCAGCAGCGCGACGGGGGTCTCGGGGCCGACACCGCGGTCGAGGAGCAGGTGCGCCAGGCGGTTCGCCCGTTCGTCGAGTTCGGCGTAGCCGAGGGTACGGTCGCCCTGGGAGACGGCCACGGCCCCCGGTGCCCGCCGCACCTGGGCGGCGAAGAGTTCCGGCAGCGTCGCCGAGGGCGCCTCGGGCAGGGCGGGGTTCCGGTGGGCGGCCAGCCGCTCCCGCTCCTCGCGGGTGAACAGGTCCAGTCCGCTCAGGCGCCGGGCGGGGTCGGCGGTCGCCGCGCGCAGCAGCAGGACGAGGCGGGCGGCGAGGGACTCCGCGGTGCGTGCCGTGAACAGGTCGGTGCTGTACTCCAGCGAGCCGGACAGCTCGGCGGGGTCGTGGGCCGTCCCGGACCGCGCGTTCAGATGGAAGGTCAGGTCGAACTTGGCGAAGTCGGTGGCCACCGGCTGCGGTTCGACCCGTACCCCGGCCAACTCGGGCCCCGCCGAAGGCGTGTTCTGGAAGGCCAGCATGACCTGGACCAGCGGCTGCCGCGCGAGCGAGCGCGCCGGGCGCACGGCCTCCACGAGCCGTTCGAAGGGCAGGTCCTGGTGGGCGTAGGCGGCGAGGTCCACCGCGCGTACCCGCTCCAGGAGTTCGGCGAAGCTCGGGTCGCCGGAGGTGTCCGTCCGCAGCACCAGGGTGTTCACGAAGAAGCCCACCAGCTCGTCGAGCGCCTCGTCGGTGCGACCGGCGACCGGCGAGCCGATCGGGATGTCGGTCCCCGACCCGGTCCGCGTCAGCAGCGCCGCCACGGCGGCGTGCACCACCATGAACTCGGTGACGTCGTGGGCGCGTGCCGTCTCCCGGATCCGCGCGTACAGCGCGGGGTCGATGCCGAGCGGCACCGTTCGGCCCCGGTAGGTGGCCCGCGCCGGCCTGGGGTGATCGGCGGGCAGCGGCAGCTCCGCCGGTACATCGGCCAACTGCTCGCGCCAATAGGCCAGTTGACTGCTGACCAGGCTGTCGGCCGCGGCCTCCTCGCCCAGCAGCTCCCGCTGCCAGTCCGCGTAGTCGGCGTACTGCACGCGCAGCGGTGACCACGGGGGCTCGCCGCCCTGCCACCGCGCCGCGTAGGCGGTGCCCAGATCCCGCTGCAAGGGGCCGAGGGACCAGCCGTCGGCGGCGATGTGATGGAGCATCAGCAGCAGTACGTGCTCCTGTGCCCCCAGGCGGAAGAGCGTGGCGCGCAGCGGGAGTCCGGTGGCCAGGTCGAAGCCCTCGCCCGCCGCCTCGGCGAGCTGTTCCGCCAACGCGCCTTCGTCGGTGGGTACTTCGCGCAGGCCGAGGGCGGCGGCCGCCGCGGCGGGGTCCAGTACGCGGTACCGGGGGTCCCCGTCCTGCTCCTCGAAGAGGGTCCGCAGGCTCTCGTGCCGGGTGACGACGTCCTCCAGGGCGGCGCCCAGGGCCGGTACGTCCAGCGGGCCGTGCAGCCGGAAAGCGAGGGGCAGCGTATAGGTGGAGCTCTCGCCCTCCAGGCGGTGCAGGAACCACAACCGCTGCTGGGCGAAGGAGAGTTGCGCGTCCCCCGGGCGCGGCCGGGGCTCCAGGGCGGGGCGGGCGGGCGCCGCCGTGCCGAGCCGGCCGGCCAGACCGGCGACCGTCGGGGTGTCGAAGAAGACGCGGATCGGCAGGTCCAGACCCAGCGCGGAGCGCACCCGGGTCAGCAGCCTGGTCGCGAGGAGCGAGTGGCCGCCCAGGGCGAAGAAGTCGTCGTCGAGACCGACCTCCTGCCGCCCGAGCACCTCGGCGAAGAGATGGCACAGCATCTCCTCCTGCGCGGTCCTGGGCGCCCGCGACCGGCCGGAGGAGTGCGCCTCCGGTGCCGGAAGCGCCCTGCGGTCCAGCTTTCCGCTGGAGGTCCAGGGCAGCTCCCGCATCGGCACGAACGCGGCGGGCACCAGATAGCCGGGCAGCTGCTCCCTGGCGTAGGAGTGGAGCGCGTGGACCAGCTCGCCCCCGGCGTCGGCGGAGGACGGACTGTTCGTCAGCGGAGCCGAGGTGAAGCCCTCGGCGGGCAGATAGGTGTCCGTCCAGGGCGCCTCCCGGTCGGCCGCGCCGCTCACCAGGACCGCGTCGAAGCAGTCGTCCGCTCCCCGTGCGGACCAGGTGGCCGCGACCCGGTAGCCCTGGGCGGCGCCGAGTCGGTGGAGCGCCTCCGGGTCGACCGCGGCGGCGAGGGCCTCCTCGCCGCTCAGGTGGCCGAGGGCCGCCCGGACCGAACCGCTCACCCGCAGTTCGCGTGCCGCGCCCGCCTCCTGGACGAGCCGCCCGTTGGGGATGCCGACGAGACGCAGACAGGCGGGCCGCTCCCGCTCCAGCAGTCGGGCGATCTCGTCGAGGCCGCCGCTCCCGCCGGAACCGGTGAGTTCGCTCCACCGCCGTACGGGCACCTCGCGCAGTGAACGGAGCCGCCGGTCGGGGGACTTGTGCAGCACCACCTCGTACCGGTAGCGGGTCAGCTCGTTGTGGTAGTCGCCGCGCTTGAGCCTGATGTCGACACCGTCGACGCCCTCGACGGTCCCCACCAGGCCCGCGAAGAAGTCGGGGTCGACGAGCAGTTCCTTCTCCACCGTGAGCGCGTGGTCGATCCGTGCGCTCACCCCGGCCGGGTCCGCGCCGGTCTCCAGCCGGGTCAGTTCGACGGCCGAGTGCAGCGTGCGCAGCAGCCGCAGATTGCGGATGTCGCCCAGGAAGATCCGCCCGCCCGGGCGGAGCAGCCGCACCGCCTTGCGCACCACGTCCAGCAGGTAGTCGGCGCTGGGGAAGTACTGGGCCACGGAGTTGACGACGACGGTGTCGAAGTCCGCCGGCAGGCCGGTCGTGTCATGGGCGGGCCGGCAGCTGAACTCCACCCGCCCCGCCAGCTCGGGCATCCCGGCCACCCGCGCGCGCTGGGCGTCGACGGCGGCGGCCGAGAAGTCGGTCCCCCAGTAGAGCTCGCACTCGGGCGCCAGCTGCGAGACGATCAGGCCGCTGCCGACGCCGATCTCCAGGACGCGGCGCGGACCCAGGGCCCGGATCGCCTCCACGGCGGCGGCGCGCCACTTCTCCATCTGCGCCACCGGCAGCGGACGGCCGTCGTAGGAGCTGTTCCAGCCGGAGAAGTCCGTCACGAAGCCGCGGTCCCCCCGCGCCGCACTGCCCTCGTAGACCGACTCGTAGATGCTCCGCCACTCGTCGACGTGCCGGTCCTCCTGGCCCTCGTCCCGTGCGGTGCCGTCCTCGGCGCGCGGGACGACGTAGGCCACCAGCCGCCGTTCGCCGGACTCCTCCCGCCGCGCGACCACGGCCGCGCGGGCGACACCGGGATGCCGGGAGAGCGTGGCCTCGACCTCACCGGGTTCGATACGGAAGCCGCGGATCTTGACCTGGTCGTCCGCGCGCCCGAGGAACTCCAGGTTCCCGTCCGGGCACCGCCGCACCAGGTCGCCGGTCCGGTACATCCGCGCGCCGGGCGCCCCGTACGGGTCCGCCACGAAGCGTTCGCCGGTGAGCGCGGCCCGGCCGAGGTACCCGCGCGCCAGTCCGGTGCCCGACACGTACAGCTCGCCGGAGGTGCCCGGGTCGACCGGATGCAGATGCGGGTCGAGTACGTACAGACCGGTGTGCGCGAGGGGGTGTCCGAGGGGAGGCGCGGCTCCCGGGGACAGCGGCGCGCTCATCGTCACACAGGCGGTGCTCTCGGTGGGCCCGTAGGCGTTGACGAGGCGCAGGCGCCCGGCCCAGGTCTCCACCAGCTCCGGCGGGCACGGCTCACCGCCCACGACCAGGGTGCGCAGCCGCGGGAAGGCGGTGCCGGTGACGCTCGCCCACACCGTCGGCGGGATCAGCGCGTGGGTGACGCGCTCGCGCAGCAGGACCTCGGCGAGCGCGTCCCCGACCAGCGGCCCAGCGGGCGGCACCACCAGTGCCGCCCCCGCGGCGAAGGCCATCAGGGCCTCCATCACCGAGGCGTCGAAGCTCGGGGAGGCGAACTGGAGCACCCTGGCCTCGGCGCTGAGGGCGAAGTGCTCCAGCTGCGCGGCCGCCAGACCGGCGATCCCGGCGTGCGTGACGACGACGGCCTTGGGGCGGCCGGTCGAGCCGGAGGTGTAGATCACGTACGCGGGCGCGGAGGGGGTGAGCGGGGCCCGGCGCTCGGCGTCGGTCAGGTCCGCGTCCGGGTGCGGGTGCGGGTCAGGTGCGCCGCTCCTCTTCGGGTCCGTTGCGCCGTTCCCGTCCGGGTTCGGTACGTCGTCCCTGGCCGGGCCCGCCGCGTCGTCCATCAGGAGCAGGCGGGAGCGTACGTCGTCGTCCACCAGCTCGGCGGCCACCGCGGCGGACGAGACGAGGAGTGCGGGGGACGCGTCCGCGAGGAGGTAGCGGACGCGGTCCGCCGGAAGGCCCGGCTCGATCGACAGATACGCCGCTCCGGCCTTGGCCACCGCCAGCTGGGCGACCACGAGTTCCGGCGAACGCGGCAGGATCAGGGCCACGATGCGCTCCGGTCCGGCTCCCTCCGCGACCAGGCGGCGGGCCAGGCGGTTCGCGCGTGCGTTGAGCGCGGCGTAGGTCAGCTGCTCGCCGCCGCCGTCCAGGGCGAGGGCAGAGGGGTGGCGGGCGGCGGTGGCCTGGAACAGCTCGGGCAGGGTGGTGGGAGCGGTGGCCTCGTCCGCGTCCGGGCCGGCTGTCCCCTCGGCCGAGGTGGCGGCCTGCTGCGGCGCCCGCCTCTTGCCGCCGGTTCCGGTGAGGGCGACCCGGCCCAGCTTGCGGTGGGGGTCGGCGGCCATGACCGAGAGCAGCTCGGCGAACCGCTGCTGGTGCCGGACCAGGTCCGAGGCGGAGTAGAGCGTGGGGTTCGCGTCGAGGTCCAGGCGCAGCCCGCGCGGATCCGGTCGGTCGTAGAGCAGGATCGACAGATCGTCCGTGAGCCCCGCCGACATGTTGTGCGCCGTGGTCCGGCAATCGCCGAAACGTATGTCGTAGTCGAATGTGGTGATGTTGATGACCGGTCCGACGTACCGCCGGATGTCGTCCCGCAACGCCAGCCCCCGCGCCAGGTCTTCACCTCGGTAGCGCTGGTGCTCCAGCACTTCCCGGGTCCGGTGGGAGACCTCCGCGGCAAGATCCACAAGAGCCGTGTCAGGGCTGACGGACACCCGCAGCGGCAGAATGTTCGACATCATGGCGGGAATCCGCCTGCTCAACTCGGTGACCCGGGCCAGCGCGGGCAGACCGAGAATCACGTCCCGTTCACCGGTACCGCGGTGCACATAGCCCGCGGCGGCGGCGATCAGGAGGCGCGACCACCGGATACCGGCCTTGTCGGCGACGTCGCGGAGCCCGGCGACGACATCCCGGTCCAGATAGGCGGTATGCCGCAGCACCTGCCGAGGACGGATTTCGGGCCGCCCCGCGAGCCGGGGCGGGACAGGCCGGTCGGAGAAGGCCGAGGACCAGAATTCTCCGTCCCGCGTGAAATCCTTCGAGGACCGGTACCGGGAATCCTCTTCGAGCAACTCGGAGAACGCGGGAAGACTCACGTCTCCCGGACCGCCCCGAAGCAGGTCCGAGTAGACCTCGGCGACCTGACGGGCGATCAGCGAGAAACCGTACCCGTCCACGACGATGTGGTGGTAGGCCTGGAACCAGTAGAACTTCTCCTCGGACACGGTGAACAGCGCGTGGGTGAACAGCCGCTCGCCCAACAGGTCGACCGGCCGCGCCAGTTCCCGGCGCATCCAGGACTCGGCCGCCGCCCGCGGGTCGGCCTCACCCGAGACATCGACGACCGGAAGAGTCCAGCCCCTTTCCGTCTCGACACTCTGCCGCGGCCCCCCGGAGGTTTCCGCAATACGGATCCACAGCGAGTCGACGCCCTCGCACACCCCGCGCACAGCACGTGCGAACAGGGCCACATCAATGGCCCCGTGAATCTCCAGATACTCGCCGATCTTGTAGGCCGGGCTCGCCGCGTCGATCTGCTGCGCGTACCACACACCGAGCTGCGCAGCCGACAAGGGCATGGTCATACGATCGCGCATTGCTCCCCCTGGACCCGTCTCGCGGTTCATATCGTCTCTGGATGAACAACTCGGCTACGAGCGCATGGGGTCAGGCATGCACAACGACCGCGCAACCCAGTCTTCAAGAAACCGTAATCGCGCACGCTAGCAGGGCAGTTGCGACCCATCCGGCCCGTACGGGGAATGCGTAACAAGCACCCTTGTCCCACTGAAACCTGTAGCGCACAATCGATTACCCTGGGTGTCGCCGTCGGCTTATCGCGAACGGACGAACACGTCAAAGGGGATGCAATCGGCGGGTAAAGCGGGGCCCGCCGCTTCGGCAACCCCTAGACAGCCCTCTTTTCTTAGGGGTCGGCCCACTCGAAAGAAGGGTCACTATGAGAAAAGGCGTCAGCGAGAAAGGGCAGGACCGGCATTCAGCTGCCGCGGCCCGGGTGACACGTGTGTATACCGTGAAAGAGCTTCGCGAGCGCCGGCCGTTCCAAAGGGCGGACGCCTGACCAGGGCCGCCAACAGCACTGGTGCGAGAGCGAGTTCACCGAACTCCCCGAGTCCCCGAGGTTGAACGCGCCGTACTCCCGGGGAAGTCGACGCCCGTAGAGGGATCGGCCCCTCGGCCGACACGCTCATGCCGCCACGGCCTCACTCCGGTGTCTCCCCATGATTTTTTGCGTATGCGTAGTGCTCACCCTCCGGATGGGCGCGGGAGTTGACGGGGTCATAGCTTCCTGGCGATCGGCCGGTCGAAGCCTCACCTTCGTGGCCGGACAGCCGGAACGCCCCCTTCGTTCCCGGCCGGCGTGCGGTGGCCCGCAGTCTCCCGGACCGCGGGCGCCGGACGTGATTCCCCCCACCAGAACAAGGAGAACTTCTCATGATCAAAAGGCTCGGTACGGCCTTCGGGACGGCACTCGTCGCCGCGGTGGCATTCACGGCCCCGGCTTCGGCGGCCGAGGCCCCGGCCGACCACCAGGCACTGACGTCGCGGCCGGGAACCGCAGCCGAGTCCGCCGCGGACTGGAGTTACGACATCGACGGCTCGTGCGACGGCTACGAGGACTCGATCCGCGAGGGCGCGAACTACTGGGAAAGCGCCTCCGAAGGCGACGGCACCCCGGTCGACTGCGTCTCCGGCTACGTCGAGGGCTGCGAGGACAGTCGTGGCGGCGAGCCGGTGTACCAGGCCGGTGGAGTCATAGGCTGCAACTGGGGCCGGGGCGACAAGATCACATTGTCCACGGACGCGCGCGACTTCGCGCTGATCGCCGCCCACGAATTCGGCCACAACTGGTGGGACCACTCCGACTACGACTGCATGAGCTGGGACAGCCAGGACGAGGTCATGGCGCCGACCATGTGTGACTGACCACCACTCGTGCCGACCGCACCGGCCGAAGCCGTGAGGACGACGGACGGTGTGGCCGGGTATCGGCCGTCGGCCGTGGGGGCCATGGCGGATACGATCCGGCGTCCTCGCACATGCCCCCTGCGGAAATCCACTCGCAGGGGGCATGTGCACGCCTGGGATGCCGACAGAATTCCCCAGAAGGTTTTCCGGCTCGCTTCCCTTCGGGACGGTCGGAGCGCGGTACGCCCGAAGGGGATGTGTCACGGGCGGCGACATGGGCACCCGGATTCTCGCTCACCCGTGGGGCCATACGAAGGCCAAGATCACCCATGGGATTCGACAGGGTCGGTACACGGTAAGTGCATGGCCTTCAGCGACCCCGAAAGAGGGAGAGAGAACGGTGTCCGGATTCAACGGTTCCCCATCCGACAGGCAGCAGTCCGACAAGCAGCGGCCCGACAAGCAGCAGAGCAAGGAAAAGGCCGAGGACGAGCAGCATCCCCACACCGCGGACCGGGAGCCGGACGGGGACCGCGCTCCGCGAACGGAGGACGACGTGATCACCGAGGATTCGGAGGGTGCGGCCGAAGGCGAGGGGATGGAGCCGTAGCTCTCCGCCGCGGGGGCCGGACGCGCGCGGAAAGGCGAGGAGGACGGCGCAGGAATCCGGGCGCGAGGGAGCGGAAAGCCCTTGCGGCATCTGCTGCGGCGCCCGGGAAGAATCAGATTTCGACGTACCCCATTGACTCACCCATACGAAGAGGACGGGCACTGGAGCTGTGAAGATCGCAAGGCCCGATGACGCCTCGCCCGACGGCCGTCTGCTGCGGAGTACCGCTTCCGCACGGTTCGCCGCCTGGGTGGCGGACGAGGCCCGGGAGATGCCGCTGCCCGGTTCGGGCGCGACGCGGGAGCGCTTCGCCCTCCTGCACGATCTCGGTCGTACGGACCTTTCCCTGACCCGGCTGGCCGAAGGCCACGCCGACGCGACAGCGATCCTCCATGAGCTGGGCGCACCACCGCCCGCGCCGGAGGAACGCTGGGGTGTCTGGGCGGCCCAGCCACCCGGTGCCGTCCTGAAGGCCACGCAGGAAGGGAGAGGGGCGTGGCGCCTGGACGGGGTCAAGGCGTTCTGCTCCGGTGCCGGCAGCTGCACGCACGCCCTGGTGACGGCCGAGACCGACGCGGGACGGCGGCTCTTCGTCGTGGACACCGGGCACCCCGGCTGTGCGGCGGTGGCCGGGTCCTGGCAGGCGGTGGGCATGGCCGGCAGCGACACCCCCGACGTGACCTTCGCCGCGGTACCCGCCCTGCCCCTCGGTGAGGTGGAGGCGTATACGCAGCGCCCGGGTTTCTGGCACGGCGGTGTCGGGGTGGCCGCCTGCTGGCTCGGTGGCGCACGCGGCGTCGCCGAAACCTTGGTGCGTGCCGTACGGCGCCGAGAGCCCGATCAGCTGACAGCCGCGCATCTGGGGGCGGTGGACTCGGCTCTGTACAGCGCCGAGTGCGTCCTGGAGAGGGCGGCGGGTGAGATCGACGCCGACCCCGCGGACACCGGTGCGCAGGCGCTCGTGCGCGCGGCCAGGACCCGTGCCGTGGTGGCCGATGTCTGTGCGCGGGTACTGGACGTGGTCGGACGGGCTCTGGGTGCCGGGCCCCTGTGCCACGACGGTGAGCACGCCCAGCGCGTCGCGGACCTGGGCGTGTACATCCGCCAGCACCACGCGGAACGGGACCTCGCGGCTCTGGGGTCCGAACTGGCCGGGCGCCACGACCTGTTGAGCAGCTCCGAAGGGGCACGATGAGCGCGCGGGAGACCTCCCCCGGCGACCGCGAACGGGCAGCCGCGGCCATCGGCGCGGAGGGCACCGGCGAGGAGCTGTGGGCCTCGCGGTCGGTCTGGGACCACTGGCCCGAGCCATCCCTTCCCGACGGCCCCGTCCTCCTCGTGGCCGCACATCCCGACGACGAAGTCCTGGGATTCGGCGGCATGTTGGCCCAGCTCGCCCCCGACCGCGAGGTACACGTCCTCACCCTGACCGACGGGGAGGCCTCCCACCCGGGCAGTCGGCTGATGCCGCCTCCCGCGCTGGCCCGGGCCCGCAGGACCGAGCTGGAAGAGGCCCTGGACATCCTCGGTGTGGAGCGCACGGCGCGCCACCGGCTCGGACTGCCCGACACGCAGCTCGGCACGCACGAGGCCACCGCCACCGAGTGGATCGAGGAACTGCTGCGCACCCTCGGGGCACCTCTGTGTGTGGCGCCCTGGCGGGGCGATCTGCACGCGGACCACGAGGCGGCCGGCCGGGCGGCCCGGTCGGCCGCGGCCTCGACCGGCGCCGACCTGTGGCAGTACCCCATCTGGATGTGGCACTGGGCGAACCCGGACGATGTGCGGGTGCCCTGGGGGGCCTGCCGGCGTCTGCCGCTGACCGCCGCGGCACGCCTCCGCAAGGAGGAGGCCCTGCGCTGCTTCCGCACCCAGATCGCGCCGCTGGCCGATCACACCGCCGTGATCCTCCCGCCCGGCGAACTCGCCCACCACCGGCGCTCCTTCGAGACCGTGATCACCGAGAGGGACGCCTGATGGACACCCCCACGCCCAGCACGTACTTCGACGCGATGTACGCCCGTGCCGCGGACCCCTGGGACCTTGCGGGGCGCTGGTACGAGCAGCGCAAGTACGCGCTGACCCTGGCCGCCCTGCCGCGCCCGCGCTACCGACGCGCCTTCGAACCGGGCTGCTCGGTCGGGGTGTTGACCCGGCTGCTGGCCGACCGCTGCGACTCGCTGCTCGCCTCCGACCGGGTCCCGCGTGCGGTCGAGGAGGCGGCCGCACGCAACCGCGGCCTCCCCCATGTCCGTACCGAGCACCTCGTCGTCCCGGAGCAGTGGCCCGAGGGGACCTTCGACCTGGTGGTGCTGTCCGAACTCCTCTACTACTTCGACGAGGACGGACTGCGGGAGGTCCTCGACCGCACCGCGCGCTGCCTGGAGCCCGGCGGCACCCTCGTGACCGTTCACTGGGACCACCCGGTCGCCGAGCACCGCCTCACCGGCTCCCAACTCGCCTCCCGCCTGCGGCAGACGAACGGGCTGATCGAGGGATTCGGATTCCGCGATCCCGACTTCGTCCTGGGGACCTTCACCCGCCCCCTGCCGGACGGGGTGCTGCCGCCGACCCCCGCGGCCGCCGAAGGCCTGCTGTGACCACGGCGATCGACGCCCTCGTCGTCGCCGTCCCCGCGCACAACGAGGCGGCAAGCCTGCCCGGCGTCCTCCGTACCCTGAGGCGGGCGCAGGAGCACTGCCGCCGTGCCCTTCCCACCGCTCCCCCGCTGACGCTGGTGGTGGCCGCCGACTCCTGCACCGACGGCTCCAGGGCCGTCGCGGAAAGCTTCGGCGCCGACGTGGTGGAGGTCGGGCAGCGCTCCGCGGGCGGCGCCCGGGCCGCCGCCGTGTCCCGGGGCCTGGCCTCCTGCGGCGCGTCCTCGGAGACCACGTGGATCGCCACCACCGACGCCGACTGCCGGGTCCACCCCTCCTGGCTCCTGCACCAGCTCACCTGCGCCCGCGATAACTGGCAGTGCGTGCTCGGCACCGTCCGGCTCTCCGCCACTCCCCGGGTGAAACCGGCCGTACGGGCCCTGCACGACGCCCACTACTTCGCCGGACGCACCGGCCCCCGCTGGCACCACCCGCACGTCCACGGCGCCAACTTCGGCATCCGCGCCGACACCTATCTGCAAGCAGGTGGCTTTCCCGCCGTCCCGCACAGCGAGGACCACGCACTCGTCGACGCCCTGCCCCCGCACACCCGCATCCTGCGCACCGACGCCTGTCCCGTGGTGACCTCGGGCCGCACGAGCCACCGGGCACCCCACGGCTTCGGTGCCTTCCTGCACCACCTGGAGGGGCGTTCCCCGAAGGCCGAGCGGTAGCCGGGACGGCGACCAGGAGCGCGGCCCGGAGATCCGGTCAGGGGGACAGGCCCGGGCCCCGGCCCCGGGCGGGTCAGGTGCCAATGCCGCCGAAGGTGTCGCGGCCTTCGGTGTCGGGGCCGTGCCAGTCCAGGCAGATGACGGTGGCGTCGTCGACGAGGTCCTGGTCGGTGGCGTCGAGGACGGCGGCGACCAGGGTCCGGACGACTTCGCGCGGGTGCTCGTCGAGGGTGGCCTGGATCAGCCCGGGCAGATCGACCGAGGCCGCCAGCCGGTCCTGCATCCCGTCGGTGTAGAAGACGAACCGGTCACCGGGGCGGCAGTCCACGTCCTGTACGTGGAAGGGCCCGGGTGAGGCGACTCCGAAAGGGGTGTTGACCTTCAGTTCCACCTGGTGCACCTTGCCGTCGCGCAGGCGCAGGGGCCAGGGGTGGCCCGCGTTGACGAGCTGGGCACCGGAGCCGTCCAGGGCGATGCGTACGAGCTGGCCGGTGACGAAGACCGGATTCTCGCGGTACGCGAAGGCCTGATGGGTCTGATGGGCCTGCTCGGCGAGGTCGACGTGGTCGCGGCGGGCGCGGCGGGACGCGTTGACGGCAAGGGTGGCCAGAAGGGCGGAGTCGGTGTCGTGGCCCATGGCGTCGGTGATCGACAGATGCAGGGTGTCGTGGTCCAGGGCGTAGTCGTAGCTGTCACCGGCCACCACTCCGGCCGGGGCCAGGGCGCAGGCGAGGGTGAACTCGGCGGCTTCGCAGGAGGGGGCGGTGGGCAGGAGCTGGCGCTGGATCTCGCCCGCCAGGCTGACCGGGGTGGTGCGCTGGCCCCAGTGGTAGAGGTCGGTGAAGCGCCGGTCGGTGACGATGATGTACGCCAGCGCGTGCGCGGCCTCCTCCACCTGCTCCAGGATGCCGGCGGTGGCCTCGGACAGGAACAGCTCCAGCACTCCGATGGGGTCGCCCCGGTTGGTGACCGGGGCCAGCACCCGCCACCCGGAACCGCCGTCGGCGACGTGGACCAGCTCCTGGGTCCGCAGCACCCGGTCGTAGACGCTGCCGGCCAGCGGGATCTGCTCGGCCCGGCGCCCCTGGTAGGTGTCGGTCTCCTCGGTGACCCGCACCACCTTCCGGCCCACCACATCCGTGAACAAGAACGACACGTACCGGGCCCCGAACCGCTCCCGCAGGTTGTGTGCCACCACGTCGATCGACGCCACCGGCGAAGCGTTCTCCGCAGCGTCCAACAGGTCGGCCAACCCGAGTCGATCACCCGTCATCCTGTCCCCCTTAGGTTCCTGATCGCCTTCCCCGGCTCACCATCCACATCACAAGTCACCTCGACGCACTCACCTTCCGACGGCCCGCATACGGCCCCGGACCGCCTCCGCCCACGGCGGAAACGGTCACGTTCCCTCGCATGGGCACGGTGAAGTACGCGGAGGGCCGGGCCCGTTGAGGCGGTCCCCGGGGAAGGCGGGGAGGAGGCCGAGGGACGGGGTTCTCTGCCCGCCCGGCCAATGCCGCCTCCCCGCACGCCCGTTGCAGAGTGCGCGAGGCCGCGGCACATCCTTCGACCCGGCCCGGGAGTCCTCTCTGCGAAGGTGCGCGCCCGACGAGCGCACCACGGCGGGTTCCTGACCGAGGCCCGCGCGATCCCGGGTACGAGGAGGAGAACCCTGTGGCAGGCAAGGAACCGCGGCACACCGCACGACGACGCCGGTGGGGCCTGTGCGGCGCCGCCGTGCTGGTGGCCGGGACGGTGACCGGCGCCGGAGCGGCGAGTGCGGCACCGGCTGACCAGGCGCGGCAGTTGGCGCCCGCCGCCGTACCGGACTTCAACGGCGACGGCTACGGAGATCTCGCCGTCGGGGTACCGGCGGCCCGGGTCGGCGGGGCCGCGGAAGCCGGGCAGGTGGTCATCCACTGGGGCGGCCCCGACGGCCCGACCACCGGCGAGCGGACCACCGTACGGCAGGGCGCGGGCGGCGTGCCGGGCACCGCCGAGAAGGGGGACCGGTTCGGTGCCTCGGTGGACGCGGCCGATGTCGACGGCGACGGCCGCACCGACCTGGTCGTCGGAAGCCCCGGGGAGGACCACGGCGCCGAGGGACGCGGCATCGTCACCGTCGTCTGGGGCGGCGACGGCGCGCTGGACGGGGCGAGCACCCTCACCAAGGATGTCGCCCCCTACGGGCGGTTGGGCGCCTCCGTGATCGCCCGCGACTTCGACGGCGACGGCGCGGTGGACATCGCCTTCGACTCGCACACCGAGGAGAGCGGCGGACTCGCCTACGTACCGGGGCCGTTCGGGCCGGGCGACGCCGCACGTCCGGCGGAGAAGATCGTCCGGCTGTCGATGGGCGGCGGGGTGGCGCGGCTCGCCGCCGGGGACTTCGACGGGGACGGGGTCCAGGAGCTGGCCGCGACCGCCTCCGCGATGGACGTCCCCATCACCGCCGTCTACGACTGGAGGAGCGGCGCACCCGAGCGGCTCTGGGGCATGGCCAACCACGGCCTGTCGGTGGCCGCCGGGGACTTCGACGGCGACGGGCTGGACGACCTGGCGGTGGGCGGCTGCCGGGTGAGTGAGCAACCCGGGCTCTGCGGCGAGGGGGAGTCCACGGGCGGCCGGGTACATGTGCTGTACGGCGCGCGGGGGACCTTCGGCGAGCGGACCCAGACCGTGGACCAGAACACCCCCGGCCTGCCCGGCGACGGAAACGCGGACGACGACTTCGGCGCCGCGCTGGCCGCCGCGGACACCGACGGGGACGGCCGCGCCGAACTCGCCGTCGGAACCCCGGCCAAGGCGATCGGCAGCCAGCGCGCGGCCGGCCGGGTCGTCCTGCTGCACGGCGGTGCGGACGGTCTCCTGGACCCCACCGGCACCGCCCGAGCCGCCTTCTTCCACCAGGACACCCACCCGGTGCCCGGCAACGCCGAGGCCGGGGACGTGTTCGGCACGGCGGTACGCCTGCGTGACCTGAACCGGGACGGCGCCCCCGAACTGCTGATCGGCTCCCCCGGCGAGAACGAGGACTCCGGCGGCGTCTGGGTCCTCCCGGGAAGCAGCCGGGGCCCGGTCACCGAGGGGTCGGCGGCGCTGCACCCCGCGGCCGGCGCGGTCCGCTTCGGAGAGGTACTGGGAGGCTGAGTCCGGGGACGCGGGGCCGGGCGGGAGTCAGCGAAGGCGCCGGATGCGGATCGGACCGCGGGCTTCGGCCGACCTGACGGGGCAGCCGCCCTGGGTGATCTCCACCTCGCCCGCTTCGGCCAGCCGCTGGGCCGCGCGACGGGCTGGTTCCATCAGGGAACGCCAGCCGTCGTCGTCGCCCTGGTACACCTCGCGTGCCGCTTCCGAGGGGCAGATGGTGGCCGTGGGGCTCCGGCGCTCCAGGAGGTCGCGGATCGTCTGCTCCAAGCGCCTGTCGGTTCGCTGCTCGCCGCCGGTCACCCTGCCAGGATGACATCGGCGACCGGCCTGCGAAACCGGCGGATACCGGGCCCACTCGCGGCGAGCTGCCGGGACGAGCCCTGCTGTCCATTCCGGAGGTCCCGCCATTGCGGCCTGGATATTCCGGGCCTTCGCACAGGTCTGAGGGTGCGGCGATCAGGTCTGATGGTGCGGCGATCGGCAATCGGCAATCGGCAATCGGCAATCGGCAATCGGCAATCGGCAAAGCCGTATCGGAAAGGAAAACCAGAAAGAAGAAGACGTGCCACAATGCCGGATTCAGAAGGCGAATACGATGACACCGCGGTGCTTCTCGCCGACATCACCTGCCGCCACTTCCCCCGGTCCACCCAAGCGGGAAGCGACAAAACGGCACGCATCACGCACAGATGGGCGACAGCGAAAAGAAATTGAGGCTACTCATGGACAACCTGCCTGTCCAGTAGGCGAGTTGCGAACTAGAGCTTCTCTCAGGTACCACTCGCGCGTCTTTTGACGAGACACCCCTTGAGGTCAGACTGCTTGCCGCACGATTCACCAGACAAGGCATGTCGACCAGAGGAGGCCCCGTGCCCGGTATCGCGCTCGTAGAGCAGTGCGAGGACAGTGCGCTGCAGGAATTCGATCTGGATATCAAGGTGGAAGTCGCCGGTATCGGTGGAGCGCCCGCGTCCAGTGACCTTTCGGCTATCTGCTGGCTCACCACGGAACACTGTCCCACCGGTATCAGCGGCTGCTACTGCTCCTGATCCCGATTGATCCACTACGGGGCCCGGTATCCGGCCGGGCCCCGTCCTCGCGACCGTGGTACCGGCAGTCCCCCTCGGGACCGCACCGCGCTGACAGGGGAAGGCACATGCAGGTGGAGGCTTCGGGTTTCCGTGCGGAGCACACGGCGATGCTGCGGATGCCGTTGCTGCCGAAGACAAGCGCCGCGGCGACGTATGTGGACATCGGTTCGTTCGACCGCGCACGGACGGTGGCCTATCTCGACGAGCTGACCGCCGACAAGGGCTTCGCGGAGGCTCTCGCGGTTTCCAGCCCCTCCTTGCACCATGCTCTCGACTCGGTCCGCCGCAAGGCCGGGGAGGCCAGGCCCAAGGCCCTGCGCAAGCTCGCGGTTTCGGTGACGCGCTATGCCCTGAGAGCGGCGGGCCGCCCCACCCCCTTCGGACTGCTCGCCGGGGTGGCGCCGGTGACTTTCGCGGACACCTGCCAGGTACGTCTGGGCTCGTCGCACAGCAAGTCGGTTCTGCCGGACGGCGGTTGGCTTCGGGGACTCGTCGCCGGCTGGGAGAGCGATCTCGCTGTGCTGGGCAAGCTGCGCGTCGTCACCAACGATCTCGTCTTCGCGCGGGCGGAACGCTGGGTGCTGCCGGCCGGTGTCGAGCAGGAGGATTCCGGCACCGCCTCCTCGACGCGATCCGGCGGCAGCGGCGGCCGGACGGTCCAGGAGGTGTCGGTCAAGAACACCGGGGCGGTGGGCGCCATTCTGGAGGCGGCGCAGCATCCGTGTCCCGTGGCGGACCTCTTGTCCCGTCTGGACGCGGCGTACCCGACCGTCCCCGCCACGGCGAAGGGGAAGCTGCTGCTGCGGCTGGTCCAGCAGGGTTTCCTGCTCACGGAGCTGCGGCCGCCGCTGTCCGCGGCCGACCCGCTGTCCCATGTGACCACCGTCCTGGAGAGCATCGGCGAGCCGGACGCGGCTGCCCGGCTCACCTCGCTGTCCGCCCTGGTCGACGACTACCGCGAGGCACCCGTCGGGACGGGACTGCACCGATGGCACACCGCGGTGGAGGCCGCCCGCGCTCTGCACCCCGGCGAGCACCCGCTCCAGGTCGACTTGCGCGTCGACGCGGAGGTCGTTCTGCCCCGCGAGGTGCTGCGCGATGCCGAGCGGGCGGCACACGTACTGCAGCTGGTCGCACCCGAGAGCGTGCCGCCCGCCGCGCTCCGCGAGTACCACGCCGCGTTCACCGAACGGTACGGAACCGGGCAGGCCGTACCGCTGGCCGATGTCCTGGACCCGCACCGGGGCCTGGGCGCACCGGCCGGATATCCCGGCAGCGAGCGGCGCCTGCCCGGTGCCGATGCCCCCGGCCCGGGCGAGCAGGACCGCGAGGCGGTCCTCGCGGACCTCGCCCTCGGCGCCATCGCCTCGGCCTCGCCCGAGGTCGTCCTCGACGACGCGACGCTGGATCGGCTGGGAGGCGGCCGCCCCGCGCCCTCGACCGGCGTCGAACTCTGTGTGCAGCTGACGGGAACCTCGGCCGAGGCGGTCGGCCGGGGCGACTTCGCCCTCGTGCTCTCCCCGGTGATGGGTTCGTTCTCGCCCGGTTCGCTCAGCGGTCGCTTCTCCCACCTCGTCGGCGGCACCGCCGCACTCGGTGAGACGCTGCGCCGGGCCGCCGAGGCCACGCCCGACCGCGACGCCCTCCACGCGGACCTCGCATTCGCCCCGCGTTCCGGGCGGGCCGTGAACGTCACCCGGGTCCCCCGCACCAGGGACGAGCTGATCGCCGTGGGCTGCTACGCGGATCGTTCCTCCCCCGCGGTGCGCGGCATGCGGGACCTGGCGCTCGCCGCGGACCGCGAGCGGCTGTACGTCGTGGACGCCACCACCGGGCGCCCGCTCGTGCCGGAGTTCCCCTGCATGCTGCTGCCGTCGATGTCCCCGGTCGCGGTGCGGCTGATACGCGAGGTGTCGACCATGTCGCACGACACCTGGCCGCTGTGGCGCTGGGGCAGTCTCACCGCGGCCCCTCGGCTGCCCAGGGTCCGGTACGGCCGTACGGTGCTCACCCCGGCTCGCTGGCACCTGTCCGACCCGGCTCTGCGGGACAGTTCGCTCGACGACGCCGCCTGGGCGGACCGGCTCGCCGCCTGGCGGGACCGCTGGCACCTGCCCGACCGCGTCATGGTCGGCGACGGAGACCGCAGGCTGGAACTGGACCTCTCGGCCGCGCTGCACCGGACGCTTCTGCGCCGGGAACTCGACCGCCACTCGGGCCTCACCCTGTTCGAGACAGCTGAGGACGCGGGACGCGGGCAGGGGTGGCTGAACTCGGACGGGAAGCCCTTCAGCGGCGAGCTGGTGCTCTCACTGCTTCCCGCGCGCCCCGCCCCCGAGCCGTCCCGCACGCCTTCGTTCCGCGCGGCCACGGCGCCCCCGCCACGCCACGACCGCCACTGGCTGTACGGCAGGCTGTACGTCGCCACGAGCCGCCACAACGAGCTGCTGACCGAGCAGCTGCCGCTCCTGCTGGCCGCGCTGCCGTCCGGAGTGGACCGGTGGTTCTTCATCCGCTACATCGACTCGGAACCGCATCTGAGACTGCGCTTCCACGCCGAACCCGACGTACTGGCAGGGCAGTTGACGCCGCTGATGCTGGACTGGGTGGCCCAGGTGCGCCGCGCCGGTATGGCGGGCGGCTTCGTCCTGGACGGTTACGAGCCCGAGGAGGCGCGGTACGGCGGCCGGGAAGCGATCGCGGCGGCCGAGGACCTCTTCCACCGCGACAGCGTCGCGGTACTCGAACAGCTGAGGCTGCTCGAAACCGAGGCCCTCGATGCCAGTCCGCAGGTGCTGGCCGCGGCCAACTACCTCGACCTGCTGCGACGGGCCCGCGGCGACGCCTGGACGGACTGGTGCCTGGAGCGTCCCAGGAACGACAGGGCTCACGCGTACTTCCGCGAGCACCGCGCCGAGGCCTTGCGCCTGCTGGACGGCGACGGCTTGCGCGCCGTACTCCGCGCGGCGGGCGCGACCGCGGCACTGAACGCCCTCGACGCCCGGGACGAGGCCCTGGACGCGTTTCCTGCCGTGCGGCTCCCGCGCGTTCTCGCCAGTGTGCTGCACATGCACCACAACCGGCTGATCGGTACCCAGCGCGCCTCGGAGGAGAACACCGAGGCGGTGACGCGCGCCCTCGCGCAGATCGCCCGGGGACGCAGGAGGTTCCCGCGGTGACGCCCTCCCGCCCCGGTCACCGGGACCCGGACGCCGTCGTGGCGGAGATCGCCCACCGCGTACGGGCATGGTCCGGCGAGCTGCCGTCTGCCACCGGCCCCGGCCTCGCGGAGGGGCACTGCGGAACGGCGCTGCTGTTCAGCGAGTTGGGCAAGGACAGGCCGGTACTGCGGCACACCGTCCACACCCTGCTGACCGCTCAGGCCCGGGCGGGCTTCGGCACCGGCGGCCACGGCCTCCTCTCGGGTTTGACGGGCCTGGGCTTCGTCAGCAAGCACGCCGCCCGCACCCCGACCGAGTACGCCACCTTGCGCCACCAGGTCGACGCGAGTGTGCGCGCCACTTTCGACTCCGTCCTGACGGCGGAGCGGCTCCGTATCGCCAACGGCGCGGCGCCCGCGCAGCGTTCGCACTTCGACGCCGTCTTCGGCGCCGCCGGTCTGGGCCGGTACTTCCTCGCGGAGCCCGGCCGCGATCCCCGGGCCGTACGCGAGATCCTCGGGTACCTCGTCGCCCTCACCGACCCCGTCCAGACGCCGAGCGGTCTGCTGCCCGGCTGGCTCGCCCCTCCCTGGCCGGGCCAAGGAGACCCCGACGAA
Organism: Streptomyces physcomitrii; assembly: GCF_012273655.1. Taxonomy (GTDB): domain Bacteria; phylum Actinomycetota; class Actinomycetes; order Streptomycetales; family Streptomycetaceae; genus Streptomyces; species Streptomyces physcomitrii. The sequence goes on along the minus strand of NZ_JAAWWP010000009.1, from coordinate 209,591 downwards.
CACGAGGACCGGCTGCTCGACCTCGGTCTCGCGCACGGAGCGGCGGGGCCGCTCGCCCTGATGGCCCTCTGCTGGACGCAGGACATCCGCGTACCTGGTCAGGACGCGGCCATGCGCCGCTGCGCGCGCTGGCTGCTGAGCTGGCACCACGACGACGGCCAGGGGGGCGGCTGGTGGCCGCGCCTGGTCAGCGCCCGCCAGGAGCAGGCCCGACCGCGACCGAGGGCAGGAGCTCCGATGGCGGCCTGGTGCTACGGGACACCAGGCGTCGCCCGCGCCCTGCAACTGGCGGGCGATGCCCTCGGCGAGGAGGAATGGGTGGCGTGCGCGCGCAACTCCATGACGGCGCTGCTGCGTTCCCCGGACGCGCTCGCCGGAGTCGAGGAGCCCGGCCTGTGCCACGGACTCGCCGGGATCATGCAGATCACCGGACGGATGGCCACCGATCTCGACGACCCCTGGCTCGCCGCCCGGGCGGACGAACTCGCCGACCGGTTGTGCGCGCGGTTCGACCCCAAGACCGCCTTCGGCTTCCCCACCCGGGCACTGACACCACAGCGCCCGGATCCCCTGGACACACCGACGTTCTTGGAGGGGGCGGCCGGCGTCGCACTCGCCCTGCACGACCGGACACGCACGTCGGACAGCCAATCGGCGGTCGCTGATGGGGAGTCGGCATCCCTGCCCTGGGACGCGGCTCTGCTGCTTTCCTGAACTCGACGGGGACCGGCGGGAGATGTGCCCGGCGAGCAGTACCTCCCCGACCTGTCGGCGCCGGACCCGCCACCCGACGCCTGACACCCGACGCCCGACACCTGACGTACTGGAATTGCCACCCGCATCGCCTACGGAGCCCCCGTCAGGTCGGCGGAGACCAGCCGGATCGGTCACGGGTGTAGTCCAGGTACTTGCCGCTGTCGTCCGCCACCCTGCGCAGCTTGCCGTTGGGCAGCAGCGTGAGCGTGGTGGCTTTGCCTGGGTCGCAGTGGGAAGACGGCCCGCTGACGAGAGTGGTCGGGCCGAAGTGCACCGGCTCGTCGGAGTTCGACGCACCCGTCAAGTCGCCTTTCCAGACACAGTGGAAGGCGGTCTCGCCGTCCTTCTGGAGGTCGTCACGGACGAGCGAGAGGATCCGGTCGCCCACCTCTCCCTGACGGATGGTCAGCTGGCGGGTGCCTTGGCCTGCTTCTTCGTTGAACCATTGACCCAGGAACGCCGTCGGTACCGAGCCGTGGTTGTCGTCCTCCTTCAGCAAGAGGTAGAGCAGGCTTCCGGCGCTCAGTGCGGCGACCAGGGCGCCGATCAGCAGCGCGATGCGCCCGCGCTTGCGGGAGGGCGGGGGCTGGGGGAAGGGAGACGGCTGCGGCCGGTGCGGGCTCTGGTCCGCGGTGCAGGCGGTGGGAGTGGGCCGGCGCGGCAGGGTGGCGCCCGCGGCCGGGCCCGCCCTCCGCGGTTCAGGCTGCGGCGGCAGGAGAGGGGGCGACGACACGGGGGCCGATTCCCCCACCGAGGCCGCCTCCGGGGCCGGCGCCCTTGCCGGGGGAGTATCACGGGGGAGCGGCGGAGGCACCAAGGTCTCCGGGGTCTCGGTGTCCAGGAGACTCACGGCGTGCCTGCCCAGCTGGACCACCAGGGGGCCAGGTAGCCACTGCTCGTGCGAGCGGCCGTCGGCCAGCGTGTCCTGCACGCCTGTGCGGCCCAGGACCTCCGCGAGATCCAGACGCGCCGCGGGGTCCTTCTCCAGGCAGTCGCGTACGAGACTCACGAGGGTCCCCGGCACGCCCTCCAGGTCGGGCTCCTCCTGTGCGATACGGAACATGAGCACGTGTGCTCCGGTCTGGGCGGTGCCGAAGGGCATCTTGCCGGTGGCCGCGTAGACCAGGACCGAACCGAGGCAGAAGATGTCACAGGCGGGGGTGATCCGCTCGCCGCGGACCTGTTCGGGGGCCATGAACCCGGGTGAGCCCAGGAGCGCGCCGGTGCGGGTGAGGCCGCCGTCGGTGACTGTCTCCAGGGCGCGTGCGATACCGAAGTCGATGACGCGGGGGCCGTCGATGGTGATCAGGACGTTGGCGGGCTTGAGGTCGCGGTGGACGAGCCCGGCGCCGTGGATGTCCCGCAAGGCGTGGGCGAGGCCGGCGGCCAGTGTGCGTACCGAGCCCTCCGGCAGGGGGCCGTGGTCGCGTCCGACGACCTGGCGGAGACTGGGACCGGCGACGTAGCCGGTGGCGACCCACGGCACCGCGGCCTCGGTGTCGGCGTCCAGCACCGGCGCCGTCCAGTTCCCGCCGACCCGCCGCGCCGCCTCCACCTCGTACCGGAACCGTGCCCGGAACTCCTCCTGCGCGGCCAGTTCCTCGCGCACCAGCTTGATGGCGACCATCCGCCCCCGGTCCGAGCGGGCGAGGTGGACGTCGCCCATGCCGCCCGCTCCCAGCCGGCCCAGTAATCGGTACCCGCCGATCTGCCTCGGCTCTGCGTCACCAAGCCCCTGCAAGTCGCGCCGCCTTCCCCGCCCGTGAGTCCGCGTGAACAACACAGCGAGGTTACTGCGGCACGCTCGCGCCATGGGGTGAACCGGTCCACGGTTCAGCAACAGAGGCGTCCACTCCCCGCAACGGCGGTCCGCGCCTCCGCCCCATCCGCCCTCTCGCCGAATTCCCCGCACATCGACTGCAGACGCGACCCTCTTCCGTGCAGCACCCGGGTGCTCACCGCAAGTCCGGGCCGGTGCGCGGTGAGTTCGCGGGCCTGTGCCTCCAGCACCGCGTGCGCCGCTGCGGTGAGGCGCCCCACCGCATCGTCCGACTGCCCGGCCGGGAGCCGATCCCGCAGGGACGCGCACACCAGATGCGGCGGCTCCCCTCTGCGCACCGCCTCCTCGGCGGCCCACCGGGCGGCGCCCCGTCCGAGCCGTCGAGCGCCGCCACCACTGGAGACACCGTGCGGACCTCCCTCTGCCCTGCCCCCGTGCCGGTCGCGGAGGCCTCGCCGAGTGGACAGGGTGCCCGCCCGGGTGCGACAGGCCGGTCGGACCCCTCCGGTGCCCGCGGGCGCCCCGTCCGCCGCTCTCCCGCACGGTGCGGGAGAGCGGACGACGCCCCCGGAACCGGGACCACCGGACCCGGCAGGGGGCTACTCGGCCCGCGCCGGGACCGCCCGCGTGTGTGACCGTGGAAGGCACAGGAGACGCGGCAGCCCGCCCGTCCCCCAGGCACCCAGGCACCCAGGCACCCAGGCAGAAGGCACACCACCATGTCCGGCATCCTCACCGTCGGCCTCGACGGCTCCGAGCAGTCCCTCGCCGCCCTCGACTGGGCGGCGCACGAAGCGCTGCGCAGCGGGCAGGAGCTGCGGCTGCTGCACGCCTGCTTCTGGCAGCCCACGGATGTGGCGCCGGTGCTCGCCGGGCGCGCCGCGGAAGAGGAGTGGGCGCGCGGCGTCCTCGCCGAGGCGGCGGCCCGCGCCCGCGGGCTCGGCCCCGGTCTGACCGTTTCCACCGAGGTCGTCACCGCGCCGCCGGTCGACGCGCTCCTGACCGCCTCCGTCGACTCCGACCTGCTGGTCCTCGGTTCCCGCGCCCTGGGCGCCCTCGGCGGTTACCTCGTCGGCTCCGTCGCCCTGCACGTACTGCGCCAGGTCACCCGCCCGGTCGTCCTGGTGCGCCGGCCGCGCGCCGAAGGCAGGAACCGGCCGGCGGACGTGGTCGTCGTCGGCGTGGACGACACCGAGGCACCGGGCGAGGAGGTCCTGGAGTTCGCCTTCGCCGCCGCGGCCGCCCAGGGGCTCCCGCTGCGCGCGGTACGCGCCTGGGCGCTGCCCACGATGTTCAGCGCCGAGCCCCTGGTGGCCCCGGCGGTGGACGCCGCGGGCGGCCTGGAGGCCTGGCACCGCCAACTGCTCACCGAGGCGCTGCGGCCCCTGCGCGAGAAGTACCCGCAGGTGGAGGTGGCCGAGCATGTCGAGATCGGCTCGCCCTCCCAGGTACTGCTCTCCCAGAGCGGCGACGCCGCGCTCCTGGTCGTCGGACGGCACCTCGCCGCCCACCCGACCCCGCGCCGGATCGGCTCCACCACCCACGCCCTCCTCCACCACTCCACCGCCCCGGTGGCGGTCATCCCCCTGTCCGCCTGAGTCCCCGCCTCGCGAGCGCCCCCGCTTCCCCGCTGCCCGGGCCACGACCGGACGGGGCGCCTGACCCGCGGCCCGCGCGGGCGCTCCCGGCACCTCGGCCCGGAGCGCCCGACGGCGCGACGGGCGTTCAGCGCACGCGACGGGCCTTCAGTGCACCAGCACCACCTTGCCGCGGGCGTGGCCGCCCTCGCTGAGGGTGTGGGCGGCGGCGACCTCGGTGAGGTCGAAGGTCCCCGCGAGCGGGATGCGCAGCAGGCCCCGCTCCGCGAGGTCGGCCGCGATCGCCAGGCCGTATGCGGCGGGCCGGTCCGGCGGGCCCAGCAAGACGCCCGGGGTGGTGTGCGAGAGGTGCACGCCGTGCCGGGCCGCGGTGACATCGGCGACCGTGACCACCTGGGCCGGGCCACCGGCGAGGGAGACGAGTTCGGCGAGCGCACCCCCGGCGCAGTCGAACACCGCGTCCACCCCAGAGGGCGCGAGCGCGCGGACCCGCTCGGCCAAGCCCGGCCCGTACGTGGTCGGTTCGGCGCCGAGGGAGCGCAGGAAACGGTGGTTGTGCGCGCTCGCGGTGCCGATCACCCGGGCGCCCCGCGCCACCGCGAGCTGCACGGCGACGGAGCCGGTCCCGCCCGCCGCCCCCTGCACCAGCAGGGTCTGCCCCGCGGCCGTACCGAGCCGGTCCAGTACGCGGAAGGAGGTCTCGATCGCGCCCGCCGCCCCGGCGGCCTCCGCCCAGGTCCACGCCGCCGGTCTGGACGCCCAGAGGGCGAGCACCACGTGGTCGGCGTTGGACCCGCGGCCGGTGAGCGAGGTCGCGCCGAAGACCTCGTCCCCGACGCGCACCCCGCTGACGCCCTGCCCCACCTCGTCCACCACTCCGGCGGCGTCGTAGCCGGTCCGGAAGGGGAAGACCACCGGCAGGACGTCCCGCATCGCGCCGGAGCGGACGCGCACCTCGCCCGGCGATACGGACGAGGCGCGGGCCGCGACGCGGATCTCCCCGGGGCCCGCATGGGGCTCCGGCGCCTCGACGATCCGCAGGACGCCGGGCGGGCCGTACTCGCTGAACTGCACTGCTCTCATGGCCCCGACCGTAGGACGCCCCGGTCCTCTCCCTGGCTAAAGTGAGAGAGGTGGGAACCGAAGTGAGGCGTCCGCGCACGGATGCCGAGGACAACCGCGACCGCATCCTGGCGGCGGCCCTGCTGGTCTTCACCGCGGAGGGCTCCTCGGCGCCGGTACGGGAGGTCGCCCGCCGCGCCCGGGTCGGTGTCGCCACCGTCTACCGGCACTTCCCCACCAAGCAGGCGCTGTTCGACGCGGCCTTCACCGAGGACATGACGCTCTGCACGGCGATCGTCCAGGAGGGCCTGGCGGCACCGGATCCCTGGCAGGGGCTGGCCCTGGCGGTCGAGCGGCTGGTGACCACCCACGGCGGCGCCGATCCCCGGGTGGCCGCGGTCCACGCGCACCTCGCGCGGAGCGCCGCGTTCGCCCCCGCGCGCGAGCAGGCGGTACGCGACCTGCGTGAACTGATCCGCCGGGCCAAGGAGAGCGGCGCGCTGCGCGAGGACGTCGGCCTGGACGACGTCGTGCTCACCATGCAGGCCGGCCGCGGCATCCGCGCCGCCTCCCCCGCGGCACAGGCGGCGGCGACGCGGCGGCTCGCGGAGCTGATCCTCCAGTCGTTCCGGGCAGTCCCCAGGACGTCGCCGTCCTCCGCCCCCGGGCAGCCGGCGTCCGGGAGAGGTGTCCGTACGCCCTGATCCCGGGGGCCGGTTCTCCGGCGCGGGGCAGGCGTTCACCGGTGATCGCGCCCTCGGCGGACGGTGCCCTCGGCCGCTGACGCAGCGGCGCCGGACTCCCGTCGTGACGAACCGTCAGCCCCCCGCCTCACGGGCCCCCTCCGCCTCACGGACCCCCTTCGCCCGCGAACTCGCCGGGCTTCCGCTCCCGCGGCGGGTCCGCGTCCGGGCGGGACGGAGCTGCCGCCGTGCCGGGTGCGCGGGCAGGCGGCTCCTGCTGCCCCGGTTCGGTCCGCGGCGGTGCCCCGGTGCGGGGCGGGAGTCCGCGCAGTACGACGGCGACCACCAGCACGACGGCTGCGACGCATCCGGCGGCGACCAGCATGCTGACCGTCTGCGCGTCGGCGAAGGCGGCGCGCGCCGCGTCGGCCAGCGCGCGCCGGTCGCCGGGGGCCAGCGACTCGCTGTGGCCGAGGGTCGCCGCCAGTCCCCCGCGGGCGTCCTCGGGGAGCCCGCCGGGCAGACCGGAGCGGTAGACGAAGGCCAGCAGGCTGCCGAGGCAGGCGACCCCGAGGGCATAGCCGAACTGCTGGTGGGTGTCGTTCAGGGCCGAGCCGGTGCCCGCCCGGTCCCGGGGCACCGCGCCCAGGACGGTGCTGGTCACCGCCGGTCCGGCGAGGCCGTTGCCGCCGCCCACCAGGAAGAGCCCCGCGGCGATGAGGAGATAGCTGTCGTCCAGGGCAGACGCGGCCAGGCAGAGGAACCCCGCGGCCGTACCGGTGAATCCGAGGACCGCGGACCGGCGGGGCCCGATACGGGCGGGGGCCCGGCCTCCCGCGACGGAGCCGAGCACCACCCCGGCCGCCATCGGCGAGGACGCCAGTCCCGCCTCCAACGGGCTCATCCCGCGCACCAGTTGCAGGTACTGGGTCAGGATGAAGAGCGTGCTCGCGGTCCCCAGGGAGAGCAGGGTGACCGCCGCGCTGCCGCCCGCGAACTCCCGGTTGCGGTAGAGGGACAGGTCGATCATCGGTGCCGCCGCACGCCGCTGGCGCCGCAGGAAGGCCGCGAGGGCGAGCAGGGCGAGCAGGCCGCTCTCCGGTACGGGTGAGCGGGTCGCGCCGCCCTCACCCGCGAGGATCACCGCGGTGGTCAGCGCCACCATGCCCAGGGTGAGCAGGAGCGCGCTCAGCGGATCGATGGGGCGGCCCCGGCCGTCCCGCGACTCGGGGACCAGCCGGAGGATCGCCAGTACGGCGGCGCCTGCCACCGGCACATTGATCAGGAACGCACCGGCCCAGCTCCACACGGCCACGAGCGCTCCGCCGAGCACCGGCCCCACCGCCATCGCCACCGAGGCGACGGCGCCCCAGACCGCGAACGCCCGGGGCCTTTCACGGGCGGGGAAGACCTCCATCAGCAGGGCCAGCGTGGCGGGCATGACGAGCGCGGCGCCCACCCCCATCAGCGCCCGCATCGCCACCAGCCACCAGACCGACCAGGCGAGAGCGGCCGCCGCCGAGGCCAGGCCGAGGACGGTGAGGCCCGCGACCATCGCCCGTCTGCGCCCCCAGCGGTCCGAGAAGGCGCCCGCGGTGATCAGCAGTCCGGAGAAGACCACGGCGTAGGCGTCGAGGACCGCCTGCTGCCCGGCGGTCGAGGCACCGAACTCCGCCGCGATCGACGGCAGCGCCACGTTGAGCACCGTATTGTCCACGACGATCACCAGCAGCGCGGCGCAGATGGCCACCAGGATCGCCCAGCGCCGCGGATGCCCCTGGTCGTCGCCCTCGCCGGTCGGCGGGCCGCCCGTCACCGGGTCCCCACCGGGGTCCGCGACCGCCGGGGCGGGGCGGGACGGGGGCCGGTCCGGTGTGCTGCGGTCATCACCCCTCCGCGGTGCCGGTGAACTGCGCAGAGCAGGAGCACGTCACTGCACGGCACTTCACCCCGAGCGAGGACGAAGACTCAGCGTAGCGAAGGGGGACGGCTCCCGGGCAGCCGCCTTTCCGCCCCGTGCCCGGCCGGGGGACATCGCCCGGGCGCGGCGGGCGGGCCCGGCCGGGGCACCCGCCCCGCGCGCCGCGAAGCAGGTCCGGTCCCGCTCGCAGCGGCGGGACGAGGGGCCTCCTCGCCCGCCTCGCCGCCGCCGGGCGGCAAGGGGCGTGCGCTTTCCCTTGACGGGACGCGTTCCGGCGGCGAAGGGTGACCCCAGGACATTGTGACAACGTTGTCCGACCGACCGTAAGAGGAGCGCCACTGTGGGTCCGACTTCCCTCTCCCTCGGCCGTCGCCGCCTGTTGCAGGCCCTCGGCGCCTCGGGGGCCGCGGCCGTCCTCGCGACGGGATCCCCGGCCGCGGCGGCGACCGCCCGCCCCACCGCCGCGAAGGGCCCGGCCGAGGACGACGTCGCCGCCACGTACTACCGGGTGCTGCTGCGGCACACCCGCTGGACCGAGACCCAGTGGGACCCGGCGCGCGGCATCTACACCGACGCCTTCTTCGGCTTCGCCGTCGTCCTCGGGCACGCGGTGCTGCTGACCCGGGGCACGTACGACGAGCAGCTGGCCGGGATCGACCGGGCGACGCTCAAGCGCCGGACCCTCGCCACGCTGCGGCACTTCGCGGGGTCGAACCGGCTGACCGGGGGCACCCAGTGGGGCCGCACCCTGTTCTTCGACACCACCTTCCAGTCGTACTTCGTCCTCGCCGCCCGGCTGCTCTGGGAGGAACTGGACGCCACGACCCGCTCCCGGGTGGACCGGATCGTGCGGGAGCAGGCGGCCTACACCCACTCCCTCGGCAGCGGCGACGACCCGGCCTCCGGGGACTGGACGCCCAACGGCCTGGAGGGCGGACACGTCGGCGACACCAAGCTGGAGGAGATGGGCCTCTACGCCCAGACCCTCGCCCCGGCCCTGGCCTGGGCCCCGGACGACCGGCGGCGCTCCGAGTGGGCCACCGCCTTCGGTATCTGGTCGCGCAACGAGGCCGGGCTGCCGCAGGCCGACCTGGCCAATCCGGCGCGGGTGGACGGGGTCCCGGTCTCGCGCAACACCGCCCGCAACGTCTACGACACCTTCCTGGTGGAGAACCACGGCTCCTTCGGACCGCACTACCAGGCGGAGTTGTGGCGCACCTCGGGCCGCAACGCCGCGCACTTCCTGGCTGCGGGCGAACCGCTGCCCGAGGTGCTGACCCGGCAGCCCAACGCCGGCCCCCTGTGGCACACCCTGCTGGGCGTGATGTCGGACGCGGGCGAACCGCTGATGCCGATGGTGAACGACCGCGAACACCTCTACGGCCGGGACGTGCTCCCGCTGGCCTTCCTCGCGCAGGTGGCAGGCGACCGGGCGGCGGCCCGGGCGGAGCGGGAGCTGGCCGCCCGGCTGGAGGCCTACCAGGCGTATCCGCCGGAGCACCGGCTGGCGAAGTTCTCCGGCGAGCCCAAGTACGAGCCCGAGGCCCGTGCCGAGCTGGCCATCAGCTGTCTGCTGCACCTGTGGCCGCGCGCGGGCGGGCGGGTGACGCCCCTGTCGCGGGAGGAGCTGTTCGCCGCCGCCTCCGGGGCCACCGACTTCGGGAGCGGGCCAGGGCTGGTCTCCCACCAGTCCCCCGCCGCCTGGGCGGGCGCGGTCTCCAAGGCCGGTTTCGTCAAGTTCGCCTGGCAGCCCGGCCACGACGACTGGCTCTTCCGGATCAGCGGCAGCACCCCGATGTTCCTGCCCTCCACCAAGGCGGAGGTCACCGGCCGGTCGGTGCGTACGCACACGCGGCTGCGGGACGGCTTCACCGGCAGCGCGACACTGCTCCGCCTGAAGAACGGCTTCGCCGGGCTGACGACACTGCCCACGGGAGCGGTGGTCTATGCCGCCGCGGGACCGGACACCCATGGGGCGCGCCTGGAGGTGCACAACCTCACCATGCCGGGCGTGGCCGGCCTGGACGGCCGCCGCACCTACCGCTTCGCCGAGGGCACGGCCGCGGTCGACGCCCAGGACGCCTCCGGCGGGCCCGCGGGCCGCGTCGACGAGGTGGTCTTCGACCGGGCGACCGTACGGCACCTGCGGATCCTGGGCGTGCGGCCCGATCCGGCGTACGGCTACTCGCTGTTCGCCGTGGAGGCCCGCGACGGAGCGGGTGGCGAGGACCTGGCGCGCGGCCACGAGGCCACGGCCTCCTCGTACGCGCCGGGCCGCGGTCCCGAGCTGGCCGTGGACGGCGACGGCGCGACCCGCTGGGCGGTGTCCGCCGCCGACCGGCCGCGGGCCGACAGCTGGCTGGCGGTGGACCTCGGCGCGGCGCGCGCCCTGGACCGGGTCACCCTGCGCTGGGAGTCGGCGGCGGGCCGCGCCTACCGGGTGCAGGGCTCGGACGACAACGAGCACTGGACGGACCTGGCGAGCGGGCCCGCCCCCGCGCTGCGCAGCACGGGCGGCTGGCTCGACGTCGACGGCCGCGCGGGCCTCGTGCAGCGCGGCCCGCGGCGGCCGATCGCGGTGTACGGGGACACCATCGTCCTGGCCGACGGCGCCGAGGAGGCCGCGGGCCCGCTGGTCGTCGAGGGACACTGCGGCGTGCCGGCCGGGGAGTTGCGCGCCCTCGCCCTGCGCCCCGCACCCGCGGCCGAGGACGAGCGGCTCCGCGCGGCGCTCACGGACGGGCACCTGAGCCTCTTCAACCTCTCCGCGCAGGCGGTCCGTTCACGGGTGACCCTGGCACAGGAGGGCCGGACCCGGGAGGTCTACGAGGGCACGCAGACGGTGACCCGCGGCGGCCTGAGCTACGAGGCGCGGCTCGACGCCGCCTCGGCACTGCTGCTGCCGCCGAGGTTCACCCTGGCCCCGCTCTCGGGGCGCGCGCTGCCGACCGGGCTGCGGGTGCGGGTGGTCGACGCGGCGACCCTGCGCCTGAGCGGTCCGGGCTGCCGACTGCGGGTGACGGCCCAGGGGCAGAGCGAGGTGGCGGTCGTACGACCGGGCCGGGAGACCGAGGTCACGGTGCACGGGGCCCGGCCGTACCCGACCGAGGACCACGCGCTGGACCGGACCGTCTTCCCTCTCGCACCGCTGCCCTCGGGCATGTCGGAGCCGGGGGCGGCGGTGGACGGGGATCCGGGCACCGCGTGGCGGCCTGGCCGCGGGGGACGCATGGTCGTGGACCTCGGCGCCGCGCGGGCGGTGCGCCGGGTGGAGGCCGAGTGGAGCGCGGGGCACGCGCCGACGGCTCAGGTGGAGTTCAGCGACGACGGGGTGCGCTACACCCGCGCCGGCACCCTGCCGGGCCACGGCCGGCTCCGCCGCCTGCACCACTCCGGCTCGCCGCGCTACGTGGCACTGCGGATCTCCGGCACACCGAGCGAAGGCACCGGCCTCGTACGGCTGTCGGTGTACTGAGCGCGGGCCCCCGCCGGAGTCGGCACCGGTGGGTTGCGGTCCAGCTCGTCCAGGACGAACGCCCGGTACTCGATGGTGGGCTGTCCGCCGTGGCGGCAGATGACCAGCGAGTCCCGGGCGATCTGCCGCGGGTCGAGGCCGTTGGCGACTGCCCGGGAGCACGGCGCTTCCCAGTGCCGCTCGATGTCCGCTGCGGTGATGACTGTGTGCTGGGGGCTCACTGGTTCCACCCTCCAGGCTGCTCGGCTGCCGTGAGTCTGCTGCGGCACGGGCCGCACAGGCCGCGACTGTGCTGCGGCATCGTCGAAGTCGACGACACCGGCAACCGGTTCGCGTCCACTCAGCAGTTGGCCGACTACGAGGAGACTCATGGTCCGGAGAGCTGTGGGAGGTGGGGCTCACCGCCTCCACGGGTTCTCGCCCATGGGCGTGGCGGCGAGGCGGTACCCGAAAGCCTGTGGCGCGAGCGCGTCGAGCAGCAGCATCTGGACGGACCCCCGGGGACAGTACCCCCGACCACAGGGGCAATCCGACCAGGACTGAGCCGGTCTGCCCCCAGCGCCACCTACCCTCGTCACACCAGCGGCGCTCGGCACCCTGACGAGGGTTGACCTGCCCGACAAGACGCCTGACACCTCATCAGGACGAGCATCAGATAAGCGTCATCTCGGCGTCAGGATATCGCCCGCAACGCCCACACCGCGCACAATGCGCACGATCAAAACCGCAGGTCAGGCACCTTCGCGGCAGGCTCCAGAATCGCCACGCACTCCACATGATGCGTCATCGGAAAGACATCAGATGGGGAGGGATCTGACGTATCCCCAGGTCAGATGCCATTCATAGCCCAGCCGTAGGACCCTACCGACGCTCGGAGCGTCAAACGAGCGTCAGACGAGACACGAGCTGACCTTCACCCCCATAAGGCCCAGCCAGCAGTAGACGCTCGCTCCGCCCACCAGTGCCGACCTACATCCCAGCGACCGCGGAGCCACGGAACGCCGCGGAGTGAGGAACCTACCGCTCCTCATGCCCTGCGATAGGCATCACTCCTCGACAGATGAGAGCAAGCTGGCAACTGCCCTAACAAGCAGGCGACGGCCACAGAGGGATGTGAGACGGCATGCACGAGCCAGGCAATATTCCGGCCGAGACGGAGTGGTTGCAAGGACACGCTCAACGCGCCTTCGTCGAGGTACAGCGGGCTGATACGAAAGCAACGGCCTTATGCGGAATAGCCGGTGGCCTGCTGGCTGCAGGGGTTGCCGTGCTGTCGAGTGCACACGGCATGGCCCCCATCGCGGTGTTCTTCCTGGTCCTGATGTGCCTCTTGCTGATGGCCGCCATCGGGGCTGCGCTGCTCGCGCTGCGGCCCGTGGTCCCAAGCGCGGGACTGCATACCGAATTGATGGGCGAAGCGCTCGTACACCACCGGGTCGGTGTGAGTACGACTGCGCATTGGGAGCTTGAACGGCATATCGAGGGCCGCCGACTGCGGGTGCTGGCCTGGCTGGCGGACAGGAAGCTGCGAGCAGCCCGCCTGTCCGTCGACTTTGCCCTGGCAGCACTCCCGATGGCTGGAATGTGCCTATTGAGCAACATTCTGATTAGTTGAGACGATCACCTAAGCGTGTCGGGCCGCATAGCAGGGGGGACGCATGTATCAGCCGCATGCCACGGTGATCGGCGACAAGTTATGGGCACGTTTGGAGGAGCTAGCACCGCAGCGCGTCAGGCCCGCCCGGAGTGTGCTGCTCCGCCAGGGAGATCCAGCAACTCATGTGATCGTGCTGGAGTCCGGGTCAACGTTGATCACCCTGGCCGGGGCCTGCGGAGAAAGGACGCTTCTTGCCGTGCGCGGCGCCGGTGAGTTACTCGGCGAGCTGGCCGTGTTGGACTCCCAGCCGCGCACCGCCACGGTCATCGCCGCCGAGACCTGCCAGATCCGCATCATCCCGGCTGACTCCTTCCTCACGTTCGTTGAGGAGCACGATCTGCTGGCCCCACTCCTGCGCCATGCCATCGCCCGGGTCAGGGAATCGGAGGCCGTTCGGCTCGAACTGGCCACCGCATCTGTGCCGCTGCGTCTGGCATCGGCTCTGTCGCGACTGGTCGAGGCCGCATCCACTTCGGCTTCGGATCTCGCCGTGCGTCTGACCCAGACGGAGCTGTCTCAGATGATTGGCGCTTCCCGCAACGCGGTGGTCAACGCGCTCAAACCCTGGCGCGAGCAGGACTGGGTCCGCACCACCTCCAGTGGCGGGCTCCTCGTTCGCGACATCCATTCGATTCAATCGCACGCGCGTACGCAGGCGTGACGGGCCACACTTCAGGCGTGCCCACTACTGGGCAGCGGCGACCGTCCCGCCCGATCAGCATGGGCACTTCCCTGACCGCCTGTGCTGAAAGGACGGTGCCCGATGGATGCGCCGCTGCACGCAGAGCCCTCGGATGTGCCCGCCGAACTCGCCCTCGTGGCGATCGACATGGAAAAGTACAGCCAGATCCCCGAGGCGAATATGGCCGCCGCCCGGTGCGACGTGGACGACATCGTGGCGACCGTGCTCGCCGATTGCCAGCTGCCCGACCCGCAGCAACTTCACGGTGGCTATAAGGACAGTGGCGATGGGGCGATCCTTCTGTTCCCGCCCTCAGTGCTGGCACGACTCGTGGACCCACTGCTGGACCGGCTCAATGCGGCTCTGATGCGCTACGAGCGGCAGCGGCTGGCCAGTAGTCCCGTCCTTCGGCTGCGAGCCAGTGTGCACATCGGTCCGCTGTCCCTGCCCGACCACCGCGGTAACGCCATCAACGACACCACCCGACTGCTCGACAGCCAGGCAAACCGCCAAGCGCTGTCCGCCGCGAAGGACAATGGCGGCTTCCTTGCTGCCGCGCTCTCCGAGATCGTCTACCAGCGCACCGTGCACTCGGGACGCACGCAGGACCTGGGCTCACATCACTTTCTCAAGGCGGTTGCCCGCGTCAGCGACAAGCCCGGCTTCGAGCAGCCCTGCCGGATTCATGTACCGGGCCTGACCGGTCCGGCCGTACACCCCTATGTCACAGACGCCGCATCGTCGGCTTCTGCGCCGTCCTCCACCGCGCAGCAGAACGCGGCGTCGGAGGCGCCTGCTGCCAGCAGCGGCGGCACGTTTCAGTTCCACGCTCAGGTCAGCGACGCCACGATCGCCAACAGCATCGGAACCGTGCGAATCGATCGCCGCCAGCGGTGAGGCCTCCAACCTTCCGCCCCAGCTGCCTTTCCCGCACACACCCTGGAGCTCCGGTATGACTGACGTACCGTTCGACCCTACTCGCTCCGACGCCACCCCACCGAACAACGAGGGTGCCGAGAGCCAGTCCAATGGCTCCGGCAGCTGGCTGCATCGCTTGCGTCCCGGAACCGGCTCCGCCGATCAACCGGGCGCGAACCCTGACGACCCGTCCCCCTCTCCAGTTCACCCACAGCCAGGCGCTTTGCCACCCGCGCCCCGCGTACACGAAACCGACGGTGCAGCGACACACGTATACGGGGACCCCGAAGTTGTCGCCCACCACATCGAGCAGGTGATCCTGGAGACTCGAAAACGGGACCTGCTGGAGGGCGTGGAACAGAACCGTGAGCGGTTGCGCGGCCAGCCGTTCGTACGGGGCCCGCACTGGGACCTGGTCTGGCAGCAGATCATCAATGCTGTCACCGGCCGTCCCTGCCAGCCGATCACCGTCATTGTGGCACCGCGTTCATGCGGCTCCACCACCTTCGCGCTGCGACTGCTGGCCGAGCACACTGCTGACGAAACCACCGTGGTCCAGCTGGACGCGGACTGGGACACTCCCCGCCAGGGGCGCCTGCCTCTGGAGAGGGCGCACGCATACCAGCTCGATCTCAAGCATCCAGAGAACGACCAAGTCTCCGCCGACTTCCTGAACGCCTTGTCAAAACACGCCTCCCACCTGCGCGACTGCCGCTCCTACCTCGCGCTGACCGTCGCACAGGACCTGTGGAAGGATCACCGCCTCAGCGATCGTGACGGCATCCGAGTCGTTCACCTGCACGAGGCGCCCGATGCCCAGAGCATGGTCGAGGCGCACCTAACTGCCCACGGCTACGACCAACTCGTCACGTCACTTCGCTCCTTCTCCAAAACCACGACGCCTTTGCGGGGACTGACAGCGGTGGCCGCTGTGCGGGCCGCGCACACCGTCGTGATGGCCTGGGAGGAGCACAGCCGCACCAGCTCCCAGCAGTCGTTCGCGCAGTCCGAGGGCGAGGGTGAAACCCGGAGCACCCTCGAAGACCGCATCGTCGCAGCGTTGACCGACTGGCGCGGTGAACTCGACAGCCGATTCGGCGAGCTGAACAGCCTGCACGCGCACGACAACCCGTCACTTACCGTGGATGACCGTTGCCTGCTCATGGCCTTGGCCGTGCAGCAGTCTGCGCCCATGCCCATCGTCGCGCGCAGTGCAGCCGCTCTGCTCGCAGCCATCGGAGACGCGCCCGGCGCCGCCGACACAGCACCAGGGTTGTCGCCGCCCCGCAGTGCCCTGGCAGGACGAGGAATGCGTCGGCGTATCCAGGACGTCGGGGGTCGAGTCGACCTACAGGACACAGTGGTCTTCGACCGGCCCGCCTACGGACGCGCGGTGCTGGAGTATGTCTGGGACAACTACGACGTCATGCGCAAACCCTTGCTGACCTGGCTTGTCGCGACAGCCCAGAGCGCCGATCCGGAAGACCACGCCGTCGCGGCGCTGGCCGAACTCACCGTGCGGCACGGAACGGTGGGCTATCTCGCCGAGTTGGGTGAACTCGTCAGCAGCAGCCGGCCAGAGGTACTCGGTGCGGTCCTGGACAAGGCCGTGCGCAACGAACACGTCGGCCGCATGGCGTGGGCAGCGCTATACGGGTGGGCGGAACAGAGGAGTTACGCGCCCGCTGTAATTGCGCTGTGTCAACGGATCCTGGAGGACTCCTCCGCCGCCACGTCTCTGACCAAGCGGGCCATGGTGCGCCTGCGTCGCGTCGCGCACAAGAACGCCGACGTAGCGGTCCAAGTCCTGGCTACCTACGACGATCTTGTCCAACACCCCACCGTGGCAGAGCGACTGGTCGCTGAGGTTCAGGGCTGGCAAAAGGGCAAGGTCTCGGCGCGTGGCGGTGCAATGGCCTTCCTCGCGCTGATGACTGCCCGCCGTGACGGCACGCCGTGGCTCGTGTGCGCGCCTCCCCCGGACATCGACGTACAGCGAGCTCTCAACAACCTGCTCTCTTCATCGGACACTGCTGCCCAGGTCATTTCGCGTCTGACGGACTGGATTCGCTCGTGCGCCAGCGATCCCAGTGCCTACACACAGTTGCGCAACCAGCTCCTGCCTGCGCTACGCGGCCACAACATGTTCGAGGCTGGCATGAAGCTCATGAACGAGTTGCGTGGCATCTCCACCGTTGAGGGCGTCAGTGTGGCTGACGACTTCTACAACCACCTCGTCGACAGCCGTCTGCACACGGTCTTTCCGCTTGAAGAGAGTCTTCCGTGAGGTGGCCATGGAGGCGTGCAGTCCGGAAGAGTACGTCTGTCCAGCCGCGTCTGCTGCCGAGTGCCTCGGACGACATCGCGTTCGAAGCCGTGTACACGATCACCTGGCGACCACTGTGGCGTGTACCTCCCAATGTGGAGGAGACAGTACGCGCCGCCGTGCATGCCAGGGCCTCCGCGACAGCGGCACGCCTGGCGGCCTCGGACGTACCCGCTGCCCAAGACGCCGTCAACGCCGCCCTCAGCTGTATGCCCCACCGCGCCTCGAACTACTGCCTGTTGAACGTCTACGCGGCTCTCGGTCTGTCCAGCATTGCGAAGGAGCAACTGGCACAGCGGGCAGCGGACGAGCAGCGCGTTCGCCGGCTGCGTTTCTTGAAGGACAACCTCTACGATCACCCGGACCTCGTCGTCCTGGACCAACTTGAGCACCACACCCCCGGTGCCCTGACTGAAGAGCATGTTGCCGAACTCCAGCGCCTCGCTCGCCTGATCTACTCCTGCAACCGCTGGTGGTTCCCACTCCTGCAGCAATGGGAGCAGGTGGGCCAAGGGTTCACAGACGTCGAAAAGCGACAGCAGGCAATGGTCGTGCTGTCCGACTCCCTCAAGGCGCTCAACGGCGGCAGCCTGCCCAGCAGCATCGGGCCGGTGGACATACCCGGGGCCGACACGACAGCTCGAAGGGCACATCCATGAAGCTCGTCTTGTGGCGAGCGCTGTTGGCCCCAATGACCAGCCTCCGAGCCCTCCTCGCTCAACGGCGCAGCGCAACGCCTTTGTCCTACGACGCTGCCTGGCGTCGAGCCCGCCTAGACCGTTGTCCAGATGAAATGGTCTATCGACTCCACGGCCACCAAGCCTCCCACCCCTCCGATCAAGCGACCGGCGCTCAGGCACCCTACGGTCCACCCAAGAGCGACGAGCCCACCGACCGACGCCCGTAACTCGAGCGTCCCGGGAGCGGACAACTCCTTCGCCGTGTCGCAGATACCCCCGACCCTGGTTCGGAGCCCTGGCCCACGTCCTGCATAGACGCTTCTTTGCCTCATCGTTCAAGGACGAAGCAAAGAGACGTCTATGCGGCGATCGTCAGTGGAACGTCCAGGCTCTCTCAGGCCCCAAGAACCGCCTTGTGAGCATCCGACTGTAGGTGGGCGTACCGCTTCGTGGTCTGGAAGCGAGGAGGGGCCGAACCTCGTAGAGCAAGACTCCTACTTGTCTCGGTGGGTATCGGACCACTCGAAGGCGCAGTCGAACAGGCTCACATCACCCTCGGCCACGCCGTTCCGGTCCGTGGGGGCTCCATCCCTTGCGGTGTGGTTCGAGCTCCTCCGATGTGGGTTCGCGTGTGCGGGGCATGCCGGGAAGTCCACTCAGAGGGTCTATCGACTGCGCATATGCCCTTGCCCACTCCAGCCAGCGTCGGGCTGAGTCCAGTGCCGGCACTTCACTCGGACGGAGTACCCCCTCGACCAGGGTGACCAGGAAGGGGTACACCGAGCGACTGCCGCCCGCCCGCTGGCGTATCCAATCCAATAGCGAGAGAACTTGCCTCTC
Source organism: Streptomyces physcomitrii (assembly GCF_012273655.1). Lineage (GTDB taxonomy): Bacteria > Actinomycetota > Actinomycetes > Streptomycetales > Streptomycetaceae > Streptomyces > Streptomyces physcomitrii. The sequence goes on along the minus strand of NZ_JAAWWP010000009.1, from coordinate 191,213 downwards.
GGAAAGTATCCATTCCTCATCCAAAGCATCGGCCAGCACAGCAGTGAACTCTTTACGGGAATAGGACCCAGTCACCCATTTCCCCACCAGCCACAGCATCCCCCCGACCACCTAACGAGCTCATGCCTGGTTAGCGATAACGCGTCGAGACCTTGATCGTTGATCATGATCCGTGTGGCAAAGGACTGGGCGTGTGCAGCACTCATCCGTAGCGAGCGGATCGCCGGGCTGACACCCGCTGTGATCGCTGAACTCGGCCCGTTTGCACACGAGCGGCACCAGGCCGTGTTGAATTCACACCCCCGCCGGACCATCGGTGCCGGAGCCCAGCACAAGCAGATCTTCATTGACCGCCTGTTGGCCACGCTCGTGTGCTCCGCCATGCAACGGCGCACGATGTCCTGGCCTGCTGGTTCGGCGTGGACCGCTCCACCATTACGCGTGCGATCGGTGAAATGCGGCTCCTGCTCGCCGAGCGGGGCTGCACCGTCGCGCCCGACGTCCAATCTGCGCACACTCGCCGAGTTCATCGACCATCTCGGTGCGAGCGGGCAGGCCAGAGTCATCAACGCCACCGAGGTCCAGGCACATCGTCCAGCGGCCGGGCGCAAGAACCATGAGAAGTTCGTCTCCAGGAGAAAAACACGATGAGCATGGTGTCCCTGGCGAACCTCTTGTCGTCTCATCTTGATCATGCGGCCGGACCGTCAGCCTCTGACTGTCCCGTCAATAATCTCCGGGTTGCCTCCGACGTGGCTGCGCCGGACTGCGGAACAGCAGCCTTCCTGCGGCGTCTGTGACGACCATGGACACCTGCACAGCCGACCAAGCGACGCTCCACCGATCATGCTGCCCACCTTGACCGACGGCCGACGCCGCCACAGGAGACGCCAAGGTTCTCAATCCCTGCCGCGGCTCTGTGCCGACACTGGCTCCTGCGCGCCTTGGCCATGTCACGCGGAGTCCCACTGGGATCAGGAGCCGAAAGCCGGCGCGAGTTGTGGGACGCCTTCGACGTCATCGTCGACGACTTAGCCAGCCGCGTCCTCGTCCTCAACCTCCCCGGGCCCCGGCCAGGGGCTGGGCCAGTGGCTCACCGACGCCGCCCGCTACGGCACTCCGGCAGCAGTTGACTGCATGCATGAAACCCCCGGCACCGAGCCTCCGTCCCGCGTAACCGTCGCGAGACCGGAGCGCACGCGTCTGCACAGCCCATACAAGGGGGAAAGATCATCCGCTGGCGCTGGGAGTCTCCTGGGACTTTCGACTGCATCAACAGGCAAGAGCGCGAAAGGACCGAAAGGTCATTTCCGCAGTTCAGCGCTCCCTGAACACCCATCGCCGCAGGTCACAAAGCTGGCCGTCCTCTTCCGGAACATCTGATCTGCACGACCCGGTGGGTCCCGCATTGAGCGTCACCAGCCCTTGGCGCCACATCGCCGCTCGCAGCTTTGATGCCACCCGACCTCCCCAATGCACACCTGACGACCGATCAGAACGAGCGTCAGATGAGCGTCAAAACATCACGGAGAGCGTCATTTGAGCGTCAAGATAGCGCCCATCATGCACATCGATTAAAGCCGCAGGTCAACGGCCTTTTTCGGCGGGCTCAAGGATCGCGACACATTCGACATGATGCGTCATAGGAAACAAATCAAACACCCGCAAAGTCCGCACCCGGTACCCCTCTTCCCCGAAATAGCCGAGGTCGCGGGCCAGGGCTGCCGGGTCGCAGGCGATGTAGGCGATGCGGCGGGGGGTGAGGGTGGTGAGGAGGTGGACGGTGGGGCGGCCGGCGCCGGAGCGGGGTGGGTCGAGGAGGATGAGGTCGGCCTCGGTGATGCCGGTGCGGGGGAGGACGGACTCGACCTTGCCGTGTTCGATGCGTACGCGGTCGAAGTCGCGGAGGTTGTGGCGGGCGTCCTCGGCGGCGCGCTTGGAGGATTCGATACCGAGGACGGCGCCCTTGTCGCCGAGGCGGTCGGCGAGGGCTCCGGCGAACAGGCCGACTCCGCAGTAGAGGTCGAGCGCGGTTTCGCCCTTGCGGGGCATCAGGCCCTGCATCGCCGCCTCGACGAGCAGGTCCGCGGCCTTCGGGTGGACCTGCCAGAAGCCGCCGTTGCCGACCCGCCAGGTGTGCTCGGCGGCGCGTTCGCGGACGAAGGGGCGGCCGTGCACGCGGTGCACGCTGCCGTCGCCCTCGTGGACCCGCAACACCGAGACGGGGCGGTCGAGTTCGATGAGCGGAAGACGTCCGCCGGGGCGCGGGGTGAGGATGACCTGGCGGTCCTGGGAGCCGGTCGCCGCGATCGCCTCGACGGTGGCCATGCCGGGCCATTCGCGCTGCTCGACGCCGAGTTCACTCACACCCGGGGCCGCGATCAGGCACCGGTCGACGACCTCGACCTCGTGGGAGCGGTGGCGGCGCAGTCCCGCCCGGCCCTCGGCGTCGATCGCGTACTGGACCCGGGTGCGCCAGGCCGGGACCTCGCCCGCGGGGAGCTTGTCGCCGGGGGCGGGGACGACCGTACCGTCCCAGCCGGCCTCCTCGGGGGTGAGCCCGGCGAGGCGCTGGAGCTGTTCGGCGACGACCTCGCCCTTCAGCCGGCGCTGGGCGCCCGGCTTGGCGTGCTGCCAGTCGCAGCCGCCGCAGCGGCCGGGCCCCGCGTACGGGCAGGGGGCCTCGACGCGGTCCTTGGCGGGGTCGAGGATCTCCACGGCGTCCGCGCGCAGGTAGCGGGCGCCCTCCTCGCCCTCGGTCACCCGCGCAACGATCCGTTCGCCGGGCAGGGTGTGCCGGACGAAGAGCACCTGTCCCTCGTCGGTACGGGCGATGCAGTGGCCGCCGTGGGCGACCGGGCCGACCTCGACCTCGTACTCCTGTCCCACCAGCGATTTCTTGGGTTCTGACGACATGCGGGGGACTCCAGGGTGAGGGTGGGGGCGCCGGGCCCCGGCGGGGCGGTTCGCCGGAGCGGCGATGGCCGGGCGGCGCAGCCCACCAGTCTAGGTGCGCGCGGCGGTACCGTTCACCACCCCCGGTCGGAGCCCGGTGGAGCCCCTGCCCCGGCGGGCATCAGCGCCTGCCGCCGCCCGGCTTCGAGGTGTCCTTCGGGCGCTTCTCGACGGGGCCCCGGCGGACCGAGCCCGGCGCGTTCCAGTCGGCGCGCTTGCGGGCGCGCTTCTTTGCGGCCTCGGAGGACTCCAGCTGGTAGGGCACCGAGGTGACCATCACGCCGTTGGTGAACAGGAGCCTGCCCTTGAGGCGCAGCGCGCTCTGGTTGTGCAGCAGGTGCTCGTACCAGTGGCCGACCACGTACTCGGGGATGATCACGCTCACCGCGTCGCGCGGGGACTCGCGGCGGCGGCTCTTGACGTACTCGATGATCGGGCGGGTGATCTCGCGGTACGGCGAGTCCAGGACCTTGAGCGGGACGTCTATGCCGCGGCGGTCCCACTCGGCCTTCAGGGCCTTGGTCTCCTCCGGGTCGACGTTGACGCTCAGCGCCTCCAGGGTGTCCGAGCGCATCAGCTTGGCGTAGGCGAGGGCGCGCAGGGTCGGGCGGTGGATCTTGGAGACGAGCACGATGGAGTGCACCCGGGAGGGGCGGACGATGTCGTCGGCGGGTTCCTCGGGGGCCGAGATCTCCTCGGAGACGCGGTCGTAGTGGCGGCGGATCGCGCTCATCGTGACGTAGAAGATCACCATGCCGAGCAGGGCGACCCAGGCGCCGTGGGTGAACTTGGTGACCAGGACGACGACCAGGACCAGGCCGGTGAAGAAGGCGCCGAAGGCGTTGATGACGCGGGAGCGCAGCATGTGGCGGCGCTTGGCCTGGTCGCGCTCGCTGCGCAGATGGCGGTTCCAGTGCCGGACCATGCCGATCTGGCTGAGGGTGAAGGAGACGAAGACGCCGACGATGTAGAGCTGGATCAGCCGGGTCGAGTCGGCGCCGTAGACGACGACCAGGAGGGCCGCGGCCCCGGCGAGCAGCACGATGCCGTTGGAGAAGGCGAGCCGGTCGCCGCGGGTGTGCAGCTGGCGCGGCAGGTAGCGGTCCTGGGCGAGGATCGAGCCGAGCAGCGGGAAGCCGTTGTAGGCGGTGTTCGCGGCGAGGAAGAGGACCAGGGCGGTGGCCGCGGCGAGGACGATGAAGAAGAACGTTCCGTCACCGAAGACGGCGGCGGCGACCTGTGAGATCACCGGGTCCTGGACATAGCCCTCGCCGACCGGGACGCCGTCCTTGAAGAGGTCCTTGGCCGGGTTCTCGGCCATCCGCACCTTGGAGGCGGCGGCCAGCGCGATGATCCCGCAGAACATGGTGACGGCGAGCAGGCCCATCATCGCCAGCGTGGTGGCGGCGTTCCTGCTCTTGGGCTTGCGGAAGGCGGGGACGCCGTTGCTGATGGCCTCGACGCCGGTGAGCGCGGCGCAGCCGGAGGAGAAGGCGCGCAGCAGCAGGAAGACCAGCGCGAAGCCGGCGAGGCCCTGGTGCTCGGGCTTGATCTCGTAGACCGAGGTGGGGGCGCGCAGCGTCTCGTCCATGAGGAGGCCCTTGACGGCGCCCCAGACGATCATCAGGAAGACACCGGCGACGAAGACGTACGTGGGGATCGCGAAGAGCTTGCCGGACTCCTTGACCCCGCGGAGGTTCATCAGGGTCAGCAGGACGATGATCGCGACGGCGCAGAGGACCTTGTTCTCCACGACGAAGGGGATCGCCGAGCCGAGGTTCTCCACCCCGGAGGAGATGGACACCGCGACGGTGAGCACGTAGTCGACGAGCAGGGCGCTGGCCACCGTGAGGCCCGCCTTGGGGCCGAGGTTGGTGTTGGCCACCTCGTAGTCGCCGCCGCCGCTCGGGTAGGCGTGGACGTTCTGCCGGTAGGAGGCGACGACGGTGAACATCAGCACCACGACCGCGACCGCGATCCAGGGGCTGAAGTGGTAGGCCGAGACACCCGCGATGGACAGGACCAGGAGCACTTCTCCCGGCGCGTACGCCACGGACGACAGGGGGTCCGAGGCGAACACGGGGAGGGCGATGCGCTTGGACAGGAGGGTCTCCCCCAGCCGGTCGCTGCGCAGTGCGCGCCCGATCAGGATCCGCTTGGGCACGTCGGTCAGTTTGGACACGCAGAGGATCGTATGCGTTGGGCAGAGGCCCTGCCTATCCGCCACCTGCCCGCGACCCGGGCAGCCACCTGACCGTCAGGAAGTGGCCAGCCCCCACACCTTGCGCCCCGCCTCCCCCAGGGGCCCCGCCCGGCCGTACGGTACGGGGAGGGCGGCGGTGTGCGGCCCGCGGCATAAGCTCGGCTGCGGGGCACCGGCACGAGTCCGTGGCCCGCTGTAGCCGCTCGGACCGGGAAAGAAGTGTGAGCAGGGTGTATTCGCAGGTCAACGGCGCGACCAGGACGGGGTACAGGTAGGTGCACATCGTCATCATGGGTTGCGGCCGGGTGGGCTCCGCCCTCGCGCAGACCCTGGAACAGCAAGGGCACACGGTCGCGGTGGTCGACCAGGACCCGACCGCCTTCCGGCGCCTCGGTGCCGGTTTCGGCGGGCGCCGGGTCACCGGTGTCGGCTTCGACCAGGACACCCTGCGGGAGGCGGGCATCGAGGAGGCCGGCGCCTTCGCCGCGGTCTCCAGCGGCGACAACTCCAACATCATCGCCGCCCGCGTGGCCCGCGAGATGTTCGGTGTGGAGAACGTCGCGGCCCGCATCTACGACCCCCGCCGCGCCGAGGTCTACCAGCGCCTCGGCATCCCGACCGTGGCGACCGTGCGGTGGACCGCCGACCAGATGCTGCGCCGCCTGCTGCCCTCGGGCGCCGAGCCGCTGTGGCGGGACCCGACCGGCGGCGTACAGCTCGCCGAGGTGCACGCGGACGACTCCTGGGTGGGCCAGCGGATCAGCCGCCTCCAGGAGGAGACGGGGGTACGGGTGGCCTTCCTCACCCGGCTCGGCGAGGCGGTCCTGCCGACCTCCCAGACGGTGCTGCAGGAGGGCGACCTGGTGCACGTGATGATGCGTACGGACGATGTCGAGAAGGTCGAGGCGGCCTTCGCCGAGGGCCCCGAGGAGGGCGGTCACTGATGAGGGTCGCCATTGCCGGAGCCGGGGCGGTGGGCCGTTCCATCGCGGGCGAGCTGCTTGAGAACGGCCACGAGGTCCTGCTCATCGACAAGGCGCCGACCGCGATCTCGGTCGAGCGCGTACCGCAGGCGGAGTGGCTGCTCGCCGACGCCTGCGAGATCACCTCCCTCGACGAGGCCGCGCTGCAGCGCTGCAACGTCGTGATCGCCGCGACCGGCGACGACAAGGTCAACCTGGTCGTCTCGCTGCTGGCGAAGACGGAGTACGGGGTGCCGCGGGTGGTGGCCCGGGTGAACAACCCGAAGAACGAGTGGCTGTTCAACGAGTCCTGGGGCGTGGACGTCGCGGTCTCCACCCCGCGCCTGATGTCCGCCCTCGTGGAGGAGGCGGTCAGCGTCGGCGACCTGGTGCGGCTGCTGCGCTTCAGCCACGGGGACGCCAACCTGGTCGAGCTGACGCTGCCGCCGCAGTCCGCGATCGCGGGCACCCGGGTCGGCGAGGTCCAGTGGCCCGAGGACACCTCGCTGGTCACCATCATCCGCGGGAACCGGGTGCTCGCCCCCTCCCCCGAGGACTCCCTGGAGGAGGGCGACGAACTCCTCTTCGTGGCCGCGCAGGCCCGCGAGGAGCAGCTGGAGGACCTGCTCTCGGTGCGCCGGGAGGACGTGGAGAGCTGAGCCGTACGGCCGGCCCGTACGGAAAGCGGGGCACCCCGGGTGTGGGGTGCCCCGCTCTCTTGCGTCTGTACGTGTCCGGGCGGGCCGGGACCGCCGCCTCAGGTGTCGCGGCGGTGGCGTGCGCCGGTGCTCTCCGCGGGCCCGGCGGCAGCGTCCTGTCCGGCGGCGCCCTCCCCGGCGGCCTCGGCCGCGCGGCGCTCCTTCTCCGCCTTCTCGGCGGCCTCCTCGGCCTCCATCTCGGCGAAGACGTCGATCGGCGGCGGGGCCTTGGCGAGGAAGAGCCAGGTGAGGTAGACCGCCAGCAGGAAGGGCGGGATCTTCAGGGCCACCAGGACCCAGCCGAGCTGGGTGGTGTCGGCCCACCAGTACAGCGGGAAGAGGATCGCGCACTTGGCGAGCAGGATCAGTCCCCAGGCCCAACTGGCCTTCGCGTACGCGGTCTTGCGGCCGGGGTTGCGGGTGCGCCAGGAGAGGTTCTCCTTGAACACCGGGCCGAGGATCAGGCCGATCAGCGGGACCCCGGCGAGCGTGGTGACGAGGTACGCGACGGCCAGGCCCAGGGTGTACAGCATGCCCGGCAGGTAGAAGTCCTTGGCGTTGCCGGTCATCATCGCGAAGACCACGCCGAAGGCGACCCCGAAGACGCCGCTGAAGGCGTGCTTGACGGTGTCCCGGCGCACCAGGCGGACCGCCACCAAGAGCAGCGAGACCGCGAGCGCCGCGATGGCGGAGCTGTGCAGGTCCTTGTTGACGGTGTAGATCGTCACGAAGAGCAGGCCGGGAAGGACGGTCTCCACCATGCCGCGCAGGCCGCCGAAGGCCTCGAAGAGGGCGGCCTCGGTCACGGCCCTGGAGTCGTCCTCACCGGCGGGCCCGCCTTCGTGCGGCTCCCGTTGTGCGGTCGGCTTGTCGAGGGACGTCAAGGGCTACTCCCGTCCGAGCGGTCTGAGTTCGTACTTGGGGTTGAACAGCACCCGGCGGCCGTGGCTCAGCGAGACACGGCCGGAGGCGATCAGCTTGCGCCCGGGTTCGATACCGACGATCGAGCGCCTGCCCAGCCAGACCACGTCCAGCGCGGCCGAACCGTCGAAGAGTTCCGCCTCCAGAGCCGGGACTCCGGCCCGCGGCCGCAGGGTCACCGTGCGCAAGGTACCAGTCACGGTGACGATCTGACGGTCCCGGCAGTCGTTGATCCGGGTGCAGCCGGCGGTCTCGGCGGCGTCCTCGCGCAGTTCCTCGGACTCCAGGTCCTCCTGGGACGCGGAGATGTCCGCGAACCGGTCGAGCATGCGCCGGAACCGGCCACCCGGCCTGGCGGGACGCGAAGAGGCACTCATAAGGGGAAGCGTACCCGCGCGGGCCGGACTCAAGTGAGCGGGTGCGCGCTACTGTGCCGCTTCTCGCACCCGGGCTCCTGGGGCCGGTGGACCGCGCACCGCCGGCCGCGCCTCAGGCGTCGAAGCGGTAGCCCATGCCCGGCTCGGTGACGAAGTGCCGCGGGTGCGCGGGGTCGGCCTCCAGCTTGCGGCGCAGCTGGGCCATGTAGACCCGCAGATAGTTGGTCTCGGTGCCGTACGAGGGGCCCCAGACCTCCTGGAGCAGCTGCTTCTGGCTGACCAGGCGGCCGGAGTTGCGGACCAGGACCTCCAGGAGGTGCCACTCGGTCGGGGTCAGGCGTACGTCGCGGCCGTCCCGGTTGACCTTCTTGGCGGCCAGGTCGACGGTGAAGGTCTGCGCGGTGACGGTGACCGGCTCCTCGCCGGTGCCGGTGGGCTCCGCCCGGCGGACAGCGGCGCGCAGCCGGGCCAGGAGTTCGTCCATGCCGAAGGGCTTGGTGACGTAGTCGTCGGCGCCCGCGTCCAGGGCCTCGACCTTCTCGTCGGAGCTGTGCCGGGCGGAGAGGACCAGGACCGGCACCCGGGTCCAGCCGCGCAGGCCGCGGATGACCTCGACGCCGTCCATGTCGGGCAGGCCGAGGTCGAGGACGACGACGTCCGGGTGGCGGGCGGCGGCGAGCCGCAGCGCCTCGGCGCCGTCGGCGGCCGCGTCGACCTCGTAGCCGCGGGCGCGGAGGTTGATCACCAGGGCCCGGACGATCTGGGGCTCGTCGTCGACCACGAGCACCCGCGTGCCCGCGGTGGCTCCCGTACCGGTGGAGGGCTTCGGCATCTGCGCCCGCCTTTCTGTTTCCGTGGTCACGGGGTGACCTCCTGCGGTGATCCGGCGGCGGCCGGGCGGCCGGTCCCGGTGCCGGGGCGGACGCTCACCGGGCCGCCCGTCCGGAGGGTTCGGCCGCGGCGGGGGGCCGCGGTGCGGGGGCGCGCAGGGTCAGCACCATGGTGAGCCCGCCGCCGGGGGTGTCCTCGGCGGCGAGGGTGCCGCCCATCGCCTCGGCGAAGCCCCGGGCGACCGCGAGGCCGAGGCCGACGCCCGCGCCCCGGGGGGCGTCGCCGTGCCGCTGGAAGGGCTCGAAGATGCGGTCCTTGGCCTCCTCGGGGACACCGGGGCCCCGGTCCACGACCCGCAGTTCCACCCGGTCCCCGAGCGCGCTGGCGGCGACCAGGACCCGGGAGGCGCCGGTGCTGTACTTCACCGCGTTCTCGACCACGTTGGCCACCGCCCGTTCCAGGAGCCCGGGGTCGACCGCGACCATCGGCAGCGACTCGGGGATGTCCAGGGCGACGCTGCCCTCGGGTACGCCGCCGAGCGCCATCGGCACCACCTCGTCGAGGTCGATCTCGCGGATCAGCGGGGTGACCGTGCCGGTCTGCAGCCGGGACATGTCGAGCAGGTTGCCGACCAGGTGGTCCAGGCGGTCCGCGCCGTCCTCGATGCCTTCGAGCAGGTCGGCCTGGTCCTGCTCGGACCAGGCGATGTCGTCCGAGCGCAGCGAGCTGACCGCGGCCTTGATCGCGGAGAGCGGGGTGCGCAGGTCGTGGCTGACCGCGGCGAGCAGCGCGGTGCGGATCCGGTTGCCCTCGGCGAGGGCGCGGGCCTGCTCGGCCTCGGACTGCAGGCGCTGGCGGTCCAGGACGACCGCGGCCTGGGCGGCGAAGGCGGCGAGCACCCGGCGGTCCTCGGCGGGCAGTACCCGGCCGGACAGGGCGAGCGCCATGGTGTCGCGTACCGGCATGTCCACATCGGCGTCCTCGGGGCGGACGCAGGGGTTGGGCCCGACGCTGCCCGCGCTGGTCCAGGGGGCGATGTCGCTCTCGCGCTCCAGGAGGGCCACCGAGTCCATGGCGAAGGTCTCCCGTACGCGTTCGAGCAGGGCGTCGAGGGTGGTCTCGCCGCGCAGCACGCTGCCCGCGAGGAAGGAGAGGATCTCGGACTCGGCGCGCAGCCGGGCGGCCTGGTGGGTGCGCCGGGCCGCGAGGTCGACCACCGAGGCGACCGCCACCGCGACCGCGATGAAGACGACGAGGGCGACGATATTGCTCGGGTCGGCGATGGTGATCCGGCGTACCGGCGGGGTGAAGTACCAGTTCAGGAGCAGGGAGCCGACCGCCGCGGAGGCGAGGGCCGGCAGCAGTCCGCCGAGCAGGGCGGCGGCCACGGTCAGGCTGAGGAAGAGCAGGACGTCGTTGGCGAGGCCCAGGTCGGAGTCGAACTCGTGCAGCAGCAGGGCGAGCAGGGCGGGGCCGCCGACGCCGACGATCCACCCGGCGATCAGGCGCGGGCGCCCGAGCCGGGCGCCCCGGGTGACCGGGAGCCCGCGGCCCTTGGCGGCCTCCTCGTGGGTGACGATGTGCACGTCGAGGTCGGGCCCCGAGTCGCGGGCCACCGTCATGCCGACCCCGGGCCCGAAGACGTACTGCCAGGCCTTGCGGCGGCTGGAGCCGAGGACGATCTGGGTGGCGTTGACCCCGCGGGCGAACTCCAGGAGCGCGGAGGGGATGTCGTCGCCTATCACGTGGTGGAAGGTGCCGCCGAGGTCCTCCACCAGGGTGCGCTGGACGGCGAGTTCCTTCGGCGAGGCGGCGGTGAGACCGTCGCTGCGGGCGATGTAGACGGCGAGGATCTCGCTGCCGGAGCCCTTGGCGGCCATCCGGGAGGCGCGGCGGATCAGGGTGCGGCCCTCGGGTCCGCCGGTGAGGCCGACGACGATGCGTTCGCGGGCCTGCCAGGTGGAGCGGATGTCGTGTTCGCCGCGGTACTGCTGGAGGTATTCGTCGACCCGGTCGGCGACCCAGAGCAGGGCCAGCTCGCGCAGCGCGGTGAGGTTGCCGGGGCGGAAGTAGTTGGAGAGGGCGGCGTCGACCCGGTCCGGCTGGTAGATGTTGCCGTGCGCCATCCGGCGGCGCAGCGCCTGCGGCGACATGTCGACGAGCTCGATCTGGTCGGCGTGCCGGACCACCTCGTCCGGCACCGTCTCCTGCTGGCGCACCCCGGTGATCGACTCGACGACGTCGCCGAGCGACTCCAGGTGCTGGATGTTCACGGTGGAGACGACGTCGATCCCGGCGGCCAGGAGTTCCTCGACGTCCTGCCAGCGCTTGGCGTTGCGGGAGCCGGGGACGTTGGTGTGCGCGAGTTCGTCGACCAGGGCGACGGCGGGGCGGCGTTCGAGGGCCGCGTCCACGTCCATCTCGGTGAAGGCGGCGCCGCGGTGGCACAGCTCCCTGCGCGGCAGTTGTTCGAGCCCGTGCAGCAGGATCTCGGTGCGCGGCCGCTCGTGCGGCTCGGCGTAGGCGACCACGCAGTCGGTGCCGCGCTCCACCCTGCGGTGCGCCTCGGAGAGCATCGCGTACGTCTTGCCCACACCGGGTGCCGCACCGAGGTAGATGCGGAGCTTGCCTCGTCCCATGGGCCCCATTGTCTTCCCGTGACCACCGCGAACCGTGTGCGGACGGTGCCGACGTTACAGCGGCCAAACCGGACAAAGACCGGCAGGGGCGGGATGCGCGGGACTCTTTGACGCAACTCTGATGGGCCTCGCGGGGGCGCCCGGGCGGGGGTACGCGACGGCCGGGCACGCGCGGGGGCCGGGGCCCGGCGGACGATCGCCGGCCGGGCCCCGGCCCCCGCGCGTGCCCCCGCTCAGGCGGTGTTCTCCGCGTGGGTCAGGGTCTCCCAGGCGACGAAGAGGTTGTTGGAACCGGCCGGGCGGTTCTGCTCGGTGAGCCGCTGGGTGTTGGTCATCGGGATGCCGAGCCGCCCGTGCAGGGCGTTGTAGCCGACCTCGGTGACGGGACCGAGGCCGCGCTCGACTCCCCCGCCGCACAGCCAGCCGGGGGGCGCCTCGCCGAGTTCGTACCGGGACTGGAAGCCGAGGGCCTGGCGCAGCCGCTCGCCGACGTCGGTGCCGTAGAGGTCCTCGCCCTGGATGCGGCTGGTCTCGGCGACATGCGCGATCGAGGAGATGCCGTATCCGGTGTGGACGAAGTCGCGGCAGGTCTCCTGGGTGAGCCCGGTGACGAAGGTGCCCTGCCCCTGCCAGTAGGAGACGATCTTCTCCCGGGTGTCGAGGTGCTGGCTGGGCACCGTCTTCGGCAGCTCGCCGTCGGACTCCAGGTAGACATAGGCGGCGGTACGGGTGCGGAAGAGGCCCATCGCCTTGTCGTAGGCGCCCTTGTCCTCCAGGAAGACGGCGATGCCGATGGCGGCCTCGGTCATGGTCAGCTCCCAGTTCCCGTTGGAATTGGAGCCGTTGATGACCTTGGGCAGGTAGACCTCGCGCAGCATGGTGGCGAAGCGCCCGGAGTTCGCCCAGTCACCGGTGTAGGTGTACTTGATGATCTCGGCGGCCCGCGGCCAGACCGAACCGGCCCAGCCGGTCTGCAGCGGGGCGTTGCTGTTGGTGTGGTCCTTGATCGTGGCGGACCAGGCGTCCATCAGCTCGATGGCCTTCCGCGCGTGCCGCTCGTCGCGGGTCAGGTACCAGGCGAGCGCCTGGGTGTACGCGGCGATCGCGTCCTCCCGCTCGTCCGTACAGCCGTAGTTGGGATCCGAGTACGAGCCGCACTCGACGATCTCGCGGGGCTTGGCGGTCCGGGAGAGCGAGGCGTACTTGCTCGCCATCATCTGGTCGAAGGCGGACTTCCAGGGCTGGGCGCCGGAGCCGACCTTCTCGCGGGCGAGGTCCAGCTGGCCCTTGGAGACCAGGACGCCGGGGTGGGCGAAGTCCGCGGGGGCGGCCTCGGCCCGCTGGGCGCCGGGCAGGCCGAGGAGTCCGGCGGCGAGGGCGAGCAGCAGCGCGGCCGCGGTGGCGAGGAAGGCGGGGCGGCGGACGCGGCGATTACGGCGGGGGGCGGGCGCGGAAACGGGGTCGCCTGGCATGTGGGGGCCAATCCGTTCTCGTAGGGGAACAGCATCTGATGGGTGAACACCGTGCTGGCTCGTGAACCTAGGGAGGCGGCCCGGGGGCGTCAAGAGATGAAGGGGCGTTCACAGCCGGGCCGCTTTTCACATTCGAGAAGTGGAGGCGCGGGGAGGGCGGGAACGGGCGGCGGACAGGGAGCGGGCACACGAGAGGGCCGCACCCCGGCTGCGGGGTACGGCCCTCTCCTGGTCCCCGGGCGGCGCGGGGCCGGACCGGGGACGGTGCCTCTGCGGACCTCGGTGGTCTCCGGGTCTCAGCGGACCTCGGTGATCTCCGGGCCGCGGGCCAGCTGGCCCATGCCGCCGGAGAAGCGCGAGGTCGCCTGGTCCTCCTGCTGCACGCCGCCCTCGGCCACCATCTGCGCGTCCTCGGGCAGCTTCAGGACGATCGGGTCGCGGGGCGCCATCGGGCCCTCGCCGCGGACCACCACGGTGTCCCGGAAGATCTGCTCCAGGAGCCCGGCGGCCTGCGGCTGGACCGCTCCCTGACCGGAGATCACCCCGCGCAGGAACCAGCGCGGGCCGTCCACGCCCACGAAGCGCACGACCTGGAAGCCGCCGGTGCCGTCCGGCAGCTTGACCGGGACCTGCGCGCGCAGCTCCCAGCCGAGCGGGCCCTCGACCTCGTCGATCACGCCGCCCTGCTGGGTGATGCCGGTGGCGATCTCCTCGCGCACCTCGCCCCAGATGCCCTCGCGCTTGGGAGCGGCGAAGCCCTGGAGCTGGATGGCGCTGTCGCGCAGTACGACGGTGGCCGCCACGATGGCGTCCCCGGCGACCTCGACCCGCAGCTCCATGCCCTCGACCCCGGGCACGAAGAGACCGCCGAGATCGACCCGGCCCTCGGCGGGGCTGGTCACCTCGGTGCTGTCCCAGGGCCCGTCGGGGCGGGGCTCCGGCTCCAGCCGGACCCGTTCCTCGGCCTCGTCCGCCGCGACGTCGTCGACGTCGACCTGCTCGGCCTCGCTCGCCGCCTCCGCCTCAGCGGACTCCTTCTTGTTGCGACGTCCGAACACGTCACTGTCCTTCCCGGTCGGATACGACCGACGCGTATCGATTCCCGCCCTCTTGCCCGCCGTCTCCCGGCAGGACCTCGGTCCGGCCCGGGTGAGCCCCCACGCCCACGGCGGCGTGACCGCCGGTGGACCCGAAGCCCCCTTCGGCCCGTACCGATCCGGGAAGTTCCGCCACCTCGTGGAAGCGGACCCTCTCGACCTGCTGGACGACCAGTTGGGCAATCCGGTCGAACCGCTCGAACCGCACGCTCTCGCGCGGATCGAGATTCACCACGATCACCTTGATCTCCCCACGGTACCCGGCATCAATCGTCCCCGGGGCATTCACCATGGCGACTCCGCAGCGGGCGGCCAGACCGGAGCGGGGGTGCACGAAGGCCGCGTACCCCTCGGGCAGCGCGATCGCCACCCCGGTGGGCAGCACCGCGCGCTCCCCGGGCGCCAGTTCACAGGGCTCGGTGGTGCGCAGATCGGCGCCGGCGTCACCGGGCAGCGCGTAGGCGGGCAGCGGCACCTCCGGGTCGACGCGGCGGAGGCGCACCTCTAGGCCGGCGCTCACGGGTTCACCTCGAAGGCGCGGGCCCGGCGGACCTGGTCGGGGTCGTTCATGGCGGCGTTGATCTCCTCGGAGCGGCCGTTGTCGATGAAGTGCTCGACCTTCACCTGGATGAAAAGGGCGTCCGCGCGGACCGCGACGGGCCCCTCGGGGCCGCCGATCCGGCCGGTGGCGGTCGAGTAGATCTTGCGTCCGGCGACCGCCTTGATCTCGGCCTCCAGGTGCAGCACCGAGCCGACCGGGACGGGCAGCTTGAAGTCGGTCTCCAGCCGGCCGGTGACGGCGATGGCGCGCAGCAGCCAGTTCAGGGAGCCGAGGGTCTCGTCGAGCGCGGTGGCGAGGACCCCGCCGTGCGCGAGCCCGGGGGCGCCCTGGTGGACCTCGCGGACGGTGAACTCCGCGCTCACGCGCAGGCCTTCACCCGCCCGTGCCTCCAGGTGCAGACCGTGCGGCTGGCCCGTACCGCAGCCGAAACACTGGCCGTAGTGGGAACCGAGCAGCTCACCGGGGGCGGGCGCCTCGGGGTGGCGGTCGGGGACGACGGCGTAGGAGGGCGGGGTAAGGGCTGAAGTTGTACCACTCACAGGCCGAGACCTTACCCCGCGGCGGACGCCGGGCGTCGCCCCGCCCGGCCCCGCATTCCGCGCCGTGGGCAGGGGACTTCGGGCCGCCGCCGCGTGCCCGCTCCGGCACCGCGCTCCCGCCCGGCCCGGGCGCCGCGGGGACCTCGCCAGCGCCGCCGTCCGGCCGCGTGCCAAGCTTGGCCCATGCAGCCTGCCGCCACGCCCTACGAAGAACGTCTGACCGCGCCCCGCTCGTGGTGGGCGATCGCGGCCCTGGTCGGGATCGCGGGCGGGCTGATCATGCTGCCCTTCGGTCCGCTGGCGCTGCTCGGCGGGCTGGTGGCGGGCGTGGCGGTGACGGCGGTGGTCGTCAGCTCCTACGGCGCGGTGCGCATCCGCGTCGTCCAGGGCTCGCTGATCGCGGGCGAGGCCCGCATCCCGCTGACCGCCCTCGGCGAGAGCCATGTCATGGACGCCGCGGAGTGCCAGGCCTGGCGCACGCACAAGGCGGATCCGCGGGCCTTCATGCTGCTGCGCGCCTATGTCCGCACCGGCCTGCGGGTCGAGGTGACCGATCCCGAGGACCCGACGCCGTACCTCTATCTCTCCACCCGCCACCCCGAGCGGCTGGCGGCGGCGCTCGGCGAGGTCCGCGCCTCCTGAGGGGCGGGGTGCCGGGCGTCAGCCGCCGAGTTCGGGCGGCAGGTCGGTGAGGTCGAGGGCCGCGGGCGGCTGCTCCAGCGGGTCGAGTCCGGCCAGCGCCTCCCAGGGGACCTGGCGGCGGCGGAGGTCCTTGCGGATGCGCTCGGCGAGCTTGCGGGTGTCGCGGCGGTTCATCATCGCGCCGACGGTGGCGCCCACCATGAAGGGCATCAGGTTCGGCAGATTGCGCACCATGCGCTTCATGATCTGCTGGCGCAGCTCACGCTTCATCTGGCCGCCGAGGGCGGCGTTGAAGGTCGACGGCTTGGTGACGTCGATGCCGCGCTCCTCGGACCAGGAGTTCAGGTAGGTCACGCTGCGCTCCTTGAGGTTGCCCTCCGGGCGCTGGCCGTAGACCTCGTACAGCTCGGCGATGAGCTTCAGCTCGATGAGGGCGACACCGCTGACCTCGGCCGCGAGTTCCGCGGGCATCGCGGGCGGCACCGGCAGCATCGCCGCGGCCCCGATTCCGGCGCCCACGGTGGAGGTGCCGTTGGCCGCGCCGGCGACGAGCTTGTCGGCGATCTCCTCGGGGCCGAGCCCGGGGAAGTGCCGGCGCAGGGTCGCCAGGTCGCGTACAGGGATGCGCGGGGCGGTCTCGATGAGGCGGTCCGCGAGGTGGCCGATGCCCGCCTTGGCGAGGCTGCCTCCTCTGCGTACCCCCTTCTTCACGGCCGCGCCGCGGCCGCCGGACCCGGATGGTCGGTCCAGGTCTGCTCTCTCGTCCGCCACGCGCTCCAGGGCGGCCCCCGTGCCGCTGTCCGGGGAGTCCCCGGAGGCGGCGGATGGTGCAGGCGCGAGCGAGGCCTCCTGGCCCCGCTCGTCGTCACGTGCGCCGCCGGACTGGTCGCCCTCTGCCTCCTGCCTTCCGCGGAAGAAGCGCTTGCGGGGCGGGGTCGAACCGGTCACGGCATGTCCTTCGCGTATCAGTCGCAGTCCCGGCAGATGGGCTGGCCGTTCTTCTCCCGCGCGAGCTGGCTGCGGTGGTGCACCAGGAAGCAGCTCATGCAGGTGAACTCGTCCTGCTGCTTGGGCAGGACGCGGACGGCCAGCTCCTCGTTGGACAGGTCCGCGCCGGGGAGTTCGAGCCCCTCGGCGGCCTCGAACTCGTCGACGTCGACGGTCGAGGTGGACTTGTCGTTCCGCCGCGCCTTGAGCTCCTCGATGCTGTCCTCGTTGAGGTCGTCATCGGTCTTGCGTGGCGTGTCGTAGTCGGTTGCCATATCGCTCTCCCCCTCTGGGTGTCTGCGGTGTCTCCAGCGCACGTAACGCGTGAGAGGCCGGACTTGTGCCCGACCTGAGGCGGAGATTTTGCCTCACATCAAGGTCTGTTACTCAATCGACACCCGACCGGACTCCCCGAGGGTGATCGGCTTGGGTGGCGAACGGGACCGTACACGGTCGCGATCTCGCACTTCACAGGGGCCACCCCCGTGTACTTCCCGTGATGAGGACCCCCGGAAACCCGGATCTTCCAGGCCTTCCGGCCCGGTGAGCGCACACGGAGAGTACAGGTGAACTCCGCTCTGTTGTGAGCGATCACACAGAATCCGGAAAGGTTGCCAGGCGCGAAGATTTCGCCGAAAGCGAAAGATGTCCCCCGGGAGCCGCGCCGCTCACAGCGGCAACGTGACGCGCATCACCAGTCCTCCGCCCTCCCTCGGCTCCGCGAAGATCTGCCCGCCGTGGGCCCGGGTGACCGAGCGGACGATGGACAGGCCGAGCCCCACCCCCTTGTCGCTGCCGGTCCGCTCGGTGCGCAGCCGCCGGAAGGGCTCGAAGAGGTTGTCGATCTCGTACGCCGGGACCACCGGGCCGGTGTTGGCGACCACGAGCACGGCCTGCCCCTGGGCGGCCTCGGTGGCGACCTCCACCCAGCCCGGCTCCGCGGTCTTCGCCTCGCCCCGCGGATCGGCCGGGACGTTGTAGCGCACGGCGTTCTGCACGAGGTTCAGCGCGATCCGCTCCAGCAGGACGCCGTTGCCCTGCACGATCACCGGCTCGCGGCTGCCGCGCAGCTCGATGTCCTTCTCCTCGGCCTCCGCGCGCACCTGGTCGATGGCCCGGGAGGCGACCTCGGCCAGGTCCACCGGCTTGCGCTCGACGATCTGGTTGTCGCTGCGGGCGAGCAGCAGCAGCCCCTCCACGAGCTGCTCGCTGCGCTCGTTGGTGGCGAGGAGGGTCTTGCCGAGCTGCCGCAGCTCCGGCGGCGCGGAGGGATCGGAGAGCTGCACCTCCAGGAGAGTGCGGCTGATCGCGAGCGGGGTGCGCAGCTCGTGCGAGGCGTTGCCGACGAAGCGCTGCTGTGCGGTGAAGGCCCGCTGGAGCCGCTCCAGCATGTCGTCGAAGGTGTCCGCCAGCTCCTTCAACTCGTCGTCGGGACCGTCGAGTTCGATCCGCCGGGCGAGGTCGGAGCCGGCCACCTGCCGGGCGGTACGGGTGATCCGGCCGAGCGGCGAGAGGACCCGTCCGGCCATGGCGTAGCCGAAGGCGAAGGCGATCACGCTGAGGCCGAGCAGGGCGAGCAGCGAGCGGCTCAGCAGGTCGTCCAGGGCCTCCTGGCGCTGGTGGTTCACGCACTCGTTGAGCGCCTGGTTGAACGCGTCCTGGGAACCGGTGGCGGAGACCAGGGCCGGACAGGCGTCGCTGGAGACCCGCAGCACGGTGCCCTGGACGATCTTGAACGGGAGTTCGTTGCCGACGTGGACGGCCTGCGCGGCGAGCAGGTAGATGATCGAGAGCAGCAGGATGCCCGCGATCAGGAACATGCCCCCGTAGAGCAGGGTGAGCCGTATCCGGATGGTCGGGCGCAGCCAGGGGAAGGGCGGGTCGACGCGGCGGGGGTCCCAGTTCGGGCGCGGCGGGGTCCCCGGGGGCGTGGGCGCGGAGCTGACCACGGGCTCAGATCCGGTAGCCGGAGCCGGGCACGGTCACGATGACCGCCGGTTCGCCGAGCTTGCGGCGCAGGGTCATCACGGTGACCCGTACGACATTGGTGAAGGGGTCGGTGTTCTCGTCCCAGGCCTTCTCCAGGAGCTGCTCGGCGGAGACCACGGCGCCCTCGCTGCGCAGCAGCACCTCCAGGACCGCGAACTCCTTCGGGGCGAGCTGGATCTCCCTGCCGTCGCGGAAGACCTCGCGGCGGTTGGGGTCCAGCTTGATCCCGGCGCGCTCCAGGACGGGCGGCAGCGGCAGGCTGGTGCGGCGGCCGAGCGCCCGGACCCGGGCGATCAGCTCGGTGAAGGCGAAGGGCTTGGGCAGGTAGTCGTCCGCGCCGATCTCCAGGCCCTCGACCCGGTCGCTGACGTCCCCGGAGGCGGTGAGCATCAGGACCCGGGTGGGCATGCCCAGCTCCACCAGGCGGCGGCAGACGTCGTCGCCGTGGACGAGCGGCAGGTCGCGGTCGAGGACGACCACGTCGTAGTCGTTGACCCCGATGCGCTCCAGGGCGGCGGCACCGTCGTAGACGACGTCTACGGCCATGGCCTCCCTGCGCAGTCCGGTGGCCACCGCATCGGCGAGCAGCTGCTCGTCCTCGACCACGAGTACGCGCACGTGACGTCCTTCCTGTGGAACCGCGCGGGGCGGCCCCGGCTCCGGGGGTGAGCCTCCATCCTGCCCCTTTCGGCCATAAACCGGCGGTAAGGCGGAGGGCGGCCCGGGGGCGGGGTCCGGACCGCGGCGGCGCAAGGGTCGCGCCCCGGACGGGGGAACGGGCGGAGATTTTCTTGCGGAGGCGAGGTTTCCGTCCAGGACGGCAGGGGGAAGACGACTGCACACCCGCGATCAGGCTTCCGCTGTGGCGTACCCACGAACCGCTTTCCGCAGGGCGGGGCAGCCGTGATCGTCCCCATTGGGCACACCCCCGTGCCACCGACCACGACCCAGGACGAGGGGGCGCAACCATGGACGCTTTCACCACGGGACTTCTGCAGCGCATAAGGGCGACCGAGTCCGACCTCCACCGGGCCCAGGAGACGGGCGACGACTTCCTCGTCGAGGTCGAGCAGTCCGAGCTGGACGATCTGCACCGGCTCGCCGCCGATCACGGAGTGGAGCTGGACGTACAGCACGCCTGAGCCCGCGCGGCTCGGCCCACGCAGGGGCAGGGCCCCGGCACCGGAGGGCTTCCGGTGCCGGGGCCCTGCCGTGTGCCGGGGTCCCGCGCGCCGGGTCTCAGTCGTCGTGCCAGGCGCCCAGCTCTTCGAGGCGCCCCTGCAGGGCTTCGAAGAGTCCGGGCGGCGCGGCCACCGTCAGCTCGCCGGACGCCGCCTGCCCGGGGCGCCCGCCGGTGAGGGCGCCCGCCTCCCGGGCGATGAGGTCGCCGGCCGCGATGTCCCAGGGGTTGAGTCCGCGCTCGTAGTACGCGTCGAGCCGGCCGGCCGCCACATCGCACAGGTCGATGGCGGCCGAGCCGCCGCGCCGGATGTCGCGCACCCGCGGGACGAGTGCCCGGACCACCTCGGCCTGCTTCGCGCGCCGCTCGGCGAGGTAGCCGAAGCCGGTGCCGACCAGGGCGAGGGCGAAGTCGGGGGCCGGGCGGACCCGGATCGGCCGGTCGTCGAGGTAGGCGCCCCCGCCGAGCACGGCGCGGCAGGTCTCGCCGCGCATCGGGGCGTGGACGACCCCGACCAGCGTCTCGCCGTCCTTGCGCGCCGCGATGGACACGCACCAACTGGGCAGTCCGTAGAGGTAGTTGACGGTGCCGTCGACGGGGTCGATCACCCACTGGACGCCGCTGGTGCCCTCGACGCTCGCGCCCTCCTCGCCGAGCACCCCGTCCTCGGGCCTGCGCTCGGTGATCAGCGAGGTGATCATGCGCTCGGAGGCGAGGTCCATCTCGGTGACGACGTCGACCGCGCTGGTCTTGGTGGCGGCCACGCCCAGGTCGTCGGGGCGGGCGTCGCGCAGGAAGTCGCCCGCGCGGCGGGCCGCCTCCAGGGCGGTGTCGAGGAGTTCGGCCCTCAGCTGGTCGGTCACTCGTTTCCTCCGGCCGGTCGTACGGGGTGGATGTGCGGGCCGGGCGGCGCTGCCCGGCCGGACAGGGGCGCGGATCCGGGCCGCCCCCGCCCAGGCTCTCAGGCGTAGGGACTCCCGGCTCCGGCGGCCGCCGGGCGGGGGGTCCTGGCCGGGCAGCAGCCGACCGGGCACAGGTCGTGGCTCGGGCCGAGGGCGCCGAGGGCGCAGCGCTCGACCGGCTGCCCGCGTTCGGCGGCGGCGCGCTCCAGGACCAGTTCGCGCACCGCGGCGGCGAACCGGGGATCGGCGCCGACGGTGGCCGAGCGGCGCACCGGCAGGCCGAGCTCGGCGGCCTTCTCCCTGGCCTCGGTGTCCAGGTCGTAGCGGACCTCCATGTGGTCCGAGACGAAGCCGATGGGGGCCATGACCACGGCGGGCGCCCCGGCCGCGTGGACGGACTCCAGGTGGTCGCAGATGTCGGGCTCCAGCCAGGGGATGTGCGGGGCGCCGGAGCGCGACTGGTAGACGAGCCGCCAGGGGTGGTCGACGCCGGTCCGCTCCCGTACCGCCCCGGCGATCAGGCGGGCGACCGCCAGGTGCTGGGCCACGTAGGCGCCGCCCTCGCCGTGCGCCTCCTCGGGGCCCGAGGTGTCGGCCGCGGCGGTGGGGATGGAGTGCGTGGTGAAGGCGAGGTGGGCGCCCTCGCGCACCTCGGCGGGCAGGTCCGCGAGGGAGGCGAGCACCCCCTCGGTCATCGGCTCGACGAAGCCCGGGTGGTTGAAGAAGTGGCGCAGTTTGTCGACGCGGGGCAGCGGGAGCCCCTCGGCCTCCAGGGCGGCCAGCGACTCGGCGAGGTTCTCGCGGTACTGGCGGCAGCCGGAGTAGGAGGCGTAGGCGCTGGTCGCGAGGACGAGGACGCGCCGCCGCCCGTCGCGGACCATCTCGCGCAGGGCGTCGGTCAGATACGGCGCCCAGTTGCGGTTCCCCCAGTACACGGGAAGGTCCACGCCGTGCTCCGCGAAGTCCTCGCGCAGCGCGGCGAGCAGCTCGCGGTTCTGCTCGTTGATCGGGCTGACGCCGCCGAAGAGGAAGTAGTGCTGCCCGACCTCCTTCAGCCGCTCCCGGGGGATGCCGCGGCCCCGGGTGACGTTCTCCAGGAAGGGCAGCACGTCCTCGGGGCCTTCGGGGCCGCCGAAGGAGAGCAGCAGCAGGGCGTCGTACGGACCGGGATCGCGCTCTGGGGACATGGCAGAGATCCTGCCACCCGGCCCCCGCCCGGCCGCAGGCGACCGGCCCGGGCTCCGCCACCGCTTCCCCGCGCCCGGCATCCGGGGGGCGGACCGGTAGCGGGCCGAAGGCCGCGAAAGGGCACATGAGTATGATCCAGCAGCGAACCGGCGGGTCACACGGGCGCCGGTCGCGGTGCCCCTCGTCGCGAGCCGCGGGTCCCAGGACCCGTCCGGGGGGTACGTGCCATGCGCGCGCGGCGCGTCGCGACCCGGAGGGACCTCACCACATGCCGAAGAACAGCGGTGCCTGGCGCAACTGGGCCGAGAACGTCGTCGTCCGCCCCGCGCGGGAGGTCACCCCCGCCTCGGTGGAGGAGCTGCGCGAGGCGGTGGCGGCGGCCGCCGCGGACGGGCTGCGGGTCAAGGCGGTGGGCACCGGGCACTCCTTCACCGCCGCCGCGGCCACCGACGGAGTGCTGGTCCGCCCCGAGCTGCTCACCGGGATACGCGAGATCGACCCGGCGGCGGGCACGGTGACCGTCCTCGCCGGGACCCCCCTGAAGCGCCTCAACCGGGCGCTCGCCCGAGAGGGGCTCTCGCTCGCCAACATGGGCGACATCGAGGAGCAGACCGTCGCCGGGGCCGTCGCCACCGGGACGCACGGCACCGGCCGCGAGACCGCCTCGCTCGCCGCCCAGGTCCGCGCCCTGGAACTGCTCACCGCCGACGGCGAGTTGCTGCGCTGCTCCCCCGAGGAGAACCCGGAGCTGTTCGCCGCGGCGCGCCTCGGACTCGGCGCGCTCGGCATCGTGACGGCGCTCACCTTCGCGGTGGAGCCGCTCTTCCTGCTCACCGCGCGTGAGGAGCCGATGAGCCTCGAGCGGGTCACCGCGGAGTTCGACCAACTGCACGCCGAGAACGAGCACTTCGAGTTCTACTGGTTCCCGCACACCGGCAACTGCAACACCAAGCGCAACAACCGCAGCGCGGGACCGGCCGCCCCGGTCGGCCGGGTCCGCGGGCTCCTGGAGGACGAGGTCCTCTCCAACGGCGCCTTCCAGCTGGTCAATTCGCTCGGCCGGGCGGTTCCGGCGACGATCCCGCCGCTCGCCCGGTTCTCGAGCACCGTCCTCTCGGCCCGGACCTACACCGACATCCCGCACAAGGTCTTCACCAGCCCCCGCCGGGTCCGCTTCATCGAGATGGAGTACGCCCTCCCGCGCGCCGCCCTGGTGGAGGTGGTGCGCGAACTCCGCGCCCTGATCGAGCGCTCCGGGCTGCGGGTCAGCTTCCCGGTGGAGGTGCGCACCGCGCCCGCCGACGAGGTCTGGCTCTCCACCGCCGCCGGCCGCGAGACCGCCTACCTCGCGGTGCACCTGTACCGCGGCACCGCCCACCAGGCCTACTTCGGCGCCGCCGAACGCCTCTTCACCGCCCATGGGGGCCGCCCGCACTGGGGCAAGATCCACACCCGGAGCGCCGAGTACCTCGCCGCCGCCTATCCGCACTTCGGCGATTTCAGGGCCCTGCGCGACCGCCTCGACCCCGGCCGCCTCTTCCAGAACGACTATCTGCGCCGGGTACTCGGCGACTGAGCCGGGCGCCCGCCCCGGCCGCGGAACCTCACCGCCCCTCGCGCCCCGAGGTCGAATTCCCCTGCCCGGCGGGCGACTTGCCGCTCTCGCCGGACTCGCCGGTGGCCTTGCCGCCGCTCGGCTCGGGCGCGGGCGTCGAGTCGCCGTCCCCCGGTACCTCCGGTGAACTGCCGTTCGGATCGCTCTCCCCCGGCCGCTGCGACCGA
This sequence comes from Streptomyces physcomitrii, assembly GCF_012273655.1. Lineage (GTDB taxonomy): Bacteria > Actinomycetota > Actinomycetes > Streptomycetales > Streptomycetaceae > Streptomyces > Streptomyces physcomitrii. The sequence goes on along the minus strand of NZ_JAAWWP010000009.1, from coordinate 167,287 downwards.
CTCGCCCCCGGGGAAGGCGTGTTCGCCCCGTCCCCCTCCGGGGCCCCGTCCTTCCCCGGCGTCTCCTTCTGCTCCGGAGTGGGCGAACCGCCGTCCTGGCTCCCGGAGTCGGAGGGCTCCTCGCCGGTGTCCGCGGGCCCCCGGGGCGCGGGGTCCGAACGGTGACCGCCGCCGGAGACCACATCACCGACCGTGGTGCCGCCGCGCCCGCCGTCCAGGCTCTGGCCGGAGACGAGTTCGTACGCGGTGATCCCGCCCATGGTCAGCGCGAAGACCGCCGCGGTGGCGAGGAGCGGGCGCTTCAGGGAGGCGCGGCGGGCGCGGTGCACCGAGGGGGCGCCGAAGCCGTCGTCCGGGCGGGGGCCGTCCGGGTCGCCGAACCGGCCGTCCCGGTACGGCTGTCCGGCCTCCCCGTACCGCGCGCTCCGCGGTTCGGACCCGGCGGCGAACGGGCCCGGGGCGGCGCCCGTGAGCAGGCGGGTGGCGTCCCGGCCCGGGTCCTCCCCGGGCGCGGACTCACCCGGGGGGAGCCCGGGGACAGGTGTGCGGTCGCCGCCGGGCTCCGGGGTGACCCGGGGCAGCAGGCGGGTGCGGTCGGCGGCCGGGTCGCGCAGCAGCGGGGTGCCCCCGGCCGCCGCGCCCCCGGCGGCGGCGGTGCCCCAGGTGGTCAGGGCGGGCGGGCCGCTCGGCAAGGGGGGCGGGGCGGAATCAGGCCGGAAGGTGGGCGGTACCGGTTCACCGCCCGAAGTCACCGGCACCTGGCGGGACTTGGGCTTCGCCTGGACGGCCACCTCGCGGATCTGCTCGCCGGTGCGCCGGAAGAAGTGCTGGAAGAGGGTGCCGCCGCAGGTGGCCACCACGCTCACCACACCCGCGCCCAGGATCGTCCCGTAGACCCCGAGGTTGGCGGCCAGTTTGGCGGCGACCACCGCCGCCACCGCGCCGCCCGCGACCTGCGGCAGGTTCAGGTCGAGCCGGCGCCCGCGCCCGGACTCCTCTTCCTCCTCGGCCGCCGCGCGCCCCGGCGCCCCGGCCCGGGCGCGGCCGCCGCCCGACGGCTTCCGGTCCCTCTCCGGCATCCTTCGCATACCTGACCCTTGCCTGCCTTTCTCGTCGAAGTACATGGGCTCCGGGAGAAAGGGACGTACGGGCGAAGTCCGTAGTTCCGATTACGGCGATCACGTGAAGAACGCCACGGACCGTGACGGCCGAATCAGGGCCCCGCGCGGCCAACTGCCGCCCCCCGCGAGAAGTTCGGTGGCGCGCCGCCCCACCGACATGGCACGAATGGAGTAGTGTGACGAGCCCTGGGTCAGGTCTCCCACCAGGGTGACGGGGGCTCGCCAGGGCCGCCAGGGGGGAGACTCGTTGCACAGGGTGACCTGCCCGGTCACCGAGCGTTGCGAACTGGTAACCGTGCCATAACGGCGGTCCAGGGCCCACGCCCGACACGCCGGGCAACTCGGCAAGGTTGTGGCAGGCTGCACCCGGGCAGGCCACACTCGACTAGCGGAAGCAGCGACGCAGGTGACGTCGGCAGGCACCACCCGGGAGGTCCCCATGCCCGAACTGCGTGTCGTGGCCGTCTCCAACGACGGCACACGGCTGGTGCTCAAGGCTGCGGACAGCACGGAGTACACGCTTCCCATCGACGAACGGCTCCGCGCTGCCGTACGCGGTGACCGTCCGCGCCTCGGGCAGATCGAGATCGAGGTGGAGAGCCACCTCCGCCCCCGTGACATCCAGGCGCGGATACGAGCCGGTGCCACCGCCGAGGAGGTCGCCCAGCTCGCCGGTATCCCCGTCGACCGGGTGCGCCGCTTCGAGGGCCCGGTCCTCGCCGAGCGCGCCTTCATGGCCGAGCGCGCCCGCAAGACCCCGGTGCGCAGGCCCGGCGAGAACACCGGCCCCCAGCTCGGGGAGGCCGTGCAGGAGCGCCTGCTCGTCCGCGGTGCCGAGAAGGACACCGTGCAGTGGGACTCCTGGCGCCGCGACGACGGCACCTGGGAGGTCTGCCTGGGCTACCGGGTGGCCGGTGAGGCGCACACCGCGAGCTGGACGTACGACCCGCCCCGGCGGCTCGTCCAGGCCGTGGACGACGAGGCGCGCTCGCTGATCGGCGAGTCCGACGACCTCGCCGAGCCGGAGCCGAGCTTCCCCTTCGTCCCGCGGATCGCCCGCCTGCCCAGGGACCGGCCGCTGGACCGGGACCGCCCGCTGGACCGCGGACTCGACCGGCAGCTGCCGCCCGCCTCCCCGCCGCCCGCGGCGGAGACGGAGGAGTCCACGACCGCGACCGCCGGGACCGACCAGGGCCGCGACTCGCTCACCAGCCTCCTGGAGGCGGTGCCGAGCTTCCGCGGTGACCTGGTCGTGCCCGAGCGTCCGGCTCCGGCCGCCGCCGAGCACACCCCGGAGGACGACGAGCCCGAGGCGGAGCCGGAGGCCGAGGAGCCGCCCGCGAGCGCGGCCGGAGCCGGTGCCGCCTACGCGGACGTGCTCATGCCGCGCGCCGTGGCCAGCCACCGCGACCGCCTGGTCGGCTCCACCGACCGGCAGGCGGAGGCCGACGGGGTGCGCCCCGGCCGCCGGGCTGCCGTGCCCAGCTGGGACGAGATCGTCTTCGGCACCCGGCGCAAGAAGGAGTAGCGGTCCGGCCCTCGCCGGGCAGGACCCCGAGCGGTCGGCACCTGACCGCGCATGGCTGAGGGGAGCGCACCGCTTCGGTGCGCTCCCCTCAGCCATGTCCGGCGGAGTCGGCGGCTGACGGCAACGGGGCAGTCGCGCGTGCCGGCCCCCGCGAGCCCGGCCCGATCCGATCCGGAGAGGGAAGGCCCCGGGCTCAGTGCCCCGCGCTCACTGCGGCTCGGCGCCGGTGGCCACCGGCCGGGAGCGGTCCGCGGTCCACTCGGACCAGGAGCCCACATAGAGCGCCGCCTCGATTCCGGCCACCTCCAGGGCCAGCACCTGCTGGGCGGCGGAGACCCCGGAGCCGCAGTAGACGCCGACCTCCTCGGCCGCGGGGGCGCCGAGGGCCGCGAAGCGGGCCGCCAGCTCGGGGGCGGGCCGCAGCCGTCCGTCCGCGGCCAGGTTCTCGGTGGTGGGCGCGGAGACGGCGCCCGGGATGTGGCCGCCCACCGGGTCGATGGGCTCCACCTCGCCGCGGTAGCGCTCGGCGGCCCTGGCGTCCAGGAGCAGCCCCCGGCGGGCGAGCTTCGCGGCGCCGTCGGCGTCCAGGACCGGCATCCCGCCCGGCCGGGGCACGAAGTCACCGGGCGCCGGCGTCACCTCGCCGCTCTCCCGCTCCCCCGTCCAGGCCGGGAACCCGCCGTCCAGGACCCGTACGCGCGCGTGCCCGGCCCAGCGGAGCAGCCACCAGGCCCGCGCGGCGCCCCAGCCGAGCCCGTCGTCGTAGACCACGACCTCGGAGTCCGCCGACACACCCGCCCGGCGCAGGGCGGCCCCGAGGACGGCCGGATCGGGCAGCGGATGGCGCCCAGCCGGTCCCGGCGGGCCCGCCAGCTCCGCGTCGAGGTCCACGAACACCGCGCCCGGGAGGTGTCCCGCCAGGTAGGCGGGGCGCTGGTTCGCCCCGCCCGCCGGCTGGAAGCGGACGTCGAGGAGGACGGGCGGCCGCTCGCCCGCGAGGGCGTCGGCGAGCCCGGCGGCGGTGATCAAGGAAGTCATGCTCCCCATCCTCGCGCACCCGGTGGCCGATTCGGCTCGGCTCGGCCAATCTGCACTCAGCAACGCGCACCACCACAGGGTGTACGGGAGTGGGCACACGGTGTAGAACTGAGCGACGCCTCTCGGCGAGCGGACGGTCACCCACCGGAATCCGCGCGGTGGCCGCCCTCCGGCGAACCGCATCCCGGTGGTGGACGCCGTACCGGAGTGCGTCCGCCACGCGCGCAGGACACGAACCGGACCCGGTCGCCGCACGGCGCCCCGGGCACCGGCCGCGGGCGACGGCACCGGGCGGTGGACGGGTGAGGCCCCGAGAGGGCCCGAGGAGAGTGACGATGACCGAGGCACAGCAGCCGCAGACCACGGGGCTTCGCGACAGGGCGCCGCGGCGGTCGCCGGGCGAGCCCTGCTGGGTGAGCCTGATGGTCCACGACATCGCGGGCATCCAGCACTTCTACGAGTCCCTCTTCGGCTGGGAGTTCGCCCCCGGACCGGAGCAACTGGGGCCCTACGTAAGGGCGTTGGTCGGCGGCCACGATGTCGCGGGAATCGGCCAGCTGCCGCCGGACCGGCATCTGCCGGTGGCCTGGACCCCGTATCTGGCCACCGAGGACACCAACCGCACCGCGGAGACCATCCGGCTCTGCGGGGGCACGGTCGGGGTGGGGCCGCTGGACGCCGGGGAGGCGGGGCGGCTCGCCCTCGCCTCCGACACCGCGGGGGCGGTCTTCGGCATCTGGCAGCCCGCCGAGGGGCTCGGCACCGCGGTCAGCGGGGTGGCCGGGGCCCCGGCCTGGAACGAACTCCTCACCCGGGAGACCGAGAGCGTGGTGAAGTTCTACCAGGCGGTCTTCGGCTACGAGGTGGAGGCCGAGGTCTCGGCCGACTTCGACTATCTGACGCTGCACGTGGGCAGCAGACCGGTGGCCTCCCTGCACGGCGTCGGCCAGTCGCTGCCGCGCGACCGCGGGGCGCACTGGATGACCTTCTTCGAGGTCGACGAGCCCGACGAGGCGGCCGCGCTCGCCGCCGACCTCGGCGGGCAGATCCTGCAGCCGCCGCGGGACGCCGCGCACGGCCGGGTGGTGACGATCGCGGACCCCGAGGGCGCCGCCTTCACGCTGATCCGCTCGGCGCACCGGCGGCCCCGGACGGCTCTCTGAACGGAGGCCCCGGCAGGTGCAGTCGGGTCCGCCGCGCTCTCAGTGCGGGGACACCGGCAGTACATCGGGCGAGAGGGCGCCGGCCCGGGCCGCCGCACTGGTCATCCGGCGCCGGTGGTGGCGGCGGCACAGCACCTCGTAACCGACCTCCTCCGCCGCCTGGTTGACGTCCCCGACCACGACCTGGGCGCCCTCGACGATCATGCGGCCGCCCACCGTACGGGCGTTGTGGGTGGCCCGGGCTCCGCACCAGCACAGCGCCTCGACCTGCAGTACCTCTATGCGGTCGGCGAGTTCGATGAGGCGCTGGGAGCCGGGGAAGAGCTTGGTGCGGAAGTCGGTGGCGATACCGAAGGCGAAGACGTCGAGTTCCAGGTCGTCCACGATCCGGGCGAGCTGGTCGATCTGCTCCGGGGCGAGGAACTGCGCCTCGTCCACCAGGACGTAGTCGACCCGGCCGCCGCGGGTGATGAGGTCGACCACGTAGGCGTACATGTCCATGCCCTCGGCGGCCTCGACGGCGTCGCGGACCAGCCCGAGGCGGGAGGAGAGCTTGCCGTGCCCGGCCCGGTCGTCGCGGCTGAGGATCACTCCCTGCAGGCCCCGGGCGGAGCGGTTGTGCTCGATCTGGAGGGCCAGCGTGCTCTTTCCGCAGTCCATGGTTCCGGAGAAGAACACCAGCTCGGGCATGGGAAGGAGACCTTTCGGGTGGGGGTCGGCTTCGGGCGGCGGTCGGGCCGGCTCAGGTGCGGACTTCGACCAGCGGGACGAGCTGCTCGGCGGGCGTCATCGAACCATGGTTGCCCACCATCGCGGACTCCTTGGGCTCCCGGCGCGAGGCGGTGACCAGGACGTCGTCCCGGGCCGCGGCGATCACCTCGCCCAGCCGCGGCAGGACGCGCTCGTCGACCTCGGGCCCGAACCAGCCCGCCGCGACGGCCTCGTCCCGCCCGGCCACCCAGAACTGCTCGCCGAGGACCTCGCGCCACACCGTGAGGACGTCCCCGGCGGCGCCGGGCACCGCGTAGACGTGCCGGGCGCGGCCCTCGCCGCCGAGCAGGGCGACTCCGGCGCCCAGCTCCCAGTCCTCGTCGAAGTCGATGCGGTGCTGCTCGTCGAAGGGGATGTCGACCATGCCGTGGTCGGCGGTGACATAGAGGGCGCTGCGCGGCGGGAGCTGCTCGGCGAGGCGCCGGACCAGGGAGTCCACGTAGCGCAGCTGGGCCCGCCAGGGCTCGGAGTCGACGCCGAAGCGGTGCCCGGCGCCGTCCAGTTCGGAGTAGTAGGTGTAGACCAGGGCCCGGTCGTCGGCGGCGAGTTGAGCGGCCGCGGTGTCCATGCGCTCCTCGCCGGTGGGTCTGCCGAGAAACGTTCCGCCGCTGAGCGCGATCTTGGTGAGCGGGGTGTTCTGGAAGGCCGGGGCGGTGACCTGCGCGGTGCGCACCCCCGCCGCGGCGGCCCGCTGGAAGACGGTCGGATACGGCTGCCAGGCCTCCGGCGGCGACCAGGGCTGCCAGCGCAGCTGGTTCATCAGCTCGCCGGTGGCCGGGTTGCGCACGGTGTAGCCGGGCAGCCCGTGCGCGCCCGGCGGCAGCCCGGTGCCCACCGAGGCGAGCGAGGTCGCGGTGGTGGCCGGGTATCCGGCGGTCAGCGGCAGTCCGGTGCCGCCGCGCGAGGTGTGCAGCAGCGAGGTGAGGAAGGGCGCCTCGCCGGGGTGGGCCTTCAGCTGCTCCCAGCCCAGCCCGTCGACGAGGAAGACGCAGACCCGGTCCGCGACCGGCAGCTCGGTCAGCCGCGCCTCGAAGCCGGGCACGCCGAGACCGGCGGCGAGGGTGGGCAGCAGATCGGCGAGGGAACCGGTGCCGTAGAGCGGCACGGGGGCGGTGTCGAGCGCGAGGGGCTCGGGTTCGTCCCAGGTGGCCTGGCCCATCAGTTCCGGGTGTCCGGTGTCGCTTCGGAGAGGGCCTTGGCGAAGGCGAGGGTCTGCCGCACGGTGTCGGCGCCGTCGCCCGCCTCGCTGACCCGCAGGCTCAGGTCGTCGGCGGTCGAATTGCCCGTATAGCCGTGGTCCGCCTCGCAGTTGGGATCGCCGCAGGCCGCCGGCTCCAGGTCGATACGGGAGACGGCGCCCCAGCCGATGGTGAGGACGACCTCCCGCGGCAGGGTCCCGGGGGTGTACGACTCCGGGTTCGCCACCACCCGGCTCACCACGACCGAGGAGATCCGGCCGAGCTTCACGGACTCCGTGGAGGTGGTGGCGTAGGGGCTCGGGGAGGTCGCGTCGGCCGCCTGCTCGTCGGTGTGGCTCACGATGAAGCGGGTGCCGGTCAGCACCAGCACGGTGACGTGGCGGCGGACCTCGTTCGCGTCGAAGGTCGTCTCCTGGTGGACCAGGTACGAGCAGAGGGGCTCCGAGCCCACCGCGGCCTCCACGGCCTCGGCCACGAGAGCCGGGTAGTAACCGCTGCGCTCGATCGCCGCGCGCAGCCCCTGGGTCGTCGTACTGGTCTTGGCCATGCGGCCATCCTACGGCCCCCGGCGGCCCCCGCGGTGCGTGCGTGCGGCGGTCCCTTCACCCGTCAGTAGGAGGGGAGGGTGCGCGGGCCCAACTCGCCGCGCGCGGGCGGCCTGGCCAGACGCAGGCTCGCCCCGAGGACGGAGAGCCCGTGCGGGGCGACCACGACCGGTTCCAGGGTGACCGCGACGACCTCCGGGTGGTCGTCGACGAGCCGGGACAGGCGCAGCAGCAGCTCTTCGAGGGCCGCGGTGTCCACCGGTGCCGAACCGCGCCAGCCGAAGAGCAGCGGGGCGGTGCGGATCGAGCGGATGGCGGACTGGGCCTCCCGGTCGGTCACCGGGATGAGGCGGTGCGCGGTGTCGCCGAGGAGTTCGGAGGCGGCGCCCGCGAGACCGAAGGTGAGCACGGCCCCGGCGGCCGGGTCGACCACGGCGCGCACCACGGTGTCCACGCCGCGCGGCATCATCGCCTGCACCACCGGGCGCAGCTCGGCGGGGCTGCCGAGGCTCTCGGTGAGCTCGGCGTAGGCGCGGCGCAGCCGGTCCTCGTCGGCGAGGTCGAGGCGGACGCCGCCGAGGTCGGCGCGGTGCCGCAGATGCGGGGCGGTGGTCTTGAGGGCGACCGGGTAGCCGAGCGCGCGGGCGGCCTCGGCGGCGGCGTCCGCACTGGGCGCCGGGGGCGAGGGGCGCACGGCGATGCCGTAGGCGGCGAGCAGCGCCTCGGCGGCCACCGGTTCGAGGGTGAGGCCGCGGGGGTCGTCCCCGGCGCCGGCCAGCTGCTCCTCGATGAGCGCGGCGGCGGCCTGCTCCTCGATGTCCTCGTACTCGGGCACCCGGCCGGGGTCGGCGGCCCACTCCCGGCGCCACTGGGCGTAGCGCACGGTCTCGGCGAGGGCCCGCACGGCGCGCTCCGCGGCCGGATAGGCGGGGATGCGGCGCGGCGGGCCGGGCTCGGTGTCCGGGCCGCCGGGGTCCGCGATGCCGGTGTCCGGGGCCCCGGTGACGGAGGAGCCGGTGGGAGCGGGGCCGGGGGTCGCAGCCCCAGGGGCCGCGGGGCCCGGGGCCTCGGGCCGCGGTCGCGGGGTGGCGGAGGAGGAGCGGGGCGGGGCGGTGCTGGTCGCGGCGGACAAGGCCCGGGCCAGTCCGCCGAGTTCGAGGTGGACGACGGCCACCGGCTTGGCCGGGTACTCGGCGGCCGCCGCGCGCAGGGCCTCGGCCAGCGCCTCGTCGCCCGCGCCGCCCTCCTGCACGCTCGGGATGGCGGTGACCACGACCGCGTCGCACCGCTCGTCGGCGAGGGCCCCGCGCAGCGCGTCGCGGAAGGCCTCGGGCGAGGCCTCGGTGGTGAGGTCCAGGGGGCGCAGCGGGCGCAGCCCCTCGGAGAGGCAGGCGTCGTAGGTGAGCAGGCCGAGGGATTCGGAGTTGCCGAGGATGGCCACCCGGGGCCCGCCCGGCAGCGGCTGCCCGGCGAGCAGCAGCCCGGCGTCGACGAGTTCGGTGATGGTGTCCACGCGGATCACCCCGGCCTGCCGCAGCAGGGCCGAGACGGTGGCGTACGGCAGGCGGCTGGCGCGGACCGCGTGGCCGAGCGGGGAGACCCCGCTGTGCCGGGCGCCCTGCACCACCACGAGCGGCTTGGCGGCGGCGGTGCGGCGGGCGAGGCGGGTGAACTTCCGCGGATTGCCGAGGGTTTCGAGGTACATCAGGGCGACATCGGTGTCCGGGTCGTCGTACCAGAACTGCACGAGGTCGTTGCCCGAGACATCCGCCCTGTTGCCCGCGGAGACGAAGGTGGAGACGCCGGTCACCCCGGTCACACCGCCGCCGCGCCGGTGCAGGCTGGAGAGCAGGGCGATGCCGATGGCGCCGGACTGCACGAACAGGCCGATGCGTCCGGGCCGCGGCAGCTCGGGGGCGAGCGAGGCGTTGAGCAGGGTGCCGGGCGCCGTGTTGACCACCCCGAAGGCGTTCGGGCCGATCAGCCGCATCCCGTACGAGCGTGCCTGGCGCACCAGTTCGCGCTGGAGCTCGCGTCCGGCGGGGCCGCTCTCGGCGTATCCGGCGGAGAGCACCACCAGCCCCTGGACGCCGTGTTCGCCGCACTCGGCGACCGCCTCGGGGACCTGCGGTGCGGGCACCGCGAGCACCGCGAGGTCCACCGGCTCGGTGATCTCGGCCAGGGTCCGGTGCGCGGGGACGCCGTCCAGCTCGGTCTGCTCCGGCGCGAAGGCCCGGTTCACGGCGTGTACGCGGCCCTGGTACCCGGCGGCCAGGAGATTGCCCAGGACGGTGCGGCCCACTCCGCCGGGGGCCCGGCCGGTGCCGATGACCGCGACCGAACCGGGGTTGAGCAGGCGCTGCACGGAGCGGGCCTCGGCGCGCTGCTCGCGGGCCCACTGCACGGCGACCGAGGCCTCGGTGGGCTCCAGGTCGAAGGAGAGGCGGACGACGCCGTCCTCGAAGCTGCGCTCCTGCTGGTAGCCCGCGTCGGTGAAGACCTTGATCATCTTGCTGTTGGCGGGCAGCACCTCGGCGACGAAGCGGCGGATCCCGCGCTCACGCGCCACCGCCGCGATGTGTTCGAGGAGGGCGGAGGCGACCCCGCGGCCCTGGTGCGCGTCCTGGACGAGGAAGGCGACCTCGGCGCCGTCGGCGGGGGCGGAGGCGGCCCGGCCGTTCACGTCGATGCGGTCGTAGCGCACGGTGGCGATGAACTCGCCGCCCACGGTGGCCGCGAGGCCCACCCGGTCCACGTAGTCGTGGTGGGTGAAGCGGTGCACATCGCGAGCCGACAGGCGCGGGTAGGGCGCGAAGAAGCGGTAGTACTTCGACTCGTCCGAGACCTGCTCGTAGAAGCTGGTCAGGCGGTCGGCGTCCTCGGTGGTGATGGGCCTGATGCGCGCGGTCCCCCCGTCGCGCAGCACGACGTCCGCCTCCCAGTGGGCGGGGTAGTCGTGCCGGTCCGACGGCGTCTGCATGGGGCCAGCGTACGGGCCCCGGCCCGGTGCGGGCCCGTCCGGGAGGCGGACCCGGGGGTGGGCGCGGCCCTCGGCGGGGCGGGGGTTCCGCGGGGCGGAGCGGGCGTGCGCGACACTGGACGCCGAGACGGTGGGACACCCGAACAGAAGGGCTGCATCAGATGGCTGAGCGTCGCGTCAAGGTCGGCTGGCCGGAGGGCCTCCACGCCCGGCCCGCCTCCATCTTCGTCCGTGCCGCGGCGGCCTCGGGGGTACCGGTGACGGTGGCCAAGGGCGAGGGCGCCCCGGTGAACGCCGCCTCCATGCTGGCGGTCCTCGGGCTCGGGGCGCTGGGCGGCGACGAGATCGTGCTCAGCTCGGACGTGGAGGGCGCCGAGCAGGCCCTGGACCGCCTGGCGAAGCTGGTCACCGAGGGGCTCGGGGAACTGCCGGAGACGGTCTGAGACCTGCCGGGACGGGCCGGGACGCGGGACGGTCCGCGGTCCGGCCCGAGGCCGGTTCGAGGTCCGAGGCGGTCCGAGGGCGGCGGGTGAGCGGCGCGGAAGGACCCCGGCGCGGGAAAGTCCGGCATCGGAAAACGGCGCACGGGAGAATTCCGTGCCGGCGGCGGACAGACACACGGAGCGCCGCATCGACCGAATTCTTTCGGTGCGGCGCTTTCCTCTTCCCGGCCGCCGAAAAGGAATGCGGGCAGCAGAAAGAGACGCCTGCGAAATGCTCTGCTCTTTGTATACGGCAGCCGTGTTAATCGCGGCCGCTCGCCGTGTTTACGGCATGTTGCGAACTCCTCACCGGCGGGCTCTTCCTGGCGAACCGCACCCGGTGGCCGGCGGCCGCCCGCTCGTGGTGCAGGGCCGTGAGCCCGCGCGCCCGCTCCGCGTCCCCGCGGGCGACGGCGTCGACTATCGCCCCGTGCTCCGCCCAGGAGTCCGCGGGCCGCGCGGGCCCCTCGACCGTGTACATCCAGGCGATCTTGTGCCGCAGCTGGGTCAGCAGGGTGATCAGGCCGGGGCTGCCCGAGGCCTGGACGAGGGTCTCGTGGAACCAGCCGCCGAGCGAGCGCAGATCCTCGCTGTGTCCGCGTCCGGCCCGCTCCTGCCCCAGCCTGACCAGGCCCCGGAGCACCTTGAGATGGGCCTCCGTACGGCGCTGCGCGGCCCGGGCGGCGGCCAGCGGTTCGAGCACCGTCCGGATGTCGAGGACGTCGGCCGCCTCCTGCTCGGTGGGCTCGGCCACGCAGGCGCCCGCGTGCCGCCGGGTGATGACGAAGCCCTCGGCCTCCAGGGTGCGCAGGGCCTCGCGCACCGGGACCCGCGAGACGCCGTAGCGCCGGGCGAGGACTTCCTCGGTCAGCCGCCCGCCCCGCTCGTGGACCCCGGCGACGATGTCGTCCCGGATTGCCGTGCATACCGTGTGCGCGGGAATGCGCATGACCGGACCTCCGCATTGATCCGCGCGTAACGCTCTGCAGGAACACTCGTGTCGTGACTCTATTGCAGAACGACGGAATTTCCGATGGCGCACGGGAATCCGGAGATATTTTTGGGACAACCGTGAAAGCCCCGGCTCACGAGCCGGGGCTTTCACGGCATTTCCGCCCAGGGCCTGTCCGGCCGTGCGGCGTTCCGCTCAGAGGTCGACGCCGTGCGAGCGGAGATAGGCGACGGGGTCCATGTCGGAGCCGTAGTCGGGTCCGGTGCGCGCCTCGAAGTGGAGGTGCGGCCCGGTGGTGTTGCCGGTCGCGCCGGACAGGCCGAGCTGCTGCCCGGGGGTCACCGACTGGCCGGCGCTCACCCCGATCGAGGAGAGGTGCCCGTACTGGGTGTACGTGCCGTCGTGCATCTTCAGCACGACCTCGTTGCCGTAGGCGCCGCCCGAACCGGTGCTGACGACGGTGCCGCGGCCGACGGCGTGGACCGGGGTGCCGGAGGCGGCGTGGAAGTCGACGCCGGTGTGGCTGCCGGAGGACCAGATCGCGCCGCCGGTGCGGTAGCCGGTGGAGACGTACGAGCCGGAGACGGGCGCCACATAGGCGTTGAGGCGGCGGCGTTCGGCGGCCCGGGCGGCGCGCTCCTCGGCGGCGCGCTCGGCACGGGCCTTGCGCTTGGCCTCCTGGGCCCGGCGCTCCGCCTCGGCCTCCGCCTTCCTCTTGGCGGCGGCCGCGTCGGCGGCGCTCTCCTGGGCGTCGGCCTGGGCCGCGATCTTCTCGGCGAGCGAGGTGCCGACCTCGTCGACGGCTATCGCGCCGGCCAGCGCCGAGCCCTCGGGCTCCGGCTGGGCCGCGCCCGCGGGGGACGCGAGGGTGCCGAGGACGCCCGCCGTGGTGAGGGCGGCGACGCCCGCGGCGGTGGCGGAGGTACGGGTCAGGCGGCTCGGCCTGCGGTGTCTGCCGCGGGCACGGGTGATCGCCATACGTGTGGCTCGTCCTTTCCTTCCCTATCGCCTACCGGGTTAGCGGTGGGGGTACCTCCCAGGCCCTTGAGGCACTGGGGGAGGGTTCGGAGCAGGAAGGTCTCCTACGGAACGCCCTTGCGAGGGCGCCCGATTCACCCCAGGAACTGCGTTCCCGGCGCCGCGGACGGCGGGCGGGAGGTGGGTCCCCGGCTCCCCTGGCTCGCGCCGTGGGGGGACTCGGCGATGGCTGCCCGGTGCCGCGGGTGCGGCGCGCACATGACGAACAGCCGGAGAGACGCTAAGCGGGACAACCGCCCGGACCAAACCGAAACGGGCTTTTGTCACGCACACCACACGGCAGATCGGAAACCCGGCCCCAATACGGACATGACCGACCCCGGCGGCCATGTCGCCGCCGGGGTCGGTCGCGGGGCGCGGACGCCGCCGCGGGGCCTCTACTGGCCGGTGACCACGGTCACTTCACCGATGCCGAGGGCGCGCACCGGCTCCTCGATCTGGGCGGCGTCGCCGACGAGCACCGTGACGAGGCGGTCCACCGGGAAGGCGTTCACCACAGCGGCGGTCGACTCGACGGTGCCGGTCCCGGCGAGCTGCTGGTAGAGCCTGCCCTGGTAGTCGTCCGGGAGTTGCTGCTCCACCTGGTCCGCGAGCGTCGAGGCGACGGCGCCCGCCGTCTCGTACTTCAGCGGGGCCACGCCCACCAGGTTCTGTACCGCCACATCGCGTTCGGCGTCGGTCAGGCCCTCGGCGGCGAGGGTGCGCAGCACCTTCCACAGGTCGTCGAGGGCGGGGCCGGTGGAGGAGGTGTCCACCGAGCCGGAGATGGCGAGCATCGCGGCGCCCGAACCGTCCTCGGCGGACCGCAGGACCTGGGTGAAGGCCCGTACGCCGTAGGTGTATCCCTTCTCCTCGCGCAGCACCCGGTCGAGGCGGGAGGTGAGGGTGCCGCCCAGGCAGTAGGTGCCGAGCACCTGGGCGGGCCAGACGCTCTCGTGCCGGTCGGGGCCGATCCGGCCGATGAGCAGCTGGGTCTGGACGGCGCCGGGGCGGTCCACGATGACCACCCGGCCGGTGTCGTCGGCGGTGACCCGCGGCGGGGTGCTGGGCTCGGCGGTGCCGCCGGTCCAGGCGCCGAGGGTGTCGCCGAGCAGGGCGTCCAGGTCGATGCCGGTCAGGTCGCCGACCACGACCGCGGTGCCGGTGGCGGGGCGGACGTGCTTCTCGTAGAAGGCGCGTACGGCGGCGGAGTCGATCGCGGCGACCGTCTCCTCGGTGCCCTGGCGCGGCCGGGACATCCGGGAGCCCTCGGGGAAGAGCTGCCGGGACAGCTCCTTGGCGGCGCGGCGGGCGGGGTTGGCCGCCTCGTGCGGGATCTCGTCGAGGCGGTTGCGGACCAGCCGCTCGACCTCGCTGTCCGCGAAGGCGGGCGCGCGCAGGGCGTCCGCGAGCAGACCGAGGGCCTTGGCGAGCCGGGAGGCGGGCACCTCCAGGGACAGGCGCACACCGGGGTGGTCGGCGTGCGCGTCCAAGGTGGCGCCGCAGCGCTCGAGTTCGGCGGCGAACTCCTCGGCGGAGTGCTTGTCGGTGCCCTCCGAGAAGGCGCGGGCCATGATGGTGGCCACGCCGTCCAGGCCCGCGGGCTCGGCCTCCAGGGGGCTGTCCAGGAGCACCTCCACGGCGACGACCTGCTGGCCGGGGCGGTGGCAGCGCAGCACGGTCAGGCCGTTGGCGAGGGCGCCGCGCTCCGGTGCGGGGAAGGCCCAGGGCTTGGCCTCGCCGGCCTGGGGCTGCGGGTGGAACTGCATGGTCGCGCTCACTTCGCCGTCTCCTCGTCGTTGCCTGCGGCCTCGGCCTCGTCGCCCTCGGCGGTCAGCGGCTCGTAGACGAGCACCGCCCGGTTGTCGGGGCGCAGCCGCGCCGCGGCGACCTCGCGCACCTCCTCGGCCGAGATGTCCAGGACGCGCTGCACCGCGGTCAGCGCGAGCTGTGGGTCGCCGAACAGGACGGCGTAGCGGCAGAGTTCGTCGGCGCGGCCCGCTACGGTGCCGAGCCGGTCCAGCCACTCGCGCTCCAACTGGGCCTGGGCGCGCTCCATCTCCTCGGGCGTGGGGCCCTCGGCCGCGAACCGAGCCAGCTCCTCGTCGACCGCGGCCTCGATCTCGGGCACCTCGACCTCGGCGGAAGTCTTCACGTCCAGCCAGCCGAGCGAGGGCGCGCCCGCCAGCCGGAGCAGCCCGAATCCGGCGGCGACCGCCGAACGGTCGCGGCGCACCAGGCGGTTGTAGATCCGGGAGGACTCGCCGCCGCCGAGGACGGTCAGGGCGAGGTCGGCGGCGTCGCCCGCGCGGGTGCCGTCCTCGGGGAGCCGGTAGGCGGCCATCAGCGCGCGGGCCGGGACCTCCTCCTCGACGACCTCGCGCAGCTGCTCGCCGAGGATCTCGGGCAGCGAGCCGTCGCGCGGGGCGGGCTTGCCGTCGTGTCCCGGGATGGACCCGAAGTACTTCTCGATCCATGCGAGGGTCTGCTCGGGGTCGATGTCGCCGACGACCGACAGGACCGCGTTGTTGGGCGCGTAGTAGGTGCGGAAGAAGGACTGGGCGTCCTCCAGGGTGGCCGCGTCGAGGTCGGCCATCGAGCCGATGGGCGTGTGGTGGTAGGGGTGGCCCTCGGGGTAGGAGAGCGCGGTGAGCTTCTCGAAGGCGGTGCCGTAGGGGACGTTGTCGTACCGCTGGCGGCGCTCGTTCTTCACCACGTCGCGCTGGTTGTCCAGGGACTGCAGGTCGAGCGCGTCGAGCAGGGAGCCCATCCGGTCGGCCTCCAGCCACAGGGCCAGTTCGAGCTGGTGGGCCGGCATGGTCTCGAAGTAGTTGGTGCGCTCGAAGCTGGTGGTGCCGTTGAGCGAACCGCCCGCGCCCTGCACCAGTTCGAAGTGCCCGTTCCCCTGCACCTGCCTCGACCCCTGGAACATCAGGTGCTCGAAGAGGTGAGCCAGGCCGGTGCGGCCCTCGACCTCGTGGCGGGAGCCGACGTCGTACCAGAGGCAGACCGCGGCGACCGGAGTCAGGTGGTCCTCGGAGAGCACGACCCTGAGGCCATTGGCCAGGCGGTGCTCGGTCGCTGTCAGGCCGCCGGAACCGGCCTGCGCTGTGGCCGTGTGACCCATGGGCATGTACGTCCCTTCGATCCAGAACTGCTGAACGCGGTGTGATCGTGCTGTTCGGTCGTGTGCGTCGTGCTCGTGCTGTTCGCCGTGCCGGTGGTGCTCGTCATGGCCGCTGGTCGTGCCTGCGGCGGCGTCATGCGCTGCCACTGTATGCAAGCGTGCTGACACCTGGCGAAGTTCCCGCAGTCGGCACGCCCTGAGTGAACGCCGCGGCGCCGTCCGCGGCGGTCGGATCGCCCTCTTGTGACGGGTCGCGGTCGGCGTTGTCGGTGCGCAGGTCCACAATGGTCGGCGTCAGATCACGTTCATGTTGGTGAAGGAGCCGCAGCAGCGATGGCCCGCCGCAGCACGAAGACCCCGCCGCCCGGGGAGGAGTTCGAGGAGCGGATCCTCGACATCGACGTCGTCGACGAGATGCAGGGCTCCTTCCTCGAGTACGCGTACTCGGTCATCTATTCCAGGGCCCTGCCGGACGCCCGCGACGGGATGAAGCCGGTCCACCGGCGCATCGTCTACCAGATGAACGAGATGGGGCTGCGGCCCGATCGCGGGTACGTGAAGTGCGCCCGCGTCGTCGGCGAGGTGATGGGCAAGCTCCACCCGCACGGCGACGCCTCGATCTACGACGCGCTCGTCCGGCTCGCGCAGCCCTTCTCGATGCGGCTGCCGCTGGTCGACGGCCACGGCAACTTCGGCTCGCTCGGCAACGACGACCCGCCCGCCGCGATGCGGTACACCGAGTGCCGGATGGCCGACGCCACCAGCCTGATGACGGAGTCGATCGACGAGGACACCGTCGATTTCGCGCCGAACTACGACGGCCAGGAGCGGGAACCGGCCGTCCTCCCGGCGGCCTACCCCAACCTCCTGGTGAACGGCTCCTCCGGCATCGCCGTGGGCATGGCCACCAACATGGCGCCGCACAACCTGCGCGAGGTGATCGCCGCCGCCCGCCACCTGATCCGGTACCCGGGCGCGGACCTCGACGCCCTGATGCGGCATGTGCCCGGCCCCGACCTGCCCACCGGCGGGCGGATCGTCGGTCTCGGCGGCATCCGGGACGCCTACGAGAACGGCCGGGGCACCTTCAAGATCCGGGCGACCGTGGCCGTGGAGGACGTCACGGCGCGCCGCAAGGGCCTGGTGGTGACCGAACTCCCCTTCACCGTCGGCCCGGAGAAGGTGATCGCCAAGATCAAGGACCTGGTCGGGGCGAAGAAGCTGCAGGGCATCGCCGACGTCAAGGACCTCACCGACCGCGAGCACGGGCTGCGCCTGGTCATCGAGATCAAGAACGGCTTCGTGCCCGAGGCGGTCCTGGAGCAGCTCTACAAGCTGACGCCGATGGAGGAGTCCTTCGGCATCAACAACGTCGCCCTGGTGGACGGCCAGCCCCTGACCATGGGCCTCAAGGAGCTCCTGGAGGTCTACCTCGACCACCGCTTCGGCGTGGTGCGCCGCCGCAGCGAGTTCCGCCGCGGCAAGCGCCGCGACCGCCTGCACCTGGTGGAGGGCCTGCTCGTCGCGCTGCTCGACATCGACGAGGTCATCCGGCTGATCCGCTCCAGCGAGAACTCGGCCCAGGCCAAGCAGCGCCTCATCGAGCACTTCTCGCTGAGCGAGATCCAGACCCAGTACATCCTGGACACCCCGCTGCGCAGGCTCACCAAGTACGACCGCATCGAGCTGGAGTCCGAGCGCGACCGGCTCAAGCAGGAGATCGAGGAGCTGACCCGGATCCTCGAATCGGACGCGGAGCTGCGCAAGCTCGTCTCCTCCGAACTCGCCGCCGTGGCCAAGAAGTTCGGCACCGACCGGCGCACCGTGCTGCTGGAGTCCTCCGGCGCCGCGGCCCCGGTGGTCGACCTTCAGGTCGCCGACGACCCCTGCCGGGTGCTGCTCTCCTCGACCGGGCTGATCGGCCGTACGGTGACGGCCGAGCCGCTGCCCGAGGGCGACGGCAAGCGCACCAAGCACGATGTGATCGTCTCCGCGGTCCCGGCGACCGCGCGCGGCGAGATCGGCGCCGTCACCTCCGGCGGGCGGCTGCTGCGGCTCAATGTCGTCGACATCCCGCAACTGCCCGAGGCGGCCGCGCCGCCGAACCTCGCGGGCGGGGCCCCGGTCGCCGAGTTCCTGACCCTGGAGGGGGACGAGACGCTGGTCTGCCTGACCACGCTCGACGAGTCCTCCCCCGGGCTCGCCCTCGGCACCCAGCAGGGCGTGGTGAAACGCGTGGTGCCCGACTACCCGTCCCACAAGGACGAGTTGGAGGTCGTCACGCTGAAGGACGGCGACCGGATCGTGGGCGCCGTGGAGCTGCGCACCGGCGAGGAGGACCTGGTCTTCATCACCGACGACGCCCAACTGCTGCGCTACCAGGCCTCCCAGGTGCGCCCGCAGGGCAGAGCGGCGGGCGGTATGGCGGGCGTCAAGCTCGCGGAGGGGGCGAGGGTGCTCTCCTTCACGGCCGTCGATCCCGCGGTGGAGGCGGTGGTGTTCACGGTCGCCGGTTCGCGGGGCACCCTCGACGACTCGGTGCAGACCACGGCGAAGATGACCCCCTTCGACCAGTACCCGCGCAAGGGCCGGGCGACCGGCGGCGTCCGCTGCCAGCGCTTCCTCAAGGGCGAGGACTGCCTCCACCTCGCCTGGGCCGGTCCCGTCCCGCCGCGGGCCGCCCAGAAGAACGGGGCGGCCGCGGAGCTGCCCGAGATGGATCCGCGCCGCGACGGCTCGGGGGTCTCGCTGCCCAAGACGGTCGCGGTGGTCGCGGGGCCGGTGTAGCCGGAGAGCCGAACTGCCGAACTACCGGACAGGCACCGGGAGTCGGCAGCCGGGAGGAGTCGGGCCGGGCCCCGGCGGGTGCGTTCCGTGCCCCGCCGGGGCCCGGTCGCGTGTCCGGCCCGGCGGCGTGTCCGACCGACTCGCTTGTCCGGCCCGGCAGCGTGTCCGGCCCGGCGGACGGTCCTGCCGGATCAGCCGGGGTACGCCGCCGGGTCAGCGTCCGGCGAGCGGTGGGCGTCCGGCTCCGCGCCGTCTCCGTCCGCGGGCTCCGGCGCCCCGTACTCCCCCGGGGCCGCCGCGGGCTCGGGATCGGCCACGTACCGCAGGACTCCCCACATGGTGTGCTCCTCCGGGATGTCACCGGGGCCGGACAGGCGGCAGCCGTGCAGTTCCTTCTCCAGGGCGGCGGTGTCGAAGCCGGAGCCGATGAGCACCAGTTGGGTGGTGCGCGGGGTGCCGGCGGGCCAGGGCTCCGGGGAGAAGCGCAGGAAGCGGCCGACCGCGTGCACCTCGTAGCGGTTGGCGGGGTCGAGGGCGCCGAAGTCGACGTACCCCTTGATGCGGTAGAGGCCCTCCGGCCGGCTGTCCAGGAAGTCCATCAGGCGGCGCGGGTGCAGCGGGGCCCCGCTGGTGAAGGCCAGGCTCTCGTAGCCGCTGTGCAGGTGGTCCGCCCCGTGGTCGTGGCCGTGGCCGTCGGAGGGATGGTCGCCGTCCCCGGCCGGGGCGGTGCGGAGGTCGTCGAAGGAGAGCTGTCCGAAGCGCTCGGTGACCGGCTTGCGCTCGAAGAGCAGCGCCGGGTCGATCCGCCCGAAGGAGGCGTGCACGACCGCCGCCCGGTCGGTGCGGGAGGACACCAGCTCCCGCAGGCGCGGGAGTTCCCCGGTGCCGAGGCGGTCGGCCTTGTTCAGGACGACCAGATCGGCCACCGCGAGATGCCGGTCGATCTCCGGGTGGCGCTGCCGGGTGGCCTCGAACTCGACGGCGTCCACCACCTCGACGAGCCCCCCGTACACGATCCGGCGGTTCTCGCTCGCGAGGACCATGCGGACGAGTTCCTCGGGTTCCGCGAGTCCGCTGGCCTCGATGACGATCACGTCGATCCGGGCGGCGGGCCGGGTCAGCTGCTCCAAGAAGCCGTCGAGCTCACCGACGTCGACCGCGCAGCACAGGCAGCCGTTGCCCAGCGAGACGGTCGAGTCGCCGAGCCGTCCCGCGACCGCCATCGCGTCGATCTCGATGGAGCCGAAGTCGTTGACGACGGCGCCGATACGGCTGCCCCTGCTGCTGTGCAGCAGATGGTTGAGCAGGGTCGTCTTGCCCGATCCCAGGAAGCCCGCGAGGACGACGACCGGAATCTGCGGCTCACTCACGGCGGGCCCTTTCGGCAGGAGGCGGCGGCTGACGACAGGTGTCGGACCCGCCTCACCGCGAGGCGGCAGGCCGGTCGTCGGCCAGGATACGAGCCGGGTCCGACACCGCTGCCGCGCCGCTCCTCCCCGGGCGGGCGTGGGCGGTAGCCTCCCGCCCACGCTCACGAAGCCCAGAGCACGAAGCTCAGAGGGAGTCACCATGGCCACCCCGCCACCGCGCTTCACCGGGACCGTCCTCGACGCCCCCGACCCCCGCCTACTCGCCCGCTTCTACGCCGACCTGCTGGGCTGGCGGATCGTCGCGGACGAGCCGGAGTGGGTGAAGCTCGCCGCCCCGGAGGGCGGCCCCGCTCTCGCCTTCCAGGCCGAGCCCCGCTATGTGCCGCCCGCCTGGCCCGCCGCCGAGGGCGCCCCGGGGATGATGATGCATCTCGACTTCGAGGTGGCGGACCTCGACACCGGTGCCGCGCACGCCGAGTCCTGCGGCGCCGTCCTCGCCGACTTCCAGCCCCAGGACGACGTACGGGTCCTCCTGGATCCGGCGGGGCACCCGTTCTGCCTGTGGGTGCGGACCTGAGGCCCTGCCCGGGGGTGCGGACCTGAGACCTGCCCGGGCGCCGGAGGCCCGCACGTCCCGCGAGCCTCAGGCAGCGGATTCCGGTGCGGGGACGGGCGGCACGGGCACGGGCGGCACCGGGCCCACATAGCGCGCCGCGGGACGGATGATCTTCGAGTCCTCGGCCTGTTCCAGGATGTTGGCGCTCCAGCCGACGACCCGTGCCGCGGCGAAGGTGGGCGTGAACATCTCCCGGGGCAGTCCGCAGAGTTCCATCACCACCCCGGCGTAGAACTCGACATTGGTGTGCAGCTCGCGGCCCGGCTTGAGCTCGGCGAGGAGGGCCTCCACCCGGCGCTCCACCTCGGTCGCGAACTCCACCAGGGGCCCGCCGAACCCCTCGGCCAGGGTCCGCAGCAGCCGCGAACGCGGGTCCTCCGTGCGGTAGACGGGATGCCCGAAGCCCATGATCCGCTCGCCCGCGAGGACCCGCGCGCGGATCCAGGGGTCGATCCGCTCCGGGCTGCCGATCGCGTCCAGGGTGTCCAGGGCCCGGCTGGGCGCACCGCCGTGCAGCGGACCGGAGAGCGCGCCGACGGCCCCGGCGAGGCAGGCGGCCACATCGGCGCCGGTGGAGGCGATCACGCGGGCGGTGAAGGTGGACGCGTTGAAACCGTGGTCGATCGTCGAGATCAGGTACGTCTCGACGGCCCGGGCGCGCTCCGGGTCCGGCTCCGAACCGGTCAGCATGTAGAGGTAGTTGGCGGCGTAGGGCAGGTCCTCGCGCGGCTCGACCGGCTCCAGGCCCCGGCCGAGCCGGTGCAGCGCGGTCAGCAGGGTCGGGGTGACGGCGCAGGCGGCGAGGGTGTCCTCCCGGCGCGTCTCGGCGTCGGTGTCGTAGACCGGCCGGAAGCCCTGGGCGGCGCCGTAGAGCGACAGCGCCGTGCGCAGACCGGCGAGCGGACCCGACCGCACGCTCGCCGCGGCCAGCGCGGGCAGCGCGGCCCTGACCTCCTCGGGCAGCCGCCGCAGTGCCGCGGTCCGCCGGGTGAAGGCCGTGCGCCGGGCCGCGTCCGGGAGTTCGCCGTGGACCATCAGGTGCCAGACGTCCTCGAAGCTCCTGGTCCGCGCCAGCTCGATCGCCGAGAACTGCCGGTAGTGGTAGAAGCCCTCGCGGCCGCGCACATCGCCGAGGGCGGTCCGCGTGACGACGACCCCGGCGAGCCCGCGCGGGGCGTCGGCGGCGCCGGGCCCGGTGGCCCCGCCCCCTCCCGGTGCCGTACCGAGCGGCTGACTTCCCGCATTCGCGGTCGAGTTGATCGACATATTGATCCCCTGCCTGTGCCGTGGCCGAGAAGGGAGCGCGAAGGGCTCCGCGCGGAGTCGACGCACGACTGCCCTCTCTCCTCCCACCCGGACCCTCTCTCCGTACGGGACTGCTGTGCCCGGGATGACCGGACTTCCTCAGATGCTTCGACTCTCCATGGTTGACTTGAAAGCTGTCAATATTGATTGAATCAATGCACAGCTCGGCCCCCATACAGAGTCGACGGCAGAGCACGGAGAAACAGGGATACGGTGACGCCATGACCGACGCGCAGCATCCTCAGCGGACCCGGGACGACGGCGGCGACGCCGAGCGCCGTCTGAGCACCCGGGAGGCCGCGGACCTCCTGGGCGTCAAGCCCGAGACGGTCTACGCCTACGTGAGCCGCGGCCAGTTGAGCAGCCGCCGCGGCGGAGGCGGACGGGGCAGCACCTTCGACGCCGCGGAGGTCGAGGCGCTCGCCCGGCGCAACGGGCGGGAGCGGCGCGGTGAGCCCGCGGCCGGAGACCTCGCCGTACGGACCCGGCTCACCCTCATCGACGAGGACCGCTACTGGTTCCGCGGCGTGGACGCCGCCGCACTCGCCCTGAGCCGCTCCTACGAGGAAGTCGCCGAGTGGCTGTGGACCGGGAAGCCGGTGCCGGGCGCCGAGTTCACCGCTCCCCCGGCGCATCTCGACGCCGCCCGCCGCTCGGTCGCCGCCCTGCCCGGGGAGAGCGGCCCGATCGACCGCCTGCGGGTGGCGGCCGTCGCCGCGGCGACCGCGGACCCGCTGCGGTTCGACCTCTCCCCCGAGTCGGTGCTCGGCACCGCCCGCACGCTGATCCCGACCCTGGCCTGCGCACTGCCCCCGCTCCAGGAGGCGGCACCGGACACCGGCCCCCTCGCCGCCCGCCTCTGGGGCCGCCTCACCCCGAGGGCGCCCGAGGCCGCCGCCGTGCACGCGCTCGACACCGCCCTCGGCCTGCTCGCCGACCACGATCTCGCCGCCTCCACCCTCGCGGTACGGGTGGCCGCCTCCGCCCGCGCGCACACCTACGCGGCCGTCTCGGCGGGGCTCGGCGTCCTCGAAGGCCCGCTGCACGGCGCGGCCAGCGCCCTGGCCCACCGGCTGCTCGACGAGGTGCTCCAGCGCGGCGGGGCCGGCCCGGTCATCGCCGCCGAACTGCGGGCGGGCCGCGGCATCCCCGGCCTCGGCCACCGGCTCTACCGGGGCGAAGACCCGCGCGCGCAGGCCCTGTTCGGGCTGCTGGAAGAGGTCCCCGGGGCCGGACCCGCCCTGGACGCGGCCCGGGACGTGGTCGAGACGGGCGCCCGCCACACCGGCCTGCACGCCAACGCGGATCTGGCCCTCGCGGTGCTGACCCTCGGCACCGGCATGTCCGCGGAGGCGGGCGAGACCGTCTTCGCCGTGGCCCGCACCGCCGGGTGGATCGCGCACGCCCTGGAGGAGTACGGGGAACGCCCCCTGCGCATGCGCCCCGTGGGCCGCTACGCCGGGCCCCTCCCGCCGCAGCCCCTGCCCGGGTGACCGGCCCCCGCGGGACGGCGCGAGAAGGCCACCGAGCCGCGCAGTTGCACACGGTCCAGGCAGGTTAGGCTCACCTCCGTGAGTATCTGCGCACCTGCATCGCAGCACCTCGGCGAGCCGCTCGCGGGGACCGCCGCCACCGCCGCCACCTGGCTGCTCGTCGAACAGCCCGGCCCCTGGGGCGCCAAGGCACTCACCGCCAGCCACCTCGACCCCGCCCTCGGCGCCGCCCTGGAGTCCGCGGCCGAGGGCACCGGCGTACGGGTCGCCCTGATCCGGCGCCCCGGCCGCCACTCCGACGCCGGACCCGACGCGGCCCGCCGGATCTACGCGGCGCACACGGCACCGGGCGGCGACTGGATCCGCACCGCCACCACCGAGGATTCCGCCCGCCTCCTCGACCTGGACCTCCCGGCCCTCGGCGCGGGCGACCCCGGCTCCTTCGACCGGCTGCCGGGCGCCGCCGCACACAGCGGGGCGCCCCTCGTCCTGGTGTGCACCAACGGCAAGCGGGACCGCTGCTGCGCCCTCCTCGGCCGCCCCCTGGCGAGGGAGCTGGCCGAGTCCGGGCAGGGCGACATCTGGGAGGTCACCCACCTCGGCGGCCACCGCTTCTCCCCCACCCTCCTCGTCCTGCCCTACGGCTACGCCTACGGAAGGGCCGCGGCGCACACCGTGAAGGACGTCCTGACCGCGGTCGCCGACGGGCATATCGTCCTCGAGGGCTGCCGCGGCAGATCCGCCTGGGAGCGCCCCGGCCAGGCCGCGGAGCTGGCCGTACGGGCCACGGCCCGCGAGACCCGGGCAGGGGTGCTGCGGGTGGCCCGCACCGAGGGCGCCGCCCCGCGCTGGGAGGTCACCGTCGCCCACCGCGACGGACGGCACTGGCAGGTCACCGTGGCCCAGGGCGCCTCCCTGCCGCCCCGCCCGGAGAGCTGCGGGGCCGCGCTGGGGACCCCGGCCCGGATGGACGTGGTGGCGGTGAGGGAGACCGCGCCCACGAGCTGAGCCGCGGGCCCGCCCAAGGGTGCCGGGCCGCACCGGCTGAGGCGCATGTCACAGGGATTGCCCCGGCCCTGGTACCGCCCCGTACCGTTCGTACCCATGAGCCCGATATCCGCCGCCCGCCGCCTGCGCCGGCTCCTGCCCAGGCGGGCCTTCGCGCAGGTGCTGCTGATGCAGCTGGGCATCGCCGCGGGCGTCGCGGTCCTCGCCACCGGCCTCTTCCTCGCACCGCTGGGCGACCAGCTCGACGACCAGGCCATGCGGCGCGCCCTCGCCATCGCCCAGACCACGGCGGCGCACCCCGCGCTGGCCGAGGAGCTGCGCACCAGCGAGCCGGGGGTCCACGGGCCGGTGCAGACCGAGGCCGAACGCATCCGGCGGGCGAGCGGGGCCGAGTACGTGGTCGTCATGGACACCCGGGGCGTGCGCTGGTCGCACCCCGACACCACCGGCCTCGGCCACCGGGTCTCCACCGACCCGGGGGCCGCGCTCGCGGGCCGGGAGGTCATGGAGATCGACGAGGGCACCCTCGGCCGCTCCGCCCGCGGCAAGGTGCCGCTGCGGGACGAGGAGGGCCGGATCGTGGGCGCGGTCTCGGTCGGCATCGCGTACGACAGCGTCCGCGCCCGCCTGATCCACGCCATTCCGGAACTGCTCGCCTACGCGGGCGGCGCCCTCGCCGTCGGGGCGCTGGCCGCCTGGCTCATCTCCCGGCGGGTGCAGCGCCAGACCCGCGACCTGGCCTTCTCCGACATCGCCGCGCTGCTCGCGGAACGCGAGGCCATGCTGCACGGCATCCGCGAGGGCGTGGTGGCCCTGGACCGCGAGGGCCGCCTGCGCCTTGTCAACGACGAGGCGCAGCGCCTGCTCGGACTCGGCGCCGGGGCCATCGGCGAACCCCTGGAGGCGGTACTCGGCCCGGGCCGCACCACCGACGTCCTCGCCGGGCGCGTGCGGGGCACCGATCTGCTGACCGTACGCGGCCCCCGCGTCCTGCTCGCCAACCGGATGCCGACCGAGGACGGCGGGGCCGTCGCCACCCTGCGCGACCGCACCGAGGTCGAGGAGCTGGGCCGCGAACTCGACTCCACCCGCGGCCTCATCGACGCCCTGCGCGCCCAGGACCACGAACACGCCAACCGGATGCACACCCTCCTCGGCCTGCTCGAACTGGGCATGTACGAGGAGGCCGTGGAGTTCGTCGCGGATGTCACCGGCGCCCACCGGATGACGGCGGAGCAGCTCACCGAGATGATCCACGACCCGCTGCTCTCGGCGCTCCTCGTCGGCAAGGCCACGGTCGCGGCGGAGCGCGGGGTGGACTTCACGGTCCGCGCCGAACCCGCCCTCCCCGACCGGCTGGTGGACGCCCGGGGCCTGGTCACCATCGTCGGCAATCTGGTCGACAACGCCTTCGACGCGGCCTCCGGGACCACCGGGGCCCGGGTCGAACTGGAGCTGCGGGTGGACGCGCGCACCGTGGTCCTGGAGGTACGGGACACCGGTCCCGGCGTCCCCGAGGCCGAGCGCGAGTCGGTGTTCGTGGAGGGCTGGTCCACCAAGCGGCCCCCCGCCCACGGCAAGCGCGGGATCGGGCTCGCCCTGGTACGGCGGCTCGCCGAACGCCAGGGCGGCAGCGCCACGGTCGACGAGACCCCGCACGGCGGCGCCCGCTTCACCGTGGTGCTGCCGGAGGCCTTGACCCCGCCCTCGGCACCGGCTGTGGCTGCGTCGGCGTCATCGGATGCGGCCGCTTCGGTGGCAACTGGCCCGGCGGGCACGGAAGATGGGGGCGGCTCGGCGGGTACGCCGAAGCCAGCCGGTTCGGTCGGCACGGTCGGTACGGATGGCACAGGTGACACGGGTGGTGCGGCAGGCACGCCGGGAGCCGCT
This sequence comes from Streptomyces physcomitrii, assembly GCF_012273655.1. Classification (GTDB taxonomy): domain Bacteria; phylum Actinomycetota; class Actinomycetes; order Streptomycetales; family Streptomycetaceae; genus Streptomyces; species Streptomyces physcomitrii. The sequence goes on along the minus strand of NZ_JAAWWP010000009.1, from coordinate 140,895 downwards.
GGTGCGAGCGGTGCGGCTGACGCCACGGGGGAAGGTGAGCGGTGATCGAGGTCCTCGTCGTCGACGACGACATCCGGGTGGCGGACGTCAACGCCGCCTACGTGGCACGCGTCCCCGGCTTCACCGTGACCGGTACCGCCCACAGCGCCGCCGAGGCCCTGCGACTGCTCGACGCCCACCACGTCGACCTGGTCCTCCTCGACCACTACCTGCCCGACGGCACGGGACTCGACGTGGTCCGCCACCTCCGCGAACGCGGCCACCAGGCCGACGTCATCATGGTGACCGCGGCCCGGGACGTGGCCACCGTACGAGCGGCCATGCGGCACGGCGCCCTGCAGTACCTCGTCAAGCCCTTCTCCTTCTCCGGCCTGCGCGCGAAGCTGGAGGCCTACGCGCAGCTGGGCTCCCTCGACGAGGGCGGCGAGGCCGAACAGGCCGAGGTGGACCGGATCTTCGGTGCCCTGTCCGCCACGGCACCCCCGGAACTCCCCAAGGGCCACTCCCCCACCACCGCCGAGCTGGTACGCCGCGTCCTGCGCGAAGCCGAAGGCCCCCTCTCCGCCCAGGACCTCGCCGACCGCACCCAGCTGAGCCGCCAGACCGCCCAGCGCTACCTGAAGCTCCTCGAACGCACCGGCCGCGTCCGCCTCACCCTCCGCTACGGCGACGCCGGCCGCCCGGAACACCGCTACGAGTGGGGCACGTAGCCGGGGCCTGAGCCCCGGGCCGGGGCGAGGGAAGCCTGAGCCCCGGGCCCGGAGCGAGCGAGGCCCAAGCTTCCGATACGAGGTCTGCCCACTTTCCGGCACGAGGGCCCCGTCTCGGGTACGAGGCCTTGCCCTCTGCGGTACGAGACCCCGTCCAGCTCTCCGGTACGAAGGCCCGCGGCGCTGCTCTCAGACCGCGCCCGCCCCGGTCAGCGAACGCACCTCGGTCTCCGCGTGCTTGTCCTCGTCCGCCTGCTCCGGGGAGGTCACGGTGCCGAGCCACCCGGCGAGGAAGCCGAGGGGGATCGAGACCAGCCCCGGGTTCTCCAGGGGGAAGAGCTGGAAGTCGAGTCCGGGGAACATCGAGGACCCGCTGCCGGAGACCACCGGCGACAGCGCGACGAGCAGCAGCGCCGGCAGCAGCCCGCCGTACACCGACCAGACCGCTCCCCTGGTGTTGAACCGCCGCCAGAACAGCGAGTAGAGCAGGACCGGCAGATTCGCCGAGGCCGCCACGGCGAAGGCGAGACCGACGAGGAAGGCGACGTTCAGGTCCCGCACCAGCAGCGCGAGGCCGATCGCCACCGCCCCGATCCCGGCCGCCGCCACCCGCGCCACGGCCACCTCGCTGCGCTGCTTGGCGCCCTCGCGCCGCAGACTCACGTAGAGGTCGTGGGCAACCGAGGCGGAGGAGGCCAGGGTGATGCCGGCGACCACGGCCAGGATCGTCGCGAAGGCGATCGCCGCCACCACCGCGAAGAGCACGGTGCCGCCCGTGGAGTCCAGTCCCCCGCCCAGATCCCCGGCGAGCAGCGGCACCGCGGTGTTCCCCGCCGCGTTCGAGTCCCGTACCTCCCGGGAGCCGACGATCGCCGCGGCACCGAAGCCGAGGACGATGGTCATCAGGTAGAAGCCCCCGATGAGGCCGATCGACCAGACCACGGACCGCCGGGCGGCGCGCGCCGTGGGCACCGTGTAGAAGCGGGAGAGGATGTGCGGCAGCCCGGCGGTCCCGAGGACCAGGGCGAGCCCCAGGCTGATGAAGTCGAAGCGCGCGGTCCAGTCGCCCCCGTACCGGAGCCCGGGTGCCAGGAAGTCCCCGCCGTGACCGCTGCGTTCGGCCGCGGTGCGCAGCAGGTGGTCGAAGTCCCCGTGGAACCTGACCAGGACGAGCACGGTGAGCGCGACGGCACCGCACATCAGCAGCACGGCCTTGACGATCTGGATCCAGGTCGTCGCCCGCATCCCGCCGAGGGACACATAGATCACCATGAGCGCGCCGACGCCGATGACCGTCCAGGCCTGGGCGAGGCCGCCGGTCCCGCCGAGGAGCAGGGCCACCAGGCTGCCCGCCCCGACCATCTGCGCGACCAGGTACAGCACCGACACCGTCACCGAGGAGGCCCCGGCGGCGATCCGCACCGGCCGCTCGCGCATACGGGCGGCGACTACGTCGGCCAGCGTGAAGCGTCCGCAGTTGCGCACGAGTTCGGCCACGAGCAGCAGCACGACCAGCCAGGCGACGAGGAATCCCACCGAGTAGAGCAGGCCGTCGTAGCCGTAGAGCGCGATGAGGCCCGAGATGCCGAGGAAGGACGCCGCCGACATGTAGTCCCCGGCGATGGCGAAGCCGTTCTCCATCGGTGAGAAGAGCCGCCCACCGGCGTAGAACTCCTCCGCCGAACCCTGCCGGTTCCGTCCCGCCCAGGTGGTGATCCCCAGTGTCGCCAGGATGAAGACACTGAACAGCACCAGGGCCAGGTTCTGGTGGTCGTCGGTCACTTGGTGATTCCTCGCGTCAGTTCCTGTGTGTCCCAGCGCAGTTCGAGCGCCGCCCGGTCCCTGCGCAGCCGGGCATGGCGTGCGTACGCCCAGGTGAGCAGGAAGGTGGTCAGGAACTGCCCGAGTCCCGCGAACATCGCGATGTTCACCACCCCGATGACCGGACGCGCCATCAGCTCGGGCACCGTCGTGGCGGCCACCACATAGGCCACGTACCAGAGGAGGAATCCGATGACGGCGGGGACGACGAACCGGCGGTACCGGCCGCGCACCTCCTGGAAGGCCGCGCTCTGCTGCACCTCCCGGTAGACACTTGCCGCGCTCCGCTCCGGTGAGCCCCCGGGTCCGGGCACGGGGACCGGCCGGTCGGCGGTGGCGTCGGTGCCCGCCCAGCCGACCGCCGGGGCGTCCTGCCAGGGATCGTCCAGCCGGATCTGCCCGGCCTCGCTCCCGTCGTGCTTGTCCACCGCACTCTCCTTGCCCGCGACTGCTTCAGACGCGTCATCAAGGATGGACGGACAGTGAGCGTCCCTGCTCGGCTCCTTCCCCTCTTCACACCATCAGGTGATGGACCGTCCAGGCGGTCGGACAAGTCCATGGGCGTATGCGTAACGCACCGCTCCCGCCCGGTCCTTGAGCCCCGCCTTGGCGAAGAGATTGTTGATGTGGGTCTTCACGGTGGCCGTGGAGACATGCAGGGCGGTGGCGATCTCCTGGTTGGAGCAGCCGTCCGCGATCTTGACGAGCACCTCGGTCTCCCGGGCGGTCAGTCCGTCCGGCGGCGGGGAGGCCGTCTCGGCGTCCGCAGGTGCCGACAGCCGCTCCAGAAGGCGGCGTTGGACACTCGGCGAGAACCCCGCCTCACCGGCCAGCACGCTGTGCACCACCCGGACGATCTCCTCGCCCCCGGCGTCCTTGGTCAGATAACCCCGCGCCCCGGCCCGCAGTGCGGGGAAGACCGAGTCGTCGTCCCCGAAGGTGGTCAGCACCACCACCTGGGTCCCCGGGTACTCCCGGCGGATGCGTCGGGTGGCCTCGACGCCGTCGCACCGCGGCATCCGGAGGTCCATCAGGACCGCGTCCGGGGCGAGTTCGGCCACCTTCGCCACGGCCTCCTCGCCGTCCCCCGCGGAGCCGACCACCGTGATCCCCGGCAGCAGACCGAGGATCATCACGATGCCCTCGCGCACCACCGTCTGGTCGTCGACCACCACGACCCGGGCCACCCGCTGCTGCCCCGCGTCCTCCCCGACGGTCATACCGGCACCTTCAGCCTCACCATGAATCCCTCTTCGTACGGCCCGGCGTGCAGGGAGCCGCCGAGCAGTTCGGCACGCTCCCGCATCCCGAGGAGACCGTAACCGGCGCCGGCCACCGCCAGTTCGCCCGCCGGTCCCCCGTCGTCCTTCACCGCCAGGGTGATGTGTTCTCCCCCGTACTCCAGCCGCAGGGCGACCCGGGCTCCGGGAGCGTGCTTGCGGACGTTGGTGAGGGCTTCCTGCGCCACCCTCCGCACGGCCTGGGAGGCCTCGGCGGACAAGGGGCACCGCTCCCCGGTGACGGTGACCTCCCCGTCCTCCGCGAGGGAGACCAGCTCCTTCAGGTACTCCTCCAGCGGTGTCATGTCGCCCCGCAGGGCCGAGAGCGCCTGACGGGTCTCGTCCAGTCCCTCCTTCGCCATGCCGCGGGCGGCGACGATCCGCTCCCGTACCGCTTCACGCCCGGCGTCCTGGTCCAGGAGGATCCGGGCCGCCTCCAGGTGGACGAGCTGGGCGGAGAGGCTGTGCGCGAGGACGTCGTGGATCTCTCTGGCTATCCGGGCCCGCTCGGCGAGGGCCGCCGACTCCCGCTCCGCCTCCCGCGCGGCGCGTTCCTGGGCCAGCAGCCGCCGGGCGCTGCCTCTGGCCTCCGCGTCCAGCCGGAGCACGTACCCCGCCAGGCACATGCCGACCGTGGTGACGGCGGTGACGATCCAGGCGTCGTTGTCGACGGCTATGTAGGCGCCGAGAGCCGCTGCCGTCGCCGGTACCGCGGCGAAGAGCGGCAGCCGTTCCAGGGCGGTGACGGCGCAGACGCACCACAGCACCAGCGCGGGCACCGCGAGCCCGACCTCCTGCGCGGCGATCCCGGCCCCGAGGAGCACCCCGAGCAGCAGCACCGACGGCCGGAGCCGGTGCCGGTAGGTCATCCGGAAGAAGGCCCAGGCCGCCGCGGCGCAGACGGCGAGTCCGAAACCCGCGCCCACGACGACCGTCACCGAGGCGTCCCGGTCCGCGAGCCCGCTCCAGACCACGAGCGCGACCACCATGATCCGCACCGCCCGGGTCAGGATCCGGCGCGCGGGAGTCATCTCGGCCGGCGACAACGCCTCCCGCGAGGGCCACCGGGACCAGGCCTCGGCGGTCATTCCCGCTCCCCTCGGGGCAGGCGGGCCGGGCGTCCACCGAGCGGCACCCGTATGGCCCCGGCGGTCGCCACGGCAGGAGTGACCGGGCCGCGAAGGGCGGATACGAGCGCGGACATGAGCGCCTCCGTCGAAGAGTCGTTGACGAGCACTTCGCACGGTACGGCGCCTTCTCCTGCACCCGGATCGGAGCAGGGGTGGATCATGGGTGGATCTGCGGTCTCCACCCGTGGGTGGAGGCATCCCGGAGATGCCCCCACCTGCCGCCTCAGGCGTCGATACGGGAGCGGTCGAGGGTCGCCGCCGAGCCCGTGATGAACTCCTTGCGCGGGGCCACCTCGTTGCCCATCAGCAGGTCGAACACCTGCTCCGAGGCCTCCAGATCGGAGATGTTGATGCGGCGCAGGGTGCGGTGCCGCGGGTCCATCGTCGTCTCCGCCAGCTGGTCCGCGTCCATCTCGCCGAGACCCTTGTAGCGCTGGATGGAGTCCTTGTAGCGCACGTTGGTGCGCTGGAGTTCGAGCAGCGTCTCGCGCAGTTCCCGGTCGGAGTACGTGTAGACGTACTTCTCCTGGCCCTTCTTGGGCTGGCTGAGCTCGATGCGGTGCAGCGGCGGCACCGCCGCGAACACCCGCCCGGACTCGACCATCGGGCGCATATAGCGCTGGAAGAGGGTCAGCAGCAGGCAGCGGATGTGAGCGCCGTCGACGTCCGCGTCCACGAGCAGGATGATCTTCCCGTAGCGGGCCGCGTCGATGTCGAAGGTCCGGCCCGAACCCGCTCCTATGACCTGGATGATCGCGCCGCACTCGGCGTTCTTCAGCATGTCGGACACGGACGACTTCTGGACATTGAGGATCTTGCCGCGGATCGGCAGCAGCGCCTGGAACTCGGAGTTGCGGGCCAGCTTGGCGGTACCGAGCGCCGAGTCGCCCTCGACGATGAAGAGTTCGCTGCGTTCCACGTCGTCGCTGCGGCAGTCGGCCAGCTTGGCGGGCAGCGAGGAGGTCTCCAGGGCGGTCTTCCGCCGCTGCGCCTCCTTGTGCTGGCGGGCGGCGATACGGGTGCGCGCCGCGGCCACCGCCTTCTCCATCACCGCGCGCGCCTGCGCCTTGGCGTCCCGCTTGGTGGAGGTGAGGAAGGCCTTCAGCTCCTTGGCGACGACATTGGCCACGATGCGGTTCGCGGCGGAGGTGCCGAGCACCTCCTTGGTCTGGCCCTCGAACTGCGGCTCGGCGAGGCGGACGGTCACCACGGCGGTCAGCCCTTCGAGGGCGTCGTCCTTGACGATGTCGTCCTCGGCCACCCGCAGCAGCTTCTGCGCCCGCAGCGCCTCGTTCATCGTCTTGGCCACCGACCGCTCGAAGCCCGCGACATGGGTGCCGCCCTTGGGGGTGGCGATGATGTTGACGAAGGACCGCAGCGTGGTGTCGTAACCGGTGCCCCAGCGCAGGGCCACGTCCACGCCGAGATCCCTGGTGACCTCGGTCGGCGTCATCTGGCCGTGGTCGTCGAGGACCGGCACCGTCTCCTTGAAGGACCCCTGCCCGGAGAACCGCAGCACGTCGCAGACCGGCTTGTCGGAGGCGAGGTACTCGCAGAACTCGCTGATGCCGCCGTCGTAGCGGAAGGACTCCTCGCCCTTGGTGCCGCCCTCGCCGAGGCCCATCTCGTCGCGGACGACGATGGTGAGACCGGGCACCAGGAAGGCCGTCTGGCGGGCCCGCTGGTGCAGGTTCTCCAGGGAGAGCTTGGCGTCCTTGAGGAAGATCTGGCGGTCGGCCCAGTAGCGGATCCGGGTGCCCAGCCGATTCTTCGGGATCTTCTTGGTCTTCTTCAGACCGCCCTCGGTGAAGGATCCCTCGGGTCCGCGGCCCGAGAAGGCCCCGGGAACCCCGCGGCGGAAGCTGACCGCGTGGGTGTGGCCGCCGCGGTCGACCTCGACGTCCAGGCGGGAGGAGAGCGCGTTGACGACGGAGGCGCCGACACCGTGCAGACCGCCGGAGGCCGCGTACGAACCGCCGCCGAACTTGCCGCCCGCGTGCAGCTTGGTCATGACGACCTCGACGCCGGACATGCCGGTCTTCGGCTCGACGTCGACCGGGATGCCCCGGCCGTTGTCGCGGACCTCCACGGAACCGTCGTCGTGGAGGAGGACGTCGATGTGGTCGCAGTAGCCGCCGAGGGCCTCGTCGACGGAGTTGTCGATGATCTCCCAGAGGCAGTGCATGAGTCCGCGGCTGTCCGTGGACCCGATGTACATACCCGGTCGCTTGCGAACCGCTTCGAGCCCCTCGAGGACCAACAGGTGCCGCGCGGTGTAGTTGGAGCCGTCACGGTCTGCTCCGGTCAGCAGCGCAGTGGACGGCACGGACATTTCGGCGGTCACGCGGGTTCGCTCCTCGCTGAATTTCAGTTGCGGCCCTGGTGGGTAAAGGGCCCGGCATCGGTCGCCGGTCAGAGCGTACCGAGGCCTGGTAGAGCCGTTGTCACGCCACCCTTGTTCCCTCGCAGACTAGTGCAGGCCCGGGAGGTAATCGTACGTACGTACGATCCCTCTGTGGGGTGAAGCCCACATCGCGTTCCCAAGAAGGCATGAACCATTTAGGCTCCGGGCACGTCCTCCTCAACAACCGGCAAGCCAGCCGGGGGGACCGAGACCGAAGAAACCGCGCGAACCCGTAAGACACATAGACACGCAATACGGCACATTCGCCGCCAACCGTCAGCAGCCAGCCATCCACGGAGAGAAAACTTCCAGGGAAACGCCGCGAGCGGGAACGTTTTCGGCCTGGTTGGATGTTGACCCTGGTACGACAGCTCGTCGAGCTAGAGAAGAGGCGACGTGACTACTGTTCTGACCCCCGCGAGCCCGCTGACCGCGGCCGACCGGTGCGACCGCTGCGGCGCCCAGGCCTATCTGCGCGTTGTCCTCCTGAGCGGCGGTGAACTGCTCTTCTGTGCCCACCACGGCCGGAAGTTCGAGCCGGAACTCAAGAAGATCGCCGCTGAGATACAGGACGAGACCGAGCGGCTGACCGCGTCCCCGGTGCCCGCCGAGGACGAGGACCGCTGATCCCTCGCAATTCAACGACGAGCCACTCCGGCAGAGGCCGGAATCGGGCGGTCGCCCCCTTCAGGGGTGACCGCCCGTTCGCTTTGCGTACGCGGCTCGTCACCCCGGGTCCCGCCCTGGAGAATCTCGCCCCTCAGGAACCCGAGGACCCCGGCCACGCGCGTGTAGACACCGGGGCTCGACGCCTTGCCGCAGCCGTTGCCCCAGGACACCAGGCCGATGAGCTTTCCCTGGGCCACCAGCGGCCCGCCGCTGTCCCCCTGACAGGCGTCCCGGCCCCCCTCGGCCTCCCCGGCGCAGAGCATGCGGGCCCCGACGAACCTGCCTTCCGTGCTTCCCGGGTACGCCTTCGCACAGGTCGCCTCGGGCAGCACCCGCACGGAGGCGGCCCGCAGCGCGTCCGGGTAGTCGTCCCGCCCGCTGGTGTCGCCCCAGCCGTACACGCGGGCCCTCACCCCGGCCCGGTAGGCGGGGTCCCCCGCGGGCGCCATCGCGATCACGGCCGAGCGCGGCAGGGGCTTCGCCAGAGTGAGCGCGGCCACGTCACCCTCGTTGGTGGAACTGTCGTAGCCGGGGTTGAGCGTCACCCGGCGCACGGCGGTCTCGGTGCCTCCGCCGGCCCGCAGGTCGGCACGGCCCGCCACCACCGTGAGGTCGCGCACCTCCCTCAGCGGCACGCCGAGGACCTCACCGCTCAGGCAGTGCGCCGCCGTGAGGACGGTCGAGGTGCCGACCACCGCCCCACCGCAGAACTGCCCGCCGCGCACGGCACCGAAGCGGTCCCGACTCACCAGGGCGACCACCCAGGGGCTCTCTGCGGCGCCGACCCGCTCGCCGCCCACCACACCGCCGCGGGCACCGGCGGAGCCCGGCAGAAGCGGCACCGAGAGCGCGAGAGAGCCCGCCAGGGCCGCCAGCACGCGGACAAGTCGCCGACGCATACGCTCTCCTCACTCCGCTCCGCACTCTGTGTAGAGGGCAGTAATCACAGAGTGAGGCAGGCGTCCGGGTGACGCATCCGCACCCATGCGTGAGGCCCGGACCGCCGTCGGGCGGATCCGGGCCTCTGCACGCACTCGGCGGACTAGTCGAGGTAGTCGCGCAGCACCTGCGAACGGGAGGGGTGACGCAGCTTCGACATCGTCTTGGACTCGATCTGGCGGATCCGCTCACGCGTCACGCCGTAGACCTTGCCGATCTCGTCGAGCGTCTTCGGCTGGCCGTCGGTCAGGCCGAAGCGCATCGACACCACGCCCGCCTCACGCTCGGACAGGGTGTCGAGGACGGAGTGCAGCTGCTCCTGGAGCAGCGTGAAGCTCACGGCGTCGGCCGGGACGACGGCCTCGGAGTCCTCGATGAGGTCACCGAACTCGCTGTCGCCGTCCTCGCCGAGCGGGGTGTGCAGCGAGATCGGCTCACGGCCGTACTTCTGGACCTCGATGACCTTCTCGGGGGTCATGTCGAGCTCCTTGGCCAGCTCCTCCGGGGTGGGCTCGCGGCCCAGGTCCTGGAGCATCTGGCGCTGCACACGGGCCAACTTGTTGATGACCTCGACCATGTGCACCGGGATACGGATGGTGCGGGCCTGGTCGGCCATGGCGCGGGTGATGGCCTGACGGATCCACCAGGTGGCGTACGTCGAGAACTTGTAGCCCTTGGTGTAGTCGAACTTCTCGACCGCGCGGATCAGACCGAGGTTGCCTTCCTGGATCAGGTCCAGGAAGAGCATGCCGCGGCCGGTGTACCGCTTGGCGAGGGAGACCACGAGACGGAGGTTCGCCTCCAGGAGGTGGTTCTTCGCGCGGCGGCCGTCCTCGGCGATGATCTCCAGTTCGCGCTTGAGCTTCGGCGCGAGCTTGTCGGCGCTCGCCAGCTTGTCCTCGGCGAACAGACCGGCCTCGATCCGCTTGGCGAGCTCCACCTCCTGCTCGGCGTTGAGGAGGGGGACCTTGCCGATCTGTTTCAGGTAGTCCTTGACCGGGTCGGCGGTGGCGCCCGCCGCGGCGACCTGCTGTGCGGGGGCGTCGTCCTCGTCCTCGTCGGACAGGACGAATCCCTGGCTGCCCTCTTCGGCGGGCTCCTCGCCCGGCTTGCCGGTGGCGGCCTGCGTCTCCTCGGCGGCCGACTCCTCCTCCGGAGCCTCCTCGCCGTCCTTCTTCCCCGCGGTCTTCTTGGCCGCGGCCTTCTTCGTGGTGGCCTTCTTCGCCACCGTCTTCTTCGCTGCGCTCTTCTTGGCCGCGGCCTTCTTGGCCGGGGCGGCCTCGTCAGCCGGCGCGGCGGACGTTCCGGCCTCCGCGCCGTCCTGTCCGGACGGGGCAGCGGCGGTGGTCTTCTTGGCCGCGGCGGACTTGGCGGCGACGGCCTTGGTGGCAGTGCGCTTGGCCGGACTCTTCGCCGCGACACTCTTGCGTGTGCGCTTGGGCTCCGATGCACTGACCATCAGCGTCACACCCTCTTCCTCGAGGATCTGGTTGAGGCTGCGCAGTACGTTCTTCCACTGAGTGGCCGGAATCTGGTCAGCTTCGAAGGCCCGACGCACATCGTCGCCGGCGATCTGCCCCTCAGACTTTCCCCGCTCGATGAGCGCCAGGACAGAGACGGAATCGGCGATCTCCGGCGGGAGCGTACGGGATGTGCTGGCCGACACGAACAACCTCTCGGAACGATGGAAACGGCTTCCGGCCCCGTCCGCTAGGACCGGGGCCGACGACCGCCGGCTTGGGGATGGGCCGGCGGCGCGCGGGCGGGGGCCGGGAGGACTCACAGCGCCGTGAACGGCGGCCGTATTCCCTCCTCGACTGTCACCTCTTAGGTCATCGCGCTGTTTCCGCAAGCGTTACGCCCAATCTGCGTGGCCCGGGTCACACCGCCGAAGCGCGCAGAAGCAGGCATACACGATCAAACAGCTGCACGGAACGCGCCCCGACCCTCACCAGAGTCCGTCACACCCGATCAGGCGCGGCCCCGAAACCACCCCGCCGGACCCGCGCGCGTGCCCGGCGGGGCAGCGGCGCGGGTCCGGCCGGAGCCGGCGGACCCGGGCAAGGACGGACGGCCGCGCGGCACGTCCCGGCGCTCGCCCCGGAGGGCGTCAGTGCTCGCGCGGAGCCGGAACGACGCGCTCCACCTCGGGGTGGACGGTGAGCAGTTGACGCATCGCGCTCTCCGCTCCCTGGCCGTCACCGCTCGCGAGGCAGTCCACGATGCGGCTGTGGTGACCGAGGGTGCCCTCGTGCGGCCGGTCGCAGCCGGTCGCGGGGGCGCCGGACACCTGGAGCGCGGCCGAGACGATGCCGGACAGGTGGTCGAGCATCCGGTTGCCCGCGAGCTGGATCAGCAGTCCGTGGAACTCCGCGTCGGCGCGGGCGTACGTGACACCGTCACCCTGCGCCAGCGCGTGCCCCATGATCTCGACCATGTCCGCCAGGCGCTGCTGCACCTCCTCGCGGCCGTGACCGGCGGCCAGCCGCGCGGCGAGTGGTTCGATCGTCCAGCGCAGCTCGCTCAGCTCACGACGCTGGTCGTCGCGCTGGGGCCCGAAGGCGCGCCATTCGATGATGTCCGGGTCAAGGAGGTTCCAGTCGCTCACCGGGCGCACCCGGGTGCCGACATTGGGCCTCGCACTCACGAGGCCCTTGGCCTCGAGTACCCGCAGCGACTCGCGGACGACCGTGCGCGAGACCTCGAAACGCTGCCCGATCTCCTCGGGCACCAGCGGCCGGTCGGCACCGAGGTCACCGGAAACGATCATCTGCCCGAGCTGCTGCACAAGTTGGCCGTGCAGGCCCCGGCCGCGGTTTCCCGCCGAGCGCCGGCCCACGCGTCCCAGTTCGGAGTCCGCGCCCTCCCACGCGGGTGCGCCTACGCGATCGGCCCCGGGGGCCTCGGCGTAGGGGTAGCGGTCGAGTTCGCCCGGTCCGGCGATACCGGACTCTGAGGATCGGGCGGCGGTCATCATGGTGTGCGCAAGAGTGCTCATGAGACTTTTGTCGGCCCCGTTCCCAAGTCCCTTGAGGGCTTTGGTGAAAAGCACACGAAAGGGTGATCGCTTCCCCCGCGGCAATTGACGCCTTATCAGAAGGATTTGAGCGCCCCGCAGAAGTATCCGTACAACACCCGTGTCGTTTCGGACCGTTTGCCGTTACTGGGCTCGACTCCGCAAGGACACCAGGACATAAGCGAAGGAAAGCAGGGAAAGCGACAACAGCACTGCCAGGCCGACCGGTTGCCCGACAGCCCGGACGAGCATGACGAAGGGACGTTCGGTCCCGAACGGCCACAGCGTGAGAGCCCTCAATCGCCCGGGCAGACCGGCGGCCGAGTGCGCGGAAGGCCCCTCCAGCGCCTTCTCCATCGCGGGCACCAGCAGTACCGGTACGGCAACCACGGCCGCGATCCCGGCCGTTGCCGACCGGAAGACCCCGGCGGCCAGGACGCCCGCCCAGCCGCACCCGGTCACCAGCCCGAGCCAACTCGCCGTCACGGCAGGCCAGTCGTCGGGTACCCGCGTGAATCCGGGGCCGTAGACGAGTTGGAGCAGAGCGGCGTCGATGCCCAGCGTGAGCAGGGCGAGGAGTAAGCCCGTCGCCGCAGAGACCGCCAACTTCGCGCCGAGCAGCGACAGACGCCGGGGTACGGCCCGCCGGTCCACGGCCAGGACGGGATAGCGGAACTCCTCACCGAAGGCCAGGGCGCCGAGCAGACCCGCGCCGAGAGCGGCAGGCGGCAGCGGAAGCCCCAACGGCCAGGCGGCGAGCACCCGCTGCTGCGGAGTATGGCCGCCGCGCGCCAGCAGGAGCGCCGTCAGGGCAGACACGGACACCGCGACGCCCAGGACGAGATAGGCGGTTGCCACGCCCGTCAGGCGACGCAGCTCGTAGCTCAGCGGCCGCAGCGGGTGCCGCACGGGACGTACGGTCAGCGGCGGAGGGAGTTCGGACAACTCCTCGGCCGCGGCGGGTGGGTGAGGCCGGTCGCGGCGGCGGACAGCCTTCCCACTCATGCCCGGCCCCTCCGCGACCGCCGTGGTGGTCTCGCGCGATGGCGGCTCAAGTGTCGCCTCGTCGTGGGCGGAAGTGCCTGACTCGCCGGACAGCGCGCGGCCCGGAAGGGGACACGGCGGTGGGGGCCCGTGCCGTCCTCGGGGCTCTGTCGGCTCGCCTACCGACTTCGGAGTCGGGACGGGATCGGAGTCGGCGATCGCCGCCGAGAGTCCGGGCTCCGCAGCCGCCTGGTGATGCACAGGCGCCGCCGGGTTGCTCCCCTCGGAGTCGGGGAACCGCTCTGCCCCGGCAAGGAGATCGACGGGCCCACCTGGAACGTGCGGCCGGCCGCCTCCATCGGTCTCCGCCCGGCCTCTTCTGTCGGCCCGTACGGCCCGGTTCATCTGCGGTGCCCGGCCGCGAGCGACGTCCTTCCCGTGCGCGCCGGGGCCCACATCCCCGCTCTCCTCGGCCAGTTGGTGCAGCAGAATGCCGTGCCGGTACGCGAGATCACCGACCTCCGCGCACGTACTCCCGTACACGGAAAGCCTGTTGGGGTCCTCGCTCGTCACCTCCACGGACGCACGGGCCGCTCGCGCCTCCTTGGCCAGGAGGGTGCTCAGGCGTGCTGCGTAGGGACTGCGGACGGTCACCCGCGGCCGGAGCCGAGTCCGTGCGAACTCCCTCACCGGCTGTTCGGCGATGATCCGCCCGCGTTCGAGCACCACGACACGATCCGCGATCCGCGCGGCCTCCCTGGCTTCGGCGGTGGTGAAGAGCACCGTCCCGCCCTGCACGGCATGGGCCCGCAGGAGCCCGTGCATCCACCGGGCCTCCTGACCCGTCAGATCGTGGACCGGTTCGTCGAGGACCAGGGTGTGCGGATCTCCGAGCAGGGCACCGGCCAGGCTCAGCCGGCGGTCCATCCCCGGGGAGAGCCTGCCGAGCCGTTCCTCCGCGAGCCCCGCCATGCCCACCACGTCGAGCACCTCGTCGGCCCGCCCCCGCGGCACGCCCACCGCCGCGCACAGCATCCTCAGCTGCCCGCGGACCGTACGCGAAGGATGGCCGGAGACCTCGTCGAGGAGGGCGCCGACCTCGCGCGCGGGGTGGCTGAACCAGTGCAGCGGCCTCCCCCGGAAGCAGGCGATCCCCCGGCCCGGTTCGAGGCCGAGGAGCAGGCGCAGCGTCGTGGTCCTGCCCGAACGGGGGCTTCCGAGCAGCGCCGTGACCTGGCCCGCCGGAGCCTCGAAGGTCACGTCCTCGACGGTGGGCGGGAGTTTGCGGTGCGGATTGCTCGTCAGTCCGATGGCCTGGATCATCGCTTCTCTCACAAGAGGTGCGACCGCTCGGCGGCCGGGGCGCTTCCGTGGGTTCGGACACGGACCGGCCCCGCAAGTACCTCAGTAAGATAGCGTGAAATATCCGATTTTCAGGGAAGCGGCAACCGGGTGGCGATCCGCTTGCTGCATCCGGGCCGGAATCACACCTCGGGACGCAGCATCGGCGGGTTGAGCAGGGTCGCTCCTCCGGCGCGGAAGAGCTGCGCGGGGCGCCCTCCCTGTCGCGTGGTGGTACCCCCGGTCGGCACGAGGAAGCCCGGGGTGCCCGTCACCTTCCGGTGGAAGTTCCGCGGGTCCAGCACGACACCCCACACGGCCTCGTACACCCGTCGCAGCTCCCCGACGGTGAACTCGGGCGGGCAGAAGGCCGTGGCCAGGGAGGAGTACTCGATCTTCGAACGGGCGCGCTCGACCCCGTCGGCCAGAATCCGCGCGTGATCGAAGGCCAGAGGGGCGGCCGGCTCCTCCTCAGGGGCGCTCGTCAGATCGAGGAAGTCCTCGACCGGTGCCCACCTGGCACTGTGGGCATCGCCTCCCGCACGCGGAGCCGGCAGGTCGGGCGCGAGCACCAGGTGCGCCACGCTGACCACGCGCATCCGGGGGTCTCGTTCGGGATCCCCGTAGGTCGCGAGCTGTTCGAGGTGGGCACCCTTGCCCTGCGGGTCGGCCGCCCCCGCCTCGGCGCTCAGCCCCGTCTCCTCGACGAGTTCCCTCGCCGCGGCGGCTTCCAGATCCTCGTCGCCCCGCACGAAGCCACCCGGGAGCGCCCACCGGCCCTGGAACGGAGGCTCTCCCCGCCGGACCGCCAGGGCGCACAGCGCGTGGCGCCGCACGGTGAGCACGACCAGATCCACGGTGACGGCGAAGGGCGGAAAGGCCGAGGGGTCGTAGGGCGACATGACGGTGATCATAGTCGTCTGCCTGACGATAAACATCCTGTTCGCACCCCGGCTTCACGCCCGGATCCGGACACCCCCGCCCGCCGCCCTCGCCACACCCCTACCGGCGTCCCGGGCGTGCTCTACGGCACCCTTCCCCTGTCGAGACCGCGCCGCCCGCGGATCACCGGCCGCTCCGGGCTCCCCTCCTTCCCGCCCTCCGGGTCTGCGGTGGGACGCGGGGCGCGGGGTGCGGCGAACCACCCGTGGGGCCCGAACCCGGCCGCTTCCTGCCACGACGGGCGGCGCGGGCAGGGCGGGGCTGCGGCCTGCCTTGAGCCACTGGCGTGTCAGCCGATGCAGCCGCCGTTCCCGCCTCCGGGCCTCCCGGTGCTTCCAGCTGTCCTGACTCCCCCGGTTCCCCTGTGCGGTCTCCCGTCCGCGAGGGCTCGGAGTCCCCGGCCGCCTCCTCCTCGGACTCCCGGTCGGCGCGCTCCTGCCGCAGGCATCTGCGGACCGCCTCCGGGTCGAGCCCTTCGGTGCACGCGCGGTGCAGCAGCCGGGCGAAGGTGTACTGCGGATCCGCTCCCAGGGCCATGGCAAGCGCCTCCCTGGCCTCGAACTCGTCACCGAGCGACCATGCGACCCATCCGGCGAGGGTGAGGGGCGCCGCGGCGTAGTCCGCGTACGGGCCGACGCAGCGTCGCGCGAGTGCCCGCCAGAGCCTCAGGGCCGGTGCGGCCTTCTCCCCTTCCATCCATTCGGCCACCCGGTCACGGGTGCTGCGGTCCTGGAGTCCCAGGAGCAGCGCCGCGGCCTCGTCATGGGCGAGGAGTTCGTCGTCCTGCGGATCCGGGCTCACCGATCGCCCCACGGGTGGCGCCTCGGCCAGTCGGGCCAGGACCCTCCGGGCGAGATCGGCGGTCTCCTCCGCCACGACGCCCCGGGTCTCCGCGGCCAGGATCCGCGGCCCGATGTCCGGACGGGCGGCGTCGAGCGCGCGTTCCTGCTCCTGGATGCGGGTGATCTGCTCCAGGCCGGTCGGCGCCCAGGGGCTGAGGCGGCTCCGCAACTCGTCGAGGGAGCCGCGTACTTGGATGCCCGCGTAGGTCGCCGCGGCGGCGAGAACCGAGGTGCCGGGTACGCCGAGGGGGACGCCCTCCGGCGGGCAGCACCCGTGGCCGGGGCAGCAGTAGGACCAGATGCGCCCGCCGGACAGGCACAGCGCCTCGACCACCGGGACGTCGAGGCTTCCGCACGAGGTGCGCAGCAGTTGGGCCAGCGGCCTCAGTCGCTCCATCACCTGCTGACCGGTCTCCTCGCCCTTCGGCTCCTGGGAGAGGTAGACGATCATGCCGTCGGGCTTCCCGCGCCGTCGCTCGATGCCGCCGATCAGCGAGCGCGCGGTCTCGCGCGCCACCGGCGGCCAGTCCTCCGGGCGTTCCGGGATGCCGAGCCTCGCCCTGCCGCCGAAGTTCCCCAGCCCGTCTCCTTCGTGCACCGCCGCGAGGACGATGCTGTCTCCGGGCCGGTACCCGAGGAGATAGGGCAGGGCGTCCGCCAGTTCGCCCGCGGTGCGCAGGGTCAGGGGATTCTGCTCGGTGAGTGGATCGGTTCCGGGCTCCGCGCCACGGCTCGTGGTGGGCTCCGGCTTGTCGAAGTGTTCCGCCTCGTGGTGATTCGTCATGCGGGCAAGCCTTGCGCGATTCGTCACCTCGTGGGGAAGCCTGTGGACAACTCGGATCAGGGGCATGCCAGGAGTTGTCCACAGGCTGACGGGGTCACTTGCCGGAATCCCGGGGAGCGGGGTTGCCTCGGCGCATGCGCGAAATTCAACAGCAGAACGCCACATACGCGATGAAGCCCGCCTTTTCAGGATTCCCGGGAGGTCCGGAGGCAGCCGGGCGCCGAGGTTCGGCGCACGACCTCGGTTCGCATCGGACGCCGCCTCACTCCGCCTCACGTACGCCGGACAGCCAGTCCCACGGCCCACACCGGCCGCCGCCACGACGGGCCCGGACTCCGCTCGGGCGCCTCGCGGGACTACTTCGCGGTGCCGTCGACCGGCTCCGGGGCGGTCCTCAGGTGAGGCAGCAACTCCGGAGCGGCGATACCCGGAAGCAGGCAGCGCCAGAGCACCGAGGTCCGGTGCAGCAGGTCCCTGCGCTCGGTGTAGATCTGCGACATCAGCTGAACGCCCGTGAAGGCGCCGACCACCAGATCGGCCACGTCCCCGACATCGGCGTCCGGCCGCAGTTCGCCCCGCTCCGCGGCCTCGGCAAGGAGGGCGAGGACGACCTCCGCCGAGCGCTGGTAGGCCACGACCTTCCCCTCGGAGAAGGAGGTCTGCTCCACGGTGAGCCGGACACCGGCCTGGAGCACGGGATCGCGCTGCAGCTTGCGGGCGAAGCTCAGGGTCAGGTCGATCGCCGCCTGGAGCCGGATCGGCCGTTCCGGGGCGACCAGCGCTTCCGACTGGACATCCACCAAGGCGGCGGCGATGTCCTCCTTCGAGGGGAAGTGGTGGTAGAGCGCGCCGCGGGTGAGGCCGGTGCGTGCCAGGATCGCCGTGGTGCTCGCCCCGTCGTAGCCGCTCTCCGCGAAGACACCCGCCGCCGCCTCGAGGATCAGACGGCGCGTTCTGATACCGCGTTCCTGCAGTGCCATCCGCACTCCGCCCCGGCCGAGGAGACACTCCCGGCAGCAGCCTACTCCCGAGGCCCTTCCGGGATGGCCCGCGAGCGGTCCTGCCCGGCGTCGGGCGGGGCCCCGCCGACGGGCCCGGAGGGGCGCGGTTGGCCCGATGTCACCGGGATCGGGTTGCATGGGGGGATGAGTGAAGATCTGCGATCCACCGCCGATGCGGTGCTGGCCCGGCTCGTCGGCGACGCCTCGGGGAGCGCCCGGCTGCGCGAGGACCAGTGGCGGGCGGTCGAGGCACTGGTGGCGCACCACCGCCGGGCCCTCGTCGTGCAGCGCACCGGCTGGGGGAAATCGGCGGTCTACTTCGTGGCGACGGCGCTGCTCCGGGAGCGGGGCAGTGGTCCCACTGTGATCGTCTCGCCGCTGCTGGCACTCATGCGCAACCAGGTCGAGGCCGCGGCCCGTGCCGGAATCCACGCGCGCACGATCAACTCCGCCAACCCCGAGGACTGGCAGGAGATCCAGGCCGAGGTCGCGGAGGGCAGCGTGGACGTCCTCCTGGTGAGTCCGGAGCGGCTCAACAACCCCGACTTCCGGGACCAGGTGCTGCCCAAGCTGGCGTCGGCGACCGGACTGCTCGTGGTGGACGAGGCGCACTGCATCTCCGACTGGGGCCACGACTTCCGCCCCGACTACCGCAGGCTGCGGACCATGCTCGCCGATCTCCCGCCCGGCGTCCCGGTGCTGGCGACCACGGCCACGGCGAACGCCCGGGTCACCGCGGACGTCGCCGAACAGCTCGGCACCGGCGCCACCTCGGATGCCCTGGTGCTGCGGGGCCCACTGGACCGGGAGAGCCTCAGCCTCGGTGTCGTCGAACTGCCCGACGCGGCGCACCGGCTCGCCTGGCTCGCCGAGCACCTCGACACCCTTCCGGGCTCGGGGATCGTCTACACGCTGACCGTGGCGGCCGCGGAGGAGGTCACGGCCTTCCTGCGCGGTGCGGGGCACACCGTCGCCTCCTACACCGGCAAGACGGAGAACGCCGACCGGCAGCAGGCCGAGGAGGATCTGCTGGCCAACCGGGTCAAGGCCCTGGTCGCGACCTCGGCGCTGGGCATGGGGTTCGACAAACCGGACCTGGGATTCGTCGTCCACCTCGGCTCACCCTCCTCCCCCATCGCCTACTACCAGCAGGTGGGCCGGGCCGGGCGCGGGGTCGAGCACGCGGAGGTGCTGCTCCTGCCCGGACGCGAGGACGAGGTGATCTGGCGGTACTTCGCCTCCCTGGCCTTCCCTCCGCAGGAGCAGGTGCGCCTCACCCTCGACACCCTGGCCGCGGCGGAGCGGCCGCTCTCCCTGCCGGCCCTGGAGCCCTTGGTGGAACTGCGCCGCTCCCGGCTGGAGACGATGCTGAAGGTCCTCGACGTGGACGGGGCGGTGCGCCGGGTCAAGGGCGGCTGGGTCTCCACCGGCCGACCGTGGACGTACGACACCGAGCGGTACGCCTGGGTCGCCAAGCAGCGGGAGGCGGAGCAGGGCGCGATGCGCGAGTACGCGCGGACCGAGGGCTGCCGGATGGAGTTCCTGCGCCGGCAGCTCGACGACCCGGAGGCGGCGCCCTGCGGTCGCTGCGACAACTGTGCGGGACCGCGGTTCGGCACCGAGGTGACGCCCGCGGCCCTGAGTGCCGCCAGCGGCGAACTGGGCCGCGCCGGCGTGGACGTGGAGCCACGCAAGATGTGGCCGACCGGGCTCGCCGCGGCAGGCCTCGCGCTCAAGGGCCGGATCCCGGCCGATGAGCAGGGGGCGCCCGGAAGGGCGCTCGGGCGACTCTCCGACATCGGCTGGGGCAACCGGCTGCGGCCCATGCTCGGCGCCCAGAGCGCCGACGGGCCGGTGCCCGAGGAGGTGGCCCGCGCGGTCGTCTCGGTACTCGCGGACTGGGCGAAGGGTTCGCAGGGCTGGGCCCCGGGAAGCCCGGGGGCCCAGCCGCGCCCGGTCGGTGTGGTCGCCGTGCCCTCGGGCACCCGGCCGCGGCTCATCTCCTCGCTGGCCGAGCGGATCGCCGAGGTGGGGAGGCTGCCCCTGCTGGGGTCACTGGCCTACGCACCGGGCGCGGAGGCCGAGTTGCGGGGGCGCAGCAACAGCGCCCAGCGGGTCAAGGCGCTCGAGGGGGCACTCGTCCTGCCCGCTGAACTCGGCGGCGCCCTGGCCCGGTCCGAGGGTCCGGTGCTGCTGGTGGACGACTACACGGAGACCGGCTGGACTCTGGCCATGGCCACCAGGCTGCTGCGGAAGGCAGGCGCGCAGGGGGTGTTGCCCCTGGTGCTCGCGGTGCAGGCCTGAAAGGGCGCCGGGTGGGCAGGCACCAGAAATGACGGCAGGTGGCGTCGATTACTCGTTGCCGCGAACGTGAACGGCAGGGAGAATTGGCCTTGCCTCCGCGTGTCCACTGTGCCGGGCGCCGCTGTGCCGCGGAAGCGCCTCCTGTTCCCCTGCCCTCTGCGGGCGCGTGTCCGAAGGGAGAGACATGACCTTCGAATCCACGCAGCCCCCACCCGGACCGGTGGAACGCCCGCGCCGTCCCGGCACCGACTTCTTCGGCCATCAGGACACCGCGCCACGTCTCCTGGAACCAGCCGAGTGGGCCTCCGCCGGTATCCCCCTGCTGCGTGATCCGCGGCAGGTGGTCGGCGGCCTGTACAGCAGACACAGTCCCACTCCGGAGACCGCGGTGGTGGCGGTGTTCGATCCCGAGGAGCGACTTCAGGCCAGTGCCTCCTTCCGCCGGAGTTCGGCACCGGACGGCTGGGCCTTCCGCAACGCGCTGCTCGACCGGCTGCGCCGGGTCATCCCGCACGATCTGCGGCGCAGGACTCCGGTGCGGACCGCCGTACTGCTCTACTGCCGTGCCGGAGACGGGCGTTGGACTGCGGAGGACGGGGCGTGGATGTGGGGCCTGCGGGACGCCTGCACCCTGCACGGCCTGCGGTGCGGGGCCTACATCACGCTGACGCCCGAGGGCTGGCGGGTGCAGGGCGAGGGACGCGGCGGGCGCAGCCCGCGCTCGGGTTCCGCGCCCGCGCCGCTGGAGGAGACCGAGGCACCGTATGTACGCCCCGGAGGCGGCACCCGGTCGCCGATGTGGTGGGCCGCCGCGCGCTGAGGGGGCCCGGCCCGAGGGCAGGCCGAGGGGCCGGAGCCCGTCCGGTCGGCCGCCGGGGCCGGGCTCTCAGACGCCCGCGCCGAGAACCGCGTTGATGCGCTGCGGGTCGCCGCAGACGATCAGCAGGGTTCCCGCCTTGGCCAGTGCGAGGGGCAGGGCGCTGACGGCGACGGCATCGGAGCCGCCGTTCAGGGCGACGACCACGACGGGGCGTTCGGTGGCCCGCGCGGCGATGTCGTGCTGGGTGTAGAAGACGTCGTCCCCGGCGTCGTGCTGGGCCCAGTAGGCGCCCTCGCCGAAGGAGAGTTCATGGGCGGCCCACGGGTGCGGGTCGCCCGTGGTCACCAGGAGGACCTCGCCCGGCGCGCGACCGGAGTCGAGCAGCAGGTCGACGGCTTCCTCGGCGGCGTCCAGGGCGCCTTCGGGGGAAGCGGGGATGAGCTGGATCTGCGGCGCCGTACGGGAGGGTGCGGCGACGGGGCCCGGAGCGGCCGTCTGCTGCTCGCGCGGCGTGCGCTGCGCGGGAGCCGACGGGCGTACGGGACCGGGACGGCCGGGGCGCGCGGGGGCCACGGGCCGGGGACCGGGTACGGGACGAGGGGTCGGCGCGGTGCGGCTGCTCGCCGCGGCGGCGCGGGGACCCTGGGCACTCTCGTGAATCTGAGGCTCCTCGGGAGGGAGAGGCATGAGCTGATGTCTATCAAACGCCGATTCGGATCGAGTCGGCGGGTGGCGCATCCGTACGGACGGCGGATCAGAAGTCGAAGCCGAGCTGGCCTTCGATCTCCGGAACCGTTTGCTCCGCCCAGAGACGGGGCTTCCTGAGGTGCCGCCACTGGGGCAGCGCATCAAGATACGCCCAGGTGAGCCGGTGATACGGGGTGGGTCCCCGTTCCTGCAGCGCGGCCTTGTGCACCGGGGACGGATACCCGGCGTTGGCCGCAAAGCAGAAGTCTGCATGGTCGGCACCGAGTTCGGCCATCATTTTGTCGCGGCGGACCTTGGCGATCACCGAGGCGGCGGCGACCGCGACGCAGGACTGGTCGCCCTTGATCACGGTGCGTACCCGCCAGGGCGCGCCCAGGTAGTCGTGCTTGCCGTCCAGGATGACCGCGTCGGGACGGACCGGAAGGGCGTTGAGCGCCCGTTCGGCCGCGAGCCTGAGCGCCGCCGTCATGCCGTGCTCGTCGATCTCCTCGTGGGAGGCGTGGCCGAGGGAGTGGGCGGTGACCCACTTCTCCAGCAGAACGGCGAGTTCCTCGCGGCGCTTGGGTGTCAGGAGCTTGGAGTCGGTGAGCCCCTCGGGGGGCCGCCGCAGCCCGGTGACCGCCGCGCAGACCGTGACCGGACCCGCCCAGGCGCCGCGTCCGACCTCGTCGACTCCGGCGATGATCCTGGCACCGGTAGTGGCGCGGAGTGAGCGCTCGACGGTGTGGGTGGGCGGTACGTACGGCATGACGCGTCCAGCCTACGCCGCGCACCGCGGCCGACGACACCCCGGTCCCCCACGACTTCCGGAAGCCGTCCTTCCGAACACGGCCGGTGGCGGATCCGGGGCGGAGGGGAGGCGGACTGCCGTGCGGGGCAGGGCCGTTGGCGCCGCCGCGGCGCGCGGGCCGGGGCGGCGCCCCGTCGCGGTGCTTCGGCCGGGCGGCCGGGACACGCCGACGGGATCGGGGAGAGCGGATTCCGGCCCGGTGTTGCTTTCACTGACGGTGCATCACCACTGTCGGCACGGCCCCGGACCTCGGTCGGCACGATCGTGGACACCAGTCGGCACGACCGGGGGCGAGCGCGTTCCACCGCGGGCGCGCTCTCCCCCGTTCACCAGAGCACTTGTGGGTGACCCCTCCGTGACAAGCTCCCGTCTGAAACAGGATCAGCGGCCCGGTGCGGCGCGCCGGGGCAGGCATCCCGGCCTCGCCCTGGCGGTGATCGCCTCCTGCCAGCTGATGGTCGTACTCGACGCGACCATCGTGAACATCGCGCTCCCGGACATCCAGCGCGCGCTCGGCTTCTCCACCACCAATCTCACCTGGGTGGTCAGCGGCTACACCCTCACCTTCGGCGGGCTGCTGCTGCTCGGTGGCCGGGCGGGTGACATCCTCGGGCGCCGCCGTGTCTTCATCGCGGGCATCCTGCTGTTCAGCCTGGCCTCGCTGCTCGGCGGTTTCGCCCAGGAACCCTGGCAACTGCTCGCGGCCCGCGCCCTGCAGGGGGTGGGCGGCGCGATCTGCTCCCCCACCTCGCTGGCCCTGGTCACCACCACCTTCGCCGAAGGGCCGGACCGCAACCGGGCCTTCGGGGTCTTCGCCGCGGTGTCCGCGGGCGGCGGCGCGGTCGGCCTGCTCGCGGGCGGCATGCTCACCGAGTGGCTGGACTGGCGCTGGGTGCTCTTCGTCAACGCCCCCATCGGCCTGCTCATCGCCCTGCTCGCGCCGCTCTACATCGACGAGTCCGACCGCCACCCGGGCCGCTTCGACGTCGCGGGCGCCCTGGCCTCCACGCTCGGCATGGCCGCGCTGGTGTACGGCTTCATCCGGGCCGCCGACGACGGCTGGAGCGACGGGCTGACGCTCGGCTCCTTCGCGGCGGCCGCGTTCCTGCTCGTGGTCTTCGTGGTGATCGAGTCGAGGGCCCGGGAGCCCATCACCCCGCTGAGGATGTTCGCCGACCCCAACCGCTCCGCCACCTACGTGATCATGCTGAGCCTGGCCGCGGCGCTGTTCGGGATGTTCTTCTTCCTGGTGCTCTTCGTGCAGAACGTGCTCGGCTACTCGCCGATCCGGGCCGGGCTCGCCTTCCTCCCGATCACCGTGGCCATCGCGGTCGGCGCGGGCCTGTCCCAGCAGTATCTGCCGCGGTTCGGCCCCAAGCCGTTCATCGTGGTCGGCTCCGCGCTCGCCGCGGCCGGTCTGGGCTGGCAGACCCTGATCACGGAGGACAGTTCGTACGCGAGCGGGGTCCTCGGGCCGATGCTGGTCTTCGGCTTCGGCATGGGCCTGAACTTCGTGACGCTGACCCTGACGGCGGTCTCCGGGGTGGCGCCGCACGAGGCGGGCGCCGCCTCGGGGCTGCTCAACGCGATGCAGCAGGTCGGCGGCTCGCTCGGCCTGTCGATCCTGACCACCGTCTTCGGCACGGCGAGCCGCAACGAGGGCCGCCGGCAGGTGCGTGAATTCCTCGCCGAGGCCTCGCCCGAGCAGAAGGCGCGGTTCGCGCGGACCCGGCAGCTGCCGGCGCCCTGGAGCAGCGAGGTGCTCGCGCACGGCATCGCCACGGCCTTCGTCCCGGCGGCGGGGATGGCCGTGCTCGCCCTGCTCGTCGGCCTGATCGTGATGCGCGTCCGCCGCAGCGACCTCGACGCGCTGGCCGGTACGGCGGGTCCCGGCCCGGCCTGACCTCGCCGGGCGCGGGCGCCCCGGCTCAGCCGCGCGGCGCCCAGTCGGGCAGTTCCTCGGTGCGCGCGGACCACTGTGCGGGCGGCCGGGAACCCCGGGCCGCGACGATGCCGCCGACGATGGCGCAGTTGGTGTCCACGTCGCCGCCGACCTGGGCGGTGTTCCAGAAGGCCGCGGCGTAGTCGTCGAGGTGCCGGGCCGCGGACCACAGGGCGAAGGGGACCGTGTCGGGGGCGCTGGTGCGCCGCCCCCGGCCGAGGACCGCGGCGACGGTCGAGGCGTCCTCGTAGTCGAGCATGTCGCGGGCCCGGCGCAGGCCCGCGGCCACGGCGCTGCGCGGGATCAGGGCGCTCACCTGGTCGAGGAGTTCCGCACCGCCGCCCGGGCCGCCGCGAGCCGCCAGCGCGGCGGCCGCGGCCACCGCCATGGCCCCCGCTACCGCCTCGGGGTGCTGGTGGGTCGGGTAGGCGGAGATCTCGGCCTGGTGGGTGGCCTGCTCGGGGTCGTCCGCGTACCAGGCGCCGAGCGGGGCGATCCGCATGGCGGCGCCGTTGCCCCAGGAACCCTGCCCCTGGAAGAGGGCGGAGGCCAGCTCCCGCCAGTCCCCGCCTTCCCTGACCAGCCGGAGCAGGCGGTTCACGGCGGGCCCGTACCCCCGGTCGAAGTCGTGGTGCTCGGCGAAGGAGCGGGCCAGAGCGTCCTGGTCGATGCGGTGGTGGACGGCGAGCACGGCGAGGACCGAGCAGGCCATCTCGGTGTCGTCGGTCCACTGCCACTGCCCCGGTGGCAGGGCGCGCTCGCCGAGCAGCGGATGGTTGTCGGGGACGAAGAACTGGGAGCCGAGCGCGTCGCCGACGGCGAGGCCGCGCAGACTGCTCAGGGCGCGCTCCAGGCGCCCGGCAACGGTGGGGTCGTGGGTCATGGCCCGGCCAGCTTAACCGGCGGGCCAGCCTGCGGGTTTGCCCGGCGGCTGCCCGGTGACACCGTACGGCTCGGGCTCGCACCAGCGCTCGAAGGGCTGGTCGAGGGTGTACTTGCCGTCGGGGCCGCGTTCGAGCACCCGCATCTCGGCGTTGCCGGGGTTCGACAGGGACTCGAACTCGGCGACCGACCAGTGGAACCAGCGCATGCAGAGCAGCCGCATGGTCAGGCCGTGGGTGACCAGGAGGACGTTCGGCGGGTGGTCGTCCGCCTCGAAGCTGCGGTGCAGGCTCTCCAGGAAGGAGCCGACGCGGTCGTAGACGTCGGCGCCGGACTCGCCCTGGGCGAAGCGGTAGAAGAAGTGCCCGTAGGCGTCCCGGTAGGCCTTCTGGAGCCGTACGTCCTCGTGGTCCTGCCAGTTCCCCCAGTCCTGCTCGCGCAGCCGGGGCTCCTCGCGGATGCGGACCCGGGCGGGGTCGAGCGCGAAGGCGCGCAGGGTCTCGTGGGTGCGGCGGTAGGGGGAGACGTAGACGCTGACGCGCTCCTCGCCGAAGAGGCGGCGGAGCCGGGCGCCGGTCCTGACGGCCTGCTCGTGCCCGGCGCCGGTCAGCGCGAGGGCGTGGTCGGGCTCGCGTTCGTAGACCGAGTCGTCGATGTTGCCCTGGGACTCGCCGTGCCGGACGAGGACGATGCGTTGCGGACGTGCCATGTCTCAAACCCTAGATCGCCCGGCCGCGGACCGGAGCGCTGGCCCGGATCGCGGGACGGCGGCCGGTTCGGCCGAGGTCAGACGGTCCAGGAGGGTTCGAGGTCCACCAGGTCGCCGTCGATGGCGGCGATGTCGGCGCTGGTCTGGGCGCGCAGCGAGAGCCGCTCGACGCGTTCGGTGCGGTACTTGCCGTGTTCGGCGGCCGACTCCCAGAGCGAGAGGATCAGGAACTCGGTGCCGGGGGCCTCGGCGAACAGGCCCCGGACCATGCCGGGTGAGCCCGCCATCGCCGGGTTCCACACCTTCTCCTGCATGAGCGCGAAGTGCTCGGCGCGCTCCTCGTGGACCCGGCAGTGGGCGAAGCGGAGCAGATCGGCGCCGGTGAAGCGCGGTTCGAAGCCGGTCTTCACATCGAAGCGGTACTCGAAGAGCTTGACCTGGGGGTTCTTGAAGGTCCCGGACTGCGCCGCGGCGAGCCGGGCGTGGGAGCGGGCCATGAAGGAGTCGTAGAAGGCGCGGCTCTCCCAGAAGGAGAAGAGGTGCGCCACTCCCGCCTTGCCGCGGCTCCAGCCGCCGCCCTGCCCGCGGAAGCCCGGCTCACCGGGGAGTCCCGCCCATTTCCGCTGCCCTCGCTCAAAACCCCGGCGGTCGACGACGGTGCAGCGAATCCACTTGACCAGCACCGCGCCATCGTAAGGCCACGGGGTGTGGTCATGGTCATGCTCCGGCAGCACATCGGCCGGGTCGCGGGCGGCCCGGCGGAGCCACTCGCGCCGCGGTCTCCGGGGCACGGGCGCGCGGGAGTTGGGAAGAATCGGTTCCGCCGGGCTCCGGGCCCGGCCCGCCGACGCCGTGTGGCGGAGCCGTCGACTCCGGCTCCGCCACAGGTGTTCACTTCGGTCCGGGGTCAGCCCGGGATCGGCATGGCTCAGCTGCACCCGCTGGTCGAGCCGCAGCCCTCGCAGATGTAGCAGGAACCGGCGCGCTGCATCTTGGTGCCGCAGGAGAAGCAGAGCGGGGCGTCCGCCTGGATGCCCAGCTGCATCTCGACGAGTTCGGCGCTGGTGTGCGCCTGCGGCGGGGCGGGGGCGGCGCCCGCCTCCTTGGCGTCGTCGACCGCCTTCAGGGACTCGGTGCGCCGGGGCGCGGACTGGGCGAGGCCCTCCACGTCCACGTCCACCGAGTCGTCGTAGGACGGCTCGTACGAACCGGTCTCCAGGTGGCGCTGGCGCTCCTCGGCGGAGTGGATGCCAAGGGCGGAGCGGGTCTCGAAGGGCAGGAAGTCCAGCGCCAGGCGGCGGAAGATGTAGTCGACGATCGACTGCGCCATCCGCACGTCCGGGTCGTCGGTCATGCCCGCGGGCTCGAAGCGCATATTGGTGAACTTCGAGACGTACGTCTCCAGCGGCACGCCGTACTGGAGGCCGACCGAGACCGCGATGGAGAAGGCGTCCATCATGCCCGCGAGGGTCGAGCCCTGCTTGGACATCTTCAGGAAGACCTCGCCGAGACCGTCGTCCGGGTAGGAGTTGGCGGTCATATAGCCCTCGGCGCCGCCGACCGTGAAGGAGGTGGTGATGCCGGGGCGGCCCTTGGGCAGGCGCTTGCGGACCGGGCGGTACTCGACGACCTTCTCGACCGCGCCGCGGATGGCCTCCTCGGCCCTGGCCGCGATCTCGGCCTTCTCCTCATCCGCGACGTCCTTCTTCTTCGCGGAGAGCGGCTGGCCGACCTTGCAGTTGTCGCGGTAGATGGCGAGTGCCTTGACGCCCAGCTTCCAGGCCTCGAAGTAGACCTCCTCGACGTCCTCGACGGTGGCCGACTCAGGGAGGTTGACCGTCTTGGAGAGGGCGCCGGAGATCCAGGGCTGGATCGCGGCCATCATCCGGACGTGGCCCATCGCGGAGATGGAGCGCTCGCCCATCGCGCAGTCGAAGACCTCGTAGTGCGCGGGCTTCAGGCCGGGGGCGTCGATGACGTTCCCGTGCTCGGCGATGTGCGCGACGATCGCCTCGATCTGCTCCTCCTGGTAGCCGAGGCGGCGCAGGGCCTGCGGGACGGTGCCGTTGACGATCTGCATCGAGCCGCCGCCGACCAGCTTCTTGAACTTGACCAGCGCCAGGTCCGGTTCGAGGCCGGTGGTGTCGCAGGACATCGCCAGGCCGATGGTGCCGGTCGGGGCGATCACGGAGGCCTGGGAGTTGCGGAAGCCGTTCTTCTCGCCGAGCCGGATCACGTCCTGCCAGGCCTCGGTCGCTGCGGCCCACACCGGGGTGTCCAGGTCGTCCATGCGCACGGCCGCGGCGTTGGCGTCCGCGTGCTGCTTCATGACCTGCTTGTGCGGCCCCGCGTTGCGGGCGTAGCCCTCGTACGGGCCGACGACCGCGGCGAGTTCGGCGGAGCGCCGGTAGGAGGTGCCGGTCATCAGGGAGGTGATGGCACCGGCGAGGGCGCGGCCGCCGTCGGAGTCGTAGGCGTGGCCGGTGGCCATCAGCAGGGCGCCGAGGTTGGCGTAGCCGATGCCGAGCTGGCGGAAGGCGCGGGTGTTCTCGCCGATCTTCTGGGTCGGGAAGTCCGCGAAGCTGATGGAGATGTCCATCGCGGTGATGACCAGCTCGACGACCTTGGCGAAGCGCTCGGCCTCGAAGGACTGGTTGCCGAGACCGTCGTCCTTGAGGAACTTCATCAGGTTCAGCGAGGCGAGGTTGCAGGACGTGTTGTCCAGGTGCATGTACTCGCTGCAGGGGTTCGAGCCGTTGATCCGGCCGGACTCCGGGCAGGTGTGCCAGTGGTTGATCGTGTCGTCGTACTGGATGCCCGGGTCGGCGCAGGCCCAGGCGGCCTCGGCCATCTTGCGGAAGAGCGACTTGGCGTCGACCTCCTCGATGACCTCGCCGGTCATCCGGGCGCGCAGGCCGAACTTGGCGCCGGTCTCGACGGCCTTCATGAAGGCGTCGTCGACCCGGACCGAGTTGTTGGCGTTCTGGTACTGGACGGACGTGATGTCGTCGCCGCCCAGGTCCATGTCGAAGCCCGCGTCGCGCAGGGCGCGGATCTTCTCCTCCTCCTTCACCTTGGTCTGGATGAAGTCCTCCACGTCGGGGTGGTCGACGTCGAGGATGACCATCTTGGCAGCCCGGCGGGTGGCGCCGCCCGACTTGATGGTGCCCGCGGAGGCGTCCGCGCCGCGCATGAAGGAGACCGGGCCGGAGGCGTTGCCGCCGGAGGAGAGCAGCTCCTTGGAGGAGCGGATCCGGGAGAGGTTCAGGCCGGCGCCCGAACCGCCCTTGAAGATCATGCCCTCTTCCTTGTACCAGTCGAGGATCGACTCCATGGAGTCGTCGACGGAGAGGATGAAGCAGGCGGAGACCTGCTGCGGCTGGGGGGTGCCGACGTTGAACCACACCGGGGAGTTGAAGCTGAAGATCTGGTGCAGCAGGGCGTAGGCGAGCTCGTGCTCGAAGATCTCGGCGTCCGCCGGGGAGGCGAAGTAGCGGTGGTCCTCGCCGGCCTTGCGGTACGTCTTCACGATCCGGTCGATCAGCTGCTTCAGACCGGTCTCGCGCTGCGGGGTGCCCACCGCGCCGCGGAAGTACTTGCTGGTGACGATGTTGACCGCGTTCACCGTCCAGAACTCGGGGAACTCCACGCCGCGCTGCTCGAAGTTGACCGAGCCGTCGCGCCAGTTGGTCATGACGACGTCACGACGCTCCCAGGCCACCTCGTCGTAGGGGTGGACGCCGGGGGTCGTGTGCACACGCTCCACGCGCATTCCCTTGCCGGCCTTGGCTCCCTTGGAACGGGAACCTCGTGCCGGACCGCTCGCCGTCTCTGTCATGCCGCCTCCCTGTACCGGGCGATAACGCCCCGAAGTGCCGCGTTCTTCCCGTGACACATTGTTGAATCGATGCCGCGGGCATCACTGAGCCCGCCCGCAGCAAAACCTTCCTGCGCCGACGACCTGCCCCTTCACCGCCCGCTTGACGGGCGGCGGGGCGTGCGGTCAGTCGGCCGTCGCCGCAGACACGGGGGCGCCGTCGGTCACCCCGTGTCCACTGTCGCTCGCCTCGCGTGACCGTCCGGCATCCTCCTGCCGGGCGGCGGAACCGCGCGCGAGGCCGTTCCTCAGTTCGACGATGGCGGCCTCGAAGTCCTCCAGCGAGTCGAACGCCCGGTAGACGGACGCGAACCGCAGATAGGCGACGAGGTCGAGTTCCTGCAGCGGGCCGAGTATGGCGAGGCCCACGTCGTGGGTCGTCAGCTCGGCACTGCCGGTGGCACGCACGGCCTCTTCGACGCGCTGCCCGAGCTGCGCGAGGGCGTCCTCGGTGACCGGACGGCCCTGGCAGGCTTTCCGCACCCCGTTGATCACCTTGGTGCGGCTGAACGGTTCGGTGACGCCGCTGCGTTTGATCACTATCAGTGAACAGGTCTCGACGGTGGTGAACCGCCGCGAGCAGTCGGGGCACTGGCGGCGCCTCCTGATGGAGGTGCCGTCGTCGGTGGTCCTGCTGTCGACCACACGGCTGTCGGGGTGCCTGCAGAAGGGGCAGTGCATAACTCTCGACGCTCCTTCGCACGCACGAATCCTCGACACCGAGGGGCCGTTGAGGCCCCTCGGAAGCAGTGCCCAGCATAGGCGATCCCGCCGGTACTCCACGACCACTCAGCACAACTTCTGGGCCGCTGCCGCAATCCAACCACTAGATGTGGTGTCGCGGCGCGAATTTGCACGCCATCTCGCGTGTCGCCGCGGGGAGTTGGGAACGTGCCGCGCACGCCGGGTCACCCACCGGCAGCACGGGGCGACGGGCGGGCGCCGCTTCCGCGGGGCGGTACGGATCCCGGGGCCCGCCGGGTGGCAGACTTGCCCCGGCCGAGGGGCGGGGCGGCGGCCCCGGTCACGGCGGTGCAGCGTACTCGACGGGCCCGGACGCCTCCCGGGAGGGGTTCCCTACACCGGTGCACATGATCACGTCAGGTAATCTGCACTTTTTCACTCGAACGTGTGTTTGGCGCAACCTTTCGAAAGCAACTACCGTTGTCCAACCAGGGAGAAGATGCCGAGAGGGGCCGACGTGACCACCAGCGCAGACAGTGCAGCCATCACTGCCCAGGACCGTTCCCCGGGCCGATTCGAGCCGGTGCATGCCATGAACGACGCAGCGAGGAACCAGGCACCGCAGGAGGGGACGCGCCCCGCGCGCTCCCTGCCCGGCAGGCCACCCGGGATCAGGGCAGACAGCTCGGGGCTCACCGACCGCCAGCGGCGGGTGATCGAGGTGATCCGCGACTCCGTGCAGCGCCGGGGGTACCCGCCGTCGATGCGCGAGATCGGCCAGGCCGTCGGCCTGTCCAGCACCTCCTCGGTGGCCCACCAGCTGATGGCCCTGGAGCGCAAGGGCTTCCTGCGCCGCGACCCGCACCGCCCGCGCGCCTACGAGGTCCGCGGCTCGGACACGCCGAGCGTGCAGCCCACCGACACCAGCGGCAAGCCCGCCGCCTCGTATGTACCGCTGGTCGGCCGGATCGCCGCGGGTGGCCCGATCCTCGCGGAGGAGTCCGTCGAGGACGTCTTCCCGCTCCCCCGCCAACTGGTCGGCGACGGCGAGCTGTTCGTGCTGAAGGTGGTCGGCGACTCGATGATCGACGCCGCGATCTGCGACGGGGACTGGGTGACGGTGCGCCGCCAGCCGGTCGCGGAGAACGGCGACATCGTGGCGGCCATGCTGGAGGGCGAGGCCACCGTCAAGCGCTTCAAGCGGGAGGACGGCCATGTCTGGCTGCTCCCCCACAACACGGCCTACCAGCCCATCAACGGCGACGAGGCCACCATCCTCGGCAAGGTGGTCGCGGTCCTGCGCCGCGTCTGACCTCCCTCTCCCGGCCCCGGCGCCACCGTGCGCCGTCCCTGCCGACCCCGGAACCAACTGCGCCGGTTCCGGGGTCGGTTGTGTGACGCCGCCTCCCGGCCGCGGACCGGCTCAGGATTCCGCGGCCGGTCCGTATGCGGGTGGCGACCGGCTCAGGATTCCGCGGCCGGGGGTGAGTCCGGTGAGCCCTCCGCCAACTGGTGCAGCCGCAGGGCGAGTTGGAGTTCCAAGGCCCGCTCGGGGCTGTTCCAGTCCTTGCCGAGCAGGGCGCCGATCCGGTCGAGCCGCTGCACCACCGTGTTGACGTGCACGTGCAGAACGTCCTTGGTACGGGTCAGGCTGCCACCGGAGGCGAAGTAGGCCCCCAGGGTGCGCACCAGCTCGGTCCCCCGGCGCCGGTCGTAGGCGAGCAGCGCGCCGAGCGCCGCCCGTACGAAGCCGTCGACGTCGTGGCTGTCGCCGAGCAGCACCCCGAGGAAGCCCAGCTCCGCCGCGCAGGCGCCCTCGCCGGTCCGCCCGAGGATGTGCAGGGCCCGCAGGCAGCGCACCGCCTCGGCGTGCGCCTCGGCCAGCTCGGGCGGACCGGCCGCCGGGCCCGCCCCGGCCACGGTGACCGGGACGCCGAGCCGGTGGCTGAGGTCCGCCGCGGCGGCGCGGGCGGCGCTGCCGGGCTCGGTGCCCTCGTACGGCAGCAGCAGGACGACGCGCTGGCCGTGCTCGGCACCGATGCCCTCGCCGCCGAAGAGGTACTGCGGGGCCGCCGCGGCGAGCCGGGCACGGCTCTCGGCGGGGGCCTCGGCGGCGAGCACCAGGAGGGGGCGGGTGAGGTCGAGGCCGAGCCGGTGACCGCGGGCGACGAGTCCGTCCGGATCGCGGTCGGGGGCGGCGAGGAGATCGGCGACCAGTTCGCCGCGTACCCGGTTCTCGGTCTCCGCGACGGAGCGGCGCAGCAGCAGGAGGAGCGCCGTCACCACCCCGGCGCGTTCGAAGAGGCGGCGGTCCGGGTCGCTCAGCTCGGCCCGCTCGTGCAGCACCAGGGAGCCGAGGAGCTGGGCCCCGGCGAGCACCGCGCACACCCAGCGGCCGTCCCGGTACACCGCGCGGCCCGCGGCCCGCGACTCCTCGGCGGCGCGGGTGGCGAAGGGCGCCGCGACGGCGCCCCGGTAGGCCCCGCCCCCGGTGCCGCCGACCGCGGCGAGGGTGCGGCCCTCGGGGTCGTGGATGGTGATCGGGCCGCGGAAGAGGGAGGCGACGGCGGCGGCCACGTCCGCGATGTCGCCGCCGCCGAGCACCAGGTCGCTGAGCCGGTCGTGGGCCTCCTCGGCCCGCTGCATGGCGGCGGAGTGCTCCCGGATGACGGCGTTGGCCTCGGCGAGTTCGGCCAGTGCCCGGCGGGCGTTCTCGATGGCGTGCGCGGTGTCGATGGCGATGGCGGCGTGCGCGGCGAGGGAGCCGAGCAGCGCCACCTCCTCGGGGCTGAAGGACCGCGGCGAGCGGTCCGCGGCGAAGAGGACGCCGATCACCTTGCCGCCCTCCGCCGCGTCCGAGCCGAGCAGCAGCGGCACCCCGAGGATGGCGACCAGGCCCTCCTCGCTCACCCCGTTGTCGATGTTCGAGGTGTGCCGGAAGCGGCTGTCGGTCGGGTAGTCGGCGGTGGCGTAGGGCCGGGCGGTCTGCGCGACGAGCCCGCCGAGGCCCTCGCCGAGCTCCAGGCGCAGGTTCTGGAAGACCGGGGAGACGCTGCCGTCGGTGACCCGCATATAGGTGTCGCCCGCGGCCTCGTCGGGGAGCGTGAGGTACGCGGTGTCGGTGCCGAGCAGGGTGCGGGCGCGGCGGACGATGGAGCGCAGTACGGCGTCGAGTTCGCGCAGGGCGGCGAGGTCCCCGGCGGTGTCGAAGAGGGCGGAGAGCTCGGCCTCCCGGCGCCGGTGCTGGTGCAGGGTGCGGCGGATGCGCAGGGCGGTCTGCGCGGCTCCTTCGAGGGTGTCCAGGGCGGGCGGGCGCAGGCCCTCGCCGCGGGCGGCGGCGAGCAGGGCGCCGAAGTCCTCCGCGGGCGCGTCCCGGTCGAGGAGGTCGAGCAGCCTGCGCAGGTGGGGGGCGAGGGCGGGGGCGGGTTCGCGCATGGTGCGGGCCATCGTGTCAGAGCGGGGGCGGGGAGGGGGCCGGAGCGGCCGACAGGCATCAGATGACGGATGACAGATGACAGATGACAGATTTCAATGATCGTCATCCGTCATCTGTCACCTGCCATCTGTCAGACGGGAGGGGCCCGGAGCGGCGGCGACCCCCTCCTCGCCCCTCACCTGCGGGTGACGGCCGCCTTCCCGGCCGTCGGGCGGACATCCTCGGGCGCGCCGGGTTCCACCGCGGCCAGGTCCCGGCCGCGGGTCTCCCGGGCGGCGAGCAGGGCCACCAGGGTGAGCACGGCGGCCAGCGTCATATAGACCGAGATCGGGGTGGAGGTGCCGTAGCCGGAGAGCAGGGCGGTGGCGATCAGCGGGGCGGGCGCCCCGGCCGCGACGGAGGAGAACTGGGCGCCGATGGAGGCCCCCGAGTACCGCATCCGGGTCGCGAACAGCTCGGAGAAGAAGGCGGCCTGCGGGGCGTACATCGCGCTGTGGAAGACCAGTCCGACGGTGACCGCGAGGACCAGCGCGGGGAAGGACTTGGTGTCCAGGAGGGCGAAGAAGAACCAGGTCCAGACGCCGACGCCGAGGGCGCCCACGAAGTAGACCGGTTTGCGGCCCACCCGGTCGGAGAGCGCGCCGAAGAGCGGGATGAGGCAGAACTGCACGGCGGAGCCGATCAGTACGGCGTTCAGCGCGGTCTGCTTGCCGAGTTCGAGGTGGTCCACGCAGTAGGCGAGGACGAAGGTGGTGATCAGGTAGTACGAGATGTTCTCCGCCATCCGGGCGCCCATGGCGACCAGGATGTCCCGCCAGTGGTGGCGCACCACCGCCAGCATCGGCGGCTGCTCGACGGCGCCCTGCTCGGCCTTGCGGCGCTCGGAGCGGGCCAGCGCCTCCTTGAACAGCGGGGACTCGTCGACCGCGAGCCGGATCCACATGCCGATGCCGACCAGGACCGCGGAGAACAGGAAGGGCACCCGCCAGCCCCAGCTGTTGAAGGCCTCGTCGCTGAGCAGGGTGGTCATCAGCGAGAGCACCCCGACCGCGATGAGGTTTCCGGCGGGGGCGCCGCCCTGCGGCCAGGAGGCCCAGAAGCCGCGGCGCCGGGCGTCACCGTGCTCGGAGACCAGGAGCACCGCCCCGCCCCACTCGCCGCCGAGGGCGAAGCCCTGCACCACCCGGAGCAGGGTGAGCAGGATGGGCGCCGCGATGCCGATGGTGTTGTAGCCGGGGACGCAGCCGATCAGGGTGGTGGCGCCGCCCATCATCAGCAGGCTGACGACCAGAAGCTTCTTGCGGCCGATCCGGTCGCCGTAGTGCCCGAAGACCAGGGCGCCGAGCGGCCGGGCGGCGAAGCCGATGGCGTAGGTGAGGAAGGAGAGCAGGGTGCCGGTGAGCGGGTCGGACTCCGGGAAGAAGACCTTGCCGAAGACCAGGGCGGCGGCTGATCCGTACAGGAAGTAGTCGTACCACTCCACGGTGGTACCGATGAGGCTGGCTGCGACGACCTTGCGCAGGGCCCGGGGGCTGGTGGGTGCGGTGCCGGGGGGTCCGGCGTCGGCGGGAGCGCTGGCCATGGGTGTCACCGTTCTCGGGGAGGGGACGGGGGTGCGGGTGTCCGGGTGCGCGGGGCGGCCGCGACCGGTGCGGGGAGCGGGTGAAAAGCCTTCGGTGGTACGGGTGTTCAGGGGCGGCGATGGTTCAGCGGGCCGTCCAGCCGCCGTCCATGGGCAGGGACATGCCGGTGACCGAGGCGCTGAGCGGGCCGCAGAGCCACAGGGCGGCGCCGGCCACCTCCTCGGGTTCCACCAGCCGCTTCACGGCGGAGGTGGCGAGCAGGACCTCGTCGAGGACCTGCGCCTCGGGGATGCCGTGCGCGCGGGACTGGGCGGCGATCTGCTCGGTCACCAGGGGGGTGCGGACATAGCCGGGGCACAGGCAGTTGCTGGTGACCCCGTGCAGGGCGCCCTCCAGGGCGGTCACCTTGCTCAGCCCTTCGAGGGCGTGCTTGGCGGTGACGTACGCGGACTTGAACGGGGAGGCGCGCAGCCCGTGGACGGAGGAGATGTTGACGATCCGGCCCCAGCCGCGGTCGTACATATGGGGCAGGGTCCGGCGCAGGATGCGGAAGGGGGCCTCCACCATCACGCGCTGGATGGCGGTGAAGCGCTCGGGCGGGAACTCGTGCAGGGGGGCGATGTGCTGGAAGCCCGCGTTGTTGACCACGATGTCGATCTCGGCGGGCAGGGCGTCCACCGCCTCGGGGTCGGCGAGGTCGACCGCGTGCACGGTGCCGCCGGTCTCCTCGGCGACCGCCTTGGCCTCGTCCGCGGCGCGGTCGACAACGTGGACATGGGCCCCGGCGGCGGCGAGGGCGTAGGCGCAGGAGCGCCCGATGCCGCTGGCCGCCCCGGTGACGAGTGCGGTGCGGCCGGCCAGGAACCGGCCGCCCGGCAGCGGAAGCGCGGCGTGGCCCTGCTCGGCTGCGGGCGCGTCGGCGGTGGGCTGCGGCGGGCGGGCCTGGGGACCGCGGGTGCTCTCCATGGCCGTCACCGTAGGAACGGCGCGGTGTCCCGGACATGGGGCCGACCGCCATAGTTGGCGGCGCGGTCGTGGCGGGCAGAGCTATACCCACTGCGGCGGACTAGGAGGACGCGCGCGCCGCCGCGTCGATGGCGGCCAGGGACCTGCGGGCCTGGTTGCGGTCGGTGGTGTACCAGAAGGCGGGCATCGAGGCGCGCAGATAGCTGCCGTACCGGGCGGTGGCCAGGCGGGGGTCGAGGACCGCCACCACGCCGCGGTCGCCGGCGGCGCGGACCAGGCGGCCCGCGCCCTGGGCCATGAGCAGGGCGGCGTGGGTGGCGGCGATCGCCATGAAGCCGTTGCCCCCGCCCTCCTCGACCGCCTTCTGCCGGGCGCTCATCAGCGGGTCGTCGGGACGCGGGAAGGGGATCTTGTCCATCACCACCAACTGGCAGGCGGGGCCCGGGACATCGACGCCCTGCCAGAGCGAGAGGGTGCCGAAGAGGCAGGTCTTCTCGTCCGCCGCGAAGTTCTTGATCAGCTCGCCGAGGGTCTCCTCGCCCTGGAGCAGGATCGGGAACTCCGGGATGCGGGTGCGCAGTTCCTCCGCGGCGAGCTGGGCGGCGCGCATCGAGGAGAAGAGGCCGAGGGTGCGGCCGCCCGCCGCCTGGATCAGCTCGGTCAGTTCGTCGAGCATGTCGCGCCGGTCCGCGTCCCGGGCGGGCCGGGAGAGGTGCGAGGCCACGTACATGATGCCCTGCCTCGGGTAGTCGAAGGGCGAGCCGACGTCGAGGCCCTTCCACACCGGGGCGGGGGTGTCCTCGGTGCCCTCGGGGGTGACCGTGCCCTCCGGGGCGAGGCCGAGGGAGGCGCCGACGCCGTTGAAGTCGCCGCCGAGCTTGAGGGTGGCGGAGGTGAGCACCACCGAGCGCTCCGCGAACAGCTTCTCGCGCAGCAGCCCGGAGACGGACATGGGGGCGACCTTCACCGAGGCGCCGAAGCGGTCGTGGCGCTCGTACCAGACGACGTCGTACTCCGAGCCGTGGGTGATCCGCTCCGCGACATCGTGCACGGTCTCCATGGAGGCGAGCGCCATCTTGCGGACCGCGTCCTCGTCCTGCACGGACTTGTCGCGGGTCCGGCCGAGCGCGGAGACCACATTGCGGGCGGCGTCCCGCATCGCCAGCATCGCGTACGAGAGGTCCTCGGGGACGGTTTCGAGGCGGCCGGGCAGGGCCAGCTCCATGAGGCGCTCGAAGCCCTCGGCGGCGGTCTGCATCTGGTCGGCGATCTTCTCGTCGACCAGTTTGGCGGCGCGGCGGACCGCCCGGTTGACCTGGCCCGGGGTCAGCTCACCGGTGGCCACGCCGGTCACCCGGGAGACGAGTTCATGCGCCTCGTCGACGATGAGGACGCCGTGCTTGGGCAGCACCGGGGCGCCCTCGATGGCGTCGATGGCGAGCAGGGCGTGGTTGGTGACGACCACGTCGGAGAGCTTGGCGCGCTCGCGGGCGTTCTCCGCGAAGCACTCGGCGCCGTACGCGCAGCGGCTCGCGCCCAGGCACTCGCGGGAGGAGACCGCGACCTGCGCCCAGGCCCGGTCGGAGACGCCGGGGGTGAGGTCGTCGCGGTCGCCGGTCTCGGTCTCGTCGGACCAGTCGCGCAGCCGCAGCAGATCCTGGCCGAGCTTGCTGGAGGGCGCGGCGGCCTCGAACTGGTCGAAGAGGCCCTCCTCTTCCTCCTGCGGCATGCCCTCGTGCAGCCGGTGCAGGCACAGGTAGTTCGAGCGGCCCTTGAGCATCGCGAACTCGGGCCTGCGGCGCAGCAGCGGATGGAGCGCGTCCACGGTGCGCGGCAGGTCGCGCTGGACCAGCTGGCGCTGCAGGGCCAGGGTCGCGGTGGCGACGACCACCGGCTCGCCGTGGGCCAGCGCGGGGACCAGGTAGCCGAGGGACTTGCCGGTGCCGGTGCCCGCCTGGATCAGCAGGTGGGAGCCGTCGTCGATGGCGTCGCCGACGGCTTCGGCCATGGTCACCTGGCCGGGTCGCTCGGTGCCGCCGACCGCTTCGACGGCGGCGTGCAGAAGCTCGGGGAGTGTGGGGCGCGAGGACGTCATAGGGCGACCAGCCTACGACGTGGCACCGACAGCGCGCCCGCCTCCCGGGCCCCGTGCACCGGAGGCGGGGAGGGGTTCGAACCGGCGTGTGGGAGGGCGTCCCGGGTGGCCGGCCGGGCCGCGGCGGCGGGCGGCCGGAGGCCCGCGGGAAGGGGCGGTCCGGCGGTCGGCCGGAGGGCGCGGACCGGTGGACAGGGCGGGCAGCCAGGCAGTCAGGCCGTACGGAGCGGACCGGCGGACAGCCCTGAGCGACCGGCAGCCCGGCGACCCGGCAGCCCGGCGGCCCGACAGCCCGGAGGTCAGTCCCCCGGCCCGTCCTCGCGGGTGAGCCGGTCGAGGACGAGCCGTGAGGATGCGCTCCGAGATCTCCTCGCCCGCGCTGGCCCGGGAGAGGACCAGCGCCCCGACCAGGGTGGACAGTTCGGCGAGCGCCCGGTCCTCGTCCACCCCCTCACCGCCCGGTGTCCGCGCCGAACCGGCCGCGCCCGCCGCCGACCGGGAGCGAGGCGGAGCGGCGGTGGTTCCGGGAGAAGCGGCCGGTTCCCTGCTGAGCCCCGGCCGCCACCGGGACCGGGCGGTTCGCTACCGGAGCGGGGTCAGGGCGGAGCGCAGGGCGCGTTCGCGCACCATCAGGGCGGCGCGCTTGCCGGGGAGGTCGACCTCGGCGCTCAGCCGGAACCCGGCGCTCAGAAAGGCCGCCACGGAAGGCGTGTTGCGCAGGTCCGGCTCGGCGAGGATCCGGGTGCAGCGGGGGCGGTGCGCGAGGACGAGGTCGGCGACGGCGCGCAGCAGGGTGCTCCCGAGGCCCCGGCCGCGGTCGCCCACCGCGCCGATGAGCAGATGGACGCCGGTGTCGTGCGGGCGGGCCGGGTAGTGGCGGGCCAGCGGGTCGAGGTCGGCCCGGTAGAGCTCCCAGTAGCTCATGGGGGCGCCGTCCAGGAGTCCCAGGCAGGGCAGGCTGCGGCCGTCGCCCTGGAGCTGGGGCAGCAGATGCGCGGCGGTGGTCTCCTCGGGTCCCGCCAGTTCCCAGAACTCGTCCACGGCGGGGTCGTTCATCCACCGGCTCAGGAGCGCCAGGTCCCGCTCCGGGCGCACCGGTTCGAGCTGGAACTCGCCGAAGGCGGTACGGGCGGGCCCCCATCCGGCGACCCCGTCGAGCAGGTCCTCGCCCGCTGATCCGGCGGCGGGCCCGGCCGGGCGGGAGAGGAAGAGCTGGGTGAACTCGGCGGGCAGCCGCAGTTCGAGGGTGTCCTCGGGGCCCGCGGTGTCCGCAACCACCGGGGCCCGGGGCCCCGAGGCGGCGGGGGCGCCGGGACTCGTACCGGCTTCGGCAGGGGGCACGGCGGGCTCCTCGGGGACGGCCGGGAACGGCGGCGGGGTCAGGGCAGCAGGGGGTTGGCGAGGGTGACGTAGACGGACTGGGTGTCGACCGGGCCGACCAGTTCGTCCAGTCCGCGCAGCCTGGTGAGCAGGTTCGCCTTGCAGCGCAGTACGGGCGCCTCCAGGAGCTGGGCGGGCAGGGCCGAACGTCCGCTGCCCACCGCCTCGGTGAGGAAGCGGCGGAAGGCGGCGAGCAGGAGTTCCTCCTCGGCCAGGCCCTGGGAGCCGAAGGCGCCGATGAGGCCGAGGACGTTGTTGATGCCGAGGTAGTAGGCGAAGCGCTCGTCGGTCACGGCGTCGGCGACGAAGGTGTCCCCGGCCTCGCCGACGCCGGGGAGCAGCGCGGAGAGTTCGGCCCGTCTGGACTCGCGGAAGTAGTAGCCCTGGTTGTCGCGGTAGCGGCCGCCCGCGGGCCAGCCCTCCGGGTCGAGGAGCAGCAGGGTGTTCTGCTGGTGCGCCTCCAGGGCGATGCCCGCCTCGCCGTCCAGCCAGAGCACGGGCCGTACGACCTGTTCCAGATAGCGCAGGAACCATTCGGCGGAGACCGCGTGCAGGGGTGCCCCGGTGCGGGCCGCGAGGCGGCCGACGGTCTCGGCGAGGCGGGAGCGCAGCGGGCCGGTGCCGTCTCCGACGGGGCGCGGGGCGAGGAAGCCCGCGACGCAGGCCACGTCGTCGCCGGGGCCGAAGGGGTTGTGCCGGATCATCACATCGAGCCCGGTGACGGGCGTGCCGTCCGGTCCGTCGATACCGAGCCAGGCGGGGTCGCGCACGATGTCGAAGCCGGGGTGCCGCTGCCGCCAGCGCGCCGCGAGCCCGCCGCGCAGCAGCCGGTGCACCTCGACCCCGCGGTGGAGTTCCTTGCGCAGGTTCTCGCGGCGGGAGTTGGTGATCCGCACGCCGAGCGAGAGCTTGAGCATGGCGGGGGCGCCGGTGCGGTAGACGGTGCGCACCGAGGAGGTGGGGCTCCAGGGGTCGCCGTGCGCCCCGAGGTCGAGGAGCAGCCCCGCGGAGAAGAGGGCGCCGACGTCCTCCCGGTGGCGCAGTTCCCGGATCTGCCAGGGGTGCGCGGGCACGGCGGCGAATCCTTCCGGCAGTACGAGGTCCCGGCCGCCGAGCCGGGCGGCGAGGGTCTCGGCGGGTACCGCCCGGCCGCGCTCGGTCCACGCGGAGTCGGCGCGCAGCACCGAGTGGTGGGCGGCGATCCAGTGCAGGGGGAAACTGCCGCGCAGTTCGGGCGCGTACCGCTCCCCCTCGGCCTCGGAGAAGCCCTCCCTGCTCTTCGGCGCGGGGTGCAGGGGGTGCCCGAGGACGAGGGACTGCTCGGCGGCGAGGAAGAGGTCGGGCTGGTCGCCGGGGCGGGCCCGGCGGCCGGCGAGGAATCCGGCGGTGCGGCGCACCGAGTCGGCGACCCTGGCGACGAGGTCGGTGGCGTCCGGTGACGGCAGGGCGGGGCGGCGCCCGGCGCCCTGGCCCGGCACCCGGCCCTGCTCGGCGGGCGCGGCCTCGGCGCCCTCCGCGCCGAGCAGCGCCGCGAGGGCGACCGCGTCGAGCGGGGGCGCGGCGGCCGGGGCACCCTCCAGGCGCGGCAGCCCGAAGCGGTGCCAGCCGCAGGCCGACCAGTAGTGCACCGGCACCAGCAGGGCGGTGCCAGTCGCGGGCAGCGGAAGCCGCAGGACGCCGCCCTCGGGCTCGGCCGGATGCCGCTCGCGCACCCAGCAGCGCAGCAGGTTCTCGGCCGCGGCGCCCTGCGCGGCGAGCCGGGCGTCGGGGTGGTCGAGGAGGTCGGCGCCCGCCTGCCCGGGCACCTCCCGGGCGGGGTGCGCCGGTACGGGGCGCGGTCCGGCCGCCTGCCGGGGCACGGCGGCACCGGGCGGGCCGTACTCCTCCCGGCCGGGCTTGCGGGGGGTGCCGTCGGATGAGGGCGTGGCGTTCACGGGGTCTACCTCGGGGGTGTGGGAAAGGTGCGGTCC
Source organism: Streptomyces physcomitrii (assembly GCF_012273655.1). Lineage (GTDB taxonomy): Bacteria > Actinomycetota > Actinomycetes > Streptomycetales > Streptomycetaceae > Streptomyces > Streptomyces physcomitrii. The sequence goes on along the minus strand of NZ_JAAWWP010000009.1, from coordinate 98,886 downwards.
GCGGGCGCGGTGAGGGCCGCGGACAGGGCTTCGGCGAGCCGGTCGAGCACGGCCGCGGTCTGCTCCTCGGTGAGGGTGAGCGGCGGAAGCAGCCGTACGACCGAGGAGTCGGGGCCGCCGAGTCCGACCAGGAGGCCGCGGGCGAGGCAGGCGGACCGGACCCGGCGGGCGAGCCGGGGCGCGGGGGCCGGGGGCTCGCCCGCGGTGCCGCCCGGGGTGAGGAGCGGGATCCCGATCATCAGGCCCCGGCCGTGGACCTCCCCCATGGCCTCGAACCCGTCCGCGAGCGACCGGAGCCGCCCGAGGAGGTACCCGCCGAGTCGCGCCGCCCGGTCGGCGAGACCGGCCCGGCGGATGTGGGCCAGGGTGGCGGCGCCCGCGGCCAGGGCGAGCTGGTTGGCGCGGAACGGGCAGGCGGAGTCGGGGAGTTCGCCGTCGTACTCCGCGCGGTGGACGAGGGCGGCGAGCGGCAGACCGCCGCCGAGGGCGCCGGCGAGGACCATCACGTCCGGGACCACCCCGCTGTGCTCGACGCCCCAGAAGGTCCCGGTGCGGCCGAGGCCGGTCCTGGTCTCGTCGGAGAGCAGCGGGACGCCGTGGGCGGCGGTGAGCGCGCGCAGTCGGCGCAGCCACGCGTCCTGGGCGGAGGGGGTGCCGCCCTCGTCCCGGACGGGGGCGAGGAGTACGCCCGCGATGCCGCCCGCCCGGCCTCCGGCCCCGGTGAGCAGCGCCTCGGCCTCCCGGAGTCCGGCGGCCTCCGGGTCTCCCGGGTGCTCGCGCGGGGCGGGCAGCCGGATCACCTCGGCACCGGCCAAGTCGTCCGCGCAGGAGTCCGGTCGGGCATCGGCGAAGGTGAGGAGCGTGGAGCGGCCGGTGGCCGGGCGGACCAGGCGCAGGGCCGCGGCGGCCGCCCGGGCGCCGGCCGGGGAGCAGAACCGCACCCGGGCCCGGCCGGCGAGATCCGGCGGCAGTGTCCTGAACAGTTCGGTGACGAAGGCGTCCTGGAGGCGGCTGGTCAGACCGGCCGCCTGGAGGGGTTCGCCGGAGTCGAGGACGTCCCGGATCGCCGCGAGCACCACGGGGTGGTTGTGTCCGAGGGCGAGCGCGCCCCCGCCGGAGAGGCAGTCCAGGTAGCGGCGGCCGTCGGCGCCCTCCACGGTGAGCCCGCGGGCGCGCACCGGCACGATCGGCAGGGCGCCCGGCTCGGTGCCGTGTCCACGGGGGCGCCGCGGGCGCCCGGCCGCGGGCTCCTCGCTCCGGAGCGGGCCGGGCTCGCGGGGCCCTGGGGTGTGCGCGGGCTCGGTCAGCGCCACGGGTCCTCGTCCTCCCCTGCTGCGCACCGGCGCCGCCTGCGCCTTCGCTCAGCGCGGAGGGCCGGGCACCGGTGGCGGACCCCCCGCCCCTACAACGACGCATCCGCCGGGGGATCACGGGTGGCCGGAAGATCCTTGTCGTGACGGAACCGTTGCCGTCCCGTCGGAACCCGCGAACGGCCCCGGCATAGTGTGGGTGGCCGTTCAGCAGCACAGAGCCGGACGGCGCCCGGTCCGCCGGGGCCCCGCCGTCCGGCGGGTGCGTCTCATTTCAGCCAGGGGGAGTCAACTCCATGCGATCCATACGCCCGCTCTTCGCCGCGCGCAGGGGAGGCCCCGCGCGCCGCAGAACCCCGGTGGCGGCAAGTCTCGCCCTCGGTGCGGCACTTGCCCTGACCGCGACCGCCTGCGGACCCGAGGACGACAACGCGGGCGGCGAGAGCAGCCCCACCGCCTCGGACCCGGGCCACAGCGAGCACGACGGGATTCCGGCGGACATCCGGGACCGGCTCAAGGAGCGCGGGATCGACCTGGACTCCTGGAAGAACGGCGACTGGAAGAACTGGGACCGGGACAAGTGGCTCCGCGAGGCCAAGGACTTCATCAACCCGATCATCGACGGGCTGTGGGACCCGGACCGGATGCGTGACGCCAACCCGCCGGAGAAGGACGTCGACGAGAACGACATCTCCGGCGACCAGGGCGTCACCGACCCGACCCCGTCGCCGGTCAAGGCCGAGGCGGCGGCCGCGCCCTACCACGGCAACGCGGCCGAGGCCGGGAAGCTGCTCTTCGACTCCCCCAAGGGCTCGATGGTCTGCTCGGCGACCGTGGTGAAGGACCCGGCGCACCCCGGCAAGTCCAACCTGGTGTGGACCGCGGGTCACTGCGTGCACGCGGGCAAGGAGGGCGGCTGGTACCGCAACATCGCCTTCGTGCCCTCGTACAACAACGACGCGAAGCCGACCTCGGAGCTGGAGCGGGCCACCCGCGAGGAGATCGCCCCCTACGGCGTCTGGTGGGGTGACTGGGTGCAGACCTCGGACCAGTGGATCGAGCAGGGCGGTCCGGTCGGCGGCGAGGGCGCGCCGTACGACTTCGCGGTCATCCATGTGACCCCGGAGAAGGGCAAGGAGGGCAAGTCCCTGGAGGAGACGGTCGGTTCGGCGGTGCCGGTCGACTTCGACGCCCCGGCGGTCCCGAAGATCGCGTCGCTGAAGGCCAAGGGCTACCCGGCCGCGCCTCCCTACGACGGGCAGAAGCTCTTCTCCTGCGCCGACAAGCCGGGCCGCCTCTCGCTGGCCGAGGCGCAGCCGACGATGTACCGGATCGGCTGCACCATGACCGGCGGCTCCTCCGGCGGCGGCTGGCTCGCCACCGGCTCGGACGGCAAGCCCGCGCTGGTCTCCAACACCTCGATCGGCCCGGTGACTTCGGGCTGGCTGGCCGGTCCGCGCCTGGGCAAGGAGGCCAAGGGCGTGTACGAGGCCGTGAGCAAGAAGTACGCCGGCCGGTAGGCAGGGCGCGGGACCGGGCCGGGGCGGGGTGGCCGACTGCCAGATCTTCACCACCCCGCCCCGGTTCGTCCTCGATCGGCCCGGCATAGTAGGGCCCGCGGGGCAGGGGGCCGAGGACTCGATCAGGCCACGCCCTGACCAGCACATGACACTTTTCGGTACACACGGGGGTTTTCGCACCATGCGTTCCATACGATCGCCCTTCTCCCGGGGCCGGCGCCTGACGGTCGCCGCCACGGGCCTGATCGCCGCCCTGTCGCTCACCGCGACCGGCTGCGGCGGGGGCGACGACGACACCTCGGCCGCGGACAAGCCGTCCGGCGCCGCCTCGCAGGGCACCGAGGGCGACAAGGTCCAGCTGCCCGGCAATCTGAAGGAGCGCCTCAAGGAGCGCGGCATCGACGCCGACAAGTGGGCGAACGGCGGCTGGAAGAACTGGGACAGGGACAAGTGGCTGCGGGAGGCCAAGGACTTCGTCAATCCGGTGATCGAGGGGCTGTGGAAGCCCGACCGGATGGAGAAGGCCAAGGACCCGGGCACCACGCTCGCCGCCAAGAGCTCCTACGGCGACGGCGGTTACAGCGACCCCGACCCGCAGCCCGTGCAGGCCAAGCGCGAGAAGACGCCGTACCACGACTACGCGGCCCCGGTCGGGAAGATCTTCTTCGACTCCCCCGAGGGCTCGATGGTCTGCTCCGGCACGGTCGTGAAGGACCCGCGCAACCCCGGTAAGTCCAACCTGGTGTGGACCGCGGGCCACTGCGTGCACGCCGGTGCCCAGGGCGGCTGGTACCGCAACATCGCCTTCGTGCCCTCGTACAACGACAACGGCAAGCAGGGCGCCGCGCTGCAGAGCGCCACCCAGCAGGAGATCCAGCCCTACGGCCAGTTCTGGGCCGACTGGGTCGCCACCTCCAACGAGTGGATCGAGGGCGGCGCGCACTCCGGCAGCGACGCCTTCGCCTACGACTACGCGGTGATGCACGTCAAGCCCGAGCAGGGCACCAAGTCCCTGGAGGAGACGGTCGGCAACGCGCTCGACGTCGACTTCACCGTGCCCGAGGCCCGCGAGATCGGCACCATGGGCGCCTGGGGCTACCCGGCGGCCCCGCCCTACGACGGCCAGGTCATGCACAAGTGCCTCGACCGTCCCGGCAATCTGTCCATCGGCGCCCAGCTGCCGACCATGTACCGGATCGGCTGCACCATGACCGGCGGCTCCTCCGGCGGCGGCTGGTTCCGTGCGGTGAACGGCAAGTCGCAGCTGGTCTCCAACACCTCGATGGGCCCGGCGGACAACAGCTGGCTGGCCGGACCGCAGCTCGGCCAGGGCGCCAAGAGCGTCTACGACATGATGAGCGAGAAGTACGGCTCGCAGTAGCCCGCGCGCCCGGCGAAGGGCCCGCACTCCCGATGGGGGGTGCGGGCCCTCGTACTGCCGGGGTGCGCCGGGGCTCAGCCCGCGGCGGCCGGGGTGTACGGCGCCAGCTCCGCGGCGAGTTCCTCGTGCACCCGCGCCTTCAGCAGGGTGCCCTCCGGGGTGTGCTCCTCGGAGATCACCTCGCCGTCGTCGTGCGCGCGGGCCACCAGGCGGCCGAGCGCGTACGGCACCAGGGCGGTCACCTCGACCTCGGGGCGCGGGAGTTCGGCGTCGATCAGGGCGCGCAGCTCCGCGATGCCCTGGCCGGTGCGGGCCGAGACCACCAGGGCCCGCTTCTCCTGGCGCAGCAGCCGCTGCAGGACGAGCGGGTCGGCGGCGTCCGCCTTGTTGACCACCACGATCTCGGGGACCTTGGTGGCGCCGACGTCCCGGACCACCTCGCGGACGGCCGCGAGCTGCTCCTCGGGGGCCGGGTGCGAGCCGTCCACCACGTGCAGGATGAGATCGCTGTCGCCGACCTCCTCCATGGTGGAGCGGAAGGCCTCCACCAGGTGGTGCGGAAGGTGCCGGACGAAGCCGACGGTGTCCGCGAGGGTGTAGAGCCGCCCGCTCGGCGACTCGGCCCGGCGCACGGTCGGGTCGAGGGTGGCGAACAGCGCGTTCTCCACCAGCACACCCGCGCCGGTCAGCCGGTTGAGCAGCGAGGACTTGCCCGCGTTGGTGTATCCGGCGATGGCGACCGAGGGCACCTTGTTGCGGCGGCGCTCCTGGCGCTTGATCTCGCGGCCGGTCTTCATCTCCGCGATCTCCCGGCGCATCTTCGCCATCTTCTCGCGGATCCGCCGCCGGTCCGTCTCGATCTTGGTCTCACCGGGACCGCGGGTGGCGAGGCCGCCGCCCTTGCCGCCGCCCATCTGACGGGACAGGGACTGGCCCCAGCCGCGCAGCCTGGGCAGCATGTACTGCATCTGCGCCAGCGCCACCTGGGCCTTGCCCTCACGGGACTTGGCGTGCTGCGCGAAGATGTCGAGGATCAGGGCCGTACGGTCGATGACCTTGACCTTGACGACGTCTTCGAGGTGGATCAGCTGGCCCGGGGACAGCTCACCGTCGCAGATGACGGTGTCCGCCCCGCTCTCCAGGACGAGGTCGAGCAGCTCGCGGGCCTTGCCGGAGCCGATGTAGGTGGCCGCGTCGGGCTTGTCGCGACGCTGGATGACGCCGTCGAGGACGAGCGCGCCCGCGGTCTCCGCGAGGGCGGCCAGCTCCGCGAGGGAGTTCTCCGCCTCCTGGGAGGTGCCGGTGGTCCAGACGCCGACCAGGACCACGCGCTCCAGGCGCAGCTGCCGGTACTCGACCTCGGTGACGTCCTGCAGTTCGGTGGAGAGTCCGGCGACGCGGCGCAGCGCGGCGCGGTCGGAGCGGTCGTACTGCGCGCCGTCCCGCTCGGTGTCGATGCCGTGGCTCCAGGCGACGTCCTCTTCCATCAGGGCATCGGCCCGTAGGTCCTTGGCGAGTCCATCGACGGAAGTCCGAGCGGAGCTCTGTGCGGCCTGGGGGAGGGAAGAGGAGGAGGTCATTGGATCCTTACGCAGTGCGAATGGGACAGCGGAAGGGACTTCTCCGCCTGCTGTGACAACGTCCGGGACGCCCCGTGGATTCCCGGGTGCCCCGGTGCCGTACCGGTACGGACCGGGCGGCGGCGTCGCTCGAAGATGGTCGCACGGCGGCCCCTCCCGCGTCACCGGAGTTTGCGGCGCGCCCCGGAGGCGGTGGCCGCAACGCGGCACTCGACGGGCTCCGGGCGCCTTTCGGGCCCCTCGACCGACACGTCCGAAGGGTGCGCGATTCCCCAGAGATCTTCGCAAGAGCATCACACAGAGTGAGCTCTCGGCCCCGCGGCTGCCATTAGCGTTGCTCCCCCGTTCCTCCTCCACACCGGCTCCCGCGCGGGAGTCCCCTTCACCGATGGTCGGCCCCCGCTGGCGCGACACCAGTCAGAGAAAGAGCGCGGATGGATTACTGCGACACCTGCCGCCGCACGCTCAACGGGGCCCTCGTCTGCCCTGGCTGCGGCGCCTACGCCCCGGACATCGCGCCGTACGGCTCGTCCGGCGCCGCGGCCACCGCCACCATGGCCCCCTACGAGGCCCTGGACCCGTCCGCCCCGGCCGAGCACCTGGACTTCCCGGAGCCCGCGGTGGAAGCCGCCGCCGGGGCCTCCGCCGCCACGGCGGCGCAGGGCCGACCGCCGGAAGCGAGCGCCGCATCGGGCCTCGGCCGGGCCGCCCGGCGCCGCCAGCAGGAGCGCTGGCGGAAGAACAAGCGCCGGGCCGCCGCGGCGACCGCCTTCGCCTTCATCGGCGGCGGCTTCACCATCGCCGCGCTCCCCGGCAAGTCCGCCCCGGGCTCCTCGCATGCCGCCACCCCGCCCGAGCCGGTCACCGCGCCCTCCTCGGGCACGCCCGGCTCCGGCCCCTCGGCGACACAGGAACCGGACAGCCGGACCTCGACGCGGCCCGTGCAGGAGTCCGGCGGGCACGCCTCGGAGCAGGCCCGCTCCCGGCCCGCGGAGGCCGGTTCGCCGAGCCGCGCGCACCGCTCCGCCGACCACCCGCAGGGCACGCCCTCCGCGAAGCCGTCCTCGGCCACGCCGGAGCGTCCCGAGCACACCGACCCGGTGCCGACCGAGGAGCCGCCGCAGTCGCCGGGCACCACCCCGCCGCCGACGACACCGCCGACCACTCCGCCGCCCTCCACCACGGAGCCGAGCGATCCCCCGGCGACGGACCCCTCCGGAATCTGCGTGCTCTTCATCTGCATCGACTGAGACCGGCCCCGGCCGGCCCGCCGATCGTCACCGCCCCCGGACCCTCCCCGGTCCGGGGGCTTTCGTCTGTCCGCACGGGGCACCGGCGGCTCGCATTACGCAACAGAACCCGTAGTTTGAGACAGACTTCCCCGCCCTGTCCTGGCCTTCCGCACCCTCGGCGGCCGCGCGCCGGAGCGTCAACTCCCGCTGTGAGCTGGGCTTTTACGAGGTCCGAGCCCCCGGGTCCGGCCCCGCGTCCGTCCGGGCAAGGAAGGGCGGGCAGCTCCTTGACAAGGTATGGGGGCGTCTCCACACTGGCGTTGCGCGGCTCGCAATCTGTTTCACTATACGCACCGGAGTGTCATGATGATTCCCGTGTGCCGTCTCGCCGATCTTCCGCGAGGCGAAGCCTTCCGGCTCGACACCAAGCCCCCCGTCGTGGTGTTCCACACCGAGGACGGCGAGTTCTACGCGATCGACGACACCTGCACCCACCAGGACGCCTCCCTCGCGGAGGGCTGGTTGGAGGGGTGCGCGGTCGAATGCCCCTTGCACGCCTCGAAGTTCGACCTGCGCACCGGGCAGGCCGACGTCCCGCCGGCCCGGCTTCCGGTACGCACCCACCAGGTGGTGATCGAGGGGGAGACGATCCACCTGGTGCTGTCGGACGCCGTTCCGAACCTTCCCTTCGCCGCAGGCCGCGGCCCTGTCGCAGGAGGCGCGACATGAAGAGTGTGGCCATTGTCGGAGCATCACTGGCAGGTCTTTCCGCCGCCCGGGCCCTGCGCAAGCAGGGCTACGCGGGACGCCTGCTGATCATCGGCGAGGAGGCGCACCGCCCCTACGACCGGCCCCCGCTCTCCAAGGAGTTCCTCGCCGGAAGCATCGACGAGGAGGCCCTGTCCCTGGAGGCCGAGGACGAGGACCTCGGCGCGCAGTGGCTCCTCGGCACCCGGGCGACCGCCCTGGACGGGCCGAGCCGCACCCTCGGCCTCGACGACGGGTCCACCCTCAGGGCCGACGGCATCGTGCTGGCCACCGGCGCCTCGGCACGCGAACTCCCGGGCGCGCGGCGGCTGCCCGGCGTCCACCTGCTGCGCACCCTCGACGACGCCCGCGCCCTGCGCCGTGATCTGCGCGGGGGCGGACGCCTGGTCGTGGTGGGCGGCGGCTTCGTCGGCGCGGAGGTCGCCTCGACCGCGCGCGGACTCGGCATGGACGTCACCCTGGTCCAGTCCGGCCCGGCCCCGCTCGCCGGGGTGCTCGGCACCGCCATGGGCCGCGCCGTCTCCCTGCTCCACGTGGACCACGGGGTGCGGATGCTCTGCGGGACGGGCGTACAGGGCCTCACCGGGACCGACCGGGTGAGCGGGGTGGTCCTCGCGGACGGGCGCACCGTACCCGCCGACATCGTCGTCCTCGGCATCGGCTCGCGCCCCTGCACCGACTGGCTCCACGGCTCCTCGGTGGCGCTCGGCGACGGCGTGGTGTGCACGGCCGCGGGTGCCACCTCGGTGCCGGGTGTCGTCGCCGTGGGCGACTGCGCCTCCTGGTACGACCCGCTGCTCGGCACCGGCCGCCGGGTGGAGCACTGGTCCGGCGCCCGGGACCGCGCCCCGGCCGCCGTGGCCACCCTGCTCTCCGGCGGCACGGCGGGCGGGGAACTGCCCCGGCCGCCCTACTTCTGGTCCGACCAGTACGGGGTGCGGATCCAGTTCACCGGGCACACCGGCCCCGCCGACAGCGTGGCGATCGAGGAGGGCGCGGTGGACGACCGCAGCTTCCTCGCCGTCTACCGGCAGGCCGGGCGCCCGGTGGGGGCGCTCGGGGTGAACAGGACGCGCTCCTTCATGCGGTGGCGCCGCCAGCTGGCCGGGGCCCGCGTGCCGCAGCAGCCCGCCGTGCTGTGACCCCTCCCCCGCAGGCGGCCGGCTGACGCGCCGCCCCGGCCACCGTCCCCGCCGCCCCGCCCGCCGGGGCGGCGGGGGCGGTCCGCCCTGACTTCCCCCGTCGTAGGGACGACCCCATCGTGTAAGTGAGGAGTGCACCGTGACGACAAGCAGCCGGACCCAGAGCCTCATCGCCACCCTGCCGGGCACCTACTACACCAGCCCCGAGGTCTTCGCACGGGAGCAGGAGCACATCTTCGAGACCTCGTGGTTCTGCGCGGTGCGCTCCGCCGACCTCGCCGCCCCCGGCGCCTTCCGCACCGTGACCGTCGGGCGCGAGAGCGTCCTGGTGGCCCGGGGCCGCGACCAGGGGGTGCGCGCCTTCCTCAACGTCTGCCGCCACCGCGGCGCCCGGCTGTGCACCGAGGAGTCGGGCACGGTCCGGCGGGCCTTCCAGTGCCCGTACCACGCCTGGACCTACAACCTCCAGGGCGAGCTGATCGCGGCGCCGAACCTGACGAGCATGGCCGATGTCGACCGCCGCGACTACGGGCTCGGCCGGGTGCAGGTGCGCGAGTGGCTCGGCTATGTGTGGGTGAACCTGGCCGAGCGGCCGGGCTCCTTCGAGGAGGAGGTGATGGCGGCCGTCACCGCCCGCCTCGGCGACGGCGAGGCGATCGCCCGCTACGACCTCGCGGGCCTGGAGACCGGCAAGCGGATCAGCTACGACGTACGGGCCAACTGGAAGCTGATCGTCGAGAACTTCATGGAGTGCTACCACTGCGCCACCATCCACCCCGAACTCACCGAGGTGCTCCCGGAGTTCGCGGACGGCTTCGCGGCGCAGTTCTACGTGGGGCACGGCGCCGCCTTCGCGAAGGAGGCGGAGGGGTTCACCGTGGACGGCTCGGCGGGCCTGGAGCGGATACCCACCGTCGCGGCGGAGCAGGACCGCCGCTACTACGCGATCACCGTGCGGCCGCAGGTCTTCGTCAACCTCGTACCCGACCATGTCATCTTCCACCGGATGTATCCGCTGGCCCCGGACCGCACGCTCGTCGAGTGCGAGTGGCTGTACCTGCCGGAGGTGGTGGCGCAGGGCAGGGACCTGACGCGTTCGGTGGAGCTCTTCGACCGGGTCAACCGGCAGGACTTCGACGCCTGTGAGCGCTGCCAGCCCGCCATGAGCTCCCGGGGCTACGCGGGCGGCGGCGTCCTGGTGCCCAGCGAGCACCACCTCGCCGAGTTCCACGACTGGGTGCGGGGGCGTATCGGGGAGTGAGGCGACCGGGAGGGACCTGGGCAGGGCGCGCGGGCGCCGCGCTCAGTCCAGCTGCTCCATCTGCCCCATGCGGTTGCTGATCTCGGCGGCGCCCGCGAGGAGTTGGGGCGCCAGCTCGTGCATGCGCTCCTCGGTGAAGCGGTAGGCCGGGCCCGAGGCGCTGAGCGCGGCGAGGGGCTCGCTGTCGGGGGTGCGGATCACCGCGGCCATCGCGTGCAGGCCGGCCTCGAACTCCTCCAGGGTGACCGCGTAGCCGCTCTCCCGGATCAGTTCGAGGTCCTTCTCCAGCTTGGTCTTCGCGGTCAGGGTGCGCTGGGTGAGCTTGGGCATGCCCGCCGCCGCGAGGAGCTTGGTGCGCTGCTCGCGAGGGAGGTGGGCGAGCATCGCCTTGCCGCTGGAGGTCGCGTGCAGCGGGGTCAGCCGGCCCACCCAGTTCTGGGCGGCGACGGCGGCCGGGCCGAGCGCCTGGTAGACGTTGATCGCGTGGTGCTCCTCCAGGACCGCGATGTTGACCGTCTCGCCGAAGACCTCGGCCAGCCGCTCGCAGACGGGCCGGCCCTCCTTGGTGATGTCGAAGCGCCGGGTGACCGCGCCCGCGAGGCGCACGATGCCGAAGCCGAGCCGGTACTTGCCGCGCTCCGCCGTCTGGTCCACGAGTCCGCGTGACTCCAGGGCGCCGAGGAGGCGGAAGGCCGTGGACTTGTGGACGTCGATCTCGGCGGCCACCTCGCTGACGCCCGCCTCACCGCGCTGAGCCAGAATCTCCAGGACGCTCACCGCCCGGTCGACCGACTGGACGCCGCCGGGGGCCGGGGACCCGGAATCGCCTGCTGCCGTCTGGTTGCTCATGGCGCAACCATACGCGTGACCGGAGAAGGCACCGCGATCACGGCGGCAAAGTTTCTGGGCCGCGATGCTTCCGTGACGTGCGTGTGGCCGAGCGGAGCCGCCCCGCGCGAGCGCCCTGGGCAAACAGGGCAAAGGGGAGGCGCCCGGTGCGCACGGGGCGCGTGCCGGGCGCCCGCGGGAGGCTCAGCGCAGCACCACGGTCCGTTTGCCGTTGACGACGACCCGGTTCTCGGCGTGCCACCGCACCGCCCGGGCGAGCACCGTGGCCTCGACGTCCCGGCCGACGGCGACCAGGTCGGCGGGGCCGAGCGCGTGGCCGACCCGTACGACGTCCTGCTCGATGATCGGGCCCTCGTCCAGGTCCCCGGTGACGAAGTGCGCGGTGGCGCCGACGAGTTTGACGCCGCGCTCGTGCGCCTGGGCGTAGGGGCGCGCGCCCTTGAAGCTCGGCAGGAAGGAGTGGTGGATGTTGATGGCCCGGCCTTCGAGGTGCTTGCAGAGGTCGTCGGAGAGGATCTGCATATAGCGGGCCAGGACGACGGTCTCGATGCCGAGGTCCTCGACGACGGCCCGGAGTTCGGCCTCCGCCCGCTCCTTGGTGTCCGGGCCGACCGGGATGTGCCGGAAGGGCACCCCGTAGGAGCGGGCGAGACCCGCCAGGTCCGGGTGGTTGGAGACGATCAGCGGGACGTCGATGTTGAGCTCCCCGGTGCTGGTGCGCGAGAGCAGGTCGCTCAGGCAGTGGCTGTAGCGGGAGACCATCAGCAGGGTGCGCTTGGGCACCGCCGCGCCCGACAGCTCCCAGCTCATGCCGCGGCCCTCGGCGACCCGCGCGAAGGCGGCGCGCAGGGCCTCGGCCGAGGAGCCCGGGCCCTCGGGCACGGTGAACTGCACCCGCATGAAGAAGTGTGCGCGCTCGGGGTCGTTGAACTGCTGGCTCTCCAGGATGTTGCCGCCGTGCCGCAGCAGGAAGGCGCTGACGGCGTGCACCAGGCCGGGCCGGTCGGGACACGAGAAGGTCAGGACGTACTCGCGTCCGGAGTCGGGGCGAGGAGACATGGCGCTCCCTCCGTGAGTGCGCGATGCGCAACGCTGTGTCCGATGTGCAACATCGTCAGGATCCGCGCCGCCGCGGTCAAGAGGGCCGCAGGGAGTCGTCCGGGGTGCCGGAGACCCCCTTGACAGTGCCTCGGGCTGCCCTCACTGTGAGTTGCGCAGCCTGAATCTTGTTGCGTCAAAAGCAACGGAGGTGTGTTGATGGCAGGGCCTCGCGTGGTCATCATCGGAGCCGGTGTCGTAGGCGCGGCACTGGCCGACGAACTCTCCCACCGCGGCTGGACCGAGATCACCGTGGTCGACCAGGGGCCGCTCCCGGCGACCGGCGGATCCTCGTCCCACGCGCCCGGTCTGGTCTTCCAGGCCAACTCCTCGAAGACCATGACGGAGATGGCCCGCCGCACGGTGGAGAAATTCCTCGCCCTCGAAGTCGACGGCGAGTCCTGCTTCCAGCAGGTCGGCGGGCTCGAACTCGCCACCACCGCCGAGCGGTTGGCCGAACTGCACCGCAGGCAGGGCTGGCTCACCTCCTGGGGCGTCGAGTCCCGGGTGGTCGGGCCCGAGGAGTGCCTGCGCCTGCACCCCCTGGTGGACCGGGAGCGGGTGCTCGGCGGGCTCCATGTGCCCACCGACGGGCTGGCCCGGGCCCTGCCCGCGGTGGCGGCCCAGATCCGGCGGGCCGAGGAGCGCGGGGTGCGCTTCCTGGCCCGGCACGAGGTGCTCGACATCCGCAGCGAGGAGGGCAGGGTCACCGCGGTCGTCACCGACCGGGGCGAACTCCCCGCCGAGATCGTCGTCTGCTGCGCCGGCATCTGGGGCCCGAAGATCGCCCGGATGGCCGGGACGGAGCTGCCGCTGACGCCGCTGGCCCACCAGCTGGCGCGTACCGGACCGATCCCCGCACTCGCCGGGCAGGAGCGGGAGGCCGTCCGCCCGATCCTGCGCCACCAGGAGGCGGACCTCTACTACCGCGACCGCTGGGACCGGCTCGACATCGGCTACTACGGCCACCGGCCGATGCCGGTGACCGTGGACCAGATCGCCTCGGTGGACGAGGCCGAGGAGATGCCCTCGGTACAGCCCTTCACCGAGGCCGACTTCGCCGAGGCCTGGACCGAGACCCGCTCGCTGCTCCCGGCCACCCGCGAGGCCGAGCTGAAGGAGGGGATCAACGGGCTCTTCTCCTTCACCGCCGACGGGCTGCCGCTGCTCGGCGAGTCCGCGCGGACCAAGGGCTTCTGGGTGGCCGAGGCGGTGTGGGTCACGCACTCCGCCGGAGTGGGCCTGGCGATGGCGGAGTGGCTGGTCGACGGCTACTGCTCCTCCTTCGACCTGCACGCCTGCGACCTGAACCGCTTCGAGCCGCACCAGCTCTCCCCCGAGTACGTACGGGCCCGCTCCTGCCAGAACTTCGTCGAGGTCTACGACATCGTCCACCCGCTCCAGCCGCCCGCCACCCTGCGGCCGCTGCGGCTCAGCCCCTTCCACACCCGCCAGCGCGAGCTCGGCGCCCACTTCCTGGAGGCCTCCGGCTGGGAGCGCCCCCAGTGGTACGAGGCCAACGAGGCGCTCCTGGCGGACCGGCGGATCCCGGCACCCGGCGACTGGGCGGCCCGGCACTGGTCGCCGATCGTGGGCGCCGAGGCGCTGGCCACCCGGGAGGGCGTCGCCCTGTACGACATGACCGCGCTCAAGCGCCTGGAGATCACCGGGCCCGGCGCGGGCGCCTTCCTCGAATACCTGACGACGGCTCATGTCGACAAGTCGGTCGGCTCGGTGACGTACGCGCTGCTGCTCGACGAGGACGGCGGCATCCGCAGCGACATCACGGTGGCCCGGCTCGGCCGCGAGCACTTCCAGGCCGGGGTCAACGGGAGCCTGGACCTCGACTGGCTCACCCGCCATCTGCCCGGCGACGGCTCGGTGCAGGTCCGCGACATCACCGCGGGCACCTGCTGCATCGGGCTGTGGGGGCCGAGGGCCCGCGAGGTGCTCCAGCCGCTGACCGAGGCCGACTTCTCCGCCACCGGGCTGCGCTACTTCCGCGCCAAGCGGGCCCACATCGGCACGGTCCCGGTGACGGCGATGCGGCTGAGCTACGTCGGCGAACTCGGCTGGGAGCTGTACACCGAGGCCGACCTCGGCCTCAAGCTGTGGGACACCCTCTGGGAGGCGGCCCGCCCGTACGGCGGGATCGCGGCGGGGCGCGGCGCCTTCAACAGCCTGCGTCTGGAGAAGGGCTACCGCTCCTTCGGCACCGACATGACCAACGAGCACGACCCCTACGAGGCGGGCCTCGGCTTCGCGGTGAAGAAGGACAAGGGCGACTTCCTGGGCCGGGCCGCCCTCCAGGCCCGCTCCGGCGAGGTCCGCCGCCGCCTGGCCTGCCTGACCGCGGCCGACCCGCGGGACACCGTCCTCGGCAACGAGCCGGTGTACGACGGCGCCGCACCGGTCGGCTACGTCACCAGCGCGGCCTTTGGCCACACCCTCGGCAAGGCCATCGCCTACGCCTGGCTCCCGGCCCGGCTGGCCACCCCGGGGCAGCGCCTCGACATCGGCTACTTCGACCGGCGCGTCCCGGTCGTCGTCACCGAGGAGCCCCTCTTCGACCCGTCGATGACGCGACTGCGCGGCTGACGGCGGTCCGGTTCTTTCACGGCCCGGTCCCGGTACCCCCGGTCCGGTCCCGGTGCTCCCCACCCGGTCGCGGTACGCCCCGTCCGGCTCCGGTACTCCCCACCCGGTCTCGTGCCACGTCCCTTCGGAGGCAGGCAGACATGAACCCTTCCGACTCCCCCGCCGCCACCTCGCTCGCCGCCCTGGACCCCGAGGTGTTCGCCGCGGTCCAGGCCGAGTTGGACCGCCAGCGGTCCACCCTGGAGATGATCGCCTCGGAGAACTTCGCGCCGCCCGCGGTCCTCGAGGCCCAGGGCTCGGTGCTCACCAACAAGTACGCCGAGGGCTACCCGGGCCGCCGCTACTACGGGGGCTGCCGGCACGTCGACGTCACCGAGCAGCTCGCGATCGACCGGGCCAAGGAGCTCTTCGGCGCCCGCTTCGCCAATGTGCAGCCGCACTCGGGGGCGCAGGCCAACATCGCCGCCTACTTCGCGCTCCTGGACCCCGGCGACACCGTCCTCGGACTCGACCTCGCGCACGGCGGCCACCTCACCCACGGCATGCGCCTGAACTACTCGGGCCGCATCCTCCGGATGATTCCGTACCAGGTGAGTCCGCGCGACCACCTGGTGGACATGGACGAGGTGGAGCGCCTCGCCAAGGAGCACCGGCCCAAGATGATCGTCGCGGGCTGGTCGGCGTACCCGCGGCAGCTGGACTTCGAGCGGTTCCGGGCCATCGCCGACCAGGTCGGGGCGCTGCTCCTGGTCGACATGGCGCACTTCGCCGGCCTGGTCGCCGCCGGACTGCACCCGAACCCGGTCCCGTACGCCCATGTGACCACCACGACCACCCACAAGACGCTGGGCGGCCCGCGCGGCGGAATGATCCTGACCGGGGACCCGGCGCTGGCCAAGAAGATCAACTCGGCGGTCTTCCCGGGCATGCAGGGCGGCCCCCTGGAACACGTCATCGCCGCCAAGGCGGTGGCCCTGCGCCTGGCCGCCCAGCCCGCGTTCCAGGACCGCCAGCGCCGCACCCTCGCCGGTGCCCGCCTGCTCGCCGACCGGCTCAACCGCCCGGACCTGGCGGCCGCCGGGGTGCGGGTCCTCACCGGCGGCACCGATGTGCACCTGGTCCTGGTCGACCTGCGCGAGGCGCACCTGGACGGCAGGCAGGCCGAGGACCTCCTCGACGGCATCGGCATCACCGTCAACCGCAACGCCGTGCCCTTCGACCCGCGCCCCCCGATGGTCACCTCGGGCCTGCGCGTCGGCACCCCCGCGCTCGCCACCCGGGGCTTCGGCGAGGCGGAGTTCACCGAGGTCGCCGACGTGATCGCGCGCGCCCTGCTGCCCGAGCCCGACACCGCCGCGCTGCGCGCCCGGGTGGTGGCGCTCACCGCCCGGCATCCGCTGTACGCCGAACTCCCGGGAGCCGAGGGATGAGCGCCGACGCCCGGGCCGCCGACGCGGTCGAACACCCCGAATGGCTCTGGCACGCGGCCGAGCCGAAGAAGTCCTACGACGTGGTGATCGTCGGCGGCGGCGGACACGGACTCGCCACCGCCCACTACCTCGCCCGCAACCACGGCATCACCCGGGTCGCGGTACTGGAGAAGGGCTGGCTCGCGGGCGGCAACATGGCCCGCAACACCGCCATCATCCGCTCCAACTACCTCCTCGACGCCAGCGCCGCCCTCTACGAGCACGCGCTGAAGCTCTGGGAGGGTCTCGCGGAGGACCTCGACTACCCGCTGCTCTTCTCCCAGCGGGGCGTGCTGAACCTGGCGCACAGCCCGCAGGACGTACGCGACGGGGTGCGCCGGGTGGAGGCCAACGCGCTCAACGGGGTGGACGCCGAGTGGCTCGACGCCGAGCAGGCCCGGGAGGTCTGCCCGATCCTGAACATCTCGCCCGAGGCGCGCTATCCGGTCCTCGGCGCGACCTACCAGCCGCGGGCCGGTATCGCCAAGCACGACCATGTCGCCTGGGGCCTGGCGCGCTCGGCCGCGGCGGCGGGCGTGGACCTCGTCGAGAACTGCGAGGTCACCGGCATCGACGTACGGGCGGGCCGGGTCACCGGGGTGCGCACCACGCGCGGGGTGATCGCCGCGGACCGGGTGGCGCTCTGCGCGGCCGGGCACTCCAGCCGCCTCGCCGCGCTGGCCGGTTTCCCGCTGCCGCTGCAGAGCCACCCGCTGCAGGCCCTGGTCACCGAACTCCTGGAGCCCGTCCACCCCACGGTGGTGATGTCCAACGCGGTGCACGCCTACGTCAGTCAGGCGCACAAGGGCGAACTGGTCCTCGGCGCCGGGATCGACGCGTACAACGCCTACACCCAGCGGGGCGCCTTCCACATCGTCGAGCGCCAGATGGCCGCGCTCCTCGAACTCTTCCCGCTCTTCGCCCGCGCCCACGTCCTGCGCGCCTGGGCGGGCGTGGTCGATGTCAGCCCCGACGCCTCACCGGTCATCGGCCACACCCCGGTGGAGCACCTCTATGTCAACTGCGGCTGGGGAACCGGCGGTTTCAAGGCCACCCCCGCGGCCGGCTGGGTCCTCGCGCACACCCTCGCCCATGACACCGCCCATCCGCTGGGCGCCCCCTTCGGACTCGAACGGTTCACGACCGGCGCGCTCGTCGACGAGCACGGCGCGGCCGCCGTGGCCCACTGAGGAGGCCCTTCGATGCTGCTGATCGCGTGCCCCTGGTGCGGTCCCCGCGACGAAGCCGAGTTCCACTACGGCCCTGAGGCGCACCACGACCACCCGGCCGACCCCGCCCTCCTCTCCGACGAGGAGTGGGGCCGCTACCTCTTCTTCCACGACAACACCCACGGCCCGCGCGCCGAGCGCTGCTGCCACAGCGCGGGCTGCCGCCGCTGGTTCCACACCGTCCGGGACACCGCGCACCACGAGATCCTCGCCGTCCACCGGATCGGCGAGCCGAAGCCGGAGACCGCATGACTTCCCAGCCGCACCGCCTGCCGGACCGGGGCCGCGTCGACCGCGCGCGGCCGCTCGACTTCGTCTTCGACGGCACCCCCCTGACCGGGTACCGCGGCGACACCCTCGCCTCGGCGCTGCTCGCCAACGGCGTGCACCGGACCGGGCGCAGCGTCCGGCTCGGGCGCCCGCGCGGCATCCACACCGCGGGGAGCGAGGAGCCCTGCGCCCTGGTCCAGGTCGAATCCCCCTTCCCGGAACCGCTGGTGCCCGCCACCACGCTGGAACTCCACGAGGGACTGCGGGCCTCCTCCCTCGCGGGCCGCGGCCGCCTCTCCCCCGATCAGGACCCGGCCCGCTACGACACCCTGCACGCCCACTGCGACCTGCTCGTGGTCGGCGCCGGACCCGCGGGCCTGGCCGCCGCCCTCGCCGCCGCGCACAGCGGGGCCCGCGTCGTCCTCGCCGACGAACAGCCCGAGCCGGGCGGGAGCCTGCTCGGCACCGGCGAGTACGTCGACGGGCTGCCCGGCGCCGTCTGGGCGGCCCGCGCCCGCACGGAGATCGAGGCCGCCGGTGCCCGGTTCCTGCCGCGCACCACCGTGAGCGGGTACTTCGACGACAACTACCTGCTCGCCGTCGAGCGCCGCACCGCGCACCTCGGCGACCTGGCGCCCGCCTCGGTCTCCCGGGAGCGGGTCTGGCGGATCCGGGCCCGCCGCGTGCTGCTCGCCACCGGCGCCCACGAGCGCTCCCTCGCCTTCGCCGACAACGACCGCCCCGGCATCATGCTCGCCGGTGCCGCCCGCGCCTATCTGCACCGCTGGGGTGTGCTGCCCGGCCGCCGGGCCGTGGTCCTCACCACCAACGACAGCGCCTACGCCGGGGCGGGCGAACTCGCCGCCGCGGGGCTGGACATCGCCGCCGTCCTCGACGCGCGGCCCCGGCCCGGCCGCCGGGCGGCCCGCGCCGCTCGGGCGGGACTCGACGTCCGCGCCGGGCAGGTGGTCCTCGGCACCGGCGGCGAGGAGCACCTGTCCTCGGTGACCGCCGCCGTCCGGGGCGACGCCGACCGCACCGCCCAAGACCTCGACGCCGACCTGCTCCTGGTCTCCGGCGGCTGGAGCCCCGCCGTCCACCTGTACAGCCAGTCCGGCGGGCGACTCCGCTTCGACGAGGGACTCGGCGCCTTCCTGCCCGCCGGGTCCAGGCAGCGGGTGGAGAGCGCCGGTGCGGCACGGGGCATCGGGAACCTCGCGGGCTGCCTCGCCGACGGCGCCGCCGCCGGACGCCGGCTGGTCGAGGCGGAGGGATTCCCTGCCGGGCGCACCGCCTCCTACGCCACCGAACCGGAGGAGGCGGAGACACCGCCGGTGCACCTGTACGTCGTACCGGGCCGCGGCGGGTCGGGCCACGCGCGGCACTTCGTCGACCTCGCCCGGGACGTCACCGTCGCGGACCTCGGCCGGGCCACCCGCGCGGGACTGCGCTCGGTGGAGCACATCAAGCGGCACACCACCGCCGGTACCGGCCGCGACCAGGGCCGGACCTCCGCCCTGCTGACCACCGGGGCCCTCGCCCAGCTGCTCGGCGCCGAGGTCGGCGAACTGGGCACCACCACCTTCCGGGCGCCCTACCACCCCGTCTCCATGGCCGCGCTCGCCGGACGGGACCGCGGCCGGCTCTTCGACCCCGTACGGGTCACGCCGCTGCACGCCTGGCACACCGCCCACGGCGCCGCCTTCGAGAACGTCGGCCAGTGGAAGCGGGCCTGGTACTACCCCCGCGAGGGCGAGGACATGGCGGCGGCGGTGGAGCGCGAGTGCCGGGCCGCGCGCACGGGCGTGGCCCTGATGGACGCCTCCACCCTCGGGAAGATCGACGTCCAGGGGCCCGACGCGGGCGTCTTCCTGGACCGGCTCTACACCAACATGATGAGCACCCTGAAGGTCGGCCGGATCCGCTACGGGGTGATGTGCCGGGCGGACGGCATGGTCTTCGACGACGGCACCGTGCTGCGCGCGGGCCCCGACCGCTTCCTGGCCACGACCACCACCGGCAACGCCGCCGCCGTACTCGACTGGATGGAGCAGTGGCTGCAGACCGAGTGGACGGACCTGAGGGTGCGCTGCACCTCGGTCACCGACCACTGGGCCACCCTCGCCCTGGTCGGCCCCGCCTCCCGCGCACTGCTCGCCGGACTCGCCCCGGACCTCGCGGTGGACAACGACAGCTTCCCCTTCATGAGCCTGCGGGACGCGGTGGTCGCCGGGGTCCGGGCCCGGGTCTGCCGGATCAGCTTCTCCGGGGAGCTGGCCTACGAGATCAACGTCCGCTCCTGGGAGGCCCCCGCGGTCTGGGAGTCCCTGTACGAGGCCGGGCGCCCCCTGGACCTGACCCCGTACGGGACGGAGACCATGCACGTCCTGCGGGCGGAGAAGGGGTACCCGATCATCGGGCAGGACACCGACGGCACCGTGACACCGCAGGACCTCGGCATGAGCTGGGTCGTCTCGAAGAAGAAGGCGGACTTCCTCGGCAGGCGCTCGCACAGCCGGGCCGACACCAGCCGCGCGGACCGCCCCCAGCTGGTCGCCCTGCTGCCCGCCGATCCCCACTTCCTGCTCCCCGAGGGCACCCAGCTCGTCGCCGAGGACACGCTGCCCGCCGAGCGGCCGGTGCCGATGCTCGGCAATGTCACCTCCAGCTACCGCAGCGCCGCCCTGGACCGCACCTTCGCGCTGGCCCTGGTCAAGGGCGGCCGCGAGCGCACCGGGCAGCTCCTGTACGCGCGGACCGGCGAGGCACTGGTCCCGGTGACCGTGGCGCACCCGGTCCTCTACGACCCCGAGGGGGAACGCCGTGACGGCTGAATCCGTGCCCCGGCACAGCCCGTTGGCCCACGCCGCCGAGCACTTCCGCACGGTGACCCGGCTGAGCGGGGGCGCGCTGCGCCTGGCCGAGGTCCCGTATCTGACCCAGCTGACGGTGCGCGCCGAGCCCGGGGGCCCGGCGGTGCCGGGCGCGGAGCGTGCCCTCGGCCTGCGGCTGCCCGCCGAACCCAACACGCTCACCCGGCACGGCAGCCGCACCGCCCTGTGGATGGGCCCCGACGAATGGCTGGTCCTCGCCCCGCCCGAGGAGGCCGGTGGCCTGGAGGACCGGCTGCGGGAGGCCCTGGCGGACGAGGAGTCGGCCGCGGTCGCCGACGTCTCCGGGCAGCGCACCACCGTCCTCGTCGGGGGCCCCGCGAGCCAGGAACTCCTCGCCCGCGGCTGCGCCCTGGACCTGCATCCCCGGGCCTTCCGGGGCGGCTGCGCGCAGACCACGCTCGCGCACGCGCCGGTGGTACTGGTGGCCCGCGGCGCGCAGAAGCCCGGCTTCTGGGTCCTGGTGCGGTCCTCGTACGCGGGTCATCTGGGCGCGTGGCTGCTGGACGCGGCCACGGAGTACACATCGGTTCTCGTCAGGGAGTGGTGAGGATGCAGCAGGTTCAGGGGGTCGTCGCGACGGGCAAGGGGGCCGCCGTCGGCCTGGAGACGATCCGGGTGCCCGACCCGGGACCCGGCGAGGCACTGGTGAAGGTCGAGGCCTGCGGGGTCTGCCACACCGATCTGCACTACCGCGAGGGCGGCATCGGCGAGGACTTCCCCTTCCTCCTCGGCCATGAGGCGGCGGGCCGGGTGGAGTCGGTCGGGCCGGACGTCACCGAGGTCCGGCCCGGTGACTTCGTCATCCTCAACTGGCGTGCCGTCTGCGGCCGTTGCCGGGCCTGCCGCCGGGGCAGGCCCTGGTACTGCTTCGACACGCACAACGCCCGGCAGAAGATGACCCTGGCGGACGGCCGGGAGCTCTCGCCCGCCCTCGGCATCGGCGCCTTCGCCCAGAAGACACTGGTGGCGGCCGGGCAGTGCACGGTCGTCGACGAGCGGGTCCCGCCCGCGGTCGCCGGGCTCCTCGGCTGCGGGGTGATGGCCGGGATCGGCGCGGCGGTCAACACCGGGCAGGTGGGCCGCGGGGACAGTGTCGCGGTCATCGGCTGCGGCGGTGTCGGGGCCGCGGCGATCGCCGGGTCCCGTCTCGCGGGCGCGGCACGGATCATCGCGGTCGACGTCGACGACCGGAAGCTGGCCACCGCGCGGGAGATCGGCGCCACGCACACCGTGAACTCCCGCTCCACCGACCCGGTGGCGGCGATCCGCGAGCTGACCAGCGGCTTCGGCGCGGATGTCGTCATCGAGGCGGTCGGCCGCCCCGAGACCTACGAACAGGCCTTCTACGCACGGGACTTGGCCGGAACCGTGGTCCTGGTCGGCGTCCCCACACCGGAGATGAAGCTCGAACTCCCGCTGCTCGACGTCTTCGGCCGCGGCGGCTCCCTCAAGTCCTCCTGGTACGGGGACTGCCTGCCCTCCCGCGACTTCCCGCTCCTGGTCGACCTGCATCTGCAAGGGCGCCTGGTCCTCGGCGCGTTCGTCTCCGAGACGATCACCCTGGACGGGGTGGAGAAGGCCTTCGAGCGGATGCGCCGGGGGGAGGTGCTGCGGTCGGTGGTGCTGCTCTGAGGGCGCGGCGGCCCGCGGTCAGGCGTGCTGGGCGGCGCTGGCCCGGCTGACGTCGTACACCCCGGGCACCTCCCGCATGGCCCGCATCAGGCCCGGAAGGTGCCGGGCGTCGGGCAGTTGGAGGGTGTAGGTGTGCCGCACGCGCTGCTCGCTCGGCGGTTCCACGGTGGCCGAGACGATGGCGGCCCCGGCCACCGCGATGGCCTCGGTGAGGTCGGCGAGCAGCCGGGCCCGCCCGAAGGACTCGGCGCGCAGGGTGACCCGGCACTGCGGCGTCCCCGCCCAGCGCACCTCCACCTCGGGGCGCCCCTCGGCCTTCATCCGGGCGGCGCCGGAACACTCGGCGCGGTGCACGGCCACATGCCCGCCGCGTACCGCGAAGGCGGCGACCTTGTCGGGCGGCACCGGCGTACAGCACCCGGCGAGGCGGACGCCCGCGCCGGGCTGCTCGGCGACGGCACCGGCCTGGTCGGGGCGGACGGTGAGCGCGGGGGCGGGCGCGGGCTGCCGGGCGGGCTCCTCGGCGCGCGGGCCGCGGGCCGGGCGCTCGGGCTCCTGCTCGGGTACGTCCTGGGGGTGGGTGGCGAGCCAGCGGCTGATGGCGATCCGGGCGGCCGGGGTGCGCGCGTACTCCAGCCATTCGCGCGGCGGGCCGGAGGCGGGGTCCTGCCCGCGCAGCAGCTGCACGCTGTCGCCGTCGGTGAGCACGGTGCCGAGGGTGGCGAGGCGGCCGTTGACGCGGGCGCCCATACAGGCGTGGGCCTCCTCGCCGTACTGGGCGTAGGCGGCATCCACGCAGCTCGCGCCCTCGGGCAGGCCGAGCGCGCCGCCGTCGGGGCGGTAGACGGTGATCTCCCGGTCCTGGGCGAGGTCGGCGCGCAGGGTGGACCAGAAGGTGTCCGGGTCGGGCGCGGCGCGCTGCCAGTCGAGCAGCCGGGAGAGCCAGCCGGGCCGGGTCGGGTCGGCCCGCTCGGCGAGGCCCCGCTCCTGCTCGGCGCGGTCCTCGCCGCCGTGCTCGTAGGGGTTGCCGAGGGCGACGACCCCGGCCTCGGCGACCTTGTGCATCTGGTGGGTGCGGATGAGGACTTCGGCCACCTCGCCGTCCTCGCGGGCGACGGCGGTGTGCAGCGACTGGTAGAGGTTGAACTTGGGCACCGCGATGAAGTCCTTGAACTCCGAGACCACCGGGGTGAAGCAGGTGTGCAGCTCGCCGAGGACCCCGTAGCAGTCGGCGTCCTCGGCGACCAGGACGAGGAGCCGCCCGAAGTCGGCGCCGCGCAGGGTGCCGCGTTTGCGGGTCATCCGGTAGACGGAGACGAAGTGCCGCGGCCGGACGAGGACTTCGGCGGCGAGCCCCGCCTCGCGCAGCACCGCGCGGGCCCGCTCGGCGATCTCGGCGAGGGCGTCGGCGCCCTCGGCGGTGCCGCTGGTGACCAGGGCGCGGGTGCGGGCGTACTCCTCGGGGTGGAGGATGGCGAAGACCAGGTCCTCCAGCTCGGTCTTGAGGGCCTGCACCCCGAGGCGTTCGGCGAGCGGGATGAGCACATCGCGGGTGACCTTGGCGATGCGCTGCTGCTTCTCGGGGCGCATCACGCCGAGGGTGCGCATGTTGTGCAGCCGGTCGGCGAGCTTGATCGACATCACCCGGACATCGTTGCCGGTGGCGACCAGCATCTTGCGGAAGGTCTCGGGCTCGGCGGCGGCGCCGTAGTCGACCTTCTCCAGCTTGGTGACCCCGTCGACCAGGAAGCGCACCTCGCGGCCGAATTCGCGGCCCACCTGATCGAGCGTCACCTCGGTGTCCTCGACGGTGTCGTGGAGCAGCGAGGCGGTCAAGGTCGTGGTCTCGGCGCCGAGTTCGGCGAGGATCAGGGTGACCGCGAGCGGGTGGGTGATGTAGGGCTCGCCGCTCTTGCGCATCTGCCCGCGGTGCGAGGACTCGGCGAGCAGATAGGCCCGGCGCAGCGGTTCGAGGTCGGCGTCCGGATGGTGCGCGCGGTGCGCCTCGGCGACATGGCCGATCGCGTCGGGCAGCCGGTGGCGTCCGGCGGAGCCGAGCAGGGCGGCCCGGCCGAGCCTGCGCAGCTCGATCCGGGGGCGGGGGCGTCTGCGCTGCGGCCCGGCCGTGGGGACGGGCGGCGTGGCGGGGTTGCTCGCCTCCGCACTCATGGGGCACCTCCGGCTGCGTCGACCGGCGCGGTACGGCGGGGTCCCGGGGCTTCTGGTCCTGAAGCGGGCTCTCCCGACGGGCCGGTGCTTGATGCTACCGAGCCCACCACGCCGGGCACCGCGGCTCTCGTCCGGCGTGAAAAGGATCACCCATTCGAGCGAGTATTCAGGCGTTCAGGTTTTCGAACCAGGCGCCGTCGATCTCGCCCTCGGCGACGATCTCCGCCGGGCCCGTCATCTCGATCTCGCCGTCCGGGCGTTCGGTGATCACCAGGCGCCCGCCGGGGACGTCCACGGTGTACGTGGCCGGGGTCCCGGTGACCGCGGGGTCGACGCCGTCGCGGCGGGCGGCGGCCACCGCCACGGCGCAGGCGCCGGTGCCGCAGGAGCGGGTCTCGCCGGAACCGCGCTCGTGCACCCGCAGCGCGAGGTGCGCGGGCCCCCGGTCGACGACGAACTCGACGTTGACGCCCTCCGGGTAGGCGGCGGCCGGGGCGAAGCGGGGCGCGGTGGACAGCTCACCGGCGTGCGCGAGGTCCTCGACGAAGGCGACCGCGTGCGGGTTGCCCATGTCCACGTGCCGGGCGGGCCACTCGCGCTCCCCGACGCCCACCGTGACCGCGCCCCCGGGCAGCAGGGCGCGGCCCATCGCCACGGTGATCTCGCCGGGGCTCCCGTCCGCGGCGGACTTGGCGAGGTGCACCCGCTTGACACCGCCGCGGGTGGCCACCGCGAGATCGCCCTCGCCGACCAGTCCCGCGCGCTGGAGGTAGCGGGCGAAGACCCGTACCCCGTTGCCGCACATCTCGGCGATCGAGCCGTCGCCGTTGCGGTAGTCCATGAACCACTCGGCCTCGGCGGCCATCGCGACGGCCTGCGGGTGCGCAGCCGAGCGGACCACGTGCAGCAACCCGTCGCCGCCGATGCCCGCCCGCCGGTCGCACAACGCGGCGACCCGGCCGGGGCCGAGGTCGAGGGTGTTGCCGGGGTCCGGGACGATCACGAAGTCGTTCTCGGTGCCATGACCCTTGAGGAAGGCGATCGACGTGCTCATGCCTCGATCGTACGGGGTCGGCGGGCGGCCCGGCGCGGGCGGCCGCGGCGGCCCCGGCCCAGCTCAGCGCAGCCGGGCCACCCGCCAGACGGCGAGCACGGTGACCGCGCCGAGGGCGAGGACGTAGCCGATGACCACACGCCAGTCGGGGCGTCTGCCGGAGTCCGCGGGGGGCAGTCCGGGCAGGGCGAGGCCCACCCGGCGGGCGGCCATCAGGCCCCAGCCCGCGGCGCAGCAGCAGAGCAGGAGACCGAGCATCGCCACCACCGCTCCCCCGTCGCCGAACTCGAAGGCGAGCGGGAAGGCGAACATCAGGGAGCCGACGGCGGTCAGGCAGACGACCGGGGCGAGCTGCCAGAAGCCGAGCCGGCGCTGCGGCCGCAGTTCGACCTCGACCTCCTCGGGCGCGGGCTCCTGGGCGGGGCCGTCGTCGCTGACGGACGGCGCGTCCAGGTCCTCGGGCCCGTCGGGGCTGAGCTGTTCACCGCCCGGTGCGGTGTTTCGAGGGCCGGCCTCCATCGCCACGCGCCCTCCCACTCAGGACTTCACTGGTCGATCGAAGGTCGATGATGGCACGGCCGCGGCGGCCCCGATGACCGCCGGGGCGTCCCGATGCCAACGCGTGATCAGGCTGTTACAGCCCCGCTTCGGGATCTCTGCAGGTGAGACGCCTGCATCTGACCGGCGAGCCGGCAGAGGGCCGGCGGGAATCCCAGGTCAGCGTCGGTTTCGCCGGTCGCGGCCACCCTCGCTCCCCTGCCCCTCCTCGATCGTCCGGCAGGTCGCGAGGGAGCGGTGGACACGGGCGGAGACGGATGCTTCCGCCTGTGTGTCGACGAGGGTGGCGGTCCGCACCCGCACGCTCCGTGCGGATCTCAGCCGGGCGGCACCCTCCCCGTCACAACTCGTCCCCCGCCGCCAGCCGCCACGCGCCCGGCAGTTGCCGTTCCAACTCCCCCGGCGCGAATCTCGTCATGCCGACCACGTGCCAGAACTCGCCCGCGGTCTCCCCCTCGGCCTTGTAGGCGCCGTCCCATCGGAAGGCCGCCCAGCCGCCCGGCACCCCGACGAGCGTGGCCTTCACGCTCACCGGAACCGCGCCGGCATCTGCGACACCGTTCACCCGCCACAGCCGTACCGTGCCGTCGTCGCCCGCACTCGCGAGGTGTCTCCCGTCCGGGCTGAACGAGACGGAGTAGATCCGTCCGCTGTGGCCGGTGAGGGCGCTCACCGCGGTCCCCGTCGTGAGGTCCCAGAGCCGGATGACGCGGTCGTCGCCCGCCGTGGCGAGCAGCGGAAGGGAGGGGTGAGCGGCTGCCGTCCACAGCTTGCCCGTGTGCTCCCGCAGCACGTACCGGGCGGCCCCGTCACGCCAGATCACCGCCGTGCCGTCCCACGAGGCGCTCACGACACAGGAGAGGTCCGGGCCGTAGCACACGGCGTAGACGCGGTCGGTATGGGCACCCAGAGTGTCGGTGAGGGTCCCGTCCGTGGCACGCCAGAGCCGCACGCGTCCGTCGTCGCAGCCCGTCGCGATCGAAGAGCCGTCCTTGGCGAAGGCGACCGACCTCACCCGGCCCTGGTGGCCGTCGAGCTGGAGTCCGTGGGAGCCGGTCGCCCGGCGCCACAGACTGACCGAGTCGTCGTCGTCGGCGGTGGCGATCTCCTCGCCGTCCGAGCTGAAAGCCTCCGCCCATGTCCGGTCGGTCTCGACGTCCAGCTCGCGCAGGAACGTGCCGGTCCGGGCGTCCCACAGATAGACGTGCCCCGTGCTTCCCGCCGTCGCGAGGACGGCGCCCGCGGGACTGAAGGCGGCCGAGATCAACCGGTCGCCGCGTCCGACGAGTTCGTGCAGGCACCGCCCCGTGCCCACCTCCCACAGGCGTACGATCCCGTCGCTTCCGGCGCTCGCGAGGATCGTGCCCGTCGCGTCGAAGGCGACCACGTTGACGCGTCGCCCGTGCCCGCGGACGATCGACTTGCCCTGACCCGTCGCCGCGTCCCAGATCTGTACCGCGCCGTCGTCCCCGGCCGTCACGAGCTGAGTGTCGTCGGGACGGAAGCGGCACGCCCAGGCCGAGCCCTGGTGCGGGGAGGGCTGGACGTGCTCCGGGGTGGCTTCGTACCCCTCGTGGCCGGCCGAGAGCTGCCACAGACGGACGTCGCCGGTCGAGTGGCACGCGGCGAGGCGGTGCCCGTCATGGGCGAAGACGACCTGGTAGACACCGCCGGAGCCCTGTTCGAGTTCCGGCCCCGGCAGTCCCGTGCGCGGGTCCCACAGTCGGACACCCCCCTCCGTGTCCCCGCTGACGAGGAGGTCGCCCGTGGGATGGAAGTCGAGTGTGTACACGCGCCCCGTGTGGCCGTGCATCTCGTGCAGGAGCCGCAGGTCGCCGACGCGCCAGATCCGTACGGTCCCGTGGTCGTCCGCTCCCTCGTCGGCGGAGGCGAGGAGACTTCCGTCCGGGCTGAACCGGACCCGGAACACCGGACCCTGGTGCGGCCCCAGGGCCGCGACGAGCTGTCCGGTCGACGTGTCCCACAGGCGTACCGTCCCGCTCCGGTCGCCCGTGGCGAGGATGCGTCCGTCGGGGCTGAAGACGGTCGTGAAGATGAGGACGCTGTGCCCGGGCAGCGCGTGGAGCTGTTCGCCGCTCTCGACGTCCCACAGCCGTACGACGCCGTCGCCGTCGCCGGTCGCGAGCAGCGTGCCCGCCGAGTCGAGCGTGATCGGCCAGACGCCGTCCCGGTGCACGGCGAGCGTGGCGCGGCACTGGCCCGTCACGGGGTCCCACAGGCGGACGGTGCCGTCGGCGCTGCCGGTCGCGAGGACCGAGTCCCTGAAACGGACCGCGTAGACACGGTCGGTGTGGCCGTGCAGGACGCGCAGCGCCTCGCCGTTCTCGGGAGCGCAGATCAGGACGCTTCCGTCCTGGCTGCCCGCGGCGAGGAGTTCGCCGTCGGGGCTGTACGCGACGGGCTCGGGCAGCCGTCCGTACTGCCTGCTGAAACCGTAGGGGACGCTCACGGCTGCCGGTCGCAGCACCGTTTCCAGGGGCATGCCGGGCGCGATCGTCGCAAGGGCCAGCTCCACCGACCCGGCCTCCTGCTCGTCGAGTTCGGTGCGGATGAGGGCGGCGCGCCGCCAGCGGCTGCCGGAGAGCAGCGCACCGCGCAGGTCCGCGCCGATGAGCCGTGCGCGGCGCAGGTCGGCGTGGCGCAGGTCGGCCCCGCGCAGATCACTGCCGTCGAGCCGGGCACCGTCGAGGCGGGCGCCGCGCAGGACGGCCCGGGAGAGGTTGGTGCCGGTGAGCTGGGCGTCCGCCAGGTTGGCCCCGGTGAGGTCGAGCCCTGACAGGTCGCGTCCGGACAGGTCCTCGCCGGGGAGGTGCACACCGCGCAGGTCGGCGTCGGCAGGCACACGGAGCCGCCTGGTGATGCGGTAGGCGTTGGTACGGGCCGCGTCGGTGACCGTCCCCGCGGCCAACCGGCCCGCGCCGTGCCCGGCAGCCGTCTCCGTCGGCCCCGCACCTCTGCCCGCGCCACTCGTGTCCGCGGCGGCCACCGCGTCCGCGACCGGTGGCCGACCGGGGCTCTCCAGCGTCCGCCGCGCCCACGAGGCGATCCGTTCGGAGTCTGCCAGGTCGCATACGAACTCGATGGCGAGCGGTGAGAGTTCACGTCTTGAGAGGAGTTCCTCGTCGTCCTCGCCGAGGCGTCGAGCCGCCTCTCTCGCCACGAGCCACTCGACGACCGATTCGTGGATGAAGTGGAAGATGCCGTCGTCGACGCGGATGAGGAGGGTGCCCGCGCCCACCGCCTGCGCCTCCTGGGCGAAGAGCATCCCGTCGCTGCCGTGCCCGAAGATCCCGGCCACGATCTCGGTCAGCTCGTCGAGCCGCAGGCTCCCGCGTCCGCTCTCCCACAGGTGCAGCGCCATCGCGGTCACCGACCGCCACAACTGGTCCAGGTCCAGCCCCGGCGCGGCACCGGGGCCGCCCTGACCACGCCGTTCCTCGAAGCGCAGCCACGTGGTGAAGACGTCCTCGTACAGACGCGCCGCGCTGAGCGTCCGTTCGGAGCGTGCGACGGCTCGTACCTGCTCCTCACCGAGTGCGGCGACGAAGCTGAGCAGCCGGGGATTGCCGCACAGGTCGAGCAACTGGGGCACACCGAGGAGCAGTTCGTAGCGGCGTGCCGCGGTCGCCTCCTCGCCGTAGTAGTTGACGAGGTAGCGGCGGATCTCGTGGGGCGAGAAGCCCTCGACGGAGAGGAGGCGTCTCTGCGTGAGGACGCCGACCTGCTCGCCCAACGAGGTGAGCACCTGCTCGCGGGAGCGGAAGTGCTGGGTCCGGCCACTGACGATGATCTTGGCGCGGTCGACAGCGGCGTTGAGGAGGGTGTGCAGGTGATCGGCGGCCCGCTCGTAGCTGACGCGGTTGACGAGTTCGTCGAATCCGTCGAAGAGAAGGACGACGCGGCCCTGGCGGAGCATGTAGCGCAGGGCACGCAGGTCGATGACTTCCACGCCGTGGTTGGCGAGGTGGGCGGCGACGAGCCCGTCGAGGCTGTGCGAACGGTCCAGGGTGCGGAGCGGGATGAGCAACGGAACCAGGTGCGGCAGGCGTTCGGGGATGCGGCGGGCCAACTCCCGGAGCGCGAAGGTCTTTCCGTGGCCGAAATCGCCGAGAAGGAGGAGTACGCGGCCCTGGTCGGTCCCCAGGAGGTGGAGCATCTCCTCCACGAGGTCCTCGCCCCCCGCGCCTTCCGGCCGGGTCTCGTCGCGGTAGCGCTGCGGGAGGTACAACTCGGGGGAGTAGGCGCTGTCGTTGGCGAGTGCGGCCGTCTGGGCGGCGACGTACTCGCGCAGGTCGATGAGGCCCTGCAACTCGAGGAAGCTGCGCACGCGCACTCCGCCGCGCGCCGCACGCTCGCGCAGAGCCCGCGTGGGCCGGTCCCCCTCGTAGACCAGTTCGGCTTCGGTGCCCGCGTCGTCCGCGTGCGCCAGGGCGAGGAAGCGGTCGAGGTCCTCGTCGGTGAGGGTCCCGGGCCGGAGTCCGAGATGCAGCAGCCGTACCATGCCGTCCTCGTCCCAGGCGGCGACGATCCGCGTCAGGTCCCCGGGGTCGACGGGCCGGAGGTCGCGCAGGCGCACCCCGGGGCGACGGGCGCGCAACACGTCCTTGACCCGCTCGGCGAGTTGGGCGCCCGGAGTGTTGACCGCACGATTGTCGAAGGGCGCGGTGTCCCGCGCGGAGCCCTCGTCGTCCTCGGTGCTGCCGGGGAAACGGGGCGCCGAGCGCCAGCCGGCGGTGAAGGCCGCGGGGGCGTCGGCGGGCCCCTCGCCCTGCGGCACCCACTGTTCGACTCCTTGGACGCCGATGCGGAGGAGGCTGAACCGTCCGGGACCCGCGGCGCCGAAGAGCGGCAGGTCACCTGCGGCGGAGGCCAGTTCGGTGTACGTGGATGCGGCGCTCTGGTCCCGTCCGTCGCCGCCGGGGCCGTGCAGGAGGACGTGGAGACGGGGCGCGAGGAGCCGCTGGAAGACCTCGATGTCGCGGAGCGGTCCGGAGACCGCCCTGGTGCCGGCGTCGAGGTTCCGGCCGTGGGCGGGGGCAAGCAGCGGGTGCCGGATGAGCCCGACCCGGAGCCAGCCTTCGTCCTCGTACGGACGCAGCGCTTCCGCGAACCACGCCGCCTGGGACCGTCCCACCATTCCGTAGCGGTCCTCCTCGCGGTGCGTACGGGCGATCGACGAGTTGAAGCCGGCGACGACCGTGTGCAACTCGGGTACCGGGAAGAGCGTCCACGGCTGGTCCGCACCGAAGACGTTGTCGAGTCCCTGGTACAGCTCGCCGAACAGCCTGCTGAAGTGGCGCCACTTGGGCCAGTAGGGCGGCTGCGGCCGGATCTCGTCGGCCTCGCAGGTGTGGAAGTACGCCTGGCAGGCGGCGTCGCTGACGTCCTGGTTGCCCGGGACGACGAGCAGGCAGCCCGGGGAGAGACCGAGTTGCGCGCGCAGCCCGGTCAGGAAATCGAGTGCCTGCGCGCAGTTGCGGGGCGAGCCCGACGCGGTCAAGTCACCGGACAAGAGGACCAGTTCCGGGGCGGGAGCGCCGATGTCCCGCATCTCGATCAGGTCGCTCTGGATGTCCCTGAGCAGTTCCTCCGGCTCACGGCCGCGCCCGAACTCGGGTCCCGCGAGGTGCAGGATGTTCACGCCCTGCCGGCGGGCGGCGCCCGGCAGTGCGGGCGGATAGGGCGGCGCGCCGCCCGGCCGCCGCCGCCCGCCCCGCTCCGCTCCGCCGGTCAGGGGTTGGCGCCACAGGTGTCCGGAGGCGGCGGTCGCGGGACTCCTGCCGCCCGGATAGGAGGGACTGCTGCCGGGGCGCGCATGTCCGTCGACCGCCTGCTCGACACGGGTGAGGAGCAGACCGCGCGCGGTGCGGGCGTCGGGGACGCCGACCAGGTCGACGTACGTGATCGTCGCGAGCAGTCCCTCGACGGGGGCCTCGTCCACGCGCACGGTCAGCAGCCTGCGGTCGGGCTGGTCCGGCTCGGAGCGCAGCGCCGCCTGCCACTCCATCCGCCCGTACCGAGAGCCCTGGTAGTTCCGCGAGAGGACGGCGATGACCGCGGCGGACTCGCTCACGCCGCGGTCCATGTAGTCGATGAAGTTGCTGCCCGCGACGAAGTCCCAGGCCTGGATGACCGTACGGAAGCCGGCCTCCTCCAGGGTCCACGCGATCCACGAGGCCCACGCCTCGTCGGCCGGGGAGTAGCTGATGAAGAAAGTGGCCTGCCGCTGCGCCGCGTCCGTGCTGCCCGTCGCCATCCGACCATCCTAGAAACCCGGTCAGCCTCCCGCCGTTGGACAACCGGCCAAAAGTCGCCGATTCCCCGACTCCGCGCGTCTCCTCCACCAGGCGCAGCCCGGCAGGCCGAGGACGGACGAGGGGTGCCTGCGGTCGCTCCAGGACCCCGGCCGCCCGCATCACGGAGGCGACCCGGCGGGCCCTTCATCACCACCGCTCGGGTGTGCGAACCTGACGCGGTGTCGACACCGAGATCCCCGCGCCGCCTCCCGCACCCCCTGGACGTTCTGGCCTGCGCCCTGCTCGTGTGCGGTCTGGCCCTCCTCGCGACAGGCGCCCTGCCCGCCCGCGCGGCGGGCGACGTGGCACACCGCACGGTGCCCCTCCTGGCCTTCCTCGCGACCGTCATCGTCATGGCGGAACTCACCGGGCGGGCTCAGGTGTTCGACGTGTTGGCCAGCGGCATCTCCCGGGTCGGAAAGGGCAGCTATGCGCGGTTGTTCGGCCTGTGCGTGCTGCTGGCCTCCGCGACCGCGCTCGTCCTGAACCTCGACACGACGGCTGTCCTGCTCACTCCCGTCATGCTCGCGATGGCGGCTCGCGTCGGCATCACACCCCTGCCGCTCGCGATGACGACGGTGTGGCTCGCCAACACCGCGAGCCTGCTCCTTCCCGTCTCCAATCTCACGAACCTCCTCGCCGCCGACCGGGTCGGTCTCTCCGCGGGCGGCCTCGCGGCCCGCATGTGGGCCCCGCAGGCCGCGGTCATAGCCGTGACGGCGGTGTGCCTGTGGGCGATGTACTGGCGGCGAGGACGACGCGGCACCGACGGCTACGTGCCGACGGCCGCGTTCCGCCCGGCGGATCCCGTCCTCTTCCGCACCTGCGCTCTCGCCTGCGCGGGTTTCCTCGTCGCGATCCTGGTCGCCCCCGCCGTACCGCTGTGGGTGGACTCGCTCGCCGCCGCGCTCGTCGTGGTCGTCGCCTTCGCGCTCCGCAGACCGCACGAACTGCGTCTGTCGCTCGTCCCCTGGCGCCTGCTGATCATGGTCCCCGGGATGTTCCTCGTCGTCGAGACCGTGAACGTCCACGGTCTGCACAGTCTCCTGACGCACGCGATGGGCACGAGCGAGGACGCGGCCGGCCTCTTCCGTTCCGCCTCGGTCGGCGCCGGACTCTCCAACGTGCTGAACAATCTGCCGGTCTACCTCGCGGGCGAGTCCTCCGTGCCGGACGGCAACAGAGACCAGCTCCTCGCCCTCCTCATCGGCACCAACGTCGGGCCGCTCGTGACTCCTTGGGCCTCGCTCGCCACCCTCCTGTGGTTCGAACGCTGCCACGCCGCAGGAGTCAGAATTCCCCTCGCGCG
Organism: Streptomyces physcomitrii; assembly: GCF_012273655.1. GTDB lineage: Bacteria > Actinomycetota > Actinomycetes > Streptomycetales > Streptomycetaceae > Streptomyces > Streptomyces physcomitrii. The sequence continues at coordinate 65,246 of NZ_JAAWWP010000009.1, read as the reverse complement.
CTTCTTCGGCACGGGGTTCGTCCTCGCGCTCACCGGTACGACGGCGGCGACAGGGGCGCTCGTCCTGACGAACTGACCGATCAGGGCTGGCACCACGGACCGTCAGGAATCGTCCGGCGGATCGGATCCCGGGCCACCGAGGCTCCCACCACCTCGGTCGTGAGCGTCACCAGTCGGTCGAGAACGCCGGGACGCCCGGCCACGAAGCAGCGCGTCGCGTCGGGTCCGGTGAAGCCGATACGGAACGGGCCGCCTTCCAGCGTACGGAATTCGCACCCCGCCTCCAGGGCGAGCAGCGCGCCGGGCGGGAAGTCCACCGCCTCCGCGCAGTACCCCACGAAGCCGTCGATCGTGCCGCGTGCCAGCATCGACCAACCGAGCAGCGGCGCCCACAGCGGCAGAACACGCCGCGTACGGCGTTCCAGCGCGACCCGCAGCGCCTCGGCGAGCGCGTCGTCCTTGCGCACCGAGTGCCCCTGTGTCCAAGCCACGACGAGACGCCGCGCGGAGGCGGGCACCGCGGCGTCGGGCGGCACCGCTGGGCCGGCCGGTCCGGGCCGCTCTGCCGGCAGGGGGGTTTCGCCCCGGCTGCCGAGCCGCCCGCCGAATCCGTGCGCCCCGGCGCCCCGTACCGCGTGCCACGTCGCCCCCGTCTGCGGCTCGTGCACCACACCCAGCACCGGCTCCCCGGCCACGCACAGCCCGATCCCCACCGCGTACGCGGGCAGTCCGATCGCGACGTTGTTGCTTCCGTCGAGCGGGTCGACGAGCCACGTACGGTCCGCCGCGCCGGCGAGGACGCCCGCCTCCTCCGACCAGACGCGGTCCTCGGGGAACGCCTCGCGCAGCCTGCCGAGCACGATTCGCTCCGCATCGAGGTCGAGTTCGGTGACGACATCACCGTCCTCGCCCTTCACGCCGATCTGCCACGTGCCGCCGAAGCGGGTGCGCAGCATCTGGCCCGCCTCCTCGGCCGCGGCCAGGGCAACCTTCAACTCGGCGGCGTAGGCGTGCTGCTCATCAGCCGTCCGCTTCATGAATCCTCCTCAGTGCGGCCCGCACCACCACGACGGTCTCACCCCGGTCGCAGACCTCCCGCACCGAGCGTCGTCCCTTGCCGGACAAGGGCCCGAGCGCCATGTCGCTGTGTCCGGACCGTGTCTCGCCGAGTACGAGCGTCGCCGCCGGACGCCCACCGCTCACCACCGTCGCATGAAATTCACCGGGCCTGACGACATAGACGTCCCCGATCGAGCTCCGCTTGAAGCCGTCCGGCTCCCCGCGTACGAGCCGCGCGGTACGTCGCACCTCGTCCGTCCCGTCCGGGCTGCTCACCACCTCGTAGACACGGTGCGTCGGCGCCACGGGATCGTCGACGACCCGCACCGATCGGTTGGTCACGTGCCCGAACAGCACCAGACTGGTCAGCGACCAGCTGTGCGCGTGGACGAGAGGCGCGTCCTCCTCGTCCTGTCCGCCCCTCTCTCCGCTCACACCGTCGAACAGGTGCACGCACACGCCCCTCGCCCCGTCCCTGAGCATCGGCAGGCATGTGAAGCCGAGTGGATGACGGATCGCGGGCACGTCCCAACGTCCCTCGGCGACGGCTCTCAGTGCCACCGCGGCGAGGCCGCTCGCGACGGCACGGCCCGCGGTCGGCTGTCCCCCGCCCGGGTCGGGGCCGGGGGCTGGGTCCGGCTCGCCGAGCAGCGCGTGCAGGACGTCGTAGTCGATGCCTATCCCGTGGGGCACATTCATGGCTTGGCGCGGCCCGTCCTCTCGGATCGGTGCGGCTCGGATCGAGCAGGTGCCGGACGTGTCCCGGTGGGTCCTGACAGCCCGGGAGGACCGCAGGGGACCGGACGACCGGAAACGGCCCGTCGGTCAGGGGCGTGGCTCGGGACGACTCAGATCGGATACGGGTTCGCCGCGTGCAGGGCCTTCTCCACGATCTGCCGGACGTCGGTGTCCGAGAAGACCGCGGGCAGGGGCAGGCCGACGTCCTCGAAGAAGTCCCGTGTCTGATCGGTGGTCGGGTCGTCGCCGAGTCGGCGTGCCCGGCCCAGCTCGATCTTGCGGGCCTGGTCGTGGCTCTGCTTGAGCTCGATCCTGTAGTAGCGGTGCAGGGGGTGGTTCTCGGTGACCAGGAGCCCGGGGCGCGAAGGGTCGTCCTGGGTGATGATCAGCCGGGACTGCGACATGTCGAAGCGCAGCGTCGGCGCGGTGGACGACAGGTAGAGGTGCACGGTCATCCCGAGCAGACGCTGGAGGTGCCAGGCCGCGGCGAGCACCGTCGCGTACGACTCCTTGCTCGTACGCTCCGGTGTCCACGTCTCCGGGTCGAGGTGCCCCTCCGCCGGCGTGTACGAACCCCGGAAACGGGCGTAGGCGGCGCAGGCGCGGACGTCCGTGGGGTCGACCACCTCGATCGTGAAAGTGAGGCTGGAGCGGCTGCCGCGGGCCCGCTCCACGCACTCCGGCAGTGTCACGGCCCGCAGATACGTGCCGGTGCCGCCCTTGAAGACCCAGAGGTCGGTCGTCTCCCGCGCCTTGCGCAGTTCGGCACCGATCTCACCGCCCGTCAGCGAACGGACCATCTCCATGTCCTGGAAGGCGCGTTGGATGGCGTCGACCGCTTCGGCGAGGCGGTCGTCCCGTCGGCGCTGGCGCAGCGACCCTGAGGCGAGGGCGCCGAGCACGAGGACCGTGGCGCCCGCTGTCGCGTCCTCACCGAGCGCGTCACCGAACAGGTCCAGGACTCCGACGGTGATCGCGCCGAGTACCGCAAGCAGCAACTCGAAGTTTCTGGCGACCCAGTTGAGCAGCCTCTCCAGGCGCCCCGGATCCCCCGGTCCGCCAACCATGGTCCCCCCGTCGTCCCCTGACCGCTCCTACGTCCCCTGACCGCTCCCATCAGATCGATGGTAGGCGCGAGGCCGAGGGGCCACCAGGATGCCTTTCAGCCGCCCGGGGCACCGTGTTCCCCTCGTCGAGCACTCATGGCCACAAGGGCACCTCCTTCACCGAGGGCCGGCACGGCACGGGTCCACGAGGGCCCCGCCCGGACGACGGTGCTTCCCCGATGCGGAGACAGCCCTGAACCGTCACGGCGGGGAGATGAGCCTGGTCGTCAGCCCCGGGGGTCCCCGCGTGATCCGTGCCGCCTCGGGCAACCCTCGGACGCCTTGGCGAGTCTCCTGTTCGCCCGCATATCTCCTCCCCTGCCCGGCCTCCGACGCGCGTCGCGTCGCCACGGCGAACGCCTCAGCGGTTCCCGGACATGCCGGACGAACGCCGCCAGACGAACGCCGCCACCTGACAGCAAGGCGCATCGGTCAGCCCGGGCGAATGACGGGCGAGCCCGTCACGCCGCACAGCGAAAGGCCCGCCCATGAAGCGAACCCTCACGTTGATCACGACACTGGCCGTCACCGCGGTGTCGCCGACGACCGCGCACGCGGCGCCCAGGAAGGCCAAAGCCCCGCTCAGTTGCGAGTCACGGACGTTCATCTCGAGACCGGGCGCACACTTCAGCGATCCGGAGGACGGCGACGCCCGGATGAACGTCATGGGCCCGATCATCGAATCGATCGACAGCGCCAGTTGCGGGCAGACCGTACGCGTCGCCGTGTACTCGCTCGGCAGCACGCAGCCGGGCCCGGACTTCGCCAACGCCCTGATCGCCGCGCACCGGCGCGGCGTCATCGTCAAAGTCCTGATGGACTCGCACAGCGACAACGCGACATGGCAGTCGATGGTCACCGAGTTGGGCAACGATCCCCAGGCCGCCAGCTTCGCCGCGTTGTGCCCGGGCGGCTGCCTGACCCACTACGCCGGTTCCGCCCTGCACGCGAAGTACTACATGCTCAGCGGCGGGAGCGACGCGAACAGGACGGTGACCGTCAGCAGCGCCAACCCCACCTCCGCCCAGGCCAGCACCGCGTGGAACAGCAGCGCCACCGTCAAGGGCAACACCGACCTGTACAACTCCTACATCCGCTACTTCACCGCCATGGCCAAGGGGGCGCTCAACGGTCCGGGCCCGCTGGTGCCCGACTACTACAACTCCACCAGCGGCCGGGCGGCCAGGACCCTGTCCCCGCCCTCCTACCAGTGGCCCAAGGCACGCACCGGTAGCGACACCTGGGTCGACTTCCTGAACAACATCAAGGCACCGGCCACGGTGAACATAGCCATGTTCCAGTGGACCTCGCACGGGCAGCCGGGCGACCGGAACTATCTGGAGCTGCCGAAGAAGCTGGTGAGCCTGGCACGGACCGGCGTCAAGGTGCACATACTCCTCACCGCCGGTCAGGTGGACGACAGCGTGCAGGACGTTCTGAAGGACCAACCGAACATCGACATGCACGACACCACCCGCGGCACCGACGCGAACGGCAACGCTCTGCACTACACGCACGACAAGTACATGCTTGTCAGCGGCAGCTACGCGGGGGTGGCCGACTCCAAAATCGTGTTCGTCGGTTCCTCGAACTGGACGAGCAACGGCATCTGGCACAACGACGAATCGGACCTGAAGCTGGTCGGCCCGTCCAGCTACGGCGCATTCCTGACGGACTGGCAGAAGCAGTACGACCGCTGCTGCGGGACGGCGGCGCGACAACTGAGTGCCGAGGAGCGCGCCGAGAACACGAGACGCGAGACTCCGATCGATCCGGAGCAGGCCCGGGAATAGGCCGCCGGTGCGGCTCTCCCGGAGTGAGGATTGCGACGCCTTCTGCCGGGCTCGCGGTCATTGCTCCTGTGATCGGGCCGTGACCGGTCGTTCGAGCAAGGCCAGTGCGCGGCCCCCGAGTTCGCCTCGGTCGGCCGCCGCGCCGCTGAGCCAGTGCACCCGCGGATCGCGCCGGAACCAGGAGTCCTGGCGGCGCGCGAAGCGCTTGGTGGCGCGTACGGTCTCGGTGCGCGCCTCCGCTTCGGTGCACTGCCCGGCGAGGGCGCCGAGCACCTGCTGGTAGCCGAGGGCGCGGGAGGCGGTGAGCCCCTCGCGCAGCCCCCGCTCCTCCAGGGCGCGCACCTCCGCGACGAGTCCCGCCTCCCACATGCGGTCCACCCGCCGGGCGATGCGCTCGTCGAGTTCGGGCCTGGCCACGTCCACGCCGATCTGCACGGTGTCGTAGAAGGCGTCGTGGCCCGGCAGGTTCGCGGTGAAGGGGCGGCCGGTGATCTCGATGACCTCCAGGGCGCGCACGATGCGGCGGCCGTTGCCGGGCAGGATCGCCTCGGCGGCCGGGGGGTCGGCGCGGGCCAGGCGGGCGTGCAGGGCGCCGGGGCCCTCGGCGTCGAGTTCGGCCTCCAGGCGGGCCCGGACGGCGGGGTCGGTGCCGGGGAAGTCGAGGTTGTCGAGGGCGCCGCGGACGTAGAGCCCGGAGCCGCCGACCAGGACGGGGGTGCGGCCCGCGGCGAGCAGCCGGTCGATCTCGGCGCGGGCGAGGCGCTGGTACTCGGCGACGCTCGCGGCCTCGGTGACGTCCCAGATGTCGAGCAGGTGGTGCGGGACGCCTTTGCGCTCCGCCTCGGTGAGTTTGGCGGTGCCGATGTCCATGCCCCGGTAGAGCTGCATCGAGTCGGCGTTGATCACCTCGCCGCCGAGTCGCTCGGCCAAAAAGACCCCGAGGTCGGACTTGCCGGCGGCGGTCGGGCCGACGACGGCGAGGACCCGGGGGGCGGAGGCTTGGTTCGTCACCCGGCCAGTTTCCCAAAGTCCCGGCCCCGGCGCGCACGGCCCTCGCCCCCGGCCGCCCGGCCCGTCACCGTCACCCGACACAGGTAGGGTGAGCAGGACATATAAGGCGTTTTCGCTCCGTTTACCCGTGGAGATCGCGGGCAGCCGGTCCGAAGGCCGAAGATCGGCCGCGAGGCATCGCAACGGCTTCCACAGCGAGGGAAGGTGACGTCATGGGCTTCATGGACAACCTCAAGGCCAAGCTCGGACCGGCGAAGGGCAAGGTCTCCGACCTCGCGCAGCAGCACGGGGGCAAGATCGACCAGGGTCTCGACAAGGCCGCCAGGGCGGTCGACCAGCGCACCAAGGGCAAGTACAGCGACAAGATCGAGACGGGTCGCAGCAAGGCCAAGGACGCGGTGGACAAGATGGCCCGCAAGGACGAGGGCGGCAGCACCCCGCCGCCTCCGCCCGCCCGGTAGCCCGGCCTGAGCGGTACATGATGATGGGCGCACGGCGATCTGCTCGCCGTGCGCCCGTCATCATGTTCCGCTCAGAAACGCTCCGCTCGGGGGCTCCGGTTCAGGCGTCCGTCGTCCAGGAGGCGACCAGGTAGCCGACCCCGTACGGGGCGTCCTCGTAGAGGAGTTGACCGTGCAGGGCCAGCCCGCCGGCCGCTCCGGCGAGGACCTGCCAGGGGGCCCGGCCCGCGGCCTTCAGCTCCTGGGCCAGCTCGGCGTCGAGGGCGGCCAGCGCCCCCGCGTCCGCACCGCCGAGCGCCCGGGCGGCGGCCGCGTCGAAGGCGGTGGCCCGTTCGTCGAGATACCCGGGCGCCTTCAGCGTCCGGCAGGCGCTGCCCTCGCCCAGGACGAGCATCGCCAGCCGCTCCCCGCCCGCCGCCGCGCGGGCGCCCGCCTCCAGGCAGCGCGGGGTCTCCAGCGGCTCCCCCACCCCGAGCCCCGTGACGGGCACGGCGACGGGACCGTACGCGTCCAGCAGCCAGGCCCCGACCGCCAGCGAGGGCGGCAGCGCGCGCCCGCTCGGCTCCCCCGCCCCGAGCCGTACGTCCACGTCCACCCCGAACTCGCGGAAGGAGCCCCGGGTGCCCTGGGGGTGGCTGCCGCGCCGCTCGCTGTCGGCGGCCGGGCCGAGGACGAGCAGCCGCTCGGGGCGCGCCGCGGCGAGCCGGGCGAGTGCCTCGGCGCAGGCGGCGCGCGCCGCGTCCAGTTCCGGAGCGGCGCCCGCGGCCACCTCCGGCACGAGCAGGGGCGGACCGGGGCAGACGGCGGCGGCGACAAGCATGATCCGCAGCCTAACGCGCACCCGGCCCGGCCCTGGGGGCGTCTTCGCAGTCCCTGGCGGCCCCGCCTCCGGGCTCGGCCCAACTGCCCCGCGCCTCCCGCGAGTTCAGGAAGAGAAGCGGTACGGGTACGAGCCGCCCGCCCCGCCCTCGGCCGCCCGCAGCGGCCGAAGTGCGGCGCAGGCCCGGCGGTCAGTCGCGGGCGCAGCCGCCGACGGCCGCGGGCAGCGGCTCGGGGACGCCGACCGTGGGCAGCCCGAGCATCACGCCCGCGGGCTTCGCCGCCTCGGCGGTGTTCCGCTTCTCCCAGGCGTCCCCGGCGCGGGTGCGGCGCACCTCGCGCACCGCGCCCTCGGCGAGCAGGTGGTGCGGGGCGGCGTAGGTGACCTCGACGGTGACCACGTCGCCGGGGCGCACCGGCTGCTCGGGCTTGGTGAAGTGCACGAGGCGGTTGTCGGGGGCGCGGCCGGAGAGCCGGTGGGTGGCGCCGTCCTTGCGGCCCTCGCCCTCGGCGACCATCAGCTCCAGGGTGCGGCCGACCTGCTTCTTGTTCTCCGACCAGGAGATCTCCTCCTGGAGGGCGACCAGGCGTTCGTAGCGCCGCTGGACGACCTCCTTCGGGATCTGCCCGTCCATCTCGGCGGCGGGGGTGCCGGGCCGCTTGGAGTACTGGAAGGTGAAGGCCTGGGCGAAGCGGGCCTCGCGGACCACGTGCAGGGTCTGCTCGAAGTCCTCCTCGGTCTCGCCGGGGAAGCCGACGATGATGTCGGTGGTGAGGGCGGCGTGCGGGATGGCGGCGCGCACCTTCTCGATGATGCCGAGGTAGCGCTCCTGCCGGTAGGAGCGGCGCATCGCCTTGAGCACCGGGTCGGAGCCGGACTGCAGCGGCATGTGCAGCTGCGGCATGACGTTCGGGGTCTCGGCCATCGCGGCGATGACGTCGTCGGTGAAGTCGCGCGGATGCGGGGAGGTGAAGCGGACCCGCTGGAGGCCCTCGATCCTGCCGCAGGCGCGCAGCAGCTTGCTGAAGGCCTCCCGGTCGCCGATGTCGGAGCCGTAGGCGTTGACGTTCTGCCCGAGCAGGGTGACCTCGCTGACGCCCTCGGCGACCAGCGCCTCGATCTCGGCGAGGATGTCACCGGTCCTGCGGTCCTTCTCCTTGCCGCGCAGGGCGGGGACGATGCAGAAGGTGCAGGTGTTGTTGCAGCCGACCGAGATGGAGACCCAGGCCGCGTAGGCGCTCTCGCGGCGGGTGGGCAGCGTGGAGGGGAAAGCCTCCAGGGACTCGGCGATCTCGACCTGGGCCTCCTCCTGCACCCGGGCCCGCTCCAGGAGGACGGGGAGCTTGCCGATGTTGTGCGTGCCGAAGACGACGTCGACCCAGGGCGCCCGGCCGACGATGGTCTCGCGGTCCTTCTGGGCGAGGCAGCCGCCCACCGCGATCTGCATCCCGGGCCTGGCCGCCTTCATCGGGGCGAGCCTGCCGAGGTTGCCGTACAGCCGGTTGTCGGCGTTCTCGCGCACCGCGCAGGTGTTGAAGACGACGACATCCGCGTCGCCGTCGCTGCCTGCGGGTGCCCGGACGTAGCCCGCGCCTTCGAGCAGTCCGGAGAGCCGCTCGGAGTCGTGCACGTTCATCTGGCAGCCGTAAGTGCGGACCTCGTAGGTTTTCACGCCGCTCGCCTCATCGCCTTTCACCCGTCCAGGGTAAGGGCTCGCCCGCGGTGCCCGGCCGTACGCGGGCGGCGGCGCCCGAGGCCGGGATTCCGCTTCGGGGTCCGGCCCGGTTCCGCCGGCGGCGAGTGATCCACGTCCTAGCGGTGGACGGGCGGCGGCCGGAAGGCTGAGGTCCGCCCGCTGTCCCGCGGGCACCGCCCCGTCCACGAAAGGCGCCGCCCGTGCGCTCCGCCCCCGAGAACCGACGACTCCCCAGGCTTCTCCCGCGGCGCACTCCGCGGTGGGCGCGCTGGGCGGCGGCCGTGGCCGCGGTGCTGCTGCTCGCCCTCGGCGCGGACGCCGTCACCGCCTACCGCGTCGAGAACTCGATGGCCGAGGACTTCAAGGAGGCCCAGTCGCTGCCGGGCGAGCCCTCGGTGACCGTGCACGGCAGGCCGGTGCTCACCCAGCTGGCGCGGGGCAGGCTGGAGCGGGTCGAACTCACCGCCCATGACGTGCCCGCGGGCGAGGGCGGGCGCCGGGTGCCGGTCTCCACGCTGCACGTGGAGCTGGCGGATGTGGAGCGCGGCGGTGCCGACAAGGCGCACGCGGGCTCCGCGAAGGCCGAGGCGCAGGTCTCCTGGGCGGACCTCTCGCAGGGCCTCGGGATCCGGGTCGGCCCCGGGCAGCCCGGCGGGAACGGGCGGCCGCGGGTCACCGCGACCACCCGGCTGCCCCTGGTCGGCGAGGTGTCGGTGAGCGCGGAGGTCGCCGCCTCCGGGCCGCGCTCGATCGCCTTCCGCTCGCCCGAGGTGACCTCGGGTTCGCTGCCCGAGGCCGCCGAGGGGCTGCTGAGCGGCGCCCTGGAGCGCGGGCTCACCCTGGACGGGATCCCGGAGGGCCTCGCCCTGGACCGGGTCCGCACCACGGACGAGGGGCTGACCTCCGAACTCAGCGGCGAGGACGTGACGTTCCGGCGCTCCGGCCGCAGCTGAGGCCAAAGTGCGCCCCGGCAGAGGCGGCTTCGGGCCCGCTGTTCTAGGTTGAGCCCCAGTCGTCGGCCAACTCGGAGCGTTCTCATGCCACATGACCTTCCACCGCAGGGCAGCACGGTGCCGCACTCCGCCCGGATCTGGAACTACTGGCTCGGCGGGAAGGACTGCTACGAGATCGACCAGCGGGTCGGCGACGAGATCCGCCGGGTGAACCCGGAGATCGTCCAGGTGGCGCGGGCGCAGCGGGCCTTCCTCAGCCGGGCCGTGACGCACCTCGCGGGCGAGGCGGGCGTGCGGCAGTTCCTGGACGTGGGCACCGGGCTGCCCACCCTCGACAACACCCACGACGTCGCCCAGCGGCTGGCCCCCGAGGCACGGATCGTCTACGTCGACCACGACCCGGTGGTCCTCGCGCACGCCGCGGCGCTGCTCACCAGCACCGCCGAGGGCGCCACCGACTACCTCGACGCCGACCTGCGGGATCCGGACACCATCCTGGAGGGCGCCGCCAAGACCCTGGACTTCTCGCGGCCGGTCGCGCTGATGCTGCTCGGCATCGTGGCCCATCTGCCCGACGCGCGCGCCCACGCGGTGGTCGAGCGGCTCAAGTCCGCGCTGCCCGCGGGCAGTTACCTGGTCCTGTGCGACAGCACCGAGGAGTACAGCCCGGCGGCGATGCGGGCGATGGTCGAGGAGTGGAACCGGACCAGCGACAACCCCCGTGTCAACCGCTCCCCGGAGCAACTGGGCGCCTTCTTCTCGGAATTCGAGGTCCTGGAGCCCGGTCTGGTCCCGGTCTCCCGCTGGCGCCCGGCACCGGAGGGCGCCCAACCGCCGCCGGTGGTCAGCAGTTTCGGCGGAGTGGCCCGCAAGCCCTGAGGACCGGGCGGCGCGCCGGGCGCGGTACGGACGGCGGGCGCGGCGCGGACGGCAGGGGCGGTGCAGACGGCAGGTCCGGCGCGGGCAGCGGGGCGTACGACACCGACCACCCGGACCGCGGGCGGCGGCCGGGGGCCGCCCCTGGCCGTACGCGGGGTGAAATGGCAGGATCGCCCGTATGTTCCCGGCACTCCCCCGCGGCTCGCGCGGCCGCCTGCTGCTCGGCGCGGCCGCCTTCCTCGTGGTGGCCGCGCTGCTCGGCTGGTGGCTGGCGCCCGAGGGCCAGGACTCGCCGGGCGGTTCGGTCAGCTTCAGTACGGGGGTGGCCTCGGGCGTCTACGAGCGGTACGGGCAGCTGCTCGACGCGGCCCTGGCCGAGGACATGCCGGACCTGCGGGTCGACATGGAGCCGAGCGAGGGCTCCCAGCAGAACGTGCGGCGGGTGGCGACCGGCCAGGCCGACTTCACCATCGCCGCCGCCGACGCGGTGGAGAAGTACCGGGCGGACGACGGCCCCGGCGCCTCCCGGCTGCGCGCGCTGGCCCGGCTCTACGACGACTACGTCCAACTGGTGGTGCCGCGCTCCTCGGAGGTCAGGGCCGCGGCCGACCTGCGGGGCAAGCGGGTCGCGGTCGGCCAGGTCGGCTCGGGGGTGCGGCTGATCGCGGACCGGGTGCTCGGCGCCGCGGGCCTGGACCCGGCGAAGGACATCAGGCGCTCGCCGCTGGCGATCACCACCATGCCGAGCGCCCTGGAGAAGGGCGAGATCGACGCCTTCTTCTGGTCCGGCGGGCTGCCCACCAACGCGGTGAAGGCCCTCTCGGAGCGCTTCGAGATCCGCTTCGTACCGCTCGGCGACCTGGTGGACGAACTGCACGCGCAGGGCGGCGCCTCCCGCTACTACCGGGGCTCGGTGATGCCCGCCGACGCCTATCCGGCCGCCCAGCAGGGCGTCGCCGTGTCCACCCTCGCGGTGGCGAACCTGCTGGTCACCACCGACCGCAGCGATCCGGCGCTGACCCAGGGCATGACCCGTACGGTGATCGACAGCCGGGACCACATCGGCTCGGTGGTGCACGCGGCGCAGCTGGTGGACCTGCGGACCGCCCCGTACACCGATCCGCTCGCCCTGCACGAGGGGGCCCGGCGCTACTACCGCTCGGTCAAGCCCTGAGCCCCTGCTCGGGTGCCGGCTCCCGTTCGGCGGGCGGCGGCGGGGCGGTGCTCTCGCGGGGTTCCAGATGCGGCAGCTCGGCCTGGATGCTGCGCGCCGGGCCGCCGTCGAGCCGGTCGAGGAGCTCCCCGGCCGCGAGGCGGCCGAAGGCCGTGGTGTCGCGGACCAGCGCGGTCAGCCTCGGGTGGGTGACCCGGCACAGCGCCGAGTCGTCCCAGGCGACCACGGACAGCTCGGCGGGGAGGGCGACGCCGCGTTCGGCGGCGGCGCTGACGCCCGCGACGGCCATCACGTCGTTGTCGTAGATGATCGCGGTCGGCGGCTCGGCGGCGTCGAGGAGCCTGCGGGTGGCCGCGGCGCCCTCGGCGTCGGAGTAGTCAGTGGTGACCGAGCGGACCCCGCTCAGGCCGAGCGCGGCGGCCTCGGCGCGCAGCGAGGCGATCCGGCGCTCGGTGTGCGCGAGCCCGGGCAGGCCCGCGACATGGACGATGCGGCGGTGCCCGAGCCCGTGCAGATGGGCGAGGACGGAGGCCATCGCGGCGCTGTCGTCGGCCCAGACCGTGGAGAGCGAACCGGCGTCCTCGCCCGGGGCGGGCGCGCCGACCAGGACGGCGGGCAGGCCGAGCGAGTCCAGCAGCGCGGGGCGCGGGTCCTGTGCGCGCGGGTCCACAACCAGGACGCCGTCCACCCGTCTCTCGGCCCACCAGCGCCGCAGCAGCTCGCACTCCGCGGCGGTGTCCTCGACGACCTGGAAGAGCAGGGCGATCCTGCGGGCGGCCAGCACCTCCTGGACACCGGAGACCAGTTGCAGGAAGAAGGATTCGACGCCGAGGGTGTGCGCGGGCCGCGCGAGGACCAGGCCGAGGGCGCCGGAGCGCTCCCCGGACAGGGCGCGGGCGGCGCTGTTGGGCTGCCAGCCGAGGTCGGCGGCGACCCGGTGGACCCTCTCGCGGGTGGTCTGCGAGACGCCGGGACGCCCGTTGAGCGCGAAGGACACGGCGCTCTCGGAGACGCCCGCCCGGCGTGCGATGTCCTTGATGGTGGGGCGGCGCGCGGGAGTCGCCCGGGCTCCGTCGCCGGCCGGCGCTGTCATCTCGTGGGCTCCTCGGAGGTACGTCGCGGCGGTACGCGGTGGCAGGGTGCTCAGTCGGTGACCGTACGCGACACGGTCGCCGCCGGGTGCGCGGACGGTCGCGCCCGCGGTGGGCCCGCCCTCCTCGCCGAACGCCTTCCAGGGTAATTGGCTAAACCGCATTACCTCCCCGCAGGTTTACCCCGGCCCGAAGTGCGCTGTCAACGCCGCCGGAGGCCGCTCCGGGCTCTCGGGACCCAGTCCTCACCTGCGCGGAGGACATGTATCGGCACCCTCCTGGCAAGCCGCGTACGGCATCCGGGGATTGCCGGGAACGGGACCCGGGATGAATCCGGTATCGCCGGTCTATTGACATCTACTAAATCGCATTACTAGCGTCTGCGGCGCCACCCCAACCTGCGCGGGGAATCCGGCTCTTCGCCCTGAAGATCATCGGTTTTCTCGGAATTCCCGGGCCGCGGGGAGATCTGGCCGCCGCGCTCGCCGCAGAGCCCCCGACAAGCCGAGGGGTCCGCGGCGGGAGGCCGCCGCACCACATTCCTCAGATGTTCCGGTCCGAGCAGGGAGCCGCCCCATGCGTATGTCCACTCGCGCCGCCACAGCCGTCGCTGTGGCCCTCGGCAGCGCACTCGTCCTCACGGCCTGCGGGTCCTCCGACTCGGGCGGCGGGTCCGACAGCGCCGAGGGCAAGGTCGAGGGCACCGTCGACTTCCAGACCTGGAACCTGAAGACCAACTTCAAGGACTACTTCCAGGGCCTCATCGCCGACTTCGAGAAGAAGTACCCCGGCACCGAGGTCAACTGGATCGACCAGCCCGCCGAGAACTACGCCAACAAGCTCAGCGCGGACGCCGCGGCGGGCGACCTGCCCGATGTGGTCAATGTGGCGCCCGACCTCGTCTACCCGCTGGCCAAGGCGGGCCTGGCGATGAACCTGGAGGAGGCCGCCGGGAAGTACCGGGGCGAGTACCTCCCCGGCGCCTGGAAGAGCCATGAACTCCCGGGCATGGACGGGGTGTACGCCTTCCCCTGGTATCTGAACACCGGCCCGATGTTCTACAACAAGAAGCTCTTCGCGGACGCCGGACTCGACCCCGAGAAGCCCCCGAAGACGTACGGCCAGCTCTTCGACTCCGGCATCGACATGGCGAAGCGGAGCAAGGGGAAGATCGCCATGCTCGCCAACATCCCCGCCGTGGAGGACTTCGGCCGCTACGGGGTGGAGCTGATGGACGAGCAGGGCGCGCGGTTCACCTTCAACGAGGCCAAGGGCGTCGAACTGGTCACCGAGTACAAGAAGTTGTACGACGCGAAGGCGCTCGACTCGCAGGCGCTGACCAACCAGGCGGAGGGCGCGGGCCGCAAGTTCCAGCAGCAGTCCATCGCGATGAACCCCGGCGGCGCGCTCGACCTGCAGAAGTACAAGAAGGAGGCGCCGAGCCTCTACAGGAACATCGGCATCACGCCCGCGGTGAACAACACCGGCAAGGACAACATGTACGTCCAGGGCCTGATGGTGAACAAGCAGAGCAAGGTCAAGCCCGCAGCGGTGGCCTTCGCGCACTTCGTGACGAACGCGAAGAACCAGATGGACTTCGCGCACGAGGTCACCGTCTTCCCCTCCACCGAGGGCAGCCTGGACGACCCCTTCTTCACCAAAGAGGACGGCACCGACGAGGGCCGGGTGAAGGTCGCCGCGGCGAAGGCGATCAAGACGGCCGTCAACTACACGCCCGCGGTCTTCAGCGAGCAGATGAAGGTCGCGCTGCGCAATGAGGTCGCCAAGGCGATGCAGGGCAAGAAGAGCCCGAAGCAGGCGCTGGACGACGCGGTGGCCGAGTGCAACCGGCTGCTGAAGACGGCATGAGCCCCGCATCCGCGACCGGCCGGGCCGCGGCCCGACCCGCCGAGGCGCCCTCGCGCAAGGAGGCCCCGGCGGGCGGGCGCCCGGGCGGGGAGGGCCGCCGCCGGCGCATCCGCACCCAACTGCCCAGCACCCCCTGGCTGTTCCTCGGCCCCGGACTGCTGATCGTCGCCGGCTTCAGCCTCTACCCCTTCGTCTCCACGGTGGTCGACTCCTTCACCGACCGGCGCACGCTCATCGGCGGCCGGTACGTCGGCGGGGCCAACTACCAGGAGCTGATCCACGACGACATGTTCTGGACCGGGCTGCGCAACAGCCTGCTCTACATGGCCGGCGTGGTGCCGCTCCTGGTGGTCCTGCCGCTGCTGCTCGCCCTGCTCGTGGCCCGGCAGATGCCCGGGATCGCCTTCTTCCGCTCCGCCTTCTACACGCCCGTGGTCGCCTCGGTGGTGGTGGTCGGGCTGATCTGGGTCTGGCTGCTGGACGACCGCGGACTGGTCAACTCGGTGGTCACCGGCCTCGGTTTCGACCGGATCCCCTTCCTCAGCGACTCCGCGCTGCTGCTCGTCTCGGCGATGCTGGTCACGGTCTGGAAGGGCCTCGGCTACTACATGATCATCTACCTGGCCGCGCTGGCGAACGTGCCGCGCGAACTGCACGAGGCGGCCTCGGTGGACGGCGCCGGAGCGATCCGCCGCTTCTTCACGGTCACCGTGCCCGCGGTGCGCTCCACCATGGTCCTGGTCGGCGCGCTCTCCTCGGTCAACGCCTTCAAGGTCTTCTCCGAGGTCTATCTGATAGCGGGCCCCTCCGGCGGGCCCGGCGGCGACGACACCACCCTCGTGATGCTGATCCAGCGGACCGGCACCGGACTCAGCGGCCGGGTCGGCTACGCCTCGGCGATCTCCGTCGTGGTCTTCGTGATCACGCTCGGCCTGATGCTGCTCGTGCTGCGCGCGAACCGCAAGGAGGACGCATGAGCACCACCGCCCCCGGCACCACCGCCCGCGCGGAGCGCCGCCGCGAACGCCGGGCCGCCCGCCTCGCCGACAGCGGCGGCCGGCGGATGCCGCTGTGGCAGCTGGTACTGCGCTACCTGCTGCTGCTCGCCGTACTCGCCCTGATGATCGGCCCCTTCCTGTGGCAGCTGTCCACCTCGCTGAAGGGCCCCACCGAGGACATCTACAGCAGGACCCCGCAGCTGATCCCCGCCGACCCCACCCTCGGCAACTACGCCAAGGTCGCCGACCTGATCCCGGTGTGGGACTTCGCCCTGAACTCGCTGAAGGTCGCCGTCACCAACGTCCTCACCAACTGCGCCGGCGCCGCGCTCGCCGGATACGCCCTGGCCCGGCTGCGCTTCAAGGGCCGCAGGGTCGCCCTGGTGGCCTTCGTGATGGCGATGCTGGTGCCGGTGGAGTCGATCATCATCGCCCAGTTCATGACGATGCGGGAGCTCCAGCTCAACAACACCCTGATCGGGGTGGTGCTGCCCGGCTGCATCGGCGCGATGAACGTCCTGCTGATGCGCAACGCCTTCGCCAACCTGCCCTACGAGGTGGAGGAGGCCGCCTACGTGGACGGGGCGAGCGCCTGGCAGCGCTTCCTGTACATCGCGCTGCCCTCGGTCAAGGGCACCCTCGCCGTCGTCGCGATCTTCGCCTTCATGGGCGCCTGGGACGACTTCCTGTGGCCGCTGATCGTCCTCAGCGACCAGCAGAAGTTCACCCTGACCATCGGCCTGGACTATCTGCACGGCGCCTTCGCGGACAACCAGCGGCTCGTCGCCGCCGGGACGATCATCGCGGTGGCCCCGCTGATCGTGCTCTTCGCCTGCCTGCAGCGCTACTTCTTCCGCGGCGTCGGCGAGGGCGCCGTCAAGGGCTGAACCCCCGGCCGCCCCGCCCGGCCGCCGCGCCGCCCGGCCCCGTCCCCTGCCCACCCGCTCGACCGCGCGAGGACCCCACATGCCCGACGCCGCCCGCACCCTGCGCTTCGGCGCCAACTACACCCCCACCAAGGGGTGGTTCCACCACTGGCTCGACTTCGACCTCGACGAGGTGCGCGCCGACCTGGACTCGATCGCCGCCCTCGGCCTGGACCACGTACGCGTCTTCCCGCTCTGGCCGCTGTTCCAGCCCAACCGCGCGCTGATCCGGCCGCGCGCCGTGGAGCAGCTGGTGCAGCTCACCGACGCCGCCGCCGAACGCGGACTGGACGTCAATGTCGACGGGCTCCAGGGCCATCTGTCCAGCTTCGACTTCCTGCCCGCCTGGACGCGGACCTGGCACCGCCGCAACCTCTTCACCGACCCGGACGTGACCGGCGCCCAGGAGGAGTATCTGCGCACCCTGGCCGCCGCCCTCGCCGAGCGGCCCAACTTCCTCGGCATGACGGTCGGCAACGAGATCAACCAGTTCTCCGACGGGCCGCACCCCGACCCGGACCGCGTCAGCCACACCGAGGCCGAGGCCTGGCTGCGCCGGATGCTGGCGGCCTGCGAGAAGGGCGCCCCCGGGCGGCTGCACCTGCACGCCGAGTACGACGCCGCCTGGTACCAGGACGGCCACCCCTTCACCCCGGCGCAGGCCGCCCGGATCGGCGGGGCGACCGCCGTGCACTCCTGGGTGTTCAACGGCACCGCCCAGCGCCACGGCCCCGGCGGCGCGGCCACCGAGCAGCACGCCGCCTACCTCATCGAGCTGGCCCGCGCCTGGCACCTGGACCCGCACCGGCCCTTGTGGCTCCAGGAGGTCGGCGCCCCGCAGCCGCACATCCCGGCCTCCGGCGCCGCGCACTTCACCGAGGCGACCATCGACAACGCCCTGGACTGCGCGGACCTTTGGGGCGTGACCTGGTGGTGCTCGCACGACGTGGACCGGGAGCTGGCCGACTTCCCGCTCCTGGAGTACAGCCTCGGACTGCTCACCAACGACCGGGCCGTCAAGCCCGCCGGGGCCGCCATCGCCCGGATCGCCGAGCGGTGGCGCGGCACCGCCCACGCCCCGGCGCCCCGTACCACCGCGCTCGTGCTCGATGTGGGCGACCCGGTGGCCGCCCCGGACCGGGCCGGCTGCGCGCCCGGCGGCGCCTTCTTCGAGGCCTGGGCGCGGCTGGCCGCCGAGGGGGTGCGGCCCGCCGTCGTACTGGCCCCGCTCGCCGAGGACGCCGCGCATCTCAGCGCCCGCGGACTGACCGAGGTGGTCCGCCCGGAGCAGGTCGGCTGAGGCCCGGCCGACCGGAGGCGCGCCGGCCGTTTCGAACCGTCCGCGGTGGGTGAGTTGTACAGCGCGCCCTCTCACCGCCCCGCCGGGCCCGCCCGGCGGCACCCGCAGCCGCCACCACACAGAATCACGGAGTGCCCATGCATGACGACCGCGGTCTGATCGAGGCCCGCCTGAACCGCGTACTCAAGGAGCGGATCCGCCCCGCCGTCTACTCGCGCTCGGTTCCGCTGACCGTCGAGGCGTGGGTCGCCCCGGGCGAGCCCGTCCCGGTGGCCGAGGGGCTCGCCGCCGCCCACACCCCGGTCGCGGTCGGCGACGCCTGGGGCGCGCCCTGGGCCACCACCTGGTTCAAGGTGACCGGCACCGTCCCGGAGGAGTGGGCGGGCAGCACCGTGGAGGCCGTACTCGACCTCGGCTTCGACGAGAAGATGCCCGGCTTCCAGTGCGAGGCGCTGGTCTACACGCCCACCGGGGAGCCGGTGAAGGGACTCAACCCGCGCAACCAGTGGGTACGGGTGGGCGCGCCGGTCTCCGGCGGCGAGCAGGTGGAGTGGCACCTGGAGGCGGCCTCCAACCCGGTCATCCTGGACTACCACCCCTTCGTGCCGACCCCGCTCGGCGACAAGGACACCGCGGGCAGCGAACCCCAGTACCGCCTCGCGCGGATGGACCTCGCCGTCCTGGAGACCGAGGTCTGGGAGCTGGTCGTCGACCTGGAGGTCGCCGGCGAGCTGATGCACGAACTCCCCCTGGACAGCGGGCGCCGCCACGAGCTGCTGCGCGCGATCGGCCGCGCCCTGGACCTGGTGGACCTCCAGGACGTGCCCTCCTCGGCGGCCGCCGCCCGCGCCCAGCTGCAGGAGGTGCTCTCCTCCCCCGCCGACGCCTCCGCGCACCGCATCAGCGCGGTCGGCCACGCGCACATCGACTCGGCCTGGCTGTGGCCGCTGCGCGAGACCGTCCGCAAGGTCGCCCGTACCGCCTCGAACATGACCTCGCTGCTGGAGGACGAGCCGGAGTTCGTCTTCGCGATGTCCCAGGCCCAGCAGTTCGCCTGGATCAAGGAGCACCGGCCCGAGGTCTACGCCAAGGTCAAGAAGGCCGTCGCCGAGGGCAGGTTCGTGCCCGCGGGCGGGATGTGGGTGGAGTCGGACACCAATATGCCCGGCTCGGAGGCGATGGCCCGGCAGTTCGTGCACGGGCGCCGCTTCTTCCTGGAGGAGTTCGGCGTCGAGAACGACGAGGCCTGGCTGCCGGACACCTTCGGCTTCGCCGCGGGGCTCCCGCAGATCATCAAGGCGGCCGGGGCGAAGTGGCTGCTCACCCAGAAGATCTCCTGGTCGCAGATCAACAAGTTCCCGCACCACACCTTCCAGTGGGAGGGCATCGACGGCACCCGGATCTTCACCCACTTCCCGCCCGTCGACACCTACAACTGCTCGATGCAGGGCAGCGAGATCGCGCACGCCGCGCGCAACTTCAAGGACAAGGGCAAGGCCCGCCACTCCCTCGCGCCGACCGGCTGGGGCGACGGCGGCGGCGGCGCCACCCGCGAGATGATCGCCAAGTCCCGCCGCCTGGCCTCCCTGGAGGGCTCCGCGACCGTCGAGTGGGAGGCCCCGGCCGCCTTCTTCGCCAAGGCCGAGGCCGAGTACCCGGAGCCCCCGGTGTGGGTGGGCGAGCTGTACCTGGAGCTGCACCGGGCCACCCTCACCAGCCAGGCCAAGACCAAGCAGGGCAACCGGCGCAGCGAGCACCTGCTGCGCGAGGCCGAGCTGTGGGCGGCGACCGCGGCCGTGCGCACCGGCTTCGCCTACCCGTACGAGGACCTGGACCGGATCTGGAAGACGGTGCTGCTGCACCAGTTCCACGACATCCTGCCCGGCTCCTCCATCGCCTGGGTGCACCGCGAGGCCCGGGCCACCTACCGCAAGGTCGCCGAGGAGCTCGACGCGATCGTCGACGCCGCGCAGCGGGCGCTCGCCGGTGACGCCGCGGCCGGCACCGAGCTGGTCTTCAACGCCGCCCCGCACACCCGCTCCGGCGTCGGCGCGGGCGGCGCGGGCCCGCTGGCCGTGGCGCCGGGGCAGGTCACCGCGAGCCCCCGCGAGGGCGGCGGGCACGTCCTGGACAACGGGCTGCTGCGGGTGGGCATCGACGCCCGCGGACTGATCGTCTCCGTGTACGACATCGCCGCCGCCCGGGAGACCGTGGCCCCCGGCAAGGCCGCGAACCTGCTCCAGATCCACCCGGACTTCCCGAACATGTGGGACGCCTGGGACGTGGACGAGTTCTACCGCAATGTCGTCACCGACCTCACCGAGGCCGAGTCGGTCACCCTCACCGAGGAGCCCGGCGCGGCGGCGGTCCGGGTGGAGCGCGCCTTCGGCGACTCGCGGGTGAGCCAGGTGCTGCGGCTCGCCGCGGGCAGCAAGCGCCTGGACATCGACACCGAGGTCGACTGGCACGAGACGGAGAAGTTCCTCAAGTCCGCCTTCCCGCTCGACCTGCACGCCGACCGGTACGCCGCCGAGACCCAGTTCGGCCATCTGTACCGGCCCACCCACACCAACACCAGCTGGGAGGCGGCCAAGTTCGAGGCCTGCCAGCACCGCTTCGTGCACCTGGAGGAGCCCGGCTGGGGCGTCGCCCTGGTCAACGACTCCACCTACGGGCACGACGTGACCCGCACCGTGCGCCCCGAGGACTCCGGCACCACCACCACGGTCCGCGTCTCGCTGCTGCGCGCGCCCCGCTTCCCCGACCCGGAGACCGACCAGGGCGTGCACCGCTTCCGGCACGCCCTGGTGCCCGGCGCCACGGTCACCGACGCGGTGCGCGAGGGCTACGGCATCAACCTGCCGGAGCGCCGGGTCACCGGCGAGGCGGAGGTCGCGCCGCTGGCGGTGAGCGAGAACGAGGCCATCGTGGTCAGCGCGGTCAAGCTGGCCGACGACGGCTCCGGCGATGTGGTCGTCCGCGTCTACGAGGCCGCGGGCGGCCGGGCCGGCGGCATCCTGCGCCTCGGCTTCGGGGCCGCCTCCGCGGTCGCCACCGACCTCCTGGAGCGCCCGCTCGCCGAGGCCCCCGCGTACCCGGTCGAGGACGGCGGCGTCGCGCTGGCGCTGCGCCCCTTCCAGCTGGTCACGCTGCGGCTGACACGGCAGGACTGAGCGGGGCGGGCCGAGCGGGTCACCGTTTCGGGCATGCCGGCCGCGCCAGGGTTCCCCGGCGCGGCCGACGTGCGTCCCGGGTACGTACGGGCGGGGTGCGCCCGGGGGGTGTCCTGCCGAGGGTGGGGCACGTCGGTGCACTGCGCGCGACGGAGACTCCGGCGCGGGAGCCGTGCTGTGTGCCGCGTACCGCCCCGTCAGCTCCCCGGACCGCTGCGCGGGAGGCTGACGGTGACCTCCAGGCCCGAGGGCTCGCGGCGGGCGAAGGAGAGCGAGCCGCCGCCCGCGGCGAGCAGGGCCCGGGTGATCGACAGGCCGAGGCCCGAGCCCTTGATGTTCTGGTGCCGGCCGCTGCGCCAGAACCGGCCGCCGATCCGGGCGAGTTCGTCCTCGGTCAGGCCGGGGCCCTCGTCCGCCACCACGATCGTGGACGTGTCCTGCTCCCCGGCGACCGCGACGGTGACCCCGCCGCCCTCGGGCGTGAACTTCACCGCGTTGTCGATGACGGCGTCCAGGGCGCTGGAGAGCGTCACCGGGTCCGCCCAGGCGGTGACCGCCGGGCAGTTGCCGCCGAGCGTCACGCCCTTGGCCTCGGCGGCGGCCCGCCAGGACTCGACGCGTTCGGCGGCCAGTTCGCCGATGTCGGTGAGCCGCAGATCGGCCGGGGCGTGCTCGGCGAGCGCCAGGTCGAGCAGGTCGTCGAGGACCTGGGCGAGCCGCTTGCCCTCGGCGCGCACCGAGGCGATCTCCTCATTGCCCTCGGGGAGTTCGAGGGCGAGCAGCTCGATCCGCAGCAGCAGCGCGGAGAGCGGGTTGCGCAGCTGGTGCGAGGCGTCCGCGACGAAGGCCCGCTGCTGCTCCAGGACCTCCTCGACATTGCCCGCCATCTCGTTGAAGGAGCGTGCCAGGCGCCGCAGTTCGGGCGGGCCCCCGGCTTCGGCGACCCGCGACTTCAGCCGCCCGGTCGCGATGTCGTGGGTGGTCGCGTCGAGGACCCGCACCGGCCGCAGCACCCAGCCCGTCAGGCGCAGCGCCGCGCCCACCGCGAGCAGCATCGCCGCGGCCTCGCCCGCGCAGATCAGCAGCCAGGCGCGCAGGGTCTTGGCGCGCATCTCCCCGGTCGGCGAGTCGGTCATCACCACCGCGACCACATCGCCGTCCCGCACCACCGGGGAGGCCACGATGAGCCGCCCGCCGCGCTGCCAGGGCCACACCTGCGCCGGGTCGTGTCCGGGCCGCGAGAGCAGCGCCTCGCGGAAGGCGTCCCGCGCCGCGCCCTCGGCGGGCAGATACCAGAACTCGGGGGCGTGGGCCATCGCCCCGTCGTCGCGGTAGAAGACGCCGGCCCGGATCCCGTAGACCTCGTGGTAGCGGGAGAGTTCCTTCTGCAGGGTCTCCTGCCGCTCGTCCTTGGTGGTCAGCCGGGATCCCCCGGACCGCTTGGTGACGTACTGGGCGAGCGAGGCGAAGCGCGCGGTGTCGTCGATGCGGTCGACGACCACCTCCTGCTGCCGGGCCGCCGCCACGCTCACCGCGAGCGGGAAGCCCAGGGCGAGCAGCACGCCCGCCATGAGCACGATGAGCAGCGGGAGAAGACGTGACCGCACCCGCGGCCCTACCCGGCCGGCGCGACGAGCCGGTAGCCGACCCCGCGCACCGTCTCGATCAGCGCGGGCATCGCCAGCTTGGCGCGCAGCGAGGCCACATGCACCTCCAGGGTGCGCCCGGTGCCCTCCCAACTGGTGCGCCAGACCTCGCTGATGATCTGCTCGCGCCGGAAGACCACCCCGGGCCGCTGCGCGAGCAGGGCCAGCAGGTCGAACTCCTTGCGGGTCAGCTGCACCGCGTCGCCGCCGACGGTGACCCGCCGGGTGGGCAGCTCGATCTGCACACTGCCGAGGGTGAGCACCTCCTCGGCGGCGGCCCCCTCGCTCTCCTCGAAGACGTGGCGGCGGCTGACGGCGTGGATACGGGCGAGGAGTTCCCCGGTGTCGTAGGGCTTGACCACGTAGTCGTCGGCGCCGAGGTTGAGCCCGTGGATCCGGGAGCGGACGTCCGCCCGCGCGGTCACCATGATCACGGGGGTGCCGGTGCGCTTGCGGATCTTCCCGCAGACCTCGAAGCCGTCCTGGTCGGGCAGCCCGAGGTCGAGCAGCACCACGCCGAAGGGCGGCACCACGCCGTCGGGGTCGGGCAGCAGGGCCTGCAGGGCCTCCTCGCCGCTGCGCGCGTGGACGACCTGGAAGCCGTGCCGGGCGAGCACCGCCGAGAGCGCCGCCGCCACATGGTCGTCGTCCTCGACGAGCAGCAGTCTCACCTGTCCCCCTTCACTTCGGCTCCACCCGGCTCCCGCCCGGCTTCACCCCCGGGCCGCACGGAAACGTACCGCCCGCGCCCGCGCGTACGGGCCCCCGATGTCGCCCGTTCGAGGTAATCCCCCCGACCCGTCGGAGCACATTTGGGTGCTCATCACAGCAATCCATCCCCATCGCCGGCGCCCCGTCAAGGGAAGTCCCGGCGGCCCCGGCATCCGTTATCCAGCCGGTACGCGCCGCGGCGGCCGCGTTCACCTCCGGTGCCCGCCCGAGGCCTGATCGTTATGCTCAATTCTCCCTCAGATGTGATGACGCTGCTCCGGCGGCGTCACTAAGGTCCTCGCAACCGAGGAGGACGGAGCAAGTAGCGGATGACCCACGTATCGGTGGCCAAGGACAGTGTTCCCGCGGCCGACGAACTGGTGGTGCTGAGCAGCGTCAACAAGCACTTCGGTGCGCTGCACGTCCTCCAGGACATCGACCTGACGATCACCCGGGGCGAGGTGCTGGTCGTCATCGGGCCCTCGGGTTCCGGCAAGTCGACGCTGTGCCGCACGATCAACCGCCTGGAGACGATCGACTCCGGCTCGATCACCATCGACGGCAAGGCACTGCCCGCGGAGGGCAAGGCCCTCGCCCGGCTGCGCGCCGACGTCGGCATGGTCTTCCAGTCGTTCAACCTCTTCGCGCACAAGACCGTCCTGGAGAACGTCACGCTCGGCCAGCTCAAGGTCCGGCGCACGGACAAGAAGGCGGCCGAGAAGAAGGCCCGCGAACTGCTCGACCGGGTCGGCGTCGCCTCGCAGGCGGACAAGTACCCGGCGCAGCTCTCCGGCGGCCAGCAGCAGCGCGTGGCGATCGCCCGCGCCCTGGCCATGGGCCCCAAGGTGATGCTCTTCGACGAGCCCACCTCGGCCCTGGACCCCGAGATGATCAACGAGGTCCTGGAGGTCATGCAGCAGCTCGCCAGGGACGGCATGACGATGGTCGTGGTGACCCACGAGATGGGCTTCGCCCGCTCGGCCGCCAACCGCGTCGTGTTCATGGCGGACGGCCGGATCGTGGAAGAGGCCACCCCGGACCAGTTCTTCAGCAACCCGCGCAGTGACCGGGCGAAGGACTTCCTCTCCAAGATCCTGCACCACTGAGGTGTGGCGCGTTCCGCGCGCCCCCTCCCGCTCGGCTTTCCTTGCCTCCACGCCACGAGGCGCCGAATCAAAGGATGTTCACCATGAAGCTCCGCAAGGTCACCGTCGCCGCCGCCACCGTGCTCGCTCTGACCGGCACCGCCACGGCCTGTTCCAACGACAAGGGCTCCGACGAGGGCAAGATCACCGTCGGTATCAAGTACGACCAGCCCGGCATGGGCCAGAAGACGCCGGGCGGCGACTACGCCGGTTTCGACGTGGATGTCGCCACCTACATCGCCGAGCAGCTCGGCTACAAGAAGGGCGACATCACCTTCAAGGAGACCAAGACGCCCGACCGTGAGAACGCGCTCAAGAACGGCGACGTGAAGTTCATCGTCGGCACCTACTCGATCACCCCCGAGCGCGACGCCCAGGTCGACTTCGCCGGACCGTACTTCCTGGCCCACCAGGACCTGCTGGTGCGTTCGGACTCCGACGTGAACAAGGGCACCGACCTCAACGGCAAGACGCTGTGCTCGGTCTCCGGTTCGACCTCGGCGCAGAACGTGCAGAAGAAGATCGCCCCCA
Source organism: Streptomyces physcomitrii (assembly GCF_012273655.1). GTDB lineage: Bacteria > Actinomycetota > Actinomycetes > Streptomycetales > Streptomycetaceae > Streptomyces > Streptomyces physcomitrii. The sequence goes on along the minus strand of NZ_JAAWWP010000009.1, from coordinate 40,166 downwards.
AGGCCCAGCTCAGGGAGTACAACACCTACTCCGAGTGCGTCTCCGGCCTCAGCAGCGGCGCGGTCGACGCGATGACCACGGACGACTCGATCCTCGCCGGGTACGCCGCGCAGAAGCAGAACAAGGGCAAGTTCAAGCTGCTCGGCCTCAAGCTCAGCAACGAGAACTACGGCGTCGGCGTCAAGTCGGGCGACAAGGCCACCAAGGACAAGATCAACAAGGCCATCGAGAAGATGGTCTCCTCCGGCGCCTGGGAGAAGGCCGTCAAGGCCAACCTCGGCCCGGCCGACTACGACAACGAGCCGGCCCCGAAGATCGGCGAGATCAAGAAGTAAGTCCAGGTGCGGGGTGCCGCGCGGTGACGCGGCACCCCCACTCCTTCCACTGACGCGGAAGCGCGGGAGATCGTGTTCGACTTTCTTGATGGCTACGACGTGCTCGGGGCGTTCTGGAAGACCATCCAGCTGACGTTCTTCTCCGCCGTCGGCTCCCTGATCTGGGGCACCCTGCTGGCGGCGATGCGGGTCAGTCCGGTCCCGCTGATGCGCGGATTCGGGACGGTGTACGTGAACGTCGTCCGCAACATCCCGCTGTCCGTGATCATCGTCTTCACCTCGCTCGGCCTCGCCGACGTCTTCTCGGTGACGATGGGCGCGGGCGGCGACGTCGCCACGCTGGCCTTCCGGCTCTCCGTCCTGGGCCTGACCGCCTACACCTCGGCCTTCGTCTGCGAGGCCGTACGTTCCGGCATCAACACCGTGCACCTCGGGCAGGCCGAGGCGGCCCGCGCGATCGGCCTCAACTTCTTCCAGGTGCTCACCCTGATCGTGCTCCCGCAGGCCTTCCGCGCGGTCATCGGCCCGCTGGCCAACGTCCTGATCGCGCTGACCAAGAACACCACCGTCGCCGCCGCCATCGGTGTCGCGGAAGCCGCGTACCTGATGAAGAAGATGATCGAGAACGAGGCGCAGACGATCCTCATCGGCCTGGTCTTCGCCTTCGGCTTCGTGGTCCTGACCCTCCCCATGGGCCTGTTCCTCAACTGGCTCGGCAAGCGCCTGGCGGTGAAGCGATGAGTTCCGTCCTCTACGACACACCCGGCCCCCGGGCCCGGATCCGCAACCGGATCATCACGGTCGTCTTCCTCGCCCTGATCGCCCTCGTGGTCTGGTGGGCCTGGGGACAGCTCGACGAGAAGAACCAGCTCGAGTCGTCGCTCTGGAAGCCCTTCACCACCTCCGAGGCCTGGACCACCTATCTGCTGCCCGGCCTGACGAACACCCTCAAGGCCGCCGCGCTCTCCATGGTGATCGCCCTGCCGCTCGGCGCCCTCCTCGGTATCGGCCGGCTCTCCGACCACCGCTGGATCCGGGTGCCCGTCTCCGCCGTGGTGGAGTTCCTGCGCGCCATCCCCGTGCTGCTGATGATGCTCTTCGCCAACCAGCTGTACGTGAACGCGGGCACCATCAGCAGCGAGGACCGGCCCTTCTACGCCGTCGTCACCGGACTCGTCCTCTACAACGCCTCGGTCCTCGCCGAGATCGTCCGGGCCGGCATCCTCGCCCTGCCCAAGGGGCAGACAGAGGCCGCCCAGGCCGTCGGGCTGCGCAAGGGCCAGACCATGCGTTCGGTCCTGCTGCCGCAGGCCGTCACCACCATGCTCCCGGCCATCGTCAGCCAGCTCGTCGTGATCGTGAAGGACACCGCCCTCGGTGGCGCCATCCTGACCTTCGACGAACTCCTGAACTCCAGCAAGACGCTGGCCTCGAACTACACCAACATGGTCCCGGCCCTCACCGTGGCCGCCGTCATCTACATCATCCTGAACCTCCTGTTGACCACCTTCGCCTCCCGCCTCGAGGGCTGGCTCCGGCGCAGCAGGCGCAGCACCGGCGCGGTCCTCGGCGCGGACGCCGTGGAGGACATCAACGCTCCCGGCAAGAGCGCCAACGTCCCGCACAACACAGGGGAGAGCGGCGGCGGGGGCGGCTTGTAGACCCTCACGTCCGGATCGGGCCGGGCCCGCGGCAGGCGGTCCCGGCTCCCTGATCCCCCGGATCCGGCCTGATCCGGACGCAAGCCCCCGGGCCAGGGCCTTAGGCGGCCCGGATGAATTGATCCGACTCGGAGGCAGTGGCATGATCGCCACTGCCTCCGTCGCTTGACGCGGACACCCGCAATAGGTTGCATACGTTCTGTGATCGCCTCCCCTCCGCCAGATGACTCCTCCTGCGCTCGGCACAGGACTCCGCTCCGGAACGGGGACGCCACGCCGTGGATCCGGTGATCATCGTGGGAGCCGGGCCCGTCGGGCTCACGCTCTCCCTCGCTCTCGCGAGGCACCACGTCCCCTCGGTGCTCCTGGACGAGAGCCCCGGAACAGCCACCGGCCGCCCGGCTCGCAGCGCCGTCCTCCACGAGGACACCGCCGCGCTCCTCACCCGGCTCACCGGGAGAGACCTCTCCGCCGCCGGCTGCCGCCTCACCGGCTGGCGCTCGATGCGGCGCAAGCAGGAAGTCCGCCATGTCACGTTCGGTGACGAGGACCCCGCGCCCCTGCACCTCGCCCAGGACGCCCTGACCACGGCGCTGCGCACCGCCGTCGCCCGCGAGCCCCTGATCGAGGTCGCCTTCGACAGCAGGCTCGACGCCCTGGAGCAGGAGAAGAACGGCGTCAGCGCCCACACCCGGGGCCGCACCGCCACCTGGTGGCGCGGCAGCCACCTCGTCGGCTGCGACGGCCCCCGCTCGACCGTACGCAAACTCATCGGCGTCCGCTTCCCCGGCCGCACCGCCGTGGAACGCCACGCCGTCGCCGCCCTGCGCACCGAACTCCCCTGGCAGGACGAGGCCTTGCTGCACCGCTCGCCGCCCTGGCGCGGCGAGAGCGCGGAGATCTCGGCCCGCCCGCTGCCCGGCGGCGTCTGGCGCCTGGACTGGCTGCTCGCCTCCCGCGAGGAACTGGTCACCCCCGAATCCCTGCTCACCCGCGTACGGTCCACCCTCGCGGGCTGGACCGGCGGCGAGACCCCGCCCTACGAACTCCTCGACACCGGGGTGCACGCCGTCCACCACCGGCTCGCCCGCCGCTGGCGCGTCGGCCGGGTCTTCCTCGCGGGCGACGCGGCCCACCTGCTCGGCGCGCTCGGCACCCACGGACTCGACGAAGGCCTGCGCGACGCCGGCAACCTCGCCTGGAAACTGGCCCTGGCCTGGCACCACGGCGCCCGCGAAGCCCTGCTCGACAGCTACCAGACCGAACGCAGGGCCGCGCTCTCCGCCCGCCTGCGCGCCGCCGACCAGGCCCTGCCCCTGCTGCGCGGCACCGGCGGCCTGCGCGCCCTGATGCCCGGCAGCACCCGTGGCCAGGACGCGCTGCTCGCCGACGGCCACCTCGGCCAGGGCGCCCTCGGCTCCCCCGGCACCTACGCCAACTCCCCGCTCACGCCCCCGAGTTCACCCGCCCTCACGGTGGTCGGCACGGCGCCAGGGGCCCCGGTGACGGACGTACGGGTCACCGCCGAGGACGGCACCTTCGTCCAGCTCCGCGACCGCCTCGGCGACAGCGCCCTTCTCGTCCTCCTCGTCGCCCCCGGCACCGGCGTCTGGGACCGGCGCCACTGGCAGAGCGCGGGCCTGATGCCCCGCCTCGCCGCAGCCGTCGAGTCGCTCCCCGCCCCGGCCGAACTCCTCGTCGCCGAGGACTACCCCGGCGCCGCCGCACACACCGTCCTGCTCATCCGGCCCGACGGCCACCTCGTCACGGCCTTCGGAGGCGTCCATCCCCGTGCCCTGCGGGAGGCGGCCGAGCGGGTCCTCGGGATGGGGCCCGCGGCCGAGGACGAGGCGGCCGAGGACGAGGAAGGCAAGGCCGCCGCGGGGAAGGCCGGAGGCGGTACGGAGGAGGAGGCTCAGGGCAGCGGGTCCGTGCGCGCGGAGGCGCGGGGCGGGGGCCGGTCCGGGGCCGAAGAGCTCGGCGGTAGCGCGGCGGCAGGCGGTGAGGCGCCTGGGGCGGATGCTCGGGTCAGGGCGGGGCTGGGGTCGTCAGGGCGCGCGGACGGGGTGGGTCCGGCGGGTGCGGGCGGCGGCGGACTGCGCGGCACAGATGGTGGGGGCGGCGGCGAGAACCGTGGGAGCACTGGGGGGCGTTCCGGGAGCGGAGTCGCCGGCGAGGGGCCGCCGCAGGAGGGCGAGGGACGCGTGAGGATGCCGCGCCCGGCACCCGGGCCCTCGGAGGCCGCGCGCAGCAGTCGGCGCGGGGAGTCGGGGCGCTGAGGAGCGGGGCCTCGCGGGGGCGAGTCGGGCACGGTGCGTGAGCGGGGTGCGTAAGCGACGTACCTGAGGGGGCGGCTCGTGGGTGGGGTGCCTGAGGGGTGGCTCGTGGGTGGGGGCTGTGTGCGGTTGACGGGGTGAGGGATGCGGTGTGGCCGAGCGCTGTGGTCGCGTCAGCCGAGAACGGTGTCGCGTTCCCCGCGTGACGCGGCGATTCCTCCGTCCCGCCCTGTGCCCGCCCTCTGGTGTCTACTACCTGGACAGTGAGTTGACCCTCCGTGGCGCACATGGTGTACTCCGGACCATGAGCGATACACATGTGCGCCTCTGGCGGCGGGTCCATATGGACCTCGTCCGCTACGCGGGCTGCGTGTGTCGCCCGTCCTGTTGATCTCGCATTGACCTCCTCACGCCGCATGTCCCGCTGCCCGGGTGCGCGCAGCCTCTGCGCCAAGAGCACCGCCGGGCACGCCGCGACGTGAGACTCCCGCGAACATCCAGGACGGCCCTCCGTGTCACAACCGGTTACCTCCGCGCCCGCTGCCGTTGCCCCCACCGCCCCGGCCGCGCCCGCTCCCCCCACGGCTCAGCCCACTGCCTCGGACCCCTCGGCGCCCTCCCCAGAAGCCCTGATTCCGGCAACGCCCCCGCAGGCGGCCGCCCCTCTCTCGGCGCCCAGCCCCGAGGTCCCCGTCACCTCCACGCCGGAAGGGCACTTCCCGGAGGCACCTGACCCCCAGCAACTGCTCGACTTCGTCCGCCGGGCGGCGACCGACGCCGAGCTGGTCGCCTCCCTCCCCCTGGACCCGGAGGAGAGGACCTGGCTCCGCCTGGAGGGTCCCGGCGGCAGTGAGGCCTGGCTGATCGGCTGGCCGCCCGGCACGGGCACCGGCTGGCACGACCACGCCGAGTCCTTCGGCGCCTTCATCGCGGCCTCCGGCGAACTCACCGAGAACTCCCTGGCCGTACGCCTCCCCACCGACGGCTGGAAGACCCTCGAACTCGCCGAGGGCGTCGACCGGCACCGCACCATCGCGGCAGGCAAGGGCCGGTTCTTCGGACAGCAGCATGTGCACGAGGTCCTCAACGAGACCGCCGAGCACGCCATCTCCGTACACGCCTACTACCCGCCCCTGCCGCATCTGCGTCGCTACAGCCGCAGCGGTCCCGTGCTGCGGCTCGAACAGGTCGAGCGTCCGGAGGACTGGCAGTGAGCGAGCGGGGCGAAGCCGAACAGATCTCCATCGACGACCACCTGGAACGCGTACGCACGGGGCTGGACCGCGTCGATGCCGCGACCGCCCATCAGGCCGCGGCCTCGGGCAACGCCGTCCTCGTCGACATCCGCTACCAGGCCCTGCGCGAGCGCGACGGTCTGATCCCCGGCGCCCTGGTCGTCGAACGCAACGAGCTGGAGTGGCGCCTCGACCCCCGCGGCAGCCACCGGCTCCCCGAAGCGACCGGCCACGACCTGCATGTCATCGTCCTCTGCAACGAGGGCTACGCCTCCAGCCTCGCCGCCGCCTCCCTCCAGCAACTGGGCCTGCACCGCGCCACCGACCTCATCGGCGGCTTCCAGGCCTGGCGCAAGGCGGGACTTCCGGTGGATCAGCCGGGGGCAGATGGGGCGGCGGGGGCGTGAGGGTGGTGGGGGCGTGAGGGTGGTGGCTTGAGTCGGTCTGGCCGGGTGGGCCTTCGGTCTGGTCGGGTGGGCCTGGGGTAACGGGCGTTCCGTTCTTGGTCGTCGGGGTGGGGCCCCCTCCCCCCTCCCCACCCCACCCTCCTCCCCCGCTCCCTCAGCCAGTCGTCCCACCACCCCGCAACCGCCACACCCGGCACCCCGAGTCGAGCCAGGCCCACCCGAGGCGCCCCACCCCCACACCCAGCGCCCTCGCACCCCTCCGAACACAGCTGCTACGGTGACGGACGTTCGTGTAGGCATCGGATATCGGATGAAGATCCTGAAGGAGGTGAGGTTGATGACCGCGCTCAAGGCCCCTGCCCTGTGCGGCGCCCGCGTCCTCCTCACGTCCCGGGCCATGGCCTGACCCCATCCTGATCCGCCTCGCTGAGAGCGTGAGCTCGCGAGTCCCACACGAACTCAGCTGAAACGGACTTTCATCCCGTCATGAGTACTGCTCCGTCCTTTTCCTGGACCACTCGCGCGGAGACCGACACCGACCTCCCAGCGATCCGCGAGACCGTACTCGCGGCCTTCGACACTCCGCTCGAAGCGGACCTGGTCGACGCCCTCCGGACCGACCCTGCGTGGATCGACGGCCTGTCGTCCCTCGTGAGCACCACTGCCGAAGGCCGAGTCGTCGGCCATGCGCTGCTGACGCGTTGCCATATCGGCGACACCCCGGCCCTGTGCCTGGCTCCGGTCGCCGTTCTCCCCACCTACCAGAGGACCGGGGCGGGTTCGGCGGTCGTCCGCGCCGCGCTCAAGGCCGCCGAGGACAGCGGCGAGCGCTTCGTCACCGTCCTCGGGCACCCGGACTACTACCCCAGGTTCGGCTTCACCCGGGCCTCCCGGTACGGCATCGGCCTCAGCTTCGAGGTCCCCGACGAGGCCCTGATGGCGCTCGCACTCGACGCGGACCATCCGCTGCCCCGCGGCACCATCCGCTACGCGGCGCCCTTCGGCGTCTGACCCACGCCCATCCGTAGGCCTGCTGTGCGCGGGACGCACCGCGTTCCCCGCACAGCGGCTGCGGCGGCGCTGCGACTACGGCTGCCCTGCCTCACAACGTTCTCGCTGGAGGGGTGAGGCAGGCCCCGAACTCCCGCGCCCAGCTCCCCGACCCCGCCGCGCCGGGCCGCGGCCGCGGTCAGAACCCCTCTTCGTCCAACTCCCCCACGTCTTCCCCTTCTTGTTCCAGTGCTTCGCGCACCACCTTCAGCGCGAGCCCCTGCGAGTACCCCTTGCGGGCGAGCATTCCCGCGAGGCGGCGAAGGCGCTTGTCCCGTTCGAGGCCGCGGGTGGACCGCAGCTTGCGGGCCACCAACTCGCGGGCCCTCTCCTCTTCCTGCTCCGCGTCCACCTGCCCCACGGCTTCCTCGATCACCGCGGAGTCGACGCCCTTGGTGCGGAGTTCCTGGGCGAGGGCGCGCCGGGCGAGACCGCGCCCGTGGTGGCGTGACTCGACCCAGGCGTCGGCGAACGCGCCGTCGTTGATCAGGCCGACGTCCTCGAAGCGGGCGAGCACCTCTTCGGCGACCTCTTCCGCGATGCCGCGTTTGCGCAGTGCTTCGGCGAGTTGTGCCCGTGTGCGCGGGGTCCCGGTGAGCAGACGCAGACAGATCGCCCTCGCCTGCTCCACCGGGTCCCCTGGTGGCGCCCCCTTCTCGGCCCTCGACGAGGAAGAGGCGCTGTCCTGATGGCCGCCCGGACGTCGTCCCGCCCGCCGCCCCGTACGCCCCCGTCGGCCAGGGCCGTCGTCGTACGGTTCGGCGTCGGTGTACGCGCCGTGTCCGGTGCTCGGGGCGCTTTCGCTCCTCTGGCCGCTTCCCCCGTCTTCAGCCGGGGGCTCGGGCCAGTCGGTACGCCGCGTCACGGATCAGCTCTTGGCCGTCGCGGCCTTGGGCTTGGTGGCCTTTGCCGCCGGGGCGGGCACGGTCTTCGGGGCCTCCGCCACGGGAGCGGTCACGGCGGCGTCGGCGCCGGGCTCTGCCGCGGGCTCCGCCAGGGTGACGCCGACTCCCAGCTTCTCCTTGATCTTCTTCTCGATCTCGTTGGCCAGGTCGGGGTTGTCCTTGAGGAAGTTGCGGGCGTTCTCCTTGCCCTGGCCGAGCTGGTCGCCCTCGTAGGTGTACCAGGCGCCGGCCTTGCGCACGAAGCCGTGCTCCACGCCCATGTCGATCAGGCCGCCTTCGCGGCTGATGCCCTGGCCGTACAGGATGTCGAACTCGGCCTGCTTGAAGGGCGGGGCGACCTTGTTCTTGACGACCTTGCAGCGGGTGCGGTTGCCGACCGCGTCCGTGCCGTCCTTGAGGGTCTCGATGCGGCGGATGTCGATGCGCACCGAGGCGTAGAACTTGAGGGCGCGGCCACCGGTCGTGGTCTCCGGGGAGCCGAACATGACGCCGATCTTCTCGCGGAGCTGGTTGATGAAGATCGCGGTCGTCTTGGACTGGTTGAGGGCGCTGGTGATCTTCCGCAGCGCCTGGCTCATCAGGCGGGCCTGGAGGCCCACATGGGAGTCACCCATCTCGCCCTCGATCTCGGCCCGGGGGACGAGCGCGGCGACGGAGTCGATGACGATGAGGTCCAGGGCGCCGGAGCGGACCAGCATGTCCGTGATCTCCAGGGCCTGTTCGCCGTTGTCGGGCTGGGACAGGATGAGGTTGTCGATGTCGACGCCGAGCTTCTTCGCGTACTCGGGATCGAGTGCGTGCTCGGCGTCGACGAACGCCACCTGGCCGCCCGCCTTCTGGGCGTTCGCCACCGCGTGCAGGGTCAGGGTGGTCTTACCGGAGGACTCCGGTCCGTACACCTCGACGACCCGGCCGCGGGGGAGGCCGCCGACACCGAGGGCCACGTCGAGCGCGGTCGACCCGGTGGGGATGACCTCGATGGGCTCGTTCGGCCGCTCGCCGAGGCGCATCACGGCACCCTTGCCGAATTGCCGTTCAATCTGCGCGAGGGCGGCGTCGAGCGCCTTCTCGCGGTCCGTTCCAGCCATGGGTTCCACCCGATTTGCTTGAGTCGATCGCTTCACGTCCATGACGCTAGCGCCTGCCACTGACAATGCGCTCCGACGCCCTCCAGCCTGTGGATAACTCAGGGAGTTCACACCGGAATCCGCCGGGCAGGTCCCGTCACGCGTACCGCCGGAGCCCCCATAAGAATGGATGTTCGATTTTGGTGTCAAGCGCAACCCGCCGCTTCACCGAGCGTACGCCGTCGCCCGGGCCCGCCCGATGCCGTGGAGAACGACACCGTGGACGCCACGGCACGGGCCGGTGCGCGTAGGAGCGGTGCACATCAAGTACGTAAGAGAGGAGAGAGGGGCAGCGCCGCCTCGGACCGCCGGGCGGCGCCGGAGGGCGGGCCCTGCCCCGAGCCGCCTCAGTCCTTCTCGACGCGGAGGACGGGGGCGTGGGTGACGGGGAAGTTCACCGAGCGGGCGATGAAGCAGAGGGCGGGCACCTCGGCGTGGAGGCGGTGGCCCTTCTCCAGCATCGAGGCGTCGGCGACCGTCACCTCGGGGCGCAGGGTGACGCCGGTGAACTGGCCGCCACCGCCGGCGTCGAGGGCCATCTCCCCGTGGGCGCGGTCCGTGTAATCAGTGACGACGACCCCGTTGGTCGCGCACAGATGCAGGTACCAGAGCATGTGGCACTGGGCGAGGGAGGCCACCAGGAGCTCCTCGGGGTTCCAGCGCGCGGAGTCGCCGCGGAAGGCGGGGTCCGAGGAGCCCGCGAGCGGCGGTTTGCCCTCCGCGAGCACCTCGTGGTCCCGGCTGAAGGAGCGGTATGTACTCGTGCCGGGCCCGAGGTTGCCCGTCCACGCGACGGTGACGTCGTAGGCATGCGTAGCTGTCATGGAGCCATCATGTGGGCCCGAGCGCGGAGACCGGGGCGCGAGGGGCGGGATTCCGGACTACCGGCCCCAGGCGCGGACCGGTCCCGGCCCGGGTCACCGGCCGCTGTCCGCCCCGCTGGCCGCCCGGCGGAACCGGGACAGGACCGCCATCGCCGAGGCGCTGCTGCGCCGGTGGCCGTGGACGCGCGGGTCGTCGGTGACCTCGTAGCGCCGGACGTAGGCGCCGAAGAAGGCCTGCAGGGTGGCGACCGCGGGGATGGAGATCAGCGCGCCGACGGCGCCGAGCAGGGCGGTGCCCGCGATGACGGAGCCGAAGGCGACGGCGGGGTGGATGTCGACGGTGCGGGCGGTGAGCTTCGGCTGGAGCAGGTAGTTCTCGAACTGCTGGTAGACCACCACGAAGACCAGGACCCACAGCGAGTACCAGGGGTTGACGGTGAAGGCGATCAGCATGGGCAGCGCACCGGCGAGATAGGTGCCGATGGTGGGGATGAACTGCGAGACGAGGCCGACCCAGACGGCGAGCACGGGCGCGTAGGGCACGTCGAGGAACTCGAGCAGGATGTAGTGCGCTATGCCGGAGACGAGTGCCATCAGTCCGCGGGAGTAGAGGTAGCCGCCGGTCTTGTCGACGGCGATCTCCCAGGCGCGCAGCACCTCGGCCTGCCGGGCGGGCGGCAGCAGGGAGCAGATGGTGCGCCGCAGCCGGGGGCCGTCGGCGGCGAAGTAGAAGGCGAACAGCAGGATCGTCAGGAGCTGGAAGAGTCCGCCGAGCACCTGCGCGGAGACGTCGAGGACGCCGGAGGCGCTGTTCTGCACGTACTTCCGCAGCCAGTCGGAGTGGACGACGCTGTCCTGGACCTCGACCCGGCTCAGCTCGGTGTGGAAGGTGGTGTTGGTCCAGTTGATCACCTGGTCGAGGTATTTGGGGAACTCCTCGATCATGTTCACGATCTGCCCGGCCAGCATCGAGCCGAGCAGGGTGATGAATCCCGCCGCGGCGACGACGACCATCAGGAAGACGATGCCGGTGGCCAGGCCGCGGCGCATGCCCAGCTGGGCGAGCCTGCTGACCGCCGGTTCGACGGCGAGGGCCAGGAAGAAGGCGATCAGTACGTTGATCAGCAGGCTGGTGAGCTGGTGGAAGGCCCAGATGCTGAACTGGAAGCCGGCGACGAGGACGAGGGCGAGCACGAGCGCCCGCGGCAGCCAGCGGGGCATGCGGGTGGCGGTGTCGGCCGCGGCCGGGGCGGGCGGCGGTCCTGCCTGCGATGTCGTACCGGGGGCCGGGATGCTCTTCACGGCCTGCGGGGTCTCGTCTGTGGGGGCCACGGGCACAGTGTTGCCTATGACACCGACATCGCTGCCGCCAGGGTCACTTCCCGCCATCGCCGCCCGGGGCACGGAACCGGCAGATCTTCGCCGCGATGTCCGACATGAGCGGCATATCGCCCCAAGTGGCGCGGTGACACCTGCCCGCCCTCACCTGTTCTCGGGCGGCACTCCCATGCTCACGCACACCGCGCGCCAGACGTCCTTGGCCTCCCAGCCCGCGTCCAGCGCCTCGTGCACCGTGCGCCCGTCCAGCTCGCTCATCACATGGTCGCGCGCGAAGGTGTCGGCGTACCCGGCGCCGAAGTGGTCCGCCATCCGCTCCCAGAAAACCGTCAACCGCATGACACCAGTATCCCGCTCCTGAGAGTGCAGCCGGACGGAGAAGCCTTGCCGTGGCCGTCGGGCGCTCTACGGTCGGAACATGGCCGAAACAGGAGCTACCGCACTCCCCTCGCGCCCGGGAGGCGCCCCGCCGGTGGGCCGGTCCGCGCCCGCGGCGCCCGCCGAGCCGCCCGCCACGGCGCTCAGGCGGGCCGCGAAGTTCGTCTGGCTGACCGCCCGGGTCCTCGAACAGCGGCTCTTCGACCACCACTTCCTCGGTGGACCGGCCGAGGCGGTCGACGCGGCGCTGACCGCCTACGCCAACCGCGACGGCGGTTTCGGCCACGCGCTCGACCCCGCGGTGCGCGGGCCTCTCAGCCGCGCGGCGCACACGGCGCACGCGCTGGGCGTGCTCGATGCGATCGGGCGCTGCGGCGGACGCAGGGCGGAGCTGATCTGCCGCTACCTGACCTCCGTCTCCACCGCCGAGGGCGCCCTGCCCGCGCTCGCGGAGGAGAGCGCGGGCAGGAGCGCGGCGGTGCCGGTGCCCCGGGGCGCGGCCACCCGGTGCCGCCCGCCCGGGGACCTGGCCGTGACCGGTCCCGTGGTCGGCCTCCTGCACCGCAACGACGTCTGGCACGCCTGGCTCTTCCGCGCGACCGAGTTCTGCTGGCAGGCGGTGGACGCGCTGTCCGCGCCCGATCCGCACGAGGTGGCGGCCGCGGTCACCTTCCTGGACGGGGCCGCGGACCGCTGCCGCGCCCAGGCCGCCGCCGACCGCCTCGGCAGGCTCGTCCGCGAGCAGCGCCTGGTGGTCCTCGACCCGGCCCGCCCGGGGACGTCGAGCGCCCACTACCTCCCGTACGACTTCGCGCCCCGGCCCTCCTCGCTGGCCCGGTCCTGGTTCACCGACGCGGAGACGGCCGCGGCGCTGGACTTCCTCGCCGGTCAGCAGCGCGAGGACGGCGGCTGGCCGGACCGCCCGATGGGCGGCCCCGCACAGCTGCGGGTACGGGCGCAGGCTCCCGGCACCGTCCTGGAACGCCGTCCGGTGGTGACGATCGGGCGGCTGCTCACCCTCGACGCCTACGGCCGCCGCCTGGACTGAGCGCCGGTCGGCCCCGCCCGCCGAAACCCGACCGGTCGGCCCCGGCCGCCGAGTCCCGCCCGGTCAGCCGCCGAGGGCCCGCACCCCCGCGGTGACCAGTACGGCCGCGGCCACGACGAGGAGGAAGGGCGCGCGGCACAGCAGGGCCACGCCCGCGGCGGCGACCCCGGCCACGCGGGCGTCGAGGGTGAGGCTCTGGCCCGCGGCGAAGGTCTGCTGGGCGGTGAGTGCCGCGAGCAGGGCGACCGGGAGCAGCGCGGCGAGGCGCTGCACCAGGGGCCGTTCGAGCACACCGGCGGGGACGAGGAGGCCCGCGAGCTTGACGAGGTAGCAGCCCGCGGCGGTGACGGCGATGGCGATCCAGATGTTCAACGGTCTTCCTTCTCTCCTGCTTCTCGCTGTTCCCGCGCGGCCTGCTCGGCCTGCCGGTCCCTCTTGTCCTTGTCCCCCCGCACTGACTTCCGCGGCCCGGCTCCCTTGAGGAGAAGCACCGCCGGTGCCGCGAGGGCGGCGGCGAGCACCGGCACCCCGGTGGGCAGTACCGGCAGCAGGCCGAGGCCGAGGACGACGGCCAAGGCGGCGACGGCTCGTTCGGTGGCCGTGCGCAGCATCGGTGCGAGCAGCGCCAGGAAGACGGCGGGGCCCGCGGCGTCCAGTCCCCAGGCGGCGGTGTCCCCGAGGGCTTCGGCCCCCGCCGCGCCCAGCCAGGTGGTGAGGTTCCACAGCAGGTAGAGGCTCAGCCCGGTGACGGCGAAGCCGAGCCGGGCGCTGCGGCGGCCGGGCTGGGCCAGTGTCACGGCGGTGGTCTCGTCGATGACCCAGTGCGCGGCGAAGGGGCGTATGGCCCGGGGCAGGGCGAGGAGTTGGGAGAGGCGCAGCCCGTAGAAGGCGTTGCGTACGCCCAGGAAGAAGGCGCCCGCCGCGGCGGTGAGCGGATTGCCGCCCGCGGCCAGCGCTCCGACCAGGGCGAACTGCGAGGCCCCGGTGAAGACCAGGAGGCTGAGCGCGCAGGTCTGCCAGATGCCGAGTCCGCCGCCCGCGGAGGTCACCCCGAAGGCGAAGCCGGAGAGCCCGACGGCGACCCCGACCCCGAGGGCGTCGCGCACCACCGCGGAAGCGCTCTTGCCGTCACCCTCACCGTCATCGTGGCCGTGCCCGTCCTGGGCCGGCCCTGACGCGGCGCGGGCGGGCCCGGCGTCCGCCGGTCCCGCCGCTAGGGCTGTTCCCCGGGCGTCCCCGGCGGGGCCTCGGCCGTCGTCGGGGCGCTCCGCTCGTCGTGCCGGCTCCGGGCCTCGGGTGCGTCGTGCTCGTCGTATCGCTGCTGCGAGTTCCTGTTCTCCCACGTCCTGGACGGTACGAGGAACTGGTGTTCGTCGTCTTGTACGTTCTTGCGCTCGCGCTGGTACGCGCCCGGGGGCACCCCGACGATCCGGGTGAAGTGGCGGTTCAGGTGCGGCTGGTCCGTGAAGCCCACGGCCGCGGCCGCCTCGGCGGGGCTGGTGCCCTGGTCCAGGAGGCGCCGGGCGTGGCGGACCCGGGCGTCGGTGAGCCAGGTGTGCGGCGGCATCCCGTAGGTCTCGCGGAAGGCGCGCAGCAGGGCGAAGGGGCTGGTGCCGAGTTCGGCGGCGAGCGCGTCGAGCGAGGGCGGGGCGGCCATCCGCTCGGCGAGCAGGGCGCGGGCCCGCCCGGCGGTCCGCGCCCCCGCGGTGGGCACCCGGCGGCTGGGCAGCACGCCCCCGTTGCGGCGCAGGAGGCGGGTGACGGCGACCCGCAGCAGGGTGTCCGCGGCGAGCGCGTTGCCCTCCTCGGCAGCGCGCAGCACCTGGTGCACGAGCCGTACGGCGTAGGGGTCCTCGAAGACGGGTTCCCGGAATCCGGGGGCGCCGCGCAGGCCGGTGGTCTCGGCGGCGATCCCGGCGACGAGCGCGGGCGCGGGGTAGACCGCTCCGTAGCGCCAGCCCTCGGGGACGCCCGCGCGGCCGGTGTGCGGGGTGTCGGGGTTGACGAGGGCGAGGGTGCCGGGTCCCGCGTGCACCTCGGAGCTGTGGTGCCGGAAGATCTCGACGCCCTCGGCGATCCCGGCGATCACGAAGTTCTCGTGGGTGTGCCGTACGAAGGTCTTGTGCACATAGCTGGCGCGCAGCAGGTCCACGTCCGGCAGCGGCGCGTACCGCCAGTGCCGTGCCTGCTCCTGTGATCCGGCCATGGCTCCATTCTGCGACACCGCCCGCGGGGGTGTTTTCCCAGGTGGGAGGTGATTGTCGGTGGCCGGGTGCACGATGGGGGCATGGTCAGGTCCGCGCTCGACGACTTCTCCCCCGCGACCCGCAGCTGGTTCACGGGGGCCTTCTCGGCGCCCACGCCCGCCCAGGAGGGGGCCTGGCGGGCGATCGGGCAGGGCTCGGATGTCCTGGTGGTGGCGCCGACCGGTTCCGGCAAGACCCTCGCCGCCTTCCTCGCCGCGCTCGACCGGCTGGCCGCCGCCCCGCCGCCCGCGGAGGCGAGGAAGCGCTGCCGGGTGCTGTATGTCTCGCCGCTGAAGGCGCTCGCCGTGGATGTGGAGCGCAATCTGCGCAGTCCGCTGACCGGGATCCGCCAGGAGGCGGTGCGCCAGGGGCTTCCCGAGCCGGAGGTGCGGGTCGGGATCCGCTCCGGTGACACTCCCCCCGCCGAGCGCCGGGCGCTGGCCACCCGGCCCCCGGACATCCTCATCACCACACCCGAGTCCCTCTTCCTGATGCTCACCTCGGCGACCCGGGAGGCGCTCACCGGGGTCGAGACGGTCATCCTGGACGAGGTGCACGCGGTCGCCGGGACCAAGCGCGGCGCGCATCTGGCGCTGACCCTGGAGCGCCTGGACGAGCTGCTGCCGCGTCCCGCGCGGCGGATCGGCCTGTCGGCGACGGTGCGCCCGGTGGACGAGGTGGCCAGGTTCCTGTCGCCGCAGCGCAGCGCGGAGGTCGTACAGCCGCCGTCCGGCAAGGAGTTCGACCTCTCGGTGGTGGTGCCGGTCGAGGACCTCAGCGCGCCGGGCGAGGCCCCCGCTCCGGCGGGCCGGGCGGCGGAGAGCGAGGCGCAGGGCGGGGAGGGCCCGTCGATCTGGCCGCATGTGGAGGAGCGGATCGCGGACCTGGTGCAGGCGCACCGTTCGACGATCGTCTTCGCCAATTCCCGCCGCCTCGCGGAGCGCCTGTGCAACCGGCTGAACGAGATCGCCCACGAGCGCGCCACCGGCGAGCCGCTCGAGGAGGCGCATGCCTCGGCGCAGCTGATGGGCGGCTCGGGGGGCGCGCGGGGTGCCGCGCCCGTTCTCGCGCGGGCCCACCACGGCTCGGTCTCCAAGGAGCAGCGGGCGCTGGTCGAGGAGGATCTGAAGGCGGGGCGGCTGCCCGCGGTCGTCGCCACCTCCAGCCTGGAGCTGGGCATCGACATGGGGGCGGTGGACCTGGTCGTCCAGGTGGAGTCGCCGCCGTCGGTGGCCTCCGGTCTGCAGCGGGTGGGCCGGGCCGGGCACCAGGTGGGCGCGGTCTCCACCGGTGTGGTCTTCCCCAAGTACCGGGGGGATCTGGTGCAGGCGGCGGTGGTCACCGAGCGGATGCGCAGCGGCGCCATCGAGGCGCTGAAGGTGCCCGCCAATCCGCTGGACGTGCTCGCCCAGCAGCTGGTCGCGATGACCGCGATGGATGTCTGGCAGGCGGACGATCTGCTGGCCCTGGTCCGCCGGGCCGCCCCGTTCGCGGCGCTGCCCGAGTCGGCGTTCACCGGTGTCCTGGACATGCTCGCGGGCCGCTATCCCTCGGACGCCTTCGCGGAGCTGCGCCCGCGGGTGGTCTGGGACCGGGTGGCGGGCACGGTGACGGGGCGGCCCGGCGCCCAGCGTCTCGCGGTCACCTCCGGCGGGACCATCCCGGACCGGGGCCTGTTCGGGGTCTTCCTCGCCGGGGCGGACCCGAAGAAGGGCGGCGGACGCGTCGGCGAGCTGGACGAGGAGATGGTCTACGAGTCCCGCGTCGGCGATGTCTTCACGCTGGGGACCAGTTCCTGGCGTATCGAGGACATCACCCGTGACCGGGTCCTCGTCTCGCCCGCGCCGGGGGTGCCGGGGCGGCTGCCGTTCTGGAAGGGCGACCAGCTCGGCCGCCCCCTCGAACTCGGCCGGGCGCTGGGCGCGTTCCTGCGTGAGATCGCCGCGCTCGGCGAGGAGGACGCCCGGCTGCGGCTGCTGGCGGCGGGCCTAGACGCCTGGGCCGCGGACAATGTCCTCGCCTATCTGGGCGAGCAGCGGGAGGCCTGCGGCCACATCCCCGACGACCGCACCATCGTCGTCGAGCGCTTCCGGGACGAGCTGGGGGACTGGCGGGTGGTCGTCCACTCCCCCTTCGGCGCCCAGGTCCACGCCCCCTGGGCGCTCGCCCTCGGGGCTCGCCTGACCGAGCGGTTCGGGATGGACGCGCAGGTCATGCACGCCGACGACGGCATCGTGCTGCGGCTGCCCGACGCCGGTCTGATGAGCCTGGACCTGCTCGACCAGGACCCGATGCGGGCGGGCACCGAGTACGACAGCGAGAAGGCACCCCTCGGCGCGGCCGATGTCGCCTTCGACCGGGGCGAGGTGGACCGGCTCGTCACCGAACAGGTCGGCGGCTCCGCCCTGTTCGCCTCCCGCTTCCGCGAGTGCGCGGCTCGCGCGCTGCTGCTGCCCCGCCGCAGCCCGGGGCGGCGCACCCCGCTGTGGCAGCAGCGCCAGCGCTCGGCCCAGCTCCTGGAGGTGGCCGGGGAGTTCGGCTCCTTCCCGATCGTCCTGGAAGCGGTCCGCGAATGCCTCCAGGACGTCTTCGACGTACCGGGCCTGACGGAGCTGATGGGCGACATCGAGTCCCGCTCGGTGCGCCTGGTCGAGGTCACCACCCCCGAGCCCTCCCCCTTCGCGCGCTCCCTGCTCTTCGGCTATGTAGCGCAGTTCCTCTACGAGGGGGACTCGCCGCTGGCCGAGCGCCGTGCCGCGGCGCTCTCGCTGGACTCCCGGCTGCTCGCGGAGCTGCTCGGCCAGGCGGAGCTGCGGGAGTTGCTGGACGCCGAGGTCCTCACCGAGCTGGAGCGCGAACTCCAGTGGCTGACCGAGGACCGCCGGGTGAAGGACTCCGAGGGCGTGGCCGATCTGCTGCGCCTCCTCGGTCCGCTGACCGCCGTGGAGCTGGCCGAGCGGGGCGCCGAGGAGGGCTGGGCCGAGGAGCTGGCCGCCGCCCGCCGGGCGATCCGGGTACGGCTCGCGGGGCGGGACCACTGGGCCGCCGTCGAGGACGCGGGGCGGCTGCGGGACGCGCTGGGCACCGCGCTGCCGGTGGGGGTGCCCGAGGCCTTCACCGAACCGGTCAAGGATCCGCTCGGCGATCTGCTGGCCCGCTTCGCCCGCACCCACGGGCCGTTCACCACCAGCGCCGCGGCGGCGCGCTTCGGGCTCGGCGGCGCGGTCACCGAGGGCGCCCTGAAGCGTCTCGCCGCGGGCGGCCGGGTGGTGGAGGGCGAGTTCCATCCCGCGGGCATCGGCCAGGAGTGGTGCGACGCCACCGTGCTGCGCAGGCTCCGCAGACGCTCCCTCGCCGCGCTGCGCCAAGAGCTGGAGCCGGTGCCCCCGGCCGCGCTCGCCCAGTTCCTGCCGCAGTGGCAGAACCTCGGCGGCCACGGGCTGCGCGGCATCGACGGCCTGGTGCGCGCGGTGGAGCAGCTCCAGGGCGCCTCGGTCCCGGCCTCCGCGCTCGAACGGCTTGTCCTGCCCTCCCGGGTCAGCGGCTACACCCCCGCGCTGCTCGACGAGCTCACCTCCGCGGGCGAGCTGCTCTGGGCGGGGGCGGGGGCGCTGCCCGGCAAGGACGGCTGGGTCAGCCTCTACCTCGCCGACACCGCCCCGCTGCTCCTGCCGCCCCCGCATCCGCTCGAACTCTCCCCGCTGCACCAGTCGGTCCTGGACACCCTCGCGGGCGGGTACGGGCTCTTCTTCCGCCAGATCGCCGACCAGGTACGCGCCACCACCCACCCGGAGGCCACCGACCCCCAACTCGCCGACGCCCTCTGGGATCTGGCCTGGTCGGGCCGGCTGACCAACGACACTCTCGCCCCGATGCGGGCACTGCTCGGCTCGGGCCGCACCGCGGGATCCACCGCCCACCGGGCCAAGCGGAGCGTGCCCCGGGGCCGGTACGGGAGCCTGACCGCGGCCGCCCGTACGGCCTCGCGCACCGGCCCGCCGACGGTCGCCGGGCGCTGGTCGCTGCTGCCCTCCCCGGAACCGGATGCCACCGTGCGGGCGCATGCCCGGGCCCGGACGCTCCTCGACCGGCACGGTGTGGTCACCCGCGGGGCGGTCGGCGCGGAAGGCGTCGAGGGCGGCTTCGCCGCGGTCTACCGAGTGCTGTCCGCCTTCGAGGAGAGCGGCCAGGCCCGCCGCGGCTATGTGGTCGAGGGCCTCGGCGCGGCCCAGTTCGCGATGGACGGCGCCGTGGACCGGCTGCGCGCCGCGGCCACCGCCCGCGAGCGCGCGGCGGCCCTGCCCGCCGCGGGCGAGTCCACCTACGCGGACGGCTACCCCCGCCCCGCCCCCGCCGCGGGCACGGCGCAGCGGACCGTGGTACTGGCCGCCGCCGACCCGGCGAACGCCTACGGCGCCGCCCTGCCGTGGCCGGAGCCCCCGCCGGGCGCGAACCACAAACCGGGCCGCAAGGCGGGTTCCCTGGTGGTCCTGGTGGACGGCGAGCTGACGCTGTACATGGAGCGCGGCGGCAAGACCCTGCTCGCCTGGGCCCCCGCGGAGAGCGCCGCCGACGCCGTGGAGGATTCCCGGCTCGCCGCTGCCGCCGCCTCCCTGGCCGCCGCGGCCGCCACCGGCTCGCTCGGCACGGTCACCGTGGAGCGCATCAACGGCGCCCCCGCGCTGACCTCGCCCCTCGGCCCCGTACTGGAGAACGCGGGCTTCCACGCCACCCCGCGGGGACTGCGGCTGCGGGCATGAGCGGACCGAAGGCCCGCGGCCCCGTGCCACCCTGGTGCCATGCCCGAAGGTGACTCCGTCTGGCAGGCGGCCGGCAAGCTGCGCACCGCGCTCGCCGGGCAGGAGGTGACCCGGTGCGATCTGCGGGTGCCGCGGTTCGCGACGGCCGACCTCCGGGGCCGCCGGGTCCTGGAGGTCGTCGCGCGCGGAAAGCACCTCCTCAGCCGGTTCGAGGGCGGGCTCACCCTCCACACCCACCTCGGCATGGAGGGCTCCTGGCGGGTCTTCGGCGTCGGCGAGCGCTGGCGCGGCGGCCCCGGCCACCAGATCCGCGCGGTCCTCGGCAACGCGGGGCACACCGCGGTCGGCTACCGCCTGCCCGTACTGGAACTGCTGCGGACCGCCGACGAACAGGGCGCCGTCGGACACCTCGGCCCCGATCTGCTCGGGGCGGACTGGGACGCCGAGCAGGCCCTGGCCAACCTCCGCACCGAGCCCGGCAGGGAACTCGGCGAGGCCCTCCTCGACCAGCGCAACCTCGCCGGTATCGGCAACATCTACAAGTCGGAGATCTGCTTCCTGGTGGGCGCCACCCCCTGGCTCCCGGTCGGCGAACTCCCCCGGCCCGCGGCGGAGCGGCTGCCCGCCCTCGCCCAGCGCGCCCTGGAGGCCAACCGCGACCGCCCGATGCGCAGCACCACCGGCCGCCGCGACCAGCGCCACTACGTCTACGGCCGCGCCCCCCGCCCCTGCCTGCGCTGCGGCACCCCGATCCGCCGCGCCGACCAGGGCGAGCCGGGCCGCGAACGCCCCACCTACTGGTGCCCCCACTGCCAGCACGGCCCCGCCCCGGCACCGGCACCCCGGCCCCGCTGAACTCCCGAGCCACGGCCCGACGCCGACCTCCCCTACGTCCCCTGCCTCCCCCGGGGCTCCTCCCACGACCCAGGCGGCTCACCCACCGAACCCGGGGGCTCACCCCATGGCGCCGGGGACCCGTCCCACGGCCCGGGCGGCTCTCCCCCAGAGCTGGGCAGCCCGCCCCAGGACGCCGGATACTCCTCCCGCACCTCCGGCCCGTACGGTCCTGCCGGATACCCGTCTCGGACCCCCGGCCCATACGGTCCCGCCGGATACCCGTCCCACCCCTCCGCCCCGTAGGGCCCCCCGGAGCCCGCCCACTCCCGGCCGCCCGCGCTCCCCGTATCCACCCGACGGGCCCGCCCCCGCGGTACGCAGTGCACCGGCAGCACGCTCAACCCCCAGCCGCCCGCGGCCACCGTGCCCTCAAGGACCCCGGCGCCCGGCGAGAAGGCGAGCCGCAGCACGGCCACCCACCACAGGCCGCCCAGCAGCAGCGCCGCCCCCCAGCGGCCTATTCGCCCGGCCACGGGGCCACCTCCCGCCGCCGGAGCCCAGGGGCCCGGCCTCCGGCGGCACCCTGGCAGGGGCACGGGCGGCGACCGTCCTCGTACGGAACGTCATGACCGCAGCACACAGGCATCCGGCATCGACCTCCGCGGACCAGTCTCACCCGGGGGCCGCGGGCCCGCACCAGGAACGGTTCGGGGTCGGCACCGGCGCTCCGGCAGGAACAGTCCGGCGCCTGCCCGTCCCGGACATGCGGCGAGCCCCGGCCGCAGTGCGCGGCCGGGGCTTGCCCGGTGGTCCCTGAGGCCCCGGCGCGGTGTCACGCGCCGCAGGGGGTCTCGGGTGCGGCTGCTGCTCAGCCGTTCTCGGCCTGGAACATCCAGTGGTGCTTCTCCAGGTCGGCGGTGACCGCGATGAGGATGTCCTGGCTCACCGGGTCCGGGTCGGCGGTGACGGTGACCCGCTCACGCATCCTGGTGATGACCGAGCCGAGCGCCTTCACCAGCGTCTCCACGGCGTCGGTGTCCTTGATCCAGCCCTCGGCGACCTTGTCGATCCCGCTGCTCTGCGCGACGGTCACCACGCGCCCGTCCGGCGAGACACCCAGGGTGGACGCCCGCTCGGCCACGGTGTCGGAGTGGGTGCGGGCGCTGGTGACGACCTCGTCGAGCTGCAGATGCACCGTACGGAATCGGGGGCCGACGACATTCCAGTGAACCTGCTTGGCCACCAGGGAGAGGTCCACCAGGTCGACCAGCGCGCCCTGCAGTGCTTCCGAGACGACCTTCAGGTCCGCATCGGCCAGCGGGCTCTTCACGACGTACATCCGAATCCTCCGATTGCTTCGTCTGCTCCCCCACGTCTTCCCCGGACTTGTTCCACCATGTCACACAAGAGCAAAGGAAACATTTCGGTGAAGAGCCGCAAAAGGCGCAGACGGGGGCTCAGTAGGGCATCTCGAAAGGAACGAGGAAAGGCGAAACCCCGGCCGCGGCGGATCCTGTGCGGACCCTGCCCCGGCCGGGGCTCCGGCAGGCGCGGGAATCAGGCGGCGACCACGTCGACCGCCTCGGCGGGCGCCTTGATCGTCACGCGTTCCGGTGGCACACCGGTCACCGACACAGAACCCAGCATCGAACGCACCGGCGTGGGCACCGGTTCGGTGGCGGCTGCCGACTCGGCCAGCTCGGCGAGTGCGAGGTCGTCGCTGACCTCACGCATGAGTTCGGACATCCGTACATCAAGCGCGTCGCAGATGGCGGAGAGCAGCTCGGAGGAAGCCTCCTTCTGCCCCCGCTCCACCTCGGAGAGATAGCCGAGAGAGACTCGGGCGGACGAGGAGACTTCGCGCAGAGTACGGCCCTGGCGCTGGCGCTGCCGACGCAGCACGTCACCCAGCAGGCGACGGAGCAGAATCATCGGTGGCTCCCTCCTCGGACCGTGTAGCCGCATCCTTCTCGCCCCACCGTACCGCCTAGCGCCGCGGTCGTGCGGGGGACGATGTCGTGTTCACTCAGGGCTGCAAACATCAAGTCCCCCCGTATTCTTCCGTATCCTGTGTCCGCTCGTTCCGCGCCGGTCGGCCCAGAAGGTGTGCGCGGAGCATCGCGAGCACGCTCCGTGCACTCTCCCTACGGATTTCCGCCCGGTCGCCGTTCAACCGCAGTGCGGCCACTTTCTCCTCTCCGGAGGGACCCGCGAACGCCACGAAGACGGTGCCCACGGGCTGCCCGTCCTGCGGCTCCGGGCCCGCGACACCGGTGGTGGCAAGGCCCCAGTCCGCGCCGAGTACCGCACGCACGCCCCGCGCCATCTCCCCCGCGACCTGGGCGTCCACCGCGCCGCGGGCGGCGAGCAGCGCCCCGTCGACGCCGAGGATCCGCTGCTTCAGCTCGGTGGCGTAGGCGGTGACCGAGCCGCGGAAGACGGCCGAGGCCCCGGCGACGGATGTGAGATCGCTCGCAACGAGCCCGCCGGTCAGCGACTCGGCTACGGCGAGCGTCTGCTGCCGCGCCTGCAACAGGCGCAGTACCTCGGCGGCGGGCTGCTGGGTCACTCGCGCTCCACCGGCTCCCGCGGGGCGGCTTCCCCGCCCCCGCTCTCGTGGGCGGCGCCCGCCGCCCTGCCGAACCCGGGCAGGGTGCCGTCGCCGCTGACCGGTTCGGTCTCCGGGGCGGCCCCGGCCGGGAGCAGCGGCCCGTGCTCGCCGGGGGCGGCCAGCGCGCGGGCCTGCGCCGCCTTGCCGCGACGGCGCAGCACCACGGCCTGCTGGATGTAGTCGAGTCCGGTGACCACGGTGAGGACGACGGCCAGGGCCATCACCCAGAACCGCAGGGTGGCCAGCGGGCCGGTCAGGGCCAGTACGTACATGCCGACCGCGGTGCCCTGGGCGAGCGTCTTCAGCTTGCCGCCGCGGCTGGCGGGGATGACGCCGAATCTGATGACCCAGAACCGCAGCACGGTGATGCCCAGCTCCCGGGCGAGGATCACCGCGGTCACCCACCACGGCAGATCGCCGAGGCCGGAGAGGCAGATCAGCGCGGCCCCCATGATCGCCTTGTCCGCGATCGGGTCGGCGATCTTGCCGAAGTCGGTCACCAGGTTGTACGTGCGCGCCAGGTGGCCGTCGAAGAGGTCGGTGATCATGGCGATGGCGAAGGCGGCCCAGGCCAGCGAGCGCCAGGCCGGGTCGTATCCGCCGCCGGTGAGCAGCAGCGCCACGAAGGCGGGCACGAGCAGCAGCCGGACCATGGTCAGGAGGTTGGCGACGTTCCAGAGGCTGGCCTGCCTGACGGCCGGGCCGCCCGGCTTTCCCCCGCGCACCGGCTTCGCCGCCGAGGCGCCGGAGCCACCCGCGGCGGACGCCGGAACTCCGGTCATCTGCCCGCCTCCTCGTGACACTCGTGGCTCACCCCGATCGGCTCGGCGACCAGGTCGACGCCCTCGGTGGCCACCACCTTCGCCTCGACGATACGGCCGATACGAAGGCCCGCGCCGCCGCTCAGGCGTACCTGTCCGTCGGTCTCGGGGGCCTGGTGGGCCGCGCGGCCGTACACCTCGCCCTCCTCGTCCGCCCGGTGGCCGTCGCTCTCCACCAGTACCTCCACGGTCTCACCGATCCGCTCGTCGGCGCGCTGGGCGGTGAGTTCCTCGGCGAGACGGGAGACGCGGGCCAGGCGTTCGGCGACCACGTCCTCGGGCAGCTTCTCCTCGTATCCGGCCGCTTCGGTGCCCTCCTCGTCGGAGTAGCCGAAGACCCCGATCGCGTCCAGGCGCGCGCCGGTGAGGAACCGCTCCAGCTCCGCGAGGTCGCCCTCGCTCTCGCCGGGGAAGCCGACGATGAAGTTGGAGCGCACCCCGGCCTGGGGCGCCTTGGCGCGGATGGTCTCCAGGAGCCCGAGGAAGCGGTCGGTGTCCCCGAAGCGCCGCATGGCGCGCAGCACGGCCGGGGCCGAGTGCTGGAAGGAGAGGTCGAAGTAGGGCACGACCTTCTCGGTGGAGGTGAGCACCTGGATGAGGTCCGGGCGCATCTCGGCGGGCTGGAGGTAGCTGACGCGGACGCGCTCGATGCCGTCGACGGCGGCGAGTTCGGGCAGCAGGGTGTCGAGGAGCCGGATGTCGCCGAGGTCCTTGCCGTACGAGGTGTTGTTCTCGGAGACCAGCATGATCTCCTTCACGCCCTGCTCGGCGAGCCAGCGGGTCTCACCGAGGACGTCCGAGGGGCGGCGGGAGATGAAGGAGCCGCGGAAGGAGGGGATGGCGCAGAAGGAGCAGCGCCGGTCGCAGCCGGAGGCCAGCTTCACCGAGGCCACCGGGGAGTTCCCGAGGCGGCGGCGCAGCGGGGCGCGCGGGCCCGAGGCCGGGGCGAGGCCCTCGGGCAGGTCGGCGGGGCCGTGGCCCGGGAGCGCGACGTCCGCGCCCGCCTGCTGGCGCTCGGCGGGGCTGACGGGGAGCAGCTTGCGGCGGTCGCGGGGGGTGTGGGAGGCGTGGATGCCGCCGCCGAGGATGGTCCGCAGCCGGTCGGAGATGTCCGCGTAGTCGTCGAAGCCGAGGACTCCGTCGGCCTCGGGCAGTGCCTGGGCGAGTTCCTTGCCGTAGCGCTCGGCCATGCAGCCGACCGCGACCACGGCCTGGGTGCGGCCGTGTTCCTTGAGGTCGTTGGCCTCCAGGAGGGCGTCTACGGAGTCCTTCTTGGCGGCTTCGACGAAGCCGCAGGTGTTGACGACGGCGACGTCCGCGCTCTCGGCGTCCTCGACGAGTTGCCAGCCGTCCGCCTCCAAGCGGCCTGCGAGCTCCTCCGAGTCCACCTCGTTGCGGGCGCAGCCAAGCGTGACAAGGGCGACGGTGCGGCGATCGGGCATGGGGCAAGCCTACGCGGACATCCACGTCCGGCCGACAGCCCCTGCCACGATCGCCGCCGCAAGATCATCGCGCCCCCGCCCCGGACTCATCCGGCCTCGGGGTCGCCCTTGGTGTACGAGAGCCGCTCGACCTGCCCGGGACGGAACTCGTCCTCGATCTGCTTGCCGTTCACCATGAGCTGTATGGCACCGGCGTCGCCGAGGATCAGGTCGATCTTCTGCTTGTCCTGGAAGGTCTTCTTCTGGCCCTTTTCGAGGAGTCCGTCGAAGAGGATGCGGCCGTTGTGGTCCTTGGCGGAGATCCAGCTGCGGCCCTCGGCCGCGTCCACCAGGACGGTGACCTTGTCGCGGGGAGCCGCCGCGATGGCGCTCTCCGAGGGGTCGGGCTTGGCTTCGGTGTCCTTGGAGTGGCCGGGCTTGGTACCCGGCTTGCTGGTCTGCGGGGTGGAGCCTTCGGCCGCCTCGTGGTTCCCGGAGCCCTTGTCGTCGCCGTTCACCAGGGTGAAGCCGACGAAGCCGATCACCACGACGATCGCGGCGACCATGGCGGCGGTCCAGTTGGGGCGGCGGGGCTCCGCACGGCGGATACGTTCCGCCTCGAACAGCGGGGTGGCCGGGGTCGGGGCGGGACGGCCGCCGTGCTCGGCGTCGTACCGCTCGATGAGGGGGTCGGGGTCGAGGTGCGCGGCGCGGGCGAGCGTGCGGATGTGCCCGCGGGCGTACACATCGCCGCCGCAGCGGGAGTAGTCGTCCTGTTCGATGCCCTGGACGATCGGCGCGCGGACCCTGGTGGCCGCGCTGATTTCTTCGACGCTGAGACCGGCTTCGATGCGGGCCTGCCTGAGCGACTCACCGACCGACGGGCCGTCGGGTACCGACGGGATGTCCGACTGGCTGTCTTCTTCGGGGGAGTTGCCGATGGACACGGGGGCGCCTTTCGAGCGTGTAGCCACCTGCTGGAGGTTCAGTCTAGGGGGGGTGCGAAAGAGTGGGGCAACCGGGCGTCGGGACTTCTTACGCCATCTGAATGGCCGCTGTCTCCCATGGTGGGACACCATTCTGTCCCCTCCCTCAACTTGACGTACGCCGAAGGGAAACGGTTGCCCACTCATCGCTTACGGAAAGGACTCGATCGGCGGTCCGAGCGCCGTCCGTCCGTGCGAGTGCACCGGATCCTCAGGGTTGAGCCTCCCCCCGGATCACGGAGAGCACACCGTCGAGATCGTCAGGCTTCACAAGAACGTCACGAGCCTTCGAACCTTCACTCGGTCCGACGATATTGCGCGATTCCATCAAGTCCATGAGCCGCCCGGCCTTGGCGAAGCCTACGCGCAGCTTGCGCTGGAGCATCGAGGTCGAGCCGAACTGGGTGGAGACGACGAGTTCGGCCGCCTGGCACAGCAGGTCCAGGTCGTCGCCGATGTCCTCGTCGATCTCCTTCTTCTGCTTGGTGCCCACCGTGACGTCGTCCCGGAAGTCGGGCGTCATCTGGTCCTTGCAGTGCTGGACGACCTGGGCGATCTCCTCCTCGGTGACGAAGGCGCCCTGCATCCGGGTGGGCTTGTTCGCGCCCATCGGCAGGAAGAGCCCGTCGCCCTTGCCGATGAGCTTCTCGGCGCCCGGCTGGTCGAGGATGACCCGGCTGTCGGCGAGCGAGGAGGTGGCGAAGGCGAGCCGGGAGGGCACGTTCGCCTTGATCAGGCCGGTGACCACGTCCACCGAGGGCCGCTGGGTGGCGAGCACCAGGTGGATGCCGGCCGCGCGCGCGAGCTGGGTGATCCGCACGATCGCGTCCTCCACGTCGCGCGGCGCCACCATCATCAGGTCGGCCAGCTCGTCGACGATGACCAGGAGGTACGGATAGGGCTGCAGCTCGCGCTCGCTGCCCTCGGGCGGCTTGACCTTGCCGCTGCGCACGGCCGCGTTGAAGTCGTCGATGTGCCGGTAGCCGTAGGCGGCGAGGTCGTCGTAGCGCAGGTCCATCTCGCGCACGACCCACTGGAGGGCCTCGGCGGCCCGCTTGGGGTTGGTGATGATCGGTGTGATCAGGTGCGGGATGCCCTCGTAGGCGGTGAGTTCGACGCGCTTGGGGTCGACGAGGACCATCCGGACGTCCTCGGGGGTGGCCCGCACCATGATCGAGGTGATCAGGCAGTTGATGCAGGAGGACTTTCCGGAGCCGGTGGCGCCGGCGACGAGGATGTGCGGCATCTTCGCCATATTGGCCATCACATAGCCGCCCTCGACGTCCTTGCCGAGCGCGACGAGCATCGGGTGGTCGTCCTCCGCCGCGTCCGCGAGGCGCAGCACGTCGCCGACGTTG
Source organism: Streptomyces physcomitrii (assembly GCF_012273655.1). GTDB lineage: Bacteria > Actinomycetota > Actinomycetes > Streptomycetales > Streptomycetaceae > Streptomyces > Streptomyces physcomitrii. The sequence continues at coordinate 12,542 of NZ_JAAWWP010000009.1, read as the reverse complement.
ACCATCTCGCGGTCGGTGTTGGGGATCTCGATGCCGACGGCGGACTTGCCCGGGATGGGGCTGATGATGCGGACGTCGGGGCTGGCGACGGCGTAGGCGATGTTCTTGGTGAGCGCGGTGATCCGCTCGACCTTCACCGCGGGGCCGAGCTCGACCTCGTAGCGGGTGACCGTCGGGCCGCGGGTGAAGCCGGTGACGGCCGCGTCGACCTTGAACTCGCTGAAGACATTGCTGAGCGAGGCCACTATGGCGTCGTTGGCGGCGCTGCGGGCCTTGCCGGGGCCGCCCCGGGTCAGCAGGTCGAGCGAGGGCAGCGCGTAGGTGATGTCGCCGGAGAGCTGCAACTGCTCGGCGCGCGGCGGCAGTTCCCGGGGCTGCTCGGGCGCGGCCTTGGTCAGGTCCTGCACCGGCAGCGCGCCCTGCCTGCCCGCCACCGCGCCGGGCCTGCCCGCGGGCGGCGCCTCGTCGGCGCGGGCGGGCGGCACGGAGGGCGAGGGCTCGGGGTCGCGTTCGACGGTGACGCCCTGGGTGAGTCCGGCGACCACCGGCGAGGGCGGCATGCCGTGCAGCACCGCCCCGTCCAGGGCGGCGGCCGCCGCGGCGGCGACGTCGACCGGGTCCATGGAACCGTCCATGGCGGGCTGTACGGAGGAGCGGCGGGGCTTGCGCCGCTTGGCGAGCGCGTCCTGCTCGGCCTGCTCGGGGTCACCGGCCTGCTGCGGGGCGCGGCTGCCGCGGCGGGGGCGCCTGGCCTCCTCGCGCCAGCTCTCGTCGTAGGCGTCCTCGTCCTCGGGATCGGCGTCGTAGTCGTAGCCGGAGCCGTGCGGGCCGTTCTCGCCCTCGCGGCCCTCCAGGATGCCCAGCTTGACGCCGAGCACGCGCAGCCGCCGCGGGATCGCGTTGACGGGGGTGGCGGTGACGACGAGGACGCCGAAGACGGTGAGCAGGAGCAGCAGGGCCACCGCGAGCATCTCGCCGACCGTGAAGAGCAGGGGCGCGGCGGCTCCCCAGCCGATCAGGCCGCCCGCGTCCTGGATGGCCTGGGTGCCCTCGTCCCGCCGGGGCGAGCCGCAGGCGATGTGGACCTGGCCGAGGACGCCGACGACGAGCGCGGACAGGCCGATGACGATCCGGCCGTTGGCCTCGGGCCGCTCGGGGTGCCGCATCAGGCGGATCGCGACGATGACGAGGAGTATCGGCACCAGCAGGTCGAGCCGGCCGAAGGCGCCGGTGACCAGCATCTCGACGAGGTCGCCGACCGGGCCCTTGAGGTTGGACCAGGTGCCGGCGGCCACGATCAGCGCGAGCCCGAGCAGCAGCAGCGCGCTGCCGTCCTTGCGGTGGGCGGGGTCGAGGCCCCGGGCCCCCCGGCCCACGCCGCGGAAGCCCGCGCCGACGGTGTGGGCCGTACCGAGCCAGACGGCGCGCACCAGGCGGAGCACTCCGCTGGTCGGACTGGGCGCCGGCTTGGGCGGCGGCTTCTTGAGCGCCGCCTTCTTGGCCGGTGGCCGCTTCGCGGCAGCCTTCTTGGCGGCGGGTTTCGCCGCCGCCCTCTTCGCGGGTGCCTTCTTCGCGGGCGCCTTCTTGGCGGCACCCGCGGTACGGCCGGTGCCCGCCGTGCCCTGGGAACCCTTGCCGGACGTACGTGAGGCCATGGTGGTGAGGTTACCGGTGCCGGAGGCCTCGGACACGTGCGCCCGCTGGTTCACCCGTTCGTGTCGTACTCGGCGACACGCGGAACTGACGCTTCCTCAACGGGCCCGTCCCGCACCGGCAGTTCCGCCACCCCGCCGAGTGGCCCCGCGGTCAGTTCTGCGAGGGCAGCGGCGGCGCGTCCGAGCCCGCTCCCGGCTCCAGGGCGTCAAGTGCCCTGCGCAGACCGGTGAGTTTGCGCTCCAGGTGTGCCGCGGTGGCGACGGCCGCGGTGTCCGCGGACTCCTCGTCGAGCTGCTTGGAGAGCGCCTCCGCCTGCTCCTCGACCGCGGCGAGCCGCGCGGAGAGTTCGGCGAGCAGCCCGGCGGGCTCCTTGGCGACCTCCGCCTTGCCGTCGCCCTCGATCTGCAGCCTCAGCAGCGCCGCCTGCTCCCGCAGTTGGCAGTTCTTCATGTACAGCTCGACGAAGACGGAGACCTTCGCCCGGAGCACCCACGGGTCGAAGGGCTTGGAGATGTAGTCCACCGCCCCGGCCGCGTACCCACGGAAGGTGTGGTGCGGGCCGTGGTTGATCGCGGTGAGGAAGATGATCGGGATGTCCCGGGTCCGCTCCCGGCGCTTGATGTGCGCCGCGGTCTCGAATCCGTCCATGCCCGGCATCTGGACGTCCAGCAGAATGACCGCGAAGTCGTCCGTGAGCAACGCCTTGAGCGCCTCCTCCCCGGAGGATGCCCGTACCAGCGTCTGATCCAGCGCCGAGAGGATCGCCTCCAGCGCCAGCAGATTCTCCGGCCGGTCATCGACCAGGAGGATCTTGGCCTTCTGCACCATGGCCCGCCCTCCTCGACCCGGCCTTGAGCCGGGCGCCGCCCCAGGCGGCGACTCCCTTGCGCCGCCCGCCCTTGTGCCGGTCATGGTAGCCGTACCCTGCCCGTCGCCACACCCTGTCACCGCGATGTCACTGTGCACATCCCGGAAACGGGGCAGGCGAAGGGAAAGTTCCCGCGCAGGGGGTACGTCCCTCCGGCCTGTCGCTCTCACCCTAGGGCCTAGGTCACCCCGCGCGCTGCCCCGGGCACCATCTGGGGCCGCGGGGCCCGGCCCGCCGCGGGCACGCGGGCCCGCGGCGGCTCACCTCTCGTGCATCCAGCGCTCCATCACCGACAGGAGGTGGTCGGGGTCGACGGGCTTGGTGACGTAGTCGGAGGCGCCCGACTCGATCGCCTTCTCCCGGTCGCCCTTCATCGCCTTCGCGGTCAGCGCCACGATCGGCAGCCCCGCGAACTGCGGCATCCTGCGGATCGCGGTGGTGGTCGCATAGCCGTCCATCTCCGGCATCATGATGTCCATCAGCACGACGGTGATGTCGTCGTGCTGCTCCAGGACCTCGATGCCCTCCCGGCCGTTCTCCGCGTACAGCACGGTCAGCCCGTGCTGCTCCAGGACGGAGGTCAGCGCGAAGACATTGCGGATGTCGTCGTCGACGATGAGGACCTTCTCGCCGGCGAAGTGGATCCCCCGCGCGCCGCCGGCCCGCGGCTTCGGTGCCTCCGCGGCGCCCAGCTGCTGCGGCGGCGCCTCCTCCTGGACCGGCGGCGCGGGCGGCAGCGCCAGGGGCTGCTCACTCTCCGTCAGAGCCGCCCTGCGCCGCTTGCGGAAGAGCGCGGCGGGACCGTTCTGCGTCTCCTGGTACGACTTCACCTCGGCCGGGGTGGAGACCTCCGGCCGCTCCTCCGGGGAACCGCCGCGCTCCGGCCCCTCGGTGCCCGGGGACGGCTGCGGATAGCCCTGCGGGGGCAGCTCGCTCTGGTGCAGCGGCAGATAGAGGGTGAAGGTGGAGCCGCGGCCCGCCTCGCTCGCCGCGTGGATCTCGCCGCCGAGCAGCCGCGCGATCTCCCGGCTGATGGACAGCCCGAGCCCGGTACCGCCGTACTTGCGGCTGGTGGTGCCGTCCGCCTGCTTGAAGGCCTCGAAGATCACCCGCATCTTGCTGGCCGCGATGCCGATACCGGTGTCGGTGACCGAGAAGGCGATCAGATCGGCGTCCGCGTCGACGAGCGAACCGGCCTCCAGGAGCTGCTCCCGGATCGCCACCGGCACATCGGCGCTCGCGGTGCGGATGACCAGCTCCACCGCGCCGGAGTCGGTGAACTTCACCGCGTTGGACAGCAGGTTGCGCAGCACCTGGAGCAGGCGCTGCTCGTCGGTGTGCAGGGTGGCGGGCAGCTCCGGGGAGACCCGTACGGAGAAGTCGAGGCCCTTCTCCGCGGTCAGCGGCCGGAAGGTGGCCTCCACGTAGTCGACGAGCTGGACGAGGGCGATCCGGGTCGGCGAGACGTCCATCTTGCCGGCCTCGACCTTGGACAGGTCGAGGATGTCGTTGATCAGCTGGAGCAGGTCGGAGCCCGCGCCGTGGATCGTCTCGGCGAACTCGACCTGCTTGGGGGTGAGGTTGCTGTCAGCGTTGTCGGCGAGCAGCTTGGCCAGGATGAGCAGCGAGTTGAGCGGGGTGCGCAGCTCGTGCGACATGTTGGCGAGGAACTCGGACTTGTAGCGCATCGAGACCGCGAGCTGTTCGGCGCGCTCCTCCAGGACCTGCCGGGCCTCTTCGATCTCGGTGTTCTTCACCTCGATGTCGCGGTTCTGCTGGGCGAGCAGCTCCGCCTTCTCCTCCAGCTCCGCGTTGGAGTCCTGGAGCGCCTTCTGCCGGTTCTCCAGCTCGGCCGAGCGCTCCTGGAGCTGCTCGGTGAGCTCCTGGGACTGCTTGAGCAGCACCTCGGTCTTGGTGTTGACGGAGATGGTGTTGACGCTGGTCGCGATCATCTCCGCGATCTGGCTGAGGAAGTCCTTCTGGATCTGCGTGAACGGCTGGAAGGAGGCCAGCTCGATCACGCCGAGCACGGTCCCCTCGAAGAGCACCGGCAGCACGATGACATGCGCGGGCGGCGCCTCCCCGAGCCCGGAGGCGATCTTCAGATAGCCCGGCGGCACGTTCTCCACCAGGATCGTGCGGCGCTCCAGGGCGGCCGTGCCGATCAGCGTCTCGCCGGGGCGGAAGCTGGTCGGCATGGAGCCCATGGAGTAGCCGTAGCTGCCGAGCATCCGCAGTTCGTACGCGTTCTCCTGGACGGCGCCCGGATCGTCGTCGGTGGGCATCGCCACGAAGAAGGCGCCGTGCTGGGCGGAGACCACCGGGGTCAGCTCGCTCATGATCAGCGAGGCGACGTCGTCGAGGTCGCGGCGGCCCTGCATGAGGCCGGAGATGCGGGCCAGGTTGCCCTTGAGCCAGTCCTGCTCCTTGTTGGCCAGGGTGGTGTCGCGCAGGTTCGCGATCATGGTGTTGATGTTGTCCTGGAGGACCTGGATCTCCCCGGCGGCGTCCACGTCGATCTTGAGGTTCAGATCGCCGCGGGTCACCGCGGTGGCCACCGCGGCGATGGCGCGCACCTGCCGGGTGAGGTTCCCGGCCATCTCGTTCACCGACTCGGTCAGGTCGCGCCAGGTGCCGTCGATGTCGCGCACCCGGGCGAGGCCGCCGAGCTGGCCCTCGGTACCCACCTCGCGGGCCACCCTGGTGACCTCCTCGGCGAAGCTGGAGAGCTGGTCGACCATGGTGTTGATGGTGGTCTTGAGCTCCAGGATCTCGCCCCGGGCATCGATGTCGATCTTCTTCGTCAGGTCGCCCTTGGCGATGGCGGTGGTGACCATGGCGATGTTGCGGACCTGGCCGGTGAGGTTCGCGGCCATGCCGTTCACCGACTCGGTGAGGTCCTTCCAGGTGCCGGAGACCCCGGGCACCCGGGCCTGGCCGCCGAGGATGCCGTCGGTGCCCACCTCGCGGGCCACCCGGGTCACCTGGTCGGCGAAGGAACTCAGCGTCTTCACCATGGTGTTGACGGTGTCGGCGAGCTGGGCGACCTCGCCGCTGGCCTCGACGGTGACCTTCTTGGTGAGGTCGCCGTTGGCCACCGCCGTGGCGACCTGGGAGATGTTGCGGACCTGGCCGGTGAGGTTGTTGGCCATCAGGTTGACGTTGTCGCTCAGGTCCTTCCAGATGCCGGTGACCCCGGGCACCCGGGCCTGGCCGCCGAGGTTGCCCTCGGTGCCCACCTCACGGGCCACCCGGGTCACCTGCTCCGCGAAGTTGGAGAGCTGGTCGACCATGGTGTTGACGGTGGTGACGAGTTCGAGGATCTCGCCCTTCGCGTCCACGGTGATCTTCTTCGACAGGTCGCCCCTGGCCACCGCGGTGGTGACCTCGGCGATGTTGCGCACCTGGATGGTCAGGTTGTTGGCCATGAAGTTCACGGACTGCGTGAGGTCCTTCCAGGTACCGCTCACGCCCTGCACCTCGGCCTGACCGCCGAGCTGGCCCTCCGTACCCACCTCGCGGGCCACCCTGGTGACCTGCTCGGCGAAGTTCGAGAGCTGGTCGACCATCGTGTTGAGGGTGTTCTTCAGCTCCAGGATCTCGCCGCGCGCGTCCACGTCGATCTTCTGCGAGAGGTCACCGCGGGCCACCGCCGTGGCCACCTGCGCGATGTTGCGGACCTGCGCGGTGAGGTTGCCGGCCATGCCGTTCACCGAGTCGGTCAGGTCCCGCCAGACACCCGCGACGCCGGGCACCTGCGCCTGACCGCCGAGGCGGCCCTCGGTACCCACCTCACGGGCCACCCGGGTCACCTGGTCAGCGAAGGCGGACAGCTGGTCGACCATCGTGTTGATGGTGTTCTTCAGCTCCAGGATCTCGCCCCGGGCGTCCACGTCGATCTTCTGCGAGAGGTCGCCGCTGGCCACCGCGGTCGTCACCTGGGCGATCTGGCGGACCTGGGAGGTGAGGTTCTGGCCCATGAAGTTGACGGAGTCGGTCAGCTCCTTCCACGTACCGCTGACCCCGTCCACCCGGGCCTGGCCGCCGAGGCGGCCCTCGGTGCCCACGTCCCTGGCCATCCGCGTGACCTGGTCGGCGAAGCTGGAGAGCTGGTCCACCATCGTGTTCACGGTGTTCTTCAGCTGGAGCATCTCGCCGGAGACGTCGACCGTGACCTTCTGCGAGAGGTCGCCGTTGGCCACCGCCGTGGTCACCTGGGCGATGTTGCGGACCTGCCCGGTGAGGTTGCGGAAGGCGGTGTTCACCGAGTCGGTGAGGTCCTTCCAGGTACCGGCCGCGCCCGGCACCTCGGCCTGACCGCCGAGGATGCCCTCGACGCCGACCTCGCGGGCGACCCGGGTGACCTCGGCGCCGAAGGAGGACAGCTGGCCGACCATGGTGTTGACGGTGTTCTTCAGCTCCAGCATCTCGCCGGAGACGTCGACCGTGACCTCCTGGGAGAGGTCGCCGCTGGCCACCGCCGTCGTCACCTGGGCGATGTCGCGGACCTGGGTGGTCAGGTTCCGGAAGACCGTGTTCACCGAGTCGGTGAGGTCCTTCCAGGTGCCCGCGGCGCCCGGCACATTGGCCTGGCCGCCGAGCCGCCCCTCGGCGCCGACCTCGTTGGCGACCCGGGTGACCTCGTCCGCGAAGGTACGCAGCGTCTCGGTCATCTGGTTGATGGTCTCGGCGAGCTGCGCGACCTCGCCGCGCGCGCTGACGGTCACCTTCTGCGAGAGGTCGCCGTTGGCGACGGCCGTGGTGACCTGGGCGATCCCGCGGACCTGGGCGGTGAGGTTGCCCGCCATCAGGTTCACCGAGTCGGTGAGGTCCTTCCAGACGCCGGCGACCTCGGACACCTGGGCCTGACCGCCCAACTCGCCCTCGGTGCCCACCTCCCGGGCCACCCGGGTCACCTCGGAGGAGAAGGAGGAGAGCTGGTCCACCATCGTGTTGACGGTGTTCTTGAGTTCGAGCATCTCGCCCGCGACGTGCACGGTGACCTTGCGGGAGAGGTCACCCTTGGCCACCGCCGTCGTCACCAGGGCGATGTCGCGGACCTGCGCGGTGAGGCGGTACGCCATCGTGTTGACGGAGTCGGTGAGGTCCTTCCAGGACCCCGACATCCCGCGCACCCGGGCCTGCCCGCCGAGCTTGCCCTCGGTGCCGACCTCGCTGGCCACCCGGGTCACCTCGTCGGTGAAGGTGGACAGCTGGTCGACGAGGTTGTTGACGGTCCGCCCGACCTTCAGGAACTCGCCGCGCAGCGGATGCCCCGCCCCCTCGTCGGACTCCGCCCGCAGCTCCATCCGCTGCTCCAGATCGCCCTCGGCGACCGCGGACAGCACCCGGCCCACCTCGGAGACCGGGCGTACGAGGTCGTCGACCAGCGCGTTGGAGGCGTCGATGGCGACCGCCCAGGAGCCCTCGCTCGCCCCCTTCTCCAGGCGCTCGGTGAGTTTTCCCTCACGCCCGACCATGCGGCGCACCCGCGTCAGCTCGCCGGTGAGGTGCATATTGCGCTCGGCCACCTCGTTGAAGACGGCGGCGATCTCGGCCATTTCTCCGTCGCCGGAGACCGTGAGGCGCTTGCGGAAGTTCCCGTCGCGCATCGCCACCAGGGCGGCGAGCAGTCTTTTCATGGCTGCAGCGTCGACAGCCGTTGTCCCGTTGCGCGACTTTCGCGGCTTACCCGGGTTTTGTCCGCCTTGTGCGCGCGTGCCGGTGCTACGCGTCGCTGCGCCAGACTCCACCGTGTCCCTCCCGCAGGGGTTGACCTCGTGTTCGGGCTTCTGTTTCAAGCCTGCCCAGTGTTTCACCCCGGCTGAACCAGGCCATAACAGTTCGGCAGCTTCGCACACCCTCCGCACACCCTCCGGGCGGAAAGTGTTGCAGGCGGCATCCGCATGAATGGCGAAGGTAAGTAACCTGGGCGACGGCTGTCCACCCACCCGGTCCGCCCGGCCGGGGGTGGCAGGGGAAGAACACGGGCATCGGAGGGCGCGGCCGCACATGACCACCGGACTGCACCTGCCCGGGGAACACACGCCTGAACCCGGGGCGCACGAGGCGGGCCGCCAGGCACTGCATGACGACATCGGTACTAGGAGCTCTGTGATCACCGCCCGCGCGGCCGCGACCTTCGACCCCGTCGGGCGTTCCGTCGCGACCGCCCGCTCCTTCGTCCGGGACACCCTGCAGGGCTGGGGCTTCACCGACATCATCGACGACGCCGTCGTTCTCACCAGCGAACTCGTCACCAACGCCGTCGTCCACGCGGGCACCGCCGCCGAGGTGCTGTGCCTGCGCAGCGAGGACGCCGTACGGATCGAGGTCGCCGACCGCTACCCCGAACGCGAGATCCCCCTCCAGCAGTCGGCCGTCAACATGGGCAGCCCCGACCGCGAGGGCGGCCGCGGCCTCCAGCTCTGCGCAGCCCTCGCCGGCAACTGGGGAGTGGAGTACAGCCCCACCCACAAGCGCGTCTGGTTCCAGCTCGACCTGCCGGCCCGCTCCGTGGGCACCCGCTCCGCCGGGCCGACCCTGCCCCCGGACGTGCTGCCCCTCGCGGACGGCCGGGTACGCGTCGGCGTCGTCCAGATCGACCGCGCGGGCAGCATCAGCGCCTGGAACGACGACGCCGAGGACCTCTTCGGCTACCCCGCCGACCAGGTCACCGGCAAGCCGCTCACCGACCTCGCGGCCTGGCCGCACACCCCCGGCATCAGCACCGGCATCGCCGAGGCCCTCCAGCTCTCCCGCTGGGAGGGCAGCTACGGCATCCGCAGCTCCGACGGCCGCGTCACCCCGGTCTACGCCTCCCACCTGCGTGTCCGTGACGCCGACGGCGAGCCCTCCACGGTCTGCCTCCTCGTACGCGACCACGAGCGCGCCGTACTGCAGACCCCGCTGCGCGCCAACGGCACCGACAGCGGCTCCGGCGGGAGCCAGGAGGCGGGCGCCGCCGACCCCTTCGAGGTGTTCATCGGCTCCCCCGCCCCCGACGACCTCGACGGGCTGCTCCAGCGCACCGTCGAACGCGCCCGCGACATGCTCGACGGCGACGCCGCCTTCCTGCTCCTCGCCACCGACGACGAGACCGAGCTGGAGGTCCGCGCCTCCACCGGACTGCCCTCCGCCCGCCAGCGCTTCGCCCGCGTCCCCGTCGAGGCGGGCCCCGGCCGCTACGGCTCGGCGCGGATGCCCGCCGTCCACGAGGACCTCACCGTCGTCCCCGGCGCGGTGCCGCTGCTCGGCAGCACCGGCATGCGCTCGGTGGTCACCGTCCCGCTCAAGGTCGAGGGCCGCCTCACCGGCTCCCTGGGCGTCGCCGCCGAGGGCCCCGGGCGCTACTCCAACGAGGAGGCGCTTCGCCTGCAGTTCGCCGCGGACCGCATCGCGCTCGCCGTCGAGTCCGCCCGCCTCGGCGAGCTGGAGCGGCTGCGCCGCGGCTCCCTCTCCTTCCTCGTCGAGGCCTCCGACCTGCTCGCGGGCACCCTCGACCGGGACCAGACCCTCGCCCTGATGGCCCAGATGACCGTGCCGACGCTCGCCACCTGGTGCGCCGTCTACACCATCGCCGACCAGGCCTCCGACCCGTACCTCTCCTATGTCCTGCACGAGGACGAGGAGCGCATCGACGGACTCAAGGCCCTGCTCTCCCGGATCGCGCCGCCCGACCCGGTGCCCACCCCCGGCGCCCGGATCTGGAACGCCCCCGCGACCGCCGCGCACGAGGCGGCCCTGCGGACCTCGATGCGCAGCCTCGACCTCGGCGAGACCCCCCGGCTCGGCTCCGGCGTCGGCACCACCCTCGCCACCGCCTCCGCGGTCGGCGGCGAGACCGTGGTCCTGCCCCTGGTCGCCCGCAACCGCGTGATCGGCATGCTCACCCTCGGCAAGCCCACCGACGAGCACTTCCGCCAGGAGATCCTCGAACTCGCCGAGGACCTCTCCCGGCGGGCCGCGCTCGCCCTGGACAACGCCCGCCTCTACTCCGAGCGCACCGCCATCAGCCAGTCCCTGCAGCGCAGCCTCCTCCCGCCGGAGCTGCCGCAGGTGCCGAACGTCGAGGTCGAGGTCATCTACCGCGCGGCGGGCGAGGGCAACGAAGTCGGCGGCGACTTCTACGACTTGTTCCCCATCCGCGACGGCGCCTACGGCTTCGCGATCGGCGACGTCTGCGGCACCGGACCGGAGGCCGCCGCCGTCACCGGCCTCGCGCGGCACGCCCTGCGCCTGCTGGCCCGCGAGGGCTTCGGCGGCCCGGCCGTCCTGGAGCGCCTCAACTCCGCCATCCTCGACGAGGGCGCCCGCAGCCGCTTCCTCACCCTGCTCTACGGGGAGTTGTGGCCGCAGGAGGACGGCAGCGCCGTACTGAAGGTGGTCTGCGCGGGCCATCCGCTGCCGCTGCGCCTGCGCCAGGACGGCTCGGTGGAACCGGCGGCCGAACCGCAGCCGCTGCTCGGCGTCATGGACGATCTGGAGCTGTACGAGCAGACGGTCACCCTCGACCCGGGCGACGTCCTGCTGTGCGTGACCGACGGCGTCACCGAGCGCCGCGAGGGCACCCGCATGCTCGGCGACGACGGCCTCACCGAGGTCCTCACCACCTGCACCGGCCTGACCGCCGGCGCGGTCGCCGCCCGGGTGATGCGCGCCGTCGAACGCTTCGCCTCGGACGCCCCCTCCGACGACATGGCCATCCTCGCCATGCGTGTCCCCGGCCTCCACACGGACTGAGCAGGCGGGGGCGGGTCTGGTCCGCCCCCGTCCCGCACACCCCTCAAACGCCAGAGGACCCCGCCCGACTGGGCGGGGTCCTCTGCTGTGGTGGAGCCCCCAAACGGAATCGAACCGTTGACCTTCTCCTTACCATGGAGACGCTCTACCGACTGAGCTATAGGGGCCTGTCACCTGCGCGGAATCCCGCTTGGCAACGATGTAGATCATACCCCGTACGGAAGGGTGCTCGGCACCGCCTCCGCACGGGGCTCGCACCGCGCACGGCACGGTCCGCGCGCAGCACGGTGCGCCGCCCGGAGGTGCGGGCTCAGGAGGTGCGGACTCCGTGGGTTCGTGCTCGGTAGGTTCGGCTCAGTCCGACTCAGTACGAAGACACGGCTCAGGCCGGAGCAAGCAGCCCGCCCAGGGCGTTGCAGGCCGAGACGACCCGTTGGAGGTCCCGCCGGCTCATCGCCGCGTCGACCGGAAGCGCCAGCGTCTCGTCCGCCGCCCGCTCGGTACGCGGCAGCACCGCTCGCCGCAGATAGTCCGGGGTGCGGTGCACCGGCGTCTTCACCGGCACGCTGCACGCCACCCCGCGCGCCCTTATGGCCCGCGCGAAGGCATCCCGGTCGGGCCGCCCGTTACCGGGCACCCGCACCACGTACTGCCGGTAGCTGTGCCCCTCGACGCACTCCGGCGTCACCACACCGCTCAACCGCCGGTCCAGATAGGCCGCATGCACCCGCCGCTGCGGCACATCCGCCACCGCGGCCCCTTCTTCCGGGTGTTCCAGTACGAGGAGTCCGTGCCGCCGGCCCAGACCGTGCAGCCGGACGCTCTCCACGGGTCTGCCGAAGGTGCCCACGGCGACCACTCCGGCGGTGCGCGGGCCGATGACCTCGGCGACCGCCGCCGGGTCGAGGCAGTAGGTGATGGGATCGATGTCGGCGAAGACGGGCACGGCCCCCGCAAGGACCACGACCCTGGCCGCTTCCGGGGTCCCGAACGCCGGGACGACAACCTCGTCACCAGCGCCGATACCTGCGGCCCGCAGCAATGCAAGTGTCCCCATACCGGCGATGGTCACCGCGCGACATGAACGTCAGATGACGGGAAACAAAAAGGAGCGGGTCCCCGATCCTAAGATCGAGAACCCGCTCCCTGACATTTAGTTCGGCGGCGTCCTACTCTCCCACAGGGTCCCCCCTGCAGTACCATCGGCGCTGTAAGGCTTAGCTTCCGGGTTCGGAATGTAACCGGGCGTTTCCCTCACGCTATGACCACCGAAACA
>NZ_JAAWWP010000008.1 GCF_012273655.1 Streptomyces physcomitrii | reverse complement strand
CACCCAGGCCCTCCTCCGCCTCGCCCGCCAACGCATCAGCGTCCTGTTCGCCATGCTCCGCGACGGCACCTTCTACAAGCCGAGAACCCCACGCCTCACTTGACGAAGGACATAGAGGCACCCCCCCCAGAGCCGTTGGACCCCCGTGGGTCCAGGAGGAGAAGACCATCCCATGACCCGGAACACGCCCCGCCCCACGTCCCACCCCGCACTCCACCTCACGCCCGGTCACTCGTCCCGCCACGTCTCCCGTCCCACCGCCGGCGAGGCATCCCGCCTGCCCCGGAACGTCCGGCGAGGCCTCCTCGCCGGGGCGGCCGCCGCTGCCACGCTCTCGCTGGCCGTGCCCGCCTCGGCGCGGCCCGGCGGCGCCGGACAGGCGCCCGCCGCGCCCGGGTCCGACCGGGCCGCGCACCCCGCGGTGGCGGCACAGGGAGCCGAGTACGTCGCGCTCGGCGACAGTTACAGCGCCGGTGCGGGCATCCTGCCGCCGGCCCCGGGCGCGCCCCTGCTGTGCGCGCAGTCCGGCAAGAACTACCCCCGGCTGCTCGCGGGCGCCCTGGACGCCCGGCTCAAGGACGTCAGCTGCGCCATGGCGGAGACGAAGCACCTGGAGAAGTCGCAGTACCCGGGCGTCGCCCCGCAGCTCGACGGGCTGGGCGGCAGGACCGACCTGGTCACGCTGACCCTCGGCGGCAACGACAACAACGTCTTCCTCGGCTCGATCCTCGCCTGCGGCACGGCCGGGCTCGGCTCCGGCGGGAAGGGCAGCCCGTGCAAGGACAAGCACGGCAGCAGCTACGAGGAGCAGATCGACCGGGACACCTACCCCGCCCTCAGGGCCTCGCTGGAGAAGATCAAGGCGAAGGCCCCCGCCGCCCGGGTCGTGGTGCTCGGCTATCCGTGGATCATGCCCGAGCAGCCGGTGAAGGGCTGCTTCGTCAAGATGCCGATCGCCGAGGGCGACGTCCCCTATATGCGCTCCCTCCAGGCCCACCTCAACGAGGCCGTGGCCCGTGCCGCCCGGGAGACCGGCAGCACCTTCGTCGACCTCGCCGAGGCCTCCGACGGCCACGACGCCTGCGCCCCCGCCAAGACCCGCTGGGTCGAACCGGTGCTCTTCGGCAGCAACTTCATCCCCGTCCACCCGAACGCGACCGGCCAGCAGGCGATGGCCACCGCGACGGAAACGGCCCTTCGGACGAACCGGGGCTGACCGGGCCCGGGGCTGGACGAGACCGGAGCTGACTGAAACCGACGCGGACCTCAACCGGCACTGGTCCGCCCGGAATTGATGGGGCGTCACCAACTTGCTCTCCTCCCGCCCCCTGCATGCCCGCGGGCCCCTCCCGCCTTCTCGGCCGGGAGGGGCCCGCAGCTGTCGGAAGAAGCCCGCGTGGCTCACGTCGCCATCGGCCCGGGACTTCAGGTGGGGGAGACCTCCGCACCCCCACCAACTGCCCTTGTTCCGCCACCGATTGGGGACGCCGACCACGGACGCAGGTCTACAGGCGCCGGCTACGGCCGCTGCCGGTACTCGTCCACGAGGGCGCGCCGGAGGACGGCGGTCTCCTCCATGACCGTCCCCTTCTCGCCCGCCCGGGTGTCCTCGGTGAGGTAGCTGCGTTCACCGAGGTAGGCGAGGCTGTCCCGGTCGAAGACCCACTCGGTGGCGACCAAGGCCCGCTTGTCGGTACGGGAGACGGCCACCCCGTGCCGCCCGGCCGGGTCGACCGCGTCCTCGATCTTCGTGACGCCGGGAATCCGCGCGGCGGCCTTGTAGAGCGCGGCGGCGTTGCGGGGCGGCATCACGGTGTCGTCAAGGAGTTCGCCGATCTGCTCGAAGACGGTCTGCGCCTTCTCCCGGCCCTCCTCCGGCTTCGTGATCCGGTACAACTCCCGCAGCAGCGCGCCCGGTTCGGTGGGCAGCGAGGAGAGCCACCGGTACGTGGGCCGGTACGCGCCCGCCGGGACCCCGGGCGAGCCGGGCGGGAGCAGTTCGCGCAGCGGCACGTACTCCCCCTCCTCGTAGATCACGCCCAGCCTCTTCACCGGCCCCGGCCGCTGCGACATCCACACCTCGCGGGGGTGCAGCTTCCCCGGCGTGAACACCCCGTCCGGCCCGCCCTCGGCCCCCGCCGTCAGGCTCTTCACGTACACCAGCTGGTCGTCGCGGACCGGTGTGGCCGGCGACTTCGCGGCGACCGCGGCGATCTGGTCCAGGAGGACCACGGCGTTGTCCGCTCCGCCCTGCCGCCCGGCCTCGGTGCCGGAGTCCGCGCCGCCGCCCGAACTCCCGCCTCCGGCCAGGCCGAAGACCACGGCCCCGGCCAGCGCGAGCGCCGTCGCGGGCATCCACAGCGCCGGGCGCGGGAGCCGTCCGCGGACCCGGCCGAGGAGCCCGGGAGCGGACGTACGGGCCCCGGCCCCGGTCGGCACACGGCCTTCGCCCCGGCTCCGGCTCCGGGCAGTGTCGTCATCGATGTCGATGAGAGTCATCAAGCGGTCCTTGTGGTGAAGGTAGGGACCAGAAGGCACATCCCGTTCCGCCGGTGGCGGCAACAGCCTTGCGAGCCGGGCCAGTTCGTCCCTGCCGGGCTCGGAGCCTGAGGCGTTCATCGGGATCCCTCCTGCATCTCCTGAAAGGGAAGGGCCGCGAACGCGGCCTCACCCTTCACCTCTCCACGACGCCGCACCGGTTCCGTACTTATGCCGACTTTCCGGTCGGCTCTTCCTCCCCGCTGCTCCCGTCTCTCCCGCTCGCTCTTCGCCAGCTCCCCGTCCGTGAGCCGCCGCAGCCGGGCGCGGGCGCGGGAGAGCCGGGAGCGTACGGTGCCGACCGGGACGCCGAGTGCCGCCGCGGCCTGTGCGTAGTCCATGCCGGACCACACGCACAGCGCCAGGACCTCGCGCTCCGGGCGCCGCAGCCGACCCAACGCCTGCTGCACGGCGGCGAGTTGACGGGCGTCGTCGATCCGCCCGGCCGTCTCCTCGGCGAAGTCCGCCACCGGCTCGGGCGCGGGGCGGCGGGAGAGGAAGGCCAGCCGCCGGCCGGTGCCGCGGTTGGCGTTGCGGGCCTTGTTGGTCGCGATCCCGAACAGCCAGGGCTTCAACGTGCCGCCGTCCGGCTCCAGTTGCTCCCGGCCGCGCCAGGCCTCCAGGAAGGTGTCGCCCATCACCTCCTCGGCGACGGACCAGTCCCCGGTCAGCCGGTAGGCATGGTTGTACACGGCCTTCGCGTAGGCCTCGTAGACCTCCGCGAAGGCCGCCCGCTCCCCGGCCCGCACCCGGCCCCGCAGTCCCTCACTCATCGCGCCTCATCCTCGCCTCCGCCTCATACCCGGACCTGTCGGCGGGGGGTGGGGAGTTCCGGTGAGGTGGGTCACGTACGGGGGTGGTCCCGTGCCCCGTGCCATCGGCGGGCAGCGCCGGACCGACGGCAGAGCGCCCCCTCCCCGTACTGCGCGCAGCCGTACGGAGAAGGGGCGTCGGGGCCCGGCGGGGGAGCCCGGTGGTCACCGGACCGGCACCGGAGTACCGGATCGCGGGCGGCGGTTACCGGATGTGCCGCCCCGAAATCGCCCGGGCGATCACCAGCCGCTGGATCTCGCTGGTGCCCTCGAAGATCGTGTAGATCTTGGAGTCGCGGTACATGCGCTCCACCGGGTGCTCGCGGCTGTAGCCCGCGCCGCCGAGGATCTGGACGGCCTTCTCCGTTGCGGAGACGGCGAGTTCACCGGCGCGGAGCTTGGACATGGAGCCCTGGCCCGCGTCGAAGGTCTTGCCGTTGCGGGCCATCCAGGCGGCCTGCCAGATGAGCAGGCGGCTGGCCTCGATCTCGGTGCGCATATCGGCCAGGGCGAAGGCGATGGCCTGGTTCTCGATGATCGGGCGGCCGAAGGCCTCGCGGTCACCGGCGTATTCGAGGGCGTACTCGTAGGCGGCCCGGGCGATGCCGAGCGCCTGGGCGCCCACGGTCGGGCGGCTGACCTCGAAGGTGGCCATGGCCGCCTGGCCCGCGGACCTGGTCCCCTCGCGGGCGCGGGCGAGGCGGGCGTCCAGCCTCTCCTTCCCGCCGAGCAGGCAGCTGCCGGGGACCCGTACGTCGTCCAGGAAGACCTCGGCGGTGTGCGAGGCGCGCAGGCCGAGCTTCTTGATCTTCTTGGAGCCGTCCAGGCCGGGCGTGTTCGGCGGTACCAGGAAGGCGGCCTGGCCGCGGGCGCCGAGCCCGGGGTCGACGGAGGCGACCACCACATGGATGTTGGCGATGCCGCCGTTGGTGATCCAGGCCTTCTGGCCGTTGAGCACCCACTCGTCCTTCGCCTCGTCGTAGCGGGCGCGGGTGCGCATGCCCGAGACGTCGGAACCGGCCTGGGGCTCGGAGACGCAGAAGGCGGCCAGCTTCGGGTCGTCCTCGTCGCCGAAGCACTGCGGGACCCACTCGGCGAGCTGGTCCGGCGTCCCGGCGGAGAAGATCCCGGCCACCGCGAGCGAGGTGCCGAAGAGGGCCATGCCGATTCCGGCGTCGCCCCAGAACAGCTCCTCGTTGGCGATCTGCAGGGAGATGCCCGAGGGGTCGCCGAAGAGGTCGGCCAGCGACTCGAATCCGTACAGGCCGATCTTCGCGGCCTCCTGGATGACGGGCCAGGGCGTCTCCTCGCGCTCGTCCCACTCGGAGGCGGCGGGGCGGACGACGTCCTTGGCGAAGCCGTGCACCCAGTCCTTCAAGTCCTGCTGTTCTTCGGTGAGTTCGAAGGAGTAGGGCATGGCTCAGGCCTTCGGGATGTCGAAGTAGCGGGTCAGTCCGGAGGCGAAGCCGACGTCGCCCGCGATCTTCAGCTTGCGCATCATGAAGAGGGTGACCGGGCTGGCGTTGCCGGAGGCGAGCTTCAGGAACTCGGCGTCGCCGAGGATGATCGTCACGCGCGGTTCGGCCTCGGTGCGGCCCTCGCGGACCTGGCAGCTGCCGTTGTCGATGTCGGTCTCGTAGACCTTCTCCTCGATGCCGGTGATCTTCCACCGGACCAGCGCCTTCAGGGAGCCCGCGGTCTCCGGCTTGAACTGCCGGCCCATGCGGCCGAAGACCTCCGCGAGCACGCGGTCGCGCAGCTCGCCGTCCTGCGCGAGTTGGTTGATCTCCTTGGTGGAGAGCTTCTTCACGATCTTCGCGAACTCCTCGGGAGTCACCGTCGCGAAGTCGAGTTCGGCCAGTGCGTCGATGCCGTCGGCCATCGAGGTCCCTGCCCTTCCGGTTCTCACTGCCTGCCGTTGAGGCCTGCTGCTGGGTTCTTACTTCTGAGTAAACTTACTACGGAGTAAGATAAGGTGGGCTGGGTAGGCTGGCAAGGGTGAGCGAAGAAAAGGGAAGAGTCTCGGCGCCGAGGGGGCAGCGGCGGCGCGTGCCGCGGGAGGTCCGGGAGCAGCAGATCATCGACGTGGCGATCCAGGTGT
The DNA here is from genome assembly GCF_012273655.1 of Streptomyces physcomitrii. Taxonomy (GTDB): domain Bacteria; phylum Actinomycetota; class Actinomycetes; order Streptomycetales; family Streptomycetaceae; genus Streptomyces; species Streptomyces physcomitrii. Next base: position 317,483 of record NZ_JAAWWP010000008.1, on the reverse strand, counting down.
TCGCCAAGCGCGGTTACCACGCCGCCTCCGTCGACGAGATCGCCGAACTCGCGGGCATCTCCAAGCCGATGGTCTACCTCTACCTCGACTCCAAGGAGGGCCTCTTCCTCGCCTGTCTGCGCCGCGAGGCGGACCGCCTGATGGCCGCCTTCCAGGAGGCGGCGCGCGACGGCGGTACCCCCGAGCGGCGGCTGCACGCCGCGCTCGTCGCCTTCTTCGGCTTCGTCGCCGGGAGCCGCGACAGCTGGGTGGTGCTGCACCGCCAGGCCTCCGAGCTGAGCGAGGCCATCGCCGCCGCGGTCGCCGAGGCCCGCCGCGCGGTCATGGCGCAGGTGGCGGGACTGGTCCGGCACGGCATCGCGGAGGCGGACGGGAAGGTCCAACTCGGCGACGAGGACGCCGACTTCGTCGCGCATGCCCTGGTCGGCGCCGCCGATTCGCTCACCGACTGGATGGAGCGCCACCCGAACCAGTCCCCGGAGGGCATCGCGCTCCGCCTGATGAACATGGTCTGGGTGGGTATGAGTCATGTCCTGGAGGGCGAGACCTGGGCGCCGTCCCCGGTCCGCGGGGAGGACTGAGCCCACTTCCCGCCCTCTTGGTGGCACCCTGGTGGCTACGGAAGGCGCCCGCCCGGACGCGGAGGGTCCGCGGCCGTCTCACGTACGGAGTCCACTCACTTTCCGCGCGTGACCGTGAGCCATCTCGTGATGTCGGCACCATTGAATTTTGCCTACGCGTGAGTAAGTTGACTCTGGAGTAAGTAAGCGCGGGCTGTGTTCGGCGGTCGGCGCACCGCAGGCCACGTACCCGGGGAGCCGCCATGGGCGTTCGCAAGGACCTGAAGACCGCACAGAAGCGCCCCGATCTCGCGACCCGGGTGAAGCTGCGGCTGACCCGCGACGAGAACGGCGTGGTCCGGGAGGCGCACGCCGCGGACCTGGTGCCCCCGGCCCCCGGCGCCGGCGTCCCCGACATCCCGTACGTGAACGCCGCCGAGGCCCCGGACGCCGTGGTGATCCGGCGCAAGGAGGGCGGGGCCTGGCGGCCGGTGACCTCCGCGCAGTTCGCGCGCGAGGTGACGGCCACCGCGAAGGGCCTGATCGCGGCGGGTCTGGAACCCGGCGGCCGGGTCGCCGTGATGTCCCGCACCCGCTACGAGTGGTGCGTGCTCGACTTCGCGATCTGGGCCGCGGGCGGGCAGTCCGTGCCGATCTACGCCACCTCCTCGCCCGGCCAGATCGAGTGGATCGTGCGCGACTCCGGCGCCCGCTACGTGATCGCCGAGAGCGCCGAGAACGTCGCCACCGTGAAGGAGGGCTGCGAGGAGCACCCCGAGCCGCCGAGGATCTGGGAGCTGGACGCGGGCGGCCTCGCGGACATCGTCGGCCTCGGCGCGGGCGTCGCCGACGAGGAGGTCACCGAGCGCCGCACCGCGCTGACCGGCGAGGACATCGCCACCCTCTGCTACACCTCCGGCACCACCGGGCGCCCCAAGGGCTGCGCCCTCACGCACGCCAACATCTTCGCGGGCGCGGGCAACTCCATCGAGCTGATGCTGCCGGTCTTCAAGGAGGTCGCGGGGACCGAGGCGTCCACGCTGCTCTTCCTGCCGCTCGCGCACATCCTCGGCCGCACCCTGCAGATCGCCTGCCTGTACGCGCGGATCGAGGTCGGCCACTGCCCGAGCATCAAGCCGGACGAGCTGCGCCCCGAACTCCAGGCGTTCCAGCCGACGTTCGTGGTCGGCGTGCCCTATCTCTTCGAGAAGATCCACGACACCGGGCGGGCCACCGCCGAGAAGATCGGCCGCGGCGCCTCCTTCGAACGCGCCGACCGCATCGCCGTCGACTACGGCGAGGCGCACCTCGCGCAGTTCCTCGGCACCGGCAAGGGTCCGAGCCTGAAGCTGAAGCTCGCGCACGGCCTCTACGACCTGCTCGTCTACCGCCGCATCCGCAAGGAGCTCGGCGGCAAGCTCAGCTACGCCATCAGCGGCGGCTCCCCGCTCGACCGCCGCCTCAGCCTCTTCTTCTACGCCGCCGGGATCGTGATCTACGAGGGCTACGGACTCACCGAGACCTGCGGCGGCGTCACCCTCTCCCCGCCGCTCGAACCCCGGATCGGCACCGTCGGCCAGCCCATCCCGGGCTCCGCGATCCGGATCGCGGACGACGGCGAGGTGCTGATCAAGGGCGGCACCGTCTTCCAGTCCTACTGGAACAACCCCGCGGCCGGCGACGCCGTACTGGAGGACCAGTGGTTCTCCACCGGTGACCTGGGCGCGCTCGACGACCAGGGCTATCTGACGATCACCGGCCGCAAGAAGGACATCATCGTCACCTCCGGCGGCAAGAACGTCTCCCCGGCCGTCCTGGAGGACCGGCTGCGCAGCCGTCCGCCGGTCGGGCAGTGCATCGTCGTCGGGGACAACCGCTCCTTCGTCTCGGCGGTCATCACCCTGGAGCCCGACGCCGTCCAGCACTGGCTGTCGGTGCGCAAGCGGCCCAAGGACACCCCGCTGGCGGAGGTGGTCCGCGACGCCGAGATGATCGCCGACGTCCAACGGGCCGTCGACTACGCCAACGAAGCCGTCTCCCGCGCCGAGTCCATCCGCAAATTCACCCTGGTCCCGGCGGAGTTCACGGAGGAGAACGGCATGCTGACCCCCTCCCTCAAGATCAAGCGCCATGCCATCGTCGCCGCCTACACGGACGAGATCGAGGCGCTCTACGGTGGCTGAGCCGGGCGGCACGGGCGAGCGGGAGCCCGAGGCCCCCGGGGTCCGCGAGGCCGCCGAGGACTACGACGTACTGGTGGTCGGCTCGGGCTTCGGCGGCTCGGTCACCGCGCTGCGCCTGACCGAGAAGGGCTACCGGGTCGGCGTACTGGAGGCCGGGCGCCGCTTCACCCGCGCGACGCTGCCGAAGAACTCCTGGGACCTGCGGAACTACCTGTGGGCACCGCGACTCGGCATGTACGGCATCCAGCGGGTGTATCTGATGAGCAACGTCCTGGTGCTCGCCGGGGCGGGCGTCGGCGGCGGCTCGCTGAACTACGCCAACACCCTGTACGTACCGCCGCCCGCCTTCTTCCGGGACCAGCAGTGGGGCCATCTCACCGACTGGGCAGCGGAGTTGGCGCCGTACTACGACCAGGCCCGCCGGATGCTCGGGGTGCGGACCAATCCGACGACTACCGAAGCGGACGAGTATCTGCGGTCCGTGGCCGAGGAGTTGGGCGTCGGGCGGACCTTCCGGGCCACGCCCGTCGGGGTGTTCTTCGGCGACGGCGCGGACGGCGACGGCGGTGTGCGCGCCGAGCCGGGGGCCCGGGTCCCCGACCCCTACTTCGGGGGCGCGGGGCCGGAGCGCGCCGCCTGCACCGAGTGCGGGGACTGCATGGTCGGCTGCAAGATCGGCGCCAAGAACAGCCTCACCGAGAACTACCTCTTCCTCGCCGAACGGGCCGGGGCGCGGATCCACCCGATGACCAGCGTGGTGGAGATCCGCGAGACCGGGGACGCGCACGGCGAGGGCCCCGGGGGCGGCGGCTTCCTGGTCACCGCCGTGCCCACCGACCGGCCCCGCCGCGGCCCGCGCACCGTGCTCCGCGCCCGCCACGTGGTGCTCGCCGCCGGTACCTACGGCACCCAGAGTCTGCTGCACCGGATGAAGGACGAGGGGGTCCTGCCCCGCCTCTCGGACAAGCTCGGCACCCTGACCCGTACCAACTCCGAGGCGCTGGTAGGGGCGTTGACCACCCCGCGCCGCTACCGCCGGGCGAACGGCGGGCGTTCGGCCGACTTCACCCGCGGTGTCGCCATCACCTCCTCCATCCACCCGAGCCCGACCACCCACATCGAGAACGTGCGCTACGGCAAGGGCTCCAACGCGATGGCGCTCAGCAATATGCCGCTCTACCGCCGCCACTGGCCCAAACTCGCCGCCCTGGCCTGGGAGTTCCTGCGCCACCCGGTGTACGTGAGCCGCACCCTGAGCACCTACCGCTGGTCGGAGCACGCCATCATCGGCCTCGTCATGCAGAGCGCCGACAACTCCCTGACCACCTTCCGCAAGCGCGGCGGGCTGTTCGGCAGGGGCAAGCTCAGCGCCGAGCAGGGCCACGGCGCCCCCAATCCCGTTCACATCCCCGAGGGCTGGCGGGCGGCGCGGCTGCTCGCCGAGCGGATCGACGGCATCGCGGGCACCAATATCGGCGAGGTCCTGGGCAAGCCGATGACCGCGCACTTCCTCGGCGGCTGCACCATCGGCGAGAGCGCGGAGACCTCCGTCGTCGACGCCTACCACCGGGTCCACGGCTACCCGGGCCTCAGCGTCGTGGACGGCTCCGCGGTCTCCGCCAACCTCGGCGTCAACCCCTCGCTCACCATCACCGCACAGGCCGAGCGCGCCATGGCCCTGTGGCCCAACAAGGGCGAGCCGGACCCGCGCCCCGCCCAGGGCGGCCGCTACGTACGCCTCGCCCCGGTGCCCCCGGCCTCGCCCACCGTCCCGCCGGGCGCCCATGGCACCCTGCTGCTGCCGGTGCCGAGGGTGCCCGAGGCGCCGGAGGCCTCCGGCGGGGTGGAGGCGCCGGGTGGACCGCCGGGCGGGGCCGAGGCGACGGGCGGCTCGGAGCCGTCCGCGTAGTGCCGTAGCGCGAGGGCTCCGTGGCTCTCCAGGTCACCAGCTCCGCGGGCCCCGCTCCACATGCTGGGACGGGCCGGGGAAAGTTGCGTAGCCCACAGACCGCCGGGCGTCGTGGAAGATACGGTGACCTGCGGTGTCGCGCCCGGGCCCGGACCGTGACGGCCCGGGCGCGGCCCGGTGTGCGCGAGCCGTGCGCCGGGAGCCGGCACTGCCGCAGGGAACGACGGAAGGTGTAGCGGTGGACGCAATCGAGGCCCTGGCCATCGGCGGGGCCAGCATCGCCGCGGGCGGGATCAACGCCATGGTCGGCTCCGGCACCCTCATCACCTTCCCCACCCTGCTCGCCTTCGGTTACCCCTCGGTCCTGGCCAATGTCTCCAACAACATCGGCCTGGTCCCCGGCTCGCTGAGCGCGGCCTACGGCTACCGGCGCGAGCTGAAGGGGCAGCGCAGACGCGTCCTGCTCTTCGGCTCGGGCTCGCTGGTCGGCGGCATCATCGGGGCGGTCCTCCTGCTCCAGCTGCCCACCAGCACCTTCGACGCGGTGGTGCCGGTCCTCATCCTGCTCGCCTGCGCGCTTGTACTGCTCCAGCCGCAGCTGAACAAGCGCCTCGCCCGGCGCGCGGACCAGGGCGGGAAGGACGGCGGGGTGCCCATGTGGCTCGGCGTCTGCGGGGCGGGCGTCTACGGCGGGTACTTCGGGGCGGCCCAAGGGGTGCTGCTCATGGGCCTGTTCGGCAGTTTCCTCAAGGAGGACCTGCAGCGCCTGAACGCCGTGAAGAACGTCCTCGCCTCGATCGTGAACGGCGTCGCCGCCCTCGTCTTCGTGGTGGTCGCCGACGTCGACTGGACGGTGGCCGGGGTGATCGCGCTCGGCTCGACGGCGGGCGGCCTCCTCGGCGCCCGGGTCGGCCGCAGACTGCCGCCCACCGTGCTGCGCGGCATCATCGTCGTGGTCGGGGTCACCGCCTCGATCGTCCTGCTCGTACGCTGACCGCTCTCCAGGTCCAACTGCCCACGCGCACCAACAGCCCCCACAGCACAGGGAGTTGAAGAGGCTCGCGGAGGCGCCTTCGGTGACTGTCCCCTCTACACAGAGTGGCAGGTACATTGCACCTCATGTCGACACCCGGCGCGCAGCCGAATCCGTATCAGAACAATCCGTACCAGCAGCCCACCCTGCCCGGTACCCCCAACTCCCCGAACCCGTACGGCCAGGTGCCGCCCCAGCCCTTCGGCCCGCCGCCGGGCGGACAGCCGCCGATGCCCCCGCCGCCCGCCGGTGCACCGCGCAAGCCCGTCCCCGGCTGGCTCTGGGGACTCGGCGGAGTGCTGGTCGCCTCGGCCGTATGGGCGGCCACGCTCTTCGCGAGCGGCACCCTCGGCGGCTCCGGCGAGGAGGCGGACCTCGCCGGGTACGAGTTCGCGAAGAACCTGTGCGAGGCCACCGAGTTCGACGCCTTCCAGGAGCGGTACGAGTTCCAGGACTCGGCGGTGAACAAGGACAACAACCGCTTCTCCTCCCGCCAGGACGGCCTGGACCAGAGCCAGTGCAGCCACACCCTCAAGGACCCCCAGGAGACGTCGAGTTCGTACAGCTCCACGTACGTCTACGCCACCGCCGTCTGGCACAAGGCGAGCGACCCGGCGGGCGAGTTCGCCGACCAGCGCAAGGCCTACGAGGACCAGTCGAACGACTCGTACTCCTACGAGGCGAAGGAGACCGACGGCCTCGGGGACGAGGCCTGGTTCGTCACCGAGCAGCGCGGCGAGAAGAGCGACCGCGAACTGGGCGGCCTCACCCTCTCGGTACGCGAGGGCTGGTTCACCTTCGAGATGCGCTGGAGCTGGTACGGCAGCGGCGACGAGAAGCCCCCGGCCGCCTCGGAGGTCGAGAAGATGCTGAAGACGGACACCAAGGCGGCGATGGCCGAGCTGAGGAAGTGACCGCGGGCGGGCCGTGGCGTGTCACCCGTGGCCCGGCCTGCGGCTCCGCCGGGAGCGCGCGGGCGTGACCTCGGCGGCGCCCGGTAGAGGGGTGCGTGACTTCGGCGGTGTCCGGTAGAGGGGTGCGTGACTTCGGCGGCGCCCGATAGACGGGTGCGTGACCTCGGCGGCGCTCGGCAGCCGGGTGCGTGACCTCGGCCGGCGCCGGTGTAGGCCGGGTGGGTGCTTGTGCCCGGAGGTGGATTTCCGGTTCCCCGGTGGTGGCGGGGACGGCGCGCGGGCCGGGGGCGCGCGGGCACACGAACGGGAGCGTGTGACGGCCGGGACCGGGGGGAAGGCGGTTCGCATGCCCATTCTGAGGAAATTCGCCCGGCCGATGCTCGCCTCCGTCTTCGTCAGCAGCGGCATCAGCCATCTGAAGTCGCCCGAGCATGTCGCCCCCGCCGCCGAATCGGTCGCGGTCCCCCTCGCCGTGCGGGTGCCTGGGCTGCCCGAGGACCCCGCCGACCTGGTACGCCTCAACGCGGGGGTGCAGGTGGGAGCCGGTCTGCTGCTCGCCACCGGACGCCTTCCGCGACTCGCCGCCCTGGCCCTGGCCGCATCCCTGGTGCCGACGACGCTCGCCGGGCACCGCTGGTGGCAGGAGAAGGACCCGGAGCAGCGCGCCGCCCAGCGCATCCACTTCCTGAAGAACGTCTCCCTCCTCGGCGGCCTGCTCATCGCCGCCGCCGACACCCACGGCAAGCCCTCCCTCGCCTACCGCGCCCGCCACACCGCCCACGACGCCGGCCGCGCCACCCGCCGCCAGGCCCACGACTCGGCCAAGGCGGTCCGGGAGGCCTCGGAGTCGGTGCGGGGGCGGCTGCCGGTGGGGTGAGCGCGCTGCCCCCGCCCGCGCGGGGGCAGCCCGGGGTCGGTCCCCAACCGGCAGTGCCGGTCGGCGAATTCGGGTGAGGACGAGCCAATGAGACTCCCTGAGGCGGAGGCGGCGCGACGACTGGCGGCTGCCCGCGTTCTGAGGCTGGGAACGGTCGACGCCGAGGGAGCACCGCATCTCGTACCGGCCACGTTCGCCCTGCATGAGACCACCGTGGTGATCGCCGTGGACGCCAAACCCAAGCGGCACACCCGTCTGCGGAGGCTGGCCAACATCCGCCAGAACCCCCAGGTCTGCGTACTGGTGGACGAGTACGACGATGACTGGGAGCGGCTCTGGTGGGTCCGCGGTGACGGTACGGCCTCCATCCTGGAGGGCGCGGACCGCGAAGGGCCACTGGACTGGCTGGCAGCCAAGTACCCGCAGTACGTGGGAGAGCGGCCACTCGGCCCGGTGATCAGGATCGAGCTGACGCGGCTGACGGGGTGGGCTTTCGCGGGGTCATGAAGGGGCGAACCCTGAATATGTGAAAGACGTCGCCGCCCTGTAGCTTGCTTGGTTATACAAGCAAGGAGAATGGCATGCCTGATCCTGCCGCCAGTGTTCCGCCGTACCGGCGTTACGCCGAAACTCTGCGGAACGACATTCAGGGAAGGGTCCTCGCAGCCGGGGACAAGCTGCCGTCCGAGCATCAGCTCGCAGAACGGTTCGGGACGACACGCGCCACCATCCGCAAGGCCATTGCCCTACTCCGGGCGGAAGGGCTCGTGGTTTCCCATCAGGGGAAGGGTGCCTTCGTGCGCTCCGCTCCGCGGGTGCGCATGCTCGGTGGAGGCGAGCACTACCGGATGCGCCGTGGCAGCGGCAAGAGCAACTTCAATGCTGAGGCCGAGGCGCAAGGGCGGGCCGCTGTGCAGCACATCCGGGAGGTTCGCGAGGCTCTGGCACCTCCAGAGGTGGCGGAAGCTCTGGATGTGCCCTTTGGGGAATCCGTCATCGTGCGGCGTCGACTCTTCACGGTGGACGAGGAACCTATGCAACTCGTCGATGGGTATTACCCAGTTGATCTCGCCAGAAATACGCCTATCGCTGAGCCGCGCCGCATTCGCGGTGGCGTTCACGCGTTTCTGGAGAACCCTGCCGGACCTGTACGTCGCCGCGTAGCCCGTTTCGTTGAAGACCTGCATGTGAGGATGCCGACGCCGAGTGAGGTGAGCGAGTTGAACATCCCGCCTGGCGTTCCGGTTGCGCGAGTCTTCCGCACGGCGTACGACGCAGAGGGGGTGCCTCTGGAGGTGCTCGATTCGCTTGTCCCGTGTGACCGTCATGCGTTCCGGTATGTCATCGACGTCCCGGCTGCCGGGGACACACAGCAGACCTGAAGTCAGCTCATGTGTACGGATGTTCGGGCCGGTACCTGTTAGGTGGCGGCCCTTCCTTACGCTCCGAACAACTTGCATAACCAAGTGTGTCATTGTTAGCTTGCTTGCATACCCAAGTCGGTTGTTGCGGAAGCGTTCTTGCCGAGTTCTCGCGATGGCGAGTGGAGGCGCGTCAGCAGCTGCCCTGACTTCGGTGATCAACCCCCTCGATCACTTCCGACACACGGAGGTCCTCATGCCGCAGTATCGGCGCCGGTACTCACGCCTCGGTGCGGAGGTGAGGCCTCGCCCTGAGGGTGTCGGATCCGCAACGTCGCTTCTCGTCGGTGATGCAGTGGCCTCGGTTCACCATTCGGCAGCCCGCGGCTTCGAGGTGGACTTTCTGCCGGTGGAGTCGCGGGTGGCGGATGCCCGGCGGATCGCGGCCGCGTACCTGCACCCGTGGGACCTCGCCGCGCTCGTGGACGAAGTTGCCCTGGTCGTCTCGGAGTTGGTCACCAACGCGGTGCGCTACGGGGGCGGGCTCCCGGTCGGGCTGCGGGTGCATGTACCGGACGGGGCGCTGCGGGTCGAGGTCCGCGACGGCTCCCCGGTGCCGGCCCGGATGCGTCTCGTGGACGAGGAGGCGGAGAGCGGGCGGGGATTGTGCCTGGTCGCGGCTCTGGCACGGGAGTGGGGCGTCAGCCCGGACGGGCGGACGACCTGGTGCGCTCTCGATATCCCGCCACCCTCGGGACGCCTGTCCTGAGCGCGCTCACCCCGAGCAGCCGCGGCGCCAACCGCGGCCCCCACCACCTCACTTCACCCACTCTTCGGAGGTCCCATGCCCCTGCCTGAGCCCCTGTCCGAGTCCAGCCCCCTGCCGTCCCCCGGCAGCCCCGTCCACGAGGCCGCCACGGCGCTCCGTACCGCTCTCGCCGGGCACCGGTTGGAGGGATTTCCGGTGCCGTACGCCGACCGGGACCGGATCTACCTGGGGGAGGTGCCCGTGCCCACCGCGGATCGTCTCGCCACCCTGCTCGGCGCCGAACCGGCCCCGATCCGGGCCGACTTGCCCGACTGGCCCGAGGGGCGCCGGATCGTCCAGCGGGTGCGTGACGCCGTACGGGCCCCCGTCGGGGGCGAGTTCGTGGACATCGACTTCTGGCCCTACTGCCCGCGGTGCGACGAGGACCCCGTCGTCACCCTCGGCAGCCTCTCGCCGGTGGCCGCGCGGGACCTCGGCCGGGTGCTCAGAACGCGTACCGGATCCGCAGCCACGGTGCATGACGGGTAGTCAACTCCCGTAGGCGGTCCAGGGCTTGGCGCTTGGCGTCCGCGCGGTAGCGGACGTTGCGGGCTCCGTTCTGGGAGAGCTTCGGTTCCTGGCCCGCGGGCTGCCAGAGGAGTTCCTCGGCGCGGGGGTGCCAGCCCAGGTTGGTCTCGTGCAGGTCCTTGTTGTGGGTGAGCATGATGACCTCGGCGGCGGCCTGCTGCTTCACGCGGGCGGGGAGGACGTCGTCCAGGTGCCGGAGCAGTTCGGTCCAGTCGTGCTGCCAGCCGGGGCGCAGTACCACGGGGGAGAGGTTGAAGTGCACCTCGTATCCGGCGTCCAGGAAGTCGCCCGCGGCGGCGATCCGTTCGGCGACCGGGCTGGTGCGTACGTCGAGGAGGCGGGAGTCCGCTTCGGGCATGATGGAGAAGCGGATCCGGGTGCGGCCCCGCGGATCCAGGTCCAGGAGCGCGGAGTTGACGTACTTCGTCGCGAACGAGGCCTTGGCGTACGGCCATTGGCAAAAGGCGCGGATCAGTTCGGCGGTGCTGTCGCAGAGCAGGGCGTCCACGGAGCAGTCGCCGTTCTCGCCGATGTCGTAGACCCAGCTGTGCGGGTCGCACTGGTTGGGCTCCGGCTTGGGGCCGAGCTCCGTGCTGTGCCGGGCGAGGCGGGCGATCAGGGCCTCGGTGTTGGTGAAGAGGGTGATCGGGTTGGCGTAGCCCTTGCGGCGCGGGACGTAGCAGTAGGCGCAGGCCAGGGCGCAGCCGTTGGAGGGGCCCGGGGCGATCCAGTCGGCGGAGCGGCCGTTGGGGCGCACCGTCATGGTCTTGCGCACCCCGAGCACCAGGACCTCGCGCTTGATCCGCACCCAGCGCCGCGCGTTGCCCTCGTTGCCGTGCAGGTGAGGGATGTTCCAGTGCGAGGGGACCTCGATCAGGCGGGCTCCGGGGAAGCGGGCGAGTACCTGGCGGCCGCGTGCGCTGAGGGCGGCCTCGGGCTCCGCGTAGATCTCCCGGATCTCGAACAGGCGGGCCGCCTCGGTCGCCGAGGGCCAGGGGGCGGGGTCGTCGGACGCGGGGGAGCCGCCGTCCGGGGCGGAGGCGTCGAGGACCTCGGCGAGGCTGAAGAGGGCGTCGGGGCCGGAGGCCGCGTCGGGAGCGGGAGCGGGAGCGGGAGCGGGGGACGGGTCGGGGCCGGAGCGGGCCCCGGTCCCGGTGGGCTCGCGCGGGCCGTCCTCGGCGCCCTGGCTCCCGTGCACGGTTCCTCCTGGTCCGACCCCCCTCTGCCTGGTGCGGAGCGTACGGGACGGCTGCGGCCCCCCGCGCGCTCGGGCGCCCGTCACCCCCCGATCGGCAGAGGGCCCTGGTATGGCGCGGCCCGGGCAGGGAAGGCGTGACCGTGCCGCCGACCGGCGGCGCACATCCCTCTCCCCCTGTCTCCGCCCCTCCCCCCACCCCCGAATTCGTAAGGCAAGGAGCCCCTCATGGTGCACGTCGAGCGCGTCATCACCCTCGACCGGCCGCTCGCCCGGGTCGTCGCCTATCTCTCCGACTTCTCGCACGCCGTGGAGTGGGATCCGGGCACCCAGGAGTGCAAGCGCTCGGGCAGCGGTCCGCTCACCGTCGGGGCCCAGTGGGACAACACCTCCGTCTTCCGCGGCCGGACCACTCGACTCCGGTACCGGCTCGACCGGTTGGAGGAGAACCGGCTCACCTTCACCGGGGAGAACAAGACCGCGCACTCGACCGACGACATGACCTTCGCCGCCGAGGGGGAGGGGACCGTGCTCACCTACCGCGCCACCATCCGGTTCAAGGGGCTTGCCCGGCTCGCCGATCCCTTCCTGCGCCGCGAGTTCGAGCGGCTGGGCGACGAGGTCTCCCGGACGCTGCCCGCCGCGGTGTACGCCGCGCTGCCGTAGGGCGTCCCCGGGTTCGCGGCAGCCGATGCCCGGACATGGCCAAGGCGGCGCCGGGGCGACAAGATGTCCCCATGAAGGGTGATCTTTTTTCCAGTGAGCACATGGTCCAGCCCGCGAGCGCGCCGGGTATGACCGTGCAGAACTCCAAGTCCATCCGGTACGCGGTCAACGGCGAGATGCTCGCACGGCAGGGGGCGATGATCGCCCACCGCGGCAACCTCCAGTTCGAGCGCAAGAGCCAGGGCGTCGGGGGCATGCTCAAGCGGGCGGTCACCGGGGAGGGGCTGCCGCTGATGGCGGTGCGCGGGCAGGGCGAGGCCTGGTTCGCGCACGAGGCGCAGAACTGCTTCGTCATCGATGTGGAGCCCGGCGACGTCTTCACCGTCAACGGCCGCAACGTCCTGTGCTTCGACGCCTCCCTCTCGTACGAGATCAAGACCGTGAAGGGCGCGGGCATCACCGGGGGCGGCCTGTTCAACAGCGTCTTCCAGGGGCAGGGCAAGCTCGGTCTGATCTGCGAGGGCGACCCGCTGGTGATCCCGATCGCGCCGCAGGCCCCGGTCTTCGTCGACACCGACGCGGTGGTCGGCTGGAGCGCCGGGCTGCAGACCTCGCTGCACCGCTCGCAGTCCGTCGGCTCGATGCTGCGCGGCGGCTCCGGCGAGGCGGTCCAACTCAAGCTGGAGGGCCAGGGTTTCGTGGTGGTACGGCCCAGCGAGGCGACTCCGCAGAACAAGCAGGCCTGAGGTACGGGGCCGCCGGGTCCCGGCGGCCCCGTACCCCGGAACACGGCTCGGTGCGCGGCCCCCGCGGAAGTCGGCGGGGACCGCGCACCGGGCGCGTCCTCACATCTTCAGCCGTGCCCCCGCCCGCAGGGCCGCCGGGGAGAGGCGGCTCAGGAAGCGGGCGGCCTTGGACTCGATGGTCACCGGGACCACGGCGCGGTTGGTGCGGACCGCGGTGACGATCTCGGTGGCGACCTTCTCCGGCGGGAAGCCGCGGCGGGCGTAGAGGCCGCTGAACTTGGCCTGCTTCCTGGCCTGTTCGGCGGCGTCGGTGGCGGAGAAGGTGGTGGTGCGGGTGATGTTGGTGTTCACGATGCCGGGGCAGATGGTGCTGACGCCGATCTTCTCCTTGGCGAGTTCGGCGCGCAGGCAGTCGGAGAGCATGAAGACCGCGGCCTTGCTGGTGGAGTAGGCGGCGAGCATCTTCGAGGGCAGATAGGCCGCCGCCGAGGAGACGTTGACGATGTGGCCGCCCTGGCCGCGCTCCTTGAGCAGGGTGCCGAAGGCGCGGCAGCCGTGGATGACGCCCCAGAGGTTGACGTCCAGGACGCGCTCCCACTCCTTCTTGGTGGTCTCCAGGAAGGTGCCGGAGTGGCCGATGCCCGCGTTGTTCACCACGATGTCGGGCACGCCCTGCTGGTCGGCGACGGTGGCGGCGAAGGCGTCCACGGCGGGGCCGTCGGAGACGTCGACCTTGTGGATGGTGGCCTCGGCGCCGAGCAGTCCGGCGAGTTCGGCGGTGCGCTCCAGGGCCTCCAGGTCGAGATCGCACAGGGCGAGGTCGGCGCCGCGTTCGGCGAAGGCGAGGGCGGTGGCGCGGCCGATGCCGCTGCCCGCGCCGGTGACCACGGCGAGCTTGCCCGCGAACTCCCCCTCGCGCCCGCCCTCGCGGCCCTGCTGGGCGGCGGCCAGCTCGCGCGCGGCGGGGGCGCCCTCCAGGTGGGCGGTGAACTCGCGGATCATCCGGGCCACGGTGGTTCCCTTCTCCAGGAGCGCGGACCAGTGGGTGGCGGCCAGCTCCCGGCGCCACAGACGCGGGGCCCACTCCTCAAGTCCCTCGCTCAGCGCGGGACTCACGTAGTTGTCCTCGGTGAGGGTGATCAGCTGCACCGGTACGGAGGTGGGCCGCAGTCCGGGGCGCAGCAGCCGGGGCAGCATGTTCGCGCGGTAGAGGAGCACGCCGCGGGCCGCGTCGCCCGCGAGGGTGTCGTGCGGGTGGCCCTCGCGCGGGGTGACGTCCTCCACGAGCCGCAGGACGGTGCCCCAGTTGCGGGCGAGCCCGAGCCGCCAGGCGGCGGGGGCGAGCACCGGCAGGTGGAAGAGGTAGATGTACCAGGAGTGCAGGCCCTGCGAGGCGAGCTGCTTCAGGTGGCGCGGGGTGGGCCTGCGCCAGCGGCGCCGCAGCCAGTGCCCCATGTGGTCCAGGCTCGGCCCGGACATCGTGGTGTACGAGGCGATGCGCTCGGCGGCCCGCGGGTCGGTGACCGCCTCCCAGGACTGGATGGAGCCCCAGTCGTGGGCGACCACGTGCACCGGCTTCTCGGGGCTGACCGCGTCCGCGACGGCGAACAGGTCCTGGGCGAGCAGCTCCAGGCGGTAGTCCTCCTTGGCGCGCGGCTTGTCGGAGTCGCCGGCGCCGCGGACGTCGTAGCGGACCACATGGTGGTCGGCGGCGAGTTCGGCGGCGACGTCGTCCCAGACGCGGTGGGTGTCCGGGTAGCCGTGCACCAGGAGCACGGTGGGCCGCTCCGGGTCGCCCTGCTCGTACACGGCGAGCGAGAGCGCGCCGGAGGGGATGCGGGAGCGGCGGATCCCGCCGGGGGCGTCGGCCTTCTCGGCCTTGCGCCAACGGGCCTTCAGGGAACGGGACTTCGGGGCCTTGGCCGCCGGGTCCTGGCCGGTGGGGTTCTCGTCCTGGCGTGCGGGTTTCTCGGAAGTCACGTGGTCCTCGCGGTCGTCCTCGGTCGGGGGTGCGTGCGGTTGGGCGGCGGGGGTCAGGCGGTCGCGGCGAGCGCGCGGGCGCGGCGTACGTGCGGGACGTCGTCGTCGAGCCAGTAGGCGTCGTCGTGGGTGACCACGAGCAGTTCCTCGAACTTCAGGCCCACGTCCCGGAATCCGACGTGCGGCTCGACCGCCCACAGGCCCGGGGTCGGGGCGTGCCGGGAGGCGCGGCCGTCCGCCCAGAGCGGGGAGCGGCCCTGGACGCGCTCGGTGACCAGCTCCCGGCCGAGGGTCTGCAGGGTGCGCACCCCGAAGCCGAACATGGTCAGGCCCTCGGGTCCGCGGACCTTCTCCATCCGGGTCACCTGGTGGCCGATCACCCGGCCGGGGTAGACGCGGTGCCGGTTGTCGTAGCCGTGCCGGGCGATCTGGGCGTCCACGGCGGCGTAGACCTCGTCGAGGGTCCTGCGCTGCCGCACCAGGTCGACGATCAACTCCCGGTAGTCGAGCAGGTCCTTGGCGATCCGGTCCCAGATCGGGTTCTCGCCCATCTTGCCCGCGTAGCCGATGTCGGCGGTGTAGCCGTCCACCACGGGGGCGCAGTCCAGTACGTACGACATGCCCTCCGCCAGGCGCCGTCCGGTGGCGAAGAACTGGAGCGGGGTGCGGAAGTGGCGGAAGGCGGTGCGGTCGCCGAACCAGGCGAAGGGGACGTGGAAGAAGTCCTGGACGCCCTCGGCGACCAGCTCCTTGCGCAGCCGGGCCGCGGCCTGACGCTCCGTCACCCCTGGTTCCAGCCAGGCGGCGACCTTCTCCGCGCAGCGGTAGGCCAGGCGCTGGAGTTCCCGGAAGTTCGCCAAGTCCTGCTCGGTGAAGGGGAATTCGGGCAGGGGTGCGGGTTTCCGGGCGGTACGGGTGCTCATGGTCTCGCCTTCCTCCTGTCGCCCGCGGCACCGGCCGGGGCGGTAACGGCCGGTGTCACACGTCGAGTTCGAGGCATTCGCCCTCGGCGGCGCGGGAGACGCAGACGAGCATCTCGCCGTCCGCCCGCTGCTGTGCGCTGAGTTTGCGGTCCCGGTGGTCCACGGTGCCGGAGAGCACGCGCAGTTTGCAGACCCCGCAGAAGCCCTGCTGGCAGGAGTAGGGGGTGCCGGGGTCGTCGGCCCGCAGCACCTCCAGGGCGGTCCGGTCGGCGGGCACCAACAGCTCCCGGCCGTCGCGCAGCCGCAGCGTGAAGGGCTTCCCGTCGACGATCGGCGCCGCGCTGAAGCGCTCGAAGTGCAGGGCCTTCGCCTCGCTGCGGGCGAAGGCGGCCTGGACGGCGTCGAGCATCGGCACCGGGCCGCAGCAGTACACGGCGGTGCCCTCGCCCGCGCGGGCCAGCAGATCGGTGGCGCTGGGCATGCCGTGCTCGTCGTCGGTGAGGACGGTCACCCGCCCCGGGTGCCGGGCGGCGAGCCTGGCCACCTCCCCGGCGAAGGGCAGCGAGGCGCGGCTGCGCCCGGTGTGCACCAGGTGCCAGTCGAGTCCGCGCCAGGCCGCCTCGCGGGCCATCGGCAGTACGGGGGTGAGGCCGATGCCGCCCGCGAGCAGCAGCACCTTCCGGTCGCCCGCGAAGGGGAAGGCGTTGCGGGGGCCCCGGATGCCGACCGTGCTGCCCGCCGTCAGCTCGCGGTGCACCTCGGCCGAGCCGCCTTGGCCGTCCGGGAGCAGCCGTACCGCGATGCGGTAGGCGTAGCGGTCGGCCGGGTCCCCGCACAGCGAATACTGGCGCCGTCGTCCCGAGGGCAGGATCAGGTCGAGGTGGGCGCCGGGCTGCCAGCGCGGCAGGAGCCGCCGGTCCCCGGTGGCAAGCCGCAGCGAGACCACGTCGTCCGCGACCGGCTCCCGGGAGACCACGGTCAGTTCCTGCGGGTGGGTCTCCGGCGGCCGGGGCCGGGTGCCGTATCTGTCCTTGCCGGTGAAGAGCGGTACGTACTTGGAGGCGAGCCAGTCCAGGGCCTGGAGGTAGCGGTCGGGACGGGGCCTGCCGTACAGGTCCGGTGGCGGGACGAGGCGTGGGGGCTGCGGGCGGCTCATGCGGTGGGATCCTCGGCTTCTGCGGTCGCGTCAGTGGGCGGCCGCGCGGGCGGCGGGGGAGGCGCCGAGGTAGGCGATGGCCTGCCTGGTCGAACCCTCCTGCGAGGGGTGGTAGTTGCGGCTGAAGTAGCGCAGCGCGGAGATGCCGAGCTTGACCGGGTTGGGCAGCAGGCCCCGGCGGGCGGCGGTCCACGCGGTGCGCACCGAGGGCTCCACCGAACCGGCCAGCTCCGGGTCGACCGCGAGCAGGAAGCGGGTGCCGCGCACCCACAGCTGGAGCAGCGCGGTGATGGAGACGACCATGGTGCGGGCCCGCCGCAGGTAGCCGGGGTCCAGGTGGCGCAGCAGGTCGTAGGCGACGCTGCGGTGCTCGACCTCCTCGGCGCCGTGCCAGCGCAGCAGGTCGAGCATGATCTCGTCGGCGCCGGCCCGGTCCAGGGCCTTGGCGTTGAGGATCCAGTCGCCGAGGAAGGCGGTGAAGTGCTCGATGCCCGCGATGATCGCGACCCGCTCGATCAGGTACTCGCGCTCGCGCTGGGGGCTGAGCCCCTCCTTGTCGCCGAGCAGGTGGTTGAAGAGGTACTCGACCTGGGCGATGTAGGGCCCGATGTCGATGCCCTTGGCCACGAAGTGGTCGAGCACGCCCTGGTGGGCCTCGGCGTGCATGGCCTCCTGGCCGGTGAAGCCGAGCACCCGCTCGCGCAGCTCCTCGTCGGTGATGAGCGGCACGGCCTGCTGGAAGACCCGCACGAACCAGCGCTCGCCCTCGGGCAGCAGCATGTGCAGGACGTTGATCACATGGGTGGCCGTCGGCTCGCCGGGGACCCAGTGCACCGGCACCCGGTCCCAGTCGAAGCGCACATCACGCGGGGTGAGGACCAGGTCGCTGTGCTCGTCGGTCCCGTCGGTCCGGTCGTTGCGGTCCGTCCCGTCGGGCCGGTCGGGCCGGTCAGTCGGGGGGATGGTGCTCATGGCGGCTCCTTCGGGGCGAAGGCTTCAGGCGGGGCCTGGCGGGGAGGGGCCGAGCGCGCGGGGACTTGCGGCCCTCGTCGCGAAGGGCCCCAGGACGGCTGCGGCGGGCGTCTCGGCTTATTGATGTTTACTCAACAGTAGGACTTGTTGAGTTTCTGTCAATAGACTGGGCGCCATGCCCAGAAGATCCGCCTCTCCTTCGCGCATGCTCCCCACCGAGCGCCAGGCCCAGATCCTCGCGGCGGCCCGGCGCATCCTGGAGTACCGGCCCATCGACGAGGTGTCGGTGGACGCCGTGGCCACCGAGGCGGGCGTCTCGCCGGGGCTGCTCTTCCACTACTTCGGCTCCCAGCGCAAGTTCCGGCACGCGGTGCTCACCATGGCCGCCGAGGAACTCCTCGACCACGTACGGCCCGACCCGGCGCTGAGCCTCAGCGAACAGCTGCGCGGCGGTGTGGTGACCTTCGTGGACTACGTCACCCGCTTCCCGACGATCTACCAGGCCGTGGTCAGCCTGAACCGGGGCGCGGACGTGACCACCCTGCACTCCTCGGTGCGCCGGGCCATCGCCGCCTGGATCATCGAGGGCGTCGAATCCGTGGGCGTCGAGGTCACCGGCCCGCTGCGGCTGACCGTCTCGGGCTGGCTCGCGTACATGGAGGAGGTGGTGCTCGGCTGGATCAAGGAGCCGCTCGGCAGCAAGGACGAGCTGATCGACCTGTGCGAGCGCAGCTTCTACCAGCTGGCCAGGGCCGGGCTCGACGACGAGGAGCGGTGGCCGGTGATCCTGGAGCGGATGTCCGCACGGCCCTGAGAGGACACAGCCTAGGCTGGCCGTGTGCGCGTACTGGTGGTCGAGGACGACGAGAATCTGCGGTTCGCGCTGACCGCGGCGCTGCGCGGCTCGGGCCTCGCGGTGGACGAGGCGCCCGATCTGCCCCAGGCCGACGAGGCCCTCTTCGTCACCTCCTACGACTGCGCCGTCCTCGACCGCACCCTGCCCTCCGGCGACGCCGCCGCCTGGGTACGGGACTGGCGGCGCGGGGGCGGGGCGGTGCCGGTGCTCTTCCTGACCGCGCGGGACACCGTGGCCGACCGGGTCGAGGGCTTCGAGGCAGGGGGCGACGACTACCTCGTGAAACCCTTCGCCGTACCGGAGCTGATCGCCCGGGTGCACAGCCTGTGCCGCCGCTCCGGCGCGGTGCGGCCGCCGGTGTACCGCTGCGGGGACCTGGAGATCGACACCGCGCGGCGCGAGGTGCGCCGGGACGGGGTGCTGCTGATGCTCACCGGCAAGGAGTTCGCCGTCCTGGAGATGCTGGCGGCCCGCGCCGACCAGGCGCTCTCCCGCGGCGCGCTGATCGAGGGCTGCTGGGACGAGATGGCCGAGCCCCAGTCCAACGTCCTGGACGTGCTCATCTCCCAGCTGCGGCGCAAGCTCGGCGAGCCCCCGCTGATCCGCACGGTGCGCGGGGTCGGCTACCGGCTGCTCGCGCCCGGGGACGGCCCCGGGTGAGCCACCCCGCCGCGGGGACCGTCCGGCGCGGGCCGGTGCGCCGGGCCCTCGGCGCGCTGCGGCCCCGCCGCCGCGGCACCCGCCGGCCGCACACCGCCGCGGGCCGGATCCGCCGGCTGCGCCGCCGTATCGCGCTGCTCTTCGCCCTCACCAGCGCGGCCGGGTTCATCGCGCTCGCCGTCTTCGCCGTCCACAACGACGGCTCCACCTGGCGCGGCCAGGTCGACCAGTCGCTGAACCTGCGCACCGGCCAGGCCGTCATCCAGCTCACCTACAAGGGCGACGAACCCGACGCCACCGACCTGGTCGAGACGATGGACACCGACTGCCCGCCGCTGCACCTGCTCGTCCTGCGCGAGGACGGACTGCGCACCCTGGACACCCTGCGCCGCCCCTGTGTGAGCGCCCGCCCCGCCGACGTACGCGCGGCGGCGACCCGGGCCATCGACCGGGCCGAGGTGACCGCCCGGGACAGCCGGGCCCGCGACGGCCGCCCGGTGCGCCTGGTCGCCGAGCCCTACATCAGCCCCAGCAGCGAGGAGGCCGACAGCGCGGTGGTCGCCGTCGCCGACACCAGCGAGCAGCACCGCGACCACGACCGGCTCACCTGGGGCCTCACCGGCGCCTGCGCCGCGCTGGTCCTGGTCTCGGCGCTGATCGGCCGGCTTCTCGCGGGCCAGGCGATCCGGCCCGCGCTGCGCGCCCTGGACCAGCAGGAGGCCTTCCTCGCGGACGCCGCCCACGATCTGCGCACCCCGGCCGCCTCGCTCAGCAGCCTCGCCGAGACCGCGCTGCGCGGCGAGACCGACCCCGCCGACGTCCTGCGGCGCAGCCTGCGCCTGTCGCGGCGGATGGGCGCCCTGGTCGACGGGCTGCTCACCCGGGCCCGGCTGATGGCGGGGGTGGGCGTGGTGGAGCACCGGCCGCTGCGGCTCGACCAGCTCGCCGAGACGGTCGTCGACGACCTGACCGCCGAGGACCCCGCGGCCGGTGCGCACCAGGTCACCGTCGAGGCGGCGCCCACCGTGGTCGAGGGCGACGCCGAGCTGCTGCGCCGCGCCGTCGCCAACCTCCTCGGCAACGCCCTCACCCACGGCCACGCCCCGGGCGAGCCCGCCGAGGTCCGCCTCACCGTCACCCCCGACGGGACGCTCACCGTGGACGACGCGGGCCCCGGTCTCCCGCCCGGCGTCGACGCGGCCCTCTTCGACCGCCACCGCTCCACCACCGGCTCCACCGGCCTCGGCCTCTCCATCGCCTCCTGGGTGGCGCACGCGCACGGGGGCACCCTCACCGCGGGCCCGGGCCCCGCCGGGGGCGCGCGCTTCGTGCTGCGGGTTCCGGTACGGAAGGGGCGGGGGCGCAAGGAGACGGGGGAGTAGGCCCGCCCCGGGGCCTGCCCCCGGTCGGGGCCCGGGGGCCCTTCATCAAAACCTCAGCTTCCCTCCGCCAGGGTGTGGGCACCCCTCACACCTGCGACGGAGCAACAGCATGCCCCCCACTTCCCGACGTACTCGACCTGCTCGACGTACTCGACGTTCCCGACGCCCGGCCGCCCTGATGGCGCTCGCCGCGGCCGGTTCCCTGCTGCTCACCTCCTGCCAGTTCGCCTCCGCGGACGGCGCGCAGAAGGCGCGCACGGACCCGGCGCACGCCCCCGAGCTGCGCACCTACTACCAGCAGAAGCCGCACTGGAAGGCCTGCGGCGACGGGCTGCGGTGCGCCTCGCTCAAGGTGCCGATGGACTACTCCCGGCCCACGGGGCGCACCTTCACACTGCCGCTGGTCAAGCACCCGGCGGAGAACGCGAAGCGGCGCCTCGGCTCCCTCGTCTACAACCCGGGCGGGCCCGGTGCCTCCGGCGTCGAGGACCTCAAGGGCGGCACCGCGGCGAGCTTCGGCAAGCGGGTGCGGGCCCGCTTCGACATCGTCTCCTTCGACCCGCGCGGGGTGGGCGGCAGCAAGCCCGCCGTGAGCTGCGACTGGGACGGCGGCGAGGAGCCCGAGGGCGGGGCCGAGGAGGAGGCGCCGGTCGCGCTCTACCCGAGGGACGGCGAGCAGCGGCGGGCCGCGCTGGCGAGCGCCGACGCCGAGTCCCGGGGCTGCCGCCGGGGCAGCGGCTCGGTGCTGCCGCATGTCGGCACCCCCGACGCCGCCCGTGACATGGACGTCCTGCGCGCCGCCCTCGGCGACCGGAAGCTGAACTTCCTCGGCTGGTCGTACGGCACCAGCCTCGGCACCACCTACGGCGAGCTCTTCCCGCGCCGGGTGCGCACCATGGTCCTGGACGGGGCGGTCGACCCGAGCCTCGACTGGTACGAGCGCGCCCTGAGCCAGGGCACCGCCTTCCGCAGGTCGGTGGACGACTACGCCCGGCAGTGCGCCGACTTCGCGGGCGACAGCTGCCCGGGCACCACCCCGCGGGAGATACGCGAGGTGGTGGACACCCTCTACGCGGAGACGGCGCGTGAGCCGCTGCCCGCGCCGGGGGCGGACACCACCCTCGACAGCCGCACCCTGAACGCGGCGGTCACGCTCGCCATGTACGCCCCCGAGGACCAGTGGGAGGACCTCTCCGACGCCCTCTGGCAGGCCTACGACGAGGGCGACGGCACCGGCCTGGTGAAGCTGGCCGGGGGCGAGGAGCCGACCGCCGGGGACGAGGGGGGTGCTCAACTCCCGGGCGCCGCAAGGGAGTCGGTGGGCGGCCGGGCCGCGGGGCGGGCCCCCGACAACAGCGACGCCGCCCTGCTCGCCGTCAACTGCCTCGACATACCGCACCCGAGGTCCGCGAGCGCCTACTGGAAGGTGATGGCCGCGGCCCACCGCGAGGCCGGGGTCTTCGGGACCTCCACCGTGGTGGACGAGATGAGCTGCCGCACCTGGCCCCGGGGCACCGTGAAGCCGCACCGCGCCAAGGCCCCGGGCCTGGCCCCGGCCCTGGTGATCGGCACCACCGGGGACCCGGCGACCCCGTACCACGAGGCGCGCAGTCTGGCCCGGCAGCTGCCGAAGGCGATGCTCCTGACCTACCAGGGCCTCGGGCACACCGCCTACGGCCGCGGCGGCTCCTGCGTCGGCCGGATCGTGGACGACTACTTCCTGTACCGCGAGAAGGTCCGCGCGGGCACGGTCTGCTGATCCCGACTCCCCGAAGCCGGGCGGCGCCCGGGCCTGAGCCGCGCGCCGCCCGCCGGGCGCCCGGCTGCGGCTGCCGGGCGCCCGGACCTGTCCGGGGCCGCCGCCGGTCCGGTCAGCGTGCGCCCCGGTACAGCGGCCCGATCCTGGCCCGCAGGTCCGCGCTCTCCACCTGCTGCCGGTAGAGGGCGCCGCCCGGGGCGAGGGCGGTCTTCGGGCAGGTCCGCTCCGGGGTGGTGGTGCCGGGCAGGGTGAACTCCCGTACCGGCGTGCCCGTCCGGGCCTCGAAGACGCGGTAGACCCAGCGGGCGGACTCCACCCGCGAGGTGCCGCCGAGGGCGTCGCCGCCGAGGTACTCGCAGGTGCCCACCTGCCGTTCGGCGAAGTCGGTGTCCTCGTACTCGCACACCACGAGCTGCACCCCGCCGGGCGGCGCCCACTGATGGGGCAGTTCGGGACCGCCCTCCGCCGAGTCCGCCCGCAGCAGCCGGACCGGGTGCGGCCCGGGGCCCCGGTAGGCGGGACCCCGCGGCGTGTACGCGCGCACCGCCTTCGCGTCGAAGGACCCGGCCACGTACGGCTGTTGGCCGCAGGCCTCGGCCGGGCTGCGGGTGATCACCGGGGGCGGGGTGGGGAAGCCCCGGGTGGCCGGGTCGACGTCCCGGGTCGCGGGCGGCTCGGAGTCGCCGGAGCGCTCGGAGCCGCCGGAGTGCTCGGTGCCGCCGGAGTGCTCGGTGCCGGAGGTGCAGGCCGCACCCGCGAGGAGGACGCCCGCGGTGAGGGCCAGGGCGGCGGCCGTCCGCCGCGGTGCACCGACCACCTGCTGCCCCCCTGTACGCCTCGGTCCTCGCGCGGTCGCGCGTCCGCGGCCGGGCGGTCCCGCGTGGGCACGTACCGCCCGAGGCCGTACGCCGGATTATCCGCCCGGCGGACGGTCCCGGGAAGTGGGGGCGCACCCCGGCGGTGGCGGCGGCACCCCCTGGCGCGGCCGGGCGCCCCGGCCTCAACTGCCGTCCGTACCGCTCCTCTTGGCGGTGCCAACCGGCTTGTCCTCGCCCGGGCCCGGTTCCGCGTCCAGGGTGGCGTTCTCGGTGACCCGGGTCCCCGGGTGCCGGATCGCGCAGAGGTAGGCGAGGGCGCAGGCGATCGCCATGCCGTAGAAGACCCACTGGTTGGCCTCGGCGAAGTCCATCCGGACGGCGTCCATGGACCGGCGCATCACGGTGGCCACCGGGCCGTCGCCGCTGGGCTGCTGGGCGTCGGGGTTGCCGGTGACGGACTCGGCGACGTCGCGTGCCGCCTGGCGGGAGGCGCCCTCGGGCAGGCCCCGCGAGGTCAGGGTGTCCTCGACGTGGTCGGTGGTGGCGTGGGTGAGGACCGTGCTGAAGACGGCCATGCCCACGCTGGCCGAGAAGTTGCGCACGGTCTGCGTGATGCCGGTGACCTCGCCGTAGGAGGCGTTCAGGGAGCGGTTGACGGCGTCGGTGGAGGTCGGCGCCAGCATCAGGCCGATGCCCGCGCCCGCCATGGCGGCGTAGGGCCACTGGTCGTGGAAGGAGAGGTCGGTGAGCTTGTTCGCCCACAGGGCGAAGCCGACCGCGGCGAGCGCGGTGCCCGCCTTCATCGCCGGGCGCGCGCCCCGCCGGTCCAGGATCCGGCCGCCCCACTGGGAGGCGATCGCGAAACCGGCGAAGAAGTAGAGCATGTACAGCGCGGCCTGGTTGGGCGAGGCGCTGACCGAGACCTGCGCGTAGACGGACATGAAGAAGAACAGCGGCACGAAGGCCGTCATGGCGAAGAACAGCACCAGGTTGTCGACGGCGAAGGCCTTGTCGCGGAAGACCTGGAGCCGGATCAGCGGGTGCTCGGCCTTCAGCTCGTACCGGCAGAACAGGGCGAGCACGAGCAGGCCGCCGAGCAGGCAGACCCAGGTGGCCGCGCTGTCCCAGCCCCAGGCGGCGGACTGCTGGAGGCCGAGGACGCTCAGCCCCATGCCGGTGACCACCAGGAAGGCGCCGACCAGGTCGAGTTTCTCGGGGCGGCGGGTGTCCGGGATCCGGGCCCTGAGGGTCAGCGCGATGGCCACGACCGCCACCGGGACGTTGACCCAGAAGATGGCGCGCCAGGTCCAGTCGGTGAGCCAGCCGCCGAGCAGCGGGCCGATCGCGGTGAGCGCGCCGGAGAGCCCGAAGAAGAGGGCGAGGGCCCGGCCGCGCCTGCCGACCGGGAAGACGGCGACCACCACGGCGAGCGCGGCCGGGAACATCAGGGCCGCGCCGAGGCCCTGGGTGGCGCGGAAGACGATGAGCCAGCTCTGCGCGAGGTCGCCCTTGGGCACACAGCCGCAGAGCACCGAGGAGAGCACGAAGACGAGGGTGCCGGTCAGCATCACGCGGCGGTGCCCGAGCATGTCCGCGAGCCGCCCGCCCAGCGCGAAGAAGGCGGCCAGGGAGAGCAGATAGGCGTTGATCACCCACTGCATCCCGGAGGAGGAGAGGGAGAGTTCGTCGATGATGCTGGGCGCCGCGATGCTGACGATGGTCTGGTCGATGAAGGTCATCGACACCGCGAAGAGCATCGCCGCGAGAGCGAGCGTCTGGTGCGGGGCGCCGGAGGCGGCCGGAGGACTGCGGCCGTCCTCGGTGTCGCTTATGTCACTCATAGGCGCCATTGTGAACCTGGGGCCCAGGGGGCGCATGTGGGCCCCGGGGTGAGCGGGAAAGCCGTACCTCAGGGGGTGGACCCGGGTGCGTCCGCGAGCCGGGAACGCGAGGTCGGGGAGGGTGGCGGACGGCGTTCCGCCGCGTCGGCGGGGGTATCCGCGGACAGAGCCGAGAAATTCTCAACTTTGCTGAGATGTGCGGGAGTTCGCTGCCGCGGGGCCGAAATCGGGTGGTCGGGCCCCGGCTCGGCACGGACAGTTGCGCGGGATACCCCATTCGTCGCCGCGGGAACGCCACAAGTGGGGGGAATTGTCGCCTGAGCATTACGGAGTGTGCGCATTCGCTCAGTGGTTGCGTGTTTTCCCTAGCAGTTCGTGTGATTTACCGCACAGGTCAGAGCCCGAAATGAGAAGACCGTGTTACCGACACGTGGCGTGTTTACGACGTGCTGGCCGACGTCGGAAAGTTCGGCATACGAAAGGGCTCGTCGCGACGCACTGTGTCCGCTATTGCGTGTCCGGAATTGCATGACGCGCGTAGAGAGCTTCCGGTAATCACGCAGAGTCGCGGCTTGACCGTATGGAGAGCCGCCAGTTGACTACCGCGCACCACCCCCCACACCGGAGACTCCCATGCGGACGCCGTCCCCCCATGTGTCCTCTGAGTCCTCAGAGTTGCTGACGGACTCGGTCATCGCGGTCAACCCGCTGCACCGTCCGTCGCCACGCCTGACCGCCGCCGCCTGCCGCGCCGGCGCCCTCGGCGTGCTCGAACTGCCGGACGGGCCCGACCGCCGCGCCGCCGCCCTGCTGGCCCGCACCGCCGACTGGTGCGCGGGCCCCTTCGGCGTACGGATCCGCCCCGGCACCCCGCTCACCGGTGCCGAGCTGCCCGCCCGCGCCGAGACGGTGCTGCTCGCCGACCCCGCCCGCTCGCCCGCGGAGTTCCCCGGGCGCCGCGTCCTCGCCGAGGTCGTCAGCCCCGCCGAGGCCGCCGAGGCGGTACGCGCCGGGGCCGCCGGGCTCCTCGTACGCGGCCAGGAGTGCGGCGGGCGCGCCGGGGAGCTGAGCACCTTCGTGCTGCTCCAGCGCCTGCTCGCCGACCCCGAGATCACGGTGCCGGTCTGGGCCTGGGGCGGCATCGGGCCCCGTACCGCCGCCGCTGCCGTGCTCGGCGGCGCCGCCGGTGTGGTGCTCGACATCCAGCTCGCCCTGCTCGACGAGGCCGAGCCGCCCGCCGAGACCACCGAGGCGCTGGCCTCCCTCGACGGCTCCGAGAGCGTGCTCGTGCACGGGGTACGGGTGCTGCGCCGGCGCGGACCCGGGGCGCCCGCGGTCCCCGCCGACCTCGACGGCGTGCACCGCGCGCTGGCCGCCGAGGACCCGCGCGAGCGGCTGCTCCCGGTCGGCCAGGACGGCTATCTGGCCGCCTCCTTCGCCCGCCGCGGCACCCGCGTGCTGGACGCCGTCCGCGCGATCCGCGCGGCCCTGGACTCCGCGGACGCCGAGACCCCCGCCGCCGCGCTCGCCGAGGACTCCGCCGGTGCCAGGGCGCTCGGCGCCCGACTCCCGCTCGCCCAGGGGCCGATGACCCGGGTCAGCGACGAACCCGCCTTCGCCGCCAAGGTGGCCGCCGAGGGCGCCCTGCCCTTCCTCGCCCTCGCGCTCGCCGACGCCGAGCGCACCCGCTCCATGCTGGAGCGCACCCGGGAGGCGATCGGGCCCGGCACCTCCTGGGGAGTCGGCATCCTCGGCTTCGCCGACGAGCAGATCAAAGAGGCCCAACTCGCCGTCGTACGCGAACTGAAGCCCAGCCACGCGATCATCGCGGGCGGCCGTCCGGCCCAGGCCGCGGCCCTGGAGGCCGAGGGCATCTCCGCCTTCCTGCACGTGCCCTCGCCGGGGCTGCTGCGGCAGTTCCTGGCGGCGGGCGCCCGCAAGTTCATCTTCGAGGGCGCCGAGTGCGGCGGCCACATCGGGCCCCGCAACAGCTTCCCGCTCTGGGAGGCGCAGACCGAGGTCCTCACCGAATTCCTCGACCAGGCGGGGGAGTCGGCGGCCCGCGAGCTGACGGTGCTCTTCGCCGGGGGCATCCACGACGCCCGCTCGGCCGCCATGGCCGCCGCCGTCGCGGCCCCGCTGTCGAAGGCCGGAGCCGGATTCGGCGTGCTGATGGGCACCGCCTACCTCTTCACCGAGGAGGCCGTCTCCGCGGGCGCCATCCAGCCGCTCTTCCAGCGCCAGGTCCTCGCCGCCGAGCGCACCGACCTCCTGGAGACCGCCCCGGGCCACGCCACCCGCTGCGCCGCCAGCGACGTCACCCGCGACTTCGCCGAACTGCGCACCCGCCTCGCCGCCGAGGGCGTGCCCGACCGGGAGGCCTGGGAGCAGCTGGAGCGCTTCAACGTCGGACGGCTGCGGCTCGCCTCCAAGGGCGTCGAGCGGGTCGGCGCCGAACTGCGCCGGGTCGACGAGGAACGCCAGGCCGCCGAGGGCATGTTCATGGCCGGGGAGGTCTCGGTACTGCGCTCCGCGACCACCGGCATCGCCGAGCTGCACGCCTCGGTCACCGCGGGCGCGGGGGAGTGGCTGCGCGAGCGCACCGCCCGACTGCGCCCCGCCGCCGGGGAGCCGAGCGAGGAGAGCGCCCCGCCGCCGCTGCGGATCGCGGTCGTCGGCATGGCCGCGATGTTCCCCGGAGCCAAGGACCTCCAGGAGTTCTGGGCCAACATCGTCGAGGGCCGGGACAGCGTCACCGAGGTGCCCGCCCACCGCTGGGACCCCGAGCTGTACTACGCCCCCGACGGGGAGGGCGAGCGCACCCCCTCGCGCTGGGGCGGCTTCCTGCCCGAGATCCCCTTCGACCCGCTGCGCTACGGCATCCCGCCCGCCTCCCTGCCCAGCATCGAGCCGGTGCAGCTGCTCGCCCTGGAGGCGGCCCGCCGCGCCCTCGCCGACGCCGGGTACGAGGGGCCCGCCGCCGACCACCGCCGCACCTCGGTGATCTTCGGCGCGGAGGCGGGCAGCGACCTGTCCAACGCCACCACCCTGCGCACCGTGCTGCCCGCCTACGCGGGCGCCGTGCCGCCCGGCCTCGACGAGCAGCTGCCGCGGCTGACCGAGGACTCCTTCCCCGGCATGCTGGCCAACGTCATCGCCGGGCGCATCGCCAACCGGCTCGACCTCGGCGGCGCCAACTACACCGTGGACGCGGCCTGCGCCTCCTCGCTGACCGCGGTGGACGCCGCCTGCAAGGAACTCGCCACCGGCACCAGCGACCTGGTGCTCTGCGGCGGCGCCGACCTGCACAACGGCATCAACGACTACCTGCTCTTCTCCTCGGTGCACGCCCTCTCGCCGAGCGGCCGCTCGGCCACCTTCGACGCGTCCGCCGACGGCATCGCCCTCGGTGAGGGTGTCGCCTGCGTCGCCCTCAAGCGCCTGGAGGACGCCGAGCGCGACGGCGACCGCGTCTACGCGGTCATCGACGGGGTCGGCAGCGCCAGCGACGGCCGCGCCCTCGGCCTGACCGCGCCCCGCCCCGCGGGCCAGCGCGCCGCCCTGACCCGCGCCTACCGCAACGCCCGCATCTCGCCCGCCGAGGTCGGCCTGATCGAGGCGCACGGCACCGGTACCGTCGTCGGCGACCGCACCGAACTCGCCACCCTCACCGAGGTGTTCACCGAGTCCGGTGCCGAGCCCGGCAGTTGCGCGGTCGGCTCGGTCAAGTCCCAGATCGGGCACACCAAGTGCGCCGCGGGCCTGGCGGGACTGATCAAGACCACCCTCGCCCTCTACCACGGGGTGAAGCCGCCGACCCTGCACCTCAAGGAGCCCAACCCGGCCTGGGAGCAGGGCAGCAGCCCCTTCGCCTTCCACACCGCGGCGGCGCCCTGGAGCGCCGAGCCCGCCGACCGGGTCGCGGGCGTCAGCGCCTTCGGCTTCGGCGGCACCAACTTCCACGTGGTGCTCCGCGCCCACGAGCAGGCCCCCGAGGCGCACGCCCTGGACGCCTGGCCCGCCGAGCTGTTCACCTTCCGCGGCCGCGACGAGGAGGCCGCCCGCAAGTCCGTACGGGCACTGCTGAAGCTGCTCGGCGAGAGCGGCCCGGTGCGTCTGCGGGACCTGGCGCGGCACGCCTCCTGGCGCAGCGACCAGTCCGCGCTGCGCGGCGAGCCGGTCCGTATCGCCGTGGTCGCCCGCGACCTGGACGCGCTGCCGGAGCTGCTGCGCCGGGCCGCCGGGGGCGCCCACGCCCCCGCCGAGGGCATCCACACCGCGGGCGCGGTCGAGGAGGAGGTGCGCGCCGGCGAGGTGGCCTTCCTCTTCCCCGGCCAGGGCAGCCAGCGGCCCGGGATGCTCGCCGAACTCTTCGTCGCCTTCCCCGAGTTGCACAGCCATCTGCACCGCGGCGCCCGCTGGGCCGACCTGCTCTTCCCGCCCGCCGCGCTGGACGCGGAGAGCCGGGCCCGGCAGCAGGAGCGGGTCACCGACACCGCCGTCGCCCAGCCCGCGCTCGGCATCACCGCGCTGGCCGCCACCGAGCTGCTCGCCTCGCTCGGGGTGCGCCCGGCCATGGCGGGCGGGCACAGCTACGGCGAACTGGCCGCCCTCGCCGCCGCCGGGTCCTTCGACGCGGAGGAACTGCTGGCCGCCAGCGCCGCCCGCGCCGAGGCCATCCTCGGCCGGGTGCCCGCCGAGGACCCGGGCGCGATGGCCGCCGTGGGCGCGGGCGCCGAGCAGGTCGAGGAGGTGCTGCGGCTCGCCGGTCTCGACGGGGACGTGGTCGCCGCCAACCACAACTCGCCCGAGCAGACGGTTGTCTCGGGCCCGACCCAGGCCGTCGCCGCCGCCCTCGTGCACCTGAAGGACGCCGGGCACCAGGCCAAGCAGCTCAAGGTCGCCTGCGCCTTCCACAGCCCGCTGCTCGCCGGGGCGGGCGAGGACTTCGGCGCCCACCTGGACCGACTCCCGCTGCCCGCACCGGCGTTCCCCGTCTGGTCCAACCGCACCGCCGCGCCCTACCCCGCCGACGCGGACGGCATCCGGCGCGAACTGGTGGAGCAGATCGGCTCCCCGGTCCGCTTCGCCGCCCAGATCGAGGCGATGTACGAGGCGGGCGCGCGCGTCTTCGTCGAGGTGGGCCCGGGCAAGGTGCTCAGCCGCCTGGTGGCCGCCGTGCTCGGCGACCGCCCGCACCGCACCGTCCCCCTGGAGGACGGCCGCGACACCGGACTCGGCGGGCTGCTCACCGCCCTCGCCCGGCTCGCCGTCAGCGGCGTGGACGTCCGCACCCGTCGTCTGTTCACCGGCCGGGACACCGTCGACCCGGCGACCGCTCCCGCCGCGCGCGCCGCGGGCTGGACCGTGGACGGCCAGCTGCTGCGCCGCGCCGACGGCACCATCCCGCCGGGCGCCCTGCAACCGGCCCGACCCGTGACGGAGTTCACCGTGCTCGACCAGCCCAGCCCCCAGCCCCCGGCCGCCGGTCCCGAGGCGCTGATCGCGGAGTTCCTCCGCAGCAGCCGGGACATGGTCGCCGCCCAGCGCGACGTCCTGCTCTCCTATCTGGGCGTTCCCGAACTGCCCGCCGGTGCACCGCAGCTGACGGCGAGCCCGGCCGCGCCCGCCCTGGTGGCGGTGCCGCAGCAGACGGCGCCCGCCCCGGCGACGGCCCCCGTCACGGTGCCCGCCGCCCCCGTCGCGCAGGAGCCCGCGGCCCCCGCGGCCTCCGTACTGGACACGGTCCTCGCGGTCGTCGCCGAGCGGACCGGTTACCCGGTGGACATGATCGAGCCCGATCTCGATCTGGAGGCGGACCTCAGCGTCGACTCCATCAAGCGCACCGAGATCGCGGGTGAGCTGGCGGGCCGCCTCGGGCTGCCCGCGGAGGGCGGCGACCGTCTGGAGGAGCTGAGCGGCGCCCGTACCGCCGAGGCGATCGCGGGACTGCTCGCCGGGCTCCTCGGCACCACCGCGACCGCGGCGCCCGCCGCCGCGGCCGTGCCCGCCCCCGCCGCGGCCCCCGAGGTCAGCGCCGCCTCCGTACTGGAGACCGTGCTCGCGGTGGTGGCCGAGCGGACCGGTTACCCGGTGGACATGATCGAGCCGGACCTCGATCTGGAGGCGGACCTCAGCGTCGACTCCATCAAGCGCACCGAGATCGCCGGCGAGCTCGGCACCCGCCTCGGCCTCGCCGCCGAGACCGCCGACCTCGACCAGCTCAGCGCGGCCCGTACCGCCGCCGCGCTCGGCGAACTGCTCGCCGCCGCCCTCGGCGGACCCGCGACCCCCGCCGAGCAGACCGCGCCCGCCCCCGCGCCCGCGCAGCCGGCGCAGGCACCGTCCGCGCAGGTCGTCGCCCCGCAGCGGCTGACCTTCACCGAACGCGTACTGGAGCCGGTGACCGGCGCCCCGGAGCGCGGCAGCCGGGTGCAGCTGCTCGGCGGCGGCGAGATCGCCGAGGCCCTGGCCGCGCTCCTCGGCGAGGCCGGGGTGACCACCGATCTGGTGCCCGCCGGGGAACTGCCCACCGCCACCGCCGACGCCGTGGTCCACCTCGCCTCCCTGGAGGAGTCCGGGCCGACGCTGCCCGAGTCCTTCCCGCTCTTCCAGCGGGTGCTCACCGCGGCCCCGCGCCGGCTGCTCGCCGCCGACCGCCGCACCACCGGCGCCCCCAGCGGACTGCGCGGATTCTTCCGCAGCGTGGCCCGCGAGTACCCGGAGGTCCGGGCCACCCTGGTCGAGGTCCCCGCCGAGGCCGGCCCGGAGCAGGTGGCGAAGGCGCTGTACGCCGAACTCGCCGCCACCGGCGCCGACCCCGTGGTCCTCACCGACGGCCGGGAGCGCCGCGCGCTCGACCTGGACCTCGACCCGCTGGGCGCCCTCGCCGCGACCGGCGCCGGACCCGCGGGCGACGGCGCCGCGGAGGCCGAGGCTGCGGGCCTGGACCGCGACTCGGTGGTGCTGCTCGTCGGCGGCGCCCGCGGCATCACCGCCCGCTTCGCCCGCACCCTGGCCGCCGCCTCGCGCTGCCGCCTGGTCCTCCTCGGCCGCACCCCGGAACCCGCCGGGACCGAGGACGCCGCCACCGCGGGCGCCCCCGACCGGGCCGCGCTGCGCGCCGCCCTGCTCTCCTCGGGGACCACCAGCACCCCCGCCGAGACCGAACGCGCCGTCTCCGCGCTGCTCGCCGCCCGCGAGGTGCGCGCCACCCTCGCGGAGCTGACCGCGCTCGGCAGCGAGGCCCAGTACCACCAGGTCGACGTCCTCGACGCGGAGGCGGTCGCCGCCGTGGTGAAGGAGGCGCACGCCCAGTACGGGCGCCTGGACGGGCTGGTCTACGCGGCCGGGGTCATCGAGGACAAGCTGATCTCGGAGAAGACGCCGGAGTCCTTCGCCCGGGTCTTCGCCACCAAGGCGGACGGCGCCCGCACGGTGCTGGACGCGGTGGAGGGGCTGCCCGAGGGCCCGCGCTTCGCGGTCCTGTTCGGCAGCATCGCCGCCGCCCTCGGCAACCGCGGCCAGAGCGACTACGCGAGCGCCAACGACGCCCTGGAGGAGCTGGGCCGCCGCTGGTCCACCCCCGAGCGGCGCGGGCTGACCGTGCACTGGGGCCCCTGGGCCGCCTCCGAGACCGGCGGCGGCATGGTCAGCCCCGAGCTGATGCGCTCGTACGCGGCCCGCGGCATCAAGCTGATCGACCTCGACGAGGGCCCGCTCAGCCTGCTGCGCGAACTCGCCTACGGTGCGCCCGAGAGCCACACCGTGGTCTACACCGCCTCCGGCTGGTGACCGGCATGGTGCGCGAACCCCGGACCGCAGCCGCGGCGACCCCGGTCGCCGTGGTCGGCATGGAGGTCTTCCTGCCGGGCGCCCCCGACCTGGCCGCCTACTGGCACAACATCGCGCACGGCGTGGACTCGGTGAGCGAGGTGCCGCCGGACCGCTGGGACCCCGAGTTCTACGATCCCGGCGGCCCGCGGCGCAGCGACCGCTTCTACTGCCGCCGCGGTGGATTCACCGACACCTCGGCCGAGTTCGACCTGACCCGCTTCGGGATCATGCCGAACTCGGTGCCCGGCACCGACCCCGACCAGCTCATCGCCCTGGACGTGGCCCACCGCTCCCTGGAGGACGCGGGCGGCGAGTCGGTGCTGCCCGCCGCGCGCGAGCGGGCCGGGATCGTGCTCGGCCGCGGCGGCTACCTCACCCCCGGCCTCGTCCGCCTGGACCAGCGGGTGCGCACCGCCAACCAGCTGGTGCACACCCTGCGCGAGCTGGCCCCCGGGCTCGGCGAGGAGCAACTGGAGTCGGTGCGCGAGGCGTTCTGCGAGAAGCTCGGCCCCGAGCAGCCGGAGTCGGCGATCGGCCTGGTGCCCAATCTGGTCGCCTCCCGGGTCGCCAACCGCCTCGACCTGCGCGGCCCCGCCTACACGGTGGACGCCGCCTGCGCCTCCTCGCTGGTCGCCGTCGACCACGCGGTACGCGAACTGGCCACCGGGCGCTGCGACGTGATGCTCGCCGGGGGCGTCCACCACTGCCACGACCTCACCCTGTGGAGCGTCTTCACCCAGCTCGGCGCGCTCTCCCCGAGCGAGCGCATCCGCCCGCTGCACCGCGAGGCCGACGGCGTCCTCATCGGCGAGGGCACCGGGGTCGTCGTCCTCAAGCGGCTCGCCGACGCCCAGCGCGACGGCGACCGGATCTACGCGGTGATCCGCGGCACCGGGGTGGCCAGCGACGGCCGCTCCGCCAGCCTCTTCAACCCCGACCCGGGCGGCCAGATCCGCGCCGTACGGCAGGCCTGGGAGGCCGCGGGACTCGACCCGCGCGAACCCGGCGCGCTCCAGCTCCTGGAGGCGCACGGCACCGCGACCGCCGCCGGTGACCGGGCCGAACTCGCCACGGTGGCCGAGGTGTTCGGGCCCGCCGCGGGCGCCCGCGCCGCCATCGGCTCGGTGAAGTCGCAGATCGGGCACACCATGCCCGCCGCCGGGGTCGCCGGTCTCATCAAGGCCGCCCTCGCCCTGCACCACGAGGTGCTGCCGCCCACCCTGCACTGCGAGGACCCCAACCCGGCCCTGGAGCAGACCCGGTTCGCCCCGCTCGCCACGGCCACCGGCTGGGGCGAGGTCGCGGGCGGTGGGCCGCGCCGCGCCGCCGTCAACGCCTTCGGCTTCGGCGGCATCAACGCCCACCTCGTCCTGGAGCAGCCCGCCCGGGTGCCGGCCCGCCGCCCCCGCGTCCAGGTCCGCGAACCCGAGCGGGTGCTGCGCCTGGCCGCCGGGAGCACCGAGCAGCTGGCCGCACAACTCCAGCTCGGGGACAGCGAGTTGCTGGCCACCGGCCTGCCCGAGACCGGCCCCGGCTCGGAGGCCGCGGGCCCGGTGCGCCTCGGCATCGCCGACCCCACCGCGCGGCGGCTGAAGCTCGCCCGCAAGGCGGTCGCCAAGGGCGAGCCCTGGCGCGGCCGCAGCGACGTCTGGTTCACCCCGCGCCCGGTCCTCGGCCCGGCGGGCGGCCGCACCGCCTTCGTCTTCCCCGGCCTGGAGGCCGAGTTCGGCGCCAAGGTGGACGAGCTGGCCGAAGTCTTCGGCCTCGACTGGAAGTTCGGCGAGGACGCCCAGGTCGGCGACGTCGGACGGCACGGCGCCGCGGTCTTCCAGCTCGGCCGGATCCTCGACACCTCGCTGCGCCGCCTCGGCGTGGTCCCGGACGCGGTCGCCGGGCACAGCGTGGGCGAGTGGACCGCGATGGCCGCCGCGGGCGTGCACGCGCCCGAGGAGGTGGACGCCTTCCTCGCGGGCTTCGACCCCGACGCGCTGCGGGTGCCCGGACTCGCCTTCGCCGTCCTCGGCACCGCCGCCGAGCGGGTCCTGGAGCGCCTCGCCGGACGCGAGGACGTCGTCCTCTCGCACGACAACGCGCCCAACCAGTCGATGATCTGCGGCCCCGAGGAGCAGGTGGCCGCCCTGGTGGACGCCTTCCGCGCCGAGGGCGTCATCGCCCAGGTGCTGCCCTTCCGCTCCGGCTTCCACACCCCGATGCTCGGCCCCTACCTCGCCCCCATCCGGCAGGCCGCCGAGGCGTACACCCTCCACCCGCCGCACGTCCCGGTCTGGTCCGCGACCACCGCGGCGCCCTTCCCGGCCGAACCCGACGCCGTCCGCGAGCTGTTCGTCCGCCACCTGCTCGAACCGGTCCGCTTCCGCCAACTCGTCCTCGCCCTCTACGAGTCGGGCTTCCGCGCCTTCCTCGTCCTCGGTGCGGGACAGCTCGGCTCGCTGCTCGACGACACCCTCGCCGGACGCGACCGCCTGGTGGTCTCCGCGCACTCCGGCGCCCGGGACAGCCTCGCCCAGCTCCGCCGGGTCGCCACCGCCCTGTGGACCGAGGGCGCCGCCCCCGACCTCGCCCCGCTGCTCCCGGCGGGCGCCACCGCCCGTACCACCAAGCCGGTACGGGAGGGCGCCCGGCGCCCCACCGCCCGCCTCGACCTCGGCGGCGCCCTGGTCTCGCTGCCCGGCCAGGTCCGGGGGCTGCTCGACCGGGCGGCTCCGGCCTCCCCGCTCGCCGCGACTCCCGCGGTACGGACGGGTCTCACCGCGGCCCCGTCCCGCGCCGTCACGCCCCGGGCGGCCGCCCTGGACCAACTCGGGCGCGCCCAGGGGCGGTTCCCGGTCGCTGCCGAACTCTCCGCGCTGCTCGACGAGACGGCCTCGGTCGCGGGCGAACTCCTCGACGCGGTCCACTCCGGGCGCGCGGCGCGGCCCGTGGCGCCGCGCAGGGGCCCCCGCGTACCGGCGCACCGCGGCGCACAGCCGCCGGCCGCGCCCCCGGCCGCACCCGTGTCCCCCGGCGCCGGGCAGCCGACCGACGGCCGTCCCCAGCAGCGGAGTTCGGCGGAGGGGCCGAAGGACACCACGCCGCCGCTCGCCCCGCTGCCCGCCACCCTGCGCATCGACGTCGAGGAGATGCCGTACCTCCTCGACCACTGCTTCTTCCGGCAGCGGCCCGGCTGGCCCGACGAGGCCGACCGCTGGCCGATCGTGCCCGCCACCACGGTCATCGAGCATCTGATGCGCCTCGCCGAGCAGGCGAGGCCCGGGCTGCGGGCGGTCGCGGTGCACCAGGTGCGGCTGCAGAAGTGGATCGAGGCGATGCCGGCCTCCGAGGTCCCGGTCACCGCGCGCGCCCTCGGCCCCGACCGGGTGGAGGTCAAGCTCACCGGGTACGCGGGCGCGGTCGTCGAACTCGCCCCCGGGCACCGGGAGCCGCCCGCGCCCTGGCCGGTGGAGACCGCCGCGGAGCGGCGCCCGGACCTCAGCGCCGAGCAGCTGTACAGCGAGCGGTGGATGTTCCACGGGCCCCGTTTCCAGGGGGTCAGCGAACTCACCGCGCTCGGCGAGCGCCATGTGCGCGGGGTGCTGACCACCCCGGCCGCGCCCGGCGCCCTCCTGGACAACGTCGGCCAGCTCCTCGGCTACTGGATCATGGCCACCCTCACCGAGCGCACCACGGTCTTCCCGGTCGGCATGGCCCGGATCACCTTCCACGGGCCCGCTCCCGCGGCGGGCACCGACCTGGACTGCCACATCCGCATCACCGAGGTCACCGACACCACCCTGACCGCCGACATGCAACTGGTCCACCAGAGCCGCGTCTGGGCGGAGTTCACCGGCTGGACCGACCGCCGCTTCGACACCGACCCCGGCATCCGCGCGGTGGACCGCTTCCCCGGCCGCCACACCCTGTCCACCCCGCAGGACGGCGGCTGGACCCTGGTCCACGAGCGCTGGCCCGACCTCGCCACCCGCGAACTCATCATGCGCAACATGCTCGGCGGCGCCGAACGCGCCCGCTACGAGGCCCAGCCCCCGGTGCGCAGGCGCCGCTGGCTGCTCGGCCGGATCGCCGCCAAGGACGCCCTGCGCGGCGTGCTGTGGGCCGAGGGCGCGGGCGAGGTCTACCCCGCCGAGATCGCCCTCGACAACGACGAGCGGGGCCGGCCCTTCGCGAGCGGCGTGCACGGCCGCGAGCTGGGCGAGGGCCTGACCGTCTCCCTCGCGCACAGCGGCGAGGCGGCGGTGGCGCTGGCCGGCCGCGGGCCCTGCGGAATCGACCTGGAGGAGGTCACCGCCCGCCCGGCGGCGACCGTGCGGGCCGCCTGCGGACCCGCGGAACGCGCACTCCTCGCCCAGGTGGTCTCGGCCACCGGCGAGAGCGAGGACCTCTGGTTCACCCGCTTCTGGACGGCGAAGGAAGCCGTCGCCAAGGCGCTCGGCACCGGACTCGGCGGCCGCCCCACCGACTTCCGGGTGAGCGCCGCGGAGCCGGAGCGGCTGCGAGTGGAGCACCAGGGCAGCGCCTGGGAAGTGCGCTGCAGTCAGGTGGCGGCCCCGCGGGGGCTGCCCGAGCGGCAGTACGTCGTCGCCTGGACCGCAGGCGTCAACGAGTCAGGAGAACGACATGACCACTGAGGCGACCACGACGGCCACCGGCACTCCGGGCGCCGAGCACGACGAGGGCACGGTGCTGCGGCAGATCGCCACCATGCTCCGCGAACTGCCCGACGCCGGTCTCGACGACGCCGAGATCACCCGCGAGACGCTTTTCCACGACGATCTGGAACTGGAGAGCATCGACCTGGTGGCGCTCGCCGGTTCGCTGCGCGAGCACTACGGCGAACGGGTCAACGTCGCCCTGTTCATCGCCGACCTGGAACTGGACGAGATCATCGCACTGACCGTGGGCCAACTCGTCGACTACGTCGCCGAGTCGCTGCGCGCGGCGGAACGGGGCTGACATGGCCAAGATACGCACCGGCGACATCACCACCCATGTGCAGCGGCTGCCCGCGGGCGCCGCGGGCGGCACCGCCCCCGAGGGCGAGGCACCCGTGGTCGTCTTCGTGCACGGACTGCTCACCGACTCCCTCGCCAGCTACTACTTCACCCTCGGCCCGGCCTTCTCGGCGGCCGGAGTCGACGTGGTGATGTACGACCTGCGCGGGCACGGCCGCACCGACCGGCCCCGGACCGGCTACCAACTCGAAGCCTTCGTCGAGGACTTGGCGTACCTCCTGGACGGACTCGAGGAGGAGCGGCCGGTCCATCTGGTCGGCAACTCCTTCGGCGGCACCGTCGCCGCCGCCTTCGCCGCCTGGCACCCGGAGCGCGCCGCCAGCGTCACCATGATCGAGTCCGAGCCGCCGGTGGCCGCCTGGACCGGGCACATGGCCGAGGGCCTCGCGCACGCCCGCCGCGAACTGGTCCGCGACGAGGCCATCGACTGGATCGCCGAACAGCACGGCGCGCACACCGCGCGGCTCTCCCGCGGCGCCGGGCGGATCCTCGCCTCCACCACCCTCGCCGAGGACATCCCGAGCGGCCGGGTCATCGACGACGACCTCTCCGCGATCCGCTGCCCGCTGCTCGCCGTCTTCGGCGACGAGTCCGGACTCAGCGCCCAGGTACCGGAGTTGGAGGCCAAGCTGCCCGACTGCCGGACCGTCGTGCTGCCCCGGCAGGGCCACTCCGTCCTGGTGGAGCAGCCCACCCGCACCCGGGACCTGGTCCTGGACTGGGTGCGCGCCCACCACGTCCCGGGCCGCCGCGCGGCCGCCGTCGCCGGAGCGGCGCGATGAGCCGCTTCCTCCTGGTGGTGCCCCCGCTCGTCGGGCACATCAACCCGCTGGCCGGGGTCGCCACCGAACTCACCCGGCGCGGGCACCAGGTCGCCTGGTGCGGCCACTCGGAGCGCCTGCGCGACCTCGTGGGCGAGGGGGCCGAGGTCTACGAGTGCGCCATGCCGGACGGCGGCGACCTGGTCCGGCCGCCCGGGCTCACCGGCCCCGCCGCCTTCCGCTTCCTGTGGGAGGAGTTCTTCCTCCCGCTCGCCGGGGCGATGGCGCCCGGCGTGGAGGCGGCCGTCCGCTCCTTCGCGCCGGACGCGGTCCTCACCGACCAGCACGCGCTCGCCGGGTCCCTGGTCAGCGAACGGCTCGGCGTCCCGTACCTCACCTCGGCCAGCACCTCCGCCGAACTCATCGACCCGCTGGCCGAGTTGCCGAAGGTCGCCGCCTGGCTCACCGGCCGCCTCACGGAGCTGCGGGCCCGCGTCGGGGACCCGCGGGCCACCGCCGACCCCCGCTTCTCCCCGTACGGCATCCTCGCCTTCACCAGCCGCGAGCTGCTCGGCGAGGGCGAACTCCCGTGGGAGCGCGTGCACCTGGTCGGTCCGGTGATCGCCGACCGGCCCGAGGACCCGGAGTTCCCCTGGGAGGAACTGGACCCGGACCGCGATCTGGTCTTCGTCTCCCTCGGCACCGCCAACACCGACGCCGGGCTGCGCTTCCTCCGCGAGACGGCGAAGGCCCTCGCCCTCCTCGGCGACCGCGTCCAGGGCGTCTTCGCCGACCCGGGCGGACTCCTCACCGAGGCGCCGCCCGGCACCCTGGTCCGCCCGCACGTGCCCCAACTCGACCTGCTCAGCCGGGCGAAGGCGGTGGTCAGCCACAGCGGCCACAACACCGTCTGCGAGACCCTGTGGCACGGTCTGCCGCTGGTGCTCG
This sequence comes from Streptomyces physcomitrii, assembly GCF_012273655.1. Classification (GTDB taxonomy): domain Bacteria; phylum Actinomycetota; class Actinomycetes; order Streptomycetales; family Streptomycetaceae; genus Streptomyces; species Streptomyces physcomitrii. The sequence continues at coordinate 277,781 of NZ_JAAWWP010000008.1, read as the reverse complement.
CCCCCATCCGCGACGATCAGCCGATCGTCGCCCGGCAGGTCGTCGAGGCCGGCGCCGGGGTACGGGTCCGCTTCGGCCGGGTCGACGCGGCCCGCCTCGCCGAGGCGCTGCGCACCGTCCTCGACGACACCGGCGGCCACCGCAGCCGGGCCGCGGAGATCGGGCGTTCGCTGCGCGCCACCGGTGGTCAGCGCGCCGCCGCGGACCACCTGGAGCAGCTCACCGCCCGCCACCCGGCGCCCTTCGCCGCCCACTGACCCGACCAGGGCCCCACGGCCCCCCTCCGACCGCCTTCCCGGAGTACGCATGACGACGGCCCACGCACCCTTGCCGGACGAGGTCTCCGCCCCCGCGCCGCAGGAGGGCCCCGGCCCGGGCACCGCCCCGACCGGCCCGCCGTCCGAGCCCGCCGCGCCCGGCAGCCCGCTGCGCGCCCTGCTCCGCCAGGCCCGCCCGCACCGGCTCGTGCTCACCGCGACCCTCTTCCTCGGCCTCGGCGCGAGCATCTCCGGCCTGATCCAGCCGCTGGTGGCCCAGGAGGTCCTGGACGGGCTCAGCGAGGACCGGAACGTCACCACCGCCCTGGTCCTGCTCGGCGTCCTGGTCGTCGCGGGCGCCGCCCTCACCGGCCTCCAGTCCTGGTGGCAGCGGCGCACCTCGGAGAAGGTGGTCCGCACCATCCGCCGCGACCTGGTCTTCCGGCTGATCCGGCTGCGGGTGCCCGAACTCGACCGCAGGCCCCCCGGCGACCTCGTCGCCCGCGTCACCTCCGACAGCGCCCAGGTCCAGAACGCCGCCACCGAGGGCCTGGTCATGGTCACCAACGGCGCCCTCACCCTCACCGGCGCCGTGATCCTGATGGGCGTGGTCCACCTCGGCCTGCTCGCCGTGACGCTGACCGTCCTGCTCGGGGTGGGCGCCGTCCTCGGCCTCATCCTGCCGCGCATCCGCCAGGCGGTGGCCCGCGCACAGGCCTCGGTCGGCGCGATCGGCGCCGCCCTGGACCGCTCGCTCGGCGCGGGCCGCACCGTGAAGGCCAACGGCGCCGAGGCCCGCGAGACCGCCCGCGCCGAGGAGGCCATCGGCGAGGCCTACGAGGCCGGACTCGCCGGGGCCAAGTACGCGGCCCTGGTCACCGTGCTCTCCGGGGTGGCCATCCAGGCCGCCTTCCTCGCCGTACTCGGCGTCGGCGGCGCCCTCGTCGCCTCCGGGAGCCTCGCCGCCTCCGAGCTGATCGCCTTCCTGCTCTACATCTTCTACCTGGCCAGCCCCCTCGCCTCCCTCCTCGGCGGACTCGGCATGCTCCAGCAGGGCCTCGGCGCCATCGGCCGCATCGAGCAGGTCAGAAGCCTGCCGGTGGAGGAGGACGTGGACCTGCCGGCGGCACAGGTGGGCGCGCAGGGCGGCTCGTACGCGGGGGGCGGCCCGACCGGGGCCGCGGGCGCCGGCTCCACCGGGTACGCGGCGGCCGGTTCCGCCGGGCGCCCCGGTGCCGCGGCTCCGCTCGCGCAGCCGGACGCCTGGTCCGCGCCGCCGGTGGAGTTCCGGGACGTCCGCTTCGCCTACCCCGGCCGGGCGCCCGCGCTGCGCGGCATCTCCTTCACCGTGCCCGGCGGCACCAGGACCGCCCTGGTCGGCCTCTCCGGCGCGGGCAAGACCACCATGTTCGCCCTCCTCCAGCGCTTCTACGAACCGGAGTCGGGCCAGATCCGCATCGACGGCCAGGACATCGCCGGCCTGACCCGCGCCGAACTGCGCCGCCGCATCGCGTACGTGGAGCAGGAGTCACCGGTGATGGCGGGCACCATCGCCGACAACCTCCGCTACGCCGCCACCGGCGCCACCGACGAGGACATCGCCGAGGTGCTGCGCCTGACCCGCCTCGACACCCTCCTCGCCCGGCTGCCCGAGGGCCTCGACACCGAGGTGGGCAACCGCGGGGTCACCCTCTCCGGCGGTGAACGCCAACGCCTCGCCATCGCCCGGGCGTTGCTGCGCCGCCCGCAGGTGCTGCTGCTCGACGAGGCCACCGCGCAGCTCGACGCCAGCAACGAACAGGCCCTGCGCGAGGCCGTCGACCAGGCCGCCCGCCGCTGCACCGTCCTGCTCATCGCCCACCGCCTGTCCACGGTCACCGACGCCGAGCAGATCGTCGTCCTCGAAGGCGGCTCGGTCCGGGCCGCCGGCACCCACGAGAACCTGGTCGGCGCCGACCTCCTCTACCGCGAACTCGCCGCCTCCCAGATGCTCGTACCCGCCGAGGAGCGGCCGCCGGAGGAAGCGGTGCGCTAGACGGGACCCCCGGGCACGACGGGCCCCCGGGCACGACGGGTCAGCCGGGGAATAAGGAAACCCGCGGGGTAAGGAAACCGAAGCGGGACCGAGAACAAGGTGACGCGGAATCCGGGAAAGAATTCATCCACCGCCCCGGCGCCGCGCCACCTTTTCCCGTACCCGCATTCCGTATTCTCCGCCGCGGATTTCATGATCATGCCGTCGTCGCGCTACCCGCGCATTCGACGACTGCTGCCGGCGGGCGTATTCGGTGCCGCGTGCCCGGGTAATCCGGCGGGCAATGTCCATGTGCACAGGCGCACGCGCGAGGACAGCCGCGAGGAGATGCGCGCGGACAGGCGCGCGGAAGGAGTGCGTGCACGAGGGCGGGGGCGCGGGCGCACGCACGAGGACGAGGGCACGTACAAGGGCGCGGTCGCGCACGCACAAAGGCGCGGTCACCCGGAACCCCTGAGGGCTCCGGGTGACCGCGCCCGGCCGTTCGGCTCGGCTCAGCCCACCGGGCTCAGCTCACTCGCTTCAGCCCGCGAGGGCGTTCAGGAGCGGGAGGTAGCCGTCGCGGTGACCGGCCTGGTTCGGGTGGTACGACTCGTCGAGGTCGCTCCACTCCAGGCTGGTCACCCACTGCGAGCCACCCGAGCAAATGCTGTGCGGGTCGAAGGCGCTGCGCGGGTCCAGGAAGCTGAACCCGGCCTTCGACGCCTGGTCGGCGAGGACGCCGTCCAGGGTGTCCGCGGCGGAGTTGAGCGCGGTGCGCTCGGCGTCGCTCAGGCCGAGGATCCCGCAGTCGCCGCCGATGGTGTACAGCCGCGGGTAACCCACCACGATGACCTTGGCGTTGGGTGCCGCCGCCTTCACCGCCCCGTAGGTGTCCGCGAGGGCGCCGGGCAGACTGCCGGTCGCCGCGGCCTTGGCGGCCTCGACTCCCGCGATGCAGTCCTTGTCGTCCAGGGTGAGGATGCAGTTCTTCAGCACCTCGACGAAGCCCACGTCGTTGCCGCCGACCTGCACGGTCGCCAGCGTGGTGTCCGCGGTGAGCTGCGGCACCTGCTGGGCCTTCAGCTCCGCGGTGGTCGCCCCGGAGCAGGACGCCTCCACGAAGCTGTACGAGCTGTGCGCCTGCGCCCACAGGCGCGGGTAGGTCAACGGCCCCCGGCGGCACGGGTCGTCGGGGTTGTCGTAGGTGCCCGTGCCCGGGCCCACCGCGTACGAGTCACCGAGCGCGACGTACTTCTGGGCGGCGGCCGGCTCGGCCTTGCCCTCGGCGGCCTGCGCGGCGGGCGCGGCGGTGAAGGCGAGGCAGGCGGCGGCAGCTGCGGCGAAAAGGGACGTGAGGGGTCTACGTCCTCTTAAAGAGCGCATTCTTCACTCCTCGGATGTGGGGGTGCCTGACCACTATGGAATACCAGATCCGAGAGGCGGAAAATACAGCTTCGGGGAAATTCGCGGCCCCTGTCCGCGCATTCTGTCCGGAAAGGCGGAAATGGGTTCACGGATTTCTCGATCATCACGCCCGCGGGGCCGGTCTCCCCGTGCCGGACCGGCACCGGCGGGCACTGCCCGTAATGATCCGGACGCGCAGGCGGCGCCTCGGGGCCCGTACGGCGAAGTCCCGTCACCCCCGGAACCCCTGGCGAGTCCGGTCGGCGGCACTCCATCCTGGGAAGGGTTCCTCACCGAGGGAAAGGTGCGGCAGTGGAGATCACCGGTGGGCGCGAGGCCGCGACCCAGGGGGAGGCCAAGGAGTGGTACCGGCAGTTCACCTCCCGGTCCGCCTCCGTCGCCCTGGCCCGGCGCCAGGTCGGGAAGGTCCTCGAAAGGTGGGGGTACGCGCGGGAGGACATCGACCGGGTCGTGCTTGTCACCAGCGAGCTGGCCACCAACGCGCTGGTGCACGGCAGGGTCGCCGGCCGCCGCTGGGAGGTGCGGCTGATCCGGATCGAGAACGGCTGCCTGGTCGAGGTCTCCGACGCCAACTCCCGCATGCCGCAACGGAAGACGCCGGGCGAGGAGGACGAGTACGGGCGCGGTCTGCTCGTCGCCGCGGCGGTCGCGGACGGGCTCGGCCACCGCGAGCGGCGGGACCTCGGCAAGACGGTGTGGGCGCGGCTGTCCCAGTCGGTACCGGAGGAGCCGCGTCGGGAGTCGGAGAAGCGGGAGAAGCCGGAGAAGCGGGAGAAGCCGGAGGAGCGCGGGGGGTCGGGGGAGTCGGAGAAGCCGGGCAAGCGAGGCGGGCCAGGGGAGGAGTAACTGCGGCCCGCCGGACGGCTGTTGACGCCGTCCTCCCCTCCCCGCGAGGTCCCCTCGGGGTGCCGCCGTCGCGGCCCGCACCGCGCCCTCGCGGCGGATCCGTCCGCCGTCCCGGGCGCCCGGGAAGAGGAGCCGTCGGTTCCGCGGAGGAGGGCCGCGCGGTCGGGCGAGGAGAGCCGTTCGTCCCGCGGCCGGGAGGGGTGAACCTGCCCTCGGGATGGTGTAACGCGCCCTCGATCGCGCCCGTGGCATCCGGTGAAATCCCAGGTCAGAGCAGTCCCCGGTCGTAAATGCGGGGTTGGTGGCGCATTCATCGACGGCACCCCGGTACGGGTGGGAACGCGGACCGCCAACGCGCGCCGGAGCCACCCATGTTGAGAAGATCACAGTTGGGGTGTGGGCCTCACGGGGTGGTCGCGGCCTGCCTAGCATCTGCGGGAGTTCACCGGTTCGGACTCGCCGGACGGGTCGGCGCCGAGGCGCCGTCGGGGCTCACTTCACCGCCCTTCCCGGCGGGTCTTCCCGGCGGGTGGCGCGCAGCGCAGCAGTGGGCGCTGCCGTCGGCGCGGACGGGCACGGTGGCTGGATTTCTTGCTGGGGCAACACTTTTCGACGGGGGTCGAGCAATGTTTTCCGACATCGGGGTGTGCGCGCACGCGCTCGCATCGGCGGGTGGCGCCCGAGCTGCCCGCGCCGTGCGGGCCGGATCGGTCCGGACGGCCGCGGCCCTTGCCGGGCAGGCCGTCCGCCGCACGGGTGAGACCGCAGCACGGTGACCGCCACCCTGCCCCAGGTCCACACCTCGCTGTGGACGCGGTTCACGGACACCGTCTCCCGGCACGCGCCGGAGCCCGCCGCCCTGGTGCCGGGAGCACCGGGTACTCCGGGTCAACCGCACGTCACCTACGAGGAGTTGGCCGAGCGGGCGCGGGCCGTCAGCGCGCGCTGGCTCGACCGGAGCGGCGGGGCGCTCGCCGGGCACGTGGTCGCCGACTCCTCCGCACGCGGCACCGGACAGATCGTCAACTTCCTTGCGGCCCAGCACGCGGGAGCGGCCTACTGCGCGCTCGACACCCGGCGCTCCGAGGAATTCCTGCGCGGCGCGGCGGAGTTGCTCTCTCCCCGGCTGCGCGTCCACGACGACGAGGTGAGCGTGTCGCCGTCGCCGGGGAACCTGCCCGAGGACAGCGCGAACATCCTCTTCACCTCCGGCACCACCGGAACCCCCCGGGCGATCCTGCAGACCGGCCGGCAGCTGCGCTGGTTCACCGGCAACGCGGGCCTGGCGCCGCTGGAGCCCGGTGAGCGGGTCGCCCACTGTTCGAGCGCGGGCTTCGACACCTATCTCTTCGAGGTGGTACGGACCCTGCTCGGCGGCGGCTGCGTGACGGTGCTGCCCCGCTTCGAGGACGTCTTCCGCGACGGGGTCGAGGCGACGCTCAGGCGCACCGGCGTCACCGTGATGCTGGCGCCCGCCACGCTGGTCAACTCGACCGCGCGGATGTCCCCCGGCGCCTTCAACCCGCTGCGGATCCTGTACTCGGGCGGCAGCGAGCTGTACGCCGACTCGGTCTCCGCGATCCTCAAGTCGGGCTGCACCGCGTCCTTCGTGAACCTCTACGGCCCGGCCGAGGGCGTGGTGGCCTGCACCGGCCACGAGATCGATCCGGCCGAGCACGCCAGCGACTACGGCGGGGTCCCGGTGATGCCGCTCGGCCGGCCGCTGCCCGGCATCACCACCACCCTGGTGGACGAGGAGAGTTCACTGCCGCTTCCGGCCTCGTCCGACACCGGGCGCCTGGTGATCGCGGGCGAGGGGATCTCGGCCGGATACCTGAGCCGCGACGCCGACGGAGAGCTGCTCTGCACGCCCTTCGGCGAGGACGGGCGGACCTTCCTGACCGGTGACGTGGTGAGCAGGGCCGCCGACGGCCGTCTCGGCTTCGTACGCCGTACCGGCGGTGTACTGAAGGTGAACGGCGTCCGCACCTCGAAGTCCGAGCTGGAGGGCAACGCCCGTGCCGCGGGTGCCGTCGCGGCCGCGGTGGCCGAGAAGGCGGGCGAGCCGATCCTCTTCGTCCAGTTGCCGCCCGCCCTGGACACCCCGGCGTTCCTGACCGCCATGCGCCGGATCGGACCGGCCTCCGCGGTGCCCCGGGTGCGCGCGGTCGACGGGATCCCGGTGAACGTCAACGGCAAGCACGACGCCGCCCTGCTCCTGGCGAGCGAGGCCGCCGAGGACGGCACCGCGCCGGCCGCGGCCCCCGCGGGCGACCCGGCGGTGCGGGCGCGCCTGGTGGCGCAGGTCGAGTCGATCCACGGCGGACCGGTGCCCGACGGCGCGGACCTGTACGACCTGGGCTTCAGCTCGCTCCAGATGGCCATGCTGCTGCTCGCGCTCACCGAGAACGAAGGGGTCGAGCTGACGGCCGAGGAACTCCTCTCGGCCCCCGATCTGGACGACTTGGCCCGCCTGATCCAGGAGAGGTCGACCGGTGACCACTGACACCACCACCACGGCGGCGACCGCCGAGAGCCTGCTCGACGAGACCACCTTCGTCACGGACGGATACGCCGAGGTCTTCGCCCGGCACCGCCGCGACAACCCGGTGGCACGGGACGAGAAGTACGGCCGCTGGATGCTCTTCGGCTACGACGACGTACGGCAGGCCTATCTCGACCAACGGCTGTCCTCGAAGGACGGCACGATCATCGGCGGCTCGCTGAACGGGCAGAGCGACAGCGCCTCCAACCGGATGCTGATCTGCTCCGACAACCCGAGCCACCAGCGGCTGCGGAAGATCCACAGCCCGCTGTTCTTCCGGTCGATGCTGAAGGCCACCGACACGGCGACCCGGCAGCGGCTCGCCGAGGCCTCGCAGCAATTCGCGGCGGGCGGCGGCGGGGACCTGCTCAGCGCGGTCCTCCAGGAGCTCCCGGTCTCCTTCCTCTCGCTCGCCTACGCCATCGAACCGGCCGACGCCGCCCGGCTCGTACGCCTGAGTGAACGCCTCATCGGCTACGCCGACCCCCGGATCGGCGACGCGGAGCGGCCCGCCGCCCGGCGCGCGGAGGCGCACCTCGAACTGCTCACCGCGATCATGAAGCTGAACGCCCGGGGGGCGGCCGCCGCGGGGTGCCCGGTGGCGGCGCCGGCCGAACGCGCGGACGCCCTCGCGGAGATGAAGGAGCAGTTGCAGCAGGACGAGTACCTGTACAACTTCCTCAACGTCACCGTCGGCGGCAACGACACCACGCCCTACACCGCCGCCTCCTTCACCGAGTACGTGCTCGGGCGCGACACCGAGGAGCTGGCGGAGAGCTGGGCGCGCGACCGCACCGGGTTCCTCGCCGAGGTCTTCCGCTGGACGTCGACCAACGCCTATGTGCAGCGGCGCGCCCTGTGCGACCTGGAGATCGGCGGGCAGGAGATCAAGCAGGGCGAGTTCGTCGTGCTGTGGAACTACTCGGCCAACTTCGACGAGGCGTACTTCGGCCCCGGCTTCACGCCCGAGGTCCCGCACTCCCGGCCGCATCTGTCCTTCGGGGTGGGCGCGCACCGCTGCATCGGGGCGCAGGTGGCCGCGGTGGAGATCGAGTGCTACCTCGACTGGTTCTTCTCCCGGGCCGGGGCGATGACGCTGCCCGGCCCCTTCGAACGACTCCACTCCACGTTCATGCGGGGGTACACCTCCGCCGAGGTCGGGATGGCCGGATGAGTGCCGAGACGAAGAACACCGGGCCCGGCACGGGCGCGGCCAGGCGGGTCTTCGCGGCCGGGTCGAGCGAGTCGACCTCCGTGCTGACCGCGCTCGCCCGCGGGCGCGCGGACGAACTCTGGCCGGAGCTGCGCTTTCGCGACGTGGTCGCCAAGCGGGTCGCCGCCGAGCTCGGGGACGCCGAGCACTGGGCGGACTTCAACAAGACGATCATGCGCGGCTGCGTGGTCCGGGCCCAGCTGTACGACTTCGAGATCGCGGGCTTCGCCTGGCGCGGCGGCCACCGGCGGCTGCGGGTCGTCGAGGTCGGCTGCGGCCTGGAGGACCGCAGCAGGCGGCTGTCCGGCCAGCTCCCCGACGGGACGACCGTGGAGTGGGTGTACGTGGACCTGCCCGCCGTCGTCGCCGTACGCGAGGAGCTGGGCCTCGGCGCCGGGGCCACCAACGTCGCCGTCGACATCCGGCAGCGGGACTGGATGCGGGAGCTGCCCGGGGCCGAACTGCCCACGGTGGTCGTCTCGGAGGGGCTCAGCTACCACCTGGAGGCGGCCGAGGTCGCCGGGTACCTGGACGGGATCAGCGAGGGCTGCCCCGCGGGGAGCCTGGTGGTCACCGACTTCATGTCGCCGCTGCTGAAGCTGTGGCACCCCGGCAACCGCGCGGTCGAGGGCGGGCTCAAGGCCGCCTACCGCAGCGGCGCCGAGCTGCACGCCTCCTGCGCGGGGATCGCGCACGTCCGCGACGACTACGGCCTGGAGGGCGACGGCCTGGCCGTGCGCGCCCTCGGCGCCTCGCTGCGGCACCTGCCGCTGAAGCAGCTGCGGACCTGCTTCTACGGCGTCGCCATCGGAACGGTGAGGTGAAGGGCATGGCGGACAGCACACGCACCACGGGTACGGACCCGGTGAAGCGGTTCAGCGGCGGATTCGACGGTCAGCGCACGATCGTGGTCGGCGTACCGCAGGCGGGCTCGGGCGTACCGATGTTCTCCGAGTGGCCCACCGCCTTCGGCGAGGCCCCCTTCCTGCGCTACCACCTCCCCGGACGGGACCGGCGGCGCGCGGAGCCCGCGGCCGCCTCGATCGAGGACCTCTGCGCGGACCTGGAGGCCTCGCTCGCCGCCCTCGGCACGCGCGGTGCCGAGTCGCTGGTCCTCACCGGGCACTGCATGGGAGCCCTGGTGGCGGACGCGGTGGCCGCCCGGCTGCGGGACAGGATGCGCGTCACCACCGTCCTGTCGAGCATGCGCCCGGCCAAGGAGGGCCTGTACGGCGCCTACGCCGCGTCCATGTCCGACGAGGAGATCCTCACCCTCATGAACGCCGCGCTGGCCGGCTCCGGCAGGCCGCCGGTGCACGAGGCCTTCGCCGCGCTGGCGGTGCGCACGCTCCGCGAGGACGTGGACCTGCTCTCGCGGTACTTCGGCGAGGGCGGCGAACGGGACTTCCCCCGCACCGTCGTGCACTGGAGCGAGGACGCCTTCGTACCGGCGGACGACCTCGACTACTGGCGCGGCTTCGCGGAGACCACCGTGCTGGAGGCGGACGGCGCCCCGGAGCACTACCTGGTGGCGGGCAACGCCGCGATCCGCCGTATCGAGGAGCTGTGCGCGGCGGGTGAGCGCGGATGACCCGGACGGCGGAGACCGAGGCGGCCGAGGCAGAGTCGGCGGAGACCGAGACGGCCGAGGCAGAGTCGGCGGAGACCGAGGCGGCAGAGGCAGAGGCGGCGGACACCGGGGCGGCACCTTCGGCGGAGCACTCGCCGCACCAGGAGCCCACGGCGCAGGCCGAGGAGATGCGGGTGGCGGAGACGCTGCTCGGCGGGCTGGAGATCCGTACCGGGACCGCGTTCGTCATCGACGGCGAGCTGGACGTCGCCCGGCTGGCCGCGGTCTGGGCCCGCTGCGGGGACCGGATCTCGCACGACGCAAAGGGCCGGCGGCTGTTCGAGGTGGAGCCGCTGGCGCCGCCCGGCGACCCGGTGCCGGAGTCGGTCCGGGTCTCCCGCGACCGGCGTGCCCTGGCCGAGCCCACGAGCGCCGCGCTCTTCTCCCGGCTGCACCGGCTGACCGACGGCTCGGTGGTGTGGTCGGTCTTCGTGCACCACTCCGTGCTCGACGGGGTCGGCCTCGTCTTCCACATGTTCATGATCCGGCAGGAGTATCTGCGCGCGCTCGACAGCAAGGACTCCGGTGACGCCGGGGAGCTGATGTGGCCGTACGCGAGCTGGGAGGACTCCCGGGAGCTGGCCGCTGCCATGTTCACGCGGCGGCAGCAGGCCGAGGCCGGGGTGCTCGACCGGATCACCGACGGCGGACGGACGGCGCCGGTGCTCATCGGCCCGAAGCGGCGCGCGTCGACCGTGCCCCGGGTCGCCCGGCTCGGCCAGGTGCGGCCCCGCGCGCTGCCGGGCGCGGAGCAGGGCGCCGAGGGGACACCGGACGCGCAGGCCTCGCTCGCCTGGCTGTGCGGCTACACGGCGGTGCTGCTCCTCGCGGCCACCGGCGAGTCGGCGGTGCAGCTGTCCGTGCCGCGCGCGGGCGTCTCCCGCGCCGCGGTCCAGCCGCTCGGCAGCTTCGCGTACACCCTCCCGCTGGCGGTGCGCCGCCCCGAGGACGCCTCGGTGGCGGAGTTCCTCGACGGCATCGCCACCGACATCCGCGACAAGCGCTGGAGTCAGTGCTTCCACAGCGGCAGCCTGCGCCGCTCCTTCGGCCCGAACGTCAACCTCTTCCCGGTGGACTTCTTCGCGGGCACCGACGCCCTGGGGGCCCGCTGGCACTACGACCTCATCTCCTCCGGGCCGGTCGAGGACGTCGACATCGTGTCCGCCTTCGCCGGTACGGCACTGGACGTCCACGCCCAGGTGGGCATGGAGGGGCTCTCGGCCGCCGACTTCCGCCGGGTGGAGCGCGCCCTGCGCGCCGTCCTGGAGGACTTCGCCGCCGCCGACCCCGCGACGCCCGCCGCCGAGGTCCTGCGCAGCGCGCGGGCGCACCTGGCCCCGCTGACCGCGCTGAACCGGGAGCTGGCGGCCGGGGCCGGTGCGGCGGGCACCGCGGGCGGCCCCGCCGGCGAGGCGGCGGTGCGCGCCGTGGTCGCCGAGGTGCTGCGGGCGCGGTACGGAGCGGGATCGGACCCCGAGGAGTACGACTTCTTCGAGTCGGGCGGCAGTTCGCTGGAGGCGGTGAACTTGGTCAAGGAGATCTCCGAGGCCCTGGGCCGCCCCCTGAACCCGGCCACCCTCTTCTACCACCCGACCTTCGCCGAACTGGTCGCCTCCATCGCCGCCGCCGGGGCCGAGGCGGGCGAGGACCGCGCGGCGGGGTGGGAGACCGCCGGGTACCTCGTCCTCGACGCGGGCGCCGCCGGTACCAGCTCCGCGGAGGTCCGGACCACGGTCCTCGCCCAGCTGCTCGGGCAGGTGGCCGGGGCCTGGGACGCCCACCCGAGCGCCGGTGCGATCGCCCACCGCGGCGCCGGTACGGACGAGGGCCCCGTCTCCCCGGCCGCGGACCAGGTGGCCGAACTCGTCACCACGGCCGCGGCCACCGGACTGCTCTCGCTCCGCGCGGAGTGGCCGCCCGGCGCCGCGCGGGTGCGGCTGGCCGTCCGTACCCAGCGGGCCGCCACGGAGGCCGGGATCCACGCTGCCGTCGCCCGGGCGGCGGCGGCCTGCGGCCTCGGCCCGGTCGCGCACTCCGTCTTCGGGGAGGTGTTCGGAGCATGACCGCCACGACCACGACGACCACTGACACGACTGCCACGACCGCGACGGCGGCGGCAGCCGCCACGTCCGCGACGGCCGCGGACCGGCACACCCCCGCGGGACGGTCCGCCGGGCGGTTCGGTGTGCGCTTCACCGTCTCCCGCGACTTCGACCGGGCGGAGACCGCGCGGGCCGTGGTCTGCTTCGGCGGGATCGGCGGCGGTGACGACGTCCAGTGCTGGCAGACGGCCGGGCCCGAGCTGCTCGCCGGGCACGACGTGGCCGTCTTCGTCACCCCGGACTGGACGTCCGCCCAGCAGACCGGCACCGGCGTCGGGGAACTCGCCGCGGCACTGGCCGAGGACGTCCACCGGGTCGCCGAACTCTGCGGCCTGGAGCTCGACTTGGTCACGGCCGTCGGGTACTCCGCCGGATGCGATCTCGCGCTCGCCGTGGGCAGCGCGCTCGACTCGGTGGAGCGGGTGGTGTGCGTCTCCGGCTACGCGGGCGGCGAGTTCCTGCCGGGCTGCGTCTATCTGGCCCTGCGCCGGGGCCGCTCGCTCGGGCAGCTCCGGGCGCTGCTGCGCTGGCGCAAGGCCTGGCGGGGGTTCGTGCCCCGGCGGTCGCTCGACGTCACGCTGGCGGTGGCGGGCCGGGCACCCCGGCGGGGCGGCGGCACCCGCGCCTCGGCACTCGCCTCTCTCGACGAGCGGGTGGCCCGCCGCTGCACGGAGCACTTCCTGCGGCGGATTCCGGAGGGCGCGCTGCGCCTGGAGGTCTGCCCGGTGGCCGGGCACACCTGGCCGGCCTGGCGGGAGTCGGCGATCCGGCTGCTGCGGGCGGGTGCGCGGAACCGATGAACGGGCGGACAGGGGCCCACACAACCAAGGGGGACGAGATGCACGGGACACCGGACGGGGCGGCCGACGACGGCCGGCCCTGGGAACTGCTCGACACCACGCTGCGCGACGGCGGCTACGCGGTCGACTTCCGGTTCGAGACGGAGTTCGTCGGCGAGCTGCTGACCGGGCTCGACCGGACACCGGTGCGGCTGGTGGAACTCGGGCACGGTTTCGGCTTCGAGGCCGAACGCAAGGGCGCTCCGGCGTGCACCATCGACCTCAAGGGCTGGTGCGAACTCGCGGCCGCCCGGCTGCACTCGACGGCCTGGGGCATGTTCGCCCAGCCCGAGTTCAGCAGCCTCGCGACGCTGGCCGCCCTCTGCGCGGACGGCATGTCCTTCGTCCGGGTCGGCGTGGAGGCGCACCGGGTCCCCGAGGTCCTCGACTACCTCAGCACCTCGGTCGAGCTGTGCGAGCGGGTGTACCTCAACCTGATGAAGACCAGCGACACCCCGGCCGGGGAGCTGGCGGGTTTCCTCAAGGACATCCCGGCCGGACTCGCGGGCGTGTACGTCGTCGACTCCAACGGCTCGATGCTCCCCGCCGACGTCGAACGCTACGTACGGGCGGTCGCCGAGGTGACCGGCACGGTCGGCTTCCACGGCCACGACAACCTGGGCATGGCGAACGCCAACAGCCTGGCCGCCGCGCAGGCCGGGGCGTCGGTCGTGGACGCCACCCTGGACGGGCTCGGGCGCGGCGCGGGCAACGCGAGCATCGAATCGCTCGCGGGCATCCTCGCGGTGCAGGGCGAGGACCGCTTCGGTTACCAGGAGCTGGCCCGCCTCGCGCAGCTGTGCCGCAGCACGCTCGACGTCGTCCCCGAGGACCGCCGGATGCAGGTGCTCGGCGGGGTGATCGGCATGCACTCGGGTCTCTTCGACTTCGTCGAGAAGACCAGCGCGGAGTTCGGGCTCGGCGAGGCGGCCGTGATGGCGGAGGCCGTCCGGATCGCCCGGTACGAGGCGGGCCGCGGCGAGGTCGGCCTCGCCGCGCGCAGCATCGCGCCGAAGTCCCGGCTCGCGACCAGTGCCACCGCTTCGGCCACCGGGCCGGGGCAACCAGCAGGAGGGGCCCGATGAGATTCGTACGGTGGAAGAACGGCGACGAGGCCGAGCGGTACGCGAGCGCCGACGGTGCACGGTGGACGCGGCTGGACGGCCTGCCCGCGGGCGTCCGGCTGGTGGACCTGGCCGTCCCCGAGGGGCGGGCGCGGCTGGTGGAACCGCGGCTGGCCGAGGCCCCCGGAGCGGAGCTGGACCTCACGCGGGCGGCCACGGTGATGGACGGCGGTGACATCTGGGGCGCGGGGCTCAACTTCCTCGGCCACTCCCAGGACCTGGGCGCCGACCAGCCGACCTCGGCCCCCGGCTCGTATCTGCGGCCCGGCAGCTGCCTGATCGACAACGCCGGGACCATCGAACTGCCCCGGCAGAGCGACCGGGTGACCGCCGAGGCCGAACTCGGCCTGGTCATCGGCTTCCCCTGCAAGAACGTCTCCCGCGACGGCTGGCGGGACGTGGTCGCCGGGGTGACCGCGGTGCTCGACCTCACCGCGGAGGACGCCATCCGCGAGAACCCGCGGCACATCCCTTGGTCCAAGGGCTTCGACACCTTCTGCAGCATCGGTCCGCAGCTGGTGACCCTGGACGAGTTCGACGACGAGCGGCTGCGGTCGCTGACCGTGTCGACCGTCCGCAACGGCGAGGTGATCGCCTCGGCGCCGGTCTCCGGGATGCGCTACGACCTGGGCCGCCTCGTCGAGCACTTCACCGCGGGCCGCACGCTCGCGCCCGGCACCGTGATCTGCACCGGCACCCCGGGCGCCGCGGTGATCAACCCCGGCGACCGGGTGGAGGCCGTCGTCGAGGGCGTCGGGCACCTCGGGCACCCCGTCACCTGACCCGGCCGCGGGCCCCCGGCCGGGGGCCCACCGCATCTGCCGTCATCGAGCGACACCGAGCGACACCGAGCGACACCGAGCGACATCGAGGATGAGGACGACCCTGCTCATGCGAGACACCCCGGTGGCCCAGGCGATCCGGCACGCCGTCGAGACCTTCCCCGACAGCCTCGCCGTCCAGACCCCCGAAGGGGCGCTCACCTACCGCGAGTTCGGCGCGGCGGCGCAGCGCCTCGCGGACCGGCTCGACACCCTCGTCGGCCCGCGCGGCTTCGTCGGCATCGACGGCACCCGCGGCGCCGGGCCGATCCTCGCGATGGTCGCGGCCCTCTGGGCCGACCGGCCTTTCGTCGTGGTGGACCCGCGGGACAGCGAGGCCTCGACGGAGAAGAAGTTCGCCGCGCTGGACGTCGAGGCGGTGACCCGGTACCCCGGCGGCCCCGGCGGCACCCCCGCGGTCGACCTGGTGCCGCGGCCGGGGCGCACCCCGCGCCCCCGGCCCGCGCCGGATGCCGGGGCCGCGGGCCTGGAGACCCCCTGGGAGGTCAAGGAGCAGCTCGCCTACGCGGTGTTCACCTCGGGCTCCACCGGCGAGGCCAAGTGCGTGCTCGTCGCCGCCGAGGCGCTGGCCCCGATGGTGGCCGACCATGTGAGCCGCCTGGAGACCGGGCCCGGCTGCCGCACCCTGCAGTTCGCGCGGCTGACCTTCGACGGGTGCGTCACCGAGATCCTGTGGACGCTCACCTCGGGCGCCTGCCTCGTCGTGGTCGGCGAGGACGCGCTGACCCCCGGCACCGAACTGGCCGCCACCCTCGGCGACTTCCGGATCACCCATCTGAAGACGACCCCGTTCGCGCTCACCGAGACCCGGCCGCCGAAGGACAGCGCGCTGGTCCATGTGATCAACGGCGGGGGACCGTGCCGGCAGGCCGTGGTCCAGCGGTGGTCGGCCGTCGCCGCCTTCCACAACGCCTACGGGCTCACCGAGACGACCGTCTGCAATCTGCTGACCCCGCCGCTGGACGCGGCCGACTGCCACGACGGGGTGCCGCTCGGCGAGATCGTCGGCGACTGCGCGTACGCCCTGCTGCCGCCCGGTGCCGAGCCCGACGCGGCCCTCGACCCGGCCCTCGACGCGGCCGACAGGAGCGCGCATGACCCGGAGCGCGGCGAACTCGTGGTGCTCGGGCGGAGCGTGGGCGTCGGCTATCTGACCGAGGAGGGCATCGTCCGCTTCCGCGACGACGACGGCCGCCCCGTCTACCGCACCGGGGACGTCGTGGAGCGCCGCGGCGGCGAGCTGTTCTACGTCGAACGCCTGGACCGCCGGCTCAAGGTGCGCGGCTACCGCATCGACCCCGGCGAGATCGAGGCGGTGGCCTGCCGCCTGCCGTCGGTGCGCGAGGCGGTGGTCCTTGCCGAGTCCGTCGCGGGCACCGAGGGCGGGGGGACCGCGGCCGAGGTGCTGGCCTGCTACTACGTGGGCGAGGCCGACCCGCGGGAGCTGCGCGCGCACCTGGAGTCGGTGGTCGAGCGGTACAAGGTGCCCTCGGTGGTGAAGCGGGTGGAGCGGATGCCGTACACCCCCAACGGCAAGGTCGACCGGGAGGCGCTGCGCCGGAGCCGCGAGACGGCACCGGCCCCCGAGCCGGCCGTCGCCGAGGACACCGCCGGTGCGCCGCGGGCGGCCGGGGACGAGGTCCTTGCTCTGGTGCGCGAGCTGACCGGCCTGGAGAACGTCCGCGCCGAGGACAACTTCTTCGAGATCGGCGGGGACTCCGCCACGACGCTGCTCCTGGTCGGCAGGCTCCGCGAACTCGGCTGGGCCGAGGCGGGCGTGCGGGACGTGCTGCGCGCCGAGAACCTCCAGGCGCTCGTCGACCGGCTGCCGACGGGCACGGTGTAGCGGACATGTGCGGCATCAGCGGCACCTTCGCCCCGGACGGACGTCTCGACCGCGGGATCCCGGTCGAGCTGCACGCCCGGCTCGGCCACCGCGGCCCGGACGAGACGTACTCGCTGGACACCCCGGCGCTGTCGGCCAAGCTCGCCCGGCTCGGCATGACCGGCCTCGCCGACGGGTGGCAGCCCGCCCAGGACCGCGGCGGCCGGTTCGTGGCGCTCACCAACGGCGAGGTGTTCAACGCCCGTGAGCTGTGGCGGGAGTTGGGCGTCGAGCCGGTGAACGGCGTGGACGTGGCCGTGGTGCCCGAGCTGTTCGCGCGGTACGGGGTGGACGGACTGGCCCGGATCGACGGCCAGTTCGCCACGGCGGTGCTCGACCAGGCCGAGAACATCCTTTACCTGGCGCGGGACCGGTTCGGCATCTGCCCGCTGTACTTCGCGGTCGTCGAGGGCCGGGTGCACTTCTGCTCCGAACTGAAGCCGCTGGTACGGGTGTTGGACGGCCCGTGGCGGCTCGACCTGGGCGCGGTCGACCAGTACCTCTCGCTGGGCAATATCGTCGCCCCGCGCACCGTGGTCAGCGGGGTGCACGCCGTCGAACCGGCCTGCGCCGTGCGCTGCGACGCCGAGGGGCAGCGCACCGAGCGGTTCTGGCGGTACGGCGAGGGCTGGACGGGACGCGCGGACGGCGCCGCTCCGGTGTCCACCGGGGAACTGCGGGAGAGCGTACGGTCGGCGATCGCCGCGCGCCTGGACGCCGACGTCGAGATCGGCGCGTACCTCAGCGGCGGCTTCGACTCCTCGGCGCTGCTGATGGAGGCGGCCGCGCTCTCCGACCGGGTCCGCTCGTTCTCGGTGGTCTTCGACGATCCGGCGCTGGACGAGGCCGAGTACCAGCGCGAGGTGGTGGCCGCCGCGGGCAGCAAGCACGAGGAGGTCGTCTGCCGGGGCGCGGACATCGCCGGGCGGTTCGAGGAGATGGTGCGGCACTGCTGCGTGCCGCAGCGCGAGACCTACAACGTGGCGGCGCTGATGCTGTCCGAGCGGGTGCGCGCGGCGGGCATCAAGGGCGTCATCTCCGGCGAGGGCGCCGACGAACTCTTCTTCGGCTACGACTCCTACGCCTTCGACACCGCCCCGCGCCTGAAGCGCCCCGCCCACCCCGAGAACGAAACCGCCTGGGGCCGGGCGGACTTCGGCTGGGAGGCCGATCCCGCCGCGGCCGAGTCCCGCCGCGCCGGATACCTGTCGGCCGCCGCTCAAGAGGCGGTGCGCGGACGGGAGTTCTGGCGGACGCGGCTGATCCCGTTCACCGACGCCGAGGCGCGGTCGCTGACGCGGGCCCAGCTGCGGTCGGTGGCCGATGTGCACGTACAGCTCGGCGGGCATCTGCTCGGCGACCACGGCGACGCGATGCTCATGGCGAACTCGGTGGAGGGCCGCTACCCCTTCCTGGCCAACGCGGTGGTGGAGCACGCCCAGCGGATCCCGGACGCGGCGAAGGTCGAGGACTTCGAGGGCAAGGCCGTGCTGAAGGCGGCCTACCGCGGCATCGTGCCGGACCGGGTGATCGACCGGGCCAAGCGCGGGTTCACCGCCCAGGGCCTGCATGCGGTCGCCGACGAGCGCACCTGGCGCGACTGGCGCGAACTGGTCGCCGCGAGCGGGGTGTTCGACCCGTCCTGCATGGACCAGGCACCCGGCCCCACGGGCGGCAAATGGGACTTCCGGCTGAGCGCGCTCAGCCTCGCGATGATCGTCGACGAGCTGGGGCTGCGATGGTGAACCGGGCCCTGGACGGGAATGAGGCCTTGGACGGGAACGCAGCCGTGGACGGGAAAGCGGCTCCGGACGGGAAGGCGGCTCCGGTGGGGAACACGGCTCCGGACGGGAAGGCGGACCCGGACGGAAAGTCGGCCCCGGCGGCGGACGAGGCCCCGGCGGTGCACGAGGCGTACGCCGTGCCCCGGGACGTCGTCGCCTTCCCCGGCGCGGGCGCCTTCGGCAGCGAGTTCCGTACCCTGCGCGACGCCCTGCCGCCCGGCACGCGGCTCCTCGCCCTCCAGTACCCGGGGCGGGCCGCGGCACCCCCCGGCCCGGACTCCTTCGAAGCCCTGGTGACCGCCTGCGCCACCCGGATCCGCGCCCTGCCAGGACCGCCGCGCGTCCTGCTCGGGCACAGCTTCGGCGCCTTCCTCGCCTACGCCACCGCCGCGGCGCTCCAGGCCACCGGAACCGAGGTCGCCGCGCTGGTCGTCGTCGGGGCGGATGCCCCGGACCGGGTGCGGCTGCCCGTCGAGGCCGCCCGCTCGCGCGAGGCGACCCGGGCGTATCTGGAGGGCCTCGGCGAGGACGTCCTCGGGCAGGTGCCGGACGAGGAGTGGCGGGCGATCGCCGTCGACACCGCCTGGTGGGACCTCGCGCTGCTGACCGCCTTCCCGGGCCCGGCGGGGGTACGGCTGCGCTGCCCGGTCCTCGCGGTACGGGGCCGCGAGGACCCGATCACGGCCGACGAGCGGATCGCGGCGTGGGCCGGCACGACCACCGGCGGATTCGCCTCCGCCGCCCTGCCCGGCGGGCACACGGACGTCCTGGCATCGCCGGAGTTCCTCGCCCGCGTGAACGCCGTGGTGACGCCGCCCGCGACCGGCGCGACCGCCGGCACGGGGAGGCGGGCCACCACCGGGACGACCGCCGCCACGGGGACGACCGCCGCCACGGGGACGACCGCCACCACGGGGGCGGCGGACACGACGAGGACGACGGCCGCCACCCGGCTGCCGGACGACGACGGCGCGGGGAGCCCGGCCGGAGGACCGGCGCCCCGGTAGCGGTCCCGCCCTACTCCTCCGCCTCCCCGGCAGCGGCCAGGTCCTGCCGTGAGTGGGCGCCCAACTTCCGCAGCGCGCGGGCGACATGCTGCTCCACCGTGCGCGAGGAGAGGTGGAGGGTCTCGGCGATCTCGCGGTTGGTGAGGCCGGTGCCGGCCAGGACCGCCACCTCGCGTTCGCGGGGGGAGAGCTGGCCGCCGTAGCCGGGGCGGCCCGGCGGTCGGCGGTCGGCGACCTGGTGGTTGCTGCGCAGGGTGGCGCGGACCCGGGCGGCGTCCCAGACGGCGCCGAGGTCGTCGAGCACCTTCGCGGCGCCGGTGAGTTCGTCCACGCCGCGGTCGGTCTCGGCGGCGGAGCCGACGGCCAGCGCGCAGCGGCCCGCGCCCTCGTGGGCGAGCGCGGCCTCGTAGGGGCGCGGCAGTTCCTCGTACGCGGCGGCCGCCTCGCGGTAGAGGGCGGCGGCCCTGCCGTGCTCCTCGGCGTTCTCGGCGAGGGCGGCGCGGCAGCGGGCGAGGGAGGCCCGGGGGATGCGCACCAGCAGGCCCTCGACACCCGCGGCGAACTCCGCGACCCAGGTGTCGGCGGTCTCCCGGTGCCCGGCGGCGGCCAGCGCCTCGACGGCCCAGGGGGCGAGGTCGGCGGCCCAGGCCCAGACCCCCTTGCGGCGCAGGCGCTCCCAGGCACCGCGGGCCTCCTCGGCGGCGGCCTCGGTCTCGCGTTTGGCGAGGGCCAGGCGGATGCGCAGCATGGCGCTCGCGGCGTCCAGGGGTACGGCGGGGGAGCGGGTCAACGGGCCGTTGCCGGAGGTGAGTTCGGTGACCCGGCTCCAGTCGCCCTTGGCGAGGGCGAGGACGGCCCGTACGAAGTCGGCGTCCACGGCGGCGAGGTGGGTCTCGCCGACCTCCGCGGCGTAGGCGTTCGCGCTCTCGCCGAGGCCCTGCCAGTGGCCGGTGGCGAGCAGCAGCAGGAGTTCGGTGCTGCGGCCGGTGCGGTGCGCCCCCATGGCGCCGGTGCGTTCGGACAACTCGCGGCCCTCGGCGAGGAGTTCGGCGGCGCGGTCGTACTCGCCGAGCCAGAAGGCGGAGTCGATGGCGTTGACCACGCCGCGGGCGACCTGCTGCCGTGCCGCCAGTTCCTCGATGTCGCGCGGGAGCCGGTCGACCAGCTGCCAGGCGTCCGGGTGGCCGATGTTGAGCATCACGGTGGCCCGGTTGGCGGCCACCGCCATCTGCACCGCGAGGTTGCCGCTCTCCTCCGCGGCCTCCTCCGCGCGCCGCAGCCAGCGCAGGTTCTCCGCCAGCGGCGGGCCCGGCCAGTACGGCATCGCGAGCGCCGACATGGCCCGCGCCGCCAGATCCGGGCGGGACTCCAACTCCTCGGCCGCCTGGGTGAGTTCGGCGCGGCCGCCCTCGCCGAGGCCGACCGTGTTGGAGAGCAGCAGGGCGAGGTCGAGACGCATCTCGCCGCGCACCTCCACGGGCAGGTCGACATCGTCGACGATGTGCCGCATCACGCCCACGGTCTCGTCGGTGCGCAGCGCGACCACGGCGCTGCGGGCGAGCAGCAGGGCCAGCTTCACCCGGTGCTGCTGCGGGATCTCCGGCGCGGCCAGGGTCCGGTCGAGCAGCGCGATGGCCTCCAGGTGGCGGCCGCCCGCGGCGAACTGCTCGGCGGCCCGCTCCACCGCGCGCAGCCAGTCCCGGGTGCGGCCGCTGTGCCGGTGGTGCCGGGCGAGCCGTGCCCAGGGCACCGGCTGCCTGCGGCCGAGGACCTTGGCGGCCCGGCGGTGCAGGTCCTCGCGCACAGTGCCGGGCAGCAGTTCGTGCACGGCGAGCGCGGCCAGCGGCACGTCGAAGCCGTAGCGGCCGCGGTCGAACTCGCAGAGCACCCCGGCGGTCTCCGCGGCGAGCAGCGCCTCGCGGCCCCGGGGCAGCTCCATCCCGGCGACGGCCGCCAGCTCCTGCGCGGGCGCGGGCTCGCCGAGCACCCCGGCGGCCCACACCACCGGGCGGTACTCCTCGGGCACCGCGCCGGTGCGCCCGGCGGTCAGCTCGGCGAGGCGGACCGGCACGCCCGCCGCGTCCACGTCCGCGGGGCCGAGCGGGTCCCGGCCGCCGTCGTCGAGGGCGCGCAGCAGGTCCGCGGCGACCTGGGCGACGCCACCGGTGCGCTCGTGCAGCCGGGCGGTGAAGCCGGGGGCGCAGCGCTGCTCCCCGAGCACCTCGACGGCGTGGGCGGCCAGCGCCTCCTCGGTGAGCGGGCCGAGGTCGAGGCGGATCACCGCGGCCTCCGGCGGATAGTCCACCGGGGCGCCCAACGGCAGTCCGCGCTCGGGGAGTTCCTCGGGGCGGTAGGTGAGCACGGCGGTCAGCGCGGCGGGTGGGCGGGTCAGCAGCTGGCGCAGGGCCGCGCGGGCGGCCGGGTCGGCGCGGTGCACGTCCTCGGCGACAAGGAGGGCCGGTCCGCCGGAGTGGGCGAGGGCGCCGAGCGCGGTGAGCACATCGCGCGATCCCGCGGTGGCCCGGGCGGCGTCGGCGCTCTTCTCAGGGGCGGCGGCCCGCGCCTCGCCGCCGGGCCCGCGGCGGGCGGGCGGCACCCGTTCCCCGGCGGAGCGGGCGAGCTGACCGCGGCGGCCGGGCAGCCGGCGCTCCTCGCCGAGCGGGTGCGCCGTGCCCGCCGCGGGGAGCCGGTTGAGCAGGACGGACTCGCCCGCGGTGAAGGAGACGACGAGGACCGAGCGGCCGCGGGCGTCGGGCAGTTCGAGCAGGCGGCCGACGAGGCGGCTCTTGCCCGTACCGGCGCGTCCGGCGACCAGGGCGAGGCCGAGCGCGCTGCCCTGAGAGGTCAGCATGCGGCGCAGCCGGAGGTCTGCGGTAGGCTCACTCGCGGTCACCGCACGCTCACGCCCCTGCCCTCCGTCGCCACGCTCGCCTCCCGTGCTCCTGACCGCGGTCTTCCGGCCGGTGGGCGGCTCCCTGCGGGGCGGCGTGCGGTACGGACCGGGCCCGCCCGGATGCGGGGCGCCCCGGGGAGACCCGCGGGGTCAGGAGTTGTTTGCGTATCCGTAGTTCAGTGTCCCTGATTGTGTGGCCCGGCGGCCAGCCCCGAATGTAGAGACACCACCCCCCAGGTACGTGTCCGGGACCTGATCAAGGTGCCGGGCGCGGTCGGTGAGCGTCCGGGCCGTCTCCCCACAAGGCGGTCCGGTCTCTCCCCCTCACCTTCCGAGTGCCTGTGCAGTCGGGCCTTCGGCCCTTCACCGTCAGCGTGTGAATCCACCATCCCGACTCACCCCGGTCAGGGAGATCTGGAGCTACACATGAGCACCGTCAGGGACCCGGGTCCGCTCGCCGCTCCCGTCCGTCTCGCGCCGCGGGCGACCGCCCTGCGGGAGACCGAGGCGCTGTGCTCGATGCCGGTGAGCGCCGAAGCGGTCCCCCTGCTGCGGCGGTTCGCCAGGGACACCTCCCGGCAGTGGGACCTCCCCGGCAGCGCCCAGGAAGCGGCCTGCGTCATCGTCACCGAACTCGTCACCAACGTCCTGCTGCACAGCGGCAGCCGGGACGTCACCCTGCGGATCGTGCTCAGCGACTTCGCCCTGACCGTCCATGTCGACGACGAGGGCCGCTGGAAGCACCGCCCCGCCGCCCGCCTCGCCGCCGAGGACGCGGGCGCGCGCTGCGGCCGGGGCCTGCAACTCGTCGACGCCTACGCGGTCGCCTGCGATGTGGACCGTACGGAGCGCGGGACCCGGGTGCGGGCCGAGATCGCGGTCGCGGCGGCCTGAGCCCCGTCCCTCCCCGGCTTCCGCGCCCGAGCCCGTGCCTCTCCGGCTTTCGCGCCCGAGCCCGTGCCTCCCCGGCTTCCGCGGGCCGAACGGCCTCAGGCCGCCTGGGACTTGAGCCCGTCCAGCATGATGTCGATGTAGCGGCGCCAGTCCCCGCTGCGGCGGTGCACGATCGAGGTCAGCCCGCAGGTGAGCGAGAGGATGTCCACGCTCGCCATGTCCTGGCGGATGCTGCCGCCCTCCTGGCCCTTGCCGATCAGCGCCATGAGTTCCGCTTCGAGGTCCTCCCGCAGCGGGCTGCGCGGGCCCTCCGAGCCGAGGCTGCCCTCGGTGACGGCGGTGGCGAACCCCCGGTCGCGGGACTCCACTTCGGCGATCCGGGTGAGCAGCAGATGCAGGGCCTGGAGCGGTTCGGCGGAGTCGCGGCAGACCGTGCGGTAGTAGGTCAGGATCTCCCCGAAGCGCTGCTGGCCCGCGGCGATGACCATGGCCTCCTTGGTGGGGAAGTGCCGGTAGAGGGTGCCGATGCCGACCTCGGCCCGGCGGGCCACCTCGTCCATGGACACCTCGGCGCCGCGCTCCGCGAAGAGTTCCCGCGCGGCGTTGAGCACGCGGGCCCGGTTGCGCTCGGCGTCCGCGCGGAGCCGGGGACGGTTGCTCTGCGCCTTCTCGGCGCCGGTCGTCTTCTCGCTGCCTGCCGCCATGCGGAACCTCCTTCCGGTTGACTCTACTATGCCCCCTCCGGGCGCTCGGCGGAGCGTGCAATCGGCCAACTTGCACACCCGGCGGGTGGTTTGGGGTGGTTGGGTGATCAACCGCGGGCCGCCGGGCGGTGGTTGACACCTCTTCGCGCTCTCGCCTGTACTGAAATATCGGAAGCGGAGTCCGATTCCCGTACCGGTGGCCCGTCCGCGGTGGCAGGCCCGGACCGGGGAACCGAGGGAACAGGGAAGGACGTACACGATGTCGATGTCCCGGGAACGGGCGAGCGCGCCACAGGTGACGCCCTCGGTGGAGGCCTTCCTCGCCGAGCCCCACCTGGCCACCCTGACCACGCTCCGCCCCGACGGCACCCCGCATGTGGTCGCCGTCCGCTTCACCTGGGACGCGCGGTCGGGGCTCGCCCGGGTGATGACCGTGCGGGACTCCCGCAAGGTGCGCAATGTGCTCGCGGCGCCGGGCGGCCGGGCCGCGCTCTGCCAGGTCGCCGGGTTCAAGTGGGTCACCCTGGAGGGCGCCGCCACGGTCTCCGAGGACCCCGTACGGGTCACCGAGGGCGCCCGCCGCTACGCCGCCCGCTACCTCTCGCCGCCGCCCAATCCGCCGGGCCGGGTCGTGGTCGAGATCGCCGTGGACCGGGTGATGAGCCTCAACAGCTGAGCGGGGGCGGGTACTTCGGCCGCCGTGCGCGGCTCCGTACGCGAGGGGTGAGCGCGTACCGATCCGTGCGGGGACGTGCGGGTACGTACGGGTACGCAGAGGAAGCGGGGCGTCCGAGCGGCGCCCCGCTTCCCGTGTGCCGGGGGACGTTCCGGGCGGGGGTGTGCGGGCCCGCCCCCGGCGGACGGGCCCGTGCGGGTGCGCTACCGGCCCTTGCCGCCCGGCGGGGTGCCGTGCTTCCACATCAGGCGGAAGCTCAGCGCCGACAGCCGCCAGCCCTCGGGGGTCCTGCGGGCGCGGCCGTCCACGAAGGTGCCGGTCTGGAAGAGCGGGCCCAGCTCCGCGGCGTTCTCCGGGCGGTGGACATGGGTCGAGGTGCAGTTGGCGCGCAGCCGGGCCGTGTCGCCGCCGCCCTCGATCTCGACGAAGGCGTGGGTGCCCATGTGCTGGGTACAGGTGAAGGCGTCCAGGGTCCGCTGGTGGAAGGCGCCCATGCCCGCGGCGCCCTGGTGGCCGCCGACCGGGAAGGTCACCGAGGCGTCCTCGGTGAACAGGCTCCGCGTCCAGTCGTCGTCCAGCTTCTCGTCGTCCAGGGTGATCAGGTACCGGTCCAGGAGTTCCGCGATTTCGGCGGTCGATTCGCTTGGCGTCATACCTGAAGGATTGCCCGCCATTCGTGGCCTGCCAGGCTTCCTGTCATGGATCTGACGTTCCTGTCGAAGGCCTGTAGTAGCCGCCCCAAGGCCTGTACTTGACGACTGTTTACCCCTTGCCGCATTCCTGGGAAGAATGAGGCAACACCGTCGGGAGAGGGCAGATGGAAAACTTTGACGCGGACGTGATCATTGTCGGTGCCGGACCCACGGGACTGATGCTCGCCGGGGAACTCGGGCTGCACGGAATTTCGGCCCTCGTGGTCGACAGGCTCGAAGAACCGATCCAGCAGTCCCGCGCCCTCGGTTTCTCCGCGCGGACCATCGAGGAATTCGGCCAGCGCGGACTCCTCGCCCGTTTCGGTCAGGTCGACGTCATCCCGTTCGGGCATTTCGGCGGAGTGCCGCTCGATTTCCAGATCGTCGAGGGCGGTTCCTACGGCGCCCGCGGAATTCCGCAGTCGCGCACCGAGGGCGTCCTCGCCGGGTGGGCCCGCGAGAAGGGCGCCGAGATCCGCCGCGGTGTCGAGGTCACCGGCCTCGACGACGACGGTGAGGGCGTCACCCTCCAGGTGCGCACCGGGGAGGGCGAGTCCCGGCTGCGCGGCCGGTACGTGGTCGGCTGCGACGGCGCCCGCAGCGTCGTCCGCAAGGCCGCCGGGATCGGCTTCCCGGGCAGCGAGGCGGAGATCGAGCTGCGCTTCGCGGACATCTCCGGGATCCAGCTGCGCCCCCGGTTCATCGGCGAGAAGGTCCCCGGCGGCATGGTGATGGTGCTGCCGCTCGGGCCCGACCGCAGCCGCATCATCTACTTCGACCGTACGCAGCCGCTGCGCGAGTCGGCCGAGCCGATCACCTTCGAGGAGGCCTCCGAGGCCTTCCAGCGGCTGTGCGGCGAGGACATCAGCGGCGCCACCCCGCACTGGGTCAGCTCCACCACCGACGTCAGCCGCCAGGCGGAGGCCTACCGCAGCGGCCGGGTCTTCGTCGCGGGCGACGCCGCCCACATCCATCTGCCGATCGGCGCCCAGGGCATGAGCGCCGGGATCCAGGACGCGGTCAACCTCGGCTGGAAGCTCGCCCTGGACCTCAAGGGCAAGGCGCCCGAGGGGCTGCTCGACACCTACCACGAGGAGCGGCACCCGGTCGGCCGCCGCATCCTCGTCAACACCCTCGCCCAGCGCAGCCTCTACCTCGGCGGCGAGGAGATGAAGCCGCTGGTCGACGTGATGGGTGAGCTGGCCGGGTACGAGGTGGTCCGCAAGCACCTGGTCGGCATGGTCACCGGCCTCGACATCCGGCACTCCACCGTCCCCGGCGAGCACCCGCTGCTCGGCCGCCGCCTGCCCGACCGCGAGCTGGCCGTCGGCGGCGAGAAGACCACCGTCTTCGCCCTGCTCGCCGAGGGCCGGGGCGTCCTGCTCGACCTCTCCGGCAGCGCCGAGGCCCGCAAGGCGGCCGAGGGCCACGCCGGCCGCGTCGAGGTCGTCACCGCCGAAAGCCACGGCATCGGCGCCGAGTTGGACGCCCTGCTGGTGCGCCCCGACGGCTATGTCGCCTGGGCCGCCCCCGCGGGCTCGGGCGCCGAGGGGCTCCCCGAGGCCCTCGACCACTGGTTCGGCACCGCCGACTGAGCCCCCGGGGCCCCGCCCCGCCACGTACCTCTGCTCTCCCACCCTCCGAGAAGGAAGCGACGACAGCATGCCCAAGATCTCCACCGAAGACGGCTACCTGACCGTGCTCAACCTCTTCACCGCGGACGCCCCCGAGAAGCAGGAGAAGCTGCTCGGTGAGATGCGCAAGATCGTCGACGCCGCCACCTACGAGGGCTGGATCTCCAGCACCGTGCACGCGGGCGTCGACCAGCCGGGCACCGCGAACTTCATCCAGTGGCGCAGCGGCGAGGACCTCGAGAAGCGGTACGCGGGCGAGGAGTTCAAGCACCGCACGCTGCCGGTCTTCGGCGAGATGACCACCTCGATCCGGCTGCTGCAGAACGACATCGTCTACACCCAGCGCGCCCCGGAGCTGAACGGCGTCACCGAGATCTCCCCGGACCGCGACGACTACACCGTCATCACGGTCTTCGGGGTGGAGAAGGAGAACCAGGACGCGCTCGTCGAGGCGCTCTCCCAGGACCACTTCCTGAAGGTCGACGGCTACCGCTCGCACTCCGTCCTCAAGGGCCGGGCCGCCCGCGGACTCGAAGGCTCCTTCGTGGTCGCCTACTCCCAGTGGGCGAGCAAGGAGGCCTACGACGCCTTCAACTCCCAGCCGGAGGGCGAGCGTTCGGCCGAGCGCAAGGAGGCCGAGGCCA
This sequence comes from Streptomyces physcomitrii, assembly GCF_012273655.1. Classification (GTDB taxonomy): domain Bacteria; phylum Actinomycetota; class Actinomycetes; order Streptomycetales; family Streptomycetaceae; genus Streptomyces; species Streptomyces physcomitrii. The sequence goes on along the minus strand of NZ_JAAWWP010000008.1, from coordinate 250,128 downwards.
CCGTCCGCTCGCTGATCACCTCGGTGGACTCCAACACCTACCGGGTCGTGCACACCCGCTCGGCGGGCGAGTAACACCCCTGCCCGGCCCGGGAGTTCCGGGCCGGCCAGCCGCGGCGACGCCCGGCCCTCCGACGGGGCCGGGCGTTCGCCGTCGTCTCGCACCGAAGAAGGGCCGGGCCGGACGCCGCCCGGCCCCCGCTGTCGTCGTCTCAACGGGGAGAAGACATGTTCACCCGCAGAACCGCACTCCGCTCCGGCGCCGCCCTCACCGGCACCCTCGGCGCCGCCGGGCTCGCCGTACCGCTGCTCGGCGGCACCGAGGCCGGGGCCGCCGCGCCCGGGGAGGCGGCCGGGGAGGCCGCCGCCGGGGCCGCCGACCTCGACGTCTCGGCGCTGGTGAAGTTCACCCGGCCGCTGCCCGCGCTGCCCGTGCTGAGCCCGCGCCGCCGCACCGCCCGCGCGGAGACGTACGAGCTGCGCCAGCGGGAGACGGAGTGCGAGATCGTGCCGGGCCTGAAGACCCGGGTGCGGACCTTCGACGGCTGCTTCGCCCCGCCGGTGATCAAGGCGGTACGGGGCCGCCGCACCGTGATCCGGCAGGTCAACGAGCTGACCGTGCCGACCTCGGTCCATCTGCACGGCGGCCATGTGCCCGAGTCCAGCGACGGCGGGCCGATGGACCTGGTCCAGCCGGGCGCGAGCCGCACGTACACCTACCCCAACGAGCAGGCGCACGCCAACCTCTGGTTCCACGACCACGCCCACCACCAGGAGTCCGAGACCGTCTTCCGCGGGCTGACCGGCCTGTATCTGCTCACCGACGAGACCGAGCAGCGGCTGCCGCTGCCCTCGGGCGCCTACGACGTGCCGATCGCGATCCGCGACATCCGCCTCGACGAGGCCGGGCAGATCGTCTACGCCATGAACGACGGCAAGGACCGCAATCTGATGCTGGCCAACGGCGTCGCCTATCCGTATCTCGCCGTCGCCGCCCGCAAGTACCGCTTCCGGATCGTCAACACCTCCAATCTGCGCACCCTCGACCTGCGGCTCTCCGACGGCTCCTCCTATGTGCAGATCGGCTCCGACGGCGGACTGCTCGCCAAGCCCTTCACCACCGCCTCGCTCACCCTCTCCTCCGGTGAACGCGCCGATATCGTGGTCGACTTCGCGCGGTACGCGGCCGGCACCAGGCTCGTCCTGAAGAACGCGGTGGCCAGCCCGCCCGGGCCCGAGGACCAGATCGGCGACCTGCTCGAATTCCGGGTCGGCGAGCGGGCCGAGGACCGCAGCCGGATCCCGGACACCCTGCGCTCGCTGCCGCCGCTCCCGGCGCCGGACCGCACCCGGGAGATCGAGCTCCTGATGGGCGCGGACGGCATCGGCCTGATCGACGGCAAGGCCTATGAGGAGGGGCGGGTCGACGCCGAAATCCCCTTCGGCTCCACCGAGTTGTGGTCCATCCGCAACGCCAACGACCGCGGCAGCCACAACTTCCATGTGCACCTGGTGCAGTTCAGGGTGGTGGAGCGCAACGGCCAGCCGGTGACGGCCGGTCCGGAGAGCGGCCTGAAGGACACCGTGCGGCTCGCCCCGGGGGAGACGGTCAAGGTGCAGGCCACCTTCGGCGGCTACCGGGGGGACTTCGTCTACCACTGCCACATGATCGACCACGCGGCGATGGGGATGATGGCCACCATGCGGGTCGGCTGAGCGGGCGGCGGCCGCGCCGCCGGGATCCCTGACGCCACGGGGGCGTGCCGGTGTACCGGTACGCCTCCGGGTCATGCCCGAAACCGGTGTGCGCCCCCGCGCCCGTACCGGCCCGGGCGCCCCGGCTGACCCGGCACCACCCCGCGCACCCGCTCGCGCCCCCGCCCCAGCCGCCTCCCGGGTGGCGTCCGGTCACTTCCCTGACCCGTCCGTGCCGCTTCCTGACGTTCGCCTGGCGGTCCTCTGACATTGCGGGGGCGGCTCTGCGGTACCTGACGATTCCGTACCGAGAAATGCACAAGGGCGCCTTGTAGGACGCGGGCTTTGGAAGAACCATTTACCACACCGGGCGATGTCACCGGGGGGCGGCCGCCGGTAAGGCACTTCCCCGCCACTCCTTTTCACCGAGTGCCGGAAAAGTGCCTGCGGCGGGCCGCAGAACACCGCCGAGCTCCCATGGGCGGCCGAATGGATTCGTGAATGCAATTCCCGGGCCGGTTTGTGTCTCCGGCGCGGGGGCGGCGCTTTCGCGGGCGCAGCCGAGTGCCGCACAGACCGCAACTGCCAAGGAGCGAGAAGATATGCACAGCACGCTGATCGTCGCCCGGATGGACCTCGGTTCGAGCAAGGACGTGGCCGGGCTCTTCGGTGAATTCGACGCCACGGAAATGCCGCACCGCATGGGTACGCGGCGCCGCCAGCTCTTCGCGTACAAGGGCCTGTACTTCCACCTCCAGGACTTCGACGAGGACAACGGCGGCGAGCGCATCGAGGAGGCCAAGACCGACCCGCGCTTCATCGGCATCAGCCAGGACCTCAAGCCCTTCATCGAGGCCTACGACCCCGCCACCTGGCGCTCCCCGGCCGACGCGATGGCCCAGCGCTTCTACACCTGGGAGGCGTGAGGTGCCCGGGCGCAGAGTCGTGATCACCGGGATGGAGGTCCTCGCCCCCGGTGGTGTCGGCACCAAGAACTTCTGGAGCCTGCTCAGCGAGGGCCGCACCGCCACCCGCGGCATCACCTTCTTCGATCCCGCGCCCTTCCGCTCCCGGGTCGCCGCCGAGATCGACTTCGACCCGTACGCGCACGGGCTGAGCCCGCACGAGGTGCGCCGCATGGACCGCGCCGCCCAGCTGGCCGTGGTCGCCGCCCGCGGCGCCCTCGCCGACAGCGGCCTGGAGACCGCGGCCCTGGAGCCGCACCGCACCGGCGTCACCGTCGGCAGCGCGGTCGGCGCGACCATGGGCCTGGACGAGGAGTACCGGGTGGTCAGCGACGGCGGCCGGCTCGACCTGGTCGACCACGCCTACGCGGTGCCGCACCTCTACAACCACCTGGTGCCCAGCTCCTTCGCCGCCGAGGTCGCCTGGGCGGTGGGCGCCGAGGGCCCCAGCACCGTGGTCTCCACCGGCTGCACCTCGGGCATCGACGCCCTCGGCTACGCCCTGGAACTGGTCCGCGAGGGCTCGGTGGACGTGATGGTCGCCGGGGCCTCCGACGCCCCCATCTCGCCCATCACCATGGCCTGCTTCGACGCCATCAAGGCCACCACCCCGCGCCACGACGACCCGGAGCACGCCTCGCGGCCCTTCGACGGCACCCGCAACGGCTTCGTGCTCGGCGAGGGCAGCGCCTTCTTCGTCCTGGAGGAGTGGGAGTCGGCCCGCCGCCGCGGCGCGCACGTCTACGCCGAACTCGCGGGCTACGCCACCCGCTCCAACGCGTACCACATGACCGGACTGCGCCCCGACGGCGCGGAGATGGCCGAGGCGATCCGGCTCGCCCTCGACGAGGCGCGGCTCGCCCCGGAGGCCATCGACTACGTCAACGCGCACGGCTCCGGCACCAAGCAGAACGACCGGCACGAGACGGCCGCCTTCAAGAAGAGCCTCGGCGCGCACGCCTACGCGACCCCGGTCAGCTCCATCAAGTCGATGGTGGGCCACTCCCTCGGCGCGATCGGCTCCATCGAGATCGCCGCCTCGGCGCTCGCGATGGAGCACCACACGGTGCCGCCGACCGCCAACCTCACCACCCCCGACCCGGAGTGCGACCTCGACTACGTCCCCCTGCACGCCCGCGAGCAGCGCACCGACGCGGTGCTCTCGGTCGGCAGCGGATTCGGCGGCTTCCAGAGCGCGATGGTGCTCGCCCGCCCGGAGAGGAGCCCGGCATGAGCGCACCGGCGGTCATCACCGGAATCGGGGTCGCCGCGCCCAACGGCCTCGGCCTGCGCGACTACTGGGCCGCCACCCTCGGCGGCAAGAGCGGCATCGCCCGCCTCACCCACTTCGACCCCTCCGGCTATCCGGCCCAACTCGCGGGCGAGGTACCCGGGTTCGTCGCCGAGGACCACCTGCCGAGCAGGCTGATCCCGCAGACCGACCGGATGACCCGGATGGCGCTCGCGGCGGCCGACTGGGCGCTGGCCGACGCGGGCATCACCCCCGCCGAACTGCCCTCCTTCGACATGGGCGTGGTCACCGCCAGCTCCTCCGGCGGCTTCGAGTTCGGCCAGGGCGAGCTGCGCAAACTCTGGAGCCAGGGCAGCCAGTTCGTCTCCGCGTACCAGTCCTTCGCCTGGTTCTACGCGGTCAACAGCGGCCAGATCTCCATCCGCAACGGCATGAAGGGCCCGAGCGGGGTGGTGGTCAGCGACCAGGCCGGCGGGCTCGACGCCCTCGCCCAGGCGCGGCGGCAGATCCGCCGGGGCACCCCGCTGATCGTCACCGGCGCGGTCGACGCCTCGCTCTGCCCCTGGGGCTGGGTGGCGCAGCTCTCCGGCGGCCGGATGTCCACCAGCGCCGAGGCGGCCCGCGCCTATCTGCCCTTCGACCGGGAGGCCCGCGGCTATGTGCCCGGTGAGGGCGGCGCCATCCTGATCATGGAGGACGCCGAGGCGGCCCGTGCCCGCGGCGCCCGGGTGCACGGCCGGATCCTCGGCTACGGCGCCACCTTCGACCCGAGGCCGGGCAGCGGACGCCCGCCCGCCCTGCTCCGGGCCGCGCGGACGGCGCTCGCGGACGCGGGCGTGGACGCCGCCGACATCGACGTGGTCTTCGCGGACGCCGCGGGCGAACCCGCCGCCGACCGCGCCGAGGCCGAGGCGCTCACCGCGCTCTTCGGGATCCGCGGCGTCCCGGTGACCGCGCCGAAGACCATGACCGGGCGGCTGTACTCGGGGGCCGCGCCGCTGGACGTCACCGCGGCCCTGCTCGCCCTGCGCGACCAGGTGATCCCGCCGACCGTGCATGTGGAGCCCTGCCCCGAGTACGGGCTCGACCTCGTCCTCGCCCAGCCGCGGCCCGCGAAGCTGCGCACCGCGCTGGTCCTCGCGCGCGGGCACGGCGGCTTCAACTCCGCGCTCGTGGTCTGCGGCCCCGAGTGAACCACCCTGCCCCGCCGCGCAGTTGAGTGCGCGCCGGCTCCCCGTCCCCGCGCCGCCCCGCTCGCCCCGTGACATCCCGATGGAAGGACACCCCATGGCCACCGCCGCGTTCACCCTCGACGACCTGAAGCGGATCCTGCTGCAGTCCGCCGGCGCCGCCGAGGGCGTCGACCTGGACGGCGAGATCCTCGACACCGAGTTCGAGGTCCTCGGCTACGAATCCCTCGCCCTCCTGGAGACCGGCGGCGCCATCGAGCGCGAGTACGGCATCTCGCTGGACGACGAGGTCATCACCGACGCGGACACCCCGCGCGCCCTCATCGACGCCGTCAACGCCCACCTGTCCACCGCCGGTGCGGCCTGAGCCCGAAGGAACCTTCACCATGACCGAGAACACCCAGGAGAACGGCCGCCTCGCCCTCGTCTCGGGCGGCACCAGTGGTATCGGACTGGCGAGTGTGCGGCTGCTCGCCGAGCAGGGGCACCGGGTCTTCCTCGGGGCCCGGGACGCCGACCGGGTCGCGGCGACCGTCAAGGAACTGACCGCCGAGGGCCTGGACGTGGACGGCACCGTCCTGGACGTGCGGGAGGACGCTTCGGTGCGGGCCTTCGTGCAGGCCGCCGTGGACCGCTTCGGGACGGTGGACGTGCTGGTCAACAACGCGGGCCGCTCGGGTGGCGGGGTGACCGCGGACATCCCCTTCGAGCTGTGGGCCGATGTCATCGAGACCAACCTCACCAGCGTCTTCCGCATGACCAAGGAGGTCCTGAACGCGGGCGGCATGCGTGCCAAGAGCCGGGGCCGGATCATCAACATCGCCTCCACGGCCGGTAAGCAGGGTGTCGTCCTCGGCGCCCCGTACTCGGCCTCCAAGCACGGCGTCGTCGGGTTCACCAAGGCGCTGGGCAATGAACTGGCGCCGACCGGGATCACCGTGAACGCGGTCTGCCCCGGCTACGTCGAGACCCCCATGGCCCAGCGGGTGCGCCAGGGCTACGCGGACGCCTACGACACCAGCGAGGCGGCGATCCTGGAGAAGTTCCAGGCGAAGATCCCCCTCGGCCGCTACTCCACCCCGGAGGAGGTCGCCGGGCTCGTCGGCTACCTCGCCTCCGACACCGCCGCCTCCCTCACCTCCCAGGCGCTGAACGTCTGCGGTGGACTCGGCAACTTCTGACGCCCGTACGGCAACCCCCGCACCCCCCTTCACCTGTACTGGAGTTGTGGCTATGACGACCCGTGAGGTCGAGCACGAGATCACCATCGCGGCGCCGGCGGCGGCCGTGTACCGGCTGCTCGCCGAGGTGGCCAACTGGCCCCGCATCTTCCCCCCGACCATCTACGTCGACCGCGAGGACCTCGGCCCCGGCGAGGAGCGGATCCACATCTGGGCCACCGCCAACGGCGAGGCCAAGAACTGGACTTCGCACCGGACGCTGGACGAGGAGAGCCTGCGGATCACCTTCCGCCAGGAGGTCAGCCCCGCCCCCGTGGCGGAGATGAACGGCACCTGGATCATCGAGCCGCAGGGCGCCGGCTCCTCGCGGGTGCGGCTGCTGCACGCCTTCAAGGCCATCGGCGACGACCCGCACGATCTGCTGTGGATCGAGACGGCGGTCGACAAGAACAGCACCAAGGAACTGGCCGGGCTGAAGGAGAACGTCGAACTCGCGCACGCCGCTGAGGAGTTGACGTTCTCGTTCACGGACACGGTGCGGATCGAGGGCGCCGCCAAGGACGCGTACGACTTCATCGACCAGGCCGACAAGTGGGACGAGCGGCTCCCGCACGTCGCACGGGTGCGGCTCGCCGAGGACACCCCCGGCCTCCAGGAGCTGGAGATGGACACCCGGGCCAAGGACGGCTCCACCCACACCACCAAGTCCTACCGGGTCACCTTCCCCCACCACCGCATCGCCTACAAGCAGGTCACCCTGCCCGCGCTGATGACCCTGCACACCGGGATCTGGACCTTCGAGGAGGATCCCACCGGCACCCACACCACCGCCTCCTCCCAGCACACCGTCACCCTGCGCCCCGAGAACATCGAGAAGATCCTCGGCGCCGACGCCACCGTCGCCGACGCCCGCGCCTATGTGCAGGGCGCGCTGTCCACCAACAGCACCGCCACCCTGAACCACGCCAAGGACCACGCGGAGCGCCAGGGCTGATGGACACCGCGGACCGCCTGGAGACCCAGGTCATCATCGTCGGCGCCGGTCCGGTCGGGCTCCTGCTCGCGGGTGAACTCCGGCTGGGCGGCGCCGAGGTGGTGGTGCTCGAACAGCGCGAGGCGCCCACGACCGAGTCGCGGGCCTCCACCCTGCACGCCCGCACCATGGAGATCCTCGACAGCCGGGGACTGCTGGCCGGCCTCGGCACCCCGCCGCAGGAGCCGCGCGGCCACTTCGGCGGCATCCCGCTCGATCTGACGCTGCCCAGCCGCTATCCGGGCCAGTGGAAGGTGCCGCAGTTCCGCACCGAGGAACTGCTCCAGGAGTGGGCGCTCGGCCTCGGCGCGGACATCCGCCGCGGCCACCAGGTGCACGCGCTGAACCCGGGCGACCAGGCGGAGTACGTCGAGGCCGAGGCCACCGGACCTGGCGGCAGGCGCGTCCTGGTGCGCGGCCGCCACCTGGTGGCCTGCGACGGCGAGGAGGGCACCGTCCGCAGGCTGACCGGGGTCGTCTTCCCCGGGCAGAGCGCCACCCGGGAGCTGCTGCGCGCCGACGTGGACGGCATCGAGGTACCCGATCGGCGCTTCGAGCGGCTGCCGCGGGGCCTGGCCATCGCCGCCCGGCGGGGCGACGGGGTGACCCGGGTGATGGCCCACGTCTTCGGCTCGACCGCCCAACCCCGCACCGGGGAGGCCGAGTTCGGGGAGGTCGTGGCGGCCTGGAAGCAGGTCACCGGGGAGGACATCTCCGGCGGCACCCCGCTGTGGGTGAACACCTTCGGCGACGCCTCCCGGCAGCTGGTGCACTACCGGCGCGGGCGCATCCTCTTCGCGGGCGACGCCGCCCATGTGCAGATGCCGATCGGCGGGCAGGCCCTCAACCTCGGCCTCCAGGACGCCTTCAACCTCGGCTGGAAGCTCGCCCGGCAGCTGCGGGACCCCGGCGACGAGGCGCTGCTCGACAGCTACCACACCGAGCGGCACGCGGTCGGCCGCCGGGTCCTCGGCAACATCAGGGCGCAGGCCATGCTGCTGCTCGGCGGCCCCGAAGTGGAGCCGCTGCGCACCCTGTTGACCGAACTCATCCGCCACGAGAAGGTCCGCGCGCACCTGGCCGGGATGATCAGCGGACTCGACATCCGCTACCAACTCCCGGGCCCCGCGCACCCCTTGCTCGGCGCCCGGCTGCCGCACACCGTCCTGACGAGCCCTCAGGGCCGGGTGTCCGTCAGCGAGTTGCTGCGCACCGGACGCGGAGTGTGGATCAACCCGGGCGTGGACGTGCCGGACGGGGCCCGTCTCAGCACGCTCACCGGCCGCCCCGAGGAGGGGCCGCTGACCGACAAGGACTCCGTCCTGGTACGGCCCGACGGGCATGTCGCCTGGGCGGGCTCCACCGGGACCCCACCGCCCGCCGAGGCACTCGGACCGGGGTGGGAGGCCACCGCCTGAGGAGACCCACCGCCCCGAAGGCACCGCCCCCCCACCGTGCCGGGCACCACCCGCACGCCCACACCTCACGAAGGGACCGAAACCATGGCAGGGACAGCACAGGGGACCGCGGTGGACGCCGATGTCGTCATCGTCGGCGCCGGACCGACCGGGCTGATGCTCGCCGGTGAACTCCGGCTCGGCGGCGCCCGCGTCATCGTCGCCGAACGGCTCGCCGAGCCCACCGGGCAGTCCCGCGGGCTCGGCTTCACCGCCCGCGCGATGGAGATCTTCGACCAGCGCGGGCTGCTGCCCCGCTTCGGCCAGGGCGAGACCCTGGAGACCAGCCCGATGGGCCACTTCGGCGGCCTGCAGTTCGACTTCACCACCCTGCCCGGCGCCCACTTCGGCGCCCGCGGCATCCCGCAGTACCAGACCGAGGCGGTCCTGGAGGAGTGGGCGGGCGGACTCGGCGCGGACATCCGCCGCGGCTGGGAGTTCCTGGAGCTGGCCGAGGGCTTCCTCACCGGCGAGGGCGTCGAGGTCACCTTCGGCACCCCCGAGGGCGTACGCACCCTGCGCGCCGGCTATCTGGTCGGCTGCGACGGCGGCGGCAGCCAGGTCCGCAAGGCGGCCGGTTTCGCCTTCCCCGGACTGCCCGCGACCCGCGCGATGTTCCTCGCCGACGTCACCGGCCTGAACCTCAAGCCCCGCTTCCTCGGCGAGCGCCTGCCGCACGGGATGGTGATGGCGGCCCCGCTCGCCGAGGGCGTGGACCGGATCATCGTCTGCCCGCACGGCACCCCCGCCCGCGACCGCGACGAGAGCGTCACCTTCGAGGAGGTCGCCGCCGCCTGGCAGCACATCACCGGCGAGGACATCAGCCACGGCGGCGCCGACTGGGTCAGCTCCTTCTCCGACGCCGCCCGCCAGGTCGACAGCTACCGCCGCGGCCGGGTGCTGCTCGCCGGGGACGCCGCGCACATCCATCTCCCCGCCGGGGGCCAGGGGTTGAGCACCGGTGTGCAGGACGCCGCCAACCTCGGCTGGAAGCTGGCGGCCACCGTCACCGGGCGGGCACCCGCGGGGCTGCTCGACAGCTACCACACCGAGCGGCACGCGGTCGGCAGCCGCCTGCTGATGAACACCCGCGCCCAGGGCTTCGTCTTCCTCGGCGGCGAACCGGCCGACCCGCTGCGCACGGTCATCGCCGAACTCCTCGGCCACGAGGAGGTCAAGCAGCACCTGGCCGGGGTCGTCAGCCACCTCGACGTGCACTACGCGGCCCCCGAGGGCGCCCACCCGCTCACCGGCCACCGGCTCGGCGAGCACACCCTGGTCGGCAAGGAGGGCGAGAGCGCCGTCTTCGCCGAACTGCACGGCGGGCGGGGCCTGTTGCTCGACCTCGCCGACGACGCCGGGGTCCGCGCGGCGGGCGGGGGGCTGACCGACCGGCTCACCACCGTCACGGCCACCCTCAAGTCCGCCCCCGGCGACGCCGACCGCCTCGACGGCGTCCGCGCCCTCCTGGTCCGCCCGGACGGCTATGTGGCCTGGGCCGGGGAGACCACCGAGGGGCTGACGGATGCCGTACGCCAGTGGTTCGGCGAGGCGTCGTCCGCCTGATCCCGACCGCCGTGAGCACCGGCGCCCGCCCGCACGGGTGCCGGACCCCCAGGGCGGTGTGCCGGGTACGTGGCGCACCCGGCACACCGCCCGCCCCCCTGCGAGGCCCCGGCCTCGCCCCTTCGAGGCCTCGGGAGACCCGGCCATGACGGCGCTCGGCAGCACGCCCACCGGCGACACGGACCCGCCCGCACCGGAGCCCCCGGCACCGGACCCGCCCGTACCCGGCGCCTTCTCCACCGGAGTCCGCCGGATCACCCTCGACGCGGGCGGCCTCGACCTCTCCGCGCTGCTGAGCGAGCCCGAGCAGGGCCCGCCCCGGGCCACCGTGGTCGCGGTGCACGGCGGCGGCATGAGCGCCGGGTACTTCGACGGGCAGGCCCACCCGGAGCAGTCCCTGATGACGCTCGGCGCCCAACTCGGCTACACCGTCCTGTCGGTGGACCGCCCCGGCTACGGCAGCTCCGCCGCCTGGCTCCCCGAGGGACTCACCCTCGGCGAGCAGGCGGTGGTGCTGCACGCCGCCCTCGACGACTTCCGCCGGCACTACGCCCACGGGGCCGGGCTCTTCCTGCTCGCCCACTCGCTCGGCGGCGCCCTGGTGATGGCCACCGCCGCCGGGGCCGAGCCGGACCGCGCCCTGCTCGGACTCGACGTCTCGGGCTGCGGCCACCGCTACGCCGTCGTGCCGGACCAGGGCCGGACCACCCGCAGGAACACCCTGCGGCACTGGGGTCCGCTGCGGCTCTACCCGCCGAACACCTTCGCCAAGAGCACCGGCCTGGTCGCCCCGGTCCCGGCCCGCGAGGCGGGTGAACTCGCCCGCTGGCCCGAGCTGTTCGCCGCCCTGGCGCCCCGGATCAGCGTGCCGGTGCGGCTCACCTTCGCCGAGCACGAGGCCTGGTGGCGCCACGGCGAACAGGACTTGGCCGACCTGGCCGCCCAACTCACCGCCTCACCACGGGTCCTGGTGGAGCGTCAGCCCGATGCCGGGCACAACATCAGCCTGGGCTGGGCGGCCCGCGCGTACCATCTGCGCTCGCTGGCCTTCCTGGAGGACTGCCTCACCCACACCGGCCGGGAGTGAGCGGCCGTGCCGCCCGCCGGGGTCTTCCGCACCGCCCGCCGTCGAGCGGGGCCCGAGGCGTACCCCGGGCCCTTGGCCGCACAGGGCGGCGGCCACCGCCGCCCCCGGACCGGAGGTCTCCTGCCGTGACGCTCACCCGTGCACCGCTGCCCGCGCCCGGCACCTACCGGCTCTGGATCTTCGACTCCCTCACCCAGGAGGGGATCCCGGCCACCCGTGCCGAGGCGGGACCCGAGGCGCTCGGCCCCGAGGAGCGGCGCCGGGCCCGCCTCTTCAGGCGCCCCGCCGACCGCAGGCAGTACGAGAGCGCCCATCTGGTCCTGCGGCGGCTGCTCGCCGACCACACTGGACTGGCGCCCGAGCGGCTGGAGTTCGGCCGCGAGGGCGGGCGGCGCGGCAAGCCCCGGCTGCTCGGCTCGCCGGTGCCGGTGCACTTCTCGCTCTCGCACAGCCACGGCCTGGTCGCCATCGCCCTCGCCGCCGATCCGGTGGGCGTGGACGTCCAGCGGGTGCCGGGGGTGCGCACCGTCGAGCGGTGCCTGCCCTCGCTGCACCCCGCCGAGCGGGCCGAACTCACCGCCCTGCCGGAGTCGGAGCGCCCGGACGCCTTCGCCCTGCTGTGGACCCGCAAGGAGGCCTACCTCAAGGGACTCGGCACCGGGCTCGCCCGGCCGCTCGCCGCGGACTACCTGGGCAGCGGCGGCCTCGCCGCCCGCCCGCCGGACTGGACCGTGCACAACACCGCCGCCCGCCCGGGGCACGCGGCAGCCGCCGCGCTCCGGGTACCCGCGACCGGATGACAGCCGGGCGCGTACGCCACCACTGGGGGAAGGGAAACCATGGCCACAGCCACCGAGGACACCGACCACCCGCGCGCACTCGCCGCGGAACTCGGCGCGCGCAAGGAGGAGGCCCGGCAGGGTCCCGACCCGCGGGCCACCGAACGCCAGCACGCCAAGGGCAAGCTGACGGCGCGTGAGCGGATCGACCTGCTGCTCGACAAGAACAGCTTCACCGAGGTCGAGCAGTTGCGCAGGCACCGGGCGACCGGCTTCGGCCTGGAGGCGAAGAAGCCGTACACCGACGGGGTGGTGACCGGCTGGGGCACGGTCGAGGGCCGGACGGTCTTCGTCTACGCCCACGACTTCCGGATCTTCGGCGGCGCCCTCGGCGAGGCGCACGCCGCCAAGATCCACAAGATCATGGACATGGCGCTGGCCGCCGGGGCGCCGCTGGTCTCGCTCAACGACGGCGCGGGCGCCCGGATCCAGGAGGGCGTCTCCGCGCTCGCGGGCTACGGCGGCATCTTCCAGCGCAACACCCGTGCCTCCGGCGTCATCCCGCAGATCTCGGTGATGCTCGGCCCCTGCGCGGGCGGCGCCGCCTACAGCCCCGCGCTCACCGACTTCGTCTTCATGGTCCGCGACACCTCCCAGATGTTCATCACCGGGCCCGATGTCGTCCAGGCGGTCACCGGCGAGGAGATCAGCCAGAACGGGCTCGGCGGCGCCGAGGTGCACGCCGGTACCTCCGGGGTGGCCCACTTCGCCTACGACGACGAGGAGACCTGCCTCGCCGAGGTCCGCTACCTGCTGTCCTTCCTGCCGTCCAACAACCGCAGCATGCCGCCGCACCTGCCGAGCGCCGACCCCGCCGACCGGCCCGGCGAGCGGCTCACCGAGGTGGTGCCGGCCGACGGCAACCGCGCCTACGACGTCCGGGAGGTGATCGAGGAGGTCGTGGACGACGGCGAGTACCTGGAGGTGCACGCCTCCTGGGCGCCCAACCTGGTCTGCGCGCTCGCCCGCCTCGACGGGCATGTGGTCGGCGTGGTCGCCAACCAGCCGAACGCCTTCGCCGGGGTCCTCGACATCAGGGCGAGCGAGAAGGGCGCCCGCTTCGTGCAGTTCTGCGACTCCTTCAGCATCCCGCTGGTGACCCTGGTCGACGTGCCGGGCTTCCTGCCGGGCGTGGACCAGGAGCACGAGGGCATCATCCGGCGCGGCGCCAAGCTCCTGTACGCCTACTGCAACGCCACCGTCCCCCGGGTCTCGGTGGTCCTCCGCAAGGCCTACGGCGGCGCCTACATCGTGATGGACTCGCGCTCCATCGGCGCCGACATCGCGCTCGCCTGGCCGACCAACGAGATCGCCGTGATGGGGGCCGAGGGCGCCGCCAACGTGGTCTTCCGGCGTGAGATCGCCGCCGCCGCGGACCCCGGGGAGATGCGCGCGCAGAAGATCAAGGAGTACCGCAAGGAGCTGGTCCACCCCTACTACGCGGCCGAACGCGGCCTCGTCGACGACGTCATCGACCCCCGCGAGACCCGCGCGGTGCTCTGCCGCGCGGTCACCATGCTGGCCGCCAAGGACGCCGACCTGCCCCGCCGCAAACACGGCAACCCGCCGCAGTAGCAGGGCGGTCGCCCCCGCTCAGCAGGCGGCTGCCCCGGCTCGCGGGGCGGTCGCCCCGGCTCGTACGGGAGCGGTCGCGCGGGCGGGAGCGGGCAGCGCGTACGGAATCGGCAGCGCGTAAGGAATCAGCAGAGAGGTGAGGCGAATGTCCGAGCGGAACACGGATGCGGCCGGGGAGCCGGAGAGCGGTGAGGGCGGCCGGGAGACGCCCTGCCGCCAGTTGCTGAGGGTGGTGCGCGGCAACCCGGCACCGGAGGAACTCGCCGCGCTCTCCGCCCTGTTGTTCGCCCGGCTCTCGGCACCGGAGGCGGAGGCGGCCGGTCCCCTGGGGCGGGCGGTGGCCGGCTGGCGGCGTCCCGAGCGCGGCTCGATGTTCGACGGCCCGCGCACCTGGCGCGGCACCGGCTCCGCCGCGCACCCGACCGGCGGGCGGTAGGGCCCGGGAGGCCGGGGGCGGGTGCCGGGAGAGTCTTGCGCGCCCCCGCGCGCCCTGGGACGCGCGGAGGCCGCGTACGCGCGGGCGTACGCGGCCTCCGGGGCCGGGAGACGGGCCGGGGCGGTCGCCGGGGCCGCCCCGGCCGCCGGGGTCAGGCGTCGAGGGCCGCCACGATGCCGTCCCAGAGGGCGACCCGGGCGCGCAGCGCGGCGGTCACCGTCTCGGCGGCCTCCTGCCACTTGGCCTCGTCCTCGCCGCACAGGTCGGCGACCATCGCCATGGCCATCGGGGTGTGCTCCTCCCCGTCGACCTCGATGTGCCGGGCCAGGTACTCGCGGAAGGTGGCGAGCTTGCCGCCCTGGTCGTCGACCTTGATGACCTGGTCGAACATCTCCGGGATCAGGTCCTCGCGGCCGAAGGCGAAGGCCGCGGCCCGGCAGTGCAGCGGGGCCCCCTCGATGAAGTCGAAGGTGGCGTTCACGAAGGTGGCGGCCGCCGCCGGGACCGAGGCGCCGGCCAGGGCGGCCCTGACGCCCTCGCCGCCGCGGATGCGGTCCAGGAAGTTGTTGATCACGGTGACGTCGGCGCCCGCCTCGGCCATGCCGTTGACGTACAGCTCGAAGTGGCTGATGAAGCCGTCGCCGAGCTCGTCGCTCTCCTCGACCAGGACGATGTCGTTGATCAGCCGCCGGCTCTCCGAGCTGCCCTGCGGCACCCAGGGCACGTCCACGCAGGTGAGGCTGCGCTGGAGGCTCTTCAGGAGGGACATGAAGTCCCAGACCGCGAAGACGTGGTTCTCGTTGAAGGTGTTGACGTCTTCGAGTGTGGCGAGGCGGTGGTAGATCGGGTGCTTCACGACTTCGATGCGGGCGTCGTCGATGACTTTCCGCAGTTTCTCGATGGAAGCGTTCTCTTTGCCCCAGTCATAGCGCGACACAGAAATGTCTCCCGTCCAAAGAATGCTGTGTGTTCTGACTGTTCCGGTGCGTTCGGTGAGCACTATGGCCGCATCTCACAGCGCCCGGCAAGGAGATGTGAGGACGGGCGATCGGGGTGAAGCGGGCGGCTTGCGCGGCGTCCCATGGGGTTTTCCGGTGGGGCGCTGTGCGACTGCGGGATTTCCGCCCTTGCACGCCGGGGTGCTCTTCGGCGCGGCCGGCCGTGGTCCCGCGGCCCGGTTCCGGTTCTGCCGGGTCTCGGGTCGAACGGCTTGTCGTGGCAGGTCAGTTGGGCTCTGATGGGGGAGCGGCGGCCGGGTTCCGCGGCGGCCCGGTGTGAAAGTTGGACCGCGTTGCGCCCCCTGGCCGATCGGGGGACCATCGGTCGCACTTCCCTGCGGACGGTGGTTGCTGTCCGATTACCGCGAATCCAGGCGGCGGTGTTCTCCGTACCGAATACGGGAACGGCGTTCCTGCTTGTCCCCGAAATGGGATTCCGCATGCGCGCGCCGACAGGTCGGCACACCGGCTCGGCGATTTCTGGTCTCTTGCCGTGGACGCGAGAGAAGAAGACACGAGGGGGACTTCGACATGCCCTGGGAAAAGAACGAGGCGGCCGGCGGGGAGACGAGCGGACGGGACGCGCGGATCGCCGCACGCGCCCGTGAGGAGAACTGGAAGAAGCCCCCGCGGCGCATCGAGTCCGCCGAGTGCATCACCTGCGACAGCTGCCTGCGCGGCTGCCCGGCGGAGTTCGGCGCCATCTTCGACCGCGGCCTCGACGTCGTCATCATCCCCGAGCTGTGCTCGGGCTGCCCGGCCTGCGTCCTGGAGTGCCCCGTCGACTGCATCTACGTCGACGAGGACTGGACGCCCACCGACGAGAGCCTGTGGAAGCACATCGAGCTGACCGCGGACGGTGCCTGATGCCCTCACCGGCCGAACGCGGCCTGAGCCGCCGCGAGATCAACGCGAGGAAGCGGCAGAGCCGCAGACCCAGCAGGCACGGCAGCGCCGCCGGCGCGGCGTCCGGCCCCGACTATCCGCGCGCGGACGGCGCGGGCTTCCCCGGGCTGCTCGACCGCGCCTGGCGCGCGGCGCTCGCCGCCGAGGAACTGCCCGCCGCGGTGGACGCGCTGCTCACCCTCGACGGGCACGTCCCCGGCGACATCCAGCTGCGCGCCCTGCGCACCGCCGACGAGGCCGCCCTGAAGGTGCTCTGCGGCGCCTCCTGGCGCGGGGTGCGCGACGGCGGCCAGGCGTCCGAGGTGTTCGCCGAACGGGCCCAAGTCCCCCCGGAGGAGGCGGTGTTCGACGGGGAGATCGCCCTGTCCACCACCGGCCGGATCCTGGTCCGGGTGCCCTCGCAGGGCCCGCTCGCGGAGAGCGGGGACCTGGTCGCCCCGGCGCTCAAGGTGCCCTGGTCCGCGGCGGATCTCGACGCCTACCGCACCGAGTCGGCCCGGGCGGCGGCCCGTTACTCCTCGGCGGTGGTCGACTGCCGCCAGTGGCTCGCGGCGCACAGCACCCAGGCCCGCGAGGAGCTGCTCGACCTGCTCAAGGACGCCGCCCTGCGCACCGCGCCCTTCGTGCTCTACCAGGAGGACCGGCAGTACACCAACTTCCGGGACCCCAACACCCTCACCGGCAAGACCCTGTGGCCCGGGCACCCGGACTGCGCGCTGAGCAGCCTCGCCGGGCTCCCGCTCGACCAGTGGGCGGACAGCGAGGCCGTCCTGGTGGTCTGCCTGACCCTCCTGGTGCGCTCCGCCTCGTACGCCCGCGTCGAGGAGGCCAACGGCACCCAGCTGACCCCGGACCACGTCGGCCACCTCCTGGAGGGGGTGCGGCGCAACTACAACGCCCACTCCCGGGGCGAGGCGGTGCCGCCCGCCGCCTCGGCGCGGGTGGCCGACCTCGACGCACTGGCCGGGGCGCTGCGCGCGCGCCGGACCGAGGTGCTCGGCGAGGTGCAGCTCTACCGGGAGATCCACGGCCCCCTGATGCACAAGATCGAGCGGACCGCCGCCCCCCGGGGCGCGGCCGCCCGCCACCGCGAGGCCGAGGTCACCGCCCGCCTCACCGAGGCGCTGCCGCTCGCGGGCGAGGACCTCGACGCGCTCGGCGCGCACCTCGCCGAGTCCCCGGCCTGGCTGACCAAGCCGCACGGCGAGTTCCGCACCGGGCTCGAAGCGCTGGTGTACGCCTCGGTGGCCGCCTCCACCGAGGCCTTCGAGGCCGACTTCGCGATGAGCCGCGGCATGCGCTCGCTCGCGGGGCTGCGCGAGGCGCTGCGGGCGCAGGCCTGGGCGGAGATCACCGACTGGGGGATCACCGACTTCTTCTGCTGCGTGGTGCCCGACCCGGCGGCCCGCCGCCACTTCGGCGACTCGGTGGACCGGCTGGCCGACACCGCCTGGGCGATGTCCTCCCGGATGCAGTACAACTCCTGGCACTTCATCGCGGGCAATCTGCCGAAGGTGCCCGCGGTGGTGGCCCGGGACCACTTCGTCCCGCCGACCCTCCCGGACATCGCCTTCTACTCCGACCAGCACCACCACGGGCACGTCGCCGCCAAGGTGCGCTTCAGCATCCGCAGCCCGCAGGCGGTGGAGGTCGACGGGCGCCGCTTCAACGGCTTCATGGACCTCCGGCTGCTGCGCTGCGAGGGCACCCCCTTCGGCGAACAGGACCTGCTCGCCGCCCACCGGGTCTCCGCCTTCGTCGCCGGGGCCACCGGCCTCGCCGCCGAACTCGTCGCCGCCGGTGAGGAGATCGAGGTCACCTCCTTCGACTCGGCCTGGCACGGGGAGTCCGTCCGCGCGGCCGTGAAGGCGCGCGGCTGAGCCGGATGAGCCCGTCCGAGGCCGGATCCGTCCGCCCCGTCACCAGCGAGGAGACCCAGTTGACCGCCTACGGCATCGCCGCGACCCGGGCGCTGCTCGGCCGCGGGGAGCGCACCGCCACCGAGCACCTCGCCGCCCACCTCGCCGCGATCGAGGAACACGACCCCGGCCTCGGCGCCTTCGTCGCGGTCGCGGGCGAGGAGGCGCTGCGGGCCGCCGCGGCCGCCGACGCCCGGCTGCGCGCGCTCGGCCCGGCCGCCTTCCAGGACCAGCCGCTGCTCGGCGTCCCGGTCTCGGTCAAGGACCTCATCCAGACCGGTGAACTCCCCACCCGCCGCGGCTCCTTGCTGCCCAACCGCCGCCCGGCCGCGGACGCCCCCGCGGTCGCCCGGCTGAAGGCCGCCGGGGCGATCGTCGTCGGCAAGACCACCACCTCCGAGTACGGCTGGAGCGCCAGCACCGTCAGCCGGGTCTCGCCGCCCACCCGCAACCCCTGGGACCCGGCGTACTCGGCGGGCGGCTCCAGCGGGGGAGCGGCGGCCTCGGTGGCGGCCGGACTGTGCACCGCCGCGCTCGGCACCGACGGCGCCGGGTCGATCCGCATCCCGGCCGCCTTCTGCGGAGTGGTCGGCTACAAGCCCTCCTTCGGGCGGGTCCCCTACGTCCCCGCGGGCGCCGACCGGCTCTCCCACCTCGGCCCGCTGGCCCGCAGCGTCGAGGACGTGATGGAGATCGCCGCGGTGCTGCCGGGCCCGCACCGCCAGGACCCGGACTCCGGTCTCGGCGCCCTGGAGTCGCGGCCCGAGCGGCGCGGCCTCAGGGTCGGCTGGATCGAGTTCCCGGGCACCGCGCCCGAGGTGCGCCGGGTCAGCGAACGCGCCCTGGAGGCCCTGGCCGCCCTCGGGCACCACCCGGAGCGCATCGAGGTGCCCTTCCGCGACCCGTACCCGGCGCTCCTGGACATCCTCGCCGCCGCCGAGGCCGCCGGTGCCGCGCCCGGCGACGAGGCGGACGGCGACCCCGGCCGGCTCGCGGTGGTACGCCACGGCCGCGGGCTCGACGGGGCCGCGGTGATGCGCGCCGAGGAGGTCCGGATGGAGCTGCGCACCCGCCTCGCCGCGGTGATGGAGCGCCATGACCTCCTCGCGATGGCCACCGTCCCGGTGGAGCCCTTCGCCCCGGAGGCGATCGGTCCCGACTGGGCGAGCGACCCCGAGAGCCTGCTCTGGCTCGCCTGGAGCCCGGCCACCTACCCCTTCAACATGACCGGCCAGCCCGCCCTCTCGCTGCCCGCGGGCCTCAGCCGCGCCGGGCTGCCGGTCGGGGTCCAGCTGGTGGGCCCCGTCGGCGCGGACGCCCTGGTCCTCGACACCGCGCGGGACCTGGAGGCGGGACTCGGTCCGCTGCCCGAAGTACCCCAGCGCGTCTCCGAAAGGATGCTCTAGCGATGTACACCCGCAAGTGGTCCCGGCCCGCCGCCGAGGACGGAGTCGGCCGCAGCGACTTCGTCGCCGAGCACGGTCTGTGGGACGAGCGACAGCGCGCCGCGGCCGCGGAGATCGAGGCGCACCTCGGCGAAGTCGACCTGATACGGCTGGTGTTCGGCGATCCGCACGGGCTCGCCCGGTCCAAGACGCTGACCGTGGAGGCCTTCCGCGCGGCCCTGCGCGGCGGGATGGACTACAGCCCGGGCCCCTTCCTCTTCGACACCGGCCACGCGGTCGCCGTCGACTTCCTCTCGAACCCCGGGGTGGACGTTCCCGAACTCCTCGGCGCGGGCAACTTCGTGGTCGTCCCCGACCCGGTGACCTTCCAGCTGCTGCCCGGCGGCGAGGCCCGTACCGCCTGGGTGATCGGCGAGGAGTACCTGCCCGACGGAAGGCCGCACCCGCTCTCCTCCCGGCACGTCCTGCGCAAGGTGATCGCGGCCTACGCGGCCCAGGAGTGCACCCCGGTCCTCGGCCTGGAGGTGGAGTGGTACCTCACCCGCAGGCTGGAAGGACCGGTGGGGAACGCGGGCAACGGCTTCGGCCTCCAGGGGGAGGCGCCCCGGGTGGCGGCCATGAACCCGGGCTACCAGTTCAACTCCGACAACGCCTTCGCCTCGGTGGCGGCCTTCGCCCATCCGCTGAGCGCGCTGCTACGCCAACTCGGCCTGCCGCTGCGGTCGATGGAGCACGAGTCGGGTCCGGGGCAGATCGAGACCACCTTCGCGCCGATGCACGCCCTGGACACCGCCGACGCCATGCTGCTCTTCCGCACCCTGGTCAAGCAGCGGGCCGCGCAAGGCGGTTACCACGCCACCTTCATGTCGCTGCCGCGTGTCGACGGCTTCGACCCGAGCGGCTGGCATGTGCACCAGTCGGTCGTCGACACCCGTACCGGACGCAACCTCTTCGCCCCGGACGACCCCGCGGCGGCCCCGCTCTCCGCCGCCGGACTCGCCTACGCGGAGGGCCTGTTGCGGCGCGCCCGCGAGCTGTGCCTGCTCTCGGTGCCGACGGTCAACGGCCACCGGCGCCTCGGCTCCGGCTTCTCCCTCTCGCCCACCCGGATCGGCTGGAGCCCGGAGGACCGCACCGCGATGGTCCGGGTGGTCGGCGCGGGCGGCTCCCGGCACCTGGAGAACCGCACCGGCGAACCCTGCGCCAACCCCTATCTCGCCCTGGCCGCCCAGCTGTTCGCCGGCCTGGAGGGTATGAACAGCGACTCCCTGGTGCCGCGCCCCGCCCTCGGCCCGGACGCCGCGGGCGCCGAGACGCTGCCCGGCTCCCTCGACGAGTCCCTGTCCGCTTTCCGCCAGGGCAGCCCCGCCGATCTGCTCGGCACCCCGCTCGCCCGCTGCCTGGCCAAGCTCAAGCAGAGCGAGCTGGACCGCTTCCGTACCTGGGCCGAGAAGGAGCAGCCGCCGGAGGGCGAGGTCACCGAGTGGGAGCAGCGCGAGTACTTCGAGGCCTTCTGACCCGGCCTCGGGGCTCAACTCCCTGACACACACCGCCAGTTCGTCCACCGACTGAGGGGCAGCCACCGATGATTCCCCGCTACACCCGGCCCGAGATGGCGGAACTCTTCTCGGACCAGGCACGCTACGAGACCTGGGTGCGGGTGGAGATCCTCGCCACCGAGGCCCAGGTGCGGCTCGGCGCCGTACCCGGCAGTGCCCTGGAAGACATGCGGCGGGCGCCCGTGCCGCTCGCCTCCCGGGTCGCCGAGATCGAGAAGGAGCGCGACCACGAAGTGCTCTCCTTCCTCGCCGCCTACTGCGAGGAGATCCCCGAGGAGTCGGCCCGCTGGGTCCACCTCGGCATGACCAGCTACGACCTGGTCGACACCGCGCTCGGCCACACCCTGGCCCGCGGCACCGACCTGCTGCTCGACGCGGCGCGCGCCCTGCGCCGGATCCTCGCCGAGCGGGCCGCGGAGCACTGGGACACCGTCTGCGTCGGGCGCACCCACGGGGTGCACGCCGAGCCCACCACCTTCGGGCACAAGCTCGCCGGGTACGCCTTCGCGGTGGACCGCTCGCTGACCCGGCTGCGGGCGGCGCGCGAGGCGGTCGCGGTGGGCACGGTCTCCGGCTCGGTGGGGACGTACGCGCTGATCGACCCGGCGGTGGAGCGGCACGTCCTCGGCGCCCTCGGCCTCGCGGCGGAGCCGGCGCCGAGCCAGGTGGTGGCGCGCGACCGGCACGCCCAACTGGTGCAGGCGGTGGCCGCACTCGGTGCCGTGGTCGAGCAAGTCGCCCTGGAGATGCGGCTGTTGCAGCGCACCGAGGTCCGCGAGGTGGAGGAGCGGCGCACCGGCGCCTACCAGGGCTCCAGCGCGATGCCGCACAAGCGCAACCCGACCACCAGCGAACGCCTGGTCGGCCTCGCGCGGCTGCTGCGCGGGCACGCCGGCACCGCCCTGGAGAACGTCGCGCTCT
The DNA here is from genome assembly GCF_012273655.1 of Streptomyces physcomitrii. Classification (GTDB taxonomy): domain Bacteria; phylum Actinomycetota; class Actinomycetes; order Streptomycetales; family Streptomycetaceae; genus Streptomyces; species Streptomyces physcomitrii. Next base: position 228,144 of record NZ_JAAWWP010000008.1, on the reverse strand, counting down.
GGCACGAGCGGGACCTCGCCCACCAGTCCGTGGAGCGGGTGATCCTCCCGGACAGCCTGAGCGTGGGCCACTTCCAGGTGACCATGGCCACCGAACTGCTCACCCATCTCGCCGTCTTCCCCGAGCGGATGCGCGCGCACCTGGAGCAGACCGGCGGGCTCGTCTACAGCTCCGCCGTCCTCGCCGAACTGCTCGCCACGGGCACCGAACGCGAGAAGGCCTACCGGGGTGTGCAGGCGGCGGCGAACCGCACCCTGGCCGGCGGCACGGACTTCGCCGCCGCCCTCGCCGAGGAGGGGATCGACCTCGGGCCACTGGGCCCCGAGCGCTTCCTCGGCCACCATGATGTGATCCGCGAGCGATTGGAGCAGCTACGTGACCTGGAAGATTGAGCGGGTACCGGGGGACGGCCTGGACCTGGACGAAGTCCTCACCGTCTACCGGGAGTCGGGGCTCGGCGAGCGCCGCCCGATCGAGGACCGGGAGCGCTTCGCGGCGATGCTGCGCGGGGCGAACCTGGTGGTCGTCTGCCGTACCGAGGAGGGGCGGCTGATCGGCATCGCCCGCAGCGTCTCCGACTTCAGCTACGTCACCTACCTCTCCGACATCGCGGTCAGCGCCGACTTCCAGCGCGCGGGCATCGGGCGGGCCCTGATCGCGGGGACCCAGGCCGAGACCCCCGGGGTGAAGATCGTGCTCCTCTCGGCCCCGGCGGCGGTCGACTACTACCCGCACCTCGGCTTCACCCGGCACCAGAGCGCCTGGGTGCTCCAGCCCTGAGCCGCCGGAAAACCGAGCGCGAGCAGAGCGCGGCCGTCTCCCCGGGGAGGCGGCCGCGCGGTCTTCCCTCTTTCCTTACGGTGGCTCAGGCGCTGCCCAGTTTGAATCCGACGCCGCGCACCGTGATGATCCATCCGCTGTCGCCGAGTTTGCTGCGGAGACTGCTTACGTGGGTATCGACGGTTCGGCGCGACCAGGAATCTCCCCACACCTGCTGCAGTAAACGTTTGCGGGGAATCACGGTGTCGGGATTCGAGGCGAGCAGGTGCAGAAGATCGAATTCTTTCCTGGTGAGTCCGACCTCGCGTCCGTCCAGGCTCACTTCCCGGGAGCTGGCATCGATCTTGAGGGGCCCGTGCTGGATTTCCCGTACCCGCTGCGGCTGTTGATGGACGCGTCGCATCACGGCGTCGATCCGGGCGAGGAGTTCGCGGAATCCATAGGGTTTGACGAGGAAATCGTCCGCCCCGGCCTGGAGCCCGAGGACCCGGTCCAGCTCGGTCCCGCGGGCGGTCACGATGATCACCGGCAGGCAGCTGACGGAGCGGATCGCCCCGCAGACCTCCAGTCCGTCCAGGTCCGGCAGCTCCAGGTCGAGCAGGACGAGATCGATGTCCTCCAGGGACTGCAAGGCGGTGCCGCCCTGCTGGACGCGCGTAGTCTCATGCCCGTGGCGGCGCAGCCGGCAGACCAGCGCCTCGGCGTAGTCGCTGTCGTTGTCGACCACGAGGATCCGCTGGCCGGTGGGCAGTCCCGCGACCTTGCGGGTGCTGGGGCCGAAACCCTCGTCCTCCGCGAACCGGGGCGAGGGTATGGCACGCTGAAAGGGAATACCAGATTCCAGTACGGCCTCGGTCGAGCTTTGTGCCATGTCTGTCCCCCGTGAGTCATGAGCCCCGTTCGGTGAACTGATGGGAATCCGAAGCGAAACGGAGCGCTTACCTGCAAGACGAGCGGCATCGGAATGCAGAAACACGAGCGTCGTCAGGCACTCTGCGACACCTCCCGCGTGGCGTCGCACGGCCCAGAACACGGGGATTCACCCCCGCAGGGCGGACGTTACCCGATTCCGTGAGGCTTGCGGAGGGGAAACGGACAGAAGTTGTCAGGCGGAGAGAATGGCTACATCGAGACGGGCGAGACGGGTGGGGTCCGCGATGATGTTCATTGCGGTGATGCGTCCCTCGGAAACGGTGAAGTCCATGACCACGGAGAGTTGCCTGGGCGCCGCCGTGGCCAGGCCGAGACGCCCGTCGACCAGCGCCGTCCGCGCCAGATGCGCACGTCCGGAGTAGAGACCGGCCTGCGCCGCCACGGGCTGGGCGCCGACGATCTCCATGGGGGTGCCGGCGGGGGTGGCGGCCGCGTCCACCCGCAGCACGACATCCGGGTCGAGCAGGGCGAGCAGTGCCTCGAACTCCCCGCCGCGCGCCGCCGCGAGGAAGGCGTCGACCACCGCGCGCTGGCGCGGCAGGTCGGAGTCGGGTGAGGTGTCCACGGCCTGTACCCGGCGCCGGGCGCGGCTGGCGAGCTGACGTGCGGCGACGGGGGTGCGGCCGACGATCGGCGCGATCTCCCCGAAGGGCACGGAGAACATGTCGTGCAGGACGAAGGCGATCCGCTCCGCCGGGTCGAGGGTGTCCAGGACGACGAGCAGGGCGAGCCCGACGGAGTCCACCAGCTGCGCCTCGTGCGCCGGGTCGGTCGGCGCGGCGGCCTGGTCGCGCGGGCCGTGCTCGGGCAGGTGGTCGCCGAGCGGGTCCTCCCGGCGCGAGGAGCGCGAGCGCAGCATGTCCAGGCAGATGCGGCCGGCCACGGTGGTCAGCCAGCCGCCGAGGTTGCCGATCTCCCCGGCCTCGCTCCGGCTCAGCCGCAGCCAGGTCTCCTGGACCGCGTCGTCCGCCTCCGCCACGGAACCGAGCATCCGGTAGGCCACCGCGCGCAGATGGGGCCGCTGGGACTCGAACTTCTCCGCCAGCGCCGGCCATTCGCCCTTGTCCACCGGTCACATCCTCCGCTCGGCTCCCGTCATAGCGTTGACGGCTGTCACTCAGCGTATGTGAAGGGACCCCGCCGCAGCAGGTTCCGCGCGCAAGCCGCCCGGCGGGGCCTGAGGGCTGCCCGCGGCCGGCCGGGTGAGCCGGTGTGCGGGGCCGGTCCTGACCTCGGTAAAGTCAACGAGGCATATCCACCGGGCAGTTGGCGAATGCTCGCCCCGCAGATCACGGTGCCGGGCGGTGTCCGCCCCCGCTTCCCGGGCCCGCCGTCCGGGTGCGCGGCCCCGCATCGGGCGCCGGCCGCCCGGGCTCGCCCCGCCGGAACCGGCCGCAGGTTGGCCGGAATCCGCCCCTGCCCAATTTCCCCTCCTGGCACGGCTGTTGACACCGCTGAGCGGGGTCCCCTCTAATGCCGCTACCGGAACTGGATTCCGCTTCCGCATCGCTGTCAGGAGGTGCACCTTGTCTCTGGCCGAACAGTTGACCTATCCGGCAGTCGATCTCGACGAGATCGAGTCGTCGGCCATCTGGATCGAATCGCACCCGATCACCCGCGTACGGATCGACTCCCTCGTCTTCGAGGGCTCCCCGCGTCTCGGCGGCGAGGACCACGACCACGTACGCGTGCTCGCCGAAGCGGGGGACTCCCTGCCCGCGATCACCGTGCACCGCCCCACCCTGCGCGTCATCGACGGCGCCCACCGGGTCCGCGCGGCCCTGTTGAACGGCCGTACCGAGATCGCGGCCCGGATGCTCGACTGCGACGAGGCCGCGGCCTTCGTCCTGTCCGTCAAGGCCAACGTCACCCATGGACTGCCGCTCAGCCGCCAGGAGCGGGCCGCCGCCGCGGCGCGGATCATCATGACCCATCCGCAGTGGTCGGACCGGGCGGTCGCCGCCGCCACCGGGATCTCCGACAAGACGGTCTCCCGGATCCGCTCCCAGTCGGGCGCCGACTCCGCGCAGTCCGCCACCCGCCTGGGCCGGGACGGGCGGCTGCGCCCGCTCGACAGCGGGCAGCGCCGCCGCCGCGCCGCTGCGATGTTCCTGGACCGCCCCGACGCGGGACTGCGCGAGGTGGCCAGGGCCACCGGCCTCTCCCCGGCGACGGTACGGGACGTGCGCCAGCGCATCGACCGGGGCGAGGACCCGGTGCCCGGCCGCTACCGCACGGCGGAAAGCCCCGGCGGCGTCACCGCGACCCGGCAGCGCCCCGCCGCCGGACGCCTGGACCGCAGGACCGTGGTGGTGGACCGGCAGCGGCTGCTCGCCAAGCTCAGCGAGGACCCCTCGCTGCGCCTCAACGAGGCGGGACGGCGCGCCCTGCGCTGGCTGCACCACTACTCCGTGGACGGAAACGGCATCGAGACCCTCGGCCAGGGGCTGCCCTGCCACTGGGCCCCCGACGTCGCCGACCTGGCCCGCAGCTGCGCCGCCGCCTGGGCCGAACTCGCCGAGCAGCTCCAGCAGCGCGCCGAGTAGGCGGGCTCCCGCAACTCCGCTCTTCACGGCTGGACTTCGCAGCGGGAGAGGGCAGGAACACCGCCACCCGCGGCACCGTCCCGCAGTACCTCGGACCTCGGTCACCCGGTCCGCGCACCGCCGCTGCACCTCGTACGATCCGGTCCCGTACCGGCCGGCTCCACCCCGCAGCACCGGACTCCCGGGCGAGCCGCCCCGCGACTCCCGCACCTCCGCACCTCGCACCTCCGCACTTCCCGGACCGTGCACCGCGCCTCCCGCGCCGCCGCCCCACCGGTCCCGTTCCGCGCACCGCCGCTCGTGCACCGCCGCTCCGCGTACCGACCACGTCAACTGCCGTCCCCGGCAGCGCACTTGGCACCACCGGCTCCTCGCACCCCGCACCCGCGCCGCACCCGCACCGCGCAACGCTCCGTACCGCGTACAGCCGCACCGCATACCTCCCGCACCGCGCACATCCCGCACCGCCCCGCACCCACCCGTACCACCACCCGCACCGCCAAAGCCCCACCCCAGCACCGCCCCACCCATCCGCTACCGGGCCCCACCCCGGAGCCGTCCCAGCCGCTCCGCGCTCCAACGCCTCTGCCCACCCGGGTGGTTGAGCCTCTTTCGGCCACCCGTCGGCGGTGCCGAGGGGCGGTGGGCGCGGGGCGGGAACCGACGTCATCCAGGAGGCATCCCGTGTCCCAGCACCCCGAGAAGGCCGGTCCGCCCGGTGCCCCTGCGAGCGGTCCCGGTACCGGTGTGTGGTTCATCGGGGCCAGGGGCTCCGTCGCCACCACCGCGGTGACCGGCGCGGCGGCGCTCGCCGCCGGGCTCCAGCCGCCGACCGGACTGGTCACCGAGGCACCGGAGTTCGCGGGCAGTGGGCTGCCCGCGCTGTCCTCGCTCGTCTTCGGCGGGCACGACACCGCCGAGTGGCCGCTGCCCAAGCGCGCCGAGGCGCTGGCCGAGGGCGGGGTGCTGCCGCGCGGGCTCGCCGCCGCGGTGCACCGCGAACTCGCCGCCGCCGACGAGGAGATCCGCCCCGGCGGACCGCTGCCCGGCGACCGGCGCGGCGACGAGGAGCTGATCGCCGACTTCGCCGCCGACATCGCGGACTTCACCCGCCGCACCGGGGTGGCCCGCACCGTCGTCGTCAACCTCGCCTCCACCGAGCCCCTGCCCGAACCGAACAGCCCCCGGCTGCCCGCCAGTTCGCTGTACGCGGCGGCCGCCCTGCGCGCCGGTGCCGCCTACGTCAACTTCACCCCCTCGGCAGGGCTGCACCACCCCGCCCTCGCCGAGGCCGCGGCGAGCGCCCGGGTCCCGTACGCGGGCCGCGACGGGAAGACCGGCCAGACCCTGCTGCGCTCGGTGCTCGCGCCGATGTTCCGGCAGCGCGCCCTGGACGTGCGGGCCTGGTCCGGGAGCAATCTGCTGGGCGGCGGGGACGGTGCCGCCCTCGCCGACCCGGCCGCCGCCGAGGCGAAGAACGCGGGCAAGAACCGGGTCCTGGAGGACACCCTCGGAGCACTGCCCGAGGGCGAGGTGCACATCGACGAGGTACCGGCGCTCGGCGAGTGGAAGACCGCCTGGGACCATGTCGCCTTCGAGGGCTTCCTCGGCTCCCGGATGATCCTGCAGACCATCTGGCAGGGCTGCGACTCGGCGCTCGCCGCACCCCTGGTCCTGGACTTGGCCCGGCTCGCCGCCCGCGCCCAAGAGGTCGGGATCACCGGGCAACTCCCCGCGCTCGGCTTCTACTTCAAGGACCCCGACGGCGGCTCCTCGGCGCTTGCCGAGCAGTACGCCGCGCTCCTCGCCTTCGCCGCGCGGCTCGGGGCCCGTCCCGCGGAGGCCTCGTGAGCACCCCCCGCGACTGGGCCGAACTCCTGCGCGTCTCCGCCCTGTTGTCCGTACCCGGCGACGCCCTCGCGGGCGCCGCGGCCAGCCGCCGGCGCCCCAACTCCCGTACCGCGCTCGCCCTGTGCTCCTCGCTCTGCCTCTACGAGGCGGGCATGGCGCTCAACGACTGGGCGGACCACGCGGAGGACGCCGAGGAGCGCCCGCACCGCCCGCTGCCCTCGGGCCGCATCGCCCCCGGCGCCGCGCTCGCCGCGGCGGCCGGGCTGACCGCCGCCGGGCTCGGCCTCGCCGCCCGCGCCGGACGCCCCGCCGCGCTGTGCGCCACCGCCCTCGCGGGCGCCGTCTGGGCCTACGACCTGCGACTGAAGCACACCGCGGCCGGTCCCGCCGCGATGGCCGCCGCGCGCGGGCTCGACCTGGTGCTGGGCGCGCTCGCCACCGCGGGCCCGCGCTCCGGGGAGGCGGCCGGGAGCGTGCTCGGCAGAGCGCTGCCGCCCGCCGCGGTGCTCGGCGCCCACACCTGGGCGGTGACCGCGGTCTCCCGCGCCGAGACCCAGGGCGGCTCGGCCGCCCGGCCGCTCGCCGCGCTCGGCACGACGGCCGCGCTCGGCACCCTCCTCGCCCCCGCCGGGGCCCGGCCGCTGCGCCTGGAGCGGGCCCGCAGGCTCCCCGAGACCCCGCGCGAGCTGGCCCAGGCCGCGCTGGCCGGGGCCTATGCCGCCACCGCGGGGCGGCCCTATCTGCACGCCGCGCTGAACCCCTCGCCGCCGCTGACCCAGCGGGCCGTCGGCGGCGGGATCCGCGCCATGATCCCGCTGCAGGCGGCGCTCGCCGCCCGGTCCGGGGCGCTCGCCACCGCGGCCTCGCTCGGCGCGCTGGTCCCGCTCGCCCGGAGCCTCGCGAGGAAGGTCAGCCCGACATGAGCATCCGACTCGGCTACGGCACCAACGGACTCACCGATCTGCGCCTGCGCGAGGCCCTCACCCTGCTCGCCGAACTCGGCTACCAGGGCGTCGGCCTGACGCTCGATCACATGCATCTGGACCCGCTGGCACGCGGGTTGAGCGGCCGGACCAAGGCGCTCGCCCGCACCCTCGGCGCGCTCGGCCTGGACGTCACCGTGGAGACCGGCGCCCGCTACGTCCTCGACCCGCGCCGCAAGCACGGGCCGAGCCTGCTCGACCCGGACCCGGAGGCGCGGGTGGCCCGCGAGGCGCTCCTCGTCACCGCGGTCGAGGTCGCGGCGGAACTCGGCGCCCACGCCGTGCACTGCTTCAGCGGCGTCCGGCCCGAGGGCACCGACGAGGGCACGGCCTGGCAGCGGCTCGCCGACTCCCTCGGCCCGGTGCTCGACGCGGCGCAGCGCGACGGGATCCCGCTCGCCCTGGAACCCGAACCCGGCCACCTGGTCGAGTCGCTGGCCGACTTCCACCGGCTGCGCGCGCTCCTCGGCGATCCCGAACTCCTGGGCCTGACCCTGGACATCGGGCACTGCCAGTGCCTGGAACCCGCCTCCCCCGCGGAGTGCGTGACGGCAGCGGCGCCCTGGCTGCGGCATGTGCAGATCGAGGACATGCGGCGCGGGGTGCACGAGCATCTGCCCTTCGGCGAGGGCGAGATCGACTTCCCGCCCGTGCTCGCGGCCCTGGAGGCCGTCGGTTACCGGGGCCTGACCGTGGTCGAACTGCCGCGCCACTCGCACGCCGGGCCCGAACTCGCCCGCCGGTCCATGGAGTTCCTGCGCCCCCTGGTCGCCGCCGCCCGTGAGGACCGCGCCGCCGAAGCGCCGTCGCCGGGCCGCGCCCGTCCCGTACCGCTGCTGACCGGGCCGTCCCCGCGGCGGGAAGCACCGTCCCACACCTGAGGAAGCACCATGCCGATCACCCCGATCACCCCTGAGGAACCGCGCCCCGCCCCGGAGCCGGCGGACGGCACCGAGGCCGAACTGCGCCGAGAGGCAGCCGAGTTGCGCGAGCGACTGAGCGCCGAGGGCGCCGACTGGCTGGACGGGGCGCTCGCCGAGGCCGCCCGGGCGGCGGCCGGGCCCGCACCCGCGGAGTCCCGCGCGGTGCCCGGCTGGGAGCTGCGCTTCGCGGCGGCGGGCCGCGCCTGCGGGACCGAGGCCGCCGAATCCGCCCGGGTGCTGCTGCTGTGCGCCGCCCGCCCGGGCCCCGCGGCCCTCGCCCGCCTCTACCGGCACGGCACCGGCGAGGAGCGCCGCGCCGTGCTGCGCGCCCTGCCGCGGCTGCCGCTCGCACCGGGGGAGGGGCTGCCGCTGGTCGAGGACGCGCTGCGCACCAACGACACCCGCCTGGTCGCGGCGGCCGTCGGGCCCTACGCCGCCGCCCACCTGGACGACCACGCCTGGCGGCACGCCGTCCTCAAGTGCCTGTTCACCCGGGTGCCCGTGCGGGCCCTGGCCCGGCTGCCCGAGCGGGCCCGCGGAGACGCCGAACTCGCCCGCATGCTGCGGGACTTCGCCGCCGAACGCAGCGCCGCCGGACGCGCCGTCCCGGCCGACCTCGACCACGTACTCGCCCTGACCGCCAAGGACGCCTGATGCGCATCTTCGACCCGCACATCCATATGACCTCGCGCACCACCGACGACTACGAGGCGATGTACGCGGCCGGGGTGCGCGCCCTGGTCGAGCCCGCCTTCTGGCTCGGCCAGCCCCGCACCTCCCCGGAGAGCTTCTTCGACTACTTCGACGCGCTGCTCGGCTGGGAGCCCTTCCGGGCCGCGCAGTACGGGATCGCGCACCACTGCACGATCGCGCTCAACCCGAAGGAGGCGAACGACCCGCGCTGCCTGCCCGTCCTCGACGCCCTCCCGCGCTACCTGGTCAAGGACCATGTGGTCGCGGTCGGCGAGATCGGCTACGACGCGATGACCCCGGCCGAGGACACCGCGCTCGCCGCGCAGCTCGAACTCGCCGCCGAGCACGGCCTGCCCGCCCTGGTGCACACCCCGCACCGCGACAAGCTCACCGGGCTGCGCCGCACCCTGGACGTGGTCGCCGAGTCGAAGCTGCCCACCGAGCGGGTCCTGATCGACCACCTCAACGAGACCACCGTCAAGGAGGCCCGGGAGAGCGGCAGTTGGCTCGGCTTCTCCGTCTACCCGGACACCAAGATGGACGAGCACCGCATGGTCGCCCTGCTGAGGGAGTACGGACCCGAACGCGTCCTGGTCAACTCCGCCGCGGACTGGGGCAAGAGCGACCCGCTGAAGACCCGCAAGGTCGGCGAGGCCATGCTCGCCGCGGGCTTCGGCGAGGACGAGGTGCACCGGGTGCTGTGGGAGAACCCGGTCGCCTTCTACGGGCTCAGCGGCCGCCTCGACCTGGAGGTCCCCGGCACCGAGGCCCTGCACGAGGGCAACTCCCTGCTGCGCGGGGGCGAATGAGCCGTGCGCTTCCGCCACCCGGACGGCTCCCTCGTCCACCTCGCCTACTGCACCAATGTCCACCCCGCCGAGGACCTGGACGGGGTCCTCGCCCAACTGGGCGCCTACTGCGAGCCGGTGCGCAGACGCCTCGGCACCGAACGCCTCGGCGTCGGCCTGTGGCTGGCCCGGGACGCCGCCCGCGCCCTGACCACCGAGGCCTCGGCCCGGCGCCGGCTGCGCGCCGAACTCGACCGGCGCGGCCTCGAAGTGGTCACCCTCAACGGCTTCCCCTACCGCGGCTTCGGCGCCGAGAAGGTCAAGTACCGCGTCTACCAGCCCGATTGGCGGGACACCGAGCGCCTGGAGTACACCGCCGAGCTGGCCGGGCTGCTCGCCGAGCTGCTGCCGCCGGATGTCACCGAGGGCACCATCTCCACCCTGCCGCTCGCCTGGCGCAGCGACTTCGACGCGGCCGGCGCCGCCGCGGCCGAGCGGCAGCTCACCGAACTGGCCCACCGGCTGGACGAGTTGGAGGAGCGCACCGGCCGCTCCATCCGGATCGCCCTGGAGCCGGAGCCGGGCTGCGCGGTGGAGCGGACCGCCGACGCGCTCGCCCCGCTCGCCGCGCTGCCCGCCCACCGCTTCGGGCTCTGCCTGGACACCTGCCACCTGGCCACCTCCTTCGAGGAACCGGCCGCCGCCCTCGCCGCCCTGGAGCGCGCGGGCGCCACCGTCCCCAAGGTGCAGCTCTCCGCCGCCCTGCACGCCGAGGACCCGGCCGACCCGGCGGTACGGGCCGCGCTCGCCGCCTTCGACGAGCCCCGCTTCCTGCACCAGACCCGCGCCCTCGCCGAGGGGGTGCTGCACGGCACGGACGACCTGGGCCCGGCGCTCGCGGGCGGGGCGCTGCCGGAGACGGTGCCCTGGCGCGCCCACTTCCACGTACCGCTGCACGCGCCGCCCGCGCCGCCGCTCACTTCCACCATGGATGTCCTGCGCGGCTCTCTTGAGGTGCTGCTCGGCCAAGAGGCCCCGCGCAGCCGCCACTTCGAGGTGGAGACGTACACCTGGCAGGCCCTGCCGCCCGAGGCGCGCCCGGCCGACGCGGCGCAGCTCGCCGACGGCATCGCCGCCGAACTCGCCCTCGCCCGCGACCTCTTCCGCGACCTCGGCCTCAAGGAGCTGCCGTGACCGCCACCCCGACCCCGCTGCTCGTGCTCGACGTGGTGGGCCTGACGCCCGCCCTCCTGGAGCAGATGCCGCGACTGAAGTCCCTTGCCCGCAAGGGCTCTTCGGCCGGACTAGGCACCGTGCTGCCCGCGGTGACCTGCGCCGCCCAGTCCACCTTCCTCACCGGAGCGCCGCCCGCCGAGCACGGGATCGTCGGCAACGGCTGGTACTTCCGCGAGCTGGGCGAGGTACTGCTCTGGCGCCAGCACAACGGGCTCGTCGCGGGCGACAAGCTCTGGGACGCGGCCCGCCGCGCCCACCCCGGCTACACGGTCGCCAATGTCTGCTGGTGGTACGCGATGGGCGCGGACACCGACTGGACCGTCACCCCGCGGCCGGTGTACTACGCCGACGGCCGCAAGGAGCCGGACTGCTACACCCGCCCCGTCGAGCTGCACGACGAACTCACCGACGCCCTCGGCACCTTCCCCCTCTTTCACTTCTGGGGACCCGGCGCCGACCTGGTCTCCAGCCGGTGGATCATCGACGCCACCCGGCACCTCAACCGCACCCGCCACCCGGACCTGACCCTCTGCTACCTCCCGCACCTCGACTACGACCTCCAGCGCTTCGGCCCCCGCGACCCGCGCTCGCTGCGCGCCGCCGCCGAACTCGACGCCGCCCTCGGCCCGTTGCTGGACGAGGCCGAGGCGGAGGGCCGCACCGTGGTGGTGCTCTCCGAGTACGGCATCACCGAGGTCTCCCGCCCCGTCGACATCAACCGCGCCCTGCGCCGCGCCGGACTCCTGGAGGTGCACACCCAGGACGGCATGGAGTACCTGGACCCGATGGCCTCCCGCGCCTTCGCGGTCGCCGACCACCAGCTCGCCCATGTCTACGTACGGCGGCCGGAGGACCTGGCCCGGGTGCGGGAGGTGCTCGAAGGGCTCGACGGGGTCGCCGAACTCCTCGGCGACGAGGGCAAGAAGGCGCACGGCCTCGACCACCCGCGGGCCGGGGAACTCGTCGCGCTCGCGGCGCCGGAGGCCTGGTTCACGTACTACTACTGGCTGGACGACGACCGGGCGCCGGACTTCGCGCAGTTGGTGGAGATCCACCGCAAGCCGGGCTACGACCCCGCCGAGCTCTTCCTGGACCCGCTCGACCCCTATGTGAAGCTCCGGGCGGCCGGTGCGCTGGCCCGCAAGAAGCTCGGGATGCGCTACCGGATGGCGGTGGTCCCGCTCGACCCGGCGCCGGTGCGCGGCAGCCACGGCAGGCTCCCGGCCCGCCCCGAGGACGGGCCGGTGCTGCTCTGCTCGCGCCCCGGCGCGCTGCCGGGGGAGGTCGCCGCCACCGAGGTCAAGTCGCTGCTGCTCGGGCTCGCGGGTCTCGCGGAGGTGCCCGTCACGGGGTGAGGGCTCAGGCCGCGGCGGTGCCCGGCCACTCGGGGGCCAGCAGCGACCAGACCTCCTTGTCGTGCCGGAAGCCGCGGTTGGGGAAGTACTCCCGCAGGGTGCCGTCGAGCTGCATGCCCACCCGCTGGGCGACCGCGCGGCTGCGCGCGTTGCGGGTGCTGCTGAACCACTCGACGCGGTGCATGCCCCGCTCGGTGAAGGCGTAGTCGATCAGGTGCCGCACGGCCGCGGTGATCAGGCCGTGGCCCTCGCCCGCCGGTTCGGTCCACACCCCGATCTCGCAGTTGCCGAGCCGGGTGTCGAAGTGCACGAACATCACCCCACCGACCAGGGTGCCCGCCCGCCAGATCCCGTAGAGGCGGCCGGTGTCGGCGGCCTGCTTGTCCGCGTAGTCCTGGAGGGTGGCCCGGGCCGAGTCCAGGTCGGTGGAGCGGGAGGCCCAGGGGATCCACGGGTCGGTGTGCGGGCGGGCCCGGTCCATGTGGGCGAGGAACTCCTCGGCCTGCCAGGGTTCGAGCGGGCGCAGCGCGGCGTCCTCGGCGAGCGGTACGGCGTACATGGCGGTCCTCAGCGGTCGGCGGGGGCGGGTGGCCCGCTCCCCGGTGCATAACAAACGTTGGGTATGTACCCTACTCGTATGCCGCCCGCACGTGGAGACCATGAAGCCCGCCGGAGAGAGGTCTCCGAGGCGGTGTGGCAGGTGCTCGCCGCGCGGGGCTTCGGGGGGCTGACCCTGCGGGCCGTGGCCGCGCAGATGGGGGCCACCACCGGGCTCCTCACCCACTACTTCCCCGGCAAGCGGGCGCTGCTCCAGCACGCCCTGGACGTACTGGACCGCCGCTCGGCCGAGCGGCCGCGCCCCGCCGCCGAGCAGGCCGGACAGGCCGCCGGTCTGGTGAGGCTGCGGGCGATGCTGCTCGACATCCTGCCGCTGGACGCCGCGAGCGCGGCCAGCAACCGGATCTGGGTCGGCTCCTGGGACGTGGCGCTCACCGACCCGGAGCTGGCCGAGGAGCACGCCGCCCGCTACCGGCGCGCACGCGAGCGGATGACCGGGTACGTCGCGGACGCCCAGCGGCTCGGCGAACTGCCGTCCGGCCCCGCGGCCGAGGAGATCGCGGCGGCGGCCCAGAGCTTCGTCCTCGGTCTGGTCGTGCAGGCGCTCTTCGCACCCGGGGAGTTCCCGCCCGAGCGCCAGGTCGCCCTGCTCGACGCCCACTTGGCGAAGGCGGCCACCGGGGCGGACCGCGGGCCGGGAACGCCGCCGGTCCCGGCAGGGGAGTCCTGACCGGGACCGGACGGGCGCGGGGCGCCGGGTGCGGAGCGCGGGGGCTCAGACCGGGCGGGCCTCGATCACCGAGATCGGGGCGGCCGTCTCGGTGATCTTCTCCAGGCGGAAGCCGGCGGCGGCGAGCACCTCCGCGTACTGCTTCTCGCTGCGCTCCTTGCCGCCGACGAGCAGCATCAGCCACAGGTCGACCAGCTTGGCCGGGTGCGGCTTGTTCGGCTTGTCGTCGGGGGTCACGAACTCCATGAGCAGGATCCGGCCGCCCGGGTCGATGACCTTGCGGACATTGCGCAGGATCTCGATCACCTGCTCCTCGGGCCAGTCGTGCACGATGTGCTTGAGCAGATAGGCGTCCCCGCCCGCCGGGGCCGGGTCGAAGAGGCCGCCCTTCTCCAGGGTGCAGCGGTCGGCCACGCCCTGCTCGCGCAGGTAGTCGGCGGCGCCGTTGGTGTCGATCCGCGCGTCGAAGAGGACCCCGCGGGCGTCCTTCGCCTGCTGGAGCGCGGCGGCGAGCAGACCGCCGCGCCCCGCGCCGTAGTCGACGATGGTGCGGAACCGGCGGAAGTCGTAGGCGGCGAGCAGCGGCAGGGTCTCCGTCTCGGACATCGCGCCCATGCCCGCGGTGAAGATCTCCCCGTACTCCGGGTTGGCGTCGATGAACTCGAAGGCGCCCATGCCGCGCAGCTTGGGCAGGCTGGCCTCGCCGGTGCGCACCGCGTCGACCAGGTGCGCCCACTCCTCCCAGTGGGTCGGGTGCCCCATCAGCAGGACGGTGGCGCGCATCGACTGCGGGGTGTCGCAGCGCAGCGCCTGCCCCATCGGCTTCAGCTTGAAGCTGCCGTCGGCGCGCTCCTCGAAGACCGAGTAGGTGGCGAGCAGGCGCAGCAGCCGGTGCAGCGACTCGGGGTCGGCGCCGACCCGCTGGGCCAGCTGGGCGGCGGTCAGCGGACCGTCCTTCAGCTCGTCGGCGACCTTCAACTCGGCGGCCACGTACAGGGCTTGGGTGACCATCGAGCCCTGGGAGAGTTCGAGCAGCGCGAACGGCGGCGGGGCGAGCAGCCGGGTCAGCTTCACCAGGCCGGCGCGCACACCCTCCACGGCGCGGACGACTTTGGCGGGGGGGAGTTTGGGCATGCGAATCCTCCGTGGCGGTGTCGCGGAACTCGGGCCTGCGGGACGTACGGACCGCCGCGTACACGGGGGCTGAACTGGAGCCCCGGCGCAGGGGAAAGCCGCGAACGGAGCGTTCGCCGGGCGGTGCCCGCTCACCGGAACCAGCGGTGTCCCGGGCCGACTGTAGGGGTGCCCCTTCCCTTGCGCCACCGTGTGCAGAAAGCGCGGGAATTGCGCACCGGCACTTCGGCGGAGTTTTCGGTGAGCGGCCCGGGGTGCCTTCTCGCCGAGTTCTCGGCCGGGGTGTGCAACCGCGATATTTCCGAGGTCGCACACTTGATTTCCGAGGTCGGACACGTACCGCCGCCCAAATCCCGGGAAGAGCAGGCAATTTCACCCGGGACGGCTGCGGCCGCGTACGTCTATGGTGACGCCGGTCGAATGCACGCCCCCCATTCCCGGGGGTGTGCCAGGAAAAGGGAGAGACATGTCAAGAGCACACAAGCCTTGGGCGGGGGCCCTCCTTGCGGCAGCGGTGGTGGCGGGGCTCACGGCCACCGCCGCACCCAGCCAGGCCGCGCACCGCGTGAGCCCCCAGGTCCTCGCGACCAACCTCAACAACCCGCGCGACATCACGCTCCAGGCGGACGGTTCGATCCTCGTCGCCGAGTCCGGCAGCGGTCCCGCCACGGCCTGCGCGCCGGGCACATCCTGCCTCGGCTTCACCGGCTCGATCTACCGGGTCAACGGCAGCCAGAAGGGCCGCGTCGTCACCGGGCTGCCCTCCAAGCTGGAGGTCCGCGCGGACGGCGGCGCCTCGGTCGCCGGACCCAACCAGGTCGAGGCCCGCAGCACCGGCGGCTACACCGTCTCCAGCAGCTTCGGCGGCGACGCCGCGGACCGCAAGGCGCTGGGCGCGGGCGGCGAGACCCTCGGCACCCTGCACATAGCCAAGGGCAAGGTGCTCGGCGACCTCGTCGACCACGAGACCCGGCTCGACCCGGACGGCCCGCTCGGCAACAACGACGTGCACTCCAACGCGTGGATGTTCGCCCACCACGGCAAGGACTACCTGGTCACCGACGCGGGCGGCAACGACCTGATCCGGGTGCTCCCGGACGGCACCACCAAGACCGAGTTCGTCTTCCCGAACAACGGCGACCTGGAGACGGTGCCCACCGGGATCGTGGCCGCCCCCGACGGCTCCTTCTACATCTCCGACCTCAGCGGCCAGGCCGCGGGCAAGTCCCGCATCTGGCGCTACGTCCCCGGCAGCGCCCCGAAGGTCTTCGCCACCGGTCTGACGAACGTCACCGACCTCGCCCTGGACGGCAAGGGCGGGCTGATCGCCCTCACCCTCACCAAGGGCTACACGGAGACCGGCCCGCTGCCCGGCGCCCTCAACCGCGTCGACCTGAAGAGCGGCAAGACGACGGAGATCCCGACCGCCGACCGGCTGGTCAACTCCCTCGGCCTCGCCGTCGGCAAGGGCGGCGAGATCTACGTGACCAACAAGACGGTGGGCACCACCGGCGAACTCCTGAAGTTCCCCGCCGCGCGCCGGTGACCACCGGCCGCGTGAACTGACACCGGCCGGGGCGCACTTCGGCCCCGGCCGATGTCAGGCTTTCCCCCGCCGGGTGAAATCCCGGCAGTCCCGTCTCCGGTTCCGCACAGAGAACGGACAGGTTTTCCGCGACATCCGCCCTCCGCCGGAAATCCGGGCGACCATGCAGGAGGGATGTCGCGTACGGACGTCGTGCACGGATGTCGCGTACGTCGTCGAGTACGGCCCGGAGTGCGTATCGGTTACGGCTCCGTGTTCGGCCTCGGAGTCCGGCCGGGGAATCCGCAGTCGCACAGCAAAAGGGAATCCGGTGGGCCCGAGTACGCTGTGGCCGCTCCGGTGATCCCGCGGGAATCCCGCCTTCCCCCGCGGAAGGAAGAAGTCCCCTCGCGCGCCCTTATCCGCTCGTATTCCGGGCGTTCGCGGCACGCGGCACCGCACGCACCACTTCG
Source organism: Streptomyces physcomitrii (assembly GCF_012273655.1). Classification (GTDB taxonomy): domain Bacteria; phylum Actinomycetota; class Actinomycetes; order Streptomycetales; family Streptomycetaceae; genus Streptomyces; species Streptomyces physcomitrii. Next base: position 211,636 of record NZ_JAAWWP010000008.1, on the reverse strand, counting down.
CGTCTCCGCTTCACGCCACCGCAGGAACTCACGCCAGAGAGGGACTCATGACGAAGATCATCCTTCCCGAGGACCGCCCCGCAGGCCGCCGCGGGTTCGAGATCGTCCTGCCCAGCTCCTTGACCGACGGGGCCGCCTCGCTCGTCGAGGCGCATGTCTCCGAGGCGATGTCCGGGCCACCGCTGCACACCCACGCGGAGTCGGACGAGACCTACTTCGTCCTCGGCGGCGCGCTCATCATGATCATCGACGGCAAGCTCACCGAGCTGCGCGCCGGTGGCCTCGCCCACATCAGCAAGGACACCTCGCACACCTGGGCCACCCGCCCCGACGAGGGCGCCCACTTCCTCACCCTGCACCTGCCGGGCGGCTACGAGCTGTACCACCCGACCGCGCTGCACGCCGAGCACGAGAAGGGCGGCCCCCTGGAGCAGAAGGACCTCTTCGAGCTGGCGGCCCGCTTCGACTGGCGCCTGGCCGGCCCGCCCGAGCCGCACCGCCTGACCCCGACCGGCGTCCTGGTCCCCGCGGGCAAGGCGGACGCCGAGGCGGAGGCCACCAAGGCACTCGCCACGGCGGAGTACGAGCGCGCCCTCGCCGCCTCCATCGAGGCCGCCAACTCGGCTTCCTGAGGGGCGAGTCGACGAACGGGCACGGCGGAGGCGAGGAGCACCGTGGGGGCGGCACCGTGAACGGGCCGGGATCCGGCGATCCGGGCACCGCCGCCGCACCGGGCACCGCCCCGCCCGGTGCCGCCGGGACGCCCGACCCCCGGCGGTGGTTCGCCCTGGTGGTGATCCTGGTCGCCGGGTTCATGGACCTGCTCGACGTGACCATCGTGAACGTGGTCCTGCCGAGCGTCCTCACGGACCTGGACGCCGCGTACACGCACGGGGAGTGGATCGTCGCCGGGTACGTGCTCGGCTTCGCCGCGCTGATGATCACCGGCGGGCGGCTCGGCGACATCCTCGGCCGCCGCAAGGTCTTCCTCGCCGGGGTGGCCGGATTCACCGCGGCCTCGCTGCTCTGCGGGCTCGCCGACGGGCCCGGGGCGCTGATCGCGGCCCGCTTCCTGCAAGGCGCCATGGCCGGGCTGATGGTGCCGCAGATCCTCGCGATCATCCATGTCACCTTCCCCGCCGAGGAGCGCGGCAAGGTCCTCGGCATCTGGGGCGGCGTACTCGGCGCCGCCTCGGCCGCGGGCCTGGTCGCCGGGGGACTGCTCGCCGAGGCGGACCCGTACGGACTCGGCTGGCGCGCGGTCTTCCTGGTCAATGTGCCGGTCGGCGCCGCGGCCCTGCTCGCCGCCTGGTTCCTCGTCCCGGACTCCCGCGCTCCCGAGCGGCCCCGGCTCGATCCGCTCGGCGCGCTGCTGTCCGCCGCGGGCATCCTGCTCCTGGTCCATCCGCTCACCGAGGGGCGCGGCCTCGGCTGGCCGCCGTGGACCTTCCTGCTGATGGGCGCCGCCGTCCTGGTGCTCGGGCTCTTCGTGCTCCAGCAGCGCGGGCGCACCCGGCGGGACAACTCCCCGCTGATGTCGCTGAGTCTGTTCCGGGCGCGCGCCTTCTCGGCGGGGATGGCGGTGTGGGCGCTCTTCTGGATCGCCCTCGGCGGCTTCTTCTTCATCTGGACCCTGTACATGCAAGTGGGGCTCGGCTGGCCGCCGTTGCGGGCCGGACTGACCAGTTCCGCCTTCGCGGTGGGCTGCGCCGCCGGGTCCGGGACCGCGGTGGAGTTCTTCACCCCGCGCTTCGGTCGCAAGGCCCTGCTCGCGGGCGCCCTCCTCTGCGGCACCGGCTTCCTCGGCTACGTCCTGGTCGCCGCCCACTACGGACCGGCCGTCGCCCCCTGGCAGATGATCGCCCCGCTCCTCGTCGCCGGTGTCGGCTTCGGGCTGGTGGTGGCGCCGATGATCGACGCGGTGCTCACCGAGGTCCCGGTGCGCGAGGCGGGCTCGGCCTCCGGGGTCCTCGGCACCGTGCAGCAGATCGGCATCGCGCTCGGCACCGCCCTCGCCGGGGTGCTCTTCTTCCAGCAGCTCGACCACGACGCGGCGCGTGCCGTGGCGCGGGCCGCCCCCGACCTGCGCCAGGAACTCACCCGGGCCGAGGTCCCCGCCGCCGAGCGCGAGCGGATCCTCGACGCCTTCGCCGACTGCCTCGCGGACCGCGCCGCCGCGACCGACCCGACCGCCGAACCCGCCTCCTGCCGGGGCCCGTTGCCCTCGCCCGAGGTCCGCGCGCTGGTGATCGAGGCGGGGCAGCGGGCCACCGCCGACAACTTCTCCCGCACCTTCGCGCTGACCCTCAGATGGGGCGCGGGCAGCATGGGCCTGGTCTTCCTCGGCCTCTTCGCCCTGCCGAGGCGGGTGGAGTTCCGGGGGCTCGACGGGGGCGGGCCGGGTGCGGGGGCCGGACCTTCCGTGCCGGGTGCTCCGGACGGTGGCGCTGTCGTCAGTCCGGTCATCGATCCGGTCACCGGTCCGGCTTCCGATCCGGGAGAAGAGCGCTCCGCCCCCGCGCGGTCAGGCGGGCAGGACGCCGGCGCTCACCCCGCCGGGTGATCCGGACGCATTCCGTTTCCCGCGCGCCCGGGGCACGCCCCGATGCCGCGCGCTCCCTCGTCCCCGTACCCCCGCCCGTGCCGCGCCCGGCGGGGCAAAGGCGCGCACCGTACCGTACCGGCACCAGTCGTGCACACCCGGCAGCCGGGGCATTCGCCGGGAGTGGGGGAAGTCTGTCCTTCGCCGGACCATGTCCGGACTGTTCTCTGACGTTTCTCTGAATTTCTGTCAGCGGCTTTGTGCTGACGGACAGTTGCCCGGCAACAGGGCGCGAAGAATTCACCTCCGGCTCGCTGCCGCGGTCTGTTCGCGGGGCCCGCGAGACGGCAGGCTGGGGCCGCCTCGACCGCGTACGGCGAGGCGCCCCACGTCCCCCCTCACCTCCGGAGGTCCCCATGCGCCGCCGTCACGTCCTGCCGCTCGCCGCCGCCGCGCTGGCGATGCCCGCCGCGCTCCTCACGGCCGGTTCCGCTTCGGCCGCACCCGCCGACAAGCCGCAGGTGCTCAGCTCCTTCACGCAGACCAGCGCCTCCAGCTACAACGCCTGGAACTCCGCCCGCAACAACCAGGGGCAGTGGGCCGCCTACGGCTTCGACTGGTCCACGGACTACTGCAGCACCTCGCCCGACAACCCCTTCGGCTTCCCCTTCGAGACCGCCTGTGCGCGCCACGACTTCGGCTACCGCAACTACAAGGCGATGGGCACCTTCAGCGCCAACAAGGCCCGGATCGACTCCGCCCTCTACGAGGACCTGAAGCGGGTCTGCAGCCGCTACTCCGGCGCGACCAAGACCTCCTGCGACGGGCTGGCCTGGACCTACTACCACGCCGTCGACATCTTCGGCATCAAGGGCTTCAAGCAGCTCGACAAGGCCGCCTGACCCGTCGGGCCCGGCGAGGCCGCCCGCTGCCTCCGGACGGCCGCCTGACACCTCCTCCGCCCCACCGCGTACGGCCCGGAAGTCCCCAGGGACTCCCGGGCCGTTGTGCTACGCGCGTCCACCAGTGCCGGGGGCGCGCCGGGCGCCCGCCCGCGGCTGCCCCGCGGGCGGCGGGGCGGCCCGCCCGGCGCCCGGTTCGTGGACACTGGCAGAGGGGCCGGCACCCGGTAGTCAGAGAGAGGATCTTCCATGGCCGAGCGTTTCGACGTTGTCGTACTCGGATCGGGACCCGGCGGCTATGTCGCCGCCGTCCGCGCCGCCCAGCTGGGCAAGCGGGTCGCGATCGTCGAGGAGAAGTACTGGGGCGGCGTCTGCCTGAACGTCGGCTGCATCCCCACCAAGGCGCTGCTGCGCAACGCGGAGCTGGCCCATCTCTTCACCCACGAGCAGAAGACCTTCGGCATCAAGGTCGAGGGCACCGTCACCTTCGACTACGGCGAGGCCTTCCGCCGCAGCCGCAAGGTCGCCGACGGCCGGGTCAAGGGCGTCCACTTCCTGATGAAGAAGAACGCGATCACCGAGTACGAGGGCCGGGGCACCTTCACCGACGACCACACCCTGACGGTGGCCGGGGCCGACGGCTCCACCGAGACGATCTCCTTCGAGAACTGCATCATCGCCACCGGCGCCGCCCCCCGGCTGCTGCCCGGCACCAGCCGCTCCGAGCGGGTCGTCACCTACGAGGAGCAGATCCTCACCGAGGAGCTGCCGGAGTCGGTGGTGATCGCCGGGGCGGGCGCGATCGGCGTCGAGTTCGCGTATGTGCTGCACAACTACGGGGTGAAGGTCACCGTCGTCGAGTTCCTCGACCGGATCGCCCCCCTGGAGGACACCGAGGTCTCCGCCGAGCTGGCCAAGCGCTACCGCAGGCTCGGCATCGACGTGCTCACCGGCACCCGGGTGGAGTCCATCGACGAGTCGGGCCCGAAGGTGCGGGTCACCGTCACCGCCAAGGACGGCGCCCAGCAGGTCCTGGAGGCCGACAAGGTGCTCCAGGCGATCGGCTTCGCCCCCAATGTCACCGGGTACGGCCTGGAGGCCACCGGGGTGAAGACCACCGAGCGCGGCGCCATCGACGTGGACGGCCACTGCCGCACCAATGTGCCGCACATCTACGCCATCGGCGATGTCACCGCCAAGCTGATGCTCGCGCACGCGGCCGAGTCCATGGGCGTCATCGCCGCCGAGACCCTCGCGGGCGCCGAGACCATGGAACTCGACTATGTGATGATCCCGCGCGCCACCTACTGCCAGCCGCAGATCGCCAGCTTCGGCTGGACCGAGGAGCAGGCCCGCCTGAAGGGCTTCGACGTCAAGGTCGCCAAGTTCCCCTTCACCGCCAACGGCAAGGCGCACGGCCTGGGCGACTCCGCCGGCTTCGTCAAGCTCATCAGCGACGCGACATACGGTGAGCTGATCGGCGGCCACCTCATCGGCCCCGATGTCACCGAGCTGCTGCCCGAGCTGACCCTGGCCCAGCAGTGGGACCTGACCGTGCACGAGGTCGCCCGCAACGTCCACGCCCACCCGACCCTGGGCGAGGCGGTCAAGGAGGCAGTGCACGGGCTCGCCGGGCACATGATCAACCTCTGAACCGCCGTCGGGCGGTGACACCCGGCGAAGGCCCCGGGGGAGCGGTGTCCGTCCGCTCTGCCGGGGCTTCGCCATGCCGGGTGCCGGGTGCCGGGTGCCGGGTGCCGGGTGCCGGGCCTCCGTCGTCGGACGGGATACTGAACGGGCGCCGCCGAGTCCGTTCAGTAAAGCGAACGATCTTCTGTTCCGTGGCGCACCGGGGAGAAGGGATGAGACGTGGGACCAGAAGCGGGACGAGAAGCGGGACGAGGGAAGGGGCAGCGGTGAGCGCCGAGGACGGCCCGGTCTCGATCCGGGACATGCTGGCGGTCAACCTCAAGCGGCTGCGCACCCGGCGGGGCCTGTCGCTCTCCGAGCTGTCGCGCCGCTCGAAGATCGGCAAGGCCACCCTCTCGCAGCTGGAGTCCGGCACCGGGAACCCGACCATCGAGACGGTCTTCGGCCTCTCGCGGGTCCTCGAAGTGCCCATCTCCGACCTGCTCGACGCCCGCGAGACGGGCGGTCTGCGGGTGGTGCGCGCCGCCGAGGTCGAGGTGCTCAGCGGCGAGGGCCTGGATCTGCGCCCGCTGCGGCGCATCGAGTCGGGCGACACCGTCTTCGAGGTCTACGACCAGCAGTTGAGCGCGGATTCACGCCGCGACTCGCTGGGCCACGTCGGCACCGAGCACACCGTGGTGCAGTCCGGCCGGCTCGGCGTGCGGGTGGAGGGCGAGGAGGCCGAACTCGGCCCCGGGGACTACGTCGGCTTCGACGCCTCGCTGCCGCACAGCTATACGGCGCTCGACGGGCCGGTGCGCTCGGTGCTGCTGCTCCAGTACGGCAGGGACCAGCGCCCGCTGCCGCCGTACCCGGGTGCTCCGGCGGACGGCGAGGCGGCCCGCTGATTCCACGGGGTGCAGGCCGGTACGCCCGTGAGCCGCGCCCGGCGGCAGGCGCCGGGCCCCGCGAGGTCTCGGCGCGCGCCGCCGGTCGGGGGCGTTGACACTCGGAGGGAGTGCTCTTAGCCTCGATCTCGTTCGGTAAAGCGAACGGGAGGGTTCGATGTGTGGAACGCGGTCCCCGGTGGCGCGGGCGGTGGTGGTCGGCGCCGGAATCGTCGGCGCCGCCTGCGCCCGCGAACTGGCGCGGGCCGGCTGCGCGGTCACCCTGGTGGACCGCGGCGGCGCCGCCTCGGGGACCACCGCGCACGGCGAGGGCAACATCCTGCTCTCCGACAAGAGCCCCGGCCCCGAACTCGAACTGGCCCGGCTCTCCCGCGCGTTGTGGCCCCCGGTCCTCGCGGAGATCGCCGGGTCCACACCCCGCGGCGCCGCTCTGGTGCGCGCCGTCGAGTGGGAACCCAAGGGCGGCCTCGTGGTCGCCACCACCGAGGCGGGCGCCGCCGGTCTGGCCCGCTTCGCCGCGGGCCAGCGCGCCGCCGCCGTCCGCTGCGAGCCCCTGGACCCCGCGCAGACCGCCGCCGCCGAACCCTTCCTGACCCGCGCGCACCGGGCCGTCCTGCACTACCCCGAGGACGCCCAGGTCCAGCCCGCCGCCGCGGCCACCGCCCTGCTCGCCGACGCCCGCGCGGCCGGGGCCCGGCTGCGTACCGGCTGCGAGGTCCTCGGCGCCCGCACCCGCGGCGGCAGGCTGACCGCGCTGCACACCACGGCGGGCCTGCTCGAAGCCGACCTTTTCGTCAACGCCGCCGGGCCCTGGGCCGGTTCGGTGGCCGCCCGCCTCGGCGCCCCCGTCGATGTCCGCCCCCGCCGCGGCGACGTCCTGGTGACCACCCCGCAGCCGCCCACCGTCTTCCACAAGGTCTACGACGCGGACTACGTCGGCGCCGTGGGCAGCGACGACTCCGGCCTCCAGACCTCCGCCGTGGTGGAGTCCACCCGGGCGGGCAGCCTGCTGCTCGGCTCCTCACGCCGCCGCGTCGGCTTCGACGACCGGCTGCGGCCCGAGGTCCTGGCCGCGATCGCCGCCAAGGCGATCCGCCTCTTCCCCGCCCTCGCCGCGGTCCCGGTGATGCGCGCCTACGGCGGGTTCCGGCCCTACGTACCCGACCATCTGCCGGTCATCGGCGCCGACCCCCGGCTCGCCGGCCTCTGGCACGCGGGCGGCCACGAGGGCGCGGGCATCGGCCTCAGCCTCGGCACCGCCCGGCTGCTGCGCGCCCTGATCCTCGGCACCCCGGCCCCGCTCGACCCGGAGCCCTTCCGGGTGGACCGCCCGGCGGTACTCGGCACGGCCGGTCCCGCCCGGGACGGCGCGGGGGCCCCGGGGCACGGCAGCAGTCCGGAGCACCCGCAACACCCGGGTGGAACAGCACAGTCGGCGACCCCGGCGGAGCGGAAGGAGGGCCCATGACCGCGCGACTCGTGCCCGCGGCGGACGACGCGACGGGCAGGCGGGAGCGGCCGCTGCGGATCACCGTGGACGGCGAGGCGCTCGACGGCTTCGCGGGCCAGAGCATCGCCGGTGTCCTGCTCGCGGCGGGCCGCCTGGCCTGGCGCAGGGGCCCCTCGGGTGCCCCGCGCGGGGTGTTCTGCGGCATCGGCGTCTGCTTCGACTGCCTGGTGCGCGTCAACGGCGAACCCGATGTACGCGCCTGCCGCCGCCGCGCCCGCGACGGGGACACCGTGCTCACCCAGTCCCGCGCCGGAGGGGGCGAGGAGGCGGGGGACGAGGGTGCGTCCGGCTCCTCCGCCGCGCTCCCGGCTCCCGCCGAAGAGGACAACTCGGATACGGAGGACGGCGTATGACGGCCCGTCATGTCCTTGTCGTGGGTGCCGGTCCCGCCGGTCTCGCCGCCGCGCGGTCGGCGCTCGCGGCCGGTGCCGAGGTGGTCCTGGTCGACTCGGCGGAGGAGATGGGCGGCCAGTACCACCGGGTGCCGCCCGCCGCGTTCGGCGCCGCGCACCCCGAACGCCTCCAGCACCACTGGGCCCCCTTCACCCGCCTGCGCCGCGAGCTGCGCGCCCACCCGCGCTGCACCTGGTGGCCCGAGACCGCGGTCTGGGCCCTGGAGCCCCGCGACCCCGGTGAGCAGGGCCCGCCCCGGGTGCACCTGCTGCACGGCCCCGCGGACGGCTCCGGCCGCACCCGGCACGTCCTCGCACCCGACGCCCTGGTCCTCGCTCCCGGCGCGCACGACCGCGTACTGCCCTTCCCCGGCTGGGAGTTGCCCGGGGTCTTCACCGCCGGTGCCGCGCAGGCGCTCGCCAAGGGGGAGCGGATCGCGGTCGGTGAGAGGGTCCTGGTGGCGGGCAGCGGACCCTTCCTGCTGCCGGTGGCGGGCTCGCTCCTCGAAGCGGGCGCGGGGGTACGGGCGGTCCTGGAGGCCAACCCGGCGCGCACCCTCGCCCGCGGCTGGGGCTCCCGGCCCTGGCAACTCGCCGCCCACCTCGGCAAAACCGGCGAACTCCGCGACTACGCGGGCCAGTTGCTACGCCACCGGGTGCCCTACCGCACCGGTCGCGCCGTCGTCGAGGCGCGCGGCACCGGCCGGGTCGAGGAGGTGGTCACCGCCCGGCTGCGCCCCGACTGGTCGGTGGTGCCCGGCAGTTCGCGCACCCTCGCGGTGGACGCCCTCTGCGTCAGCCATGGGTTCAGCCCGCAGCTGGAACTCCCGGTGGCCGCCGGGTGCGCCCTTCTCCCGTCCCCGGCAGGGGAGTTCGTGCGCGTGGACGGCGAGCAGCGCACCAGCGCCGAGGGCGTCTGGGCGGCCGGGGAGATCACCGGTATCGCGGGGGCGCCCGCCGCCCGGGCCGAGGGCGCGCTCGCGGGCTGGTACGCGGCCGGCGGCGACCGCACCGCCCGCGCCCTGCCGCGGCTGCACCAAGTCCGCGACCAGGGGCGGGACTTCGCCGCCCGGCTCGCGCGGGCCCACCCGATCGGCGCCGCCTGGCCCGGCTGGCTGCGCCCGGACACCCTGGTCTGCCGCTGCGAGGAGACCGACTACGCCGCCCTGTGCGCGGCCGCCCGCGAGGAGTCCGGCGCCGCCGCCCGCACCGCCCGGCTCGCCACCCGCGCCGGGCTCGGCCCCTGCCAGGCCCGGATCTGCGGCCCCACCGTCGGTGAACTCCGCGCCCGGCTGCGCGGCTCGGCCCCGGACGCCCGGGACGCCGAGGGCCTGGCCGCGCCCAGCAGCCACCGCCGCCCCCTCGCCCAGCCCCTGCGCCTCGGGGAACTCGCCCGCGCCCCCGCACCACCGCCGCCCGGCCATCGCGCGGACGGCGGGCCCGGGTCCGTACCTCCGCGGGACCCCGGGCCCGAACTTCCGGACGACCCGGCCCCGTAGCACCCGACTCCGACTCCGATTCCGGCCCCTGGCGCCCGACTCCCACCCCGACCCCGACCCCGACTCCGATTCCGATTCCGAGCCCGGCCCAAGGCACCCGACCCCGACCCGACTCCGCAGCGCCCGACTCCCCCCAGAAGGAGCCCCGTTCATGACCGGAACCCCGCACGGCAGCCACGGACCGCTCGGCGGTGTCGTGGTGGCCACCGCGCTGCCCTACTCCGAGGACCCGGCCGCCCCCGCCGGACTCGCGGTGGACTACGACCGCTATGCCGAGCACTGCCGCTGGCTCGTCGACAACGGCTGCCGCGGTGTCGGCCCCAACGGCTCGCTGGGCGAGTACTCCTCGCTCACCGACGAGGAGCGGCGCCGGGTCGCCCGTACCGCGATCGAGGCGGTGGGCGGGGAGGGCATCGTCGTCGTCGGGGTGCACGGGCCCGGCGCGCACCAGGCCCGGTACTGGGCGGAGCGCGCCGCGGAGGACGGCGCGGACGGGCTGCTGTGTCTGCCGCCGACCATGTACCGGGCCAACGACCGGGAGATCCTCGCCCACTTCGAGGCGGTCGTCTCGGTCGGGCTGCCCGTGATGGTCTACAACAACCCGATCGACACCAAGGTGGACCTGACCCCCGCGCTGCTCGCCGAGATCGCGCAGCTCGATCACGTCGTCGCGGTGAAGGAGTTCTCCGGGGATGTGCGGCGGGTCCTGGAGATCAAGGAGAGCGCGCCCGGTCTGGAGGTGATCAGCGGCGCCGACGACGTCGTCCTGGAGAGCCTGCTGATGGGCGCCACCGGCTGGTTCGCCGGATTCCCCAATGTCTTCCCCGCCGAGTCGATCCGCCTGTACGAACTGGCCCGCGCCGGTCGCCTCGCCGAGGCCCGCGCCCTGTACGAGCCGCTGGTCGCCGCCTTCCGCTGGGACTCGCGCACCGAGTTCGTGCAGGCCATCAAGCTCGGCATGGAGCAGGTCGGCCGCTTCGGCGGGCCCTGCCGCCCCCCGCGCGGACCCCTCTCCGCCGCCCAACGGGCCCAGGTCGAGGCGGACATGGCCCGCGCGCTCGCCGCCCTGCGGCAGCAGGCCGATCCCCAGCCGCGGGCCGATCCCCACCTGCACGCCGACCCCCAGGGGCAGGGCGATCCTCGGACCGGGACCGGGACCGGAACCGGGACAGGTCCTCGGACGCAGACCGGTCTCCAGCGGCAGGCCCGCTGATGCGCTCCGTGCGGACCCTCAGCGCGGTCGACTCGCACACCGAGGGCATGCCGACCCGGGTCGTCACCGGCGGAGTCGGGCCGATCCCCGGTGCCAGTATGGCCGAGCGCCGCCGCCACGCCATGGCGCACCTGGACGGGCTGCGCCGCTTCCTGGTCGACGAGCCGCGCGGCCACCCGGCGATGAGCGGCGCCCTTCTCCAGCCGCCCACCCGGCAGGACGCCGACTGGGGAGTGCTGTACATCGAGGTCAGCGGCTTTCTGCCGATGTGCGGGCACGGCACCATCGGGGTGGCCACGGTGCTGGTGGAGACCGGCATGGTCGAGGTGCGGGAACCGGTGACCGTGGTCCGGCTCGACACCCCGGCCGGACTCGTCGAGGCCCGGGTCGCCGTCCGCGAGGGGGTCGCCGAGGAGGTCACCCTGCGCAATGTGGACTCCTTCGCCCTGCGCCTGGACGCCGAGGTGGCGGTACCCGGCCTCGGCACCGTCCCGTACGACCTGGCCTATGGCGGCAACTTCTACGCGATGGTGCAACTGGACGCGCTGGGGCTGCCGTTCGCGCGCTCGCGCAAGGACGAGATCCTGGCCGCCGGGCTCGCGCTGATGCGGGCGATCGACGAGCGGGACCGTCCGGTGCACCCGGTGGACCCGGCCATCTCGGGCTGCAAGCACGTGCAGTTCCTCGCGCCCGGCTCCACCGCCGCGCACTCGCGCAACGCGATGGCGATCCACCCGGGCTGGTTCGACCGTTCGCCGTGCGGCACCGGCACCTCGGCCCGGATGGCCCAGCTGCACGCCCGCGGCGAACTCGCCCTGCACACCGACTTCGTCAACGAGTCCTTCATCGGTACCCGCTTCACCGGACGGCTCACCGGCACCACCGAGGTCGGCGGCCTGCCCGCGGTCGTCCCCGAGGTCAGCGGCCGCGCCTGGATCACCGGCACCGCCAACTACCTCCTGGACCCTCGTGATCCCTTCCCCGAGGGCTTCGTCCTCTAGGCCCTGTCTTCAAACTCCCCTCGTCGCCCGGACCCCAACTCCGTACCCAAGGAAAGGGATTGACCACGATGGACGCCCCCGCGAGCTCGCCCACCACCTCAACGGCCGCGGTCGGCGCGGCGGTTGAGGCCGCTGCCGCCGCCGCGTCCGGCTGGGCCCGCTCCCGCCCGGCGGACCGCGCCCGCGCGCTGACCGCGGTGGCCGGTGCCCTGGAGGCGGAACGGGAGCGGCTGGTCGCCGCCGCCGACCGGGAGACCCGGCTCGGGCCCGCCCGCCTCCACGGCGAACTCACCCGTACCACCTTCCAGTTGGGCCTGTTCGCCACCGAGGCCTCCACCGGCGCCCTCTACGACGTCCGGATCGACCGCGCCGACCCGGACTGGCCCACCGGACCGCGCCCCGAACTGCGCCGCTACCGCACCGCACTCGGCCCGGTGCTCGTCTTCGCGGCGGGCAACTTCCCCTTCGCCTTCAGCGTCGCGGGCGGCGACACCGCCTCCGCCTGGGCCGCGGGCTGCCCCGTGGTGGTCAAGGCGCATCCGGGGCACCCGGAACTCTCCCGGCTCACCGCGGGGATCGTGCGCCGGGCGCTGGCCGGGGCCGGGGCTCCCGAGGGCGTCTTCGCGCTGATCGAGGGCGAGCGGGCCGGAGTCGAGGCGCTGCGCCACCCGGCCCTGCGCGCCGCCGCCTTCACCGGCTCGGAACGCGGCGGCCTCGCCCTCGCCCGTATCGCCGCCGACCGCCCCGAACCCATCCCCTTCTACGGCGAACTCGGCAGCGTCAACCCGGTGGTGGTCACCGAGGCGGCGGCCCGCGCCCGCACCCGGGAGATCGCCGAGGGCTGTGCCGCCTCGCTCACCCAGGGCGCCGGGCAGTTCTGCACCAACCCGGGGCTGCTGTTCCTGCCCGCCGAGGACCACGGGCTCCTGGCCGCGCTCACCGCGGCGGTGGGCGCGGTCCCCGCGGCCCCGATGCTCGGCGACCGCTTCACCGCGGGCTACCTGGACGGCGCCGGGCGGCTTGCGGCGCTCCCGGGCGCCCGGCGGCTGGTCTGGCCCGCGGAGGGGGCACCGGAACCGGCGCCCCGGCTGCTCGCCCTGGACCTGGCGGCCTTCACCGCGGCGGGCCGGGCGGCGACCGCGGAGTGCTTCGGACCGCTCGGCCTGGTGGTCACCTACGGCAGCCGCGCCGAGCTGACCGGGGTGCTGCGCAAGCTGCCCGGACAGCTCACCGGAAGCCTGCACGCCGAAGCCGCCGAAGCCGAAGCCACCGAGGCCGGGGCGGACGGTGAACTCGCCGCGCTCGCCGAGGTGTTGGGTGACCGCAGCGGGCGGGTGCTGTTCAACCAGTGGCCCACCGGGGTCTCCGTCACCCACGCCATGCAGCACGGCGGCCCCTTCCCGGCCGCCACCGTGCCCGCCACCACCTCGGTCGGCACCGCCGCGGCCGAACGCTTCCTGCGGCCGGTCGCCTACCAGGCCCTGCCCGAGGTCCTGCTGCCCGAGCCGCTGCGGGAGGCCAACCCTTGGGGGGTGCCGCGGCGTGTGCGGTAGGCCGGTGCCCCCGCTGTTCAGCCCCCGTACCGTGCGGTTGCCGGGCGCGGCGCGAGCAGCCCCCGGACCAGGCCGGCCTCCAGGGCCACCAGGGCCCGGATCACCGGCACCGCCGTGGCGAGCAGGACCGCGCCGACGGCGGTGTGGAAGCCGAGGTCGGCCGCCTTCGAGGAGATGCCGAAGGCGAGGTCGAGCAGGCCGTTGTTGTCGTCCCGGGGGAGGGACCAGGACCAGGTGGCGTAGAGGAGTTCGCCGAGGCCGCCGAGGGTCCAGGTCAGCGCCAGGGTGAAGGTGACGGTGCGCTGGAGGAGGGCGAGGAACATGAAGCCGAGGTCGCGCCAGGACTGCGGGTCCGCGAGCGCCCGGGCCCGGCCGCGGAGGCCGTCGCCGGTCGCCGTGCGGTAGCGCGGGGCGGGCAGCGGCTCGCCGGTGACGGCCTCGGCGCGCCGGCGTTCGAAGGCCGCGTACCGGCGGGCCGTCGCCAGGGTCCCGGCCAGCACCGGCACGCCGAGCACCACCACGAGTGTGCCGAGGCCGAGGGAGAGTCCGGCGCTCGCGGCCACGAAGGCGCCGAGGGCGAGGGGGAAGCCGAGCAGGACGTAGCGCAGCCCGGAGCCGAAGCGGAGGGTGGGGCGCGGCGGCGCGGGCTGCCAAGTGCCGTACGCGGTGGGGGGAGTTGTCGTCTCGGTCGTCATGGCTTCAGCCTGTCGCGGGCCGTCCGCCGGGCCCAGCCGGTCGGCCCCCGGGACCGCGGTGGGGAAATCCCCACCAGGGGGCTCGCCCTGGCACCCCCGGGCGCGGGGACATCCGTACCCGAGCAGCCGAGCCGGGGGCCCTCGGCCGGGACTCAGCCGGACCGGCGGACGAGCACCACCGCGATGTCGTCGTGCGAGCTGCGGGACAGGGCCGGGGTGACCACCAGGTCGGCGAGGGCGTCCAGGGAGAGGCCGGCCGCGACCGACTGCGCGGGCCCCGTGTCCCCGGGGCGGGCCGCCAGGGTGCGCCTGCCGAGCGGGCCGTCGCCCGCGCCGTTCCCGGCGCCGTGCTCCGGGGCCCGGTCGCGGGCGGTCCACTCGGCGAGGGCGTGCATGAGTTCGTGCACCGCGCCCGAGTAGTCGGTGCCGGGGCGTTCGACCAGCCCGTCGGTGAAGAGCAGCAGGATGGCGCCGGTCGGCAGCGTCCCGGCGAGCGCGGGGTAGTCGGTGCCGGTGAAGGTGCCGAGGGGGAGCCCGCCCGGTACCTCCAACTCCTCGACGCGGCCGTCCGGATGGACCACGAGGGGGTACGGGTGACCGGCCCGCACGGCGGTGAACGTCCCCCGCTCCGGGTCGAGTTCGACCAGGCAGCCGGTGGCGAAGAGGTCGGTGTCGAGGTCGGTGAGGGTGTGGTTGCCGAGCGCCATCAGGGCGCTCGGGGTGGGGCCCCGCTTGGCGTGCGCCCACATCGCGGTGCGCAACTGGCCCATGACGGCGGCGGCTTCGGCGCTGTGCCCCTGGACGTCGCCGATCGCCAGCATCACCGTGCCGTGCGGCATGGTGAGGATGTCGTACCAGTCGCCGCCCACGTAGAGGCCCTTGGAGCCGGGCAGATAGCGGACCACGGTCTCCAGGCCCGGCACCTCGGGGAGGTTGCGCGGCAGCATCAGCTGCTGGAGTTCGTTCATCTGCCGCCGCCGGGCGTCGAACTGCTGGGCGCGGGCCAGGGATTGGCCGAGGATGCCCGCCGCGGCGGTGTGCGCGACCTGTACGTCCGCGGTGAACTCGTGCGGCTCCGCGTAGGTGACGATCCACATGCCGACCAGGCCCTCGCCGGTGGTCAGCGGCAGTACGGCGCCGGAGGCGGGCGGCTCTGCCCACAGGGGGTCCGGGGAGGCGAAGTGCCGCAGGTACTCCGCGCGGTCGGCGAAGAACACCGGCCGGTCGGTGCCGAGGCGGCGCAGCAGCGGGTGCCCGGGGCCGCTCTCGGCGAGGTGCCCGAGCCGTTCGAGGTGTTCGAGGTCCGGGCCGTGGAAGCCGCGGCTGCCGACCAGGTGCAGACCGGTGGCCTCGCGCAGGAAGACGGCGGTCGCCGTGCCGCCGAGCCCGGGCAGCACCGTGTCGAAGACCTGCCCGATCACGCTCTGCGTGGACATCGCCCCGCTGAAGGCGCGCGAGACATCGAGCACGAACCGCTGCCGGGAGGCGCTCTGCTCCTCCCGCCGGTGCTGCTCGGTACGGTCCTGGGCGACCCCGAGCATGCCCATCGGCCGCCCCTGGGTGTCGTAGACGACCCGGCCGCCCGCGTCGATCCAGTGCACGCTGCCGTCCGGCCAGACGATGCGGTACTCCCCGCGGTAGATCCCCGACTCCTTGGTGCGCTCCAGGAGTTCGATCACGTCCTCGCGGTCCTCGGGGTGGATGGCGTCGAGGAAGGTCTCGTGCCGTTCGTCGAAGTCCTTGGGGTCGAAGCCGAAGATGCGGCAGATCCGGTCGTCCCAGATGAGCTTGCCGGAGGCGAAGTCCCAGTCGAAGGAGCCGATCTCGGCGTTGGTCATGGCGAGTTCGAGGCGCGCCGCGCGCGAACGCCCCCGGATCAGCCGCAGGGCCTGGTCGAGCCGCTCGTCGCTCTCCGCGCCCGCCCCGGTGGACAGCAGATGGTCGAGGCGGTGCGCGCTGACCGTGGAGATCAGGGTCAGCTCGTGCTCCTCCTCGGCGCTGAGCGGCTCTAGGCGTTCCAGCTGCACCATGAGGGTGCCCAGGCAGCGGTCGTCCACGAGCAGCGGGAGCACGCTGAAGGAGACCTGGAGCTGCAGGGGGCCCACGTCCGGGAACCGGCTCCGGTAGGCCTCGGCGAGCACATGCACCGGCTCGCGGGTGCGGGCCACCTCCACGATCGGCAGATCGGCGTCCGGCGGGATCATCCGGAACCTGTCGAGCAGCTCCTCCTCGTATCCCGTCCCCATCGCCATCCGCATCCACCCGTCGTCCTGGAGCAGATGCACGGCCCCCGAGGAGGCCCCCACCCCGGCCAGCCAGACGTCCATCGCGGTGGCCAGCAGGGACTGCGGATCCGGGCAGCTGAGCAGCTGCGCCATGGCCTCGGCGACGGAGGGGCGGCCGGTGGTGTCGGTGCTCTGCGGGTGAGGGCGCGGGTGTCGCGGCGGGTGCGGTTCCCGGGGCGGCTGCCGGTCCGCCGGGTCGCCGTACGCGCCCGGGGCCCGGGCGGTCACCGGCCCGTGCGAGTCCCGCGCGCCGCGCCCCGGTGGGCGCCGCCCGCCGGGCCCCTGGTCCTGCGGTTCGGGCACGTCGCTCCTTCACCGTCTTCCCCAAGAGCCATGGTCACCCAGAAACCGCACCTCAGCGATCGCGGTGCCCCACTCGGGGCAAGGGGTGCGCCGGACCGCCCCGCCGGTCGTTTCCGGGCGCGGCGGGCGCGGCGGGCGCGGCGGGCGCGGCGGGTGCGGGGGAGCGGGGAGGCGCGGAGCGGTCGCGCGCACCCGCCACGCCCCATCTGGTCCAGACCATGGACAGGTAAGGGGATCTCGTGCAGCATTCTGAATGCTGTACAGCATGAGGAATACGGCTCAGAACGGGAACCCCGTGCAGGATCCGGAATCCGCGGCCGTGGCTTCTCCATGGATTCCGCCGAGTCCTCCGGAGCCCTTGAGCCGAGTCGAGCCGAGTCCAGTCGCTCCCCGTCGAGCCCGTTTCATCCCCGCAGAGTCCCCTTGAGTTCCGGAGGCGTCTCCCCATGAACCGGCGTCAACTCCTCTCCGGCGCGGCGGCAGTTGCCGCCTCGGCCGCCCTCGCCCCGGTGGCCTCGGCCGCCCCCGCCCGTACCGCCCCGCCGCCGCTCGCCACGGCGGTGCGGCTGCCCTCCCGGGAGGAGATCGCGGTGGTCCTGCGCCGGGTCGCCGACCACTGGATCGGCGCCCACCAGGACCCCGGCGACAACGGCTGGGCCCGCGCCACCTTCTTCAGCGGGCTGATGGCCCTGCACCGGCTGACCGGGGAGGGCCGCTACCTCGACCACGCCCGGGGCTGGGCCGAGGGCCACGACTACGGACTGCTCGACGGGGTCACCACCCGGCACGCGGACAACCAGTGCGCCGGGCAGGCCTATCTCGACCTGTACGCCCTGGAGCCCGAGCCCGGGAAGATCGCGGCGATCGAGGAGTGCCTGCACCGGATGGTCGCCGTGGACCGGCCGGAGAAGGACGACGACTGGTGGTGGGACGACGCGCTGCACATGGCGATGCCGCCGTTCGCCCGGATCGCCGTACTGCGCGAGCAGTCGGGGCAGCCCGACCGCGCCGCCTTCGAGGAGAAGCTGCACCGCCTCTACACCCACACCAGGAGCACCGAGGGCGGCCCTGGGCTGCTCGATCCGGACAGCGGCCTGTGGTACCGGGACAAGCGGTTCGTCCCTGGCCTGCCCGGCGCGATCACCTCGCCCGGTGGGAAACCCGTCCGCTGGTCGCGGGGGAACGGCTGGGTCGCCGGCGGCCACGTGAAGACCCTTGAGGCCCTGCCGCCGACCGCCCGCGACGTCCCGGAGTACCGCGCCGCCCTGGCCGCCCTGCTCACCGCCGCCCGCGAGGTCCAGCGCCCCGACGGCTTCTGGAACGTCAACCTCGCCGACCCCGACCACCTCCCGGGTCCCGAGACCAGCGGCACCTCCTTCCTCGCGTACGGCACCGCCTTCGCGCTGCGCACCGGCCTCGTCGACCGCACGGCCTTCCTGCCGGTGGCCGCCCGTGCCTGGCAGGGGCTCGCCACCACGGCCGTGCAGCCGGACGGGTTCCTCGGCTGGGTGCAGGGGGTGGGCGACCGTCCCGAGTCCAGCCAGCCGATCGGCCCGGACACCACGGCCGACTTCGGCGTCGGCGCCTTCCTCCTCGCGGGCACCGAACTCGCCCTCCTCGCGGACCAACTCGCCCGCTAGACAGCCCTGCTGGGCGGTAGGCCGCTGTGCAACTCCGGATTCCCGCCCTGCCCCGCGCCGCCCGATGTCCGTACGATGACGCCGACTTCGGGCCGGACGACGGACCCGGGCCGTGGCACGAGGAC
The DNA here is from genome assembly GCF_012273655.1 of Streptomyces physcomitrii. GTDB lineage: Bacteria > Actinomycetota > Actinomycetes > Streptomycetales > Streptomycetaceae > Streptomyces > Streptomyces physcomitrii. The sequence continues at coordinate 193,439 of NZ_JAAWWP010000008.1, read as the reverse complement.
TTCGCCGGGACGCCGTCCGGCTCCGGCGGGCCCCGGCCGCGACAAGACCACGGGGGCGCGGATGGGCGGGAACGCGGGCAGGGTCCACGGCACGGTGGCGGCCGGATTCGAGGCGGTACGCGCGGAGTTCGCGGCGGTGGCCGCCGAAGAGGGCGGTGCCGGGCGCCAGTTGCACGTCCGGTGGCACGGCCGCGCGGTGGTCGACCTGTGGAGCGGCGAAGGGGTGCGCGGGGACTCGCTGTTCGCCCTGTTCTCCGCCGCCAAGGGCGCCGCCCATCTGGTGGCCGCGCTGCTCGTCGCGGACGGCACCCTGGAACTGGACCGTACGGTCGCCTCGTACTGGCCCGAGTTCGGGGCCGAGGGCAAGGACCGGCTGACGCTGCGCGAACTGCTCGCCCACCGGTCCGGGGTGATCGGCGCCGAGGGCGGGCTCAGCTCGGCCGAACTCGCCGACGACCGGGTGCTCGCCGCCCGCCTCGCGGGCCAGAAGCCCTACTGGGAGCCCGGCACCCGATACGGCTACCACGCCCTGGTCATCGGCGCGTTGACCGGCGAGGTCATCCGCCGGGCCACCGGGCGGAGCCTCCAGGAGCTGTACGACGAGCGGGTGCGCCGCCCGTACGGACTGGACTTCCACCTCGGCCTGCCGGAGACGGAGGAACCGCGCTTCCTCCCGGCGGAGGCGGCGGAGACGACGGACGGACCGGGCGGCACCCGCGGTCCCTCCGCACCCGGCGGTCCCTCCGCACCCGGCGGTCGCTCCGGGCCTGGCGGTCCCTCCGCACCCGGCGGTCCTTCCGCGCCCGGCGGCCCCGCCGGACCCGGCGCTCGCGGGCCCGCCTCCGGCCCGCCCGCCCTGACCGCCGTCGCCTTCAATCTGCACGGCGGCGGCTGGAGCCCGCGCGAGCTGCTCTCCTTCGCCAACTCCCGCCGGGTGCGCGCCCTCGGTCCCGCCTCCACCGGTGCCGTGGGCAACGCCCGCGGGCTCGCCGGGCTCTACGCGGCGGCGCTCGGCGGCGACGGGGAGCGTCCGCCGCTGCTCGACAGGGCGACCCGGGAGGAGTTCACCCGGACCCCCTGGACCGGCACCGACGCGGTGACCGGGATGGCGGACAGCTTCCTGCTCGGCTTCGAGGCCAAGGGCAGTCGCTACCCCGCACTCGGCAAGGACGCCTTCGGCCACGCGGGCGCGGTCGGCGCGGACGGCTTCGCCGACCCCGGCACCGGACTCGCCTACGGGTACACCCGCCGCCGCTTCTCGTCCGCGGGCCCCGGCGCCGCCCCGGAGAACCACCGCCTGGTGGACGCCGTGGTACGCGCCGCGGATGAGGCGGTTCGGGACTGAACTCCCTGCGCCCAACTGCTGATTGACGTGCCGTCAGCAGCCGGTGGCAGGCATCGCGTACGTACCGGAGCCCGGTCGTACGGAGCGTCGTCGTAAGAAGCGCGGTGCGCGGTGCGCGGTGCGTACGGAGCGTGGTGCGCACGGATCGTGCCGCGTACCGAGCGTGGCTCGACGCACCGGTGCCCGGCGGGCGCGGAACGGGCGCGCGTCCGCCGGGCACCGGAGGGAGCGGGGGGAGCCGTCAGGCGGCGTAGCCCTTCGGGGGGATCAGGCTGGCCAGCTGGTCGAAGGAGAGCCAGTAGATCTGGTTGCCGCCGAAGGAGGCGGGGTCGGCGATGAGGACGGTGCGGTTGGCGTCGTCGTAGCCGATGACCGTGAAGTAGTGGTAGATCGTCTGGTCCGAGGGGTACCCGGGCGGCTGGTTGCCGGGCGGCGCCACGATGTTGGCGACGATCGGGTAGTTGTTGTCGACGTCCGTGACGATGTCGCTCCACAGCAGGTCCTTCTGGGCCTGGCTGGGCGGATCGTTCGGCATCTCCTTGGTCTCGTACCAGCCGGTGCCGAGGTTGGCGTTGAGGACGCCGGTGACCTGGCTGATGTGGTCGGTGCCGTTCTCGGTGGTGCCCAGCTGCGCGGCCAGATCGCCCTGGCTCGGCGGGGCGATGCGCGCGGAGAGGGCGATCCGGGTGGCGGCCGGGCCGCACCACCAGCCGGTCTCCTGGACCTGGTAGTCGACGTCGATGGTGTGCGCGCCGGCGGTGCGCACGCCGTCGATGTGGAGTCGGGTGCCGGGCTCGTTCTGCCCGCTGACCACCGCGGTGCCGGCCTCGGAGCCCTTGCTCAGGACCGAGACGCTCGCGGGCTGGGGTGTGGGGGAGGCCTGGGCCGCGACGGGCGAGGCGAGGGCCCCGACGGCGGCGACGGCGGCGACGGCGATCGCGGTGGACACAAGTCTTCTGCGCATGAAGGCTCCTGAGGGGGGATATGGGCCTTGCGGGGAAGAAACCACCTGCCTGGGTGGGGAGCACGCGGTCTCCGGGATGCTCCGTGGAGCAGGGCAAGGGTGATTCCCGGCCGGTGGCGCACGCAAGAGGCGAAAGCCCAGACTTACCGGTGGCCGGTCGGGAACGGCTGCTTTCGGCCGGTCGACTCCCTTTGCCCGGCGGCCGACCGGGCGGGTCGGTACGTCGGTCGAGGTCGGTCCCCGGACACCCGTTCACCTGAGGCCGATGCCCTCCGCCGCGTCCGCGGTGTCGAGCAGGGCGCGGCCCTGGGCGGTCGCCACGTGGAAGGAGCGCCCGCCGTTGCGCACCGTGGTGACCAGGCCCGCGGCGCGCAGCACCTTGATGTGCTGGCTGACCGCGGGGTGGGTCACTTCGAGCAGCCGGGCGGCCTGCACCGTGGTGCAGCCGTCCCGGGCCTCGCGCAGCAGGGCCGCCCGGGTGTGGCCGAGCAGCGGCCCGAGCGGGCCCGTGCCGTCCGGGGCCCGGCCGCCGCCGCGTGCGGGCCTGGCCCAGTCCGGGGCGTGGTGGATGGGGTAGACGAGGACCGGCGGCAGCTCCGCGTCGGCCAGCGTGATCGGCGTGGGCCAGCAGAAGAACGAGGGCTGAAGGGTCAACCCCCGCCCGCGCAAACGCAGTTGGTGGTCGATCGGGTAGGCGACCTCCAGCACCGGCGGGCGCCAGCGGAACTGCGGGCCGAGCCCGGAGAGCAGCCCCTCGGTGCCGCCGTCGCGCAGGCTGTGCAGCCGCAGGGTGCGGTCGGCGTCGATATGGGCGTGGATGTGCTGCCAGAACGGGGCGAGCGCCTCCAGGTGGTACGTGTGCACCGCCCGGCCGAGCCGCCGCAGGCTCGCGGTGTCGCCCACGGCCAGCGGGCTCGCCCAGTTGGGCAGGTGCCGGGATGCGGCCAGCTGCGCCAGGTCGGCACGGAGTCTTCGGCGGGGCGCGCTCATCAGGGTGTCGACGGCCGCCTGGAGGCTGCCGCGGTCGCCGGTGGTGGGGGTGAGGAAGTCGGGGGAGTAGCCGTGCGGCGGCAGCAGCGAGGACAGCAGCCGTCCGCTGTCCGAGAGCCGCGGCCGGGCCCACTGCCGCCACTGGCCGAACACCCGGGTGCCGTCCCGCCGTTGCAGGGTCTGCACGCTGTTGCTGATCTCCCACAGGAAGTCGGGCCCGGGGGCCACCCGGACCCGCGCCAGGTCCTCGGAGGTGAAGTAGATCCGCAACATGCTCGCTCCCCTCGTACGGTCACGGTGTTTCCCATGGTCCCGGTGCGGCCGGGCCCGATCGCCGCCGGGCGGTGCCCCGGTCCGGTGAGTTTTCCCCGGGCGGAGGGCGGCCACAAGTCCCGGTCCGGCGTCCGGACAGCGGACGGGGGCGCCGTCCGGTGACCGGACACGGGGTCCGGGGCCTTGCGGTGCGCGGGGGTTCAGCTCGCGAGGTGGAAGCCCGCGCCGACCCCGCCCTCGGCGTTCATCTCCGCGATGATGCTCAGGATCGGCGAACTGTGCTGCACGCCCCAGGCGTTGCCCGCCAGGGTCTCGCCGTCCACCACGGGGGCGCCGGAGTCACCGCTGTTCGTCCACACCAGGTGGGTGAACCAGATCCCGTTGGTGCCGAGCTTCACCCCGCAGGTCAGGCCGGTGCGGTGGCCCTGCTTGCACATCCGGGTGCCGTTGGCGGGCGGTGCGCCGATCTTCCTGACGGTGACCCCGCCCACGGTGGCGGTCGGCCGCACCCGGGACTCGTCCAGCTTGATCACCGCGTAGTCCAGGCCCTTGGGGCCGAGTTGAGCAGGTTGTCGGGGGTGCTGACATAGGTCACGGTGCCGATGGCGCCGGTGTCCAGGTCGGGGCGGCTGTCCTCGACCGGGGCCGGGGCGGCGGCCGTCCCGGCGGGCGAGCGGTCCACCCAGACCTTCTCGCCGACCAGCTTCCCGCCCTCGGCGTCGATGAAGCAGTGCGCGTCGGTCAGCCCGACCAGGTTGCCCGCGGCGTCCCGGCCGACCGCGGTCATGGTGCAGGTGTAGAGGCTGGTGGGCGCCTCGGGGCTCGGCGCCATCCGGAAGATGAGCCCGGTGCCGCCGCCGACTTCAATCGGTCCCGCCTTCGGCGCCCCGTCCGCGGCGGAGGCGGCGGGGGCGGTGAGCAGCGGGGTGCCCGCCAGCAGCACGGCGAGGCCAAGAGCACGTAACACGCGTCGCATACGACCACTTCCGGTAGGCGGCGGCGCGGGGCGTCGGCGGTGTCCTGCCGCCCGGACGCGGTGCGCCGACCACGGATTCGATTAGAACTATTTTCTAGTTCCTACCATGCTCCCGGCGCCCGCCACAGCTGTTCCCCACGTGTCCCGCGCCACCCGGCAAGCGGATCCCCGCCGTCCGCCCGCGGATACCCGGGCGGGGTTTCCTGCCGGACATCCGCGTATTACCGGGGTGTTGCGTGCCGCTTGCCGAACCGTCTCCCGGTGTTTCGCGCCAACCGCTGTTTTGCGTCACACCCAAAAGGCCGCCCTTGACGATCACTTGGGGATCCCTTTACGTTTGCCTGGCGGAACCGAGCAGGTTTCTCTTTTCCGTTCATCCGTCTCTCGGGAGGTCTCATGGAGAAGCTCATCAAGCGCATGGCGCAGGACGGCACCTGGCGCGAGTGGGTCGCGGTCAATTCCGCGAGCGCCGCGGGCAAGGACGGCTGTATCAGCGTCGCCAAGTCGGGCTGCATCAGCGCGACCCCGGCCAAGTCCGGCTGCGTCTCCTGAATCACCGGACCGGTGGCCGCCCGGGTGCCCGCGGGTCTTCGGCGGCCACCGGACCGTGCCCACCTGCGCATATGTGAACCGATCCGGAGCGCGCCCCGTGCGGCGCCCCGCCGTGGACCCGAGGTAGGCATGAGCCGCCAGCCGACGCCCGAGGAAATCGAAGAGATCCGGGGCATCCCCCTCTATCAACCTTCCCTTGCCCAGGGCTACTTTCCCGTTCTGGAGAAACCCGTGATAGCCGAGGGTTTCCCGGAGAACTGGATGACACCGGCACTCGCGGCCGCCCTGGACTCCGGCGATGCCGAATTCGTCCTCTCCACGGGAACGAATCACGCCCGCATGCAGATAATTCGCCCGCCCTACTTCCTGCTCCACTCCTACTACCGCCTGTGGAGCGAGCACCCGGACATCGCGGAAACCTGGGAAGCGGGCTGCCCGCGGGTTTCCCTGACCACCGTGATGGCCACCGAGCACGTGGCGCGGGTGAACGCGAGAAAGCGCGGCGGCGAACCGGCGGCCACCCCCGCCCTGGACGACCGGCGCCTGGACGCCCGCACCGTCTACCTCAACCTCAGCCTCGATCCGGCGCTCTGGGACCGCGCGGAGGTCGGCCGCATGATCGAGGAGATCCGCTCCGTCCAGGCGTCCCACCCGAGCGGCCGCTACCACCTGGACTGCTCGACCAGCCACCTCGCGCACCTGGTCCGCAAGGCTGCCGACTGGGGCCTGTGGGCGGACTTCCCGCGCCCCGCGAGCATCATCCACGCCTACGAGTACACGCCCGCCACCGTCCGCCGCTTTCTGCGCGCCCGCTTCGACTGCCCGATCGTCGACCTCTTCGGCAGCACCGAACTCGGCTACCTCTACTACAGCGACGCCGAGGGCGCCTACCACCCGTACCTGGACCGGATGAGCGTCGAACTCCTGGAGACCGTGCCGGACAGCGGCCTGTACTCGCTCATCGTGACCAGCCTGCGCAACCCGTACATGCCGTTGATCCGCTACCGCTCCGGGGACGTCGTCCGCACCCTCGACGGGGGCCCGGACCCGGCCCGGATCTCCCGCTTCACCGGCCGGGAGAAGGAACTGCTGCCCACCCCGCACGGCCCCCTCTCCCAGGGCGACCTGGACGAGGCGGTCGCCGCCGCGGCACCCGGCGTCTTCCAGCACCAACTCCGGTTGTACGAGGGCGAGAGGGCGGAACTGGCGTATACGACCTTCACCGGCGAGCCCCTGGACGGCGCCGCGGAGCGCGTACTCGCCGAGGCGGCCGGAAGCCTGACCGGACGCCCCTGTCGCGCGGCGCACCGCGACCACATCCCGATCGGCAGGTCCGGCAAGTACGCCTGGCTCGCCGCGCACAGCTGACGACGGAGAACCATGAGCGCACCGAGCACATCCCCCACACCGGGCACATCCCCCACACCGGGCACCGCGGGTCCGGCAGGACCGCCGACCGGGCCCCGGGCGGCGGGGACGAGCGCCGAGGCCCTGCGCGGGCTCCTCGGCCCGGAGCTGCACGAGGAGGTGGTGCGCCACTTCACCGCCACCACCGAGCACCCCCGCCCGTACGTGGAACGCCAGGTCACCGAGTGCCTGCGCTACCTCTTCCTGGTCTCCCGGTACCGCGAGCGGCTCGCCGGGCTCTTCCTCCCGGTGGAGCAGGAGATCGACGAGATCTGGCACTACCTGATCCTGCAGACCCGCGAGTACCGCGCCCTGTGCGAACAGCGCCTGCCCGGCGGCTTCTTCATCGAGCACCGCAGCATCGGCTACGAGGACTACCAGGAGCGGCCCGGCCGGGAGCAGCTGGCCGAGGAGGCGCTGCGCTGGATCCCCCTGTACCGCGCGGAGTTCGGCCCCTACGACGAGGGCGCGCTGCCGCACTGGACCATCGTCCGCTTCCTCCACCGCAACCTCGGACTCTCCCTCGCGGAGATCGCCGCACTCGAAGCGGCCGGCGAACAGGAGGCGCGGCAAGGGGAGTTGAGCACCGGGGGCCGGGCGGGCACCGCGGCATGACGGAGACCGGCACCGGTCGGCGGCCAGGGCCCGCGGCAGCCCCCGCCGAGCCGCCGGAGCAGCGCCGGATCCTGCTCGTCCTCGCGGTGGCCCAACTGCTCAGCGGCGCGGGCGTGGCCGCGGGGATCACCGTGGGCGCCCTGCTCGCCGACGGGATGCTGGGCTCGGCCCGGCTCGCCGGGGTGCCCGCCGCGCTCTTCACCGGCGGCGCCGCCCTCGGCGCGCTGGGCATCGGGCGCCTCAGCCAGCGCCGGGGCCGCAGACCGGGGCTCACCGCCGGATACGCGGTGGCCGCCCTCGGCAGCCTCGCCGTGGTGCTCGCGACCGCCGTGCACAGCGCCGCCCTGCTCTTCGGCGCCCTCCTGGTCTACGGCGCCGGTACCGCGACCACCCTCCAGGCCCGGTACGCGGGGGCCGACCTCGCCTCGCCCGCACGGCGCGGCCGGGCGGTCAGCACCGTGCTCTTCGCCACCACCCTGGGCGCGGTCACCGGCCCCAACCTCCTTGAGGCCACCGGGGACGCGGCGGCGCACTGGGGCCTGGCCCGGTTGTCCGGCCCCTTCCTCCTGGCCACCGTCGCCTATACCGCGGCCGCCCTCACCCTGGCCCTCGCCCTGCGCCCGGACCCGCTGCTGAGGGCGAGGCAACTGGCGGCGCGGGAGGCGGAGTTTGTCGCGGGTGCGGGTGCGGGTGCGGGTGCGGGTGCGGGTGCGGAGCCGAAGGTGGAAGAGCCGGGGCCGCCACCGAAGGCCCACCAACGTACGGAGCAGCAGGCGGACTTGGGCACCCCGGGCGGCAGACGGGTTGCCCCGGGCGGCAGTTGGGGGACCCGGGACGGCAGGCGTCTGGCCGCCGGGGCCGGTGTCATGGTCCTCACCCAGCTGGTCATGATCGCGGTGATGACGATGACCCCGGTCCATATGAGCCACCACGGCCACGGCGGCGGGGCCACCGGACTGGTCATCGCCCTGCATGTGGGCGCCATGTACCTGCCGTCCCCGCTCACCGGGCGGCTCGTCGACCGGCTCGGACCGGCGCGGGTGGCCGCGGCCTGCGGCCCGGTGTTCCTGGCGGCGGGCAGCCTGGCCGCCTTCGCCCCCGCGCACCGCACCGCCGGTCTCGCCCTCGCGCTCGTCCTGCTCGGCCTCGGCTGGAACCTCGGCCTGGTCAGCGGCACCGCCCTGGTCACCGAGGCGACACCGCTCGACCGCCGGGCGGCGGTGCAGGGGACCATGGACACGGCGATCGCGGTCTCCGGCGCCGCGGGCGGACTGCTCTCCGGGCTCTTCGTCTCTGCCACCGGTTTCGGCACCCTCGCCCTCGGCGGCGCCCTGCTCGCCCTCGCCTGCCTGCCGATCGCCCGGGTGTCGGCCCGCCCGTCCGAGGCCTGAACGGGCGGGCTCAGTCGGGGGCGCGCCGTAACCGCCTTTCGGTGCCTGCGAGTTCGGCCCTATTCGCACCCGCCGGACGCCGGTGGCTCCCCCTGCGCCTCCGCCCGTTCAGCCCTTGAGCGCGGTGCCGATCGCCTCCGCGAGCGGGGTGGTCGGGCGGCCGATCAGCCGGGCGAGGTCGTTCTCGCGCCGGGCCAGGACACCGCGGGCGACGGCGGAGTCGATGTTGACCATGAGGTCGGCGACCGGTTCCGGCAGCTCCGCGCCGAGCAGCGCGGCCCGGTGCTCCTCGGGCGTCACGGGCCGCAGCGCGACCTCGCGGCCGGACTGCCGGGCGACCTCGGCCGCGAACTCGGCGAAGTCCCAGTCCTCGTCCCCGCTCAGCTCGTAGGCCCGCCCGGCATGCCCCTCACCGGTGAGCACGGCGACGGCCGCGTCCGCGTAGTCGGCGCGCGAGGCGGAGGCGATCCGGCCGTCCCCGGCGCTGGAGACCACCGCCCCGCTCGCCAGGACCTGGTCCAGCTGCGCGGTGTGGTTCTCGTGGTACCAGCCGTTGCGCAGCAGTACGTACGGCAGGCCGGAGTCGCGCACCATCGCCTCGGTGGCCTTGTGCTCCTCGGCGAGGATGAAGTCCTCGGGGGTGGCCGGGGCGCCGAGCAGGCTGGTGTACGCGAGGAGCGAGACGCCCGCCGCCGCGGCCGCGTCGACCACCGCCCGGTGCTGCCCGATCCGCCGGCCGACCTCGCTGCCGGAGATCAGCAGCACCCGGTCGCCGCGTCCGAAGACCCCGGAGAGCGAGTCCGGCGCGCTGTAGTCGGCCACGCGTACCTCGACTCCCCGGGCGGCGAACTCCGCCGCCTTCGCCCGGTCGCGCACGACGGCGACGATCTCCGCTGCCGGTACGCGCGCCAGCAGCCCTTCGACGACGAGGCGCCCCAGCCGGCCGCTCGCTCCGGTGACGACGATGCTCATGTGTTCTCTCTCCCGCATCCGGTTTCTGGCGCCGCTCCGCCCCTGCGGAACGGCTCCCCACGACCGTAAGCAGGACACTCACTATTCGGAAGTACCCACTTTGACGTAAGGTACTGGCATGACGGTGAGTGTGGAGAAGGAGAGCGGCGCGGAGCTGCGGTCCCTGCTGGCCGAGGCCGATGTGATGGCGGCGGACTGCCCCTCGCGGGGGGTCCTGGAGCATGTGACCAGCCGCTGGGGCGTACTGATCCTGGTCGCCCTGCGGGAGCGCTCCTACCGGTTCAGCGAGCTGCGCCGCGCCGTGGAGGGCGTCAGCGAGAAGATGCTCGCCCAGACCCTGCAGGCACTGGAGCGCGACGGCTTCGTCCACCGCGACGCCAAGCCGGTCGTACCGCCCCGCGTCGACTACACGCTGACCCCGCTCGGACACACCGCCGCCGAGCACGTCTGGACCCTGGCCCGGTGGACCCAGGACAGCCTCCCCGAGGTCTTCGCGGCCCGGGCGCGCTACGACGAGGCCCGGGGCCGCTGAGCGGCGCGGTCCCGGGGGTTCGCGCCGCCCGATCCGCGGCACCGGACGTCGCAGATCGGGCGGCTCAGAGAGCAGATCGGGCAGCCCAGAGATCCGTCAGCCTCAGGGATGCGTCAAGGAGTCGGTGTCCGGGGCCGTCCGGCGGCATGGTGGGCGGAGGCTGGAGACAGGAGCCGGACGGCTGCGGGCGGCCTGCCCGGGGGCGAGCTTCCGGCTCCGGCCCTGCGAGGTGCCTCATGCGGATGTCGCTCCGGGAACCCTTCGCCGTCGCGGCCGGGTTCCTCGCCCCCTTCCTGCTCGCGCTGGCGCTCGTGCCCGCCCGGACGAGCCTCACGCACACCAATCTCGCGCTGCTGCTCGTGGTCGCGGTGGTGGCCGTCTCCGCGCTCGGCAACCGCTCCGCGGGCGCGCTGGCGGCGCTGTCCGCCGCCGCCTGGTTCGACTTCTTCCACACCGAGCCGTACCAGAGCTTCCACATCCAGGGCCGGGCGGACATCGAGACCGCCGTACTGCTGCTCGCGGTGGGCCTGGTCGTCTCCCAACTGGCCGCGCACGCACGGCTGCTGGGCCGGGCCGCACTCGCCGACGCCACGCATCTGGAGCGCCTGCACACCGTGATCCGGCTGGCCCGCGGCGGTCCCCCGCCCGAGCGGCTCGTACGGCTGGTGGAGCGGGAGCTGACCGAGGTCCTCGAACTGCGGTCCTGCCGCTTCGTGCCGGGCGACCCCGCTTCCGGAGCCCCCGGCGGACGGCTGCCCCGCCTGGAACCGGACGGCACCGTGCAGGTCGCCGACTGGATCTGGGACCTGGACCGCCAGGGCTGGCCGCCGGAGACCGAGATCGCGCTCGCGGCCGAGGCCCACGGGTCCCGCCCGGGCCACTTCCTGCTGACACCGGTGCCGGAGTCCGCGCCCCCGCCCCTGGAGGCCCGCCTGGTCGCCGCGGACCTGGCGGCACAGGCTGCCGCCGCCCTGGAGCCCGGAGGACGGCCGGCCGTCCGGGCTTGACTGCTCTCGGCTCAGCCCTCGACGACCGACCCGGCCCCGACGACCGACCCGGCCCCGACGACGATCATTCCTCGACAACCGATCAGCCCTCGACGACCGACAGGCGCGGGCGCAGAAACCGGCGGGCCCGGTGGATCCGCGCCTGTGCGGTGCCCAGCGGGACCCCGGTGCGGCGCGCGACCTCGGCATAGCTGAGCGAGGCGAGGTCGCGCAGCACCACGGACTCGACCAGTTCGGGGTGCCGGGCCTCCAACTCCTCCAGGGCGTCGAGCAGATCGAGCCGCGAACCGGCGATCACGCTGGTGGTCCGCGGGTCCACCGGCTCCGGCGGGGCGATGAGGGCGGCGGTCTCCGCGCGCCGCTTGAGCCGCCGGTAGGTCGCCCGCGCCGCGTTGGAGGCGATCACGGTCACCCAGCCCCGGAAGGAACCCGCGCCGGTGAAGGAGTCCAGATTCCGCGCCACCGAGAGCAGCGCGTCCTGGCAGGCCTCCTCCGCGTCGTCCAGACAGGGCAGCAACCGCGCGCAGCGCCGCAGCATCAGCGGACGGATCTCGGCGAGCAGCCGGTCGAGCGCCTCGCCGCCATCCGCCCGCGCGGCGGCGTACAGCCCGTCGAGAGGGTCGAGGGTGTCGAGACGCTTGAGCGGGTCGAGCGGGTCGAGCGGGTCGGGGCCGGGGGTCGCCGGGGAATCCGGCTGGGTCATACGAGTCTCCGTGCTGCTTGGCTGAGCAGCGGCTCCAGCTCCACTGTGCTCGCCGGATCGCTGCTCGTCGAGGTGAGCGAGAGCGCGAGGAGCCGGTCGTCCACCATGGCCAGACCGAGCACCCCTCGTACCCGAGGACGCTCCCCGGAGCCCGTCCGGTTCGACTCGGTGTTCCACCAGACGACCCGGTCCACCCCGGCAAGGCGCGGTTCGTGCCGGGTGCCCGTGGTGGCCGGCAGTCCGCCCTCCGCCTCGGCGCACTGCCCGACCTGCCCGGACAGCCGTGCGAAGGCCCGCTCGGCTCCGCCGGGGTCCGGGAAGCGGGCCACCACTTCTGCGGCCTCGGTCTGCAGCCCCCGGTACGTACCCGCGTGGTCGTCCCGGGCGTCCCGTGCGGCGAGGCTCCCGGGGAAGCAGAGCAGTGCCAGGTCCCGCGGCACCCCGTCGTGGACCGCGGTGCGCTCCGCCTTGCCCCAGCCGAAGCGGACCAGTTCCTCCGGCTTCAGGAGCGCCTCCCGGGTGAAGGGCGGGGCGGGCGCGGTGGTGCCGGGGGAGGGGGACGCGGAGGGCGAGGGGGAGTTGCTCGGGGGCGCGGCGTTGTCGTCCCGCCCGGGATCGAAGGGCGCGAGGAGGAATCCGGCCACTCCGAGACCGATCCCGGCGAAGGCAGCCACCGACAGGGTGCCGACGCTGGTACTCCGCCTCATGGACTCTCTTTCCGTCGCTGCCTGCCGGGCTGCCATCATGGTGCCCCATGGAGGCGATCGGGCGTTACCGGGTGCGGCGGCGGATCGGCGCGGGCGCCTTCAGCACTGTCTGGCAGGCCAGCGACGACGAACTGGCGGTCCCCGTCGCCATCAAGATCATCGCGGAGAACTGGCTGGATCACGCCGATGTCTGCGGCCGCTTCCTGGACGAGGCACGGCTGCTGCGGCGGATCACCGACCCGCGGGTCATCGGCGTCTACGACATCGGCCGACTCCCCGACGGCCGCGCCTACTTCGTCATGGACTACGCCGACCGCGGCACCGTGCAGGACCTCTGCGCCCGCCCGCTGCCGCCCGCCGAGGCGCTGCGGCTCGGCGCCGAGATCGCCGAGGCGGTCGAGGTACTCCACCAGCACGGCGTGATCCACCGCGACCTCAAACCGGCCAACCTGCTCCTCGCCTCCGGCCTCGCCGGCGCCCCCCGCGTCGTCCTCGCCGACCTCGGCATGGCCAAACGCCTCGCCGAGGCCTCCGGCCTGACCATGGCGGTCGGCACCCCCGGCTACATGGCCCCCGAACAGGCCCACGGCCGCCTCCCGCTCGACCAGCGCGTCGACGTCTACGGCATCGCCGCCGTCGTCCACGTCCTGCTCACCGGGCGGCGCCCCTTCGAGGACGAGACCAGCATCGCCGACGTAGCCGTCCGCCCCGCCGACCGCACCCCCGCTCCCCTCGCCCCGGAACTCGGCCTGCCCCCCACCCTGGACGCCTTCCTCCACTCCGCTCTCTCCGCCGCCCCGGACCACCGCCCGCCCACTGCCGCCGCCCTCGCCGCTCAACTGCGCGGCCTGGCGGCCGAGTTGGAGGACACGCAGCGGCTGCGGAGGCCTTTCGGCGCGAGGGGCGAGGGGGGTGAGGAGGGTGCGGAGTCGGGCGCGGACGGTACGGGGTCCGGTGCGGGGGGCCTTCCCGCTGCCGGGCTTCCGGTTGCCGGGGTTCCCGCCGCCGGACTTCCGGTCGCAGGTCGCTGGGCGCCGTTCGCCACGGAGGTCCGCGAGACTCCCTCGGCGACGGAAGCGGCACCGACTGCGCCGACGCCATCGACCCCATCGACGCCACGGACGCAACCAACGCCACCGGCCGAAGCCGAGCCTGCGCTCGAACCTCAACTCGAACGCGAACCGGCCCTCGCCGTACGCCCCGAACCGACCTCGGCCGTACGCCCCGAACCGACCTCGGCCGTACGCCCCGAACCGACCTCGGCCGTACGCCCCGAACCCGCACGTGAACCGGCTCCCGCCGTACACCCCCGCCAGGCCCGGCTGCCCGCCTGGGGCCTGGCCCTGGCCTCGCTCGGGCTCGCGGCGGTCCTGGCGGTGGCGACCTGGCTGGCGCTCTCCCTGGTGCTGGGTTCCTGAACCGGGCTCCTTGGTGCCGGGTTCGTGACCCGGCGGCGGATCCGAAGTTTTTCGCGGCTCCCGGCAACAAACCCCGGACCCCGGGACTCTCTGCGGAGTGAACGCGGTCGACCGGACCGCCGCACCCGAGGAGCACCATGCAGTTCCACCACCGCCGTACGCGCGCCGCCGGGCTCACCGCCGCCCTGCTGGGCACCGCCGCGCTCTCGCTGACCCTCACCGGCCAGGCCGAGGCCAGGACGTTCCCGCACGGAACGGTGAGGGCCGACGGCGGCCTCGTCGCCCACCAGGCCCCGAGCACCCACGCGCCCTCGATCCACACCTTTCAGGACGGTGCCGAGGTCGCGGTGGACTGCGCGACCAAGGGCACCCGCGTCTCCGGCAACCCCGACTGGTACCTCATCTCGGCCGAGGGCGACGCCAAGTGGGTCTCCGCCCGCTACGTGGACCTCGAAGCCGAGCCCCGCCACTGCGGCCCCGACCTGAGCATCGCGGCCACCACCACCAAGTCCACCGGCGCCTACGAGGGTCCGAGCACCGCCGACCGCAGGCAGACCACCCTCGCCAAGGGCACCACCACCGAGATCCTCTGCTGCACCGACTCCGGCCCCGCCGCGAAGACCTCCCGCTGGCTGGTCACCACCGAGGCCCAGTGGATCCCCGCCACGGCGCTGAAGACCTCCGGGGAGGTGGAGTTCTGCCAGCAGGGGTGAGGCGGGGGCGGGGGCGCGGGGGTCGGCCCAACGCCGTCGAGGCGGCCACCGACGGCTCGCTCACCATGGCGGGCGGGGCGCTGGGCGTCCTCCTGCTCGCGGAGCACGCCCGCTCGGCGCGGCGGACCGAGTCTCTTGAGGCCGGACCGCAGGGGGACAGTTGACCGCGCGGTTTCGCGGATGGGGCCGAGGGCGGTGCGGAAGGACGGGATCAAGGGCGGTGCGGAACCCCCGGAGTGCGGGGTTCCGCACCACCCTTCGACGCTGCCCGGCGGGGACTCTTCGGGTGCATGGGGGAGGGGTTAGCCGGGGGGCATGGGGGCAGACGCCCGTAGAAGGTCGGTTCCAGCGAGTGTCGGCCGGGCTCCCGTACCGTCCGGCGAAGCGGCGTACGACCGATGCCCGTGCGGGCCAGATGTCGCCCGACCAGGCAAGAGCGGTCGAATCTGACAGGATGCCAGTGGCGCCCCCGGCAGGACTCGAACCTGCGGCCAAGCGCTTAGAAGGCGCCTGCTCTATCCACTGAGCTACGGGGGCCGGTGTGCGGTCGGCGGGGCCGGTCGGGTCCTGCCTTGCCGGGGACCAAGGATAGGGCTCCAGGGTCGTGCTCCCGGTTGCTTCGCCTCCGCGCCACGTTGTGGAGGTTCAGTGAAGCGGTCCTGATACTCGCAGGCAGGTGCGAATCGCGCATCGCTTTTCG
Organism: Streptomyces physcomitrii; assembly: GCF_012273655.1. Taxonomy (GTDB): domain Bacteria; phylum Actinomycetota; class Actinomycetes; order Streptomycetales; family Streptomycetaceae; genus Streptomyces; species Streptomyces physcomitrii. Next base: position 178,174 of record NZ_JAAWWP010000008.1, on the reverse strand, counting down.
CGCCAGTCGTGGCGGGTGTTGTGCACTCGTTATGCCCCCGCCCCCGCCAACCCTTGCGCCTCGGGCGTACCGTCGGCGCGCAGGAGCGCCCATATGCTTCAGAAAGACAGCAAAATTGGGCATTCTTCGCATGTGGTGACCTTGGATGTACGGCCTCAGCTGCTCGAAGCGCTCTGCGAACTGCGCGATCGTGTCGCAGCGGTGCGTTTTCCGCTGCCCCTCCCCGGTGCGCCGAGAGCGCGCGCCAACCGGGATGAACTCCTCGCACAGCTGGACGACTACCTCGTGCCCCGACTCCGCGCCCCCGAGGCGCCGTTGCTGGCCGTCGTGGGCGGTTCGACCGGGGCGGGCAAGTCCACCCTGGTCAATTCGCTCGTCGGGCGCCGGGTCAGCGAGGCGGGCGTGCTGCGGCCGACGACACGTACCCCGGTACTCGTCTGCCACCCCGACGACCACCACTGGTTCAGCAGTCTGCGGGTGCTGCCCGAGCTGACCCGGGTGTGGGTGCCCCAGCAGGAGGCGCCCGCCGGGGCCGAGCAGGGCGGCGCCCCGGAGCGCGGCGGCGGTGTCTTCGGGGAGCGCGGCCCGGGGCGGTTCGGCAACTCGCCGGTGGTCTCGGCCACCGGGCACGCCTCGGCCGAGGGGCTCACCGGCCTTGTGGGGCTCGACCCTTGCGCCGAGGTGCCCACCGCCGAGGGCGAGTACGTGCTGCGCATCGAGACGGCCACCACCCTGCCGCGCGGACTCGCCCTGCTCGACGCGCCGGACATCGACTCCCTGGTGGCCCACAACCGGGTCCTCGCCGCCGAGTTGCTCTGCGCGGCGGACATCTGGGTGATGGTCACCACCGCCGCCCGCTACGCCGACGCCGTCCCCTGGCACCTGCTGCGCAGCGCCAAGGAGCACGACGCCACCCTGGTCACCGTCCTCGACCGGGTGCCGCACCAGGTGCTCACCGAGGTCTCCGGGCAGTACGGGGCCCTGCTCGACCGGGCGGGACTCGCGGGCGTGCCCCGTTTCACCGTCCCCGAACTGCCCGAATCGGCGGGCGGCGGCGGGCTGTTGCCCGCCACGGCGGTCGCCCCGCTGCGCGGCTGGCTCGCCGCCCGCGCCCAGGACACCGAGGCCCGGCAGCGGGCGGCCGTCCGCACCGCCCAGGGCGTGCTCGCCTCGCTCGCCTCCCGGATGCCGGAGCTCGCGGGGTCGGTCGCCGCCCAGTACGCGGCCGCCCTGCGGCTGACCGCCGCCGTCGAGGACGCCTACGTACGCGAACTCGGCCGGGTGCGCGAGCGCTTGGAGGCGGGCGGGGTGCTCGCGGGCGGAGCCCTGCAGCGCTGGCGGAGCTATCCGGTGGACTGCGGGGCGGGCGAACTGCTCGACGCGGTGGTGGAGAGCCTCGGCACGCTCCTGGTGTGCGCGGTGACCGCCGCCGACGAGCAGATCGCGGCGGCCTGGCAGGACGAACCGGCCGCGGGCGCCGCGGGGTTGAGCACCCGCGACCCGGACCCCGAGAGCGCCGAGCACCGGATCGGGCTCGCCGTGCGCCGCTGGCGCCGGGTCATCGAGGAGTACGCCGAGGAGGAGGTGCGGCTCCTGGACAAGGGGACCGCGCCCGACGCGGAGACCGTGGCCGCGCTCCTCGCCACCGGGCTGCTCGGCGGGCGGCGGGCCCGTGCCGCGGGCGAGACCCTCGCCGAACGCATCGGCGCACTGGGCGCGTTGCGGCTGCGCGACCGCGGCACGACCCTGCTCGCCACCTACGTCGACAAGGTCCTGCACGCCGAACGTGAACGCCGTCTCGCCCCCCTGGACGCCCTCGACGTACGCCCCGAGCCGCAGGCGGGACTGATTGCCGCACTGTCCGTACTGCAGAAGGAGAGGCGATCCGCGTGACCACCCTGACGGATCATCAGGAGCAGGAAGAAGAGCGCGACCAGCCGCAGGAGCCGCAGGCGGGACCGGAGAGGCCGCAGGAGCCAGAGAAGGTCAACCCGGCTGAGAAATCGGGGCAGTTCGAGCTGTTCGACACGGCTGACACGCCTCAGAGGGCCGAGAGGGCTGAGGGGGCCGAGCGGTTCGGGAAGGCGGAACGAGTTGCGAGGGCCGAGGGGTCCGAGGACGCCGAGGCGACCGTACGGCCGGAGAGGTCCGCGCAGCCGCAGCCGCAGCCGCAGCCGCAGTCTCAGGCGTCGGACGACGCCACGGGCGAGGCCGTCGTGGAGGCTGAACTCGCAGGCGGAGCCGCGGCATTGGGGCTCGCTCCCGCGGAGGCGCAGCAGTTCGAGGCGGATCCGCTGGACGCCTGGGACGACGGGCTCATCGCCCGGCGCGCCGCCGAGGACGGGGAGGGGGAGCAGCCGGGAGCGGGCCCCTTCCCCGGTGGGTCGCAGCGTGGCGGGCGGGGTGAAGTGCTCGCCTGTACGGGGGAGTTGCAGGGGCGGTTGGAGGCGATGCGGGAACTCGTGGGGCTCTCGCGTACCCGGCTCGACGCGGACACCCTGGCCGAGGCGGTGCGGGTCCTGGAGGAATCGGACGCGCGGCGGCGGCTGTCCGGGGAGCACACCGTGATCGCGGTGGCGGGTGCCACCGGCAGCGGCAAGTCGGCCCTCTTCAACGCCCTTGCCGGGGTGACCATTTCGGAGACGGGGGTGCGCAGACCGACCACCGCCCTGCCGCTGGCCTGCAGTTGGGGAGAGGGCAGCGGACGGCTCCTGGACCGCCTCGGCATTCCGGCCCGGCTGCGCCGCAGGCCGGTGCAGAGCCCCGACGCCGCCGCGCTGGAGGGAATGGTCCTGGTGGACCTCCCCGACCACGACTCCGCGGCGCCCGAGCACCGCGAACAGGTGGACAGGATCCTGGAGTTGGTGGACGCCGTGATCTGGGTCCTCGACCCCGAGAAGTACGCGGACGCCATGCTCCACGAGCGCTATCTGCGGCCGATGGCGGGGCACGCGGAGGTCACCTTCCTGGTGCTCAACCAGGTCGACCGGCTGCCCGGCGACAGCGCCGACCTGGTCCTGGACGACCTGCGGCGGCTGCTCGACGAGGACGGGGTGGCCCTCGGCGAGCACGGCGAACCGGGGGCGACGGTGCTCGCGGTGTCCGCGCTGTCGGGGGCTGGGGTGGGCGAACTCCGGGAGTGCCTGGGGCAGTTCGTACAGGAGCGGGGGGCCGCGGCCCGGCGGATCGCGGCCGATCTGGACGCGGCGGCGGTCGGGCTCCGGCCGGTCTACGAGCCCGGGCCCGGGGTGGGCCTGAGCGAGGAGGCACGGGAGGAGTTCGGCGCGCGGCTCGCGGACTCGGTGGGCGCGCTCGCCGCGGGTGAGACGGCCGAGCGGGCCTGGCGCAGGAACGCGGGACGGGCCTGCGGCACCCCCTGGCTGCGGCTCTGGCGCTGGGCGAAGGACATGCGCGGCCCGGAGGCGGCCGAGGAGAGCAGGCCGGACCCGGCCCAGGAGGAGGCGGCCGCCCGGCAGCGGGTCGAGCAGGCCGTACGCACCCTCTCCGACCGGGCCGCACAGGGGCTGCCCGCGCCCTGGGCCCAGGCCGTACGGGAGGCCGCCGCCCGCGGGGCCGAGGAACTCCCCGAAGCCCTCGACCGGTTGAGCGCCGACTCGCTGGCGCCCGGGCGGCGGCCGCCGAAGCCCGGCTGGTGGCCGGCGGCGGTGCTCGCCCAGGGCGCCATGACGCTGCTCCAGGTGGTCGGCGCGCTCTGGCTGCTCGCCCAGATCGCCCGGGTCTGCCCGCCCAACCTCGGCATCCCTGCCCTGCTGATGGTCCTCGGCATCCTCGGCGGACCACTCGTCGAGTGGACCTGCCGGATCGCGGCCCGCGGCCCGGCCCGGCGTTATGGAGCGGAGGCCGAGCGCCGGCTGCGCGAGGCGGCCGGGGCCTGCGGCCGGGCCCGCGTCCTCGAACCGGTGGCCTCGGAACTGCTGCGGTACCGCGAGGTGCGGGAGCAGTACGCGAAGGCGGCGGGGGCGGTCCGTACCGAGGTGTACGCGCCCTCGCGGGAGGCGTACTCACCCTCACGGGTGAGGGAGTTGTCCACAAGCCGCCGGTGATCCACAGGCCCGAGCGGGCCCCTTCTCGGCACGGCAGTCTGTGCACACGCGGACGGAGCCGTACGGGAAGGGGCCCGTTGCCGTCCGCGGCGCGCCCCGTGCTTCGGCGGCGCAGGACGAGGGAGGGCACGACATGAACGAGACCACGGTGAGCGTCGTCGGCAACGTCGCCACGGCTCCGGTCTACCGGGAGACGGCCACGGGGCCGGTGACCAGGTTCCGGATCGCGGCGACCTCCCGGTACCACGACCCCGCCAAGGACGCCTGGGTCGACGGGCACACCAACTTCTACACGGTCTGGGCCCGGCGCGCGCTCGGCGTCAACGCGGCGGCCTCGCTCGGCCTGGGCGAGCCGGTGGTGGTGCAGGGCAGGCTCAAGGTGCGCAGCGAGGACCGCGGAGGCCAGCACTGGTCCTCGGTCGACATCGAGGCCACCGCCATCGGCCACGACCTCGCGCGCGGCACCGCGGCCTTCCGGCGGGCGCGGCCCGAGTACGCGGGCGGCCAGCAGGCACAGCAACCGCAGCAGGCACAGCAGGCGATGGCGACGTGGCAGGGGGCGAACGGGCAGGCGCCGGCTCTGGTGGGGCCGCAGCCGGGTTCGCCGCCGGGCCGATCCGGACCGGGCCTGCCGGAACCGGACTTCACGGTGGCCCCTCCCACGCAGCAGCAACCACAGCAACAGCAGCAGCAACAACAGCACCAGCAGTCCCAGGAACAGCAGCAGGAGGTGGTGATGGGCTGAGGACGAGACCCGCGGCCGTCGGTGGTCTCGGTCCGGCAACGCGCGTGCTGTGGCCGGGATTTCCGGAACAGGGAATTCCGAGGTGACCGAACTGCGGCTTATCGGTGAAGGGAGTTCGGAGAGCCGCATGGATTTGTCGATAAGCCCGGCTCGTTACACCCTCCCGCGATAACAATTCCGATTCGGATGTGCGGTCTCCGTACAAGATCGGCGAACGCCTCGGGCCCCGCTCCTAGGATGCCGGGATAGTTCACGGGGCATCTGAATCTGCTGGTGGGAGTGGTCGGCCCGCGCCAAGCGCACCCACCTGGAGGGGAATTCTGTGTTTTCTGCGTTCTCGGCGGTACGCGCGCGATCCGGCACGAGCGGCACCACGGAACGCACCCTCCGCTGTCGGCGTCCGCGTATGCGGCGGGCCGCGCCCGTGCTCGCCGCGGGGCTGATGACCGCCGGGGGAATCGCGGTCACCGCCCAGGACGCGGTGGCACAGGAAATCCCGCACCACCAGGGCGGTGCCTCGGCGGCGCTCGGCTCCTCGCGTACGCACGGGGAGGCCGTGGTCCGCGAGGCCGGAGGGGAACGGCGAATATCCGCCGGGCTCTTCGAGATGTCCGTCGAGGGCGGCGGCTCCCTGCTCACCTACGGCGTCGATCTGCACAGCCCCACGCAGAAGGACGCCAAGTACCAGGAGGCCGACTGGGGCAGCACCTCGCTGGGGGCCAACCGGCAGGCGGGCAGGATCCGCTGGATACTCCAGCACTCCTACCCCCAGGTCAACGACCTCGGTGCGCTCGCCGAGAAGGCCGGGGCCAAGCATCTCTCCGAGGAGGACGCCGCCGCGGGCACCCAGGTCGCGATCTGGCGCTACTCGGACGGCGCGAAGGTCACGGCCGCCGACCCGGACGCCGAGCGCCTCGCGGACTACCTCCAGCGGCACGCCCGCGGGCTCGCGGAGCCGAAGGCCTCGCTCGCCCTGGAGCCCGCGGCGCTCTCCGGTCACCCGGGGGAGCGGCTCGGCCCGGTGACGATACGCACCACCGCGGACAGCGTCAGCGTGCTGCCGCCCGCCGACTCCACGGCGAGCGGGGTGAAGGTCGTGGACAAGGACGGCAAGCGGGTCACCTCGGCGGGCAACGGCAGCGAGGTCTACCTCGACGTGCCCTCGGGCGCCATGGACGGCACCGCGGCGCTCACCGTGCAGGCCTCCACCAAGGTGCCCGTCGGCCGGGCCTTCACCTCGGACACCCGGGGGCCGACCCAGGTCCTCGCCGGGTCCAGCGAGTCGACGGTCTCGGCCGCGGCGACCGCCAACTGGGCCGGTTCCGGGGCGGTTCCCGGACTCACGGCGAAGGAGAGGTGCGCGGACGACGGGCTCGCCCTCACCGCCTCCAACCAGGGCGACGAGGACTTCAGCTTCCGGCTGATGGGCTTCACGTACGTGATCGAGGCGGGCGGCTCACAGACCGTGACGGTTCCGCTGCAGGAGGACCAGGCCTACGACTTCACCATCACCGGGGTGCACGGCTTCGCCAAGAGGTTCAAGGGGGTGCTCGACTGCCGGACCCAGGGCGACATCCCGGCCGGGACGACCGCCCAGCTGGCCTCCGGCCCCGGTACGGCCACGGTCGGCGGCACCCAGGTCGACGCCGACCTGGCGGACTCGGGCAGCTCCGGCTCGACGCCGGTGGTCGCCGGGATCGCGGTCGCCCTGGTCGTCCTCGGCGGCGGCGCGCTGCTCCTGGTGCGCAGGAGGAAGGCGGACGCCGGGGCCGGGGCGCCGGACGCGGACGGTTCCGGGAGCTGAACCCGGCAGGGCGGTGGGCCCTCCCGTGCCACCCGCCCCAGGGGTCCCTCGGGGCCGAACCCCCAGCTGCGGCCGGGTGCGGCCTCACCAGGCGGTTTTCGCAGCGCACGGCCCGTACGGCAAGATGGTGTACGTCTGCCCTCATGCGGCGGAGTCGCTAATGACACTGCAGGATTCAAGCTGCCGGACGGTTTCTCTTGGCTGAGTACATCTACACGATGCGCAAGACACGCAAGGCGCACGGCGACAAGGTGATCCTTGACGACGTGACGCTGAGCTTCCTGCCCGGCGCGAAGATCGGTGTCGTGGGTCCGAACGGCGCCGGTAAGTCGACGGTGCTGAAGATCATGGCGGGCCTGGAGCAGCCGTCGAACGGTGATGCCTTCCTCTCGCCCGGCTACAGCGTCGGCATCCTGCTCCAGGAGCCCCCGCTCGACGAGACCAAGACCGTGCTGCAGAACGTCGAGGACGGCGTCGCCGAGGTCAAGGGCAAGCTCAACCGGTTCAACGAGATCGCCGAGCAGATGGCGACCGACTACACCGACGCGCTGATGGAGGAGATGGGCAAGCTCCAGGAGGACCTGGACCACGCCAACGCCTGGGACCTCGACGCCCAGCTGGAGCAGGCCATGGACGCCCTCGGCTGCCCGCCCGGCGACTGGGCGGTCACCACCCTCTCCGGTGGTGAGAAGCGCCGCGTCGCCCTGTGCAAGCTGCTGCTCGAAGCCCCCGACCTGCTCCTCCTCGACGAGCCCACCAACCACCTCGACGCCGAGTCGGTGCAGTGGCTGGAGCAGCACCTCGCCAAGTACCCGGGCACCGTCGTGGCCATCACCCACGACCGGTACTTCCTGGACAACGTCGCGGGCTGGATCCTCGAACTCGACCGCGGCCGCGCCATCGGCTACGAGGGCAACTACTCCACATACCTGGAGACCAAGCAGACCCGGCTGAAGGTCGAAGGCGCCAAGGACGCCAAGCGGCAGAAGCGGCTGCGCGAAGAGCTGGAGTGGGTCCGCTCCAACGCCAAGGGGCGCCAGGCCAAGTCCAAGGCGCGCCTTGCCCGTTACGAGGAGATGGCCGCCGAGGCGGACAAGATGCGGAAGCTGGACTTCGAGGAGATCCAGATCCCGCCGGGCCCGCGCCTGGGCAGCGTCGTCGTCGAGGTCGAGCACCTCAGCAAGGCCTTCGGCGACAAGGTCCTCGTCGACGACCTGAGCTTCACCCTGCCGCGCAACGGCATCGTCGGCGTCATCGGCCCGAACGGCGCCGGCAAGACCACCCTGTTCAAGATGATCCAGGGCCTGGAGGAGCCGGACGCCGGTTCCATCAAGGTCGGCGACACGGTCAAGATCAGCTACGTCGACCAGAGCCGCGAGAACATCGACCCGAAGAAGACCCTGTGGGCGGTCGTCTCCGACGAGCTCGACTACATCAACGTCGGCCAGGTCGAGATGCCCTCCCGCGCCTATGTCTCGGCCTTCGGCTTCAAGGGCCCGGACCAGCAGAAGCCCGCGGGCGTCCTCTCCGGCGGTGAGCGCAACCGCCTCAACCTCGCGCTCACCCTCAAGCAGGGCGGCAACCTGCTCCTCCTCGACGAGCCGACCAACGACCTCGACGTGGAGACCCTGTCCTCGCTGGAGAACGCCCTTCTGGAGTTCCCGGGCTGCGCCGTGGTCGTCTCCCACGACCGCTGGTTCCTGGACCGGGTGGCGACGCACATCCTCGCCTACGAGGGCGACTCGAAGTGGTTCTGGTTCGAGGGCAACTTCGAGTCCTACGAGAAGAACAAGATCGAGCGGCTCGGCCCGGACGCGGCGCGTCCGCACCGCGCCACCTACAAGAAGCTCACGCGAGGCTGAGGGATCTCGTGGCGCGCCACCTCTACCGCTGCCCGTTGCGCTGGTCGGACATGGATGCCTTCGGCCACGTCAACAATGTGGTCTTCCTCCGCTATCTGGAGGAGGCCCGCATCGACTTCATGTTCCGGCTGGCGCCGGGCGACGGTTCGCCCTCGTTCTCGGGCGGCTCCGTGGTGGCCCGCCACCAGATCGACTACCTGCGGCCCCTCGTCCACCGGCACGAGCCGGTGCTCGTGGAGTCCTGGGTCACCAAGATCTCGGCGGCCTCGCTGACCATCGCCTACGAGATCAAGGACGAGGAGGGCGCGGAGGAGATCTACGTCCGCGCCTCCACGCTGGTCGTCCCGTACAACCTCCAGACCCAGCGTCCGCGCCGGATCAGCGCGGAGGAGAAGTCCTTCCTGACCAAGTACCTGGCCGAGCCGGGCGAGGACGCGGGGACGCGAGCCGCATGACGGCCCCCAGGCCCACGGTGCACTTCGCCGACACCGGGGAGGCGGCGGACCTCGCCGCCTTCCTGACCCGCCTGCTCCACTACGACAAGGCGGCGGCGGTACGCGTCCAGGCCACCGGGACCACCCTGGCCGTCTTCGGCCGCCCGGCCTCCTTCGAGGTGCTCGCCATCCGCACGGCCCGCCTGGCGAAGCCGTACGAGCACGGGCTCGACGCGGTCCTCGACCTCACCGCCTCCGCGGGCGAACTCCTGGAGCGGATCGACGAAGGGGCCGGTACGGCCCTGGTGCCCCAGCCCGTCACCGGCCCGTCCTGGGCGGGCGTGCTGCCCCCGCGCGGCGGCTGGCGCGAGGTGCCCGGGCTGCCCGCACCCGAGCGGATCCGCGCGGCGGTCGGCGCCGCCGTCGCCGAATTCCGTTCCCGCACCGAGCAGTTGGCGCCCGAGGAACGCACCCGCGAGGCGCTCGACCGGATCGGCAACGACCTCTGGTCCCGCTCCCTCGGCGAGGGCGGGCTCCCGCTGCGGGCCGCCCACGCCGCCCACTCCCTCGGCTTCCTGCGTCCCGCCGCCCCGGGACGCGAACCGGTACTGGCCCTGCTCGCCACCGGCCCCTGGCTGCGGCTCCGTACGGACTACGGGTCCGTCGCGGTCCGCAGGTCGGGATCCTCGGCGCAGCTCAGCGTCACGCCCGCGCAGGGGCGCGGGCGGCGGGCGGGCTGAGACCGGACGGCTGGCGGCGGGGCGGGAGAGCCCCGGTCAGCCTGCCGTGTTGACCATCGAGGCGGCGGCGTAGGTGAGGTAGTTCCACAGGGTGCGGTCCTGCTCCTCGGTGAGCCCCAGCTCGTCGAGCGCGGTCCGCATGTGCTTCAGCCAGGCGTCGTGCGCCGCGCGGTCGACGGCGAACGGCGCGTGCCGCATCCGCAGCCGAGGGTGGCCGCGGTGCTGGCTGTAGGTGGTCGGGCCGCCCCAGTACTGCATCAGGAACAGCGTGAAGCGTTCCTCGGCCGGTCCGAGGTCCTCCTCCGGGTACATGGGCCGGAGTATCGGGTCCTCGGCGACTCCCTCGTAGAAACGGTGCACCAGACGCCGGAAGGTCTCCTCGCCGCCGATCTGCTCGTAGAAGGTCTGCTCCTGAAGCGTGCCGCGCGGAATCTCATTCACACCGTCCATCGTCTCAGATGCGGTGAACGAGGACCCCGGTCCTAGGACCGGGGCCCGCCCGGCCGTACGCGGGGGACATCCGGGTCCGCATGAGCCCCGGGTGAGCCCCCTGTGACCCCCGCCGGACGCGGGTGATCCGGCGATGATGCCGTGTTCCGTGCGATGCGCCTCGCTTCGGGCGGGGCGCCGCAGGACAGTGGAGTCATGGGCAAGCAGCGAGGGGACACCGAACGCGCACAGCCGTACGCGACGGGCCTGCGCGAGCAGGGACTGGAGGCCGAGGCGGACCGGGCACGCGCCGATCTCGTCCGGCAGATCGCGGCGCGCGGCGCCTTCGACGGGGACGAGGTCTGGCAGGAGATCTTCGCCTCGGTGCCGCGCCACCTCTTCGTGCCCTGGTACTACATCGGGGTCGTCGGAGGCTACGAACGGCTGTGGGGCGAGGATCCGGACCCCGAACGCCGCCTGAGCTGGGTACGCGGCGCCTATACGGACGGCCCGCTCGCCACCCGCATCAGGGACGGCGAACTCCTCTCCTCCAGCAGCCAGCCCTCCCTGATGGCCCGGATGCTCACCGATCTGCGGGTACGGGACGGGGACCGGGTGCTCGAGATCGGCGCCGGTACCGGGTACAACGCGGCGCTGCTCGCCGCCCGGGTGGGGGAGGACCGGGTGACCACGGTGGACCTCGATCCGGAGATCACCGAGTCCGCCCGGAGCCATCTCGCCGCCGCGGGCTGGGCACCGGCGGTGGTGACGGGCGACGGCTTCCTCGGCTGCCCGCCGCGCGCCCCCTTCGACCGCATCATCGCCACCTGCACCCTCGCCTCGATCCCCGGCCCCTGGCTCCGGCAGTGCGCGCCGGGTGCCCGGATCCTCGCGCCGCTGTCCACCGGCCTGATCGCGCTGGACGTGCAGGGGCCGGCCCAGGCGGAGGGCCGCTTCCTGGAGACCTCGGCCTTCTTCGTACCGCTGCGCGGAACCGCCCGCCCGGACGGGGATCTGGTGCTCTCGGGACTGCCCCCGCGGGTGCTCGGCGACGACGGGTTCCGCTTCCTCGCCACGCTCGGCGCGGGCGCCCTCGACCCGGAGGAGGCCCTCGCGGTCTGGGAGACGGAGGGCGCACCGCGACGCGAACGCTTCGGGATCACCGTGCACGGGGACCGGCAGTGGGCTTGGCTGGATGATCCGGAGGGGGCTTATCGGTGGCAGTTGTGAGGTGGGGGTGGAGGCTGGTGGCAGATGACAGGTGACGGGTAACAGATGACGGATGACAGATATCAATATCCGTCAGCTGTTATCTGTCAGGCGTCACCTGTCGGCCCCCGGCAGCCCCGACTCCCCGACGCTCCCGTCTAGGCTCCACTCACCGGGCTCACCGGGCTCACCGGGCTCACCGGGCTCACCGGGCTCACCGGGCTCACCGGGCTCACCGGGCTCACCGGAGCCTCGGATCCGCCGGACTCACCGGACCCCCGGATCCCCCGAACCCGCCTCCCGGGCCCAACCTCAGCCCCGTCGAACCCGGATCGTCGTCCAAGCCCCCACGTGCACCCGGTCCCCGTCCTGCAGCGGTACCGGGACGAACGGCTGGATCGGTTCCTCGCCGCCGTTGACCGTGGTGCCGTTCGTGGAGTTCTGGTCCACGACCGCCCAGGAACCGTCCGGCTGCTGCACCAGCATCGCGTGCTGATGCGAGACGCCCGGGTCCTCCGGCGGCACCGACAGGTCGATGTCCGGAGTGTCACCCGTCGAGTGGCGCCGGCGCCCGATGGTGATCTGGTTGCCGGTGAGCGGGCGCTGTTGTTCGGGGGAGTACGCGGGCAGGTTGAGCCCCGCGGCCTCCGGACCCGAACGCTGCATCATCGCCATGAAGTACTCGCGGTCGGGACCGATGGTGATCGACCAGTTGGTGCCCGGCGCCGGGTACGCCTGCGGGGGCTGCGTCTGCTGGGCGCCGCCCTGGCCGTTCCAGCCCTCGGGGCCGGGGCCACCCGCGGGGGCCGAGGGCGGTGAGAGCACCCAGTCGTCCTCGCCGCCGAAGGCCGGGCCTGGAGGCATCTGAGGCTGGGGGCCACCTTGACGGTCCCCGCTCTGGGGGAAGGCAGGGGGCGGCCCCGGCTGCTGGAACGCCTGCGGCGCCCCGCCACCACCCGGACCTCCGGGCCCTTCCGGCCCGCCACCGTGCTGACCGGGACCGGGACCGTTCTGCCCCGGACCCTGCTGCCCCGGCCCGTTCTGCCCCGGCCCGTGGGGACCGCCAGGCCCTTGCGGCCCGCCCGGAGGCATCCCGGGCCCGCCCGGTCCGCCCTGACCCGGGAATCCGCCAGGCGCACCAGGCCCGTGGGGACCGCCGGGCCCCTGCGGCCCACCCGTTCCCGGGAACCCGCCGGGTCCGTCCTGCCCCGGGAATCCCCCAGGACCATCGGGCCCCGGGAACCCACCGGGCCCACCAGGCCCCTGCGGTCCCCCCTGCCCGGGATACCCGTACCCGCCAGGTCCGCCCGGTCCGCCAGGTCCGCCGGGTCCGCCGGGCCCAGGCCCGCCAGGCCCCTGAGGCAACGGTTCCGCAGGCCGGTTCATCTGTGAGGGGCGTGACCCCTGGTACTCGTACGCGTCCTGGCCGGGCGGCGGGCCCTGCTGCGGGAAGGGGTTGCCCCCCTGCGGGCCGGGAGGCATGCCCGGGCCGCCGGGCCCGCCGAAGCCGTGGCCGCCCTGACCGGGCCCACCCGGGCCGCCGGGCAGCGGTGAGTTGGGTGCCGCGGGGGTGTACGAAGTCGCCGTATTGGTGAGGAAGTTCCAGCGGCACTCCTCGCAGAAGGGCGCTCCGCCCTCACGCGGGGTGCGGCACTGCGGGCACAGCTGGGGCTCGGGGGCCGGGTCGGGTACGGCCGAGAGGTGCGGCCGTCCGCCCGCGCCGGGAGGCGGCGGCGGACCCCCCGCGCCGGGTGGCGGCGGCGGGCCTCCCGGGCCGCCGGGGCCCGGGTAGCCGTAGCCGGCGCCGGGCTGCGGGTAGCCGTAGGTGCCGCCGGGTGGTGGCGGGGGCGGGGGAGGCGGTACGGCTCCGGCCATGCGGTGACCGCAGACCTCGCACCAGTCGTCGGAACCCGACTGGTGTCCGTTCGGGCAGGTCGGCATGGTGGCGCCTCCCCCTTTCCTTCTCCGGCCCGCGGGCCGGTTCCTGTGGACGTCCGCGTCGTCTGCGGCAGGTGGCCGGTGGCCGGTCCTCCCGGCCGTGCCACTGCGTCGACGCTAAGACTTCTTGACGCGGACGGTCTTTGTCGACCGGGTCTCCAAGGTCATTTCGTCGGAGTCGGCGACCTTCGCCTTCAGTCGCACAGTACCCGTCGCTTCGTCCACCACGTCCACCACCTTCGCCAGGAGCTTGGCCGTATCCGCGTTCCCGGAGGCGCTCGCGAGCTGTACCGCGCGCCCCAACTTGGCGGTCGCGCCGTCCAGATCGCCCGCTTTGCGTGCTTCGAGCCCGCGCTGGATGACGTCCGCCAGCTCGGCCTGGCCGGTGTAGTGCGCGACCTGGGGGTTGAGCGAGGTGGAGGCCGCCATGTCGTCGGTCCACACCGCGCGTACCAGCCCCTGGGAGAGCGTCTGGACGCCGCCGTCGGCCTCCGTGATCACCAGCGAGACCCGGGCGGCGAGCATCTCCCGGCCGATCGCCGCGTCCGGCACCTCGATACAGAGGTGGTAGTCGCGGGACTCGTCGCCCCAGGAGCCGGTGGGGTAGTCGCCCGCGCGCGGGCCCGCCTCGGCGCGGCGGTCGGTGAGTTCCTCCACGGTCGGGGCGACCTGCTTGACGAAGCGGATCTCGGAGCCGAGCGGGGTCCACAGACGCAGCGCGACATCCGCGATCTCCTTGCCCATCGCCTGCTCCATCATCCGCGTGAAGTCCTCGCGCAGACCGGACGGGTCGGCGACGATGTCGGCCGAGCCGAGCAGCGCGGAGGCGATGCCGGTGACCTCCTTGACCTCCCAGTCGGTGCCGACCCCGCGGGCGTCGCAGGTGAAGCTCCCGGCGCAGTCGTCGAGCGCGGCCTTCAGGTCCTCCGGGGACTCGTGCTCGTTGCGTCCGTCGGTCAGCAGGATGCCGTGCCGGATCGCCGCCTCGGCCCCGGTGAGCAGCCCCTTGGCCAGCCGCAGCCAGGTGCCGATGGCGGTGCCGCCGCCCGCCGAGAGGCTCCGCAGCGCGTCCTTCGCCTCCTCCCGCGTACGGGAGTCGGCGACCGCGAGCGCCCCGCCGCCCGGGTAGACCTCCTTGGCCACGTGCGTACCGGCGATCACCGCGAACCGCACCCCGTCGCGCAGGGTGTCGATCGCCGCGGCGGTGGCCTCACGGGCGCCGCGCATCTTCGTGGACGGGTAGTCCATGGAGCCCGAGCAGTCCACCATGATCGCCACCGCGGCGTCGGGTGCGGCGGCGCCGTACAGCCCCGGTGCGCTCACCGCGCCGCCGACCGTGCCGCCGCCCGTCGCGGTCACCGTGACGATCGCGTTGACCTCGCGGCCGCCCTCCGGCAGATACTCGTTCTGGTACACCTCGACCGAGAACCGCGGGCCGATCGGCTTCGAGAAATTCGCCATCCTTCGTGCTCCCCCTAGTTATCCGGGCACCTGGCTGTCCGTTTCGCCCGGACATCCCGCGCCTCAGGCCGATACTTCCCCCGTCGCCGAGGGCGGGAACGGCAGAACCGCCACTGTTACGTTGTCGTGGCCCCCGCCGTCCAGGGCGTGCCCGACGAGCACCTGGGCGCTGTGCAGGGGGCGTTCGGCGGCGTCCGCCGGGAGGACGCGGGCCATCTCCTCGGCGGCCTCCGCGTAGTTCCACAGCCCGTCCGTGCAGACCACCACGGTGCCGGGGCGGTCGGGCTTGAAGCTGGCGATGTGCGGCTCCACCTCGTAGGCGTCCGCGCCGAGCCACCCGGTGATCGCGTGGGCGCGCTCGTCGGCGTAGGCCTCGGCCTCGGTCATCAGCCCGTTGGCGACCATCTGCGCGGCCCAGGAGTCGTCCTCGGTGAGCCGCGCGGAGGGCGCCGTACGGTCCAGCGGCACCCAGTAGGCGCGGCTGTCGCCGACCCAGCCGACGGTGAGCAGTTCACCGGCGATCACCGCGCTCACCAGGGTGCAGGCGGGCGCGTTCTGGTCGACCTGCACCCCGCCCTGGGCGGCGAGCGAGTTGACCGCGCCGGAGGCGGCGAGGATCGCCTCGTGCATCGCCTGCTGCGGGTGGGTGCCCCGGGGCAGCGCGGCGAGCAGGGTCTCGTTGGCCGCGCGGGAGGCGGCGAGCGAGGCCTCGTCGGGCCGGGTCGCCGAGGACACCCCGTCGCAGACCACGGCGACGACCGCCTCCGAACCGTCCGGCAGGGCGGTACGGGAGACGGCGAAGGCGTCCTCGTTGCGGTGGTGGCGCAGGCCGCGGTCGCTCACCGCGGCGACGGCGCCCAACTCCTGCTCCATGTGGTCGCGTTCGCGGGGCTGGGCGTGGCCGCAGTTCTCGCAGTAGCCGTCACTGTCCACCCGGCCGAGGCGGCAGGCCACGCAGGCCCTGCCCCCGCCGGACTCCGGGGCCGCGGGCACGGCCAGCCGCGGATCGGCCGCCGCGGGCGCGGCGAGCGGGTAGTCGGTGCCACCGGTGTGCGCGGCGTCCGCGGCGTTCTCGGGGTTCCCGGTATGCGCGGCGTCCGCAGCGTTTTCGGGGTTCCCGGCGTCCCCGGCCCTGGCGTCGTGGCGCAGGGCCTCCTCCTCGGTACGGGGCAGGGCGATGCCGGTGGAGTCGGTGCCGGGCAGTTCACTGCCGTGGTGCACCGGCACGGGACGGTCCGAGCTGTCCACCTCCGGCGCCTCGGGCCAGTCCACCGAGCCCTCGGCCGGGGCCCTGCCCGCGGGCACTGGGACGGCCGTGCCCTCCGGCGGGGTGCTCAGCGCGACCGTCGGCCGGTCGCCGGGCCCGCCCGGGCGCGCCGCGAGGTCCAGCCCGCAGGCACCGCAGAATCTGTCGTCCGACTCCAGCGGCTCCGCGCAGTTCGGACAGTTCGCACCGGCAGCCGGCTGGTCGATCTGCGACATCACTCACACCCACGTCCGGGGGCGGAGGCGGTTGGCCCGCTCCACCAGTTCGATCCTCTCCTCACCCCGCTGCGCGAGCCGGGCGAGGGTACGGTACGAGCGCTCCAGACCGAACCGCAGTCCGCGCTCGTCCAGTTCGCTGCCGAGCAGCACGGTGCGGGCACCGCCCGCGGCCTCCGCGCCGCTCCGGCCCGTGGAGAGTACCCAGTCCAGCGCCGTACCCAGAACCTCCGTGGACAGGCGTTCGCGGCGCAGCGCGTCCAGGCCGTAGCCGTCGAGCGCCTCCACCTGGCCCGCGGCGGCGGTGAGTTCGGTGAGGAAGGGCACGTCGTTGCCGGGGCCCGCGGCGGGCTCCGGGGCGCCCACCCGGTGGCGCAGTCTGGCCCGTACCGCCGCCACCCGGGCCGCCGTGTAGTGGATGGAGGACTCCGGCACCGACTCCAGGGTGGCCACCGCGCCGCGCCGGTCGCCCGCGGCGAGCTGCACCCGCGCGAGTCCGAAGGCGGCGCTGACATAGCTGGGGTCGGTCGTCCAGACCAGGCGGTAGTACTCGGCGGCGTTGTCGAGCTGGCCGAGGACCTCGGCGCAGACCCCGAGGGCCAGCTTCGGCGCCGGTTCGCCGGGGAAGGCGTCGTAGACCGCGTCGAAGGAGAGGGCGGCGTGCTCGCGGTCGCCGGTGGCGAGCGCGGCGACGCCGCGGTACCAGACCACCCGCCAGTCGTCCGGGTGGGCGCTCTCCAGGCGGGCCAGCGACTCGGCGGCCGGGGCGAGTTGGCCCATCTCCAGGCGGGCGCGCAGTTCGCGCAGCCGCAGTTCCAGCGAAGGGTTCGGCGCCGCCTCCAGGGCGGTGAGCAGCTCCGCGGGCGCGGAGGCCATCAGACCGGCGAGGAAGCCCGCGTTGGCGTCGCCGGGGTCCACCCGCGGCACCGGCAGCGCCAGCGAGGCCGCCGGGGTGTCCAGCGCCTTCACCAGCGAGCCGGGCGGCGCGGGCGCGGCGGGGCCCGGCGGCAGCGCGGCGCCCGCCCGCTTGCGCCCGGGCCCGGCGGTGAGCGGGCGCGGGCCGAGCCGGGAGACCTCCGCCTCGGCCTCGCCGAACAGCTCGGTGTCGGTGACCTTGGTCTCCGGCCCGAAGAGGGTGGACAGCGAGGGCCGCGGCCGCCCCGACTGGAGCGCGACGACCTCGCGCAGGACGCCGGTCAGCTGCTCGGCCATCTCCTGCGCGGAGGCGAACCGCCGTGCCGGATCGGGGTCGGTGGCCCGCACGAGCAGGCGGTAGAAGGACTCGTAGCCCCGGAAGACCGCGATGCTGTCGGGGTCGGGCAGCGAGTCGGCGTAGACGTTGGTGTAGCCCTGGAAGTCGAAGGTGAGCACGGCGAGCGTCCTGGCCACCGTGTAGAGGTCGGAGGCGACCGAGGGGCCGACCTCGGCGACCTCCGGGGCCTGGTAGCCGACCGTGCCGTAGATGGCCGACTCCTCGTCGTTCATCCGGCGCACCGCGCCCATGTCGATCAGCTTCAGCTGGTCCTCGGTCTGGATGGCGTTGTCGACCTTGAAGTCGCAGTAGAGCAGATTGCGGCTGTGCAGGTGCCCGAGCGCCTCCAGGGCCTCGATGCCGTACGCGCAGGCCTGCTCCACCGGCAGCGGATCGCGCTTGCCGCCGGCGGTGCGCCGCTGGTTGGCGATCTCCTTCAGCGACTTGCCGCCGACGTACTCCATGACGATGTAGCCGTCCAGGGAGCCGGTGCGCTGGTCGAGGTGCTCGACGAAGTTGTAGATCCGCACGATGTTGGCGTGCTCGATCTCGGCGAGGAAGCGCCGCTCGGAGATCGCCGCCGCCATCGCGTCCTGGTCCCCGGTGTCCAGGAGGCCCTTGAGGACCACCCAGCGGTCGGAGACGGCGCGGTCGACGGCGAGGTACACCCAGCCCAGCCCGCCGTGCGCGAGGCAGCCCACCACCTCGTACTGGCCGTGCACGATGTCGCCGGGACCGAGCTTGGGCACGAAGGAGTACGGGTGGCCGCACTTGGTGCAGAAGCCCTCGGTGCGCCCGGGGCGTTCGCCGCGGGAGCGGCCCACGGGGGCACCGCAGTCGCTGCGCGAGCAGAACCGCTTGCGCTCGGGGACCTCCGGGTTCTGCTGGACCATCGCGCGCGGATCGGGCCGCGGCACGTCCGGCACCTGCACCAGCCCGGCGCCGAGCCGCCCGCGCCCGGAGGAGGAGGCGCCGGAGGTGCCCGAACTGCGCACCGAGACCGAACGCGAGGAGCTCCGCCCGGAGACCGAACGCGAGAGGCGGCCGGAGACCGAGCGGCGGGAGGTCGAGGACCGCGAGGAGCGCGAGGAGCGCGCCGACTGCGCGGAGGACCGGGAGCTGCCCGCCGAGCCCTGGCCGCCCTCCCCGCCCGAAGTCATCCCCGTGGAAGGGGAGTTGACCATGCCGGTGGGCGAGACGACCGGGGCCAGGCCGCAGGTGTCGCAGTACAGCTCACCGCCGCCCATGTCCTCGTAGGCGCCGGGGCAGCCGGGCCGCTGGCACGACTGTCCGCTCATGAGTCCCCCCTGGAGTCGGTGGGTCCGCCCTGTTCGGGGACCCGCGGCGTCAGCGCCTCGGCCGCCGCCTGCTGGTAGCGCCGCACCGCGGCCTCGGCGGCGCGCAGATCGCAGGGCGCGCTCCACAGCATCCGGCGAGCGGTGTCGTAGCGCTCCAGGAGCAGCGGGTCCTCCGCGTGGCCGAGCCGGGCGACCTTCGCCTTGTACGCGTCCAGGCGGCCGCGCAGCTCCGCCCGCACCGCCAGCGGGGCGGTCACCGCGGTCAACGACTCGCGGGCGCGCAGGAGTTCGTCCTCCGCCTTGGCCTCCAGGGAGTCGAGCAGCGGGGAGAGGCGGTTCCACTGGGCGTGCCTGCGGTACTCGGCGGCCGTCGCCAGCTGCTCGTGCAGCGCGGTGGGCGGCCCGGAGACCGCGGGCACCTCGAAGGCGGCGATCTTGGCGAGCACCTCGCCGCGCGCGGTGCGGGCCTCGGCGAGGGTGCGGTCGGCGCGGGAGAGCACGTCGCGCAGCCCGTGCAGGCGGGCCTCGGCGTCCTGGCGGACCGCGAGCACCGCCTCGATCTCGCGGCGCACATCCTCCAGGGCACGCGCCTCGCGGTCGTAGCGCTCGGTGTCGGGGCGCCCGCCGCCGGGCGCCGAACTGCCCCCGGCGGACTGCCAGAAGGCCAGCGGGTCGCTGATCACCTGGGCGCGCAGCCTGGTGAGCGTACGGGCGATGCGCGCCAGGTCGTCACCGGCCGGGTGCTCGCCGGGGCGCACCCCGACGGAGTTGGCGAGGCTGAGGGTGCGCTGGAGCTCCGCGGAGAGCAGGTCTATCCGGGCGGGCAGCGCCGACCAGACGGCGTCCGCGGCGACCACCATGTCCAGGGAGTGCGCGTACAGCTTGTTCATCCGGTCGACGAGCTGCCCCAGGGTGAAGCTCTCGCTCAGCGACTGGGAGCCGGTGAGCCGCGCGGCCACCGCCCCGGTCGCGCCGGGCACCGTCACACTGGCGCCGCGCAGCCGCTCGGTCAGCTCGGCCAGCGCCTCCTGGCTCAGCCAGCGCTTGCCCGCGCGCAGCGAGCGGGCCTCGTGCAGGGCGGCCGTATAGGCGTCGAAGTACGACCAGAGGAGGGTGATCGAGGAGTCCGCCTCGGCCCAGCGCTCCGCCGTGACGCCGGTCAGCTCGGCGCCTTCGAGCAGTCTGCGCCCGGCATGGTCCTGCAGCGAAAGGAGCGAGGTCTCCACGGCTTCGTGCTCGGCGCCGAGTCGCGCCAGCGCACGGTCCACCTCGTCCCGGTCCATCACCGGCCCGGGGGGTCCCGCGACGCCCATCGATCACCTCTTGAGTCCTGTGTGGGTCACATCGAGTCCTGCTGTGGAGCACATCTGCTGCGGTCCGGGGCTCCGCGTACTGCACCGGGCCGGGTTCCTCTCCCGGCTGTCTCCTCCCTGTCTGTCCTGTCCGGCGCCCGGCTCTCCTCCTGCGGTCAGCGGTACTTGGCCGCGGGCGGCCCGCTGGACTTGCCCAGGTCCGCGGCCAGCCATGCGTCGTACGAGGACTTCCAGCCGTTCTTCCGGTAGTCCACGAGCACTTGGTTGACCCGGGCGACCAGCTTGGTGGCGCCCTTCTTCATGGCCACGCCGTAGAACTCCTCGGTGAAGGGCTCGCCCTTCAGCTCGATCGTCGGGTCCTGGGCGGCCTGGCCCGCGCCGAGCGCGCCGTCCGTCACGATCGCGTCGACCTCGCCCAGCTGGAGCCGGACCAGGCAGTCGAGCTGGTTGGGCACCGTGGTGGAGAGGTCCGCGCCGTAGCTCTCCTTCTTCAGGGCGGCCTGTGCGGTCGAACCGGCCGCCAGGCACAGCTTCTTGCCGGAGAGCGAGTCGTCGTAGCCGGTGATCTCCGAGTTCTTCGGCGCGAGGACCTGCTGGCCGGTCTCGAAGTAGGCGGTGGAGAAGTCGACGTCCTCGATGCGCTCGCAGTTGATCGTCATGGTGCGCACCACCATGTCGACGTCCCCGCTCTGGATCGCGGGGATGCGCTGGTTGGTGGGGATGGCGCGGAACTGGACCTTGTCCGGGTCGCCGAGGATCTTCTCCGCGATCTCGTGGACCAGGTCGATGTCGAAGCCCTCCAGGTCGCCGCCGGGCTTGTTCGGGTCGCGGTAGCCCCAGCGGTAGCTGTTCTGGTCGACGCCGACCACCAGCCGGCCGCGGTCCTTGATCTTCTCGATCTCGGGCCCGCTCCCGCCGGACGGGCGCACGCTGGCCTCGGGATCCTTGCAGTTGTCGGCCGCGGGCCTGGCCTTCGCCACCCCCGGTCCGCCGGGGCTCGCGCCGCTCTCCTGGCCGCGGGAGTGGAGCACCGGCAGCAGGACGAACACGGCCGTGAGCACGATGGCCACCGCCATCGCGGCCACCCCGCCCCAGCCGCGCAGCCCCCCGAGAACGGCTCGCCGCCTTGTCACGCCACACTCCTCAACTCCGCCGGTACGCCTGCCTCCTGGCCCGGGGGCCCGCTGTGCCCCGCCCACAGTGTCCCCTCTCACCGGTACTCCGAAAGCCTGCGCCCGATGCCGAGCACCGCCGCCGCCGCGCCGAGCACCGCGAGCAGCGCGATGCCGACCGTCAGACCGGTCATCGCGCCGCGCCCGTCCTCGGCCGCGCCGGTGAACTGCCGCTGCTCATGGGCGACCGCCTCGCCGAGCGCGCGGTCCACCTGGTCGAAGGACTCGCCCGTGGGGTCCTTGTCGTCGGCGCCGATGACCTTCTCCAGCGCGCCCTCGTAGTCGCCGGTGTCGTCCCTCTCGCGGGCCAGGGTGTGGCGCTCGGTCCAGGCGCGCAGTCCGTCGGCCGCCTTCGCCACCGGCTCGTCGCCGTCCCTGTCGTCGGCGAGCCGGGCCGCCTCGCCGAGGAGTCCGGACTCCGCGTCGCCGAGGCTCCTGATCTGCTTCTGGTAGTCGAAGTCGAACTTGTCCTGCGACCTGTCCTTGACCGTGACGGTCTCGGCGCCCCGGCTGACCAGCGTCAGGTTCTCGTTGCCGCGGGCCTTCAGGGCGGCGATGCGCGCGTCGTTGAGCACCTTCAGGGAGCGCACCCCGCCGTCGTAGGAGTCGTCGAGGCCGGAGCGGGCCACGCTGTGCCCGACCGCCAGCCACAGCACGGCCACCGTGGCCGCGGCGGTCGCGGCGAGCAGGCCGTGGTTGAACACCCGGTTGGTGTGGCGGTAGTTGCGGTGCTGCGCCCAGCCCAGCGCGCCGAGGGCGAGGACCCCGAGGGCGAGGGAGAGCCACGGATACGGGGTCGCGTCGTCGTAGTCGCCGCGCAGCCGCTCGTTCTCGCTGGTGTAGAGCTTCTCGGCGGCCGGGAGCATCTCGCGCTGCATCCGGTCGTTCGCGTACCGCAGGTAGGCGCCGCCCAGCGGCAGGCCCTCGCGGTTGTTGGCGCGGGCCCGCTCGATCAGACCGGTGTACTGCGGGAGCAGCTGGTTGAGTTCGGCTATCGCGTCGGCCGAGCCGCTGTCCGCGCCCGAACTGGAGGCGGCCCGCGCCAGCTTCTCCGAGGCCCGCTCGATGTCCCGGTCGTAGCGCTCGCGCACCGCGGCCGGTTCCTGGCCGCCCGCGAGGAAGCCGCTGGAGGCCGCGGTGTTGGCGTCCGCGAGGGAGCGGTAGATGTCCGCCGCGTCGCTGCTGAGCCGCTGACTGCGGTGCAGCACGTCGTCGGCGGCCGCCGAACGGGCCGAGGTCTCCCAGGCGGTCACCGCGCCGAACACCACCACGAGCAGGGCGAGTACGGCGCCGATGATGCGCAGCCGCCCCGGCTCGGTGGTCGCCGCGGCGCGCAGCCGCTCGACGCCCTCGGCCCAGGCCGTGCGCCGCCCCGGCCCCGGCGGCGGGGTGCCGGGCGCGGCACCCGGCGGCCCGGCGGGCGCCTGCTGCGGCGGTACGGCGGGCATGGCAGGCGGCGCCGGGACCGGCGGCGCGGCGCTGCCGTTCGGCGGGTGTGTCACCTGTGCCTCCCCCTCGGTCGTCTCGCGGTCACCTCCGCCCGGTCCGGGACAAGAGGTGCACGGGCGCAAGTATGGCCGCAGGGACCGACATCCACACCAGCGTTCCACGATCTTGATACGGCGACGGCGCCCCCGGCTCCCTCCGGCGCACCGCCTCCGCACTTGTACACGTACGCGCGGGCACATCGGTTCCCGGGTGGCGCCGGATGCGCCGGTGGTGACCCGACCGGCGCCGTCCTGGGGCGCTTTGACCGGAAAGGGTGTGTCGCGGGGGCCGGTGGTGAGGGGCTTCGGGGCGGCCGGAGCGGGCCGGACGGCCGGGGAGATCAAGGGAGTTGAGGGAGGGGAGGGAAGCGCCGGAGCGGGCCGGAGCCGAGGGGGGCGGGCGCGGGGTGCGGGCGTCGAGAGGTTCAGGCGCCGAGGGGGCGGGTGTCCAGGGGGCCCATGTGCCGAGGAGCGCCGGTGCCCTGGGCCCGCGGCGCTCCCGCGCGTCGTGCGGCGGTTACGCGGTTACTTGGAGAGGTTGGGCGGCGGCACGATCGGCGAGGCCGCGACCGACTGCGGTGAGGTGGCCGAGGCGTAGGCCGAGGGCGCGGCCACACCGGCGGAGGGGTCGTCGGCCTCGGGCTCCGCCTGCGCGGGCAGCCCGCCGACGAGGCGGATCCCCGCCCGGTCGAAGGCCTGCTTGACCCGCCAGCGCAGCTCGCGCTCCACGCCCAGCGACTTGCCCGGCATGGTCTTCGCCGACAGGCGCACCGTCATCTGGTCGAGCAGCACGCTGTCCAGGCCGAGCACCTCCACCGGGCCCCACAGCCGCTCGTTCCACGGCTCGTCCTTGGCCAGCTGCTCGCCGACCTCGGTCAGGGCGGCCTTCACCCGGTCCAGGTCCTCGTCCGGGCGGACGGTGACGTCGACCCCGGCGGTGGCCCAGCCCTGGGAGAGGTTGCCGATCCGCTTGACCTCGCCGTTGCGCACGTACCAGATCTCGCCGTTGTCGCCGCGCAGCTTGGTGACCCGCAGGCCGACCTCGATGACCTCGCCGGAGGCCACCCCCGCGTCGATGCTGTCCCCGACGCCGTACTGGTCCTCCAGGATCATGAAGACGCCGGAGAGGAAGTCGGTGACCAGGTTGCGGGCGCCGAAGCCGATCGCCACGCCCGCGACGCCCGCGGAGGCGAGCAGCGGGGCGAGGTTGATCTCGAAGGTCGACATGATCATCAGCGCGGCGGTGCCGAGGATCAGGAAGGAGGCCACCGAGCGCAGCACCGAGCCGATCGCCTGGGAACGCTGCCTGCGCCGCTCGACGTTGACGAGCAGGCCGCCGAGCGCGGTGCCGTCCACGGCCTGCACGGTGCGGTTCATCCGGTCGATCAGCCGGGTGATCGCGCGCCGGACCACGCCCCGCAGCACCGCGGCGACGATCACGATCAGCAGGATCCGCAGGCTCACGGCGAGCCACTGCGACCAGTTGTCCTGGAACCAGCCCGCGGCCTCGTTCACCCGGTTCGGGGTGTTCCCGAAGGAGCCGGAGCGGTCATCGGTGCCGGTGGCGGCAAGGACGGACGAGAACACGGCGGGAACCTCCAGATCAGCTGCCCGCCCGTACGGTCCGGCAGTCTTCACGAGGTGAAGCCGTACGGGCAGCACCAACCACACTAACGGGGCATCGTGTGCGGATCGGTGGGCGGTTTCGGGGAGGAAGGCGGGGGAGAACCGGGAAAAGATGTGCTCACCCTGGGCCTTCGCACGGCCGCGCCGGGAGGCGGGCCGGAAGGCCGGTGTGGGGCAAAACACTCCGTGCCCGTTACGGGTACATGGTGGCGCTCCGACCAGGCATGAGGAGAGACTGACTGCAGATCGTCCCGGCGCGAGCCACGCGCCGCCGGCGTACAAGGAGGCCTACGTGCCGCATGTCCTGGTCCTCAACGCGTCGTACGAGCCGCTCGGCGTCGTACCGCTCCGCCGCGCGCTCGTCCTCGTCCTGGAGAACAAGGCCATCTGCCTTGAGGAATCCGGCGCCTTCCTGCACAGCGCAAGCCGCACCGTGCCCGCACCCAGTGTGGTCCGGCTCAAGCGGTTCGTGCGGGTCCCCTACCGGGGGCCCGTTCCGCTCACCCGGCGCGCCCTGTTCGCCCGCGACGGCGGCCGGTGCATGTACTGCGGTCAGGCCGCCACCAGCGTCGACCACGTGATCCCGCGCAGCCGCGGCGGTCAGCACGTCTGGGACAACGTCGTCGCCTCCTGCCGCCGCTGCAACCACGTCAAGGCCGACCGCCACCTGCGCGAACTCGGCTGGCGGCTGCGGCACCCGCCCGCCCCGCCGACCGGCCTGGCCTGGCGCATCATCGGCACGGGGCACCGCGACCCGAGCTGGCTGCCCTATCTCCAGCCGTACGGGGCGCAGGACGCGCTGGCGCGGATCGAGGGGGTCTCGGCCTGAGGGCCCGGTCCTGGACCGGCTTCTCGGGCGGGTTCCGGGGCCGGTCTGCAATCACCGGTCAGGGGGACCGGCCCGCCGCTCCCGGGATCGTCAGTCATAGGAGCGGGGACCCTGGGATCGCCGGTCCCAGGATCCGCGGTCCAGGGACCGGCAATCCCGGGACCGACAATCCCGGGACCGACAGTCCAGGGACCGACAATCCCAGGCGCACTGTCCGCGCACCCGCACCCCCGGACGCGCCCCACCCGCACCCACGCCCCACCCCCTCCGCAACCACCCGATCGGGTAGCACCCCTCCGCGGTCACCCGACGACCGTACGTACGCCTGGCCAGGCCCCGGCCCCGCCACGGCGGGCCGCCCGGCCGTCCGGGCGCGGGGCGGCGGGGAGCCGGACTGTGGGCAGCGTCACGTTGGTGGGGCGAAGATGTCTGGGTTGGAGTTCACTGGGTAGAGCTTGCTGTCATCGGGACGCGACGATCCGGATACCGGACGCCGGGCTTCCGAGCCTCGCACCCCGCACTCTCCGCCCAACCGCAAGGAGCCCACCGTGGCCGCTTCAGCGCATGTCCTGCCCACCGCCCTGTCCAAACGCAGCGGGACCCGGCCCCTGACCGTGGTCCCCGAACCCGCCTCCGCCCTCGACGACGCCGCGCTCTTCACCTCCGAGGGGTCCTTCGCGGAGCTGCCGCTGACCAGCGAGCCCCCGCTCGCCGACGCGGCCCCGCTGACCAGCGAGCCCCCGCTCGCCGACGTACTTCCCCTCACCAGCGAGCCGACCGCCAACGCCACCGCGGCCGGGCCGGAGTCCACGGGAGCCTAGACCTCACGGGAGACCCGATGCCGCTGTCCCGGCTCGCCTCGCTCCACGGCGTCGCCACCTCCTACTCGCCCTCACCCGGCCGGGACGTTCCGGTGCCGGAGTCCACCGTGATCGCCGCGCTCGCCGCGCTCGGCGTGGACGCGAGCACCCCCGGGGCCGTCCGCCGGGCGCTCGCCGTACGGGAGGCCGAGGACCGGGAGCGGCTGCTGCCCCCGACCGTGGTCTGCTGGGGCACCGAGGAGGCCGGGCAGGCCGAGGCGCTGCACCGGCTGCCGCCCGGCACCCGGCTGCGGGTCACCACCAAGCAGGGCGAGACCCGGGCCGAGACCACCGGGCTGCCGCCGGGAGTGCACCGCCTCGACGCCGAGGCCGCCGACGGGCGCCGCGCCGAGGCCCGGCTGATCGTGGCGCCGGAGCGCGCGCCCGCGCCGCACGCCCGCACCTACGGACTGCTCGTCCAGCTCTACTCGCTGCTCTCCGCCCGCTCCTGGGGCATGGGCGACCTCGGCGACCTGGCCGAACTCGCCTCCTGGGCGGGCCGCGACCTCGGCGCCGGTTTCCTCCAGGTCAACCCGCTGCACGCGGCCCTGCCCGGAGCGCCCTCCGACCCCTCCCCGTACCGGCCCTCCACCCGCCGCTTCCCCGACCCCGTCCATCTGCGCATCGAGGACATCCCCGAATACGCCCAGCTGCGCGGCGAGCAGCGCGCGGCGGCCGAGGAACTGCTGCGGCGGGCGGCGGCGCTGCGGGAAGGAGTCCTCGGCGAGGGGAAGCTGATCGACCGGGACGCCGTCCGGGAGCTCAAGGAGCAGGCCCTCGCCCTCGTGGCCGCGGTGCCCCAGGGGCCGGGCCGCCGCGCCGCCTACTGCGACTACCTCGCCCTCGAAGGCCGCGCCCTGGAGGACCACGCCACCTTCTGCGCCTTCGCCGAGGTGCACGGCAGCGACTGGCGCGGCTGGCCCGAGGAGCTGCGCGACCCCCGCTCCACCGGGACCGGGCGGCTGCGCGGCGAACTCCGGGACCGCGTCGACTTCCACTGCCTGCTCGCCTGGCTGACCGACTGCCAGCTCGCCGCCGCCCAGCGCGCCGCCCGGGAGGCGGGCATGGCGGTGGGCCTCGTGCACGACCTCGCGGTGGGCGTCCACCCCTCCGGCTCCGACACCTGGGCGCAGCAGCGCTACTTCGCCGAGGGCATGTCGATCGGGGCACCGCCGGACGCCTTCAACGCCCGCGGCCAGGACTGGGGGCTGCCGCCCTGGCGCCCCGACCGGCTCGCGGAGAGCGGCTACGCCCCGTACCGCCGGCTGCTGCGCGCCCTGCTGCGGCACGCGGGCGCGCTGCGCATCGACCATGTGATGGGCCTGTTCCGGCTGTGGTGGGTGCCCGCGGGGCAGCCGCCCACCGAGGGCACCTACGTCCGCTACGACGCCGAGGCGATGCTCGCCGTGCTGCTCCTGGAGGCGCACCGAGCGGACGCCCTGGTGATCGGCGAGGATCTCGGCACCGTCGAGGACGGCGTGCGCGAGACGCTCCAGCGGCGTGGGGTGCTCGGCACCTCGGTGCTCTGGTTCGAGCGGGACTACCGGGGCTCCGGGCGCCCGCTGGCCCCCGAGGAGTGGCGCGCGGACTGCCTGGCCACCGCCACCACCCACGACCTGCCGCCCACCGCGGCCCGGCTCAGCGGCGACCACGTCCGGCTGCGCCGCGAACTCGGCCTGGACGGACCGGAGTCGGGCGGCACCACGGGTCACGGCGACGAGGCGGGCCCGCCCGCGACGGCGGCCCCGGCACCGCCACCGGACCCGGCCGCCGACGCGGCCGACGCGAACGGCGAGGCTCGTGCGGCTGACAGCGAAGCCCGGGCGGCTGACAGCGAAGCCCAGGAGGCCGAGAGCGAGGCCCGGGCGGACGAAGAGGCCCAGGAGGCCGAGGCCACCGAGGTCGCGCAGTGGCTGGCCGTCTTCGCGCGGCTCGGGCTGCTCCCGGCCGGGGCGGGCGACGAGGAGGACGAGATCCGCGCGGTGCACCGCTATCTGCGCCGCACCCCGGCCCGCCTGGTCGGCGTCTGGCTGCCGGACGCCGTCGGCGACCGCCGCCCGCAGAACGTCCCCGGCACCTCGGACGCGTACCCCAACTGGCGCCTGCCGATCGCCGACGACCAGGGCAGGCCGGTCACCCTGGAGGAGCTGGCCGCCTCCTCCCGCCTCTACTCCCTCATCGACGTCTTCCGCTCCCCGGAGGCCTCCCCGGGGCCCCGATCGGTACCCCCGGACGCGCGAGTGCTCTAGCCATTCGCTACGTTGGGCCCGTGGACAAGAAGAACGCCCTGCGCGCCGGAGCCCTGACCGCCGGTACGACGCTGATGATGCTGCTGATGACGGCCCCCGCGCTCGCTGCCACCCCGGACGACGGCGACGACCCGGGCGCCAAGCTGAGCGTGGTGGAGACGCTGGGCCTCTTCGTGGCCGCGCCGCTCGTGCTCTTCCTGGTGATCGCCGGACTGGTGATGGTGGGCGACAAGTCCCGCAAGCAGCAGAAGCAGAGCTGATCCGCGCCGTGTGACCGACCGAGGGCGTGGCCCGTACCCCAGCTCGGGTACGGGCCACGCCCTCGGCATGCTCGCGGGCCGGTCCGGATCCGGACTTGGACCCGGACCCGGACGGGCCCATCCGGATGCGTAAGCGCCGATCCGGAGGCGCACGGGCCGATTCTCCGGCCGGGCCCTCCGCCCCGCCGCCGGGCCCTCGCCGAGAGCCCTCCCTCCCGGACGCCGACGGGCGGCCCCCAGCGCGGGGGCCGCCCGTCTCACCTCTCAACCGTCACGGCCGCGTCCTGCCGACATCACCGCGTCCTGCCGCCATGGCCACGCCATGCCGCCATGGCCGCGTCCTGCCGTCACGGCCGGATGCGTTCAGCGGGCGCTCGCCGCCGCGTCCGCCTCCTGGGCCCGCAGCGCGCGTTCCACGCCCGAGCGGGACTCCGAGACCAGCCGCCGCAGCGCCGCGTTCGGCCCGGCGGACTCCAGCCAGGCGTCGGTGGCCGCCAGGGTGGGCTGCTCGACCTGGACCGCCGGGTAGAGGCCGATCGCGATCTGCTGGGCCATCTCGTGCGAACGCGACTCCCAGACGTCCTTCACCACCGAGAAGAAGCGCTCGGTGTACGGGGCGAGCAGCTCGCGCTGGTCGGTCTGGACGAAGCCCGCGATGACCGCCTCCTGCACCGCGTTGGGGAGCTTGTCCGACTCCACCACCGAGGCCCAGGCCTCCGCCTTCGCCTCGTCGGTGGGCCGGGAGGCACGGGCCGTGGCCGCGTGCCGCTCGCCCGCCGCGGTGCGGTCCTTCTCGTACTCGGCGGTGATCTCCGGCTCGTCGAAGCGGCCCACCGCGGCGAGCCGCTGCACGAAGGCCCAGCGCAGCTCGGTGTCGACCACCAGGCCCTCGACGGTGTCGGTGCCGTCGAGGAGCTGCTCCAGGATGTCCAGCTGCTCGGGGGTGCGGGCGGTGGCCGCGAAGGCGCGGGCCCAGGCGAGCTGGTGGTCGCTGCCCGCCTCGGCGCCGCGCAGATGCGCGAGGGTCGCCTCGGTCCACCGGGCGAGGCCGGTCTCCCGCCAGTTGGGGTCCGCGTAGAGGTCCAGGGCGAGCTTGACCTGGCGGTGCAGCGACTGCACCACGCCGATGTCGGACTCCTTGGCCACCCCGGCGAGCACCAGGTCGAGGTAGGCGCGCGCGGGCAGTTCGCCGTCGCGGGTCATGTCCCAGGCGGAGGCCCAGCTCAGCGCGCGCGGCAGGGAGTCCGCGAAGTCGCCGAGGTGCGCGGTGACCACCCGCAGCGACTCCTCGTCGAGGCGGACCTTCGCGTACGAGAGGTCGTCGTCGTTGAGCAGGATCACCGCGGGGCGGCGGACGCCCACCAGCTGCGGGACCTCGGTGAGTTCGCCGTCCACGTCCAGCTCGATCCGGCCCGACTCGCCCTCGCGGCGCACCAGTTTGCCGCTCGCCTCGTCGAGGTCGTAGAGGCCGATCGCGATGCGGTGCGGGCGGAGCACCGGCTCGCCCTTGGCGCCGGCGGGCAGCGCGGGGGCCTCCTGCCGTACCGCGAAGGAGGTGAGCACGCCCTCCTCGTCGGTGGCGAGTTCGGGGCGCAGGACGTTGATGCCCGCGGTCTGCAGCCACTTCTGCGACCAGGTGGCCAGGTCCCGGCCCGAGGTCTCCTCCAGGGCGCCGAGCAGGTCGGAGAGACGGGTGTTGCCGAAGGCGTGCCGCTTGAAGTAGCCCTGCACGCCGCTGAAGAACTCGTCCATGCCGACATAGGCGACGAGCTGTTTGAGCACCGAGGCGCCCTTGGCGTAGGTGATGCCGTCGAAGTTGACCAGGACGTCGTCGAGGTCGTTGATCTCGGCCATGATCGGGTGCGTGGACGGCAGTTGGTCCTGCCGGTAGGCCCAGGTCTTCATCGAGTTGGCGAAGGTGGTCCAGGCGTGCGGCCAGCGGCTGCCGGCGGCGTGCGCCTGGCAGGCGACGGAGGTGTAGGTGGCGAACGACTCGTTCAGCCACAGGTCGTTCCACCACTCCATGGTGACCAGGTCGCCGAACCACATGTGCGCCAGCTCGTGCAGGATGGTCTCGGCCCGCACCTCGTAGGCGGCGTCGGTGACCTTCGAGCGGAAGACGTACTGGTCGCGGATGGTCACCGCGCCCGCGTTCTCCATCGCGCCCGCGTTGAACTCCGGCACGAAGAGCTGGTCGTACTTGGCGAAGGGGTAGGCGTAGTCGAACTTCTCCTGGAACCACTCGAAGCCCTGCCGGGTGACCGCGAAGATGGCCTCCGCGTCGAGGTGTTCGGCCAGCGAGGGGCGGCAGTAGAGGCCCAGCGGCACCGACTGGCCGTCCTTCTCGTAGCTGCTGTGCACCGCGTGGTAGGGCCCGGCGATCAGCGCGGTGATGTACGAGGAGATGCGCGGCGTCGGCGCGAACGCCCAGACGTTGTCGGCCGGTTCGGGGGTCGGCGAGTTGGAGATCACCGTCCAGCCCTCGGGCGCCCGCACGGTGAACCGGAAGGTCGCCTTGAGGTCCGGCTGCTCGAAGGAGGCGAACACCCGCCGCGCGTCCGGCACCTCGAACTGCGTGTACAGATAGGCCTGTTCGTCCACCGGGTCGACGAAGCGGTGCAGTCCCTCACCGGTGTTGGTGTACGCGCAGTCGGCGACCACCCGCAGCTCGTTGCCGCCCTCCTGCAGATCCGCGAGGGCGATCCGGGAGTCGGCGAAGACCGCGGCGGGGTCCAGGGCCGCGCCGTTGAGGACCACCTCGTGCACGGCGGGCGCGACCAGGTCGATGAAGGAGGAGGCCCCGGCTTCGGCACTGTCGAAGCGGACGGTGGTCACCGACCGGTAGGTCCCGCCCTCCTGCGCACCCGAGAGGTCGAGATCGATCTCGTACGAGTCAATGGTGAGCAGCTTCGCCCGCTGCTGCGCCTCTTCACGGGTCAGATTGGTGCCGGGCACGCGGTCATCTCCTCGATGCGTCTTCTTCAGAGCGTCGTTCGTTCGGGGTCGGGTCCGTCACAGGTGACGTTCCGGCCATCCTTCCACGCGGACACCCTCCAAGACGATGTCCCCATAGGGCCGGTGAACAGGGGCGTACCCGAACGGGCGGGACTCATGACGCACCGCGGCACCCGCTGCGCCCCGGTCCGGGACGCACCCCGGGGCCGATACACCGACGGGCCGATGCACCGCCGGGCCGGTACGCGACGGGCCGCCACCCCCGCGCGGGGAGTGGCGGCCCGGCAGGCGCGGGAGCCGGGGCCTCAGCCCTTCAGCTCCGCCGCGACCAGCTCCGCGATCTGCACCGCGTTGAGCGCGGCGCCCTTGCGCAGGTTGTCGTTGGAGAGGAAGAGCGCGAGGCCGTTCTCGACCGTCTCGTCGGCGCGGATACGGCCGACGTACGAGGGGTCCTTGCCCGCGGCCTCCAGCGGGGTCGGGATCTCGCAGAGGGCGACGCCGGGGGCGCCCGCGAGCAGCTCCTGGGCGCGCTCGACGCTCAGCGGCCGGGCGAAGCGGGCGTTGACCTGGAGCGAGTGGCCGGAGAAGACCGGCACCCGGACGCAGGTGCCGGAGACCTTCAGCTCCGGGATCTCCAGGATCTTGCGCGACTCGTGGCGCAGCTTCTGCTCCTCGTCGGTCTCGAAGGAGCCGTCGTCGACGATGCTGCCCGCGAGCGGCAGGACGTTGAAGGCGATGGGCCGCTGATAGACGTTCGGCTCGGGGAACTCCACCGCCTCGCCGTCGTGGGTCAGCCGGTCGGCCTCGGCGGTGACCTTCTGCGCCTGGCCGTGCAGCTCGGCGACACCGGCGAGACCGGAACCGGAGACCGCCTGGTAGGTGGCGACGACCAGGGCTTCGAGCCCGGCCTCGGCGTGCAGCGGGCGCAGCACCGGCATCGCGGCCATGGTGGTGCAGTTCGGGTTGGCGATGATGCCCTTCGGGCGGTCGGCGGCCGCGTGCGGGTTCACCTCGGAGACGACCAGCGGCACCTCGGGGTGGCGGCGCCAGGCCGAGGAGTTGTCGATCACGACCGGGCCCTGGGCGGCGACCTTCTCGGCGATCGCCTTCGAGGTCGCGCCGCCCGCCGAGAAGAGCACGATGTCCAGCCCCGAGTAGTCCGCGGTGGACGCGTCCTCGACGGTGACCGGGAGCCCCTTCCAGTCGATCGTCGACCCCGCCGAACGCGAGGAGGCGAACAGCCGCAGCTCCTCGACCGGGAAGTCCCGCTCCTGGAGGATCCCGCGCATGACTGTGCCGACCTGACCGGTGGCTCCGACGATTCCGACCCTCACGGGGACTCCTTCTCTGCGGCCCGGGCCCGCGAACTGGGCCTTCGTACGTGTCCATGATGCGTATGTCCTGCGCCGACTTGTCCAATCCATTGTCCGGTCCCTGGGACACGTGACCTTCGGCACGCCGGGCTCGACGGGGGGTTCTCCTGCGATTCACCCCCGTGCGGAATTTCCCGGGCCGCTGCGCGAACGTTCCGGCCGCCTGCCGCGTCGTAGGAGGGACGCACGGGGGAAAGCACGCAGGGGGAGGGGTGGCGCATTGCGCTGGGGGAAGGGCCGGGAGGCGGAGCGGGAGGCGGATCCGCTCGACGCCGCCCAGGAGAACCGGGTACGGGCCGTGCTGGTGCTCGGCGGGGTCCCGCGGTCGGAGGTGCCCGACGGGGTGCAGCAGGTCAGGCTGCGGCTCCTGGAGCGGGCCGCCCGCGGCCTCGAAGCGCCCCGGGACGTCTCGGCCTGGGCCGCGGTCGTCGCCTCCCACCTGGCGATGGACTGGCACCGGGCCCGCAGGCGGCAGGAGGGGCTCGGCGAACGCCTGGCCGCGCTCCGTCAGGAGCAGCAGCCCGCCGCCGACGAGCGCAGCCTGCTCTCGCTGGCCGTCGCCCGCGGCCTCGACGCGCTCACCGACCTCCAGCGCCAGGTGGTGGTCCTGCGCTTCTACGCCGACCTGCCGGTGCGCAGCATCGCCGAGGAGCTGGACCTGCCCGAGGGCACCGTGAAGAGCCGCCTGCACGCGGCGGTACGGGCCCTGCGCGTACGACTGCACGAGGACGAGGTGGTGTGACATGACCGGGAACGGCAGCCCCGCGCACGGGGGCGACGCGGCCTTCGCGGCCGATCCGCTGAGGGCCGCGCTCTTCGGGGAGCCGCTGTCCGCCGAGGTCCGGGACGACGCGGGCTTCAGGGCCGAGCACGCGCGGGCGGTGGCCGACCTCGCCCTGCTGCGGGAGGGCCTGGCGACCCTGGCGGAGGAACTGACGGGCACGGCGGCCACACCGTCCCCGTCTCCTGGTGCGTCTCCTGGTGCGGGTGCGGGTGCGGGTGCGGGTGCGGGTGCGGGTGCGGGTGCGGATGCCGGTGCCGGTGGGCGGGAGCTCTCCGCGCCCTCGCGCGCGCACGCCCCCGGGCGCCGCACCCGGCGCCTGGTCCTCGGGCTGGCCGCCGCCTCGGCCGCCGTGGTGCTCGGCGCGGCCGGCCTCACCACCCTCGGCGGCGGTGACCGCGAGGGCGCGGACGACGCGGCGGGCGCCCGGCAGCCGGAGGCGAGCGCCCCGGGTGCGGAGCGGCCGTCGGACCGGGACGGGGGATCCGCGGGCGGGGACCTGAGCCCCGAGGGGTACGTCGCCTGCGCCGCACTGATCGTCGAGGGCACGGTCCTGGAGGTGACGCCGGTCCCGGGCGGCCTGGAGGAGCGGGTGGTCCTGGCGGCCGAGCGCTACTACAAGCCGGAGCGCGGCAAGCCCCGGGTCTCGTTCGCGATGGGGGTGGACTCCTCCCCGCGGCTGCGCGTCGGCGACCACGCGCTCATCGGGATCCCCCGGGGCGCGGCCACACCCGACATCTGGTCGACCGGCAGCCGGGTCGACGAGGACCGCGCGTGGATCGAGGCCGCGCTGCCGAAGGCCCGGAAGACCGAGGGCATCTCCTGCGGGGGGCCGGGCCACACGTCCTGAGCCGCCCCCGCCCATGGAGCCGCCCGCTGGACCCGATCTCCCCGTACGCAGCCGAAGTGCCTGCGACTCAGGGGGAGTTGCAGGGGGAGTGGGCGGGACGGTCCGGTGCCGATGCGCGGTCCGGGCGGTGCGTGCGAGGATGGTCGCAGAGCCCCGATCGGCTCCTGGACGAGCGCGCCGTACCCAGCACACGACAAGACGGTGCCCGAGGAGCTGTCATGGCGTGGGTCATCTTGGTGCTGTCCGGAATGCTCGAAGCGGTCTGGGCGACAGCCCTGGGGAAGTCCGGGAACTTCAGCCGCCCGCTCCCCACCGCGGTGTTCGCCGTCGGCCTGGCGCTCAGCATGGCGGGCCTCGCCCACGCCCTGCGGACGCTGCCGGTGGGAACCGGCTACGCGGTCTGGGTGGGCATCGGCGCGGTCCTCACCGCCACGTACGCGATGCTCTTCGAGGGGGAGCCCGCCGGAGTGCTGAAGATCCTGCTGCTCGCGGGGATCATCGGCTGCGTGGCGGGTCTGAAGCTCGCCCACTGAGCCCGGCGGCGTCGGCCCGCCCTTGGCAGGGCTGACCCGTACGCAGGTTCCGGGCGGCGCCGCCGAGGACGGAGTCGAGCCGGTCCCGGGTGCCGAGCAGGTCGGCGATCTGTCGGTCGATACGGTCCCGTTCCGAGGCGAGCCGGTCGAGCAGCTCCGGGGTGGCGTTGCCGTCGACGACGCAGGGCAGGAGCTCGACGATCGTCCTGCTCGACAGGCCCGCCGCGTAGAGCTGCTGGATCAGCCGGATGCGCTCGACCGCGCTCTCCGGGTACCGCCGCTGCCCGCCGGCGCTGCGTTCCGCGCCGAGCAGGCTCTGCTCCTCGTAGTAGCGCAGCGCCCGGACGCTGACACCCGTCCTGGCGGCCAGTTCACCGATGCGCATGGTGCCTCCCCTCGGCCCTTGACCCTCACGTCGACGTCAGGTCCTAGCGTAATCCGTGAGGGCTCCACCGCGACCGACCGGTGGCCCGGCGGAAGGAAGTCCCCCCATGACCACCGAGAACCCCACGACCACCGAGAACCCCGCACCGACCTCAGCCACCTCATCCACTCCCTCCCCCTCCCCCTCCTCCTCACTCTCACCGACCGGGATTCCCGTTCCGGCCCCCACGCCCGTCGTCTCCGTGAAGCCGCTCGTGCTGCCCGCGCCGGACCGAGGCGAGGACCTGCGGGTACGGGTCTCCGCGCCGGTGACCGGAGGCGAGCTGCCGATCGTGCTCTTCGCCCACGGCTACGGCTCGTCCCTGGAGGGCTACGGCCCCCTGACCGACTACTGGGCCGCCCGGGGCTTCGCGGTGATCCAGCCCACCCACCTCGACTCCCGGACGGTGGGCCTGCCCGAGGGCGATCCCCGTATCCCCCGGATCTGGCGTCTGCGGTCGGCGGACCTGAGGCGGATCCTGGACGGGCTCGACGTAGTGGAGGCCGCCGTCCCCGGACTCGCCGGCCGTCTCGACCGGAGCCGTATCGCTGTGGCCGGGCACTCCTTCGGCGGTCAGACGGCGGGCACCCTGCTCGGCCTGCGCGTCCGCGAACCGGGGACCGAGGAGGTGCCGAACCTCTCCGACCCGCGCGTCAAGGCGGGGGTGCTGCTCGCCACCGCGGGCCGAGGCGGCACCGACCTGACCCCCTTCGCGGCCGGGCAATTCCCCTTCATGAACCCGGACTTCACCCATCTGACCACCCCCGCCCTGGTGGTCGCGGGCGACCGGGACGACTCCCCGCTGAGCGTGCGCGGACCGGAGTGGACGGCCGATCCGTACCATCTGAGCCCCGGCGCCGAGGGCCTGCTCACCCTGCACGGCGCGGAGCACTCCCTCGGCGGCATCCCCGGCTACGAGGCCGCGGAGACCACCGACGAGAACCCCGCCCGCCTCGCCCTCCTCCAACAGGTCACCTGGGCCTACCTCCGCCACGCCCTCGGCATCGACAGCTCCGGCTGGACGGCGGCGCGCCGGGCCCTGGAAGGGGGCACCCATCCGCTGGGCAGGCTCGACACCAAGGAGGGCGCGGGGCGGCGTCCGTGAGCCGGGTTCCCCCCGACCGGGGCCGGAGGGAACCCGGACCGGGACCGGAGGGAACCCGGCTCAGGCCGGAGGGAATCCGGACCGGAGGAGCCGGATCCCGGACGACGCCCAGGACCTCTACGGGCGCTCGTGGGCGGAGCCGTGGGCGACCGCCGGGGCCGGGCCCGCCGTCGCGCCGTTGTCGGTCTTGTAGACGGCGAACCAGTCCACGCTCATCCCCGCGCCGGAGGAGGTGTCGGCGGCCGGGGAGGTGCAGCCGCAGACCTTGTTCGGGTAGGAGCCGCCGATGGCCACGTCGAAGATGGCGAAGAAGCCGTGGTCGACCGCGGTCCGCCAGGTGGCCTCGGAGACCTGGTTCTGGTCGACCCGGTAGGTCTCCTTGCCGTCGAGGTAGAAGCGCAGCTGCTCGGCGGCGGCGTTCGTACGGTCGACGATGACGGAGTAGGTGTGGAACTCCGTCTGGCAGCCGTCGCAGGCCTGGAGGTCGCTGCTGATGCCGTCGGGGTCGTGGCACTCCCCGGCCCACTCACCGCAGTGGAAGGTGGTGGAGTGCTTGCTGAGGCCGTTGACGTCCTCCATGATGTCCAGCTCGCCGATGCTGGGCCAGTTGGTCGCCCCGACCGGCCGGGCGTCGGCGCCCATCGCCCAGAAGGCCGGCCAATACCCCAGCGCCTTCTCCGGGTTGGGCTGCTTGATGGAGGCGCTCATCTCCATCTGCCCGCCCTCCGGCGCGCCGAAGTCGGTGCGCTGGGTCTCCACCCGGCCCGAGGTCCAGTTGCCCGCGGAGTCCTTGATCGGCTTGATCACCATGTGACCCTCGCCGTCCTGGTAAACGTTGTCAGTGGAGTCCGTCGAGACCTCGATCTCGCCGGTGCCCCAGTTGGGCGCGCCGCCGGGATAGCCGGTGCCGATGTCGTAGAGCCAGTCGGCGCCGTCGAGGCGGCTGCCCGCGGCCCCCTCGAAGTCGTCGCTGAACATCGTCGACCAGCCGTCCGCGGGCGGCGGCACACTTGCCGCGGCGGAGCCGGTGAGGGCCGCGGGCCCCACCAGCGCCGATACGGCGAGTCCGGTGAGGAGCAGCGTGGGAAGGCGACGGCTTCGCCGTCCCGAGCCCGGGGAAGAACGCCAAAAGGTCCGGAACGTACGGTTCATGATGCCTGCTTTCGACGAGGGGGGACCTCTGCGGCAGCAGAGGAGGGCCGAGCCCTGCGGGGGTGCGGGAGTGCGGGGCGATCCGTGATCCGGGGCAAGGCGGCGTCGGTACGTCAGGCGCCTCGACCACGTGGGGGAGTGGAGCAGGGCGAGACGACTGTCGTGCAACTCCGCCCGCACCGTCAAGAGTTCGCGCTGCATTCAGCTCTTGAACGACTGCCTGCCCGCCTCGCCGAAGGCTTTCCGTCCAGTTCAGGGTCTTCCGCGCTCGCATGAGGTCGCCAGGCACCGGCTGAGCAAGAGTCTTGAAGAACAACCAGGCGTCGAACCGGATCTTCCTTACGACTGATGACGCCTTGTCCCATGCTTTGAGGCGGCGGGAAGGGGCCTCCCCGCGCCCTCTCCCTCACCACTCCGAGGCCACGCGTGCCGCGCCGTCAACTCCCTTACGTCCACCGGGGTGCAGCCGTGCAGGGTGGTCATGATGCGGGCCGCGAGGGTCCAGTCGAGCAGGGGGCTGCCGTACGGGACCAGGGTGAGGGGCTCGGGGGTGGGGATACGGCGCAGAGTCCGCGGATGGTGCACGAGCCCGGCCACGCCCCAGGGGCGCACCTCCTCGACCAGCGCGGCGGTGTGCCCCCTGCGCAGGTGCGGGCAGTGCCGCAGCGAGTCGAGCGCACAGGGCGGGCAGAGGGGCGGCGAAGCCGTGCGCTCGCCCTCGCCGACGGGGTGCCCCTCCACCGCCCGTACGAGGAACAGCCGCCGCCCGCCCGGCAGTCGGCCCTCCGTGACACCACCGCAGACCTGGCACAGCAGCCGTTTCATCGCCCGCCGCTGCCGCAGTGCGTGCATCCCCCCGAGATCCGGCACCCCGAACCCCCGCCGCAAGGCCTGCCGGACCCACAGCACTCCGTCCACCCGGTCGACAGCGGCGACTTCATCCCCGTACCCGAGCCGGGGGCGACCCTGGAACCAGGCGTGGACAAGGGTGTGGGGCGGCACTCGCTCCTCGCTCCAGGGGGCGAGTTGAGGGACGGGGAGGCCGTGCCAGCGGAGTGGAGGAGGGGCCTGGGCGGAGGTCGTCGGCTGCGGAGTCGAGATCCGGTGGCTCATGGCGCTCCTAAGAGTCCGGGACATGGTCCGGCTGCTTCTCTAGAGATAAGATCTCTAGAGAAGCAGTGCGTCGGGAGGGTGTCAAGATTTCTCTAGAGATGTAACGTCCGCTTTCCGTACTCCCGGTGATGTGCTGCCGCCCGCGGTCCGCCTTAGGGTGTCTAGAGAGGCGAGGGAGTGATCAGAAATGGCCGACCAAGGCAGGGCCGGGCAGTCCAAGTACCAGCGGATCGCGGAGGAACTCAGGGCCGCCGTCCAGGCGGGGACTTACGGCCCCGGCGATCGGCTGCCGGGTGAAAACGAGCTGATGGCCAAGCACGGTGTCGCTCGGATGACCGCCCGCCAGGCGGTCGGTGTGCTCCAGAGCGAGGGCATCGCCGAGGCCCGCAAAGGTGCCGGAGTCTTCGTACGGGACTTCCGCCCCCTCCGTCGCCGCAGCGTCTCCCGGCTCGCGCAGGAGCAGTGGGGTGCCGGGCGGTCGGTGTGGGAAGCGGAGGCCGAGGGGCGGGAGTTGGTCGTCGATCAGGTGGCCGTGGGGGAGGAAGCCGCTTCGGGGCTGATCGCTCGGGTACTCGGGATCGAGGAGGGGGCGGCGGTGTGCGTCCGGAGCAGGCGGTTCGTCCTGGACGGGAAGCCGGTTCTGCTCGCGCGGTCGTCTCTGCCCGCGGCCCTGGTTGCCGGTACCGCGATCACGCAGGAGGACACCGGGCCCGGTGGCACATACGCCAGGCTCGCGGAGATCGGGCAGAAACCGGTGCGTTTCCGGGAGGAGTTGAGGTGCCGTATGCCTTCGGCTGCGGAGGCGGAGCAGCTGGAGCTCGCCATGGGGACCCCGGTCGTACTGGTGGTGCGGAGCGCCTTCGCGGCTGACGGCCGGGCGGTCGAGGTGAACGAGATGACGCTCGACTCGGCCTCTTATGTTCTGGAGTACGACTTTCCCGCGTGACCGTGACGGCCTTGCCCGCCCCCGAGTCCGCTCACTCGGCCACCGGGAATCGCCTGGCTGCCCAGTCGACAGCCCAGCCACTGTCCGGGCTTCGGAGCTCCTCGGGTCCCCGGCGTCTCCAGCTGTCCCATCGGTTACGGGCTGAGTTCGCCCCCACGTAAGCCACTCGGCACGACATCAGGATCGAGGGAGCCCGCACCATGACACGACCGCGCCCAGGAGAATGGGTCAGCACCTCCCTGCCCTATCTGTCTCCGGAGACGGGTGCCGCGGACGTGTGGCAGGCGGAAGCAGCCGCGCGTGGTGGGACCGGGCGGCAGCGCATCGTTGCCGCGGGTGAGGTGCCCGCGTCCGCCGAAGTCGCTGCGCTGCTCGGGTTGGATGAGGGGGAACCGGTCGTCGTACGGCGGCGGTTGATGTTTCTGGACGAGGTGCCCTGTGAGGTGACCGACTCCTTTTACCCCGTGCGCATTGCCCGGGGGACCGCGCTTGCCGGGACGGCGAAGATCCGGGGAGGGGCTCTCGCACTGCTCGCCGATTTGGGGCATGTCGGAGTGCGTGCCCGGGAGGATGTGCGGGCCGCGCTCGCGGATGAGGAGGAATGTGAGACTTTGCAACTCGGCCCAGGGGAGGCCGTGTTGAAGCTTGCCCGGGTCCTCCTCGACGCCGAAGAGCGGCCTTTCCAGGCAGACTTGATCACTATGCCCGCCCGCGTGCAGCGCCTCCGCTACGACATCAGGATCGGCTGATCTCCGCCTCGAATGCCCTGGAGTGGAGGACGAACTCCCCGGGCGGCGGGCCCCGGCCCGGCGCCCGCTCAGCCACGGGAAATTGCCTGGCCACCCCCTCGACAGTCCCGATACCGTCCGACCCCCGGAGCTCTTCGGTTCCCCGTGCTCTCCGGCTGTCCCATTCCCTGAACTGCCCTACCGGCAGGCGGCGTTCGCAAGGCGGTGCTCATGGCCAGTCGTCCGGTGACGACCACCCTCTGGCGTCCTACCGGTCCCGAAGAGCTCGCGCTCGTACGGGAGTCGGGGTGGCGGGCGTGGCCGCCGCGGTTGCCGGAGCAGCCGATCTTCTATCCGGTGCTCGACGAGGAGTACGCGGTCAAGATCGCGCGGGACTGGAATGTGAAGCACAGCGGGGTCGGGTACGTGACGCGGTTCGAGGTCGAGTCGGAGTTCGTCCGGCGGTATCCGGTGCGGCAGGCCGGTGGGCGGACGATTCTCGAACTCTGGGTTCCGGCGGAGGAGTTGGCGGAGTTCAACGCGCACCTCGTGGGCGAGATCCAGGTGGTGCACGAGTTCCGCTGAGGGGCCGGTCGGCGGTCGTTTGCCGGGCGGGATTCGGCAATCCTGGGCGACCGGGCGGGATTCAGCGGTCCTGGGCGCTGGGCGTCGGGGCGGATTCGGCGATCCCGGGAGTCGGGGCGCTCAGGCGGGCCCGGAGTTGAGCCGGGCCGCCTGGCGGGTCAGGTGGGTGCGTTCCGCGAGGTTGGGGGCCTGGTGGGCGGCCTCGGCGTAGAGGCGGGCCGCGGTCTTCAGGTCGCCGTCGCGTTCGTGGAGGTAGGCGGCGGCCGCGGTGTGGCGGGGCAGGGAGTGGTCGAGTTCCGCGAGGGCGGCGAGACCGGCGCGGGGGCCGTCCGCCTCGCCCACCGCCACCGCGCGGTTGAGGCGGACCACGGGGCTGTCGGTCAGGCGCAGCAACTCGTCGTACCACTCCACGATCTGGACCCAGTCGGTCTCCTCGGCGGCGGGGGCGTCGGCGTGCAGGGCGGCGATGGCGGCCTGGGCCTGGAACTCGCCGAGCCGGTCGCGGGCGAGGGCGGTCTGGAGGATCCCGACGGCCTCGGCGATCGAGGCGGTGTCCCAGCGGCTGCGGTCCTGCTCGGCGAGCGGGACCAGGCTGCCGTCCGGGGCGGTGCGGCCGGCGCGGCGGGCGTGGTGCAGGAGCATCAGCGCCAGCAGGCCCGCCACCTCGGGATGGTCGACGGCGGCGGCGAGTTGGCGGGTGAGGCGGATGGCCTCGGCGGCGAGGTCGAGGTCGCCGGAGTAGCCCTCGTTGAAGACCAGGTAGAGGACGCGGAGCACGGTGGCTACATCGCCGTGCCGGTCGAGGCGGACTCCGGAGACGGTGCGTTTGGCGCGGCTGATGCGCTGGGCCATGGTCGCCTCGGGCACCAGATAGGCCTCGGCGATCTGGCGGGTGGTGAGTCCGCCGACGGCGCGCAGGGTGAGCGCGACGGCGGAGGAGGGGGTCAGGGAGGGGTGGGCGCACAGGAAGTAGAGCTGGAGGGTGTCGTCCGCCGAGGGGGCCGGGCCCGGCGCGGGCTGCTCGTCGAGCAGGTCCTCACGGCGGCGGCGGGCGCTGTCCGCCCGTACCGCGTCGAGGAATTTGCGCCAGGCCACCGTGACCAGCCAGCCCTTGAGGTCCCGCGGCCGCGACCCCGGCCGGCCGCGGACCGCTTCGAGCAAGGCCTCCTGCACGGCGTCCTCGGCCGCCGCGAAGTCCGCCCCGCGGCGTACGAGGATCCCGAGCACCTGCGGGGTGAGGCTCCGGAGCAGGGCCTCGTCCACCACCTGGCCGCCTCCGTCCATCCGGTCGGCTCCGTCCGACCGGCCTTCTTCGGCCACTTGACCACCGGCAGCCATCTCATCACCTTCAGCCATCTGACCGCCGTCAGCCACTTGACCTCCCTCGGTCACCGGGCCGGGCTCTGCCGCCTGACGGCCGTCAGCCACTTGACCCCCGTCGGAAGCCGCGCCGGGCTCTGCCACTCGGCCGGGCTCTGCCGCCTGACGGGGCTGCGCCGCCTGCCCCGCCCGCTCTTCCTTCTCCACCCTCCCCCCTCACCTGCCCTGCTCGTCCCTCACCTGGCCCGCTCGTCCGTCTCTGGGGGAGGGCCGTACGTACCGCCCTCCCCGACCCATCCCCCCCTCAGTGGCAGTCCGTGTTCGGCGCGGCCGCGAGGAAGGGGCGGAGTTCCAGCCACTCGTGGATCGGCTTGCCGTCTGCTCCGGGGGCGGCGGAGAGTTCCCCGGCGAGTTCGACGGCGCGTTCGTGGCTGTCGACGTCGATCACCATCCACCCGGCGATGAGGTCCTTGGTCTCCGCGAAGGGGCCGTCGGTGACCGGCGGGCGGCCCTCGCCGTCGTAGCGGACCCAGCTGCCCTCGGGGGCGAGCGCCTCGCCGCCGACGTACTCGCCGGTCTCCTCGAGGCGGGTGGCGAAGTCCCGCATGTACTGGATGTGGGCCGTGACCTCCTCGGGGGTCCACTTGTCCATCGGGACGTCGTTGGCCGGGGCCGGGGCGCCGCGGTAGTGCTTGAGAAGCAGGTACTTGGCCATGATGTTCTCCTCGGTGCTGGTGCGGGCCATTGTGGCCGCGTGCACCCCGGGGACGGAGCCGCTCGGCGGTTCTCGACATCGCCGCGGAGGATTTCCCGGAGTTTTTTCGCCCGGGCGGTCGAGCCCGGTTCGCGCACCCGCCCGGAACGCCCGCACCCGCCCGGAGCGCCCCGTCTGCCGGAGCACCGGTTCCTCCACCACGAGCGCACGTGGAATCAGGTCAACCTCATACCGGGCGCTTGACGGGGTGCGGAGCCCGGCGCAACTTATCGATGCGCACTGCACAAATGCTGATCAAAGGGGGCTCAATGGGAAAGATCATGCGATCGAGGCTGACGGTCACGCTGGCGGTTGCCGCCGCCGTCGGCCTCGCCCTGCCGGGAGTTGCCGGTGCGGCGGACGGCTCGACCCAGGTCAGGACCAACACGGCCTGTGACGACGGCAAGGCGACAGCAGCGGAGAACGTGGCCATCCGCACCGGTACCAGCACCGGTGCCAGTCTGGTGACCACTGCCCTGAAGGGGCAGACGTGGGGCTGTTACTTCACCTACGTCCTCACGGGCGGCCGGTACACCGCTTGCGGGACAACGAACGGCAACGGGTGGTTCTACGTCTACAACGCCAATTACTCGGGCTACAGCGCATCGGCTTGTTGGGGGTGACGCTCCCCGCTCGGGGGTGACGCTCCCCGCAGGGTGGTACGACGGACGAGGGCACCGCAGGCCCTGCGGCCTGCGGTGCCCTTCTTTCTGTCTTCCTGCCGGTCGGCTTCGTTCCGTGGCGCCGAGCCTTGCCGGTTCACACGGGAGCGCCCCGTCCGCCGA
The DNA here is from genome assembly GCF_012273655.1 of Streptomyces physcomitrii. Lineage (GTDB taxonomy): Bacteria > Actinomycetota > Actinomycetes > Streptomycetales > Streptomycetaceae > Streptomyces > Streptomyces physcomitrii. The sequence goes on along the minus strand of NZ_JAAWWP010000008.1, from coordinate 134,256 downwards.
AGCGGACGGGGCGCCCTGGAGCCGTACCCGGGTCGGGTCGGTTACGGGGTGACCTTCTCGATCTCCACGCTGCCGACTCCGGCGACCGTGCCGCGGCCGTTCAGGAGCTGGACCTCACCGAAGAAGGTGCGGCCCTCGGGGGCGGCGGCGTTGGCGGTGACCTCGGCGGTGACCTCGGTGGACTTGCCGCTGCCGAGCTTGACCGGCTTGCCGTCCACGGTGACCTTGCCGAGCGCGCCGGAGAAGAACACGTCGTGGTAGTCGTACTCGGTGGCCCCGGAGGGGATCGCGTAGCCGAGGACCTCGACGGTGTAGGTGCCGGCGGCCGGCTTGCTGATGCTCACCGACTCCTCGGAGTCGCCGTCCGCGGAGGTGGCGACCTCCTCGCCGTCCTTGAGGACCGCGAGGTCGAGGTCGGCGGCGGTGTCCGAGACCCCGCCGATGGCGACGTCGAGGCGGTCGGCGCCCTCGGGCACCACGACCTCGGTGGTCACCGTCTGGCCCGGCTTGATCGTCGGACGGTCCGCCTTGGAGGAGCCGAGCGGGCCGCCCTGCAGCTTGCCGTCGACGGCGGCGAACTTGTTCGTCACCTTCCAGGTCACCGGGGTGGCCTTGCCCACCTTGGCCTCGGCGACCTTCTGCACGGCCGGGTCGAAGGCCGCGCCGAGCACCGAGACGCCGAGCCGGTACGGGTTGTCGAGCAGCGGCGAGGTGCGGCGCGACTCCAGCTCGATCTCCCAGACGCCGGGCTGCGGGTCCGCGTAGGAGCGCAGGTCCGGGCGGCAGGTGTTGTCCGGGTTCTCGTAGTTGGCGTAGCACAGCGGCGTCGAGGTGTCGTCGGACGGGACGCCGTAGGGGTGGATCGCGATGAAGCGGGTCTGGCTCTTGCCCTTCAGGCCGCCCAGGGTCACTTCGAGGTTCTTGGCGCCCTCGGGGACGTTCACGAAGTACGAGCGGGTGCTGTTGCGCTGGACCGAGCCCTTGGCCGAGAAGCCGTAGTCGGGCTTGGTGAGCGCGGCCGAGACCACGACGGTCGACAGGATCTGCTGGTCGATGCCCGGGGTGCGGTTGTCGTCGACGTCGAGGATGGCGCTGTGCACCCCGGCCGACGTGGGCTTCGCCTGGATCTTGACGGTGACCGTCTTGTTCAGCGGCAGCTTGACGACGTCGTCGCCCACGATCTTGAACGTGCCGTCGTTGTTGCGCAGTCCGAGGTTGTGGTAGACGGTCCGGTCCGGGCCCGAGGTGCGGGTGACCTGCACCGCGTACGTCTTCTTCTGCCCGGCCCTGAGGCCGCCCTCGCGGTCGTAGAGGCCGGTGCCGAAGCCCGGCTCCTTGAGGAACTGGTCGATGGCGGTGTCGACGGGCGCGCGGACGGTGAAGTCGTGGGCGGCGACGCCCTTCTTCACGTTCTTCCAGGCGCCGACGATGTCGATCCGGCCCGCACCCTGGGCGTAGGCCTGCTCACCGGGGATGCGCTTGGCGGTGGAGGTCAGCGCGGTGCGCAGCTTCGCCGGGGTCAGCTCGATGTGCAGCTGCTTGGCGGCGGAGAGCAGCAGCGCCGAGGCGCCCGCGGCCTGCGGCGAGGCCATCGAGGTGCCCTGGAGCATCGAGTACCCGGCGGGCAGCTGGTACCCGGCCTCGGCGACCGGGGAGCCCGGCAGCCAGGTCTGGGTGGTGTTGATCGCGGCGCCGGGGGCGCTGATCGTGGGCGTGAAGCCGCCGTCCTCGCGCGGGCCGCGGGAGGAGAAGGGCATCAGGGCGTACTTCTTGGCCACGCCGGAGCCGTAGTCGGCGGCCCAGGTCTCCTTGGAGATGGCGGCGCCGACCGAGATCACCTTGTCGGCGAGGCCGGGGTCGCCGATGGTGTTCACGCCCGGGCCCTCGTTGCCCGCGGAGATCACCAGCTGGACGTCGTAGGTGTCGATCAGGCGCTTGTACAGCTCGGCGCGGGCGTTGTTGCCGTCGTTGAGCGCCGGGAGGCCGCCGATCGACATGTTGACGATGTCGACGCCGCGGTTGGTGACCAGGTCGATCATGCCCTCGGTGAGCGCGACGTTGGTGCAGCCGCCGCTCCAGGTGCAGGCCCGCGAGGAGACCAGCTTGGCGCCGGGGGCCGCGCCGTTCATCTTGCCGCCGAAGAGGCCGTTGGCCGCGGTGATGCCCGCGACGTGGGTGCCGTGCTCGGACTCGATGACGCCGATGTTGACGAAGTCGGCCTTCTTGCCGACCCAGTCGCCGCCGTACGGGTCGGTCGGCACGTCCTTGCGGATCTCGACCACGAAGGGGACCCGCTCGACGACGTCGGTGCTGGGGTCGTCCTCACCGAAGTAGGAGACCTGGAAGCCGTCCTTGTAGGGCTTGAGGACCTTGTCGTTCGAGAAGTCGCCGTTGTCGTCCAGGTCGACGCGGACGGTACCGGCGGCCGGGTCGTAGAGCACACCCCAGCTGTCGGTGGTGTCGCCGTCCCGGTTGAGGTCGCCCTTGGCGTCGCCGCCCTTGGTCGCGGCCTCGCTGAAGATGCTGATCTGGTACGCGCCCTCGGGCGCCTTCCAGCTGCGGCCGTTGAAGGTGAAGGAGGGCCCGGTCACCGGGTTGGTCATCCGGCGCCAGGTGCCGTCGGCGTCCACGATCGGGTCGGTGGCGGTCACCCAGTCGGTGATCTTGCGCTCGCCGGTGCTGGTCTTGCGCAGCGCCGGGTGACCGAGGTCCACGCCCGAGTCGAGGATGCCGATGGTGGTGCCCCGGCCGTCGTACTTCGGGTGCTTGGCGACGAAGTCCACCGCACCGGTCTCGAAGGACGGGTTGTACGGGTTCTTCGCGGGCGTCTTCTTCCCGGGCGCCGCGTAGCCGCCCTTCGCCGCGCGGGCCGCGCCCTCGGCGCGGTCGCCGGCCGGGGTCGGGTCGTCCAGCTCGATCTCGTGGCGCAGGTCGATGCCGTGCACCGAGGACAGCTTCGCGGCCGCCTTGATCGCGGCATCGGCGCCGGAGGTGGGCACCGTGGCCCGCACATAGCCGAGCTTGTCGTAGGTGCGGCCGACCGAGCCGCCCTTGACGGCGTCGAGCTGGTCCGCGACCCGCTCGGTGGCGCCCGGGGCGGTGGCGATCATCATGGTGATGTTCTTGGCGCCGGACGCCTTCGCGTCGGCGAGGAGGTCGGCGTCCGCGGCGCCGAGCTTGGCGCTCGCCGACTTGGCGGCGGGGTCGGCCGCCGGTGCCGGGTCCGCGGAGAAGGCCAGCGGAGCGGGTCCGGCGGCCGCGAGGGCCGCCGTGAGTCCGGCGGCCATGGCTATGCGCGCCGCGCGTCTCGCACCTGGTCTCGGTGCGGGCTGAGGGTCGGAGGTCATCATCATCCCTGTGAGGTAAGGATCCGCGACGATCAAGAGAGATCGGAAGTGCCCGGAATACGTGCCCGGATGACCGCTCAGCTTTATGGATCCGGCCGGTCTTTGGGGAGAAATGCCCGGGCCGTAATACCCCGTGGCGTACTTCCGCCATACGCCATGAGGAAGAAAAGGCGGCAAATCCGTATCTTTCCTCCCGGGTACGGATGTCGTCCGCGTCCCATCCATGCGGCGCGCGGGGTGACTTGGACGGTTCCCTCACGGTGTCTGCGCGTCTCCCTCACCTCCGGAATGCGGGATTCCGGTGTTCCGGGCGGTCGCCGCCGCCCGGCCGGCCCGGGTGCCGGAAGAGGGGTACCCGCACCCCGAATCCGGCCCGTACCCCGCCGGATGAACGCCCGGTGACCGTCCGCCCTCGCGCACCCGAGGCACGGATGGCCGCCCGGCGGACGCCGTGATCCACGTACGCGGATGGGTGTCGGGCGTTGCCGCCGCGTTCACGCACCGGCCATCGCACTTGCGAACCATCGCTGGTGAGCGGGGAGTCCACCGCCCCGCGACCACCGCTGATGCGTTCGCACCCGGGGAGAACCGCGCATGCCGCGCAATGGCTCTGGCACAGGAATCGACCGTCGCACCCTGCTCGCCTCCGGCGGCGCCCTCGCCGTCGCCGCGGGCGTCACGGGCTACGCCCTCGGCCCGGGCAGCTCCCGCGCCACCGCGGGCCCGCCGCCCGCCGCCTCCCGTACCGCCCCGGCGGCGCCGCTCGCCCCGTACCGCCGCGGGACCACCCTCGACAGCGTCGCCGCGCCCCGCGGCTCGGGGCCCGGCTACCGGCGGCTCGGCCCGGGTCCGGGCTGGGAGCGGGTGGTGCGCGAGGAGCTGGCCGCGCCCGGCGCCCGGCGCGCCGAACGCCGCACCGCCCTCGCCTCCTTCGTGCAGTTCACCGATCTGCACCTGGTCGATGTGCAGCACCCGCTGCGCTACGAGTACCTGCGCGCGCAGACCTCGAGCGCCTGGCGGCCGCAGGAGGCCCTCTCGGTGGCGGGCGCCGTCTCTCTTGTCGAGCGGGTGAACGCGCTGCGCGGCGCACCGGCCACCGGCTCCCCGCTGCACTTCGTGATGACCACCGGCGACAACACCGACAACAACGCCCGCAGCGAACTCGACTGGTTCCTCACCGCGATGAGCGGCGGACGGCTCACCCCCAACACCGGCGACCCGCGCCGCTACGAGGGCGTGCAGGACAGCGGCCTCGCGCTCTACTGGCAGCCCGGCGACGCCCTGCGCGACGCCGACAAGGCGCAGGGCTTCCCCCGCCTGGACGGCTTCCTGGACGCCGCGATCCGCGAGCTGAACAGCCCCGGCCTGAACCTGCCCTGGTACTCCACGGTCGGCAACCACGACCAGCTCCCCGGCGGCTGCTACGCCCCGAGCGACTCCTTCTGGGCCGAATACGCCGTCGGCGACCGGAAGGTGATGACCCTGCCCGGCGAGCAGGGCGCCGCCCTGTGGAACACCGTCAAGAAGGGCGGCGACCCGACCGGCGGGCTCTACCGGGAGCTGCTCCGCTCCCGCCCCGCTGGAACCCGCCGGATCACCCCCGACGAGAGCCGCGCCCCCTTCACCCCCGAGGAGTACGTACGGGCCCATCTGCGCCCGGAGTTCACCGGGCCGGGGCCGCACGGCCACGGCTACACCGAGGCCAACCTCGCCGAGGACACCCGGTACTACACCTTCCGGGTCGCCGAGGGCGTGCTCGGCATCAGCCTGGACTCCACCGACCCGGGCGGCCACTACGAGGGCTCCCTCGGCGAAGCCCAGTTCAGCTGGCTGCGCGAGCAGTTGACGGCGCACAAGGACGAGCACGTCCTCGTCTTCAGCCACCACACCAGCAAGTCGATGCGCAATCTGCGCCCCGATCCCGCGCGGGCGGGCGAACGGCGGCACAGCGGCGCCGAGTTGGTGGAGCTGCTGCGCGGCCACCGCAACGTCCTCGCCTGGGTGAACGGCCACAGCCACAAGAACGCCATCACCCCGCACGGCGGCTTCTGGGAGATCTCCACGGCCTCGCACGTGGACTTCCCGCAGCTGGCCCGCGTCATCGAGATCGCCGACAACCAGGACGGCACCCTCTCGCTGTTCACCACCCTCATCGAGTCGGCGGCCCCGCAGCGCACCGACTTCGCCGACCTCTCCCAGCCCGGACTCGCCGCCCTCTACCGGGAGTTGGCCTTCAACGCCCCCGGCGCCCGCAGCACCCTCTCCGGCGCCCCGGGCGACCGCAACACCGAACTCCTGCTGCGCAAGGGCTGACTCCCGCCCCACCCGACCGTACGATCACGCCGAATGGCGCGAATTCGCTCAACCCCCGGGGTGTGCTCAACCCGGGCCGGTCCGGCGGGGTTTGCCCCCGTGAGGGCCCCGGACGGCGGGGCCCGGGCCTCGGGGGACGAGGCCGCACGGGGACTACGGGGAGAGCAGGGACACGAGATGGCAGTACGGAAGACGGCGGCCTGCGCGATGGTGGCGGCGCTGGCCGCGGGGGCACTGGCGATACCCGCCTCGGCCGCACCGGGCGCCGGGCAGGCGCGCGGCGGCCACGAGGCGACCCGCGCGGCACTGGAGAAGACGGTCGAGGCGGGGGTGCCCGGCGCGACCGCCGGGGTCCGCGAGGACGGCACCCGCTGGCAGGCCGGGGTGGGCACCGGCGATCTGCGCACCGGGAAGCCGCGCGGGGCCGAGGACCACTACCGGGTGGGCAGCATCAGCAAGACCTTCACCGCGACCGTGCTGCTGCAACTGGAGGCCGAGGGCCGGATCAGCCTCGACGACACGGTGGAGAAGTGGCTGCCGGGCGTGGTCCGCGGTCACGGGCACGACGGCGGCAGGATCACCGTGCGGCAGCTGCTCAACCACACCAGCGGGGTCTTCAACGTCACCGAGGACCCGCAGTTCGTGCGGGAGTTCTTCTCCACCGAGTTCCTGAAGAACCGCTACCGCACCGTGACCGCCGCCGAGCAGGTGGCCCTCGCCATGCGGCACGCGCCCAGCTTCGAGCCCGGCACCGGCTGGCGGTACTCCAACACCAACTACACCCTCGCCGGGATGATCGTGGAGAAGGTCACCGGCCGCGGCTACGCCGAGGAGATCCGCCGCCGCGTCATCGAGCCGCTGCACCTGCGCGGCACCCGCTCACCCGGCACCGACCCGCGCCTGCCCGGCCCGCACGCCCGCGCCTACTCCAAGCTCTCGAACGATCCGGACGCCACCAAGACCTACGACGTGACCGCGCTCAACCCCTCCCTCGCGGGCGCCGCGGGCGACATGGTCTCCGACTCGGCCGACCTGAACCGCTTCTACTCCGCCCTGCTCGGCGGGAAGCTGCTGCCGAAGAAGCAGCTGGCCGAGATGAAGGACACCGTCTCGACCGGCGACGAGCACCCGGGCTACCGCTACGGACTCGCGCTGATCGAGCAGAAGCTGAGCTGCGGGGTCACCCTCTACGGCCACGACGGCGGCATCCACGGCTCCACCTCCGACGCCGTCACCACCGCGGACGGCAAGCACGCGCTCGCCCTGAACTTCAACGGGGACTGGGCGGGCGACAGCACCCCGGTCCTGGAAGCGGAGTTCTGCGAGGACTGAGCCGACGGCCGGGCGCGCGGGGGCGGTAGGTTCGTCCGACCGCCCCTTCCCGCCCCGCGCTCACCGGGGCAGCACGACCACGTACGGCACCGGCTCCCGGTCCGCCGAGGCGAGCAGGGCGGTGCGGACCACCGCGGCCTGCCGGGCGGGGTGCTCGCGCAGCAGGCCCGGGTCGGCGTGCACTACCGCGATGCCCAGGCGCTCCAGATGCTCGCGCTCGACGCCCGGTGCCGACCGGGCGGTGCCCCCGGCGGGCGGGGCGCTCCCGGCCGGGGCGGTGGTGCGCAGCTCCAGGGCGACCGCGTGATCGGGCCAGTAGGCGTCCACGCCGCCGAGGTGGGGGCCGCCCGGCAGGCGCAGGTCGACGTTCCACAGGGGATCCGGCAGGCCCTGCTCGCGGACCATCCGGTACAGCCGGTGCTCGGCGTGGGTGCGGCCCTCGGCGAGCACCGCGTCCACCGCCTCGGTCACCTGAGGGCGCCCGAGCAGCCGGGCCCGCCCCAACTCCCGTACCAGCTCGGAGGCTTCGGCGTGGCCCTCGCGTACCGCCTCGGTGAGCAGGGCGCGCACCGGCGCCCCGGCGCCGAGCCGGGCCACCGCGTCGGCGGCCGCCCGGGCGACCGGCGCCAGCGGCACCCCGCCGAGCACCACCGCCCCCGGCATCCGGTGGGTGCGCACCAGTCGGACGCAGCCGGTGGAGCGCAGCCTGCGGCCCCGGGGGACGAGGACGTCGAGGCGGTCGAGGGAGGTCAGCGGCGGCGCCGAGGCGAAGCCGTGGCAGGCGAGCGCGGCGAGCCCGGTGAGGGCCGCCTCCCCGAAGCGGTCCGCGGCGGCGGGCTGGGCCGGCACCGACTCGGCGGAACCGCGCGGCGCCCGGCCCGCGTAGAGCAGCACCGCCTGCAGGCGCTCCTCGCCGGTCGGCGGCCCGGTGTGCAACAGGAAGACGCCCGGGAGGAGTTGGCGCCAGGGGCCCTCGGGGCGGCACTGCTCGGCGGCCTCGGCGGCGCTCACCCCGTGCGCCCGCAGCTCGGCGGCGGTCAGCACCCGGCTGCGGCTGTCGGTGAGATGGCGCAGCGGGCGGGGCGAGAGCGGGAGCCGGGTGCCGTGCGGCGGCGTCGGATTGTGGTTCATGCCCGCCAGCTTCCCGGTGCCCGGTGCCCCGCTAACCGGTGTTACAGCCCCGTCGGCAAACCGGGACATCGCTCCCGAAGGGGGCAGGAGTTCGAGCCGGGTACGGGGATTCGGGCACGTCCGGCGGGGCCCTGGCCAACGGGGTCCGCCCTGCTGCCGGTCGGGCCCCGGGGCGGTGCCGCCGTCCGCTGCGGCGCCCGGTTCTCGACGGGTCGGTAACAGCGCCGGCGACCCCGCCACGGCGACCCCGCGGAGCTTGTGTACGGGGACGCGGCGGGCCCCGGCGCTCCCCTCGTGAGGAGAGTGCCGGGGCCCGGTCACGCGGGTCCGCCCGGGCGGGAGCGCTCACGGCGGCCGTGGGTGCGTCCGCTCAGGCGGCTGCGCTCACGCGGAGCCGCAGGCACGGTCCGCTCGGGCAGGCGCGCCCACGCGCTGCCGCAGGCGCACCCACGCACAGCCGCGGGCGCGGTCCGCTCAGGTGCCCTGGGCCGCCGTCCGGTCGCGGTCCTGGCCGCGCAGGGCGCGGGCCAGGTCGTCGCGGGACTCCAGGACCAGGCGCCGCAGGGCGGGGGCCGCCGCCGGGTGCCCGTCGAGCCAGGCGTCCGCGGCGTCCACGGTGGACTGGCTGTCCTGGGCGGCGGGGAAGAGCCCGCGTACCACGTGCATGCCGATCTGGATCGAGCGCTCGGCCCAGATCCGCTCGATGACCTCGAAGTACCGGGGCGCGTACGGGGCGGTGAGCGCGCGCTGCTCCGGCTGCCCGAAGCCCGCGATGGTCGCCTCGACCAGGGCGTTGGAGAGGGTGTCGGCCTCGACGAGCTGCTTCCAGGCCTCCGCCTTGACCTCGGCCGAGGGCCGGGCCGCGAGCAGCCGCACCTGGTGCCGCTTGCCGGAGGCGGTGTCGTCGCGGGCCAGCTCGGCGGCGAGGGCGGCGCCGTCCGCGCGGCCGTGCACGGTCAGCGGCTCCAGGAAGACCCAGCGCAGCTCCTGGTCGACGTCGAGCCCGTCGATCTTCGCGCTGCCGTCGAGCAGTCCGTCCAGCAGCTGGAGGTCGGCCTCGCCGGAGGCGACCGCGGCGAAGAACCGCGCCCAGGTCAGCTGGTGCTGGCTGCCCGGCTCGGCCTTCCGCAGCTCGCCGAGGGCGCCCTCGGCGAGCAGCCGCCCGCCCTCCTCGCGCCACTCGGGCGCCGCGTAGTGCGCCAGCGCCGAGCGCGCCCAGGAGTGCAGCATCTGGAGCACCCCGATGTCCGACTCGCGCCCGGCGAAGCGCAGTACGAGGTCGACGAAGTCCCGGGCGGGCATCAGCGCGTCCCGGGTGAGGTTCCACAGTGCCGTCCAGCACAGGGCACGGGCCAGCGGGTCGGTGAGGTCGCCGAGGTGGGCCCGCAGGGTGTCCAGGGAGCGCGCGTCGAAGCGGATCTTGCAGTAGGTGAGGTCCTCGTCGTTGACCAGGACCAGGTCGGGCTCCGGCTGCCCGGCGAGGTCGGCGACCACCGTACGGGCGCCGTCCACATCGGTCTCGGTGCGCGCGTAGCGCGCGAGGGTGCCGTCGGGCTCGCGCCGGTACAGGCCGATCGCGACCCGGTGCGGGCGCAGCTGCGGATGCGAGGCGGCGGCCTCCTGCAGGACGGCCAGTTCGGTGATCCGGCCCTCGGCGTCCGAAGTCAGCTCGGGGGTCAGGGAGTTGACCCCGGCGGTCTGCAGCCAGGCCCGCGACCAGGCGGCCATGTCCCGGCCCGAGGTCTCCGCCAGGACCGAGAGCAGGTCGCCGAGTTCGGTGTTGCCGTAGGCGTGCCGCTTGAAGTAGCGCCGGGCCCCTTCGAGGAAGGCCTCCTGGCCGACGTACGCGCCCAGCTGCTTGAGCACCGAGGCGCCCTTGGCGTACGTGATCCCGTCGAAGTTGAGCTTGGCGTCCTCCAGGTCCCGGATGTCGGCGGTGATCGGGTGGGTGGAGGGCAGCTGGTCGGCCCGGTACGCCCAGGACTTGCGGTTGTTGGCGAAGGTGACCCAGGCGTTCTGGTAGCGGGTGGCGCCGACCAGTGCGAAGGCGCCCATGTAGTCGGCGAAGGACTCCTTCAGCCAGAGGTCGTCCCACCAGCGCATGGTGACCAGGTCCCCGAACCACATGTGCGCCATCTCGTGCAGGACGACATTGGCGCGGCGCTCGTAGGCGGCCTGGGTGACCTTGCCGCGGAAGATGAACTCCTCGCGGAAGGTGACCATCCCCGGGTTCTCCATCGCGCCCAGGTTGTACTCCGGCACGAAGGCCTGGTCGTACTTCCCGAAGGGGTAGGGGTAGTCGAAGTTGTCGTGGAAGAAGTCCAGGCCCTGCTTGGTGACCTCGAAGACCTCCTCGGTGTCGAAGTGCCGGGCCAGCGACTTGCGGCAGAGCAGGCCGAGCGGGATCTCCAGGGCGGAGCCGTCGTCGAGGGTGCGCCGGTAGTGCTCGCGGGCCTCGGCGTAGGGGCCGGCCACCACGCAGGTGATGTACGTCGAGATCGGCTCGGTCTCCGCGAACCGCCAGACGCCCTCGGTGAGTTCACCGGCGCCGTTGCTCCAGACCGTCCAGCCCTCGGGCGCGGTGACCTCGAAGCGGTAGGGGGCCTTGAGGTCGGGCTGCTCGAAGTTGGCGAAGACGCGGCGCGAGTCGGCGGGTTCATACTGGGTGTAGAGGTAGACCTCGCCGTCCTCCGGGTCGGTGAAGCGGTGCATGCCCTCGCCGGTGCGGCTGTACGCGCACCGGGCGTCGACCACGAGTTCGTTCTCGGCGGCGAGGTCTTCGAGGAGGATCCGCGCGCCGTCGAAGACGGCGACCGGGTCGAGGTCCTCGCCGTTCAGCGAGACGGCCGTGACATCCGGCGCGATCAGGTCGGCGAAGCTCGCGGCGCCGGGCTCGGCGCAGCGGAAGCGGATCGTGGTCACCGAACGGAAGGTCCGGGACTCGGGTCCCTCGGCGACCGCCGAACGCAGGTCGAGGGCGACCTCGTACCCGTCGACGGTCAGCAGGGCGGCGCGTTCCTGCGCCTCGTCGCGGCTCAGATTCTCACCGGGCACGGGTCGTACTCCTCGGGTTCATCCGCGTATGGGGGGTTGATCGATCAGGACCGATCCTCGCACGCGCTCCTGTCAGAGGACAGGGCTCACCGGCTGCCGGACACCGGTTCGGGCCGCGGGGGCGGGAATGGGGCGTACCCCCGGCGATGTTGGCCCGGTTACGGGAGGGGCGTGCGCGCCCGCCCGCCTCCGTACCCGCATTCGCAGCAAGCCGAGGAGAGACATGTCCGAGACGTCCGGGACGACGACTTCCGGGAAGACCCCCGTCGACTTCTGGTTCGACCCGCTGTGCCCCTGGGCGTGGATGACCTCCCGCTGGGTGGTGGAGGTGGAGAAGGTCCGCGACATCGAGGTGCGCTGGCATGTGATGAGCCTCGCCGTCCTCAACGAGCCCCGCCTCGGTGAACTCCCCGACGAGTACCGGGACATGATGGCCACCACCGCCTGGGGCCCGGTGCGGGTGGTCATCGCCGCACGGGAGCAGCACGGCCAGGAGGTCGTCGGCCCGCTGTACGAGGCGCTCGGCAAGCGGATCCACAACCAGGGCGAGGGGACCACGCCGGAGGCGGTCCTCGGCGCCCTGGCGGACGTGGGCCTGCCGGCCTCGCTCGCCGAGTACGCGGAGAAGGACACCTACGACACCGAGCTGCGGGCCTCGCACAAGACCGGTATCGACAAGGTCGGCCAGGACGTCGGCACCCCGGTCATCGCGGTCCCCGGACCCGAGGGCCAGGGCGAGGTCGCCTTCTTCGGCCCGGTGGTCACCCCGGCGCCCAAGGGCGAGGAGGCCGCCCGGCTGTGGGACGGCACCCTGCTCGTCGCGGGCGTCTCCGGCTTCTACGAGCTGAAGCGCACCCGTACCCAGGGGCCGATCTTCGACTGATCCCGGCCGCGGCTCCGCGCCGCCGCTGCCGTAACAGACCGTCGTAAGAGGCCGCCGTGGAAACGGGAGAGCCCCCGCCAGTCACGTCCTGGCGGGGGCTCTCCTTTCTTCCGCCTGCCCCGTGAAGGCTGAGAAGACGATCACGAGCAGGGCGTCGGGTCACCCGGGGGAGCGGGGCCGGTCACCGGGACCGGCCCGCGCTCACTTCCCGGGGGTGAGCAGGAGGCGGTCGGTCTGCTGCTTGGCGGAGGCGTGGCGCCGGGCCACGTCCTGCCAGTTGACGACCTTCCACATGGCCTCGATGAAGTCGACCTTCTGGTTCTTGTACTGGAGGTAGAAGGCGTGCTCCCAGGCGTCGAAGACCAGGATCGGGGTGGAGCCCTGGCCGATGTTGCCCTGGTGGTCGTAGACCTGCTCGACGATCAGGCGGCCGGTCACCGGCTCGAAGGCGAGGACGCCCCAGCCGGAGCCCTGGGTGGTCGCCGCGGCCTTGGTCAGCTGCGCCTTGAAGCCGGCGAAGGAGCCGAAGGACTCGGTGATCGCGTCCGCCAGCTCGCCCACCCCGTCGGCGGCCAGCGGCTCGCCGCCGCCGTCGCCGGTCATGTTCTGCCAGTAGATCGAGTGCAGGATGTGCCCGCTCAGATGGAAGGCGAGGTTCTTCTGGAGCCCGTTGATCGCGCCCCACTGCTCCTTGTCGCGGGCCTCGTCGAGCTGCTCCACGGTGTCGTTGGCGCCCTTGACGTAGGCGGCGTGGTGCTTGTCGTGGTGCAGCTCGATGATCTCCGGACTGATGACGGGCGCGAGTGCCGCGTAGTCATAGGGCAGTTCCGGAAGCGTGTACAAAGCCATGACGGTCCCCTCGGCTTATTGCAAGCTCCTTGCAAGTGCACCATAGCAACAACAGTGCCCGCCGACGGGTCGGGGCACACCCGCGGAACCCTTGCCCGACAAGGGCGTTGACCCTTTCGGTGGTAAGGCTCGGCTTGGTCCCGGCGGCCCGGGAGCCCCTGGGAAAGCGCCGGGAAACGGGAAATCGGGCCTCCCGGACGGGAGACCCGATTTCCTCGCGGCGGACTGGGCTGAGCGGGCGCCGGGCCCGTGGCCCTACGCCTCACTCCCCGGCCGTGGCAGCCGCCCTGCGCTCGGCGGCGAGCCGCTGCCGCAGATAGCCGGCGCCCGCGAGGGCGAGCGCGAGGCCGCCGGTGAACCAGAGCTGGGTGCGGGTGTCGTCCTCGCGGAGCATCAGCAGCAGCACCGCGAGGATGCCCGCGAGCGCCACCCAGGTGAGCGCCGGGAAGAGCCACATCCGTACCAGCAGCTTGTCCGGGCTCTCCCGCTCCAGGCGGCGCCGGCTGATCAGCTGGGAGACGGCGATGAAGCCCCAGACGACGAGGGTGGCGGCGCCGACCATGTTCAGCAGCCAGGTGAAGACGGTGTCCTCCCACCAGAACTTCAGCAGCACCGCGAAGAAGCCGAAGACCGAGGAGGCGACCACCGCGCGGCGCGGGACGCCGCCGGTGAGCTTGCCGAGGAAGCGCGGCCCCTCGCCGCGCGCGATCAGCGAGTACGACATCCGCGAGGCGCCGTAGATGTTGGCGTTCATCGCGGAGAGCAGGGCCGCGAGCACGATCACCTTCATGACCTCGCCCGCGTTGCCGATGCCGATCTCGTCCAGGACGGCCGCGTAGGGACCGGTGAGCAGCGCCTTGTCCTGCCAGTCGATCAGGGTGACGATCACCAGCATCGAGCCGACGTAGAAGACCGCGATCCGCCACACGGCGGTGCGTACGGCCTTGGCGACGCCGCGGCGCGGGTCCTCGGACTCGGCCGCCGCGATGGTCACCGTCTCCAGGCCGCCGTAGGCGAAGACGGAGGCGAGCAGTCCGGTGATCAGCCCGTCGCTGCCGTTGGGCAGGAAGCCGCCGTCGCCGGTGAGGTGCGAGGTGCCGGGGGCGTCGGTGCCGGGCAGCAGGCCCGCGATGGCGAGCAGGCCGAGCACCAGGAAGGCGGTGATCGCCACCACCTTGAGCAGGGCGAACCAGAACTCGTACTCGCCGAAGTTGCTCACCGCGGCCAGGTTGGTGCCGCAGAACAGGGCCATGAAGACGGCCACCCACATCCAGCCGGGGGTGTCCGGGAGCCAGCTGGTCATGATGTCGGCGGCGCCGATCGCCTCGACCGCGATGCCGACGCAGAGCAGGGCCCAGTACATCCAGCCCGCGGTGAAGCCCGCCCAGGGGCCGATGGCGCGTTCGGCGTGTACCGAGAAGGAGCCGGAGGCCGGGTTGGCGGCGGACATCTCGCCCAGCATCCGCATGACCAGCGTGACGAGCAGGCCGGAGGCGGCGAAGGCGAGCACGATCGAGGGCCCGGCGGAGGCGATGCCCGCCCCGGAGCCGACGAAGAGTCCGGCACCGATGACACCGCCGAGGGCGATCATCGACAGATGGCGCTGTTTGAGCCCGTGCGAGAGGGCGGGCTGCGCGGATGCGGGCGGTTCGCTGTGGGGGGTGGCGTCGGTCGTGACCGACTCGGCACCAGGAGAAGTCCGGGACATGGGGGAGCGACTGTCCATAACGTGAGACGCCGGGGAAAGGACTCACAGTGTGGGCACCGCACGGGACAGGGCCAAGTGATCGCCCGCGATGCGGACTCATCGACCTCGGATCGTGATGGTCCGTTTACTTGCCGGTGTTGTGAACGACCTCTCATGTGACCTGCTGAATTGGACCCTTCGGCAGGGTGCCCCGAGCATTCCGGATGGACGGTTTTCCGGGCCTCCCGGCCGCTCCCCGCGACGGTCCGGGCGGCCGCTTCCGGCGAACGCGCAGGGTGCCGCCCCGGTGCCGCCGTACGGAGCGGCCGCACCCGGCGCCCCGCCCCCGCGTGACGCGCCTCACGGGCCCGGCAGGTGTGGCCCCGATTTTTGTGTAGTACCCACCAATCCCCGCCGAGCCCCTTTGTCGGCGGCTGACGGTGAGGCGCCGAGGGCCGCTGGGATAGCGTCGCGCTGTCCCCCGGGCACCGCCCTCCGGCCCGGTCCCCACCCTTCTCCCCGCGGAGTCCCGATGAGCCTCGCTGCCTCCCCCGCCCGTCCGGGCGCCGTCCTCGCGGACCTGCTGCCCGCCTCCTCCCGGGCCCGGGCGCGCGTCCGCGACCTGGTGCTCGTCGTCTCCGGCGCGGCGCTGACCGGGCTCGCCGCCCAGATCTCCGTGCCGGTGCCGGGCTCACCGGTCCCGGTGACCGGGCAGACCTTCGCCGCGCTGCTCGTCGGCACCGCCCTCGGCGCCCGGCGCGGGCTGCTCTCGCTCGTCCTCTACACCCTGGTCGGCATGGCGGGCGTGCCCTGGTTCGCCGAGGGCTCCTCCGGCGCCTCGGCCCCCTCCTTCGGCTACGTCCTCGGCATGCTGCTCGCCGCCACCCTGACCGGGGCGCTGGCCCGCCGCGGCGGCGACCGCTCGGTGCCCCGGACCGCCGGCACCATGGTGCTCGGCTCCGCCGTCATCTACGCGGTGGGCGTGCCCTACCTCGCCCTCGCCACCGGCATGGGCCTGAGCGAGGCGGTCGCCGCCGGGCTCACCCCCTTCCTGCTCGGCGACGCCCTCAAGGCCGCCCTGGCGATGGGCCTCCTCCCGGGCGCCTGGAAGCTGCTCGGCGAGCGCTGAGACCACCGGCCGGGAACCACCGGACACCGCCGGCAGCCACACCGGGACCCGGCCGGAACCGGGAGCCCCCGGCCGGGACCGGACGCAGGACCCGCGAGCCCCCGCCCCTCCGGGTGGGGGCTCAGCCCTGTCCCCCGTGAGGGCCGCCGAAGAGGTTCCCCGGGTCGTACGTCCTCTTCAGGGCGGCCAGGCGCTCCCGGGTCGCCGCCGGGTAGAGGCCCTCGCCGCGGTCGCCGCCGCCGAAGGCGAAGCCGAGGAAGCGGCCGGTGGTCACCGGGGCCAGCGGGGCGAGCGCCCCGGCGAAGTGGGCGCGGGCCGCGGCCCGGTCGGTGCCGTCGAGCACCGCGAGCACCCGTACCAGGAAGCGGCCCTCCCGGTGCGGCACCGCGTTGGGCGGCTCGGGCTCCCGGCCCAGCGCCCCGCCCAGGTGGTTGAGCTGGACCACGCACATCATCGGCGCCGCGGGGCCGGTCGCGGCGAGCAGTTCGGCCGCCGCCCGCACGTCCAGCTCGCTCAGCACCGCGCTGTCCCCGTAGTAGGCGTGCGGGCTCGCCGGGTCGTTGTGGATGCTCGGGCTCTCCGTGTAGGGCATCTCGCGCAGGGTGTCGGTGACCGCGGGCCCGATCCGGCGCAGCGGGGCCACCAGGCGCTCACCCTCCTCGGCGCCGCCGGTGAAGGCCACCCGCAGGGAGATCAGATAGGCGCCGCGCAGCCGCGGGGGCAGCGCCGGGAGGTCCGGGTAGGGGACGGCGGCCAGCGAGGAGGTCAGGTTCTCCGGCACGGTCCGCGTCCAGGCCTCGTACGCCGCGAGGATCCGCGCCGGATCGACCGCCGAGGCGTCGAAGGTGAGGGCGCCGCCGTACAGCCGGGCCACCGGGACCAGGCCGATCTCCAGCTCGGTGACCACGCCGAGTCCGTGCCCGCCGCCGCGCAGCGCCCAGAACAGCTCCGGCTCGCTCCCGGCCGTCACCTCGCGGATCCGCCCGTCCGCGGTGACCACCTCCAGACGCCGCACCCGGTCCGCCGCGTAGCCGAACTCCCGTGCCAGGATGCCCAGTCCGCCGCCGAGCGTGTACGAGACGGCGCCCACCCCCGGCGAGGAGCCGTTGAGCGGGGCGAGTCCGTGGGGCGCCGCCGCCTCGACGACCTGGCCCCAGCGGGCGCCCGCCCCGATCACCGCGGTACGCGCCCCGGGGTCGATCCGCACCGCGTCCATCCGCCGGGTGCTGACCAGCACCCCGCCCTCGGCGGCGTCCGGCAGCCCGTGCCCCGTCGCCTGCACGCCGAGCGGCAGGCCCTCCTCGGCCGCGTACCCGACCGCCTCGGCCACCTCGCGGGCCGAGCGCGCCGCCCACACCCGGGCCGGGCGCAGCGCGAACCCGGTCTGGAAGCCCGCCACCTCCGGCGCGTACTCCGGGTCCCCGGGGGTGAGTACCCGACCCTCGAACGAGGAATCCGTCGCGTGCATGGCTGTGCCCTTTCCCTGCTGCCACCGGGCGGAGACGGCGGCGCCCACCGCGGGCCGCCCCGGCTCCGTCCGCGTCCGAAGGCCTCGGACGTCCCCGACGCTGCCAGCATTACCTGACAGGTGCCGTCAGGTTTTCCGGGCCGGGTCCGGGCGGCGGGGCGGTCCGTGTCAGACTCGGGGCCATGCGCGTGTACCTCGGCTCGGATCATGCCGGCTACGAACTCAAGAACCACCTGGTCGAATGGCTGAAGGCCAACGGCCACGAGCCCGTCGACTGCGGGCCCCACCTCTACGACGCCCAGGACGACTATCCGCCGTTCTGCCTGCGCGCCGCCGAAGGCGCGGCGAAGGACGCGGACTCCCTCGGCATCGTCATCGGCGGCTCCGGCAACGGCGAGCAGATCGCCGCGAACAAGGTCAAGGGCGTACGGGCCGCGCTCGCCTGGAGCGAGCAGACCGCCGCGCTCGGCCGGGAGCACAACGACGCCAACGTCGTCGCCGTCGGCGCCCGGATGCACAGCACCGAGGAGGCCACCCGCTTCGTCGAGATCTTCCTGACGACGCCCTTCTCCGGCGACGAGCGGCACATCCGCCGCATCGACATGCTCTCCGGCTACGAGACCACCGGCGAACTGCCGCCCGTCCCGGCCCACCACCCGCAGGGCTGAACCCGCCACGCCCCGGCCCGCCGCAGGGCCGGGGCCCGCTCCCGGGGAGGCTCGGCGGGCCCGACGCACCAGGGGCCGCTGCACCGGCAGCCCGCGGGAGTGATCCACCACAGGCCCGCGCAGGCCCGGCTCCGCAGGGTTCGCGGGCCTGACCGACCAGGGGAGGGACCGTGCCCGAGGGGCACACGATCCACCGGCTCGCCGAGGACCACAACGCCCGCTTCCAGGGCCGCGAGCTGCGCGTGACAAGCCCGCAGGGCACCTTCGCCCAGAGCGCCGCGCTGCTCGACGGCCGCGAGTTCACCGGCGCCGAGGCACACGGCAAGCACCTCTTCCTGCACTTCGGCGGCGCCGGCCATGTCCACATCCACCTGGGCCTGTTCGGCAAGGTCGCCTTCGGCGCGCTGCCCGCCCCGCCGCCCGCCGACACCGTACGGCTGCGCCTGGCGGGCGGCGGTTCCTATGTGGACCTGCGCGGCCCGGCCACCTGCGCGCTGATCACCGAGGACGAGAAGCGGGCCGTGCACGAGCGGCTCGGCCCCGATCCGCTGCGCCCCGGCGACGACCCGGCCGCCGCCTACCGCCGCATCTCCCGCAGCCGCACCACCCTGGCCGCCCTGCTGATGGACCAGAAGGTGGTCGCGGGCGTCGGCAACGTCTACCGCGCCGAGGTGCTCTTCCGGCACGGCATCGACCCGTACCGGCCGGGCCGCGACCTCGGCCCGGAGGAGTGGCGGGCACTCTGGGACGACCTGGTGGAGCTGATGCGCGAGGGCGTGCGCAACAACCGGATAGACACCGTGCGCCCCGAGCACCTGCCGGAGGCCATGGGGCGCCCGCCGCGCGTCGACGACCACGGCGGCGAGGTCTACGTCTACCGCCGGGCGAACCAGCCCTGCCACATCTGCGGCACCGAGGTGCGCACCGCCCCGCTCGCCGCCCGCAACCTCTTCTGGTGCCCGCGCTGCCAGCCCGCGACCGGGGCCGCCACCGCCGCCGGGGTCAGAAGCCGTGCGGCAGCCAAGGCGCCGTCTGCGAGCCGAAGGCGAGCGACACCGGCGCCAGGGAACCCGGCACCAGCTCGCGCACCAGGCCGGCCGCGGCCAGCGCGGTGAGCGGGCCCTCGCCCAGGTAGGCGGCGCCCAACTCCCGTGCCGTGAGGGCGAGTCGGGGCTCGTCCTCGGTGCGCTCGCAGACCGCGCCGCCGGAGTCCCCGCGCAGCCGCCAGCGGCCGGTGTTCCAGGGGCAGAACGCGTCCTCGACCTCCAGGACCGTGTCCAGGGGCACCTGGTACGTACGCGCGGCGAGCGCCGCCGGGAGGTCGACGATCCGCAGGTACAGCACGTCCCTGGTCCGCAGCCCGCAGCGCCGGGGGTCGGAGACCAGGTGCGTGAGGGGGTCGTCCAGCGGGCGGCTGTGCACGGAGAGCGTCGAGGTCAGGTCGAGGTCGAAGAGGAACCGCCACAGCGCCGCGTGCGCCGCCGGGTCCAGCGCCTCCAGGGACCGCAGCCGGACGACGCCCTTGGGGCCCGCCGCGTCCCACTCCGGTTTCACCGAGTACCGCGCGTAGCCCGCGAGTTCGCCCTCCCGCTCGGCCAGTACGCACTGCAGCGGCGAGGCGCCCCCGCGCTCGCTCTCCGGGTCGAGCAGGCCGAGCTCCTCCCAGCCGGGGGCGCGCGAGAGGAGCCCCGGGCGGCCGCCGACCAGCCGGGAGTACAGGTCCTCGCAGCGCGTCAGCGAGGTCCGGGGATCGGCGAAGCTCAGCCGGGGCTCGTCCGCGCCCGGCGGCATCCGCAGCCGTACCCGGGCGGTGTCGATCTCGGCGGCGAGCGCCCGGCCCGCCGAGCCGTAGCCGAAGCGGCCGTAGATGTCCGGCTCGGAGGCGACCAGGGCGGCCAGCGGTTCGCCGAGCGCCCGGATGTCGTCGAGCTGGCGGCGCATCATCGACCGCAGCACCCCGCGCCGCCGGTGGGTGGCGGCCACGCTGACCATGGTGACCCCGGCGGTCGGCACCCGGGCGCCGCCGGGGACCGTCATCCGGAAGGAGAAGGCGCCGGCCGAGCCGACGATCTCCTTCTCGTCCCAGGCGGCGAGGGAGCGCTCGTACTCGATGAGGCCCTTCCACAGGGCGCGTTCCTCGGCGGGCTCGGGGACCCCGCCGAAGGCTCGGTCGAGAAGGGCGTACCAGCTGTCGAAGTCGGCCTCGCGCAGCACACGCAGATCGATGCTCATACGCACATCGTTACCAGTGCGCCCGCCGCGGGGCGAGGCGTTTTCCACCCGAAACCGGAGTCTTTCCTTCCGCCCGCCTCCGGGCCGCTTCCCGCTCCGGGGGAGGAGATATCCGCCCACCCGTGCGCGGCAGGGCCCTTGCTGGATATGGTCCACGGGCGATGGCAGTACGACGAGCGGAAGCCGACACGGCAGGGCACCGGATCAAGAAACGTGTGCACCGGGCCCGCATCACGCTGCGCAGATCCGGTGTCGACTACTTCCGCGGCGACGGCTCCGACTGGATCGCGCTCGCCGGACTCTTCGCCACCGTCCCCGTCATCTGCGCCCTGACCTTGATGGACGCCGTCTGGTGCGCCCCGGCCACCCTGGTCCTGCCGATCGTCGCCGGCGGACTGCTGCTGCGCCCCGCGAGCCTGCTCGCCCTCTACGCCGCCGCCGCGGCCGCCCTGATCGTGGAGTCCCTGCGGCTCGGCCCCTACGAGGAGGGCCCCGGCCGGGTCACCCCCGGAGTGGTCCTGGTCGTCGCGGCCTGCGGCCTCTTCGGGCTGCTGCTCGCCCAGTTCCGCACCCGGGTCGGGGTGCCCTGGCGGCGCGGCGGCACCATGCTCTTCGACCTGCGCGAGCGCATCCGGGTGCAGAGCAAGCTGCCGGGACTGCCGCGCGGCTGGCACCGCGAGATGGCGCTGCGGCCCGCGGGCGGCCAGTCCTTCTCCGGCGACTTCGTGGTCGCGGCCCGTACGCACGGCGGACGCACCCTGGAGGTCGTGCTCACCGACGTCTCCGGCAAGGGCATGGACGCCGCCTCCCGCTCCCTGCTGCTCTCCGGCGCCTTCGGCGGACTGCTCGGCTCGCTGCCCCCGCACGCCTTCCTGCCCGCCGCCAACGCCTATCTGCTCCGCCAGGACTGGGACGAGGGCTTCGCCACCTCCGTCCACCTGGTGCTCGACCTGGAGAGCGGCGACTACGAACTCTTCTCCGCGGGCCACCCGCCCGCCCTGCAACTGAGCGCGGGCACCGGCCGGTGGGAGGAGATCTCCGGCCAGGGCCCGCTGCTCGGCGTCTACGGCGGCGCCCAGTTCGACCCGGTCAAGGGCAGCCTGCGCCCCGGCGACGTCCTGATGCTCTTCACCGACGGGCTGGTGGAGACCTCCGAGCAGGACATCTCCGAGGGCATCGGCCGCCTCACCGGCGAGGCCGACCGCTATGTCGTCGGCGGTTTCCACGGCGCCGCCTGGCACCTCATCGAGGCCGTCGCCAAGGATGTGAAGGACGACCGCGCGCTGCTCCTGCTCTGCCGGGACGCCTGAGCCGGGCGCCTGTCGTATACCCGGTACGGGGGAGCGGAGGGACGGGCCGATGGACCGTACGAGAGAGGCCGGCAGCGGCGGACGGCTCGGCCTCGCCGAGGTGGAGGCGCTGGCCCTGGCCGCCCACGAGGGGCAGACCGACAAGGCGGGGCGGCCCTACCGCGAGCATCTGCGCGCGGTGGCCGAAGGGGTGCGCGCCCGGGGCGGCGACCCCGAACAGATCGCCGCGGCCTGGCTGCACGACGCCGTCGAGGACGACCGCCTGACCTGGCGGTGGCTGGAGGAGGCGGCGCTCGGCACCCGTACCAAGGAGATCGTGCGCGCCCTGACCCGGCGGGCGGGCGAGGAACCCGAGGCGTACGCCCGGCGGATCCTCGCCACCCCCGGCGCGCTCCTGGTCAAGGAGGCGGACCTCGCGCACAACGCCGACCCGGACCGCCTCGCCGTACTCGACCCGGCCACCCGGGAGCGGCTGCGGGCCAAGTACGCGCGGATGCGGACGCTGCTCGGGCTCGCCGCACCCGGCCGGTGAGCCGGGGCGGCGCGCCGCGGGGGAGCCGGCGGGGGGTGCCGCGGGGTGGTCAGCGGGTGGCGCTGCGGCGGCGGGCCTGCTCCGCCGGGTCCTTCGCGAAGGCCCAGTTCATCTTGGGTTCCATGGCGAACTTGAAGGCGCGCTGCACGGGCGGGGTGCACAGCGCGGTGACCACGACCGCGGCGACCAGGGTCACGAAGACCTCGCCGTACGGCTCCTTCAGCCACGCGTAGGTGTCGAACCAGCCCCAGAAGCGCGAGCCCTTGGCCAGGAAGCCGTGCAGCAGGTAGCCGTAGAGCGTGCCCGCGCCGAGGACCGTGAACCACATGTGGCGGCGCGGCACCCACACCAGGAAGCAGGCGGTCAGCACCGCGGAGCAGCCGAACAGGGCGAGGGTCATCACCGCGCCCGCCCACCAGGGGGCGCCCAGCTCCTGCGCGCTGTCGCGGTGGTAGAACCAGGCCGAGTTCATCCGCGGGGCCGCCCAGTAGGCGACGGCCGCGCCGCAGGCGAGCACCGGCAGGGAGAGCAGCCGCAGCTTGCGCCCGCGCAGCTGCCGGAAGTGCTCCGGCTTCATCAGCAGCCCCGCGACGAAGAACGGCAGGAACTGGAGCACCCGCTGGAGGTCGAGGTCGTCGCCGATGTCCGGCGAGACGGAGGCGAGCACCGCGACGGCCAGCGCCAGCGGCAGCGGCCAGCGCACCACCTTCCACAGCGGGGTGCTCATCCGCCAGACGAAGAGCGCCGCCAGGAACCAGGTCAGATACCAGGGGTCGAGCAGCGAGATCGGCTGCTGCGGATCGTCGTCGGCCCAGCGCTTGAAGAAGGTGTACGCCACCTCGAAGAGCACATAGGGCACCGCGACCCCGGTGATCAGCCGCTTGAGCCGGTCCGGGCGCATGTCGAAGCTGCGCGAGAAGTAGCCCGAGATCACGATGAACGCGGGCATGTGGAAGGTGTACACGACCATGTACAGCGCTTCGGCGGCCCGGCTGTGGTCGGTCAGCGGCTCCCAGGAGTGCCCCATGGCTACGAAGAGGATCGCCAGGTACTTCGCGTTGTCGAAGAAGGGGTCGCGCCCCGGCGAGGCCTTCGCCCGTTTCCCGGCGGCCGGAGCGGCCTCCTTCGGCGGGGTCCCGGCCGCCGGGGGATCGGCGGTCTCCACGGCCGGGGGCAGCGGCATCCCGCCCGCGCGCGTCCCGCCCTCATGGTCCTGCGGTCGCAGTGAACTGGTCACAGACCCTCCCGCCACTCACACCTCGGGACGAACAGGGGACCCACCGCGCTTTCAGAGATCGTGGCAGCGTGGAACATCTGAGGAACCCTAGCCTCGCGAGGTCGTCTTCGTAAAACCATCGACACCGAATCCATAGGTGACTGCGATTACCCGGAATTGCCTCAAGTACGCGGCGGGGCAGCCCAATAGCCAGCCCCCGGAATGCTATGTCCGTCGTGACCGGCACATCCGACATCGATCCCCATAGCGGCGCATAGCGTCCGAGGGTGATACCGGAGATATGACCGGTTGGTGCGGGTTGGCGCCCCGTCTCGCGCCGGAGGACCGGCCTCCGGCGCGTCTGACCCGCCAATTCGCAATAGCCGTCCGCCATTTGGTCAGCGGCGCGGGACGGCCGCCGCGCGGCAACTGGATGGCACCGGAAACGATCACGCGCAATTACGTGGCCGCGGGTCCGCCAATTCCCCCGTACGGGCGGGTGGTCGGGCCGTGGGGAGCCGCCCGCGGACGCCGTCCCCGGCTCCGGTCCGCCGACGATCCGTCACTCAAGGCATGGGGCGGGCCCGTTGGTGGCACGATGGTTCTGGCGGGGGTGTGCGGGTTGTGTGCACGTGCCCCGGCCGGGGAGTGCGGACCGACCGAGGGTGTGTGATCGACGTGGCCATTTCGCTGTCAGTGGTGCTGATGCTGGCGATCATCCTGGTGGTGCTGTTGCGCGGGGGATCGATAAAGCCGGGCCCGGCCGTCGTCGCGGTGCTCTTCGGCTTCTTCCTGGCCTCGACCGACGTGGCGCCGGACATCAACGACTTCCTCAACTCGATCGCCGACACCATCAGCGACATACAGTTCTGAGGCCGCGGGCGGGAGGGTCCCCGGACCCTCCGGTCCGCCCGGGCGCCCAACTGCCCCGGCCCGCGGGCGAGGACACCCACGCGGACCGCCCGGCGGAAGCGCCCGGGAAGCACCCGGCGAAACGCCTCAGGGCCGGGACGCGAGGAGCAGTCCTCATGTCCCGGCCCTGAGCCGTCTGGAGCGGGCGACGGGAATCGAACCCGCGTAGCTAGTTTGGAAGACTAGGGCTCTACCATTGAGCTACGCCCGCACACCTCGCACCGCAGGTCAGTGACCGCGCGGCACGGGAAGCATCGTAGCGTCTCGCGGGCGCCCGCCGCACACCCCTTCCGCCGCGGGCCCCTCCCGGCCGCTTCCGGCGGCGGCCCGGCCCGTCCGCACCGGTCCGGTGCCGCCTCCCGTACCGGCTTCATCGCGCCAGGCGGCGGAGCCGTGAAATCGGGAAGTCCCCCGTGCTCGCGGGCATGTACCCTACGTGTCGCACCAGCACGGGGTGTGGCGCAGCTTGGTAGCGCGTCCGCTTTGGGAGCGGAAGGCCGTGGGTTCAAATCCCGCCACCCCGACCACCTCACGGGAGCGCGCGCGAGCGGTCCCGCTCACTTGTCGCCTCCCCGGCCGGGAGCGCCCGGGGAGAGGTCCCCGGGCTCTTCTTTTGGGGCGTGTCCCGCCTGCGGTTACTATGCAAGCTGCGCGCCCGTGTGCCTGCGTCCACGCCCCGAGGGGGACGGATCCGGGACGTTCGAGGGGGCGATCCGCTGCAGCTCTCCGGCTCAGCAGAATCCAAGAAGTCAGCCACAAGGAGACCGAACCGTGAAGAGCGCCGTGGAGAACCTGAACCCGACTCGGGTTCGGCTCACTGTCGAGGTGCCCTTCGAGGAGCTCAAGGACAGCCTCGACGCGGCGTACAAGAAGATCAACCAGCAGGTCACGGTGAAGGGTTTCCGGAAGGGCAAGATTCCGGCGCGCGTCATCGACCAGCGGTTCGGCCGCGGAGCGGTTCTTGAGGAGGCGGTCAACGACGCCCTCCCGAAGTTCTACACCGAGGCCGTCAACGAGGCCGAGCTCAACGTCCTGGGCCAGCCCGAGGTGGACATCACCGAGCTGAAGGACAACGAGACGCTCAACTTCACCGCCGAGGTGGACGTCCGCCCGACCATCGAGATCCCGGACTACTCCGGCATCGAGGTCGAGGTCGACCCGATCGAGGTCAGCGAGGAGGACGTCGACAAGGCGGTCGAGGAGCTGCGCGAGCGCTTCGCCTCCACCAGCCCGGTCGAGCGCGCCGCCGAGGACGGGGACGTTCTGACCCTCGACCTGCAGGCCAAGGTCGACGGCGAGGTCCTCCCGGACGGGGTGGCCGACGGCGTCTCCTACACCATCGGCTCCGGTGAGCTGCTCGCCGGCATCGACGACGCCGTCAAGGGCGTGGAGGCCGGTGGCGAGGCCACCTTCACCTCCGAGCTCACCGGCGGCTCGGCGGCCGGCAAGGAGGCCGAGGTCACCGTCAAGGTCACCCAGGTCGCCAAGCGCGAACTGCCCGAGCTGGACGACGACTTCGCCCAGCTCGCCTCCGAGTTCGACACCCTGGAGGAGCTGCGCGCCGACAGCCGCTCCCGGCTGGAGAACATGAAGCAGTACGACCAGGCCACGCAGGCCCAGGAGCGCGTCCTGGAGAAGCTGCTCGAACTGGTCGAGGTGCCCGTCCCCGAGAAGCTGCTCGAGGACGAGATCAACACCCGCAAGCACAACCTGGAGCACCACCAGCTCGGTCAGATGGGCCTGGACCTGGAGAAGTACCTCGAGATCCAGGGCAAGAGCGCCGAGGAGTTCGAGACCGAGACCAAGGACGCCGCGGTCAAGGGCATCAAGACCCAGTTCGTCCTGGACGAGCTGGTCAACCGGGAGAAGCTGAACGTCAGCCAGGAGGAGCTCACCGAGCACCTCATGCGCCGCGCCGCCTCCTCCGGCATGTCCCCCGACCAGTTCGCGCAGGCGGTCGTCGAGGGCAACCAGGTGCCGATGCTCGTCGGCGAGGTCGCCCGCGGAAAGGCCCTGGCCGCCGTGGTCGAGGCCGCGACCGTCAAGGACACCAACGGCGAGGTCGTCGACCTGAGCGACGACGAGGAGGAGACCGAGGCGGGCGAGACCGCCGAGGCCGCCGCCGAGGGCTCGGCCGAGGAGAAGCCCGCCGAGGAGAAGAACGAGGCCTGAGCCCCGTCGCCCTCCCGGCTCTCCGCAGAGCCGCCGCGCGCCCGCACGGGTGCGCGGCCGAGGGGCCCCGGACGCCGTCGTGCGCGTCCGGGGCCCCTCGGCTTGTGCCCGGCCCTCTCCGGGCGCCCGGCTCTCTCCCGGCGCCCGGGCTGCCGTCCCGGCGCCCGTGAGGGGTCCCGCCCCACCGGATCCGCCCCGCCGCCCCGCGGAGCCCTCAGCGCCGTCCTCGCGCCGCGGCACCGCCCCTTGCGCCCCCGCGCCGCTTCTCGCGCTCCGCGGCCGCCTGCGGCCCCGTCGCGCCCCGCCCCGCCGCGCCGCCGTCCGATCCCGGCGGCCCCTGCGTGGCCCCTGGTGCACCTGCGCTCACAGCGAACAGTCCCCGGTGCGGGAGTGCACCCGCCTGCCTGCGCGTTAGGGTCCATGACTACGAGGGCAGGGGAGTCCCCAGGCGCCGCCGGACGGCGGTGAGGACGCGGGGCCCCACGCCCCAGCAGAAGACGTGAGACGGCCCGGCGCCGTCGTAAGACGAGCAGGTGGATACGTGACGAATCTGATGCCCTCCGCCGCCGGCGAGCCTTCCATCGGTGGTGGCCTCGGCGACCAGGTCTACAACCGGCTGCTCAACGAGCGGATCATCTTCCTCGGCCAGCCGGTCGACGACGACATCGCCAATAAGATCACCGCACAGCTGCTGCTCCTTGCCGCCGACCCGGACAAGGACATCTTCCTCTACATCAACAGCCCGGGCGGATCGATCACCGCGGGCATGGCGATCTACGACACGATGCAGTACATCAAGAACGACGTGGTCACCATCGCCATGGGCATGGCCGCCTCGATGGGGCAGTTCCTGCTCAGCGCGGGCACCCCGGGCAAGCGCTTCGCCCTGCCGAACGCCGAGATCCTCATCCACCAGCCCTCCGCCGGCCTCGCCGGCTCGGCCTCGGACATCAAGATCCACGCCGAGCGGCTGCTGCACACCAAGAAGCGGATGGCCGAGCTGACCTCGCACCACACCGGTCAGAGCGTCGAGCAGATCACCCGCGACTCCGACCGCGACCGCTGGTTCGACCCGGAGGAGGCCAAGGAGTACGGCCTCATCGACGACATCATGCCCACGGCTGCCGGTATGCCGGGCGGCGGTGGCACCGGGGCGGCCTGAGCCCCGACAGCCTCCAGCCGACCGCCTCAGCTCATTTTCAGGAGACAGAAGTGAACGACTTCCCCGGCAGCGGCCTCTACGACCGCGCGCAGGCCGAGTACACCGGGCCGCGCGCCGAGTCCCGCTACGTCATCCCGCGCTTCGTCGAGCGCACCTCGCAGGGCGTGCGCGAGTACGACCCGTACGCGAAGCTCTTCGAGGAGCGGGTGATCTTCCTCGGTGTGCAGATCGACGACGCCTCCGCCAACGACGTCATGGCGCAGCTGCTCTGCCTGGAGTCGATGGACCCGGACCGCGACATCTCGGTCTACATCAACAGCCCCGGCGGCTCCTTCACGGCGCTCACCGCCATCTACGACACGATGCAGTTCGTGAAGCCGGACGTCCAGACCGTCTGCATGGGCCAGGCCGCCTCCGCCGCCGCGATCCTGCTCGCCGCGGGCACCCCCGGCAAGCGCATGGCCCTGCCCAATGCGCGGGTTCTCATCCACCAGCCCTACAGTGAGACGGGTCGCGGTCAGGTCTCCGACCTCGAGATCGCGGCGAACGAGATCCTCCGGATGCGCTCACAGCTGGAAGAGCTGCTGGCCAAGCACTCGACCACGCCGATCGAGCAGATCCGCGAGGACATCGAGCGCGACAAGATCCTCACGGCCGAGGACGCCCTGTCCTACGGCCTGGTCGACCAGATCATCTCCACCCGGAAGATGAACAACTCCACGGTCGTCTGAGACGTCGCGGGAACAGCGCCCGCACCCTTGGCGCGGTCCACGCACAAGTGAACCGCGCCAAGGGGGACCCGAACACCGGGTCCGGCAGGGTACCGTCGGATAGAGGCACCAGGAGCCGCTGAAGCAGGCGTCTGGCAGGCGAAGGGGATTCACCTCGTGGCACGCATCGGTGACGGCGGCGACCTGCTCAAGTGCTCTTTCTGCGGAAAGAGTCAGAAGCAGGTCAAGAAGCTCATCGCAGGCCCCGGTGTGTACATCTGCGACGAGTGCATCGACCTCTGCAACGAAATCATCGAGGAGGAGCTCGCCGAGACGAGCGAGGTGCGCTGGGAAGAGCTTCCCAAGCCCCGTGAGATCTACGAGTTCCTGGAGAGCTACGTCGTCGGGCAGGAGCCCGCGAAGAAGGCGCTCTCGGTCGCCGTCTACAACCACTACAAGCGGGTGCAGGCAGGCGAGAACGGCGGCGGGCAGGGCCGCGAGGACGCCATCGAGCTGGCGAAGTCGAACATCCTGCTGCTCGGCCCCACCGGCTCCGGCAAGACGCTGCTCGCGCAGACCCTCGCCCGGATGCTCAACGTCCCCTTCGCCATCGCGGACGCCACCGCGCTGACCGAGGCGGGCTATGTCGGCGAGGACGTCGAGAACATCCTCCTGAAGCTCATCCAGGCCGCCGACTACGACGTCAAGAAGGCCGAGACGGGCATCATCTACATCGACGAGATCGACAAGGTGGCCCGCAAGAGCGAGAACCCCTCGATCACCCGCGATGTCAGCGGCGAGGGTGTCCAGCAGGCCCTGCTGAAGATCCTGGAGGGCACCACCGCCTCGGTGCCCCCGCAGGGCGGACGCAAGCACCCGCACCAGGAGTTCATCCAGATCGACACGACGAACGTGCTGTTCATCGTGGGCGGCGCCTTCGCGGGCCTGGAGAAGATCATCGAGTCCCGGGCGGGCGCCAAGGGCATCGGCTTCGGCGCCACCATCCGCTCCAAGCGGGAGATCGAGTCCAAGGACCAGTTCGAGGACGTCATGCCCGAGGACCTGGTGAAGTTCGGGATGATCCCCGAGTTCATCGGCCGCCTGCCGGTCATCACCTCGGTCCACAACCTCGACCGCGAGGCCCTGCTCCAGATCCTCATCGAGCCGCGCAACGCCCTGGTCAAGCAGTACCAGCGCCTCTTCGAACTCGACGGCGTGGAACTGGACTTCGAGCGCGAGGCCCTGGAGGCCATCGCCGACCAGGCCATCCTCCGCCAGACCGGAGCCCGCGGCCTGCGCGCCATCATGGAGGAGGTCCTCCAGGCGGTCATGTACGAGGTCCCGTCCCGCAAGGACGTCGCCCGCGTCGTCATCACCGCCGAGGTCGTCCGCTCCAACGTCAACCCGACCCTGATCCCCCGGGACGCCCGGGGGAGGGGGAACGGGGAGCAGAAGTCGGCCTGAGAGCGGGGGAGTCGACCTCCCGTCAGTCGGTTCTACGCATGAGGGGCGCCCGGTGATCCACCGGGCGCCCCTTCTTCGTGTCTGCGCTCAGCCTCGTTTGTCCTCCACCGGGGGTTCGAAACCCGAGGTGTCCAGCGCGCAGTCGAAGGGCGCGGGAATCCAGAGCTTCTCGCCGAAGGGCACGGCCAGATGAGAGGCATAGCCCTTGGCCGTCGGCGTCCAGTGGACGATCGCGCTCTGCTCCTGCATGTCGAGGAGGAGGTAGACGGGGACACCGGCCCTGCCGTAGCTCTCCACCTTGTCCGTGAGGTCGTCCTCGCGCGTGGAAGGCGAACTCAGCTCCGCGACGAGGGACAGCGCTTCCCCGTCGAGACGGGTGCCGGTGGTCTCCCGGCTGCGCGCGTCGGCCACGTGGATGTCCGGGCCGAAGGCGCGTTCCACGGAGGGGAAGACGTAGAGGAAGGGCATCGCGCTGATGACGTGACGTACGGGCAGGTGGTCGCGTAGGCGGTCGCACACCAGGTCCATCACTCGGGCGTAGAAGCCCTTCGACCATGGCGACATGACGATGTTCCCCCTGATGACCTCGGCTTTGAAGCCGTCCGGCACGTCCAGTTCGTCGAGCGCTGCGCACAGCGCTTCGAAGCCGGAGGGGGCAGTGCCGTCTGTAGTCGGTCGCTCAAGCATCAAGCTCATGATGCGTCTCCCTCGCGCAATGGACCAGTGGACACGAGCCTATGTGCGGTGATCGGCCATATGCGCGGAGTGACGGGGGAGGTGGATGCGCGAAGGGGCGCCCGGTGAAGTGCCGGGCGCCCCTTGGTCGTTCGGGTCGTCGCTACTTCTTGACGCGGACTTCCTTGCGGAGGTCGGCGGTTATCCGAGCGGAGTCTTCGAGGCCGACTCCCTTGCCCCCGGCGGCAGGGATCCCCATGCCGATCGTGCTGTAGTCGGCCCAGAAGCAGAGGTACTGCGTGTCGGACTGGCCCGTGGCGTCCTTCGCCTCTCCCTTCTGGCACTTCATGATCGCGCCTTCGAGGTTGCTCGGTTCCACGGACTCGGGTTCGCCCACGAACTTCATGTCCTTCGAGCCGCTCGGGCTGGAACTGCCGCTCTCGTTGCCGTCCTCGACTGCCTTCTTCATACCGGCGATGGCTTGGTCGAGGGCGGACTCAGGGTCCTTGACCTTGCCGTAGAGACCTGAGTACGTGACGGCCTTCGAAGCCGCGATCTCGGAGGGCTCGGGGGTCTCCCCCGG
Organism: Streptomyces physcomitrii; assembly: GCF_012273655.1. Classification (GTDB taxonomy): domain Bacteria; phylum Actinomycetota; class Actinomycetes; order Streptomycetales; family Streptomycetaceae; genus Streptomyces; species Streptomyces physcomitrii. Next base: position 103,427 of record NZ_JAAWWP010000008.1, on the reverse strand, counting down.
AGTGATCGAGATCGTCGTGTAGATCGTGGACAGCCCCTTGGCGTCGGTCACGCCACCGCTCGCCAACTTGCCGGCCTCGCTCGAATTGGCCTCTTCCGGCTTGGGCTCCGGTCCGTAGCGCTTGTAGCCGTCCATGATGCTCTCCGGCGCGGTGAGGATGTGCGGCCCGTCGTCCTCGAGCCCCCCGCCGCCGTCCGAACCCCCGAGGACGAAGTACGCACCCACCGCGATCGCCGCCACCACCGCGACGGCGCCGATGATCAGGCCGGTCTTCTTCCCGCCGCCGCCGCCCTGCTGCGGGCCCGGCACGTACGTGTTCGGCTGGCCGTAGGGCTGCTGCTGCGGGAAGCCCTGGGGCTGCTGGGGGTAGCCGTAGCCCTGCTGCGGGGGCGGGGGCTGCTGGGGGTAGCCGTAGCCGCCGGCCTGCTGGGGCGGCTGCTGCGGGTAGCCGTACCCGGGCTGCTGCTGGGGCTGCTGGGGCGGCTGGCCGTAGGGCCCCTGCTGGCCGCCGTAGGGGCCGGGCTGCTGGGGAGGTTGCCCTCCGCCCTGACCGTACGGTCCGGGCTGCTGCGGCTGCCCGCCGTACGGGCCGGGCTGGTTGTAGCTCATCGGGTTCCCCCTCCAGGTGCTGCGCGTGCGTTGCGCTCATCCTCGCTCACGGCTCCAACAGCGGGACAGGCGGGAGGCGGACGCACACCAAAGATTCCCGTTTCAAACCTGGTTCGTGACCCCTCTAAACTGAACCCGTGACCGAGAACACTCAGCAGCAGACGCCAGCGCCCACCACCGACCTGCCGACGCAGTACGCCCCGGCCGAGGTAGAGGGGGAGCTGTACGAGCGCTGGGTGGAGCGGGGGTACTTCACCGCCGACGCCAAGAGCGAGAAGCCCCCGTACACCATCGTCATCCCGCCGCCGAACGTCACGGGCAGCCTGCACCTGGGGCACGCCTTCCAGCACACGCTGATGGACGCCCTCACCCGCCGCAAGCGGATGCAGGGCTACGAGGCGCTGTGGCTGCCGGGCATGGACCACGCCGGTATCGCCACCCAGAACAAGGTCGAGCAGCAGCTCGCCGAGGAGGGCAAGTCCCGCCACGACCTGGGCCGCGCGGAGTTCACCGCGCGGGTCTGGCAGTGGAAGGAGGAGTACGGCGGCCGGATCCTCGGCCAGATGCGCAGGCTGGGCGACGGCGTCGACTGGTCGCGCGAGCGCTTCACCATGGACGAGGGCCTGTCCCGCGCGGTCCAGACGATCTTCAAGAAGCTCTACGACGACGAGCTGATCTACCGCGCCGAGCGCATCATCAACTGGTGCCCGCGCTGCCTGACCGCGATCAGCGACATCGAGGTCGACTACCAGGACGACGACGGCGAACTGGTCTCGCTCAAGTACGGCGAGGGCGAGGACAGCCTGGTCGTCGCGACCACCCGGGTCGAGACGATGCTCGGGGACACCGCGGTCGCCGTCCACCCCGACGACGCGCGCTACGCCCGGCTCATCGGCAAGCGGATCAAGCTGCCGCTGACGGACCGTACGATCCCGGTGGTCGCGGACGCCCATGTCGACCCGGAGTTCGGCACCGGCGCCGTCAAGGTGACGCCCGCCCACGACCCGAACGACTTCGCCATCGGCCAGCGCCACGGCCTGGAGTCGCTGACCATCATGGACGAGCGCGGCGTCATCACCGCGCACGGCCCCTTCGAGGGACTCGACCGCTTCGAGGCCCGCTCGGCGATCGTGGCCGCGCTGCGCGAGCAGGGCAGGGTCGTCGCCGAGAAGCGCCCGTACGTCCACTCCGTCGGGCACTGCTCGCGCTGCAAGACCACCGTCGAGCCCCGGCTCTCGCTCCAGTGGTGGGTCAAGGTGGAGACGCTGGCGAAGGCCGCGGGCGACGCCGTCCGCGAGGACCGGGTCGCCATCCACCCCAAGGAGATGGAGAAGCGGTACTTCGACTGGGTCGACAACCTCAACGACTGGTGCATCTCACGGCAGTTGTGGTGGGGCCACCGCATCCCGGTCTGGTACGGCCCCGACGGCGAGGTGGTCTGCCTCGGCCCGGACGACAAGGCGCCGAGCGGCGAGGGCTGGACGCAGGACGAGGACGTCCTCGACACCTGGTTCTCCTCGGGCCTGTGGCCCTTCTCCACCCTGGGCTGGCCGGAGCGGACCCCGGATCTGGAGAAGTTCTATCCGACCGACGTCCTGCTCACCGGGCACGACATCATCTTCTTCTGGGTCGCCCGGATGATGATGTTCGGCCTGTACGCGATGGACGGCGAGGTGCCCTTCCGCACCATCGCGCTGACCGGTCTGGTCCGCGACGAGTTCGGCAAGAAGATGTCCAAGTCGAACCCGAACGCGGTCGACCCGCTGGACTGGATGGACGCCTACGGCTCCGACGCCGTGCGCTTCACCCTGGCCCGCGGCGCCAATCCGGGCGCGGACGTCCCGATCGGCGAGGACTGGGTCCAGGCCTCCCGCAACTTCGCCAACAAGATCTGGAACGCGACCCGCTTCGCCCTGATGAACGGCGCCACCGTCGAGGGCCCGCTGCCCCAGCCTGCGGAGCTGTCCGCCACCGACCGCTGGATCCTGTCCCGGCTGAACAAGACCGTCGCCGAGGTGGACGCGTACTACGAGGACTTCCAGTTCGCCAAGGTCTCCGACGCCCTCTACCACTTCGCCTGGGACGAGGTCTTCGACTGGTACGTCGAGCTGTCCAAGACCACCTTCCAGGCGGACGGCGAGGCGGCCCGGGTCTCGCGGCGCGTCCTCGGCGAGGTGCTCGACGTCACCCTGCGGCTGCTGCACCCGATCGTCCCCTTCGTCACCGAGACGCTGTGGACCACTCTCACGGGTGGTGAGTCGGTGGTGGTCGCGGACTGGCCCGCCGACTCCGGCTTCCGTGACGCGGGCGCCGAGCGGGAGATCGGGACCCTCCAGGAGGTGATCACCGAGGTCCGCCGGTTCCGCGCCGACCAGGGGCTGCAGCCGGGCCAGCGGGTCCCGGCCCGCCTGGTGCTCGACGGGACCCCGCTCGCCCCGCACGAGCCCGCCATCCGCCAGCTGCTCCGGCTCCAGCCCGAGGGCGAGAGCTTCGCGGCGACCGCGACGCTGCCGGTCGCCGGGGCCCAGGTGGCGCTCGACCTCTCCGGCGCCATCGACGTGGCCGCGGAGCGCAAGCGCCTCGCCAAGGACCTGGCCGCCGCCGAGAAGGAGAAGCAGCAGGCGAACGCCAAGCTCGGCAACGAGGCCTTCCTCGCCAAGGCGCCGGACCACGTGGTCGAGAAGATCCGCACCCGGCTCGGCAAGGCGGACGAGGACATCGCCCGCCTGACCGCCCAGCTGGAGCGGCTCCCCGCGGCCTGAGCACCGTCCCGCCCGGGGCCGGACCCGACACCGCGGAGGTGCCGGGCCCGGCCCCTGTGCGTTGGCGGGTCGGATGCGCGCGTGGCGCCGGGTCCGGCCCCCGCGTGGTGCCGGGCCGGGCCCGCGGATGGTGCCGCTCCGACCCCCGCGGACGGTGCCGGGCCGACCCCGCCCCGCCGTCCGCCGCCGGTGGGCCGCCCGCCGGGGGCGCCCTGTCCCGGAGTGTCACCGCTCCTCCGTAGACTGTCCGCGTGAGTGACCTCCCCCCGCACGACCACGCCCGCGACGACGACGGCGACGACCCCTCGCAGCAGTTCGAGGAGATCATCGCCGCCGAGACCGACCGCGACCCCGACCTCGCCGTGATCGAGGCCGGGAGCCGCACGCTGCGCACCCAGTCGGGCCCGCCGGTGGGCGACCAGGTGCCCGCCCGCCCCGCGGACCCCGAGGTGGACCGCGCCCTGCGCGAGGTCGAGACCGAGCTGGCGGGGCGCTGGGGCGAGACCAAGCTGGAGCCCTCCGTGCAGCGCATCGCGGCGCTGATGGACGTCCTCGGCGACCCGCAGCGCGCGTACCCCTCGATCCACATCACCGGCACCAACGGCAAGACCTCCACCGCCCGCATGATCGAGGCGCTGCTCGCCGCCTTCGAGCTGCGCACCGGCCGGTACACCTCGCCGCACGTCCAGTCGATCACCGAGCGGATCAGCCTCGACGGCGCCCCCATCGACGCCGAGCGCTTCGTGGAGACCTACCGGGACATCCAGCCGTACGTCGAGATGGTCGACGCCCAGCAGGAGTACCGGCTCTCCTTCTTCGAGGTGCTCACCGGCATGGCCTACGCGGCCTTCGCGGACGCGCCGGTCGACGTCGCCGTGGTCGAGGTCGGCATGGGCGGCAGCTGGGACGCGACCAATGTCGTCGACGGCTCGGTCGCCGTGCTCACCCCGATCGACCTGGACCACACCGACCGGCTCGGCTCCACGCCCGGCGAGATCGCGGTGGAGAAGGCCGGGATCATCAAGCAGGACGCCACCGTCGTCCTCGCCCAGCAGCCGGTGGACGCCGCCCAGGTCGTCCTGAAGAAGGCCGTCGAGGTGGACGCCACGGTCGCCCGCGAGGGCCTGGAGTTCGGGGTGACCAGCCGCCAGGCCGCGGTCGGCGGCCAGCTGCTCACCCTGCGCGGACTCGGCGGCGAGTACGAGGACGTCTTCCTGCCGCTGCACGGCGCCTACCAGGCGCACAACGCCGTGGTCGCCCTCGCCGCGGTGGAGGCCTTCTTCGGGATCGGCTCGCAGCACGCCCGCCCGCTCGACCTGGAGACGGTGCGCACCGCCTTCGCCTCGGTGACCTCGCCGGGCCGCCTGGAGGTGGTGCGCCGCTCGCCGACCGTCGTGCTGGACGCCGCGCACAACCCGGCGGGCGCGCGGGCCACGGTCGAGGGCATCACCGAGGTCTTCGACTTCAGCAGGCTGATCGGCGTCGTCGGGGCCAGCTCCGACAAGGACGTCCGGGGCCTTCTGGAGGCCTTCGAGCCGCTGTTCACCGAGGTCGTGGTGACCCGCAACTCCAGCCACCGCGCGATGGACCCGGACGAGCTGGCCGCCCTCGCCGTGGAGGTCTTCGGCGAGGACCGCGTCCAGGTGGAACCCCGCCTGGACGACGCCCTGGAGGCCGCGATCACCCTCGCCGAGGAAGAGGGCGAGTACGCGGGCGGCGGGGTGCTCGTCACCGGATCCGTGATCACCGTCGGCGAGGCCCGACTGCTCCTGGGGAGGGGCTGACCCATGCGTACGCTCTGTGCCACCACGCTGATCGCCGAGTTCTTCGTGATCGGCTTCGCCGCCCTGGTCGCGATGAAGGACCCGGACCTCGGCCAGGCCACCGTCTGGACGGTCAGCGGCATCGCCATGGCCCTGTGCGTGCTGCTGTGCGGGGTGCTCACCCGGCCGGGCGCGCTCGCCCTCGGATGGGCGCTGCAGATCGGCCTGCTGGCCAGCGGTTTCGTGGTGCCGGTGATGTTCTTCCTCGGTGCCTGCTTCACCGGGCTGTGGTGGGCGGGCATCCACTACGGCCGCAAGGTCGACGTGGCCAAGGCCCAGCGCGCGGCGTACGAGGAGAAGCTCGCCGCGGAGGCCGCGGCGGGCGGCACCCCCGAGTCCGCGTGACGGGTGGTCAGCCGGGGACGAGGCGCCGCGACACGCCCTGTAGCCTCTGATCTCCGCACACCTGTCACCGAAGGAGCACCCCCGTGAGCCAGCGCACCCTCGTCCTGCTCAAGCCCGATGCGGTCCGTCGCGGCCTGGTCGGCGAGATCCTCGGCCGGATCGAGGCCAAGGCCGGCTGGACGCTCGGCGCGCTGGAGCTGCGCACCCTGGAGCGCGACACCCTGGAGCAGCACTACGCCGAGCACGTGGGCAAGCCCTTCTACGAGCCGCTGGTGGAGTTCATGTCCTCCGGACCGGTGGTGGCGCTCGTCGTCGAGGGCGAGCGGGTCGTCGAGGGAGTGCGCCGGCTGACCGGGCCCACCGACCCGATCGCGGCGGAGCCCGGGTCCATCCGGGGTGATTTCGGCACGATCACCCGGGAAAACCTCATCCACGCCTCGGACTCGGAGGAGTCCGCCGAGCGCGAGCTGAAGATTTTCTTCCCCGGCCTCGCCTGAGCCGTCCCCAATTACCCGTGCATCCGGCTTGTCCGGCGTGTGCCGCGCGAATTGCGGCGCGCGCCGGAATTTGCCCGTCCATGACCCGGGTGTCGTGCGCGACGCGCCCGGGCGGTCGTGGTAATCCCACTGTTTTCTGACGCTTCGTCAGCCGTGTAATGGTCGTGACCTGCACCGGAGGAGAAAAACCTCCGCCGCCCGGCATAGGCCTCCCGATCGGGGGAACCCGTTCCCCTGATGGCTCGTTCCCACAAGCGGAGCGGGCGTACATCTGCTGACAATGGCGAAGACCCTTGCGCTGTGATTGTGCGGGCGCCCTTACGATGTAAGCCTTCACCGCAGCACCCACCTCGCCGTCCTGAAAAGCCGCAAGCTCACGGGAAGGCCAGTCGCATCCTCATGGGGAACAAGATGTCGTTCATCGGCCGTGACATGGCTGTCGACCTCGGGACCGCCAACACGCTGGTGTACGTCAGGGGCCGAGGGATTGTCCTCAACGAACCGTCCGTCGTCGCGATCAACACCAACACCGGTGGCATCCTCGCGGTCGGCGCCGAAGCGAAGAAGATGATCGGCCGGACCCCCGGCAACATCGTCGCCGTGCGTCCTTTGAAGGACGGCGTCATCGCCGACTTCGAAATCACCGAGCGCATGCTGCGCTACTTCATCCTCAAGATCCACAAGCGTCGCTACCTCGCCCGCCCGCGCGTCGTGGTCTGTGTGCCCTCGGGCATCACGGGCGTCGAGCGCCGCGCCGTCATCGAGGCCTCCTCGCAGGCCGGTGCCCGCCAGGTGCACATCATCGAGGAGCCGATGGCCGCGGCGATCGGCTCCGGACTGCCGGTGCACGAGGCCACCGGCAACATGGTGGTCGACATCGGCGGCGGCACCACCGAGGTCGCGGTGATCTCGCTCGGCGGGATCGTCACGGCCCAGTCGATCCGGGTCGCGGGCGACGAGCTGGACAACGCGATCATCCAGCACATCAAGAAGGAGTACTCCCTCCTCCTCGGCGAGCGCAGCGCCGAGCAGATCAAGATCACCATCGGCTCCGCCTTCGAGACGGAGGAGGAGCACACCGAGATCCGCGGCCGTGACCTCGTCTCCGGGCTCCCGAAGACCGTGGTGGTCTCCGCGGCCGAGGTGCGCAAGGCCATGGAGGAACCCGTCAACGCGATCGTCGACGCGGTCAAGACGACGCTCGACAAGTGCCCGCCGGAGCTCTCCGGCGACGTCATGGACCGCGGCATCGTGCTCACCGGCGGCGGCGCCCTGCTCCGCGGCCTCGACGAGCGGCTGCGCGCCGAGACCGGCATGCCGATCCACATCGCCGAGGACCCGCTGGACAGCGTGGCGCTCGGCAGCGGCAAGTGCGTCGAGGAGTTCGAGGCGCTCCAGCAGGTCCTGGACGCGCAGCCGCGCCGCGGCTGACTCCGCCCGTACCCCGTCCGGTTCGCGCCGGATGGGGGAAGCGGGAGGACCCGTCCCTCCCGGAACCGGCGTCCACAGGTGCCCGCGAGGGCGGCGGATCGTTGGTATAGAGGCATAAGCCACACACATTCCTACGAGGAAGGCACGGCCGCCGCACGTGAGGGACACACGAGAGAGCCGTCTGCTCCTGGTGCTGCTGATCGCGATCGCCTTCGCGCTGATCACGGTGGACATCCGGGGCGGCGAGGACTCACCGGTCGACGGGGCCCGTCGCGGCGCCGCGGCCGTCTTCGGCCCGGTGGAGGACGGCGTCTCCTCCGCCGTCGACCCGGTCGGCAACGCGGTCGGCGCGGTCAAGGACTCCGGCGCCAGCGAGGACCGGATCGCCGACCTGGAGCGGGAGAACGCCGCCCTGAAGGCCAAGCTCGGCAGCGACGACCGCAACCGCAGCCGGGTCAGGCAGCTCGACGGCATGCTGAAGAAGGCGGGCGCCGGGCAGTACGGCATCAAGGGCGCCGAGGTCATCGGCATCGGCGCCGCACAGGGCTTCTCCTGGACGGTCACCATCGACGCCGGCTCCGGCGACGGCATAAAGCGCGACATGACGGTGCTCAACGCCGACGGTCTGGTCGGCCGGGTCACCACGGTCGGCCCCGGCACCTCCACCGTGCTGCTCGCCAACGACCCCGACTTCACCGTCGGCACCCGCCTGGAGAAGTCCGACGAGCTGGGCTTCGCCTCCGGCGGCGGCAACGGCCCGATGCGGGTGCAGCTGCTGAACTCCAAGGCCAAGGTCAAGAAGGGCGACCGGATGGTCACCTTCGGCTCGCAGGGCGACAAGCCCTTCGTACCGGGCGTCCCGGTCGGCCGCATCACCCGCGTCGACCCCTCCGGCGGCGACCTCACCCGCACCGTCTACGTGGAGCCGTACGCGGGCTTCTCCCGCCTGGACGTGGTGGGCGTCGTCGTCACCGCGCCCCGCACCGACCCCCGCGACACCGTCCTGCCGGACAAGCCCGAGGCCAAGCCCACGCCCACGGTGACCGTGACGGCCACCCCCGGACAGGACGGCGACCCGGACGCACCCGAGGGCCCGAACGAACCGCAGGAGCAGGGCGCCCGGGACCCGGCCCGCCCCGTGGAGCCGGAGCAGGCGGGACAGCCCGCCGAACCGGCCGAGCAAGAGCAGTAGGAGCTGGATACCGTGCGCGTCAACCGAGTGCTCCTGTCCACCGCCCTGGTGGTGCTCGCCCTGATGATCCAGGTGAGCGTCCTCGCCCGGCTGCAACTGCCCGGCGCCGTACCCGACCTCCTCCTGCTCACCGTGCTCGGCCTCGCCCTGGTCTACGGCCACACCGCCGGGGCCCTGATCGGCTTCGGCGCGGGACTGCTCGCGGACATCGCCCCGCCCGCCGACCACGCCGCCGGGCGCTACGCCCTGGTGCTCTGCGTCATCGGCTACGTCGCCGGGCTCTTCAAGCCGGACAAGGGCCAACTGCGCTCCGCGCTCGGCCCGATGGCCGTGGTGGTGGCCGCCGCCGTCGGCTCCACCCTCCTCTACGCCCTGGTCGGCGCCCTGGTCGGGGACAGCGCGGCCCGCCATGTGGGCCTCGGCAGCCTGCTGTTCACCGCCGCCCTGTACGACCTGCTGCTCGCGCCGTTCACGGTGCCGCTGATCGTCGCCCTGGCGCGGCGCACCGAACGCGACCCGGTCACCGAGAACGGCGGCTCCGGCGCCGCCGCCACCAAGGACGTCGCCGCGGGCTGGCTCTCCGCCGGGACCGGACTGAGCATCGGCAAGCAGCGCGGCTCCTTCAAGGCACGCGCCACCCGGGCCAGGGTCGCCCGCGCCGGACGCATCAAGGGGGTCAAGCGGCTGTGAGCAGCAGCAGACGCACGGAGCGCGGGGGCCCGCCGGCCGGCCCGCGCCCCCGTTCCCGTAGCGAACGCACCGACTGAGGGGAGGCAGCCGTGACGTACCGCCCGTCCGCGCACCTGCCGGGGAGTGGACCCCGCCCATGACCAACATCCCGGAGACCGGCCGCACCCCGCGGGTGCAGATCCGCCTGGTCGTCATCCAGATCCTCGTCGTCTCCCTGCTGCTCACGCTCGGCGGACGCCTGTGGTACCTCCAGGTCCGCAACGGCGACGAGTACGCCGAGGAGGCCTCCGGCAACCACGTCCAGCAGGTCGTCCAGCCCGCCGTGCGCGGCGAGATCCTGGACGCCCGCGGGGTGCCGCTCGCCGACAACGAGACCCGCCTGGTCGTCTCGGCCTCCCGCACCAAGCTGATGAAGATGCCCGACGACGGCGAGGCCGTGCTGACCAAGCTCGCCGGCATCCTCGGCATGAAGCCGAAGGACGTCCGGGAGAAGGTCCGCCTCTGCGACGCCAAGACCCCCAAGCCCTGCTGGAACGGCTCCCCGTACCAGCCGATCCCGATCACCGACGAGGCCACCAGCAAGCAGGCCCTGCAGATCCGCGAGCGCGCCGAGGACTTCCCCGGCATCACCGCCGAGCCGACCGCGGTCCGCCGCTACCCGGCGCCCGGCAAGTCCAACACCGCCCAGGTGCTCGGCTACCTCTCCCCGGTCACCGACGAGGAGATCAAGAAGGCCGAGGACACCGACTCGCCGTTCCTCCGCTCCGACCAGGTCGGCCGCAGCGGTCTGGAGCGCCAGTACGACAAGGAGCTGCGCGGCAAGGCGGGCGTCACCCGCTACGAGGTGGACAACCTCGGCCGCGTCATCGGCCAGGCGAAGAACGACAAGGCGGAGCCCGGCGCCAATCTGGTCACCAGCATCGACGCCCGGGTGCAGCGGGTCGCCGAGTACGAGCTGAACGAGGCCATGAAGGAGGCCCGTACCCAGCACGACCGGAACACCGGCACCAACTACAAGGCCGACTCCGGCGCCGTCGTCGTCATGGAGAACAAGACCGGCCGCATCGTCTCGATGGCCTCCAACCCGAGCTACGACCCGAACGCCTGGGTGGGCGGCATCTCCGGCAAGGACTACGCGAAGCTCACCGGCAAGAAGTCGAACTATCCGCTGCTCAACCGGGCCATCCAGGGCCAGGCGGCCCCCGGCTCCATCTTCAAGGTCATCTCGACCACCGCCGCGGTGCAGGCCGGGTACTCCTTCAACGGCCGCTACCCCTGCACCAGTTCGTACTCGATCGGCGGCCAGGTCTTCAAGAACTTCGAGTCGGAGAACCACGGCCCGATCAGCCTCGGCCGCGCCCTGGAGGTCTCCTGCGACACCGTCTTCTACGGGCTCGCGCACAACGAGTGGAAGAAGGACGGCGGCACCAAGCCGAAGAAGAACACCAAGGACTGGTTCTTCAAGACGGCCCATGAGTTCGGCCTCGGCAAGGAGACCGGCGTCGACCTGCCCAACGAGGTCACCGGCCGGGTCCCCGACCGCCAGTGGAAGAAGGACTACTACGAGGCCAACAAGGCCTCCTGGTGCCGCTCCGGCAAGAAGAACGGCAGCTACGCCCAGAAGATCGCGTACGAGAACTGCCTCGAGGGCATGAAGATGCGCGCCGGTGACTCCGTCAACTACTCGATCGGGCAGGGCGACACCCTGGTCACCCCGATCCAGATGGCGACCATCTACTCCGCGATCGCCAACGGCGGCACCCTGTACAACCCGAGCGTCGGCAAGGCGGTGGTCAGCCCGGACGGCAAGCAGGTCAAGGAGATCGCGCCCGTCCCGCACGGGAAGCTGCCGTTCAGCAAGAAGACCCGCGACGAGATAGACGACGCCCTCGCGGGAGTCGCGACCCGCGGTACCGCCGCCTGGCGATTCGGCGGCTGGCCGCAGGACAAGATCCCGATGCACGCCAAGACGGGTACGGCCGAGGTCTACGGCAAGCAGACGACCTCGTGGTTCGCGACCTACACCAAGGACTACTCGGTGGTCATGACGATCGCCCAGGGCGGTACCGGCTCCGGCGCCTCCGGCCCCGCCGTGCGCAAGATCTACGACGCCCTCTACGGCCAGGGAGGCAGCAAGGCGCTGCTGCCCAAGCCGCAGAAGGAGCTGCCGAAGATCGAGCCCGACGGCACCATGGACGCCCCGAAGGTCGACGAGTACCCGGGCAAGAAGAAGCCGAAGGACCCGGCCGAGGAGCAGCAGCTCGCCCTCGGCGGGCCGCCGCTGACCGGAAGGCGGGACTGATGGCCGGTGCCGGAGGCTTCTCCGTCCCGGGCTACGGCCCGGAGCGCTCCACCATGTCGCGGCTGCTGGCCCGCGACTCCCCGGCGCGCAGGCTCGACTGGCCGATAATCTTCTCGGCCCTCGCGCTCTCCCTGATCGGTGCGTCCCTGGTCTACTCGGCCACCCGCAACCGCACCGAGCTGAACCAGGGCGACCCTTACTACTTCCTGGTCCGGCACCTGCTGAACACCGGGATCGGCCTCGCCCTGATGGTCGGCACCCTCTGGCTCGGCCACCGCGGTCTGCGCACCGTGGTGCCGATCCTCTACGGCGTCTCGCTCTTCCTGGTGCTGCTCGTGCTCACCCCGATGGGCGCCACCATCAACGGCGCCCACGCCTGGCTGGTCTTCCCGGCCGGGTTCTCGCTGCAGCCCTCCGAGTTCTGCAAGATCACCATCATCCTCGGCATGGCGATGCTGCTCGCGGCCCGGGTGGACGCGGGCGACCGCGAGCACCCCGACCACCGCACCGTGCTCCAGGCGCTCGGCCTCGCCGCGGTGCCGATCCTGGTCGTGCTGCTCATGCCCGACCTCGGCTCGGTCATGGTGATGGTGCTGATCGTGCTCGGCGTGCTGCTCGCCTCCGGCGCCTCCAACCGCTGGGTCTTCGGGCTGATCGGCACCGGCGCGCTCGGGGCGCTCGCCGTCTGGCAGCTCGGCGTGCTCGACGAGTACCAGATCAACCGCTTCGCCGCCTTCGCCAACCCCGAGCTGGACCCGGCGGGCGTCGGCTACAACACCAACCAGGCCCGGATCGCGATCGGCTCCGGCGGCCTCACCGGCACCGGCCTCTTCCACGGCTCGCAGACCACCGGGCAGTTCGTGCCCGAGCAGCAGACCGACTTCGTCTTCACGGTCGCGGGCGAGGAACTGGGCTTCGTCGGCGCCGGGGCGATCATCCTGCTCCTCGCCGTCCTGCTCTGGCGGGCCTGCCGGATCGCCCGCGAGACCACCGAGCTGTACGGCACGGTGGTGGCCGCCGGGATCATCGCCTGGTTCGCCTTCCAGGCCTTCGAGAACATCGGTATGACCCTCGGCATCATGCCGGTCGCCGGTCTGCCGCTGCCCTTCGTCTCCTACGGCGGCACCTCGATGTTCGCGGTGTGGATCGCCATAGGGCTGCTCCAGTCGATCAGGGTCCAGCGTCCGATGTCGGCCTGACACCCCTCGCACGCGAAGGACAGACCGCAGGCCCCCTCCCGCAGGGGGCCTGCCGCTTTGCCCCTTTCGCCGCTAGGTTCGGGGTATGGCGCACTCCAAGCGGGAGATCGAGCGGAAGTACCAGGGCCCGCCGGGCTCCGGGAGCCTCAGCCTGCCCGAACTCGGTGGTACGGGGCCGGTCCATGCCGTACGGGACCAGGGTGTCCGGGAGCTGGACGCCCTCTACTTCGACACCGCCGACGCGCGGCTGGCCGCGGGCGGACTGACCCTGCGCAGACGCACCGGCGGCGAGGACGAGGGCTGGCACCTCAAACTCCCCCTCGCCGCCGACGTCCGCGAGGAGATCCAGGCACCGCTCGCCCCCGAGGTCCCCGCCGAACTCGCCGCCCTGGTACGCGGGTTCACCCGCGGCGCCGCCCTGGTCCCGCTGGTCAGGCTGGTCTCGGTGCGCGAGCTGCACCACCTGGTGGACGCCCGGGGCACCCTGCTCGCCGAGGCCTCGGTGGACCGGGTGCTCGCCGAACGCCTCGGCGGGGCGAGCGCGGAGTGGACCGAGGCCGAGGTCGAACTCGCCGAGGGGGCGCCGCCCGCCCTGCTCGACAAGCTCGACAAGCGGCTGCGCAAGGCGGGCCTGCGCCGCGCCGCCTCCCCCTCCAAGCTCGCCACCGCCCTGGCGCGGACCGCTCCCGAGCGGACCGCCCCCGAGCCGCCCGGGACCCCGGCCGCGGAGCCGCCCGGCCGGGCGGGCGCCCGCCTCCTCGGCTATCTGCGCGCCCAGCGCGAGACCCTCGTCCACCTCGACCCCGCCGTACGCCGCGAACTGCCCGACTCCGTGCACCGGATGCGGGTGGCCACCCGGCGGCTGCGCAGCGCCCTGCGCAGTTACGCGGACCTCCTGGACCGGGAGGTGACCGAGCCGCTCGGCGCGGAGCTGAAGTGGCTCGCGGGCGAACTCGGCGCCGACCGCGACCTGGAGGTGCTCACCGAACGCCTCGGCGCGCACCTGGCGGAGCTGGCGCCGGAGCTGGTCGAGGGGCCGGTGCCGCAGCGGCTGCGCCAGTGGGCGGGCGAGAACCGCGGCGGCTCCCGCGGGCAGGTGGCGGCCGCCCTCGACAGCGAGCGCTACCTCGCGCTCCTCGACCGGCTCGACGCCCTCCTCGCCGACCCGCCGTTCCGCAAGGCCGCCGGCGGTCCGCCGCGCAAGGTCTACCGCAAGGCCCTCGGCCGTGAACTGGCCCGGCTGCGGCGCCGGTTGGAGCAGGCCGCCGCCACCGCCCCGGGCCCGGAGCGCGACCTCGCCCTGCACGAGGCCCGCAAGAAGGCCAAGCGCACCCGCTACGCCGCCGAGGCCGCCACCGAACTGCTCGGCCCCCCGGCGAAGAGGCTGGCCAAGGACGTCAAGAAGCTCCAGAAGCTGCTCGGCGAGCACCAGGACGGGGTGGTCGCCCGGGACCGCCTGCGCGAACTCGCCGCCGCGGCCGAGACGGCGGGCGAGAACGCCTTCACCTACGGCCTGCTCTACGGGCGCGAGGAGCGGGCCGCCGCCCGCTGTGAGAGCGAGGTGCCCGCGGCCTGGCAGCGCGTCGAGCACAGCGGGAGACGGCTCCGGCACAAGAAGTGAGGTCCCGGCCCGGTCCCCGGTGCGCCGGGCGGGGGCCGGGCCGCTCGGCGTGCGGGCGGCCCGTTCCGTCACGTTAGTCTTGAGGGTCACCCGTAGTCTTGAGGGTCACCCGTCCCGTGCCCTCGGCGGCGGAATGCCCGTAAGCCAGCTCACGAAGGTTCCCGGAATGTCTGCCGAAGCAGTGGAAGCGGTCTCAGTGGCGTCTGCGCCCCCCACCGGCTCGCCCGCAGCGGCCGAGTCGGTCTTCCCCCAGCTCGAAGCCCTGCTCCCGCATGTGCAGAAGCCGATCCAGTACGTCGGCGGCGAACTCAACTCCACCGTCAAGCCCTGGGAGTCCTGCGACGTCCGCTGGGCGCTGATGTACCCGGACGCCTACGAGGTCGGCCTGCCCAACCAGGGCGTCATGATCCTCTACGAGGTGCTCAACGAGCGCGAGGGCGTCCTCGCCGAGCGCACCTACAGCGTCTGGCCGGACCTCGAAGAGCTGATGCGCGCGCACGCGGTGCCGCAGTTCACCGTCGACTCGCACCGCCCGGTGCGCGCCTTCGACGTCTTCGGCCTCTCCTTCTCCACCGAGCTGGGCTACACCAACATGCTCGCCGCCCTCGATCTCGCGGGCATCCCGCTGGCGGCGAAGGACCGCGGCCTCGACGACCCGATCGTCCTGGCCGGCGGCCACGCGGCCTTCAACCCGGAGCCCGTCGCCGAGTTCATCGACTGCGCCGTCATCGGCGACGGCGAGCAGGCCGTCCTGGAGATCACCGAGATCATCCGCGCCTGGAAGGCCGAGGACCGCCCCGGCGGCCGCGAGGAGCTCCTGCTGCGCCTGGCGAAGACCGGCGGGGTGTACGTGCCCGGCTTCTACGACGTGGAGTACCTGCCGGACGGCCGCATCTCCCGTGTCGTACCGAACCGTTCGGGCGTGCCGTGGCGGGTGTCCAAGCACACCGTGATGGACCTCGACGAGTGGCCCTACCCGAAGCAGCCGCTGGTCCCGCTCGCGGAGACCGTGCACGAGCGGATGTCGGTGGAGATCTTCCGCGGCTGCACCCGCGGCTGCCGCTTCTGCCAGGCCGGGATGATCACCCGCCCGGTGCGCGAGCGTTCGATCACCGGCATCGGCGAGATGGTCGACAAGGGCCTGAAGGCCACCGGCTTCGAGGAGGTCGGCCTGCTCTCGCTGTCCTCCGCCGACCACAGCGAGATCGGCGAGGTCGCCAAGGGACTCGCGGACCGGTACACCGAGGACAAGATCGGCCTGTCCCTGCCCTCCACCCGGGTCGACGCCTTCAACATCGACCTCGCCAACGAGCTGACCCGCAACGGCCGCCGCTCCGGACTCACCTTCGCCCCCGAGGGCGGCTCCGAGCGCATCCGCAAGGTCATCAACAAGATGGTCTCCGAGGAGGACCTGATCCGCACCGTCGCCACCGCCTACGGCAACGGCTGGCGCCAGGTGAAGCTCTACTTCATGTGCGGACTGCCCACCGAGACCGACGAGGACGTCCTGCAGATCGCCGACATGGCGATGAACGTGATCGCCAAGGGCCGCGAGGTCTCCGGCTCCAACGACATCCGCTGCACCGTCTCCATCGGCGGCTTCGTGCCCAAGCCGCACACCCCCTTCCAGTGGGCGCCGCAGCTCTCCGCCGAGGAGACCGACGCCCGCCTGGAGAAGCTGCGCGACCGCATCCGCGGCGACAAGAAGTACGGCCGCTCCATCGGCTTCCGCTACCACGACGGCAAGCCCGGCATCGTCGAGGGCCTGCTCTCCCGCGGCGACCGCCGCATCGGCGCCGTCATCCGCGCCGTCTACGAGGACGGCGGCCGCTTCGACGGCTGGCGCGAGCACTTCTCGTACGCCCGCTGGATGCGCTGCGCCGAGGAGGTGCTGCCCGGCTACGGCGTGGACCTCGCCTGGTACACCACCCGCGAGCGCGGCTATGAGGAGGTCCTGCCCTGGGACCACCTGGACTCGGGCCTGGACAAGGACTGGCTCTGGGAGGACTGGCAGGACGCCCTCGACGAGACCGAGGTCGAGGACTGCCGCTGGACCCCCTGCTTCGACTGCGGGGTGTGCCCGCAGATGGACACCTCCATCCAGATCGGCCCCACCGGCAAGAAGCTGCTGCCGCTGACCGTCGTCAAGTAGCCCGATGACACAGGCAGTTCGGGTCCGGCCGGGAGCTTTCGGCCGGACCCGCCTGCTGTCCGCGGGGCGGCAGGGGCGAGAATCGGCAGCATGCCCGAACTGAGCCAGCCGGACCCGCGCTTCCACCGGTCCTTTCTCGCCACCACCGCCGAGGTCGCCGCGGCTCCCGGTGGGCCGGGGCCGCTGACCCGAGGGATCATCGCCCGCCACGGCAAGCGGTGGGAGAGCGCCGAGGGCTTCGCCGCCTTCGTCGAGGAACTGCGCGGCTGGGCCGAGGGCGTCCGCCTGCCGCCCGAACTCCCGGTCCCCGCCACGGTCCTGTGGTGGACCGAGGGCGAGGAGCACCTCGGCACCCTGTTCATCCGGCACCGGCTCACCCCGGCGCTGCTCGACCACGGCGGCCACCTCGTCGCCTCGGTGCGCCCGAGCGTCCGCAGCCACGGGCAGGGCAAGGCCATGCTCCGCGCCGCCCTCCCGCACGCCCACCGGCTCGGCGTCGACCCCGCGCTGCTGACCTGCGCGGAGTCCAACACCGCCTCCCGCAAGGTGATAGAGGCCTGCGGCGGCCGCTTCGAGGACAACAGAAACGGAAGTCTCCGCTACTGGATCCATACGGCCGCCTGAGGCGTCTTCGCCCCCATGGACACACACCGGCCCCCGCACGGCCCACCACCCGACGAGCCCACGACCGGCGAGGCCGGGGGGCCGGGGCCCGGCAGCCGGGCCGGGGCGCGGGCTTCCGGTGACGGGGGCGAGGTGCCGGTCCCCGGTGACGGGGGAGGCGCGTCGGCTCTCGGTTCCGGGGGAGGCGCGCCGGTTCCCGGTTCCGGGGGAGGCGTGCTGGCTGCCGGTCACGGGGGAGGGACCGCTGCCGGTCATGGCGAAGGGGCGGTCCCCGGTGGAGGCGGAGTGCCGGTGGCTCCCGGTCGAGGCGGAGTGCCGGTGGCCCCCGGCCCCAAAGCCGCCTCGGCGGTGTCCCGCCGCGGTCCCGAGTCGCCGGTCCGGCATGCCGAACCGGTCCCGCACGCCGAGGAGGGCTGCCTCGCGGTGGCGATCCGGCTGCCGGTACGGATCGTCGTCCTGGTGCTCGTGGTCCCCGTACGGATGGCCTGGGATCTGCTCACCGCGGGCGGGCGGCTGCTCAGGGACCGGCTGCTGCGCCCGCTCGGGCGGGGACTGTCCTGGCTCGGGCACACCCTGATCGTCCGGCCGCTCGCCGCCCTGGGCCGCGGACTCGCCTGGCTCGGCCGGGTGCTCGTCCTCCTTCCGCTCCAGGCCCTCGGCCGCGCCCTGGCCTGGAGCGGCCGCACCCTCGTAGTGGCCCCGCTGTCCTGGCTGCTCCGGACCCTGATCGTGGCCCCGCTGTGCTGGCTCTCCGCCCGGGTGCTCATCCCGCTCGGGCGCGGACTCGCCCGCTGCGGCCGGGGGTTGCTCACCGCGCTCGCCGCGGCGGCCGCCGGAATCGGCACCGGAATCGGCCGGCTCGCCCGCGCGCTCTTCGTCCTGCCCTGGGTGGCGCTGTGGCGGTACGCGCTGGTGCCGTTCGGGCACGCCCTCGCCCGGCTCGGCCATCTGCTGTGCGTCGTCCCGCTGCGGTGGCTGTACCGGAGCCTCCTGACCCCCTTCGGCCACGCCCTCATCCACACCCTCCGCTCGCTCGGCCGCGCCGGGGCCTGGCTCCTGCGCACCCTGCTGGTCCTGCCGCTTGCCTGGCTGTACGCCCAGGTGCTCACCCCACTGGGCCGGGGCCTGCGGTGGTGCGGCCGGGCGCTGGTCACCGGCGCGGGGTGGCTGCTCAAGGCGGTCCTCGTCCGGCCGTGGTCGGGGCTGTGGCGGTACGTGGTCCTGCCGGTCGCCGGGGCGCTGGGCGCGGCGGCCGGATGGCTGTGGGACACGGTGCTCACCCCGCTGGGCCGGGGTCTCGGATCCGCCGCCGGGGCCGTGGTGCGCGGGCTCGGCCTCCTGCTGCGCTGGATCCTCGTCGTCCCCTTCCTCGCGCTGTGGCGCTGGGTGCTCGCCCCGGTCGCCCGGTTCTGTGTCGTGGTCCTCCTGGAGATCGGTGACGCCCTCGGCCACGCCTGGCGGGTGGCGGGCCGGATCTCCCGTGCGGTCGGGCGCCTCCTCGGCAGGCTGCTGCGGCTGCTCTTCGTGGAACCCGTCCGCTGGGCCTACCGCGCGGTGCTCACCCCGGCCGGGCACTTCGTACGGGACGCGGTCTGGCGCCCGGCGGTCCGGACGGTCCGCCAGGCGCGGGCCGGGGTGCGGGAGGCCCTGACCGCCGCCCGGCAGAGCGCCCGGCAGGCCCGGGCGGAGGTGCGCAGGCTGCTCTTCGGCGCGCCCCGCACCCCGGCGGTGGAACCGGCCGCGGGGGCGCCCGCCGAGCCCGGCCTAGCGATGCCGCTGCCCGGGGCGGACTCCGCCGTGCGGGATCCGGCACCCGAGCCGGTCCGGTTCGACAAGGCCTGAGAGCCGGTCCGGTGCGCCGAGCGCTGCGAGCCGGTCCGGTACGACACGGCCTGAGACCCTTGGCGCGGGCCCGGGGAGCAGGCCGCGAGGACGTCGTCCACAGCCCCGGCGACCGCGGCGGCCGGGGCGCGTACCCTGGGAAGGTGTCCGGAGCAACCGCCGCCGCGCTCGTGCGGGGACGATCCGGACCGGCCGCGCCCTCGGGGCGTCGTCCGCAGCGGAGTCCCGCCCCGGCGGGTCAGGCGCCCCGGCGCCTTCGGATCAAGGAGAAGAACCACTGGGCAAGCGACAGCCCGTAGGCCCGCCGCCCGCCCCGGCGGTGCAGCGCATCCGACTGCGCTACACCAAGCGCGGCCGCCTCCGGTTCACCAGCCACCGCGACTTCCAGCGCGCCTTCGAGCGGGCGCTGCGCCGCGCCGCGGTGCCCATGGCCTACTCGGCGGGCTTCACGCCCCACCCGAAGGTCTCGTACGCCAATGCCGCACCCACCGGCACCGGCAGCGAGGCCGAGTACCTGGAGATCGCGCTCACCGAGGCGCGGGACCCCGAGGCCCTGCGGGCGCTGCTCGACGAGTCGCTGCCCCGCGGCCTCGACCTCACCGACGCCGTCGAGGCGCACACCTCGTCCTTCGCCGACCGGCTCACCGCCTCCGTCTGGGAACTGCGCCTGGACCGGGTCGAGCCCGCGGTGGCGAAGGAGGCGGTGGACGCCTTCCTGGCGGCCGGGAGCGTCGAGGTGCAGCGGCGTACCAAGAGCGGCATGCGGGCCTTCGACGCCCGCGCCGCCGTGGTCCGGCTGGAACTGCTCGACGCCTCGGAGGCCTCCCGCCCGTCTTCCCCTGAGGGAAACCTCATGGCTGATGGGCCCACCGAGCAGCCCTGTGCGATACTGCGCCTGGTTGTTCGGCACGTGACACCTGCCGTACGGCCTGACGACGTCCTGTCCGGTCTTCGAGCTGTGGCCGACCTGGCGCCGCCGGTCCCCGCAGCGGTGACCAGGCTGGCGCAGGGGCTGTTCGATGAGGAGAACGGCACGGTGACCGATCCGCTCGCGCCTGACCGCGAGGCAGTCACGGCCCCACCCAAGGCCGATGGCGCTGCCGCCGCGGCGGTGCAGCCCGGTCCCGCGTAAGGCAGTCGTCGCAGCGCCGCCCTGGTACTCGGGAGCCATCTGGGTCGGGCAGCGCACCCACCAGAAGACTTTCGCCAGGCCGTACGCACAAGGCGTACCGGAACCGGCGAGAACAAGACACTGATGAGCTCCCGTGCGGCGCCCGCGCCCCGGACGGCGGCGGCGCGCACCACGAGCGCGCGCCCCGGACGTCACCGGACCAGGCGCGGCGCCCGGGAGCCTGACGGGAGAAACGCCCGCATGCTTGAGCCGACCGAACCCACGGAGTCCTCCGTGGGACAGGACAAGGATTCCCCCAGCGACACCCTGCCGCCCCGCCGCAGGCGCCGCGCCGCCTCCCGGCCCGCGGGACCGCCCGCGGCCGAGCCGAAGGCGGCCGCCGCCGCCGGCGCCGAGGCGAGCGCCCCGGCCGAGGACGTGACGGAGACCGAGGAGGAGACTCCGGCGGTGGCCGAGACGGCCGCGACCGGGGAAGCCGCCACGGGGGCAGCCACCACCCAGGAGGCCACCGCCTCCGCCGCCCAGACCCCCGCCGAGGCACCGGCCGCCGAGGCCGCGGCCCCGGCCCGTACCCGCCGCCGCGCCACCCGCCGGGCCTCCGCTCCGGCCGGTGCCCCGCAGGCCGCGCCCGCGGAGACCGCCCCGGCCTCCGCCGAGAGCGCGCCCGCCGCCGAGACCCCGGCCGCCGAAGCGCCCGCCGCCGAGCCTGCCGAGACTCCCGTGGCCGCCGAGCCCGCCGAGCCCGCCGAGGAGGACGCCGCCCCGCGCCGTGCCCGCCGCCGCGCCACCCGCCGGGTGAGCGCGCCCGCCGCCGAGGCCGCCGAGGCGCAGGCCGCGGCCCCGGCCGCCGACGACGCCGAGGGGCTCGCGGCCACCGACGACCTTCCCGGCGCCGAGACCACGCAGGTGCCCAGCGGCCCGGCCGCACAGTCCGCCCCCGCCGCGCAGTCCGGCCAGGACACCCAGTCCGGTCGGGGCGCCAAGTCCGGCCGCGACGGCAAGTCCGCCCGCGACGACATGGAAGCCCCGGCGGAGGCCGCCGAGGCCGAGGAGGACGCGGGGCCGCGCCGTGGCCGCCGCCGTGCCACCCGTAAGGCCGCCGGAGGCTTCTCCGAGCCGGCCCGCAAGAAGGCCGCGCGGGCGGCCGAGGAGAGCGAGGGCGAGGACGCCGCGGCGCCGCCCGCGCGCCCGGCGGTCGCCGTCTTCCGCGCGCCGGTCTTCGCCGAGCCGATGTTCCAGACCCCCGAGAGCGCCGCTGCCGCTGCCGCCGCCGCGGCCGTCGAGGAGCAGCCCGCCGAGGAGGCCCCGGCCGAGGACGGGCGCGCCGAGGCGGGCCGTGCCGAGGCCGAGGCCGAGGACAGCGGCTCCGGCCGCCGTCGCCGCCGCCGGCGCGCGGTCTCCGAGAGCCAGGCGCCCGCCGAGCAGGACTCCGCCGAGTCCGCCGGATCCGCCGAGAGCGCCGAGTCCGCGGACGGCGACGAGGACTCCGGCGACACCGAGGACGGGGACGGCTCTGAGGAGTCCGGCTCCCGCCGTCGCCGCCGCCGCGGTGGCCGCCGCCGCCGTCGCGGTGAGAGCGCCGACCAGGCCGACGGCGAGGACGGTTCCGGCGACGGCCAGGACCGCGAGGACAGCGGCTCCGAGGACTCCGCGGGCGAGGACTCCGCCGAGGACGACTCCGAGGACGGCTACGAGTCCGGCTCCTCCAGCAGCCGCCGTCGCCGCCGTCGCCGCCGCCGCGCGGGCGACGGCTCCGAGCCCGCCTCGCCCGGCGACGGCGACCCGGAGCGCACCGTGGTCAAGGTCCGCGAGCCCCGGGAGCGCCGCGCCAAGGACGAGCCCGGCACCGGCGCCGACGAGGTGCAGTCCATCAAGGGCTCCACCCGTCTGGAGGCCAAGAAGCAGCGCCGCCGCGAGGGCCGCGAGCAGGGCCGCCGCCGCGTCCCGATCATCACCGAGGCCGAGTTCCTCGCCCGCCGCGAGGCCGTCGAGCGCGTCATGGTCGTCCGCCAGAGCGGCGAGCGCACCCAGATCGGCATCCTCGAGGACGACGTGCTCGTCGAGCACTACGTCAACAAGGAGCAGTCGACCTCGTACGTCGGCAATGTCTACCTCGGCAAGGTGCAGAACGTCCTGCCCTCGATGGAGGCCGCCTTCATCGACATCGGCAAGGGACGCAACGCCGTCCTGTACGCGGGCGAGGTCAACTTCGAGGCGCTCGGCATGTCCGGCGGTCCGCGCCGGATCGAGTCGGCGCTCAAGTCCGGCCAGTCCGTGCTCGTCCAGGTCACCAAGGACCCGATCGGCCACAAGGGCGCCCGCCTGACCAGCCAGGTCTCGCTGCCCGGCCGCTACCTGGTGTACGTGCCCGAGGGCTCGATGACCGGCATCAGCCGCAAGCTCCCGGACACCGAGCGGGCCCGTCTCAAGGGCATCCTCAAGAAGATCGTCCCCGAGGACGCGGGCGTGATCGTGCGCACCGCCGCCGAGGGGGCCAGCGAGGACGAGCTGCGCCGTGACGTGGAGCGGCTCCAGTCGCAGTGGTCCGACATCCAGAAGAAGGCCAAGAGCAGCTCCTCGAACGCCCCGACGCTGCTCTACGGCGAGCCGGACATGACCGTCCGCGTGGTGCGCGACATCTTCAACGAGGACTTCTCGAAGGTCGTCGTCAGCGGCGAGGAGGCCTGGGAGACCATCCACGGCTATGTCGCGCACGTGGCCCCGGACCTCGCCGAGCGGCTGAGCAAGTGGACCTCGGAGACCGATGTCTTCGCGAGCCACCGGATCGACGAGCAGCTGATGAAGGCGCTCGACCGCAAGGTCTGGCTGCCCAGCGGCGGTTCGCTGGTCATCGACAAGACCGAAGCCATGATCGTGATCGACGTCAACACCGGGAAGTTCACCGGTCAGGGCGGAAATCTCGAGGAGACCGTCACCAGGAACAACCTGGAGGCGGCCGAGGAGATCGTGCGCCAGCTGCGGCTGCGCGACCTCGGCGGCATCGTGGTCATCGACTTCATCGACATGGTCCTCGAGTCCAACCGGGACCTGGTCCTGCGGCGGCTCCTCGAATGCCTCGGCCGGGACCGTACGAAGCACCAGGTCGCCGAGGTGACCTCGCTCGGCCTGGTCCAGATGACCCGCAAGCGTGTCGGCCAGGGCCTCCTGGAGTCCTTCTCCGAGACCTGTGTCCACTGCAACGGCCGCGGCGTGATCGTGCACATGGAGCAGCCGACCACCTCGGGCGGCGGCGGCAAGCGCGGCAAGAAGCGCGGCAAGGGCGGCGGCGAGCAGACGCACGACCACGCCCACCACGAGCACGCCCACCACGACCACGCCCACCACGAGCACACCGAGCAGGAGCCGAAGCAGCCCGCCGAGGAGCCCGCGGAGACCCCCGCCGAGGTGGCGGCCGAGGCCGCCGCGCCGGCCGCCCTCCCCGAGCCCGAGTTCCGGCCGGACGAGGAGCTGTACAGCTCCGTCGCCGAGGCGGAGGCCGCCGCGGGCCGCGGCCGTGGCCGCCGCCGTGCCTCCCGCCGTGCCTCGGCACCGGCCGGTGCGCCCAAGTCCGCGTCCAAGTCCAAGGGCCGGGCGGCCGAGGAGGAGTCCGCGGACGGTACCTCCGCGGCCGAGGTGCGGGAGCAGCCCGCCGAGGCCGCGGCCCCGGTGGCCGAGCCCGTGACGGAACCGGCGCCCGCCGCCGAGTCCGCCCCCGTGGCCGAGCCCGCCGCCGCCCAGCCCGAGGACGAGGCGTCCGCCGCGCCCAAGGGCCGTACCCGCCGCCGGGCCACCCGCAAGGTGACGGCACCGGCCGGTTCGCCCGGGGGCGCCGGGGAGGCGGAGGCCGCGGTGGTGACCGTGGCCGAGCCCGCCCCGAAGGCCGCCGAGCCGGAGCCCGAGGCCGAGCCCGCGCCCGCGGAGTCCGCCGCCCCGGCCCGTCCCCGCCGCCGCGCGGTGCGCACCGCCAGTGCGCCCGCCGGTTCCGAGGACAGCGCGGTCACGGTGGTCGCCGGTGCCCCCGCCGCGGAGTCCGCCGAGGCGGAGTCCGCACCGGAGGGCGAGGAGGCCGCTCCGGCGAAGAAGGCCGCCCGGAAGACGGCGAAGAAGGCGACGGCGAAGAAGGCCGCGACCCCCGCCAAGAAGGCGGCGGCCAAGAAGACCGCCGCCAAGAAGACGACGGCGAAGAAGGCGACGACCGCCAAGAAGGCCACCAAGAAGACGGTCGCCGCGGAGCAGAGCGCCCCGGCGGTCACCGCTTCGGCCGAGGACGGTGCCTGACAGCTGACGGAGCCGACAGCCGACAGCTGAGCGAGGAGCGGGCCCCGGCTGGGTGACGGCCGGGGCCCGCCCCGTTCCTCCGCCCCTTCCCGCTTGCCGGTCGCCCCTTTCCCGCTCCCCGGTCGCCGTTTTGCCCTTTCGCCGCCGGGCCCGTAATCTTGACCCTCGGCGTGTTTGTGCGCCGCACCTCTGAGCACCTCACCTCCCGCTGCGGCTCGGATCCTCGCGGGGTCCGGCAGCAAGGCGGGGGAGGCCGCTCGTCTCCTCGGATCGCTGGGCCCCGGCCCGCGTGAGCGGCTGGCATCAGGGGTTTCGTTCCTAGCGAGAGAGAGTTCGCGTGTACGCCATCGTGCGCAGCGGCGGTCGTCAGCACAAGGTTGCTGTCGGCGACGTCGTCGAGGTTGACAAGATTTCCACCGCCAAGGTCGGCGACACGGTCGAGCTCTCGACCCTGCTCCTCGTCGACGGCGAGACCGTGACCAGCGACCCGTGGGTGCTGGCCGGGGTGAAGGTCCAGGCCGAGATCGTGGACCACCACAAGGGCGCGAAGATCGACATCCTTCGCTACAAGAACAAGACCGGCTACCGCCGTCGTCAGGGCCACCGCCAGCAGTACACGGCGATCAAGGTCACTGAGATCCCCGCGGCTGCGAAGTAAGGGACTGAGAAGAGATGGCACACAAGAAGGGCGCATCGTCCACCCGGAACGGTCGCGACTCGAATGCCCAGCGGCTCGGCGTGAAGCGCTTCGGCGGTCAGGTCGTGAACGCCGGTGAGATCCTCGTCCGCCAGCGCGGCACCCACTTCCACCCCGGCAGCGGCGTCGGCCGCGGCGGCGACGACACCCTGTTCGCGCTGCAGCCCGGTGCGGTGGAGTTCGGCACCTTCCGCGGTCGCAAGGTCGTGAACATCGTTCCGGTCGCCTGACCGAGGCGCACCTGCGGTGGAGTCCCGGGCCTGCCCGGGACCCGCTCGGAGCACGTTCCCGAGAGGCGGACCTGGCTTCCCGTACGGATCTCCGTACGGGAAGAGGGTCCGCCTCTCGCGTGTTACGAGCAGGCGGGGGCGGTGTGCGCGCGCCCTGCCCCCGCGGGGGCAGGCCGGTTCCGTCCGTGCCGGCGGCGGGCGCGCGTGCCGCGTCGGCGGACGGGCGCGGACAGCCTTCCCGGCGTGCAAGCTTTCCCGGCGTACAGACGTTTTCTGCATCGACGTACAGATCCGTACAGACTTGACGGTGACGGCGGACGGCCCCCGGCCGTGACGAACCGCTGCTCCCCCTTTGGAGGCACCCCTCATGACCACCTTCGTGGACCGCGTCGAACTGCATGTCGCCGCGGGTAGCGGAGGCCACGGCTGTGCCTCCGTGCACCGGGAGAAGTTCAAGCCGCTCGGCGGGCCCGACGGCGGCAACGGCGGCCGGGGCGGGGATGTCACCCTGGTCGTCGACCAGTCGGTGACCACCCTGCTCGACTACCACCACAGCCCGCACCGCAAGGCCACCAACGGCAAGCCCGGCGAGGGCGGCAACCGCTCCGGCAAGGACGGGCAGGACCTGGTGCTGCCGGTGCCGGACGGCACGGTGGTCCTCGACAAGCAGGGCAACGTCCTCGCCGACCTGGTGGGCCACGGCACCACCTATGTCGCCGCCGAGGGCGGCCGGGGCGGGCTCGGCAACGCCGCCCTCGCCTCCGCCCGCCGCAAGGCCCCCGGCTTCGCGCTGCTCGGTGAGCCCGGCGACCTGCACGATGTCGTCCTGGAACTCAAGACGGTCGCCGATGTCGCCCTGGTCGGCTACCCGAGCGCGGGCAAGTCCTCGCTGATCTCGGTGCTCTCGGCCGCCAAGCCGAAGATCGCCGACTACCCCTTCACCACCCTGGTGCCCAACCTCGGTGTGGTGACCGCCGGTTCCACCGTCTACACGGTCGCCGACGTGCCGGGCCTGATCCCCGGGGCGAGCCAGGGGCGGGGCCTCGGCCTGGAGTTCCTGCGGCACGTCGAGCGGTGCAGCGTGCTGGTCCACGTACTCGACACGGCGACCCTGGAGTCCGACCGGGACCCGCTCTCCGACCTCGACATCATCGAGGAGGAGCTCGCGCAGTACGGGGGCCTCGGGGACCGGCCCCGCGTGGTCGTCCTCAACAAGATCGACGTACCGGACGGCAAGGACCTGGCCGAGATGGTCCGCCCCGACCTGGAGCAGCGCGGCTACCGCGTCTTCGAGATCTCCGCGGTCGCCCACCTCGGTCTGAAGGAACTCTCCTTCGCGCTCGCCGAGTTGGTCTCCCGGGCCCGCGCCGCGCGGCCGCAGGAGGAGGCCACCCGGATCGTCATCCGGCCGAAGGCGGTCGACGACGCGGGCTTCGCCGTCAGCCAGGAGGAGGACGGTCTCTTCCGGGTCCGCGGCGAGAAGCCCGAACGCTGGGTGCGCCAGACCGACTTCAACAACGACGAGGCCGTCGGCTACCTCGCCGACCGGCTCAACCGCCTCGGTGTCGAGGAGGAGTTGATGAAGGCGGGCGCCCGCTCCGGCGACGGCGTCGCGATCGGCCCGGAGGACAACGCGGTCGTCTTCGACTGGGAGCCCACCGCCATGGCCGGCGCCGAGATGCTCGGCCGCCGCGGCGAGGACCACCGCTTCGAGGCCCCGCGCCCGGCCGCCCAGCGCCGCCGGGACCGGCAGGCCGAACGTGACGAGGCGGAACGGGAGTACGACGACTTCGAACCCTTCTGACCTGACCGACGGCAAGGACGCCGGAGGCGTTGGAGAGGCGGCGGAGACCGTGGAGAGGAGCCCTGGGCGCGATGCCCGGGGCTCCTCGCCGTATCTGCGGGGGCGGACCGGGCGCTCCTGAAGCAGACCTCAAAGGTGGGATCTCTGAAGGGGTATTGCCGAGAAGTTCCCGCCATATCCCCTTGTTCGGTCCATTGACATCCGATGTATGTCTCCCTAGGTTCCGTATGCGGCTGGCCAGCCCTGCTCAGACCTCCCCCTCTCCTCCCTGGAGCGTCCATGCATACGAAGACAGGTCGGATGACCGCAGGCCGCAGGGCGGCGGCCCGGTTCCCGGCGGGCCGCGCGAAGACGGGCCGGACACGCAGATCCCTCAGGGCGGTTGTGCCGCTCCTGGGTGTCGCCCTGCTGGCCGTGACGGCACCCGCCGTGAGCGCCGCCCCGCCCGCCGCCCCCGCGGGCCGGGTGGCGGCGGCCGCGGGCGGCCCCGGCACCAACCACGCGGTCGACGATCCCTTCACCTCCGAGCGGACCAGCTGGTACCGGCAGGACAAGTTCGGGATGTTCATCCACTTCGGCGCGTACTCCAACCTGGAGGGCGCCTACACCCGGCCGGACGGCTCGGTCTGCGAGAACGCGGAGTGGATCATGCGGCAGTGCGCGATCCCGAAGGAGGCGTACGAGAAGCAGGCCGCGAGCTTCGACCCGGCGCAGTTCGACGCCAAGGCCGTCGTCAAGGCGGCCAAGGACGCCGGGCAGCGCTACATCGTCTTCACCAGCAAGCACCACGACGGCTACACGATGTGGCCCACGAAGCAGAACCGCTGGAATCTGCGGGACCACTCCTCCTTCGACAAGCGGCGCGACCTCCTCGCGGAGCTGAAGAAGGAGTCCGACGCCGCGGGCATCAAGCTCGGCTTCTACTACTCGATCTGGGACTGGCACGACCCCGACTTCGCCGATCCGGCGACCTTCCCCCGGTACAAGAAGCGGATGTACGCGCAGCTCAAGGAGCTGGTCGACAGCTACGACCCGGCGCTGTTCTGGTTCGACGGCGAATGGGACACGGACAACCCGGTCAACCGCTGGTCCCGCCGGGACGGGGCGGAACTGGAGACCTATCTGCGCGAGTTGAACCCGGACCTGGTCATCAACAACCGGGTCGGCAAGCGCGGTGTGGTCGAGGGCGACTTCGGCACCCCCGAGCAGGAGATCCCGGACGCCCCGGTCGCCGGGCAGCTCTGGGAGTCCTGCATGACCCTCAACGACAGCTGGGGCTACGCCGCGCACGACACCCATTGGAAGTCGGCCGGGCGGCTCGTCCGGAACCTCAACGACGTCGCGGGTCGCGGCGGCAACTTCCTGCTCAACATCGGCCCGGACCGGCTCGGCCGGGTCCCCGCGCCCTCCCTGGACCGCCTCGCCGCCATGGGCAGGTGGCTGCGCACCGCGGGGCAGGGCGAGTCGGTGTACGGCAGCGAGGCCGCGGGCCTGGTCGCCGAGCCCTCCTGGGGCTCGGTGAGCCGCAAGGGCGACAAGCTGTACGCGGCCGTCCACGAGTGGCCCGGCGCCGGAAAGCCGCTGCACCTGAAGACCGAGGCGCCGGTGGAGGTGACCGGGGCCCGGGTCCTCGGCAGCGGGCAGCGGGTGGCCGTCGCACCGGCGGGCGACGGGCTCGACCTGACGCCCTCGGGCACCGCCCCCGCCCCGGCGTCCTCGGTGATCGAGCTGAGCCTGAAGCCGACGCCCGCCGCGGGCGAGGGCAAGGGGACGGGGCTGAAGGCGGAGAGCTACGCCAATGAGACGTTCTCCGGCCCGCCCGCGGCCACCTCGACCGACCCGACCGTCAACGAGTCCTACCGCTTCGACGGTTCACCCGCCGCCTCGATCCCGGCGGACCACTTCAGCACCCGCTGGACCGGCTCCGTCGAGCCCCGCTACGGGGAGCAGTACACGCTCACCACGGTCTCCGACGACACCGCCCGGGTGTGGATCGACGGCAAGCTGGTCCTGGACAGCTCGGTCCCGCACGGGCCGAAGGTGGACCGGGCCGCGGTCACCCTCCAGGCGGGCCGCAGGCACGCGATCAGGGTGGAGCACACCGAGGGCGGCGGCGAGTCCCATATGAAGCTGCTCTGGTCCAGCGCCCACCAGCCCCAGCAGATCATCCCGGCCGAGCGGCTGTACACGCCGTGAGCGGTGGTGCGTACGGTGCGCGCGGTGCGTACGTGTGCTGACCGGCTGACCGGCGCCCGGTCGGCCGACTGGTGGGCCGGTCGGCCGGTGGACCGGCGGGCCGACCGCCTGAACGCGCCGAGGGCGGCCCGCAGTCGGGCGGGCCGCCCTCGGTTGTGCTGTCCGTCCCGGGCCCGGCCGGTGGTGCCGCCGGGCCGGGTCCGTCCGCCGCTCAGGCGGTGACGGTGTCCTCGGCGTTCGGGGGCTCCGCGGACAGCGAGTGCGCCGTGTCGGAGCCGTCCTCCGCGCCGGAGCCGTTCTCGCCGTGCTCCGACTCGGCGGGCTCGTCGACCAGTTCGGGGTCTCCGCTGGGGGCGCCCTCGTCCAGGCGTCCCACCATCCGCACCCGGCGCTCGTCGGCCCGCGCGGACAGGGCATCCACGGCCGCGCGGAAGCGCACCATGGACGGCGGCTCGGCCGGGCCGAGCAGGTGCTCCTTGAGCGCGGCGCGCTCCGCGCCGAGGCCATCCCTGGCCGGTTCGCGCACCGCGGCGAGCAGCTCCGGGATCTCCTCGGCGCCGGGGCTGAGGAGGGTGGCGGCGCGCACGGTCGGGAAGCCCTCGCGGAACTCCTGCTCGGTCAGGCCCGAGGTGTTGGCGACGGCGTAGGGCTTCTCACTGCTCAGCCAGTCGGAGACCACGCTGGAGACATCGCTGATCAGCAGGTCGGCGACGTTGAAGCAGGCGAAGATCGCCGGGCGGGGGCCGGTGATGATCTGGTGCTCCCACTCGGGGAAGGAGGCCCAGTAGGCGCGCTCCCACTCCGCCGTCGCGGCGAGGATCGCCGCGTCCCGGGAGCCGTCGGGGGCGCCCTGGAGCAGCATCCGCTCCATCTCGTCGGCGCTGTTGCGGAAGGAGGTGCTGGTCAGCTCGTCCAGGGCGGTGGTGCGGCGGGTCAGCTCGGCGGCGGCCTCGGGGCCCGGGCGCTCGCCGGTGCGGCGGGTGTTGGCCTCGCGGATCATCGCCATGATGCGCTCGTTGGCGGCACCGGCGCGCGGGTCGACGGAGCCGGTCATCGGGTGCGGCTTGTAGAGCAGGCGGACGCCCTCGTCGGCGAGGAGGCGGCGCACCAGGTTCTCGCCCGCGAGGACCACCGAGGTGTTGCCGGGGTTGCCGTCCCAGCCCTCCCAGGTCGGCGCGTAGAGCACGGTGGTGTACGTACCCGTGGGCGGGCCCGCGTAGGGGCGGATGGGGGTGAGCTGCGGGCGGCCCACCTCGACGATGTCCTTGTCCTCCACGCCGACGTCGGCGAGGGCGTAGCGCTCGCGGGCCGCGGGTCCGGCCACCCAGACCTCGTCGTAGGCCTTGGCGTAGGGGTTGCAGGAGGAGAGCTTGTCGCTCTCGCCGTGGTTGATGAAGGCGTGCTTGACGGTGGGGATGCGCAGCACCTGGGAGGTCTTACCGGAGTTCGCGGGGTGCAGCATCATCTTCAGCGTGGAGTTCTCCAGGGAGAACATGGTGGCGACCTTGGGGTAGCAGATCACCGGTACGTCGGTGGCGTCGATCTTCTGCACCATGAAGCGCTCGCGCAGCACGATCAGCGGCTTGTCGAGACCGGCGAGGGTGGAGAGCCACATGTTCGCCTGGTAGGCCGAGGAGGCGCCGCCGGAGAAGTACATGGCGACCTTCGGCTGGTAGTCCGCGAGCCAGGCGTCGATCCACTCCATCACCCGGCGCTCGTCGACCGCGCGCTTCTTCGGCAGCAGCCAGGTGGCGAGGAAGGCGGTGCCGCCGAGCAGCAGCGCCAGCGAGAGGGCGGTCCCCAGCACGGCGCCGAGGCCCTCGCCGCCGAGCGCGCTCACGGCGAGCCCGAGCGTCGCCGGGACCGAGAAGGCGAGCAGCCGGTGCCCCGGGCGGCGGGAGAGGATCCGCGGCGGGGCGGTGGAGAGCCGCAGCGCGGAGGCGTCGATGTTGCGGGTCACCACCGGCAGCGAGCGGGTGCGGCGGACCAGCACCGCGGCGGCCTGGCAGGCGAAGTGCGTGAGGTAGCCGCCGAGCAGCAGGACCGTGGCGGCGGCCTGGGCGCCCCGGCCGACCTCGTCGAGCCGCAGCAGGCCGATGAGGAGCAGGGCGTCGCGCAGCAGCTGGCGCACGGTGACGTCGAAGCGGACCTTGGACAGCGCGGAGAGCAGTCCGGGCTGCTTGTACTGGAGGGCCGTGTCGAGCGCGAGCCCGCCCGCACCGGCGACGGCGAGGAGCGGGGCGCTGGGCAGCAAGGCACCGATGAGCTGCGCGACGAACAGCGCGGACAACAAGGTCAGCGCGCCCAGCTGCACGAGGCGGCGGGGGGCGAGTCCGGCAAAGGACACGGGGAGGGCTCCTGCGGGGGATCGGACCGGGTGTGACAAGGGGGTGGGGGCGGCCCGTCACAGGGGAGGTACTCCCCGGATGTCGATGGCCGACCACTGACCGTATGACTTCTGTCGGCCCCCCGGCAATCTTGCCCGACGTCATTGCGCGCAAAGGTGAGAAAAGGTCCGCGGACGCGTGGAGTGCTCGTAGGGGAGTCGTACAGGAGTCGTAGCCGCGCCGCGAAGACGGGGCCGCGGTCCGCCCCTTGAAATGGGCGGGCGGCGGGTGCGGGCGCTCACGTAGATTTGCCGGCACGAGCAGCGGACCGGCAGGGATCCGCTGGGCCGGGCGGTGGACGGAGATGAACGTGTCAGGGGCGAGGCAGTCGGTGGCGGGGGCGCGCAGGGTCGTCGTCAAGGTCGGGTCCTCCTCGCTGACCACGGCCTCCGGCGGCCTCGACGCGGACCGGGTCGACGCGCTGGTGGACGTCCTCGCGACCGCCCGCGGCGACCGGCGCGCCCCCGAAGGCGGGGCCCGCGAGGTGGTGCTCGTCTCCTCCGGCGCCATCGCCGCCGGGCTCGCCCCGCTCGGGCTGCGCCGCCGCCCCCGGGACCTGGCCCGCCAGCAGGCCGCCGCCAGCGTCGGACAGGGGCTCCTCGTCGCCCGCTACACGGCCTCCTTCGCGCGCTACGGCGTCCGGGTCGGGCAGGTGCTGCTCACCACCGACGACACCAGCCGCCGCGCCCACCACCGCAACGCCTCGCGCACCCTGGACAAGCTGCTCGCCATGGGCGCGCTGCCCGTCGTCAACGAGAACGACACCGTCGCCACCGACGAGATCCGCTTCGGCGACAACGACCGCCTCGCCGCCCTCGTCGCCCACCTGGTCCGCGCCGACCTCCTGGTCCTGCTCTCCGACGTGGACGGCGTCTACGACGGCGACCCCGCGAAGCCCGGCAGCACGCGCCTGGCGGAGGTCCGGGGCCCCGCCGACCTGGACGGCGTCGAGATCGGCAGCGCGGGCAAGGCGGGCGTCGGCACCGGCGGCATGGCCACCAAGGTGGAGGCCGCGCGGATCGCCGCCGCCGCGGGCATCCCGGTGGTGCTCACCTCCGCGGTCCGGGCCGCGGACGCGCTCGCCGGACGGGACACGGGTACGTACTTCCACGCCACCGGGCGCCGCAGCGCGGACCGTCTGCTCTGGCTCCAGCACGCCTCCACGCCGCGCGGCGCCCTGCTTCTGGACGAGGGCGCGGTACGCGCGGTGGTGGACGGCCGCAAGTCGCTGCTGCCCGCGGGACTCGCGGGCGTCGAGGGCGAGTTCGCCGCCGGGGACCCGGTCGAACTGCGCGATCCGGCGGGCCGGGCCGTCGCCCGGGGCCTGGTCAGCTTCGACGCCCGGGAGATTCCCCAGCTCATCGGGCGTTCCACCCGGGATCTCGCCCGGGACCTCGGTCCGGCGTACGAGCGGGAAGTGGTACACCGCGACGATCTGGTGCTTTTGCATAAATAGCCGGGGATGGCCGGAGATCTTCCTGCCTCGGCTGAGGGACCTTCCGGAAAACGCTCCCGCGGGAGCGCCCCGCCTGCTCCACTTTGTTGCAGGAAATTGCGGCACGGGCATTGCGCGAAGGAGGTCGCCGTGAGAAAAGTGCGCCCCCAGACGGCGTCCCGCACCGGCGGCGCGGCCCGCGGACGGGACCAGGGACAGCAGCCCCGGCTCACCAGCGTCGCCGCCGGGGAGCGCCTCGACGACCGCACGGCGGAACCGGCCGACGGGCCCCGGCTGTGGCACGTCACGCTCAGCGTCTCCGGTGCCGAGACCCCGCTCGCCGAGGTGCGCCGCGCCCTGGAGCAGCTGGCCCACGACCACCCCTTCCTGCTGACCAGCCGCTACGCGGGCAACCACGCCGAGGTCCGCTACTGGGAGGAGGCCCGGGACCTGCACGACGCCGCCGCGGTCGCCCTGCGGCTGTGGGGCGAGCACCGGCTGAGCGCCCGGCTGCCGCCCTGGGAGATCGTCGGCCTCGAAGTCATCGACCGGGACACCTACCACCTGCGGATCGCCGCCGGATACGGTCCGCCGCCGGCCTCCCCGATGGGCGTGCACCCGTTCTGACCCGGTCGGCGTGCACCCCCTCCGAGCGCCCGGCGGCCCGGCCTCTGGCGAGCCGCCGTCCCGGCCTCCGCCGACCGGGCACGGCCGGGCGCCGCACGCCCGCCGCCCCGCCCCGCACCCCCGCAGACCGTCTCACCCCCTGGAACCGGACCATCCGACTGGTGGCGTCGCCTACCCTCGGGGCATGACCTCGCTGCCCTCGGTTTCGCCGTACGACAACATGACGCCGGTCGTCCGGGCCGCCTACCGCGCCCGGGCCGCCGCGGCGGACCTCGCCCCGCTGCCGCGCGCGGTCAAGGACGACGCCCTCCTCGCGATCGCCGACGCCCTGGAGGTCCGCACCCGCGAGATCGTCGAGGCCAACGCCGAGGACGTCGCCGCCGCCCGCGAGGCCGGCACCGCCGAGTCCGTGGTCGACCGGCTCACCCTCACCCCGGAGCGGGTACGCGCCATCGCCGCCGACGTCCGCGAGGTCGTCGTCCTGCCCGACCCGGTCGGCGAGGTCGTCCGCGGCTCGACCCTGCCGAACGGCCTCGACCTGCGCCAGGTCCGCGTCCCGCTCGGCGTCGTCGGGATCATCTACGAGGCCCGTCCCAATGTCACCGTCGACGCCGCCGCGCTCTGCCTGAAGTCCGGCAACGCCGTACTCCTGCGCGGCTCCTCCTCCGCCCACCGCTCCAACACCGCCCTGGTGCGCGTGCTGCGGGACGCGGTCGGCGGCGCGGGCCTGCCCGCCGACGCGATCCAGCTCGTCCCCGGCGAGAACCGCGAATCGGTACGCGAACTCATGCGCGCCCGCGGACTCGTCGACGTCCTCATCCCGCGCGGCGGCGCCTCCCTCATCCGCACCGTCGTCGAGGGCTCCACGGTGCCCGTCATCGAGACCGGCACCGGCAACTGCCATGTGTACGTGGACGCCGAGGCCGACCTCGACATGGCCGTCGACATCCTCGTCAACTCCAAGGCGCAGCGCCCCAGCGTCTGCAACGCCGCCGAGACCCTCCTCGTCCACCAGGACATCGCCGACGCCTTCGTGCCGCGCGCCCTGGACGCCCTCGCGGAGGCCGGGGTCACCGTCCACGCCGACCAGCGGCTGCTGCCCTACGCGGAGGGCACCAAGGCCACCGTCGTGGAGGCCACCGTCGAGGACTGGGAGACCGAGTACCTCTCGTACGACATCGCCGCCGGGATTGTCGACTCCCTGGAGCAGGCCGTGGAGCACATCCGGCTCTGGTCCTCCGGGCACACCGAGGCGATCGTCACCACCTCGCAGCGCACCGCCCGCCGCTTCACCCAGCTGGTGGACTCCACCACGGTCGCCGTCAACGCCTCGACGCGCTTCACCGACGGCAGCCAGTTCGGCTTCGGCGCCGAGATCGGCATCTCCACCCAGAAGCTGCACGCCCGCGGCCCCATGGGCCTGCCCGAGCTGACCAGCACCAAGTACATCCTCACCGGCGACGGCCACACCCGCGGCTGAGAATCCCGGGCCCCCGCACAAGGCCCCCTGCACAAAGCGGTCCAGCGGGTCTACTCTGGGCAGCGTGCCGAAGGACGTGGGGGGCACACCGTCGCACGACGGCCGCGACCCCGACGAGAACCACGACCACGGGGGCGCGGACGAGGAGTCCGCGACCGTGGTGTTCGACGAGGACTTCGTCCGTGCGGCACCCGTCCACGAACCCAGCGCGGTGGAGCGCCTCCTCGCCGCCGCCCGCGCCCGGGCCGCGGCCGCCGAGGCGGAGGAGATCCGCCGGGGCCGCCTGTGGCGGGCCCCGTCCACCGAGGGCCGCCACCTTCCCGACGAGGCCTACGGCCCCGAGGACTTCGGCGACCTGGAGGACGGCTACGGCTCGTACGGCGGCTACGCCCGCTGGCACCGCCCGGTGGCCTGGATGCTCGCCGTGGTGATGGGCGTCGGCGTGGTCGCCCTCGCCTTCACCGCCGTCTACCGGGGCGCCTCCGCCTCCGGCAACCCCGAGCCCGGCCGCCCGGCCAGCTCCAGCGAGGTCGACAAGGGCGCCCCCGCCGGATCCGCCGACCGGATCCGCGGCGGCCAGGAGGAACTCTCCGGCGCCGCCCGCACGCCCTGAGGCCCACCACGCGTACGGCGGCCGGGACCGCGCCGGGACGGACGCGGCGCCCCCGACCTGCGCGGGGCCCGGCGGGGGAGCGGCGCGGGGGCGCGTCGGGCCGAAAGCCGCCGCAAGTTGTCGCATACCCGCGCGTTTACGGGGGTCCGCCGCGACCTACTCTGAAGGTATGAGCGGGCCAGGAGACCCACCGCAGGGCACACCCGAGGGCGCTCCCGGTGGTGGCGACGACGAGTACCGATCCGTCGTCTTCGACGAATCGTTCGTCCGCGCTGCCCAGCTGCAGGAGTTCTCCGCCGAGGAGCGCATCGCCGACCCGGACCACATCCCCGCCGTCCGCCGCACGCCCCGGCTGCACCGCGGGCTGACCCGGCAGGCCCTCGTCCTGGTGCTGCTGCTCGCCGTGGCCTTCGGCACCGCCATCTACATCGGGGTCCGCCACCCCTACCAGTCGCCGACCGCCTCCGGACGGCGCACCGAACCGCTGCGGATGACCGTGATACCGCTGGCGCCGCCCGGCCGGGTCCCGGGGGCGCCGACGGTGCGGGCGCTCTTCCGGAAGAGCCCGGCGGCCCGCTTCGCGATCGGCGGCGAGGGCATCAGGCTGCCCGCCGCCAAACCCACCCCGCACTTCTCGGACAGCCAGATCATGTCCGCCCTGACCACCGCCAAGGACTACCTGGTCGCCTCCTCGCTCGACCCGCAGGTGGTCGGCGGCGGCAGCACGGAGCCGGTACGCGAGCTGCTCGACCCCGGCCAGACCGCGCAGTTCGACGAGAGCTTCGCCCGTCCGGTGCCCGGCGCCCGGTACGCGGCCACCGGCTGGGCGGTCCGCCTCAACCCGGGCACCGTGCGCCTGGCCGACCCCGAGATCCGCGTCCAGGGCACCGTGCACGCCGCCGAGGCCGACTCCCGCACCCTTGAGGTCACCTCGGAGCACACCTTCGTCTACGCGGTGCGCCCCGCGGGCCAGGCGGGCGGCGTCGAGCCCTCGCTCTTCACCGTCCACCGCGAACTGCACTTCCGCTTCGACCGCGAGGACCTGCGCGCCCACCGCGCCGAGCTCCTCGTCTCCTACGTCCAGGCCGGGCCGCTGGACTGCGCGGTCGACTGGGCCGGCGGCTTCAGCCCCGTGCTCGCCGGGCAGCGGGCCAGCGGCAAGGGCCCGGCCGCGGGCACCGACCCCTATGCGCGGGGCGCGGCGACCGCGCTCTGCGGCGCCCTCGCCCCGCACCCGGCGGGCGGCGGCGCGAAGGGGCGGGCCGCGGCACCGACCGGCTGACGCCCG
This sequence comes from Streptomyces physcomitrii, assembly GCF_012273655.1. Classification (GTDB taxonomy): domain Bacteria; phylum Actinomycetota; class Actinomycetes; order Streptomycetales; family Streptomycetaceae; genus Streptomyces; species Streptomyces physcomitrii. Next base: position 66,171 of record NZ_JAAWWP010000008.1, on the reverse strand, counting down.
CAGACCGCCCCCACCGGCTGACGCCCGCCGCCCGCCCCCGCGAGCCGCTACTGCCGGCGTCCGTCCCCGGACTCGCCCGAGCCGTCCGTACCGGAGCCGTCCGCGCCGGAACCGCCGGAACCCCCGGAGTTCTCGGCCTCCTCGGAACGGCCGCCCGGGGCGTTGCCCCGGCCGCCGCCGGTGAACCTGTCCCGCACCTTGCCGCCGAGGTCGCCCGCGCCGCCCGCGAGGTCGCTGACCAGCTTCATCAGCGGGTCCTTGGAGCTCTTTATGTCGTTGGCGTAGTGCGCGGCCGAGGCCCGGAAGGAGTCGGAGACCGAGGCCTCCTTGTCCTCCTCCCGCTTCGGGTAGTGGCCGTCCATGATCCGCTGGAAGTCCCGGGAGGCCGCCCACTTCTTCAGCTCGGCCGCCCGCACGGTGGTGAAGGGGTGCGAACGCGGCAGTACGTTCATGATCTTGAGCACGGAGTCGCGCAGGTCACCGGAGTGCTCGTACTCCTCGGCTTGGGCGAGGAAGGCGTCGACGTTCATCTCGTGCAGGTGGTTGCCGCCCGCGAGCTTCATCAGTCCGCGCATCGAGGCCTGGATGTCCTGGCCGACGAGCAGCCCGGCCCGGTCCGCCGACAGCTCCGACTTGCGGAACCACTCGCGCAGCGCGGTGACGATGGCGTAGATCGCGACGCTGCCCAGCGGGATCCAGGAGACCTTCACGGCGAGGTTGGTCAGGAAGAGCAGGACCGTGCGGTAGACGGAGTGGCCGGAGAGGGCGTGGCCCACCTCGTGGCCGACGACCGCGCGCATCTCCTCCTCGTCGAGGAGTTCCACAAGTCCCGTGGTCAGCACGATGATCGGCTCGTCGAGGCCGATGCACATGGCGTTCGGCCGCGGGTTCTGGGTGACGTAGAGCGGCGGGACCTTCTCCAGGTCCAGGATGTAGCAGGCGTCCCGCAGCATGTCGTTGAGGTGGGCGAACTGCGCGTCCGAGACGCGTACCGAGTCCGAGAGGAACAGCAACCGCAGGCTCCGCTCCGGCAGGAGCCCGCTGAGCGTCTTGAAGACGGTGTCGAAACCGCTCAGCTTGCGCAGCGCGACCAGCGCCGACCGGTCGGCCGGGTGCTCGTACGCCCGGGAGGAGATCCCGGGAAACCGCCTGCGCTGCCTGCTCGGGACCTTCTCGAAGCCTTCAGTCATGAATCCCCCATCGGGCAGTGGTCGAAATGGAGCGCACAGGGAGCGCATACGGGCGTCGATCGCCAAAGAGCCTGCCGCCCCGGCCTCACAGTAGGACGCCCGGAGCAGGGTGGAAGGTTCCGCCACGGGCGCGCGACCAGGGCCCGGCAGCCGCCGCGCACACCCCGCGCGCCCCTCGGTCGAGGCCCCGCCCGAGGCGGCGAAACCGGGCGGAGCTACCGTGAACCGGAGCCACCGGAACAGCCGGGAGCCACCCGAACCAGGAGAGTCCGCCATGCACGACGCGCACCCGGTGCTGCTCGCCACGGACCTGGCAGCGGAACAAGGCGCCGGCAATCTGCTGCGCGTGGTGATCGTGGTCTCGGTCCTCGGCGCGGTGCTCCTGGCCTGGCTACTGCTCCGCGGCTACCGCGACCGCGACTGACCGGCCCGGACCGCTCACGCCCACCCATGGCACGGCGGCCCCGGCGGCCCTCCCGTCCCGCCGCCCGCACGTCCCCCTGCCCGCCGTGCTCTTGGCCACATCGCGGGCCGGGGCCCGTACCCGCGAAATCCGCCGACTCCGGCACGAAGGCCGCGAGGGCGCCGAAGTGCCGAGTCGGCGTGTGGGGGCGTGAGGGCCCCGCATACGATGGCGGCAGTTCTTTGTCCGCTGCCCGCTCCCCGCTCCCGGATAGGTCACGATGAGCCTCCACAGCACCGCCGCCCAGCTGGTCACTCTCGCCTCCGAGGGCGGCGAGCACGGCGGCAACCACGAAAGCCTCAACCCCTATCTCACCGGCGGCGGCGCCCTGTTCGCCCTCCTGCTGCTGCTCTGGATCACCACCCGCTTCAACCGCGACCGCTGAGGAAGCCCGGGGCCGCCCCTTCCGCCCCGGCCCCCGCGGCCGGGCCGGTAGGGTCTGCACGCATGGGAGAGCAGGACAAGCCGGCCGGTCCGGTGAGCACGGTCAAGCGCCGCCTGGGCGTCATGGGCGGAACCTTCGACCCGATCCACCACGGGCACCTGGTCGCCGCCAGTGAGGTCGCCGCCCGGTTCCACCTCGACGAGGTGGTGTTCGTGCCGACCGGGCAGCCCTGGCAGAAGAGCCAGCGGGACGTCACCCCCGCCGAGGACCGCTACCTCATGACGGTGATCGCCACCGCCGAGAACCCGCAGTTCTCGGTCAGCCGGATCGACATCGACCGCGGCGGTGCCACCTACACCACCGACACCCTGCGCGAGCTGCACGCCCTCGACCCCGACGCCGACCTCTTCTTCATCACCGGCGCCGACGCCCTCGGCCAGATCCTCACCTGGAAGAACTCCGGGGAACTCTTCTCCCTCGCCCACTTCATCGGCGTCACCCGCCCCGGCCACGTCCTCGCCGACCCCGGCTTCCCGGACGGCGGGGTCTCCCTCGTCGAGGTCCCGGCGCTGGCCATCTCCTCGACGGACTGCCGCGCGAGGGTCGCGGCGGGGGACCCGGTCTGGTATCTGGTGCCGGACGGAGTGGTGCGGTACATCGACAAGAGAGCCCTGTACCGCGGCGGCACACCCCGGGGCGGAGGCGCACCATGAGCGACGGCTACCGCGGATACGGCGAGGACGGGCACCGGGACCCCGCCGGCGAGTCCTACGAACTCGTCGGCTACGACGCCTCGGGCGCCCCCGTGTACCGCAGGGTCCCGGACGCCCCGCCCCCGCAGGACTCCTACGACCCGTACGGCCGGCAGCAGCCCTACGCCGACCCGTCCCCGTACTCCTCGTACTCCCACGACCAGTCCCAGGGCCAGAGCCAGGGCTACGGCTACGACCCGTACGCCCAGGACACCGGCCCCCAACAGCCGTACCGGCCCCAGGACTTCGAGACCTCCGGCCGGCAGGGCTATGACCCCTCCGGCTACGAACAGCCCGCCTCCCAGGGGTACGAGCCGCAGGGCTACGCGTCCCCCTACGAGTCCCAGGGCTACGGCCAGCCCTACCCGACCTCCCCGTACGAGCAGCCGTCTCCCTACGCGCAGCCGGGGTACGGGCAGCAGCCGGCCCACGACCCGTACGCCACCGGCGGCCACCAGGGCGGGCAGGGCCCCGGCGCCCAGGACCCGTACGGTCCGCTCGGGGACGGCACCGGGCAGCAGCCGCCGGTGCCGCCGGGGGATCCCTACGCGCAGCTCGGGGACACCGCACCGCAGCCCGGCCAGGGCCGGACCGGGCTCGGCGAGGCGGACCGGATCCCGCAGCAGTCCCGGCGGGCGCCCGCGCCCGGGCACGGGCGGGAGAGCGACGAGGGGCAGGGCGATTTCGGCGGGCAGGACGAGTTCGGTGAGCGGGACCAGTTCGGCGAGCGGGGCGGGGAGGACTACGGCACCGAGCAGTTCTCCTTCGTCGAGGAGCCCACCGAGGACTCCGAGGACGTCATCGACTGGCTGAAGTTCACCGAGAGCCGTACCGAGCGGCGCGAGGAGGCCAAGCGGCGCGGGCGCAGCCGCCGCCTGGCGCTGATCTGCGTCCTGGTGCTCACCCTGCTCGGCGGCGGGGGATACCTCTGGTCCGCGGGGAAGATACCGGGGCTCGGCGCCGGACAGGACGAGGGCGGCGCCGAGGCCGCGGGTCCGCAGAAGCGGAACATGATCCTGGTCCATCTGCACAACACCAAGGGCGGCGGCACCTCCACCGCGCTGCTCGTCGACAACACCACCACCGGGCGCGGCAGCACCGTACTGCTGCCCAACTCGCTCGCCGTCGCCGGGGACGACGGGAGCGCGACCACCCTCGCCAAGTCCGTGGACCAGGACGGGTCCAGCGGCACCAGCGAGGCCGTCGACACCCTGCTCGGCACCCGCGTCGAGGGCACCTGGCGGCTGGACACCCCGTACCTGAACAACCTCGTCGAACTCGTCGGCAGCATCGAGGTCACCACCGACACCGACGTGCCCGCGCCGAAGGCGAAGAAGGGCGAGGCCCCGCTGGTGCACAAGGGCGAGGCGCAGACCCTCAGCGGTCCGATGGCCGTCGCCTACGCCACCTACCGCGCCCCCGGCGAGCAGCCCACCGCCCAGCTGGAACGCTTCGGCCAGGTCATGCAGGGCGTACTGCGCAAGCTCTCCTCCGACACCCAGGGCGCCACCGTCACCGTGCAGTCCCTGGCGCAGATCCTCGACCCCTCGCTGCCCGAACGCGAACTCGGCGCCTTCCTCGCGGGCCTCGCCGAACGCGCCAAGGGCGGCGACTACGAGACCGCGCTGCTGCCCGTGCGGGACGACGGCACCCTGAGCCGCGCGGCCACCGACGAGGTGGTCGGGAAGGTCCTCGGCGGCACCGTCAAGGCACCCGAGAAGGGCGACGCCCTGCGCGTCGGCGTCCGCGGCGGCACCGGGGGCGAGGAGGGCCGGGACGAGGTCGACAGCGCCCGGGTCAGCCTGGTCAACGGCGGCTTCACCTTCGTCGACGGCGGCAGCGGGCAGCACACCGGCGACTCCCAGGTCCGTTACGCCGACCCGTCCCGCAAGCAGCAGGCCGTCGAGGTGGCCAAGACCCTCGGCCTGCCCGCGAGCGCCGCGGGCAAGGGCAAGGTCCCGGCCAACGCCGACGTCCTGGTGCAGCTCGGCGGCGACTACGAGCCGCCGAAGCCGGACTGAACCCGGCGGCACCGGCCGGGCACGGCGGGCGGGGGCGGGCGGCGGCGCGGCCGGCCCCCGCGGCCCGGGTCACGGCTGTGCACCAGCGTTCCGCCCGTCCCGGGGACGCCGGAGGTACGTGAGATCCTGGAAGCCGTGCCCACGACCGGGCCGACCGGGCCGGCACACCGCCCCGCATCGCCGAACGAAAGCCAGGAATGACCGCCACGGACCGCGCCATCGAACTCGTCACCACCGCCGCCCAGGCCGCGGCCGACAAGCTCGCGCACGACATCATCGCCTACGACGTCAGCGATGTGCTCTCCATCACGGACGCCTTCCTCCTCGCCTCCGCGCCCAACGACCGCCAGGTCAAGTCCATCGTCGACGCGATCGAGGAGCGCCTCAACAAGGACCTCGGCGCCAAGCCGGTCCGCCGCGAGGGCGACCGCGACGCCCGCTGGATCCTGCTCGACTACGTCGACGTCGTGGTCCATGTGCAGCACAGCGAGGAGCGCGTCTTCTACGCCCTGGAGCGGCTCTGGAAGGACTGCCCGGAGCTGGAACTGCCCGAGGAGGCCAAGGCCACCCGCGGCAAGGGCGCCGAGTACGCGCAGCGCCAGGAGGCCGCCGAGGTCGCGCCCGAGCTGCGGGAGCTCGGCGGGGAGATGCGGTGACCACCCCCGCCCAGCCGCAGTCACCGCCGGGGCCCGCGACCGCCGGGTCCGCCGGGGCCTCCGCCCGGCAGGAGGAGGCGGCCCGGGAGCGCGCGCCCCGCAAGGGCCGCCGGATCATCCTGTGGCGGCACGGGCAGACCGCCTGGAACCTGGAGCGCCGCTTCCAGGGCAGCACCGACATCGCGCTGACCGAGGCCGGCGTCGGCCAGGCCCGCCGTGCCGCCCGGCTGCTCGCCTCCCTGGAACCGCAGGCGATCATCGCCTCCGACCTCAGCCGCGCCGCGGACACCGCCGCCCAGCTCGCCGCGCTCACCGGCCTGGAGGTCACCCACGACGAGGCGCTCCGCGAGACCTACGCGGGCGTCTGGCAGGGCCTCACCCACGAGGAGATCATCACCCGGCACGGCGAGCAGTACGCCGCCTGGAAGCGCGGCGAGCCGGTGCGCCGCGGCGGCGGCGAACTGGAGACCGAGGTCGCCGACCGCGCCGCCCCCGTGGTCCTCGCGCACGCCGCCAAGCTGCCCGAGGACGGCACCCTCGTCGTGGTCAGCCACGGCGGCACCCTGCGGACCACCATCGGGCGCCTGCTCGGCCTGGAACCGCACCACTGGGAGAGCCTCGGCGGCCTCTCCAACTGCTGCTGGTCCGTGCTCGGCGAGGGCGCGCGCGGCTGGCGGCTCCTCGAACACAACGCGGGCACCCTGCCCGAACCCGTCCTCGGCGACGACGACTGAGCCGCCCGCGGGGCACCCGGGGCCGGATTTCACTTTCCGGCTTCCCGCAGGCTAAGGTTCTTCTTGTTCGCCCGCCGGGCGGGAAGAACACGGGGCTATAGCTCAGTTGGTAGAGCGCCTGCATGGCATGCAGGAGGTCAGGAGTTCAATTCTCCTTAGCTCCACGAAAGCGGAGGCGACGTGTGTCCACGGAAGGCGTGGACCTCGTCGCTTTCGTTGTTTTTGCGCGGGCTGGCGCCGCGCGGGGCGGGGGCTTCGCCACCCGCACCCCCATCGTCGTGGGTCGAGGTTGTCGGTTCGGTGGCCGTTGTTGGTCGCGGTGGTTGGGTGGGTGTCTGGCTTTGGGGGCCGTCGTCGTCGGCTGGGGGGCCGCCTTCGGGTGCGGTCGTTGGTCGGTGGCTGCCTCGCGGTGTGGTCGTCGGGTGGGGCGGGGGCTTCTTCTGGACCCTGTGGTCGGGGGTTTCAGGTTGGGCTTCGGGTGGGCACGTCCTCGGGTGCGGTCGGGGGACCAGGGGCTCCCCGCGCTGTGGACGGTCTGCCCGTAAGGCATCGCTGACCGTAGTGGCCGGGCCGTGGCAGAATCGGTACGGCCGGACGGGGGGACACCGGTCCGGCGGGAGGGAGAGGCGATGCCTGCGCGCAACCCCGAGGAGATCCCGCTCCTCGGCGTAGCGAGTTCCGCGAACGAGGCCGCCTCCGTGAGAACGCACCTGAACTGCCCGTCCTGCGGATCCGCCCATGTCGCCCAGGTCCTCGGGGACAACGGCGGCGTCTCCTACGTGTGTACGGCCTGCGGCCACAGCTGGAGCTGAGCGATGGGTGCACACAGGAGGAAATGCGACTGGTGCGGCAGCGGTACGCCCATCGTCCGCGACATGGAGCCCGTCAACCCCGACTACCAGTACTGGTGCGAGGAGTGCGCGCGGGCGCTGATCATAAAAGGCGACCCCATCGAGACCTACCGGGAACTCGAAGGCGAGCCCATCTACGGCAGGCTCCTCGACGAGCACTGCACCCTCAAGCGCTTCTACACCTTCGCCACCGCCTGAGGCACCGGCCCTGCCGGCCCCCCAACTCCCCTCCCCGGCACCGCCGTCCGGCCCCCGTCCCCCTCCACGGGAAACGATTTGGTGGTGGGCCGCCCCGACCGTGTAATGTTGGCGTCGCCGCCAGGGAAACCAGGCGGAAGCAGCACGGGGCTATAGCTCAGTTGGTAGAGCGCCTGCATGGCATGCAGGAGGTCAGGAGTTCAATTCTCCTTAGCTCCACGAAAGCGGAGGCGACGTGTGTCCACGGAGAGCGTGGACCTCGTCGCTTTCGTTGTTTTTGCGCGGGCTGGCGCCGCGCGGGGCGGGGGCTTCGCCACCCGCACCCCCATCGTCGTCGGTCGCGGTCGTCGGTTCGGTGTCCGCCTTTTGTCACGGTGGTCGGTTCGGTGTCTGCCTTTGGTCACGGTGGTCGGTTCGGTGGCCGTTGTGGGTCGCGGTGGTTGGTTGGGTGTCCGCCTTGAGGGGCCGTCTTCGGTTGGGTGTCCGTCTCGGGCGCTGGGATCGGTTGGGCGGTCGGCTGGGCTTCGGTGGGGTGGACCGGGGCGGGGCTTACCTCGTCGCGAGGGGTGTGGGGGCTGCGGTACCCTGACGCCATGCGTGCCGTACGCCTTCTGCTTAGCGGGCCGCGCTGATCAGTCCCGACCGACGGAGAACCTCGGTCGGCATCGGCGCGGCGTCCCCTCCTGTGCGAGGGGATTTTTCGTTTCCGGACCGCAGGCAGAGACGACCCATGGAGCTTTGAGGATCATGAGCGAGACCAACTCCTCCGCCGCCGACGCGTCGGGGACCGCCACCTCCGAGTCGGCGCCCCATCGCTACACCGCCGCCACCGCGGCCGGTATTGAGGCACGCTGGCAGGACTTCTGGGACGCGCAGGGCACGTACGAGGCGCCCAACCCGAGCGGTGACCTGGCCGGGGATCCCGCCGTCGCCGCCCGGCCCAAGAAGTTCATCATGGACATGTTCCCGTACCCCTCCGGTGCGGGACTGCACGTCGGGCACCCGCTGGGCTACATCGCCACCGATGTCTCCGCCCGCTACCAGCGCATGACCGGCCACAACGTCCTGCACACCCTGGGCTTCGACGCCTTCGGCCTGCCCGCCGAGCAGTACGCGGTGCAGACCGGCACCCACCCGCGGGTCTCCACCGAGGCCAACATGGCGAACATGCGGGCCCAGCTGCGCAGGCTGGGCCTGGGCCACGACCGGCGGCGGTCCTTCGCGACGATCGACCCCGAGTACTACAAGTGGACCCAGTGGATCTTCCTGCAGATCTTCAACTCCTGGTACGACGAGGAGGCCGCCAAGGCCCGGCCCATCGACGAGCTGATCGCCCAGTTCGCCAGTGGTGAGCGCGCCGTCCCCGGCGAAGGGCGCTCCTGGAACGAGCTGGACGCCGCCGAACGCGCGAGCCTGCTGGGCGAGTACCGGCTGGCCTACGCCTCCGACGCACCCGTCAACTGGTGCCCGGGCCTGGGCACCGTACTGGCCAACGAGGAGGTCACCGCGGACGGGCGCTCCGAACGCGGCAACTTCCCCGTCTTCAAGGCCAAGCTGCGCCAGTGGAACATGCGCATCACCGCCTACGCCGACCGCCTGCTGGACGACCTGGACGGCCTGGACTGGCCCGAGGCGATCAAGCTGCAGCAGCGCAACTGGATCGGCCGCTCCGAGGGCGCCCGCGTCGACTTCCCCGTCGGCGAGGAGGCCATCACCGTCTTCACGACCCGTCAGGACACCCTGTTCGGCGCCACCTACATGGTGCTGGCCCCCGAGCACGAGCTGGTCGACCGGATCGTCCCGGCCGCCTGGCCCGAGGGCACCCACCAGGTGTGGACCGGCGGCCACGCCACCCCCGCCGAGGCCGTCGCCGCCTACCGCAAGCAGGCCGCCGCCAAGTCCGACGTCGAGCGGCAGGCCGACGCCAAGGAGAAGACCGGCGTCTTCACCGGCGCCTTCGCCCGCAACCCGGTCAGCGGCGAGCAGGTCCCCGTCTTCGTCGCCGACTACGTCCTGATGGGCTACGGCACCGGCGCGATCATGGCCGTCCCCGCCCACGACAGCCGCGACTTCGCCTTCGCCCGCGCCTTCGAACTGCCCATGCGCTGCGTTGTCGAGCCCACCGACGGACGCGGCACCGACCCCGCCGAGTGGGCCGACGCCTTCAGCTCGTACGAGGCCGTCCTGACCAACTCCGCGGGCGAGGGCGTCGACCTGAACGGCCTGGGCGTCACCGAGGCCAAGGCGCGCACCACCGAATGGCTGGAGCGCACCGGCATCGGCAAGGGCACCGTCAACTTCCGCCTGCGGGACTGGCTGTTCAGCCGCCAGCGCTACTGGGGCGAGCCCTTCCCGATCGTCTACGACGAGGACGGCGTCGCCCACGCCCTGCCCGAGTCGATGCTGCCGCTGGAACTGCCCGAGGTCGACGACTACTCCCCGCGCACCTTCGACCCGGACGACGCCGACACCCAGCCCGAGACCCCGCTGTCCCGCAACGACGACTGGGTCCACGTCACCCTGGACCTGGGCGACGGCCGGGGCCCGCGCCCGTACCGCCGCGAGACCAACACCATGCCCAACTGGGCCGGTTCCTGCTGGTACGAGCTGCGCTACCTGGACCCGCACAACACCGAGAAGCTGGTCGACCCCGAGGTCGAGCGGTACTGGATGGGCCCGCGCGAGTCCATGCCGACCGGCGGCGTCGACCTGTACGTCGGCGGCGCCGAACACGCCGTACTGCACCTGCTGTACGCGCGCTTCTGGTCCAAGGTCCTGTTCGACCTGGGGCACATCTCCTCCGCCGAGCCCTTCCACAAGCTGTTCAACCAGGGCATGATCCAGGCCTACGTCTACCGGGACAGCCGCGGCATCGCCGTCCCGGCCGCCGAGGTCGAGGAGCGCGACGGCGCCTACTACCACCAGGGCGACAAGGTCTCCCGGCTGCTGGGCAAGATGGGCAAGTCCCTGAAGAACGCCGTCACCCCGGACGAGATCTGCGCCGAGTACGGCGCGGACACCCTGCGCCTGTACGAGATGGCGATGGGCCCGCTGGACGTCTCGCGGCCCTGGGACACCCGCGCGGTCGTCGGCCAGTACCGGCTGCTGCAGCGGCTGTGGCGCAATGTCGTCGACGAGCAGAGCGGCGAGGTCACCGTCGTCGACCGGGAGCTGGACCCGGAGAGGGACGGCGACACGCTGCGCGCCCTGCACAAGGCGGTCGACGGCGTCCGGCAGGACCTGGCCGGGCTGCGCTTCAACACCGCCATCGCCAAGATCACCGAGCTGAACAACCACGTCACCAAGAACGCGGGCGCGGTGCCCCGCACGGTCGCCGAGCACCTGGTCCTGATGATCGCCCCGCTGGCCCCGCACATCGCCGAGGAACTGTGGCACCGGCTGGGCCACGAGGACTCCGTGGTGCACCGCGACTTCCCCGTCGCCGACCCCGCGTACGTGGTCGACGAGACCGTCACCTGCGTCGTCCAGATCAAGGGCAAGGTCAAGGCCCGCCTGGAGGTCTCCCCGTCCGTCTCCGACGCGGACCTGGAGCAGGCGGCCCTGGCGGACGACAGGGTCCGGGCCGCCCTGGACGGCGCCGGAATCCGCAAGGTCATCGTCCGCGCGCCGAAGCTGGTCAACATCGTTCCCGCCTGAGGGCCGTTCCCCGCCGGGTCCGCCGCGATGCCGCGGACCCGGTACGGGGCGGGTCCGGGACACCCCCTAGGGGGAGCCTCGGGGTCCGCTCAGGAACCTCCCGCCCGCCGTCTCCGTTTACGGTGGAGAGTGCGGGCGGGCCCGTGCCGCCGGTACGGCGAGCCCGAAACGCGGACGGACACCGTACGCAGAGGCAGGAGGGAGCGCCATGGAGGTCGTGGTCACCGTCGTGGTGCTGCTCTTCGTGCTGTTCGTGGCACTCGGTGTGTACGCCACGGTGAAGGCCGTCGGCGCGGCCAAGCGCGGCGTCGACCGCACCCTCACCCAGGCCCGGCGCACCGTCGAGGACACCACGCTGCGCGCCAAGTCCTACGCCCAGCCGGGCCCCGCCGGTGAGCTGGCCCAGCTCCGCCTTTCCCTGCGCACCTCGATGCGCGCCACCCAGGAGGCCCTGCGCGCGGGCGCCGCCGAGGACGCCGGCCTGAGCGAATCACTCGCCCTGTTCGCCCGGCTCAGCACCCACGGCCAGGAACTCGACGCCACCCTGCGGCACCTGGAGTCCGAGCCCGACAAGGCCGTCCTCGCCCAGCGCATACCCGAGCTCCGCCGCCGCACCGAACGCATCACCGCCTCCGCGGACTCCCTGCGCTGGGCGGCCCGCGACCGCGCCCGCCGCTTCACCGAGGACGAGCTGGACAGTCTGAGCGCCCAGATCGACGTCGAGGCCGGCGCCCTGCGCCACTGGGCACCCGTCCCCGAGGCGCCCGGCACCCCTCAGCCCGCCGAGTGGCCGGATCCGGCGGCCCGGAGCGAGCCGCCCGGGTCCGGCGCGACGCGCGCCCCCAGCGCACCGACCCCGCCGGAGGACTCCCCCCGGGAGCGCCCCGCCCTCACCGAACCGGCGCCGCCGCAGGCCCCGTACCCGTGGGAGCGGAAGTCCCGCCCCGAGAACACCACCTGAACCACCGGCGCTTGGCCGAGCCCGGGCTGCCGCCACCCCCGCGCCCCAGGTAATGTCCAGGCCATGTCCCGCCATGTCGCGATCGTTACGGATTCCACGGCCTATCTGCCGCAGCCCGCGATGGAGCGTCACGGCATCACCTCCGTCCCCCTGACCGTCGTCCTCGGCGACCAGGCACTCGAAGAGGGCACCGAGATCTCGGCCCGCTCCCTGGCGGAAGCCCTGCAGAAGCGCAGGTCGGTCACCACCTCGCGGCCCAGCCCGCGCCAGTTCGCCGAGACCTACCGGGCCCTCGCCGAGCAGGGTGCGGACGGCATCGTCTCCCTCCACCTCTCCTCCGAGTTCTCCGGCACCTACGACGCCGCCGTGCTCGCCGCCCGCGAGGCACCGGTGCCCGTGGAGGTGGTCGACACCGGCATGGTCGCCATGGCCCTCGGCTTCTGCGCGCTCGCCGCCGCCGAGACCGCCGAGTCCGGCGGCAGCGCCGAGGACGCCGTGGCCGCCGCCCGCGCCCGCGCCGAGGTGACCTCCGCGTACTTCTACGTGGACACCCTGGATTACCTCCGCCGGGGCGGCCGGATCGGCGCCGCGCAGGCCCTCTTCGGCTCCGCCCTCGCCGTGAAACCGCTGCTCCAACTCCACGAGGGCCGTATCGAGAGCCTGGAGAAGGTCCGCACCGCCTCCCGCGCCCTCGCCCGCCTGGAGGAGATCGTCACCGAACGCACCGGCCGGAATCCCGTGGACATCGCCGTCCACCACCTCGCCGCCCCCGAACGCGCCGCCACCCTCGCGGCCCGCCTGCGGGAACGGGTCCCCGGACTCGGCGAGTTGCACGTGAGCGAGGTGGGCGCGGTGATCGGCGCGCACACCGGGCCGGGCCTGCTGGGGGTCGTCGTCTCCTCGCGCTGAACGCGTCCGGGCATCCGCCGTGGCCCCGTGGATGGGCCCGCGGCGGGCGGTACGCCGGCTCGGATGGGCGGCCGCCAATTCGGAGGCGGCGCCACCGGGGCACGGGTTACCGTCGCGGATGCCCGATTCCCGTACGCCCGACGCGCCCACGGCCGAAGCCGCAGCCGAGGCCGCAGTCACAGCCGAAGCCACGGCCATTGCCGAAGCCGCAGCCACCGCCCCGGACCGCCGTCCCGTCACCGCCGACGACCTCGACCTCGCCGTGGACCTCGCGGTCACCACCCTCCGCGCCGCCCTGGACTCCCCGGACTGGGACGCCAAGGCCGGGACCCTCGACTGGTCCTGCTGGGAGACCGTCGAGCACCTCAGCGACGACCTCTTCTTCTACGCGGCCCAAATCGGCCCCGCCACCACCCCGTTGAACGGCCCCGTGCCCTTCCGCTGGGAGGAGGAGCGCCCCGGCGGCCCCGCCAACCTCATCCGCGCCGACCGCGCCGCGGGCCCGGCCGGGCTCCTCCAGGTGCTCCAGGCGAGCGCCGCGATGCTGAGCGCCCTGGTCCGCACGAAGCCGCCCACCGTGCGCGCCTTCCACGTCTACGGCGTCTCGGATCCCGAAGGCTTCGCCGCCATGGGCCTCGTGGAGGTACTCGTCCACCTGCACGACCTCGCCCAGGGCCTCGCCCTCGACTGGACCCCGCCCGCCGGACTCTGCCGGGCCGTCCTCGACCGCCTCTGGCCGGACACCCCTGGCGGCACGGACCCCTGGGCCACGCTGCTCTGGGCCACCGGGCGCGGCGAACTGCCCGGCCGGGCCCGCCTCACGGCCTGGCGGTGGGACGGCAGGCCGCGGGACTGATCCGCGGCGGGGTGGGCCGGCCGCTTCCGGGCGGGTGGCTCAGGGGAAACGTCATCCTTGGTGGTTCCGGTTCGCCGTGACGGGTGAGCGAGTTATCCACAACCGGCAGGTTGTCCACCGCATTTGACCAAGATCATCGCGATCCGGGCGATCCGCTTAACGTCCCCGCCATGGCACTTCGGACACATTCCACGACGACCGCGCCACGGGCGCGGCAGACGACTCGGGCGACTCAGGCGACGGCAACAGATTCCGGGGCAGGCTCGACGGCTGGAGCTGGAGCTGGAGCTGGAGCTGGAGCGGGCGCAGGCGCAGAGGCTGAGGTAAGGGCAGGGCTGCGGGGGCCGACGGACACGGTGTTCACGGGTTCGGGAAGCAGGGCGGTCGCTGTCCGGGCGGCCCCGTCGCCACGGTTCCTCGGCGCGGCTCCCTTCGCCCGTACACCGGCCACGCCCACCTCCCCCGCGCCACCGAGCCCTGCTTCCACGGTCCCGGACGACGACCTCCCGCGCAGGATCGTCACCAGGAGGCCCCACCGCCCGGGAGCCCGGCCCCGTGGCACCACCGCGCCCGCGGGCACGGGACCCGGACGCCCTCCCGCCGGGGACGTACGCGGCAGACCACGCCATCGCGCCCCCACCGGCCGCCGGGCCAAATCCCCGACACCACAGGTGAACCAACGCGCCCAGGCACTCTTCGAGAAGCCCAAGGGCGGTGTCACAGGGCTGGCCACTCGGGGCGGCGACGGCGGGAGTGATGCGCTGGCCCCCGGTCGGGAGTCCACGCGGGAAATCCTCGACTGGCCCGTACCGTCATGGGCCCGGAGCGAGCAGCGGAAGCCATCAAGTCGGCAGCCGCAGCACGCCCTTTGGGAAGACCCGCCGACAGTGAAGATGCGGCCTCGCCGAGCGGGTTCGCCTTCCGCGCGGGCGGGCTCGGCGGCGGATCCGGTGGCGAGCCAGGCGGCAGATGCGGTGGCGGCCCGGGTGGGGGATCCGGTCGCGGCTCCGACCGTGGATCCGGTGGCGGTTCCCGTGGAGGTGCCGCCGAGGCGTGCGGCTGTACGGGATCCCGGGGCCGGGAGGGGTGCGGTACGTGGTGCCGGGACTGGACTCGTCGGCGGCGACAGATCCGGTGGAACGTCCACTGCCGGGTCTGCCCGGGACCTCCGGATCGCCTTCCGTACGGGCCTGACTGCCGCTTCCGGTCCGCGTCCTGATCCCTATCCCGATCCGCGTTCTGAGCCCCGTCTCGGTCGGGGTGCCGAAGCCGAGGTGGAGGCCGAGGCCGGTCGCCGTCCCGGCGGTGCTTCCCCTGGTCGTGCTACCCCGGGCCCAGGCTCCGGCGCTGGTGCCGAGATCGCCCCCGGCCCGGCTCGTACGGCGGACGGAAAGCCCCGGCACCGGGACGGCGAGGGCACCGAACCCGAGGACGCCGAACCCGAGGACATCGACCCCGCCACCCGTGAACTGCCCGGCGTTCCCTCGGCCTCGGTCTCCTGGCGCGAGCGGGCCTTTCCGGCACTGCGCGAGCGACTGCCTCTCTGGCTCCAGACCCGGTGCGGCCTGGAACGCCGCAGCGTGATCGCTCTCGCCGCGGTGCTGGTCCTGGCCGCCGGTTTCGCGCTCCAGCATTTCTGGTCCGGTCGCACCCAGTCCGTACGGCCACCCGACGTCGTGCGCACGGTGTCCCCGTCCCGGGGCGCGGAACCCGGCACCGCGGGAACCGCACCGGCGACCGGGGCAAGCCCCGCGACGGGCGGGGAGATCTATGTGGACGTCGGCGGGAAGGTACGGAGACCCGGTCTGCAACGCCTTCCGAGAGGATCACGGGTGGCCGACGCCCTGCGCAGGGCCGGAGGAGTCCGCCCGGGAACGGACATCACGCGGCTCAACAAGGCCCGGGTGCTGATGGACGGGGAGCAACTACTCGTCGGCGAGGCCTCGTCGGAGGGCGCCCTCGGGAACGGCGGGACCAACGGGACCGGTGCCGGTACCCCGAGCGGCGGTGCAGTCGGGGCGGCACCGTCCGGCGCCGGACAGTCCGGAGCGGCGGCGGGTACGCCGGTGCCGCTCAACATGGCCACCGTGGAGCAACTGGACGCCCTCCCGGGTGTCGGCCCCGTCCTGGCCCAGCACATCATCGACTACCGCACCCAGCACGGCGGCTTCCGGTCCGTCGACGAACTCCGTCAGGTGAAGGGCATCGGCGATGGCCGCTTCGCCGACCTCCGCGACCTGGTCCAGCCATGACCACCACAAGGCGTGCGGCCGCGGGAAGCGACAGCGGGGGACCGCCGGGACCGTCGCCGGACATCAGCATCCGCCCACACCTGTCTGCTCCCGGTGAGGAGGCCGTCCAACTCATCGACCCTGCCCGAGAATTGGAGGAGCGCGGTCCGCGGTCGGCGACCGAACGGCCTGCGGAGAACAGTCAGCGCCCAGGCATCCACCGGCGAGCCCCGAGCCGACTCGGGGCATCCGATCCCCGCCAAGAGGGCCCCATCGACCTCCGGTTGCTGCCGCCCGCCCTGGCCGTCTGGGCAACCGCGGCGTACGTGACCGGTGCGTCCTGGCCTACCGCGATGACGATCACCGTCACCGGAGCGGTACTCGCCGCCTTGCTCCTGGTCTACGCGAAGTGCAGGCCCCGCTCGCCGGAGTCGCCGGAGTCGCCGGAGTCGCCGGAGTCGCCGGAGTCGGCGGGGCCAGCGGAGCCGCCGGAGTCGCTGGAGACCTCGGAGGCTCGGGAGGCCCCGGAAGGCCCCGGACGGAAGGGCCAGTCAGGCCCAGGGGAGAGGGCAAGGACAGGCGACGGAGCAGGGGGGAGGGCCCGGGCGCCGAGGATCTGGGGCCGCTACACCGCGGGCGCCGTCCTGCTGTGCGTCACGGCCTCGGCGGCTTCGGCTGCGCTGCACGCGGCGGATGTGCACCGCGGGCCGGTCCCCGACCTCGCCCGCCGGTCCGCCCACGCCACGGTCGAGCTGAAGGTCCTCACCGACCCCCGCCGCACCCGCCCCCGCGTCACCGGCGAACGCCAACTCCCCACCTCCGTCGTACTGGAGGCCCAGGCGCTCCGCCTCACCACCGCCGACGGCGCGGTCACCCGCACCCGTGCTCCGGTGCTCCTCCTGGCCGAGGACGCACCGGACCCCGGGGAGCGGCATCGGATGGGGGCGGTGGAGAGCACCGGGCCGCCGTACGGTCCCCGGACCAGCGCGCAGGGCGCCGCGCCAGCCGCAGCGGAGTCCCCCTCGCCGTGGCTGAGGCTGCTCCCGTCCACCGTGATCAGGGTCCCGGTACGACTGGCCCCGCCCTACCGCGACGGCGACCGGATCGCGGCGGTCGCCCGGGTCACCCGCGGGGAACAGCCGACCGTGGTCCGGGGGCCGACCGCGGCGCAACGGTTCGCCGGACGGATGCGCGCGGGGCTGCGGGAGGCCACCGACTCGCTGTCGCCCGAGGCGCGCGCGGTGCTGCCGGGACTCGTGGTCGGCGACACCTCCCGCATGACACCGGAGCTGTACGACGCCTTCCAGGCCACCGACCTCACCCACGTTCTCGCGGTGAGCGGAGCGAACTTCACCATTCTGCTCGCTCTGCTGATCGGCCCGCCGGGCAGCGCGCACCGCGCCGAACGCCGGGGTCTCGCCCCACGGTTCGGCATCGGCCTGCGGGCGACCGCACTGCTCGGCGGGACGCTGACCCTCGCCTTCGTCCTGGTCTGCCGACCCGAGCCGAGCGTGCTGCGCGCGGCGACCTGCGGCAGCCTCGCCCTGGTGGCCCTCGCCACCGGACGCCGCAGATCACTGCTCCCGGCGCTGGCCGCGGCCGTCGTACTGCTCGTCCTGTACGACCCCTGGCTGGCGCGCAGCTACGGCTTTGTGCTCTCCGTACTCGCCACCGGGGCACTCCTCGTCCTCGCGCCCCGGTGGAGCACCGCGCTCCAGCGGCGCGGGATGCCCCCGCGGGGTGCCGAGGCGCTGGCCGCCGCACTCGCCGCACAGGCGGTCTGCGCCCCGGTCGTGGTGCTCATGGCCGCCCGGGTGAGCCTGGTCGCCGTACCCTGCAATCTGCTCGCGGAACTCGCGGTGGCCCCGGCCACGGTGCTCGGCTTCGGGGTGCTCCTCACGGCACCCTTCGCGATGCCCCTTGCCAAAGGGCTGGCCTGGTGCGCGAGCTGGCCGGTCGGCTGGATCGTGCGTGTGGCACGCACGGGTGCGGGACTGCCCGGCAACGGCGTCGACTGGCCGGGCGGCTGGCGCGGCGGACTCCTGCTCGCCCTGCTCACCGTGTGCCTCGCGGTCGCCGGACGCAGACTCGTCCGGCACCCCTGGGCCTGCGTCGCCTGCGTCCTCGGGCTGATACTCGCCGTGCTCCAACCACCATCACTGACCCGGGTGTTCACCGGCTGGCCGCCGCCGGGGTGGCGGTTCGTGATGTGCGACGTCGGCCAGGGAGACGCCGGAGTGCTGGCCGTAGGCGACGGCTCCGCGGTGGTGATCGACACCGGCCCCGATCCCGCCCTGGCCGACCGCTGCCTGCGCCTCCTCGGTATCCGGAGCATCCGGCTGGTGCTCCTGACCCACTTCCACGCCGACCACGTGGCGGGCCTGCCGGGAGTCCTACGGGGACGTGCGGTCGGCGCGATCGAGACGACGGGGCTGCAGGACCCTTACGAGCAGGCGGAGTTCGTGCACCGGACGGCGAAGGAGCACGGCGTTCCCGTAGGGCAGGCCCTGGCCGGGGAGCGCCGGCGCACCGGTGACCTCGACTGGCAGGTGCTCTGGCCGCCTCCCGCACCGGCCCAGGAGGGGGCCAACGACGCCAGCGTCACCCTGCTCGTCAGATCTCGGGGCCTCCGGCTGCTCCTGCTCGGCGACCTCGAACCGCCCGCACAGCAGGCCTTGTTGGCGAGCCCTGCCGGGGGCCTGGTCACCGCGGTGGACGTACTGAAGGTCGCCCACCACGGTTCCGCCTTCCAGGACCCCGAACTGCTGCGCAGAGCCCGCCCGCGGCTCGCCCTGATCTCCGCGGGCGAGGGCAATCCGTACGGGCATCCGTCCCCGCACACGGTGATGGCACTGCGGTCCCTGGGCACGCAGGTGCTGCGCACGGACCAGGACGGCGCCCTGGCGGTGATGGGAACGGGAGGCGAGGGCCTCAGGGCGGCCACCGAGGCGCGGTAGCCGCGGCAGCCTGGCAGGCGAGGGGTGACTCCCCAAGCCGAGCCCCCTGCCCTCCGGGTAAGCACACCCACCAAGCAAGAAGGTGGAGCCCCGGCCCCCGGATCGAGGATCATGACCGGGTGAGCGATGTGAGACATGTGCTGGTACTGCCCGACCGGGATGCGGCGGACGAGGTCGCCGTCGAGCTGATGGCCAGGTTCGGGGTCACCGAGCAGCCGCGTCCGGTGCGGGACGCGCTCGCCGGGGAGGACGACGCCGAGGACGCCCAGTGGCTGGTCCCCGTCGAGGATCCGGACCGGCGCCTCGACGCTGCGGAACTGGACCGTTTCGCCGCCGAGTGGGAAGGCTGGCGCGAGGATCCCTAGGCTGCCCACCGCCACCGCCACCGCCACCGCCACCGCCACCGCCACCGCCACCCCGGCACCCGGCCCGGCCCGGCTGTCAGTGGGGCGTGGGATGCTTGGCGCGATGGCCAGGAAGAACGAGAACGACGATCCGCTCGCCCCTCTCACGCTCGCCGTGGGACAGGAGGAGCTGCTGCTCGACCGTGCCGTGCAGCAGGTGGTGGCTGCCGCCCGCGCTGTGGACGCCGACACCGACGTACGGGACCTCACCCCGGACCGTCTGCAGCCCGGCACCCTCGCCGAGCTGACCAGTCCTTCCCTCTTCGCCGAGCGCAAGGTCGTGGTGGTGCGGAACGCACAGGACCTCGCCGCCGACACCGTGAAGGACGTCAAGGCCTACCTCGGGGCACCGGTCGAGGAGATCACCCTGGTGCTGCTGCACGCGGGGGGCGCCAAAGGCAAGGCCCTGCTCGACGCCGCGCGCAAGGCGGCGGCGCGCGAGGTGGCCTGCCCGAAGATGACCAAGCCCGCGGACCGGCTCGCCTTCGTACGGGGTGAGTTCCGGGCGCAGGGGCGTTCCGCGGCGCCGGAGGCGTGTCAGGCCCTGGTGGACTCCATCGGCAGTGATCTGCGTGAACTCGCCTCAGCGGTGGCCCAGTTGGTGGCCGATGTCGAGGGCACCATCGACGAGGCGGTGGTCGGGCGGTACTACACCGGGCGGGCCGAGGCCTCCAGTTTCACGGTGGCGGACCGTGCCGTGGAGGGCAGGGCGGCCGAGGCGCTGGAGGCGCTGCGCTGGTCCCTGTCCACGGGGGTGGCCCCGGTCCTGCTCACCAGCGCGCTGGCCCAGGGCGTCCGCGCCATCGGCAAGCTGTCCTCCGCCCGCGGCGGCCGCCCCGCCGACCTCGCCCGTGAACTGGGCATGCCGCCCTGGAAGATCGACCGGGTCCGGCAGCAGATGCGCGGCTGGACCCCCGAGGGTGTCTCGGTGGCGCTCCGCGCGGTGGCCGAGGCCGACGCGGGGGTGAAGGGCGGCGGAGACGACCCCGGGTACGCCCTGGAGAAGGCGGTCGTCACCATCGCCCGCGCGGCCAGAAGCCGCCGCCCCTGACCCGCTCTTCAGCCGCCGGGGCCGCCTCTCTCCGCCGCGCCCGCTCGCTCCCTCTCCGCCCGACTGCCCCTGCGCCCGGCCGGACTGCCTCCTCCCGCGCCCCCGGCCCACTCGTTTCCTCCGTACGCCCCGAGCCGTAGGCCTCCCCGTTGTCCGGAGATTGTCCGGCGATCGCGCTCAGCCGGCGGATTCCTCCTCCGGCTGTTCCGTCGCCCTGTGCCCAGGCGCGGGACGATCACCTGCACGGACACAACGCCGTTGGCGGACAACCGGCTTGGCCCGGGTGTCCTCGACCGGGCAGGAGGCGGTTGACGATCTCCCGCGACGGGGCGTTTGCTGAGTGCTGCGGGAAACGAGTGAGCAGCGAGCGACGGCGTGCAGCCGGTGGGAGACAGCGACGTGAGCAAACGCCAGATACGCACGATGTTCGCGCTGATGGCGAGCGGCGAGCCCGTCGAGCTGACCAGCGCGATGGCCTCCGTGAAGAAGCTCGCCCGACTCGCCTTTCTGGCCGAGCAGTTCGGCTACCAGTACGCGGATGTACGGACCGGAGGCGGCCGGGACACCTCGCTCAAGATGCTGATCGTGCCGGATATGACGCCTCAGGGCAGGGAGCGTGCGGGCCGCTCCTGGGCGCAGTATCCGCAGGCGGGCAACGACGGCGCGCTGCCGCCCTCCGAGCCCGCGGCGCTGGAACTGCTCAAGGCCCGCCTCAATTTCGACCTGACCGGCAAGAGCGCCGAGAAGCGGATGATGTTCGCCGCGCTGGGCGTGACCGGCGGATGCGTCATCGGCGCCGTGCAGGCGGGCGGGGACGTGGCGCCCTTCGTGGTGGGCATGTGGGTCCTGCTGATGGCCCTCCTCGGCATCGGCTTCTTCGTGAACCGCAAACGCAACGCGAAGTTCGCGGCGCGGCTGCGGGACGCGGGCTTCACCGCGGTCACCGACGAGTCCGGCCGTCTGCGGTATCTGCCGCCCGGGGGTCAACTGCCCGGCCACGGCAACCCGTTCGCGGGCGCTGCCGATCCGGCGGGCGGCAACCCCTTCGCCGCCGCCCCGCAGCCCACCGGCAACCCCTTCGCCCAGCAGCCCCCGCCGGGGCCCTACGGCCAGCCCCCGCAGCCGGCTCCCGGCGGCCCCCACGCCCAGCCGCACCCCACGACCGCGTACGCCCAGCAGGCCCAAGCCCCAGCCCATTTCGGGGCCTACGCCCAGCCGCAACCCCCGGCATCCCCGCAGAACCCCGCGGGCCCGTACGCCCCGCAGCCGACGGGCCCCTACGCTTCGTACCCCGCGGACCAGCCCGCCTCCTACGGCGGTCCGCAGCCCGCCGCCCAGCCCGCCCCCGGAACTCAGCCCACCCCGGAACCCCAGCAGACGATGGCCCTGGGCATACCGGTGACCCCCGCGCACTACCAGCCCCAGCCGCCCCAGCCGCAAGCCCAGCCACCTCAGCCGTACGGATACCCCCAGCACCAGGGACAGCCCCAGCCGTACGGAAACCCCCAGCAGTTCCCGCAACACCAGCAGACCCCGCAGCCTCACCAGCCCCCGCAGCCGCAGTCATCCCAGCCGTACCCCCAGCACCAGCCACCCCACCAGCCCCCGCCCGGTACCGACCACACGATGACCTTCGGCACCCAGCACCCCGATCCCCACCACCTCGACCCCCAGCACCACCCCGACCCCCGGCAGGCCGCCCCCCAGCCCCCGTACTCCCCGCCGCAGCCGCAGCCGCAGCCGCAGCCGCAGGCGCAGCCACCGCAGGCATAACCGACCAGGCGAGCGATCTCGCCGCCCCCCGGCAAGCCGAAGACCCCGCCACCGTCCTTGGGGAAAGGACAGTGCCGGGGTCTTCGGTTTCACAGGTCTTGCGTTGGGAGGACTCGTACCCGCGTGGCGAACGCGATTCGGTGTGCGAGTCCGGGGTGCCGGCCGGGGAGCGGATGAGAGGGCCCGCTCTGGGTCCCCGCCGACGGTTCACGTCGTCGAGCCGGGCCCTGAGGCTCGGCCGAAGCCGTGCGGCCCGCGAGGGGCCGAGGGGTGTCAGCCCTTGAGGGAAGCGACCTGGGAAGCCAGGGCCGACTTCTTGTTGGCGGCCTGGTTCTTGTGGATGACGCCCTTGGAGACGGCCTTGTCGAGCTGGCGCGCGGCAACGCGCTGGTACTCGGTGGCCTTCTCGACGTCACCCGCGGCAACAGCCTCGCGAGCCTTGCGGACCGAGGTCTTGAGAGCGGACTTGACGGCCTTGTTGCGCTGGCGCGCCTTCTCGTTGGTCTTGATCCGCTTGATCTGGGACTTGATGTTCGCCACGAAAGAGCCTTTTCAGGTTCAGAATGTCTGGCCTTCGAGGAGAGCCCCCGGAGGCCTCTTGCCGGACGCCGTACTGCTGCGGGCGTCGTCGTACTGGGTGGTGCGGGTGCGGTTCGCCGTACTGCTCTGCTCGCGCACCGTGCCTCGCGCCGAGAGGGCATGAGACACAGCTGCTCAGGCTACCAGCCGCCCTCGGAGCGGCCCAAACCGTGCGCAGTGCCCGACCCATGGGAGCATGGAGCCTGCATATCGACGCTGCACACCGGAGAAACCGGCCCTCGGGGCGGGCGGATTCCGGCGGTGGAGCCCTCCGAGCCCGACGCCCGGCGCCTCAAGAATCAGGACCCCGCGTGCCCGCGACACCTAAGAATGTGCCCGAGCCGAGCCGTACCGACCCGGCTCTGATCCGCAATTTCTGCATCATCGCGCACATCGACCACGGCAAGTCCACGCTCGCCGACCGGATGCTCCAGCTGACGGGCGTGGTCGAGCAGCGGCAGATGCGTGCCCAGTACCTCGACCGGATGGACATCGAGCGAGAGCGCGGCATCACGATCAAGTCGCAGGCGGTGCGGCTGCCCTGGGCGCCCACGGAGGGCGCGCAGCAGGGCAGCACCCACATCCTGAACATGATCGACACCCCGGGTCACGTGGACTTCACCTACGAGGTCTCCCGTTCGCTCGCGGCCTGCGAGGGCACGGTCCTCCTGGTCGACGCGGCGCAGGGCATCGAGGCGCAGACCCTCGCCAACCTCTATCTGGCGATGGAGAACGACCTCAAGATCATCCCGGTCCTGAACAAGATCGACCTGCCCGCCGCGCAGCCGGAGAAGTTCTCCGAGGAGCTGGCGAACCTGATCGGCTGCGAGCCCGACGAGGTGCTGAAGGTCTCCGCGAAGACCGGCCTCGGTGTGGAGGAGCTGCTGAACAAGGTGGTCGCGGAGATCCCGGCCCCGGTCGGCGTCGCCGACGCGCCCGCCCGCGCGATGATCTTCGACTCGGTCTACGACTCGTACCGGGGCGTGGTCACCTACGTCCGGGTGGTGGACGGCCAGCTCAACAAGCGTGAGCGGATCCGGATGATGTCCACCAACGCCACCCATGAGCTGCTGGAGATCGGCAGCAACTCCCCGGAGATGCTGCCCGCCGACGGTCTGGGCGTCGGCGAGGTGGGTTATCTGATCACCGGGGTGAAGGACGTCCGGCAGTCCAAGGTGGGTGACACCATCACCTCGCTGCACAAGGGCGCCGAGGAGGCGCTCGGCGGTTACAAGGACCCGAAGCCGATGGTCTTCTCGGGTCTGTATCCGCTCGACGGCTCGGACTATCCGGAGCTGCGCGAGGCGCTGGACAAGCTCCAGCTGAACGACGCCGCGCTGGTCTACGAGCCGGAGACCTCCGCCGCCCTGGGCTTCGGCTTCCGGGTCGGCTTCCTCGGCCTGCTGCACCTGGACGTGGTCCGCGAGCGCCTGGAGCGGGAGTTCGGGCTCGACCTGATCGCCACCGCCCCGAACGTGGTCTACCGCGTGCTCATGGAGGACGGCACCGAGCACCAGGTCACCAATCCGAGTGAGTTCCCCGAGGGCAAGCTCGCCGAGGTGTACGAGCCGGTGGTGCGGGCGACGGTCCTCGCGCCCAGTGAGTTCATCGGCGCGATCATGGAGCTGTGCCAGACCCGGCGCGGCGTCATGCTCGGCATGGACTACCTCTCCGAGGACCGGGTCGAGATCCGCTACACGCTGCCGCTCGCGGAGATCGTCTTCGACTTCTTCGACCACCTGAAGTCCAAGACCCGCGGGTACGCCTCCCTCGACTACGAGCCCACCGGCGAGCAGTCCGCGGACCTGGTCAAGGTCGACATCCTGCTGCACGGCGACAAGGTCGACGCCTTCTCGGTGATCACGCACAAGGACCAGGCGTACGCCTACGGGGTGCGGCTGGTGGCCAAGCTGAAGGAACTGATCCCGCGGCAGAACTTCGAGGTGCCGGTGCAGGCCGCGATCGGCTCCCGGGTCATCGCCCGCGAGACCATCCGCGCCATCCGCAAGGACGTGCTCGCCAAGTGCTACGGCGGTGACATCTCCCGTAAGCGGAAGCTGCTGGAGAAGCAGAAGGAGGGCAAGAAGCGGATGAAGATGGTGGGCGCGGTCGAGGTGCCCCAGGAGGCCTTCATCGCGGTCCTGTCCAGTGATGACGGCGGCGGTCAGAGCAAGGGCAAGAAATAGTCCGGAAATCGATCAGAGCTGACATCCCCAGGCACACCCCCACGGGCCTGCCGCGCAGTGTCGCGGCAGGCCCGTGGCCTGTGATCTGTCACACGCGCACATCGCTCCATCTGTAGGAAGTGACACCCCGTGCCCTCTTACATGGCGGCCGAACGCGGAATACTCTGACCACTGCTCGATGGTTACTCGCGAGTTAAGCAAGCAGCCGCAACCAGCCAGTGAACCCGTCAGCCGCACCTGCACGGCGTGCGCAGCCCGCGGGCCCCGGAGGATGTCGTGAGCGACACAAAGACCCTGATCGAAAACCGGCCGCCCTCCGTGGCGAACCTCTTCCTGGATCGCGTGGCGGCGACGCCGGACGCCGAGGCCTACCGATATCCCGTACCGGCGAAGTCGGGTGAGGGGCCGGACGAGTGGGAGTCGCTGACCTGGGCGCAGACCGCCGAGCGGGTCTCGCGGATCGCCGCCGGGCTTGTCGACCTCGGGGTGCAAGCGGAGGAGCGGGTGGGCCTCGCCTCCTCCACCCGGATCGAGTGGATCCTCGCGGACTTCGCGATCCTCTGTGCGGGCGCGGCCACCACCACGCTCTACCCGCAGACCAACGCCGACGAGGCCTCCTTCATCCTCTCCGACTCCGCCAGCAAGGTGCTGATCGCGGAGGACGTCACGCAGCTGCAGAAGGCCCGTGACACCCGCGCCGAGCTGCCCGGTCTCGTGCACGTCGTGGTCATCGACACCGAGGGCCTGACCGCCGAGCCCGGCGACCCCGAGGGCTGGGTGCTCAGCCTCGCCGAACTGGAGGCGCGCGGCACGGCCCTGCTTGAGAAACAGCCCGGGATCGTCAAGGAGCGGGTGGGCGCGCTCGGCGCCGAGCAGCTGGCCACGCTGATCTACACCTCCGGCACCACCGGCCGCCCCAAGGGCGTACGGCTGACGCAGGACTGCTGGTCCTACATGGCCAAGGCCATGGTGGGCACGGAGCTGCTCAGCGAGGCGGACGTGCAGTACCTGTGGCTGCCGCTCGCGCATGTCTTCGGCAAGGCGCTGCTGTCCGGGCAGGTCGAGGCCGGGCACCTCACCGTCGTCGACGGCCGGGTCGACAAGATCATCGAGAACCTGCCGATCGTGCAGCCGACGTACATGGCCTCCGTGCCGCGCGTCTTCGAGAAGGTCTACAACGGCGTCGCGGCCAAGGCGCGGGCCGGGGGCGGCGCCAAGTACAAGATCTTCCTGTGGGCCGCCGAGGTCGCCCGCGAGTGGGCCAAGGTCACCCAGGACAACTTCCGCCGCACCGGCAAGGCCAGCGCCCCGCTCGGCCTGGAGCTGAAGCACAAGATCGCCGACGCCCTCGTCTACAAGAAGATCCGGGCAGCCTTCGGCGGTAATCTGCGCGCCTGCATCTCCGGCGGCGCGGCGCTCGCCCCCGAGATCGGCTTCTTCTTCGCGGGCGTCGGCGTGCACATCCTGGAGGGCTACGGACTCACCGAGACCAGCGGCCCCGCCTTCGTCAACCCCGGCGAGGCCTACCGCACCGGCACCGTCGGCAAGCCCCTGCCCGGCAACGAGGTCCGCATCGCCGACGACGGCGAGGTCCTGCTGCGCGGTCCCAACAACATGCAGGGCTACCACGGCCAGCCGGAGAAGACCACCGAGGTCCTGGAGTCGGACGGCTGGTTCCACACCGGCGACATCGGTGAGCTGTCCGCCGACGGCTATCTGCGCATCACCGACCGCAAGAAGGACCTGATCAAGACCTCGGGCGGCAAGTACGTGGCGCCCGCCGAGGTGGAGGGCCAGTTCAAGGCCCTGTGCCCGTACGTCTCGAACATCCTGGTGCACGGCGCGGACCGCAACTACTGCACCGCCCTGATCGCCCTGGAGGAGCCCCCGCTGCTCGACTGGGCCGCCGAGAACGGTCTCGGGGGCAAGTCCTACGCCGAGGTGGTCGCCGCCCCCGCGACGCTGGAGATGGTCGAGGGCTATGTGAAGCAGCTCAACGAGGGCCTCCAGCGCTGGCAGACGATCAAGAAGTTCAAGCTGCTGCCCCGCGACCTGGACGTGGAGCACGGCGAGCTGACCCCGAGCCTCAAGCTCAAGCGGCCGGTCGTCGAGCGCGAGTACAAGCACCTCATCGACGAGATGTACGCGGGGGCGCGCGAGGCCTGAGCCCGCGCGGCCGGACCGCACGAGCGAGGGGCGGCGGGGGAGACCCGGCCGCCCTTCGCCGTGTGCGCTGTCTGCCGTCTGCCGTCTGCGCCCGGTGCGCGCGAGTGCGGGATCGGCCGTTGTGCACATCGGCGGGCCGCCGCTTGTCCACATCCGCGGGCCGCTGCTTGTCCACATCCGCGGACCTTCCGTTGTCCACATCGGCGGGCGCCTCGTTGTGCACATCCGGGGACCCGGCGTTGTCCACAGACCGCGGTCGCCGGTTGTCCACAAGCGTGCCCGCCGCCCGTTGTCCACAGGCGGACGGGCCACCCCGCGCGGTACGGGACAATGGGGGGCATGCCTTCCGCACTTCCCGACGGTGAGCCCGTTCCCGAGGACGGCGCTCTGCCCGGCCACGCCCTGACCGGGGCCGCCGGACGCCCCCTCGGGTTCTATCTGCACGTGCCGTACTGCGCCACCCGCTGCGGCTACTGCGACTTCAACACCTACACCGCCACCGAGCTGCGCGGCAGCGGCGGCGTGCTCGCCTCCCGGGACAACTACGCCGCCACCCTCACCGAGGAGGTCCGCCTCGCCCGCAAGGTCCTCGGCGACGATCCGCGCCGGGTGCGCACCGTCTTCGTCGGCGGCGGCACCCCGACCCTGCTCGCCGCGGCCGACCTGGTGCGGATGCTCACCGCGATACGCGAGGAGTTCGGCCTCGCCGAGGACGCGGAGATCACCACCGAGGCCAACCCGGAGTCGGTCGGCCCCGCCTATCTTCAGGCCCTGCGCGAGGGCGGCTTCAACCGGATCTCCTTCGGCATGCAGAGCGCCCGCCGCCATGTCCTGGACGTCCTCGACCGCACCCACACGCCCGGCCGCCCCGAGGCCTGTGTGGCGGAGGCCCGCGCCGCGGGCTTCGAGCACGTCAACCTCGACCTGATCTACGGCACCCCCGGCGAGTCCGACGAGGACTGGCGGGCCTCCCTGGACGCGGCGATCGGCGCGGGCCCCGACCACATATCCGCCTACGCCCTGATCGTGGAGGAGGGCACCCAGCTCGCCCGCCGGATCCGCCGCGGCGAGGTCCCGATGACCGACGACGACGTCCACGCCGACCGCTATCTGATCGCCGACGAGGTGCTCGCCGCCGCGGGATACCGCTGGTACGAGGTCTCCAACTGGGCCGCCGGGGGCCGCCCGGAAGCCCGCTGCCTGCACAACGAGCTGTACTGGCGCGGCGCCGACTGGTGGGGCGCGGGCCCCGGCGCGCACAGCCACGTCGGCGGGGTCCGCTGGTGGAACGCCAAACACCCCGGCGCCTACGCGGCCGCCCTGGCCCAGGGCCGCTCACCCGGTGCCGGGCGGGAGCTGCTGAGCGAGGAGGACCGCCGGGTCGAGCGCATCCTCCTCGAACTGCGGCTGCGCGAGGGCTGCCCGCTCGACCTGCTGCGCCCGGCGGGCGCGGCGGCCGCCGCCCGCGCCCTCGCGGACGGGCTGCTCCAGGAGGCGCCCTACGCCGAGGGCTCGGCGGTGCTGACCCTGCGCGGCCGCCTCCTCGCCGACGCGGTGGTCCGCGACCTGGTGGACTGACCCGCCGACCCGCCGACCCGCCGACCCGCCGACCCGCCGACCCGCCGACCCGCCGAGCTACGGCACCGCCGACCCGCCGACCCGGGCCGCAGGACCGCCCCGCCCTACTGCGGCGCGGTCACGAAGTCGATCAACTCCTCGACCCGGCCGAGGAGTTGCGGCTCCAGGTCCCGGTAGCTGCGTACCGAGCCGAGGATCCGCTGCCAGGCCGCGCCGGTGTTCTCGGGCCAGCCGAGCGCCCGGCAGACGCCTGTCTTCCAGTCCTGTCCGCGCGGGACCCGCGGCCAGGCGGCGATGCCGACCGAGGACGGCTTCACGGCCTCCCAGACGTCGATATAGGGGTGGCCGACCACCAGCGCGTGCGCACTGGTCACCTCGGCGGCGATCCGTGACTCCTTCGAGCCGGGCACCAGATGGTCGACCAGCACCCCGAGCCGGGCATCGGGGCCGGGGCCGAACTCGGCGACCAGGGAGGGCAGATCGTCGATCCCCTCCAGGTACTCCACGACCACGCCCTCGATCCGCAGGTCGTCACCCCAGACCCGCTCCACCAGCTCGGCGTCGTGGCGGCCCTCCACATAGATCCGCCCGGCGCGCGCCACCCGCGCCCGCGCCCCGGGCACCGCCACCGAACCGGAGGCCGTACGGCCGGACCGCGCCGGAGCGGCGGACGGACGCACCAGGGTCACGACCCGCCCCTCCAGGAGGAAACCGCGCGGCTCCAGCGGGAAGACGCGGTGCTTGCCGAAGCGGTCCTCCAGGGTGACCGTGCCCGCCTCGCAGCCGATCACCGCCCCGCAGAAGCCGGTCGCCGGCTCCTCCACCACGAGGCCCGGCTCCGCGGCCACCTCCGGGGCGGGCTGCTTCTTCTTCCAGGGCGGAGTCAGGTCCGGCGAGTACGGGCGCATTCGGCTGACGATAGGAACAGCAGGTCTACGCCAGGTCACGACACGCCGACAGATCCGGCCAGTTGATCACGCTGACGGCGAACGAACGCGGCGTCCACCACGGCCCCGTGGCCCGGTACGTACCGGGCGTCCTCCCCGCCGAGTGCGAGCAGCCGGTCCAGGGCGGCGGGCCAGCGCCCCGGCACCGCGTCGGGCCCCGCCTGCGGCGGTCCGGACTCCTCCACCAGGTCCCCGCAGAACACCACCGGCACCGGGCCGGGCACGAGGACCACCAGGTCGTACGGGCTGTGCGCGGGGCCCAGATCGGCGAGGAGGACCTGGCGCCCGCCGAGGTCCAGGGCGCGGGTGCCGGAGACCTCGTGGTGCGCGGGCCGCAGCAGTTCGCTCGCCTCGGCCGCGGCGGAGGCGTCCGCGCCGTGCCGCACCGCGTCCGCGCACAGCGCCTCCCGCCCGCGGTCGAGGGCGCGGCCGAAGCCGACCGCGGCGTACACCTCGGCGCCGGAGAAGACCGGGGCGCCGAGGACATGGTCGAAGTGCGGGTGCGTCAGGGCGAGATGACCGACCCGGCGGCCCGGCCCGAGCAGTTCCCGGGCCGCCGCCCGCAGCGCCGCGCCCTCCCGCAGCCCCGACCCGGCGTCGACCATCAGGGCGCCCTCCCCGCCGGTGACCAGGCCCGCGGTGCAGTCCCAGCCGGGCAGCCGCACCCGCCCGCAGCCCTCACCGAGGTCCTCCCAGCCCTGCGCCGCCCAGTCCGGTACGTGGTCCGGCGCCGGCCGCTCGGGCGTCATCGGCGCGCACCTTCCGTACCGTCGCCGGTGGCGGATCTCCTGCCCTCGGGCACGTTCCCTCCAGGGGGATGGCGGGTTTTCCACAGGGGCGCCGGAGAGCGCTCCCGGCATGCGAAAGTACAGCCATCCGCTTCTTCCGGGGCGCGCGGGAGACCGGGGCGGTGCACGCGGCGGCAGCGGCCGAGGGGCGGCGAGGGCGGTAAGAGGCGGTAAAGGGGAGGAACAGCGGGCCGAGGTGGGGCAGGACCGTGCGGCAGCTCTTGCCGTGGCCGTACCCACCGGCCGTACACTGGGCCGCGTGCTGGCACTCTGCTGCCCGGAGTGCCAAGGGGAGCGTCGGGCGGGCCGTGACCGGGAACTGGAGGTGGACGCGATGCTGAGCGAACGCAGGCTCGAAGTGCTGCGCGCCATCGTCCAGGACTACGTCGGCACCGAGGAGCCCGTCGGCTCCAAGGCGCTCACCGAGCGGCACAGTCTCGGGGTCTCCCCGGCGACCGTGCGCAACGACATGGCCGCCCTGGAGGACGAGGGCTTCATCGCGCAGCCGCACACCAGCGCCGGGCGGATCCCCACCGACAAGGGCTACCGGCTCTTCGTCGACAAGCTCGCCGGGGTGAAACCGATGACGCTGCCCGAGCGGCGCGCCATCCAGAACTTCCTCGACGGCGCCGTCGACCTCGACGACGTCGTGGGCCGTACCGTGCGGCTGCTCGCGCAGCTGACCCGGCAGGTCGCGGTGGTGCAGTACCCCTCGCTGACCCGCTCCACGGTGCGCCATGTCGAGCTGCTCGCGCTGGCGCCGGCCCGGCTGATGCTCGTCCTGATCACGGACACCGGGCGGGTCGAGCAGCGCATGATCGACTGCCCGGCGCCCTTCGGCGAGAGCTCGCTCGCCGATCTGCGGGCCCGGCTCAACAGCAGGGTCGCCGGACGGCGCTTCGCGGATGTGCCGCAGCTCGTCCAGGACCTGCCGGAGGCCTTCGAGAACGAGGACCGGGGCACGGTCACGACCGTGCTGTCCACCCTCCTCGAAACCCTCGTCGAGGAGACCGAGGAACGTCTGATGATCGGCGGCACCGCCAATCTCACCCGCTTCGGGCATGACTTTCCTCTCACCATCCGGCCGGTCCTCGAAGCCCTGGAGGAGCAGGTCGTCCTGCTCAAACTCCTCGGTGAGGCGACCGATTCGGGCATGACCGTACGCATCGGGCACGAGAACGCCCACGAGGGACTCAACTCCACGTCCGTGGTCTCGGTCGGCTACGGTTCGGGCGGCGAGGCAGTCGCCAAGCTCGGCGTGGTCGGACCGACCCGCATGGACTATCCGGGAACGATGGGAGCAGTACGCGCAGTGGCACGTTACGTCGGACAGATCCTGGCGGAGTCGTAAGTGGCCACGGACTACTACGCCGTACTCGGCGTGCGCCGCGACGCTTCCCAGGACGAGATCAAGAAGGCGTTCCGCAGACTCGCCCGCGAGCTGCACCCGGACGTCAATCCGGATCCGAAGACCCAGGAGCGGTTCAAGGAGATCAACGCCGCCTACGAGGTGCTCTCGGACCCGCAGAAGAAGCAGGTCTACGACCTCGGCGGCGACCCGCTGTCCCAGGCGGGCGGCGGCGCGGGCGGATTCGGTGCCGGCGGCTTCGGCAACTTCTCCGACATCATGGACGCCTTCTTCGGCACCGCCTCCCAGCGCGGGCCCCGCTCGCGCACCCGGCGCGGCCAGGACGCCATGATCCGCCTGGAGGTCGAGCTGGGCGAGGCCGCCTTCGGCACCACCAAGGACCTCCAGGTCGACACCGCCGTCGTCTGCACCACGTGCAGCGGCGAGGGCGCGGCCCCCGGCACCAGCGCGCAGACCTGCGACATGTGCCGCGGCCGCGGTGAGGTCTCCCAGGTCACCCGGTCCTTCCTGGGCCAGGTCATGACCTCGCGCCCCTGCCCGCAGTGCCAGGGCTTCGGCACCGTGGTCCCCACCCCCTGCCCCGAGTGCGCGGGCGACGGCCGTATCCGCTCCCGGCGCACCCTGACGGTGAAGATCCCGGCCGGTGTGGACAACGGCACCCGCATCCAGCTCGCGGGCGAGGGCGAGGTCGGCCCCGGCGGCGGCCCCGCGGGCGACCTCTACGTGGAGATCCACGAACTGCCGCACTCGGTCTTCCAGCGCCGCGGCGACGACCTGCACTGCACGGTCACCATCCCGATGACCGCGGCGGCCCTCGGCACCAAGGTGCCCCTGGAGACCCTGGACGGAGTGGAGGAGATCGACATCCGGCCCGGCACCCAGTCCGGCCAGTCGGTCCCGCTGCACGGCCGGGGCGTCACACATCTGCGCGGCGGCGGCCGGGGCGACCTGATCGTGCACGTCGAGGTCACCACCCCCGGCAAGCTCGACCCGGAGCAGGAGCGCCTGCTGCGCGAACTGGCCAAGCTGCGCGGCGAGGAGCGCCCCACGGGCCAGTTCCAGCCCGGCCAGCAGGGCCTTTTCTCCCGCCTGAAGGACGCCTTCAACGGGCGCTGAGCCAAGGTCCACCGGCCCGCCCCGCGCGGCGTGCCGGTGGACCCCGTGCGCACCCCGGCACTGGTTTCTGACCGGTAGCAGGAACATGGCACCATGCGTTCCATGTCCTTGGCTCTGAGCGATCTTTCTGCGTACCCGATCGTGCAGGCGCCCATGGCCGGAGGCGGTTCGCCGCCCCGGCTCGCCGCCGCGGTCAGCGAGGCCGGCGGCCTCGGTTTCCTCGCCGCCGGATACAAGACCGCGGACGGCATGTACGAGGAGATCAAACAGCTCCGCTCGCTGACCGGCCGCTTCTTCGGCGTCAACCTCTTCATGCCGCAGCGGCCGCTGACCGACATGGCGGCGGTCGGGGTCTACCGCAACCAGCTCTGGGGCGAGTCCGCCTGGTACGAGACCCCGCTCGGCGACCCGGACACCAAGACCGACGACGGCTACGAGGCCAAGCTCGCCATCCTCCTCGACGACCCGGTGCCGCTGGTCTCCTTCACCTTCGGCTGCCCCACCGCCGAGGTCGTGGAGTCCTTCGCCCGCGTCGGCACCCGCACCCTGGTGACCGTCACCACCGCCGAGGAGGCCCGCGCGGCCGAGGCCGGCGGCGCCGACGCGGTGTGCGTGCAGGGCGTGGAGGCGGGCGGCCACCAGGGCACCCACCGCGACGACCCGGAGCTGGACCACACCGGCACCGGACTGCTCGCCCTGATCGCCCAGGTCCGCGAGGCGGTCCGGCTGCCGCTGGTGGCCGCGGGCGGACTGATGCGCGGGGCGCAGATCGCCGGGGTCCTCGCGGCCGGAGCGCAGAGCGCGCAGCTCGGCACGGCCTTCCTCGCCACCCCCGAGTCGGGGGCGCCGCAGCTCCACAAGGACGCCCTGACCGACCCGCTGTTCCCGCGCACCGAGCTGACCCGCGCCTTCTCCGGCCGCCCGGCCAGGGGCCTGGTCAACCGCTTCCTGCGCGAGCACGGCCCGTACGCGCCCGCCGCTTATCCGCAGGTGCACTATCTGACCTCGCCGCTGCGCCGGGCCGCCGCCAAGGCGCAGGACCCGCAGGGCATGGCGCTGTGGGCGGGGCAGGGCCACCGGCTGGCCCGGCCGCTGCCCGCGGCCGAACTCGTCGAGGTGCTCTTCGGCGAACTCGCCGCCGCCCGGCAGGACTTGGCGGCCGGGGCATGACCGCCGCCGTCTTCCTCACCGAGGACTTCACCGCCGACGACGAGGGCCGCCTGCTGCTCACCGGGCCCGAGGGGCGGCACGCCGTCTCCGTGAAGCGGCTGCGCGCGGGCGAGCCGCTCGTGCTCACCGACGGCCGCGGCCGCTGGGCCGAGTGCGAGGTGCTCGCCGCCGAGGGCAAGGACCGGCTCACCGTGCGCCGGGGCCCGGTGCGCCAGGAGGAGCCGGAGAGCCCGCGGCTGACCGTGGTGCAGGCGCTGCCCAAGGGCGACCGGGGCGAGCTGGCCGTCGAGACGATGACCGAGACCGGGGTGGACGCGATCGTGCCCTGGGCCGCCTCCCGATGCATCACCCAGTGGAAGGGCGAGCGGGGCCTCAAGGCGCTCGGGAAGTGGCGGGCCACCGCACGCGAGGCCGGGAAGCAGTCCCGCCGGGTCCGCTTCCCCGAGGTCGCCGAGGCGATGACCACCCGTCAGGTCGCGGGCCTGCTCGCCGGTGCCGACCTCGCCGCCGTCCTGCACGAGGACGCGGCGGTGGCGAGCCGGGCCCTGGCCACCGCCGAACTGCCCACCGGCGGCGGGATCGTCCTCGTGGTGGGCCCCGAGGGCGGTGTCAGTCCGGAGGAACTCGCCCTCTTCGCCGAGGCCGGCGCCGAACCGTACCGGCTCGGGCGTAGCGTGCTGCGTACGTCGACCGCCGGTACGGCGGCGGCCGCACTGCTGCTCGGCCGCACCGGCCGCTGGTCCTGAGCCGCACCCGAAGGAGACCCCCTTGGAACTCGCGCAGGTCAGGCTGCTCGTCAACGACTTCCCCGCCTGCTACCGCTTCTACGCGGAGGTGCTCGGCCTCAAGCCGCAGTCCGGCGCACCGCAGGGCCCGTACGAGAAGTTCTCCCCGGCGACCGGCTCCGCGGGCATCGCGCTCCAGGACCGTACGGCGATGGCCGAGATCATCGGGGAGCTGGGGGAGTCGGTCAACGGCCACCGCTCGCTGGTCGTGCTGCGGGTCGACGACCTCGACGACTACTGCGAGCAGATCACCGCCCGCGGCGCCGCCGTCTTCCAGGGCCCGGCCCCGCTCACCGACCGGATGCGGGTGGCCCACCTCAAGGACCCCGAGGGCAACCTGGTCGAACTCCAGGAGTGGCTGCTCCTCCAGGGATAGACCTCCGCGGCCGCACCGCCCGCCCCGGCGGTGCGGCCGCTGCCCCGAGCGACCCCTTGGCCCCGTGCGCCCCGGTGTGCGCCGGTGGGCCGGACCAAGTGATCGAAAAGGGTCACCAAGTACCGCTCGTGCTGCTTAGGGTGCTGGTGTGACCCAGCCTGCGTACCTCCGCTTCCCGCATCTGCACGGCGAGTTCCTCGTGTTCACCGCCGAGGACGACGTCTGGGCGGCCCCGCTCGACGGCGGCCGCGCCTGGCGGGTGAGCGCGGACAACATGCCCGTGCACCATCCGCGGATATCCCCCGACGGCACCCAGGTCGCCTGGACCTCCACCCGGGACGGCGCCCCGGAGATCTTCACCGCGCCCCTCGACGGCGGGCCCGCCAAGCGGCTCACCTACTGGGGCAGCGCGCGCACCGGCGTGCGGGGCTGGACACCGGACGGCCGGGTCCTCGCGGTGACCACCCACGGCCGGGCCTCCCTGCGGCGCTCCTGGGCCCACGCCGTCCCCCTCGACGGCGGCCCCGCCGAGACCCTGCCCTATGGACCGGTCGGCGACCTCGCCTTCGGGCCCGAGGGCCGGGCGCTGCTGCTCTCGGTGCCGATGGGCCGGGAGGCCGCGTACTGGAAGCGCTACCGGGGCGGCACCGCGGGCAAGCTGTGGATCGCCGCCGAGGACGGCTCCGGTGACTTCGCCCGGCTGCACGCGGGGCTCGACGGGAACATCGAGTACCCGCTGTGGACGGTCCCCGCCGAGGGCCCGGCCCGGATCGCCTTCCTCAGCGACCACGAGGGCACCGGCGCGCTCTACTCCTCGCTGCCCGACGGCGAGGACCTGCGCCGGCACAGCCCCCTCGGTCCGGCCGAGGACGGCAGTGGCGGCTTCTACGCCCGCCACGCCGCCACCGACGGCAGCCGCGTCGTCTACGCGAGCGCCGGTGAACTCTGGCTCCTGGACGACCTCGACGGCGCCGCCCCGCGCCGCCTGGACCTCCGGCTCGGCGGCCAGCGCACCGACATGCAGCCCCGTCCGGTCAGCGCCGCCGCCTGGTTCGGCGCCGGGGCGCCCGACCACACCGGCCGCGGCAGCGCCCTCACGGTGCGCGGCGCGGTGCACTGGGTCACCCACCGCTCGGGACCGGCCCGCGCCCTCGCCGCCGAACCAGGCGTCCGCGCCCGGCTGCCGCGCGCCTTCCGCGCCGAGGGCGAGGAGTACGTGGTCTGGGTGACCGACGCGGAGGGCGAGGACGCCCTGGAGTTCGCGCCCGCCACCGGTGCCGCCCCCGGCGCCACGCCCCGCAGGCTCGCTGCGGGCAGGCTCGGCCGGGTCCTCGCCCTGACCGTGGCGCCCGACGGCAGCCGCGCCGCCGTCGCCTCGCACGACGGCCGGGTGCTCCTCGTGGAGCGGGAGAGCGGCGAGGTGCGCGAGGTGGACCGCACCGAGGACGGCGAGGCGAGCGGCCTCGTCTTCTCCCCGGACTCCGCCTGGCTCGCCTGGTCGCACCCCGGCCCCGAGCCGCTGCGGCAGCTGAAGCTCGCCAACACCGCCGACCTGTCGGTCACCGAGGCCACCCCGCTGCGCTTCTGCGACTACTCGCCCGCCTTCACCGAGGACGGCAAGCACCTCGCCTTCCTCTCGGCGCGCTCCTTCGACCCGGTCTACGACGAGCACGTCTTCGACCTCGCCTTCGTCGGCGGCAGCCGCCCGCACCTGATCACGCTCTCCGCCGCGACCCCCTCGCCCTTCGGGCCGCAGCGCCACGGCCGCCCCTTCCAGGCGCCCGACAAGGAGGAGACCCCGGAGGGCGAGGGCTCCCCGGTCACCCGGATCGACCTCGACGGGCTCGCCGACCGGATCGTGCCCTTCCCCGTCGAGGCGGCCCGCTACTCCTCGCTGAAGGCGGCCCACGAGGGACTGCTCTGGCTGCACCACCCGGTCCACGGCGTCCTCGGCAACGCCCGCGCGAACCCCGAGGACCCGGACCCCAAGACCGAGCTGGAGCGCTACGACCTCGCCCAGCAGCGGGTGGAGCACCTCGCCCTGGACGTCGACCGCTTCGCGGTCTCCGGCGACGGCAAGCGGATCCTGCTGTGGAGCGACGGCAAGCTGAAGGTGGTGCCCAGCGACCGCCGCGCCCCGCACGAGGACGACGGCGACGCCCACCTCACCGTCGACCTCTCCCGTATCCGCCAGACCCTCGAACCGGCCGCCGAATGGCGGCAGATGTACGAGGAGGCGGCCCGGCTGATGCGCGACCACTTCTGGCGCCCCGACCTCGGCGGCCTCGACCTGGACGCCGTCCTGGACCGCTACCGCCCGGTCCTGGACCGGGTCGCCACCCACGACGACCTCGTCGACCTGCTCTACGAGGTGAACGGCGAGTTCGGCACCTCGCACGCCTATGTCGTCAGCCCCTTCGGCGGCGGCAGCGGCGAGCGCAGGCAGGGACTGCTCGGCGCGGACATCTCCCGCCACGAGGACGGCAGTTGGCGCATCGACCGCATCCTGCCCTCGGAGACCTCCGACCCCCGCGCGTACGCCCCGCTCGCGGCGCCCGGCGTCGCGGTCCGCCCCGGCGACCGGCTGCTCGCCGTCGCGGGCCGCCCGGTCGACCCGGTCACCGGTCCCGGGCCGCTCCTGGTGGGCACCGCGGGCAAGCCGGTCGAGCTGATGGTCGGCCCCGCCGACGGCGGCGACCCGCGGCACGCGGTCGTCGTCCCGCTGCACGACGAGGAGCCGCTGCGCTACCACGACTGGGTCGCGGGCCGCCGCGCCCGTGTCCACGAGCTCTCCGGCGGGCGGCTCGGCTACCTCCACGTACCGGACATGCAGGCCCCGGGCTGGGCGCAGATCCACCGGGACCTGCGGGTCGAGGTGGCCCGCGAGGGGCTGATCCTCGACGTGCGGGAGAACCGCGGCGGGCACACCTCGCAGCTGGTGGTCGAGAAGATCGCCCGCCGGGTGGTCGGCTGGGATCTGCCGCGCGGCCGCCGCCCGCAGAGCTATCCCGCCGACGCCCCGCGCGGGCCCGTGGTCGCCGTCGCCAACGAGCACTCCGGCTCCGACGGCGACATCGTCAACGCGGCGATCAAGGCGCTCGGCATCGGCCCGGTCGTCGGCACCCGCACCTGGGGCGGCGTCATCGGCATCGACAGCCGCTACCACCTGGTCGACGGCACCCTGGTCACCCAGCCCAAGTACGCCTTCTGGGTGGAGGGTTCGGGCTGGCAGGTGGAGAACTACGGCGTGGACCCGGACGTCGAGGTCGTCATGGCGCCACAGGACCATGTCGCGGGCCGCGACCCGCAGCTCGACGAGGCCGTCCGGATCGCCCTCGCCGCCCTGGAGCAGAACCCGGCGAAGACCGCGCCCGAGCTGCCCCCGCTGGACTGAACGCGCGGCCCCGGGGCCGGTCCGCCACGCCCGGAGGGCGGACCGGCCCCGGGCGGCGGCTACGATTCCCGGGCAACGATCAGCCGAGGGTGAGGGAGTACCCGGATGTCGGGCGAACCGCAGGCCGACTGCCTGTTCTGCAAGATCGTCGCGGGCGAGGTCCCGGCGACGGTGGTACGCGAGACCGAGAACACCGTCGCCTTCCGCGACATCAACCCGCAGGCCCCGACGCACGTCCTGGTCATCCCGCGGGCCCACTACCCGGACGCCGCCGCGCTCGCCGCCGCCGACCCGCAGGCCGCCGCCGACGTGCTGACCGAGGCCCGCAACGTCGCCGAGGACGAGAAGGTCACCGACAGCGGCTACCGCATCGTCTTCAACACCGGATCCGGTGCCGGCCAGACCGTCTTCCACGCCCACGCCCATGTGCTGGCCGGGCGCGGACTGCAGTGGCCGCCCGGCTGAGACACCCCCGGCCCTGACCGCAGCAGAAGGATCGAACTCCCCGTGTCCGTACGTGAATTGGTGGTCCTCGGCACCGCGAGCCAGGTCCCGACACGGCAGCGCAACCACAACGGCTACGTCCTGCTGTGGGACGGCGAGGGCCTGCTCTTCGACCCCGGCGAGGGCACCCAGCGGCAGCTGCTGCGTGCCTCGGTCGCCGCGCACGACCTCAACCGGCTGTGCGTCACGCATTTCCACGGCGACCACTCGCTGGGGCTCGCCGGGGTGATCCAGCGCATCAACCTCGACCGGGTGCCGCACGAGATCACCGCCCACTACCCGAAGAGCGGCCAGCGCTACTTCGACCGGCTCCGGCACGCCACCGCCTACCGCGAGACCGTCGCGCTCACCGAGGCCCCCGTCGCCGCCGACGGGCC
This sequence comes from Streptomyces physcomitrii, assembly GCF_012273655.1. Taxonomy (GTDB): domain Bacteria; phylum Actinomycetota; class Actinomycetes; order Streptomycetales; family Streptomycetaceae; genus Streptomyces; species Streptomyces physcomitrii. The sequence continues at coordinate 26,787 of NZ_JAAWWP010000008.1, read as the reverse complement.
GCTCGCCGCCACCGGCGCGTACACCCTGCACGCGCACCGCCTCTCGCATCCGGTCGAGGCCTACGGCTACCGGCTCGTCGAACCGGACGGCCGCCGGATGCTGCCCGCCGCCCTCGCCGAACGCGGCATCCGGGGCGCCGACATCAGCCGGCTCCAGCGGGAGGGCAGCCTGCGCGGCGTCCACCTCGACGAGGTCAGCGAACCCCGGCGCGGCCAGCGCTTCGCCTTCGTCATGGACACCCGGCTGTGCCCCGCCGTCGCCGTCCTCGCCGAGGGCTGCGACCTGCTCGTCATTGAGTCGACCTTCCTGGAGGAGGACGAGCGACTCGCCACCGAATACGGGCATCTGACCGCCGCCCAGGCCGCGAGGGCGGCCCGGGACGCGGGCGTGCGCCATCTGGTGCTCACCCACTTCAGCCAGCGCTACCCGGACCCGGAGGCCTTCGGCGCGGAGGCCCGCCGCGCGGGCTTCACGGGCGAACTCACCGTCGCCGCCGACCTGATGCGGGTGCCGCTGCCGAAGCGGCGGTGAAGACCGGGGCGCCGCCGCCCCGCCCGGCCGTACGTGTGCTTGCCGGCGTGCGCCCGCGCCAGGTCACAGCGGCTGCCTGCTGACTTCCATCCACGCCTGAGTGGCACTGGCGTACCGGCTCTCGCGTACCGGATTCGTCATACGCAGCAGGATTTTCGCCAGGTTGACCGACAACTCCTCCTTGGCCGCCAGGCGCAGATCTTCCGCCGCCCCCTCGAAGTATTCGGAACCGAGTGCGGCCTGCAGCATGGTGACTCCGAGCTGATAGAGGTCGACATCGACATCCCAGGCGATACCCAGACCGTCCGGCGGAAGATAGCCCGGGGTGGCGCTGCGCGTGAGGATCTGCTCCGAGGCCCGCACCGAGATATTGAAATCGATCAGCACCGCACCGCGTTCCGAGATGATGACATTCTCCGGCTTGATGTCCCGGTGGATGAATCCATGACGTGCCTCTTCGAGACGCATGAGGTCATGGGCGCTGATCTCGGTGTGCCGCCGGAGCTGTTCCACGAGGAGATCGTTCGGGTGGAATGCCCGCATCGCCGACAGGATGTCGCCGAGCCACTTCATGCACTCCGCCTCGCCGGCCCTGGTGGACCTGGTGCAGAAGTGCCGCAGCGGCTTGCCGCTCAGCAGTTCCATCACCATGTAGACGGCCCCCTCGCCGCTCTTCCCGTGGTCGAGGACGCGTACGACGTTGGGGTGGTCGATCTCCTGGAGGGGCTCGACCTCTCGTTGCAGAGCGCTGAGCAGGCCGTTGTCGAACACCTTGAGCGCGACCCGCTCGCCGTCGGCGGAGGTGCGGGCCTCGTAGACCTTCGCGAATCCGCCCGGGGCGCCTATGGAGGAGATGACCTCATAGCCGTCGACCCGGTCGCCGGGGGACAGATGTCTGCTCGACGACTCGGCGGCTCTCCCCTCCTTCTGCTTCTGCAGAAAGGTCTGCAGGATCTCGATCTCCAGACTCGTGCAGCTCTCGGGATTCACGCAGATTCCGTACCCCACCAAATGGGCGGTGTCCTTGGGGAACGCCGTCACGCACTCCCGGAACTCTCCGATCCTGCCGCGTGCCAGGAGTTCCAGGAGGTAGTACTCGTCCTTGTACTGCTCCTCCAGGATCGCCACGATCTGGCTGAGCAGCGAACTCTTCTCCACGAGGAATCTGTCGATGGCGGAGGCGACATCCGCCTGCGTGACACTGAATTTGACGTCGCCCTCCGGGGGCCGGGCGGAGTGGATGATCGAGGCCAGGGATCTGACCAGGGCCGGGTGTCCGCCGGTCGCGCTGGCCAGCCTCTCCAGCGCCGCGCTCTCCCACTTGAGGCCCATCTTGTTCCCGAGGGTGACGAGGAGACTCTCCACCTCGTCCTTGGCGAGCGGGCGCAGGTACTGCACCTTGAAGTAGTTGTAGACCGGGTTCTCGCGCCCACCGATATTGCTCACCTCGAAGGCGCTGGGGTTGGTCCCGGTGACGAAGTAGCTCAGCCTGTTGGGGAATTGCTGATCCAGTCCGCGCAGCAGCCGCCAGATCCGTACGAAGGAAGAACCCCACTCGGATCCCGGAGTGGACGGCGAGAGCAGCTCGACCTCGTCGAGCATCATGATGATCGAGCGGCGTGTCTTCTCGATGATCTCCCTGATGTCATGGTCGAACAGCTCGAAGACCGCGCCCTTTTCCGGGATCGAGGAGAAGAGTTTGTACTTGCCGAAGAGCTGGAGCGTGGTGATGTTGCGGATATGGCGGTGGGAATCGTAGATCGACTCCCCGAGGCTCCACAGGAGATTCTCCGCCGAGGGCTCGATGGCGTCGATCCTCTCGACGTCCACATGCCCGATATAGGAGTCCCCGTTCGTCTGCAGGGTGGACCGCAGCTTGTAGAGCATGGACGTCTTGCCGATCTTGCGTAAGCCGAACAGTCCCACGTGCCGGCCTCCGCGCCGCAGACTGGTCGCGATCTCGCTGACCATTCCGCGGCGGCCGAAGAAGTCCTCGGCCCGGGTGACGGCGGACGGCAGATCGTAGAGATCCCGGACGTAGAGTCGGCGCTGCATGGCCTCGATGAAGTCGGACGGCCCGTACGGAGCGCAGGCGGAGAAGGTCTCCGCGTCGAATCCGAGGAAGAGGGTGTCCAGGGTTTCGGCCGTCTCCGACACATGGCGCATCGTGTCGGAGTCCAGGGTGACGACGATGGCGAAGTCCTCGCAGAGCCGGGGCCGCTCCTCGCTGATGATGCGCTCCGCCTGCGTCACGGTTCTGGCCTGGAACTCGGGGGATTCCACCACCCACACCAGGACCTCCCGCGCGGTTCCGAAAAGATCTCGCAGGCGCTGGGGGAGTTTCAGGAAGAGAGACCAGCGTTTCCCTTCGGCCTCTTCGTTCACCCACACGATCTTGAAACCGGCACCGCGCAGCACGTTCGCGATCTTCGTACGCAGTTCGCTCCGGTTGAGGAATCGGGCGATCCTCTGCTCGTCGACGGCCATCGTCCCCCCTGGACTCCCGTGGCACAGCCAGATGTGCGCAGATTGTCGCGCATCCGCGAGTGCATGACCACGAGATCTACGTTTTTTGCGCACAACTGGAGAGAGGCTCCCTCAGCTGTGCCGCACTCCCGACGGCGACGGGCCCCCGCCCGCTGCCGCTCAGCGCCCTGCCGGGACCGCCTCGCCGGTGCCCGACTCGTCGCCCGCGGGGTCGAGCGCGCCCGGACCCGGTTCGTGCCAGGGGGCCGGGGCCGGGATCTCCCGCACGTCCCGCTCGGCGAGCCCGGCCGGGACCGCCGCCGCGGCCGTGGTCGCGTACGGGGCCCGGGTGGTGCGACGGCGCCGCGCGCCCGGCAGCAGGGGGCGGCCCGCGGTGTGCAGCGTGACGGCGGTCATCGGAGCGGCGAGGACGAACAGGCCCGCGCAGAGCAGCAGTCCCATGCCCCGGTACCCGGCGAGCGCGGAGAGCCCGCTGCCCACCACGGGGCCGAAGGCGGTGCCGAGCGCGGAGGCCGAACCGGCGAGGACCGCCCAGCGGCCCCGGGTGTCCAGGGAGGCGGCCACCCCGATCAGATAGGAGAGGACGGCCGGGTAGAGGACGTTCCAGGTGATCTGGCCCGAGGCGAAGGCCGCGGGGGTCGTCGAGCAGGCGGTGACCACTATGCAGCAGCCGATCAGTGCGGTGCCCGCGCCCATCGGCAGCGCCCGGCCGAGGCGGGTGCCGAGCGCGCCCGCGCCGAGGACGCCCAGCAGACCGGCGCCGAGGGCCGCCGCGAAGACGGCACCCACGGCGACCTCGCTCATGCCCGCCTGGTCGAGCCCGATCCGCCCGCTCACGCCCCAGAGCGAGTTCTGGGCCATCGACCAGCAGAGCATCGCCCCGGCGAGGACCATGCCCGAGCGGCGGTAGGGCAGCGGGCCCGCGGCCGCCGGTGCGCTGTCCGCGGCCGGTGCCGGGCCGCCGAGCCGTCCCGTGACGGGCAGGGTGAGCAGCGCGCTCACCGCGAGGGCGCCGAAGGGCAGCCCGTGGCCGCCGCCCAGATAGGGGATGGTCAGGAAGACGCTCCCGGCCAGCGCGGAGACGCAGAGCAGCCCGGTGGTGGAGGCGCGGTGCGGATCCCCGAGCCCGGCGATCCGGGAGGCGGCCACCGTGATGGCGGTGCCCGAGCCGAGGCCGCCCGCCATCGACCCGGCGACCACCAGCGGCAGCCCCTGGCTCAGGCAGGCGGCACCGTATCCGCCCGCGCACAGCAGCAGTCCCGCGCGGGCCAGCCGGGCCGGGCCGAGGCGCTCGATGCGCGAGGCCAGTACGAAACCGGCACTCGCGGAGCTGAGCAGCAGCGCGCTGCCGATGAGCCCGGCCTGGGTCGGCGCGAGGCCGAGGCCGTCGATCAGTCTGGTGACGATGCCGGGCAGCAGATACGAGGCGAGGTAGCCGGAGGCGAAGAGGGCGATGAGGGGCCAGGTGGTGCGGCGGGAGGACACGGGCGTTCCCTGGGCGTGCGGATGGAGGGCGGGGTGGAGGGGTGCGGGGGGCGCGAAGGGCGCGCGACGGCGCGGAGAGGGTCGAGCGTGAAGCGAGAGGGATGGTGCGGAACGGAGAATGCGGAGTGGGGGTGGGGGATGGGGTGCGGTGGCGTCGGCTGACGGGACCGCGGGCCAAAGTTCTATCAATCACGCAGAGTGGCGAAGCGATCGATGCTGTGTGATCTGCGTCACATCAGGTTTGCGGCCCGGAAATGCGGGATTCCCCCGCTGCGAGGGTGGCTGGGTGTAGAGGATTTTCCCAGTTCAGAGGGTGTATGAGCGTGCCTCGGCGGGATGGTCCGCCCCAGTCCGGTCGCCGTCCGCCGGGGATCGCGACGGGGGCATTGTTCGGCCAGATGGTCGCGGTCCGTATGGGGCAGGGGTGGCCGGTCCCGCGGTTTCACGCTGCCGGGCGGCCCGCTCCGTACCGCGGAGTCCGTGCAGGTCGCCGCCTGCTGACCGGCGCGGTGCTCCCGCCGTGCGCCGCCGCGTACGCCCCGCGGCGGCATATGCGCCTGGCGTCCGGACACGCGCCCCGCTCCGCGTAGCGCGCCCCGGTCGCCCGCCGGGACCCGTGATCCCGGTCAGGATCGGTGGGAAAGCGCAGCTCAGGGGCGTTCTGCCGCGCGCTCCAGGATCCGGGCCGCCACCGCCGGGGAGTCCACCAGGGGATGCAGGGCGAGGGCACGCAGCGCCGCCTCGCGGTCCTTGAAGAGGGCGGCCTCCACCGTCGCTGTCTCCACCGCCTTGAGCTGGAGCATCAGCCCGAGTTCGGCCGGGCCGAGCGCGGCCGAGGGCAGCGGGCGCGCCCCGTCCGCGCCCACCTCGCAGACCGTCTCGATGATCGCCTCCGGGTCGAGCGCGGGCACCGTGGCGCCGTTGCGCACATTGAGGATCAGCCGGGTCCCGCGGTCCTGGGCGATGGCCCGCATCAGCGCCAGCGCCACCTGGTCGTAGCCGCCGCCGTCCAGATCGCAGCTGTCGCGCTGCCAGCCGCCGCTCGCGGCCCGGCTCTCGGCGAGGTAGGTCTCCTCGCGGCCGCGCCGGGTCGCCTCCCACAGGGCGTGGGCGCGGTCCGGCTCACGCGCGGCCCGGTCGAAGAACTCGCCCTGCTGGCGCTCCAGGAAGGCGCCGCGGGTCTCCCCGGCCGCGCGCACCGCGGCCAGCGTCTCGCGCCGGAAGTAGTAGTAGTGCAGGTACTCGTTGGGCAGCGAGCCCAGCGCGCGCAGCCACTCGGCGCCGAACAGGCGGCCCTCCTCGAAGGAGCCGAGGGCCGCGGAGTCCGCGAGCAGACCGGGCAGCAGCTCGCGCCCCGCCGCGTCCCGCAGCGAGCGCAGCCAGCCCAGGTGGTTGAGGCCCACGTAGTCGTACGCCACCGTGTCCGGGTCGGCGCCCGCGGCCCGTGCCGCGCGCCGGACCAGGCCCACCGGCGAATCGCAGATGCCGATCACGCGCGGACCGAGCACCGAGGCCATCGCCTGGGTGACCATGCCCGCCGGGTTGGTGAAGTTGATGACCCAGGCCCCGGGCGCGAGCGCGGCCACCCGCTCCGCGACCCGCAGCGCGACCGGGATGGTGCGCAGCCCGTACAGGATGCCGCCCGCACCCACCGTCTCCTGCCCGAGGACGCCCTCGGCCAGCGGCACCGCCTCGTCGCGCACCCGGCCCGCGGTGCCGCCCACCCGCATCGCGGAGAAGACGAAGTCGGCGCCGCGCACCGCCTCGTCGAGGTCCCGGGCCACCCGCACCGGCGGCCCGGCGGGCAGCTCGCCGAGGACCGAGCGGATCACCGCGATCCGCCCGGGGTCGGTGTCGTACAGGGTCACCCCGGACACCTCGCTGCCCGCCAGCGCCCGGTAGACCAGAGGGACGCGGAAACCGCCGCCGCCGAGAATCGTGAGCCTCATGCCGCGGAAGATACCCGGGCCCGTGCCGGCCGGCCCACGCCGCCTATCAGGCACACTGTGCGGACCCGGACCATCAGGGGGAGCACACCGTGACGACGCAGGACAAGGGCCGGCCGCCCGCACCGGGCGGTCTCGATCCGCTCGCCGGTCTGCGGACGCCCCAGGACCCGCCCTGCGACGTCTATCTGACCGGCACCGTCTTCCTGGACATCATCTTCACCGGCCTGGCCAGCGCCCCCGTGCGGGGCACCGAGTCCTGGGCGGGCGGCATGGGCTCCAGCCCCGGCGGCGTGGCCAACATGGCGACCGCGCTCGCCCGGCTCGGCCTGCGCACCACCCTCGCCGCGGCCTTCGGCGACGACCACTACGGCGAATACTGCTGGGACGCCCTCGCCCAGGGCGAGCGGATCGACCTCGGCCCCTCCCGGCGGGTGCGCGGCTGGCACTCGCCGGTCACCGTCTCCATGGCCTACGAGGGCGAGCGCACCATGGTCTCGCACGGCCACGAGCCCCCGCCCGGGGAGCCCGCCCCGCGCTGCCCGCCCCGCGCCAGGGCCGCCGTCGCCGCGCTCGCGGACGGCGCCCCCGCCCCGTGGATCGCGGAGGCCGCCCGGCACGGCACCCGGGTCTTCGCGGACGTCGGCTGGGACGACTCGGGGCGCTGGGACCTGGACGCGCTCACCGACCTGGAGCACTGCGAGGCCTTCCTGCCCAACGCCGAGGAGGCGGTGCGCTACACCCGCGCCGACTCCCCGGAGGCCGCCGCCCATCTGCTCGCCGAACGCGTCCCGCTCGCCGTGGTCACCCTCGGCGCGGAGGGCGCCTACGCGGTGGACGCGGGCACCGGGGAGACCGCCCGGGTGCCCGCCCTCGCGGTGGAGGCGCTCGACCCGACCGGCGCCGGGGACGTCTTCGTCGCCGGGTTCGTCACCGGCACCCTCGCGGGCTGGCCGCTCGCCGACCGGCTCGCCTTCGCCGGGCTGACCGCGGCCCTTTCGGTGCAGGAGTTCGGCGGCTCGCTCTCGGCGCCGGGCTGGGCGGAGGTCGCCGCCTGGTGGCGCCATGTGCGCTCGCGCGGCACGCGCTACCCGGGCGTCCTGGAGCACTACGCCTTCCTGGAGGAGCTGCTGCCCGCCGCGACCGGCGGCTCCCGGCCCTGGCCGCTGCGCCGGGCCGTCCCCACCATCGGCTTCCGGCCGGGCGACTGAGGCGTATCGGCTGTGCGGCCGGACGTGCCCGGACGTATGGGGGGGCGGCCACGGAGCGTGCGCGGGCCCTCGCACACCCGGCCGGTTCACGGGCGGGCGCGCGAAAAGCCCTCGGCGTTGTCGGTGGCCCGTCGTAGGCTGGGAACAGCAGCACACGACCTTGTCAGGCGGGCGCGAGCCCGGCACCGAGGAGGATGAGCAGGCCTACAGAGCCGGCCCATGACCCAGTCACCCACAGCTCACGACCCCGCGCGGGGACAGGCACGAGCCCAGTTCACCGTCCCCGCGAAGCACCCCATGGTCACGGTGCTCGGATCCGGGGACTCCCTTCTGCGCGTGATCGAGGACTCCTTCCCCGCCACGGACATCCACGTCCGCGGCAATGAGATCAGCGCTGTCGGCGAGGCCCAGGAAGTCGCCCTGGTGCAGCGCCTGTTCGACGAGATGATGCTGGTGCTCCGCACCGGGCAGCCGATGACGGAGGACGCGGTGGAACGCTCGATCGCCATGCTCAGGGCGAGCGAGAACGGCGAGGCGGGCGAGGCCCAGGAGACCCCCGCCGAGGTGCTCACCCAGAACATCCTCTCCTCGCGCGGGCGCACCATCCGCCCCAAGACGCTCAACCAGAAGCGGTACGTCGACGCCATCGACAAGCACACCGTCGTCTTCGGCATCGGCCCCGCGGGCACCGGCAAGACCTACCTGGCGATGGCCAAGGCGGTGCAGGCCCTGCAGTCCAAGCAGGTCAACCGCATCATCCTGACCCGCCCCGCGGTCGAGGCCGGCGAGCGCCTCGGCTTCCTGCCGGGCACCCTCTACGAGAAGATCGACCCGTATCTGCGCCCTCTCTACGACGCCCTGCACGACATGCTCGACCCCGACTCCATCCCCCGGCTGATGGCCGCGGGCACCATCGAGGTCGCCCCGCTCGCGTACATGCGCGGACGCACGCTCAACGACGCCTTCATCATTCTCGACGAGGCCCAGAACACCAACCCCGAGCAGATGAAGATGTTCCTGACCCGGCTCGGCTTCGAATCGAAGATCGTCATCACCGGTGACGTCACCCAGATCGACCTGCCGAGCGGCACCAAGAGCGGCCTGCGCCAGGTCCAGGACATCCTCGAAGGCGTCGACGACGTCCACTTCTCCCGCCTCACCTCGCACGACGTCGTCCGGCACCGCCTGGTGGGCCGTATCGTCGACGCGTACGAGAAGTACGACAGCGAGACGAGCACGCCGGGCGGCACGCACACCCGGCGCGACGGGAAGTAGACCAGGCGGCAATGTCGATCGACGTCAACAACGAGTCCGGCACCGAGGTGGACGAACAGGCGGTGCTCGACATCGCCCGCTACGCCCTCGCGAGGATGCGCATCCACCCGCTGTCCGAGCTGTCGGTCATCGTGGTCGACGCCGAGGCGATGGAGCAGCTGCACCTGCAGTGGATGGACCTGCCGGGACCCACCGATGTCATGTCCTTCCCGATGGACGAGCTGCGCCCGCCCGCCAAGGACGAGGACGAGCCCCCGCAGGGACTCCTCGGCGACATCGTGCTCTGCCCGGAGGTCGCGACCCGGCAGGGCGAGGAGGCCCCGACGCAGCACTCCATGGACGAGGAGCTCCAGCTCCTGACCGTCCACGGGGTGCTGCACCTGCTGGGCTACGACCACGAAGTCCCCGACGAGAAGGCGGAGATGTTCTCCCTGCAGGCGGCCATCGTCGACGGCTGGCGGGCCGACCGGGGCCTGACCGGTCCCTCGCCCGCCCCGACCGTTTCCTGAGGCCATGAACACCCAGCTGATCTTCGGCGCGGTCCTCCTGGTCGTCGTCGCCTGGCTCGCCGCCTGCGCCGAGGCCGGGCTCGCCCGCATCTCCAGCTTCCGCGCGGAGGAGGCGGCTCGCGTCGGCAGGCGGGGCAGCGCCAAGCTCGCCCAGGTCGCCGCCGACCCCACCCGCTACCTCAACGTCGCCCTCCTCGTCCGGGTGGCCTGCGAGATGGCCGCCGCGGCGCTCGTCACGTACGCCTGTCTGGAGGAGTTCGACAAGACCTGGCAGGCGCTGCTGCTCGCCATCGGGGTCATGGTGCTCGTCAGCTATGTCGCCGTCGGCGTCTCCCCGCGCACCATCGGCCGCCAGCACCCGCTGAACACGGCCACCGCGGCGGCGTACATCCTGCTGCCGCTGGCCCGGATCATGGGCCCCATCCCGCCCCTGCTGATCCTCATCGGCAACGCCCTGACCCCCGGAAAGGGCTTCCGGCGCGGCCCGTTCGCCTCCGAGGCGGAGCTGCGCGCCCTGGTCGACCTCGCGGAGAAGGAGTCCCTGATCGAGGACGAGGAGCGCCGGATGGTGCACTCCGTCTTCGAGCTGGGGGACACCCTGGTGCGCGAGGTGATGGTGCCGCGCACCGACCTCGTCGTCGTCGAGCGCTACCGCACCATCCGCCAGGCGCTCACCCTCGCCCTGCGCTCCGGCTTCTCGCGGATGCCGGTGACCGGCGAGAGCGAGGACGACATCGTCGGCGTCGTCTACCTCAAGGACCTGGCCCGCCGCACCCACATCAACCGGGAGGCCGAGTCCGAGCTGGTCTCCACCGCGATGCGTTCGGCCTCCTTCGTCCCCGACACCAAGAACGCGGGCGACCTCCTGCGCGAGATGCAGCAGGAGCGCAACCACGTCGCCGTCGTCATCGACGAGTACGGCGGCACCGCGGGCATCGTCACCATCGAGGACATCCTGGAGGAGATCGTCGGCGAGATCACCGACGAGTACGACCGCGAACTGCCGCCCGTGGAGGAGCTGGGCGAGGACCGCCACCGGGTCACCGCCCGCCTCGACATCGGCGACCTCGGCGAGCTGTACGGCCTGGAGGCCTACGACGACGAGGACGTCGAGACCGTCGGCGGCCTGCTCGCCAAGGCCCTCGGCCGGGTGCCGATCGCCGGGGCGAGCGCGGTGGTCGACCTGCCCGACGGCCGGGCCCTGCGGCTGACCGCGGAGGCGGCGGCCGGGCGCCGGAACAAGATCGTGACCGTACTGGTGGAGCCGGTCGCCGTCGAGACGGTCCCCGCGACCGAGGAGTCCAGCACATGAACCCCGCCGAACTGCGCGCCTTCTGCCTCTCCTTCAACGCGGTGGCCGAGGAGTTCCCGTTCAACCCGGAGACCTCGGTCTTCAAGGTGCTCGGCAAGGTCTTCGCGCTCAGCGCCCTGGACGCGGAGCCGCTGACCATCTCCCTGAAGTGCGATCCGGAAGAGGCCGTACGGCTGCGCGAGCGCCACCCCGAGATCGTCCCCGGCTACCACCTCAACAAGCGGCACTGGAACACGGTGACGGTCGGACCGCTTCCCGACCGCCAGCTCCGCGAACTCATCGAGGACTCCTACGACTTGGTGGTGGCCAAACTGCCGCGCGCGGAGCGGCTGCGACTCGACCGGCCTTGACGGGCCGGGCTGTTCCCCCTTGAGGAGCCCGGCCGACCGCCCTGACGGGCCCGGCCGTTCGGTTTCCCCTGAGCGGCCCCGCCGACCGGCCCACCGATCGACCTACGGTGGGGACCCATGAGAGTCCTGATCATCGGCGGCAGCGGTTTCCTCGGAACGGAACTGGTGGGCCAGACCCTCGCCGCGGGCTGGCGGACCGCCGCGACCTACCACTCCCGCCCCCGCGAAATCCCCGGCGCCTCCTGGCACCGGCTCGACCTCCGCCTCCCCGGTGGTCTCGACGCACTGCTCACCGAGGTGGCCCCGGACGCCGTCCTCAACGTCACGAGCGGCCAAGCCGATTGGGCGGTCACCGCGGACGGATCGGTACGGGTGGCCCTGGCCGCGGCGGAACACGCCTGCCGCCTGGTCCACGTCTCCAGCGACGCCGTCTTCTCCGGCTCCCGGGTCCACTACGACGAGAGCTGCCTCCCCGATCCGGTCACCCCGTACGGCGCGGCGAAGGCGGCCGCCGAGACCGCCGTGCGACTCCTCGTCCCGGACGCCGCCGTCGCGCGCACCTCGTTGATCGTCGGCCACGGCCGCTCCGCACCCGAGCGCCGGGTCCGTGCCCTGGCCGCCGATCCACGCTCGGGTGCCCTGTTCACCGACGACATCCGCTGCCCGGTGCACGTCACGGATCTGGCCGCCGCCCTGCGCGAACTCACCGTGTCCGAGGCGTCCGGGATGTTCCACCTCGCCGGGGCAGACGCCTTGAGCCGCCACGACCTCGGCGTACTCCTCGCCCGCCGCGAGGGACTCGACCCCTCCCGGCTCCCCTCCGCCCGCCGCGCCGACTCCGCGCTCCCCGGCGCCCTCGACGTCCGCCTCGACAGCCGCGCCACCCAGTCCCACCTGCGCACCCGCCTGCGCGGAGCCCGGGAGTTCCTCGGCTCGTAGGGCCTGCGATACGAGCGTTCACCTCGTCGGCCGGCCGCCGCGCGAGCCGTTCCCGCCGCTTCGTATGCTTCGGCACATGACCGACAGCACCGCGCTCGACCCCGAGGACCGCAAGATCGTCACCCTGGCCCGCTCGGCCAGAGCCCGCAACGGCGTGCCCGAGGGCGCGGCGGTACGCGACGAGACCGGCCGCACCTATGTCGCCGGGACCGTGTCCCTGGACTCCCTGCAACTCAGCGCCCTGCAGACGGCGGTGGCCATGGCGGTCGCCTCCGGTGCCACCTCGCTGGAGGCGGCGGCCGTGGTCACCGAGGCACCGGCCGCCGCGGACGCCGACCGTGCCGCGGTACGCGACCTGGGCGGCGCCGACACTCCCGTGCTGGTCGCCGGCACCGACGGCGAGGTCAGGGACGTGGTCACCGCGGGTTGACCGTCCTGCGGGGCGTCGGCCGGGACTCAGCGGGCAGACCAGTCGCCGGGCAGGCCAGAGGGCGGGCAGGCTGGAGGGCGGCGGATCAGAGGGCGTCCGGGCCGCGTTCGCCCGTGCGCACCCGGACCACGGAGTCGACCGGCACGACCCAGACCTTGCCGTCTCCGATGCGTCCCGTCTGCGCGGCGCGCACGATCGCGTCCACCGAGGCCTCCGTGTCCGCGTCCTCGACCACGATCTCGATACGGACCTTCGGTACCAGGTCGACCTTGTACTCCGCTCCCCGGTACACCTCGGTGTGCCCGCCCTGACGTCCGTAACCGCTCGCCTCGGTCACGGTCATTCCGTGCACGCCGAGTTCCTGGAGGGCGCTCTTCACCTCGTCGAGGCGGAAGGGCTTGACGATCGCCGTGATGAGCTTCATGCGGACGGGCTCCTGTCCTTCGTGACCGCCGGGGAGTTGTGCGGGGCACCGTGGCCCAGCACGCCGTGATCGTAGGCGGTCTCCGCGTGCACGGTCTGGTCGAGTCCGGTCATCTCCTCCTCGGCGGAGGCCCGGAAGCCCATCAGCCGGTCGATCGCCTTGCCGAGGAGGAAGGTCACCCCGAAGGTGTACGCGGCCACCACCACGACCGCCACCGCCTGCCTGCCCAACTGCCCGAGACCGCCGCCGTAGAAGAGCCCTTCCGCGCCGCCGGTCATCGCCTCGGTCGCGAACAGCCCGATCAGCAGGGTGCCCACCACCCCGCCGACGAAGTGCACACCCACCACGTCCAGCGAATCGTCGTACCCGAAGCGGAACTTCCAGGCCACGGCGTACGAGCACACCACGCCCGCGGCGAGCCCCACCACGGCCCCGCCGAGGATGCCCACCGTCCCGCAGGCCGGGGTGATCGCCACCAGTCCGGCCACGGCACCCGAGGCGGCACCGAAGGTGGTCGGATGGCCGTCCCGCACCTGCTCGACGGCGAGCCAGCCGAGCAGCCCGGTGCAGCCGGCGACGAGGGTGTTGAGCAGCGAGGCGGCCGCCAGGCCGTTGGCCCCGAGCGCCGAACCGCCGTTGAAGCCGAGCCACCCGAACCACAGAAGTCCCGCGCCCAGCATGACCAGGGGCAGGTTGTGGGGACGCATGGCGTCCTTCCGGAAGCCGATCCGCGGACCGAGCACCAGGGCGAGCGCCAGCCCCGAAGCCCCCGAGGCGATCTCCACGACAAGGCCGCCCGCGAAGTCGAGCGCACCAAGACGCCCCGAGATCCAGCCGCCCGGCCCCCAGACCCAGTGCGCCACCGGAACGTATACGAGCAGCGCCCACACCGGCACGAACACCAGCCAGGCCGCGAACTTCGTCCGGTGCGCCACCGCCCCGCTGATCAGCGCCGCGGTGATGATCGCGAAGGTCAGCTGGAAGGTGCTGAACAGCATCGTCGGCACCGTCCCGGACACGTCGTCCGGCCCGATGTGGGCCATGCCGAGGTGGCCGAGATCACCGATCAGCCCCCCGAAGGCATCGTCACCGAAGACCAGCGAATAGCCCGCGAGCAGCCAGACCACGGTGACGAGCGCGATCGAGACGAAGCTCATCAGGAGCATGTTGAGCACGCTCTTGGTACGGACCATCCCGCCGTAGAAGAGGGCCAGGCCGGGGGTCATCAGCAGGACCAGCGCCGTGGCCGCGAGCAGCCAGGCGGTGTCGCCGCTGTCGAGGCCTGCGGCCAGGTGCACGGTCTTCACTGTCGGTCTCCTGAGGGTCGGGGAGACTGAGAGAGTCACCGCCCCGCATTTCGCTCCGCACACATCGGTGTTTCCGCCGTGTTTCGCATTGCGTCAGCGTTTCCGCAATCTCACAGGTCGGACCGGCTCCCGGGATCAGGGACAATGGTCGCCATGAGCGTTCACAGCGACCCCACCGAGCCGTCCGATTCCCCCCACCGGTCCGGCTTCGCCTGCTTTGTGGGACGCCCCAACGCGGGCAAGTCCACCCTGACGAACGCTCTTGTCGGTCAGAAGATCGCCATCACCTCCAATCGTCCGCAGACCACCCGGCACACCGTGCGCGGGATCGTGCACCGTCCGGACGCCCAGCTCGTCCTGGTGGACACCCCCGGCCTGCACAAGCCCCGTACGCTGCTGGGCGAGCGCCTGAACGACGTGGTCCGCACCACCTGGGCCGAGGTCGACGTGATCGGCTTCTGCCTTCCCGCCGACCAGAAGCTCGGCCCCGGTGACCGCTTCATCGCCAAGGAACTGGCCGGGATCAAGCGCACCCCGAAGGTCGCGGTCGTCACCAAGACGGACCTCGTCGACCCCAAGGCCCTCGCCGAGCAGCTCATCGCCGTGGACCAGCTCGGCAAGGAACTCGGCTTCGAGTGGGCGGAGATCATCCCCGTCTCCGCGGTCGGGGGTCAGCAGGTCTCCCTTCTCGCCGATCTGCTGGTGCCCTTGCTCCCCGAGGGGCCGACCCTCTACCCCGAGGGCGACCTCACCGACGAGCCCGAGCAGGTCATGGTGGCGGAACTCATCCGCGAGGCCGCTCTGGAGGGCGTGCGCGACGAACTGCCGCACTCCATCGCCGTCGTCGTGGAGGAGATGCTCCCGCGCGAGGACCGGCCGGCCGACAAGCCCCTGCTGGACATCCACGCCAACCTCTTCATCGAGCGCCCGAGCCAGAAGGGCATCGTCATCGGCCCGAAGGGAAAGCGCCTGAAGGATGTCGGCGTGAAGTCCCGCAAGCAGATCGAGGCCCTGCTCGGCACCCCCGTCTTCCTGGACCTCCATGTGAAGGTGGCCAAGGACTGGCAGCGCGATCCCAAGCAGCTGAGGCGACTCGGCTTCTGATCCCCGAACGGGTCGACGGACCGCCGCTCATCCCTGCGCTTCATCCGTCCGCGGCTATGTGACTCCTCCTTTCCCGAGGCTCGGCCTGCGCCGGGACGCGCTGCCCCCGTTCGCCTTGCCCCCGCTCGCCCTGCTGTCGTTCCCTCTGCTCCTGTGTCGGGCTGCTGCCTTCCGCGTCCTCTCCCAGCTCCGGGACGGTGCTTCTCGCGGCCCGCACCCACTCGTACCCCGCGTCCTCCTCGAAGTCCTCGTACGCCGCGTACTCCTCGTCCCAGGGCGCCGACGACTCCAGCAGGTCGGCGTCCATGTCCTGGCAGCCCACCACTCGCAGCAGTTCGAGCTTTTCGTAGGACTCGGTTCCCGGGCGCGCGGTGTGGACGATCAACTGCTGGTCGCCGCCCTGGCTGAGCAGGACCTCGCAGTCCAGCTCCAAGAGGCCGACCATCGGATGCTGGAACCGCTTGCTCGCGGTGTGCCGCGCCGCGACCTCATGGGACTGCCAGAGTCTTCGGAACTCCTCGCTCTTCTTGCGTAGTTCGGCGACCAGCCGCCCGGGCCCGGGGTCGTCCGGTCTCGCCGCGGTGACCGCCCGCAGGCAGGCGACATGGGTACGAGCGCGGTCTGCTCGGTCTCCCTCCGGGATCAGTTGCCGTGCTTCCGGGTCGGTGAAGAAGTGCCGGACCAGATTGCGGTCCTCGGCGGGGCGCTGCGTGATGTCGCCGGTGAGCGCGGCGGCCATGTGGTTCTGGGCCAGCACCTCTCCGTAGTCGGTGACGATCTGCGCGGGTGTGTCGTGCAACCGGTCGAGTATCAGCAGCAGTCCCGGGCGGACATGCAGATCGGTGTGGCCGGGGCGTGGCGGCTGCTCGCCCGCGAGATGGAAGAGATGGTCACGCTCCTCTTCCGTCAGCCGCAGGGCGCGGGAGAGCGAGGTGAGCAGTTGCCGCGAGGGACGGGGCCCGCGGCGCTGTTCCAGGCGGATGTAGTAGTCGACGGACATCCCGGCCAGTTGCGCCACCTCCTCACGGCGCAGCCCCGGGGTGCGGCGCCGTCCGCCCGCTTCCATCCCCACGGCCGCGGGCGTGAGACGGGCACGTCCGCGGCGCAGGAAGTCTGCGAGCTGAGGTCGATCGAGTCGGTTCACGAGGACAGCATCACCCGGGCACGGAGAGTTATCCAGGGACTGCCGATCCCAGGATCGGGAGTCCTCTCCCACTTCCGCGGTGAGCGGGTGAGTCTGGCACCACGACCACGGAAGCACCGCTCCCGACAGCGGAGTTGACCGGGGCCGTGGCAACCCGCAATCCCTCCCCTTTCCCGGCTCCCGCGGACGGGCGCCGAGCCGGGCACGGGGGAGGAGCGGGACCGGGGCGGAGGGTCGAGGTGACGCTCACGTCCCAGGAAGACACCGGCGAGGGAAGTCCCCGCCGACACCACCGGCCGGACACCGGCCACGAACCCTGCGAAGAGGAGAGGCACAACAGATGCTGAAGTTCATGGCAAGAGTCAGACGCAAGACGGGCCCGTGGTGGCCTCCGCGGATCCTGCGACGGCCGCGCAGGGGATCCGCAGAGAGACGGGCTGAGCCGCGGTGGTCAGGCCCCCTCCTTCAACACCCGCGAGATCAGCTTCCGCTGGGCCTCGGTGAGGCCGGGGTCGGCGCAGTGGACGGTGCGGTCGCCGATGGTCAGGGCGTAGTGGAAACCGTCCGGGACCCCCGCCGAGGGACTCTCTCCGGAGGCGGCCAGCGCTTCGTCCGCCAGGGCCTTCCACTCCTCGGCGTCCGGGAGATCCCCGGTGTCGACCTGGGCCTCGCGCACGATGGCCGCGAACCCCCCTGTGCGTTTTACCTGAATGCGCATGGAAGGTGTTCTACCCCCAATCTCTTCCGCCGCTTCCTGTCCGCCATATTTCCCAGCTCCGGCCGCGCCTTCGCGGAGCGTCCGGCACCTGCCCCGGGGCCGCCCGTCCCGAACCTGAACCCGAACCGCCCGCCCGGGGCCGTTCGCGCGGCGGAACGGCCCCGGGGGAGCAGTGCCCCGGCGGGAGGAGGATGCGCCGGAGCGGAGGGAGGCCGATGGCTCAGCCGGTGGATACCCCCACCTGCGACCAGGCCTTGAGGACGGCTTCCTGCTCCGCGCCGCCGCCGTAGCGCGTCTGCGCGGCGGAGGCGGTCAGGCGGGCGAAGGCGGTGAAGTCCGCGTCGGAGGCCAGATCGCCGCCGGTGAGGACGTCGTACCAGATCTGCCCGGCCCGCTCCCAGGCGTTGCCGCCCAGTGCCTCGGCCAGGAGGTAGAAGGCGCGGTTGGGGATGCCGGAGTTGATGTGGACGCCGCCGTTGTCGTCCTCCGTGCGGACGTAGTCCTTCATGCTGCCGGGCTGGGGGTCCTTGCCGAGGACATCGTCGTCGTAGGCGGTGCCCGGGGCCTTCATCGAGCGGAGTGCCTTGCCGCTCACCCCGGGGGCGAGCAGCCCGGCGCCGATGAGCCAGTCGGCCTCCGAGGCGGTCTGGCCCAGGGCGTACTGCTTGATCAGTGAGCCGAAGACATCCGAGATGGACTCGTTGAGGGCGCCGGGCTGGTCGGCGTAGGTGAGGTTCGCCGTGTGCTGGGTGACGCCGTGCGTCAGCTCGTGGCCGATGACGTCGAGAGGGAGGGTGAAGTCCAGGAAGATCTCCCCGTCACCGTCGCCGAAGACCATCTGGTCGCCGTTCCAGAAGGCGTTGTTGTACTCGCGGTCGTAGTGGACCGTGGCGACGAGGGGGAGGCCGCGGCCGTCGATGGAGGAGCGGTGGTAGGCCTTGAGGTACAGCTCGAAGGTGGCGCCGAGACCCGAGTACGCGCGGTTGACGGAGGCGTCCTTCACGGGCTGCTGTCCCTCACCGCGGACCTTGCGGCCGGGCAGGGCGGTGCCGTGGGCGGCGTCGTGGATGGAGCGTTCGGGCTGGTCGGGCGGGTCGGCCTCGGCGGCTGGAGCGGCCGTCGCCTGGGGGCCGGCGGCCACGGTGAGGCTCCGGCGGGTGCGCTCCAGGGTGTCGCGTTCGAGGGTGCGGCGGGCGACGTCGGCGAGGGTCGCGTTGCTGTGCCGGGAGAGGGCGTCCAGCAGGTGCGGCGGGACGATCGTGCAGAAGACGGGCGTGATGTCGCGGTGAGTGTTCATACAAGGACTGTGACAGTGAGTGGTGGTTCAGTCACCAGAAGCGAAGAAGATTGGCGAAATGGAGTGATAACTCACGCGATGGCCTTTACGTGGCGGCAGTCCCGCATACTGAAACGCATCGCCTTGCGGCGGCACCGTTCGGTTACAGTGCAGCCATCATGCGTTTTGGGCTGCTTCTCCTTAGCTGCCGCGGCGAGGGCCTGTAGTCGAGGCCGACCCCCTCCCCGCGGAGTTCGGTGTTGCGCTACGACCCGTCGGCCGGCCCCCTGTGGACCAATGAGGAGCCCCACGCATCATGTCGAACCCCGCTGACCAGCCCGTCGGTCGTCGTACGCCGCTCACCACCGCGCACCACTTCCAGCAGCCCACCGCGATGCCGATCCACAAGTACCGCGGTTACGAGGCCGTGGACATCGCCGACCGAACCTGGCCCGAGCGGCGCATCACCAAGGCCCCGCGCTGGCTGTCCACCGATCTGCGCGACGGCAACCAGGCGCTGATCGACCCCATGTCGCCCGTACGCAAGCGGGAGATGTTCGATCTGCTCGTACGCATGGGCTACAAGGAGATCGAGGTCGGCTTCCCCTCCTCCGGGCAGACGGACTTCGACTTCGTCCGCTCCGTCATCGAGGACGAGGCGATCCCCGAGGACGTGACGATCTCGGTCCTGACGCAGGCGCGCGAGGAACTCATCGAGCGCACCGTGGAATCGCTGAAGGGCGCGCGCCGGGCGACGGTGCACCTGTACAACGCCACCGCTCCGGTCTGGCGCGAGGTGGTTTTCCGGGGCTCCCGGGACCAGGTCCGGCAGATCGCCGTGGACGGGACGCGGCTGGTCATGGAGTACGCGGAGAAGCTGCTCGACGAGCGGACCGAGTTCGGGTACCAGTACAGCCCCGAGATCTTCACCGACACCGAGCTGGACTTCGCGCTGGAGGTCTGCGAGGGGGTGATGGACGTCTGGCAGCCCGAGGCGGGCCGCGAGATCATCCTCAACCTGCCCGCCACCGTGGAGCGTTCGACGCCCTCCACGCACGCGGACCGCTTCGAGTGGATGTCGCGCAATCTGAGCCGGCGTGAGTTCGTCTGCCTCTCGGCGCACCCCCACAACGACCGGGGCACCGCGGTGGCCGCCGCCGAACTCGCGGTGATGGCGGGCGCCGACCGCGTCGAGGGCTGCCTGTTCGGCCAGGGCGAGCGGACCGGCAACGTCGACCTGGTCACCCTGGGCATGAACCTGTTCTCGCAGGGCGTGGACCCGCAGATCGACTTCTCCGACATCGACGAGATCCGCCGCGCCGCCGAGTACTGCACGCAGATGGAGGTGCACCCGCGCCACCCCTACGCGGGCGACCTCGTCTACACCGCCTTCTCCGGCTCCCACCAGGACGCCATCAAGAAGGGCTTCGAGGCGATGGAGCGCCGCGCCGCGGCGGCGGGCAGGACGGTCGACGACATCGAGTGGGCGGTCCCCTACCTGCCGATCGACCCGAAGGACGTGGGGCGTTCCTACGAGGCCGTGATCCGGGTCAACTCGCAGTCCGGCAAGGGCGGTGTGGCCTACGTCCTCAAGAACGACCACCATCTGGACCTGCCCCGGCGGATGCAGATCGAGTTCTCCCGGATCATCCAGGCGAAGACGGACGCCGAGGGCGGCGAGGTCACCCCGGGGGCCATCTGGTCCGTCTTCCAGGACGAGTACCTGCCCAACCCGGACAACCCCTGGGGCCGCATCCAGGTACGCGACGGCGGCCAGGCCACCAGCGGCACGAGCGGCGGCGGTGCCGACACCCTGACCGTCGAGGCCGAGGTCGACGGCGCGCACACGGTGCTGAGCGGTACGGGCAACGGTCCGATCTCCGCCTTCTTCGACGCACTGCAGTCGATCGGCATCGACGTACGGCTGCTGGACTACCAGGAGCACACGATGAGCGAGGGCGCTTCGGCGCTGGCCGCCTCGTACATCGAGTGCGCGATCGGCGACAAGGTGCTCTGGGGTATCGGCATCGACGCGAATACGACACGCGCCTCCCTGAAGGCAGTGGTCTCCGCGGTCAACCGCGCGGCCCGGAACGGCGGCTGACCCGCGGCTTCGGGGCCCCGGGCGTCCCTGTGACGCCCGGGGGACGGGGTGCCCGCCGGGCAGGTCTCGGCCAGCTCTCGGCCCAAGGGGCTGACGCCGACTGGGTGGTGTGGCTAACATCACGCCAGCGCGTCATCTCGGCATGCGGATCATCCGCCGGGCGGAGTCGGCGCGTCGCAGCGGAGCGCAAGGGAGCGTGTTCGCGGTGTTACGGAGGTGGACGTGCTGCCAGGACGGGGACGAGCCCCTGCCGAGCTGATCTCTCGCCTCGTCGGGACGCACACCGTCTGGAATACGGTGGGTGACGGCGAGTTCTTCTGTCCCGGCTGCGGCGGGGACCGGAACTATCAGCGCCGGACGGGCCGCCGCTTCATCGCCGTGCTGGGCATCCCGACGCTGCCGCGGGGGCGCAGCGGTCCGGTGATCGAGTGCGCGGCGTGCATGGAGCAGTTCCGTACCGAGGTGCTCGACCATCCGACGACCCACCGGCTGACGGCCATGCTGCGGGACGCCGTGCACACCGTCACCCTGTCCACACTCGCCGCCGGGGGGACCTCGACTCCCGCCCTGGAGGCCGCCGTTCGGGCCCTGAACGACGCCGGGGTGGAGAACTGCACGGCCCTGCAGCTCACCGCACTCGTCGAGGCGCTCACCGCCGAGACCGGCGCGATGAGCCGGGGCTGCGACGACGGCTGCGCGAGCCTCTCGGTGGAACTCCACGAGGCGCTGGCCCCGTTGACGCCCTTCCTCGCCGCGCCGGGCCGGGAGTCGATCCTCCTCGAAGGCGCCCGGATCGCCCTCGCGGACGGGCCGTACACCCCGGCCGAGCGCGATGTGCTCGGTGCCGTGGGCAAGTCGCTGACCATCACCACCGACGAGGTCGAACGACTGCTCACCGCCGCCCGCACCCCGTCCTGACCCGGCGCCTTCGCCCCCGCGCCCGCGGCGGACGCGGCACGCGCCGCCGCCCCGGCACCCGTGGTGGACGCGGCACGCGCCGCCGCCCCGGCACCCGTCGCCGTTCCCCTCCCGCCTTACTCCCCAGGGAGTACCGGCGCCCTTCGGCCCACCCCCGTAGTACGCCCGTACTCGCTCTCAAGCCCGAGGAATCGGCGTGCGGGGGCCGGGAGGCTGGACGGGTCCGAGTCCGCCAGGGTGGAGGGAGGCCCGCACCATGGGGGCCGCGAAGAACAGTTCACGACGCCGGGCCGTGCCCTGGGTGGTCCTCGGCCTGTGGGTGGCCGCGCTGGCCGTGCTCGGGCCCTTCGGCGGCAAGCTGGCCGACGTGCAGCGCGACCGTGCCGTCGACTACCTGCCCGCGAGCGCCGACTCGACGCAGGTGGCCGAGATGCAGGACCGGCTGCCCGGCGGCGAGACCACCCGGCTGGTGCTCGTCTACCACCGCGAGGGCGGACTGACCGCGGCCGACCGGGATCGGGCCGCCGGGCAGGTCGAGCGGATCGCGGAGACCTTCGAGCTGACCGGCAGGCCCGGGCCGGTGCCGTCGAAGGACGGCGCCACGCTGATGTACCCGGTCGGCAGTACCGCGCCGGGTACGGACGAGGAGGCGCGCGACGACTTCGTCCACGGGGTGCGGAAGATCACCGAGGGCGGTGACGGGCTGAGCGTCGACGTCAGCGGCCCGGGGGCGCTGGCGACCGACGCCGCCGAGGTCTACACCTCCCTGGGCGGCCCGCTGCTCTACACCACGGTCGCCGTCGTCGCGCTGCTGCTCATCCTCATCTACCGCAGCCCCTTCCTCTGGCTGGTCCCGCTGGTCGTCGCCGGAATCGCGGACTTCCTGTCGATGGCGGTCGCCTACGGCCTCCACCAGTTCCTCGGCACCCCGATCAGCGGTCAGAGTTCGGGCGTGATGACGATCCTCGTCTTCGGCGCCGGTACCGACTACGCCCTGCTGCTCGTCTCCCGCTACCGCGAGGAACTGCGCCGCTTCGAGCGCCCTCAGGAGGCGATGCGGGCGGCCCTGCGCGGCTGCGGACCCGCCGTGCTCGCCTCCTCCGGCACCGTGGCGGCGGGGCTGCTCTGCCTGCTCGCCGCGGACCTCAACAGCAGCCGCGGCATGGGCCCGCTCGGCACCGTCGGGGTGCTCTGCGCGCTGGTCGCGATGGTGACGCTGCTGCCCGCGCTCCTTGTCCTGCTCGGCCGCCGGGTGTTCTGGCCGCTGGTGCCCGCCTTCGGCAGCCGGCCGAAGGAGCGGCGCGGCCTCTTCGCCGCGATGGGCTCCTCGGCCGGGCGGCGCCCGCTCGCCGTGCTGGCCACCGGGGGCGCCCTGCTCGGCGCGCTCGCCCTCGGCGCCTTCGCACTTCCCGGCGAGCTCAAGCAGGAGGACTCCTTCACCGAACGGCCGCAGGCGGTCACCGCGATGCGGACGCTCGCCGAGGCCTACCCCGAGCACAGCACCCAGCCCGTCACCGTGCTCACCCCGAGCGGGCGGGCTGAGCGCTCACTGCGCGAGATCCGCGCCACCGAGGGCGTCGACACCGCCAGGACGACCCGGGCGGGCCAGGGGTGGACCGAGATCTCCGTGGTCGCCGAGGGCGCGCCGCAGAGCCCGGCCGAGACCAGGACCATCGAACGGCTGCGGGACACCCTCGACGGCTCCTATGTCGGCGGCCCGAGCGCCGAGCAGATCGACCTGACGGAGACCAACGCCAGGGACACCCGCATCGTCGTCCCGCTCGTCCTCCTCTCCGTGCTGCTGATCCTGACGGTGCTGCTGCGCTCGCTGGTCGCCCCGGTGCTGCTGACCGTCGCGGTGGTCGGTGTCTGGGGCGCCTCGCTCGGCATCGCGGGGCTCGTCTTCGGGCCGCTGTTCGGCTTCGGCGGCACCGATCCGGGGCTCGGCCTGCTCTCCTTCGTCTTCCTGGTCGCGCTCGGGGTGGACTACGGGATCTTCCTGATGCACCGGATGCGGGAGGAGTCGCTGGGCGGCGCCGAACCCGCCGCCGCCGCGCTCACCGCGCTGCGCACCACCGGGGCCGTCATCGCCTCCGCGGGCCTGGTGCTCGCCGCGACCTTCGCCGTGCTCACCAGCATGCCGATGGTGCAACTGGTCGAACTCGGCTTCGTGATCGCGGTCGGCGTGCTGCTCGACACCTTCCTGGTGCGCACCTATCTGGTGACCTCGGCGAGCCTGCTGCTCGGCCGGAAGCTCTGGTGGCCGGGCGCCCTCTCGAAGCCGCCCCGGCAGGCGGACCCGCCCCGCGAACCCGAGACCGCGGGCGCGGCGGCCCGCTGATCCCGAGCCTCGGCCCGCTGGTCCGTGCGGCGGCCCGCTGGTCCGCGCCTCGGCCCGGCGATCCGTACCGTCGGCCCGGTGATCCGTACGACGACTCCCCGGGCCGTCCCGGCAGGCGGCTGACCCGCCGCCGGGCCGTCCCGGGGTGCGCCACCGACCGCCCGGGGACGGCCCTCCCACCTCCCGCGACCTCCTCAACTCCCGTACGCCCCGCACCCGCTGGAAGCACGGACCCACCTACCGCCTACGGGAGCCGCGGACCCACCCGCTGGAACCACGAAACCCACCCGCTGCAACCCAGTACCGAACCGGACGAACCCCGGGACCGAACCGGACGAACCCCCGCCCCGAACCGGACGAACCCTCTGACGGAAGATGACCCCGTGGACGATGTGGACCATGCGGACGTCGTGGACGATCCCCCGAAGGCACCGGGCGCCGGGCCGCGGCTGACCGAGCGGATCCTCGCCGTCGCCACCCGGGAGCCGATGAGCGCCCCGCACCGGCTGCGCAACGACTGCCTCCTCGCGCTGGCGGCCTGTGTGCTCTCCGTCCTGCTCGGCACGCTGGGCGACTCGGGACGCCGCCCGGACGCGCTCGGCTGGGTGCTGCTCCTCGCCAGTGCCCTGCTGATCGCGGTCCGGCGGCAGCGGCCGGTGCTCGCGGTGGCCGGGCTGGTCGCCTGCGTGGCGCCGTACCACGCGATGGACAACTCCCACGCGGCCTCGATGTTCCAGACCTGCGTGATCCTCTACACGGTCGCCGTCACCGGCAGGCCGCTGCGCACCCTCTTCGTCGCCCTCGGCGTGCTCACCCTGGTGGTGGCGGTCGTCAGCGCGAACAACGCCCACGAGGGCCTGCAACTGCTGCGCATCTCGGGCTGGATCCTCGCCATGCTCTTCCTCGGCATCGACGTCCGGGTCTACCGGCAGTACGTCGCCTCGCTCGTGCAGCGCGCCGAACGGGCCGAGCGCACCCGCGAGGAGGAGGCCCGGCGCCGCGTCGCCGAGGAGCGGCTGCGCATCGCCCGCGACCTGCACGACCTGCTCGCCCACAGCATCACCCTGATCGGCGTGCAGACCTCGGTCGCCGCCCACGTCCTGGAGGCCGACCCCGCGCGCCTGGACCGCAAGGCCGTGGTCGGCGCCCTGGAGGACATCGCCGAGACCTGCCGCACCGCCCGCGGGGAGCTGCGGACCACCCTGGAGGTGCTGCGCCGCTCGGATCCGGGCGGTGGCCGCGGCCCGGTGCCGGGTCTCGACGGGGTCGCCGACCTCGCCCGTGCGGCGCGTACGGCGGGCGCCACCGTCGAGGTGTCGGTACGGGCCGACGGGGTCCCGCCCTCGGTGGGCGCCACCGCCTACCGGATCGTGCAGGAGGCGCTCACCAACGCGGTACGGCACGCGGGGCCCGGCCCCTCGGTGCGGGTGGAGCTGCACTCCGCGGACGGCACCCTGCATGTGGCGGTCTCCGACGACGGCCGGGGCGGTCAACTGGCCCGCAAGGGGAGGGGGTTCGGGCTCACGGGCATGCGCGAGAGGGCGCGCAGCGTCGGCGGGGCCTTCACCGCGGGACCCCGGAGCGAGGGCGGTTTCGCCGTCCGCGCCGCCCTGCCCCTCCCCGCGGCGGACGCCACCCCATGACCCCGCCCGCCACCCGGCCGGGCCAGGGAGCCCCCGCCTCGCCGGGCCACCTCGTCCTGTCCGGCCACCCCGTCCTGTCCGCCCACCCCGTCCTGTCCGGCCACCCCGACCCGGCGGGCCGCCCCGCCCCGCCGCACCGTCTCGACGCCGCCGACCGCCGCCCCGCCTCGACGCCGCCGAGCCGCTCCCCGGCCGCACTCCCCGTGGAGGGACCGTGACCACCCCCATCCGTGTGCTGCTCGCCGACGACCAGCACCTGGTGCGCGCCGCCTTCGCCATGCTCGTCGCCTCGGCGCCGGACATGGAGGTGGTGGCGCAGGCCGGTACCGGCACCGAGGCGGTCGAACTCGCCCGCGGCACCAAGGCCGATCTGGTCGTGATGGACATCCGGATGCCGGGGCTCGACGGCATCGAGGCGACCCGGATCATCGCGGCGGACGCGAGCCTCGCCGCGGTACGGGTGCTGGTCCTGACGACGTACGACACCGACGAGCATGTCGTGGACGCGCTGCGCGCCGGGGCCTCCGGGTTCCTGGTCAAGGACACCCGGCCGGCCGAACTCCTGGACGCCATCAGGACGGTGGCCGCCGGGGAGGCGCTGCTCTCGCCCGGACCGACCTCCCGGCTGATCGCGCGCTTCCTCTCCGCCCCCGAGGCGCCGACGGGCGCGGCGGGCGGGCCGGAGGGGCTGTCCGAGCGCGAACGGCAGGTGCTCACCCTCGTCGCCCGGGGCCTGAACAACACCGGCATCGCCGAGGCGCTGGGCCTCAGTCCGCTCACCGCCAAGACCCATGTCAGCCGCATCATGGGCAAGCTCGGCGCCCGCGACCGGGCCCAACTCGTCATCGTGGCCTACGAGTCCGGCCTCGTCACCCCCGGCGAGCGCTGACCGCCCGCCCCACACCGCACGCCGCGCTCACGGCACATCACACGCGCCCCACCCCGCACACCCTCACCCCACCCCGCGCCGCCCCTCACTCCACCGGTCGCGCGCCTCTTGGCGTCCCATCCCACCGGCTATACGTTCCGCGCGAGGGACATCCCACGTTCTATGTCCGATCGGACCGGCCCCCCGAGCTGTCCTCAACCGGCCTGTTCCGCAGCCCAGTTGAACGGGCCCCACCGCCGAACCGCCCGCACCGAACCGCCTTCGCCCGGCCCCACCACCACAGCCGAACCCCTCCCGCCGAACCACCGGAGCGACCCCGCCCCCGTTATCTTTTTCGCGGTCCTGCAAGAGGGCCGCTGGCCTCCGGGCCCGGTATGACTGTGTCCCCCTGTCGACGGGATGACCTGGGGGGTGGTGTCACCGGGTCCGAAGGGTGCCGTCGG
>NZ_JAAWWP010000007.1 GCF_012273655.1 Streptomyces physcomitrii | reverse complement strand
ATGGTCGGCGGTCAGCGCCATCTCGCTCATCAGATGCGAGGAGACGAAGACCGTACGGCCCTGCGCGGCAAGGGACTTCATCAGATTGCGGATCCAGTGGATGCCCTCGGGATCCAGGCCGTTGACCGGCTCGTCGAACATCAGGATCCGCGGATCGCCCAGCAGCGCCCCCGCGATCCCCAGCCGCTGGCCCATACCCAGCGAGAAGCCCTTGGCCTTCTTCTTCGCCACCGCCGTCAGCCCGACCGTGTCCAGCACCTCGTGCACCCGGCTGCCCGGGATGCCGTTGGACTGCGCCAGACACAGCAGATGGTGGTAGGCGCTGCGCCCGCCGTGCATCGCCTTGGCGTCGAGCAGGGCCCCGATGTCCTTCAGGGGTTCCTTGAGGCGGTCGTAGTGGACGCCGTCGATCCGGACGTCGCCGGAGGTGGGCCGGTCCAGGCCCAGCATCATCCGCATGGTGGTCGACTTGCCCGCGCCGTTCGGGCCGAGGAACCCGGTCACGATGCCCGGCCGCACCGTGAAGGAGAGGTCACTGACGGCGACCTTCTCCCCGTAGCGCTTGGTCAGCCCTTGAACCTCGATCGCGTGGCCACTGGTCATCGGCCCCTCCTCCTTAGCTGCGGCATCCGGCCTTATGGGGCGTCCGGGGGTGAGTCGGATTCGTCGGTGCCAGGGGTGAAACAAACTGCTACCAGCCTGGCAGCGGATGAAACCCGTCACGTCCCGCTGGAGTGCCGACTCCTTCTCCGCCCTCGGGCGGAGTCCCCGGGCAGGAATCCCCCGGTGACGGCCCCTCGCGCACCCCGGCCGGCTCCCCCGGGCGGGCCCCGCCACCCTCGCGAGCGCCCCGTACACCGCCAACTACCGGCACAAAAGGCCCCGTTGACACCGCGCGCACCAGGCGGGACCGTCGTCCTACCAGCGAGCGACCCCTGTCCTACCTGCGGCCTACCCGGGCTCCGGCCAAAGGCCCCGGCGACCGCCCCGACCCAGCCGAGGGAAGCCGATGCGCCTGCGTTCCGCCTGGCCGGCCGCCGTCACCGCCGTCCTCGCCCTCCTCGCCTTCCTGGGGTGCGCGGGCACCGCCGGGGCGGCCGCCGACCCGTACACCGTCACCCTGGTCAACCACACGGGCGAGCGCCTGTGGATCGGCAGCGTCGCCGAGCCCGGGTCCGAGACGCTGACCGGGCTGCCCGCCCTCGACGACGGCCGGCAGGCCACCGTCACCCTCCCGGAGAACGCGGCGGGCCAGTGGTACGGGAAGTTCGTGCCCCGCCAGAAGTGCGGCGGCGAGGACGGCGGGGACTTCCACTGCCAGGTCGGCGACTGCGGACCGTACGCGGATCACTGCTCGATCTACACTCCGCAGCCAGCCAGTTACGCGGAGTTCCACTTCGACCGCAACGATCCGCTCGGCCTCTGGTACGACACCAGCTATGTCGACGGCTTCTCCGTCCCGGTCACGGTGGACGCGAACGTCGACCCGGTCCCGGAGACCGGCGAGTGCTCCACCGCGGGCTGCCCCGAGGACCTGCTCCCCCTCTGCCCGCCGGACGACCTGGTCACCGACCCGGCCTCCGGCACCCCCCTGTACTGCGACAACCCGAACCGGGACTCCCCCGACACCGACTACAGCCGCACCCTCTCCGAGCACTGCCCGAAAGCGTACTCCTGGTCCGGCAACGACACCGTCCCCGGCAACGACGTCGTACGGAACTGCACCAGGTGCTCGGGGTTCACGGTGACCTTCCACTGAGGCCACCGGGTCGGCAGGGGCGCCGGACGGGGCCGACCGGGCGTCTGGGGGCGTCTGGGGGCGTCTTCAGCGTCCTGTGTGATCTCGCCCCGAGCCCTGGCCACCAGGGGCCGCGCCCTGATGAGCTGGCCCGCATGGAACGCGCCGCCGGCCACGGCACCCCGGCCACCTACGACCTCATCGGCTCCGGCTACCGGCGGATCCGGCGCCCCGACCCCCGCCTGCACGCGCTGATCGGCGCGGCGCTCTCGGGGGCGCGGACCGTCGTGAACGTCGGCGCCGGGGCCGGTTCCTACGAGCCCGAGCACGCCGAGGTCACCGCGGTCGACCCCTCGCGGGTCATGCTCGACCAGCACCCGGGGGCACGGAAGCTGGTCGCCCGGGCCGAGGCGCTGCCCTTCCGCGACGGCGCCTTCGACGCGGCGATGGCCGTGCTGACCGTGCACCACTGGCGGGATCCGCACCGGGGGCTGCGCGAACTGCGCCGCGTGGCCCGCAGCCAGGCCGTCTTCACCTGGGATCCGGCCCATCTGCCGCGGCTGTGGCTGCTCGACGAGTATCTGCCGGAGATACGGGACCTGGAGCACGCCCGCTTCACCCCGCTGCCGGAGGTGGCCGAGGCGCTGGGCGCGCACACCGTGCTGCCCTTCCGCATCCCGCACGACTTCACCGACGGCTTCCAGATCGCGTACTGGCGGCGGCCGGAGCGCTTCCTGGACCCCGTGCTGCGCGCGGCCAGCTCCACCTTCCCCCAACTCCCGCCCGCCGTAGTCGAATCGGCGATCTCCCGGCTCCGCGCGGACCTCGCCTCCGGCACCTGGCGGCGCCGCCACGCGGACCTGCTCACCAGGGAGGACATGGACTACGGCTACCGCCTGATCCTCGCGGGCGAGCGGCCACCGGGCCAGGCGTGAGGTCCGCCGCCGCGTCTCCGCCTACGCGGTCGCCACCCGGCGGGACGCGCTCCCGCCGACCCGGCCCTCCGCCGCCTCACCGGTGCTCACGTCCGGGCTCCGGCACCTTCCTGGGGGCGGCTCACGCCCTCTCCCTGCTCATCCACCCAACTCGAAACTTAGGTTAGGCTAAGCTCAATAACTGCTGGGCCGACAGGGAGGAGGTGCGCGCATGGAGCTGCCGGTCATCGAGGCCTACGCCATGCCGGTCGGCACCGCGCTCCCCGCGCCACGCGTCCCCTGGAAGCCCGCCCCCTCCCGGGCCGCACTGCTCGCGCACCGGATGCAGAACCACTCCGTCCGGCCCTTCCCGGCGGGGCGCGCCCCGGTGGTCGAGCTGGTCCGCGACCCCGCCGCACTGCGCGCACCCGCCCCCGGCCAGGAGCAGCACCAGGTCTGACCTGCCGCCCCGCACCGCCGCCCCCGCGCGGCACGCGGCCCGCCCCCGCGCCCGGGAGCCGCCTTGCCCGGGAACCGAACCCGAGAACCGAGCCCGAGAACCGAGAGAGACAGAGGACGATGACCGTACGGGTCGCAGTGGCCGGGGCCAGCGGCTATGCCGGAGGCGAGCTTCTGCGCCTGCTCTCGGCGCACCCCGAGGCCGAGTTGGGCACCCTGACCGCGCACCGCAGCGCGGGCCGGACGCTCGGCGAGGTGCAGCCGCAGCTGGCCTCGCTCGCCGACCGGGTACTGCGGCCGACCTCGGCCGAGGAGCTGCGCGGCCACGATGTCGTCTTCCTCGCGCTGCCGCACGGCCAATCCGCCGCCCTGGCAGCCGAGTTGGAGCCGGAGGCGCTGCTGGTGGACTGCGGCGCCGACTTCCGGCTGCGCGACCCGGCCGCCTGGCAGCGCTTCTACGGCTCCCCGCACGCGGGCACCTGGCCGTACGGACTCCCCGAACTCCCCTCCGCACGGCGCGCGTTGAAGGACACGAACCGTATCGCCGTACCCGGCTGCTACCCGACCGCCGCGACCCTCGCGCTCTATCCGGCGTACCGGGC
The DNA here is from genome assembly GCF_012273655.1 of Streptomyces physcomitrii. GTDB lineage: Bacteria > Actinomycetota > Actinomycetes > Streptomycetales > Streptomycetaceae > Streptomyces > Streptomyces physcomitrii. The sequence continues at coordinate 325,860 of NZ_JAAWWP010000007.1, read as the reverse complement.
CGGTCTGGTGGAGCCGGAGGCCGTGATCGTCGCGGCGAGCGGCACCTCGGGAGCGGGCCGCGCCGCCAAGGCGCATCTGCTCGGCTCCGAGGTGATGGGCTCGATGAGCCCGTACGGCGTCGGCGGCGGCCACCGGCACACCCCCGAACTCGCCCAGAACCTCTCGTCGGTGGCGGGCGAGCCGGTGACGGTCTCCTTCACGCCCACCCTGGCGCCCATGCCCCGGGGCATCCTCGCCACCTGCTCGGCCAGGCTCCGGCCCGGAGCCGACCCCGAGGAGGCGGCGGCCGAGGCCCGCGCCGCCTACGAACTCGCCTACGCCGCCGAGCCGTTCGTCCAGCTGCTGCCGCCGGGGCGGTGGCCCGCCACGGCCGCCGTACTCGGCGCCAACACCGCCCAGGTGCAGATCGCGGTGGACGCGGACGCGCACCGGCTGGTCTGCGTCAGCGCGATCGACAACCTGGTGAAGGGCACCGCGGGCGGCGCGGTGCAGAGCATGAACCTCGCCCTCGGCCTGCCCGAGGAGTGCGGGCTGCCGAAGAACGGAGTGGCACCGTGAGCGTGACCGCCGCCCGGGGATTCCTCGCGAGCGGGATCTCCGCCGGGATCAAGGACTCCGGCGCCCCGGACCTGGCCCTGGTGGTGAACCGGGGCCCCTCCTGCGCGGCCGCCGGGGTCTTCACCGCCAACCGCGTCCAGGCCGCGCCGGTCCGCTGGTCGCGCCGCGTCCTGGCAGGCGGGCAGCTGGCCGCCGTGGTGCTCAACTCCGGTGGCGCCAACGCCTGTACGGGCCCCGCGGGCGAGCGGGACGCGCAGGCGATGGCCGCGCGCACCGCCCGGGCGCTCGGGGTCCGGGCCGAGGAGGTGGCGGTCTGCTCCACCGGGCTGATCGGTGTTCCGCTGCCGATGGACCGGGTCACCGCGGGCATCGACACCGCCGCCGGGGCGCTCTCGGCCGAGGGCGGCGAGGCTGCCGCCCGCGCCGTCAAGACCACCGACTCGGTGCACAAGACGGCCCAAGTCACCGAGCAGGGCTGGACGGTGGGCGGGATGGCGAAGGGCGCGGGCATGCTCGCGCCGGGCCTCGCCACCATGCTGGTGGTGCTCACCACCGACGCCGCGGCGGACGCCGCGCTCCTCGACACGGCCCTGCGCGCGGCGGTCCGCACCACCTTCGACCGGGTCGACTCGGACGGCTGCATGTCCACCAACGACACGGTCCTGCTGCTGAGTTCGGCTGCCTCCGGCCTCGTACCGGAGGCGGCGGCCTTCACCGAGGCCGTGCACACGGTCTGCCTCGACCTGGCCCGGCAGCTGGTCGCGGACGCCGAGGGCGCCTCGAAGGAGATCGAGATCCGGGTACTCGGCGCGGCCGGTGAGGCGGACGCGGAGGAGGTGGGGCGCGCGATCTCCCGCAACAACCTCCTCAAGTGCGCGCTGCACGGCGAGGATCCGAACTGGGGCCGGGTGCTGTCCGCGATCGGCACCACCTCGGCCCGCTTCGACCCCGACCGCCTGGACGTCGCGATCAACGGGGTCTGGGTCTGCCGCGACGGCATGGCCGGGGAACCCCGCGAGAAGGCCGACCTGACACCGCGTCACCTCACCCTCACCGTGGACCTGCGCACCGGCGAGGACTCCGCGGTGCTGTGGACCAACGACCTCACCGCCGACTACGTACACGAGAACAGCGCCTACAGCTCATGAACCGGACACCGGCACAACTTCCCGACGGCATAAGGCTCTTGGAGACAGTGGAGAAGGCGGAGATGGCGGAGACGGTGCGGAGGCTGCGGACGGTGCGGACGGCGGAGACGGCGGACATGGCGGGGCAGGCCGGGAAGGCGGAGAAGAAGGCGACGGAGGCGGCACGGGTCGGCGCGGCGGCGGCCGCAGCGGGGGCGGGGGCCGTCACGAGTCCGGTACCGCCGTCTCCCGTAACGGAGTTGTCGGACCCCGACGCGGGTGCAGCCGCCGCGCTGCCCTGGCCCGAGGAACTCCAAGGCAGCACGGTCGTCGTGAAGTTCGGCGGCAACGCCATGGTCGACGGGCAGCTGCTGCGGACCTTCGCCGAGGACGTGGTGGAGCTGTGGCACGCGGGCCTGCGGCCGGTCGTGGTGCACGGCGGCGGCCCGCAGATCAGCGCGATGCTCGACCGCCTCGGCCTGGAGACCCGCTTCGAGGCGGGCCTCAGGGTGACCACCCCCGAGGTGATGGAGGTGGTGCGGATGGTGCTCGCGGGCCGGGTCCAGCGCGAACTGGTCGGCTGCCTCAACGCCCACGGCCCCTTCGCGGTCGGCCTGACCGGCGAGGACGCGCACACCATGACCGCCGAGCGGCGCCCCGCCTGGGTGGACGGCCACCCCGTGGACATCGGCCTGGTCGGCGAGATCGTGGACGTCAACCCGGAGACCGTACGGGCCCTCCTCGACCAGGGAAAGATCCCGGTGATCTCCTCGGTGGCCCGCGGCACCGACGGCCAGACCTACAACGTCAACGCCGACCTCGCCGCCTCCGCCCTCGCCGTCGCCCTCGGCGCCCAGCGACTGGTCATGCTCACCGACGTGGCCGGCCTGTACGCCGACTGGCCCCACAGCACCGAGATCCTCACCCACCTCACCGCCCCCGAACTCGACGCCCTCCTCCCGTCTTTGGCCAGCGGCATGCTCCCCAAGATGGAGGGCTGCCTCCGCGCGGTACGGGGCGGCGTCGACCGCGCCCACGTCCTGGACGGCCGGGTACCGCATGCCTTGGTGGGGGGTGTCCTGGGGGCCAACTCGCCTGGGACGACTGTGGTGTTGGGGGAGGGGGCCGGGAGATCCGCCGACGCGGGCACGGCCGTCGGCACGGGCACCGGAGGCCTCCGTACTGACGCGAGCGTGACCGCAGCCCTCGGGCGCCCCGCTGCGGACGCGGCTCCGCGGGCGGTGGCCGGCGCCGCGGAGGCGGGCGTATGAGCCCCCGGGAGCAGGGCGCCGCGCCGCTCACCGCGCGCTGGCGCGACGTCCTCATGGACACCTACGGCACCCCGTCCCTGGCCCTGGTCCGCGGCGAGGGCTGCACGGTCTGGGACGAGTCGGGGCGCGCCTACACCGACCTCACCGGCGGCATCGCGGTCAACTCCCTCGGCCACGCCCACCCGGCCGTGGTGGCGGCGGTCGGCACCCAGATCGCCCGGCTCGGCCATGTCTCGAACCTCTTCGCCGCCGAGCCGCCCGTCGCCCTCGCGGAACGCCTGCTGCGCCTGTCCGGCAGGGCGGGCGGGCGCGTCTTCCTCGCCAACTCCGGCGCGGAGGCCGCCGAGACGGCCTTCAAGATCGCCCGACGCACCGGACGTCCGCAGGTGGTCGCCGCCGAGGGCGGCTTCCACGGCCGCACCATGGGCGCCCTCGCCCTGACCGGCCAGCCGGGCAAACAGGCCCCCTTCCTCCCGCTGCCGGACGGCGTACGGCATGTGCCCTTCGGCGACGTGGACGCCCTGCGCGCCGCCGTCACCGAGGAGACCGCCGCCGTCTTCCTGGAGCCGGTGCAGGGCGAGGCGGGCGTGATCCCCGCGCCCGAGGGCTATCTGCGGGCCGCCCGCGAGATCACCCGCGAGCGTGGCAGCCTGCTCGTCCTGGACGAAGTGCAGACCGGCATCGGCCGCACCGGCCACTGGTTCGCCCACCAGGTGGAGCAGGACATCGACCCCGACGTCGTCACCCTCGCCAAGGGCCTCGGCGGCGGCCTCCCCCTCGGCGCCACCCTCGCCTTCGGCGCAGCCGCCCGCCTCCTCGGCCCCGGCCAGCACGGCTCCACCTTCGGCGGCAACCCGGTGTCGTGCGCGGCCGCCCTCGCCGTACTGGACACCATCGAGAACGAGAAGCTGCTTCCTCAAGTCCAGCGGGTGGGTGCCGTGTTGCGAGAGGGCATCGAAGGGCCCCGGCATCCACTGGTACGCGAAGTCCGGGGCACAGGACTGCTGTTGGCGATCGAACTCACCGAACCGACAGCCGCCGCAATCCAGTCGACCGCCCAGGAAGCCGGCCTCCTCCTCAACACCATCGGCCCGGCAACCCTGCGGCTGGCCCCACCACTGAACCTGCCGGAGGAGCGGGCGCGGGAGGTGGTGGGGGTGCTGGGGGCGGTGCTGGGAGGCTGAGCGAGGTGCTTTGGTTCGGAGGGCCAGCAGGGGCAGGGACGCCGAGGGGCACTGCTACGGCTGTGGAGCGGAACTGGGGGCCAGCAGGGGTGCCTTAGTCGGGCGCGGGTCGGGGGTGTCCCGCATGGGCGGGGAGCACCTGCCGGTCGAGTCGCGCAGCTCGAAGGTGATGGGACCACCCCCGCACACGTGGGGAGCACACCCCCAGTGTCGCCAGAATGTATGACTGGCTGGGACCAGCCCCGCACGCGCAGGGAGCACGCCGGTAGGACTCCCCGTTGGCCCCGGTCTTGGGACCAGCCCCGCACGCGCGGGGAGCACGCCCGAGCGCGTCCTGAACACCCTGAAGGGCGAGGGACCACCCCCGCACGCGCGGGGAGCACGGGGCCCTGACCGCCCCGCATCCTTCAATCTTGGGACCACCCCCGCACGCGCGGGGAGCACTCCCGGCCGGCGGCGATGATGCCGGTTTCGTCGGGACCACCCCCGCACGCGCGGGGAGCACCACAAGCCGGTCGGCCCGGACCCGGACGCTACGGGACCACCCCCGCACGCGCGGGGAGCACACTAACTGACCTGGACGTTCAGTCCGCTCCACCCTGGTTTTCATCAACTTTCACCGAGACCGGCATATCCGACAAAACCCACCCTCTCCACGCCGTGCACCGACGCAGTCCGCACCTGGAGAAAGTCTCTCCCGGACTCGCGGAAGCCCACACCTACCCCGCCAACCCGATCCGGCCGACATCAGTCTGCCCCCCACCGACAGCCACCGCCCACCGGAACGGCCAGCCTCCTCTCGAAGCGACGCGTGGCGAGAAGATCGACCTCTATCGGCGGTCGCGTCCTCGTACTCGGCGGGGCCCAGCGCCGGGCGTCCCTCCATGAGTACCGGCCCTGGACGAGTAGTCCCGGCCGATGAGTGGGTTGGGACATCGATGCCGCAGCAGAGTGGCCCGCACCAGAAGACCTCAGACCGGAAGCCGCCAACTGGGCCCCTGCGGCGAGCCGATCCACACGGTCTGGGACTCGGGGGTCGCCGTCATGCCGAACTCCGTGAGGTCGGCCGCTCCGGCACTCTGCCACTCCAGGAGCGCGTCTTCGACTTGGTCCCAGAGGCGGAGTGGCCCGTGCTGGTGCGCGATCCATCCGGCGCCCTTCGGCTCCGTCCACGCCTGGGAGCCGGTGGCGACGTCGCGCAGGATGACGCCGGAACCGGTGCCTATCAACTCGGCAGAGGGGGCCGCGAGTTGAGCGACGAACCGTGCTTCCCACCGTTCCAGCAGCGCCGGATCGAGGCGGGTGGAGGTGGCCGTACCGTCGATCTTGAAGAACAGCGGGGACGGGGGCCGCTCGTGGGGACGGGCGAGCATGTACGTGATCTTGTCGGCGGTGAATCGCCCGTGGGCGGTTCCTTCGTCGTCAAGGGCGAGTCGGATGAGACCGGCTACCTGCATCCAGCCGCAGACGGTGGTGGTGAGAGAGCCGCCGTCGTTGAGCTGCCAGAACCAGTGCGGGGGGATGTGGCGCACGGAGCAGGTGGCGATGATCGCGTCGTAGTCGGCGTGCTCCCCGCATCCGCGGAGACCGTCTCCCACCGCGAGGGTGGGGTGGTACCCGGCAGCGTGCAGATGGACTGCGGCGGTGGCAGCCAGGCCGGTGTCGTACTCGATGCTGACGATGTTCTCTTCGCCGAGGACATGGCACAGGAGGCCGGTGGAGTAGCCGGTGCCGGTGCCCACCTCCAGTACGCGCTGTCTTGACCGGAGTTGGGCTACCTGGGCGGTGCGTGCGACGAGGGAGGGCAGGGTGGCCGAGGAGGTGGGGCTGCCGGTGATCGGCCCCTCGGTGTCGGCGACGTCCTGCCCGTCGATCTGCGTGACCCAGGTCGAGTCGCTGTAGACCATCGTCAGCCAGTCGTCGTCGCCGATCTCGGTCCGACGCACGGGCGTCCATCCGCTTCCGGTGGGGCGGAAGACGGCGTCCCGGACGAACAACTCGCGGGGGACGATGGCGACGGCGTCAACCCAGGAGGGATCGAGGGTGGGGTCGCCGACCGCGATCTTGTCGGCGAGGGCGAGGCGCAGTGCGGCGGCGCGGTCAGCGGGCATTCTCAACCGGACCTGACGCCGGCCAGAGAAACACACCTGGTTCCGTGTCGCGTTGCCGCCGAAGTCGGCGTCCATCCTGCCGCCCTTGCCGAGCGGGGTGGACGAGTACGTGTCGACGGAGGTGCCGAGCCGTCGAGTTCGGCTGGCGCCATCCCCCTGTTCGCGCCGACCCATCGCCTCCTCTCCTGAGCATGGTCACTGCCCTCCCCGTCCGGGCAGTCGGACCCCGGCGGCCAGAGCGCGGGTGAGGTTGCGTGCGGCGACTGGGGAGAGGCTGCCGAGGGTGACGACCGGGTCCTCGTCGCACCGCGGGCAGTAGGGCCAGAAGTCGACGTCCACGAACTCGCCCTCGACGGCAGCCCGTACGGCCTCGCGTAGCCGTTGGACAATCCGGCGCCCTTCGGTCCAGTCCGGCAACTCGCTCCGGGTGGAGGCCGGTTCAGCACCGAGGAGGGTGGCGAGACGGTCGGCCGTGGGGGCGGAGATCTCGCCCAGCACGATGCGGCCACGGTCGGCGTAGGGGGTGGGGAAGCCGCCCAACTGGTGCTTACTCAGGGCGGATTGAAGCGCGTAAGCGGCCTCGTGTGCGAGGTCACGGGAAGGCGGCATCCGGTCGGGATCCGTGAAGGGCCTCATGCCTCCTCCCCTTGCATGGGGAGTTCGAGGGCGCACCAGGTCGTCGTCCCGTCCGGACTGACACCCCACTCCCGTGCCAGAGCCGCGACCAGGAACAACCCCCGTCCGCTCTCCGCCTCCTCGTCCACGAGACGCAACCGGGCCGGTAGCGGAGACCCGTCGCGCACCTCGATCACCAGCGCACCGTCGGAGACGTACACCCGCAGCACCACCGGACGCCCGTTTCCGTAGCGCACCGCATTGGTGACCAACTCCGAGACGACCAGGACGACTTCGTCCACAAAGGGGGACAGATCCCACAGGCGTAAGTACGCCTCGGCAAGACGTCGGGCATCCGCCACCCGCGACTCCAGCGACGGGAAGCTCACGTCGAAACCGCGCACAGGTGAGCCGGATCGGGACCTGTCCTGTTCGACGAGGGAGTCAGGCACCACAGCCAACCTCCTCTACATGTAACGGAGTTAGTCACTCATGCAAAGGAGCGACAGAAGCAAGAGTGCATCACTCCTATACATGAGTCAACCCGTCACGAGGGTGAACGTGACGGGTCGACTGCGCGCAGTGAGCGGAGAAGGGGCCTTCTTCAGTCCGCCGCCGGGATCCGGTACTGGAATACGAACTGGTCAGCAGCCATGAGGGTGTCGCAGACCTCGACCACACGGCCCGACGTCGTCACCGCCTCCCGGACCAGGCGGATCACCGGCGCTCCGGAGGTCAGCGCCAGCTCCGCGGCCTCCACCTTGGAGGAGGGGCGCGCCTGCAGCGTCTCCACGAACTCGGCGAACTCATGGCCGTGGTCTTCGAGTCGGGCATAGATGCCACCACCGCCGGGGTTCTCGGCGAACAACTCCGGGATGTCCTTGACCACGTCCCACGACAGGTAGGAGGTGGCCGTCTCGACAGGTGTGCCATTACGGAGATAGAGGCGCCGCCTGGCGAGGACCTGTGCGGCAGCGTCCACTCCGAGGCGGTCTGCGATCTCCGCAGGCACCTCCACCGGACCGATATGGAGAACCTTCACCTCCGCGGTGGCACCGGACTGCGCGGACTCCGCCAGGTAGGCGGCCTTGCCACCCTGCCGGTGTGAGCGGCGAAAACGGTCCGAGGAGCGATGCCGTACGGGCGGCCTGTCCACGACGGTCGAGCCCTTGCCGTGCCGGGTCTCCACCAGCCCGCTGGCACGGACCTCGGCCATCGCCTTACGGATCGTGCCGCCCGATACGCCGTAGGTCCTGACGAGTTCCGACTCACTGGGGATCAGTTCGCCGGGCTTCAGGACGCCCGCCTGAATCTGCCCCACGACTTCCTCGGCGATCTGCATGTACCGTGGCACCGCCTTGCCACCTCCTGCAGTGTTTCCCATAGTCCTTCTCTGCCTCCTATGCTCCTGCACATGAGTAACAGCGCCCGGGAAGCCCCGTCAACGCCACTGCATTCGGTGTCCGTGGCCGGAGCCGTGGTACGAGAAGACGGCAGGCTGCTGGCCATCCGCCGTGCCGACAACGGCAATTGGGAGCTTCCGGGTGGCGTACTCGAACTGACGGAGACGCCCGAGGACGGAGTCCGGCGCGAAGTCCGGGAAGAGACCGGCATTCACATCGAGGTGGACCGGCTCACCGGCGTCTACAAGAACACCACCCGCGGCATCGTGGCCCTGGTCTTCCGCTGCAAGCCCTCCGGCGGCACCGAGACAACGTCCAGCGAATCGTCCGCCGTCGAGTGGCTCACCCCGGCCGAGATCACCGAGCGGATGTCCGAGGCCTACGCGATCCGGCTGCTCGACGCCCTGGACAGCGACGGGCCGCACGTACGAAGTCATGACGGTACGTACTTGAGGGCTACGAGGTAGCGGCTCCCGCCAGCCATTCCCGGGCACGACGGTTCGGGAGGCGTGAGAGCCCGGGGGTCGGCCGAGGCCGGGAGGAGTCCACTCGGGCCCCGCATGCGCGGGGAGCAGCGTCGCAGCCGTCGGGCCTGGGGGCCTTCCTTGGGACCATCCCCGCGCTCGCGGGGAGCACTTGGCAGGTACATAGTGCAGCACCCGTGGCTCAGGACCACCCCCGCACGCGCGGGGAGCACACTAAGTGACCTGCAGGTTTTCCGTGCCCAGCCACCGATTTCCGTCACTTCCGATGCGCCCGGCTTACCGCGCCGACTCCCACCCCGCCAAGCGTACGGACAGTGTTCCAGGCATGGAGTCGTTCCCCGATCCACAGCATGCCTGCCCGAACCCCATACCTCCCCGCGCCAAGCCCCCCCTCACAACCCCCGCGCCAACACCCGAGTAGCCCGCCCCGGGTCGAAGGCCCCCACCCAGCGGGGCGGGGCGAGATGGGCCGGGGCCGGGGTGAAGCCATGGCGGAGGAAGAGGTCGCCGGTGCCGGTGGTGGCCGTGAAGAGGGTGTCGAGGGCGTGGGCGCGGCCCTGGGTGAAGGCGGCGCGGAGGAGTCGGCCGCCGACGCCGTGGCCCTGGCGGTGGGGGGCGACGCAGAAGTTGTAGAGGACGGCCGAGGGGCCCCGGTCGGCGGAGGGGGCGGCCGGGTGGTGGCGCAGGCCCAGGAAGCCTTCGAGGGTGCCGTCGGAGCCCTCGGCGACGAGGAAGTCGGCGGCGTGCGCGGCGTAGAGGGCGAGCGGGCGGGGGCGCAGGGCGCCGGAGCGGACGAACAGGCCGGAGAGCAGGGCGAGTTCGGGGGCGTCGGTGGGCCGCGCCACCCGCACCCGGGACCCGGCCGCCGCCGTCTCCCGACCGCCGCGGACCGGAGTGGTGGCTACGGCCTCCCGGCCGCCACGGACCGAAGCAGTGGCCGTGACCGTGGCCTCCCGTCCACGTCCCCCCACGATCCCGCTGTCCCGGCGACAGGCCCCACCGGTGGCGGGTCCGGCGCTGGCGAGCCGGGTGCGGGAGGGCAGGGCGGCAGGGGGCGGGGCGGCCGTGATCAAGGCTTTCCTTCCTCGGTTCACCGGGTGTGGGGTGCGGCGGCGGCAGGCGTACGTGCCCTGTCGGGCGGCCTGACGAAGCAGCGGGACCAAGGTTAGCCTCGCCTTAGTTCGTGCGGGACGGCGGGCCCGGCCAGGGCCCCGTCCGGCAAGCTGCCCCGGTTCCTTCCCGCCCCCGTACCGACACCCGTCCCGGCGCGCCCGACTCGATGTGCCCGGCTCGACGTACCCGATCCGCCGCCCCCAACTCCCGCCCTAACCCCCGACCTTGAGCCGATCCACCCCATCCACCCACGTCCCCGCCACCTCGATGTCCCCGATCCGCGACGGGTCCACCCGCCGGGGGTCGTCGGCGAGGACGGTCAGGTCGGCGCGTTTGCCGGGGGTGAGGCTGCCGGCGTGGGTGTCCCAGTGGCAGGCGTGGGCGCCGGCGAGGGTGTAGGTGCGGAGGGCCTGGTCGACGGTGATGCCCTCCTCGGGGCCGATCAACTGGCCGGTCAGGGAGGCGCGTTCGACGAGGAACTGGATGGCGCGCAGCGGGGAGCCGTCCGTGACGGGGCGGTCGGAGCTGCCGACCAGGGTGACGCCGTGGTCGAGGAAGCCCTTGCCGCGGTAGAGCCAGGGGGCGCGGTCGGGGCCCATGACGGCGGCGTAGTCGTCGCCGAAGTAGCGCAGGAAGTTGGGCTGGACGACGGCGCTGACGCCGAGTTGGGCGAAGCGGGGCAGCTGGTCGGGGCGGATGAGTCCGGCGTGCTCGATGCGGTGGCGGGCGCCGGGGCGGGGGCGCAGGCGCTGGGCCTTCTCCAGGGCGTCGAGGGCGAGGTCGGCGGCGCGGTCGCCGATGGCGTGCACCGCGAGCTGCCAGCCCGCGAGGTGGCCGGCCACGATGGTGTCGGTGAGCGCCTCGGGGTCGGCCTGCAACTCCCCGCTGTGGTCGAGGTTTTCGTAGGGGCTGGTCAGGGCGGCGGTGCGGGCCATCATGCCGCCGTCGGTCCAGATCTTCAGCGCGCCGACCGAGAGCCAGTCGTCGCCGAAGCCGGTGCGCAGCCCGAGGTCGAGTGCGCGCGGGATGCCGTCCGCCTCGGGCGCGGTGGACTGCCGCAGGGTGTCGGCGGAGACCATCAGCTGGACGCGCAGGGGGAGTTGGCCCTGTTCGCGGGCGAGCTGGTAGGCGCCGAGTTCGACCGGGCTGTGGCCGAACAGGGCGCCGCCGATGCCCGCTTCGGCGCAGGCGGTGACGCCCTCGGCCAGGCAGGTGCGGGCGGCGCGGGCGAGCGCGGCGGCCAGTTCCTGCTGGGTGTACGGGGGCCGCAGCGCCCGTACGGCGGCCATCGGGCCCTCGGCGAGGAAGCCGTCCTGGTGCGGGATGCCGTCCGGAAGCCGTTGCAGGACAGCGGAGTTGACCAGGCAGCCGTGGCCGGAGTCGTGGAGGAGGAAGAGCTTGCGCCCGGCGCTGACGGTGTCGAGTTCGGCGGCGGTGAGGTGGCGGCCGAGGCCGCGCTGGTCGTAACCGGCGAGGCTGACCCAGGCGTCCTCGGGGGCGTCCGCGACCGCGCGGGCGACCACCGCGAGGACGTCCTCGACGCGCGCGCAGGGGGCGACGCTCACGGTGGCCTCGCGCAGCCCGGTCCAGGCGAGGTGGACATGGCTGTCGATGAACCCGGGGAGCACGGTGGCCCCTTGGAGGTCGATCACCTCGCGGGCGGGCAGCGAGGTCACGGCCTCGTCGAGCCCCACGATGCGGCCCTGCCATATGCCCAGGTCGCGGGCGAGCGGGCGGTCCGGGTCCATGGTGAGGAACTGCGCGTTGGTCAGCCTCGTACTCAGCAGCATCGGCGGTGTCCCTAGGGGGTCTCGGCCAGGACGGCGGCGGTGGACGGGGTGCCGGGGGCGGCCTGCGGCCGACCGGGCTGCCCGGACTGCGGCGCGTGGTACTTGGGAGCGGCGGGCACCATCAGCGGCGTGCCGGTCTCCGGGTCCTCGATGATCCGGCAGGGCAGTCCGAAGACGTCCTCGACGAGTTCGGCGGTCATCACGCTCGCCGGGTCGCCCTCGGCGGCGATGACCCCGCCCGCCCGCATCACGATGAGGTGACTGGCGTACCGGCAGGCCTGGTTGAGGTCGTGCAGGACGGCGACGACGGTGTGGCCGCGGCGGGCGTGCAGGCCCGCGCAGAGGTCGAGGACCTCGACCTGGTGGGCGATGTCGAGGAAGGTGGTCGGCTCGTCGAGGAGCAGCAGCGGGGTCTGCTGGGCGAGCACCATGGAGAGCCAGACGCGCTGGCGCTGGCCGCCGGAGAGGTCGTCGACGGGGCGGTCGGCGAGTTCCCGTACGCCGGTCTGCTCCATCGCCTCGACGACGGCGGCCTCGTCCTCGGCGGACCACTGCTTCAGCAGCCGCTGGTGCGGGTAGCGGCCGCGGGCGACCAGGTCGCCGACGGTGATGCCGCCCGGCGCGGTCGAGGACTGCGGCAGCAGCCCGAGCCTGCGCGCCACCTCCCGGGAGCGGTACGAGGCGATGGCGGCGCCGTCCAGATACACCTGGCCCCGCTGCGGTCTGAGCATCCGGGCCAGCGCCTTGAGGAGGGTGGACTTGCCGCAGGCGTTGGGGCCGATGATCACCGTGAAGGAGTCGTCGGGGATCTCCACGCCGAGGCCGGTGGCGACGGTGCGCTGGTCGTAGCAGAGGGTCAGGTCCTCGGCCCGCAGCCGGGGGCCGTCCGCCGCTGCCCGGGCACCCGAAGTGCCGGGCGCCGCACCGGACTTGGCCGTACGGATGCCGCCCGTACCGGACTTGCTCATCCGCCCTTCCTTCCCGTCCTTCATGCGCGGCTCCTCTCCTTCACGTGCCTGGTTCTCGCGGTCCGTCACGCGCGGCTCTTGCGGGACTCGGTGATCAGCAGCCAGATCAGGTACAGGCCGCCGAGGGTGCCGGTCGCCGTGCCGACCGGGAGCGGGGTCGGGGCGAAGAGCCGCTGGACGGCGAGGTCGCCCCCGGTCAGCAGGACCGCGCCCATCAGCGCGGTGGGGATCAGCGCGGGCCCGCTGGAGCCGGTCAGCCGCCGGGCGAGCTGCGGGGCGGCCAGGGCGACGAAGGTGATGGGCCCGGCGACCGCGGTGGCGAAGGCGGACAGGGCGACGCAGACGAAGAGCAGCACGGTACGGGTGCGGGCCACCTCGACGCCGAGCCCGGTCGCGGTGGCGTCGCCCAGCTCGACCATGGACAGCCTGCGGGCCAGGACGAAGGCGAGCGGCAGCAGGATCAGGCAGGCGAGGCCGATCGCCCTGGCCTGGTCCCAGCCGCGGTTGTTGAGGCTGCCGATCAGCCAGGCCTGCGCCTCCAGTGCCTCCTGCCAGCTGGCCCGGGTGATCAGATACGAGTTGACGGCGAGCAGCAGCGCGCTGACGCCGATGCCGATGACCACGAGCCGGAAGCCCTGGAGTCCCCGGCCGCGGATGAGCAGGTAGATGGCGAGCGCGGTGGCCAGGCCCCCGATCAGGGCGCCGATCGCGATGTCGGTCATGCTGCCGTGCAGGGTGACGATGACGATCAGGGCGCCGACCGCGGAGCCGTTGGTGAAGCCGATGATGTCGGGGCTGCCGAGCGGGTTGCCGGTGAGGCTCTGCAGGATGCCGCCGCTGACCGCGAGGGCGGCGCCGACGCTCAGCGCGGTGACCAGGCGCGGCATCCGCAGGGTGTTGACGATGAAGTCGGCGCCGGGGTCGCCGTTGCCGGTAAGCGCCTTCAGCACCTCGGTCAGGGAGAGTTCGAAGTCGCCGGTGGTCAGGCTGACGCCCATCACCGTGAGCAGCAGCGCGAGCAGCAGGACGGAGACGGCGGCCGGGCGCGGGTACAGCCGCAGCGAGAGGCGGCCGCGCCCGGCGCGCACGACGAAACCGCTGACGGCGCGCGGGAGCCGGTCCCCGGCGGTGCCGGGTGCCGGGTCCTTGCGTACCGCGTCGGCCTGGGGTGGCGCGCTCACAGCATGACCAGCTTTCTCCGGCGACAGAGGGCGATGAACAGGGGGGCGCCGAGGAAGGCGGTGATGATGCCGACCTGGATCTCGCCCGGGGAGCCGAGGACGCGGCCGAGGACGTCGGCGCCGACGAGGAGGACGGGGGCGAGCAGGGCCGAGTAGGCGAGGATCCAGCGCTGGTCGGGGCCGGTGAGGAAGCGGGCCACATGCGGGACGGCGAGGCCCACGAAGCCGATCGGCCCGGCGGCGGCGGTGGCCGCCCCGCAGAGCAGCATCACGGCGAGGGCGCCGAGGACGCGGGTGCGCCCGACGTGCACGCCGAGGGCGCGGCCGACCTGCTCGCCGAGGGCGAGGGCGTTGAGGGAGGGCGCGAGCAGCAGGGCGAGCAGGAGTCCGGCGGCGATGAACGGCAGGACGGTCCAGAGGACTTCGAAGTAGCGGCCGGCGAGCGCGCCCACCGTCCAGAAGCGGAACTCGTTGAAGGCGCGCGGCTTGAGCAGCAGGACTGCGGAGTTGACGGCGTAGAGCACGGCGGTCAGGGCGGCGCCCGCGACCACCAGGCGGTCGGGGGTGGCGAGGGTGCGCCCGGAGGAGCCGAGCAGGAAGACCACCACGGAGGCGAGGGCGGCGCCGAGCAGCGCGCACCAGACGTGGCCGAGGACCGAGCCCACCCCGAGGAAGGCGAGGGCGAGGACGATGCCGGAGGCGGCGCCGAGGCTGACGCCGAGCAGCCCGGGGTCGGCGAGCGGATTGCGGGTGAGCGCCTGCATCAGCGCGCCGGACACCCCGAGGGCGGCGCCGACCAGGATCCCGAGGGCGGTGCGCGGGATGCGGTAGTCGTGGATGATCACCGAGGCCTCGGAGCCGTCGGGCTGCCAGAGCAGCCGCCAGGTGGCGGTGAAGGGGATGCCCGCGGTGCCCAGCCAGATGCTGAGCAGTCCGACGAGGACGAGGGCGCCGAGGGCGAGCAGCAGCCCGAACCCGCGCAGCGCCTGCACACGGGGGCGCGCCCGCGGCGCCTCGGGACCGGTGTCCCCGCTCCCCGGCTTCCCGGGCACCACCTGGGCTTCGACCGACACGGACAACTCCCCCTGGCTGCGGTTCACCGGCGTCTGCCCGCGGCGGAGCCCGCGAGGGATCCGGGGCGGGCCCCGGGTGCGGCGAGCGGCGGTGCATACGGCAGGACATGTGGACGCACGGACGGCCGGGCGCTACTTAGGCGAGCCTAACCGAGCACCGGTCGGAGGGTCAACGGACCCTCGGGGCGAGCCGCCCACCCCGGCCCTATGTCCGCAATCGTCCCTCAATTCCCCTTACCGGACCGGGGTTTGCGCGGCCCCGGGAAAGCCCCCGCCCCGGCCGGGTGGACAACACCCTTGCGGTAGCCTCACCTTAGGCTTACCTAACCAGCCGATCATCCCCACCCGCCGGAGCACGCGTACGGATCGGGCACGCGTACGGTCCGGGCACGCGCGCCCTTCGAGCACGCGCGCGCCCGGCCGGAGCGCACCACCGGCCGCACCGCACCACCCACGTCCCGCACCACCCACGTCCCGCACGATCCGACCACCGCGGAGGAACCGCATGCCAGCTGGAGGAGCGACCGGGGGATCCGTCCTCCGCGGAGCGATCAGGGGGGAGCGCCGGGGCGTGATCGGGGCCTCCTTCCTCGCCAGCACCCATCAGGTGTGCGAGGCCCTGGTGCCCGTGGTCATCGGTGTGATCATCGACGAGGCGGTGGCCACCGGTTCCACCGGCACCCTGCTGCGCTGGCTGCTCGTCCTCGCGGTGCTCTTCCTGGTGCTGTCGTCCGCGTACCGGATCTGCGCGCGGATCACCGAGGCCGCCGCCGAACGCGCCGCGCACGCCCTGCGCCTGGAGCTGAGCACCCGGGTCCTGGACCCGCGCGGCGGCGCCGACGCCGACCGGCTGCCCGGCGCGCTCACCAGCATCGCCACCAACGACGCCAGGCGGGTGGGCGCCGCCGCGGGCGTACTGCCCTACGGGACGGCCGCGCTGGCCGCGCTCGCGCTGAGCGCGGTGCTGCTGCTGCGCATCTCGGTACCGCTCGGCCTGCTCGTGCTGCTCGGCATCCCGCCGCTGCTCTGGCTCGGCCACCGGATCAGCCGGCCGCTGGAGCGCCGCAGCGAGACCGAGCAGGACCGCGCCGCGCACGCCTCCGGGGTCGCCGCCGACCTGGTCGCCGGGCTGCGCGTACTCAAGGGCATGGGCGCCGAGTCGGCCGCCGTCGCCCGGTACCGCGGCACCAGCCAGGACTCGCTCGGCGCCGCGCTGCGCGCCGCCCGCAGCCGCGCCGGACACGAGGGCGCCGTGCTCTCGCTGACCGGCGTCTTCATCGCGCTCATCGGCCTCGCGGGCGCCTACCTCGCGATGCGGGGCGACATCAGCGTCGGCGAACTCGTCGCCGCCGTCGGCCTCGCGCAGTTCCTCATCGGCCCCTTCCAGCTGCTCACCTACGTCAACGCCGAGTACGCCCAGGGCCGCGCCTCGGCCCGCCGTATCGAGGAGGTGCTCGCCTCGCCCGCCGCCGTGGAGCCGGGCGGCGCCACCGTCCCCGAGCCGGTCGCCGGGAGCATCCGCCTCAGCGGGGTGAGCCACGGGGCGCTGCGCGGACTCGACCTCGACCTCGCGCCCGGCAGCCTCACCGGCGTGGTGGCCCGGGACCCGGCCGTGGCGGGCGCCCTGCTGCGCTGCCTGGCCCGGGAGTCGGACCCGGAGGAGGGCAGCCTCAGCCTCGACGGGGTCCCGCTGACCGGGCTCGACCCGGACGCGCTGCGCCGCCTCGTCCTGGTCGCCCCGCACGACGCGGACCTCTTCGAGACCAGCCTGCTCGACAACGTCCGCGCCGGAACCGGGGCGAGCCCCGAGGAGATCGCCCCCGCCCTCGCGGCCTCGGCGGCCGACGACGTGGCCGCCCTGCTGCCCGAGGGCCTGGACACCGTGCTCGCCGAGCGCGGCCGCTCCCTCTCCGGCGGTCAGCGCCAACGCGTCGCGCTCGCCCGCGCCCTGGCCGCCGACCGGCCCGTCCTCGTACTGCACGATCCGTCGACGGCGGTGGACACGGTCACCGAGTCCCGGATCGCCGCCCGGCTGCGCGAGATCCGCCGGGGCCGCACCACCGTCCTGGTCACCACCAGCCCGGCGCTGCTCGCGGTCACCGACCGGGTGGTGGTGCTCGACGGCGGCACGGTCAGCAACGAGGGACCGCACGCCCGGCTCGTCGCCGAGGACGCCTCCTACCGGGCGGCGGTGCTGGCATGAGCACCGGCCGCGACACCACCGCGCCCGCTGCCGCGCGGTCCACCGAAGCCCAGCCCCTGTCCGAGGACGTACCGCCCCGCGGCGAGGAACGGACCGACCCCACGATGAGCGATCCGGCGAAGTCCCCCGAGCGCACCCTGCTGCCGACCGCGAGCGGCGCCGAGACCCTGGCCGCGGTGCGCGGCATGCTGCACGGGCAGCGCCTGCTCGCCCTCGGCGCGGTCGGCGTCCTGGTCGCGGGCACCGGCATCGGACTGCTGACCGCGCCGCTGCTCGGGCACATCGTCGACCTGGTGGTGGAGGACCGGGGCACCGGCTCCCTGCACCTGCCGATGGTGCTGCTGGTCGTGGTCGCCCTGGTGCGCGGCGGCGCCACCGCGCTCGGCAGCTCCCTGGTGGCCCGGCTCGGCGAGACCGTACTCGCCGCGCTGCGCGAGCGGTTCATCGAACGGGCCCTGCGGCTGCCCCTGGAACGCGTGGAGGAGGCGGGCTCCGGCGACCTGGTCTCCCGGGTCACCGGCGATGTCTCGACGATCGCGAAGTCGGTGCGCCAGGCGCTGCCCGAGTTCGCCCGCTCGACCCTGACGATCCTGCTCACCCTGGTCGGCCTCGCCGTACTGGACTGGCGCTTCCTGCTCGCCGCGCTGCTCGCGATGCCGGTCCAGTGGCTGTCCGTACGGTGGTATCTGCGCCGTGCCGCGCCCGTGTACGCCGCCCACCGGGTGGCGACCGGGGCGCTCCAGCACCAGCTCCTCGACAGCATGGGCGGGGTGCGCACGGTGCGCGCCTTCCGGCTCAACGAGGCGCACACCGAGCTGGTGGCGCGCCGCTCGCAGTCCGCCGTCGACCTCGCGGTGCGCGGCACCCGGGTGGTCACCGGCTTCTTCTCCCGGCTCAACCTCGCCGAGTTCATCGGCCTGTCCGCGGTCCTGGTCACCGGCTTCTGGCTGGTCGACCGGGAGACCGTCAGCATCGGTACGGCGACCGCGGCCGCCCTGTACTTCCACAGCCTGTTCAACCCGATCAACGCCGCCCTCTTCCTCATCGACGACGCCCAGTCGGCGGGCGCCAGCCTCGCCCGCCTGGTCGGGGTCTCCTCGCTCGCGGGTGAACCCGACGCCGAGGACGCGCCCCGCCCGGTGGACGGCACCGTCGAGGTGTCCGGCCTCGGCTACTCCTACGTCTCCGGCCACCCGGTGCTCGAAGGGGTCGACCTCAAGGTCGCCGGCGGCGAGCGGATCGCGCTGGTCGGCGCGAGCGGCGCGGGCAAGACCACGCTGGCCAAGCTGATCGCGGGCGTCCACCAGCCCTCCGCCGGGACCATCCGCCTCGGCGGCACCGGCACCGGCGAACTGGGCCCGGCGGGCATCCGGCGGGCGGTGACCCTCATCAGCCAGGAGGTGCACGTCTTCGCCGGACCGCTCGCCGAGGACCTGCGGCTCGCCCGGCCCGGGGCCACCGAGGAGGAACTGCGCGCCGCGCTCACCGCGGTGGACGCCCTGGACTGGGTCGGCGCCCTGCCCGAGGGCCTGGACACCGTGGTCGGCGAGGGCGGCCACCGGCTCACCGTCACCCAGGCCCAGCACCTGGCGCTGGCCCGGCTGGTCCTCGCGGATCCGCCGATCGCCATCCTGGACGAGGCCACCGCCGACGCGGGCAGCGCGGGCGCCCGTGTCCTGGAGGCCGCCGCGCTGCGCGCCCTGGAGGGCCGCACCGGACTGCTGGTGGCGCACCGCCTCCCCCAGGCCGCGACCGCCGACCGCGTGGTCGTCCTGGACCGCGGCCGCGTCGTCGAGACCGGCACCCACGAGCAACTGGTCGCGGCCGGGGGCCGCTACGCCGCCCTCTGGACCGCCTGGTCGGACAGCCGCAAGGGGGGCGAGGGATCGGGCGTGGTACCGGAGCAGGCGGGGGCGGCGGAGCCGGGGGCGGCCAAGTCGGGTGAAGGGCGCGCTCATTCAGTCCCGGCGGCGGACAAGTCGGCGGCGGGGTCGGCGGCTTCGGAGCCGGAGGCGGCCAAGTCGCCGTCCGCGCCCGCGGCTTCGGACCCCGGAGCCGCGGCGCGCGAGCCGGTGGCCGCCGAGGACTGAGCCGGGGCGGCCGAGGTCTGGCCATGGAAACCGGCCTCCCGGCTTCCCGCCCCGGCACCCCCTAGTACCCCCCGAAGCCCCCGTGCCCGCCGCTCCACCCACCGCCGTGCCCGCCGCCGGAGTCCCCGCCGAACCCGCCGATCCCGCCGGTGCCGCCGTAGTCGGAGCCCGAAGGGCCGTGCCGGGGCGGGGAGTTGCCGGGATCGGGGGCGGGCGGCTCGGGTGGTGGGATGAGCTGGGAGGAGGTCCAGCGGCGGCGGGTGACGGTGGCCCACCACTCCTCGAAGGCCATCGGGTCCCGGGGCGTCGAGCACTCCACCACGACGGCCTCCCTGGCCGCCTGGTCCCAGACGAGCCGCCGGGTGCCCTCGGCGCCGAGCCGCAGCAGCTGGTCCTCCAGGTCGTAGGCGCACCAGGGCCGGGTGGAGCCGCGGGTACCGGCGGGCGGTGCCTCGGCGGGGTCCACGTCGTGCCGGTGGACGTACGCCGTCCCGCCGCTCTCGTCGAGCCGCCAGCCCCACAGCGGCCGTACCGCGAGGGCCGAGCAGCGGTCCGCGCGCTCCCGCCGGATCCGCTCGCGCTCCCGGGCGGCGAGGCGTTCGGTCTCCCAGTGGTGGGCGCGCTCCTCCCGGGCGCGGCGCTCCTCGCGCTCGTGGCGGGCCAGACGGCGTTCGAGCTCCTCGCGCACCGGCCGGTACCGCTCCTCGGCCTCGTCGAGGGCCCGGCTCATGCGCTCCTCGGCCCGTACGGACCGCCGCCGCGCCCCCGGCAGCAGACGGGCGGCCCCCTCGGGCACCGCCGCCCGGTACCCCTCCCAGGCCGCCCTGACGTCCGCGTGGAAGCGCTCCTCCGCCGCCTGCCACCGCGCCCGCTCGGTGGCCAGACCGCGTACCGCGTCCCAGCCCAGGCTGCCCCGCGGCCCGGTCGAGCTGATCGCGTAGTACACCAACTGCCGCCCGGTGAGCGGCTGCTGGGTGAAGGCCACCCGCGCGGCACCGATCGTCAGGAGGCTGGGTCCCGCCCCGTTGTCCGCCATGAGCCACCACCTCCTGCCAGCAGCGTGCCCGGCCGCCCGGGCACCGGAAACCGTGCCGCGGTCAGTGCCGCCCGGCGCGCGGCCCGGCGGTCTCCTTCCGCCGGGGCCCCGGCAGCGGCACGGCCTCCCCGGCGGGGGTGCCGGTCGCCCCCGTGAAGAACGCGTACGCCAACTCCGCGACCGCGTCGCCGCGTTCGAGTACGACCCAGTGGTCGGAGTCCGCGAGGGTGGTGAAGGCGCTGCCCGCGATGGTGGCGGCGAAGGCGCGCTGGCGGTGCGGCGGGGTGAGGTTGTCGTGTTCGCCGCAGAAGACCAGGGTGGGGACGCCGGTCAGCCCGCCGTCCAGGGGCAGTGCCCGCCGCAGCGAGCGGTACAGCTCGGCCGCGGCGTCCGGCCTGCGGGCCACCTCGTACAGATGCAGTCGGCGTACGTAGTTGTAGGCGAGGCGGCGGCGGTGGACATGGCGGGCCGGGTCGGTGCAGAGCATGCCCTCGGCGACCCGGGTGGCGAACTCCTCGGGACGCCCGGCGGCCAGCTCGTCGACGGTGGCCACCCAGTAGGCGCGCTCCGCCTCGGTGGTGCCGTACGGGACGCCGCCGAGCAGCAGGCGGGCGACGCGCTCCGGCCGCTGCTGGGCGCAGGTGAAGGCGAGCGAGGCGCCGTGCGAGTAGCCGAAGATGCCGAGCGGGGCGGGGCCCAGCTCGTCCATGAGCCGCTCGACGGCGCGGCAGAGCAGCAGGTTGTCGTCGCCGGGGCGCAGGGCGTCGGCGCGGCCCATGCCCGGCAGGTCGGCGGTGATCACCTCGGTGACCGGACCCAGCAGTTCCTCGATCCGCGTCCAGCCGTACATGCCCTGCCGCGCGCCGCCGAGGACGAGCACCGGGTCGGTGAGCGGGGCGGGGTGGGGCAGCCGCCGGTAGGCGTAGCGCAGTCCGTCCACGGTCAGGGTGCGGATGACCTCCCCGGGCGCGGCTCTTCGGGGTGCGGGGGCCGGGCCGGGGCCCTCGGCCGCGGGCGGCTCAGGCACGGGTGAGGACCAGCGCCGCGTTGTGGCCGCCGAAGCCGAGGGAGGTCTTGGCCGCGCACTGAAGGTCCGCGGCGCGGGCCGCCTTGGCGACCACCTCGACCGGGACCTCCGGGTCCTGGGCGTCCAGGTTGACGGTCGGGGGCACGAGCCCGTGCTGGAGCGCGAGCACCGTCAGCGCGGTCTCGATGCCGCCGCAGGCGCCCAGGGTGTGGCCGGTCATCGCCTTGGTGGAGGTGACCAACGGGCCCTCCCCGCACACCCGGTGGAGCACCCGGGACTCGACGAGGTCGTTGAGCGCGGTGGAGGTCCCGTGCGCGTTGACGTGCCCGAGGTCCGCGCCGCTCAGCCCGGCCGCGGCGAGCGCGGTGCGCAGGGCGCGCTCCAGACCGCGGCCGTCGGGCTCGGGGGCCACCGGCGCGTAGGCGTCGTTGGTGGAGCCGTACCCCATGAGGTGGGCGCGGGCCCGCGCGCCGCGCGCCGCGGCGTGCTCGGGCCGCTCCAGTACGAGCAGTCCGGCGCCCTCGCCGGTGACGAAGCCGTCCCGGTCGGCGTCGAAGGGGCGCACCGCGGCGGCCGGGTCCTCGCGGCGGGTGCTCATCGCCCTCATCTGGCAGCCGCTGGCGATGAGCAGCCGGGAGAGGGCCGACTCGGCGCCGCCCGCGAGCGCGAGGTCGCACATGTCCGCGCGGAGCATCTGGTAGGCGGTGCCGATGGCGTCGGTGCCGGAGGCGCAGGCGGTGGAGAGCGAGAGGCTCGGGCCGCGGGCGTCCAGGTCGCGGCAGACGCTGCCGGTGGGCCCGTTGAGGGTGCTGAGCACGGAGACCATCGGGGAGACCCGGCGGGCGCCGCGTTCGGCGAGCACCGCGGCCTGCCGGTCGTAGAAGGGCAGGCCGCCGTGGGCCGAACCGATCACCACGGCGACCCGGGCGCCGTCCCAGGACCCGGTGTCCAGACCGGCGTCGGCGACGGCCTCGCGGGCGGCGATCACGGCCAGCTGCCCGACCCGGTCCATCAGGCGCCGGGCGGCCACCCCGAGGTGCGCGTCCACGTCCAGCTCGTGAGCGGCGTAGAAGAAGTCGCAGGGCAGTTCGCGCAGTTCCTCGGGGTGCGTGATGCCGGTGGGCGCGGTGGCGGTGGTGACGGACCGCCAGGTGCGCGCGGCGTCCAGGCCCGCGGCGGTGACCATCCCGAGGCCGGTGACGGCCACCGGGAAGGGCGTGCCCGGCGCGGTCATGCCGAGGTCTTGCCGTGGACGGCCGCCACCAGCTGCCCGTAGCTGTCGCGGGTGGTCAGCTCCACATCGTCGAGGTCGATGCCGAACCGGTCCTCCACGAGGAGCCGCAGCTCCTCCAGGGCGAGGGAGTCCAGGCGCAGCCCGTGCAGGGGCGTGTCCTCGGGTGTCTCGCGGGGATCGACGCCGAAGTTGCGCGCCACCACCTCGCCGAGCTGCTCCGCGACGGTACCGGCGCCCTGCTGCGCGAGATCCATTGAGCTCTCCACCTGTCTGCACGACCACGACCGGCCGGCCTGCTCCGGCCGACTAAGGTGCAGAACGCGGCGGGCGGCACCGGGTCACGCGCCGCCCCGGCACGTGACCCGATCGGGTGGCCGCTCAGCCGAGGCGCGCGGTGGTGATCACCTCCGAGAGCCGCAGCCCGGGGTCGGCCGCCACCGTCCGCAGTACGGCGAGGAGTTCGCCGGTGAGCCGCTCCGCCTCGGCGGTGCCGAGCAGCGCGGTGGCGTGCAGCAGGGCGCAGTGCACCGGGCCCTCGCCGCGCGGCTCGTAGAAGCTGAGGGCGAGTTGGGCGCGGGCCGAGGCGGTCGGCACCGCGAGGAGGTCGCCCATGCCGCCCTCCAGCCGTGCCAGGTCGGCCTGTTCGTGGTGGATCACCATGACCTGGGGTCCGCCGGGCGGCAGCGCGGTGGCCCGGACCACCTCGTGGAAGGGGACCTCCTGCTGGTCGAGCGCGGACAGGGTGGTCTCCCGCACCCGGCCGAGGAGCGCGGCGAAGGAGGGGTCCCCCGCGGTGTCGGTGCGCAGCACGACGGTGTTGAGGAAGCAGCCCACCAGATCGGCGAGTTGGTCGTCGGTGCGGCCCGCGACCATGGTGCCGATCGGCAGGTCGGTGCCCGCCCCGTGCGCGGTGAGCACGGCCGCGAGCGCCGAGTGCAGCACCATGAACATGCTGGTGCCGGTGGCGCGGGCGAGCCGGTCCACCTCGGCGTGCAGCTCCGCGTCGAGGGTGAAGTCGACGTGCTGGACGGGCCGTTCGGCCGCCCCGGGCACACGATCGCCCGCCGCGTCCGTACCGGATCCGCCCGAGGGCAGCGTCAGCCGGGCCGGGACGCCCGCCAGGGTCCGCCGCCAGTAGTCGAGTTGGCGAGCACCGCGGCTCTCCGGGTCGGCCGGGTCGCCCAGGACCTCGCGGGCCCAGCGGCCGTAGTCCCGGTACGCGACCGGCAGCGGCGGCCACTCGGGGGCGCTCCCCCGGCTGCGGGCGGCGTAGGCGGTGCTGAGGTCGCGGAAGAGGGGGACCACCGACCACTCGTCGACGGCGAGGTAGTGCAGGGTGAGCAGGACCGCCTGGCTGCCGTCGGCGGCCGTGAGCAGGCGGGCGCGCAGCGGCGCCTCCCGCGCCAGGTCCGGTGCTTCCAGGGCGAGTTGGGCCACCCGTGCGTCCAGGTCGCCCGCGCACTCCTCCACGGCGAGCACCGGGGCCTCGACGGCCCGGGCGCGGACCGCGGCCGCCGCGTCCACCGCGAAGGCGGTACGCAGCGGCTCATGACGGCCCGTCACATCGGCGAGCGCGGCGGACAGCGCCCCGGCGTCGAGGCCGCCCGGGGAGCGCAGCACCAGGGCGTGGTCGAAGGCCGGGGCGGCCCGGTACGCCTCCCACTGCCAGTGCTGCACCGGGGCGAGCGGCCCGTCCGCGCCCGGGTCGCCGCCGGTGTCCCCGGCCGCCCGCAGCGGGGGCCGGGAGGCCGAGGCGCCCTCGACCTTGGCCGCGATGCCCGCGACGGTGAGCGCGTCGAAGATGTCGCGGATGCGCAGCTCGACACCGAACTCGGCGCGGATCCGGCCGAGCAGCCGCATCGAGGCCATCGAATGGCCGCCCAGGGCGAAGAAGTTGTCGTGCACGCCGACGTCCGCCAGGCCGAGGATCTCACCGAAGAGCGCGGCCAGCCGGGCCTGGGTGCCGGTGGCGGGCCGGGCGCCGCCGGTCAGCTCCGACCAGTCGGGCGCGGGCAGCGCCTTGCGGTCGACCTTGCCGTTGGCGGTCAGCGGCAGCGGCCCGACCAGCGGCACCACCAGGGCGGGGACCATGTACTCCGGTACCAGGCCCGCGACATGGGCGCGCAGGGCCCCGGCGTCGAGCGCGGCGCCGGACTCCGGCACCGCGTAGCCGACGAGGCGCACGATGTCGGCGTCCCGGTCGGCGACCACGCTGGCCTGGGCGACCGAGGGGTGCGCGGCCAGCGCCGCCTCGATCTCGCCGAGTTCGATACGGAAGCCGCGGATCTTCACCTGGGTGTCGACCCGGCCGAGGAAGTCGAGGTTGCCGTCGGCGGCCCAGCGCGCCCGGTCCCCGGTGCGGTACATCCGGCTGCCGGGCGCCCCGAAGGGGTCGGCGAGGAAGCGCTCGGAGGTCAGCGCGGCCTTGCCGAGGTAGCCCCGGGCGAGTCCGCGCCCGGCGATGTACAGCTCGCCGGCCACCCCGGGCGGCACCGGCCGCAGGTTCTCGTCGAGCACGTACGCCCGGGTGTTGGGGTCGGGGCGGCCGATCGGGACCCGGCCCGAGGGCAGTCCGCCGTGCTCCCTGGCGGGCCAGAGCGTGGAGTTGACGGTGGCCTCGGTCAGTCCGTACGCGCAGATCAGGTGGGCGCGCTCGCCGAAGCGGGCGAAGAGGTCCGGGGGGACCGTCTCGGTGCCGACCAACACGGTGGAGCCGTCCGGGAGTTGGCAGCCCGGCGGCAGGGCGGAGACCAGCGAGGGCGGCAGGATCATATGGGTGATCCGCTCGGCGGCGAGGAAGTCGGTCAGGGCCGCGCCCGCGACCCGGGCCTCCTCGGTGATCAGGACGAGGCGCCCGCCGTGGCAGAGCGCCATCGCCAGCTCGAAGACGAAGACGTCGAAGCCGATGGAGGCGAACTGCAGGACCTGGCTGTCCTCGCGCAGGCCCATCCGGTCGACCGCGGTGGCCACCAGGCTGGCGATGCCCTCGTGCGGGACGACGACGCCCTTGGGCCGCCCGGTGGAGCCCGAGGTGTAGATGACGTAGGCGGCGCGGTCAAGCGGGATCGGGCCGGTGGCCGGTGCCTCGCCGGGCAGCCCGTCCAGTTCGGCGGCGGTCCCGGGGGCGTCGAGCAGCAGCACGGGAACGCCCGCCACCTCGGGGATCTTCCCGGCGACCTGCTCGGTGCCGACGATCAGCGCGGCCCCGGAGTCCTTCGTCATATAGCTGAGCCGGTCGGCGGGGTGGACCAGGTCGAGCGGCAGGAAGGCGGCGCCGAGCTTCAGCACACCGAGCACGGTGGCCACCATGTCGGTGCTGCGGGGCACCGCCACCCCGACCACGCTCTCGGTGCCGACGCCCCGGGCGGCGAGCAGCCGGGCGATCCGGTTGGCGCGCGCGTCCAGTGCGGCATAGCTCAGCGAGCGGTCGTGGCCGGTGACGGCGAGCGCGTCCGGCTTCGCGGCCAGCTGCCGGGCGAACTGCGCGGGCAGCGACTCCTCGGCCACCTCCCGCGCGGTGGCGTTGAACTCCCCGAGCACCAGCTCCCGTTCGCCCTCGGCGAGGATCTCGGTACGGGACAGGGGCGCGCCGGGCGCCGCGACCAGGGCGGCGAGCAGGTGCCGCAGCCGGGCGCCGAGGCGTTCGGCGGTGGCGTGGTCGAAGAGTTCGTCGGCGTACTCCAGGCGGCAGCCGAGGGCGCCCGGATCGCCGTCGGCGCCGAGCCGTTCGGTGAAGCTGAAGACCAGGTCGAACTTGGCGTTGCGGACCCGGAAGGGCACGTACTCCGCCTGCAGGCCCGGCAGTCGGACGTCCTCGCCGCCGCGGGCGTGGTAGCCGACCATGACCTGGAAGAGCGGATTGCGGGACAGCGAGCGGGTCGGGTTGATCCGCTCCACGACCGACTCGAAGGGCACATCCGCGTGCGAGAAGGCGGCCAGGTCCAATTCCCGTACGCGGCCGAGGAGTTCGGTGAAGGAGGGGTCGCCGCTCACATCGGTGCGCAGCACCAGGGTGTTGACGAAGAAGCCGACCAGCTCGTCCAGGGCCTCATCGCCGCGGCCCGCGATGGGCGCGCCGAGCGGGAGGTCGCTGCCGGCGCCGAGGCGGTGCAGCAGTGCGGCGACCGCCGCGTGGACCACCATGAACATGCTGGCGCCGCTCTCCCGGGCGAGCCGCTTGAGGCCCTCGTGCACCTCGGCCGGGAAGGCGAGGTCGAGTTCGGCCCCGGTGAAGGCCGGGCGGGCCGGGCGGGGGCGGTCGGTGGGGAGCTCCAGTTCCTCCGGCGCCCCGGCCAGGGACCGCTCCCAGTAGTCGAGTTGGCGGGCGGCCAGGCTCTCCGGGCTGGCCGGGTCGCCGAGCAGCCGGTGCTGCCAGAGCGCGTAGTCGGCGTACTGGACGGCCAGCGGCTCCCAGGCGGGGGCGCCGCCCGCGAGCCGGGCCCGGTAGGCGGTGGCCAGATCGCGCAGGAAGGGGCGGTCGGACCACTCGTCGGTGGTGATGTGGTGCAGCAGCAGGACGACCAGGTGGTCCTGGGGGCCGACCTCGAAGACCGTTGCGCGCAGCGGGAGTTCGGCCGAGAGGTCGAAGGGCCGGTTGACCGCGGCGTCGACCAGGGCGGGCAGTTCCGCCTCGGTGGCGGGCAGCTGCTCGACCACCGGCTGGGCCTGCGCGGTGGGCAGGATCGTCTGGAAGACCTGGCCCTCGCGCTCGGTGAACAGGGTCCGCAGGGCTTCATGACGCCCCGTCAGGTCTCCGAGCGCGGCCCGCCAGGCGGCCGGGTCGAGCGGTCCGCGCAGCCGCATCACCAGCGGGAAGTTGTACGCGGCGGAGGCGCCCTCGATCTGCTGGATCACCCACAGCCGCTGCTGGGCGTAGGAGAGCGGGAGTTCACCGGGGCGCTCCCCGGCGGTCAGCGCGGGACGGGCCGCACCGCCCGCGCGGGCCACCCGCTCGGCCAGCTCGGCGACGGTGGGCGCCTCGAAGAGGTCCCGGATCGCGAGCTCCGCCTCCAGTGCCGTACGGGCGCGGCTGACCAGGCGGGTGGCGAGCAGCGAGTGGCCGCCGAGGTCGAAGAAGTCGCTGTCGATGCCGACGCTGCCCGCGGGCAGGCCGAGCACCTCGGCGTAGAGGCCGCAGAGGGTCTCCTCCTGCGGGGTGCGCGGCGGGCGGCTGGTACCGCCCTGGCCGAACTCCGGGGCGGGCAGCGCCTTGGTGTCGAGCTTGCCGTTGACGGTCAGCGGCAGGGTGGGCACGGTGACCAGGGCGGCCGGGACCATGTAGTCGGGCAGCAGGGTCTTCAGACGGGCGCGCACCGCGGTGAGCAGTTCCTCGGCCGCCGGGGCGCCCTCCTCGGGCACCAGATAGCCGACCAGGCGCTTGGTCCCGGCGTGCGGGGCGACCACCACGGCGGCGTGCGCGATCCCCGGATGCGAGGTCAACGCGGCGGATATCTCGCCGAGTTCGACCCGGTAGCCGCGGATCTTCACCTGGTCGTCGGTGCGGCCGAGGAAGTCCAGCTGCCCGTCCGCGCGGCGGCGCACCAGGTCGCCGGTGCGGTACATCCGCTCGCCGGGCTCCCCGAAGGGGTCGGCGACGAAGCGCTCGGCGGTCAGCGCCAGGCGGTCGTGGTAGCCGCGGGCCAGGCCCACCCCGGCGATGTACAGCTCACCGGGGCTGCCCGGCGGGACCGGGCGCAGCATGGTGTCCAGGATGTGCGCACGGGTGGCGCGGATGGGCCGGCCCACGGTGGGGCTCGCGCTGTCGGTGGTGGAGCCGCCGAGGGTGTTGATCGTGTACTCGGTGGGCCCGTACAGGTTGTAGCCGTAGGTGCCCTCGGTGTCCCGCAGCCTGCTCCACACGGTCTCCGAGACGGCCTCGCCGCCGAGCAGCACCAGGGCCGGACGGTGCCGCCCGCGCGGGTGCTGCTCGGCGCTCTGCTCCAGCAGGCCTTCCTCGATGAGGAGTTGGGCGTAGGTCGGGGTCACGTTGACGACGTCGACGCGGTGCCGGTCGCAGTAGGCGACCAGGGCCTCGGCGTCCCGGCGCAGCTCCTCGTCGCAGACGTGCACCTCATGGCCCTCGACCAGCCAGAGCAGCTCCTCCCAGGACATGTCGAAGGCGAAGGAGACGGTGTGCGCGATGCGCAGCCGCCGTCCGCCCGCCGCGGCGATGGCCGGGTCGAAGATCTCCTTCTGGTGGTTGAGCTGCATGTTCGTCAGCCCCCGGTACGGGGTGACGACGCCCTTGGGGCGGCCGGTGGAGCCGGAGGTGTAGATCACGTACGCCGGGTGCTCCAGGCGTCCGGGCACCCCGCGGGCGAAGGCGGGCCGCTCCGCGTCGGCGATCTCCGCGCCGGAGAGGGCGGCCAGCTCCTCGGTCGACTGCGCTGCGTCGAGCAGGAGTTCAGGGGCGAGCGGGCCCTCGGCCGCGCGCAGCGAGGGTGCGGTGGCGGCGGTGGAGAGCAGGCACAGCGGGCGGGTGTCCTCGATCATCAGGCGCAGCCGCTCGGCCGGGTGGTCCAGGTCGAGCGGGAGGTAGGCGGCGCCGGTGCGCAGCACCGCGAAGAGGGCGCAGACCATGTCCAGGGAGCGCGGCAGCGCCAGCGCCACCGCCTGCTCGGGACCGGCGCCCCTGGCCAGCAGCAGCCGGGCCAACTTGTTGATGCGGGCGTCGAGTTCGGCGTAGCTGAGGGCCTGCTCGCCGAAGACGACGGCCACCTCGTCCGGGGTACGGGCGGCCTGCGCGGCGAGCAGGTCGGCGATGGTCTCGTCCGGCACCGGCTCCCGGGCGGCGGCCCCCTCGGCGAGCAGGGCGCGCCGCTCGGCGGGCAGCAGCAGATCGAGCCCGACGGTACGGGCCGCCTCCGCGTCCGGCGCCGCGAGGGCCTCGGTGAGGCGCTCCAGGACGGCGGTGAACCGGGCCAGGATGGTGCCCGCGGCCGCCGCGTCGAAGTGGTCGGGCCGGGCGGCGAGGGTGACCCGCAGCCGGGTGCCCGGGGTGACGATCAGGGTGAGCGGGAAGTGGGTGCCGTCCACATTGGAGACCCCGGTGATGCCGTGCCGCTCGCGCAGCGCCGCCGCCCGGTCCTCGCCGTCCGCCGAGCGCAGCACGAACAGCGTGTCGAAGAGGCGCCGGTGGCCGGTCTCCTGCTGGAGCGTGCCGAGCCCCACGTACTCGTAGGGCATCACGGCGGCGCGCTCCGACTGGAGCCTGCGCAGCAGGGCGGGCAGCGGTTCGGCGGGGTCGAGGGCGACGCGGGCGGGCACCGTGTTGAGGAACATGCCGATGATGCCGCCGACTTCGGGGACCTCGGCGGGGCGCCCGGCGACCGCGATGCCGAAGACGACGTCCGCGCGGCCGGTCAGCGCCGAGAGGACCAGGCCCCAGGCCGCGTTGAGGACGCTGTTGAGGGTGAGGCCGTGGCGGCGGACGGCGGCGCGCAGCCGGTCGCCGGTCGCCTCGTCGAGTACGGACTCGTGGTCGACCGGGATCACCGGGCCGCTGTCGCGGCCCGTCGGGGCGAGCAGCGTCGGCTCCTCGAAACCGGCGAGCGCGGTGCGCCAGGCGGTCAGCGCCTCGCCCGCGTCCTGCTCGTCGAGCCAGGCCAGGTAGTCGCGGTAACTGCCGCGCGGGGCAAGGCCGGTGGCGTCCCCGGCGCGCTCGTAGAGGGTGAACAGCTCCTCCAGGAACAGCCAGGCGGACCAGCCGTCCCAGAGGATGAGGTGGTGGGTGACGACCAGGCGGTCCCGGCCGTCCGGCAGCCGCAGCAGGAGCAGTCGGCACAGCGGCGGCGCGGAGAGGTCGAAGCGGCGGCGCCGGTCGGCGGCGAGCAGGCCGGCGACCCTGGCGTCCGCCTCCTCGGCGCCGAGGCCGGTCAAGTCCTCCTCGTACAAAGGGATTTCGGCGCCGTCGACCAGGAACTGCACCGGACGGGGCAGTCCGTCGCTGGTGAATCCGGCGCGCAGGCTGAGGTTGCGGTCGAGCAGGCTCCGGCAGGCGGCGCGCAGCCGGTCCGGGTCGACCCGGCGGTCGAAGTCCAGGGTCTCCTGGGAGAGGTAGACGTCGAGCGCCTCGCCCGCGTCGTAGGTGGCGTGGAAGTACATGCCCTCCTGGAGCGGGGAGAGCGGCCAGAGGTCGGCGAGCGGCAGCCCGGCCACCTCGGCGACCCGCGCCCGCTCCTCCTCGGTCAGCTCAAGTCCGCCCAGCGGGCCGGGGGTTGCGGGCTCCGGTTCCGCCGGGGCCCCCGCGTTCAGCTGGTCGAGGAGGGCGCGCAGCGCCGGGTCGACGGCCGCGCCGGACTGCTCCTGCTGCGCGAGCATCGCCCGCAGCGCGGTGGCCGCGGCTCCGGCGTCGGCGGCGGAGACGGTGACGGCGTCGGTGGCCGGTGGGCCCGACTCGGGCTCCTCGGCGGCCTGTTCGGCCTCCGCCTCGGCGAGGGCGGCGGCGAGCGCGGCCGGGGTCCGGTGGGTGAAGACCTCGCGCGGGCTGAGCGGCAGTCCGCGTTCGCGGGCGCCGGTGGCGACGGCGATGGAGGTGAGGCTGTCGCCGCCGAGCACGAAGAAGTCGTCCTCGGGGCCGATGCCGTCCACCCCGAGCACGGCCGCGAAGACCTCGCAGAGCACCTGCTCGCGGGCGTCCCGCGGGGCGCGGCCGCCCGCCCGGGGCGTGTGGGAGGGCGCGGGCAGCGCGTTCTGGTCGAGCTTTCCGCTGGCGGTGAGCGGGAGTTCGCCGAGCACCAGGACGGCGCCGGGCACCAGCGCGGCGGGCAGCACCGCGGCGAGGGCCCCGCGCAGCTCCCCGGGGTCGAGTCCGGCGCCGGGCGCGGGCACCGCGTACCCGGCGAGCGCGCCCTCGCGGACGATCACGGCGGCCCGGGCCACCCCCGGCAGTGCGGCCAACGCCGCCTCGATCTCCGGGAGTTCGACCCGGTTGCCGCGGATCTTGACCTGCCGGTCGGTGCGGCCCAGGTACTCCAAGGCCCCGTCCGCGCGCCGCCGCACCAGGTCACCGGTGCGGTACATCCGCTCCCCCGGCCCGCCGAAGGGGTCGGCGACGAAGCGCCCGGCGGTCAGGCCCGGCCGGTCGTGGTAGGCGCGGGCCAGCTGGATTCCGGCGAGGTACAGCTCGCCCGGCACCCCGTCCGGGACGGGCCGCAGGAAGGGGTCGAGGACATGCAGCCGGGTGTTCCACACCGGCCGCCCGATGGGCACGCCCGCCGCCCCGTCGCCCTCCCCCGCCGCGCAGGGGAACCAGGTCACGTCCACGGCGGCCTCGGTGGGCCCGTAGAGGTTGTGCAGCGGGACCGGGGTGCGGCCGTCGCGGGAGGTCAGCTGCCGCCAGCGCCGGGCGTCGGCGCCGCTCAGCGCCTCGCCGCTGCAGAACACCCGGCGCAGGCTCGCCGCCCAGCCGGGCTCGCCCTCGGCCTCCATGACCTGGAGGAAGGCGCCCAGCATGGAGGGCACGAAGTGCAGGGTGGTGATCTGCTCGGCCGCGATGAGACGGGCGAGGTAGGCGGGGTCGCGGTGCCCCTCGGGCCGGGCGAGGACGACGGCCGCACCCTCGGCGAGCGGCCAGAAGAACTCCCAGACCGAGACGTCGAAGCTGGACGGCGTCTTCTGCAGCACCCGGTCCCCGGCGCCGAGTCCGTACTCCCCCTGCATCCAGGCGAGCCGGTTGGCGATCGCCTCGTGGGTGACGACGACGCCCTTGGGGCGGCCGGTGGAACCGGAGGTGTAGATCAGATAGGCGGGGTGGTGCGGCGCGGCGGGCACTCCCGCCTCCGCCGCGGTCCCGTCCGTGGCGGTCCCCTCCGCACCGGTCCCGTCCGTACCGGGCCCGTCGAGTACGAGGGTGTCCAGGCCCGGCACCTCCGGGAGCCGTCCGGCCGCCCCGGCGGTGGTGACCACGGTGCGGGCGCCGGAGTCGGTGAGCATGAAGGCGACCCGCTCGGCCGGGTAGTCCAGGTCCAGCGGCAGATAGGCGGCGCCCGACTTGAGCACCCCGAGCAGGGCGACCATCAGCTCCGCCGAACGCGGCACCGCGACCCCGACGAAGCCCTCCGGACCGGCGCCCCTGGCCCGCAGCCGCCGTGCCAACTCCTCGGCCCGGGCGTCGAGTTCGGCGTACGTCAGCGTGCTGCCCTCGAAGACCACGGCGGTGGCCTCCGGGGTGCGGGCCGCCTGCGCGGTGAAGAGCGAGGCGAGGGTGGCGGGGGGCACCGGGCGGGCGGTGGCGTTGAGTTCGCCGAGCCGGTCCCGCTCGCGGAGGGAAAGCAACTCGACGCGGGCGAGCGGGAGTCCGGGCTCGGTGACCAGGGTGCGCAGCAGGGCGGTGTAGCGGCTCGCCAGCACCGCGACCTCGTGCCGGCCGAGGCGGGCGGCGTCGTACTTCAGGCGCAGCCGCAGCTCCGCGCGGTCCGCCCCGCCCGGCTCGACGATGAGCGCGAGGGGGTAGTGCACCGCGTCGTGCACCTCGACGCCGGTCACCCGCAGGGCGTCCGGGTCCTTTGCGCCGGAGGGCTCCGCGGCCGGGAAGTTCTCGAACACGACCAGGGTGTCGAAGAGTTCACCGCCGCCGGGCGCGACGAGGCGCTGGATCTCGGCGAGGCCGAGGTGCTGGTGCTCCAGGAGCGCCGCGTGCTCGTCCTGCACCCGGTGCAGCAGCCCGGTCAGGCTCTCCCCGGCGCGCAGCCGCACCCGCGCGGGCACCGTGTTGATGAACAGGCCGACGGCGGAGTCGAGTCCGGCGACCTCGGTGGTGCGTCCGGAGACCGTGCTGCCGAAGAGGAGGTCGTCGCCGCCGGTGAGTCCGCCGAGCAGGACGCCCCACAGCCCGTGCACCACGGTGCTCAGGGTCAGTCCCTCCCGGCGGGCGTAGGCGGCGAGCGCGGTGCTCAGCTCCGCGGGCAGCCGGGCGTCCACATGCCGGGGGCTGGCCGGAGCCTTCTCCCCCTCGGCGGCGGCGAGTTGGGGCAGCCTGGCGGGCTCGGGCAGCTCCGCGAGCGCGGTGCGCCAGGCCTCGCGCGCCGCCTCGCGGTCCCGGCCCGCGAGCCAGGAGAGGTAGCCGCCCGGGTAGGCGGGGGCGGGCAGGGCGCCGCCCCGGTAGGCGGTGCCCAGTTCGCGCAGCAGCACGGCGACGGACCAGCCGTCGGCGATGATGTGGTGCAGGGTGAGCAGCAGCCGGTGGCGCTGCCCGTCCCGGATCAGGGTGGCGCGCAGCAGCGGAGGCCGGGCCAGGTCGAAGCCCTCGGCACGGTCGGCGGCGAGGATCTCCGCCAGGGCGGCCTCGCGGGTGTCGGCCTCCCGCCAGGGCAGCTCGGCCCCGGGCGCGAGGCGCTGCACGACCCGGCCGCCGGGCAGCTGCCGGAAGGCGGCGCGCAGCAAGGGGTGCCGGTCCAGGAGGAGTTGGAGGGCGCCGCGCAGCCTCCCCGGGTCGATCTCGCCCGCGAGGTCGAGGACCTCCTGCACCAGGTAGAGGTCGGCGGCCTCGGGCTCGAAGGAGGCGTGGAAGAAGAAGCCCTCCTGGAGCGGGGAGACCGGCAGGGCGTCCTCGTCGAGGCGGAGGGCGGGGGCGGCGGCCCGCTCGGGGGCGCGCGCCGCGGTGCGGGCGAGCGCGGAGACCGTGCGCTGCCGGAAGACCTCGCGGGGGCTGAGCAGATAGCCGGCCTCGCGGGCGCGGTTGACCAGCTGGAGGGCGACGATGCTGTCGCCGCCCAGCTCGAAGAAGCTGTCGTGCACGCCGACCGAGGGCAGGGCGAGGACCTCGGCGAAGAGCGCGGCCAGGGCGCTCTCGGCGGGGCCCGCCGGGGCGTCGGCGCCGCTGAGCGCGGTCCAGCGCGGCGCGGGCAGGGCGGCGGTGTCCAGCTTCCCGTTGGGGGTCAGCGGCAGCGGGCGGTCCAGGACGACCACCGCGGTGGGCACCAGGTGGTCGGGCAGGGTGGCGGCCACCTCGGCGCGGGCGGCGGCCACCGCGGCCTCGCCCGCCTCGCGGTCCTCGCCGCCGGTGACCAGGTAGGCGACGAGGCGCTTGACGCCGCGGTGGTCCTCGCGGACCAGGACCCCGGCCTGGGCGATCCCGGGGCAGGCCATGAAGGCGCTCTCCACCTCGCCGGGTTCGATGCGGTGGCCGCGGATCTTGATCTGCCCGTCGGCGCGGCCGAGGAAGTCCAGCTCGCCCGCCGCGTTCCAGCGGACCCGGTCACCGGTGCGGTACATCCGGCTGCCGGGCGCGCCGAAGGGGTCGGCGACGAAGCGCCCGGCGCTCAGCCCGGGCCGCCCGAGGTAGCCGCGGGCCAGTCCGCGGCCGGCCACGTACAGCTCGCCCTCGCTGCCGACCGGCACCGGCCGCAGCGCCGAATCCAGTACGTACGCACGGGTGTTGGGGTCGGGTACGCCGATCGGGGCGGGGCCGGGGCGGCCCGCCTCGGCGCGCCAGAGGGTGGAGTTGACGCTCGCCTCGGTGAGTCCGTAGGCGACGACCACCTGGAGCCGGTCGGACCAGCGGGCGATCAGCTCGCTCGGCACGGCCTCGGTGCCGACGACGAGGACGGCGCCCTCGGGCAGGCGGCACTCCCGCGGCAGCGCGGAGACCAGCGAGGGCGGCAGGATCATATGGGTGGCGCCGTGCCGCTCCAGATAGGTGGTGAGCGCGGGCCCGGCGACGCGGCGTTCGGTGGGCACCAGGACCACCCGGCCGCCCGCGCACAGCGACATCACCAGGTCCCAGACGGTCACGTCGAAGCCGACCGAGGCGAACTGCGCCACCCGGCTGGAGGCGTCCACACCGAGGCGCTCGGCGGCGGTCGCGATCAGGCTGCCGATGCCGTCGTGGCTGACCACGACGCCTTTGGGCCGCCCGGTGGAGCCGGAGGTGTAGATGACGTACGCGGCCCGGTCCAGCGGCAGCGGCAGCCCGAGGTCGGAGGGGTCCTGGGCGGCGCGCTCGGCGGCGGTGGCCGCGTCGTCGAGCAGCACCAGGGCGGGCCCGGGCTCGGCGGGCAGGTCACCGGCGAGTCCGCGGACGGTGACCACGGTGCGCGCACCGGCGTCGGCGAGCATATAGGCGAGGCGCTCACGGGGATGGTCGGCGTCGAGCGGCAGATAGGCGGCGCCCGCCTTCATCACCGCGAGCAGGGCGACCACGAGTTCGGGGGTGCGGGGCAGCGCGATGCCGACGATGTCCTCGGCGCCCACTCCGCGTGAAGTCAGCAGCCGGGCAAGGCGGTTGGCGGCGGCGTTCAGCTCCGCGTAGCTCAGCTCCTGGTCCTCGAAGACCAGGGCGGTGGACTCGGGCGCGCGGCGCACCCGCTCCTCGAAGGCGGCGGGCCAGGTGAGTTCGGGCGACTCGTGCGGCGCGAGGCCGAACTCGTCGAGCAGGACGGTGCGTTCGGCGGCGGAGGTCAGCTCCAGGTGGCCGAGCGGCAGGTCCGGGTCGGCGAGGAAGGCGCGCAGCAGCCGCAGGAACCGGTCCTGGTGGGCGCGGAGTTGCCGCTCGTCGCAGAGGTCCGCGTCCGCGTCGAGGTGCAGGCGGACGCCGTTGCCGCCGTCGCACTCGGCGAAGTTGACCGCGAGGTCGCTGACCGGGCCGAGCCAGGCCGGGTGGATGTCGGCCTCGTGGTCGGCGAACCGCAGGTCCTCCGCGCGCGGCATGATGTTGACGGTCGGCCCGACCAATTCGGGTACGCCCTCGGTCAGGCCGAGTTCCTTGGCCAGCTCCTCGGCGCGGTAGCGCCCGTGCCGTACCGCACCGGAGACCGCGCGGCCCACCTCGGCGACGAGTGCGGCGCCGGTGGTGCCGGGCCGGGCGGCGATCCGCAGCGGGACGATGTTGGAGACCATGCCGGGCACCGTCGCCGAGACGGCGTCCTGCCGGGCCGGGATCGGCAGTCCGAGGACGAGGTCCTGGGCGCCGCTGACCCGGTGCAGATAGGCGGCGACGGAGGCGAGCAGCAGCCGGGAGGGCCTGACCCCGGCGCGCCGGGCGGCGGCGCCGAGCAACTCCAGGTCCCCGGCGGTGAGTTCGGTGGTGGTGCGCAGCCGCCGGGACATCGGGGCGTGGCCGCGCTCGACGAGCCGTACCGGCTCGGGGCGCCCGGCCAGAGTCCGCTGCCAGTAGGCGCGGTCCTCGGCGTACGCCGCGGAGGCGCGGTAGTCGGCCTCGGCGTCGAGGAGCCCGGACAGGGACCAGTCGGCCGGGGCGGGGGCCCCCGCGCCCGCGGTGTAGAGCTGTCCGGCGCGGCGGGTGAGCAGGGCGACCCCCATGCCGTCCAGGACGAGGTGGTGGTAGCGCTGGTACCAGAGCACCCGCCGGTCGCCGACCCGCAGCACCGCCTGCGCGAACAGCGGTCCGGCGGCGAGGTCCACCGGCCGGCTCCGCTCGGCCTCCTGCCAGTCGCGGGCCGCCGCGGCCGGGTCCGCCTCCGCACGGAAGTCGAGCACGGGCACCTCGAACTCCCGGCGCGCGACGGTCTGCCGGGGTCCCTGCCCGTGGTCCTCGACGCGGACGTGCAGGGCCTCGGCCTGGTCGACCGCCTGCCGGACGGCCGCGGTCAGGCGCTCCAGGTCGACCTCGCCGCTCAGTTCGAGGACGAAGGAGATGTGGAAGGCCGTGCTGTCCGGCTCGATCTGCTGGGCGAGCCAGATGCCCGACTGCCCGCCGGTGAGGGGAGTTCCGGCGGTGGCGGTCCGGTCCGGCGCGGCGTCAGACATCTTCGGGGGCCCTTCTCTGGTGGAGCGATGGCGAGGAGGTGGGGGGTGCGATGGAGCGGGGCGGTGCGGGTGGTGCGCGTGGTGCGTGCGGTGCGGGTGGGTGCCCGCGGGGGGGGGGGGGCGGCGGGCGCGGCTCGGCGGGGCCGCACGATGCTGCTGTGCCGGCCCCGCCGGGCGTACCGGTGGCGAACTCCGCTGTCCTGCGCGGGAGTTCGCCACCGGCCGCCGGTCTTGTGGTGCCTGAGGGCGGCCGCGGCTACTTGATGTCGGTCAGCAGCGGCAGGATCTCGTCGATCGCGTACGGGATCGACAGGACGGTGTTGAAGGAGAAGGCCGCGCCGATGTCGGGGTCCTGGTAGGGCACGAACAGGTCGCGCTTGTCCTGGTGGACCTTGAGCTTCTTGTAGAGCGCCTCGCCCTTGATGCGCTCGTTCGCCTCGGTGCTGGAGGTGACCCAGACCAGCCGGTCGGTGTCCAGCACGCTCAGCTTCTCGGCGCTCAACTCGGCCGCGTTCATGCCGGGTTGGGCGAGCTTGTCGACCTCGGGCTTGAGCTTGAAGCCGAACTCCTCGAAGAAGATCGCCTTCGGGTCGGTCTTGGTGAAGGCGCTGTACTTGCCCGCCTCGAAGCTGTCCGCGACGGCCAGCGTCATCCTGGCGAACTCCGGGTGCTCGGTGCGCACCTTCTCGAACCGCGCGTCGATGCCCTTGATCAGCTTCTCGGTCTCGGCGTCCTTGCCCAGCGCCTTGCCGATCTGACGGGTCATCACCTTCCAGGGGGCGGCGTAGTCCGGGTGCCCCTTGGGCTGCGCGACGACCTTGGTGAACTTGGAGAGCGTCTCGTACTGCTCCTTCTTCATGCCGGAGTACTGGGCGATGACCAGGTCCGGCTTGAGGGAGGCGATCTTCTCCATGTTGAACTCGTCGCGCTCGCCGACGATCTGCGGCGTCTCGGAGCCCCACTTCGCCTTGGTCCAGGGCCACTTGCCGTACGGGCGCTCCTTGAACCAGTCCACCGAGCCGACCGGCTTGATGCCGAGCGCGAGCACGGTGTCCTGGTCCGAGAGGCCGAGGGTGACGACCTTCTCGGGCGCCTTGTCGATCTTCGTGGAGCCGTACTTGTGCTCCACGGTGACCGGGAAGGCCCCCGAACTGGAGCCGCCCTTGGCGTCCTTGGACCCCTCGGAGCCGGAGTCGTCGGAGCCGCCCCCGCAGGCGGTCAGCGCGAGCGCGGCGGCCACGGCCACGGCCGCTTTGGGGAGGTATCTCGCGAACCGCGTCAGCACGGGTGTGCCTTGGGACACGTTGTTTCCTTTCGGGGAGTTCACGGCGCCGCCGGGCTGCCGGACGGCAGCGCGAGCGGGCGGCGCGCGGCGGTGAGAGTAGCCCCGGTGCTCGGGGCAGGCTCTCCAGGGGGTGGCGTTGCTGCGGGGGGCTGCGGCTCAGCGAGGTGCCGGGCCGGGTGGCTCGGCGGACGTGGGGACGGTGAACCAATGGGCGGGGCAGGGCGGTTGGGCGGTGCGCCCCACCAGGGCTACGGGGGTCAGCGCGCGGTGCTGATGCCGTCCACGACCGGACGGGCCTCGTCGGCGGCGGACTTCAGGCCCCGCTCCACGATCGAGTCGAGGATCTCGCCGACCCGGATCGCGGTGTTGGACAGCAGCGAGGAGGTGATGCCGTGGGTGTGCTCGGTGCCGCCCTGGAGGTAGATGCCGCAGCGCAGCGCGGGCTCGGTCGCCACCCGGTAGTCGCGCTCGACCCGGACCCGGCCGGCCTCGTCGCGCAGGCAGCTCCCGGCGACCTCACCGAGCAGGGCCAGGCCGTCGGCGGGCTCGTACCCCGTGGCGTACACCACCACATCGGCGTCCAGCGGCGTCTTCTCGCCGGTGACCAGGGACTCGACGGTGGCGCGGACCTTGTCGGGTCCGGCCAGCACCTCGGTGAGCCGGGAGACGTTGTGGAAGCGCAGCCGCTCGGTGCCGAGCACGCTCTCCCGGTACGCCTGCTTGTAGAGGTCGTCGATCAAGTCGATGTCCACCACGGCGTAGTTGGTGTTGCCGTGGTAGTCCATCAGCTTGCGCTTGACCGCCTCCGGCGCGCTGAAGTAGTCGTCCACCGCGTCCGGGTCGAAGATCCGGTTGGCGAAGGCGCTGTCGTCGGCCGGGCTGTAGCCGTAGCGCGAGAAGACGGCGCAGACCTCGGCGGTGGGGAAGCGGCGGTGCAGATAGGCCACGTTCTCCGCGGCGCTCTGCCCGGCGCCGACGACCAGGAAGCGGGTGGGCTCGGTGCCCTCCAGGGCGTCCACCTTCCGCAGCAGGTCGGAGGTGTGCCAGATCCGCTCACCGCGGGCGACGCCCTCGGGCATCCTCGGGGTGAGCCCGGTGCCGACGACGAGGTTGCGGGCCCGGTGGACGACCAGCTCCTCGCCGCAGCGGGAGGTCACGTCCAGGTACTCGACGACGCCGTCCCGCTCCACCGGCTCGACGGAGACCACCTGGTGCCCGTACGAGACCATGTCGTCGGCCTTGGCCGCGGCCCACTCGAAGTAGTCGTGGAACTCCACCCGCAGCGGGAAGAGGTTCTTGTGGTTGACGAAGTCGACCAGGCGCCCCTTGCTCTGCAGATAGCACAGGAAGCTGTACTCGCTGGCCGGGTTGCGCAGTGTCACCAGGTCCTTGAGGAAGGACACCTGCATGGTCGCGTCGTCGATCAGCATGCCGCGGTGCCAGCCGAAGTTCGGCTGCCGCTCGAAGAAGTGAGCAGTGACCGCCTCCTGCCTTCCGACGCGTGCGTTGTGCTCGCTGAGCGCGATCGCCATGGCCACGTTGGAGGGGCCGAAGCCGATCCCTATGAGGTCGTGGATCAAAGGTGCGTCGTCGCCAGGAAGAGCCTGAGACATGTCACTCCCATCATGCGGGCAGCCGCTTTCGGGCGCGGGGGAAGGGGGCATGCGTCCGAGGGCATGGCGGCTCCACGCCGCACACCCCCGGGACTTAGGTAAGCCTAAGCTTAACCTTGTGGAGTGTCGACGGGACAAACCGGTCAAGCGGTACGGCGGGACGTGAACTCCGCCTCAGTCACGCGCCATTGCAGGCTAAGGTAAGCCTTGCTTTACTGGGCGCCGACCAATCCCTGCCCAGAGGAGGAACCCCCCATGCGGGTCGTCATGTTCGGATATCAGACCTGGGGGCACCGCACCCTGCGAGCCCTCCTGGACTCCGAACACGACGTCGTCATGGTGGTGACCCACCCCAAGAGCGAGCACGCCTACGAGAAGATCTGGAGCGACTCGGTCGCCGACCTCGCCGAGGAGAACGGCGTCCCGGTCCTGATCCGCAACCGCCCCGACGACGAGGAGCTGTTCGCCCGGCTGAAGGAAGCCGACCCGGACATCATCGTCGCCAACAACTGGCGCACCTGGATCCCGCCGCGCATCTTCGGCCTGCCCCGCCACGGCACCCTGAACGTCCACGACTCGCTGCTGCCGAAGTACGCGGGCTTCTCCCCGCTGATCTGGGCGCTGATCAACGGCGAGCCCGAAGTCGGCGTCACCGCCCACATGATGGACGACACCCTGGACGCCGGGGACATCGTCCTCCAGCAGGCGGTGGCGGTCGGCCCGCGGGACACCGCCACCGACCTCTTCCACAAGACCGTCGAGCTGATCGCCCCGGTCACCACCGGCGCGCTGGCCCGGATCGCCGCGGGCGAGAGCGAGTTCACCCAGCAGGACCGGTCCCAGGCCAGCTTCTTCCACAAGCGCGCCGCCGAGGACAGCCGCCTCGACTGGACCTGGCCCGCGGCCGACCTGGACCGCCTGGTGCGCGCCCAGTCCGCCCCGTACCCGAGCGCGTACACCTTCCACAAGGGCAAGCGGCTCGACGTGCTCACCGCCCAGGTCTCCGAGGGCCGTTACGGCGGCACCCCCGGGCGGATCTTCTACCGCGAGGGCGAGGGCGTGGTGATCGTCGCCGGGGCGGACGCCCGCACCGGGCGCAACCACGGGCTCGCGATCACCCGGGTCCGCACCGAGGACGGCCGGGAGCTGCCCGCCACCGAGTACTTCACCGCGATGGGCGGCTATCTCGTCAACCGCCCCTGACCGGCACCGGAACGGGCCGACGCGTTCGAGCCCCGGCACGCTTCCCGAAGGAGGCGGGCCGGGGCTCTACGCGTGATCGGCGCGGGCGGACCGGCGGGCGGGCGCCGGACGCGGGCGGGGCGCCGGGCGCGGGCCGGGCGGGGGCGGCTACTTCACCGGGGCCTGGGCGAGCCGCATGCTCAGGCGCAGCGGCGGGTCCTCGGGGCTGCGGGACCAGGCGAGGGCGGTCACCTCGGCACTCTCGTCCGCGGCCAGCCAGTCGGCCGCGGCCTGCAGGACCTCGGCGGAGCGCGCGCCGCCGAGGTTGACCGTGTTGGGTGCGGTGACGGCCACCCACAGGCCCACGTGCTCATCGGCGAAGAGGCCCGCTCTGGCCCGGAGTTCGTCCGTGAAGTCGAGTTCCACTTGCTCGGTCAGGGGCTGCATCGAAGTCCTCTCGTTCGCCGTGCCCGCCGCCTCGGCGGCCCATCGGCACGGTCTCGCCGCACCGTACTCGGTGCCGCGGTGCCAGGTACGAAGTCAGGCCACCCCCAGGGGGGTGGTGCCGGGCGCTCAAGGGCCCGGAGCCGCGGGGCAGGTCCCGTGGAAGGACGGCCGGGCGGGTCCCGCGGAAGGTCAGAAGGGCAGCTTGCCGCGCCCCCGGCGGCCGGCCGAGCCGCTGCGGCCCACCGCCTTCTGGCTGCTGCGGAAGGGCTTGCTCAGCAGGCGGCCGAGCGGGCCGGGCGCCTTGCCACCGGTCCGGGTGCCCAGGCCGAGGGCCTTCTGAGTGCCCCGCTCCGGGTGCCGCGAGAAGCGCGGCATCAGGAAGGCGAGGACGAGCAGAACCAGGCAGATGCCCACAATTCCGATAATGATCATGATGTCCGTCCTCTCTCACGGCTCCGCTGGCTACTGTGTGCCGGGCGAACCGTTGCCGTTCGGCATTCATCGGCTGCCCCCGCCGCGTACCCGGAAACAAGACGGACCGCGGACGGACCGCTCCCCACCCCCTCCCCGAAGAAGCCCGAGGACACCATGACCAGCACCGAGACCCCGCCCGGAACCGAGATAAGACGCCGCCTGGAGCGGCTGATCGGCATCGCGGCGACGGAGGGCAACAGCGTCCGGCCGCTGCGCAACGGCGACGAGATCTTCCCCGCGATGCTGGCGGCCATCCGCGCCGCCGAGCACACCGTCGACATGATGACCTTCGTCTACTGGACCGGCGGCATCGCCCGCGAGTTCGCCGAGGCCCTCGCCGACCGGGCCCGCGCCGGGCTGCGGGTGCGGCTGCTGCTCGACGGCTTCGGCAGCCGCCTCATCGAGCAGGACCAGCTCGATCTGATGGCGCGCGCCGGGGTGGACGTCTCCTGGTTCCGGCGGCCCGCCTGGATCTCCCCGCTGAAGCAGAACCACCGCTGCCACCGCAAGGTCCTGGTGGTCGACGAGCGGCAGGCCTTCACCGGCGGCGTCGGCATCGCCGAGGAGTGGTGCGGTGACGCCCGCGGGCCGAAGGAGTGGCGGGACACCCATGTGGAGGTCCGGGGCCCCGCCGTGGACGGGCTGGCCGCCGCCTTCGCGCAGAACTGGGCCGAGTGCCACGAGACCCTCTTCGACTCCCGGGACCGCTTCGTCGAACTGCCCCCGGCCGGGGACGCGGTGGTGCAGGTGGTCCGCGGCTCGGCGAGCTTCGGCTGGCAGGACATGCAGACCCTGCTCCGGGTGGTCCTGGAGTCCGCCCAGCACCGGTTCCGGCTGGCCACCGCCTATTTCGCGCCGGACCACTACTTCATCGAGCTGCTGTGCGCCACCGCCCGGCGCGGGGTCGAGGTGGAGATCCTGCTGCCGGGCCCGTACACCGACAAGCGGGTCTGCCAGCTCGCCGGACAGCACCACTACGGGGCGCTGCTCGACTGCGGGGTGCGCATCTGGCAGTACCAGCCGACCATGCTGCACACCAAGGTGATCACCGTGGACGGAGAGGTCTCGCTGGTCGGCTCGACCAACTTCAACCGCCGCTCCCTGGACCACGACGAGGAGGTCATGCTCGCCGTCATCGACTCCGGGCTGACCGCCACCCTCGACGCGCACTTCGCGGAGGACCTCGGCAACAGCGCCCGGATCGACCCCGCGCGCTGGCGCACGCGCCCGCTCGCGCAGCGCGCCCGAGAACTCGCGGTACGCCCGATTCGCCGCTACCTCTGAGGCGGCGGGCGAGGCGGCGGACCCGGCGCCCGCGGTCTGGCATGGACACGACGACGGTGCTTTACTCACGCGTCACCGCACGGCCGACGGGCACCGGCGGCCGCGGGCCCGCCCCGCGCCGCCGCCCGACGGCTCTCCCGTCCCCCACACCCGGAGAACTCGTGAGACTCCTGACCACCGCCCGTGTCACCCTCGCC
Source organism: Streptomyces physcomitrii (assembly GCF_012273655.1). GTDB lineage: Bacteria > Actinomycetota > Actinomycetes > Streptomycetales > Streptomycetaceae > Streptomyces > Streptomyces physcomitrii. The sequence continues at coordinate 282,202 of NZ_JAAWWP010000007.1, read as the reverse complement.
GCCGCCCTCGGCACCTGCGCGGTCCTGCTGAGCGCGCCGCCCTCCCCGGCCGCCTCCGGCGCGCAGCCGCGGCTCGCCGCCGCCGACACGATCAACGTGTACCCGCCGATCCAGGGCGCCTCCACCTGGGACCGGTTCGGCGAGGCACCGGCCTCCTCGCACCACCGGGTCTTCTCCAACTGGGGCTATCTGAACGACTGGGCGGTGGACATCTACCAGAACCCGGGCGCCACCGTGGTCTCCCCCTTCGGCAGCAAGACCGCGGCCGGCAACCCGGTCTCCGTGCACGTGGTCACCGTCACCCCCGGCTGCGCCACCGGCGACCTCGCCGACGGCGGCTGGCGCATCGGCCTGGAGGCGGTCGACGACGCCACCGGCACGGTGGTGGGCCGGGCGGACGTCATGCACGTCGACCAGAAGCCCGCGGAGATCGCGGTGGGCGCGACCGTGGGCCCCTGGACCCGCCTCGGGCAGACCGGCCGCTTCCGCTACTCCTCCTGCTACCAGGTCAACGGCGACACCGGCGCCCACATCCACCTGGAAGTGATCAACAAGACCAAGTACTCCTGCTACATCGGCCACGCCGCGGGCACCGGCCTCGGCGACGAGACGGCCGTCGGCCGGGTGGGCACCGAGAACTCCGGGCCCCAGCAGGCCTGTTAGGGCAGGTCCGCCAGGAGCAGGCCAGGAGCAGGAGCAGGCCAGGATCAGGTCTGTCAGCGCAGGAGCGGGCGGCCCGCGCACCCGGCGCCGGGTGCGCGGGAGCACCGCCGGATACGCGGGACCGGATGCGCGGGCTCAGTCCAGCGGCAGGAAGAGGCTGATCTGCTTGCCGCCGCCGGGCAGCAGGCGCAGGGTGATCTCCTGGGCGAGGCGGTGGATCAGCGGCCAGCCGTAGCCGCCGGGCAGCAGGTCACGGGGCTCGCTGCGCAGCCGGGGCAGCTCGGCGCTGCGGTCCTGGGCGGTGAGCCGCAGCCCGCCGGGGACCAGTTCGGCCCGGAAGCCGGTCAGTCCGCCGCCGTGGACGAGCGCGTTGGTCACCAGCTCCGAGGTGACCAGGAGGGCGTCGGTGGAGGACTGCCGGGCGGCGGCCGAACCGGTCAGATACCTGTCGTAGAGCAGGAATTCGACCTCCTGCCGGGCCTCCGCGGCGCTCGCGGGCACCGCCCGGCCTCGCTGCGGCACCACCGTCACCTCACCCGTACACATCCGCTCCCCCGTCATGCCGCTCTCCCCTGCTGCTCGTCTCCGCGGCCCCAGGCCGGGTCCGGCTGTCTCCCCGGTCCGCGGACCGTCCGCGTCCCCCGTTGCTCCGGCGGCACCGACCGCGCCCGCCGCTCCGACTCGGCGCACCGGACCCACCGGACTCACTGCTCCGCGCCGAAGAGATCCATGGCCTCGTCCACGCTCTCCGCGACGGTGAAGAAGGTCAGCGTCCCGGTGACCTGGAAGAGCCGCTGCACGATGTCCGAGAAGGGCCCGGCGACCACCAGGGAGCCGCCCGCCGCACGGTGCGCGCGCTGGGCGTCCAGGAGCAGGTGCAGGATCGTCGAGTCCGCGAAGCCCGTGCCCGAGAGGTCGAGCACCAGGTGCGCGGCGCCCTCGGGGCGCTCCCGCAGCGCCTTCTCCAGGGCGTCCCCGTTGTCGTAGTCCACATCGCCGCGGACCGACACGAGCAGGACGCGTTCCCCGGTGGGCCCGGTGACATCGGACGTCACGATCTCCGGATCGCCGTACATGCTCTCCCCAAGCCCCGACCGCTCACCGTGGGCACGGTACGGCCCAGGCACCGAAATATTCGCATGTCACCCCGGCCCGCCGGACCGGCCCACCACCGCTCAGACACGCGGCGACTCGTCGATCAGGAGCTGCCTGCGCAGCCGGCCCAGGGTGCGGGTCAGCAGCCGCGAGACCTGCATCTGCGAGACGCCGATCCGCTCGCCGATCTGCGCCTGGGTCAGCTCCTCGGCGAACCGCATCCGCAGGATCTCCTGCTCCCGCGGGGCCAGTTCGGCCAGGAGCGGGCCGAGCGCGTGGCAGTTCTCGATCAGCTCGTACGTGGGGTCCTCGCCGCCGACCATCTCGCTCAGCGGGCGGTCCGCGCGGTGCATGCCCTCGGAGCCGATCGGGGCGTCCAGGGACTGGGTGTGGTAGCCGTTGGCCGCGCGCTGCGCCTCGGCGACCTCCTTCTCCGGGATCTGCATGACCTCGGCCAGCTCCGCGGTGCGCGGGGCGCGGCCGAGCAGGGAGATCAAGTCGTCCTGGGCGCGGGCGAGTTCCTGGCGCCGCTCCTGGAGCCTGCGCGGCACGTGCAGCGCCCAGGTGGCGTCCCGGAAGAACCGCTTGATCTCACCGGTGATGTAGGGCATCGCGAAGGTGACGAACTCCACCTCGCGGCTCAGGTCGAAGCGGTCGATGGCCTTGATCATCCCGATCATGCCGACCTGGACCATGTCCTCGGTCTCCACGGCGCCGCTGCGGAAGCGCCGGACCCCGAAGTGCACGAGTCCCATGTTGAGTTCGATCAGAGTGTTCCGCGCGTACTGGTACTCGGGCGTGCCCTCCTCCAGTTCACGGAGCCGGGCGAAGAAGAGGCGGCTCAGCTCCCGGGCATCCGCGGGTGCCGTGCTGCGCGGGTCGTCGACGACCGGCAGCGCGTCCCGCACTCCCGCCTCGCCGCCACTGAGGACCTGCCCGGCACGTGTCTCGCTGATCACCATGGTGCTGCTCCGTTCGCGACCGTCCAATCGATCTCTGCATCCGTTGTGCCCCCGGGTCCCGTAATGATGCGTGTGAGCCACGTCTCATCTTCTGGGGTTCCAGACACCAACAGGCGTACGCGTTCCGGGCATTCGGGACGTGGATTCCGTACGGCCTCCGGTACGGGGCCGCTCGGGCGGGCGCCGGGGGCGCGGGCCTCAGCCGGGCGGCGGTTCCGGCTCCTCGCCCGTCAGATGGGCCAGGGTGCCGGTGACCCGCAGCAGGCGCTCGAAGGCGGGCGGGCGCTCGTCCAGGTGCAGCCGGACCCGGGCGGCGGCGCACTCGCGCTGCACCATCAACAGCGCGGACAGGCCCATCGAGTCGCAGCTGTCCAGAGCGGCGAAGTCCAGCCGCAGCGTGGCGAGTTCGGGGTGCCCGGCGAGCACCGCGCGCACCTCGGTGAGCAGTTCGTCGGCGGTCTCCCAGTCGAGTTCGCCCGTGACGGTCAGGCGGACGTGCCGGGGGCCCTCGGTGTGGGACCGCAGCGCGAAGGCGGGGGTCGGCAGAGAGGTCATGCGAACTCTTCGGTCTCCGGGGGGTTCTCGGTGGTACGGCCGGGCGGGCGGCCTTCGTCCACGGCGCCGCGGGCGGCGGCCAGGGAGGCCAGCCCGGCGGCGAGGATGCGGTTGCTGCGCGGGAAGTCCTGGAGGATCCCGGCGAGCAGCTCCAGCGCCGGATCCAGTGAACGGTCGGGCACGCCACGGGAGTTGAGCACCCCGGCGGTCCAGACCAGGAAGTCCCCGAAGAGGCGGTCGTCGTCGGTGTAGAGGGCCGCGGCCAGGAAGTCGACCACATGCGCCAGGTCCTCGGCGGTGCGCTGCCGCTGCGCCGCGCCGTACTCCGCCATCGCCGGGAAGCGCGTCTCCAGACCGCCCATGACCTGCCGGACGAGCCGGGGCCGCGTCCTGCCGACCATGGTGTACTCCTGGTCCGCCAGATACGGCAGCGCGTCCACCGGCTGGCCCCCGCCCTTGGGCACCGGCCGCGGCAGCCCGGCGGCGAGCAGCCCGGCCGCGCCCCGGGCGTCCGGCGCCCAGGCGTCCGCGCCGATCAGCCGGGCGTACTGCCCCTCGGCGCCGAAGGCGGCCCCGCCGACCAGGACCGGGACGCCGATCGCCTGGCAGGCGGTGACGGCGGCGTGCGCGGTGGGCAGCCGGGTGGCCAGCGAGGAGGAGAGGGCGACCGCGTCGGGGCCGGTGGTGTGCAGATGGTCCACCAGGTGGGCGGAGGGCACGTGCGCGCCGAGGAAGTCGACCTCCCAACCGCGCACCCGCAGCACCTCCGCGAGCAGCCGGGCGGGCAGCGCGTGCCACTCGCCGTCCACACAGGCCACCGCCACCCGGCCGCGCGGGGCCCCGGGCCGGGACGCCGGATGCGCCGAGAGCGCCCCGACCACCCGGTCGTTGAGGGCGGTCGCGGCGTGCTCCTCGGCCACCGTCATCCGGTTCCCGGCCCACTCGCGGCCGACCCGCGCCTGCACCGGGGCGATCACGTCCAGGAGGACGGACTCCATGTCGTACCCCTGGTCCAGGGGCGCGTGCACGGCCGCCGTGGCGCCCTCGGCGTCCCGGACGCGGACGGCCTCCCAGAGCCGGGTACGGGCCGCTTCGAGGCCGTCGGCCCCGGCGGGCGGGGGGTGCGGGGGGCCGACCGGATCCGCCGTGCCCGGACCGGTGCTCATCGCCCGGCCCGCTCACCGGGGCCGCCGCCCGGGTAGGGGGCGGTGACGGCGACGACCGCCATGTCGTCCTTGCGCCCGCCGCCGGTCCACTGGGCGGCGAGCATCTGGACCCGCTCGACCACCGCCTCGGCGGGCATGCCCGCGCACTCGGTGAGGGCCTCCTGGAGGCGCTCCTCGCCGAAGAGCTCGTCCCCGAAGGGGCCGCCGCGCGCCTCGGTGATCCCGTCCGTGTACAGCAGGCAGGTCTCGCCGGGCGCGAGGCTGACCTCGGCGGTGACGCTGCGCACCGCGGGCAGCACGCCGACCAGGCTGCCGTGGGTCTCCGCGGGCTCCACCCGGCCGTCCGCGCGCACCAGGAGCGGCGCCGGGTGCCCGGCGCTGGTCAGCCGCAGCCGCACCCGCTCGCCGTCCCGTACCGCGGAGGCGAGCACCAGGGTGGCGAAGCGGGTGTCCTGGAGGCTGAGCAGGGCGTCGTTGAGCAGGTTGAGCACCCGGTCGTGGTCGCCCGCGAGCGGCAGCAGGGCGTGCAGGGTGTTGCGGATCTTGCCGGTGAGCACCGCGGCGTCGAGTCCCTTGCCGCAGACGTCGCCGAGCACCACGAAGGACTCCTGGTCCGCGGCGCCGCCCGGGTGCACGTCGTAGAAGTCGCCGCCGACCCGCTCGCGGTGCTCGGCCGCGCGGTAGCCGCCCGCGAACTCCACCCCGTGCACCTGGCGCAGCCGCGGCGGCAGCAGGTCCCGCATCAGGGTGCGGGTGACGCGAGCCTGCTCGGAGTAGAGGGAGGCGGCGGAGAGCGCGGCCCCGGCCCGGGTCGCGAAGAGCCGGGCGAAGGTCTCCTCGCCGTCGCTGAAGGCGGCGGTCCCGCTGCGGCGCAGCAGGATCAGCGCGCCCGCGGGCACCCCGTGCCCGGGCAGCGGGGTGATCACCACCGAGCCGACCGGCCCCGCGAAGCCCTCGGGCACCGCCCAGTCGGGCAGGGCGGCCGGGTCGATCCAGCGCGAGGGCACCGGCGGGAAGCCCTGCAGTGCCTCGCGCAGCCCCGGCACGTCCTCCGCCTGCGCGCCGAGCCGCCGGAAGGTCACCTCGCCGGAGGAGTCCGCGTAGGTCACCGGCAGCCACCGGCCGCTCGGCGGGGCGACGACCACGGCGGCGTCGGCGAGGTGGCGGGCGCTGAGCCGCGCGACGGTCTCCATGGAGCGGTCGACGTTGAGGGAGGCGAGCAGTTCGTCCGAGGCGCTCGCGAGGAAGGCGGAGCGCTCCCGCTCTTCCCGCAGCGCGGTCCGCGCGGCCTGCTCCTCGGTGTCGTCGAGCAGCCACCAGACGGTGTCCCCGCCGTCGCCGCCGGTCGGGTACGCGGCGAAGCTGCGCTCCCCGACCCGGCCGCCGACCGGTCCGGACCCCGCGTCCGGCCCGGGTGCGGGGTGCGCCCCGGCGAGCCAGGACAGCGGGGTGCCGGCGAGCGGGGTGCCGGGGCGGGCCCCGGCGAGGAGGAGTTCCGCGGCGCCGTTGAGGTCCGCGAGGGCGCCGCCGCCGGTGGTGACGACGACGGGGCACGGCGCGTTCCGCCAGGCCTGTGCCGGACCGGAGGGGGCCCGGTCGACATCCTGGGAACCGCTGCTTGATGCCTGCAATGGGGTCGCCCCGTGGCCGGGGCTGCCGCCTTCCGTAAGTGGGGAACTCCAGCGTGGCAGGACTTCCGTGGGAGCGGAACTCCTGCGTCCCGGGACCTCCCCGCGACGAGGAAGTCCTGATCAGGCCACTATCGCGGAACACTTGCCGAGCGGCAAGAATCGCAGGTCGGCCCAGGTCACGGCGGGGGTCAGGGCCGCTCCGCGGGCGGGTGCCCGGCCGCCGGGCACCTGGCGGGCCGGCCTCCCCTCTATAGGGTGTGAGGTCGCACACCGGGTGCGAGGCCCCGCGAGCGGGGCACCGGCACGGCGGCCGCCGGGCGCACCGGCGGACCGGCCACAGGCGGGAAGGAGACCGGGGGATGACCGGCGAGGGGCAGCGTTCCCGCAGGAGGCAGGGCGAACTCGAAGTGCTGGTCCTGTCGGCCCTGCGCTCCGCGGACGGCCCCCGTACGGCGGGCTGGCTCAAGGAGCAGCTGGGCGGCGGGCTCGCGTACACCACCGTGGTCACCATCCTGACGCGGCTGCTCGCCAAGGGCGTGGTCACCCGGGAGCGCTCGGGGCGCTCCTTCCTGTGGACCCCGGCCGCCGACATCGCCGGCCTCGCCGCGCACCGCATGCACAAGGTGCTCAACAACGAGGCCGACCGCGGCGCGGTCCTCGCCAGCTTCGTCACCGCGCTCCCCGCCGAGGACGAGCGGCTGCTGCGCGAACTGCTGCGGCAGGCCGAGGACCAGCGGGAGGGCTGAGGTCCGATGGGGGTCTTCGTCTTCCTCCCGCTCGTCCTCCCGCTGACCGCCTGGCCGGTCGCGCGCCTCGCCGAGCAGCGCCTCCACCCGCGGACCGCCACCCGCCTGCTGACCGTGGTGGCCGCGGTCATGGCGGCCTGCAGCACCCTGTGCCTGGGCCTCCTGGTGGTCGTCGGCACCGCCCAGCTCCCCGGCAACCCCCTGCCGGACGGCTGGTCGGACCCCGAGGTACGCGCGGCCGTCCCCTGCGACGAGATCGCGGGCAAGGTCGCCATCCCGGCCCTGCTCGTCCTCGCCCTCTCCTGCGCCCGCCTGCTGAGCGGCCGCCGCGAACTGCGCCTGCGCGCCCACCGCGCCCTGCACGGACTCCCCGGCCGCACCGTCGCCGTCCTCCCGGACCCCGCCCCCTACGCCTACGCCCTGCCCGGCACCGCCGACGCCCCCGGCCGGGTCCTCGCGACCACCGGGATGCTGCGCTCCCTGGACGCCCCCGAGCGCCGCGCCCTCTTCGCCCACGAACGCGCCCACCTCGCCGCCCACCACCACCGCTACCTCCTCGCGGTCCAGCTCGCCGCCCGCGCCAACCCCTTCCTGCGCCCCCTGCGCGCCGCCGTCGAGTACGCCACCGAACGCTGGGCCGACGAAGCCGCCGCCCAGACCATCGGCAACCGCCGCACCCTCGCCCGGGCGATCGGCAAGGCGGCGCTGGCGGGGCGGGAAGGGGTGGGGCCGGGCTCGGGATCGGGCTCGGGATCGGGCTCGGGGTCGGGCTCGGGGTCGGGCTCGGGGTCGGGCTCGGGGTCGGGCTCGGGGATGTCGACTGTTCCGGTCTTCCCCGGCTTCGCCGCCCCCGGGCCGGTGCCGCGCCGGGTGGCCGCACTGCTCGCACCGGCGCCCGTCTCCCGGCGCCCGTCCGTCTTCAGCGCCGTCGGCCTCGCCGCCTACGGCGCGGCGGTCGGCACGGCCGTCTCCGCGATGTCCTCGGCGAGTTCGACGATGACCATGCTCCTCCTCCTGAAGGCGGCTACGCCGATGTGAGGCACGGCGCGCGTACGGACCGCGGGCCCGGGAGTGAGATTCTTCGCACTCCCAACCATTGGCACACCTGGATAGACTCCCCGCAGCCGAGCGGTCCCGCGACCGCCCGCCCCGCCCCCGGCCCCTCCAGGGAAGGCCCCGCATGTCCGGCTCCGAGAACTCCCCGAACACCAAGGGCTCCAAGGGCTCCAAGGGCTCCAGGAACCGCCTCCTCGGCCTCGCCCTCGCCGGAACCGGCGCGGCCCACTTCGCCGTCCCCGCGGCCTTCGAGCCGCTGTCCGCCAAGGTGTTCCCCGAGGACACCCGCCAGTGGATCTACCGCAACGGCGCCACCGAACTCGCCCTGGGCCTCGCCCTCGCCAGCCCCCGCACCCGCCGCCTCGGCACCCTCGGCCTCGCGGCGTACGGGGCCTGGCTGGCCTCACGGGCGCTGGCCAACCGCTGAGGCCCCCGGTCCGGGCGGCGGGCCTCGGCACGACCCGCTCTCAGGCTGAACTCCCCTCCGCCCGACCTGACTTGGGCCGCGCCCGCAGATGCGCCCGTTCCCCCTGGCTGCCGAACAGGCTGAGGAATTCCACCGGTTGGGCATCGGCGCCGCCGAACCAGTGCGGGACGCGGGTGTCGAACTCGGCGGCCTCGCCGGGGGTGAGCGTCAAGTCCCGTTCGCCCAGGAGGACTCGGAGGCGGCCGTTGAGCACGTAGAGCCACTCGTAGCCCTCGTGGGTCTTCGGGTCGGGCTCCCTGCGGTTGCTGCCCGCCGGGATCACCAGTTTGTACGCCTGGATGCCGCCGGCCCGGCGGGTCAGGGGCACCATCGTCATGCCGTGCCGGGTCAGCGGGCGCAGATGGATGCGCGGGTCGCCGGTGGGCGGGGCGCCGACGAGTTCGTCGAGGGTGACGCCGTGGGCGCGGGCGAGCGGCAGCAGGAGTTCCAGGTTGGGGCGGCGGTCGCCGGACTCCAGCCGGGAGAGGGTGCTCACCGAGATCCCGGTGCTCCGGGAGAGATCGGCCAGCGTGACCTCCCGCTGCCTGCGCAGCGCACGCAGCCGGGGGCCGACCGCGGTGAGGGTCCGGTCGAGATCGCTGTCTTCCGTCGGGTCGGGCGCCATGCCGGAAGTTTGCCAGAGCGGCAAGGCTCTTTGCGGCATCGGCAGCACGCGCCCCCCGACGGGAGTCCTCCCTCACCCCGGCCGCAACGACTGCCAGATCGCATCCGGCAGCAGGCGTGCGACCTGGTTCAGGTCCACGTCGTAGGTGCTGGACAGGGAGCGGCGGGCGGCCTCGGCGACGGGGCCCATGACCATGATCTCGATGAGCTGCGGGGGCAGCGGCGCGAGTTCGCCGCGGCGGACGCGGGGCTCCAACCAGGCGCTGATCGGGGCGAGTTTGGCGTCCCGGGCCTCGCGGATCTGCCGGGCGTGGGCGGAGAGGTAGCCGGAGTAGGAGGAGGCGTGCAGGAAGAGGGCGGCCTCCCGGTGCTCGACGGTGAAGTCCAAGTAGGCCCGGACCAGGGCCCGTACGCCGGTGCGCGCGGTGCGGGAGCGGAGGACGGCGGCGGTCATCGCGTCGAAGAGCTCCTCCATACATCGGGTGTAGAGGGCCGCCGCGAGGCCGTCGAAGCTGCCGAAGTGGTGGTAGAGGCTGCCGAAGCTGACGCCGCCCGCCTTGGTGACGGCGTTGACGGTGAAGCCCTGCTGGCCCGATTCGGCGTAGACCCGCAGGGCGGTGTCCAGGATCCGGTCGACGGTGGCCTCACCGCGCTGCTGTTTAGGCGACATCGCCTACCGCCCACCCCCGCGCCCGTGGACCACCGCGCGCCGCCGCGGCCCCCTGTTCTGACTTCCGGGTTCCGCTTTCCTCACTCATGCCGCACAGCCTAGAACAGAAACACACAGAAACAGTTTGGAGAACTTTTCTAGAAAATGCCTCCGATCAATCGTCAACGGGCCTATTTTCGCCGCCATGAACGCGCACGATTCCGCACCCGTCCCACCCCCGCCCGCCGGACCCCCGCCGGGCGGCTCCTTCGGCCCGCCCCCGCAGGACTTCGGCCCGCCGAGCCCGGCGACTCCGCCGACCCCGCCGCCGCGGCCCGGGCAGGCCCCCGCCGAAGGCGGCCCGCGCCGCGGTGGACGCCCGGCGGTCCTCCTCGCGGCCGTACTCGCGCTGGCCGTGCTGATCGCGGGCGGCACCTGGTATCTGCTCGCGGACCGCGGCCAGGACGGTGACAGCCCCCGGGCCGAGCCCTCCGGAGAAGGTCAACTCCCGGGCGCCGCACAGCAGAAGCCGCAGGAGAAGGCACCCGCCGACCCCACCGCGGCCACCCTCGTGCACGCCCTGGTGCCGGAGTTCCCGAGGATCCCGGGCGGCGTGACGAAGCAGACGACCTGGAAGGCCGAGGGCTCCTGGCTGACCGAGCGGGTCTACGCGAAGACCTCGGTACGGGAGATCACCGGGTACGCGGCGGCCACCGGCGAGAAGCTCTGGTCGCTGCCGCTCAAGGGCGCCTCCTGCGGGGGCTCTCCGCAGGTCGGCAAGGGCGGTGTCGCGGCGGTGGTCGTCCAGGACGAGCCGCTCGACGACCGCGGCTACCCCGCGCCCTGCACCGAGGTCCTCGCCTTCGACCTGGACACCGGCAAGAGGGTCTGGTCGAAGTCCTTCACCGCCGAGTACCAGTCCCGCAAGACACCCTTCGACCAGGTCGTCATCAGCAAGGACACCGTCGCCGCCGGCGGCATCCACGGCGGCGCGGGCTTCGACCTCGCCGACGGGAGCCTGCGCTGGGAGCCGGAGGCCGGCGAATGCGGCGACCGCGGCTACGGCGGCGGGCCGCGACTGGTCGCCGTACGGGTCTGCGGGCCGTTCGGCAAGCGGAAGTTCGAGGCGCATCTGATCGACCCGGACACCGGCAGGAACGCGTGGCGGTACCGGCTCCCCGCGGGCGCCACCGCGCCCAAGGTCCTCTCCACCGACCCCGTGGTCCTCGGGGTGGACACCGGGACCACCTCGCTCACCGGCATCGACGACGTCTTCTCCCTGGACGCGCGCGGCAGGCTCCGCTACCGGATCACGCTCGAGGACGACAGGTTCCAGCACTCCTGCCGGGGCGCCGAGATCGCGCAGAGCTGCCGCTCCCTCGCCGTCGGCAACGACCGCCTCTACGTCCCCACCAGGAGCCGCGCCCACGGCAAGGGCTACTGGAACGAGATCGTCTCCTTCTCCCTCGCCGACGGAAAGCCCACCCGCGACCGCTTCGAGGCGGGCGACGGCAACACCCTGCTGCCGCTGCGGATGGACGGCCCCCGCCTGCTCGCCTACAAGAGCGGCACCGACGTCTCCGTGGTCTCGGTCGACCCCCGCAAGGGCACCCAGGAGACCCTCCTGACCTCCCCCGACGGCCCGATCGGCCTGACCCCCGAGTACGCCGACCTCCGCTTCACCCACGGCAGGCTGTACGTCGGCAGCCCGCTGCTCGGCGACCCCGCGGGCGGCAGCGTCAAGCAGCATCTGGCGTACGGATTCGGGCCGGAGGCCTAGCCACTCACCGGATTCCCGGCGGCGCGGGGGCGGGGGGGGGCGGCGGGCGGGCGGCGGGGGCGGCACGGAACGGCCGAGGGGGCAGCGCGGAACGGCGGGGGGGGCGGCGCGGAACGGCAGCAGCAGGTGCGCCAACACCGCCCCCGCGCTCCACCCCGTCGTTCTCGCTCTCCACCCCCGTCGCCCTCGCTCTCCCCACCCGTGCCCTTGCCCCGCCCCGCCCCGTAGGGTGTCCGGATGTCCGCGCACCACCCCGCCGCCGCGCCCCGTGTCCTCGTCGTCCGCAACAGCCCCCGCAGCGGACCCGGCCGACTGCTTCCCTGGCTGCGCGAGGAGGGGCTGACCGCGGTCGAGGCCGAGGGCGGCGCGGGGGTGGACGACCCGGCGGGGTACGCGGCCGTCGTCCTGCTCGGCGGCGGCTTCCTCCCCGACGACGACGCCCGCCACCCCTGGCTGCCCGCCGAGCGGCTCCTCGCCCGGCGCGCGGTGGAGCAGGGCGTCCCGCTCCTCGGCATCTGCCTCGGCGCCCAGGTCCTCGCCGCGGCCCACGGCGGCACCGTCCTCGGCGCCCACGGCACACCCGAACGCGGCTCCTGCCGGATCACCCTGCGCCCCGAGGCCGCCGCCGACCCGCTCCTGAACGGCCTGCCCCCGGTCTTCCCCGCGATCCAGAACCACCGCGACCAGATCACCGAACTCCCGCCCGGCGCAGTCCACTTGGCCCAGAGCGAGCCCTGCCCCGTCCAGGCCTTCCGGCTCGGCGAGAGCGCCTGGGGCGTGCAGTTCCACCCCGAGGTGGGCGCCGACCGCCTCGCCCACTGGTCCGAGGCCGCCCTCGGCGCGGACGGCCTCGACCTGACCCGACTCCGCTCCCACGCCGAGGAGTCGGAACCCGACTCCGCCCGCGCGGCCCGCCAACTCGTGGCGAACTTCGGGACCTTGGTACGGAGAGGGATCAAACCCCCGGCACCTCGAAGGCCCCGCGCCTGACAGCGGCCGTGAACGCGGAAGCTCCATAGAGCGGAAGCTCCATGGATACGCGAGCTGATCCCCCATGCCGTCCCGGCCGCCGACCCCCTGGTGCAACACCGCCTCGTCCAGGATGCCCCAGGCCTGCGGCGGGTTCCGCAGTGCGGGGTCCGCTGCCGCTCAGCCGGGCGCCGTCCCGAACTCCCCCGCTTTCTCCCTCCGTTCACCGAGACCACGCCATATGTACGACTGAGGGCGAGTCCTCTACCTTGTGAACCGAGCTGACTGGGGCCGGCTGCGCCGGGCGCCGTCCGGTGGCTTGCGAGTACGCCGGTGCCGTGCGCGCCGGGACCGAGGAGCGGACATGCCCGTCAGCGATGCCACGCCCCGCAGAACGACCGGACGGCGACCCGTACCGGCGGGCTGGGCCGAGTTCGGGGAGCTGCTGCGGCACCACCGGCGCCGGGCCGGGCTCACCCAGTCGCAGCTCGGGGCGCGGGTGGGCTACCACCACAGTCTGATCAGCAAATGGGAGTCGGGGCAAAGGGAGTTGGCCGCGCCCCTGGTCGACCGCCTCGACGCGGCACTCGGCGCCGGGGGTGCCCTGCGGGCGGCCGAGGAACGGCTGCGCGCGGCTGAGGAACGGCTGCGGACGGCCGGGGAACGGCTGCGAGGGCCCGAGGAGGGGCTGCGGGCCGGGGAGGGGCAACAGCGGGCGGAGGGGCAACTGGACTCTGCGGAAGGCCAGTTGTGGGTGGGCCGGGATGGGCCGCCGGCCGCCCGTTCCGCCCCCGGGCCGCTCCCGGCACCCGGCGTCTTCGGCGGGGCGGGCCTCGGCGGCGCCCTGCTCGGCGGGACCCTCCCGGGCGGGCCCGGCAGCCGGGGCGGCAGCGGGGGCCGGAGTGGCGGCGGGGGCCTGCCGCTGCCGGCCGGGCTCGCGGACGACTGGCCCTCGCGGCTGCCGGTGGGCGGGACCCCCTGCCCGCTGCACGGACCCGCCGACTGCGCGGTACCCGAGGCGGCCGCTCTTCCCCAGCTTGTGGACAGCGTGCTGCGGGCCGCCCGAACGCCCCCGCTGCCCGAGGACCCGGACCTCCTGCACGCCCTCACCGCGCTGCTCAACCACTGCGCGAAGGCGGACTCCGCTCCCCTGCCGAGCGCTCAACTCGGCTTCGTGGAACAGCTGTTGCGCGCGCTCGTGGCCTGGGGCGCGGGCATCGGGGAGGCGGGCCGGACCCCGTACGCGCAGTTGCGGCTGGCCACCCACTACGCGCAGACGGCGGGGCGGCTGCGGCTGCACCGGGGGCAGACGGGGCTCGCGATGCTCTGGTTCTCGCACGGGCTGCGCTGGGCCGAGGCGAGCGGCGACGCCGCGGCGCACGCCGTGCTGCTCACCGATGTCTGCACCCTCAGCCGCCTCGAGGGCGACCCGGCCACCTCGCTGGCTCATGCCGAGGCGCTGAACGCCCTTGTCGGGACAGGTCAGTTGGCCGATGGCGGTCGCCACTGGCGGATCCTGCTCTCGCACCTCTACCAGGCCCGGGCCCTCGCCCAGCTAGGCGCCGCCTCGGGCACCGCGGCCCAACTCGCCCTGGCACGGCGCTGGTTCGCGCGGCTCGACGCGGACGATCTCGCCGAGGTGCCCTGGCTGGGTGGTTCCCAGGGCGAGTTGTTCGTGCAGAGCGCCTTCGCGGGGGCGCACCGCGATCTCGCCGCGGCGGGCGGCCGGGGCCCCGCGGCCCGGCAGGCGGTACGCGCCGCCGAGCACGCCCTGCGGCTCGCGCCCGACCGGACGCAGCCCGTGCACCTGCTGCTCAGCCTGCGCCTCGCCGACTCCCGGGCCTGCGCGGGCGACGCCCACGGCGCACTGGCCACCCTGACACCGGTCCTCGGCGCCGCCGCCCGCTCCGGCCGCCTCCTGGTCACCGCCGAACTCACAGGCCTGCACCGCAGGTTGGCCTCCCGCTGGCCCCAGCTGCCCGAGGTACGGGACCTCCGCGACCGCCTCCGCGCGGAGGAGTCGCCGACGGCTCCGGTGCGCGGGTAGCGGTACGGCCGACTGCTTCGGTGCGTACCCGCGCAGTTGTCGCGCCCAGCCCCCTGCCCGGATACCGGGCGGAACTTGCCGCTTTTTGACCGCTGGGCGGGAGGGGCCCGATTCCGTTGACCGGGCCGCGCGCCCGGTGCGACCGTCCCGACATTCAGGCAGGGACATGCCATCGCCACCGGCCACCACCCCCGCCGCACTCACCCCCCAAGGAGCCATGGTGCTACGAAGACTGGGCCTCGCCGGACTCTCGCTCGCGGTGACCCTGGGGCTCGCCGCCCTGCCCGCCGCCACCGCCGGGGCCGCGCCCGCCGACCGGGCCCCCTCGGCCTCCGCAGCGGACCAACTCGCCCTGGCCGCACCGGACATCGACGTGGCCAAGGTCCGCGCCCACCTCAGCCAGTTCCAGACCATCGCCACCAACAACGGCGGCAACCGCCGCTCCACCGGACAGGGCTACCGCGACTCGGTCGCCTATGTGAAGGGCAAGCTCCAGGCGGCCGGCTACACGGTCACCGAGCAGCCCTGCACCTCCGGCTGCTCCAGCGGCGCGGGGCCGAACCTGATTGCCGAGTGGCCCGGCGGCAACGCCTCCAACGTCTACATGTTCGGCGCCCACCTGGACGGCGTCTCGGCCGGACCCGGCATCAACGACAACGGCTCCGGCAGCGCCGCCCTCCTGGAGACCGCGCTCACCCTCGCCGCGCAGAACCCGACGATGACCAACAAGGTCCGCTTCGGCTGGTGGACCGACGAGGAGCAGGGCCTCAACGGCAGTGACTTCTACGTCCGTTCACTGTCCTCGGCGCAGCGCTCGGCGATCAAGGCGTACTACAACTTCGACATGATCGCCTCGACCAACGGCGGCTACTTCATCAACCACATCACCTCCTCGGCCGCCGCGCCGATGAAGGAGTACTGGGACTCGCTGAACCTCCAGCCGGAGGAGAACCGCGAGGGCGCGGGCCGCAGCGACGACTACTCCTTCGAGCAGTACTCCATCCCCACCTCGGGCTACGCGATGGGCGCCAGCGCCCGCAAGACCTCCGCGCAGCAGGCCAAGTGGGGCGGCACCGCCAACGCGGCCTACGACGGCTGCTACCACTCCTCCTGCGACACCACCAGCAACATCAACGCCACCGGCCTGGACCGCAGCGTCGACGGCATCGCCCACACCCTGTGGAAGGTCGCCGTCTCCGGCGGCGCCCCGACCACCTGCCAGGCCGCTCAGCTCCTCGGCAACAGCGGTTTCGAGAGCGGGACTTCACCCTGGACCGGCTCGACCGGCACCATCGGCGCGCACAGCGGTCAGCCCGCGCACGGCGGCAGCCGCAGCGCCTGGCTGGGCGGCCACGGCCGCGGCGCCACCGACACCCTCACCCAGCAGGTCACCGTCCCGGCGGGCTGCACCAAGGCCACCCTGTCGTACTGGCTGCACATCGACACCGCCGAGACGGAGCGCCGGGTGTACGACAAGTTGACCGTGAGGGCGGGGAGTTCGACGCTGGCCACCTGGTCCAACACCGACGCCGCGAGCGGCTACACCGAACGCACCCTCGACCTGAGCGGCTACGCGGGCCAGCAGCTCACCCTCACCTTCAGCGCGACCGAGGACGCCAGCCTCCAGACCAGCTTCGTCCTGGACGACGTCACCCTGCGGACCAGCTGACGACGAGGCGGACGAGAAGACGACAAGCAGGACGAGGAGGAGGACGAGGAGACGAGGAGGACCGGACCTCGCCGGACACCTCGGCACGTTCACGCACCGGGCCGGTGACGGGCAACCCCCGTCACCGGCCCTCCGGCTGCCGCCGTCCCGCCGACCGCCCCAGGGCGCGAAATAATCCCGCGCGCACCCGTTCGTCCCGTCCTAGACTGCCGGACCGGATCCCGTACCGACGGGGTCCCCGGCCGCGCCCGCCCTTCCGCTCGCCGGGCGCGAGGCCCACCTCACCGCACTCCCGGGCAGCAGTGTGTCCGGGCCCGCACGGACGGACAGGGACCGCATGAGTGACCTCCCCGCACGATGGAGCCAGGCGACCGTATACCCCGATATGTGGGCGGACCCGGACGACGATCCGCGCAACAACGAGGCCAGTCCGGACGGTGAACTGGCCACCCTCCTCGACTTCCTGAGCGGCTACCGGATGACCCTGCGGATGAAGTGCGAGGGGCTGAGCCCCGAGCAGCTGGCCCGCCGGTCGGTCCCGCCGTCGACCATGTCGCTGCTCGGCCTGCTCCGGCACCTCGCCGAGGCGGAGCGGGACTGGCGCAACTGGATCACCGAGGGCGAGCCGCTGCCGAAGCTGTACGGCGCGCGGGACGCGGACTTCGACGAGGCCCTCGGCGAGCAGTCCGTGGTCGAGGCCGCCTATGCCGACCTGGCCCGCGAGCAGGAGGCGACCGACGCCGCCCTGGCCGCCCACCCGGACCTCGGCGAACGCCTCGGCAAGGACGGCACCTCGGTACGCGAACTCCAGGTGCACCGCATCGAGGAGTACGCCCGCCACTGCGGCCACGCCGACCTGCTGCGCGAGTGCGTGGACGGGCGGGTGGGGCAGTAGCCCGCGCGGTCGGGTGGGGCAGAGCCCGCGACGGGGACGGGGCTCCGGAGGGGGCGGAGCTCCGGAGGGGGCGGAGCTCCGGAGGGGGCGGGGGCGGTCACACCGCCCCCGCCCAACTCAAGCTCCGTACCTGATAGTTGTTCGCCGGTCGCCTACCGGTTGACCGACTGGATCTCCTTGACCGTCACCGGGATGTCGTTCTCCGTCTCGCCGTCCGGGAGGTCGTCGTGGACGGGCGCCCCGTCCGGCCCCGCGGTCGGGTTCCAGGTGACGTCCCAGGTGATCGAGGCGTTCAGGTCGTAGGTGCCGTTCCCGGAGGACTTGCGGTAGGTCAGCAGGCACCCCGAGTCACCCGAGTCGACGGTGTACGTGCCGCCGCTCTTCACCAGGTCGTAGGTGCACGTCTGCGGGTCGGCGAACTCCGTACCGGCCTCCAGGCGCAACTGCTTGGGGGTGGCGACCGTGGTGGCGGCCAGGTCCACGCCCATGGCGTCGATGCTCGCGGTCACCGAGACCCGGTCGAGTCCGCCCTCGAAGGCCACCTTGGTGGGGAGGTTGACCTTCAGGCGGCCCGGGTCGGGGGAGAGTTTCACGGGCGGGGTGGGGAGTTTCGTGTGGTTGTAGGCGAGGCCCGCGAGGATTTCCGGGGTGATCACCGGGCTTCCCGGCGGCGGCGGGTCGGCGGGGCCCACCCATTCGTAGAGCCGTAGGGTGCGGCATCGGCTGCCGTACTCCTCATAGCTGGTGTTGGGGTTCTTCACCAGCTTGTACCAGGAGCCTTTGTCCCCCTGGTGATATTTGCCGTCCGTCTCCTCGAAGTATTCGTTGTGGATGTCCGTACCGGCGCTCCCGCCCCCGTAGTTGTGCGAGGCGAGTTCCTTCTCGAAATCCTTCGGGTTGTACTTCGGCTCGAACCAGCAGGCGGGAGGCGACCAGTTGCCCCCGGCCGGAGCCATCGGCTTGCCGGACTTCGCGGACGAGCGGTAGGTGAAGCTGACCTGGGAGCCGATCTCGTCGGAGGGGCCCGAGGGCTTCGTCTGGGGCGGACGGTCGTTGAGGTCCGCGGCGGCCGGGACCGCGACCGCCAGAACGCAGGCGCCGCTCAGCAGAAGGGCGGCCGCACCGCGTGCGCCGATCAACGCTGGCATGTCGCCGCGCCCTCCTCGTAGAACTGGTCGATCAGGCGCCAGTTCCCTTCGGGGCCCTTCTGCAGCGTGTCCGCGTGGCCCGTGTAACTGTTCTTGGTGACCTCGGTCTTGAGCACCTTCTTGGTCGCGATCTCCTTCCGGTAGGCGTGGCTCTGGTCCTCGCAGTAGGTGACCGTCGCCCTCTCGCCCTTCACCCCGGTGACCTTGAAGTCGTAGAACTCGACCTTCCCGGTGACGGTGTGGCCCTTCTTCTTGAAGTCCGCCACGCTCTGCCGCCAGTCCGAGGAGGCTTGGCCGATCACGTAGTCCTGGAAGACGGGCAGCTCCGGATCGCCCTTGGCCAGCGCCAGCTTGATCGCCTGGTTCGCGTAGCCGGCATCCCGCACCACGGCGTCCTTGACCTTGTCCCCGGTGGGCTTGGCGGCGATCGTCACCGTCACATCACTCGGAAAGTCGAACTCCGGCGCCCCCGCCTCTGCCGACCCCGAAGGACTGGCCTCCGCCGACGTCGAAGGGGACTCCTTGCCCGCGCCCTCGATCTCGTCGGAGTCCTTGTCGTCGGAGCCTCCGCACGCGGTGAGGAGCAGGGCGGCGAGGGCGGCGGCGAGGGCTCCGCCGGTCGTGCGCTTCTTCATCGTGCAACCAACTCCCGTAGCTCATAAGGGTCTTCGCGGGAGCGTGGCTGGCCGGGCCGTGCCGATAGTGGTGCGCCCCCCGTAGGCCTGAACCCGCCCGACTTTACCGATGCAACGCAGAGGGCGACAGACCCGACCCGCCCCACGGCGACCGAGCTGTGACCCGGCGTGAGCCCGGGCGGCCCCGGACGCCGGGAACTTCCCCCCTTCTCCCGGTGTACTCAGCACCACCCCCGATCCGGGTCGTGGGCCCAATGTGGCCGGCGTTCACCGTCCGTAACGTCGAAGACGAGGCGCACCGGGCGCCGGAGGACGGAAGGGGACAGCATGTTCGGGAAGCGGAACCGCGGTGCGAGGGCCGGGCGGGCGGGGCACCCGGAGGCCCTGCGGCTGGTGAAGGTCAGCAAGCGGTACGGGAGCGGGGCGGGCGGCGGTCCGCAGGACAACTCCGTGACCGCGCTGGACGAGGTGACGCTGAGCCTGCCCGCCGGGAGCTTCACGGCGATCATGGGGCCCTCGGGCTCGGGCAAGTCGACGCTGCTGCAGTGCGCGGCGGGGCTCGACCGGCCGGACAGCGGCCTGGTCATGGTGGACGGCGAGGAGATGACCGGCGGCAGCGAGGCGGAGCTGACGAAGTTCCGCCGGAGCCGGATCGGTTTCGTCTTCCAGCAGTACAACCTGCTGCCGACGCTCACCGTCGCGCAGAACACCACCCTGCCGCTGCGCCTCGCGGGCCGCCGCATCGACCGGGCGCGTACCGAGCAGGTGCTCGCCCAGGTCGGCCTCGGCGACCGGCTCGGCCACCGGCCCGACCAGCTCTCCGGCGGCCAGCGCCAGCGGGTCGCGATCGCCCGGGCGCTGGTCACCGAGCCGCGGGTGGTCTTCGCGGACGAGCCCACCGGCGCCCTGGACATGCGCAGCGCCCGCGAGGTGCTGCGGCTGCTCCAGCAGGCGGTACGGGTGCACGGGCGCACCGTGGTGATGGTGACCCACGACCCGGTCGCCGCCTCCTACGCGGACTCGGTGGTCTTCCTCGCCGACGGGCGCCTCGCCGGACAGTTGCAGTCGCCCAGCGTGGACGCCGTCGCGGAGCGCCTCGCCCACCTCGGCGACCTCGCGCAGGGCGGCGCCCGGAGCCCGTACCCCGCCGCGCCCGGCCACCCCGCCCCGGGCACCGCCACCGACCACACGATCCGACTGGGGGCCTGACCCGCATGTTCTCCCTCGCATGGAAGTCCGTACGGCAGCGCCCCGCGCGCTTCCTGGCCACGCTGCTCGCCGCCCTCCTCGGCGCGGGCGTCACCATGACCTTCAACTCGCTGCACGACACCGCCGCCGGCGCGGGCGTCGACGACACCAGCGCGGAGACCCTCACCACCGCGGCGAGCGTCGTCGGCGGCTACGGCACCCTGCTCGTCTTCTTCGCGATCGCCTCCACCCTCACGGTCAATGTGCGCCAGCGCGGCGAGGAGATCGCCCTGCTGCGCAGCACCGGGGCGACGCCCGCGCAGATCAAGCGGATGGTGGTCGGCGAATCGGTGGTGGTGGCCACGGCCGGGATGCTGCTCGCCGTCGGCCCGGCGATGCTCGGCGGGCGGGCCCTGTTCGGCATGTTCCAGGACAGCGGCCAGGTCGGGCAGGACGTCGACTTCGCCTTCGGTCCGATCGCCCTCTCCTCCGGCTTCGCCATCACCCTGCTCGCCGCGGTCGGCGCCGCCTTCCTCGCGGTGCGCCGCGCCACCCGGGCACTTGCGGGCGGCCGTGCGCCGCGCGGCCGGCTGCGGGTCCTCGGCGGGGCCGCGGCCCTGGTCCTCGGTGCCGGGAGCGTCGCCGCCACCTTCTCGATGGACGCCACCGAACCGGCGCTGATGGCGGCGCCCGCCTACGGCGCGATCCTGCTCGCGGTCGGCTTCGCCGTCTTCTCGCCGCATCTGCTGCGGCTGCTGCTCGGCTGGTTCGCCCGGCCGCTGGCCCGGCTCGGCGGGGCGGGCGCGTACCTCGCGGTGCACAACATGCGCCAGCGGGCCGCCCAACTGGCCGGTGTCCTCATGCCGTTGATCCTCTTCACCGGTGTGGCCGCGGCGACGCTGTCCATGCAGACCGTCGAGAACGACGCGCTCGCGGCATCGGGCCTGACCAAGTCGGTCGACGACAAGAACCTGGAGACCCTGAACCTCACGGTCGTCGGCATCATCGCCGCCTTCGCCTGCCTGATGCTGATCAACTCCCTGTACGCGGCGACCTCGTACCGCACCCAGGAGTTCGGCCGCCAGCGCCTCGCGGGCTCCACCCCGCGCCAAGTGCTCGCGACGGTGGGCTTCGAGGGCCTCTTCCTCACCCTGACCGGCACGTTCTTCGGCACCCTCGCGGGCCTCGCCGGCACCCTCGCCTTCACCAGCGTCCGCACCGACACCGCTCTGCCGGACCAGGTCTACGCCCTCTGGCTCGGCGTCCTCGCGGTAGGCGCCGCCGCCACCCTCCTGACCTGCCTCGGCACCACCCGCCGCACCCTGCGCACCCCGGCGGTGGCCGCGGTCGCGGTGGCGGGCTGAGGGGCTTCGGTACGGGGCTTCCAGTACGTGGGGGGAAGACGGGCAGGGCCGCTGGGGTGCGGGGGATCCCCGGCGGCCCTGCCGGTGTCCGCACACCCTGGTCAGACAGAGGCCTCCAGGCGGCGGGCGATCTCGTCCACCACGGCTTCGAGTTCCCCGGCGACACCGGGGGCCGACCAGGAGGCCATGAGCATCACCGCACTCGTCGAACCGTGCGGGAGCATGCCGTACGTCAGGGTCTCGCGCAGCACCCCGGGGGTCCTCCGGCCCGCGGACTCCATCGCCAGGTTCTGCCGGATCCGTACGGCGGGGCCGGTGGGGACCTCGACCCGGGTCACCTCGGGCGGGCCGAAATCGGAGGCGCCGAAGGTCTCCGCGAGCCAGTCCAGGGTGATCACGGGCAGGGTCTCGTCGGGGACGAAGACCTGCACCTCGACGAGCGCCAGGGCCTCTTCGAAGCCGTCCGGGTAGTAGAGCGAGGCGCTGAGCGGGGCACGGCTCCGGCTGTCCTTCGCCCAGGCCTTGAGGTCCGCCCGCAGCGGCTTCGTGTCCATCGGATGCCCGGCCGCACGTCCCCGTGCCGCCAGTTCCTCCGCGGTCGCACGCGACCAGCGGGAGAGCGAGGTCCCCGCCCCGGGCAGCGTGACCCAGTCCTCCGGCACCAGAACACTCAGCAGATTGAGGTCGCTCATGCGGAACTCCAGGTCAGGGAACCCCCGATGGCGTCGAAGAGTTCGGTCATCGCCTCGGCGAGCTGCACCAGAGGGGTAGAGAAGGTCAGCAGCAACTGCCCCTGGCCGCCCGGGATGTCGAGCTGGTAGTCGACGGTGACGGAGTCGAAGGCGTACTGCTCCTGCTTCTCCCCCTGCTGGGTCTCCTCCTCAGTACGGATCTCGCGGCGCACCCGCAGGGCCCGGCCCGCCGCGGTCTTCTCCATGGACACCTCCCGGCCCGGCTGCGCCTCCGCCGCGAGCTCTTGGGCCAGGTCGTCGAGGCGGGGCAGTGCCCTGCCGGGCTCCGGCCGCAGCAGCGTCACGAGCAGCGAGGCCGGGATCGTCAACGCCCCCGCCTGCTGCAGGCTCAGATACAGCTCGATGCCACCGCCGCGGTAGGACTCCTCGGCCCGTGCCATCAGCTCGGCGCGCAACTGGGGCCGCAGATAGGCGAGATGGTCGGCGCCTCTCAACTGCCGGTCCACCAGGGCCTCGACGGACGCCGCGCGTCGCTCCTCCTCCAGGGCGAGCCGGAACCAGCCCTCGGGGAGCAGCAGACGGTAGTCCGCGGGGGTGGCACTGGCCTCGTGTGGCTCGGTCACGCGGTGGACTCCGGTTCGTGCGCCGCGGCGGGCCGGTCCAGGCGGAGCCGGCTGCGGAGTTGGTGGGTGGCGTAGGGGATGAGGATCAGGAGAAAGGTGAGGGCGGAGAACACTCCTGCGAGGAAGAGCACGAGGTCATCGGGGCCAAGGCCGAGTCCGGGGAGGAAAATGGCGGCGAAGAGCAGGAGGACCCACTCGCCTCTGGCGGCTGCGCCTTCGCTCGAACGCGTCGCGGAGCGGGCGTCCTTCGGTGCCAGCGGCGCTCGGCCCCGCATATCCGCACCCAGCGGTACGCCCAGGGAATGCGCCATGTCCGTCTCGTGCTCCTCGACCCGGTGCTTCACCGGCAGGCCGAGTGCGTCGACCAGGCTCTTCCAGGAGCGTTCGCCGCCCGTACCCCCGAACCACCAGCGCCAGGGAAGCATCGCGCGGACCTGCTCGCCGGGACCCTGCAACTCGACGGCGAGCTTCTCGCCTTCCGTGTCGGAGACCACTGTCACCTGACTCACTGCAGCACTGCCCTCGCGGGCGAACCAGCTCTCCCGCCCGGTGGAATCCGTGAGGACGACGTATTCGGGAAGCACCTTGACGAACGGGACAGTGAGGAAGCGATGGGTGACAGCAGGGCTCGGCTCCGGAATGGGCCGCACCAGGAGACCGGGCCCTGGCGGCACCCGATCCGGCGCACGACGACGCAGAACGACACTGCTCAGGACGAGAGTTGCGGGAACGACGAACA
Source organism: Streptomyces physcomitrii (assembly GCF_012273655.1). Classification (GTDB taxonomy): domain Bacteria; phylum Actinomycetota; class Actinomycetes; order Streptomycetales; family Streptomycetaceae; genus Streptomyces; species Streptomyces physcomitrii. The sequence continues at coordinate 258,840 of NZ_JAAWWP010000007.1, read as the reverse complement.
AGCTTCCGGAGGCGACGGCGTACGCCGTCTCGCTAGGCCCATCGGAGACCATGACCGTGATGAATGCCGCGATGAAGAAGAGCATGGACACCCCGCGCAGCAACTCGCAGAACAGGGGAACAGCCCTGAGCGAAAAGTAGACCCCTCGATGCCGCTGGTAAGCCGAGGGCATGTCCCGCAAACTCTTCGCCTCGGTGTGCAGAGGGATCCCCAGCTCCCGCACAAGGCCGGAAAGTCCTGACCGGTCGAGGTGTTCGGCCTCGTCCAGGAACAGGGTGCCGAGCCGATCGGCCTCGGGAAACCACTGGGCGAGCGGGATCTGCAGCACCGGTCGCCCTTCGGCGTCCTCGAAAACAGCCGTACCCCAGCGTTCCGGGAAAAGAGGCTCCTTTCCCTTTTCGTCCTCGACAGGCGGAAAATATCTGACGGCTGCCAGGCCGCCCCCGGCGGTCTCATAGCGGCGTTCACGGCCGCGCCGGTCGGTCCTGAACAGCACACCCGGCTCGGCACGCAGGCGTACGCGACGCACGATGTCCAAGCCCGGAGCATGCTGCCCCACGGGAAGCATGATCATTTTCTCGTCACCTCTGTTCACGCCGCCAGGCACGACGCCGGACAGTACAGGGAGCCCGTCAGCCATTGCCCGTGGTGGTGGCGTCCTTGACGCCGGTCAGCTCGTACAGGCCGTCCGGGGCACCGACAAGACCGAAGAGCTCACCCTTGTCGGCTGCGTCTGCCGCGGTGGCGAAGATGGTCGTGCCTTTCCAGATATTCGTCTGCGTCTGGAACGTGTCCAGATGACCCTTGACCACAACATCGAAGCGCAGTGACGAATCGACTTCATCGAGGCTTTCCTTCAGCTTGTGCAGGCCGAGGTCACCGCCCCGCAAATCGGCTTCCCGCCACAGGCGGGCACTTCGCAGATCCCCGATGTCCTTGAACGCCTTGAGATCCTTCACGCTGTCCACCATCTCGCCGACGCCTTGCGGAGGCTGCGGCCGAGGCGCGCGACCTCCTCGGGGTTTCCGGGGACCGGATCGCCGTCCTCGCCGAGGACCGCCCATTCGGCGGCGGGCGGCCGGCTCACTTCGGCGCCCGGTCAGAGCCCTGCGGAGAACCCTCCGCGAGGCATGCGGCGGCTCATCCCGGACCACGGCCGCCGCGCTCTGCGCACTTGTCAGTGGCGATCGCTACCGTGCGGGGCAGGACGACGACACGGTGCGGGAAACCGCTCGGAGAGGGCAGCGCGAGACGGCGCGCGCACCTGCGGAAGAAGGAAGCAGGAACAAGGAGAAGAAGGAAAGGAGACCGGGAAGTGAAGCTCACCTCGCAGGACCCGCTCGCCGTCGCGGTCACCGGGGCGATCCGCTCCGGTGACCTGGCGGAACTGCGGCGGCTGCTCGGCGCGCACCCCGGGCTCGCGACCGCCCGCGTGACGCATGCGGCCGAGGGCTGCGGCGGCGGTACGCGGAGTCTGCTGCACCTGGCCACCGACTGGCCGGGCCACTGCCCGGGCGTCGGTGCGACGGTGGCCCTCCTCGTGGCGGCCGGTGCCGATCCGAACGCCCGGTTCGGCGGCGCCCACCGGGAGACGCCGCTGCACTGGGCGGCCAGCTGCGACGATGTCGAGGCCCTCGACGCGCTTCTCGACGCCGGGGCGGACATCGAGGCGGACGGCGCGGTCATCGCGGGCGGCACCCCGCTCGCCGACGCCCGCGCCTTCGGCCAGTGGCGTGCGGCCAGAAGGCTCCTCGCGCACGGCGCCAGGACGACCCTCCAGGACGCGGCGACCCTCGGTCTGCGGGAGGTGGTCGAGGAGTACGTACGCTCCGGGCGGTCGGATGCCGAGGACCTCACCCGGGCCTTCTGGGGCGCCTGCCACGGCGGCCGGCTGACCACGGCCCAGTACCTCCGCGGACTCGGCGCCAATCCCGGCTGGGTGGGCTGGGACGGGCTGACCCCGCTGGACGCCGCCCGCGCCCAGCTCGCGGAGGGGGCCGAGGATCCGGCCCGGACGCAGGCGGTGGTGGAGTGGCTAACCGCGGGGGCGCCGGGGGGATAAGCCCAGGGGAAGTGAGCCCGGGGCAATGAGCCCAGGGGAATGAGAGGGGCCGATGCCCTCGACTCACCCGGGGGCTGAGCAGGCCTGGCTCACCCAACAGCGCTGAGCAGGCCTGGATCACCCAACAGCAAGGCAGGCCCGGCGCACCTGGCGGCTGAGCAGCCCCGACTCACCCAGCAGCCGAGCAGCCCCGGCTCACCCGGGGGCCGAGCAGCCCCGGCCCGAGAGCACCCGGGTGAAGGGCGTGCTACCCCGCAGGCGCCGCCCTGCTGGCGGCCCGCCCAGCGAGCGCCCGCGTGAAGGCGTGCGCGGGGCGGTCCAACACCTCTGCTGCCGGGCCCTGTTGCAGGATCTCGCCGTCGTCCAGTACGGCCAGGCGGTCGGCGAGGGCGGCCGTGTCGCGGTCGTGGGTGATCAGGAGGAGGGCGAGGCCGGGGTCCTGGTCGAGGCGGGCGCGCAGGAAGGCGAGGAGGGTGTCGCGGGAGGCGCGGTCCAGGCCGGAGGTGATCTCGTCGCAGACCAGTACCCGGGGGTGGGCCAGCAAGCCCCGGGCGAGCGCGGCCCGTTGGAGTTCGCCCCCGGAGAGCGCGGCGGGCAGCCTGCGTACCGTCTCCGGTGGCAGACCCAGCGCGGCGAGCACGGTGAGCGCCTCGCGGGTGGCCGCCGCCCGGTCCGCGCCGCGCAGCCGTACCGCCGTACGGGCCACCTGGTCGAGGACCGGCCACGTGGCCACGAAGGCGGCGCGGGCGTCCTGGAACACGTACTGGACCTGCGCCAGTTGGGCGGTCGAGCGGCGGCGCAGGCTGCGGGGCAGCGGGGTCCCGCCGAGGAGCAGCCGTCCCGTGTGGTCGCGGTGCAGACCGGCCAGGCAGCGCCCCAGGGTCGTCTTGCCGCTGCCCGAGGGGCCCACCACGGCGAGGCACTCCCCCGCCCGGACGTCGAGTTCGGGCATCCGGAGGGAAGTGGTGCGGCCGTGCCGGGCCACCAGTTCGCGGATAGAGAGGACTGCCGGGCCAGGGCCCTCAACATCCAAGCGTCCACGGGGAGTTGGTCGATCGCCGGTGGCCGGTGGTGCGGGGCGTACGGCCGCCGTACCGGGCTCGGGTTCGGGTTCGTACGACGTGTCGCCGCCCTTCTCCCCTGCCGTGCCCAGGAGTTGGCGGGTGACCGGGGAGCGCGGGGCGGTCCACAGGCGAGGGGCGGGGCCGCTCTCCACCACCCTGCCCTGGTGGAGGATGAGCACCTCGTCGGCGAGGGCGCGGACGAGCTCCAGGTCGTGGCTGAGCAGGACGAGGGCGATGCCCTGTGCGGCGACGGCGGCCAGGCGGTCGGCGACGGCGCGCCGGGTGAGGACGTCGAGGCCGGTGGTCGGCTCGTCCGCCACCACCGCGCCCGCCCCGGCGAGCAGTGCCTGGGCCAGGACGAGGCGCTGCTGCTGGCCGCCGGAGAGCTGGTGCGGATAGCGGCGCAGCAGGGCGGTGCCGTCGGGCAACTGGGCCTGTTCCAGGGCCTCTTCGAGGTGCCGGCGGAGTGCCTCGGCGCGGGCGGGGCGCGGCAGGTGGCGTACCCGGAGGCGGGCGATGTCGTGCAGCAGGGCTCCCGCCCGGCGGGCCGGGTTGAGGACCGAGGCCGGGTCCTGGGGGACGTAGCCGACGCCGCCGGGGGCGGTACGCAGCCGCCCGGTCACCCGCGCACCCGGCGGGAACTCGCCGAGCAGCGCGCGCCCGGTGGTGGTCTTGCCGCTGCCCGAGGGGCCGACGAGCGCGGTCACCCGGCCCGGGAGCGCCCGCAGGCTCACCCCGTCGACGAGCAGACGGCCCCCGGCCTCGACCCTCAACTCGCTTATTTCGGCGACCGCTTCCATCGGCGGGGCTCCTTTCGGTGAGCGAGACCTGCTTCGGTGCCGGGCTCGGCCGGGTCGTCCGACTCGGCCCGGTCGTCCGACTCGGCCGGGTCGTCGTCGTTCCGCTCGGCCCGCTCGCCGCGCTCGGCCCCATCGCCACGCTCAACCCGCTCGCCGTACCCGGCCCCCTCGCCGTACCCGGCCCCCTCGCCGTTCTCGGCCCGCTCGCCGTACCCGGCCCCCTCGCCGTAATCGGCCCGGTCGCCGTACCCGGCCCGGTCGTCCTTCTTGGTCAGGGCCGCGTCCGCGAGGAGGTTGCCGCCCATGGTCAGGGCGACGATGAGGAAGGCGGGGACGACCACCGCCCAGGGCTGGAGGAAGAGGCCGGTGCGGTTGCGGTCGACCATGACGGCCCAGTCGGAGGCGTCCGGGGCGACGCCGACGCCGAGGAAGGCGGCGGTGGCGACGAGGTAGAGGACGCCGGTGAGGCGGACCCCGGCGTCGGCGGCGAGGGTGGGCAGCGACTGCCGTGCCACCTGGGCGAAGGCGAGGCGGAGGCGGCTCTCGCCCTGCATCCGCAGCGCCTCGACGGCCGGGCGGGCGGCGGCCTCGGCGGCAACGGTGCGCACGATACGGGCGGCGTCGGGGACGTTGACCGCGGCGACCAGGAGCGCGAGTCCGACCGGGCCCGGTTCGAGTACGGCGGAGGCCAGCAGGATGGCGAGCAGCGAGGGCACCGCGAGCAGCACGTCGAGGGGACGCATCAGCAGGTCGTCCAGCCAGCGGCGGGAGGTGAGCGCGCAGGCCAGGCCGATCGGGAGGGCGAGCAGATACATCAGGGCGGTGGCCAGGAGGGCGACGAGGACGACCGAGCGCCCGCCGAGCAGGATCTCGCGCCAGACGTCCCGGCCCACGAAGTCGGTGCCGAGCGGATGGCCGCCGCCCGCGGTGAAGGAGGCCCCGCGCCGCCCCGCCTCCCCCGCGAACCAGGGCCCGCACAGGGCGAGCAGCAGCGGCGGCACGGTGAGCAGCAGACCGGGCAGGAACCGCCAACGGGTGTGTGGAGAGGCGGACTTGACCGCGCCCCTGGTCATGGCCGGTGTCTTGGCCGGGGTGATGGCTGAGGTCTCGGCTGGGGTCTTGGCGGCTGAGGTATCGGCCGGGGTCATGCCGCCGCCTCCGTCCGTGGGGTGAAGCGGTGGGCCACCACATCGGCGGCGAGGTTGACGAGGACGGTCAGGACCCCGAAGACGACCGCGAGACCCTGGAGGACGGGCAGGTCGCGTTCGGCGACGGCGGCGACCAGGACGGTGCCGAGACCGGGGATGACGAACAGCGCCTCCACGACGATGACGCCGCAGAGCAACCAGTCGACGGTACGGGCGAGTTGCTGCACCGCGGGGGCGACGGCGTGCGGCAGCGCGTGGGCCCAGCGGATGCGGGTGCCGGAGACTCCGTAGCGGGCGGCCTGGGCGGCGTAGGGGGAGTCCAGGGCCTCGATCATGCCCGCGCGGATCAGCCGGGCGAGCGAGCAGACCGGGCGGGAGAGCAGTACGACGACGGGCAGCACGAGGGCGGCCGGGTCGTCGAGCAGGGAGCCGGAGGTGCCGACGGCGGTGGGCGGCAGGAGGTCCCAGTGCAGCGCGAAGAGGCTGATCAGCAGGACCCCGAGGGCGAACTCCGGTACCGCGTAGACGCCGAGGGTGAGCGCGCTGACCAGCCGGTCCACCCAGCCGCCCGCGCGGGCCGCGGCGAGCACGCCGAGCCCGAGCGCGAGCGGCAGGAGCAACGCGAGGGTGAGCGCGGCCAGTTGGAGGGTGGGGCCGAAGCCGCCGGACAGGTAGGAGGTGACGGGGCGGCCGGAGACCAGGGAGGTGCCGAGGTCGCCGTGGAGGAGGCCGCCCGCCCAGTCCAGGAGGCGTTCGTGGGCGGGGCGGTCCAGGTGCATGGCCTCCCGGATGGCGGCGATCCGGGCGGGGTCGGGCTGGTCCCCGGCGAGGGCTACGGCGGCGTCGCCGGGGAGCGCCTCGGTGAGGGCGAACACCAGGAGCACCACGGCGGCCGTCTGCCCGAGGCCGAGCAGCAGCCGCCGCAGCGCGAAGGCGCCGAGTGCGTTCACCGGAGCCAGACCTTGTCGAAGCGCGCCCAGTCGAGGGTGTTGGCGGGGGCCTTCGCCTCGACTCCGCGCAGCTTCTCCGCGGTGCCGAGGACCATGTCGCCGAAGCCCCAGACGAGGAAGCCGCCCTCGGTGTGCAGGCGGCGCTGCATCCGCCCGTAGACGGCGCCGCGGGCCTTCTTCTCCCGGGTGGACTGGGCCTGCTGGTAGAGGGCGTCGAAGTCCTGGTGCCGCCAGTGGGTGGCGTTGGTGGTCGAATCGGTCAACAGGCGCTGGGAGAAGTGCGCTTCGATGGGCATGGCGCCGGAGCGGTAGCAGCACAGGGTGCCGGAGTCGAGGATGTCCTGCCAGTAGCTGTCCTTGCTGCCGAGGCGGACCTTGACCTTCACCCCGGCCCGCGCGGCCTGGTCGCGGAAGATGGTGGCGGCCTCGGTGAATCCGGCGGCCACCGCGGAGGTGTCGAGGGTGACGTGCAGGTTCTCGGCGCCCGCCGCCTTGAGGAGCTTCCGGGCGCGGCCGAGGTCCTGTTCGCGCTGCGGCAGGGTGTCGGCATAGAACTCGTAGCCCTTGCCGAAGAGGTCGTTGCCGATCTCGCCCGCGCCGGAGAGGGCGCCGTCGACGAGTTCCCTCCGGTCGGCGATGAGGAAGAAGGCCTCGCGGACCCGGGGGTCGTCGAAGGGCGGGCGGTCGGTCTTCATGGCGAAGGCCTGCATGACGCTGCCGGACAGGCGCACGATGCCGATCCGGCCGCCCTTCTCGTGGGCGCGGGCGCTGGTCGGGTTCAGCTCGTGGGCGTACTCGATCTGGCCGCCGATCAGGGAGTTGACGCGCGCCGACTCCTCGTTGGCGACGAGGAATTCGAGCTCTTCGAGGTGCGGGGCGCCGTCCCAGTAGTCCTCGTTGCGGGAAAGCACGGTGGAGCGTCCCGGCCGGAAGGAGACGAAGCGGAAGGGGCCGCTGCCGACCGGCGCGCGGTCGAAGTCCTGGGTGCGGGCCGGGACGATGTACGCGCCGAACGCGGCCAGCACATTGGGGAGTTCGGCGGTCGGGCGCTTGAGGACGAACTCGACGGTACGGGTGCCGACGGCCCGGCTGGCGGCCAGGTCGATGGGCTCCAGGGAGGCCTTGGCGCGGTAGGCCTTCTTCGGGTCGGCGATGCGGCGGTAGCTGTACAGGACGTCCTTCGCGGTGACCGGGGTGCCGTCGTGGAAGACGGCCTCGCGCAGGGTGATGCGCCAGCGGTCCAGCCGGGCGTTGGGTTCCCAGCGGGCGGCGAGCCGCGGTACGGCTGCCAAGTCCGGCCCGTAGTCGGCGAGTTTGTCGAAGAGGGCCTTGGCGCGGGCGGCGTCGGCGAAGAGGTTGCCCAGGTGCGGGTCGAGGGTCTCGCTCGCGCCGCCGCCCGCGAAGGCGGCCCGGAGCCTGCCGCCGCGGCGGGGCCTGCCGTCGCCGGAGCCGTCCTCGCCGCCGGAGGAGCCGCAGCCGGTGAGGGCGAGGGCGCCGAGCCCGGCGGCCGTGCCGGCGGCGAGGAAGCCGCGGCGGTGCAGGCCGGGAAAGCGGGGTGCGGGGTCGGGCGGTCGGGGGGTGGCGTCGTTCATGGCGGTCCTGCCGTTCTGTGCTCTGCCGTGCTGGGCTGGGCTCTGCTGTGCTGGGCTCGGGGGCGTGGCGTCGGGGTGCTTACGGAGTCGGTCGGTCGTGACGTCAGGGCGTCTGAGGGCCTGTTGGGGCCGGACGCGGGGTGGGGACGGCTCCCGGTACGGATCCGGGGGCGCCGCGGCGCAGGCGGGCGACCAGGTGGAGGCGGTCGGCGGAGGCGCTGGTGCCGGGCTCCTCGCCCTGCTGCCAGGGCGGTTCGGTGCGCGGGCCCGGGCGGTCGTACAGGGCGAGGACCTCGAAGCCGTGCACGGCGAGGAAGTGCCGCAGCTCCTGCGGGAAGAGCAGCCGCCAGGCCGAGCGCTGGACCACCGGGGGCGCCCCGTCGTCGGAGACGAACACCCGGAGCCTGCGCAGGAGTTGGGCGGCGTGGTCCAGGTGCAGATGGGTGGTGGAGGTGTAGTGCGTGCCCTGCCAGTCGAAGCCGCCGCGGGCCGGGGCGCCGAGGAGTTCCGAACTGCCCAGGAAGAAGGCGCCGTTGCGCATCTCGGCGAGGAGCAGCCCGCCCGGACGCAGGGCGGTGCGGCAGGAGTGCAGGAAGCCGTCGAGCTCCTCGTTGGTGTGGCAGTAGAGCAGGGCGCTGTCCAGGCAGACCACGGCGTCGAAGGCGTCCTCGCCGAGGTGGAAGCGGCGCAGGTCGGCCCGTACGTACCGGGGTCCTGGGTGGTGGGCCGCCGCGTACCGGAGCATCGTCTCGGAGAGGTCGGCGGCCGTCACCTCGCGGCCCGCGCGGTGCAGTCGGGCGGCGTCGCGGCCGGTGCCGCAGCCGAGGTCCAGGACGCGCCGCCCGGCGTGGTGGCGGCGCAGCACGTCCTCGGCCCAGCGGCCCGCGAGCCGGGTGGGGTCGGGGAAGCGCGCCTCGTACAACTCGGGGTTGTCGGTGAGGAAGTTGCCCTCGCGGGCGCCCTGGGAGCCGTCCTGGTGGGCGGGTTCGGGGTGGTCGGTGCTGGGCATGCCGGTCTCCTTCAGGCCTGGACGGGCGCCGGTACGGGGGCGGGCCTCGCGGGCAGTGAGCGCAGGCGGTGCAGCCAGGCCACGGCGGCGGCGGAGAGCAGGCCGAAGGCGAGGCAGCAGGCCCAGGGCAGCCAGGCGGATCCGGTGCGGGCGCCCGCGTCCATGGCCCAGCCGACGACCGCGTTGCCCCCGGCGGCGGCGATGCCGGAGACCACGTAGAACAGGCCGAAGTAGGTGCCGGTGAGTTCGCCGCGGCCGAAGTCGGGGACGAGTTCCATGACGAAGGGCTGGGCGATCATCACGCCGAGGTAGAGCAGCAGGGCGCCGGCGAGCACCGGCAGGGCGAGCAGGATCGCGGGCAGCAGTCCGTCCGGGGTGGCGAGCGCGGCGACCGTCATCGGCGGCAGGAAGGCGAGGCCCATCAGGGCGAGCCCGCCGCTGATCCATCGCGCCCTGCTGCCACGGGACTTGAGGGCGCGGGTGATCCGCAGCTGGAGGCTGAGGTTGGTGACGGTGCCGACCAGGAAGACCAGGCCCGCGGCGCCGTCCCAGCCGGTGGCGCGGCGGGCGCCGTCCGGGATCAGCAGATAGAGCTGGTTCTCCATGGTGAACATGCCGACCATGGCGAGCGCGAAGGCCACGAACCGCTTGTTGGAGACGACCTCCCGCCAGTCGCCGAGCAGGCTGGAGCCGGTCGGCGCCACCTCGCGGGCGGGCAGCACGAGGGCCTGGGCGAGGGTGAGCACGGCGAAGATCGCGGCGGCGGTCAGCGCGGAGGCCCGGAAGTCGACCAGGAGCAGGGCGCTGCCGAGCAGCGGCCCGATCAGCGCGCCGGTGGTGGCGAAGACGTTGAACAGCGCGAAGGCCCCGGCCTTGTCCGCCCCGGCCTCGGTCGCCAGATAGGCGCGTACGGCCGGGTTGAAGAGCGCCCCGGCGAGCCCGCTGAGCACGGAGGCGGCGAGCAGCACGGCGAGCGAGTCGCCGAGCGCGAACAGCGCGAAGCCGAGGGTGCGCAGCGCGCAGCCCGCGATGATCACACCGCGGGCGCCGAGCCGGTCCGCGGCCGAGCCGCCGATCAGGAACAGGCCCTGCTGGCTGAGGTTGCGCACCCCGAGGACGATGCCGACGAGCGCCGCGGACATCCCGAGGTCCTCCCCGAGGTGCACCGCGAGATAGGGGACGAGCAGGTAGAAGCCGGTGTTGACGCCGAGTTGGTTGACCAGGAGCAACTGGACGGCGAGCGGGAACCTCCGCATTTCGCGCAGTGCGTTCATGCCGTGCTGTGCCCCTCGGTGTGCGGGCCGTCGGCGGCGCCGTGGCCCTCGTGCGGTGGGTGGTCCGGTGTGTGGGAGGTGGTGCCGTGCCCGGCGGCGGTACGCGGCGCGGTGGCGCGCAGCAGCAGGCGCCGCATCCGGTGGCAGGTCACCCGGGCGCGGCTCATGCGGTCGCCCGGTTCTCGGGGGTCGGGGGTCCGGGTGGCGGGTTCCCCGGGATCGGGTCTCCGGGGGTCCGGTCTCCAGGGGTCTGGTCTCCGGCCGCTCGCTCTCCGGAGGTCCGGCGGCGGATGCCGAGGCCGGGCAGGCGGCTCGCGGCCACCACGCCGTGCTCGCCGCCGATGCCGGTCCACGGGTCGTGGGCGAGCAGCAGGTGCCCGTCGAGGTCGGTCCAGCGGGCGCGCCCCGCGAGGTGGACGGCGGGGGCGAGGCCGAGGCTGCTGGCGGTGAGGCAGCCGAGCATGAGCGCGGTGCCGCTGCCCTCGACCGCCTCGGCCAGGCGCAGCGCGGCGCTGGGTCCGCCGCACTTGGCGAGCTTGACGTTGATGCCGTGCACCCGCCCGGCGAGGCGCCGCACGTCCGCGAGGCCCACCGCGTCCTCGTCGGCGATCACCGGCAGCGGGGAGGTCGCGGCCAGCCGGGCCAGGGCCTCCGGGTCGCCGGGCGCGAGGGGCTGCTCGACCGCGGTGACGCCGAGCGCGGCGAAGCGCGGGAGCAGGGCGCGGGCCTGCGCGAGACTCCAGGCGCCGTTCGGGTCGAGCAGCAACTCGGCCCCGGGGGCGGCGGCTTGGACGGCGGCGACCCGGTCGAGGTCGTCCGCGGGGTCGGCGGATCCGGCCTTGATCTTGAGTGTGGTGAAGCCCGCCGCGGCGAGCCGGGCGGCGGTCCGCGCGGCCTCGGCGGGGGCGCTGATGCCGAGGGTGCGCGCGGTCGCCGCCCGGGGCGGCTCGGTGGCGCCGAGCAGCTGGTGCACCGGGCGCAGCGCGCGCTTGCCGACCAGGTCGAGCAGGGCCGAGTCGACGGCCGCGGTCACCGCGGGCGGGCCCTGGGCGCAGCGGAGTCCACCGGAGCGCAGCGCGTCCAGGGCGCTCTCCGGCTCGGCGAACCGGGCCAGCTCGCGGCCCGCCTCGGCGCACAGCCGCCCGAGCGTCCCGGCGTCCAGCCCGTAGTACGTGCTGGTCACCGCCTCGCCGTGGCCGATACGGGCCTCGTGCTCGACCGCCAGCCAGACGGCGTCCCTGGCGGCCATCGTGGACCGGGATATCCGCAGCGGTTCGGCGAGGCGCAGCCGCACGGTCTGCTGAGCGGCCTTCACGGTGCCTCCGGGGGTGCGAGAGGGGCGAGGGCGGCGGGCTCGGCCGCGGGGGCGAGGCGGTCGGGTACGCGGGCGGGGCGGCCGGGGACGCGGGCGGGGCGGCCGGGGACGCGGGCGGGGCGCCGCAGCGGGTCGGTCACGGTGCGGCAGCGGGCCCAGCCGGTGGCCTCGGCGGCGGCCGGGTGCGGGATCTCGACCGGCCGCCGGGCCGCACGGGCGAGGTCGAGTCCGTGCGCGGCGGCGAAGCCGTCGTCGAAGACGGTGCCGAGATAGCGGTGCGGGCCGTCCGGGAAGACGGTGGCGACGACCGCGCCCGGGTGGACGCGGGCGGCCCAGGCGGCGACCAGGGCGACCGCGCCGGTGCTCCAGCCGCCGCTGACGAAGTTGCCGGTGGCGAGCCTGCGGCAGGCGTCGGCCGACTCGGCGGGCCCCACCCAGTGCACCTCGTCGAAGGCCTCGTAGGCGACATTGCGGGGGTGGATGCTGCTGCCGAGGCCGCGCATCAGACGGGGCCGCGCGGGCTGGCCGAAGATCGTGGAGCCGGTGGCGTCCACGCCGATCAGGCGCAGCGCGGGCCAGTGGCGGCGCAGGGTCGCGGCCACCCCGGCGCTGTGCCCGCCGGTGCCGACGCTGCACACCAGGACGTCCAGATGGTCGAGTCCGGCGGCCATCTCGGCGGCGAGAGACGCGTAACCCGCGGTGTTATCCGGGTTGTTGTACTGGTCGGGCCAGTAGGCGCCGGGCAGTTCGGCGAGCAGCTCCCGCAGCCGGGCCAGCCGCGCCGCCTGCCAGCCGCCCTGCACGGCGGGCCGCTCCACCAGCTCCAGGCGCACCCCGTAGGTGCGCAGCAACTGCCGTACGGAAGGCTCCAGTTCGCTGTCGCCGACCAGGACGACCGGGTGGCCGAGGGCCTGTCCGGCGAAGGCGAGGCCGATGCCGAGGGTGCCCGAGGTGGACTCCACCACCGGTGCGCCCGGGCGCAGTTCGCCGCGCTCGCGGGCGCCGAGCAGCATCGCGACGGCGGGCCGTGCCTTCATGCCGCCCGCGCCGAGCCCTTCGAGCTTGGCCCAGAACCCGGGCTGCGGGCAGGGCAGTTCGGCGGTGATCCGGGCCATCGGGGTACGTCCGAGGAGGGCGAGCAGCTCTCGGTTGCCGCGCGGGGCGGCGAGCAGGGCGGGGGCGGGGCTCATCGGGCGGCCCCGTTCCCGGCGGTACGGGCGGACCGGTCCGCGGCGGCCCCGGAGCGGCGGGACGCGGCGGTGGCCCCGGAGCGGCCGGGCGCGGCCCGGTAGCGGTGCACGAGACCGGGGCCGCCGTCCAGCCAGAAGAAGGGGTAGGGCTCCGCGCAGACCGCGCTCACCCCGGCGCCGAGCAGCCGCGGCAGCACCGCGCTGCCGGTCTGCGCGAACATCACCAGCTGCTTGCCGTGGTGCTTCGCGTGCCGCCGCAGCGGTTCGAAGCTGCCGTTGCCGAGCGTCATCCCGGAGGCGAGCACCGCCGCGCACTCGTCCAGGGCCTCGGCGGCACCGGTGCGCACCGGCTCGCCCCACTCGGTGGTGCCGCCCTTCAAATCGCAGGGTACGTAGGCGAGTTCGCGCTCGCGCAGGGCTTCCAGGAGGGAGTTGACGACGCCCACCACCAGGACCCGGGCGCCGGGCGGCAGGTCGAGCAGGCCGACGACACCGCGGGCCCGCGCCCGGGACTTCTCCAGCGAACTGCCCGGCGGTAGCGACCAGGGCGAGGCGCCGTTCTCCGGCAGGTGCGGGAAGTGCCGCAGCAGATAGGCGTCCAGGGCGGCAACCCGCACCGCGGGCAGCGGATGCCCGAGCAGGCTCGCCACATCGGCGCCCACGCAGTCGTCCAGCGCCTCGGCGGGCAGCTGCCCCGGCTCCACGGCGCAGGAACCCACCGCGGCACCGAGCCGCAGGCTCAGCACCTCGTTGCGGTAGCCGCCGCCGCGCCCGTCGTGCCGCACCGCCTGCCGGGTGCCGAAGGCCACCGCCACACGCTCCTCGCGCGGGTCGGGGCCCAGCTCACCGGCGCGGACCCGGGTGAGCAGGTCCTCGTAGGAGGAGGCCAGGGGGAGGGCGGGGTCCGCGGGGCGGGGCGCGGATGCGGATGCGTTGGTGGGTGTGTTGGTTGGTGCGTTGGTTGGTGCGTTGGTGAGGTGGCGGGCGGTCACAGGGACACCATCCGGGGACAGAGCTGGGCGAGCAGGTCCTCGACACGGGCGCGGGCGCCCGGCCCCTCCGGGTCCCCGGCCATCAGATGCCCGAGGTACTCGTTGTTGCTGCCCGCCGCCTTCACCGCCCGTCCCGGCTCGGCGAGTTGGACCTCGATCAGCTCGGCCTGCTCGGCGTCCAGCCGGTCCCGGCCGTCGATGGCTTCGAGGACCCCTGCACGCTCCGGGACCAGGAAGCCCACGGCCGCGCTGCGCAAGCCCGTGTCCCGGGGCGTGAGTTCGGGCTCCCGGCCGAGGGCGACCTCCACACAGGCGGCGGCGAGATCGATGCCGGTGACATGGCGGACGAGCTCGGTGATCCGGTTCCCGGCCGGGCGCGGATTGACCTCGACCACCCGGGGACCGCGCCGGGTGAGCTTGATCTCGGTGTGCGCCACCACCTCGTCGAGCCCCAGCGCCGCCACCGCGCGCAGGGCCGTCTCCCGTGCCCCGGCGGCCTGTTCGGCGTCCAGCGCGGCCGGGAACATGTGCCCGGTCTCGATGAAGGCGGGCGCCCCGCCGATGCTCTTGTCGGTCACCCCGACCACCCGGGTACGGCCACCGTACGAGACGGTCTCCACGCTGACCTCGGGTCCGTCGAGCAACTCCTCCAGCAGGACGACCGGTTCGCGCCGCTGGCCGCGCGCGTTGACCGGGAAGCCCGCCAAGGCCCGGTGGGCTTCGGTGAGTTGGCGCTCGTCGTCCACCCGGCGTACGAACATCCCGGCACACAGGTCCACCGGCTTCAGCACCAGCGGATAGCCCAGCTCCGCCGCGGCGGCGGTCGCCTCGGCCAGGTCGGCGCAGCGCGCGTACCCCGGCCCCGGCAGACCGGCCGCGGCCAGCACCTCCCGCGTACGGTCCTTGCGGCAGGCCGCCGAGACCGCCGCGTAGGAGGGCCCTGGCAGGCCGAGGTGCTCCGCGATCCGGGCGACCGCGGGCAGGTAGTAGTCGCAGGAGGTCAGCACCCCGTCGAAGCCCAGGCTCCGGTGCAGCCGCTCCACGTACGGGAGGAGGCCGCCGTCCGGGATTCCGGGGCCGGTGGCGGGCGCCTCGCCGAGGTCGTTGGTGTCGGCGGTGAGGATGTTGCGGGCGCCGAGCAGCGGGTGGGCGGTGCCCTCCGGCGCGGCGCGCAGGTAGTGGTGCAGGTCCCGGGTGAGGAACGTGAACTCGTGCCCGCCCTCGCGGATCGCCCGGGGCAGGAGCCTGCTCATCGACCCCACCCAGCTCTCGACCATCAGCAGATGAGCCACGCTGCGCCTCCCTCTCTCGTCCCGTCGTTTGCCGTGCTTGTGGTGCTCGTAGTGCTTGTGGTGGTGCTCGTAGTGCTTGCTGTCGCTGCTTCTCGCCGCCGGTACGCCAGGGCGCCGCCCGTCGCGGCTCAGCGAGGGGGCGGTCGGTCCGGTGCGGCCGGGGCGCCGGGCCCGCAGGGCGGTTCGGCCGTCGGCCGACAGCCCCACGGACAGCCGACAGCCCCACGGACAGCCGGAAGCCGTCTTGACCGAGACACACACTAACGATAATCATTTTCATTGTCACTTCACCCCGCACTCCACCCCCGACACCGGACCGAATACCGACGAGAGCCGACAAACCCTCCGCCCGAACCGAACGCCCCACCCCCGCGAATGCGAGACCCCGTGCCTGCCTCACCCGCCCTCCGCCGCACCGCGCTGCTCTGCGCGCTCGCCGCCACCACGGGCGCCCTGCTGCCCGCGGGCCCGGCGGCGGCCATACCCCCGACCACTCCCCCGACCGTCCGCGCGACCGCCGGGGCCGAGCCCCAACTCCCCACTCCCGCCGTGCACTTCGGCCCCTGCCCGGACTCCGTCCCCGACCCCGAGGGCCCGGACCGCGTGGAGTGCGCCGGCCTCCGGGTCCCCCTGGACCACACCCGGCCCGCCGGACCCTCGCTGGAGATGGCGGTCTCCCGGGTGCGCGCCACCGGCATCCCCGCCGAGCGGCGCGGCGTGCTCTTGGTCAACCCGGGCGGGCCCGGCGGCTCCGGACTGCCCTATGCCGTGACGAAGCGGGCCAAACTCCCCGAGAGCGTCCGGCGCGCGTACGACGTCATCGGCTTCGACCCGCGCGGCACCGGCCGCAGCGCACCCGCCGACTGCGGAGCCATGGGCGGCCTCTTCGCGAGCCCGGGCGCCGATCCCGTCCCGGTGGGCCCCGCCGCCGAACGCGGCTATCTGCGCGGCCTGCGCGCCACCGCCGCGGACTGCGCCACCGGCCTCGGCGCCCGGCTGCCGCACCTGTCCACCGCCGAGACCGCGCGCGACATGGACGCCCTGCGGGCCGCCCTCGGCGAGCGGCGCATCGGCTTCCTCGGCGTCTCCTACGGCAGCTACCTCGGCGCCGCCTACGCCGCTCACTTCCCGCACCGGGTGGGGCAGATGGTGCTCGACAGCGTCGTCGGCCCCTGGTCCTGGTACGGATTCGACCTCCGCCAGAGCCGCGAACTCCTGCGCCAGCGCGCGGACTTCTTCGACTGGGCCGCCCGGCACGCGGAGCGCTTCGGCCTCGGCACCGATGCCGCCGCCGTACGCCGCTCCTACGCGAAGGTCCGCGCCGCGCTCGCCGCCCGGCCCGAAAACGCCTTCGGAGCAGCCGAGTTCGACCGCGCCGTCTACCGCGCCCTCGGCCGCACCGAACGCTGGACCCCGCTCGCCGACGGACTGCGCGCCTACCTCCGCGCGGGCAGCACGGCCGGTCTGCGCCCCGAAGAGCCCTTCGACAGCCCGGAGTCACGTACGTACGAGGCGGCCAACCGCGCCGTGAAGTGCGCCGACGGGCCCGCCCCCGGCACCGGGCGCCTCCTCGCCGATCTGCGCGCCCTGCGCGAGCGCGACCCGCTGCCGGTACTGACCGGGATGGAGGCCTCGGTCTGCGCCTACTGGCACCACCGGCCCGCCCGGGGCACGCCGCTCGGCAGCCGCCAGGCGCCACCGGTGCTGCTCGTGGCCGCCGCGCACGATCCGGTCACCCCGATCGAGGGCGCCCGCGCGCTGCGGAAGCGGCTGCCCGGCTCCCGCCTGGTGACCCTCCACGAGGACTACTCGCACGGCGTCTTCGCCAGCCGCGGCAACAGCTGCGTGGACGGCACCACGGCCGCCTTCCTCGTGGACGGAACGGTCCCGGCGGGGGATGTGGACTGCCGGGGGACAGGGCTGCCGGAGCCGGGGGCGGCACCGGGTAGGGAGTGATGCCGGGGGGGGGCGGCGGGCGTGAGGCCCGGGCAAGTCCTCGTAACGGACGCCCAGTTCGCGGATCCTGTCGCAAGTTCCCGTAGGAAAGGGCGAGTTCCCGAGCCCGAATGCAAGTCCACTCAGGACAAGCCGAGTTCGCCAAGCCGGTCGCAAGTCCTCTCGGAGGAAGCAGAGTTCGCGGCTCCGGTCGCAAGTCCCCGTACGAGTAAGCCAGTTCATGGAGCCAGTCGCTCCAGGACCGCCCGGCTTCGGGGACCGGCTCGCCGCAGTCGGCCGGCGCTCGGTCAGTCGGTGCCTTCGACGATGCGGAAGTCGCGTTCGACGCCGTCGGAGAGGGCGGCCAGCGCCTCCTGGTAGGCCGCGCTCTCGCGCACCGCGACGGCCTGCTCGAAGCTGTCGAACTCGACCAGGACGGTGCGTTCGGCGAGCCCGGCGTCATAGGCCACGGCCCGGCCGCCGCGGATGAGGACCCGACCGCCTCCGGCGGCGACGGCCGCAGCGGCCGGCTTGTCGTAGGCGGCCAGCTTCTCCGGGTCCGAGATGGTGCGGTAGACGCTGACCCAGTAGCCCTTGGGCATGGAACCTCCAGTACGAAAGTGCGTGCATCAGTACGGGGATGAGCGCATCACCGACCGCTCGCTCACGGCCGCGGCCCTTCGCGGTCCTGGCTTTCGAGTTCCGCCAGCCGCTCCAGCGCGGGGAGTGCCGCCACCAGCGCCTCGACCTCGTCGCCGGTGAGTTCGCCGAGCAGCCGCTCGAAGGCGTGGACGCCCGCTTGGCGCCGCGTCCGGACATAGGAGGCGCCGTCCTCGGTCAGGTACACCAGGGTGACCCGCTTGTCGGACGCGTCGCCCCGGCGCTCGACCAGGCCGGACTGCTCCATCACCCGGACCAGGGCGGTCATCGCGGGCTGGGTGACGCCCTCGACCGCGGCCAGATCGGTGATGCGGCGCGGGCCCGTCCGGTCCAGGGTGGCCAGGGTCGCGGCGGAGGTCAGGCTGAGGTCCCGGGGCAGGCGCCTCGCGGCCCTGGTGGCCAGGCCGTAGAGGGCTGCTCCGACGGCGGCGGAGGCCCCGGGGGCGGTGTCTTGACGGCTCACCCGCGAAGCATAGCCTTTTTATATTCACAGCCTATGCAAGGCGGGTGGAGCCGGCGGCGGCTCCAGGGCCGCGCCCGGCGCGCGGCCCTCAACTCGGCGGGGGCTGCCGCCGGTCCTGTTCCTCCCGGCGGTGGCGGCGGGCCCGGTCGCGGAACATGGCGTGCAGGCTGCGGGCCGCGTGCGGGGCGGTGCCCGTGGTCGACTGGCGGCGCTGGAGGACCAGGACGACCTCGGTCGTGGTGTCGTCGGCGAGCGGGCGGCAGGTGAGCGCGCCCAGCCGTTCGAGCGGGTCGCCGAGCACGCTGAAGTCCGGCAGCACGGTGGCACCGAGGCCCTCGGCGACCATCAGCTTGCCCATCTCGGCGCCGTCGGTGGAGTACGAGAAGGTCGGCGCCCGGCCCGCGAGGAGCCGGTGCACATAGCGGTGCATCACATAGCCCGCGCGCATCACGATGAGCGGCTGGCCGAGCAGGTCCGCCACGCCGACGGCGGGCAGGGCGGCCAGCGGGCTGTCCGGGCGCAGGCACACCACCGGGCGGCCGCGCAGCAGTTCGGTGGTGTCCAGGCCCGGGGTGATGTCGTCACCGCTGAGGTAGTTGACCAGGCCGAGGTCGAGGCCGCCTTCGAGCAGCGCCCGGTGGATGTCCGCCTGCTGGGAGCCGACCACCTCGACCTGGGTGTCCGGATGCGCCCGGCGGAAGTCCTGGAGGGTCGGCACGAGCAGCGGAACGGTCGCCGAGTTCACCGTCCCGAGGCGCACCATCCGGCTGGTCAGGTGCTGGTTGCGGGCGGCCCGGCGCAGTTCGTCCACGGCTTCCAGGACGGTGGTGATGTGCGGGAGGAGTTCGCTGCCCTCCGCGCTCAGGGTGGCCCCGGAGCGGCGGCGGTCGAGCAGGTCCACGCCCAGTTCGCGTTCGAGGTTGCGGACCGTCTCGCTGAGCGCCGGCTGCGAGAGGTGGAGGGCGTCGGCGGCCCTGCGCAGCGAGCCGAGCCGGGTGACCGCGGTGATGTATTCGAGCTGCTCGATACGCATCGGGGGGCCTGCCTCCGTACTGTCCTCCGGCCCGCTGTCCGGCACCCCCAGGGGCCCTAGTGAAAGGGAAACCCTAGCAGGGTGTCGCGAATGCCTATTCGACCAAACCCCCTGCGGCTTGGTTCAATCGTGCGCATGACGAAGCGATCGGACCTCACGCGGCGGCTCCATGTCGACCTCGCCCGTGTCTCCAGCGCCGTCTGTCGCGACCGCGCCGCCTGAGGCCCGGCCGCCGGGCGGGCCGGCCTGAGGCCCCCGCCACCCGTGCCCGAGCCGTGCCGGTTGCGCCCCTGAGTGTGCGGCCTCGCGGCCGTGACCACCCCGAGTGCCGCACCGGCCACCGCGCCGGGCCACCCGCGAGTCCGCCTCCCGCACTCCGTGCTGCCGCGCCGCCCGACACCCCGGGGCGCCCGCGCCTCCGTGCCCGTCCCCGCCTCCGCACCCGGTACGCGGTGTCCCGCCGCCGCGCGCCGGTCTCCGCCGCCGAGCAGGAGACCGGCTGACGGCTGTCCCCGTCCCGTGATCGCCTTTCCCTTCCTCCCCAGGAGCACCTCATGTCCCCCAGCCCTCCCGACTCCCCCAACTCCCCCGCGCGGTTCGCCTATTGGGTGCCCAATGTCAGCGGGGGCCTGGTGACCAGCAGGATCGAGCAGCGCACCGACTGGGGCTACGACTACAACCGCGAGCTGGCCGTACTCGCCGAGAACAACGGTTTCGAGTACGCGCTCAGCCAGGTCCGCTACATGGCCAGCTACGGCGCCGAGTTCCAGCACGAGTCGACGAGTTTCAGCCTGGCGCTGCTGCTCGCGACCGAGCGGCTGAAGGTGATCGCGGCCGTCCACCCGGGGCTGTGGCACCCGGGGGTCCTTGCCAAACTCGGGGCCACCGCCGACCAGTTGTCGGGTGGGCGGTTCGCGGTGAACGTGGTCAGCGGCTGGTTCAAGGGGGAGTTCACGGCCCTGGGCGAGCCCTGGCTGGAGCACGACGAGCGGTACCGCAGGGCCGAGGAGTTCATCCGCGCCCTGCGCTCCCTGTGGACCGAGGACCACGCCGAACTCGCGGGCGACTTCTACCGTATCCGCGACTTCTCGCTGAAGCCGAAGCCGGTACGGGACGAGCTGCGCCCCCATCCGGAGATCTTCCAGGGCGGCAACTCCACCGCCGCCCGCGCGATGGCCGGACGGGTCTCGGACTGGTACTTCAGCAACGGCAAGGACTTCGCCGGGGTCACCGAGCAGCTCCAGGACGTGGCCCGGGCCGCCGACCGAGCCGGCCGCCCGGCACCGAAGTTCGGGCTGAACGGCTTCCTCATCGCCCGCGACACCGAGGCCGAGGCACGCGAGACGCTGCGCGAGATCGTCGCCAAGGCGGACACCGAGGCGGTGCACGGCTTCCGGGACGCGGTGCGCCAGGCCGGGCAGTCGGCCGGGGACGGCAAGGGGATGTGGCAGGACTCCTCCTTCGAGGACCTGGTCCAGTACAACGACGGCTTCCGTACCGGACTCATCGGCACCCCCGAGCAGATCGCCGAGCGCATCGTCGCCTACCGGCGGCTCGGCGTGGACCTCTTCCTCCTCGGCTTCCTGCACTACCTGGAGGAGGTCGAGTACTTCGGCAAGCGGGTGCTGCCCCTGGTCAGGGAGTTGGAGGCGGCCGAGCGGGAGAAGGCGGACCGCACCGCCGGCGCCCCGGCCTGACCCGCCGCCCGACCGGTCCACCACCCCACCGGCCCGCCCCGGACGCCCCCGCCCGCATCCGAACCCCGTACGCCCCCGCACCCGAACGCGTACGCCGCCTCCCGCACCCTTACGCACCCGCCCGGCCGCCCGTGCCGCCCCGCCCACCACTCACCAGGGGAGACCCCATGCCCACCGTCCTGTCCCTCTCCGGCAGCCCCTCCGCCACCTCCCGTACGGCCCGGCTGCTCCGCCTCCTCGACGCGCGGCTCGCCTCCCAGGGCCACCGGGTCGTCCCGCTCGACGTACGGGAGCTGCCCGCCGAGGCGCTGCTCGGCGCCGACTTCGCGCACCCGGCGCTGGTCCGGGTGCGGGAGCTGATCGAGGCGGCCGACGGGATCGTGGTCGGCACCCCGGTCTACAAGGCGGCGTACTCCGGACTCCTGAAGTGCCTGCTCGACCTGCTGCCGCAGTACGCGCTCACCGGCAAGACGGTGCTGCCGCTGGCCACCGGCGGCTCCCCGGCGCATGTCCTCGCGGTGGACTACGCGCTGCGCCCGGTGCTCTCCTCGATGGGCGCGCTGCACATCGTGCCGGGCTGGTTCGTGATCGACCGCGACATCGAGGCCCGCCCGGACGGCCGCACCGTACTGGCCCCGGCGGCGGAGCAGGCGCTGCTCCCGCTGCTGGACCAGTTCTCGGCGGCGGTGCACCGCGCGGCCCCCGCCCGTCTCGCCGCCACCGCCTGACCGGGAGCGACCACCATGCCCCAGTCATCGGCCGGTTCGCCGTACGAGCCGACAACTGCCGTGCCCCCGACGGACGTCGAGCCTCACGCGACCGTCCTCAAGACCGACGCCGAGGTGCTGCGGACCGCGCGCGAGCTGGCGGACGCCTTCCGCGCAGGTGCCGCCGAGCGGGACCGCGAACGGCGCCTGCCCAGGGCGGAGTTGGACCGGCTCTCGGCCTCCGGGCTGCTCGCGGTCACGGTGCCCGCGGCGTACGGCGGCGCCGAGGTGGGCGCGCGCACCCTCGCGGAGGTCTTCCGGCTGCTCGCGGGCGCCGACGCGAGCCTCGCGCAGATCCCGCAGAGCCACTTCGTGTACGTGGCCGTGCTGCGGCGCCAAGGCACCCCGGCCCAGCAGGAGTTCTTCTTCCGCGAGATCCTGGCCGGACGCAGACTCGGCAACGCCCAGTCCGAGGCGGGCACCCGGCACGTCCAGGACCTCCGCACCCGCCTCGAACCCGCCCCGGACGGCGGCCACTTGCTGCTCACCGGGGTGAAGAACTACTCCACCGGCGCGCTGTTCGCCGACTGGATCCCGGTCCTCGCCCGGGACGTACGGGACGAGGAGCTGTACGTCGCCTGTGTGCCGCGCACCGCTCCCGGCCTGCGGGTCGAGGACGACTGGGACGGGCTCGGCCAGCGCACCACCGCGAGCGGCACCGTCCACCTGGACGCGGTGCCGGTCCCCGCCGACCGCGTACTGCCGCACCACCTCACCTTCCGCGGGCCCCAACTCCACCGCGCTCTGGCCCAGTTGCTGCACGCGGCGATCGACACCGGTATCGCCGGGGACGCGCTCGCCACCGCGGCGGAGTTCGTCACCACGAAGTCCCGGCCCTGGTTCGAGAGCGTGGACCGCGGCTGGGGCGGGACGGCGGCCGAGGACCCGCTGCTCGTCCAGCGCTTCGGCGAACTCGACCTGCTCGTACGGTCGGCGAAGGCGCTGCTCGTGCAGGCCGCCGAGGAGGTCGACACCGCGCGCGCCGCGCTCGACGAGGAGAGCGCGGCCGCCGCCTCGCTCGCGGTGGCCGCGGCGAAGGTCCAGTCCGGCAAGGCGGCCGTCGAGGTGGCGAGCGCGCTCTTCGAGGTCGCGGGCACCCGCGCGGCCCTCGCCTCGCTCGGCCTGGACCGGCACTGGCGCGACGCCCGCACCCACACCCTGCACGACCCGGCCCGCTGGAAGCTCCAGCACCTCGGCCGCCACGCCCTGTCCGGCATCCGCCCACCACGCCACGGGCTCCTGTAGCCGCCGCCCCGGCCCTCGGGGCCCCACCCCACTCGCCGTGCGGCCCGGATCCGCGGGCCGCACCCCCGCACCACCTGGAGACACCGTGAGCCTGACCTTCCACTGGTTCCTGCCCACCTACGGCGACAGCCGCCATGTCGTCGGCGGTGGCCACGGGCTGCCCGCCGGATCCGCGGGCGGCCAGCGCCCGGCCACCCTCGGCTATCTCGCGCAGATCGCCCGCGCCGCCGAACAGCTGGGCTTCGAGGGCGCGTTGACCCCCACCGGTGCCTGGTGCGAGGACGCCTGGCTGACCACCGCGATGCTCAGCCAGCAGACCGAGCGCCTCAAATTCCTGGTCGCCTTCCGCCCCGGCTTCGTCTCGCCGACCTACGCGGCCCAGATGGCGGCGACCTACCAGCGGCACAGCGGCGGGCGGCTCCTGCTCAATGTCGTCACCGGCGGCGAGAGCCACGAGCAGCGCGCCTACGGCGACTTCCTCGGCAAGGCCGAGCGCTATGCCCGTACCGGTGAATTCCTCGACATCGTGCGGGAGTTGTGGCGCGGCACCGAGGTGACCCGGCACGGCAGGCACCTCGCCGTGGAGAACGCCCGCCTGGAGCGGCTGCCCGACCCGGTGCCCGAGGTGTACTTCGGCGGCTCCTCACCGGCCGCCGGTGAAGTCGCCGCCCGGCACAGCGATGTGTACCTCACCTGGGGCGAACCGCCCGCGCAGGTACGGCAGAAGATCGAGTGGATACGGGAACTCGCCGCGCGGGAAGGCCGGACACCCCGCTTCGGGATCCGGCTGCACGTGATCAGCCGGGACAGCTCCGAGGCCGCCTGGGCGGAGGCGCGGCGCCTGCTCGACGGCTTCACCCCGGAGGCGATCGCCGCCGTGCAGGAGGGCCTCGGGCGCTCCGAGTCGGAGGGGCAGCGCCGGATGCTGGCCCTGCACGGCGGCAGCCCCGAGCGCCTGGAGGTCTCGCCGAACCTGTGGGCGGGCATCGGCCTGGTCCGGGGCGGCGCGGGCACCGCCCTGGTCGGCAGCCACCGCGAGGTCGCCGCACGCATCGAGGAGTACGCGGCGCTCGGCATCGAGGAGTTCGTCCTCTCCGGGCACCCGCACGTGGAGGAGGCCTACTGGTTCGGGGAGGGCGTACTGCCGCTGCTCGCCGCCAAGGGGCTGTGGCGGTCGCCGGTGGCGGAGGGGGCGAGCAGGGCGCGGGTGCAGGTGCCGTTCGCCTCGTAGGCGGAGGCGGGGCGGGGGACGGGGGCGGCGCGCGGTTTCCGCCCCCGTCCCCCGCCCACGGCTGCCCGGGCTCCGCGCCAAACGGCCCGCGGATGCCCGGAGCCCTCACACCACGGCCCGCGGACGCCGGTCGCCGATCCGCTAGATTCCCGCACATGCCTTCCTACTCCATCGGCCAGGCGGCACGCCTCCTCGGCGTGAGTCCCGACACCGCGCGCCGCTGGGCCGACGGCGGCCGCCTCAGCACGCACCGCGACGAGAACGGGCGGCGCCTCGTCGACGGCGGGGCGCTGGCCGCCTTCTCCGTCGAACTGGCCCAGGGCGGTACCGGCGAGGAAGAGGAGCCGTACACCTCCGCGCGCAACGCCTTCCCCGGGATCGTCACCGCGGTGAAGCTCGGCGACGTCGCCGCCCAGGTCGAGATCCAGGCGGGCCCGCACCGGCTCGTCTCGCTGCTCACCCGGGAGGCCGTCGAGGAACTCGGCCTGGAGGTCGGCATGCAGGCCACCGCCCGGGTGAAGTCGACCAACGTCCACATCGACCTGGTCTGAGCCCGCACCGTGCCACCGGCTCCGCCCCGTACGGAGGGGGCGGAGGAGGGCCCGCGCGGAGGCGGCGGAGGGGCCCGTACGGAGGCGGCGGAGGGGTCCGGACCGCGATGTCGGAAATCCGCCGGACGCCGGGGGTCGCCACCGAGTTGGATCAGGGCATGGACACCACCTTGCGCGATGCGCTGCGCGACCGAGCCCAGGCCTTCCGCTCCCTCCATGTGCGCCGAGGCGGCGCCCCCCTCGCCCTCGCCAACGCCTGGGACGCGGCCAGCGCCCGGCTGACCGAGGAGGCCGGCGCCCCCGCGATCGCCACCAGCAGCGCGGGCGCCGCCTGGGCCCTCGGCTTCGGCGACGGCGACCGGCTGACACCCGAGGAGGCCCTCGCCCTGGTGGCGCGGGTGGTACGGGCGGTGCGGGTGCCGGTGACCGCGGACATCGAGGGCGGGTACGCGGAGGACCCGGCCGGGGTCGCCCGCACCGTGGAGGGCGTGCTCGCCGCAGGGGCCGTCGGCGTCAACCTGGAGGACGCCCGGTACGAGGGCGCGGCCCTGCTCCCGGTCGCCGAGCAGGCGGCGCGGATCGCCGCCGCCCGGGCCGCCGCCGACACCGCGGGCGTACCGCTGTTCCTCAATGCCCGTACCGACACCTATCTGCGCGGCATCGGCGCGCCCGAGGGCCGCCTCACCGCGACGCTGGAGCGCGCTGCGGCCTATGTCGCGGCGGGCGCCGACGGCGTCTTCGTCCCCGGGGTCACCGACCTGGACACCGTGGCCCAGCTCGCGGAGGGCATCGCGGTGCCGCTGAACATCCTGGTCGGGCCGGGCGCGCCCTCGGTCGCCGAACTGGGCAAGGCGGGCGCGGCGCGGGTCAGCCTCGGCTCCTCGGTCGCCTCCGCCGCGTACGCGGTGGCCCGCCGGGCGGCGGCCGAACTGCACGCCGAGGGCACCTACTCGACGCTGTCCGAGCCGGTGACGTACGGGGAGTTCAACGCGCTCTTCGACCGGTAGACCGGTTGGGCGGGCGCGCGGCGGGGTGCGGGGGCGCGCGGCGGGGCCGGGAGGCCGCGTCGGGCGCCCCGTGGGCGGGGCCGGGAGGCTGCGGGGCGCGCCCCGAGGCGGGATCATCGGGGCATGGACGCCACCCTTCACCTCTCCCAGCAGCCCGAGGCCGACGCGCTGCTCGGCCGCAGCCCGCTCGCGGCGATGGTCGGCATGCTGCTGGACCAGCAGGTCACCATGGAGAAGGCCTTCGCGGGGCCGTACACCATCGCGCGGCGGATGGGCGCCGAGGACCTCGACGCGGACGAGATCGCCTCGTACGACCCGGAGGCCTTCGCCGCCCTGCTCGCCGAGAAGCCCGCGGTGCACCGCTACCCGGGCTCGATGGCGGGGCGGGTGCAGCAGCTGTGCCAGTACCTCGTCGCGCACTACGGCGGCTCGGCGAGCGCGGTCTGGGAGGACGCCGCCTCCGGCCGGGAGCTGCGCCGGCGCCTGGAGGAGCTGCCCGGCTACGGCAAGCAGAAGGCGCAGATCTTCCTCGCCCTGCTCGGCAAGCAGCTCGGGGTACGGCCCGAGGGCTGGCGGGAGGCCGCGGGCCCGTACGGCGAGGAGGGGGCGCACCGCTCCGCCGCCGACATCACCGGGCCCGAGTCGCTGGCGAAGGTCCGCGCCCACAAGCAGGAGATGAAGGCGGCGGCCAAGGCGGCGAAGGCAGCGAAGACGGCCGGGCCCGCCGAGTAGGCGAGGCCGGATGGCCGGGCGCCGGGACCCGGACGGCCGGACAGCCGGACAGCCGGACAGCCGGACAGCCGGACAGCCGGACAGCCGGACAGCCGGAACGCAACGTAGTCGCGCCGCCCGCGCACGGAAAATTCACGCGTACGGGAGCGGACCGGCGTCCGGGCGCTCCGCTGCCCCTTTCGGGCGAATACGGGCCCCCTGGTTGCCGGGCCCGGTGAGGGCGAGCGCTTTCTCCGGACACTTCGGGCCGCCCCTTTGCCGCCTTTTGACGCCGGGAATCCGCTCTGTCCGGCCCGCACGACGGGATTACGCAGCGTCGCCATGGCTGCGCCCGAAGAGCCCGGACCGGTAGGCTTTCCGTGTGATCTTCAAGCGCATCGGAAACTCCCGGCCGTACCCCGACCACGGCCGGGAAAGCACCCGGCAGTGGGCGGACGTCGCGCCGCGCCCGGTTCGCCTCGATCAGCTCGTGACGACCAAGGGCCAGCTCGACCTGGAAACCCTGCTCGCCGAGGACTCGACCTTCTACGGCGACCTGTTCGCGCACGTCGTCAAGTGGCAGGGCGACCTCTACCTGGAGGACGGACTGCACCGCGCCGTCCGCGCCGCGCTCCAGCAGCGCCAGGTGCTGCACGCCCGCGTCCTCGAACTGGACTGACCCCCGGCCCGCACCGCACCTGACCCCCGGCCCGCACCGCAGGGCCTTCGCGCCCGAAGCTCCCGGCCGGGGCCCGAACAGCCCAGTCGCGCCCGGATCACCCACCGGGACCGCCGCCGGGACTGGAGCGAGGCGCCCGGAACCCGCCATTCCGTGGACGGCCGCGGGGGTTCCCCCCAGGCCCGCCGGGAAACCTCCGTCGACCCACCGACAGGGAATTGGCCCTTTCGGGTTGGACCGGCAACAAGGCGTTGATCATCTGGTAGGCATTGTCCGCTCGTCGCACTACGCTGCGCCCATGAGCATGCTCACTCCCCCCGGCATGGGTCGCCGCTACCGCATCACCGGATCGAAGTATCCGCGCATGCGCAGGCCCCGCCGCCGTGGCCGGTGGACGCTCGCCGCGATCGCCTCCGCCGCCGCCCTCGGCATGGTCGGCTGGGGAACCCTGCAGCTCATCGACGTCTTCTCCGGTGGCGGCGACACCGCCGCGGCCACCTCGCCCGCCTGCTCGCCGAGCGCCTCGGCCAGTGCCTCGGCAGGGGGCGGCAAGACCGGCTCCGGAGGCTCCGGCGCGAAGCCGCCCGCGCCCGGCAAGATCACCGTCAACGTCTTCAACGCCACGCCCCGCAGCGGTCTCGCCAAGGACACCGCCGACGAGCTGAAGAAGCGCGGCTTCAAGATCGGCGAGGTCGGCAACGCCACCAAGGAGTACGACAAGAAGGTCCGCGGCACCGGCCTCCTCCTCGGCCGTACGACCGCCCTGGACACCTCGCTGCCGGTGCTCGCCACCCAGCTCGGGGGCGCCGAGAAGCGCGCCGACGCCCGCAAGGACGCCAAGGTCGACCTGATCCTCGGCACCGCCTTCAAGAAGCTCGCCCCGAAGGCCACCGCCACCCGCGCCCTGGACCGGCTGAGCCACCCCTCCCCCGCACCGAAGCCCTCGGGCAGCAACTGCCGCTGAGGGGCCCGGCCGCTTTCCGCGTCCTCGCGCGCGACGGTCCCGTATGCCAGAGGCGGCATGCCGTACACGAGCCCGCATCCGGTACGCGAACCTGCATCCCCTACGCGGTCCGGCATCCCCTACGCCGTCCGGCGTCCCGTATGCGGTCCGGGATCCCGTACACGGTTCGGTATCCCGTACGCGACTGCGTGGACGCCGTGCGCTCGGCCGGGGCACCCGTCCGGATGCCGGTTCCGGGGCGCCCCGCCCGGGTGCCGGATGCCAGGTGGCGTACGCCGAAGGGGCCGCCCCGGCGTGCGGGCGACCCCTTCTTTTCGGCCACGTTCCTGACCTTGGTCCCTTGATGCGGCCATATTCGTGGCCGTGTTCGTGGCCGGTTTTCGCTTACCGGCCGATATGCGCGGTCCGAGCGGCTCCGGGCGCTACTCGGCCGCCCCGTACATCCGGTCCCCGGCGTCGCCGAGGCCCGGGACGATGTAGCCGTTCTCGTTGAGGCGCTCGTCGACGGAGGCGGTGACGACGGTGACCGGGGTCCCGGCCAGCTCCCGTTCCATGACCTCGACGCCCTCGGGGGCCGCGAGGAGGACCACCGCGGTGACGTCGTCGGCGCCGCGGCGGATCAGCTCGCGTATCGCGGCGACCAGGGTGCCGCCGGTGGCGAGCATCGGGTCGAGGACGTAGACCTGCCGGCCGGAGAGGTCCTCCGGCATCCGGGTGGCGTAGGTGGAGGCCTGGAGGGTCTCCTCGTTGCGGATCATGCCGAGGAAGCCGACCTCGGCGGTGGGCAGCAGCCGCACCATGCCGTCGAGCATGCCGAGACCGGCGCGCAGGATCGGCACGACCAGCGGCCGGGGACGGGCCAGCTTGACGCCGGTGGTCCGCGAGACGGGCGTCTCGAGGTCGACCTGCTCCGTGCGCACGTCCCGGGTGGCCTCGTAGGCGAGCAGGGTGACCAGCTCGTCGGCGAGGCGCCGGAAGGTGGCGGAGTCGGTGCGGCGGTCGCGCAGGGTGGTGAGCTTGTGGGCGACCAGCGGATGGTCGACGACGTGGAGACGCATACCGACCAGCGTAGCCAAGGGCACCGGCGGCCCCGCGCTGGCATCAAACGGGCCACCCGGGGGAAAGTGAGAGGGATCGACCGGGGTGGTGTAGCCGATGCCGGAGCAGGAACAGAGCAGCGCCGAAGCGGGCGCCGGGAGCGCGGAACCGCTGCCGGGGGCGGACGGCCCCCTGGGTGGCCCGGAGCTGACCGAGGCCGAGCGCCGCAAGCGCCGGGCCCAGTTCCTGCGCGACCTGAACGAGGCACGGGAACTGCGCGACCGGGTCCAGCCGCGGCGCGCCCGGGCCGCGCGGATGCGCCAGCAGATGCGCATGCGGACCTTCCGCTGGTGAACGGGTGGTGAACGGGCCCCCGACGCCGGGCGGAGCCGGGGCGGGCGCGGACTCCGGACGCCACCACTGTGACGAGGCGCGCGAAACACAGCGGGCGGAAGACCTCTCCTGACGGCGCTGTATCTGCCACGATTCCGACAGCGGGTCGCGCCTGCGTTCCCGTCCGCAGCCTCCGCCGGGGAAACCCCAACAGGCCCTAGACAGTGGGAGAGTCACGGTGTATTTCGCCGCACTGCTCGCGCGCACCGAAGACGGGTGGGAAGCGAGCGACACAGAGCTCGACGATGTGGAGACCCTGTCGGACCTGACCGACCTCGCCCGCGAGGCCTCGGTCGACGACGACACGGTGCTCGTCCTCGTGGAACAGGAGGACGCCTGGTTCGGCGTCGTCCGGGTCGAGGGCGAGGACGATCCGCGTATCTACGTCTCCGACGCCTCCGCCGCCGCGCGGAGTTCGTACGGGGAGATCCTGCTCACCGACGAACTCCTCGGCCGGGAACCGGGAGCCGACGACGACGGCGCCGACCTGGACTCGCTCGACCTCGACGGCACCGAGGACGGCGAACCCGGGGCGGACCAGGACACCGGGGCCGGGGACGACGACGGCATCGACGCCCTCGACCCGCTCCCCGCGGGCCCCCTCGGCGACCGCACCGTCCTCGCCGACCTCGGCGTCGCGGAGGCCGACCTGCTCGCCCTCGCGAGCAACGACGCCCTCGGCGAGATCGCGGAGACCCTGGGCGCGGCGGAGGTTCTGGAGACTGTGCGTTAGGGGGTCGGGGTCGGCGTCGAGGCCGGGGTCGGGGCTCGGTTCGAGGCTTCGGGCAGCCGCCGCTATCCCGCCGCCCGCCCCTCCCCCCTCCCGTCCACCTGCCGGCCCCCGGCGATAGGTTCCGCTGCATGAGCACTGCGCAGGACGGCACCCCGGATCCGGACCCGCGGCCGTACCGGGTGCCGGATCCCGGGCCGGATGCGGACCCGCTGCGCGATCCCTGGCGTACGGCGATGGGGCTCGCCCTGGAGCAGGCCCGGCTCGCGGTGCCGGGCGGCGACGTCCCCGTGGGCGCGGTGCTGCTCGCGCCCGACGGGAGCCCGCTCGCCACGGCGCACAACGAGCGGGAGGCGACCGGCGACCCCACCGCGCACGCCGAGGTCCTCGCCATCCGCCGGGCCGCCGACCGCCGCGGCGAGTGGCGCCTGGCGGACTGCACCCTGGTGGTCACCCTGGAGCCCTGCACGATGTGCGCGGGGGCGATCGTCCTCTCCCGCCTCGGCCGCGTGGTCTACGGCGCCCGCGACGAGAAGGCCGGGGCGGTGGGCTCCCTCTGGGACGTGGTCCGCGACCGGCGCCTCAACCACCGCCCCGAGGTGGTCCCCGGCGTCCTCGCCGAGGAGTGCGCCCGCCTCCTCACGGAGTTCTTCCGCACCCGCTGAGGGCCGCCGCTTCCGGGCCGGTGCGGACCCCCGGATACGGATTTCGGCGCACGCCGACTGTGGGCTAGGATCTCTCTCGGTAGCGTGTCCGAGCGGCCGAAGGAGCTCGCCTCGAAAGCGAGTGTGGCGCAAGTCACCGAGGGTTCAAATCCCTCCGCTACCGCCGAAAGACGAGGGGCCCGGTCCGGTGGACCGGGCCCCTCGTGCTTCCCTCTGCCGGCGCGTGGCGGGCCACCGAGCACCCGGCCCCCTCCCCCGCCCGAGCCCCGGCCGCCCGCCCCCGCCACCCGCGAGATCGGGCCACGGAAGGGCGGACGGCGGCCCAACTCCCGCTTCCGCGCGGCCCCATTGATCAGGGAATGCCGGATGCGCGGGGACTCTGCCCCCTGGTCGCGGAAGCCGGGCGGGATACACTCGCCGCCGTCAGGCGGGGAGTACGAGGGACATCGGGCAAGGGGAGCCACAGCGTGGGTGTGCAGTCGAAGAAGATCGCCGTCTACGTCGCCGC
Organism: Streptomyces physcomitrii; assembly: GCF_012273655.1. GTDB lineage: Bacteria > Actinomycetota > Actinomycetes > Streptomycetales > Streptomycetaceae > Streptomyces > Streptomyces physcomitrii. The sequence continues at coordinate 227,875 of NZ_JAAWWP010000007.1, read as the reverse complement.
GGTCTTCGTCCTCTACGTGATCATCACCGACCCGGCCAAGGCCGCCGACTATGTGCAGATGGGCTTCGAGGGGATATCCAGCGCCGCCAAGTCCATCGGTGAGTTCATGACCTGGGCGGCCAACGGCGGCAAGGACAACTAGGCCGCGCAGCCGCGGTCCCTCCCACCCGGACCGCCCGTACCCCGTAACGCCATATCGCCGCACCGCCGCACCACCGCACCGGCACCCAGGGAGCGCACGTGATCCGCCACCTCGTCCTGTTCAGGCTCAACGACGGTGTGCGGCGCGAGGAGCCGCGCGTGCGGGCCGGGGCGGAGGCCTTCCGGGCGCTGGGCGGGGAGATCGAGGAGCTGCGGTTCTGGGAGTGCGCCTGGAACATCACCGAGCGGCCGATCGCCTACGACTTCGCCATCAACTCGGCCGTCGAGGACGCCGAGGCGCTGCGCCGCTATCTCGAACACCCGGCGCACCAGGCCGCCGCCGCGCTCTGGCGCGAGTTCGCCACCTGGGTGATCGCCGACTACGAGTTCTGAGGCCGGAGTTCCGGGGCCGGTGCCCTGAGAGGGGAGTTCCGCGGGCGGCGCCCCCGTGCGCCGCCTGCCGACGCACGCGCCCGGCAGCGGTCGATCCGCCCGCCGGGCCCCCGCCGGGCCCCGCCGAGCCCCCGTTGCGCCGCCCGATGAGCCGCCCGCCCGGCCCCGGCGATCCGCCCCCGAGCCGCCGGTCAACACGGAGTCAAGCGGTGCTTGCTTAGGGTGCGCATGTCTTGTGATGCTATGACCGCTTTTGACGGAAGAGTTACCCATACATACATCTTCCGAGGTCCCGATTGTTCCGATGTTCCGAAGAGGGGTGGCGTCGACCGTGCCGGCCAGGACTGCGCCTCAGGCTCCACCCCAGCGGGAATCGGACGAGCGGGACACGGAGGTGCGGGACGAGCGAGAAGTACGGGACGGCGGGGGCGACCGGAGCGGCCGGGACGACCGGGATGATCGGGATGACCGGGATGACCGGGGCGACCGCGAGAAGCGGGACGAACGCGCGGAGCAGGTAGCGCAAGCGGAGCCGGAGACGGAGCGGCAGGACCCCGGTGAGGAGCCCGCGAAGCGGCGCGGTGCGGACACCCGCGCGCTGACCCAGCTCCTCTTCGCGGAACTCGGCACGCTGCAGCCGGGGAGCACCCGGCACACCCGGGTGCGGGCCGCGCTGATCGAGGCGAACCTGCCGCTCGTCCGGTACGCGGCGGCACGCTTCCGCAGCCGCAACGAGCCGATGGAGGACGTCGTCCAGGTCGGCACCATCGGGCTCATCAACGCCATCGACCGCTTCGACCCGGAGCGCGGGGTGCAGTTCCCGACCTTCGCGATGCCCACGGTGATCGGCGAGATCAAACGTTACTTCCGGGACAACGTCCGTACCGTGCACGTACCCCGGCGGCTGCACGAGCTGTGGGTGCAGGTGACCGGGGCGACCGAGGACCTCACCACCGCCTTCGGGCGCTCGCCGACCACCGCGGAGATCGCGGAGCGGCTGCGCATCACCGAGGAGGAGGTGCTGGCCTGCATCGAGGCGGGCCGCTCCTACCACGCGACCTCGCTGGAGGCGGCGCAGGAGGGCGACGGACTGCCCGGCCTGGTGGACCGGCTCGGCTACGAGGACCCGGCACTGGACGGCGTCGAACACCGCGATCTGGTAAGGCATCTGCTCGTCCAGCTGCCCGAGCGGGAGCAGCGGATCCTGCTCCTGCGGTACTACAACAACCTGACGCAGTCGCAGATCAGCGCGGAGCTGGGCGTCTCGCAGATGCATGTGTCAAGGCTCCTCGCCCGGAGCTTCGCACGGCTTCGCTCCGCAAACAGGATCGAGGCGTAGCCCTCAGGGGTGGAGCGGCTGCCGGGGCGTCACATGTGAGCTGCGCCACGGCAGTTGGCGCGCACCCCGCGCTTCCTGGGCGGATGCCGGGAGCAGATGTCGACAAGTCACTACAGCGTGTTGCCGACTTGTGACATTCTGCGGGAAGTGCGTTTGGGGGGCCTCCGCAGCCGGTATTCAGGTGGAGGCTGCGTTCCTTCCGACGGGAGCGCCCACCGCGACCGTTACGCGACCTCAAGGGGGTGGCATGTCCGCAGAACAGGGCAGCTCGAAGGTGCTGACACTCAGCAAGAGCGAGTCCGCACCCGACGTGCTCCACAGCTCGGAAGGCATCGACACCCGGACCCTGTCCCGCTCCCTGTTCCTGCGGCTCTCCGCGCTCGACCAGGACAGCCCGGAACGCGCCTATGTGCGCGACACCCTGATCGAACTCAACCTCCCCCTGGTCCGGTACGCCGCGGCGCGCTTCCGCAGCCGCAACGAACCGATGGAGGACATCGTCCAGGTCGGCACCATCGGCCTCATCAAGGCGATCGACCGTTTCGACTGCGAACGCGGCGTGGAGTTCCCGACGTTCGCGATGCCGACCGTGGTCGGCGAGATCAAGCGCTTCTTCCGGGACACCTCCTGGTCGGTGCGCGTCCCGCGCCGCCTCCAGGAGCTGCGGCTCGCGCTCACCAAGGCCAGCGACGAGCTCTCGCAGAAGCTCGACCGCTCGCCCACCGTCGCCGAACTCGCCGCCGTACTGGGCGTGTCCGAGGAGGACGTGGTCGACGGTCTCGCGGTGGGCAACGCCTACACCGCCTCCTCGCTGGACTCCCCGGCCCCCGAGGACGACGGCGGCGAGGGCTCGCTCGCCGACCGCCTGGGGTACGAGGACAGCGCGCTCGAGGGTGTGGAGTACCGCGAGTCGCTGAAGCCGCTGCTCGCCAAACTCCCGCCGCGCGAACGGCAGATCATCATGCTGCGCTTCTTCGCCAATATGACGCAGTCGCAGATCGGCGAGGAGGTCGGCATCTCGCAGATGCACGTCTCCCGGCTGCTCACCCGCACCCTCGCCCAGCTGCGCGAGGGCCTGATCTCGGACTGACCGCGGCCACCGCCGCACCAGCGGCCGCGATCGTCGCCAGAGCCGGCCGAAGCGAGCCGAACCGAACCGAGCCGTGGGCCCGGGCGCGCCCCCTTGCCGGTACGCGCCCGACCCGTGACCGGGCTCAGCCCAGGGCGAGCCAGGCCACCGCCGCGACCACGGCGAGGACGACCACCACGCCGACGATCACGCCGAGGCGCGAGCCGGAGGAGGAGGCCGCCGCCTGCGGGCGGGCCTGCGGACTGCCGCCCTCGTCGACGAAGGCGCGGAACATCTGGGTGCTGCCCGACGGGTCGTGACCCTCGGGGCCCTGAGGGGCTTGGGGGTTGTGTGCCATGGGCCAGGACCCTAGCGAAGTCGGGTGCTCCGCCCAAGCCCGGACGGGCGGTTCGGGGCTCTCGCGCACGGGTTTCCGTGCCGCCGGGCCGCCGCGGGCGGCCGGGCGGCTCCCGCCTGCCCCGGTACCGGCGGTGATCCCCGGAATCCCGCCTCACCAGGGCTTTTATCCGGACCCGCCGATAGCTTTGCCCCTTCTTTAGCCGTCTCGGGCCCCTTTCGTTTGCCTGTGGCAACCAACCGATTCTATGGTTGCCGCAAGCAACGAAATCCCCCGGAGCCGGAGAGGCGGCATGGCGGCGCAGGAGCAGTACGAGGAGCTGGCCCGCCAGCTCAACACGGTCAACGCGGTCAAGCGCGACCTCGCCCGGGCGCTGCCCGCGGACTGCCCGCCCGCCGCGGCGGCGGTGCTGCTCGCACTGGCCCGCGGCGGCGAGATGCGGATGAGCCGCCTCGCCGAGCTGCTCGCCGTCGACATGTCGGTGACCAGCCGCCATGTCGCCCATGTCGCGGACCGGGGCTGGATCGAGCGGCTGCCCGACCCCGCCGACAAGCGCTCGCGGCTACTGCGCCTGACCGCGGCCGGCGCGGGCAAGCTGGACGAGCTGTCCGAGCGGACCGCCGAGCGCCTCGCCGAGCAGCTGGGCGACTGGTCGGACGCCGAGGTCGGCGAGCTGATCCGGCTGATGACCAAACTGCGGGCCAGCTTCGGCGACTGCCGCACTCCCGCCCGCGCCCGCCCGCTCACCCCCGGGCCGCGCGAGGCCGGGCGCCCGCGGCACTCCGACCCCGAGCCGCCTACGCTCGACCCGCCGTCGCCGGCCGGGGACCGGGCCGCCGGCTCACCCGCGTAACCACCCGTACACCCCCGTAAGCAAAGGAAGTCCATGGCCACGACCACACCGGCCGGTGTGCGGGGCAGCCATGCCAAGCATGGCGGGGCGCGTCAGCACCACCCGCAGGACGACGCTCCGATGACGCACCGCCAGATCATGGAGGCGCTGTCCGGGCTGCTGCTCGGCATGTTCGTCGCCATCCTGTCCTCCACCATCGTCTCCAACGCCCTGCCGGAGATCATCGGCGATCTCGGCGGCGGGCAGAGCGCCTACACCTGGGTCGTCACCGCGGCCCTGCTCTCGATGACGGCGAGCACCCCGCTGTGGGGCAAGCTCTCCGACCTGTTCTCCAAGAAGGCGCTCGTCCAGATATCCCTGGTCGTGTACGTCGCCGGTTCGGTCGTCGCGGGGCTCTCGCAGAACCCGGAGATGCTGATCGCCTGCCGGGTCGTGCAGGGCATCGGCGTCGGCGGCCTCTCCGCGCTCGCCCAGATCGTGATGGCCGCGATGATCTCCCCGCGCGAACGCGGGCGCTACAGCGGCTACCTCGGCGCGACCTTCGCGGTCGCCACCGTCGGCGGCCCGCTGCTCGGCGGCGTCATCACCGACACCTCCTGGCTGGGCTGGCGCTGGTGCTTCTACGTCGGCGTGCCCTTCGCGGTGATCGCGCTGATCGTGCTCCAGCGCACCCTGCACCTGCCGGTCGTCAAGCGCGACGTCAAGGTCGACTGGGGCGGCGCCTTCTTCATCACCGCCGCGGTCTGCCTGCTCCTGGTCTGGGTCACCTTCGCCGGGGACAAGTACGACTGGCTCTCGGTGCAGACGTACGCGATGGTCGGCGGCGCGGTGCTGCTCGCGCTGCTCTTCCTGCTCGTCGAGTCCAAGGCCCGCGAGCCGATCATCCCGCTGCGCCTGTTCCGCAACCCCACCATCACGCTGGCCTCGCTGTCCTCGCTCTTCGTGGGCGTGGCGATGTTCGCGGGCACCGTCTACTTCAGCCAGTACTTCCAGCTGGCGCGCGGCAAGTCGCCGACCATGTCCGGCGTCATGACCATCCCGATGATCGGCGGGCTCTTCCTCTCCTCCACCGTCGCCGGACAGGTCATCACCAAGACCGGCCGCTGGAAGGCCTGGCTGCTCGCGGGCGGTGTCCTGGTGACCGCGGGCCTCGGCCTGCTCGGCACCATGCGCTACGACACCGAGTACTGGCGGCTCTCGCTCTACATGGGCCTGCTCGGCCTCGGCGTCGGCATGATGATGCAGAACCTGGTGCTCTGTACGCAGAACCAGGTCGCGCCCTCCGACCTCGGCGCCGCCTCCTCGGTGGTCACCTTCTTCCGCTCCCTCGGCGGCGCGATGGGCGTCTCCGCGCTCGGCGCGCTGATGGCCCACCGCATCCCCGACTACGTCAAGGACGGGCTGACCGACCTCGGCCCCGAGGGCGCCAAGCTCGCCGCCCAGGCCGACCGCGGCCACGGCGCCATCCCCGACCTGGACGCGATGCCCGCGCCGCTGCGCCAGATCATGGAGAGCGCCTACGGGCACGGCATCGCGGACGTCTTCCTCTACGCGGCGCCGATGGGCCTGCTCGCCCTGATCGCCGTGGTGTTCATCAAGGAGGTCCCGCTGCGCACCGCCGCCGGTCTCCAGCAGGCCGCCGCCGCCTCGGAACCGGCCAACGCCCCCGCGGCCGACCCGCTCGGCGGCGCCCGGCTCCCCGCCGAGACCGACGCGGTCTCCGAGGAGGCCACCACGCCGCTCCTGGTCACCGGGGAGGCCGCCGGGCAGCCGGACGGCGTCCTGATCACCGGTCATGTCCGCGGCGCCGAGCACGCCCCGGTGGCGGGCGGCGCGGTCACCCTGACCTCGCTGGCCGGACGCCAGGCGGGCCGCGCCTTCACCGGCCCGGACGGCAGCTACAAGCTGACGGCGCCGGGCCCGGGCACCTATGTGCTGATCGCCGCGGCCGGGCGGTATCAGCCGCAGGCGGCCACCGTCGTGGTCGCCGGGGAGCCGGTCACGTACGACCTGCTGCTCAGCGGGACCAGCGGGCTCGCCGGTCTGGTGCGGGACGCGGGGACCGGGACGCCGGTGAAGGCGGCGATGGTGGTGGTCACCGATGTGCGCGGCGATGTGCTCGCCACGGCGACCACCAGTGAGCTGGGCGGGTTCCTCTTCGGGGACCTGGTGCCGGGCCCGGTCACCCTCGCGGTGAACGCGGCCGGACACCGTCCGCACGCCCGGCCCGTCGAGGTCGGCACCACCGGGGTGACCCGGATCGAGGTCGAACTGAGCCCGGGCGCCGAGGTGCAGGGCACCGTGCACGCCGGCGGGCGGCCGCTCACGGACGCCAGGATCACCCTGGTCGACGCGGCCGGCAACGTGGTCGCCCTCGCGACCACCGGCGCGGACGGCGCGTACGCCTTCACCGACCTGGACGCGGGCGAGTACACGGTGATCGCCACCGGCTACCCGCCCGCCGCGACCGCCCTCACCGTGACCGGCAGCGACGCCGTCGGCCACGACATCGAACTCGCCCACCCGGCCGAGTAGTCGAAGGGCGTTCCCCAGATCCCCGCGGGCCGTGCAGGGTGTCCTTGAGCGGAGGCACCCCCCGGCCCGCGGGCGAAGGCCCCCGGCAGGCGGGCGGCGGCAGGGGACGGCCGCTGCCGCCGCCGGGGGCCACCCTGCCCTTCCCCGGGCGGACCGGACCCACAGCGAGACCACCCCGGGCACGCCCGCAGCGCGCCCGGCACGCAAGGAGAGAACGCGATGGCACTGAGCGCACGCATCGGTACGCGGGACGGCTGGGCGGTGCCGCACGCGGTCGTCACGCTGACCGATATGACGGGTACGCAGGTGCTGCGTGCCGAGGTCGACGAGGACGGCGCCGTCCAGGAGCCCACCGAACTCGCCCCCGGCGCCTACACGGTGATCGTGACCGCGGTCGGCTACCAGCCGCTGGCGCAGAGCGCCCTGGTGACCGCCTCCGGCCGGGTCGACCTCGGCCGGATCGCGCTCGCCCGGCAGGGCGGCGACGAGCTCCCGCCGCCCGGGCCCTGGACCGTCGACCCGGTGCACTCCTCGGTGGCCGCGATCGCCCAGCACCTGGGGATCTCCAGTGTGCGGGGGCGGTTCCTGGACTTCGGGGCGCGGATCGAGATCGCGGCCGACCAGGCGGACATCGCCAAGTCCCGGGTGGAGGCCGTGATCCGCTCGGCCTCCATCGACACCGGCAACGCGACGCGGGACGGGCACCTGAAGTCCCCCGACTTCCTGGACGTCGAGCGCTACCCGGAGATCACCTACCGCTCCCACGGCCTCACCCCGGCGGGCACCGACCGCTGGACCGTGCACGGCGAACTCGGCCTGCACGGCGTCCAGCGGTCGGTGGAGCTCGACCTGAGCTACCTCGGCACCGGGCCCGACCCCTGGGGCGGACTGCGGGCCGCCTTCCGCGCCACCGCCGAACTGCGCCGCGAGGACTTCGCGATGAACTACAACCAGGTGCTCCAGACCGGCATGGCCGCGATCGGCACCACCCTCCGCGTGGAGCTGGACATCCAGGCGGTCCAGGGGGAGTCGCTGCCCGAGGTGTAGCGCGGGAATCCGCCGTGTCCGGGGCCGGGCCAAGCGCCCTGCCCGGCGGTACGGTATGGGGCGGAGAACTGAAAAAAGGGGAGTGTCGGATGCCGGTGCCCTTGCCCTTGTCCCTCCTTTTCCGCACCCGCCGCGCGTTCCGTACCCGTCGCGGCTCACCTGTCGGTTTCGGATTGCCTGTCCGGTCGGGGTCGCCTGTCCGGTCCGGGCCACCTGTAGGTTCCGGATTACCTGTCCGGTCCGGGTCATCCATCCGGTCCGGGTCGTCCTTGCGGTCCGGGTCAGCTGACCGGCGGGGGCCGGGTGCACGGCGGTTGCGCGCCCCGGTGGCCGCGCTGCTCGGTGCCGGGCTGCTCGCCGCGCTCGCCGCCCCGCCCGCGGCGGCCTCGTCCCCGGCCGGGCGGGGGCACGGCACGGTGCCGCTGCGGGTGGCCACGTACAACATCCACGCCGGGGCGGGCATGGACAACGTCTTCGACCTCGACCGGCAGGAGGCGGCGCTGCGCGCGCTCGGGGCCGAGGTGATCGGCCTGGAGGAGGTCGACGTCCACTGGGACGCGCGCAGCCAGTGGCGCGATCTGGCCGGCGAACTCGCCCGGCGCCTGGGGATGCACGTCTACTTCGCGCCGATATACAGCCTCGACCCGGCCGCCGAGGGCGATCCCCGGCGCGAGTTCGGGCTCGCGGTGCTCTCCCGGTACCCGATCACCGAGGCGCACAACCACGCGATCACCCGGCTCTCCACCCAGGACCCGGACCCGGTGCCCGCCCCGGCCCCCGGCTTCCCCGAGGTCGTCGTACGGGTCCACGGGGTACCGGTGCACGTCTACGCCACGCACCTGGACTACCGGGGCGACCCCGCGGTGCGTACCGCCCAGGTCGCCGACACCCGCCGCCTCATGGCCGAGGACTGCGACCGGCACGGCCGCTGCCCCCGCCAGATCCTCCTCGGCGACTTCAACGCCGAACCGACCGCACCCGAACTCGCGCCGCTGTGGCGCGAGTTGACGGACGCCGACCCCGCTGCGCCGAGCTATCCGGCCCAGGACCCGGTCAAGCGGATCGACTATGTGGCGGTCGGCGAGGGGGTGCGCGTCCGGGATGCCCGGGTGGTCGCGGGCCTCGCCTCGGACCACCTGCCGGTCGTCGCCGATCTCCGGCTGCGCAGGGGGCGTTGAGGCCGGGGAGGGACAGGGGATGCGGCGAGAGGGGTGGGACCAGGATCGCTCGCGGCCTTGGTCCCACCCCTCCCCTTCCTCTTCCTCCGGTTCCGCCTCGTAGCGGCTAACTGCCCGCCTTCGTGCGGGAGTTCGTCTCCTTGGCCGTCCCCTGCTGACCCTTCGCCGTCGACTTCTCCTTCGTCGTGGACTTCTCCTTCGTCAGGTCGTAGAAGGTGGATTCGCCGACCGTCACCTTGGTGAAGTGGGACTCGACCCAGGTGGAGATGGCCGAGGAGGTGCCGCGTTCGCCGCCGCCCATCCGGCCGCCGGGCATCTCCGCGCCGCCGCCCATGCCGCCTCCGGCGAGGAAGTAGTGGATACGGCCGTCCGCCACGTACTGCTGGAACTGGGCGAGGGTCGGGGAGGGGTCGGTGCCGTTGAAGCCGCCGATCGCCATCACGGGCCTGCCGGTGGAGAGTTGGTAGCTCGCCGCGTTCTGGGAGCCGATCGCCGCCGCTGCCCAGGTGTACCGGTCGGCGTCCTTCTTCAGCAGTGCGGAGGCCTTCGCGCTCACCTGCTGACCGCCGAGCAGGCCGCCCATTCCGCCACCGCCGCCACGTCCGCCGGGGCGTTCGGCGCCGCCGCCCGTACCTCCGCCGGGGAAGCCACCGGGGAAGCCGCCTCGGCCGTTGCCCTGGCCGCCGGGTGCCTGACCGCCGGGGCCTTGTCCGCCGCCGGGGAAGGCGCCACCGGGGCCCTGCCCGGCGCCGCCGCCAGGGCCGTTGCCGGTCTGGCCGTTGCCGCCGGGAGCGTTGCCGCCTTGGCCGTTGCCGCCCTGGCCGCCGCCGGGGAAGTTGCCGCCGGGGCCGCCCGGACCCCCGGCCCCTCCCCCGGGGCCGCGGCCGCCGCCGAAGCCGGGCATGCCCGCGCCCGCCGGTCCGGCCGTCGGAATCGAGCCGGTGTGCGGGGAGTTGAGGGTCGACAGGGTGTACGCGACCGGGCCCGCCAGGCAGGCCGCGAGGGCCAGCGCGAGGGCGCCGCGGACCGGCGCGCGGTGCAGCCGCGGCGCGAGGGCCAGCAGGACCGCCGCCGCGAGGCCGCCGAGGAGGACGGCCCAGCGCAGCCAGGGCAGGTAGTCGGGGGTGCGGTTCAGCAGGACATGAGCCCAGACGGCGGTGCCCGCGACGGCGGCGCCGAGCAGCAGCGCGGGCCAGGCCTCGGCGCGGCGCTCCCAGAGGCCGGTCGCGCCCATCGCCACGACGGCGGCGAGGTACGGGGCGAGGGCCACCGTGTAGTACTGGTGGAAGATCCCCGCCATGAGGCTGAAGACCAGGCCGGTGGCGAGCAGGGAGCCGCCCCAGGCGAGATGCGCCGCGCGCGCCGTGTCGGTGCGCGGCGCCCGGCGGGTGAGGACGAGTCCGGCGATCAGCAGGAGCAGCGCGGCGGGCAGCAGCCAGGCCACCTGGGCGCCGGTGGACTCGTCGAACATGCGCAGCAGCCCGGTGTCGCCCCAGCGGCCGCCGCCTCCGCCGGGGCCGCCTCCGCCGCCGACGCTGCCGGTCTCGTCGCCGTTGATGCGGCCGAGGCCGTTGTAGCCGAAGGTCAGCTCCAGGAAGGAGTTGTGCTGGGAGCCGCCGATATAGGGCCGTGAACCGGCCGGCCACAGCTCGACGAGCGCCACCCACCAGCCGCCCGCGAGCACCAACACGACCCCGGAGAGCAGGAGTTGACCCAGCCTGCGGCGCAGCGGCACCGGTGCGCAGACCGCGTACACCAGGGCGAGCGGCGGCAGGATCAGGAAGGCCTGGAGGGTCTTGGTGAGGAAGGCGAGGCCGACGGCGGCGCCCGCGAGGAGCAGCCAGGCGGTGCGTCCGGCCTCCAGGGCGCGCAGCACCGCGTACACCGTCACCGTCATCAGGAGGGTGAGCAGCGCGTCCGGGTTGTTGAAGCGGAACATCAGCGCCGCGACCGGGGTGGTGGCGAAGACGGCGACCGCGAGGAGTCCGGCCGCGGCGCTGAACCGGCGCCGCACCGCCGCGTACAGCACGGCCGCGGTGCCCACGCCCATCAGCGCCTCGGGCACCAGGATCGCCCAGGAGTTGAGGCCGAAGAGGCGGACCGAGAGCGCCATCGGCCAGAGCGCGGCCGGGGGCTTGTCCACGGTGATCGCGTTGCCCGCGTCCAGCGAGCCGAAGAAGAAGGCCTTCCAGTCCGCGCTGCCCGCCTGGACCGCCGCCGAGTAGAAGGAGTTGGACCAGCCGGAGGCGCTGAGGTCCCAGAGGTAGCCGACCGCGACCAGGAGCAGCAGCCCGAGGAAGGCGGGCCGCACCCAGCGGGCGTCCTCCGGGCGGCCGCGCCACAGCCGCGCGGCGCCCTCGGTGGCGCGGGCCGAGACGGCGGACAGCCGGTCCGGGGGCCCGGCGGCGGGGCGAAGGGTCTCGGTATGGCTGCTCATCGGGAGCTCTCCGGGTCGTGGTCGGGGGTGGTGGCGGGGGCGCTGTCGCGCGGCGGGGCGGGGACGGTGTCGTGCCGGGAGGCGAGGACGCCGTCGCGGACGGGGGTGCGCAGGTCGTCGCGGACCGGGGTGCGGAGATCGTCGCGGACGAGGGTCTCGTCCGGGTCGCGGCCGGGGACCTGGCCGCCGGCGGGCGGTGGGGTGCGGGCCTCGGTGAACACCCAGGCGCGCAGCAGCAGGAAGCGCAGCACGGTGGCGGCCAGGTTCGCCGCGATGAGGACCGCGAGTTCGGCGGAGTGCGAGGCGTGGCTGCCCGCCGCGTCGAGGGCGGCGAGCGAGCCGCTGGTGAGCGCGAGCCCGATGCCGAAGACGACGAGCCCCTGCGCCTGGTGCCGTACGGCGCCGGGCCGGCCGCGCACCCCGAAGGTCAGCCGCCGGTTGGCCGCCGTGTTGGCGAGGGCGGAGAGCAGCAGGGCGAGCGCGTTGGCGGCCTGGGGTCCGCACACCGTACGGAAACCGGAGTACAGGAGCAGATAGAGCAGCGTCGACAGGACGCCGACCGTGCAGAAGCCGAGGAGCTGGCGGGCGAGCCCGCGCGGCACCCCGGGCAGCGCGCGGTCGCGCGGATCGTCGCCGAAGGGGCGGGCCAGCCGGTCCAGCGGCAGCGAACCGGCGGCGAGCGCGCGCCCCACCCGCCAGACGCCGCGCAGGTCCTCGACCGCGGTACGCACCAGGTGCACGGTCGAGTCCGGGTCGTCGACCCAGTCCACCGGCACCTCGTGGATCCGCAGCCCGGCGCGCTCGGCGAGGATCAGCAGCTCGGTGTCGAAGAACCAGTTGGTGTCCTCGACCAGCGGCAGCAGCGCCTGCGCCACCTCGTAGCGGATCGCCTTGAATCCGCACTGGGCGTCGGAGAAGCGGGCGGCGAGCGAGCCGCGGAGCACCAGGTTGTAGGCGCGGCTGATCAGTTCGCGGCGGGGGCCGCGCACCACCCGGGAGCCGCGGGAGAGCCGGGTTCCGATCGCCAGGTCGGAGTGGCCGGAGATCAGCGGGGCGACCAGCGGCAGCAGGGCGTTGAGGTCGGTGGACAGATCGACGTCCATGTACGCGAGCACCGGCGCCGTCGAGGCCGACCAGACGGTGCGCAGCGCCCGCCCCCGGCCCTTCTCGTCCAGCCGGACCGCCGCCACCTGCGGCAGGCTCAGCGCGAGCCGCTCGGCGATCTCCGGGGTGGCGTCGGTGGAGGCGTTGTCCGCGACGGTGATCCGGAAGGGGTACGGGAAGGTCCGCAGCAGATGGGCGTGGAGGCGCCGGACACAGGGTTCGAGGTCGCGCTCCTCGTTGTGGACGGGGATCGTCACGTCGAGCACCGGGGCGGTCTCCGGGTCGGTGCCCGGGGCGCTGCCGGGAGCCGCCATCGGGTCGGCTTTCCGGCTGGTCGCGGGCGCCGCGGGGACGGCCGGTAGGTGCTGCCGGGCGGGCAGGGCGCCCGGCCGGGCCGAGTGCCGGGGCGGGCCCGGCGGGATGTCTGTGCGCATGACCCCGACACTCGCCGGGGCCGCTGTCACGGCTGTGTGCTGAGCCTGTGGCCGGGCTGTGAGGTGGGGGGCGGGGGTGACTTCGGGGGCGTGTCTTCTTCGGCCGGGGGCGCGTCCGGGGGTGCGTCTTCGTCAGCCGGGGGTGCGGGGGCGTCTTCGTCGTCCGCGTACGCGTCCGTGTCTCCGTACGCTCCGTACGCGTCCATGTCCCCGTACGCCTCGTACGTGTCCGTCTCCCCGTACGCCGCCGGATCCTCGTACGCCGTCGCCGGGAGGCGCAGGGTGAAGACGGTGCGGCCCGGTCGGGAGGTCACCGTGACCTCGCCGCCGTGGGCGCGGGCCACCGCGCGGACGAGGGCGAGACCGAGGCCGGTGGAACCGGCGGCCCGGGAGCGGGAGGTGTCCCCGCGCACGAAGCGCTCGAAGACCTGGCCGAGCAGCGGGGCGGGGATGCCGGGGCCGTTGTCCTCGACGTCCAGGAGGAGGTGGGGGCCGCCGACCGGAGGGCCGACCGGACCGGCCGCGGGGTCGGTGCCCGAACTGGCGGCTGGGTCAGTGGAGTTGTCCGGCACCCCGGGTTCGACCTCGGCGTCCGCGGGGGCCGCCACGGGTCCGCGGTCCTGGTGGCGTGCCCCGTGGCGGGCCGCCTTCTCGCCGGGTACGAGACGCGGGACGGGTACGGGATCCTCGCGCCGGAGCCGCAGGGTGACCGTGGTGCCCGGTGGGGTGTGGGTGCGGGCGTTGGCGAGGAGGTTGACCAGGACCTGCTGCAACCTGCCCGCGTCGCCCCGGACTTGGCCGCGCCGCTCGGTCAACTCCAGCCGCCAGTGGTGCTCCTGGCCCGCCGCCCGGGCGTCGCTGAGCGCGTCCACCGCCAACGGGGCGAGGTCGACGGGCTCGTGGAGCAGCGGGCGGCCGGAGTCGAGGCGGGCGAGCAGCAGCAGATCCGCCACCAGTCCGGTCATCCGCTCGGCCTCGGACTCGATGCGGTGCAGGGCGTGCCGGGTGTCCGGTCCGGTCGACTCGCCGCTGCGGCGGGTGAGTTCGGCGTAGCCGAGGATGGAGGCGAGCGGGGTGCGCAGCTCGTGCCCGGCGTCCGCGACGAACTGGCGTACCCGGGTCTCGCTGCGCTGGCGGGCGTCGAGCGCCTCGTGCACATGGTCCAGCATCCGGTTGAGGGCGGCGCCGACCTGGCCCACCTCGGTCCGGTCGTCGGCGTCCGGCACCCGCTCGTACAGCCTCACCTCGCCGCGGTGCAGGGGGAGTTCGGAGACCCGGGTCGCGGTGGCGGCCACCCGGCGCAGCGGGCGCAGCGCCACCGAGGCGAGGGCGGTCCCGGCGAGGGTGGCCGCGACCAGACCGGCGGCGGTGACGCTCACCTCGACCACGAGCAGGGTGCGCAGTGTGTTGCTGACCTTCTCGGTCGGCACCCCGACCAGGAAGGAGCCGTTGGCGCCGCTGCGGAACTCCACCCGGTAGCCGCCGAGGCCCGGCAGCTCCACGCTGTGCGGCCGGCCGTCCCTGGCCACCGAGCCGAGCGCGGACCGCTGCGCGGCGGTGAGCACGGCGGCCTCGGACCGGGGGCCGCGCCAGCGGTCCTGGTTCTGGTCCCGAGACTGTTCCTGGTCCGCCGGGCTGCCGGTCCCGGAGTCGGTTCCGGCCCCGGTTCCGGAGTCGGTTCCGGAGTCGGTTCCGGAGTCGGTTCCGGAGTCGGTTCCGGAGTCGGTCTCCGTGCTGACCAGGGCGCGCTGGATGGTGCCGTTGCCGTCCAACTGGGCGCCTATGGTGCCGAGTTCCTGGGGGCCGAGGGTGACGAAGGCAAGCCGGTCGTCGGGGCGGTGGCGGTCCGGGAGTTCCTTCGGCGGTCCGGCCGCGCGCATCGCGACCTCGCCGAGCGAGCCGTCCAACTGCTCGTAGAGGTGCGAACGCAGCGCTATCGCGGTGACCGAACCGATCACCGTGCACACCACCGCGATGAGCACCACGGCCGAGACGACGAGCCGGGTGCGCAGCGAACGCGGCCCGGTGCGCGGGGCGCGGAACCAGGTGCGCGGGGCGCGGGTCCTGGTGCGCGGGGCGCGGAGCCGGGTGGCGCTCACTGCCCGGTGGCCGCCTTGATCAGGTAACCGGCGCCGCGCCGGGTGTGGATCATCGGCTCGCGGCCCGCGTCGATCTTCCGCCGAAGGTAGGAGATGTACAGCTCCACGACGTTGGCCTGGCCGCCGAAGTCGTACGACCAGACGCGGTCGAGGATCTGCGGCTTGCTCAGCACCCGGCGCGGATTGCGCATCAGGAAGCGGAGCAGCTCGAATTCGGTGGCCGTCAGATGGATGGACGTGCCCGCCCGGGTCACCTCGTGGCTGTCCTCGTCGAGGCTGAGGTCGCCGACGACGAGTACCGAGTCGTTGCGGGTGTCGGCGGCGCCCGAGCGGCGGATCAGTCCGCGCAGCCGGGCCACCACCTCCTCCAGGCTGAAGGGCTTGGTGACATAGTCGTCGCCGCCCGCGGTCAGCCCCGCGATACGGTCCTCCACGGCGTCCTTGGCCGTGAGGAACAGCACCGGGATGTCCGGCAGTTCGCGGCGCAGGCGGCCGAGGATGGACAGCCCGTCCATGTCGGGCAGCATCATGTCGAGCACCACCGCGTCGGGGCGGAAGGCGCGGGCGGTGCGCACCGCCTCGGCCCCGTCGGCGGCGTGGCGGATCTTCCAGCCCTCGTAGCGCAGCGCCATCGAGAGCAGCTCGGTGATCGACTGCTCGTCGTCGACCACGAGCACCCGTACCGGACTCCCGTCCGGCCTCAGCAGTTCGGTACGCCCCTGGGGCGAGGTCACGGTCATACCGCATACCCTCTGCCGCCGCGGTGAGAGGCCTCTCAGGGAATTCTGTGAATTGCCTGAGAAAGCCGCGGCGGCCGGCCCCCGCTCAGAACAGCCCGCCCTGCACCGCCGCCGGGGAACCGGGCAGCGGCCGTACCGGCGCCGTCGCCCGCTCCGCCCCCTCGGCCGCGAGCAGCCGCCAGCCCGCGAGCAGCCTGCCGTCCACCACGAGGAGCCGCCCGCCGCCGCCCGCCGCCGTGCCGGGTTCGGCGAGGTGCAGATCGGGACCGGCGGCGGCGAGCAGCCGCCCGGCCACGGTGGCCTCCGGCGCGAGCGAGGTCACCACCCAGGAGGGTCCGGTGGCCGCGCGGGACGGTCCGGTCACCCGGCCGGGCGGCCCGGGTCCGTCCAGCCCGAACACCCCGCCGTGGTCCACCACTTCGCAGGGCAGCGGCGCCAGGGACTCCGGCCAGCCGGGCAGGGCGCGGGCCCGGGCGTGCAGAGCGGCGATCCCGGCGGCGCGGTCCGCGGGCGGCGGCAGCGCGGTACGTACGGTGCGCTTGGCGGCGTACGGGATGCGGTCGGGTACGCCGAGGGCGGTGCGCAGCAGCTCCTCGGTCCTGCGGGCCGCCATCAGCGGGCCGGTGCCGAGCCAGCTGAAGGCGACGGCGCCCTGTTCGAGCAGCCGCGCCGCGCCCCGGGCCGCCCCGGTGATCCCGGTCTTCAGCATCCCGGGGCCGAACCAGGCCAGATAGACCCGGTACGGCCGCGGATCCTCGGCGAAGGTGTCGGCGGCCACCGAGTGCGCCCGGTCAAGGGCCGCGCACTCGGGGCACTGCGCCCGGGTGGCCGTACCCGGCACCTCCCGCGCCCCGGGGCAGGGCGTGACCCGGCCGCCGCGCCACACCCCGGTGCACCGGCGCTCCCCGACCGCCCGGAAGGCCAGCCGGTCCCCGAGCGTGAGCACGCTCCCGCGCTCCCCGCGCTCCTGCCCGTACCAGCGGAGCACGGGCCGGGCAGCCGGGCCGGACGCGGCCCCTTGTCCCCGCTCTTCTTCGCCCTGCTCCTGTCCTCGTCCTCCCCCGTCCCGCTCTCTACGGCCGTCCTCGCCCTCCCCCAGCCGTCTCCGGTTCTCCCCGTCCTCCCCTTCCCGGCCCCCGCCTTCCTCGCGCCACCGCATCCCCGTGCACCACCACGCCATGACCCGACGCTAGCCGGAGGGTCTGACAATGGCCGGGCGGGCGGGGACGGCGGCGGCAAGCGAAAGCCGCAGCGGAGGCGGGACCGGGGGCGGTAGCGGCAGTGGCGGCACCGGCACCGGCACCGGCACCGGCACCGGCACCGGCACCGGCAAGCAACAGCGGCAGCGGGGCGGCGGCAACGGCGGCGGGGGTGGGGGCGGCAGCGAACGCAAGCGGCAGTGGCGGCAACGGCAGGCAGCAGAGGCTCGCCGCCGGGCGACACGGCTCGGCGGGAGCGGCGGGAGCGGCGGACGGGCGCCGGGTGGCGGTAACAAGGGGAGTCACCACCTGTCACCCGTGAACCTTCACCAGGGAGCCCCCATGATCCAGCCGCGCCCCTCGGACCCCCACCCCTCCGGCCCCTACTCCGCCGGCCCCGGCAGCCCCTTCGCCGGCGGCCGGGTGGCGACCCGCCTGCCCGCCGTGGACCTCGACCGCGCCCGCCGCTTCTACTCGGAGAAACTCGGCCTCGAACCGGTCGACGAACGCCCCGGCGGCCTCCTCTACCGCACCCCCGGCGGCGACTTCGCCCTCTTCCAGTCCACCGGCTCCTCCCCCGGCACCTTCACCCAGTGCGGCTGGGAGGTCCCGGACCTGGACGCCCTGGTACGCGAACTCCGCTCCCGCGGCGTGGAGTTCGAGGAGGTCGACGTCCCCGGCCTGCGCACCGTCGACGGCATCGCCGAGGTCCGCGGCAACTACCCCAGCAAGCACTCCCACGGCGAACGCGCCGCCTGGTTCCGCGACAGCGAGGGGAATCTGCTGGGGGTGGGGGAGCCGGTGGCTTGAGGGAGGGAGGAGGTACGGCGGGCGCGGGGGCTGGTCGGCAGGGCATCTGCCGCCGGTCGGCAGCGGTTGGTCAGCCGGGTCGCCTGAAGCTGGTCGCCCGGGGCCGGGAAGGGCACGTCACCTCAGCCGGTCGGCCCGCCCGGATCCACCGCCGACCGGTCCTTCCGCCAGAGGAACACCTCGGTCCCCGGCTGCCGTGCGGAGAACCGGCCCACCGGGGAAGCCTCGTACAGCAGGCGGCGCAACTCCTCCTCGAAGGCGGGGAGTTCCGCGCCGAACAGATGAGGCGCCGAGAAGGACATCGAGAACGTCCACGCCACCACCTCGTCTACGCTCCGCACCAACACCTGCCCACCGGGCACCACACAGCGCCGGGGCCCCGCGAACCCCGCCCGCGCGAACACCTCTGCCTCCCCGCCCGGCGTTCCCCGCGGCAACACACCCCGCCCCGCCCTCCGCACCGGCCCCAGATACCGCCGGACCACTTCGCCGATCGCCTCATACGGCACGGCGGGGTACGGCAACTCGTCGGCAAGATACGGGAGTTCGTCAGGAGGTGAGTCCGTCGGTGCGGGGGGCGTGAGGCGCCGGGTCGATGTCACCTCGGGCGCGGAATCCGCGCGGCACCGGGTCGACATCGCCTCCGGTACGGGGTCCGCGCGGTACCGGGCGGCTGACACCTCCGGCGCCGAGTGCGCGGGGGTCCCGGCACCGTACTCCCCCAACCCCTCGGCCTTCTCGTTCTCGTTCTCTTTCAGATCGGAGACGTGCACCAGGGTCCCGCCGGGCCGCAGCATCCCCATGACGGTGGCGGCCACCCGCTCGCGCTCCACCCAGTGGAAGGACTGCCCGAAGGCCACGACACCGAACGTGCCAAGACCGGCGGGCAGTTCCTCAGCCCGGGCCCTCACCCACCGCGCCCGCGAGGCCACCCCCAACTCCCCGGCCGCCCGCTCCGCCTCGGCGATCATCCCCCGGTCCGGATCCACCCCGACGACCTCCCCGAACCAGTGCGCCAGCGGCAACGCGAGCGTCCCCGGCCCACACCCCACATCGAGCAACCGCCCACGCCCGTCCAGCCCCAACTCCTCGGCAAGCACCTCCACCCACCCGGGCGCGTACGGCAACCGCCCCCGCCGGTAGTAGGCAGCCGCCCCCGCGAACAAGCTCTCGTCCCACTCCCAACCGACCACCATGCCCGCGCCGCACCCGCCTCTCTTCGACTTCCGAAGCCCCGGCGCCGACTCCGATACCCCGCCTCGTTCCGCACCCACCCGGCGTACCCCGACTCCTCCTGAGGCACCCGCCACAACATGCGCCCTCGGGTCGCCTCACCCTCCGAGGGAATCACCCATCGAGGAATCGTCCCGCCCGTACTGCCCGGCCAGGGTCACCCTGACCGTGGCCACCCCGGCCCCGGCGACCACCGCAACCGCCGAGGCCCGCTCCGCGCTCACCCCGCCAACGAGCACCAGCACGCAGAGCACCGCGGCGCCGAACACGACGACGGCCACAAATGCCCTACGGAGCCGCCGGGTTCGCCGCCCCAAGCCCGCCTCGGACACGCTCACCTCACCGTTCGCCCCGCCGTCAGCCACGGGTCAACCCCCTTTCCCAGAATGGGACTTCACCACCGGACGGTCCTCCGGTCGCCGAGACCCGTGGCGAGCCCGCCGGACCATCCGGGTGAACTGGCCCCATGAGATACCGAGAACACCTTCCCGACAAACCCACGCACCTCGCCTTAAGCCGAATGGCGAGCAGGGAAGGGTCGGGCCAAAGAGCCTCCCGAACCGCGGCCCAACCCAGGCCTGCCACCCGGTCTCCACACAGGCTAAATACACTTCAAGAAATGCCGCAATCAGGACATTTGACAGACTGGGGCAGGAGAGGTCGAGCGCGACCGCCGTCGAAGACCGCAAGGGGCGCCAGACCTTTCCGGACCTCTCGCTCTCCGCACCCTCGGCAGGATGCGAACCCGCAACTCCCTGAACTCAGCCGAGATACGGCCGCTCACGACGCTCCAGAAAATGACGGATCCGGAGCCGCTGCGTGTGATGCATCGGCAGCCGGTCGATCTCCCCCGGCGGGACGAACCGCAGCTCCGTGGACTCGTCCGAGATCGCGAGTCGGCCACCGACAGCCCGGGCGGTGAAGCAGACGTTGAACTGCCGGCGCACCTCACCGTCCGAGTAGGCGATGACGTGGCGAGGATCGGTGTACGTGCCCACGAGCCCGGTGATCTCCACCTCCAGCCCGGTTTCCTCCTTCACCTCCCGGACGGCCGCCCCCGGTAGCGAATCGGTCATCTCCATACCGCCGCCAGGCAGCGCCCATAGATCGTTGTCCCGGCGACGCTGAAGAAGCACGCGCCCCTCCCCATCGGTGACCACAGCGGACGCCGCGACCACCAAGCTGTTCGGCTCGGGCGCTGAAGGGTCGTCGTAGTACTCGGTTCGGGCCACGTTCGCTCTTCCCCTACTGGTGTCGCAGTGTCCCCGTAGATATCGAAGGCGAGTATCCCCACGAAGGCCGCGTAGCGAGATGCCGTGGCAAGCGGCAGACACCGTCCCGCACAAGCGCGCCGACAAAACACCAGAGGCCCCGGATCTCTCCGGGGCCTCTGGCCTACTGTGCACTCGGCAGGATTCGAACCTGCAACCTTCTGATCCGTAGTCAGATGCTCTATCCGTTAAGCTACGAGTGCTTGTTCTGTTGTGCTTCGCTTGCTCTTCCGGTGGGCTTTTCGGCCCGGTCGGCGTTGCGGGAACAACATTACATGACCTGGGCCGTCAGGCGAAATCCGTTTCCCGCACCCCTGCTGAGCTGGGCGAACGCCCTTCCGAGCCCCTCTTCACCCCACCCCGCCGAGGGCCACCCGGCGCCCCTCCACGCGGCGGCACCCGAAGCAGCGAGCGACAGGAGACGGGAGAAGCAGCAGCAGGAAACGATCGAAGCCCCGGTCGGACGCGACCAGGGCTTCGGATCTTGCTGCGGAGGCGGAGGGATTTGAACCCTCGATGGGGTTTAAGCCCCAAACCGCATTAGCAGTGCGGCGCCATAGACCGGACTAGGCGACGCCTCCAGCACACCCGCGTGAAGCGGGTGCGTGCAGATGATGACACAGCACCCGGTGCTGCCACCAATCGCATCCCACGGTACTGGATCACCGGGGGCACGGTCTCCCGTTTATCCGACCGTGACCGGCGCCGTGACCGCGACCGCCACCCCGGCAACCGCCGCCCGGCCACCCCGGCAACCATTGCCCGGACTCCCCCGCCCCCCGCGCCCGCCACCCCGTACCCGAGCCCCTGCCCCACCCACCCCCACCCCGCAACCCGGAAGCGCCGATCAGGGCAAAGCGGGCGGGTGGGCGCAACGTCCGGGGCGCCTGGGCGTTAGACGCGGCAGGGAAGCGTGCGGCGGTGCGCCTCCGGTGTCCCGTGGGACGCGCCTCCCGAGCGGCCTGTGCCGTGCCCGGCGGTGTCCCGTGACCGCGCCGCGGGGTCCGGCAGGCCGCGTACAGGTAGGTACCGCACCGGTACGTACCCGCACCCGTACGTCCCTCGCACCCGTGGAGCCGTCATGCTGCGCCGTCTCGCCCTCTCCGCCTCCGTCTCGCTGCTCGCCCTGGCCGCCGCGCCCGCGGCCACCGCGCAGGCCGATCCGCTGCTTCCGCTGCCGCGGCTGATCGCCGCCCCGGACCGCCTGCACGTCACCGTCACGGGGGCGGACGGCGGACTCGACGGCGACTACACGCTGAACTGCAATCCGGCCGGCGGTACGCATCCCAACGCCGAGGGGGCCTGCGACAAGCTGGCGGCGATGGAGCTGGAGCGCGGGGTGAGCCCCTTCGAGGACACCCGCAAGGAGAGGGCTCAGCAGCGGGCCGGTAAGGCGCCGATGTGCACGATGCAGTACGGCGGTCCGGCGAAGGCGCACATCAAGGGGGTCTGGCACAGCAAGCGGGTGGACGTCACCTACGACCGCGGCAACGGCTGCTCCATCTCCCGCTGGAACGAGATGGTGCCGGTGATTCCGGCCATCGGGCGGAGCTGACCCGGCCGGCCCGGACGGCGGTGCGCGGGGGCGTGCCGCCGTCACAGGGGCTCCGCCTGAGGTCACAGCTTCTCCGTGCCTTCTGCAAGTCTTCTGCATGCGACCTGCCTCTCACCCCCGTCGCGAGCGCAACGCATGCCCGTAGACTCCCTCCCGTGACACGCGAGGGGTCTGCGGGCAAGATGGCCTCTGCGGGTCGGCAAGGTGCGGTAACAGGGAGGAAGCTTCGTCGTGAGCAGCAGGCCATCCCGAGGCGCTGCTCGCCTCGCTGCGATACTTGACGCGCTGCCGGACGCGCTGGTGCTGGTCAACGCCAACGGCACCGTCGTCAACGCCAACAGCGTCGCCCTGGAGACCTTCGAGACCCCCGGCACCGCCCTCGTCGGCCGCGGACTGCTCGATCTGCTGCCCTCCTTCGACTCCCGGCTGATCCCCGGCTCCATGCGCAGGGCGGACAGCGTGGACCCCGCGGGGCGCACCAAGCCGAACCGGATGACCGCGCGCAGGACCGACGGCAGCGAGTTCCCGGTCGAGGTCACGAGCGCGAATCTGGAGAACGGCCAGCAGGCCTACGACGGTTACGCCTACTCCGGTGACGAACTGCTGATGGTCGTGGTGCGCGACCTCACCGGCACCGTGGACACCGAGGCCGAACTGGCGCGTTCGCAACGGCAGACGGAGATGATCCTGCGGGCCGCCGCCGAGGGCGTGGTCGGCACCGACACCGACGGCCGGGTGGTCCTGGTCAACCCGGCCGTGGCGCAGATCCTCGGCTACCGGGCCAGCGACCTCGGCGGCCGGCTGCTGCACCCGCTGGTGCTGCACTCCCGGCCCGAGGGCGAGCCCTTCCCGTACGAGGAGTCCCCGCTCGCGGACACGCTGCGCTCGGGGCGCAAGCACCGGGTGCGCGGGCAGGTGATGTGGTCCAAGAGCGGCGAGCGGGTGCCGGTCGACCTGACCACCGCACCGGTGCGCGACGGGGACCAACTGGTCGGCGCGGTACTGACGTTCACCGACCGGCGGCCGTACGACAAGCTGGCCGAGAGCCGGGCCGCCGAGTCCGCGGAGCACGAGGCCGCCGTGGCGGCGCTGCGCGAGGAGCACGCGGCGCAGCTCGCCGCGCTGCGCGAGGAGCAGACCGCGGAGCTGGCCCGCCTGACCGAGCTGCACGGCGAGGAGCTGGCCGGCGAGAAGGACCGGTACGCGGCGCTCGCCGAGCGCGAACAGGACCGCTACGAGGCGCTCGACGGGCGGCACGAGCAGCTGCTGTCGATGCTCGGCGGCTCGCTGCGCGGCCCGCTGGACGAGCTGCGCCGGGAGCTGTCGACGCTCGCCGCCGACGACGCGGGGCAGTTGTGGCCCGAGGCCAACCAGGTGCTGCACCATCTGGCCGCCGGGTACGCCCGGATCACCACCCTGGTCGACAACGTCCTCGGCTACCAGCGCCTGGAGACCGGCGAGGACACCCTCGACCGGCGGCACGTGATGCTGGACGCCGTGGTGAGCGCCGGGGTCGAGGGCGCCGTCGAGCTGATCGGGCCCGGCCGGGCGCAGTTCGCGGTGCACGCGCCCCCGATCGAGGCGGAGGTGGACCCGGAGCGGCTCGCCACCGCCCTCGCCCACCTGGTCGCCAATGTCGCGGGCGTCGACGCCACCGGCAACGCCCCGGTCACCGCGGGCGGTTACATGGACTCCACGATCGTCGTCGCCGCCGCCCAGCGCGGCGAGGTCGTACGGATCGAGGTGCGCGGCCCCTACGCGGGCGGCGACCCGGTGCACGAGCCGATCGTGCGCGGCGTGGTGCGGGCGCACGGCGGCGTCCTGCAGACCCACGAGGTGCCGGGCACCAGCGGCAACGCCTACGTACTCGAAGTGCCGATCGGCGGCGGCGCGGGCGCGGTCGCCGTGCCCGCGGCGGAGTCCGGCGCCCGGCCGGTGCCCGTCGAGGACCCCGCCACCACCGGCGGCGGCCGCAGGCGCGCCCGCCGCTCCTCGGTGGACGCCTTCCTCGACACCGGCACGGACGGCGCCGGTACGGAGAGTTCCGGTACGGACGGCTCGGGCGCCCCGGCTCCGGGTACCGACGGCGCCGGGGGCACCGGACGGCGGCGGCGCCGGGCGGCCGAGGCCGGGCAGCCGCCGGAGCAGGCGCCCGCGCAGGAGACGCCCGCGGGCGGCACCGGGCGCAGGCGCGGCAGGCCGAGCGCCGCCGAGGGCGCCGTGATGGCCGCCGGGGAGTCCGCGCCCGGGCAGCAGCGCGGGGAGACCGTGCCGCCCGGGGGTGTGCCGGTGCCCGCGCAGGGCAGGCCGGTGCAGCCGGGGGGCATCCCGGGGCCGACCGGGCGCCGTGCGCGGCGCGAAGGCGGGGCGCGCGCGCTTCCGGCCGCGCTCCCCCAGGGGTCCGAGGGGGCCCTGGGCCAGCCCGAGTCCTCCGGTCCGCCGCAGCTTCCGGGCGCTCCCGCGCTGCCGCAGGGCCCCGGACCGGTGCCCGGCAACTCCCCCGCACTGCACGGGAGTTCACCGCAGGCTACCTTCGCCCGGCCCGGCACCACCGCGCCCGGGTACCCGCAGCAGGGGCAGGGCGCCGCGGGCGGGCAGCAGCCCACCGGCCGGCGCCGCCGGGCGCTCGCCGCCGCCCAGGAGCGCGCCGCCGCCCAGGAGGCCGCCGGGGGACGGGTGTTCGCCCTGCCGCCCGCGGAGGCCGACCGGGCACCGGACGAGGAGTACGGCCCCGGGCCCGCCCGCGGTCCAGTACCCGCCCACGGCGACGCCGGTCAGCACACCATGCTCTTCACCGACGGACCCGACGAGCACACCCCGGCGCAGGCCCACCCCGTCCCCGCCCCCACCGGCAGGCGCCGCGCCCGCCCGGCGGCCGACACCGCGGGAGGAGCACCGCAGGGCACCGAGTCACCCGGCGGCGACGGAACCCCCGGTGGCGTCCAGGACCCGGGCGGTCCGGGCCCCCAGGGCGCGGGCCGGCCGCGCCGACCCGGCTCCGGCGCCCGGGACCCCCGCCTCACCGCCCCCGGCCCGGGCGGCCACCCGGCTCCCGGCACCGAGCACCCCCACGGAAACCCGGCCCCGCACACCCCCGCGCCCCCGGCGGACCCGCAGCCGACGCACGACCACGGGACGCACGGACGCGGAACGGACGGACGGGTAACGGACGGACGCGGCACAGACCGACGGGGAACCGACGGCCGCGGGACGCACGGACGGGGTCCGAACGACGGACGCGGTACGAACGGGCGCGGGACGCAGGACGGTTCGTACGGACGCGGGCCCCAGGGCGGCACGCACGGACAAGGAGCCGCCGGACAGGGAGCCCCCGGCGCCCCCGGCGCCCCCGGACCGCACCAGGGTCAGGCCGCCGCGCAGGCTCCCGGCGCCGGACCGGCCGAGGGCGCCGGGCAGGGTGCCGCCGGGCAGCCCGGTGCCGGACCGGTCCCCCCCGCGGGCACCCGCGGTCGCGGCGTGCCCGCGCAAGGGGCGCCCGGTACGCCGCCGCACGGCACGCCCAGCGGGGCCACCTCGCACACCTCGGGGGGCGCGCGTCCGCCCGCCCAGCCGCTGCCCGCGGAGGCCGGGGCGCCGGATCCCGACTCGACGCAGGGGCGGGCGATCAGCGTGCGCACCCTCGGCCAGGGGGTGCCCTTCGGGCGCCGGATCGCCGAGCAGCAGCGGTCCGGGAATCTGCCCCAGCCGCGCGGCGGCGGCCGCTCGGCGCAGGCGCTGCCGCCGACCGCGCCGGGACCGGGCGGCGCCCCGCAGCAGCCGGGCGAGAGCGCCGGGCAGGGTCCCGGCGGGCGGCGCCGCAAGCTCGGTACGCCCGCCGAACGCACCGACTCCGGTGACACCGGGGGCGGGCGCCGCCATCCGCTCGCCGCGCCGCAGCCGCGCGGGGCCTCCTCGGAGGGCGGCGGCCGTTCGTACGCGATCGGGGCGCCCGATGTGAACGCCGACGAGGGGCCCGAGCCGCTGGACGGACCCGGCGGTGCCGTGGAGATCGCCGAACGCCCGCGCCGCCAGCACCTCGACGACGAGCTGCCCCCGGAGCCGCTGGACAACCCGCGGCGGCTGCTGGTGTGGCCCGCCCCCGACATGGGCACCCAGCAGGCGCTCAGCGACTGCGGCTACCGTCCCGTCACCGTGCACTCCCGCGAGGAGGTCGACGCGCAGATCGCGGCGTTCCCGGCCGCGCTCTTCGTCGACCCGCTCACCGGCCCGATCACCCGGACCGCCCTGCAGTCGCTGCGCCAGGCCGCCGTCGCCGCGGAGGTGCCGGTCCTGGTGACCGCGGGACTCGGCCAGGCCACCCGCGAGGCGGCCTACGGTGCCGATCCCGCCGTACTCCTGAAGGCGCTCGCCCCGCGGGACAGCGAGCAGCACCCGCCGCGGGTGCTCCTCATCGAGCAGCACGAGGAGATCGCGCTCGCCCTCACCGCCACCCTGGAGCGCCGGGGCATGCAGGTCGCGCGGGCCGCCAGCGACCAGGACGCGGTGCGGCTGGCCGCCGGGACCCGGCCCAATCTGGTGGTCATGGACCTGATGCGGGTACGGCGCGAGCAGAGCGGCATCGTGGACTGGCTGCGCGCCAACGGCCAGTTGAACCGCACCCCGCTCGTCGTCTACACCGCCGCCGTGGAACACCAGGACCTGCCCCGCCTCGCCGCCGGTGAGACGGTCCTCTTCCTCGCCGAACGCTCCACCAGCCCCGAGGTCCAGAGCCGGATCGTGGATCTGCTCGCGCGGATCGGCAGCCAGTGAGCGGGGCCGGAAGCCGGTGGACCGGCTTCCGGTGAGCGAGCGGGAGTCCTCGTACGGAGGAACGCGGGTCTTCGCCCGGTGCGGCGGAAGCCGGTGTGCCAGGCCGTCACCGACCCCCCGGACAGCACGCCCGGTGCTCTGCCCGGACAGGCACACCGGCCTGTGTGCCGCGCTGCGATCATGGGTGCATGGATACGGGGGAATCTGCTCAGAGCCGCCGCGTGTCGGACGCCTCGCCGCGGCGTCGATTCGGTACTGCGCTGCGCGGGGTGGCAGCCGTCCTCGCCGTCCTCGCCGTGCTCGCCGTGGTGGTCGTGGTGCTGCCGGTCCTCGTGGTCGAGCGTGATCTGGGCGGGGACCGGATCTCGGCCGCGGATCGCCTCGGGGCGGTGAACAACGTACGCACGACGCTCATCCAGGCGGTCGGCGGGGCGGTGGTCCTCTTCGGCGCGTATGCCACCTGGCGGCAGTTGAGGGTCGGCCAGGAGGGGCTGAACGCCACCCGGGAGGGGCACCTCACCGACCGCTTCAGCCGGGCGGTCGACCAGCTCGGCAGCGAGAAGACGGATGTGCGGATCGGCGGGCTGTACGCGCTGTGGCGGATCGCGGACCATTCGGCTCACGACCGGGAGTCGGTCATCTCGATCAAGGCCGCGTTCCTCCGGACGCACCTGCCATGGCCCGTGCGGGAGCAGGACTCCCCGTCGGCGGAGCTGCGCATCAACTCCCTGCCTCCGCTGGAGACCCGTGCCCCGGATGCCCAGGTGGCGCTCACCGGACTCGGAGTCCTGTGCCAGGAACGCCGGTCCGGCTGGCTCAACGTCAGCTACACCGACCTGCGTCGGGCCGACTGCGACGGACTGTGGCTGCACCACCTCAACTTCGACGGCGCCTGCCTGGAAGCGGCGAGCATCTACCAGGCCGACCTGACCAAGGCGTCGCTGATCGGGGCCACTATGCGGCATGCCGAGCTCGGGACGTCGGTTCTCCACCAGAGCCGCTGCATCGACGCCGACCTGCGCGGTGCCCGCCTGGTCAGGGCCGACCTGCGCGAGGCCGACTTCACCGGGGCCGACCTGCGGGAGGCGAATCTGCGCAAGGCGCGGAGCCGTGGAACCACGTTCACCGGCGCGGATCTGCGACTGGCCGACCTCCGGGGGACGGACCTCACCGGCGCCGACCTGACCGGGGCGGAGCTGGAGGGGGCACTGGCGAGCGACGCCACGGTCTGGCCGACGGGCTTCGACCCTCAGGAGGCCGGCGTCGTCCTGGACGAGGACCCCGGCGACGAGCCGAGCATCCTGCTGCACGCCGCCGCCATCGCGCGGAATGTCCCGCCTCTGCGATCGGCCTGATCCCTCACGGACGGTGTCCGGTGTGCAGCCGCGGACGGGCCACGCGGCCGCGGGCACCGGCGGACCGGTCCTCGTGACGGGCGCTTCGGCGCTTCGGCACGGGGTCGTCGAAGAGCGAGCGGCCGGACGTGGTTGCGGTCCCGCTCGGGAACGCCCTCCGCGAAAGCGGTGTCCGGCACCCCCGTGAGTGGCTCAGGGGCGGGACCGCACCGGTCCCGCCCCGCCGTTCGCCCGCGCTCAGAGCTGGGTGATGTCCAGCTCTCCCTCCGCATACTGCTTGCGGAGGACCTTCTTGTCGAACTTGCCGACGCTGGTCTTCGGGACCGCCGGGACGACGGTCCAGCGCTCCGGGAGCTGCCACTTGGCGATCTTGGTGGCGAGGAACTCGCGCAGCACGGTGAAGTCGGCCGTCGAGCCCTCCTTGAGGACCACGGTGGCCAGCGGGCGCTCGCCCCACTTCTCGTCCGGGACCGCGACGACCGCGGCCTCGGCGACCTCCGGGTGCGCCATCAGGGCGTTCTCCAGCTCCACCGAGGAGATCCACTCGCCGCCGGACTTGATGACGTCCTTGGCGCGGTCGGTGAGGTGGAGGAAGCCGTCGGGGGTGATGGTGCCGACATCGCCGGTCTTGAGCCAGCCGTCGGCGCTGAACTTGTCGTCGGGCTTGAAGGGTTCACCGGCCGCGCCGCCGTAGTAGGAGCCCGCGATCCACGGTCCGCGCACCTCCAGCTCGCCCGCGGACTCGCCGTCCCAGGGCAGCCGCTCCCCGGCGGGCCCGCTCAGCCGCGCCTCGACCGAGGCGGGGAAGCGGCCCTGGCTGATCCGATACTCCCACTCCTCCTCGGCGCTGAGCCCGCCCGGCGGGTGGGCGACGCAGCCGAGCGGCGAGGTCTCGGTCATGCCCCAGGCGTGCACCACCCGGACGCCGTGGCGCTCCTCGAAGCCGCGCATCAGGGCGGGCGGGCAGGCCGAGCCGCCGATGATGACGGTGGACAGCGAGCTCACATCGCGCTTGTTCGCGTCGAGTTCGCCGAGCAGCCCCTGCCAGATGGTGGGCACCGCGGCGCCGATGGTCGGCCGGATCCGGGCGATCATCTCGGCGAGCGGGGCGGGCTGCAGGAAGCGGTCGGGCATCAGCAGCGAGGTGCCCGCCATGAAGGCGGCGTGCGCCAGACCCCAGGCGTTGACGTGGAACATCGGCACCACCGGCAGCGCGATGTCCCGGGAGGTCAGCGCGAAGGACTCGGCGTTGTTGACCTGCATGGAGTGCAGATAGAGCGAACGGTGGCTGTACACCACGCCCTTGGGGTCCCCGGTGGTGCCGGAGGTGTAACAGAGGGCGGCGGCCTGGCGTTCGTCGACCTCCGGCCAGTCGTAGCTCCCGGCGCGTCCGGCGAGCAGCTCCTCGTAGTCGTGGACGCGGACGGCGGCGCCCTCCAGGACGGAGCGGTCACCGGGCCCGGCCACCACGAGGTGCTCCACGGTGGGGAGTTGGGGCAGGAGCGGGGCGAGCAGCGGGAGCAGGGTGCCGTTGACCAGGACGACCCGGTCGGCGGCGTGCGCCACGATCCAGGTCAACTGCTCGGCGGGCAGCCGCAGGTTGAGGGTGTGCAGCACGGCGCCCATGGAGGGGACCGCGAGGTAGGCCTCCAGGTGCTCGGCGTTGTTCCACATCAGGGTGGCGACCCGCTCGTCGCCCACCACGCCCAGCTCGTCCCGCAGCGCGTGCGCCAGCTGCGCGGCCCGGGTGCCGACCTCGGCGTACGTACGCCGATGCGGATCGCCCTCGCCGGTCCAGGTGAGCACCTCGGCCTTGCCGTGCACCGTCGAACCGTGCGCGAGGATGCGGCTTACCGTCAGCGGAACGTCCTGCATCGTGCTGTACACCGGTTGCCTCCCGAGGGCGAAGGGGTATCGCGAGGATTCTCGTGCGCTGCTAGACGATGTGTCACTACCCCTGGGTATGTTCCTGCTCTCGTCACCCTGGGTCACACCGCCTCGCGCGTGCGGCGATCGTCCCACGCCGGGCCACGCGCGCCCACCCACGCTGCGTCACTTCTCGGCGCGGGCCCGGAGGCCGAGTCCCGCCAGGGACTCCATGGTGCCGAGGATCCTCGCCATCTCCTCCTCGCCGGGGCGCGAACCGTCGCCGCGGAACATCAGGCCGAGCACCCCGTCCCACATCCGCCAGAGCACGGTGGCCACCACCGGGGGATCGAGGTCCGGGCGGGCGAGTCCGGCGTCGACGCACTCCTGGACGAGGGCGGCCAGCTTGCCGTTCTGCTCCCGGACCAGCGCGTCGACCCGCTCGGACGCCGGCGCGTTCGGCGGGACGGGGAGATCCCGCCGAGGCAGGGGACGGGAAGGGGGGTGGTCCTATACGTCCTCGCGGAGCTGCGGGTCCTCGCGGAGCTTGCCGAGGGCGCGGGAGACCGCCGACTTGACGGTGCCCACCGAGACGCCGAGCACCTCGGCTGTCTGCACCTCGCTCAGGTCCTCGTAGTAGCGCAGGACGACCATCGCGCGCTGGCGGTCCGGGAGTTTCATGATCGCGTTCCACATGGCGTCCCGGAGCACCTGCTGCTCGGCCGGGTCCTCGAGCGGGGCGTTCTCGGGCTCCGGCAGTTCCTCGCAGACGAACTCGTCGACCTTGCGCTTGCGCCACTGCGAGGTACGGGTGTTGACCAGGGCGCGGCGTACGTACCCGTCCAGCGCCCGGTGGTCCTCGATGCGCTCCCAGGCGACGTACGTCTTGGTCAGCGCGGTCTGCAGCAGGTCCTCCGCGTCGTTGACATTGGAGGTCAGCGAGCGCGCCGTGCGCAGCAGCACCGGCCCGCGCTCCTTCACGTAGGAGGCGAAGGAGGCGTAGGTGAGGTGCTGCCCGTGCGAGGCGCCGCGGGATCGGCTCTTCAGCTCGGGCGCCGTGCGCTGCGGGCCCGGTGCCGGGGCGGCCGTGGCGAGGCGGGCGCGGGGCGCCGTGCCGTCCGCGGGGCCGCCGCCGACCGCGGAGTCACCGCGGGTGGCCGCCGCCGGGCGGGCCGGGCGCGGGACCCGCTGGGCGGGCACGCGGTGCGCGGCGGCCTTGGGTCGGATACCGGCCTTCGCCGCGGCCGGCCGGGGCCCGGTCCCCAGGGGCGCCGGGCGCGCTGCGCTGGCCGAGGGCGCGGTCGCCGGGGCCTCGGGTAGGCGGGTGCAATGCCCAGGAACGGTCATGGCTCCACGCTAGAAGTGCCCCCTACGCACGGGGATCGGCCGGAGGTGCCGAAGCGGTGTCCCCCTCAGGTTGTACGGGCGGCGAACGCCTCACCTCCTGTGGGTGGAGGGACCCCCGCACCCCCTTGGGGGTTGGCCCCGAGACGGACTCGGGGCACCTCACCGCACGGGCCCGGATCCCCTCCGCCGCCTCCCTCCCCGTCTTCCCCGACGGCCTTCCCGCACGGGCAGCGCGACTTGCCCCCGGACCCATCTACCGGTACCCGGCCACCCGTACGCCACCTGCCTCCGCACACCCCGGTACCGGGTGTACCGGGCGGGACGACGGCCACGAGCACCCGGACAGACCTGAACCCGGAGGCAGTTGAACCCGCACACCCCTGTGCACCTGACCCCGGACACACCTGTGCGACCGCCCTCCCCGCACACACCTGTGCGGCGGCGCCGAAGCACCGCCGCACAGGTCGTCACCCCTCGGGCCGCGACCCCCGGGCCCCCCGGACCCCTCCCGGCAGCCCGCGCGGGAGGAGGCCCAGCCCCCGGAGGGCCGCGGCTCACCAGAGCGGGGTGAAGACGATGCCCAGGTGGCGCTGGTCGACGAAGGTGGGCGCGGAGCCGTTGATGTTCACCGCGTTGTTCTCGTTGCGGGCGCTGTCCCCCACGGCCTGCTGCTGACCGGTCGCGGAGATCCCCGGCCCCGCACCCCGGGCACCGGCGCCGACGGTGGCCACGCCCGCGTTGGCCCGGTCGCCCGAGAGCGCCCCGGTGTCGGCCGCCGCGGCACCCGCGAAGAGCGCCACCCCGAGCGGCAGGGCCGCCGCAGCGGCGAGAACACGGGCGGTACGGATGCTTGCCATGTCTGTTCCTCCAGGTAGGGACGGGTCCGATCGCGTGGGCTGCCGTGCAGGTGGTCACGCCCGGCGACCTGAACTACCGCTGTTTCCGGGGCGGTTGGCCCGCCGCCCCGGAGTGGTCACGACGTCGCGAGAGCAGAGTTGCCCAGCCGGAACCGCCCTGACGACTCCCGCCGCCGCGATTCGCCCCCAGGCGTGAGGACTTGTCGATAAACCCGCAAGGCGGCGTAAATCCCCTGGAGAGGGACACCGCACCCTCAACTCCCCAGCCCCACAAGGCCCCTGCATCCCACCCGAACTCCCCCGACCGCCGGGACGGCACCCTCCCCCGTCCCCCGCCCGGAACCCACTTCCCTTTTTCGAACGTACGTACGAACATGGAGTCATGGCCACCACCGCCCGGCATGCCGTGCCCCCCGTCGCCCTGGCCCTCGCCCACGCCCTGTCCGCCGCCGAACGCGGGCTGGCCGTCATCCCCCTGTCCCGCACCAAACTCCCCGCGCTGCCCTCCCCCCACCGGGACGAGGCCGGGCCCGCCCCGTGCCACGGCGAGTGCGGCCGCCCCGGCCACGGCGTGCACGACGCCACCACGGATCCCGCACGCGTCCGCGAACTCTTCGCCGCCGCCCCCTGGGCCACCGGCTACGGCATCGCCTGCGGACTGCCCCCGCACCACCTGATCGGCATCGACCTCGACACCAAGTCCGGTACGGACTCCTCGGCCGCGCTGCGCGAACTCGCCCTGCGGCACCTGTTCACCATCCCGGACACGGTCGTGGTGGTGACGCCGAGCGAGGGCCGCCATGTCTGGCTGAGCGGCCCCGCGGACGTCGTGGTGCCCAACTCGGCGGGACGGCTCGCCCCCGGTATCGACGTCCGCGGCGCCGGCGGCTACCTGGTCGGCCCCGGCTCCCGTACCGACCACGGCGAGTACCGCACCATCCCCGGCACCGCCCTGCTGCCGCCCGCGCCCTGCCCGCCCGCGCTGCTGCGCCTGCTGCTGCCCCCGGCCCGCCCGGAACACCCGGCGGGCGGCACCACCCCGCCCGGCGCCGGACAGGGGCTCGTGCAGTTCGTCCTCGCCGCGCACGAGGGCCAGCGCAACACCCGCCTCTTCTGGGCCGCCTGCCGCGCCTACGAGAACGGCCTCGGCGAAACCCTCAGCCACGCCCTCATCAAGGCCGCCCTCACCACCGGCCTCACCGAACGCGAGGCCCGCGCGACCCTGACGTCCGCTTCACGGTTGGTGCGGGGGCCTCGGTGAGGGGCGAGGGATGGGGCTGGGGGATGTGGGGATGTGGGGATGTGGGGGATGGGGACGGCTCAGGTGAGGGGGATCGGCGGTCCCAGGGATCAGTGATCGTCCTCGGAATCAGTGATCGTCCCTGGGATCAGTGGTCCCTGAATCAGTGATCGTTCCTGGGATCAGTGGTCCCCGAATCGGTGGACTCGGCGCCGTCTGAGCCTGGTCGGGCGCCGAGACCCGGTTCGGCGGCCGGGGGTGGTGGCAGGACCGCCAGGGCCGACTCGTGGTCGAGGCCGGTGGCCTCCAGGAGGTCGACGGTGAGCGAGCGGGTCTGCGCGAAGACGACATGGGCGGAGTGACCGCTCGGCGCGGCGGACTGGCTCAGGTCGAGGAGCACGGCGGTCTCCCGCAGCTTCCCGGCGGACCGTACGGGCTCCTGTCCGTCCGCGAGTTCCCGGCCCAACAGGACGGCGGCACCGGCGAGTTCGTCGAGCGCGGTGAGGATCGGTTCCGGTACCGGCTCGCCCGCGTGGATGGCGGCGACCGTACGGCGCAGCAGTACGCGGGCGTTGCGCAGCGCGTGGTCGAGGGGGACCGCGGCGGTGGAGTAGCGGCCGAGGCGGCGCCTGCGGCGGCGGCGCAGAGGCGAGAAGGCGGCGATCTCGGTGGCGGCGGCCAGCGCCGCGCGGAAGTCGTCGATCGTCTGCTGGGTACTGCGGGCCCGGGACAGCGACCGCTCGGCCAGCTCCGCGTCCCGGCGGGTGTGCGCCTCGGCCG
Organism: Streptomyces physcomitrii; assembly: GCF_012273655.1. Lineage (GTDB taxonomy): Bacteria > Actinomycetota > Actinomycetes > Streptomycetales > Streptomycetaceae > Streptomyces > Streptomyces physcomitrii. Next base: position 193,865 of record NZ_JAAWWP010000007.1, on the reverse strand, counting down.
CGCCGGAGAGCGCCGCGGCCAGCTCGGCGAAGATCCGCTGGCCGTGGGAGCGGGTGATGCCGGGCGGATCACCGGGCAGCAGCACGACCGTGGCGAGGCCGACGAGCCCGCCGATGAAGGCGTCCAGCATCCGGTTGACGCCGCCGTGGCCGCCGGGCGGCAGCAGGGTGGCCACCAGCACGGCGGAGGAACCGGCCTGGAGGGTGATCAGCGCCCCGCCGTCGAGGAAGACGGAGACGGTCATCGCCAGCGCCACGACCAGGGCGATCTGCCAGGCGCCGGTGCCGATGGCCGAGACGAGCAGATCCCCGACCCCGATCCCGACGCTCACCCCCACCACCAGCTCGGCGACCCGCCGCAACCGCCGCCCGAGACCGACCCCGATGCACAGCACCACCGCGATCGGCGCGAAGAACGCCTGCTTGTGGTCGAAGACATCGGTCGCGATCACCCAGGCGAGCCCCGCCGCCACCGCACTCTGCACGATCGGCAACGCCATGCTCCGCAGCCGCCGCACCCGCGACAGCACCATCTCCCGCCCCAACTCCCGACTCCGCTGCACACTCGCCCCACTGACACCGGCGAACCGCCCACCGCCGCTCACCGGTGCCCTCCACGAGGCGGCACGACCGGGGCCGCCGGGCGGCATGCCCGGGGGGCTGCGGGGCGCGGCATCGACGGGGCGGTGCTGGTGGGGCGTACGTTCATGCGTCAATTTTCGCAGCAGCAGAGGCCGGACAGGTACTCCCCGATCCCACACCCGCCTGAGCAGAAGCTCCGCGCGCCTGATGGGCGTGCGTGAGTGAGTGGGGGCTGAGCCCGAGTTACTGGCTGATACCGGTGTGGTTCACGGGTTCAAGCGGCATGTGGCGCTGCTCACAAGTCCCACCGCGCAATGGGAAATCGGCGTCCGGATATCCGAGATCGAATTTGCGAACGGGATATCTCTTGTTTTCCTGTACTCATCAAGAAGCCCGTCGGTGCGAGCGGCCTGGACAGCTTCGACTCGCCCCGACGGGCACCGAAGATCACCACAGGAAAAGGTGATGCCTCGTGTCCCCCGACCGTACCTCCCGCCCGCGCGGGCGGCCCAACCCGAAGCCCCGGCTGAGCGTGCTCCTGGCCGCGGTCTCGGCCGCCGCGAACATCCTGCGGTTACTGCGGGAGTTCCTGATCCATTGACCTCGCTGGCACACGGAAGGGGCGCCTCGACTCCGGGGCGCCCCTTCACCCGAGCTTCCCAAGCTCAGAGCGCGAGTTCGATTCTCGGCACCCGCGCTTCAGTGAAGCCCCTCGTCGACGACCGGGGCCTTTCGCCTGCCCTCCAGCAGCACCGCCCCCAGCCTCACCTCGCTGTGGACAGCCGGGGAGCGAGCGTCCCCCTGTCTGCACCCGGAGCATGTGTTCGCGGTCGTCCGGGCCGAGGGTCAATGGCCGAGTCGATATCTGCATACTCCAGTATGCTTGAGCTCATGTCCTCAACGACTCGCATCACCGTCACGCTCCCCAGCGACCAGGTGGCGGAGCTCCGCAAGCTCACGGACAACGTCTCCGGCTACGTGGCGGAAGCCGTAGCCCGCCAGATCCGGCACCAACTCCTGGGCGAGGACCTCCGCCGCCATGAGGAGGAGCACGGAGCCTTCAGCGACGAGGAGCTTGCCGAGGCGCGCGGGAAGATCTTTGGCTCCGCCGGCTCCTCCAAGAGGGCGGACGCAGCGTGAACGAGCGCGTCGAGACTGTCGTCCTGGACTCGGAGGGGCTCTCTGCCTGGATCGCGCAGGACCGCAAGCTTCTCGCGATGCTTCAGGTCTTCCACGACATGGGAGCCGACCTGGCGATCGGGGCCAACACCATCGTGGAAGTCACCCACTCCCGCACCAACATGCCTCGCCTGAACTGGGCCCTGTCCCGCGTCAAGGTGGAGCCCGTCACCGAACAGGCGGCGAAAGCAGCAGCGGAACTCCTCAAAGGCGCCGGACTGCACGGGCACAAATATGCCATCGACGCCACGGTCGCCGAGGTCGCCCTGCGTCAACCGAAACCCGTCGCCCTCCTGACCTCCGACAGCGACGACATGACCAAGCTCTGCGGCAACCAGGTCCGCGTCATCCCTCTCTGACCCGCCGGCCCACCCCGAAGACACCCCCTGGCAAGGTCCACTGCATCGCCGCTCTCGTGCCTCATCCGGGCCCGGAAGAGCGGACACCAGCGGTCAGGTACAGCCTCCAGGGACCGTGGCAATCCAAGCTTCCTCACGGGAGAACGCAGGTCATAGCCCCCTCAACGGCTCAAGCACCGCTGATTCCCGGTCTCATGACTCTGGATCGCCTATCGCGAGATCCGTTCGAGCTGCCTTGTGAAGGGAGTTCAGCGCATCGATGATCGAAGGCCCCAAGCCGTCACGGTCGTTCACGGACACCCCGTCCGGCTCACGAGCACAGTTCAGCAGGTCCCAGAGCCGTTCGTTCACGGACACAGCCGCCCGGGAAGCCGCGTCGTCCCCGAGCAGCACGAGGCCTTCGAAGAGGACGGATCGCCGGTCCTCCGCTGCCTCCATCTCCGACAGCGGTTCGGTTGCGTCGCCGCCCTGCTCGTGGGCCCGGATCGCGCGCTTCGCAGCCCGGGTCGCTTCCTTCACGCAGGAGATGTACTCGATGTAGGTGTTGAACTTGCGCTCATCCCACCGTGTTGCCAGGGTCTGCCGAAACTTGGCCCGCTCCGCCCAACTCGTGGCGAAGAACGACGTAACAGCACCGAGAAGGACACCAACGAGGGTGATGATCTGACTCGCCATGGAGTTCAAGTTAACGTCACCTGGGCCTGCTCGGGGTTGGCCCGGTCTCCTGGAAGACAACTGGCAGGGAAGAGGGAGCCGTGCCTCTCCCATGCTCCTTCCACCGCGAAAACCACGGGGAACAGTGGTCCGTCACAGGCGCCAGCGCAAGACGACGGCCCCCAACCAGCTTGCTGGTCAGGGGCCGTCCTCACTGATCGTCCGCGGAGGCGGTGGGATTTGAACCCACGGTGAGGGGTTGCCTCACGACGGTTTTCAAGACCGTTCCCTTAGGCCGCTCGGGCACGCCTCCCCGCGCCGGGCTGGGCCGCGGCGCGGGGACAAGAGTAGCGGCTCAGTCGTCGTCGCCCTTGCGCTGGCCCAGGGTGACGTCCACGGTGTGCTCCTGGCCGCCGCGTTCGTAGGTGAGCTTGACGGTGTCGCCGGGCTTGTGGGTCCAGATCTCGCCGATGAGGGTGGGGCCGCTGTCGATGACGGTGTCGTCGAGCTTGGTGATGACGTCACCGGGCTTGAGGCCGGCCTTGTCGGCGGGGCCGCCGGGGGTGACGGGCTCGGCGCCGCCCTCGCCCTTCTCGGTGATCTTGGCGCCGGCGCCCTGTTCCTGGAGGCTGACCGAGGCGCCGATGACGGGGTAGACCGGTTCGCCGGTCTTCATCAGCTGGGAGGCGACGGTGCGCGCCTGGTTGATCGGGATGGCGAAGCCGAGGCCGACCGAGCCGGGCTGGCCGCCGCCGATGCCGCCGCCGCCCTGGTCGCCGGACTGGATCGCGGAGTTGATGCCGATCACCGCGCCGCGCGCATCGAGCAGCGGGCCGCCGGAGTTGCCGGGGTTGATGGAGGCGTCGGTCTGCAGGGCGCTCATGTACGAGGGGTTGCTGCTGCCCCCGTCGCTGGAGGCCACCGGGCGGTCCTTGGCGCTGACGATGCCCGTGGTGACCGTGTTGTTGAGGCCGAAGGGCGCGCCGATGGCGATGGTGGAGTCGCCGACCGCGACCTTGTCCGAGTTGCCGAGGGCGAGCGGCTTGAGGTCCCCGGGGGCGTTCTTCAGCTTGATGACGGCGACGTCGTAGCCCTGGGCCCGGCCGATGACCTCGGCGGCGTACTTCTTGCCGTTGGAGAAGGTGGCCGAGAGCTTGCCGCCCTCGGCGGCGGTCGCCACCACGTGGTTGTTGGTGAGGATGTGGCCTTCCTGGTCGTACACGAAGCCGGTGCCGCCGGTGTCGCCCTGGCCGCCGCCGCCCGAGGCCTCGATGGTGACGACGCTGGGCAGCGCGCGATTGGCGATCCCGGCCACCGAGGTGGGGGAGCGCTTCAGCCCGGCCTGGCTGTCCGCGGAGACCGTGGTGGAGCTGTTCGTACCGCCGTCGTCGTCCTTGTTGTCGGCGATCAGGTAGCCGACGCCGCCGCCGACCGCGCCCATCAGCAGCGCTCCGGCGAGCACGCCCGCGATGAGCCCGCCGCGACGGCGCCTGGGCTGCGGCTGGTGCGGGTGGTAGTCGGAGCCCCAGTGGTGGCCGCCGCCGCCCGCACCTCCCGCGTACGAGGGCACCGCGGGGGGCGGCGGAGGCGGCGGCCAGCTTCCGGCGGCGCCGCCCTGGCCGGACGCCGGGTGACCGCCCTGATCGGGTGCCGGGTGGCCGCCCTGGCCGGGAGCCGGGTGGCCGCCCTGGTGCGGGTCCGGTGCGCCCTGGGCGTGGGCGGCCGGGGGCTGCGCGGGGGCGGGGGGCTGGTGGTGCGGGGGGTTCTGCGGGGCGGGCGGGGTGCTGTGGGCGGCGGTGTCCGCGGGGCCGGCGGGCGCCGCCGGGGTCTCGGGGGCCGCCTCGCCGGTGCTGCCGGGGTACGCGGGGGGCCCACCGGGGGTGGCGGGACCGCCGCCGGTGTTCTGCTCGCCGTTCCCGGTCCCGGCGCTCCCGGTGTTGTCGCCCTGCCCGGTGATGTCGCCCTTCCCGGTGTTCTCGCCGTTCCTGGCGCTCTCGGGGTTCACAGCTCTACTCCTCGCTCCACGGCTGTCCTGTCCGGCACGGGTCGCGGGGTGCGCCCGGCGCGCTCCAGCTGTGTACTTCTGACCGTTCCCACCCTTTCCCAAGCGGCGTCAGGGCACCATAAGGCGATCCTGTGCGTTCGGAGCCACCGTTCGCACGCGTCGGGGCCATCCTCGGCGGTCGGCGGGGGCCCCGCATCCGCTGCGGGCCCGGCCGGGCCGCGTACCGGCGCCGATGGCACGATGACGCGGTGAACCACGCTCGCCAGATCCAGGTCGTCGCCCACCGCGGTGCCTCCGAGGACGTACCGGAGCACACCCTCGCCGCCTACCGCAAGGCGATCGAGGACGGCGCCGACGCCCTGGAGTGCGATGTCCGGCTGACCGCGGACGGGCACCTGGTCTGCGTGCACGACCGCCGCGTCAACCGTACGTCCAACGGCCGCGGGGCGGTCTCCGCGCTGGAGCTCGCCGATCTCGCCGCCCTCGACTTCGGCTCCTGGAAGCAGCACGGCGCCCAGGAGCGGGCCGAGGCCCCCGACTGGGCGGACACCTCCGTGCTGACCCTGGAGCGGCTGCTCGCGCTGGTCGCCGAGGCGGGCCGCCCGGTCGAGCTGGCCATCGAGACCAAGCACCCCACGCGCTGGGCGGGCCGGGTGGAGGAGAAGCTCCTGGAGCTGCTGCGCCGCCACGGCCTGGACTCGCCGCCCTCGGTCGCCGGTCCGGGCCCGGTGCGGGTGATGAGCTTCTCGGCCCGTTCGCTGTACCGGGTGCAGGAGGCCGCGCCGGGGCTGCCCACCGTCTATCTGCTCCAGTTCCTCTCGCCGCGCCAGCGCGAGGGGCGGCTGCCCGCGGGGGTGCGCATCGCGGGGCCCTCGATGCGGATCGTGCGCAATCAGCCGGGGTACGTGGCGCGGCTGAAGGAGGCCGGGCACCAGGTGCATGTGTGGACCGTCGACGAACCCGCGGACGTGGAGCTCTGCGCCGAACTCGGCGTCGACGCGATCATCACCAACCGGCCCGCCCAAGTCCTCGCCCAGCTGGGCCGATAGCGGCCGCGGCCGGTCCGGTCCGCGCCGCGTTCCGGGGGCCTCCGAGGGGGGCGGTCACGGGGAGTGCACCGGCGCGTTCGGGACGTACGCGATCGTCACATGTGCGTCACCGCACTCCGTCTGTTCGGTTTCCGCCGTGTTGCCGGAGGGCATTCAGTCCGTGGCGTGGGGCGAAGGAGGTCTCGGGGGTGGCGTTGGTGGTCGCACAGGAGGTGCCCACGTCGTCGAGCATGGCCGTTCCCCATGGCCCTGCGGGCGTGGGGCAGGCGAGGCGCCGGATGCGCGCGGAACTGCGGCGGCGCGGGGTGGCCGAGACGGTCCTCGACGACGCCGTACTGATTCTTTCCGAACTGCTCAGCAACGCCTGCCGGCACGGCAGGCCGCTGGGCGAGGAGCAGTCCGGGGACGGAGAGGTCCTCGCCGCCTGGCGGGTCGAGGACGACGGGCTGCTGACCCTGGAGGTCACCGACGGCGGCGGGCCGACCCGCCCGATGCCGTCCACCCCCTCGGTGACGGCGCACGGCGGCCGCGGGCTGAACATCATCTCGGCGCTGGCCGAGGAGTGGGGCGTACGCGACGGGGTCACCGGCGAGGTCACGGTCTGGGTGGCGGTACGCGACTGCCCCCTCCAACTGGCCGCGCGCCGACGCCGCGAGGACCTCACCGCCCGGGTCACGAGCCCCGCCGTCTCCTCGCTCGCGGGCCTCGACCTCGCCGAGGCCTTCGAGGACTTCGAGGACTGAGGAGGACCGCGGAGGACTGAGGGGGCCTGTCCCCCTTCTCTCCGGGAACCGCCCCGACTCCCGCCCCGCGCGCACCCGTTCGCGCCGTGGCGGCGGCCGCCGCCACGGCGGGGGTGAGGGGTTAGGCTCGCGCCCGTACGAGACGAGCCGCTACCGGGAGACAGCCACGATGGCCAAGAAGCGCCCCCAGGCGAAGGGCAAGCCGCAGTCGAAGAGCGCCGTCGAGGGTGAGGTCCCCGTCGTCGGCGCCCGGGAGCCCTGCCCCTGCGGTTCGGGCCGCCGCTACAAGGCCTGCCACGGCCGGGCCGCCGCGCAGGCGGTGACCGAGCTGGTGCAGCGCCCCTTCGAGGGCCTGGCCGGTGAGCGCGACCTGGTGGCGCTGCGCGAGCTGGTGCCCGCCGCCACGGCCGTGCTGCATCTCAAGGAGAAGCCCGCGGACGTCCCCTCGGTGACGCTGGCCACCGTGCTGCCGATGGCCTGGCCCGCGCTGCGGCGCGAGGACGGCTCGGTGCTGCTCGGTCTGCAGAACGACACCGCCTCCGGCGACCTGAGCCGCGACCTCGCGGACACCCTGCAGCGGGCGCTCACCGTCGCCCCGGGCACCCCGGTGGAGGCCCGCCGGGCACCGGCCGAGGGGCCGCGACTGCAGGATCTGCTCGACCCGGAGGCGGAGTTCACCGCCGAGGTGCACACCGGCTTCGAGTTCTGGGTGCCGGACAGCGAGTCGGCGTCGCCGGAGGTCGCGGCCTCCCTGGAGCGCGCGAACGAGGCGGCCATCCCCACCGAGCGGCTGACCCAGGTGGACGCGGCCTACTGGTGCGAGACCCCGGAGAAGAACCATCTGCGCTGGGTCATGCCGCACGCGGAGGAGGAACTCCTCGACGCGCTCGCCCGGTTGCACGCGGCGGGCACCTCCGGTCTCGGCGAGGGCACCCGGCTGGTCGGCTCCTTCCGCGCGCACGGGCTGACGGTGCCGGTCTGGGACCTGCCGCGCGGGATGTCGGCGGCGGACACCGAGAAGCCCGCGGCCGCGTTCGCCGAGCGGCTCGCGGACGCCCTCGCGCGCACCGAGCCGCTCACCGGCGAGGAGCGCCGGGCGCGCGGCGGGCTCACCAACCGCCAGGTGACGCTGAGCTGAGCCGGGGGGACGGGAGAGGGCGGGCCGAGCCGGGGAGTGCGCGAGGAGGGGCGCCGGAAAAGGGTGCCGGTACGGTCGCCGGAAAGGACTGCCCGGCATTCGGACACGCTCCCCGGGTGACTCGCGTCACAACTGCCTGTCTCCGCAGGTAAATCAGCAGACAAATAACCGTCTTCGAATTTGCAGAACCCCGATTCCTTGTTACCGTTCAAGGAGCCCGGTTGCTGGTGCATCCCCCGTCGCCAGCAACCGGGTCTTTCCATTGGCGCCCGCGGACGGACCCGTTCCGCCGCCTCCCGCCCCGCCCAAAGCCCCCCGGCCTGCGCCGAGTTGGCAGCCGGGGCCGCACCGCCCCGCCGAACACCCGAGCGGCGCATAGGGCCCCCTGGCCGGAAAACGCTTTCGTGGCCGTATACACGGTGCGGTGCGGGAACTTGCGTACGCGTACGCGCACCTGAGTACGCAGAAGAAGCCGCATAAGCGGTGGCTTACCTGAATTCACCTCCGCAGCGGCCAGTCCGCCGCAGCACCCCCAGAGGCGTACGCGAGGTACGTTTCCCCCGCCCCGCGCACGCCCCTGGCGCACGCTCCGGCGCGTGGGCTCGGCGCCAGGCGCCGCCGCACATCGACGCGCCGCCCGGGCCCGCGCGGGCCGCTTCAGAACGGCGGGCGACCGCGGAAAGAGGGACCGCCCCGGGCCGGGACGGGCCGCTTCAGAACTCCGAGGGGTTGAGACCGGTACGGGTCAGGGTGTCCACCAGGACGTCCGCGAGGGCCTCGACATCGGGCAGCCAGGGCGTGCTGGACCCGGGCAGCGGGGCGCGCTCCCAGCGGACCGGGCCCGCGCCGGTCTCCGAGGGCGGCAGCGCGACATAGCCGCCCTCGCCGTGGAAGCGCAGCGAGCCCGGCACATGGTCCTTGGCGTAGAGCAGCTCGCCGAGGCGGGGCAGGGTGTACGGGGCCACCAGGAAGGTCACCCGCTCCGGGGTGGCGAGCACGGGGCCGAGGCGCATCTGCCTCGCGTCGAGGGCGGCGAGGGCACGCGCCCCCTCCGGCGCCGGGAGGCTGACCGCGCAGGGCGCGCGGCCGCCGGTGGCGAGCAGCACCGGGGCCGAGGGGCGCCGCGTCCACCACCAGCGCACCATGCGCTCGTCGGTGGTGGCCGCGAGGAGTCCCGGCTCGAAGGGGTGCGCGCCGGGTACCGCGCAGTCCGGGTCGGGACAGGAGCAGCAGCGGGAGTCGCGCTCCCGGCAGCCAGCGCCCGGGAGTACCGGCCACTGCCAGGCGCTCGCGTAGAAGACGGCCGCGCCGCGCGCGTCGGGGCGCCGGGAGAGCCGGCGGAACAGGTGCCTGCATCGCCTCTGGAGGATCTCGCGGATCTCACGCATGAGCGCTCGTTCCCTTCCGTTGACCGCTGGCAAGAACCAAGAACATCGACCGCTGGAGAACGCTGCGGACCACTTCACACAAAGGAGCCGGACCGTGCACTGTGCGTACGTACTGGCGCGTCACGCCCCGGGCCCGCCTGGCGGGGGCCCCTGGGGCGGCATCTCGGCCACGTCCCTGCTGGTTCCGATCGGGCGCCGCTTGCCCTCTGGCACCGCTACCGATCGAGCACGGGCCTGGCGCGGGGGTGGCGATGCCTGGCGAATTGCCGTCCCGCGTAGTGCCTGGAGTCTGAGCCACGGAGGATGGGGACCCGGCCTTCGCCGACTAGGACGCCCGGCGGGGCCATCAGGTTCCGGGGTAGGCCAACTGCCCCTGACTCACATCGATTACGTACCCATCCCGACCGCTGTGACGCTCCGTCGAGCGGTCCCAGTCGACCCCAATATGCCGTTACCTCCGGCATTTTTCAGTCAAGTTGAAGTCGCCGCCAGCGCCCCCGTGGACACCGGGAATCCTCGCAGGACGATGCTGGACATCCGCTCTTCGGTGCGTGTACATCTGGAGGCACTGCCGCCGGCGCAGAAAGTCAGGGGGTTTGCGATGTTTTCGCGCAGAACGCACTGGCCGGAAGGCCCGATGCCATGAACACCCCTCGCCCGCCGAAAGTGGCCGGAATCGACCCCACCGTTCCCGCCCCGTCTCACACTCCGGAGCCTCCGGGGCCCGCGAACTCCCCGGGCGGGGAGTCCCCCGCCGCCCCCGCCGAGGCGCTCCAGGACCAGCTGGCCGGCTGGGTCTCCGACCTGACCACGCTGCACGACCTCACCGAGGACCTCGCCCGCACCGGCACCCTCGACACCGCCCTGCACGAGGTGCTGCGGGCGGGCGCGCTGCTGGTCGGCGCCCGGCGCGCGCTGATCGTGGTCGAGCCGGGCGACGGCACCGAGACCACGGTCGGACTCGGACTCGGCCGCGCCGACCTCGGGCACATCGAGACCGTGCCGCGCAGCGCGACCTCCTACGGGCGCCTCCTGGACGCGCCCGCCGACCAGAGCGGCACCGCCCGCGAGATCACCCACCCCGACCTGCTCTCCGAGGACGACCTCGACCCCCGCCACCGGGAGGTCGCCGCCCGCCTCGGCTACGCCGCCAGCTACGCGCTCCCGCTGGAGAGCGCCGAGGCCGGCCGGGTGGGCGCCGCGGTCTGGCTCTACGACGAGCCCGCCGAACCCTCCGAGCGGCAGCGCCACCTCATCGGCCTCTACGTACGCCAGGCCACCGAGCACCTCGCCCGGCTGCGCGAACTCGACCATGCCCGCGCCACCGCCGCCACCCTCGCCGAGGAGCTGCTGCCGCCCCGGCTGCCCCGGGTCGCCTCGGTGCAGCTCGCCGCGCGGCACCGCACCTGCGAGCGCGGCGGCGGGGACTGGTACGACGCGCTGCCGCTGCCGGAGGGCGCCCTCGGACTCGCGGTCGGCTCGGTGACCGGCTCCGGGCCGAGCGCGGTGGCCGCGATGGGGCGGCTGCGCGCCTCGCTGCGGGCGTACGCCGTCCTGGAGGGCGAGGACCCGGTCGCGGTCCTGTCCGACCTCGAACTGCTGCTGCGGCTGACCGAGCCCGCGCGCAGCGCGACCGCCCTCTTCGCCTTCTGCGAGCCCGCCCTGCGCCGGATCACCCTGGCCGGGGCCGGGCACAGCCCGCCGCTCCTGGTCGGGGCCGAGCGCACCGAGTTCGTGGAGACCTCGGTCTCCGCGCCGCTCGGCATGCTGGCCTGCTGGGAGGCGCCGAGCGTGGAGGTCTCCACCGAGCCGGGCGAGACCCTGCTGCTCTACACCGACGGGCTGCTGCACCGCACCGGCGAGCCCATGGACCGCGCCTTCGCCAAGCTCCACGCCGCCGCCTCGGGGGCGGCGCGCGCGGTGCGCGAGGACCCGGAGGCGCTGGCGGACCATGTGCTGCGCACGATGCTGCCGGACGGTCTCGACCGGGCGGAGAGCGAGGAGGACGTGGTGCTCCTCGCGGCCCGCTTCGCCTGACCGCTCCCCTGTCCCGGCAGCCGCCCCGCACCTCCGCATATATACGGATCGAGGCCCTTCCGTACGCCCGTACGATGGAGGTGGTCATATGCCGTACAGAGGAGGACGACCGTGGCGGACGAGCTCACCCCGGAGACCCCGGAGGAAGAAGAGCCGATCAAGCAGCGCAAGAACGGCCTGTACCCGGGTGTCTCCGACGAGCTTGCGGAGAACATGCGGTCCGGCTGGGCCGACACCGAGCAGTACGCCCTGGAGCCGATCGCCCAGGCCGGCCACACCGCCCGGCGCCGCGCCGCGCTCTCGGCGCGCTTCCCCGGCGAGCGCCTGGTCGTCCCGGCGGGCAACCTGAAGACCCGCTCCAACGACACCGAGTACCCCTTCCGCGCCTCGGTCGAGTACGCCTACCTCACCGGCAACCAGACCGAGGACGGCGTCCTGGTCCTGGAGCCGGAGCGGGACGGCCACCGGGCCACGCTCTATCTGCTGCCCCGCTCCGACCGGGAGAACGGCGAGTTCTGGCTGGACGGCCAGGGCGAGCTGTGGGTGGGCCGCCGCCACTCCCTCACCGAGGCCGGGAAGCGGTACGGCATCCCCGCCGACGACGTCCGCGAACTGACCGGGCGGCTGGCGGAGGCCACCGGCCCGGTCCGCGTGGTGCGCGGCCACGACGCCGGGATCGAGGCGGCCCTCACCGACAAGGTGACCGCCGAGCGCGACGAGGAGCTGCGGGTCTTCCTCTCCGAGGCCCGCCTGGTCAAGGACGAGTTCGAGGTCGGCGAGCTGCAGAAGGCCGTCGACTCCACGGTGCGCGGCTTCGAGGACGTGGTGAAGGTCCTCGACAAGGCCGAGGCCACCAGCGAGCGCTATATCGAGGGCACCTTCTTCCTGCGCGCCCGCGTCGAGGGCAACGACATCGGCTATGGCTCCATCTGCGCGGCCGGCGCCCACGCCTGCACCCTGCACTGGGTGCGCAACGACGGCCCGGTCCGCTCCGGCGACCTCCTGCTCCTGGACGCTGGGGTGGAGACCCACAGCCTCTACACCGCCGACGTCACCCGGACCCTGCCGATCAGCGGCCGCTTCGACGAGATCCAGAGGAAGGTCTACGACGCGGTCTACGAGGCGCAGGAGGCCGGGATCGCGGCGGTGCAGCCGGGCGGCAAGTACCGCGACTTCCACGACGCCTCGCAGCGGGTGCTCGCCGAGAAGCTGGTCGAGTGGGGCCTGGTCGAGGGCCCGGTCGCACGCGTCCTGGAGCTGGGCCTCCAGCGCCGCTGGACCCTGCACGGCACCGGCCACATGCTCGGCCTCGACGTGCACGACTGCGCCGTCGCCCGCACCGAGACCTATGTGGACGGCACCCTGGAGCCGGGCATGTGCCTGACCGTCGAGCCCGGCCTGTACTTCCAGGCCGACGACCTGACGGTGCCGGAGGAGTACCGCGGCATCGGCGTCCGGATCGAGGACGACATCCTGGTCACCGAGGACGGCAACCGGAACCTCTCCGCCGGACTCCCGCGCCGCTCGGACGAGGTCGAGCTGTGGATGGCGAAGCTCAAGGGCTGAGCGAGCGCGGTCGGTTCGGCCGCTGAGCGGGCACGGCCGGTTCGGCGGCTGAGCGGGTACGGCCGGTTCGGCGGCTGAGCGAGCGCGGCCGCCGGACGGCCCGGTCCCGGCAGGGGCCGTCGGCCGCGGAACCGGTGAAGGACCGGGCGCCCTCGGGGGTGCCCGGTCCTTCACTGTCGGCGTCCTTGCGAGGTTCGCTGTCGGCGTCCTTGCGAGGTTCCGGTCAGCGGCCGGTGAAGACCGCCTCGCGGCGCTCGACGAAGGAGCGCACGCCCTCGGCTCCGTCAGCGGAGCCGAAGAGGGCGACCACATCGGGGGCGAGCCGCTCGGCCGCCGCCTCGTCGCCCAGGCGCCGGGCCCGGTGTGCGCTGGCGAGGGTGGCCCGTACGCCGAGCGGGGCGGCCTTGTCCGCGATGGTCCGCGCGATCCGGCGGGCCCGGTCGAGGGGGTCCGCGTCGATCTCCTGGACCAGGCCGATCCGCAGCGCCTCCGCCGCGTCGAACTCGTCCCCGGTGAGCAGCCACCGCATGGCGTTGCCCCAGCCGGCCTCGCGCGGGAAGCGCAGGGTCGCGCCGCCGAAGGGGTAGATGCCGCGCCGCACCTCCAGCTGGCCGAAGAGGCTGCCGGGCGCGGCGACCCGGATGTCGGCGGCGAGCAGCAGCTCGATGCCCAGGGTCAGGATCCGGCCCTGCGCGGCGGCGACCACCGGCGTGGTCCACTCGCCGTCCAGCCGCCAGGGGTCGCGCCCCTCGGGCGGGAAGGGGCTCTCCCCGGCCGAGAGCAGGGGGGCGACGTCGACGAGGTCGAGACCGCTGGTGAAGTGCTCGCCGTGGGCGAAGAGCACCCCGCAGCGCAGCTCCTCGTCGGACTCCAACAGGGCGTAGGCGCGGGAGAGTTCGGCGAGCATGAGGCGGTTGAAGGCGTTGCGCTTGGCGGGCCGGTTCAGCCCGATCAGCAGGACGTGCCCGTCGCGTTCGAGGGTGAGGGTCTCGGGGGGTGTGGCGTCGGTCATGGGCTCCTCCAGGGGGCGGTCGTGCGGGGGTGCCGGCCTCTTCCGTTCCGTACGGCTTCGCGGGCTGTTCGGCACCTTTTGGGAGACGGTTCGGGAACAATTCGGCGCTACGGGAATTCAGCCGTCCGGTGGTCGGAGATCTCCGCTACCGGCCACGCTTGGGCAGCCGGACGCTGTCGACTCCGTTGTGCACGAGGAATTGCGCGACATTGAGCGCGGGATGGCGCCGGGGCGCCGGTTCCTTTCCCTGCCCCATACGCCGCATCTGCACGGAGTAGTAGACGAGTTCGGTCAGGTTGTCGAGCAGCCGGATTCCGCTGCGTTTGGGGTTGACGATGCTGCGGTCGGAATTCCCGGCGAGGAGTTCCCGCGGGATGTCCGGCTCGACGGTGAGCGGGCGGCCGAGTCCGACCAGGTCGACGGCCCCGCCGCGGACGGCGTCCGCCATGGCGTCCAGGGTGCGGAAGCCCCCGGTGAGCATGAGCGGCAGGCCAGGCAGTTCGGCGCGGACGCGTTCGGCGTAGGAGAGGAAGTACGCCTCGCGCCTGCGGGTGCTCTCCTTGAGGCTGGGGTCCACGCCCAGCATGGCGGCGGATCCGTAGGTGCCGCCCGAGATCTCCAGGAGGTCGATGCCCTCGGCGGCGAGGGCGTGCACGACCTCCACCGACTCCTCCTCGCCGAAGCCGCCGCGCTGGAAGTCCGCCGAGTTGAGCTTGACGGCGAGCGGGGTGCCGGCGCCGGTCTCGGCGCGGACGGCCCGGACGAGTTCGAGGAGGAAGCGGCGCCGCTTCTCGGGGGTGCCGCCCCAGTCGTCGGTGCGCAGATTGGCCAGCGGCGAGAGGAACTGGCTCACCAGATAGCCGTGCGCGCCGTGGATCTGCACGCCGTCGAAGCCCGCCCGCAGCACGGTGCGCGCGGTGCGGGCGAAGCGGCGGATGATCTCGCCGACCTCGTCGTGGGTCAGGGCTCGGGGCTCGGCGAACATGCCCGCGGTGCCGGGCGAGGCGACCGCGGAGGGGGCTACCGGACGGGCGGTCAGGGTGCGGGGTGCCTGGCGGCCGGGGTGGTTGATCTGCACGAAGACCTTGCTCCCGCCGGACTTGGCGAGGCGGGCCCACTCGGTGAGGTGGCCGAGGTGCCGCTCGTCCTCGACGACCACATTGCCGGGCTCACCGATGGCCCGGGAGTCGACCATGACATTGCCGGTGATCGACAGCCCCATGCCGCTGCCGGCCCACCGCCGGTAGAGGCTCTTGATCCGGTCCCCCGGCGCGTGGTCGCGGTCTGCGAGGCCCTCGCTCAGGGCGGCCTTCGCCAGGCGGTTGGGGAGGACGAATCCATTGGGCAGGGTGAAGGGCTCGCGGAGCAGGTCCGGAATCGCGGCGGATTCCCGGCCGGGGTTCTCGATATGCCCTCGCCCGGGTCCATCAGAATTCCCCTTCCCTCCCTCACCCGGCCCGGAAGCAATTCCCTCCGTACCCGTCCCGTCCGCCGCCTCGACGGAATTCTCCGCACCGGCCGATTCGGTCGCGTACTTCCTCTGCTGTTCCGCCTTCTCACGCACCGTGAAACCCCTCCACAGGTCGGCCATGGCGCTTTTCGGCCCGGCAGGTCCTGATCACCAGGTATACTGGCAGGTATATCAGGAGACTGTTTGGTCTACCAGGGAGTGTGAGGGAGGCGACAGTGGCGGATTCGGTCCGCGAGCGGCTGATCGCGTGCGCGATCGAGCTGATCAGGACGAAGGGGGTGGCCGGGACGACGGTCTCCGACCTCCTGGAGGAGAGCGGTGTCGCGCGGCGCTCCCTCTACGTCAACTTCCCCGGCGGGCGCGAGGAGTTGCTGGCCGAGTCCGCCCGCAGGGCCGGGGCCGCGATGTCGGCCGCGCTCAGGGCGGCGGTCGCCCACGCCCCCGACCTGGGCGAGGCCGTCGAGGACCTGGCCGCCACCGTCCGCGCCGGGCTGCTCGCGAGCGACTTCGACGCCGGGTGCCCGGTGGCCGCGGGCGCGCTCTCGGGCCGGACCGTGCCCGAGGCACGCGAGCACGCGGGGGCGACCTTCGCCTCCTGGTGCGAGGCGATCGCCGAGGGGCTGACCGAGCGGGGTCACCCGGCGGCCCGCGCCCGCTCGCTCGCCTTCCTGCTCGTCTCGGCGATCGAGGGCGCGATGGTGCTGAGCATCGCCGTCCGCTCCACCGAGCCCCTGGACGAGGTGGCGGTCGAGCTGCGCCAACTGGTCGGCTCGGTCTCGTAGTTGGTGACGCCCCTAAGGACAAAGATCGACACGCGCGGGTCATCGACGGTCCGGTGACCGATGAGTTCCGCCTCGCCGTCCCGTCTGCCAGGTGGGGAGGTTCCCCCTCCGGCTTCCGCGTCCGCGGGGGACCGGGGCGAGAGGAGAGGAAGCGTGGACGCGGTGACCGAGGAGAAGGGGACACGGACCGAGGAGAAGGTGAGCGCCGTGTCGACCGTCGCCGCGCCCGTCGCGCGGGTGTTCGCGGTGCTCGCGGATCCGGGGACCCACGCGGCGATCGACGGCACCGGCTGGGTACGGGAGGCCGCCGACCGGGCGCCGCTGGCCGAGGTGGGGCAGGTCTTCCGGATGGACATGTACCACCCGGACCATCCGGACGGCGACTACCGGGTGGCCAACCAGGTCCAGGTGCTGGACCCGCCGCGCGCCATCGGCTGGCGGACCGGACAGGAGAAGGAGGACGGCCGCCTGGAGTTCGGCGGCTGGTCCTGGCGCTACGACCTCCGGCCGCTCGGCCCCTCCGCGACCGAGGTCACGCTCACCTACGACTGGTCGGCGGTGCCGCCGTCCATCCGCGAGTACCTCAGCTTTCCGCCCTTCGGCCCCGAACACCTTCCCGGCTCGCTGCGCCATCTGGCGGGGCTGGTGGGCTCGGGTTCCGGGTCCTGACGGGGGCGGCCGGAGACCGGAGGCGGGGGCGGGCCTACGCCGTCAGCAGCGTCGGCTCCCGCTTCCACTTCAGGATCTTGTCGAAGCTGACCACGGCGCCCTCGCCCGGGGCGTTGTCGAACTCCACATGGTCGGCGAGTTCCTGGATCAGATAGAGACCGCGGCCGCTCTCGCAGTCGGCGGGGAGGGCACGCGGTACGGAGCGGGCGCGGTCGCCGGGAAAGCCGGGGCCCGCGTCGGCGACCTCGATGCGGCAGCGTTCGCCGTCCAGGTAGGCGGTGACGCGGTAGCCGCCGCCGGTGGCGGTGCGGCCGCCGTGCTCGACGGCGTTGGCGCAGGCCTCGGTGAGGGCGACGGAGAGGTCGTAGGAGATGTCGGGGTCGACGCCTGCCGTCTCCATGGCTCCGACGAGCAGGCGACGGGCGAGCGGAACGCTCGCGGCGTCGCGCCTCAAGTGGAGGGACCACCAGATGCTCATGCTCCAGCCTCCAGGCCGCGGCTCGACATACCGATACGTATTGCCGCACGCGCGGGCCGGTAAGCACGGAGTTGACGTGATACCGCCCATACGGCGGACGCGCGTGTTCCGGCGACCGGTGTAGGGATCGAGGCACCGCACGGCCCCGGCGGCGGTACGGGACCGGCCCCGGAGGTAGTACGTGACCGCCCCCGGGGGCGGTATGGGAGCAGCGCGGGCGGCGGGTACGGGGGATCGGCGCGAGCGCGGGCGCGGGCGCGCCGGTACGGGACCGGCCCCGGCGGCCGTACGGAACCGGCCCCGGCGGCGGTACGGGACCGGCGCGGGCCGCGGCCGGAAACCGCGTCGTGGAATCGGGCGTACCGGGCGCGAGCGTGCATTCCGTGGACCTGCCGCCGGAGCCGCGGGGCTCTGGTGGGATGATGCCTGGGCCATGACTGCCCCCCGAGACCAGGCGCGCGCCGGAGTGGGACTCCGGCTGCTGAGGGCCGCGGTGTTCGCCGCGGCCTGTGTCGCGCTTGCCGCCGCGGGGCACTCCCTGGCCTCCTGCACCCGGGTGCCGCTCGCCTCGCTGGCCGCGGGCTTCACCGCCGTCCTGGTGGTGGCCGTGCTGCTCGCCGGGCGGAGCCGTTCGCTGCCGGGGATCGCCGCGCTGCTCGCCTGCGGACAGCTCGGCCTGCACACGCTCTTCGGGCTCGGGCAGCACGCGGTCGCCGCGGGCGGCGCCACCGGGGCCACCGCGGGTGCCGGGAGTGCCGGGGCCGCCGGGAGTGCCGGTGCGGCCGGGCGGTCGGTCGCCGAGCAGGCGGCCCAACTGCTGTGCGGGGTACCGGCCGCGGCGATCGGTCCCGCGCGGGCCCGCCGGGTGCTCACCGACGCGGGCATCGACCCGGTCGCCGGCCCCGGCATGGCGGGACACCACCACGGCGCGGGGCACGGCACGGGGCACGCCGCCGACCAGGCCCTGGCCGCCGGGCACCCCGCGCTGCTGCCCTCGCTGCCGATGCTGCTCGCCCATCTGCTCGCCGCCGTGGTGGCGGGCTGGCTGCTGCGGCACGGCGAACGCGCCCTGTTCCGGCTGGTCGCGCTCTCCGCGCGCGGCGCCGTCGAGGCCGCGCTGATGCGCGGACTGCGCGCCGCCCTCGCGCTGGTGCGCGCCCTCGGCGCGGGCGCCCGCGAGCTGCCCGCGCCCGCGCGCCGACGCCACCGGCGCCCCGTCCACGCGCCGAAGCCCCAGGGCGCCCGCCTCCAGCACTCGGTGATCCGGCGCGGACCGCCCGCCGCCCTGGCGCTCGCCGCCTGACACGGCGCACTTTCGCCTGCCGCGCTGCCCGGTCCCGCTGACCGGCCGCGGCCCCGGGGAGAGGTGCCGTGCGGCGGGCGCGCCCCGTGCCGTCGGCCGGGCCCCGTATCCACCTCCTCGTTCGGCGGGCCAGCGCGGCCCGTCCGTCCCCGTGAACACCGCTGAAAGTGATGTGTCCGCTGTGCTGAAGTCCACCGCGCCGAAGAGCGCCGTACGCAACGACGCCGTACCGAACGACACCCTGCCGGAGACCGGGACGACCGGGTCCGCGGACCGGCGCCGCCGGAACGTGCGGCTCGCCCGCCTCGGCGTCGTCGGGGCCACCGCGGCCACCGGCCTCGCCCTGTTCTGCGCCCCCGCCTTCGCGCACGTCAGCGTGCAGCCCGAGGGCCCGGCCGCGAAGGGCGGCTACGCCACGGTCAGCTTCAAGGTGCCCAATGAGCGCGACGAGGCCTCGACCACCAAGCTGGAGGTCAGCTTCCCCGAGGAGCACCCGCTGTCCTCGGTGATGCCGCAGCCGGTGCCGGGCTGGAAGGCGAAGGTCACCAAGTCCACCCTCGACAAGCCGCTGGAGTCGCACGGCAAGAAGATCACCGAGGTGGTCAGCAAGGTCACCTGGACCGCCGACGGCAAGGGTGTCGAGCCGGGCTTCTTCCAGAAGTTCCCGCTCTCCCTCGGCCAGCTGCCCGAGGACAGCGACGAGCTCGTCTTCAAGGCCGTCCAGACGTACTCCAATAAGGAGGTCGTCCGCTGGATCGAGCCGCAGCAGGAGGGGCAGCCCGAGCCGGAGAACCCCGCCCCGGTACTGGAGCTGACCGCGGCCGAGGAGGAGGGCCACGGCCACGGCGGCGGCACGGACGCCGACGAGGCCGCCGAAGAGTCCGGCAAGTCCGGTGAGAAGTCCGCCGAGAGCGCCTCCGGCGACGACGGCGGCAGCGACACCACCGCCCGGGTGCTCGGCATCGCGGGCATCGTCGTCGGCGTCGCGGGCGTGGCCTTCGGCGTCCTCGCGGGCCGCCGCCGCACCAGCTGAACCGCCACCGGGGCGCCGGGCCGCGCGGTCCGGCGCCCCTGACACCCAGGGATCCCCCGCATGCGCAAGCACACTCTCCTCGCCGCCGCACTCAGCGCGGCGGCACTGACCCTGACCGCCTGCGGCGGTGGCGGCGACGGGGACGAACCCGTCGCCGAGGTCTCCGCCGAGAGCGGCCCCGAGAAGGCCGCGACCGTACTCGACAAGCCGTTCACCAAGCCCGATCTGGTGCTCACCGACACCGAGGGCGAGAAGTACGACCTGCGGGAGCGGACCAAGGGCAAGCCCACGCTGCTCTACTTCGGCTACACGCACTGCCCGGACGTCTGCCCGCTGACCATGAACAACATCGCCGTCGCCAAGCAGGCGCTGAAGAAGAAGCTGCCCAAGGCCGAACGGGACCGGCTCCAGGTCGTCTTCGTGACCACCGACCCCGGCCGGGACACCCCGAAGGAGCTCGGCAGCTGGCTCGACCAGGTCGACGCCGGCTTCACCGGCCTGACCGGCGACTTCGCCACCATCCAGGCCGGGGCCCGGCAGCTCGGCATCAGCATCGAGCCCTCGTACAAGGACAAGAAGGGCAAGGTCGTCTCCATGCACGGCACCCAGGTGGTGGCCTTCTCGCCGAAGACCGACGCCGGGTACGTGCTCTACGGGGAGCAGGCGACCGTCGACGACTACACCGCCGACCTGCCCAAACTCCTGAAGGGGGCGACCCCGTGAGGCCCGGGGCCCGGCGCGCGCCGCTCGCGGGCGGCGCCCTGCTGCTCGCCCTGGCGCTCGCGGGCTGCTCGGACTCGGGCTCGGACTCGGACCCTGGCTCCGGCGGCGGGTCCGGACCGAAGCTGTCGGTCGGCGGGGCCTATATGCCGCAGCCGCTCGCCGCGGACATGGCGGCCGGTTTCCTGACCGTCACCAACAAGGGCGGCACCGACGACACGCTCACCGGAGTCAGCAGCGCGCTCGCCGAGAAGGTCACCCTGCACGAGACCGTCGACCGGTCCATGCGGGAGGTACGGGAGTTCCCGGTGCCCGCGGGCGGCCGGCTCCGGCTGGCGAGCGGCGGCAGCCACCTCATGTTCGAGGGCGTCCGCCGCAAGCCGGAGCAGGGCGAGAAGGTGCCGGTGGAGCTGACCTTCGAGAAGTCCGGGACGCTCACCGTGCGGCTGCCGGTGAAGTCCGCCACCTACCAGCCCCGGGAGCGGTGATCCGGTGAGGAGTTCCGCCGCACGCCTGGTGCGTCCGCTGCTGTGCGTCATACCGCTGCTCGCGGCGGCGCTCCTCCTCGGCGCGGTGCCCGCCTCGGCGCACGCCGCGCTGCTCGGCAGCGACCCGAAGAAGGACTCCGTCGTCGACAGCGCGCCCGAGCGGGTCACCCTGACCTTCTCCGAGGACGTCGGCCTCTCGAAGGGCTCGCTGAAGGTCCTCGACCCGGACGGCAGGCGCGCCGACAACGGCGAGGAGCGCGGCCTCGGCCAGGACCGGTACGCCGTCGGCCTGCACGCCGGACTCGGCGACGGCACCTACACGGTGACCTACCAGGTGGTCTCGGCCGACAGCCACCCCGTCGCCGGCGCCTTCACCTTCTCCATCGGCGCGCCCTCGAAGACCAAGGTGGCGCTCGCCGGGACGACCGCGGGCGGCGGCCCCGTCGGCACCCTCTACGGGATCGCCCGCTACATCTCGTACGCCGGTTTCGTCCTGCTGGCCGGGGCGGGTGCCTTCCTGCTCGCCTGCTGGCAGGGCGGCGCGGGGGTCCGGCCGCTGCAGCGCCTGGTGGTGGGCGGCTGGCTGACGCTGACCGCGGGCACCCTGCTGCAACTGCTGCTGCGCGGCTCGTACACCACCACCGGCGCCTTCGGCGATGTCCTCGACCTCTCGCTGATGGGCGAGGTGCTCCAGACCAAGAGCGGCGCGGCCCTGGTCTCGCGGCTGCTGCTGCTCGCCACCGCCGCGCTCTTCATCGCCGTCCTCTTCGGCGCCTTCGTCCGCCGCGGCGAGGAGGGGCAGGCCGACGCGCGCAAGGACCTCGCCTTCGGGCTCACCGGCGGCGGCGCCATCGTGGCCGCCGGGATCGCGAGCACCTGGGCGATGGCCGAACACGCCTCGACCGGCATCCAGACGGGGATCGCGATGCCCGTCGACGTCCTGCACCTGCTCGCCGTCGCCACCTGGCTGGGCGGTCTCGCCGCCCTGCTGACCGCCCTGTACACCGCGCCGGAGCTGCCCGCCTCGGCGGTACGCCGGTTCTCCCCGGTCGCCTTCGGCAGCGTGGTGGTCCTGGTGGCCACCGGCACCTACCAGTCCTGGCGCCAGGTCGGCACCTGGTCCGCCCTCACCGGCACCGACTACGGCCGCCTCCTCCTGGTCAAGCTCGCCCTGGTCGCCCTCCTCCTCGGCGCCGCCTGGTTCTCCCGCCGGTGGACCGGCCGCCTGACGTCCGCACCCGCGGCGGAGACGACGGCGGGGGCAGCGGCGAGCACGGCTACTGCGGCAACGACGGCAACCTCGGCAACCTCGGCGACCGCAGGAACAGACGGGGCGGACGGTTCGGAACCGGGTACGGAGGAGGGCGCCGACCGTACGGACTCGACGGACCCGGCGGACCCGGCGGACCCGGCGGACCCGGCGGACCCGGCCGAAGCAGCCGAAGCGGCCGAAGCGGCCGACCCCGCGGAAGCCGTCGCCCCCGAGCGGGCCGCGCAGCTCGCGCGGCAGCGGCGGGCGGTCGCGGTGGCGCGGAGCAAGCGGGTCCGGGACGCCGATCCGCACCGGGCGCGGCTGCGCCGCTCGGTGCTGGTGGAGGCGGGGGTCGCGGTGGTCCTGCTCGCCGTCGCCACCGCCTTGAGCGCGACCGAACCGGCCCGTACCGCCGAGCAGTCGGCCGCCGCGGGCGAGACCGGGGGCGGGCCGACCGACGGCCAGCCGCTGTCGGTCACCCTGCCCTACGACACCGGGGGCAAGGACGGCCGCGGGCAGGTGCAGCTCGAACTCGACCCGGGCCGCACCGGCGGCAACGAACTCCACGCCTACGCCCGGACATCCGACGGCGGCCCCGCGGACCTGCCGGAGCTGAAGCTCGCCTTCACGCTCAAGGCCAAGGACCTCGGACCGCTGGCCGTCACCCCCGAGCGGGTCGTTGCCGGACACTGGACCGCCGAGGGCGTACAGCTGCCGGTGGCGGGTGACTGGCGGGTCGCGGTCACCGTACGGACCTCGGACATCGACCAGATCACCGTGTACAAGACCATGAAGATCGGCTGAGCCATGGCACAGAAACCCCCGACCGAGCGCGGGGCAGGGGACGCCGCCGTCCAGAAGGGGCCCCGGGACCGTTCCGATCCGGGGCACCCGGCGGGCACGGCGGACACCGGACCCGGCGCGGCGGATTCCGGACCCGGCGCGGCCGGCCCCGGCCCCGGCCCCGGCACCTCCGCCGCCGCCGGGTTCTCGCGGCGCAGGCTGCTGGGGACGGCCGGGGCGACGGGGCTGGTGCTCGGGGCGGCGGGGGCCGGGACCGGGTACGCGGTCGGGGAGGCGGGCGGTTCCGGGGAACCGGGCGCCGAGGGGCGGCCGTTGAGCACGCTTGGCACGGACATGGTGATGTTTCACGGGAAACATCAGCCCGGGATCACCACCCCGATGCAGGCCCATGGGCATCTGCTCGCCTTCGACCTGGCGCCGGGAGCGGGCCGCAAGGAGGCGGCGGCCCTGCTGCGGCGCTGGTCGGGGACGGCCGCGCGGCTGATGGCGGGGGAACCGGCCGCCACCGCGGGCGGGCGGGACACGGATGTCGCCCGGGACGCCGGGCCCTCGCTGCTCACCGTCACCTTCGGTTTCGGGCACAGCTTCTTCGCCCGCACCGGGCTGGAGCGCAGCCGCCCCGACGCCCTCGATCCGCTGCCCGGCTTCTCCGCCGACCGGCTGGACAAGGGCCGCAGCAACGGCGATCTCTGGGTGCAGATCGGGGCGCAGGACGCCCTGGTCGCCTTCCACGCGCTGCGCGCCCTGCAGAAGGAGGCCGCGGGGGCGGCGCGGGTGCGCTGGCAGATGAACGGCTTCAACCGTTCGCCGGGGGCCACCGCCCGCCCGATGACCACCCGCAATCTGATGGGGCAGATCGACGGCACCAACAACCCCAAGCCCTCGGAGAAGGACTTCGCCCGGCGCGTCTTCGTGCCCGAGGACGGTGCGCCCGCCTGGATGGCCGGTGGCTCCTACGCCGTGGTCCGCCGGATCCGGATGCTCCTCGACGACTGGGAGCAGCTCTCCGGCGGCGAGCAGGAACGGGTCATCGGGCGCCGGAAGTCCGACGGCGCCCCGCTCAGCGGCGGCACCGAGACCACCGACCCGCGGCTGGAGAAGACCGGCCCGGACGGCGAACTCCTCGTCCCGCTCGACGCGCACGCCCGGATCACCCGGCCCGACCAGAACGGCGGCGCCGCCATGCTCCGCCGACCGTTCTCCTTCCACGACGGCATCGACGCCGACGGCGAGCCGGACGCCGGGCTCCTCTTCATCTGCTGGCAGGCCGACCCGCTCCGCGGCTTCGTCCCGGTGCAGCGCAAGCTCGACCGCGGGGACGCCCTCTCGAAGTTCCTGCGGCACGAGGCGAGCGGGCTGTTCGCGGTGCCGGGCGGGGCGGCGAAGGGCGAGTACGTGGGGCAGCAGCTCCTCGAAGGCTGACGGAGCATGATCCACCTCGGCGCCTCGGGGGACGGACGCGGTGCTCCGCACGACTAGGCTGACGGTATGTCCGCCACGCGTTACACGTATCTCGGTCCCGAGGGCACCTTCACCGAGGCAGCGCTGCGCAAGCTGCCGGAGTCCGCGACCCGCGAGCTGATCCCGATGGTCTCGGTGCCGGCCGCGCTGGACGCCGTACGGGCCGGGGAGGCCGAGGCCGCGCTGGTCCCGATCGAGAACTCGGTCGAGGGCGGCATCACCACCACCCTGGACGAGCTGATCTCGGGCGAGCCGCTGCAGATCTACCGGGAGGTGCTCCTGGAGATCAGCTTCGCCCTGCTGGTGCGCCCGGGGACCACGCTCGCGGACATCAAGACGGTCACCGCGCACCCGGCGGCCCAGCCCCAGGTCCGCAACTGGCTCGCGGCCCATCTGCCGGAGGCGGTCTGGGAGTCCTCCGCCTCCAACGCGGACGGTGCCCGCCTGGTGCAGGAGGGCCGCTTCGACGCCGCCTTCGCGGGCGAGTTCGCCGCGGCGACGTACGGCCTTGAGCCGCTGGTCACCGACATCCACGACGCCGAGAACGCGCAGACCCGCTTCGTGCTGGCCGGGCGTCCGGCCCGGCCCGCGGCGCCGACCGGCGCCGACAAGACCTCCGTGGTGATCTGGCTCGGCGAGGACCACCCGGGCGCCCTGCTCGAACTGCTCCAGGAATTCGCGGTACGGGGCGTCAACCTGATGCTCATCCAGTCCCGGCCGACCGGGGCGGGCATCGGCAACTACTGCTTCGCGGTGGACGCCGAGGGGCATATCGACGACCGCCGGGTGGGCGAGGCGCTGATGGGGCTCAAGCGGATCTGTCCGCAGGTGCGCTTCCTCGGTTCGTATCCGCGGGCGGGGGTCAGCCGGGCCGATGTGCGCCCGCTGCGGCAGGGCACCTCGGACGCGGAGTTCGTGGCCGCCTCCGACTGGCTGCGGCAGTGCCGGGACGGGCGACCGTAGAAGAGGCGCCGCGGAACCGGGCAGCCGGGGAACAGGACGCCCCGGGTACATGGCAGCCACCGGACCGGGCGGCCTTTCGGCTAGTCCTACCTGCAGATCTACATCATCCACAGAGTTATCCACAGGCTTCCGGCTCGACCTGGGGACAAGTCGACAAGAACGAGCGGGGCGGTCGACAAATCGCTCCGGAAAGCCCGCAGAACGCCCAGAGGCGCCCACCTCACCCCTCGTCCACGCATTCCCCTCGCCCGACTCCGCGGAGCACGGGAATTTCCCTCGAAAGCAGTGGTCGTTCTGGCACGGATCGGCAATCCTCGCCCCGGCATGCCGGTTTGCAAAAGATCACGAACGACTGTCCACAGATCTTCCCCACACCCTGTGGATAACCAACCGGACTCGCTGATTCCTGTGGACAACCGAAGGACAACCGGGGCCCGCAACGGCCCCGAATCCCCCGCCACCCGGCCGGACGCCCGGCCGAAGTCAAGGCGAATACGGCGACCCTCCCCTCCCGGGGAATTGCGGGCTTCTCCTTGACGAGCGCGAATTCCGGCATTTCACCCATCGATCAAGGAACGGCGAGGGGGCGCCGGGCCGGAGCCGGACAAACTCCTAATTCCGGCATTTCCGACCTACCGCCCGTGATCGTATTTCAGGTCGAAGAGCCCGCCCCCGCACCGGTAGCCTGACCGCGTGATTGACCTTCGCCTGCTTCGTGAGGACCCCGACCGTGTGCGCGCCTCCCAGCGCGCCCGTGGAGAGGACGTCGCCCTCGTCGACTCCCTCCTCAGTGCCGACGAGCGGCGCAGGGCGTCCGGCGTCCGCTTCGACGAACTGCGCTCCGAGCAGAAGTCGCTCGGCAAGCTCATCCCCAAGGCCTCCGGCGAGGAGAAGCAGGAGCTCCTGAAGAAGGCGGGCGAGCTGGCCGCCGCGGTCAAGGCCGCGGGCGCCGAGCAGGACGAGGCCGACCAGGAGGCCAAGTCCCTCCTCCTCCAGCTGGGCAACATCGTCCACCCGGACGTCCCGGTGGGCGGCGAGGAGGACTTCCTCGTCCTGGAGACCGTCGGCACCCCGCGCGACTTCGGCGCCGAGGGCTTCGCGCCCAAGGACCACCTGGAGCTCGGCCAGTCGCTCGGCGCCATCGACGTGGAGCGCGCCGCCAAGGTCTCCGGCTCGCGCTTCTACTACCTCACCGGCATCGGCGCCCTGCTCGAACTCGCCCTGGTCAACGCCGCGATCGCCCAGGCCACCGAGGCCGGCCTCATCCCGATGCTCACCCCGGCCCTGGTGCGCCCGCACGCCATGGAGGGCACCGGCTTCCTCGGCCAGGCCGCCGAGAACGTCTACCACCTGGAGAAGGACGACTACTACCTGGTCGGCACCTCCGAGGTCCCGCTCGCCGCGTACCACATGGACGAGATCATCGACGCCGGGAAGCTGCCGCTGCGGTACGCCGGTTTCTCGCCCTGCTTCCGGCGCGAGGCCGGCACCTACGGCAAGGACACCCGGGGCATCTTCCGGGTGCACCAGTTCGACAAGGTGGAGATGTTCTCCTACGTCGACCCGGCGGAGGCGGAGGCCGAGCTGGACCGGCTGCTCGCCTGGGAGAAGCAGTGGCTGTCCTCCCTGGAGCTGCCCTTCCAGGTGATCGACGTGGCCACCGGCGACCTCGGCGCCTCGGCCTCGCGCAAGTTCGACTGCGAGGCGTGGATCCCGACCCAGGGCAAGTACCGCGAGCTGACCTCGGCCTCCAACTGCCTGGAGTTCCAGGCCCGCCGCCTGTCGATCCGGATGCGGGAGAGCGGCAAGGTCCGCCCGCTCGCCACGCTCAACGGCACCCTGTGCGCGGTGCCGCGCACCATCGTCGCGCTCCTGGAGAACCACCAGCAGGCCGACGGTTCGGTGCACGTACCCGAGGTGCTGCGCCCCTACCTCGGCGGACGCAGCGTCCTCAGCCCGAGCTGAGCGCCCCGTGACCACCGCCGGCGCGCCCGGATTCCCGTACCGCCTGGTCGCCACCGACCTCGACGGCACCCTGCTGCGCGGCGACGGCACCGTCTCCGCGCGCACCCGCGAGGCGCTGAGCCGGGTCACCGCGGCCGGGGCCGCCCATCTCGTCGTCACCGGGCGGGCGATCACCTGGACCAAGCCCGTCCTGCAGAGCCTCGGCTACCAGGGCCTCGCGGTCTGCCTCCAGGGCGGGCAGCTCTACGACGCGGGCGCCGACCGGCTGCTGAGTTCGGTCACCCTGGACCGGCAGCTCGCCGCGCTCGCGCTCACCCGGATCGAGGCGGAGACCGGACCGCTGGCCCTCGCGGTCTGCCGGGACGGCGTGGACGGCGAGGTGCTGATCGGCCCCGGCTACCGCACCCTGGAAGGGCTGCGCGCCACCTGGGTGGACCGCCCCGAGGACCTCTTCACCGCCCCGCTCGGCAAGGTCTACCTCCAGCATCCGGAGCTCGGCGACGACGAACTCACCGCCGTGGCGCGGAAGGTGGCCGGTGACCTGGTCGACGTGACCATGGCAGGAGCGCACATCGTCTCGCTGCTGCCGCTCGGCCTGAACAAGGCCACCGGTCTGCGGCTGGCCGCCCGCCGCCTCGGCCTCGGCGGCGCGGAGGCGATCGCCTTCGGGGACATGCCCAACGATCTGCCGATGTTCCGCTGGGCCGGGCACGCGGTGGCGATGGCGGACGCGCACCCCGAGGTACGCGCCGCCGCCGACGAGGTGACCGCCTCCAACGAGGAGGACGGGGTCGCCGTGGTCCTGGAGCGCCTGCTCGCGGCGGCCGGGGAACCGGACCCGGTGGGCTGAGCGGGTCCGGCGGGCTGAGCGGATCCGGCGAGCTGAGCGGATCCGGCGGGCTGAGCGGATCCGGCGGGCTGAGCGGATCCGGCGGGCCGGCGGGTCCGGGCTCGGCGGAGGCGGAGGGCGTCCCGTACGGCTCAGGCATCGGCGGCGGTCCGGTCGCTGTCCGTGGCCCGGTCGTTGTCGGCGATCCGGTCGTTGTCGATGGTCCGGTCGTTGTCGATGGTCCGGTGGTTGTCGGTGATCCGGTCGTTGTCGATGGTCCGGTCGGTGATCGTGTCGGTGGTCCGGTCGTCGGTGGAGGATGCGCGGGTCGAACGCGCGCGGGGCGGGCGGTGCGGAGACCGCCCGCGTCCGATCCCGTCCCGTACCGCCGCGGGTGCGCGGCAGACGTACGGGCCGGTTGCCTTGCCACTCGGCCAATCCTCCGGGTGGGCGGCCTCGCGCGTGAACGCGCGCTCGAAGCGGCCGCCCCGGGCAGCTCCCCGTAGGGACGGAAGGGGCCGCGGGACGAGCGCGGCCGCGAGCGGTTGAGGGCCGCTCGGCTACCTGCCGTCGTCGGCTGCCCCGCGGGGAGCCGACGCCTTGCCGTTTCGCATCGTCGCGCTCCTCTCCCGGAACATGAGGGCGCCGGGTGGCGCCGCTGTCAGCACTCACTGTGCCGCGGACACCACCCGGCGTGCCACCGAATTTCCCGGAGGTGGGCGCCTCACTCCTCCCCGGCGAGCGTGAGCGAGCGCAGCCGCCGGCCCGCGTACCAGGTGGCGAGGACGGTGACCGCGAGGAGCAGCACCGTGGCCAGCGGCAGGCCGACCTCGGAGGTGACCAGATCGCCCTCGGCGGTGCGGCCGCCGACCGCGAGCGCCCACTGCTGGACACTGAGGGTGCGCGCCCCGGAGACCAGCGAGCCGAAGACCGCCTCCCAGACCAGGGCGTAGACCAGGCCGAAGACGACCGCGTGCCGGGTGACGGTGCCGAGCAGCAGGAAGATCGCGGCGTAGGCGATGGAGGCGACCAGCGCGGCGACCGTGTAGGCGACGGCGACCTGCTGGCCGTTGCCGTTCAGGATGAGCCCGGCGAGCAGCGTCGGGACCGCGGAGAAGACCATGGTCACCGCGATGGCGACGATCAGCTTGGTGAAGATGATCGTGGGCCGCTTGACCGGCTTGGCGAGCAGATAGACCACCGAGCCGTCGTCGATCTCCGGACCGATCGCGCCGGTCCCGGCGAAGACACCGATCAGCGGCACCATCGTGGCGAGCGCGAAGCCGCCGAGGACGTCGGAGGCCACCGCGTCGTCCGGTCCGTTGAAGCCGCGGACGGCGGCCGCGATCAGCAGCAGCAGGGCGGGCAGCGCGAAGAGGATCAGCGCGCGGCGGCGGCCGAGCAGGGCCCGGTAGGTGAGCCGGGCGACAGTGGGGTCGTACATCAGGGCCTCCTACGCCGCGACCAGGTACGAGAACACGGACTCTAGGGACTCGTCCGAGGGCGAGACGGTGAGCAGGCGGATGTTCCGCTCCCGGGCCACCTTGGGCAGCAGTTCGGTGAACCGGCCGAAGTCGACGGCCTGGATGCGCAGCGCGCCCTCGGTGAGGTCGACCTCGATCCCGGCCGTGGACGGGTCGGCGATCAGCGCGGCGGCGAGCGCCCGGTCGTCGCTGGAGCGGACCAGATAGCGGTGCGGGCGGTCGGTCATCAGGCGCCGGATCCGGCGGAAGTCGCCGCTGGCGGCGTGCCGTCCGGCCACGATGACCTCGATGTGCGAGGCGAGCTGCTCGACCTCTTCGAGGATGTGCGAGGAGAAGAGCACCGTGCGGCCCTCGTCGCCCATCGTCCGCAGCAGGTCCATGAGTTGCATCCGCTGGCGCGGGTCCATGCCGTTGAAGGGCTCGTCGAGCAGCAGCACCGAGGGCTCGTGCACCAGTGCGGAGGCCATTTTCACGCGCTGCCGCATGCCCTTGGAGTACGTGGAGATCTTGCGGTCCTGCGCGTACTCCATCTGGACCGTGGCCAGGGCGTGCCGGGCCTCCCGCTCGCCGAGACCGTGGAGTTCGGCGTTGGCGACCACGAACTCGCGGCCGGTGAGGAAGTCGTACATGCCCTCGCGCTCGGGGACGATGCCGAGCCGGCGGTAGACCTGCTCGTTGCGCCAGATCCGGTCGCCGTCGAGGGTGACCGAGCCGGTGGAGGGGGCGAGGAAGCCGCCCATCATGTTGATCAGGGTGGACTTGCCCGCGCCGTTGGGACCGAGCAGCCCGGTCACCCCGGGGCCGACGGTCATGGTGATGTCGTTGACGGCGACGACGTTGCCGAACCAGCGGGAGACGTGGTCGATGGTGAGCGTCGTCATGGACGCGGCCTCCTAGGGGGTGTCTTCAGAGTCCTGTGTGGTGTCCGCGGTGTTCGGTGCGTGCGCTCGGTGTGCCGGGCGAAGGTTCTCGTAGCGGAGCTACTTGGGCCTTCGTCCGGTGCGGCGAGAGTGCGTGCCGGGCGCCGTGGGCGCCGTGCGGGACTCTGAAGACACCCCCTGGAGGTGCCGGCGGCGCGGCTGCGGGAGACGGGCAGAGGGTTCACAGCCCCGCCTTTCGGTAGCGGCGGACCAGGATGCCGTAGCAGCCCGCGATCACGCCGAGGACGACGAGCAGGTAGACCGCGCCGCCCGCGGCCGAGGGCTCCGCGGCCCCCGGGAAGGCGGACGGGGCGCCGAGGAAGGCGCTCTGCAGTCCGTCGATGAGGGTGATCGGCGAGAACAGGCCGAGCCAGGGCACCGCGTCCGCGTTGCCGGACTCGTGGGCGATGGCCTGCACCGTGCTGACCGCGCCGAAGGGGATGGTCAGCAGCGCGATCACGGCGGCGACACCGAAGCCGCGGCGCGGGGTGGCGGCCGAGACGACGAGCCCGATCCCGGCGAAGAGCAGCGAGAGCAGGGCGACGGAGACGAGTCCCAGCAGAAACCCCTTGGTCTGGTCGGCGAAGTCGAGCTTGCCGAGGAGCGCGCCCACATAGAGCACCGTCACCGGCAGCGCGGTGAGCAGGAAGAGGGCCGAGGCGAGCGCGGCGTACTTGGCGCCGACGTAGTCGCGGTGCTCGATGGGCCGCGAGAAGTAGAGCGGCACCGTCTTGAAGCGCAGGTCGAGGGAGACCGCCTGCGGCGCCTGGGAGGCGAGGAAGAGGGCGATCACCGCCTGCAGGACGATCGCGTAACGCCGGTAGTCCACCGGGAGCTTGTTCATGTCGGTGGTCACCGCCACCGCGACGATGATCGCGGCGGGCAGCACCATCACGCCGAAGAGCAGCATCGGCAGCACCTTGGAGCGCGCCGAGCGGCCGAGTCCGTAGGCGCCGCGCAGCGACTGCACGAACAGCGAACGGCGGGCGTAGGCGCGGCCCAGGCGCGGGCCGTCGTAGTGCCGGTAGCCGATGTTGTGGATACGGGACTGCTCGCCGCGGGGTCCCTGGGCGGGCGCGGTGCGCAGGGCGCCGCCCGGTCCGCCCGGTCCGCTCTGTCCGGTCTGCTCAGCCGCCATGGCCGGCCACCTCCTTGGGTCCGGTTCCGGGCCCGGGTCGTACGGCGTCGGCGGCGGCCGGGGCCGCGGTCTCGGCGGTGCCCTCCGCGCGGAACACCTCGGCGATGTGGTGCCTGCGCTGTTCCATCCGGACCAGGCCGAGGCCGAGGTCGGTGACCAGGTCGCGGACCAGGTCGTAGGTCTCCTCGCCCTCGGCGGTGAAGAGCAGCACATGTCCGGCGCCGGGCAGTCCGTCGCCGGTCTCGGCGGTGATGCCCCTGGCGGCCAGCGCCTCGCGGAGCGCGCCGGTGCCGTCCGGGTGGGCGTCGGTGTCGGTCACCTCGACCGCGAGGGTGGTGGTGGTCTGCGTGAAGTCGGTGGTGGAGCTGGACCGCAGCAGGGCGCCGCCGTCGATGACGACGACGTGGTCGCAGGTGCGCTCCAGCTCGCCGAGGAGGTGGGAGGTGACCAGGACCGAGATGCCGAAGTCGGTGTGCACCCGGCGGATCAGGCCGAGCATGTCGTCCCGGCCGACCGGGTCGAGGCCGTTGGTCGGCTCGTCGAGGAAGACCAGCTCCGGGTCGTGCACCAGCGCCTGCGCCAGTTTGACCCGCTGCTTCATGCCCGTCGAGTAGCCGCCCATCGGACGGTAGCGCTCCTCGTACAGGCCGACATGGCGCAGCGTGTCGGCGGTGCGCTCGCGGGCGGCGGCGGGCGGCAGGCCCGACATCCGCGCCATGTGCACGACGAACTCGGTGGCGGAGACATCGGGCGGCAGGCAGTCGTGCTCGGGCATGTAGCCGACGCGCTCGCGGATGGCGCCGCCCTCGGTGGCGACGTCGAGGCCGAGCACGGCGGCGCGGCCCTCGGTGGCGGGGGACAGGCCGAGCAGGATCTTGATCAGCGTCGACTTGCCCGCGCCGTTCGCCCCGACGAGCCCGGTCACACCGGGCCCGATCTCCATGCTGAGCCGGTCGAGGGCGGTCACCCGCGGGAACCGCTTGCTCAGGCTTTCGGTCAGGATCACAGTCACCCCTCGACCGTAGGGGTGCCGGGGCACCACGGCGTCAGACCAGAGGAGCGTTGGCTCGTACGTCTGCGGGACTACGGGCCCGTAGGGGAAGAGGGGGAAGGAGGGAGGGGGAAGAGGGGGAGAAGCTTCCGGGGTGGTGGTTCGGGGGTGGGGCGCTGTCGGGGACAACGAGCGGGTGGGGGGACGGGTTCCCGGCGGCCCGGGGGGGGGCGGGTTCTGTCGTACGGCTGGACCCGTTTCCGGGGCGGGGGTAGCGTCAACCCTCCTTCGGCCCTTCTTCGGCTGACTTTCCTTCAGCTGACTTCCTTCTGCCTTCCTCGACTTGCCTTCTGCCTTCCTCGACTTGCCTTCGGGCCCCGGGCCGAGCCATGGCCAAAGACCGTGCCCCGCAAGGGAGTTGTCCACAGAAATGGCCCTCAGCCTGTGGATAACTCATGTGCACTGTGGATCAAACATCCGCACGCAAAATCGCGTGGACAGGATCCGGACAAGCCTGCACTCTCAACGGACATGAACGAACGACGCACCGTCACGGTGTCCAAGTACCTCTCGCTCCACCTGCGCCATCAGCCCGAGCGCATCGGCCTGGTGCCGGACGAGGCGGGCTGGGTCGAGATCGACGCCCTGCTCGCGGCCGCGGCCGCACACGGCTTCCGCCTCAGCCGGGCGGAACTCGACCAGGTGGTCGCGGCCAACGACAAGCAGCGCTTCGCCGTCGACGGCACCCGGATCCGGGCAAGCCAGGGCCACTCCATCCCTGTTGACCTGGGCCTTTCCCCGAGCGTCCCGCCCGGCCCGCTCTACCACGGCACGGTGGACCGCCATCTGCCCGCGATCCGCGCCGAGGGCCTGCGGCCGATGGACCGGCACGATGTCCACCTCTCGCCCGACCGGGAGACGGCCACCCGGGTCGGCGCCCGCAGAGGACGGCCCGTGATCCTCACGGTCGACGCCCCGGCCATGCACGCGGCCGGCCACGAGTTCCGCCGCAGCGCCAACGGCGTCTGGCTCACAGCCGCCGTACCCCCTTCCTACCTGCGGTTCCCGGCCTCCCCCTGAGCCTCGGACCCCCAGCCGCCGACTCGGCTGAAACTCGACGGCGCTGCCTGTTGGATGTGCACAGGCGCGGAGTAGTTGTCCACAGGGCGGGCTGACGGCTGATGCGACGTCAGGGGCGTTGCTGTGCAAGGGGGTTGGGCGGCCCGTTCGTTACGGGCGCAGCGGCCGGCAGCTTCCACCCAGCCACGCGACTACGACAGCCCAGTTGACGGCTGCCCCAGCCCGGGTCGCAAGGCCGCCTCAGCCCGGTCGCGCGGGTGCCTCAGCCCAACTGCACGCCGCCTCAGCCCAGTTGGGCGGCCGCCTCGACGGCGATCTTCTCGAAGACGTCCTGGTCCGCGGCGAAGTCCGAGTCGGGGATCGGCCAGTGCACCACGATCTCGGTGAAGCCCAACTCCCGGTGCCGCCCGGCGAAGTCGACGAAGGCGCCGACGGAGTCCAGCGGCCGGGCCCGGTCCGGGGTGAACCCGGTGAGCAGGATCCGGTCGAGTTCCCGCGGGTCCCGGCCGACCTCCGCGCAGGCCGCGTCGAGCCCGGCGGCCTGCCGCCGCAGCGCCTCGACCGACTGCTCCGGGGTGCCCGACTCGTACAGCTTCGGGTCGCCGGTCGTCACCCAGGCCTGCCCGTGGCGCGCGGCGAGCCGCAGCCCGCGCGGTCCGGTCGCGGCCACCGCGAAGGGCAGCCGGGGGCGCTGGAGGCAGCCGGGGATGTTGCGCGCCTCGTGCGCGGAGTAGTACGCCCCCTCGTGAGAGACCTCGGCCTCGGTGAGCAGCCGGTCGAGCAGCGGCATGAACTCCCCCAGGCGGTCGGCGCGTTCGCGCGGGGTCCACAGCTCCTGGCCGAGCGCGGTGGCGTCGAACCCGGTCCCCCCGGCGCCGATACCGAGGGTGACCCGCCCGCCGGAGATGTCGTCGAGCGAGATCAGCTCCTTGGCCAGCGTCACCGGGTGCCGGAAGTTCGGCGAGGTGACCAGCGTGCCGAGCCGCAGGCGCCGGGTGACCCCCGCGGCGGCGGTCAGGGTCGGCAGGGCACCGAACCAGGGGCCGTCGCGGAAGGGGTACCGCCAGGACAGGTGGTCGTAGGTGTACGCGGCATGGAAACCGAGGTCCTCGGCCCGCCGCCAGGTCTGCTGTCCCTCGCTCCATCGGTGGATGGGGAGGATCACCGTGCTCAAGCGCATGCCGCCGACCCTACGGCCTGCCGCCGGATCGCGGGTTCGCGCCCGGATCCGGGGGCGAAGGCGGACATCCGGGCCCGCGCGGTACCGGGTTCGGCACTCCCCTCCCGGCTCCGCAGGCATATGCGCCAGAATGCGGACCGTGACCACACCACGCCCCGGCCGGCCCTGGCCCGCCCCGCCGCGACTGATCGCCACCGATCTTGACGGAACGTTGCTGCGGGAGGACAAGACGGTCTCCCCGCGTACGGTCTCGGCGCTGGCCGCGGCCGAGGCGGCGGGGATCGACGTGTTCTTCGTGACCGGGCGGCCGCTGCGCTGGATGGAGCCCGTCAAGGACTATGTGCACGGCCACGGCCTGGCGATCTGCAACAACGGGGCCGCCGTCGTCGACATGGCCTCCGCCCCCGGCGAGAACCGCTTCGTCAAGCTGCGTCCGCTGGCCCGGGCGGCGGCCCTGGAGGTCGTCGAGTTGCTGCGCGCGCTCGCCCCGGGCACCAGCTTCGCCATCGAGCGCACCGGCCACGGGCTCCAGCACGAACCCACTTACCCGCGCCTGTACGTCGAGGCCGAGGACCTTGTCGCCCCCGCCGAGAAGCTGCTCGCCGAGGGCGGGGCGGGCGGCACCGAGCCCATCCTGAAGGTGCTCGCCCGGCACCCCTCGATGGACCCGGACGCCTTCCTGACCCGGGGGCGCGAGGCCGTCGGGGACCGCGCCGTGCTCACCCGGTCCAGCGCCGGTGCGCTCCTGGAGATCAGCGGTCCCGGGGTCTCCAAGGCGAGCACCCTGGAGGAGTGCTGCGCCGAGCGCGGCATCTCCCCGAGCGAGGTGGTCGCCTTCGGGGACATGCCCAACGACATCGAGATGCTCAGCTGGTCGGGCGCCGGTTACGCGATGGGCAACGCCCACCCGACGGTGCTCGCCGCCGCCGGGCACCGCACCCTGACCAACGAGGAGGACGGGGTCGCCGCCGTCATCGAACGGATCCTTGCGGCGCGCTGAGTTGGGCGGCACGCTGAGTCGGGCGGTGGGCGGCCGAGCGACCCGGCCCGGTGCAGCCCGGCACCCCGCCCCGACTCCCCCGGATCCGCTCACCCCCCGCCCCCGGCCCC
Source organism: Streptomyces physcomitrii (assembly GCF_012273655.1). Taxonomy (GTDB): domain Bacteria; phylum Actinomycetota; class Actinomycetes; order Streptomycetales; family Streptomycetaceae; genus Streptomyces; species Streptomyces physcomitrii. Next base: position 158,033 of record NZ_JAAWWP010000007.1, on the reverse strand, counting down.
GCTCCCGTCGCCCCCTCCGCTCTCGTCCCCCACCACGACCCCGTGCTCGGCGAGCCATGGCACCGGGTCGACCGCCGAGCCCATCTCCTCGGTGAGCCGGACCTCGAAGTGCAGGTGGGGGCCGGTGGAGTTGCCGCTGGTGCCGGACTGGCCGATGCGCTGACCGGCCCGTACCCGCTCGCCCTGGTCGACGGCGGGGGAGGCGAGGTGCGCGTACTGGGTGAAGTAGCCGTTCGGATGGGCAAGCACGATCTCCATGCCGAAGCCGCCGCCGCAGGAGACCCGCACCACCCGGCCCGCCCCGGCCGCCCGTACCGGTGTGCCGATCGGTACCGCGAAGTCCTGACCGGTGTGCCGGTGGGACCAGTGGGCGCCCGCGCTGTCGAAACCGGCCGAGAGCTGGTACCCGGCCACCGGTGCCACCCAGGGACCGGGGGCCGGTTCCTCCGGTCCTTCCGGGCGGGTGGCGCCGGGGCAGCTGCCCGCCGCCACCGCCTGGTCGGCCTCGCCCTGCAGGGTCCACTGCGCCTGGCCGAGGCGCTCCTTGACGCTCTTCTTCAGGCGGTCCAGTGCGGCGGTCTGCCGGTCGAGCGCGCGCCGGGCCACCGCAGCCTCCCGCTCGCTCGCGGCGAGCCGCCGGGCGGCGGTGCGGCTGCGGGTGACCGCGTTGTCGACGGCGAGGTTCGCGTGCGCGGCGATCCGCGAGCCGCGCAGCATCTCCTCCGGGTCGGCCGCGAGCAGCATGCCCGCCGCGTACGGGAGGCCGCCGCTGCCCCGGTACTGCTCGCGGGCCAGCCGTCCGAGGTCGCGGTGGAGCGCGTGGGTGCGCTGCCGTTCCAGGGCGAGCAGCCGCTGGATCCGGGCCGCCTTCGCCTGCTGCTCGGCGGCGGCCAGACGCCCCCGCTCGTAGGCCTCGCTCGCCCGGGCCGCCTCCTGGTACAGCCGCGCCACCCGGGCACCGGCCGTACCCCCCGCCGCGTCCGCGCCGCCCGCGGGGTCCGCCGCCGCGGTGGGCGCGCCGAGGCCGAGGAGTGCGCAGAGCAGCGCCGGCAGGACCGGTACGAGCAGCGGACGGGACCGGAGGCGGCGGTGGCGGGCGGGACATGAGGACATGTCAGGGATCGTGTCGCGGACCGCCCGGCGCGGCCTCCGCTGCTCCTGCGCCCGGGCGACGCCCTGCCCCGTACGGACGACCCGCGTACCGCCGAACAGCACACGGCGGCCGGGACCGGGTGGAGGGACCTCACTCCGCCTCGACGGGAACCTGCCACAGCACCGTGGTGCCGCGCCCGCCGGGGCCGGTGCCGCTGGTGCGCCAGCTGGTGCCGCCGAGGGACTCGGCCCGCCGTTCGAGGTTGGCCAGGCCGCTGCGGCGGCCCTCAAGGGGGATGCCGACACCGTCGTCCGCGACGCTCAGCCGTACGCCCCGCCGCCCGTCCTCCAGGGTGACCGTGGCGTCCACCCGGACGTCGATCCGGGTGGCCTCCGCGTGCCGGTAGGCGTTGGAGAGCATCTCGCGCAGCGCCGCGATCAGGTTCTTCCCGGCGTCGGGCCCCACCGTGTCCACCGGGCCGAGGAAGCGGTACGAGGGCCGGAAGCCCAGCGGCACCGCGGCCATGCTGATCTCGCGCAGGACCCGGGCCCGCAGCCCGGGCTGGCGTTCGGCGGGGCCCTGCTGGAGGGCGAAGATGGCGCCGCGGATCTCCTGGATGGTGACGTCGAGTTCGTCCACGGCCTTCTCGACGCCGGTGCGCACCTCCGGCTGTGCCGAGGAGCGGTGCGCGCTCTCCAGCATCATGCCGGTCGCGAACAGCCGCTGGATCACCAGATCGTGCAGGTCGCGGGCGATACGGTCGCGGTCCTCGTAGACCGCGAGGCGCTCCCGGTCGCGCTGGGCGTCGGCGAGCATCAGCGCCAGCGCCGCCTGTGAGGCGAAGCGGGTGGCCAGCGTCCGGTCGGCGCGGGTGAACGGCTTCCGGCCGCGCAGGCGCTGGGTGATCAGGGCGCCGAGCACCCGGCCGTCGCTCTGCAGCGGCAGCACCATGGTGGGGCCGTAGCTGCGGGCGACGGAGTCCGTCATCCAGGCGTGGGTGGCCGCGTCCTCGAGGAACACGGCCCGCCCGGCGAGCACCTCCCGCACCACCCGGCTGCTGGGCGGGACGATCCGGCCGAGGACCTCCCGGGCGCGGTCCGAGGCGACGGCGACCACCTCCAGGCCGCCCTCCCCGGCGGGCAGCAGCACGGCGCTGGCCGCCGAGTCGGAGAGCCTGCGGGCCTGCTGGGCGACGACTTCGAGCGCCTCGTCGGCGTCGCTCGCGGTGAGCAGGGCGGTGGTCACCGCGACCGATCCGTCGATCCAGCGCTCCCGCTGGCTGGCCTCCTCGTAGAGCCGGGAGTTGCCGATGGCGATGCCCGCCTCGGTGGCGATCGCGCGGACCAGCGTGACGTCCTTGGCGGTGAACTCCCCGCCGCCCTCCTTCTTGGCCAGGCAGAGCATGCCGAAGAGGGCGCCGTGCACCCGGATGGCCACGTCCATGCAGTGCCGGTCCGCCCCGGCCGCGGGGTGGCTGCGGGCGAGCACCTGCCGCATCCGCCGGTGGCCCCCGGGAAGCGCGCGGATCCGGTCCCGGGTCTCCTCTTCGACGCCGTGGAAGACGTACTCGACCTTGCCCTCGCCGTCCTCGGGCAGCACCGCGACGACCGCGCAGTGCGCGTCCGCGAGCCCGGCGGCGATGGCCGCGATCCGGTCCAGCGTGGTGTGCAGGCCGAGCCCGGCCCCGACGAAGCGCATCGCCTCCAGGAGGCGGGGCATCCCGTCCGCCAGCTCGGGCGGCAGTCCGCCGGGTCCGCGCGCGGAGCCGTCCTGGTCCGCGGACCGGGGCGCGGCTCCGCCCGGTGCGGCCGCGGTACCCACTGGTTCCGGCATGCCTCCGAGGATAATTAGTCCGGTTTACGGAGGAAAGTCGGTCGGCGGTGACGCGGTTCCGGTCGGGGCGCCTCGGTTCAGGTGGTGACCAGAGGGGCCGCGGTGGTGCTCGGCGGCCGGGGCCGGGGACGCGGGGTCAGCAGGTCCGCGGCGCTCTCGCGCTCGCGCATGCGGCGCAGCGGGCCCGGCCGGGCGAGGAGGTCCGCGTACCGGCCGCGCTGCACCACGCGGCCCTCGTCGAGGACCAGGACCTCGTCGACGGCTTCGAGCCCGGCGAGCCGGTGGGTGATCAGCACCGTGGTGCGGCCCTCGGTCGCCGTGAGCAGGTCGCGGGTGAGGGCGTCCGCCGTCTCCAGGTCCAGGTGCTCGGCCGGTTCGTCGAGGACGAGGACGGGGAAGGCGGCGAGCAGGGCCCGCGCCAGGGCGAGGCGCTGGCGCTGACCGCCCGAGAGCTCCCGGCCGTGCTCGCCGACCAGGGTGTCGATCCCCCGCGGCAGCGAGTCCACCCAGTCGAGCAGCCGGGCCGCGGCGAGCGCCCCGCGCACCTCCTCCTCGGTGGCTCCCTTCCGGGCGAGCAGCAGGTTCTCGCGCAGCGAGGAGTCGAAGAGATGCGCGTCCTGGGCGCACAGGCCCACGGTCTCGCGCACGGTGTCCCCGGACAGTTCCCGTACGTCCGTCCCGCCGAGGGTGTAGCTCCCGTCCCGTACGTCCACGAAACGCAGCAGCACCTGGGCGAGGGTGGTCTTGCCGGACCCTGAGGGGCCCACCACGGCGATCCGCCTGCCCTCGCGCAGGGTGAGGTCGAGGGCGCCGAGCGCGTCCCGGCCGGCGCCCTCGTGGCGGGCGGTGAGGCCGCGGAGCCGCAGCGGGAAGGGCGAGGCGGGCGCGGGCGCCTCCGGTACGGGATCGGGCACCGGCTCCGGGGCGTCCAGGACCTCGTACACGCGCCGTGCGCTCGCCCGCACCCGCTGCCGGTACTGCACCGCCACCGGCATCCCGAGGACGCACTCGAAGGCGGCGAGCGGCAGCAGGAGGACCACGGCGAGCTGCACCCCGTCGAGGCGTCCCGCGCCCACCGCGGCCACACCGAGCGGCGCCGTCGCCGCGAGGGTCAGCCCGCAGAGCAGCGCGGTGAGGCCGTTGCCGAGGGCGCTGACGGCCGCCGCCCGGGAGGCGATCCGGGTCAGCTCCGCGTCGGCCCCCCGCGCGGCGGCGGTACGGGAGCCGAGGGCGCCCGCGACCGTCAGCTCCGCGGTGCCGGTGAGCAGGTCGGTGACCCGGGTGGCCAGCGCCCCGCGCGCCGGGGCCAGCCGGCGTTCGGTACGGCGGGCCAGGGCCGCGGCGAGCAGCGGGACCCCGGCCCCGGCGAGCAGCAGGCCGGCGGCGAGCACCGCACCGGCTTCGGGCAGCAGCCAGGCCGAGAACCCCGCCGAGAGGCCCCCGACGAGTACGGCGGCACCGGCCGGGAGCAGCCAGCGCAGCCAGTAGTCCTGGAGCGCGTCGACATCGGCGACCAGCCGGGAGAGCAGGTCGCCGCGCCGGGTGCGGCGCAGTCCGGAGGGGGCCAGCGCCTCCAGGCGGCGGAAGACGGCGACCCGGGTGTCGGCCAGCATCCGCAGTACGGCCTCGTGCGCGACCAGACGCTCCGCGTACCGGAAGACCGCCCGGCCGATCCCGAAGGCGCGGGTGGCCGTCACGGCGACCATCAGGTACAGCACCGGCGGCTGCTCCGAGGCCCGGGAGATCAGCCAGCCGGAGGTGGCCATCAGCCCGACCGCACTGCCGAGCGCCAGCGCGCCGAGCAGCAGCGCCAGCCCGAGCCGCGCCCGCCGCACCCGGGCCAGGGCACGCAGGCGGGCGAGGGGGCGGAGGGGAGGAGGACGGCGCTGGGCACCAGCGCGGCGGGCAGCGCCGCGGCGTTCGGTGAGCCGGCTCCGATGAGCTGCCTCGCTGATCTCGCCGACTTCGGCGACCTGGCCCGTGTGGGCTGCCTCGCTGATCTCGCCGACTTCGGCGACCTGGCCCGTGTGGGCTGCTTCGCCGATCTCTCCGGCGTCGGTGACCTGGGCCGAGTGGGCGACGTCGGCGACCTGGGCCGAGGGGGCGATCTCGCCGATCTGGCCGATTGCGGTGGCCTGGCCGGTCCCGATGCCCGGGCCCGCCCCGCTCGTACCGCCCGCCTCGTGGGCCTGGTCCGCCTCCCCCGCCCCACCGAGGCGCACCACCCGGTCCGCGAGGGCGAGGAGGGCGGGCCGGTGGACGACGAGCAGGACCGTGCGGCCGGTCGCGAGGCGGCGGATCGCGGCGACGATCTCCTCCTCGGTGGCGCCGTCGAGGGCGGCGGTGGGCTCGTCGAGCAGCAGGACCGGGCGGTCGGCGAGGAAGGCGCGGGCCAGGGCGAGGCGCTGGCGCTGGCCCGCGGAGAGTCCGGCGCCGTCCTCGCCGAGGCGGGTGCCGAGGCCCTCGGGGAGCGCCTCGGTGAAGTCGAGGGCGCCCGCGTCGGCGAGCGCGCGGCGGACCTCCGCCTCGGTGGCTTCGGGGCGGGCCAGGCGGATGTTCTCGGCGAGGGTGCCCGCGTAGAGCTGCGGGTGCTGCGGCACCCAGGCGATCTGCTCGTGCCAGCGGGCGGGGGCGATCCCGGCCAGGTCCGTCCCGGCGAGGCTCACCCGGCCCTCCGCCGGGCGTACGAGTCCGAGCAGCACGCGCAGCAGCGTGGACTTTCCGCAGCCGCTCGGGCCGGTCAGCGCCACGACCTCGCCGGGCCGCACGGTGAGCGAGACGTCCTCGACGGCCGGGGCGGAGCGGCCCGGATAGCGCACCGTCACCCGCTCGCACCGCAGCTCCCCGGGCGGGAAGGCGACCGTACGGGTGGAGGAGGGCAGCGACTCCGTCGTACCGGAGGCGGGCAGCGACTCCGTGCCGACCGCCGAAAGCGAAGCCGTACCCGTCACGGGAAGCGGAGTCGCACCCGCCACGGAAGGCGGCACCGCGCCCGAGAGCGAAGCCGGACCCGCCGCCGAAGGCGAACCCGCACCCCCCACGGGAAGCGCCCCCGCCCCCGCCGCCGGAAGCGGTGTCTCCAGTACGGCGAAGAGGTTCTCGGCGGCGGAGAGGCCCTCGGCGGCGGCGTGGAACTGGGCGCCGACCTGGCGCAGGGGGAGATAGGCCTCGGGGGCGAGGATGAGGATCACCAGGCCCGCGAAGAGGCCGAGTTCGCCGTGGACCAGGCGCATGCCGATGCCCACCGCGACCAGGGCGACGGAGAGGGTGGCGAGGAGTTCGAGGGCGAAGGAGGAGAGGAAGGCGATGCGCAGGGTGCGCATCGTCGCGCGGCGGTAGTCGCCGGTGATCCGGCGGATCGACTCGGCCTGGGCCTTGGCCCGGCCGAAGACCTTGAGCGTCGGCAGCCCGGCCACCACATCGAGGAAGTGGCCGGAGAGCCGCGCGAGCAACTGCCACTGCCGGTCCGTCCGGGACTGGGTGGCCCAGCCGATCAGCACCATGAACACGGGGATCAGCGGCAGGGTGCCCGCGATGACCGCCGCCGAGATCCAGTCCTCGGTGACGATCCGGGCGAGGACGGCCACCGGCACCACCACGGCCAGGGCGAGTTGGGGCAGGTAGCGGGCGAAGTAGTCGTCCAGGGCGTCCACTCCGCGGGTGGCGAGGACCACCAGGGAGCCGGTGTCCTGGCCGGGGATGCGGTCCGGGCCGAGTTGCCCGGCGTGGCCGAGGAGCCGCCCGCGCAGTTCGGACTTGGCGGCGGCGCTCGCCCGGTGCGCGGCCAGTTCGGTCAGCCAGCCGACCGCGCCCCGGCCGAGCGCGACGGCGAGCAGCAGGAGCAGCGGGGTGCGCAGCGCTCGCGCCGAGAGCCCGTCCTGGAAGGCGCCGACCACGATCTCGGCGAGCAGCGTGGCCTGGGCGATGAGCAGTCCGGCCCCGGCCGCCCCGAGCAGGACGAGCAGGATCAGGAAGAGCCGGGTGGCACGGGCGTGGCGCAGGAGCCGGGGGTCGATTGGTTTCACGTGAAACACCACCTGGGGGCAGCGGGGCCGGGGACCGTCAGTGCGCGCTGTCGGCGAGGTGCTGGGTGCCGATCCGCTTGCGGAAGACCCAGTACGTCCAGGACTGGTAGAGCAGGACGAGCGGGGTGGCGATCAGCGCACACCAGCTCATCAGCCGCAGCGTGTACGGGCTGGAGGAGGCGTTGCTCACCGTCAGGCTCCACTTCTCGTCCAGCGAGGAGGGCATCACCGCGGGGAAGAGGACCAGGAAGAACACCGCGACGGTGGCCACGATGGCGAGCCCGGAGAAGGCGAAGGACCAGCCCTCCCGGCCCGCCCTGATCGCCCCGACCGCCACCGCCAGCGCGAGGAGGGCGACGATCAGCACCGCCAGGCTCGACCCCTTGCCCTGGTCCGCCTGGGTCCAGAGCAGGAAGGCCGCGGCGAGCCCGGTGGCGAGCAGCCCGAGCCAGGTCGCGCAGGAGCGGGCCCGGTAGCGGATCTCCCCCGTCGTCTTGAGCGCGGCGAAGACCGCCCCGTGGAAGGTGAAGAGGCTCAGCGTCACCGCCCCGCCGAGCAGGGCGTACGGGTTCAGCAGGTCGAGGAGGCCGCCCACGTACTCCTTGTCGGCGTCGATCTCGACCCCGTGGACGATGTTGCCGAAGGCCACCCCCCACAGGATCGCGGGCAGCAGCGAGCACCAGAACAGGGCGTGCTCCCAGTTGCGCTGCCAGCGTTCCCCGGAGCGCTTGACCCGGTACTCGAAGGCGACGCCGCGCACGATCAGGCAGATCAGGATCGCGAGCAGCGGCAGATAGAAGCCGGAGAAGAGGGTGGCGTACCACTCGGGGAAGGCGGCGAAGGTCGCGCCGGCCGCGGAGAGCAGCCAGACCTCGTTGCCGTCCCAGACCGGGCCGATGGTGTTGATCAGCACCCGGCGCTCCGGGCGGTCGCGGGCGAGGAGCTTGGTCAGGACGCCGATCCCGAAGTCGAAGCCCTCCAGGAAGAAGTAGCCGGTCCACAGGACGGCGATGACGACGAACCAGAGGTCGTGGAGTTCCATCGCGGTTCCGGTCCTTTCGCGGGGTGGGTCGGGCCGTGGGGGCGGGCGGGGCGGTCAGTAGGAGAAGGCCATGGGCCGGTCCTGCTGCGCGTCCCCGTCGCCGTCTCCGTGGCCGCCGCCGATCCGGGTGGGCGGGTGGAGGTCGTCCTCGGTCAGCTCGGGCGGTCCGGCCTTGACGTACTTGATGAGGAGGCGGACCTCGATGACGGCGAGTACCGCGTAGAGCAGGGTGAAGACGGTCATGGAGAGGATCACCTCGCCCTGGGAGACGCCGGGGGAGACGGCGTCGCGGGTCTGGAAGAGTCCGTAGACCACCCAGGGCTGGCGGCCCATCTCGGTGAAGATCCAGCCCCAGGAGCCGGCGATCAGCGGGAAGGCGAGGGTCCACACCGCGAGCCGCCAGTACCAGCGGCTGAGCCGGGCGCCGAGGGGCGCGCGCAGCAGGACCAGCCGCGGCACCTCCTCCTCGCCGGTGCGCAGCCGCCGGGGCAGCAGGAACTTCTTGCGGGTGAGCCAGAGGCCGAGGGCGCCCAGGGCGAAGGAGGTCATCCCGAAGCCGATCATCCAGCGGAAGCCCCAGTAGGCGACCGGGATGGTGGGCCGGTAGTCGCCGGGGCCGAACCGTTCCTGCTCGGCCTTGTTGACGTCGTTGATGCCGGGGACGTACGAGCTGAAGTCGTCGTGGGCGAGGAAGGAGAGCACGCCGGGGATCTGCACGGCGACCGAGTTGTGGCCCTTGTCGACGTCCCCGTAGGCGAAGACGGAGAAGGGTGCGGGCTTCTCGCCGTCCCAGAGCGCCTCGGCCGCGGCCATCTTCATCGGCTGCTGCTTGAACATGACCTTGCCGAGCAGGTCGCCGCTGACCGCGGTGAGCAGTCCGGCGATCACCACGGTGATCAGGCCGAGGCGCAGCGAGGTCCGCATCACGGGTACGTGCTTGCCGCGCCGCAGGTGGAAGGCGGCGATGCCGACCATGAAGGCGCCGCCGGTGAGGAAGGCGGCCGCGAGGGTGTGGAAGGCCTGGGCGAGGGCGGTGTTCTGGGTGAGCACCAGCCAGAAGTCGGTCAGCTCGGCGCGGCCCGAGCCCTTGTCGAGCCGGTAGCCGACCGGGTGCTGCATCCAGGAGTTGGCGGCCAGGATGAAGTACGCGGAGAGGATGGTGCCGAGCGCGACCATCCACATGCAGGCCACATGGATCCGCTTCGGCAGCTTGTCCCAGCCGAAGATCCACAGGCCGATGAAGGTGGACTCGAAGAAGAAGGCGATCAGCGCCTCGAAGGCGAGCGGGGCGCCGAAGACGTCGCCGACGAAGCGGGAGTAGTCCGACCAGTTCATGCCGAACTGGAACTCCTGCACGATGCCGGTGACCACACCCATGGCGATGTTGATCAGGAAGAGCTTGCCCCAGAACATGGTCGCCCTGAGGTACTTCTCCTTGCCGGTCCGCACCCAGGCCGTCTCCAGGCCCGCGGTGAGGGAGGCCAGCGAGATGGTCAGCGGGACGAACAGGAAGTGGTAGACGGTGGTGATGCCGAACTGCCAGCGCGACAGGGTCTCCGGTGCCAGTGCCAGGTCCACGTCGTCATCTCCTTTGCGCGGGGGCCGCCGCGGCGATTCGCCGCTTTGCTCACCCAGATATCGGGAGTAACGGGACGCGCTTGTGAACGCGTTCACATTCACAAGCATTATGTCCTACCGGAATGTCGATCTCCGAAGGGGGGGTCCCCCTCGGCGCACCGAGGGCCTCGCTCCCCCGGAATCCGGGCCCGGGGGCCCCTCGCGGAAAACGTAAGCAACCGCTTAGTCTGGGTACGGAACGCCTCCGCCGACGGCGGAGCCGGGCAGCCGCTGCCCGGGCAACCGAGCCCCCGGGGAGACCCCGTATGTCCCTGCTCCTGTCCCGCCGCGACCTCGACTTCCTGCTGCACGAGTGGCTGGAGGTGTCCGCGCTCACCGAGCGGCCCCGGTTCGCCGACCACTCCCGGGAGACCTTCGACGCCGCGCTCGACCTCAGCGAGCAGATCGCCACCCGGCACTTCGCCCCGCACAACAAGAAGGCGGACGCCGAGGAGCCCCGCTTCGACGGCGAGCGGGTCCACCTCATCCCCGAGGTGAAGGAGGCGCTGGCCGTCTTCGCCGAGTCCGGCCTGACCGGCGCCACCATGGACTACGAGATCGGCGGCAGCCAGCTCCCGGCCGTGGTCGCGAACGCCTGCTTCGCCTGGTTCCAGGCGGCCAATGTCGGCACCAGCGCCTACCCCTTCCTCACCACCGGCAACGCCAACCTGCTGCTCGCGCACGGCAGCCGGGAGCAGATCGACACCTATGTGCGGCCGATGGTCGAGGGGCGCTTCTTCGGCACCATGTGCCTGTCCGAGCCCGGGGCCGGCTCCTCGCTCGCCGATGTGCGCACCCGGGCCGAGCCCCAGCCGGGCGGCGGCCACCGGCTGTTCGGCAGCAAGATGTGGATCTCCGGCGGCGAGCACGAGCTGTCCGAGAACATCGTCCACCTGGTGCTCGCCCGGATCCCCGGCGGCCCGCCCGGGGTCAAGGGCCTCTCGCTCTTCGTGGTGCCCAAGTACCTGGTGGCGCCGGACGGTTCGCTCGGCGCCCGCAACGACGTGGTCCTCGCCGGGCTCAACCACAAGATGGGCTACCGCGGCACCACCAACACCCTGCTCAACTTCGGCGAGGGCGCGCACCGGCCGGAGGGCGCGCCGGGCGCCGTCGGCCATCTCGTCGGCGAGGAGCACCGCGGCCTCGCGTACATGTTCCACATGATGAACGAGGCGCGGATCGGGGTCGGCCTCGGCGCCACCGCGCTCGGCTACACCGGCTATCTGCACGCCCTGGACTACGCCCGCAACCGCCCGCAGGGCCGCCCGCTCGGCGCCAAGGACCCCGCCTCACCGCAGGTCCCGATCCTCGCGCACGCGGACGTACGCCGGATGCTGCTCGCCCAGAAGTCGTACGTGGAGGGGGCGCTGGCGCTCAATCTGTACTGCGGGCGGCTGGTCGACGAGCAGCGCACCGCCGCCACCGAGGAGGCCCGGGACCGGGCGCGGCTGCTGCTCGACGTGCTCACCCCGATCGCCAAGAGCTGGCCCTCGCAGTGGTGCCTGGAGGCCAACGACCTGGCGATCCAGGTGCACGGCGGCTACGGCTACACCCGGGAGTACAACGTCGAGCAGTTCTACCGCGACAACCGGCTCAACCCCATCCACGAGGGCACCCACGGCATCCACGGTCTCGACCTGCTCGGCCGCAAGGCGGTGCAGGAGGGCGGCGCCGGGCTCGCCCTGCTCGGCGAGCAGATCGGCGCGAGCGTGGCGCGGGCCGCGAAGGCGGGCGGGGAGGCCGCCGGGTACGCGGAGGCGCTGGGCGGGCGGCTGGCGCGGATCGGCGAGGTGACCGCGCGGCTGTGGGGCACCGGCGACCCGGCGACCGCGCTGGCCAACGCCACCGCCTATCTGGAGGCGGTCGGCCATGTGGTGCTCGCCTGGATCTGGCTGGAGCAGCTGCTCGCGACCGGCGACCGGGAGGGCGCCTTCTACGAGGGCAAGCGGGCCGCCTGCCGCTTCTTCTACCGGCACGAACTCCCCCGTACCGACGCGCAGTTCGCCCTCCTGGAGAGCCTGGACCGGACCGCGCTCGACGTGCCGGACGAGGCCTTCTGAGGCAGCAGCGGGGGCCGGGCGCCCGGCGCCCGGCCCCCAACCGGGGGTTCTACAGCTCCTTGCGGAAGGCGGCCGCGGTCTGGAGGAAGAGGTCGTTGCCCTCGCTCTCGCCGATGGTGACGCGCACGCCCTCGCCCGCGAAGGGCCGGATCACCACGCCCGCCGCCTCGCAGGCCGCGGCGAAGTCGAGGGTGCGCTCGCCGAGCCGCAGCCAGACGAAGTTGGCGTGCGTCTCGGCCACCGTCCAGCCCTGCCCGGTCAGGGTGGCGAGGACGCGCTCGCGCTCGGCGACCAGGGAGCCGACCCGGCCGAGCAGTTCGTCCTCGGCGCGCAGCGAGGCCACCGCGGCGTCCTGGGCGAGCTGGCTGACCCCGAAGGGCACGGCGGTCTTGCGCAGCGCCGCGGCGACCGGCTCGTGCGCGATCGCGAAGCCGACCCTCAGGCCCGCGAGTCCGTAGGCCTTGGAGAAGGTGCGCAGCACGCAGACGTTGGGGCGCTCGCGGTAGAGCTCCACGCCGTCGGGCACCTCGGTGTCCCGGATGAACTCGCGGTAGGCCTCGTCGAGCACCACCAGGACCTCGGGCGGCACCCGGTCGAGGAAGCGCTCCAGCTCGGCGCGGCGGATCACGGTGCCGGTGGGGTTGTTGGGGTTGCAGACGAAGATCAGCCGGGTGCGCTCGGTGATCGCCTCGGCCATCGCGTCCAGGTCGTGGCCCTCGTCCGCGGTCAGCGGGACCTCGACCGGCCGGGCGCCGCTGATCCGGGTGATGATCGGGTACGCCTCGAAGGACCGCCAGGCGTAGATCACCTCGTCGCCGGGGCCCGCGGTGGACTGCAGCAGCTGCTGGGCGACGCCGACCGAGCCGGTGCCGGTGGCCACATGGCTCGCGGGCACCCCGAAGCGGGAGGCGATCTCGGCCACCAGCGCGGTGCAGGCCAGGTCCGGGTAGCGGTTGAAGGAACCGGCCGCCGCGAGCGCGGTCTCCAGGACCCCGGGCAGCGGCGGGTAGGGGTTCTCGTTGGAGGACAGCTTGTACGCCTTGGGTCCACCGGCAGCAGCGGGCTTGCCCGGCTTGTAGGCCGGGACGCCGTCCAGCTCGGCACGCAGCCTGGGGCTCGTCTCACTCACCGCAGTCCTCCTCGTCACACCACTCGTGATCAGCGACTCCCGGCTCCTCCGCCTCCGCGGACGGCCGGGCGCTCGACACCCGCCGAGCCCAATACTGCTCACCCTATGAGGATTGCGCGCCGCTGCGAATGGGCTGGGGACAACGCATCTGCCGGCGGGGGTCCGCTAAGGCTCCCGGGCCCGCCCTTCCGGAACCGGCCGCAAGGGGCGCGTGGCCGGTTTTCGCGCGCCGGTGGCTCGCGCCGTGGCGCGCATCCCCCGTGAAGGTGAGTTGAGACCTCTTCGCAACATCACGGCATTGGCAGGCACAGCACGCTTTGCACAACCGTAATCATCTGTCGTACCGTCAACTACCTTATATTCCAAGGCAATTGACCCTTCAGGGCCATGCAGAAACGTGACTGTCAATGGGTGAATATGCGTACGCACCACCCCACCCCAAGAGCCCTACTATCGGCTCGCCATGACAGCAGCAGGTAAGCATCAGGTGGGCCGCACGGACACAACACGCCGGGGCAACCGGCCGGGCAGAGCGGGCATCAGAGACGTGGCCGCCGCCGCCGGCGTCTCCATCACCACGGTCTCCGACGCCCTCAACGGCAAGGGCAGGCTCCCTGATGCCACCCGCCGCCACGTCCGCGAGGTCGCGGACCGGCTTGGCTACCGCCCCTCCGCGGCGGCCCGCACCCTGCGTACCGGCAAATCGGGTCTCATCGGCCTCACGGTGACGACCTACGGGGATGAACCTTTCACCTTCACCGAGTTCGCCTACTTCGCGGAGATGGCGCGGGCCGCCACCTCGGCCGCGCTCGCCCGCGGCTACGCCCTGGTGATCCTGCCCGCCACCTCGCGGCACGACGTCTGGTCGAACGTCGCCCTGGACGGCACCGTCGTCATCGACCCCTCCGACCAGGACCCCGTGGTCAGCGAACTCGTCCGGCAGGGGCTGCCGGTGGTCTCCGACGGGCGCCCGGCGGGCTCGCTGCCGGTCACCGCCTGGGTGGACAACGACCACGAGGCGGCGGTGGCCGGGATCCTGGACCACCTCTCCGCCGCCGGGGCCCGCCGCATCGGCCTGCTCACCGGCACCACCACGGACACGTACACCCATCTGTCCACCACCGCCTATCTGCGCTGGTGCGAACGCGTCGGCCAGGACCCGGTGTACGAGGCCTACCCGGCGCACGACCCCTGCGCGGGCGCCGGGGCGGCCGACCGGCTGCTCGCGCGCCCCGACCGGCCGGACGCGGTCTACGGGCTCTTCGACCCCAACGGCACCGACCTGCTCGCCGCCGCCCGCCGCTACGGACTGCGGGTCCCCGACGACCTGCTGCTCGTCTGCTGCAGCGAGTCCGCGGTGTACTCCAACACCGAACCGCCGGTCACCACGCTGTCGTTGATGCCGCGCCGGATCGGCACCGCCGTGGTGCAGCTGCTCATCGACGCCATCGAGGGCGTGGAATCGGAGCAGCCGGTCGAGCAGGTGATACCGACGGAGCTGATCGTGCGCGCCTCCTCGCAGCGCAGGCCGCCGCGGACCACGGTGAGCCCGCCGCGCGCCCCGGCACCGGACTGAGGCCCCTTCCGCACGGCGGTCCGTCCGTGCGGAGCGGGGCCGGGCCCGCCGTCAAAGGGGCTCGCGCGGCGGGGCCCGGAAAAAAACTGGGGTCCCAATTCGGGCGAAAAGCACAAGGAACCAGGGACGGGCCAGGATTCAGCACCCCTGGGTCATCACACAGCGCGAGCCGCATTCCTATGATGGGCCCACGACACCGCGGGCAAGCTGCGACCAGGCAGTCCCCTCCGGTGCAGTTGCGGCGCAATGGTGGAGGGGTCGATGACTCAGGGGGCCGGTCAGGAACCCGTGGTCCGGACAGCGACGCTGCGCGACTTCCGGGTGCCTGCCTACGTCCGCGAGGGCGCCCCGCAGCCGCCCGGCACCGCCCCCGGGCAGGTGCCCCCGCCGGAGCCCGTCCGCCCGCCGGGCGATGTCCGCCAGGCGCAGGAACAGGCCGGGCTCCAGCCGCAGCAGCCGCCCGCGCACCAGCCGGGGAGCCCGCCGCCCGTACCGGAACCGGGAAGGCCCGCCGTACCCCCGCGCACGCCCCCGGCCGCCGCCCCGGCACCGGAGCCGTACGCCCAGGGTCCCGCCGCGCCGTATCCCGGTCAGCCCCAAGTCCCCGTCCAGGGACGGCGGGAGCCGCAGCAGCCCGCGCCCCCCGCCCCGCCCGCGCCGCCGGTCGCGCCACCGGCCGTACCGCTGCCGCCGAGGGGCGTGCCCGATCCGGACGGGGCGCCCGCCGAGGGCGGCCGGATCCCCGCGCCTTCGCGGGGCGGTGCCTTCGCCGCCGCCTTCGCGGACGAGGAGGAGCCCGAGGGGTACACCCCGACCCAGCGCGACCTGCCGGTCATCAACCGCGGGGACACGCTCCAGGTCCCGGTGGCCGCCGAACCCGCGCCCGCGCCCGCGGCGGACGACCCCGAGGGGCTCGGCCCGCTGTACGTGGTCGGCGACGTCCACGGCTACCTCGACGAACTCCTCGCCGCGCTCGGCGAACAGGGCCTGATCGACACCGAGGGCGACTGGGCCGCGGGCAACACCCGGCTGTGGTTCCTCGGCGACTTCACCGACCGCGGCCCGGACGGCATCGGCGTCATCGACCTGGTGATGCGCCTGTCCGCGCAGGCCGCCGCCGCGGGCGGCTACTGCAAGGCCCTGATGGGCAACCACGAACTGCTGCTCATCGGCGCCAAGCGCTTCGGCGACACCCCCGTCAACTCCGGTGCGGGCACGGCCACTTTCCAGGCGGCCTGGCTGCTCAACGGCGGCCAGAAGACCGACATGGACCGCCTCCAGGACCACCATCTGCAGTGGATGTCCCGCCTCGACGCGATGGAGGAGGAGGACGGCCATCTGCTGCTGCACTCCGACACCACCGCCTACCTCGACTTCGGCAGCTCGATCGAGGAGGTCAACGACACCGTCCGCGAGGCGCTGACCCGCAACGACGCCGACGAGTGCTGGGACCTGTTCCGCAAGTTCACCAAGCGCTTCGCCTTCCGCGACGACTCCGGCGCCGGCGCGGTACGCGAACTCCTCGGCACCTACGGCGGCGTGCGGGTCGTGCACGGCCACAGCCCCATCCCGTACCTGCTCGGCGAGGTCGGCTCGGAGGACGGCGAGGACAGCGCGGGCCCCACCGTCGAAGGGCCGCACGTCTACGCGGAGGGCCTGGCCATCGCCATGGACGGCGGCGTCACCATGGCCGGAAAACTCCTGGTCCGCAGGCTTCCGCTGCGAGGCTGAACCGCCTTCCGCCGCGGGACGGGACCCGCCCCGCGGCACCCCTCACCACCCCTGGCGGCCCCGCCCGGACTCTTATCACACCGGGATTCCGACGCACCGAATTCCGCTCATCCCCTGTCACCTTGCGCGGTGACCCCTCTACCATCGCCCTATCCGTAGCAGGCTCCCCTCCGTTTCCTGCCCTACGGCCCGCAATCCGTGCGGGCCACATGCCCTACGGAGCATCGGGGGATGCACATGAACAGCGTTCCGCAGCACCTGATGAACGAGGACCGGCTCGCCTACGAGCGGGCCCTCGACGAGGCGCTGCACTCCGCTTCGTACGACGCCGGACCGGCCGCCGCCCGCGGACTCAACCCGGAACAACTGCGCACCATGGCGCTGAGCGCCACCGCCCTGATCACCGCCGCCGCCTCGGACGAGTACCGAAGATACGTTCAGGCACGTGAGGACCTGCGCCGTCCCGCCCCGGCCGAGGAGGCTCCGGCCGGCTCCGCGGCGGCCCGGGAGGGTCCGGGCGGCGCCGCGGGCGAGGGCGGGGCCACCGGTCTCGCCGCCGGTGCCGCCGAGGTGGTGGAGAGCGCGAGCGCGGGAGTGCTCGCCGTGGTCGCCGTGCTCACGCCGATGCTCGCGGGCGCCGCCGCGGTGATCTTCCTGCTCGTCGGCTACCTCCTCAAGGCCGTCAGCCCGCAGGACGGCTTCGCGAAGTCGATGCTCACCACCGGGTGGACCTTCGCCGGGCTCACCGCCCTGGCCATCCTGGTCGCCGGGGCCGGACTGCTCTTCGCCGCGCTGCGCAACTCCGCCGACGGGCGGCCCGCGGCCCAGGCCGAGCGCCTGAAGCTGGCGGAGGTCGAACGCGCCCGCCAGGACTGGCTCGACGCCCTCACCCACCGCGGGATCCTGCCCTTCCTCGCCGAGGCCGCCGCCCGGCCCGCCGCCGCGGGTCCCGCCCCGGCGCCGGACCCCGCGAGCGGCCACCGGATGCCCCAACTCGGCTACCACCGGCCCGGGTTCTCCAGCCCCGGCGAGGGCGAGCACCGCACCGGGACGGGGCCCAGCTACTCCAGCCCCGACTACAGCAGCCCGGACTTCAGCGGGGCGGACCGGCAGCCCGAGTAGGCCCGAGGAGGTCCCGTACCGCCGGGAGATGCGCGACGGCGGTACGGGGAGGAGGGTGGGTAGTGGTGGGGGGTGCTGCCGACCGAGCCCTCGGCGCGGCAGCCAGGGCCGCCCGGGTCCGCCGGGCCGGCCGCCACGTCGACCGCCGTGAGGACCCGCTCATGGATGACAAGGCGAAAATCTCTCTGGTCAGCGCGCTGGCCGCAGGCTACTTCCTCGGTCGTACCCGCAAGGCCAAGTTCGCCCTCGCCGTCGCTTCCCTGGTGGGAGGCGCCGCGGTGCCCTCCAACCCCCGGGAGCTGCTGAGCCTCGCGCTGCGCGAGCTCGCCAAGAACCCCCAGTTCGAGCCGCTGATCGAGCAGGTCAGAGGCGAACTGCTGACCTCGGGACGCGCCGCGCTCTCGTCCACCGCCGACCGCCGCCTCCTCTCCCTCGCCGACGCCCTCAAGGAGCGCACGGCCGCCCTGCAGGAGCCCCTCGAAGGCTCCGAGGACGAGGAGCCGGACGAGGAAGCGGACGAGGAAGCGGAGGACGAGTACGAGGACGAGGAACCCGAGGAAGACGAAGAAGACGAGGAAGGCGAAGAAGAGGGCGAGGACGAGGAGGAAGAGGACGAGGACGAGGAAGAAGAGGCGGAGGAAGAAGAACCGGCGCCTCGGCCCAGGGCGAAGAAGGCCCCGCCGAAGAAGGCCCCGCCCAGGAAGACCGCCGCGAAGAAGGCTCCGGCGAAGAAATCCGCCGCGAAGAAGGCGCCCGCGAAGAAGACCGCAGCCAAGAAGACCGCTGCCAAGAAGGCGCCTGCCAAGAAGTCCGCCGCGAAGAAATCCGCTGCGAAGAAGAGCACCAGCACCCGGAGGCGGTGACCGCCATGACCGAGAAGAAGGAAGCCGCGGCACCGGAGAAGTCCTCGGGCCTCGACCAGCTCAAGGAGCAGCTCACCTCCTACGCGCAGGCGCGCGGCCAGAAGCTGGTGGATTCCGTCGGCAGCAGGATCAGCGACCTGGCGGAGGGCGTCGGCGGCTCCTCCGAGGGCGGCAGCACCCTCCTCAACGCCGGAAAGCGCGTGATGGGCGGCGAGAATCCGCTGAAGGCCTTCGCCGGTGAAAAGGGCGGCGAGCTGAAAGACAAGGCCGTGGACTCCGTCAAGAGCGCCTTCGGGGGCGGCGGCGGGAAAGCGGGCACCGTCAAGGTCACGAACATCATCGAGCACATCGACATCGGCATGCCCCTGCGTACGGTGTACGACCGCTGGACCGAGTTCGAGGAATTCAGCGACTTCACCAAGGGTGTCACCAGCGTCACGAAGTCGGACGAGATCGAGAGCGACTGGAAACTCAAGATCGCCTTCTCCAACCGGAGTTGGAAGGCGACCGTCCAGGAGCAGATCCCCGACGACCGCATCGTCTGGACCTCGGAAGGCGCCAAGGGCACGACCCGCGGAGCCCTCAGCTTCCACGAACTGGGACCCAATCTCACCCGCATCGTCGCCGTGGTCGAGTACACCCCCGCGGGCTTCTTCGAGAAGACCGGCAACATCTGGCGGGCCCAGGGCCGCCGCCTCCGCCTGGACCTCAAGCACTTCCAGCGCTACGTCACCTTCACCGACGACGAGGACCTCGAAGGATGGCGGGGCGAGATCCGCGAAGGCGAGGTCGTCCGCAGCCACGAGGAAGGCCTGAAGGACGACGAGGAACGGGACGAGGCGGAAGCCCCGGACGAAGAGGACGAGTACGAGAACGAAGACGAAGAGGGCTACGAGGGCGAAGAGGAAGAAGAAGAGGAAGAAGAAGGGGACGGCGGCGAGGACGAGTACGAGGAGGAAGGGGAGGAGGACGAAGAGGAAGAGGAGGAGTGACGGTGGCCGGTGGGGGCAGGGCCGGTGCCGGGGTTCAGTCGCGCGGGAGCAGGGAGCCCAGGGGGCCGAGGTCCAGGTTGAGGTCCTCCAGCCGGAGGCCGTGCTGTTCGCAGAGTTCGGTCATCCGCGCGTCGAGGTGCATGAGGGTCTCCCCGATCTGCTCCACCTGCTCCTCGCTGAGGTCCCCCTGCTCGACCCGGCGCAGCGCCTGCCGCTCCATCAGCTGCCGCAGCAGTTCGACGACGGTCAGCACCAGGGAGACCAGGTCACGGCCCATCTGCTCCCGGTCGACATCCAGTCTGCGCTCGCTCACAGCGGGCCCCCGTCCGCCCACGGCGCCGGTACCCGCTCGCTGACCGAGGACAGCAGGGCGTGCAGCGAGAGCCGTACCAGCGGCACATCGGCGATGGCGATCACCAGGTCACCGCTGACCACGACCCCGGTGGCGAGGACCCGGTCGAGCAGGTCCACCAGGGGCACGCCGAGCGGGCCGGACAGGGGTTCCGGTGTCTCCCAGGGGACGGGTTCGCGTCCGTGCACCGCCGGTCACACCTCCCCGGCGAAGGAGTACGGCACCCAGGGCCCGGAGACCTCGATCCGCGCCCCGGTCCGATGGCGCAGGGACTCGACCCGGGCACGCAGTTCGGCCTCCCGTTCCGCGGCGACCAGATAGGTGGCGTTGAGGACCTGGAGCCGCTCCCGGCCGGTGAACTCCTGGCTGTGCGCCCGCAGTCGGCGGCCCGCCCTGGCCAGGCCGGTCAACTCGGCGTCCACCTCCTCACCCAGGCGCAGCGCCCGCTCATGGCGTTGGGCGCGGTCCCGGTGCGCCCCCCGCTTCCGCTCCAGATAGGCACGGCCCGCTCCGCCGCCGGTCCCGGTCCGGGTCCCGGTCCGGGATCCGCCACGGGCGTCCGCACCCGTACCCGCACCCGTACCCGTACGCGGACTGACATCCGTACCCGTGCCCGTACGCGGACTGGCGCCCGCGCCCGCTTCCCCGCCCGTACTCGTCCCCGCCGTCGCGGTGGCGGAGGAGGACCCCGCCGCGACGTAGGCCTTCACGCCCCACTCCACATGGCCGTCGATGCGGTCCAGCGCGGCGTGGAAGCGCTCCGCGTCGGATTCCAGGGCCGCGCGGGCGCGGTCGTCGCCGTGGTAGAGGGTGCCCAGGGCCAGCGGGGCGGCCGGGCCCCCGGCGGCGGCCACGGTGACCACGGCGTGGTGGGCCCGGGCGCAGCGTTCGAGCTCCCGGATGTCGGCGAGGCGCTGCTGCCAGGCCTCCTCGGTGAAGCGGGCCGCCGGGACGTGCTGGACGACCGCGGTCAGCGCGCCGAAGCGCAGGGTGCGCACGGGGTGCTCCGGACGGTCGGGGGCGCCCTCGGCCAGCCCCGGCAGCCCCGCGAACGCGGCCTCCCGCACCCGGCGGCGGCACACCGCGAACACATACGTGGCGAGCTCCTCGCCCGGCGGGGCGGTGGCGAGATGCTCCTCCGGCGAGACGTTCGCCAGGTGCTGCTCCGGCGAGACGACGGCGAGACGCTCCTCCGGCGGGACAGCCGCAAGGCGCCCGTCCGATGCGGCGGCGGGGCGCGTCATGCTCCCGCCCCGCTCGTGCCGCGCTGCCCGGCGGTCTTCCGGCCCCGGTTCCGCTCGCCGGCGGGTTCCCGGTCCCGGTTCCGCTCCCCGGCGGACTCCCGCTCCCGGTCCCGGTCGCCGGACTCCAGTGCCTCCAGGCGCTCCCGCAGCATCCGGTTCTCCTGCTCCATCTCGTCGCGGGCGGCGCGGGTGCTGAGCGCCGGGTCCGTCTCCCACCAGTCGATACCGGCCTTCCTGGCGGTCTCCACCGAGGCGACGAAGAGCCGCAGCCTGATGGTGAGGAGTTCGATGTCCAGGAGGTCGATCTTGATGTCCCCGGCGATCACGATGCCCTTGTCGAGGACGCGCTCCAGGATGTCGGCGAGGTTGCTGGTGGTGGGTCCCTGGGAGGCGATGGCCTCCGGCATGTAGTCGACATCCCTCACGGCTGTTCCGCCCTCTTCCCTACGGTGTGGTGCGCCCGGCTCCCCGCCCCGCCGCCCCGGCCCGGTCCCGCGGCCCGGCGGCTCGTCAGTACCCCCGCAGGAGGTCGAGCAGCTGCTCTTCCTCCCGCTCGAACTCCTCCTCGCTGAGCAGGCCGTTGTCGTAGTCCTCGTTCAGTGCGGCGAGCTTGGCCCGTACCACCGCGGGGTCGTGCAGTTCGCGGTCGGCCGCCCGCGCGAGCTGGTCGGCGACCCAGGTCACCCCGCGTACGGGGGCCAGGGGCAGCGTGAGCAGTCCGGTGATCAGGCCCATGCCGCCACCCGGTCCGGCGGGACGGGCGAGCCGCCGTCGCTGAAGCTGTAGCAGGGCAGGGGTCCGGCCGCCCGCAGGCGCAGGCGGTCGTGGTGCCGCTCGCCGAGGCCCCGGGCCGCGGCGAGGAAGGCCTCGCTGTCCTCGCGCGCCACCAGGAAGGAGGCGTTCAGTACGCAGCCGGTGACGGCGGGTCCGGGGGCCACCGCGTGCGCCGCGGGCTCCAGTTCCCGCCGGACGAGCCCGGCCGCCTCGGTCGCCCGCCGGGTCAGCGCGGTGGTGACCGCCTCGCCGAGGCGGACCTTGGCCTGGTAGCTCGGGCGGGTCCGCGCCTCGGCGCTCAGCCGCCGCAGCCCGGTGTCCTCGCCGAGCAGCCGGGCGAGGGCCTCCTCGTCCTCGGCGGGCAGCACCTTGACGTTGACCTCGACCCGCCCGTCGAGCAGTTCCAGGGTCCGCAGGTGGCTCTCCCGCGCCTCGCGCAGATGGCGCCGGAGCGCGGCCTCGTCGGCGGCCACCATGCCGAACCGCATCGGCAGCACGGGCCCGGACCCGGCGAGGGTGAGCAGCAGCTCCTGGTGGGCCAGCAGATCGCGGCGCCGGGCCCGCAGATCCGCGGGCGCGGCTCCGGCCACCGCGGCGAGCGGGCCCTCGGTGAGGCTCCGCGGCGGGCCCGGTTCCTTGCCCACCCCGCGCAGGCCCGCGGGCAGCGGGTGCCCGGCCCGGAGGATCCCGTACACGTAGAGCCCGGTCCCGGCCACGGTCAGTCCCTTCCCGAGCGGCGGCGGGAGGCGGACCCGGACCGCACCGGAGCGCGCCGGCGCCGACCGGCCGGAACCTTCTCCCGCTCCTCTTCCTCGTACGCGTCGTCGTTCTCGTCGTCGTCCTCGTACGCGTGATCGTTCTCGTTCTCGTCCTCGTCCTCGTCACCGGAGTCGCCCGAGCCGCCCACCGCCTCGCGCAGCGAGTCCCCCACGGACTTCGCCTTCTTCTTCGCCTTGCTCTTGCCGATCTTGCGGGCGGCCTGGCCGCCGAAGAGCTCGGGGACGGTGACGCTCCCGGAGTCCCGCTCCAGGTCGAGCCGGTTGCAGGCCTCCGCGAAGCGCAGATAGGTGTCGACGCTGGCGACGACGATCCGGGCGTCGATCTTGAGGATCTCGATCCCGACCAGGGAGACCCGGATGAAGACGTCGATGACCATCCCGCGGTCCAGGATGAGTTCCAGTACGTCGTAGAGCGTTCCGGCGCGGGGCGGGCAGGGCAGGACCTCGTCGGCATAGCGGGTCGTCGTCATCAGTCGGGCCTTTCCGGTGGTGGGGCGGCCGCTTCCGGTCCTCGGCCACTTCGCGTCGGGCACATCGCGTCGACCACTGCGCATCGACTCCCGCGCGTCGACTCCTGCTCCTCGGCCGCTACTCGTCGGCCGCGCCTCTGCGGTAGCGGCGGACCCTGCGGTACTCCAGGAGTTCGCCTCGCGGGCCCGCCTTCACCTCGTAGGTGGCGAGCAGGCTGGTGGTGTCCGGGATGCGCGCCACTTCGAGGACGTCGACCGCGACGTCCCAGCCCTCCTCGGTGCGCCGGACGGCGGAGACCCCCTCGGTGCTGTGGCTGATCAGCTCCTCCAGCGCGGCGGCCGCCTCCCGCGCGACCTCGCCGGGCCCGGGCGCCGCCGTGCCGGGGCGCTTCCGCGCGGGCGGGCGCGCGGACTCCTCCCGCGTCCTGCTCTTCTGTGCCATGGGCCCAGCCGACCACCGGCCCCCGGCGACGGCATCCTCAACGGGGCAAACGGGTACGGCGGCGCGGGTGCACCGGACACAGCTCCCCTGCGCCCGACGCACCCGCGCCGCCGTATGTACGTACTCGCCGACCGGCTTGCTTGCCTGCCGGTTTGCCTGGCGGCCTGCTGGGTCCGCCGACCTACCGACCTATCGGCCTATCGGCCTACCGGACCTGGACTACCGGCCCCGGACGACTACTTACTGGACCCGCCCCTTGGGCTTGTCCTCGTCCTCGTCGTCCTCCTCGTCGGGCAGCTTGACGTCGCTGACGTCGATGTTGACCTCGACCACGTCGAGGCCCGCCATCCGCTCGACGGCGGAGATCACGCTCTCGCGTACGTCTCCCGCCACCTCCGTGATCGACACTCCGTAGTCGACCACCAGGTTCAGGTCGATCGCCGCCTGCTTCTCGCCCACCTCCACGCCGACTCCGCGGGTCACGGTCTTCGAGCCGCCGGGTGCGCGCTCGCGCAGGGCCCCGACCGAACGTGAGGGCCCGCTGCCCAGCGCGTGGACGCCGTCGACGTCCCGGGCCGCCAGGTACGCGATCTTCCGGACGGCGCCGTCCGCGACGGTGGTACGACCCCGCCGGGCGGCCTCTTCACGAATGTTCTGTGTGTCAGCCATGCGCCAGATCACCTCTGTCGTCTGTGGGGGACACCGCCCGCCCACACCCCTCACGCTAGGCCTTCCGGGTGAGGAACGCCTGTCGGGAGGACCGGGGCGGGCGGCACCGGCCCGCAGCGGCGCTCAGTCGGCGAGCGGCAGATACACCCGGTTCCCCGTCTCGGCGAACTCCCTCGCCTTCTGCTCCATCCCGGCCTGGATCTCGCTCGCGCTGCTGCCGTGCTCGCGCCGGATGTCGTGGGAGATCTTCATCGAGCAGAACTTCGGCCCGCACATCGAGCAGAAGTGCGCCGTCTTCGCGGGCTCGGCGGGCAGCGTCTCGTCGTGGAACTCGCGGGCCGTGTCCGGGTCGAGTGCCAGGTTGAACTGGTCCTCCCAGCGGAACTCGAACCGCGCGTCGGACAGGGCGTCGTCCCATTCCTGGGCGCCGGGGTGGCCCTTGGCGAGGTCCGCGGCGTGGGCGGCGATCTTGTAGGTGATGACGCCGGTCTTCACATCGTCCCGGTTGGGCAGGCCCAGGTGTTCCTTGGGGGTGACGTAGCAGAGCATGGCCGTGCCCCACCAGCCGATCATCGCGGCGCCGATGCCGGAGGTGATGTGGTCGTAGGCCGGGGCGACATCGGTGGTCAGCGGGCCGAGGGTGTA
Organism: Streptomyces physcomitrii; assembly: GCF_012273655.1. Classification (GTDB taxonomy): domain Bacteria; phylum Actinomycetota; class Actinomycetes; order Streptomycetales; family Streptomycetaceae; genus Streptomyces; species Streptomyces physcomitrii. The sequence continues at coordinate 133,575 of NZ_JAAWWP010000007.1, read as the reverse complement.
GAAGGGGGCCTCCTCGCAGATCTCCTGCTGGAGGTCGATGTTCTCCTTGATCTTGTGCATCGGGACATGGCCCGGGCCCTCGATCATGGTCTGCACCTCGTGCCGCCGGGCGATGCGGTTCAGCTCGCCGAGGGTGTGCAGCTCGGCGAACTGCGCCTCGTCGTTGGCGTCCGCGATGGAGCCGGGGCGCAGCCCGTCGCCGAGGGAGTACGTGACGTCGTAGGCGGCGAGGATCTCGCAGAGCTCCTCGAAGTGCGTGTAGAGGAAGCTCTCCTGGTGGTGCGCCAGGCACCAGGCGGCCATGATCGAGCCGCCGCGGGAGACGATGCCGGTCTTGCGGTTCGCGGTCAGCGGGACGTGGGCCAGGCGTACGCCCGCGTGGACCGTCATGTAGTCCACGCCCTGCTCGGCCTGTTCGAGGACGGTGTCCTTGTAGATCTCCCAGGTCAGCTCCTCGGCGCGGCCGTCCACCTTCTCCAGCGCCTGGTAGAGCGGCACCGTGCCGATGGGCACGGGGGAGTTGCGCAGCACCCACTCGCGGGTGGTGTGGATATTGCGGCCGGTGGACAGGTCCATGACCGTGTCGGCGCCCCAGCGGGTCGCCCAGGTCATCTTCTCGACCTCCTCCTCGATGGAGGAAGTGACCGCCGAATTGCCGATGTTGGCGTTGACCTTCACCAGGAACCGCTTGCCGATGATCATCGGCTCGATCTCGGGATGGTTGATGTTGGCGGGCAACACCGCCCGCCCGGCGGCGAGTTCGGCCCGCACCACCTCCGGGGCCACGTTCTCCCGCAGCGCGATGTACTCCATCTCCGGGGTGATCTCCCCGCGCCGCGCGTACGCGAGCTGGGTCACCGGGGCGCCGGTGCGGCTGCGGCGCGGGTTCCGGCTGCCGCCCGGGAAGAGGGCGTCGAGGTTGCGCAGGCCCGCGGCGTGCGGCTTGAGCCCGTCGTCCTCGGGGCGCACCGGGCGGCCCCGGTACTCCTCGGTGTCCCCGCGCTCGGCGATCCAGGCCGCCCGCAGCGGCGGCAGCCCGCGCCGCACGTCGGTCTCCGCGGCGGGGTCGGTGTACGGGCCGGAGGTGTCGTACAGCGTGACGGCGGATCCGTTGGTGAGGTGCACCTGACGGACCGGTACGCGCAGATCGGGGCGGGAGCCCTCGACGTACGCCTTGTGCCAGCCCGCGGTGGTGGTGCCGCCCCCGGTGTTCTGGGCAGGCGTGTGTGCATCCTGAACGGTCATCAGACCTACTCCCTACGCCGGCATTACCCGGTAACAGGTTCGGCGGTCGACGCAGCCAAGTCCCCTCCGGCTTCCGGCACGTGTCCGACGTGCCTGCCGGGTACGGAGGTTCAGCGCCCTCTCAGCCCGGTGCTCCGAGCTCCCGCGTTGTGCAAAGTGCCTCCACGCTAACGCCCCCGCGGGCGTGCTGAACAGTGCGCCCCCGGCTTCTTGCGATGATCGGCGGGTGACGACGACGCAGCAGCCCCCGAATCCGCCCTCCGGACCGCCGCCCGGGCGGGGTCCGGGCGGGCCCGGCGACGACGCGGACGGCCCGGGCGGCCACGGCGGCCCCCCGCACGCGCACGGCCACAGCCACGGCCACGGGCCCGCCGCCCCGGTCTCGCGCCATCTGCGCCGGGTGATCGCCGCGGTGCTGATCCCCTTCACCGCCGCGGTCGCCGTCGGCCTGCTCGTGCTGTGGCCGGGGAGTACCCCCGACCACAAGCGCACCGGCGTCGGCTTCGACCGGCAGACGCAGTCCGCCGAGGTCACCCGCCTGGAGAAGGTCGACTGCTCCTCGGTGAACCCCTCCGCGGACACCCCGAACGGCGACACCTCCACCGCCGAGGGCGCCTCGGCCCAGCAGCAGGCGAAGGGCCGTTGCGGCAAGGCGACCGTCAAGGTCACCAGCGGCAAGGACAGCGGGCGCACCTTCACCGAGATCGTGCAGCCGGACTCGCCGCGGCAGTTGCACGAAGGGCAGAAGGTCGTCGTCGCCTACGCCCCGGACGCGCCCCGTGAACTCCAGTACTCCGTCACGGATGTCGACCGCGAGCCGCCGATGTGGGTGCTCGCGGCGCTCTTCGCGCTCGCGGTGGTCGTGGTGGGGCGGCTGCGCGGGGTGATGGCGCTGATCGCGCTCGCGGTCAGCTTCGCGGTGCTCACCCTGTTCATCCTCCCGGCGATCCTGCAGGGCTCGAATCCCCTGCTGGTGGCGGTGGTCGGGGCGAGCGCGATCATGCTGGTGGCGCTCTATCTGTGCCACGGGCTGACCGCGCGGACCTCGGTGGCGGTGCTCGGCACCCTGGTCTCGCTGCTGCTGATCGGGCTGCTCGGCTCGCTGTTCATCGGCTGGGCCGCGCTGACCGGCAACACCGACGACAACACCGGCCTGATCCACGGCCTCTACCCGGACCTCGACATGAGCGGCCTGCTGCTCGCGGGGGTCATCATCGGCTCGCTCGGCGTCCTCGACGACGTCACCGTCACCCAGACCTCGGCGGTCTGGGAACTGCACCAGGCGGACCCGGAGATGGGCCGCCGGAAGCTGTACCGCGCCGGCATCCGGATCGGCCGCGACCACATCGCCTCCGTGGTCAACACCCTCGTCCTCGCCTACGCCGGTGCCGCGCTGCCGCTGCTGCTGCTCTTCTCGATCGCGCAGTCGAGCGTGGGCACGGTGGCCACCAGCGAGCTGGTCGCCGAGGAGATCGTGCGCACCCTCATCGGCTCGATCGGGCTGGTCGCCTCGGTGCCGGTGACCACGGCGCTGGCCGCCCTGGTGGTCTCGGCCGACCGTCCCGGCGGTCCGGGCTCCCCCGCGGCGGGCGGCGCGGCACCCGGCGGCAGCAGCGCCCCGGGGCGCGCGGCGGTACTCGGGGGGCGCGGGCGGCGCCGCAAGCGCTGAGGCGGCCGCCCGGGGAGCCCGGGCGGCACAGGGGCAAAAGCGTTACGGCAAGGCGGTGAGCGGGGCGGGGGTCCGGCTCAGCCCGCGCTCTGCTCCTCGGTGAGGATGCGGTCCAGCGCCTCGTCGAGGTGGGACTCGAAGTCGGCGAGCGCCCGCTCCTGACCGAGCGGCACCAGCTTGTCCGTACGGTCCAGGAAGGCGACCAGGGGGGCGACGCCCGCCCGGAACACCGCCTGGTCGCTGCCGACCTGAAGCTTGATCAGGACCTCGTTGAGCAGCTCGGGATCCGCGGGTGCGATCCGCACGTCCCCGTCGCCGCACGGGCCGCCCACTCCGTCGATCAGCAGTTCCCTGCCGAAGGCCCAGGTGACGGGGGCGTCACCGGGCAAGTGGAAGGTCAGCCGTACGGCATAGGGGTCGGCGGTCTCGTACCGGAGCTCCACCGGGATGCGGAAGGAGAGCTCCTCCGAGACGAGGAAGCTCATCATGACCTCTGCCTGTACCGACTCGCGCATGCCTACCCCGTCGCCTCGTGTGCCGTCGTGTGCGATCGCCGGACCGGCGCGGAACTCCGGCTCGGCCGATGTCCCCACTCTGTCCGACTGAAGAGAATCTTGCTCTACGTATCCAACGAATCACAAGGAGTGAGTTTTCAGATGCTGATAGAGAACGAGAGCGAGCCCACCACGCGGCCGATCTCGGTACCCAGCCGGAAGGAGACCGCGGCCAGGCGTCGTGCCTGGTGAGCGGGGAGGGAGAGGGCGACAGCGGCCGCCGTCGCCCCGGCCGTGATGGGGATCGCGGCGCAAACCGTCCCCACCGCATATTCTTGACGTTCCGTCACCGGTTGCATGCGCGGCACTCTTTCGAGTCGCGCGAGCAGCGTCCGCTCGTCACGGACCGTGTACGGGGTGAGGGCCTGGACGGGGTAGCGGTCCAGGTGGTCCCGGCGGGCGTCCGGATCCAGCTGCGAGAGCAGGCACTGCCCGAGCGCGTGGGCGTGCGCGGTCGCCCGGAAGTCGGCCCACTCCTCGACCGCCCGATACCCGGGCCGCTCCGCGACCGAGACCACCTCGATCTCGCCCTGCCGGTAGACCGCGAAGTACAGCGGTACGCCGAGGAGTTCGCAGCAGTCGTCGAGTGTCTTGCCGATCCTGGCGCGACGACTCTGCGCCGCGGCCCCGCTGCCGAGCCGCTCGGCGGCCGAGCCGAGCACGAACACGCCCTGCTCGCGCCGGAGATAGCCCTCGTGCACCAGGGTCCGCAGCAGGTGGTACGCGGTGGGCAGGGCGAGGCCCGCCTCCCGGGCGAGCTGCTTGGCCGGGGCCCCGCCGGTGTGCCGGGCGGCGGTTTCGAGCAGCCGCATGGCCCGCTGGACGGAGCCGATGAGGGTGGGGGCGCCGGGCTGGGCCGCGGGCGCCGGAAGGGTACGGGCGGTGGGCTGGGCGAGCGGGGTCCCGGCGGGGCTGGAGTCGGTCCTCGTCAAAGGTCACTCCCGAAGCGCGTGGGGGCTCCGGCCGTGCCGGAGAGGGGAACACGGGAGGGGCTCGGCCGACCAGGGGCTCCGCCCTCATGGGGTCTTGGACTTTAACGTCCAGCCGGCGGCCCGCGATCCCCTGCGGCGAAACTTCCCCCTGCCGAGGGAATGCCTGATATGGGTCACCGCCGGGCCCCCGGACCGCCCACGGGCGCGCTCCGCCCCGGGGCTGCCTCGATCCCCTGCCCGCGCCCGGCGCCCGCGGGTTCCCCAACTCCCCTTCCGCCAGGCCCGACTGGCCGGAAGCCGCTACCAGCCGCCGCCGCGCGAACCCGAGCGGGAGACCTTGCGCACCACGTAGATCAGCGCGCTGACCAGGGCCACGAACAGCAGCACCTTGAACAGCAGTCCGAACAGGAAGGACAGCACCCCGCCGATCAGGCCGCCGAAGACGAGGAGCGCGATGAGCGGCACCGCGACCCACTTCACCCACCACGGCAGTCCCGTGAAGAATCCTCGCTCAGCCATGGCCCTCGCCCTTCTCGAGGCCGCTCCCGCGCGCACCTCGGATCATTTTCGTGTCTCCGATGCTAGGACGCGCCGGACGGCCGCGGGGCTCCCCGGCCCCTTGCCTCTCCCTGAACCGCCCCCTAGGGGTGCCGGGGCCCGATCGCCGGGCAGCCCTGAGGCGCGTTCCGCTCCGGCGCCGGGCCCGCCCCTCCTCGGCCGGGCCACCCCGCCTCGCAGGGCAGGCCCTCCTCGTCGTTCCAGCCCGGAGGGCTCAGGCCTCCGGTGGCGAGAAGACCACCATCACCCGCAGGTCCTCGCTGATGTGGTGGAACTTGTGCGGCACCCCGGCCGGTACGTAGACGACGCTGCCGCGGGCGACCTGGGTGGTCTCGGTGCCGACGGTGAGCGCGGCCCGGCCGCTGACCACGAAGTAGACCTCGTCCTGCCGGTGCGGGCGCTGCGGGTCGCTCTGCCCCGCGTCGAGGGCGTAGAGGCCGACCGACATGTTCCGCTCGCGCAGGAACTGCAGATAGGCGCCGTCGTTCGCGGCCCGCTCCACCTCTAGCTCTTCCAGCCGGAAAGCCTTCATCGCCGCCCTGTGCCCCTTGCCCTGTGGTGTCCGCTGCTGCCCGCGCCGAACCGGTGGCGCGGGGCCGGCCTGCTCGGATGGCGGTCGGCCCGATCGTCTTCCGGCCGTGTCTGCCACGATCAGACACATGAAGAATTTCGTAGTCAAGACGCTGGCCAACGCGGCAGCCCTGCTCGTCGCGGTCGCGGTCCTCGGCGACATCACCCTCACCGGGCACAGCACCGGCAGCAAGGTGCTCACGCTGATCGTGGTCGCGCTCCTCTTCGGCCTGGTGAACTTCCTCGTCAAGCCGGTGGTGCAGGTCCTGACCTTCCCGCTGTTCATCCTCACGCTCGGGCTGATCACCCTCGTCGTCAACGCCCTGATGCTGCTGCTGACCTCCTGGATCGCCGGGAAGCTCGACGTCAGCTTCCATGTGGAGGGCTTCTGGACCGCGGTCCTCGGCGGCCTGATCATCTCGGTCGTCTCCTGGGCCCTGCACGTCGTACTGCCCGACGAGGACTGAACGCCCGTGCCCTACCGCGTCTGCTTCGTCTGCACCGGCAACATCTGCCGCTCCCCGATGGCCGAGATCGTCTTCCGCGCCCGCCTGGCCGACGAGGGGCTGGACACCCTCGTCGAGACCGACAGCGCCGGCACCGGCGGCTGGCACGAGGGCGACGGCGCCGACCCGCGCACGGTCGAGGTCCTCCGGGCCGCCGGATATCCGGGCGCTCACCTCGCCCGGCAGTTCCGGGCCGAGTGGTTCTCCCGGCTCGACCTGGTGCTCGCCCTCGACCGCGGCCACCTGCGGGAGCTGCGCGCCCTCGCCCCGGACCCGTCGGACGCCGCGAAGGTCCGCCTGCTGCGCTCCTACGACCCCGCCGCGGGCGCCGACCTGGACGTGGCGGACCCTTATTACGGCGGCATCGAGGACTTCGAGGAGTGCCTCGACTCGGTGGAGCGGGCGGTCGACGGGCTGCTGGAAGCGGTACGCACAGAGGTGAAGGAGCGGTCGTGAGCGAGGAGCGGACGGAGTCGGCGGGGCCGGTGGAGCAGGCGGTTCCGGTGGAGCAGGCGGGGGAGACCCGGGGCGAGGGCACCCGGGCGGTGCGGGCCGGGCTGCCCGCCCCCGTGAAGCACGAGCCGACCCTGCCGGGTCCCGTCTTCGCCGCCCACTACCACCTGCCGGGCGAGCCCACCGGCGCGTACACCTACGGCCGCGACGAGAACCCGACCTGGACCCATCTGGAGCGGGCCCTCGGCGAGTTGGAGGCCCCCGGCGAGGACGGGATCGAGGCCCTGGTCTTCGCCTCCGGCATGGCCGCGATCTCCGCCGTGCTCTTCTCCCAGCTGCGCGCGGGCGACGCGGTCGTCCTGCCCGACGACGGCTACCAGGCGCTGCCGCTGGTACGGGAGCAGCTCACCTCCTTCGGCATCGAGGTACGGACCGCGCCCACCGGCGGCGACGGCCAGCTGGAGGTGCTCGACGGGGCCCGGCTGCTGTGGATCGAGTCGCCGTCCAACCCCGGCCTCGACGTCTGCGACATCCGGCGGCTGACGGAAGCCGCCCACGCGGGCGGCGCCCTGGTCGCCGTGGACAACACCCTGGCCACCCCGCTCGGGCAGCGCCCCCTCGCGCTCGGCGCCGACTTCGCGGTGGCCAGCGGGACCAAGCAGCTCACCGGGCACGGTGACGTACTGCTCGGCTATGTCGTCTGCCGGGACGCCGCGCTGGCCGCCTCGGTGCGGCGCTGGCGCAAGATCGTCGGGGCGGTGCAGGGACCGATGGAGTCCTGGCTCGCACACCGTTCGCTGGCCACGGTCGAGCTGCGCGCAGAGCGGCAGAACGCCAACGCGCTCGCCCTCGCCGAGGCGCTGCGGGACCGGCCCGAGATCAGCGCGCTGCGCTACCCCGGGCTGCCCGGGGACCCCTCGTATCCCGTCGCCGCCCGGCAGATGCGGCGCTTCGGCTGTGTGGTCTCCTTCACGCTGCCCTCGAAGGCGTACGCCGAGCGCTTCCTCACCTCGCTGCACCTGGTGGAGGAGGCGACCAGCTTCGGCGGGGTCCGCTCCACCGCCGAGCGGCGCGGCCGGTGGGGCGGGGACGCCGTACCCGAGGGCTTCGTGCGCTTCTCGGCGGGCGCGGAGAACACCGATGACCTTGTCGGCGACGTGCTGCGCGCCCTGGACACCGCGCGGGAGACGGCGGCGTGAGCGGCACCGGAGACCGCGCCGGGGCACTCCTGTCCGGGCGGAACCGAGAGGTTTCACCGGCGGGTACCGGGGCCACATTTCTCCCATGACCGTCCGACCCGTGGTCAAGCGCACCGCCCGTGCCGTCCTGCTCGACGGCGCCGACCTCGTCCTGATCAAGCGCACCAAACCCGGGGTCGATCCGTACTGGGTCACCCCGGGCGGGGGAGTCGAGCCCGAGGACGCCACCGTCGTCGATGCCCTCCACCGCGAGGTGCACGAGGAACTCGGCGCCAAGATCTCCCATGTGGTGCCCTGTTTCGTGGACACGGTGGAGCACATCGGCCCGGACGCCGCCACGACCGGGGTGAAGGTCCAGCACTTCTTCGTCTGCCGCCTGGAGTCCATGGACCTCTCGCAGCGGCACGGACCCGAGGTCGAGGAGCCCTGCGGGGAGTACGAGATCGTGCGGGTGCCCTTCACCCGCGTCGGCATCGCCACGGTGCACCTGGTGCCGCTCTCGCTGCGGCACTACCTGGACGGCAATGTGGAGGGCGTCCACGCGCTGCACGCCGGGGACTTGGGCTAGAGGCCTTTCCTTCGGATCAGGCCGGGCTCGCGCCGGACTCGCGGGGGGCCGCTCGGATACGCCGAGGCTAGTAGGCGCGGTTACTCCCGCTGTCAGACGACTCGGACCGCTCGGCGGCGGCACGGTGTTTCACGTGAAACTTCGCCGTCCCGCACGCCGGGCCTTCCTCGTCCTGCATGTCTCCGCCTCGGTCAGCTGGCTGGGCCTGTCGCTGGGGCTGCTCGCGCTGGCGATCACCGCGACGACCACCCCGGAGGCGGCCGAGGCCTCGTACCGCTCGATGAAGATGTTCGCGGACTGGCTGCTGATCCCGGTGGCCTTCCTCACACTGGCGAGCGGGCTGGTGCTCTCCCTCGGTACGTCCTGGGGGCTGCTGCGGCACCGGTGGGTCTCGGTCAAGTTCTGGCTGACACTGATCACCACAGGTCTGACGATCTTCTCTTTGCGGCCGGGCATCAACACAGCCGCGGCAGAGGCGATTGCGGGCGAAACCCTCTCGGATGCGGGCACTATGCTCGTGCCGCCCTCGGTCTCTCTCGCCACGTATCTGTTCATGACAGCGCTGTCTCTGCTCAAGCCCTGGGGCCTGACCCGCCGTGGCCGAAAGCAGAGGTCGCGGGCGAGCAAAAAGGTGGACGCCGGGGCGGTACGTCAGACAGCCTGACCTGCGTGTCGACACCTCAGCTCTCCCTTCTGCCCATTCGCCGGCTCACCCGGCGCGATCTCTACGCCTGTGCCGATCTCTCGGAGTCCCGGGGGTGGGCGCGCGAGGAGCACAAATGGGGGCTCCTGCTCACCGCGGGGGCCGGTTACGGGATCGACGACCCGGAGGGCGAGGGGCTGATCGGCGCCTGCACCCTCACCTGGTTCGGCCCCGGCGAGAAGCCGGAACTGGCCGCGATCGGCATGGTCCTGGTCGCCGAGCGGCACGAGCGCCGCGGGCTCGGACGGCGGCTGATGGAGCACGCCCTCGCCGCGGCGGGCACGCCCGCCCTCACCCTGCACGCCACCCCGCTCGGCCGGCCCCTGTACGAACGGCTGGGCTTCACCGCCACCGGCGAGGTGGAGACGGTGAAGGGCCGCTACCGGGAGGCCGCCCCGGTCCCCGAGCGCGCCACCCGCCCGGCCACCGCCGAGGATCTGCCGGCGATCCTGCGGCTGGACGCCGAGGTCTTCGGCCTGGACCGGACCCATCTGCTGACCCGCCTTCCGGCCTTCGCCGACCAGTTCCGGGTGGCCGAATCGGGCGGCCGGCTGACCGGCTTCGCCGCGGCCTGGCCCAATACGCACCATGACGTCATCGGCCCGCTGGTCGCCGAGGACACCGCCACCGCCCAGGCACTGATCGCCGCGCTCGCCGCCGGGACCGCGCGCGAACTCCGTACCGACATCGACGTACGCCACGAGGAACTCCTCGACTGGGCGAAGACCCAGGGCCTGGCCGGGGCCTTCCACCAGACCGTGATGGTGTGCGGCGCCCCGCAGCTGCCCGGCGACTGGCGGCGCCGCTTCGCTCCGCTGACCGTCGCCGCGGCCTGACGGGTCGGCGGCAGGCAGGCGTGGGCTCAGGCGCGGACGGACTCCGTCGGCCGGTCCGGCGCGGAGCGGGCGACGGTACGGCCCGCTGCGGGTGAGCGGCGCTCCAGGGCGGCCGCGAGGACGGCGAGCAGCAGGGCGGATCCGGCGAGGAGGGCGCCCACCCAGTTCGGCGCGGTGTAGCCGAGGCCTCCGGCGATGACGAGTCCGCCGAGCCAGGCGGCAAGGGCGTTGCCCAGGTTGAAGGCGCCGATGTTCATGGCCGAGGCGAGGGTGGGGGCACCGGCCGCCTGGTCGAGCACCCGCTTCTGCAGCGGGGGCACGGTGGCGAAGCCGAGGGCGCCGATCAGCGCGAGGCTGACGGCCGCGGTGACCTTGTGGTGCGCGGTGACCGTGAACAGGGCGAGGACCACGGTGAGGCCGCCGAGCGAGACGTAGAGCATCCGCATCAGGGCCCGGTCGGCGAACCGGCCGCCGAGGAGGTTGCCCGCGACCATGCCGAGGCCGAGCAGGATCAGCAGCCAGGTCACCGAGGAGTCGGCGTAGCCCGCGGTCTCGCGCATCATCGGGGCGATATAGGTGATCGCCGCGAAGACACCGCCGAAGCCGAGCACGGTCATCGCCAGGGCGAGCAGGACCTGCACATTGCGGAAGACGGCGATCTCATGGCGCAGCCGCACCCCTTCGGGCCGGGCGGTCTCGGGGACCAGGGCGGCCACCCCGGCGAGACCGAGCACGCCGAGTCCGGCGACCAGGCCGAAGGTGACCCGCCAGCCCGCGTGCTGCCCGACCAGGGTGCCGAGCGGGACGCCGAGCACATTGGCGACGGTCAGCCCGGTGAACATCAGCGCGATGGCTCCGGCCCGCTTCTCGGGTGCGACGAGTTCGGCGGCCACCACGGCACCGATGCCGAAGAAGGCGCCGTGGGCGAGCGAGGCGACGATGCGGCCCGCGAGCATCAGCTCGAAGCTCGGGGCGAGCGCGGAGAGGGTGTTCCCGGCGATGAACAGCCCCATCAGGAGCATCAGCATCCGCTTACGGGAGATCTTGGTGCCCAGGGCGGTCATCAGCGGGGCGCCGATCACCACCCCGAGGGCGTAGCCGGTGACCAGGAGCCCGGCCGAGGGGATGGAGACGCCGAAGTCCTCCGCGACCTCGGGCAGCAGGCCCATGATCACGAACTCCGTGGTGCCGATACCGAAAGCCCCGACCGCCAGGGCGAGGAGCGCGAGGGGCATGAGCCACCTTCCAGAGAGCGGGCGCGCGGCAGACCCAAAAATAATCCGCGCAAGCTTGTATGACGCGTACGACGGTAGTTGCATACGCGGTTTAATTGCAAGCGCGGGCTATTGCAGCGCTGCCGTATCCTGGGTCACAGCCGTCCGGCGCCGGCAGACCGGAGCCAGCAGAGGAGGTCCCCCGAAGATGGCCGCCACCGACCCCGCGCTGACCGCACTCGCCCAGGGCTGGTGCGCCCTGTCGCTGCTGCACGGCAGGATCGAGGCCCACATCGAGAAGGCCCTCCAGTCCCGGCACGGGCTCAGCGTCCGCGAATACTCCCTGCTCAACTCGCTCAGCAGGCAGCACAACGGCGAGGGCGGCCATCTGCAGATGAAGCAGGTCGCCGACGCCGTGGTGCTCAGCCAGAGCGCCACCACCCGCCTGGTCACCCGGCTCGAAGACCGCGGGCTGCTCAGCCGCTATCTGTGTCCGACCGACCGCCGCGGCATCTATACGGACGTCACCGAGGAGGGCAACCGGCTGCTCACCGAGGCCCGGCCCACCAATGACGGCGCACTGCGCGAAGCCCTCGACGAGGCGGCCAGGGACCCGCAGCTCGCCCCGCTGGTCCGGGCCGTCGAGACCGCCGGGGTGCCGCTGGCCTCCACCCCCGTCGGGGGCGCGTCCTCCCCCGCCTAGGCTGCGGTTCATGGACATCGAGATCAGACCGGCAACCGAGAACGACCTTCAGGCGATCGTGAACATGCTCGCCGATGACGCCCTGGGCGCCCAGCGCGAGTCGCCGGACGACCTCACCCCGTACCGGACCGCCTTCGCGCGCTGCGCCGCCGATCCGCACCAGCATCTGGTGGTCGCCGTCCAGGGCGAGCAGGTCGTCGGCACCCTTCAGCTCACGATCATCCCGGGGCTCTCCCGCAAGGGAGCGGCCCGCTCGCTCATCGAAGGGGTCCGTATCCACGCCGATGTCCGTGGCAGCGGCCTCGGCGGCCGGCTCATCGCCTGGGCGGTGGACACCTCCCGCGACGAGGGCTGCCAGTTGGTCCAGCTCACCTCGGACGCCACCCGCACCGAGGCCCACCGCTTCTACGAACGACTCGGCTTCACGGCCTCGCATGTGGGGTTCAAGAAGCAGCTCTGAGCAGGCTCAGGCGGGGCGCGTCAGGCCCGGGCGCTGTTTCACGTGAAACGGCGCCCGGGCCTGGGTGTTGAGGGCCTGGGGAGCGGGAAGTCCGGTTGCCCTCAGGCGAGTTCGTTCCGTTTCACGCGGATCCTCATGGTTTCACGTGAAACAGTCGGTCACGCACGGCAGTTGGCGACTCGGATGTGGCGGACCGCTCACTCCGGCACGGGCCTCCAGCCCTGCGGGTCGACGCCTCCCGGGACCGGCGCCCCCTGCTCGTAGGGCTCGCGTGTGAAGACGAAGGAGCCGAGGTCGAGATGGCTCACCGAACCGTCCGCGCGGCGCACCGCCTGGAGCAACTCGCCCGCGTAGTACCCCTCCAGCCCCGTCCAGGTGCCGTCGCCGTTGCTCCGGAAATGCGAGCGCCGACCGCCACCGGCCAGAGGGCCCAGCGACAGCCCGCCCTCGCGGGTGATCCGGAGCGCCATCACCTGCGTGCCCCAGTACCAGGGCCCGGCGAGCGCCAGCACGGAGTCCGCCGCCTGCGCCAGGGGACGCCAGGGCTCGGGAATCCGCGGCTCCGCCTCGGCGACGATCCGTACCAGGTCGGCGGCGACCGTCGAACAGAGCGGCCCCGAGGTGCAGTTGCTGAGCACGATCGCGCCGAGATCGTCCTCGGCACTGAACATCAGAGAGGCGAGAAACCCCGGCAGCGAACCCGAGTGCCCCGCGAGCAGCCGCCCGGAGTGCGACTGCAGCTGCATCCCGAGCCCGTACGAGGTCCCGGTCCTCACCTCCGCCGCCTCCGGGGGCGCGGCGGGCGTCCGCATCTCGCGCACCGACTCGGCGCTGAGCACCCGCTCGTCCCCGCGCGCGAGGAAGGAGGCGAACCGCGCCAGATCCTCCGCCGTCGACCAGAGCTGACCCGCGGGCGCCATCCTTCCCAGGTCCTCGCTCGGCTCCGGGAGCAGCACATCCGCCCAGGGATGCACCGCCCAGCCCTCCATGTACGGCGCCTGCGGAGACCCCGAGGTGCGCTCCAGCCCCAGCGGTACGAGCACCTCCCGCCGCAGCACCTCCTCCCAGGGCGCACCGCGGACCTCCTCCACGAGCGCGCCGAGGAGGGTGAACCCGGGGTTCGAGTAGTGGTGACGGCGGCCCACGGGGTGACGCAGCGGTTCCTCCCCCAGGACGTCGGCCAGCTCCGGGCGCAGCGAGCCGGGGGTGCGCTCCCACCACGGTGCCGGGGACTCGGCCGCGAGCCCGCCGGTGTGCGCGAGCAGTTCGGCGACGGTCGCCTCGCCCACTCCGGTGCCGGGCAGATGCTTCTCCAGGGGGTCGGTGAGGTCGAGCAATCCCTCGTCCCGCAACCGCATCACCAGCACCGCGGTGAAGGTCTTGGTGATCGACCCGATGCGGTACTGGACGTCGGTGCCCGGCTGCCGGCCCCCGGGACCGGAACGGGCCCCGCTCCACACCAGTTCGCCCCCGCGCACCACTGCGGCGACCAGCGACGGCGCCCTCCCCTCGACCTGCGCCACGGCCACGCGGTGGAGCAGGGCCCGGCGGGTGGCGGGGAGCAACTCGTCCTGCGCGGGCGGCTCTTGGTGAGGGGCGGTCTCTTGCCGGGAGGGCTGCTCCTGGTGCGCGGGCGGCTCTGGCTGCGATGTCGTCGTCATGGGGTCAGTTCACTCTCGTATGCCCCACAGGTCGAGCTGATTTCCGCCGTGCCGCGTCCGCTTCGCTTGCGTGGTGTGCACTTGGGTCGGGTCGACTCCACTGTGCCTGCGAGGTGGCCAGTTGGGTCGGGTCCGGTGCACTTCGCTAGCGCTGTGGTGGAGTTGCCGGCAGTAGGCGGGGGGGGTGGTGCCGAGCGGTGGGGTCTGGGTGTGGGTGCCGGGGCGGGGGCTGCGGAAGCGGGGTCCACCGGGGGCGGGGTGAGGCCTCGCGGTGCCTCGGATAGCGTCGGGCGGTCGCACCTCATGCGGAGATGGCTGGGCGGAACGGAATTCGGGGTCCGTCCGGCAGAGCCCGTCCGCTCTCGCCCCCGGGAGCGCAAGGCGAGTTGACGAAGGCAAGGGAGAACAGGGACATGACCATCGAGCGCACCGGTCCACCACTCCAGGGCGGCGAACGCGAGACCCTGCGCGCCTATCTCGACTTCCACCGCGCCACCCTCGCCATGAAGTGCGAGGGCCTCACCGAGGAACAGCTGCGCCGCCAGTCGATGCCGCCGTCCACGCTGTCCCTCCTCGGCCTCGTACGGCATATGGCCGAGGTCGAACGCACCTGGTTCCGCCGGGTCATCGACGCCGAGGACATCGAGCTCGTCTGGTCCCCCACCGGCGACTACCAGGTCGCCTACGACGCCCGCGAGGCCAGTGCCGCCGAGGCCTTCGAAGCCTGGGAGACCGAGGTCGCCCACGCCCGGCGCATCGAGGAGTCCGCCGCCTCCCTCGACGTCACGGGCTACCAGAAGCGCTGGGGCGAGCATGTCTCCCTCCGCCTCGTCATGCTGCACCTCATCCACGAGTACGCGCGGCACAACGGCCACGCCGACTTCCTACGCGAGGCCATCGACGGCAGCGTGGGCGCCTGAACCATCCCGGGCCTGGAGGGGCGCGGTCGGAAGCGATCGGAGGCGATCGGCGCGAACTCGCCGTCTCACGGATGACGTTGGCTGCCGGGAGATGCGGGGGCGGTGGGCACCGGGGCCGTGTGCCGTGTGCCGTGTGCCGTGTGCCGTGTGCCGTGTGCCGTGTGCCGTGTGCCGTGTGCCGTGTGCCGCTGGATGATGGCACGGCGTCGGGCATGCGTCGGTGACCCGCCGTTTCTCGTCGCCGAGGGGTCTGCTGCTCGCTGCTCATGGCCGACTGCTCCGCTCGCCGCCGCCGACCAAGGTCGATGCGCCGTAGACCATCGGCTGACGACCACGGCCAACCAGCCTCCCGAGACTGAGGAACCGGTCGCGCGGTTGCCGAGGCGCGGCGGCAGGATCCACGGGCGGACGGAGGCGCACGATGCGAGGCAGGAAGATCAGCCGAGGGCAGTTCCTGACGGGGGCGGCGGCGGTCGGGATCGCGGGCACGGCAGGAGGAATCCTGACGGGCCGCGGCACCCACCGCGCCGAGGCCACGGAGCCGGGCCAGGCGGCGCGACGCGGCCACCGCGGCCTCACCTACCGAGGCGTCGGCTACGAGGTCGCGGACGGCGAGACCCCGCACACCGGCTGGAACGCGGCCCGGATGCGCAAGGACCTGCGGGTGATCCGGAGGGATCTGGGCGCCAACTCCGTCTCGGTCTTCGGCGACGGGGTCGACCGGCTGAAAGCCACCTCCACACAGGCGGCCGAGGAAGGCCTCCACGTCTGGCTGCAGCCCCGGCTCGCGGACCGCCCGCACAAGGAGATCCTGGAACACCTGGCGGAGACCGGAAGGCACGCCGAACGACTGCGTAAGCAGGGCGCTGCCGTACACCTCAGCGTGGGCTGCGAGTTCGTCCTCTTCGTCCCCGGCATCGTGCCCGGCGCCAACGCCCTCGAACGCATCGAGAACCTCACCCAGGGCAACTTCGACCCCGTCATGATGCGGAAGCGGCTACGCGCCTTCATAGCCAAGTCCGCGAAAACGGCCCGTTCCGTCTTCGGCGGCAGGATCACCTACGGTGCGGCCGAGGGCGACGAGGTCGATTGGAGCCTCTTCGACCTGGTCAGCGTCAACTACTACGCCTACTTCCCGCATCGCGCCGACCACGTCCGCGAACTGCGCACATACCAGCGGTGGGGCAAGCCGGTCGTGGTCTCCGAGTTCGGCACCTGCACCTACCGCGGTGCGCCGGAGAAGGGCGGCATGGGCTGGGACGCCGTCGACTACGAGAAGGAGCCACCGGAGATCATCAGCGGCCTGGTCCGCAGCGAACGCACCCAGGCCGCCTACCTCGCCGACCTGCTCGACATCTTCGAGTCGATGAACCTGTACGCCGCCCTCGCCTACCAGTTCGTCACCCCGGACGCCCCACACCGCACCGAGCGGCGCTACGACCTGGACATGGCCAGCTACAGCCTGGTCAAGCCCCTGTGGCAGAGCAAGGACGAGCCGGGGCGGGAGTGGCACTGGGAACCCAAGGAGTCGTTCCGGGCTGTGGCGGGGCACTTCGGGAGGGCTTGAGGGTGGGGCGGTGGGGGTGAGGCTGGAGGTGGGGTGGGGCGGTGGGGGTAAGGCTGGAGGTGGGGTGAGGCAGTGAGGGTGGACCACTGGGGGAGGGGCCCCGGCCCCCGCCCCCCCCCCCCCCCCCCCCCCCCCCCCCCCCCCCCCCCCCCCCCCCCCCCCCCCCCCCCCCCCCCCCCCCCCCCCCCCCCCCCCCCCCCCCCCCCCCCGCCCCCCAAGCCGCGCGATTCAGCCCCGTACCCCCCGCAGCGCCATCCCCACAGCCGCCTCCGTGATCGCCGCCGGATCCTCGGCGACCCCGAGCTCGATGCGGCGTACGGCCGCGTCCACGACCCCCTGCAACAGCATGGCCGCCAGCCGCGGCTGGCTGTGCCCCATCGCGCCCAGGGCCTCGCCGATCATGGTCACGAGTCCGCCGTGGGCCGCTCGGATCTTCTCCCTGGCGCCTTCGTCGAGTTCACTGGCGGAGATGGCGACGACGGCCCGGTGCCGCCGGTCGCCGACCAGGGCCAGCTGACGTCGCACATAGGCCTCGACCTTGCCCTCGGGGGTGGTCGCCTGCTGCATGGCGCTCTCGACCTCGGCGGCCCACACGGGAAAATCGACCGCGCACAGCTCTTCGACCACGGCCGCCCGGGACCGGAAGTATTCGTAGACGGAGGAACGGGCCAGTCCGGTGCGCTCGGCAAGGGCGGGGAACGTCAGCGCGTCGGTACCGCCCTCGGACAGCAGGGAGCGGGCGGCGTCCAGCAGGGCGTCGCGCTGCATGGTCCGGTGCTCGGCCACGGAGGCCGCTCGAATCCTTGGCACCCGTCCACCTTACGGATCGGGGCTGCTCTTCGGGAGACCACGACCGGGCAAACAGCACATCCCCGTGCCTCGGCAGAGCATCCGAACAGAGCGAATCCGGAAGCAGTCGACTGCCTTCCCCCACTCACGGACCGCCTGTCCGACTGACCAGAACCCTAATGAATCCGGCACTTCAGCATCCAACGGCCCGGCACCCGCAGCCTGGCAGACCGGCAACCGACACCTGGACCCGATCAGCGCCCGAAGCTCGCCAACTTGGCGCGCAACTGGAGTACCGACTTGCTGTGGATCTGGCTCACCCGGCTCTCCGTGACGCCGAGGACGGTGCCGATGTCGGCGAGGGTGAGGCCCTCGTAGTAGTAGAGGGTGACCACGGTCTTCTCGCGTTCGGGGAGCGTGTTGATGGCGCGCGCGAGCAGTTGGCGCAGTTCGCGGTCCTCGGCGACTTCGACGGGGTTGTCGGCGGTCGTGTCCTCCAAGGTGTCCATCAGGCTGAGCCGCCCACCGCCTTCGGCGCCGACATTGAGGAGTTCCTCGAGTGCGACGACGTTCGCGAGCGAGAGCTGGCTGAACACGGAGTGGAGTTCGTCGAGGGTGACGTCCATCTCCTCGGCGACTTCGCTCTCGGAGGGGGTGCGCCGGAGCTGGGCTTCGAGGGTGGCGTAGGCGCGTTCGACGTTGCGCGCCTTCTGCCGTACGGATCGGGGGATCCAGTCGAGAGCGCGGAGTTCGTCGATCATGGCTCCGCGGATCCGGGTGATCGCGTACGTCTCGAACTTGATGGACCGGTCCAGGTCGAACTTCTCGATGGCGTCGATGAGACCGAAGACCCCGGAGGAGACGAAGTCGGCCTGTTCGACATTGGACGGCAGCCCCACACTGACCCGTCCGGCGACGTACTTGACCAGCGGCGAGTAGTGCAGGATCAGCTGTTCGCGCAGCCGTCCGTCACCCGTAGCCTTGTATGTCCGCCACAGTTCGTCGAGCGTGGCGGGGCCCGGGGGCTGCACGCCGGAGCGGGCAGCGGGTGGGGCTGCCGCCCGTTCGGAGCCGGAGGTGTGCTGGGGCATTCCTCGCCTTGTGCCGTTCTGCCGTGAACTCGCTGATGTGGGTGCTGGGGGTGTCTGCACAGTCCTGCGTGGTGTCCGCGGTATTCGGTGCGTGCGCGCCGGGCGCCATGGGCGCCGTGCGGGACTGTGCAGACACCCCCTAGGTGCCGCCGGTCGGATGGCGTCTTGCCTGATTGTCGTGCCGAATGGTCGTGAGCGTAGCGTGACTGGGAGGTTGCTTTGTGCGAGGTGGGAGCAGCTCGGGGTACGCAGATACGTTCCTCTGTGGGCCCTCCGGAGCGACGCCGGTCACCATGGGTGATCATCAGGGTGGATCAACTGCCCGGATTTCCAAGGGAGTCGGTGTTCATCCGGATGGCGGATCACACTCCGTCATGGGCAGTTCGCCGCCCCGGAGGGCTCCGACTCCGCTCGGCGTGTCAACTGCCCGCGACGTCGGCACTGTTCGGGCGGCACCGATGACGTCCGCTGACGGCGCCTCCCACTCGTGGAGGTGCGCACGTACGAGGCCTTGATCCACTCGGTGGTTGCCCTCTTCGCCCTGCCCCCACCAATACGTCGACCCCGGCGCCCAATCGGGCCCAACTCGTACGTCTACCCGGCCGGATCGGCTATGCCGGTGCCCGAAGTCACCGTCTCGCTCCCCGGCAGAGTGGGGGCGAGATGGCCGGTGCGCGTCGGACCGGTCAACTGCCATCCGTCGGCGGTCCGTTCGGCGAAGCCGAGCGAGCGGAGTTCGTAAAGCCGGGTGGTGGCCTCGTCGTTGGTGGTGGCCGCGCCGTGGGCGATGTGCTCGACGGTGGCGGTTCCGCGGCCGGGCAGGGCCGCGAGTACCCGGGCTGTCTGCGGGGCGAGCAGATCGCGGGGGACGACGGGCCCCCGGCGCTCCGGTGCCAGTTCGCCGATGCCGCCGACGAGTTCGATGATCTCCGCGGCGTCGGTGACCAGGGTGGCCTCGCCGCGCAGGAGTTCGTGCACTCCGGCGCTGAGGGCACTGGTGACCGGGCCGGGCACTCCTATGGTCGCGCGGCCCAGGCGCTGTGCGCTGCGGGCGGTCGCCAGAGCGCCGCTGCGGTGGGCCGCTTCGACGACGACGGTGCCCCGGGTGAGGGCGGCGATGACTCTGTTGCGCAGGATGAAGCGGCTGGCGGTGGGATGGTCACCGGGTGGGAGTTCGCTGAGGAGGAGTCCTTGCTCGGCGATGCGGCTGAGGAGTTCGGCGTGGCCGCGGGGGTAGGCCTGGTCGACGCCGCCGGCGAGGACGGCGGCGGTGGCGCCCCGTGCGGCGAGGGCTCCGCGGTGGGCGGCGCCGTCGATGCCGTAGGCGCCGCCGGAGACGACGACCCAGCCGCGTTCGGTGAGCCCGCTCGCCAGTCCGGCGGCGAGGTGGGCGCCGTATTCGGTGCAGGCCCGGGCACCGACGAGGGCGACGGATTTCAGGGCCCACAGCCGTAGGAAGGGGCTGCCGCGGACCCAGAGCGCGAGGGGGCGGGTGTCGCCGAGATCGTCGAGCTGGGCGGGCCATTCGCTGTCGCCGGGGCAGACCAGCCGGGCCCCGGCCCGGTGGGCGGCGGCGAGGTCCTGGCGCGGGTTCGCGTGGACGGCGCGTCTGCAGAGCCCTTCCCAGCGGGTCCCGGTGACTCCGGGGAGGGGGTGGGCGCGTCTGCTGAGGCGTTCGGCGACCTCGCAGGGGCCGAAGCGGCGGATCCACCGGCCGCCGGTCTCGTCGCCCGGTTCGATGACGCGGGTGAGCAGGGCGCGGGCCTCGCGCTCCGGCTCGGGGGTGGTCATGCGTCCGCTCCGATCGCCATGGGGACGCCCTGCGGAATGCCGGTGCGCAGGTGGAGGGCGAGGGCCACGTCCTGCTCGGTCGGCCGGTCGTGTCCGGCGAGGTCGGCCACGGTCCAGGCGACGCGCAGGACGCGGTCGAGTCCGCGGGCGGTGAGAGTGCCGCTCTCCAGTTGGGCCTCGGCTCGGTGCATGGCGCCGGTGGCGGGTGGCCAGTGGGTGCGCATCTCATGGCCCGGTACGTCGCTGTTGGTGCGCCAGGGAGTGTGGGCGAGCCGGGCGGCGGCGCGTTCGCGGGCGGCCAGGACGCGGGCGGCGACGGTGGCGCTGGTCTCGCCGCGGGTGCCGGTGCCCACGAGTTCGGCGCGGGTGACGGGCCGTACCTCGACTCTGAGGTCGACGCGGTCGAGGAGGGGCCCGGACAGGCGTGCCTGGTAGCGGCGTACCGCGGCGGCCGGGCATTCGCAGGCGGAGTGGGGTCCGCTGCTGCGGCGGCCGCAGGGGCAGGGGTTGGCGGCGAGCATCATCAGGAATTTGGCGGGGAGGCGGACGACTCCGGCGGCCCGGGCGATGACCACATGGCCGGATTCGAGGGGCTGGCGCAGGGCGTCGAGGGCGTGTCCGCTGAATTCGGGTGCCTCATCGTCTTTTCCGACCACTCCAGCTTCATTCAGGTAGTTGGCCTGCGGGTTTGCGTCACGGACATGTCCGTGACGGGGCTGTGGCCGCGTCCACGCATACCGGCGCGCCGGTGGGACGGGGACCACACCCCGCCCCACCGACACGTCTGAGTCAGCCCTCGTGCCCAGGCTCGGGGGCGATCTCCGGGCCCTGCCGAAGCAGCTCGACGACCTCACCCCCGAGACCGGACGGGGCGGAGCGGTCCTTCGAGTTCGCCACGGCCCGGATCCAAGAGGTGATCCGGGCCTTGATCGTGCGGGCCGCGGTCTTGGCACCACGGATCGCCGCGTGGGTCACGCCGATGGCGCCCACGGTCACGATCGTCGCGCCCGCCGCGACGGCCGAGCTGGTCCCGGCCTCCATGAGCGACACGACACCGGCGGTGGTGACGAGCACGCTCCCGGCGATGTAGGCGGGAGGGATCCGGGTGGTTCCACCCGCATCGAAGAGTTTCACGTTGAAGCCTTTCGCGTTCACCTGTTGCGTATTGCACGACCGCACGGTCACCCGGGGCACATGCAGTCACCGGGCGGTCACAGGAAATTTAGAGGGGCTCGCGGGGCGGAAATCAAGCGCGTCCGCCACACGTGAACGCTGGTCAAGATTGGGCAAAGACTGTAGCGCCCTCCATGAATCTCCGGTAGGGCGCTGCAGGGTTCTGCATCTTCAGTTTTCAGCCTGACCGCTGGGACTTTCCCTTGCCCCGGGTGACCAGCGTTCAGGCTTTGAGACAGGCATCGCGAATCTCTTTGACTCCAACGCAGAGAGACCCTCTTTACGCGTTGGCCAAGAGTCTAAGACCAACGAGATATTGCACGCAAGCAATGTCTCGAATGTCCGCTCTGGCAGCCATCTGACCAGGCACGACGCCTGCGGGCTGAGCGCCCAGTATGCGCGTTCTTCAGTGCCCATCCGAGGCGCAGCCAGAAGTACGCGTGATACGCACTCACCGCCTGACCGCCAAGCCTCTGACCTGCACGTTTCCCTCACTGTCCTCTGGCCGGTGAGCTTGGCTCGGCCGCAGCTTCTCTTGAGTTCTGATTGCGTGAGGCAGAGTGAGCCAGCAGTTGGGTCTCTAAGTCGGCAAGCCTGCGATCAGCGAACCGGCTGTTTGAACGGGCCCCTCGAGCCGCTCCTAGAGCTTGTGATGCTCCTGGGTGAGCTGATGAAGCCGATGCTTGAAAGTGGTGTCCTCGCTGGTCGGAGCCTGGACAGCCTCGCCAGGCACCATCTGGTTGAGATCCGGAGCCGGCCCATCAGCTCGCCAACCCGCTGACGTTGGCTGTAGACCTCCTTCTGCATTCGACCCAGCTCTTCCTCAGCATTCAATGCGCGCTCGCGCCAGCTCGCTTCGACTTGATCGTGCTTCTGCCTGCTTTCGCGGTTGTGTCGGCTCTGGCTGTCGGCAACAGCGGGCTTCACGAGTGCGCGAGCATCGGCGTTGTCGCAGAGAAACGTTGCGGAGACTGCAGCCCGCTCGGCGATCGCCCTGACTGCCAGACGTCCACGCTCGCGTCACAGCTGCCCAATGGTTGTCTCGACCTGCGTAAGCTTCTGCGTGGTCTGACGTTGCCGAGCGGCGATCGCTGCCGCGGTGGAGTCGGGTCTCATGACGGCCCCCCTCCAGTCTCATGCAAGGCAAGTTCCCGGGCCCGGAACGCCGTGCTCCAGACCAGTCCGAAGTAGTCCTGTGGCCGGCTTAGGTCGAGGGCCAGAGCCTGGTCAGGCAAGCCCAGTGCTTCCATGGCTTCTCCAGTCCATCGATGGCGCGAGCGGTGGGTTCGCAGCCTTCGTGGAGGTAGCCGGCAGTATTGCTGTCGGGGGCTCGCTCAGCGAACCTTCGCCACTGTTCCCGCTTGCGGTGCCAATAGACAAGTTCGACGCCTGACAGAACGAACTTGCCGCAGTCGTGGCAGTTGAGGTTCCAGGGGCAGGCATCTCCATCGACGACGGGCTGGCAAGTGCAGAATCCGCCCTCAGCGGGGGTGGACCTGCGGGATGTGTCGATGGCTAGGGCCAGGGCTTGCTCGCGGGTCGTCGGCTCGCGGCCGGAGAGAAGGATGCCGGGTTCGGTTGTCCCGGGTCCGCCTACCCACACCGCTTGCAGGGCGTCTTCGAAGCCCGGGTCAGTCTTGGCAAGGTGGGTGTAGTGGGGCTGATCCTCGAGAACCTGACCGAGCTGTTTGAGATCACCGACCATCGCGGCTCCGGGCAGATCGTGACCTTCTTCGCGGCCTCATGGGATGGAGACGAGAGCGACCTCCTTCTCGCGGAGGGCGTCAAGCTCCAGTTCTTCGCCCCCGACTACCTCCACATCCTCACGATCCCGCCGTTCATCCGGAACGGGATCTATCGCCATCTGGCCGCCATGCCCTCCTGATCACCCTGTCCTTACAGGCAGGCAGCGTTCCGCGTACTGCACAGGACGATCAGTTGAGGGAAAACGCCGCCTCAGGCTATGTGAACGCAGAGAATTGCCCTCAGCCGTGGACTCTGGGTGCCGGCGTTCGGGGCGACGAGCAGACGTAGACACTGCAGGGGGTGCTGAATGAGGCATGACGACGCCTACCACTGGCCGCCGGAGCTGCTGGAACTCATGATCGAAACCGTGCCTCGCCTCATTCGGAGCAAGGAAGGCGTGATCACCTTCCTCCGAGGAGCAGGCGTCAGCGAGCAGTTGCTGGCACCGCACCAGGCACTGCTGGCGAGCGAGCCAGCCAAGGTCAATAAGTTCAAGATTGTTCGATCGGTGCTCGGGCATCTCAACGAGCAGGGTGACACCGCACTTGGGGTTCGCCGGGCTCTCCTGAAGCGCGTGACGGAGTTCGAGAACTTCTCATCCTGTTGGCCCGAAGACCAGCTGAAGGCGGAAGGCCTGGTAGCGCAAATCCGCAGGGTGGTGAACACCAAAGACTCCTTCACGAGGATGCAGCACGAGCGCGACACAGAGCGCCAGGACCGGTTGGCGACACAGCAAGCCGCACGAAATAAGGCCGCGGCCCGGCGCGAACGGTTCAGCGACCTAAGGAATCGGCTCGCTGCCCTCTTCAAGGAGGAAGACCCGTACGCCCGAGGTGCCGGACTCGAAGTACTCCTGAACGACCTGTTCAAGACCGACGGGGTTTCGATCCGAGACGCGTTCGCGATCAGGGACGAGGAGGGCGTGACCCATGAGCAGATCGACGGCGTGATCGAGATCGACGGCAAGCAATACATCGTGGAAGTGAAGTGGTGGGGCAAGCCCGTAGACATCGAACCGATGAGCCGCCAGCTTGTTCGCATCATGAGTCGAGCTGAGGCACGTGGCCTGTTCATCTCAGCTTCAGGTTTCACGAAGCCAGCAGTAGCGGCCTGTAGGGACTTCTTGACCCATCGCGTCGTGATGCTGGGTGAACTCCGGGAAGTCGCCCTCCTGCTCGAGCGGGAAGAGGAAATCGCCAACTGGGTTCGGGAGAAGGCCCGGCAAGCAACCATCGAGCGGCTCCCTTTGGCGCTTTTGGGAACTGACTTCTGAACCGGAAGTCACGGAGACCGTCACGCTCGCTGCCGTCGCGTGAGACACGTCCGTTAGCCAAAGCTGGCTGCTGCGATTATCGGGCCCGTGTTCCCCGCTCCCGGAGGTGCGGGGCGCTACGGTTTGCGCTCACAACACGCGCAGATCAGTGGCGACCCGAACGACCGGCAAGGCATCCGTCGGCGCTGCACAGGATGATCACCGCGCGACAGCACCTGCCCGGGAAGTCAGGCCGCGGATTGATCGGGTTCTCCATCTTGCTCGGCGGAGTCGCCCGAGAAGGACCACGGATCGACGAAGGTGTAGCCAGGAGGAAGCTCTTCCCCCATCTCCTCCTGGTACCTGGCCTGCTTGGCCTCGCTAGCACGCTGACCCTCGGGGAGCTTCCGAAGAAAGCCGTCAACGTCATAGGCGCTGGGGGATCGACGAGGCTCGTCTATGGTTTCAAGGGCGGATGCTGGCTCGGAATCCTCAATGACCTCGTTGTCCTCCCCGTCGGGGAGATTAGCAATCACGACCGCGACCCCTATGACGACGGCAAGGCCCACGGCGCCGACGGCGCGGATCTTCGGCTTGTGCTTTTCGTACCAGTTCCTCGTGGTTTCGGCGAAGGAGGCGGGCCCGCCGTCCTCGGGGGTGGCCTGGTCGTTGTCCCCAGGGGGATCGGCGGAGGTGCTCACCCGCCTAGACCTACCGGACCTGACCCTCGATTGTCAGGCGATTACCCGATATCGCACCTCGCCGAGGAAGGCGACCTGCCGACCCCAAGGCCCTCGACAACGCCCGCAAGCTCCACCCCGAACTCGACTACGTCGAAGACCCCATCGCCGCCGTCGATGACGCGGACCTCCTCCTCCACCTCACCGAGTGGCACCACTTCGCCACCATCGACCCGGAGCGACTCGCCACCCGCACCACCACTCCCAAGATCATCGATGCCCGCGGCACCCTCGACACCGACCAGTGGCGCGAAGCCGGCTGGATGTCCCGAACGCTCGGCCGCCCCTGAGCCCCTCACCACCACGGGGCCGTGACCAGGCATTCGCGCTGGTCACGGCCCAGTGTTCGTCATTCGCCGCAGGCCGACAGGGGCGGAAGGGGCTGAATTCCAGGTAAAGCCGAGAAACCGGCGCGGCAAGGACCGAGAAGGTGCCCGCCTACGGCCATCTCAGGCAACTCGCAGACAAGACGTCCCCTACCGACTGGCCGGGCGCCCCAAATTCTCGGCCGCCCCTGAACCTGACCATGTCCTGGTTAGACCCCCTCTGGCTCGCTGCTAACGCATGGACGCGGGGAAGAAGCCCGCTCTGCCGCCGCTCGCCGTTCCAGTGAAGTGGTAGGTGACGGCTTCGGAGAGCACCTTGGTGGGAGGGTCGCCGTTTTCCATGATGATGGCCTGGCCGGGGAAGGACAGCATGTCCTTGTAGAACCGGTCCACGACGGTGGAGGTCAGCTCCACATCGTCGATGTCGTCGGGTTCCGGGTCGCGGAAGGTGACCACAGGTGAGTCCAAGACGACGAAGCCGAGATGGTGCAAGTCCCGGTCCATGCAGAAGCGAGCCAGCGCGGTGGTGAACGCCGAGTGCAGGACCGAGCGCATCCCCTTGCCGCGTTCTATCCGCTTGCGGCCGCCCGCACGGATCTCTGCGTAGTACTGGTCGTATTCGGCGTGGTCAGCCGCCGGTACCTGCCAGGCGTTGAGGGTCTGCTGGAGGATGGAGTCGAAGGCTCCCACTGTCGCGGTCGGGATGTGCTGGGTCGGGCGTGTGGTGGCAACGGCCCCCTCACCGACCAGGCGGGATTTCTTGTCGTCGAGCTCCGCGATGCGAGTCTGCAGCTCCAGTTCCCGCTCGACGACGGAGCGCTCCTCGACCAGCTCTTCGACATTGGAGCGCAGCGCGGCGATGCCGCCTTCCAGGTCGGCGATGATCTGGTCCCACACGCCGATGTCGGACTGCGCCTCCACCCGGCGGCTGATCAGAGCTGTCTGCTCGCCGTCAAGGTCGGCGATGGTGGGCAGTAGGTCGGCAAGTAGCGCGGTCGTCTTAGCTGCCTCTGCCTGGACGGCAATGTGAAGCTGGGTGGTTTCCTCCACCCGGTGGTTGGCCTGCTGGTGCTCGCGTTCGGCGCCGCAGAACGGGCAAGTGCCGACCTTGAAGTATCCGAGGATGCTGCCGGCTTCGTTGACCATGGCCAGCCGTTCCAGGTCTGAGCGGTACTGGGCCTCCAACAGCTTGAAGCGGCCCAGCAGGTCACTGACCTCGGTCAGCCGCTCATCTAGGGCAGCCAGTTCCCGGGCGGTTTCCATGCGGGAGTCGACCGCTTCGCGGTGGGATTCGTTGACCTGGCGCAGTGGTGCGGACTGCTGGTCCAGCGCGGTGCGGATCCGGATGAGCCGGTCGCGGAGCTGGCGCTCGTTCTCCTGCGTAACGAGCTTGGCCGACAGGTCGAGGACAAGCTGATCCAACAGTTGTACCTGGCCCTTGTGGACACGGCGTTGCCCGGCATTCAGGCCGGTGTCCACGGCCGGGTCGCCTTCTCCGGTGATCAGGAATCGCATGACGGACAGCTCCGCGGTCCGAGTGCTGGCGGTCCCGGTACGTAGCACCGGCGGGACGTCACCGATCATGCGCTTCTCGGTGACTAGCGACAGGTGCAGCAAGTCGGACAGCGCGAGGGGGCGGGTACCGCCAGCTTCATTCTTGCGGATCAGGACCTCGTCCAAGCCGAGCGCGCGCAGAAGATGGATGGAGAGGCTGTTGCGGCTGCGAGCGTTGTGGACCGCTGTAACCGACGCATCCGGCGTGGCCATCACAAGATCACGTAGATCCGCGCGGTAGAGGAAGATGCTGTTGCTGTCAGGGGCTCGCAGTAGCGTCAGCGGGCTGCCATCCGGCATGAGCAGACCCAAAAGGATCTGTGTGTAGCCGTCGCCTTCGGGGACCATCGCCAGGTCGGTGCCACCCAGCATGTATTCGATCGATTTCACGATGAACGACTTGCCGGTGTCGGAGGTGCCATAGATGACGGTCAGCTCCGGGCCGAAGACGATCTGCGCCGGGGGGAGGTTGGGTCCGCAGTAGGTGAGATGGGTCAGCTGCAGTTCACTCACGGCGGCCCTCGAATGTCGCGGATGCGGACAGGGAGCCACTGATGAGTTCTGCAGTGGCCTGTCTTACGTCGGTGTCGGGAGCCCAGTGGTGCACGACCCACTCGGCGCGCTCGCGCAGCCGCCCCACGTAGGGGGCCTCAAGGATGTCGACGAAAGCGGGCCCGCGTTCGGTGGCTCGGTACACCAATCCCGTCTCGTCGGCCTCGACGCCGGCGAGCCCGGCACGAATGAGGACCAGCAGCGCTTGTTCCAGCACGGTGCGCTTCATGCCCAGCTCACCGGAGTGCCCGGGCAAGGAAGGGTGCAGGGAGGGAGGGCCGTCGAGGTCGCCGCTGTGGAGGACGGCGTGGTCAAGGAGGGCCAGCTGTGCCAGGTCGAGGGGCTCGGGGTGGATCTCTGCCAGGAGCACCAGGGCTCGCACGCTGATCTCCAGCGGGCTATTGAGCGGGTTCATGCGGCCCCTCCTTCCTCACACCAGTTCAGTCGGCCTTCGTTCGCCAGGTGATGGCATACCCCCTTGCGGTCCAGGGGCCTCACGTACCGGGCAAGAACTGTCTCCGTCAGCGCCATGACACCGGCGGCCTCCAGGACCGCCTGCAGGCGGTCCCAGCCGAGTTCGAAGCGCTTGTCGCCCACCTCTACCGCAATCGTGTGGACGTCGTCCATGACCGCATTGAAGTGTCCGTCGGGGTATGCATCCCGGGCGAAGCGGCGCAACGACTCGGCGCTGTAGAACGCCTCGCGCTGTCGACGCATGTGATCGCCGGCCGTGGGGTGCTGTGCGATCAGTTCCAGAGAGTCGGCGTCGGCCTTCCACCGCTCGGCGTAGACCCGCACAAGCTGCTGAACGTAGCGGGCCTCCTCGGGACCATGGTCGTCCGGAGGCAGCATGACGGCGGGGCGCTCGCGCTGTACGTCAGGGAACCGCGTAACCCAATGCGGGGTGGTCTTGTGCTGCTCAAGCATCTGATCCATGTCGACAGGCACGAACATCGCGAAGTCTGTCTGCTCGGCCATCCGGGCCACTTCACCCTGCTGATCGGCCGTGAGCCGGGTGATGATCTCATCGTTCGTGTTGGTCAGTTCCGTAAGGAATTTCGCACGAGTCTGAGCGGGCTTCGCCAGGGCATCGCGCAGACCGCGGGCGAACGCCGGCGCGACGAAGACGTACTGGGTGGGCAGGACGAAATGCCCAAGCACCACACCGGCGAACATCTTGCGGATCTCACCCGCGGCTGTGCTCCAGTTCAAGGCGTTCTTGTAGCGCTTGCACTGGTAGTTGTCCCACGGCCCCTCCAGACCCTGCGTGCTGCGGAACGCGGCCACGTCGATGCCGTGGTCTCCGCTGCCGCCTTGCCGCTCAACCCGCACATACTCCGCTCGAAGAGCCGGCACCCACTCCTTGACGAACTCCTCAAACTCGTTCGGGTCGTACCCGAAAACGAGCGCCTTGGGGCTCGGCATGTACGGAAACTGCATACCCGGGCCCTTGAGCACCAGCGACGGTTCAGCGGGACCGTTTTGTGGCGTCAGTGTCTGATCCGACACGTTCCCCCCTCGTGCAGCCCGGTCGGTGTCCGTCACAGCGGCTGCGACTAGAAATATCACCGATTGATCGCTCACAGAAGAGCGACCTTCGAGATACCGAAGGTGACGATGCAGAGCGCCCAACCCGCAGGCCCAGGTGCTGAGCAAGTCGAGAGAGGCGGCACCGCCGCAGCGAACCGACGGTCCAACCTCTTCACCCATACGGAGCATTCTGGCCCCCGCAACCGACAGTCCACATCAGCGCAACTGCTGAACCTCCGCTCCCCCAGGTGAGGGAGGGCGCACTTCCAACAGCTCTGCTTCGAGGGCGGCGATGCGCTTGTCCGAGAATCGAAGGTTGGAACGTGCGCCTTCGAGTCGTTCCTGGAGCTTGCGATGTTCCTGGGTCAGTTGCTGAACTCGGTGCTTGAAGGTGGTGTTCTCGCTGATCAGGTGCTGAACCGACTCACCGGGGACCATCTGGTCGAAGTCGCGGATCTGCCCCATGAGCTCGCCGATCCGTTGCCGCTGGGCCAGGACCTCTTTCTGGGTGCGGGTGAGTTCGGCTTCGGCGTTCAGGGCCCGCTCGCGCCAGGTTGCTTCGATGCGTTCGTGTTCGGCGTGGCCAGCGGCGGCACGTCGGCTGCGGCTGTCGGTGACGGCGTTTTGGACGAGTGCGCGAGCGTCCGGGTTCTCGTACAGGAACGTGGAGGACACGCCGGCGCGCTCAGCGATGGCGCGGACGGTCAGCCGGCCGCAGTCGCGTCGAAGCTGGCCAATGGCGGTGGCAACGCGGTCCAGCTTCTCTTTGGTCTGTGTGCGGCGGGCGGCGATGGCCGCCGCCGTGTTCGAGGGCCTCATGCGGGCTCTCCTTCGTCTTGGTGAAGGGCGAGTTCCTGTGCTCGGAACGCTGTGGCCCAGACCCGACCGAAGTAGTCCTGCGGCCGGCGGAGGTCCAGCTCGAGGGCCTCGTCGAGGAGACCGACGGCTGCTAGAGCCTTCTCCAGGCCGCTGATCGCGAGGGCTGTGGGCTCGAAGAGGTCGTGGAGGTAGTCCGCGGTCTTCGTGTCAGGCGCCCCCTCGGCGATCATGCGCCATTGCTCTCGCTTGCGGTGCCAGTAGACGAGGTCGGCGCCAGAGAGGACGAACTTGTCGCAGTTGTGGCAGTCCATGTTCCAGGGGCAGGCGTTGCCGTCGACGACGGGCTGGAAGGTGCAGAAGCCGCCCTCGGCCGGGGTGGAGCGGCGGGTGAGGTCGACGGCCAGGGCTTCGGCCTGCTCACGGGTCATGGGTTCGCCGGACGACAGGAGGAGGCCTGGCTCGGCGGCTCCGGGTCCGGCGACCCAGAGCGTGTTGAGGGCTTCGTTCAATCTGGGGTCGGTGTTGGCGATGTGGGCGTAATGCTCGGCCATGGCCTCGGAGACCTGCCCGAGGTAGCGCTTGACGTGGGAGAGGTTCGCGCCAGCCTTGAGGAGTTTGGTGGCCAGGGTGTGGCGGGCTTGGTGGGGGACGCCTTGGATGTCGAGTTCGGTGACCCAGGTGGAGAAGCCGGTCTGGAAGAAGCCGTAACTGACGCTGCGCAGGGCAGCGCGGTTGGTCGAGCGGCGGGGAAAGAGCGCGATTTGGGTCCGCTCTTCCGGGGTGGGCTTGCGGCCGAACCGTTCGACGAACCGTTCGACGGTTTTGGCCTGGCGGACTTGGAGTCGTTCGACGAGCCGTTCGGGGATGCGGATTCCCTCGTCGAGATTCCCGACTTTGGTCTGGTCGTGCCAGAGCACGGGCAGGCCGTTGATCCGCCCGAGGCACTCGTGCCGGAGTTTGATGATTTCGTTCGCACGGCGGCCGGTGAAGACCAAGGCCTCCCAGATGTCTCGCAGGCCGCGGTCTTCGACATCGTGCTGGTCGAGGAGTTTGAGGTTGTCGTCGGTGGCGAGTGCGCGGGCGACCTCGTCGGAGAACGGCTGGCGCCGGCCACCGCGCGAGGTTCCGCCGTTCGGGACGGCGGTGACGAAGCGGCGGTCGAGGCTGACTGTGGTGGTGAGGCCCTCGTCCATGCCGAACCTGAGCAGTCGACGGACCCCTGTGAAGATCCGACCGACCGCATCCGGGGTCACACGGGGCTGCGTGCGGCCGCGACCTCCGGGGTCCGTGTGCAGACCAAGGGGCTTCAGGCCGTTGCGGGCCCGATGGCGCTGGTCCGCGACGAAGTCCAGCATGTGCTGCTCGGTCAGCCGCCGGGGGTCGTTGCCCCCCGCCGGTGCCTGCGCATTCAGGTAGGCACTGAGTTCGGTGCAGGCTCGCCGGATAGCCTTGAACGTGGTCTGGGACTTAGGCGGCTTGTTCCGCATCAGGTTGTCGTAGAAGTCCCAGAGGATGTCCCGTAGCCAGGCCTGGGAGATGCCGGTCAGGTCGAAGTGACTGCTGCAGTTGGGGAAGATCACACCGTAGTGGGCGGTCTCGAAGAACCCGGACTGCTTGGTGTCCTGGCGGCTGAAGTAGACGAGTCGCAGTTCACCGAGCATCGCCTTGACAATCTTCTGGTGGTGGTCCGCGAGGCCGTCGAGGTCGAGATCGGTGAGGGAACTCGCATCGTGGTCCCGGCAGTACTGCGCGATGCTCTGGATGAACCGCAGCGGCCAGTAGGCGCCTTCGATCACGGTCTGGGAATGGTGAGACAAGATCCACTGGAGCTCGGCCTTCACCAGCGGCCTCAAGCCGAGCAGGGAGAGTGTGCCCGTCATGCGAACGATGACCGGAGCGGTTCTGCACCACTGGTTGAACGCGGCCTCGTTGCCGTAGGTGATCGATCCGTGGCCGTGCGGCCCAGCATGCTGGGCGCCATGCCTGCGGTCAGGGACCCTGGCGTCACCCGGCCGACCCTGGCGGTTGTAGAAGGTGCTGTGCCGGAAACACAGTCGGAGCGGGTGTGGGTCGGCGAGTTCGCTGCAGGCCAGCACCCTGCACTTGCCCATGCCGGGCAGCGCTCTCTGGCGGGGTAGCCAGTCCTCGAGGTGCGGTTGCCGTCCTTTCTTGCGTTCATAGCGTTCCCAGCCGGTCCACCGTTTCGCGTGGACGGTGCAGAAACCCATGTGGCCGACGGCTGGCAGGTCCGGGCATACCAGGCAGGGGCGGGGGTCGGACCAGCTCCGGGTCTGGAGCGGTTCTGCAATGTCGAGAAACGAGGTGTAGGTGGAGCCGTCCGCGCGGTGGGCCGCCCACTGGTCCTGGTGGCTGTGGCAGAGGTCCCAGTTGCCTTCCTTGCTCCGCTGGCAGTCCTCGACCTTGCATCGCCATCCATAGGCGGGGTGGTCCGCGGGGATCTGAAGCACGTCTCCGCGAAAGACGGGATCGACGGTGGGGCCGGCAATGAGCGCGTGGAGGATCTCCAGGCGGTCGGTCACCGTGCGGGTGGCCGCGTGTTGGGTGACCAGCAGCGAGAGGACTGAGTGCGTCGTGGTCCTCATTCGGTGTCCCCCCAGACCTCGGCCAGGGCCGCGGAGAACTCCGGGGAGTGCAGGTCCGGGTGGCCGTAGACCTCATCGACCATGGCGGCGGATGACCAGTTGCCGACGGCCTTGGCCACGAGCGGGTCGCCTTTCGCCGCTTCCAGGACCTTCGACGTGGTCGTGTGCCGGAACGCGTGCGGCTTGATGCGGCCCGGCAGTTCGGCCCGCCGTCCCGCCCTCCGCAGCATGCCGCGGGCAGCGTCAGCGGTCCACGGCTCGCCGATGGCCGGGCCGGCCAGCTGGATGAGGAGCATGCCATGCCCCGTAGCGTGCTTTGTGTACTCGGTGGTCATGTACTTGAAGTAGGAGCTGACCATGGCCGGGCTCGCCCGGTAGATCTCACCGCCGCAGATCACCCCCTCGGTCAGGCGCCAGTCTTCCTTCCGCTTTGCCCTGGCCCGGTTGGGGTTGTTGTGGCGGTGGCAGACGTGGACGTGCGGGCCCTTACACTCGCCGCAAGCCGCATCCTCACGCAGGTGCAAATCGACCAAGTGAAAGCCGGTCAGACCCCCGATCCTCAAGGTCGAGTCGGAGAGCCAGGTCACGACCATCGCATCGCGAGCCGTGTTCACCGAGGCCAGCAGGTCCGACCGGGCCCCGTCAGGCAACATCTTCGGATGCCGACGCCCCGGGCCCTTCCCCGGTGCCAGCGGATTCGCTGGCATAGAGGCCGTCGTATGCCCCAGGAAGGCCCTCCGGCGGTCCGCCCTGGTGGCCAGCCGAGTAACGTCCAGAGCCTCGCGCAGGGTCTGATTGACGTCTCGCTTCACGCACTGATGCAGGTAAAAGTTCTTCAGGACCGTCGCCGAGATCGACAGGGCAGAAGTGCCGTACGGACGCTTCGGGGGCAACCGCCACGGCTGCCCGTACGGCATCGACACCAGTGCACCCACAGCCCCCTGGTACCGCTGGAGATCCTGGAACGTGATCGTCTCCGTGGTCAGACTCTCGCGGAGGCGCCACCTCAAGTGATCGACGAGGTAGTACGCGTACGGCTCCTGGGACCCCGAGCCCTCGTAGAGACGCAGGTAGCTCTCGGCTTCCTCGTCAGGCGTGTAGTCCGGCCAGAGGATCGAGAACGACCAGCTGCCGCCAGCCCGTCTGATCCTCTGAACACGCAGGTCCTCCAGCACCAGATTGCTTCTCACCAGGGCTTCCCTCCGAGTCGTCCCGTACAGCACGAAGAGAAGCAGACCCGTAGCTAAAGATTGACGCGAAGCAGTCGCCCTTCACCAAAACGGGTGACACGGACGCGCAGCCGGTGGTCGCTAAAGTCGAGGAAGAGCAGGCCGCGGTGGGCGAGGGAGACCGCGCCGGGGCGGGCGACTCCGTGGCCGCCGCCGACCAGGGACTGCATGGTCGCGGAGTGGTGGGGTGCGCAGTAGGGCGCGGTGTCGATGAGGGGTTTGCCGGGCGGCAGGATGCCGGCGATGGAGTGGACGGCGGTGACTTCCAGGGACTCCTCGCGGGTGAGCGGGGGCATGAGGGTCGGCATGCGTTCGGCGAGCATGGTCTTGCCGGCGCCCGGTGGTCCGGTCCACAGGACGTGGTGGCCGCCCGCCGCGGCGACTTCCATGGCGAGCCGGGCGGTGTGCTGTCCGACGATGTCGGCGAGGTCGTGGCCGCGGCGTCCGTGGGCGGTGTTGCCGAGTCCGGTGCCGAGGGCGGCGAGTCCTGTGCCGCCGGTGAGCGTGGTGGCGGGCAGGGCTTCGGGGGCCTGGGTTTCCTCCGGTACGGGTTCGTCGTTGAGCACGGCGATGAGCTGGCGCAGGCTGCGTACGCCGAGTACGGAGACGCCGGGGACGAGTGCGGCCTCGGCGGCGGCGCTCTCGGGGACGACGACCTGGCGGCAGCCCGCGTCGGCGGCGGCGAGGACGGCGGGCAGGATGCCGCGCACGGGGCGTACCCGTCCGTCGAGTCCGAGTTCGCCGATCATGACGATGTCGGCGAGGGCGCGCGGGTCGAGGCGGCCCGCGGCGGCGAGGATTGCGCTGGCCACGGCGAGGTCGAAGCCACTGCCGCTCTTGGGTACCGAGGCGGGGCTGAGGCCGATGGTGAGTTTCTTCTGCGGCCATTCGGCGCCGGAGTTCGTTACTTCCCTGATGATGCGATCTGTTCAAGCGCGCAGGGAGGAAACTGAGTTGAGCGAGTGGCACGTGGTGTGGGTTCCAGGTCCGGGGCAGTGGGGGACGCCGCCCTCGGACGGTAGCTTCGGGGTGCATGATCTGCCGGAGGCGGTGGCCCGTATAGGCCTGAGGCCGGGCGATCCTGTGTATGTCAGGCCGGACGGCACGGTGGACCGGGATTTCTTGGATCTCGTAATGTCCACGGTCTTCCGAAACCTGGAACGGGAGACGAAGAGGAATTATGGGACGGACTACCGCCTGCTGCTGAATTATCTGTCCTCGCGTGGGCTGACGTGGAGGGAAGCGACACCGCGGGATTTGGAGGACTACCGGGACTGGCGTTGCGATGCCCCTGAGAATCCAGTCCGGATCAGCGGTACAAAGTGGAACCGCGAGGCTGCGGCGTTCACGAAACTGTTCAAGTGGGGCAAGGTCTATCCCTTGCCGGTGGATGTCTCGCGAAGCGAGGACCGGGCGACGGACTCGGTCAGCTCACGAGTGTCATGGGGGACCCCGCGGACCTGGGGCTTGTGGTCAGACATCGGGTTGCGTGGTCACACCCTCGCCGGTCTTGCGGCGCCGACGTGGGAATCACGGACTGAGCTGCGGAACACGAGCTTCGTGCAGCTGCTGTTGAGCTCGGGCCTGCGGCGGCAAGAAGGCGGATCGTTGCTCGTCTTCGAGCTACCGACTCAGCGCCTGCGCCATGGCCGCTATATGCATGCCCGCATCGCTGGCGCGGTGACCAGGTCGAAGAACAGCCGGACGTATTACGCGTCAGTGGATTCCGTCGGCCAGGTCGAGGCGTACGTCGAATCGGAGCGGGCGTGGGTGGTGCAACGGGCCCAAGAGGCAGGCCGCTACAAGCGTCTGCCGATGATACGGCTGGTCACCGGGGTGACGCATGGCCTGAAACCGAAGGTCGAGTGGGTGGATTCGGACGGCGTTGTCGGTGGCCAGGAGCTCAGCCGTCTGGGCTGGCGTGAGCGGCAGTGGTTGTTCGTTGATGGACCAGAGGGGCCGGAGCCAGCGTGGTTGTGGCTGACGGAACAGGGTCTGCCGATGGCCCCGGACCGATGGAACGGCGTGTTCCGGATGGCCAATCTGCGCTGCGAGACGGCCCTCCTGGCAGAGGAAGAACGAACGATCCGGCGGCAGTTCAGGCTGGCGGAGGTGCAGGGCAAGACCCCGTACATGACGCCGCATTCTTGCCGGCACTCGATGGCGCTCTACATGCTGATCTTGCTGAACGAGCTGTTCGAGGAGCGCTACGGGTTGACTAAGAAGGACCGACGGGACTTCGCCCTGCTGTTCGGCGACCCATGGTGGCTGGTGAAGACGTTGCTGGGGCATGCGGACGTGGAGACGACGAAGCGGCACTACCTCGCGCCGGTCGCGCATCTGCAACTTGAGTCGATCCTCGCCGCTGCAGAGACAACTGATGAGGGCGAGGATGTCGAGGATCTGGACGGCGTGTTCGCCCGGCTGGCCCGGGAGACGGCGGGCATCCAGGACATCGACCTGCTCCTCGGGACAGTGTCGTGAGCCGGCGGGGGCACAGGGCCAGCCCACCGCCTCCCGACCATCGTGTCGAGCCGGCGCTGGTCCCAGGGTCTGTCGTCGTGACGGTCACCAACAAGGCCGGCCGCAAGGCGGAGTACGACTTCGGCGACCTTGAGGTGGCTGCACCGATGCAGCGCTCGCTGGCCGCAGCGTTCGCCGCCCAGTCGCGCAACTGGACCAGTCACCGGACGGCAAACACCTGCTGGAGCAAGATCGGGCTGTTCGCTCAGTTTGTCGCCTCGTTGGAGTGCCCGCCCGATGACCTTGACGGTCTGACGGTCGCCGCGCTGCAGAGCTGGCGGGATAAGCACATTGACACGAACAGCGGCAGAGGCAAGCTCGGCATGGTGCGTACCCTGCTGCGGCAGGATCCGCGGCTCAGTGCCGGGCCTGTGGCGGAAGAACTGGCCCGCCGGATTCCATCGCCGGCACCCAGTAAGCAGTCCTATAAGCAGGCCGAGCGGGATCGGGTGGTGCTAACCGCTCGGCGCCAGTTCCGCGCGGCCCTTCTCCGGATCAGCGAGAACACTCGACTGCTGGAGGAGTGGCGGGCGGGCCATCTTGTTGCGGGCAGCCGAGAGTGGAAGATCGGGAAAATTCTCGATCACACCGCCCGCACGGGGGACGTGTCGCGCACGACCTATCCGGGCGGGCAGGTCCACGTGACACATCGCGGGCTGCTGGGGGGCAGCCGTTCGGAGGAGACCTGGGGCCGGTTGTTCCTGGACCGCTCGGAGCTCACGGCGCTAGCAGTACTGCTGACCGACCAGTTCGGATGGAATCTGTCCCAGTACGACTTCATGCCGGTGCCGACCGCGGCGCCGTCGGCCGGCGAGACGACCTCGGTGACCTACCAGATTCAGGTCGAAAAGCACCGCGCAGGTAAGGGGCGGTGGTTCTCCACCGAAAATGTAACCGATTCAGGGGCCGACTCCCCCGGGAGGCTGGTTACCCAGGCTCTGGCAGCCACGGCTCACGGCCGTGTACTCGCCAACGCGCTGGTGCCGGGGACTGACCTGCTGATGGTCGCTCGCAGCCACCGACCCGAGAAGAAGCATGGGGACTTGGACCGGCCCGCCTCGATTGGCCCTCTCGATTTCGGAATCCCGGACGATCTGGCGTCGTGGTGGGCGCGCGGCCAGGGACTGGGCGGTTCGCCGTTCCAGCGGGCTCGCCGGACCACGGTGACTCATCTGGGCCGTCCTTTGCAGCACACGCAGGGCACCCACGAGAGCATCTACGTTCTGCCCGACCCGCAGGTTCAAAAGGCCTCTCGTGGTGTCTTCGAAGCTGGTGCTCTGGAGGCTTGGGATCACGCCCGCTCCACCGTCTTCGGCGGGAAGATCGCGCATTCGCCGGACCCGAGCCATCAAGAGACGGTAACAGCGGACTGCGAGGACGAAAGCTCCAGTCCTTGGCCAGCTCCCGAGGGGGGTTGCGGGGCAGATTTCCTGCTCTGTCTCGCCTGTCCCAACGCCCATGTCCACCCCGGCCATCACCCGCGGCTCGCGTACCTATACCAGCAGATCCTGAGTCTGCGGTCCGTTACGGACGATCGCAGGTTCCGTGAGCGCTGGGGCGATCACGTGCTGAGGCTTGAGAGCCTGCGCGACACGATCGGTCTGACCGCCTGGACGGCGGACCCTGGCCGGGTCAGCGACAACGACCGCACGATTGTTCGGCTTCTGCTGAAGGAAGACCTCGCGCCATGACCAGCCTTGCCGAAGCCGACCCCTACATCCTGTCCCTTCCCGGACCGGAAAGCCCAGCGATCCTGCCGCAGTGGATCAAGCCCGGCAATGTGCACGCCAATGCCCGCTACAGCGCAGCCATCTGGCCCCTGGCCCCGCTCATCGACAATCCCGGCACCGGGCTGTTCACGATCTACTGGAGGGGCTGCCCGGCCCCCTTCCTCGATCAAGTCAAACTCGCTACTTGGACGATGATCAACGGCAGGCTCCGGCCGACCTATCTCCAGGACCGAGGGGCGCGTGCCCGAGCCAGGACATCCGCTGCGGATATGCGGGACACCTGCTACGAGTGGCTGAGGCTGGCGCGCTGGCTGCACGTACGCCGCATCACGAGCCTCGATGCCTGCACCCAGGATGTGTGGCGCGCCTATATATCCGAGCGCCTGGCCGACGGTGTGAATCGTGGCAGCGGGGAGAAGATCTGCTCGCGCTTGACGGATCTGTGGGCATTCGATCAGCTCAGTGCCCGCCCTGCGGGCATCACCCGGCCTCCCTGGGAGGAGGAGGGGGTTGACGACTACCTTCCCTCGGCCGATGGCTCGCGCGGAGAGAACAGCATGGAACCGCTCGACCCGCGGGTCCTCGGTCCCCTGCTGGTTTGGGCGATCCGGTTTGTTGACGACTTCGCCGACGACATCCTCGCGTCCTGGCAGGCGCGTGAGCGCCTGCTCGCCACGGCTGCGAACAACGAGGCCGGCCCAGAGGGCTTGGCAGCCCTCGCCAGTCTCCTGCTTCCTGCGGCCCGGTCAGGCGACCCGCTTCCCTCCGTGCAGATGCACGGCCGGCGAACTTTGGCGCGCACATACGTGGCCGCCCTCACCGGGGCGAGCCTCTCCCAGGTCGACCGGTTCAACGAGCGGCATCGCCTCTCGGACGTGGCCAACGCACGGCCGGGCCCCTGTCCTTTGGCGGTGCCGGTCACCGGGCGGATCAACGGGAATCCCTGGCGCGAGCACATGGACTTCGACGAGGCCGGCGAGCTCATGCGGCACCTCGGCACCGCAGCAGTGATCATCTGCCTCTACCTGACAGGTATGCGTCCGCAGGAAGTGCAGGGTCTGCGGTCCGGCTGCTGTCCTGACCCGGAGCCTGCCGACGACGGCACACCTGGTCGTCACCTGATCCGCAGCCATCACTACAAGAACGTCACCGACACTGACGGCAACCACATATCAGCCGGTGAGGAACGTGAGGTTCCGTGGGTTGCCATCACACCCGTCGTGCACTCCATCCGTGTCCTCGAACGCATGGTGCCCCCGGGGGAACTGCTGCTGAGCGCCTCCCACCACGACTACCTCTACCGGCGCCGCCTTCACGGAGCGCTGAAAGGCTCGTCCCTGAGGGACCGGACTGAAGACTTCGTGGCGTGGGCGAACCACGAGGCGCACGTCCATCACCTGCCCGACCAGGTCATCCCCGAAGATCCGCACGGAGCCATCGGGATGGCGCGGTTCAGAAGGACTCTGGCCTGGCACATCGCACGCCGCCCGGGCGGGTTGATCGCGCTGGCGATTCAGTACGGGCACATGCGCACCGTCCTGGACGCCCGCACGTCCAGTGCCTACGGTTCCCGTAGCCGGGGCGGCGTCCACAGCGTCCTCGACGTCGAAACTGCGCTGGCTGCCGCAGACACCGCCGCTCGCCTACGCGACCGTCTCGCCGACGGAGAGAAGATCTCTGGCCCTGCCGCCCGCCGGGCGATCACCGCTGCTGCGTCGACCCCCCGGTTCGAAGGGCGGATCGTCCCTCGCACGTTCGTGAAGAAAGCGGCCAAGTTCCTGGCCCGTGACGGTGTCGTGCTCTACGACAACCCGGACGCGTTCCTGATCTGCGCATTTAAGCATGACAATGCGCTCTGCGAGCCCGAACCGGACGCCACTGCACCGAGGCAGTACGCCTGTCAGACAGGCTGCGGGAACACCGCCCGCACCGATGGCCACGCCCGTGGCATGCGGGAACGGGCCGATGAGATTGACCAGTTGGCGTCCGCTTCACCCGAGAAGATCGCCAGGCGTCTTCGGCGCAACGCCAACAACCTCCGCGTCGCCGCCGACGCGCACGACGCCGCCGCCCAGAGCGCCGAGGACCTCGTATGAACCCACAGCACCACGACGAACGCACCCGCATTCGCGAGGCAATGAACCGACTCCTTGCTGGACAGGCCACCGTTTCCAATGGCGGCCTCACCGCCACCGCGCTCGCGGTAGAGGCCGGCGTCCACCGCATGGCACTGCTCAAGCGCCATGTCGACCTGAAGAACGAGTTCTACCAGCGGGTCCGCGCCGAGACCCAGCAGGTGCCGGAGCCGGAGCAGCGGCTTCGGGAGACGGTCGCCAAGCTCCGGAAAACCCTCGACAACAAGGAGAAGGAACTCAAGGAACTGCGTCAGCTGGTGACCAATCTGACGCTGGCCAATGCCGTCCTCACCCATCAGCAGCACGCACCACAGCCGTCGCCGGGCCTCCTGGCTGCGGACAACGTCATCCCGTTTCGCCCGCTCGACTCCTGACGCTCCATCCGCCGCGGCGTACGAATGCGTTGCGCGTGCAAGGCACCCGTTGACGGAAGTTGAATTGCTTCGGCAGGCCCTAGCTCGCGCTCGCCCACCTGCGGAAGAACGACACGCTCGCCCAGCTCGGCGCCCTTTCGAGCGTAGGTGAGCCACGAGACATGCTCGACCAGCTCATGCGGGACATCGAGCGTGGAAGGATACGGAACCAACGAAGCCCCCCGCCCGTCGGCGTGTTGAGCGAGATCACCACACCGCGACGAGGGGCTTCGCCATGTCACCACCCCTGACCAGCACGGTTCACCCGGCAGCCCAGGATGAAAGAGGTTCAGTGAAGTCGCGCTCGACCATGCCGTTCGAAGATGAATCGGCGGCGAATTACAGGCGTGCCTTGTTTTCGAGGGCAGCGGCGACATCTATGACAATCGCCGACCACAACAGAAAGGGAGGAGCCCGCACGTCGATACAACGTTCATGGGCCTCACCTCCTCGACGCCGTCACAGCAGCCTGAAACCTACAAGCCCCGGCATCATGCCGGGTAATTCCTTTTTCCGGCCAAGTGACCGCAACTCCAGGCCCTAGATTTTCGCCGCCCGCTTGCGTGGGATGCCCCTGCGTTTGTTGATCTCAGCCGCCCTACGCTTAAGGTCAGCCGCACTCGTGTC
The DNA here is from genome assembly GCF_012273655.1 of Streptomyces physcomitrii. Lineage (GTDB taxonomy): Bacteria > Actinomycetota > Actinomycetes > Streptomycetales > Streptomycetaceae > Streptomyces > Streptomyces physcomitrii. The sequence goes on along the minus strand of NZ_JAAWWP010000007.1, from coordinate 92,634 downwards.
GTACATCAGCTCCAGCGCGTGGTTCAGCAACTCCACACCGTCCAGCACCTCACCGACAGTGAGTTCACCACCGTGGCTGCCGTCGTTCCCGATCCACTTGACAGCCATTAGCAGGCCCGCGGCCTCAGTGAACCTCGGCTTCCTCTCTTTCAACAGTTCAATGCGCTTGTGCGCTGTGTATCTGATGCGCTTGCGGCTCTTTGATATGTGTGATTTAGGTACGCCTTGCAGAGTCAGGAGCTCCTCGATCGCTGCTCGGACGCGGTTCGCGGCAGAGCTGGGATCCATCCAGAGCACCGCCGAAGCTGCGACGATCAGATCATTTACACGTTGCGGAAAAGCCTGGTCCTCGCGGATGAGCGAGAGGGCTGGAACGAAACACTGCACCTTATAGGAATTCCCGTAGAATTCGCCCTGGTACTCATGAGGTCCAGCCCCCACCTTTACCTGGTACTCTCCCGCGACTGCAACGATCTCGCCGCACGATGGCAGACGACACTGCAGTGAGCCATGGAAATAGCCACTGATCCAGTCGGGCTCTGCATCAGGAATCTCGCGCATCTCGCGGCTAAGTCGTGACTGCTCTGTGATCATGGCATCGCTGTCCTTGGGGGCAAGCGTGCCTGCCAGGCAAGCGGGGCAGGGAAGATTCGGCCAACCATCTGTCTCGGTGAACCCGTCTTCCAACTGCCGCAGATCTGCCAGGTGCTTCATCGCCATCCGCGTAGTGTCTCACCGCGGGGTTCACCTCACCCAGACTTTCCCCAAGCCATCAGCAGATGGCGGCTCCGCTTTGCCCCCGAGGCCGTGGCAGTAACCAAGCAGCGGCAGTGCCGAGACCGTGGCCGTGCGCTTGACCACGAGCAGTCCAACCATCAGCGCCACGCGCTCGGCACCGCACCGCCGACACGTCGGACGCCTCGTTGTAACCAGCTGTACCAGTGCTTCAACTTCGCCAACTGCGAGCGTCAGGGCGCCTTGCGGCCGTAGCGGTTAGCGAGGAGTAGAGGGGAGTCCTTGCGCCTGCTCGGCTTGCACTATCGCGCACAACGGAACGTCGCCGGACGTCCACGTACATGGCAGCCCTGGCTTCTGAACAGGGCATTCACCCATTGGCGCCGCCTTGCCTTAGTTGTGCGAGAACAGGGTTAACCCCGCCGGACACAGGGCCACCCGGCTCGAGCCAGAACCTGCTCGTCCGCACTAACAAGCGCCAGGTCGGTTCTGGTTGCCGTAGAGGGATCCTCCTGAGCAACTCTGACGGTCAAGGAAAGACCGAAGCTTCCAGCAGCTCGGCTTCGAGGGCGGCCTCACAGCGCCTCTACCCACTCGACGGGCTCACACGTGAGGTCCGCAACCGCCTCACCCACGGGCGCCCCCACATGGTGCACGGCCGCCTCCTGCAGAGGTTCGGGAACGGCGGCGGCGCAGGGGATGGCGACGGCGCATGAGGCGCAGGTATCCGCAAGGTGCCAGGTGAGGCCGCGGTCCGCTCGGATCAGCAGGAGCCTCAGTGAACCAGAACAGGGACCCTGGCGCCTGTGCCACCCACAAGCCCTTTCTCGGCACTGGCAGATACGCAGGTACGCCGGCAGCCGGGACTCGACGAGGTGCCTCATGAGATGCCGGCGGACCTGCACGACCCTCTCAGCACCCACGGCCACGATCGGCTGCGGGCAGGCACTGCACGTCAGCACGGGCCGCCCCGTCGAACTGCTGATCGTGACGGTCCAGGCACGTGCGGACATGGCCATGGACATCGGTCCCTCCAAGCCGTGAGCAATCAGCCGCCGACCCTGCGTCCGGGCGGCTCCGGACGTGGACACCGTAGTGCAGACCTCTGCCCTATCGGAGCCGGCCCGTACCGACATAAATAGGGCAGAGGTCTGCACTGTCAGGGCAGGGGTCTGCACCGTCGGATGGATTCGTGACGATCATCCCGCCGCCGGAGCCCGACCCGATGGCCCTCAGGCACTCGCTCGCTCGCCTGCGTGCGCAGCGCGGGTGGAGCTATGACGAGCTGGCCGCGCGCAGCGGTCTCTCTCGCCGGACACTGATCGAGATCGAGCAGGGCCGCACGATCGGCACGCTAGCCACTTGGCACGCTCTCGCCCACGCCTTTTCCATCCCGCTGGGCGAGCTCCTGGATCCACTGTGCGCGGGGCACGAACCTCCGATGTCCGGCGCCTGAGCACAGCCACCCGTCGGCCACCCGAACGTGGTGACGCTCTCGTACGCGCGTGCTGGATTCGGATTCTTGTCGCCACCTTGTCACCACATCGGGCGGACCGGGCGGCGCGTACACAAGACACGGGCGGATGCGTTGGCACCTTTTGACTCCGGCACCTGCCAGGGTGCGGCCATTTCCCTGCGCCCACGTGTCTGTGGCGCGGGCTTCGAGCTTTCGGAGAGATCTGTTCCATGCCCTTTTCCCCGACCGACGAACAGGCTGCCGCCCTGGAGGCGTTCCGCAGCGGTGGCCATCTCGCCATCCAGGCAGGTGCAGGCACAGGAAAGACGTCCACGCTCGTCTTCCTCACGGAACAAATGCCGCTGCGGCGTGGGCGATACCTCGCCTTCAACCGGGCCATCGCCCTGGACGCCGCCGCCCGCTTTCCCTCGGCGGTCCAGTGCAAGACGGCCCACTCACTGGCCTACGCCGCGCTCGGCCACCGCTTCCGCGGCCGCCTGAATGCTCCTAGGCGGCCCGGCTGGCAGATTGGGCAGGACCTAGGCCTTAGCACTCCAGCCGACATCGGCCCGGCGGGGTTGATGCCGGCCACGCTGTCCAACGCCACGCTGCGGACGGTGACTCGATTTTGCCAGTCGGCCGACATGCAACTGGCCCACCATCACGTTCCGCGACTGCGGGGCCTGGCGGACGAAGATCATGCGGAACTGGCAGACCTGATCCTGCCGTACGCGGCGAAGGCGTGGGCCGATCTGCAGGACCCCTACGGCGGCGCGATCCGTTTCGAGCACGACCATTACCTGAAGATGTGGGCTTTGACCGAGCCGGTGCTGCACGGCGACTTCCTCTTGCTGGACGAGGCCCAGGACACTAACCCCGTCCTTGAGCAAATCATTCTGGCCCAGCAGGAGCGCACTCAGATCGTCATGGTCGGTGACTCGGCACAGGCCATCTATGGCTGGCGCGGCGCTCGGGATGTGATGGCACGGTTCACCGGCCGCCACCTCACGCTCACGCGCTCCTTCCGCTTCGGCCCCGCGCTCGCCACCGAGGCCAACCGCTGGCTCACCCTCAGCAACGCTCCCATCCGGCTAACCGGGACACCTGAAATTCCCACCACGATCGGATCTCGTGCCGGGCACCCGGATGCGATCCTGTGCCGGACCAACATCGGCGCGATGACTGAGGTTCTCGCACTCGTCGCCGCTGGGACCGCAACGGCGCTAGTCGGCGGCGGTGACTCTCTGCGCGTCCTGGCACGAGCCGCCCGCGACCTCATCCAGGGACGCCGCACCCATCACCCCGAACTCGTGCTGTTCACCACCTGGCCGGCACTGCGCGACTTTGCCGAGCACGACCCCGCCGGAAGCGATCTGCAGCCATTCGCCAACCTCGTCGACGAGCACGGCCCCGAGATCATCCTTCAGGCCGTCGACCAACTCGTTCCCGAAGACGCGGCCGCGGTCACCGTCTCCACCGCTCACAAGGCCAAGGGCCGGGAATGGGCCCGGGTGCGCATCGCACCTGATTTCACGCCGCCTGTCTACACGGATGGGGTCAGCGCCCAGGGCCACCCCGTTCCCCAGCCCGTCGATGAGGCAGAGGCCCGCCTGGCCTACGTCGCCGTCACCCGGGCGCGCCACCACCTGGACACCACCGGTCTGGCCTGGATCAGCCAGCACCCCGACAACCCTGCCTGAACCCGAACGCCCCGATACTCGCCGCAGCCTCACCCACTTGCTCCTGGACCATGGCACTTGACTCCGGGCCTGACGTTCCAGACAGGCCGCTCCGAACTGGGTCGCTACACGATCGAGCCTTTCCAGCCGGGCCCGAGGATTGAAGGAATGAAGCACCTGCTTGCAGCTCGCCGAGTCGGGCAGCCTTGGCCGCACTACCTCAACAAGCACAAGGTCTAACCTTAGCCTTCGTAGGCGAAGTCCAAGAACTCCTGATGAGGCGTACGCGACTCGCTCCAAAATTTGACAGGCTCTTCTGGCCTATCGCGATGCCTGACATGGGTCAACACCAGATGTTGCTTAGCGCGAGAGATTGCAACGAAGAATGCAGATATAGCTGCAGTGGCATCACCCCAAAAGAGCTGCTCCTCGACCCCGAGCACAACGACCTTCTCGAACTCAAGGCCCTTGCACTTGTGGATGGTCAAGAACCGGATGGCGTCCATCTCCGAAAGGCGCCGGAGTGCTTGGATAGCATCCCCGTCAACGGCAAGCTCCCGGTCGAACGCGTCAAGCGCCTGCTCGATCACATCGTCGAGCCAGGTGCCCTGCTGGTACCCGGTTGACAACGCGGTCAGCGTCGACCGCGACACCAGGCGCAGGAACTCGTAGACAAGGGTCCTCCACGCCGCGGGCTCTGCCCCCTTAAACGCAGGGTCACGTACGGCCGCTCGGGCCTCGCTGAGCATCCGCTTCAACTGGCCGTCGAAGCGAGATGCCTCGTCGTCGGACCTGCTCGATCGGTTAGTGATCCACATAAGTTCGGCGTACGCCTCGGGTTGCTTGCCGCCGGCGATCACTCGAATAAAGTTGAAAACGAGCGCAGCTGCTGGTTCCGCGGTGAGGTCCTGGCTGTCTTGTTCGTTACGGAAAGGGATGCCGCGGGCCGCAAGTTCAAGGCCGAGGACTGCAGCGACCAGGTGCGGCTGCTGGCGCACGAGGATGGCGATCTCGCTTGGTGGCGTCCCTCCGTGGAGCCAGCTGTCAACGAGCTGCGCGACGGCTTGCGCCTCGTCCTGCCCGGTTCTGAAGGGCAGCACTTCGATGGCGCCCTCGTCTCCGGTCAGCTCCTCGTCGGGGCTGACCGCTCCCGGGTCCATCTGAGCGATCATTCGGTTCTGCATCCGCCGCAGCCGGGGGTCTGAGCGGAAGTTCTGGTACAGCGGCAGTGGTCGAGCCGAAAAGTCGTCGGCGAAGGTTTGCAGCACTCCGTCCAGTGCGCCAGCCCAGGCCATGATTCGCTGCTTGGTGTCACCAACTGCGGTCAGGACGGCCGTGGTCGGACCGAATGCCGCCTTGATCAGTCGATACTGTTGGTCGGTGCAGTCTTGAAACTCGTCGAGGAAGACGTGGCTGTACGTCTGGCGGATGCCTCCTCGGGCGTACGTGTTGGTCTCGATAATCTCCAGCGCAAGGGGGACGAGGTCGCTGAAGGTGATCTGCTCGCCCATGATCCGGGTGGAACGATCAATCCGGTAGTCCGGGTTGAGCTCGTTGTATCCGGTCAATGCGGGACGGTAATTGTCGATCAGGCGCTTGGCGAAGGCATGGAAGGTGAAGCTGTCAAACCTGGCTGCGAGCCGCGCTCCAGAGCGACGGCGAACACGCTCTCGCAAATTGCGGGCGGCGTCGACCTTGAACGAAACCGCCAGGATCCTACGCGGGTATGGGCACCTTCCGGTGCCCAGGAGAAAGTCGGCCCGTTGGGCAAGCAGCTCGGTCTTCCCGGCGCCCGGCCCCGCGGAAACAACCACGTTCCTATCCGACGTGGTGACGGCCGACAATGCGTTGGGTTCGAGGACCAGACCGTCGACGGGACGCCACTGATCGGGGCGGATCATTCCGGTAGCTCCGCTAGTTTCGTGCGCACCTGCTCGACCAGCCGAACGAGCACGTCGGGGAGGTTCCTCAGCAACTGCTGGTCATTCAGGTCGGCGAGAGCGGACAGGTGGGCAGCGGGCTTGCTTCCGAGATCGAAGATTCGGTGGTAATCAGCGAAGAGCGCGCTGATGTCCGAGGGTAGGCGGCCTTCATTCGCGTGGCTCTTACCGAGTACAGCCACGATGGTGGTCCCGTCCGGCTCGGTAGGACTGACGCCGTAGGCGTCGGGGTAGGCCGCCATCAACATCAGGTCGAGGTCGACTGGGTGAGAGAAGAAGACCCCTTGCTCCTCCAATGCCTCAACAGGGCTGCGCCCATTGAAGCGAGAGTCGACCAGGGTTGGGAAATCGCAGTTATCATTCCACTTTGGGAGCTTGTCGATCTGGTCTTCTGTGTAGGTCTTAGGGCGAACTGCGTTGATTTGTTTCAGCGCGTAGCGCACCCGCCCCCAGCCGGCCTGATAGCGGCCAGCGTCTAGGTCGAGTAGCGTCACGTGCGGAATCTGCAGTTCGTTGAGAAGGCGCCAAAAGTGATTCACGTGCCGACCGCCCAGGGGGACCACCGAAACGGATGCGTCGTCCTCCATGAGCCCGAAGGCCGCTAGGACGCGAGGCAAAACGACCTGCTCGCTGTCGCCTTCACCGAGCACGACCAATCGAGAGAAGTACAGCTCGGGGTAGGCCTCCACTGCCTCCCGTACGTACTTAGCGGCTGCCTCCTGCCCCTCAGGCAGGACGATGCGGTGGATCGTCGTCTCCCGGGCAGCGTTCAACCTGAGAAAGCAGATCGTGCGGGGATCGACGCGACGGAGGAGCGTGGGCGCATGCGTGGCAATGAGGGCCTGCATGTCTCCGTGCGTGCAGGCGCCCCGTAGTTGACGGATGATTCGACCGAGGTACTGCGGCGCGAGGCTGTTCTCGGGCTCCTCCAGCGCAATGACGGTGTGCACGGGCGGGCGCAGACGGTCAGCGTCAATGGAGGGCTCCTCGCCGTTGAGAACGCGCCGGGCAAGGGACTGCCACGCAAGCACGAGCGAGATATACAGCAAGGACTTCTGTCCGTCGCTTAGCCGCTCGTAAGGCAGTGGTGACCCGTTGGGCGTTGGCGAGAAGGTCACGGTGAGTAGGCGCAATACACTCTCTAGTTCGCCTCGCCCGAAAGCAATCGACGGCTCCCTGAAGTACGCGCCGCGGTGCAGTCCGTGCCACTCGTCGGCTAGTCGAGCACCAATGCTCGCTACTGTGGCGTTCTCGCCCAGCGATGAGGTGATCTGAGCAGTAAGGCCGCTCAGCGTCTCGCGCTCGGCAGTCCAGTCAGTGGCTCGCAGGACACGTCCGATAAGCGATGCCGTCGTGTACGAGACATGATCGGCGGGGTCCCGACGGGCCGGAAGGTAGTGCACCTCAATATGCCCACGGTCATACCGAGACATGTCTGATCGGCGAGTCGGATCACCCGAATCATCCGACTCCAGCACGTACTCGATCTTCTCATCGATGACACCGTCTGCCGCCAGCGACGCCGTCAATCGGACACGGGTTCTCGGAAGCCCGTCGGCGGAAGCGATTGCCATATGCGAGAAATTCGGTGGAACCGATGCGTGATCCCCGTCGACTCCTGCTTCCGGGAATTCAACATCCACCTCCAGCCACAGCTCCCCGGCTTGCAGATCTCCTGTGGATTGACCTGCGGGCACATGAAAATCCTCGTGGCGAATCTTACGCTGCGCCTCCAACGGGCTGAATAGCCGCGACAATGCCTCGAGGACGGTGGTTTTACCTGAGCCGTTGGGACCGAGGACGTACATCAGGTCATCCAGATCGATTTCCGTCGGCGCCGGGCCAAATGACTGGAAGTTACTCAGCCGCAACGTCGTAATCTTCACCGGTTCCGCCCTCCCCCGTCGACTCCTGCGTATCACTTTACGCAGGGGTGACCACCTGCACCACGCAAAGAGGGAAATCCATGCGTACTTCAGCACACGCACCCCGGCACCCGGACGAAACGATCGGCGACACAGAGCAGCTTGGGTCACACTGTGTCGTTGTCGCGTCAGCTGCGACTACTCGCCGAACCCGCCTTAAGGCAGCCGTCGGACGGTAACCGCGTACCGGGCACCCTTCGCGTGCCACATACCCGTGCACTTGTTGCGCCCCATGACAGGCCCCTCCGCTCGCGATGCTGTTCAGGGCGGACGTTCCGTCACCGACACCACACGCCACCCGCCCCCGGACTCCGGCAGCTTTTCACAGGCGGGGGGACGTCGCGGTCCGTGGCGAGGTCGTGGATCGGCTCGGACGACGACGGCTACAACAACCGGTGGCCGACTGGCCCGAGAGCGCCGTTTGGGTGTGGGACAGGCCCGGGTCTTCTGGAGCGGCTCGGGCTCTTGGTGCCGGTGGCGGCCCTGCCGCCGGTGCCGGGCCCCGCGCCACGGGTCTTGTGGGGCGGCGACTCCTGGCGGAGCGTTTCTCCGGTGAACCCTTTCCCCCGGGCGGGTGAGCAGCAGGCGCAGGGCCTCACCGGGGGTGGGGTGGGGCCGGTAGAACACCTTGGTGATCAAGAACCTTGCGCGCACCTTCGGCGCGCTCTCCCTCGCCCTTGTCCCCCTTCTCTCCTCCCCGGCCGCGCACGCGGCTGCCCCGGCTGCTCCGGTGGCGGAGGTGACGAAGCTGGCCGACGCGGTCGGTCTGGTGAAGGTGACCGAGGAGGACCGCACCGGCTACACCCGCAGCAAGTTCAAGCACTGGAACTCCGGCGACGACGCGGGCGACGGGTGCAACACGCGCGCCGAGGTGCTCCTGGCCGAGGCGGTGGTGGCGCCGACGGTGGCGGCCGGGTGCAAGCTGACCGGCGGTACCTGGAGGTCGTATTACGACGGCCAGGAGGTTACCTCCGCCGGCTCCCTGGACATCGACCACATGGTCCCGCTCGCCGAAGCCTGGGACAGCGGGGCCTCGTCCTGGCCGGCGGCGCGGCGGGAGGCGTACGCGAACGACCAGGGTGCGGACGTCTCCCTGGTCGCGGTGACGGCACGCTCCAACCGGCAGAAGTCCGACCAGGATCCGGCGGACTGGATGCCGCCCTCCCTGGAGGCGCAGTGCCGGTACGTGGGAGAGTGGGTGGCCACCAAGCTCCGCTGGGACCTCACCGCGGACGACCGTGAACTCGCAGCGCTGAAGGTGTATGCCGAGGGTCCGTGCGAGGACACCGTCGTCCGCTACACACCGGCTGTCTGACGCTGCTCGGCGACGGTCCGGTAGCGCAGGCTGGCCCCGGCCGGCTTCGCGCACGGCGCTTGACTCCGACTTCCGGCTGGCAGGACGCCAGTGAGGCCGGGCAGGATGATCCTGCCCGGCCTCACTCATACTCCGCCCCGCGTCCTATGTTTTGCAGCGCGATCGGTACTGCTGGCAGAGTTCTGGGTCTTCCTCAAGGAGGTTCCGCAGCCGCTGGCGGCTGTGACGCAGGTGCGAGCGGACGGTTGCCTCGCCGAGGTGCAGCTCCTTGGCGATATGCCGCGGCGGCATGCCGTGCATCGCACAGACGAATACGTGCCGCTGCATCGTGGGCAGTTTCTTGACCAAGCCGCTGACGAGTTGCTTCTCCATGGCGAACTGGGCTGGATCACACTCTGGATCCGCGACCTCGGTCATCCAGTCGGCCAGGAAGTCGACAGCGGTCGCGTGGCGCTGCTTGTACCGAAGGAGGTCGATCCAGCGCCCCTTGGCGACGGTGAAGGCGAACGCCAACGGCTCCTTGGTGTCGGACCACTTCTCCCACAGCTTCATCAGGGCGTACTGGGAGATGTCACCTTCCTCGTGCTCGCTGACACCCCTCTTGACGAGGTACAGGCGTAGCTGCTTCTCGACCTTCTCCTCGCGGATGAAGGTGGTGAAGTCGTGCTGCTTCTGGCTCGCCTCGATCATTCTTCATCCGCCCCTCCCGTGGGCAGACTGCCGACGGGGGTCTCCGTGGGGGCCGTCTGCTGGGGAATTCCGTACAACGGGCGGGGCGGGGCGGCTGCAGGCGTCTCGGGCGCGGACACCGGAAGGTGCCCGCGATCCTGCGGTCCGCTCGCCTGGGCATCCGGTCCGTCGGCCGGGGTCTTGTCGTCCTTCTCCTCCGGCCGCTTTTCGTCGCGGACCTTGTCCCACCGGTTCTGTACCCCCTTGAGCACGGTGTCGACGGCCTTGCCGCAGAGGACCCCGCAACCACGGGCGGTGAGCCTGGCCAGCCACGTGATGTGTGGCCAAGCGACCGTCACCGCCATGGCGCCCAAGGCGTACGGGGCTGCGGGCTCGACGTACGGGATAGCGTCACCGCTCACGTAGGGGGTCGCGAGTACGCCGAACTCGGCGGTGAACAGCGTCGTCCGGATCTTGCCGAACGGTGATGCGGGAGGAGACGCGACGGAGACCGTCGCGTCGTCTCCCATGCGCTTCTTACGCATGGATCGCCTATCTGTCCAGGTGCCGCTCGGCGGGTTGGCCACCCCTCCGGCAAGAAAAGTGGCTTAAGCATCACGGCACGATCTGGTCACACATAGTTCTCCTCCTGTATCGCTCTGTCCACTTCATGTAGTTGCGGGGAGTGTGGGAGTACTCACAGGAACCCTCGTTGCACGAAATCGCCGATGGCTTCGGCAGAACGGTCAGACGTATCGCCTACGTCTGTCCCGGGAGCCCGCCGTCCTCCGGCAAGAGAAAGCGGCGGGTTCCCGATCTACTTACCCGGCCGCCCGGCCGCCCGGCCGCCCGGCCGCCGGTGGCCCAGGGGCGCGGAACGATGGGTTCCTGGTCGGGGTGTCAGGTGGTGGCCCAGTCGATGCAGAGCGCGGCGCGCTGCTCGGCGCTCAGTCGGGCACGCCTGCTCTTGTGGTTGGAGAGAAACACCCCCGCCTTCACCGCGTGCTCCTGGCCGTCGATGACGACGGTTTCGATGTGCTGGCGGGAGACCTTCAGGTGCCCCTCGCGCTGGACAAACTGAGCGAGCGCGGCGATGCCCCGCTCGAACGCCGTGCCCTTCCCGCTCTTCCCGGCCGCCGTCGTGGCGGGAGCGGTGTCGGTCCGGCGCGTGAGTCCGAGGGCCTCCAGGCGCTCGCGCTGCTCGGGGCTCAGGGTGTCCCAGACGGCCGGGCTGGTCTGCCGGGTGTTCCAGGTGCCGACGTCGATGCCTCGCGCCCAACAAAGCACCTCGCCCGGCTCGCACACCGAGGCTTGCGAATCCCTCTCACCAGGGACGCAACGGCCCGCCGGAGGCCGACCCACGGAGAACTGGGGCGATACGCGTCCGCAGGACACGCTCCTCCACGCACCACATCCACCATCACGAACCAGCGCGGAATATTTTAGAGCGCTAGACCGAGGGATGATCCTGTGTATACTTGGTGCCGAGCCTGAGGATGGGAGGGGTGGACGATGAAGACTGGCGAGGGCCAGATCGCGGTGCCCGCCATGCTCGCGCTGGCTAGAGAGTCCCGCGGGATGACGCAAGCGGACCTGGCAGTCACGATGTCGCAACTCGACGGCGCCAACCGGGTCTCCCAGGGGTACGTGAGCCGTGCCGAAGCCGGCCGTTTGCAGGTGAGGGACGATCGCCTTGAGCTGTACGCGGAAGCTCTCGGATACACACCTGAGATGCTATGCCGCACCACTGACACTCACGGTGTCGGCGTTGGCCTGGTCCACCACCGGAAGCGGGCCTCGATGGGGGCCACGAGCCTCCGCCGCATCCATGCCACTCTGACCTTGACTCGGCTACAAGTTGAGGCACTCACCGCACCGTTGACCGACCTCCAGGACCACGGCTTCCGCCACATCGAGGTTGACGACCTCGACACACCCGAGGATGCGGCTGCCACGTTGCGGGAAGAGTGGGGCGTCAACCACGGACCGATCGACGACCTGGTCTCAGTCATAGAGGGCGCCGGCGCCTCAGTGGTCGTCCGGGACCTAGGAACAGCAGAATTGGACGCCGTCAGCCAGTGGCCGGACGACAGCCCACCGCTTTTCCTGCTCAACTCGACAGCACCCGGTGACCGTTTCCGCTTCAGCCTGGCGCACGAGCTTGGGCACGTCGCGATGCACAGGGAACCCGGAGAGGGGCGCCTCCAGGAACAGCAGGCCGACCGCTTTGCGGCCGAGTTCCTCATGCCGCATGACGCGATCCTCCCCGAGCTGAAGCCAGGCATTGACTTGCAGAGACTGATGGAGCTCAAGGCCAGGTGGGGCGTTTCCATGGCCGCGCTCATCAGGCGGGCACTCTCTCTCGGAGTCGTCAGCGAGTGGCAGTACCGCAACCTTATGGTCGAAATGTCGGCGCTCGGCTACCGCACCGTCGAACCAGTCACTGTTCAGCGAGAGACCCCGCACCACATCGCTCAGGTCGTAACCCGTCTTGAGCAACAGCACCACCTCGATCCGACCCATGCAGCCCAACTGGCAGGCCTGGGTCACGAGGAGTTCCACGAGATCTACTTGTGCGCTTCCTCTTCGTCCGGGGCCGTTGCGACTCCGGCCCACCTGTGAGGTGAACTCTTGAGCAACCCCGCACCCTTCGGACAGCGCCCGCCTGCTCTGCGGGTACTCGATGCCAGCGTCCCTGCAACTCCGATCCTGGCGGGGCGCGTGTTGCTGCACGAGCACTCACGCTTCATCCCGCGCCAGCGCAACTCAATCGACAGCGACCTCGGTGGCGTAGTGATGACTGGAGACAACGCCGAGACCCGCGCCTTCAAGCTTCGGACCGAAGCGGGCTTCACCGGCACCATGCTGATCGACAGCGCCCCGTACACGACCCACACGGCGACGGAGAACGAGCCGTTCCTTCTGCCGCAAGACCAGATGTTCGCGACCCTCGATGACACGCTCGGCTTCCAGAAGGCAGCAGGGGCAAGCGCAGCCCTGACCCCCACTGGCTACATCGCACCCGGAGCCTCCAAGCCGCTGAAAGCGGTGATCCGCGCCGCACAGCGCATCGAGCGGGTCGACACGGTCGTGACCGTACCTGTCGACGTCACGTGGCTCAGCAATGAGCGCGTCGGCCAGCTCATCGCCGCGTGCGAGCGCATCAACCAGCCAAAGGCCCTCGTACTAGTCGGCCAGTTCGATCCGCTGCAGCACGCCAAGGTCATCCCCGCAAACCTCCGCCGCGTGATCTCCGAGGTCGAGGGCATGATGCTGCTGCGGACAGACCTGGCAGCCCTCGATGCGATGGTCCACGGTGCCCTCTGCGCCGGCATCGGCGTCACCAGCTCCGTGCGACACAGCGTGGCACCCGGCGAGCGAGCCAAGGTCAGCAAGCCAAACGGCCCCGTGTACCCGAGTATCTTGATGCCGGAGCTCATGTGCTTCAAGGGTGCCGAGTCGCTCGCCAACCGCTACGCAAACGCGGAGCCTGCGACGTGCCCCTGCGAGGTCTGCAACGGACGTGGGCTCGACCGCTTCTACAAGACTGATAGCGAGACACGTGTCGACGCCGAGGACCACAACATCCTCATCTGGAGCACGTGGGTCGGCGAAATGGCCGGCTACGAAGTCGGTCCAAAACGGAAGATCTGGTGGCAGGAAAAGTGTGCAGCTGCCATCAACCGCTACCCGCTCGAGAACCAGCGCATCGGGCTGTCAGCAAAGAGGGGCTTCCAGCCTCCGCCACCCCTGTCAGCATGGGCGACGCTGCCTGCTTCCTAGCGTGGCCGCTCCGGCCCACCTACCAGAGGCTGTTCACGCGACCGCCACGCTTCACTACGCCAGCTGGGTGTACATGTCTTCGAGGAACTTCCAGCCAGCAACAGTGTGGCGGCGCTTCACGAAGGGCCGCGGTGGAACCAGCACGTCCAGCTCATTGCCAACCAGAGCCAAGAGGCCGATGCCATAGAAGTCAGCCTGCAGCAATGCGTCATCCTTGCGGCGCAAGGGGCGCTCGACAAGTATCGCTCGCGCGCAGAACGGGGTGAAGAGCTCAGCCTTCTCCATTGCCGACTCCCACCCCCTACCAGGCACGATGGCAAGATCAACACGCAAGGGCTGGACAGCCTGCCTGGTTACGGTTCGGTTGCTTTGGATAACCGCACCCTTTGGCGTCGCTTTGAGTGCTCGCCGTTCGGGCCCGCTCAAGGCGCTGACGGGCACCGCTTCACCCTCAGGCAGGCCCATAAGTAGATCCAGCACGTCCGGCCGGGTCAACGGCGCCATACCTGCAGCTGCCCGCCTCTTGCACTCGACCGCATCGCATCGATAGGCAACGACGGCCTGCACGCCGAAGGCGTTCACAGCCTGCAACTTTGACTCTTGCGGAATCAGCGTGCCCGACGGGACCGACTTCGAGAGCACATCGACTGGTCCTCGCGCCGCAACCGTCATGACTCAATCCCGTCCTCACCCGTAGACCTGCCCCCCGCGAGGGGCCCTAACTCGCGCCAGAGGCACGTCACCATCCTCAGGCCCGACTGCGCCCTCCCCGTCCCCCCAGAGGCCCATCTAGGCCGTTCGGCAACATAGGTCCTAACCGAGCCACCCTGTGCGAGGACACGGAAAATCACGCAGCAGCCCTCACGATTGGGCTAGCACCGAGTGACTCCCACCAGACCAAGATCGCCGCAACGACCCTAGTGCGGCCGGGAGCAGCACCGCAATGCTCGGGCTCGATGGGGTTGCCGACCCGGTGGCGTCGCATCCGATCGTATGGCATCTCGTCGAGATTCACGCACATGTTCGATTGGGCCGAAGGAACCTCCACTCACCCTTCCGCCGGTCGCTATCCCGACCCACCCTCCAGAAGCCTCGCGCCACGCTGGCGCACCAGCCCTCAGAAGGCGGGCACGCCTGAACAGATGAACTTGACAGGGAACACGACGGCGGCGCGTACCCGGTCCCGGCTTTCGCTGAGGCTCTTGTCGGGCAGGCCGACGAGGGTGAAGGCGGCGACTCCTGGTTCGAGGTCGGCCTGTACTTCGATGACGACGCCTTCGACGCCGACGAGTGCGACGGAGCAGGCGCGGGCGAATCCCATCAGGCTGCTCCCTTGGCGTGCTCGATGACGGGGGCGAGGTTGCGGCCCACGCACACCCCGATCAGGTCGATCCGGACGCCGCCGGGTGGTGGGCCGCCGTTCCCGTGCAGCCAGAGTTCGGTGAGTTGCCGCAGCCGCTGGGCCTTGGCGGGGGTGACGGCGGCCATGGGGTGCTGGAATCCGTGAGCGCTGCGGGTCTTGACCTCGCAGATGACGAGGGCGTCCTTGTCGCGGGCGATGATGTCGATCTCGCCGGTGCGGCCGCTGCGCCAGTTGCGTTCGAGGATGGTCATCCCCGATTCCTTCAGATACTCGGCAGCCAGGTCCTCGCCGTAGGAGCCGAGGTGCCGGCGGGCCGTGCCGGTGGGCCACCGGTTCGCGGCGGATGCCCGGCGGGCCGCGCCGGGGGCGTGCGGGGTGCTGTAGTGCGTGGTCATGTCGAACCACCTCCGGGGAGCACCTTGGGCCCGTCCCGGAAACTTTGTGGATCTTGGTGGATAACCCCTGGATTGTGGATAACTCTCTCACCCTTGCGAGTGCTGTCGCTCACTGCCCGTCACGGCCTATAACGGTTCTCGGCAGACCGGAGTCGGGTCTGCCGGCGAGCACCGGGACGTCGATGTCACCGGCGCTTCGGCAGCACGGGGATCACACGGGGGCTGAGGATGTCGCAGACGGGGAGCAGTCGCACAAGCGGCGGTACGCGGGGACACCAGCGTGAAACAAGCGGCGCCGGAAGGCACCGCGGGAGGGAGCGGGAGCGCTGCGGGGAGGGGAGCGCCCAGCGGGTGGAGCGCCGAAGGGGCGGCGGGAGGTGCTCGGTCGTCTTCTCGTTCTCGCGACCGTCCGGTCGCCGGGGGTCAGCTGCCGGGCAGTTCCAGGTCGCTCTTGTTGAGCTCCTCGATGTTCACGTCCTTGAACGTGAGGACGCGTACCTGCTTGACGAACCGGGCGGGGCGGTACATGTCCCAGACCCAGGCGTCGGCCATGGAGACCTCGAAGAAGACCTCGCCCTGGACGGAGTGCACCTGCATCTCGTAGTCGTTGGTGAGGTAGAAGCGCCGTTCGGTCTCGATCACGTACTTGAACAGCCCGACGACATCGCGGTACTCCCGGTAGAGCTTCAGCTCCATCTCGGTCTCGTACTTCTCGAGGTCCTCGGCGCTCATGGCATGTTCCCCTTCAGCCGTGCGTCCCCCCATTGTGCGTCAGCCGGGGACACCTCTAGACGATTTCCGTGTCGAGGTCCTCGGGCTCCGCCGGGGGGCCTTCGTCGAGCAGCCTGCGCAGCAGCCCGGCGAGTCTGGTCGGATACACCGTCTCATGTGTCCCTGACAGTTCCTCGCAGCTCCACCAGCGGGCCCCGGCCATACTGCGTCGTTCCAGGTCGGTGAGGGCGCGGGCGGTGACCTCGGTCTCTGTGGTGCGGGCCAGGAAGTACCACTCGTCCTGGTCCCAGCGCTGTCCGGCGAAGGGGAAGGAGCACTGGCGGCGCCAGAGGACGGGGCCGAGCTGTACGTCTGTGATGCCGGTCTCCTCGGCCAGCTCGCGCAGGGCGGCCTGCTCTCTGGTCTCGGTGCCTTCGAGGCCGCCGCCGGGGGTGAACCACCAGTCGTGGGAGGGATCGTCCACCTCGTGCCCGTGGAGCAGGAGGATGCGTTCCCCGGGGTCGAGGAGGATGAGCCGTGACACCTTGCGCAGGGGCCGTCCGGGGCTGCCGAGTGGGGCGGTCCCGGTCGGCGGGTGGCCTTCGGCCTCAGCCGACACCGGCGAGCTCCCGGCTGCCGTCGCGGCGCTGGTGCAGGCGGCGGGCGAGGGGGCCGTAGGCGGCGCCGCCGAGCACGAGCACCGCGCCGACGACGATGGCGCCGAGCACCAGGGGAAGGGGGCCGGGCTGGGAGATGCCGCCGGGCAGCTGTTCGAAGCCCTCGGGGCCGGCGAGCATGCCGTCCATGGGCCAGGCCACCGCGTCCACCCGGGCGTCGACGTTGCCCCGGGCGACGGAGCCGTGGCCGACGTCCTCCAGGTGGACGCTGGAGTCCAGGGAGCCGCTGCGTTCATCGCCGAGCAGGAAGAGGCGGCCTTCGGGGACGGTGGTGGCGGGTATGCCGCTGGGTGAGGCGGAGGTGCCGGGCTTGAGGTAGGGCTCGTCGATCTGCTTGCCGTTGACGGTGAGCTTGCCGTCGGTGCAGCAGGCGACCTTGTCGCCGCCGACGGCGACGACCCGCTTGACCATGGGCAGGTCACCCCAGGCCTTGTCCTTGAAGACGACGACGTCGCCGCGGCGTACCTCGGAGCCGTCGATGCGTTCGGCGAGTACCCGGTCACCGGCGCCGATGGTCGGGGACATGGACTCGGTGGGCACGGTGTAGGGCTGGTAGACGATGGCGCCCCAGACGAAGCCGCCGAGGAAGAGCACGCAGCCGAGGGCCACGGCGGCTCCGGACAGCTTGCTGCCGAGCCGCCCGCGTTCCTGTGCGATGGGTGGGGCACTGCTCATGGTGGTGCGCTCCCAGGTCGGGGATACGACCCGCGGCCCGGCGCGGGAGATCGGCGATCTGGGATCGCACCCTACCCGGCGGTACTCGTACCAGTAACCCTGCTGTCGCGGCTGTCCTGGGCGAGCAGGCGGCGCCGGCGCCACAGGACCAGCGGCAGCGCTCCGGCGAGGCCGAGGGCGGAGGGCGCGGCACCGAGGGCGGCGTTCAGGCCGGGCTGGTCGAAGGTGTCGGGCACCGGCAGGGTGTTCCAGCGGGTGGGCGGCCAGGCGACGACGACGGCGCGGCCCACGACCTCGTCGACGGGGACCATGCCGCGGTCCTTGTCCTGCTGGTGGTAGCGGGAGTCGAGGGAGTTCTGGCGGTGATCGCCCATGACCCAGATTTTGCCGTTGGGAACGATGACCTTGAACTGCCCACCGAGGTCGTCGACCGTGCAGGGGGTGTTGCCGGCGTAGATGTGCGGCTCGTCGAGCGGCTTGCCGTTGACCTTGAGCGGGCCGGTGCCCTTGCACTCCACGGTGTCCCCGGCGACGCCGACGACCCGCTTGATGAGGTCCTTCTCGTCCGCGGACGGCATCAGGCCGATCTTGCTGAGGCCGGTCTGCAGGGCGTTGGGGGTGGTGGTGGGCTCGCCCGCCAGCCAGTTGTCCGGGTCGTGGAAGACGACGACCTCGCCGCGCTCGGGCTCCGAGCCGAACCAGGGAGTGAGCTTGTCGACAAGGACCCGGTCGCCCTGCTGCAGGGTGTTCTGCATGGAGTCGGAGGGGATGGAGAAGGCCTGGACCAGGAAGGTCTTGATGACCAGGGCGAGCACCAGCGCGATGACGATGAGGAGCGGGAGCTCCTTCCAGAAGGAACGCGGTTTCTTCCGGTCCTGGCGGGCCTGGGCCCGGCCGCCGGTCTCCGCGGCGGGCTCGCCGTCCTCAGCGGTCCGGTTCTGCTCGTCCGGCTCGGTCGGAGGGGGTGTGACGGATGGGTCCTGCCGGTTCTCGGGCCGCTCCTCGGGGCCCTCGTGTCCGGATCGTGCGCCGACCGCCAAATCCCCCACATCCACTCCTCAGTCCGTGCCGATGTCTGTTCCAGGTGAGACGAAGGCCCACCACTCCCATAACGAGCGGGAGTTCCGCAGGGATCGGGAGCGGGATCATTCCGTTTCGTTCCGCTGCATCCACCCTATGCGACACCGCGGGGGCGCCTGCCGCGACGGCGGCCGCATCGGGCACGGAGGCGTAGGTCTTCGTCTCCGTCAGCCCGCGCCAGTGGCCGAAGGGCCAGGCGATGACGAGGGCACGGCCGACGACGCTGTCCTCGGAGACCGTACCGTTGAACGCCTCGGTGCGGTGATAGCGGGAATCGGCCGAATCGGCGCGGTGGTCGCCGAGGACGAAGAGGCGGCCCTCGGGGACCTTGACCGTGAAGGAGAAGTCGGAGGGCTTGTTGCCGGGGTGCAGGTAGGGCTCGTTCAGTGGGGTGCCGTTGACCGTGACGCGGCCCTGCTTGTCGCAGCACTTCACGGTGTCCCCGCCGACGCCGACGACCCGCTTGATCAGGTCGCGTTCGTCATCGGAGGGCAGCAGGCCGATGTTGGTGAGGGCCCATTTGATCTGCTTGACGCCGACCGGCGGGTCCTTCTTCTTCTTGCGTTCGGCTTCCAGCCAGTCGCCGGGGTCCTTGAAGACGACGACGTCGCCGCGTTCGGGCTTGGATCCGAACCAGGGGGTGAGTTTGTCGACGAGTACCCGGTCGCCGACCTTGATCGTCTGCTCCATCGAGCCGGAGGGGATGACGAAGGCCTGGACGAGGAAGGTCTTGAGGACGAGCGCGATGATCAGGGCGACGCCGACGAGGAGCGGGATCTCCTTGATCGCCGAGCGCCGGCGGCGTCTTCTGACCTTGCGCGCGAGTTTGCGGCGTTCGGCGCGGCCGCCGGTGGCGGGACGCTCCTCCTGGTCGTCGCCCGCGCGGTGCTCGCCGCGGGGGATGCCGCGCTTACCCATGGTGGGCGCCGGGTGCGGGTATGCCGTCGTAGCCGCCGGGACGCTCGTGGGAGGTCCAGCGCGAGGGCGGCCACACCGTCCAGTCGGCGCGGCCGACGACCGCGTCCAGCGGGATCATGCCGCCGCCGGGTGAGCCGAGATGGTCCCGGCTGTCGCGGGAGGCGCTGCGGTGATCGCCGAGCACGAAGAGGGTGTCCTCGGGCACCACCACGTCGAAGGCCACCGTGGAGGGGGTGTCTCCCGGGTGGAGATAGGGCTCGTCGAGCGGTCGGCCGTTCACCGCGATCCTCCCCCGTCCGTCGCATGTGACGCGATCGCCGCCCACGCCCACGACGCGCTTGATGTAGTCCCCGTCCCCGAAGTAGCCGGTGCCGTCGAAGACGACGACCTCGCCACGCGCGGGCTTCGCTCCGAAACGGTACGCCAACTTGTTGACGAGTACGCGATCTCCGTCCCGGTAGGCCGGTTCCATCGAGTCGCTGGGGATGAGGAAGGGCTGCACCACGAACAGGGCGGCGAGCAGCAGCAGGACGAGTCCGCCGAGGAAGGCCACGGTCAGCCGCCCGCCGGGGATCCTGCCGAGCAGCCCGCCGCGGGTCCGCCGGGGCTCGGCTCCGGCGGTGGTGTCCTCGGCCCCGGCGGCGCGGTCGGGGCCGGAAGACTCCGTGTCCGGGGCGCCCGCAGCGGTGTCCGGGGGTTCAGGGGCCCTGTCGGCCCCGGGTACACGCGCGGAGCGCGACCGTTCGGCTGCCTGCTCCGTCACCGGGGGCGGCGGGGTGGTGTCCCCGCTGCCGCCGGGGGCGGAGGCTCGGCACGAGCGGTCGCGCTCCGTGTGCTGTGCATCGGTGTCCATCGGGGCGAGATGCTATCCGGCCTCCCTGTGACACCGGTGCGCGAGATCAGCTCTCGCGCTTCTCCTTGATCTTCGCGGCCTTGCCGCGCAGCTCGCGCAGGTAGTAGAGCTTGGCACGGCGGACGTCACCGCGGGTGACGAGCTCGATCTTCTCCACGATCGGGGTGTGCACCGGGAAGGTGCGCTCGACGCCGACGGAGAAGGAGACCTTGCGGACCGTGAAGGTCTCGCGGACACCGGCGCCCTGGCGGCGGATGACGACACCCTTGAACTGCTGCACACGGGAGCGGTTGCCCTCGATGACGCGCACGTGGACGTTGACGGTGTCACCCGGGCGGAAGGCCGGGACGTCGGTGCGCAGCGAGGCGGCGTCGACGGAGTCGAGCAGGTGGGACATGTGTGTCTGCTTTCTTCGCTGATGCCACAGGTCATCAACGGGCGAAGTGGTGGGTGTGGAGCTGCCGGCGTCGGGGCGGGCGTCGTGTCCCCCTGTGGCAGGGGCGCACGCCGGACGACGTACAGCAGCTGGTCATTCTTCCACGGCGGGTGGCCGGAGCCAAAATCGGCCGTCGGGGCCGGGGGCCCAGCCGAGGATGCTGAGGGTCTCGCGGTCCTTCTTGTCGAAGGCGGTGGCCTCGCAGCGCTCGATCAGCTCGGGTCGGTGCACGGCGGTCCGGCGCAGGGCCTCGTCGCGGCGCCAGCGGGCGATCCTGCCGTGGTGGCCGCTGAGCAGCACCTCGGGGATGCCGCGGCCGCGCCACTCGGGCGGCTTGGTGTAGACGGGGCCTTCGAGGAGGTTGGCCATGGCGCCGGGGGCGAAGGAGTCGTCGCGGTGCGATTCGGCGTTGCCGAGGACACCGGGGAGGAGCCGGGCCACGGCCTCGGTGATGACGAGGACGGCGGCCTCTCCCCCGGCGAGGACGTAGTCGCCGATGGACACCTCGCAGACCGGCAGGCGCGCGGCGTACTCCTCGGTGACGCGGCGGTCGATGCCCTCGTAGCGGGCCGGGGTGAAGATCAGCCAGGGCCGCGCGGACAGGGCGACGGCGAGTTCCTGGGTGAAGGGCCGCCCGCTGGGGGTGGGGACGACGAGGACGGGCTCGGCGGCGCCGTGTTCGTAGCCCGTGGCGATCACCTCGTCGAGGGCCTCGCCCCAGGGTTCGGTCTTCATGACCATGCCGGGGCCGCCGCCGTAGGGGGTGTCGTCGACGGTGTGGTGCTTGTCGTACGCCCACTGCCGCAGGTCGTGGACGTGCACGCCGAGCTGTCCGCGGGCGCGGGCCTTGCCGACGAGAGAGAGGTGGAGCGGTTCGAGGTACTCGGGGAAGAGCGTGACGACATCGAGCCGCATCAGTTCCCGTCCTCGTCCGCGGCGTCCTGGCCGCCCTGCCGGGCGCTGCCCTGATCGGCGTCCTGCTCGCCGTCCTCGCGGGCGGAGGCGATCTCGGCGCGGTCGTCGATGAGGCCGGGCGGCGGGTCGACGACGGCGCGCTGGGCGTCGAGGTCGATCGCGGTGACGATCTCCTCGACGAAGGGGATCATCACCTCGCTGCCGTCGGGCCGCTCGACGATGAACAGGTCCTGGGAGGGCAGGTGCGAGATCTCGGTGATCCGGCCGACCTCGGTGCCGTCGGCGGTGACCACGTCGAGGTCGAGGAGCTGGTGGTCGTAGAACTCCTCGGGGTCCTCAGGCTGCTGCTCCGGGTCGACCTCGGCGATGAGGAGGGTGCCGCGCAGGGCCTCGGCGGCGGTGCGGTCCCCGGATCCGGCGAAGCGCAGCAGCAGCCGTCCGCTGTGCACCCGGCCCGTCTCGATGGTCAGCGGCCCCACCGAGGCGGGGTCGGTGGCGAGGACGGCGCCGGGCGCGAGCCGCAGTTCGGGCTCGTCGGTGCGCACCTCGACGGTGACCTCACCCTTGATGCCGTGGGCGCGCCCGATCCGCGCGACTACAAGCTGCACCTGTGTTGCTCCTGGTCCACAGAGATCCGAAGAATCCGGAGGAATCCGAAAGAAACCGAAGGAATCCAAAGAACGGGAAAGGGGCCGGAGGCAGTCTGGACTGCCTCCGGCCCCGAACATCAGCCCTTGTACGAGGTGGGAACCGCGCGGACCAGGCCGCGCGGGCGCCTCAGACCTGGTCGACGTCCACGAGGTCGACGCGGATACCCCGGCCACCGATGGCGCCGACGACGGTACGCAAGGCGCGCGCGGTGCGGCCGTTGCGGCCGATCACCTTGCCGAGGTCGTCGGGGTGGACCCGGACCTCCAGCACGCGGCCACGGCGCAGGTTGCGGGAGGCGACCTGCACGTCGTCGGGGTTGTCGACGATGCCCTTCACGAGGTGCTCAAGAGCCTCCTCGAGCATGCTCAGGCCTCGGTGGACGCGGCGGCCTCGGCCGGAGCCTCGTCCGCCTTCTTGTCGGCCTTCTTCGCCTTCTGGGTGATGGCCTCACCCTTGGGCTCGTCCTCGCTGCTGAGGGACTCGAAGACCGGACGCGCGGTCTTCTCCTCGGGCTGGAGCAGCGGGGGCGGGGCGGCCTCGCCCTTGTACTTCTGCCAGTCGCCGGTCTTCTTGAGGATGGCGAGCACGGGCTCGGTCGGCTGCGCGCCGACGGAGAGCCAGTACGCGACGCGCTCGGCGTCGACCTCGATGCGCGAGGGGTTCTGCACCGGGTGGTACAGGCCGATCTCCTCGATGGCCCGGCCGTCACGGCGGGTACGGGAGTCGGCGACGACGATGCGGTAGTGAGGCGAACGGATCTTGCCCAGACGCTTCAGCTTGATCTTGACTGCCACGGGAGTGGATTCTCCTGGATTTGACGTGGTGGGACACAGGGAGGTGCCGCGTGGGGTTGCGGTACCCGATGGCCCGATGGACGCGTCAGCCGGAGGAGAGAGGGGTCCTGTGCGACTGTCGAGTACAGCTGCCCATTGTGCCACACCCCCGGGGCCCGGCCGTCACCGGCCGATGACGGCACGCATCGCCGCGGGCCCCAGCCTGCCGGTTCGTGACCGGTGGACCGGGACCGCCCGCGGCGTCGCGCGGTCAGCGGGCGCCGGCGCCCACCACCTCCGGGATCCGGAAGGGTTTGCCGCAGCCGCCGCAGACGATCGGCGCCTGGGCGAGGACGGAGGGGACGACGCGCACATTGCGCCCGCAGTCGCAGACCGCCTTGACGCGCACTCCCCCGCCGGAGGAGCCGTGCCGGGCGGCCGGACCGCGGAAGCCCCCGGCACTGTCGGCGGCGGTGGCCGCGCTGTGTGCCCGCAGGGCGCGCTGGAGCCGCTCGGTGGTGGAGCGGTAGCGCCTGCGCGCCTCCGGGTTGAGGGTGACCAGGGAGAACCCGCTGCTGGGGTGGGGCTCCTCGGGGTGGTCGAGGCCGAGCTCCTCGGCGATGGCCAGGAATCTGCGGTTGTGATACCGGCCGGCCCGCGAGGTGTCGCGTACTCCTCGGGCGGCGGCGATGCCGTGGACTGCTTCGTGGAGCAGCCTTTCGAAGGAAAGCTCGGCGCCGCAGGCGGACGAGGACTCTCCGATCAAGGACTCGGGGGCGGCGAGGTCCGGAAGCTCGGGGTGGTGCCGCTGAATCTCGGCCCACGCCTCCGCCAGCTCCGCTGCCAGTACAGGTGGTGTCGTGCTCACGTCGTGCACAACGAGCGGGAGGGCCACGGTGTTCCTATTCCGGGGCATCCCAAATATTTTGCCCCTACCAGTCAGTTGGCCGCCTAAGCACCGAGAGGCCGTTCCTGCCTCGATCGGTCCGATATCAGCGCAGGTCAGGGCATTGCCGTACGTATGCGTACGTACCCTTCGACCCGCCGCGGCCGTCAACGATCAGGGCCTCGGGACCTTCGTTCGAGGCGGCCGCGCGGCATCCGATGCCCGCCCGGGAGCCGGGAGAAGTGCCCGGGACCTCATGGGATGTCCGCGGTGACGTTACCGGGCGTACCCGCCGCGTGGCCAACCGGGGTCGGCGGCGCCCGCGCGTCGGGGCGTGCAGGGGGCGCACGTCCATTGGCCCACTCCCCCTGGACGCGGCGCCGGTTGCGCAGTTCCCTGGCTGAGAGGAGCACGCGGGTTCGTGCGGGTACGGCACGGGGGCGCACGGCACAGCGCGGCGGAGGAGATCTCTCGGCTGATTGGGGCGCGAATCCATGACACCTATGCCCGTGCGGCAGCACCCGGACGCGGCGGCACCGCCCGCCCACGATCCGGCGGTACGCGCACGCGACTGGGCGGAGATCCAGGAGCGGATGCTCGTCCCGCTCCATGTGACGGTGCACGAGCGGCTCGGCGTCGGCGAGGGCACCCGCCTGCTCGGCCTGGACTGCGGGGCCGGGCTCGCCCTGCTCCTCGCCTCGGTGCGCGGGGCCGCGGTCACCGGCGTGGAGTCCGCGCACCCCGAGCGCCTCGCGCTGGCCCGCGAGCGCCTGACGCCGCGGGAGCCGGAGCCGGGGCGGTCCGGGCCGCCCGCGGTCCTGTACGAGGGCGAGCCCGGTCGACTCCCCGCCCCCGCCGAGCCGTTCACCGTGGTGACGGCCCTGGAGCCGGTCGGCTGCGCGCGGGGCGACACCGCGCGGCTGGTCCGGCGGCTGCGCGAGGCGGCGCCGTACGCGCGGCGCGGGGCGCGGGTGGTGCTCACCGGCTGGGGCCCGCCGGAGCGCTGCGCGGTGACGGCGCTGCGGGACGCGGTCCTCGGCGGGCCCGGCGGTCCGGAGGGTGCCCCGGGCGGTGGTCGGGACGGTTCCCCGGGCGGCGGTCCCGGGGGCGGCCCGGGCGGCGTCGCCGCGGAGGGCGCCGGGTTGCGGGCCGCGGGCCGTGACGACCTGGAGTACGCGGCCGAGCGGGCCGGGCTGCGGCCGGACGGCTCGGGCCGGGTGTCCTGCCCCTTCGGCTATCCGGACCCGGAGAGCGCGCTGCGCGGGCTGCGCGCGACGGGCCTCTTCGACGCGTCCGACGCGCCCGCGGGCACCGACCCCGCGCAGACCGACAAGGAGCTCCAGGAGGCCCTGCACTCCTACCGCCGCCCCGACGGCACGGTCTGGCTGCCGAACGTCTTCCGGTACCTGCTGGCCCGTATCCCCTGAGCCCGGCTTGCCTGATCGAGCCCGGCATCCCCGACCCCGAGCCGGTACACCCGGGCCTGGGTCCGGGTCGCTGTCTGCGTCCGGCGTCCGGGTCCCGACCTGAGCCCGGGTCCCGGCGCTGAGCCCCGGGTCCCCTCCGCTCGCAGACCCGAGCCGCGGGGCCCCGAGCCGCGGGGCCCCGGGCCGCAGGAGCACCGGGCCGCGAGAGCGCAGAGCCGCAGGCCCCGAGGGCGCATACGCGCGAAGGGGGCGCCTTCCTGGACGGGAGGGCGCCCCCTTGCGCGTACGCGGGGCCTGTGTGCCCGCGACGGGCCTCAGCCCATGAACTTCTTGAACTCGTCGGGGAGTTCGAAGTCCTTGCCGGGCTCGCCGGCGGGCAGGCCGAAGGCGCCGCCGCCGTTCTCCTCGGCCTGCTGGCGGCGCAGGGCCGCCTCCTGCTCCTGCTGCTTGCGCTTCATCGGGTTGCCGGAGCGCTGCTTGCCCTTGGCCTGCTTCTGCTTCTTCTTCTGGCGGCCGGGGCCGCCGCCCATGCCGGGCATCCCGGGCATGCCCGGCATACCGCCGCCCTGCGCCATCCGCGACATCATCTTGCGGGCCTCGAAGAAGCGCTCGACGAGGCTCTTGACCGCGCTGACCTCGACGCCCGAACCGCGGGCGATACGGGCGCGGCGGGAGCCGTTGATGATCGTCGGTTCCTGGCGCTCGGCCGGGGTCATCGACTTGATGATGGCGGCGGTGCGGTCGACATCGCGCTCGTCGAGGTTGTTGATCTGGTCCTTGACCTGGGCCATGCCGGGGAGCATGCCGAGCAGCTTGCTGATGCTGCCCATCTTGCGGACCTGTTCCATCTGGGCCAGGAAGTCGTCGAGGGTGAAGTCCTTGCCCTTGCTGCTCGCCAGCTTGGAGGCCATCTTCTCGGCCTCTTGCTGGCTGAAGGTCTGCTCCGCCTTCTCGATCAGCGTGAGCATGTCGCCCATGCCGAGGATGCGGGAGGCCATCCGGTCCGGGTGGAAGGCGTCGAAGTCGTCCAGCTTCTCGCCGTTGGAGGCGAACATGATCTGGCGGCCGGTGACATGCGCGACGGACAGGGCCGCACCGCCGCGGGCGTCGCCGTCGAGCTTGGAGAGCACCACTCCGTCGAAGCCGACGCCGTCCCGGAAGGCCTCGGCGGTGTTGACCGCGTCCTGGCCGATCATCGCGTCGACGACGAAGAGGACCTCGTCGGGGCTGACCGCGTCGCGGATGTCCGCGGCCTGCCGCATCAGCTCCTGGTCGATGCCGAGGCGGCCCGCGGTGTCGACGATGACGATGTCGTGCTGCTTGGAGCGGGCGTACTCGAGGGAGTCGCGGGCCACCTGCACCGGGTCACCGACGCCGTTGCCCGGCTCGGGGGCGTAGACGCCGACGCCCGCGCGCTCGGCGACGACGGCGAGCTGGTTGACGGCGTTGGGGCGCTGGAGGTCGCAGGCGACGAGCAGCGGGGTGTGGCCCTGGCCCTTGAGCCAGCGGCCGAGCTTTCCGGCGAGGGTGGTCTTACCGGCGCCCTGGAGACCGGCGAGCATGATCACCGTGGGCGGCTGCTTGGCGAAGCGCAGCCGCCGGGTCTCGCCGCCGAGGATGCCGATGAGCTCCTCGTTGACGATCTTGATGACCTGCTGGGCCGGGTTCAGCGCCTGGGAGACCTCGGCGCCGAGCGCGCGCTCCTTGACCTGCTTGATGAAGGCCCGCACCACGGGCAGGGCGACGTCCGCTTCGAGCAGGGCGATACGGATCTCGCGCGCCGTGGCGTCGATGTCCGCCTCGCTGAGGCGCCCCTTGCCGCGGAGGCTCTTGAATGTCGCTGCGAGGCGGTCGGAAAGAGTGTCGAACACGGCGGTCGCGAATCCTCGGGTCGGTGGCGTGCCGCCCCGGCCCCTTGGCAGGGCCCCGGGCAGGCGGACAGGGCGTACGGGTCGTACAGGTCGTCCTCCAGGGTATCCGGCCGCCCGGCAAGCGGTCTGCACCCCGGGCACCGGCGGATCCGGCACCGGATCCGGCGCGGGGCGGTCCGGGCCCCGGGGGCGCGGGCCGTGCGCGAGGACGGCGCCGCGTGCGGGTGTCCGGGCCGAGGCCGCGTGCGGGTGCCCCGGCCCCGGCCGTGCGGGTGCCCCGGCCCCGGCCCGGTACCGCGCGGCCGCCCCGCCCGCCCCCGTCCGGCCTCAGGCGCGCAAGGTCTTCTCCAGGTCCCTGGCCAGGGACTCGGCCTGGTCGTCGGCCAGGGGACGCTCGTCGAGCCCGGTGACGTAGAAGGCGTCCACGGCGTTGGCGCCGAGGGTGGAGACATGGGCGCTGCGAACCCGTACCGCGGAGTCCTCCAGGGCGCGGCCGATGCGGTGCAGCAGGCCGGGGGCGTCCTGGGCGCGGACCTCCAGGACGGTGGCCCGGTGCGAGCTGTCCGAGGCGACGCTGACCCGGGGCGGCGGGGCCACGGTCCCCCGGCGGCGCGGGTAGGCGGCGTCGCGTTCGGCGAGCCGTCCGGCGATGTTGAGGGAGCCGTCCAGGGCGCGGACCAGGTCGGCGCGGAGCCGGGCCGCCTGCGGCAGCGAGCCGTACTCGGCGGCGACCCGCCAGTTCAGCAGGAGCACCGGGCCCGCCTCGGCGTCCGGCGCCGCAGCGGCCTCGGCGCTCGCGTCGGCCGCGGTGCTCGTCTCCGCCCCGGAAATCCCCTCGGCGCCGGCGACATCAGCACCCGCCGCCGCCCCGGCCCGCCCGCCGTCCAGCTCCCCCGCCAGATCCAGCGCGCGCAGTTCCGCGGTGCGCACGGTCAGGCGGTGCAGGGCGAGGACCCCGGCGACCGCGGGGAGTACGCCGGGCTGTTCGGGCAGGGCGATGAGCAGTTCCACGCCGAGGGGCTCGGGGTCGGCCGGCTCCGCGGACTCGGCGGCCTCGGCGCCGCCGAGTTCCTCCTCCTCGGTCTCGGGCCGGGCGTGCAGGGCCAGTACGGGGGCCCGGGTGCGGTGGGCCTCGACGGCGAGGCGCTCCTCCTCGGCGGTGGGCTCGGGGTCGGCACTCGCGGCGGGGGCCCGGCCGCTGAGGACGGCGGCGACCCGGCCGGCCAGGTCGGTGACGAGGGAGGAGCGCCAGGCGGACCAGGCGGCGGGCCCGGTGGCGAGGGCGTCGGCCTCGGTGAGGGCGTGCAGCAGTTCCAGGGTGGAGGTGCTCCCGACGGCCTCGGCGACGGCCGCCACGGTGGCCGGGTCGTCGAGGTCGCGGCGGGTGGCCGTCTCGACGAGGAGGAGGTGGTGGCGGACCAGGGTGGCGAGGACGGCGGCGTCGGCGCGGTCGAAGCCGATCCGGGCGGCGGTGTCGCGGGCGATGATCTCGCCGGCCTCGCTGTGGTCGCCGGGCCAGCCCTTGCCGATGTCGTGCAGCAGGGCGGCGACCAGGAGCAGGTCGGGCCGGTGCACCCGGCGGGTCAGCTCGGCGGCCTGGACGGCGGTCTCCACCAGGTGGCGGTCGACGGTCCAGGTGTGGACGGCGTTGCGCTGCGGGCGGCAGCGCACCCGCTCCCAGTCGGGCAGCAGCCGGGTGATCAGACCCTCCGCCTCCAGGGCCTCCCAGACCTCGACGGTGGGGCGGCCCGCGCCGAGCAGGGTCACCAGCTGTTCGCGGGCCTCGGCGGGCCAGGGCGCGGGCAGCGCCTTGGTGGCGGCGGCCAGGCGGCGTACCGCGTGCAGGGAGAGCGGAAGACCGGCCTGGGCGGCGGCGGCCGCGGCGCGCAGCGGCAGCACCGGGTCGCGTTCGGGGCGGGCGGCGCGGGCGAGGACGACCTCGCCGTCCTGTTCGACGACGCCCTCGGCGAGCGGGGTGCGCTCGGGCACCGCCTTGCCGCCGCCGATCAGGGCGCGCAGCCGGGGCCGCACCGAGCGGGCCCGCAGCACCCGGCCGACCTCGCGCCAGGTGACGTCGCTGGCGTAGGAGATGGTGCGGGCGGCCTCGTAGACCTGGCGGAGCAGGGCGTCGGCGTCGAGCAGGCCGAGGGCCTCGGCGACCTGGTCCTGTTCCTGGAGGGCGAGCCGGTCGGTGGCGCGGCCGGTGGCCAGGTGGAGGGCGTCGCGTACGTCGAGCAGGCGGCGCCGGGCGTTGTCGAGTCCTTCGCGGGGGGCGTCGGCGAGCCAGGAGGCGGCGACGGCGCGCAGCGCGGTGGCGTCGCGCAGTCCGCCGCGGGCCTCCTTGAGGTCGCCTTCGAGGAGGTACTGCAACTCGCCCTGGCGGGCGGCGCGTTCGGCGCACAGCTCCTGGAGTTCGGGCAGGCGTTTGGGGGCCTGGTTGCGCCAGTCCGCGAGGACGGTGGTGCGCAGCGAGGCGGTGAGTCCGAGGTCGCCCGCGAGGTGGCGGGCGTCGAGCAGGCCGAGCTGGACCTTGAGGTCCTCGCCGGCGGTCCTGCGGGCCTCGGCGGGGGTGCGCACCGAGTGGTCGAGGTCGAGGCCGAGGTCCCAGACCGGGTACCAGATGCGGTCGGCGAGGGCGGCGAGGGCGCCCTGGTCGGCCTTGCCGTCGTGCAGCAGGACCAGGTCGAGGTCGCTGCGCGGGGAGAGTTCGCCGCGGCCGTAGCCGCCGACGGCGAGCAGGCTGACCCCGCGCAGCGGCCCGGCGGCGGAGGTGAAGAGCTGCTCCAGCCAGGCGTCGGTGAGCTTCGCGAGGGCGGCGCGGCGCGGCGGCCCCTGCTGTCCCTCCGCGTTGAGGAGGTGCAGCCGGGCCGCCGCGTAGCCGCCGGGTGGGGTGTCGTCGCCGGTCACGTCGTCCGCCGTCCTGCCGGTGTCTTCCGTACCTTCGTGCACACTCGTCACCCGGCGACTCCTGTCGGTTGTGTTCTCAGAGCGCGTCGGGGCCGCGCTCGCCGGTGCGTACCCGTACGGCTTCCTCGACGGGGACGGACCAGACCTTGCCGTCGCCGATCTTGCCGGTGCGGGCGGCCTTGACGACGACCTCGATCAGCTGCTCGGCGTCGTCGTCCTCGGCGAGGACCTCGATACGGATCTTGGGTACGAGGTCGACGGTGTACTCGGCACCGCGGTAGACCTCGGTGTGGCCGCGCTGGCGTCCGTAGCCGCTGGCCTCGGTGACGGTGAGCCCGTGGACGCCGAAGGCCTGGAGGGCTTCCTTGATCTCGTCGAGCCGGTGCGGCTTGACGACGGCGGTGATGAGCTTCATGCGTCCACCTTCCTGTTCGGTGCGGCCGGGGCCGCGGGCGCCGCGGTGTTGCGGGCGGAGCTGCCGCCGCCCGCGCCGCTGAAGTCGTAGGCGGTCTCGGCGTGCTCGACCTGGTCGATGCCGAGGACCTCGTCGTCCTCGCTGACCCGCATGCCGATCGTCCTGTCGACGAGGAAGGCGAGGATCGCGGAGGCGATCAGCGAGTAGGCGAGGACGCCGCCGACTCCGGCGAGCTGCTTCCACAGCTGGTCGAAGGTGTGGTCGCCGTAGAAGACGCCGGCCGCGTCGGACTGGCCGCCGCCGGTGGCGAAGAAGCCGATGAGGACGGAGCCGACGATGCCGCCGACCAGGTGGACGCCGACCACGTCGAGGGAGTCGTCGTAGCCGAACCTGTACTTCAGGCCGACGGCCATGGCGCACAGCAGACCGGCGATGGCGCCGACGGCGATCGCGCCGAGCGGGGAGACCGAGCCGCCGGAGGGGGTGACCGCGACCAGTCCGGCGACCGCGCCGGAGGCGGCGCCGAGGGTGGTGCAGGCGCCGTGGCGGACCTTCTCGTAGAGCAGCCAGGCGAGCATGGCGGCGGCGGTGGCGACCTGGGTGTTGAGGAACATCAGCGCGCCGACGCCGTCGTCGTTGCCGAGCCAGGAGCCCGCGTTGAAGCCGAACCAGCCGAACCACAGCAGACCGGCGCCGAGCATCACCAGCGGCAGGCTGTGCGGGCGCATCGGGTCCTTCTTGAAGCCGACGCGCTTGCCGATGACGAGGATCACGCCGAGGGCCGCGGCACCGGCGTTGATGTGCACCGCGGTGCCGCCCGCGAAGTCGATGACGCCGAGGTCGAAGGCCCAGCCGCCGGTGCCCCAGACCCAGTGCGCGACCGGGAAGTAGACGACCGTGGCCCACAGGGCGATGAACAGGGCCCAGGCGGTGAACTTCACCCGGTCCGCGAGGGCGCCGCTGATCAGGGCGGGGGTGATGATCGCGAACATCAGCTGGAAGACCGCGAAGACGTACACCGGGATGGTGTAGCCGTCCCAGAGCTGGGTGAGGCCGATGCCGCTGAGGCCCACGTAGTCGGAGTCCCAGCCGAAGAGGCTGGCCTTGTCGGTGCCGAAGGCCACCGAGAAGCCGTAGAGCACCCAGAGGATGGTGATGATGCCCAGGCTGATGAAGCTCATCATCAGCATGTTGAGGGTGCTCTTGACGCGGACCATGCCTCCGTAGAAGAAGGCGAGACCCGGTGTCATGAGCATCACCAGGGCGGAGCAGAGCAGCATGAATCCGGTGTTGGCGGCAGACAGTTGCGGAGTGTCTGCGGCAAGCGTGATGCCTGGGGGCATCGGCGTCTCCTCGTCGTCGTACGGCCCGTGCGGGGATGCCGGAGCGGATGGGAGCGGGCCGGTTATGACGTCAGAGAGTCGCGCGGCGCCGTTTCCGCCGATGCCGCTCGATGTTTCCCCGCGGTCACGAAGGCGCCACGGGTGTTACACGTGGATGAACTCACGCCGGGGGCCGCGGCGATCGTTATCGCGGCGCAACCTTCGCCGCCCGGACCGCAGCGGGTGCCCGCGCCACCGCGCCCCGGGCGGACCGCATACGAACGCCGCCCGCGGCCGCCATGTGACGAAACCTCGCATACCCGCGCCCGGCGCGCACGCGGAGTGCGGCCGGGCGGGAGCGGGTGGAGGGGGGTGCGGCCCTCAGAGCGCCGCGGCGGTCTCGGGCAGGTGGAGCGCGAGGCGCTCGGTGAGCTCGGCGACCTCGGCGACCTCGCCGAAGTCCCGGAGCGCGGTGTCGACGGTCCTGCGGATCCGGGTGTTGACCCGCTCGGAGCGGATCTTGCCCGCGAGCGTGAGGGCCTCGCCCGCGAGCCGCGCCCCCTGCTCGGGCTCGCGCCGCAGCAGGTGCACGGTGGCCATGCCGACGAGGTTCAGCGCGTACGAGCGCTGGTGCTCCGGGTCCTGCCCGAAGAGTTCCACGGCGGTGGCCATGACCGGTTCGGCGAGCGAGGCGTAGGTGGGGCTGCGGCCCGCGACATAGGCGAGGTCGCGGTAGGAGTGGGCGTTCTCGCCGTGCAGTTCGGCGCGGGAGAAGAAGCGGATCCAGTCCGGCTCCGGCTCGCTGAGGTCGAGTACGTCCTCGAAGGTGTCCTCGGACATCCGCACCGCCCGCTTGCACTTGCCGGGCTGCCCCATCCCGGCGTAGGCGCGGGCCTCCATCGCGTAGAGCATGGCCTGGGTGCGCGGGCTCGCGCAGTCGCGGCTGCCGTACTGGGCGAGGTGGACCAGCTCCAGGGCGTCCTCGGGCCGGCCGAGGTGGATCATCTGCCGGCTCATGCTGGACAGGACGTACGAGCCGAGCGGTCTGTCGCCGGCCTCCTTCGCGGCGTGCAGGGCGAGCACGAAGTACTTCTGCGCGGTGGGCTGCAGGCCCACGTCGTAGCTCATCCACCCGGCGAGCTCGGCGAGTTCGGCCGCCACCTTGAACAGGCGGCGCGCGGTGGCGGCGGGCTGCGACTCCTGGAGCAGGTCGGTGACCTCGTGGAGCTGGCCGACGACGGCCTTGCGGCGCAGTCCGCCACCGCACTGGGCGTCCCACTGCCGGAACATCACGGTGGTGGACTCCAGCAACTCCAGCTCGGGCGCGGAGAGCCGGCCGCCGCGCCGGGAGCCGCCGGGGGGCTGCTCGGCGGCCGGGGCGAGCGAGCTGCCGGGGGCGGGCACCAGCCAGCGCTGCATCGGCTCGATCAGGGCGGGTCCCGCGGCCAGCGCGAGCGAGCTGCCGAGGAAGCCGCGGCGGGCGAGCATCAGATCGCTGCGGGAGAACTCGCTCAGCAGGGCGACGGTCTGCGGCCCGGTCCACGGCAGGTCCACCCCGGCGACCGAGGGCGCCTGGTGGGTGGGGCGCAGCCCGAGGTCCTCCACGGCGACCACGCAGCCGAAGCGCTCGGAGAACAGCTCGGCGAGGATCTTCGGGATGGGCTCGCGCGGGTTCTCCCCGTCCAGCCAGCGGCGCACCCGGGAGGTGTCGGTGGAGATGTGGTTGGCGCCCAACTGCCGTGCCCTGCGGTTCACCTGGCGGGCCAGCTCGCCCTTCGACCAGCCGCTGCGCAGGAACCATGAGCCGAGCAGTTCGTTGGGACGCTTGTCCGCAGCCGTACCGCCCGCGCCGTTGCCGCTCACTGCGATGCCCCCATCCCTCGGGTTCCTCAAGGCCGCCCGCCACTCGCGCACTTATGCCCGGCGCGATGCCACCGCGGTCCGTTGTCAGTGCCAAGCCCTACCAGAGTGCGCAGCGCCGCGGCTCCCGGTCCGAGGGGACGCCACCCGTCGAACAGGGGACCGACTTGCCGTTGGCATACCCGCGAACACGCGCAATCCCCGGGCCCGTGTACTCAAAGTAATCCTACGATCACCCCTCCCGTGAGGTCGATCCGGCAAACGCCACCATTCGCCACCCCCGCAGAAGAACTCCCCTGTGTCCACGCGCGATTCACTTGACATAGGACAGACGAAAGGCTGCGGAGCGGTGCACACCGGGGCGCGCACCGCGCCACGCACCACCCCTTGTGCGACAACGCGCCGTCGTCGCGACGGCACACGGGACGGTCCACCCGCGCACGGGACACGCGCCGCCGCAGCCGGTCACGAGCCGCCCTGCCGCGTAACCCCCGGCGCGGCGGGCACGTTGGAGGAGGCATGGGCTTCACGATCGGCATCCGGGAGCGGCGCGCCAACTCCCGCCGCCGCGGCCGCACTCCGGACGTCACCGGCGTGGCCGAACTGACCGGCCTGTGGGGCTGGGACACGGTCCCCGGGGCGCGCGCGGCCGAGGGCCGGTGCTCCTGCGGCACCCCCGACTGCCCCTCCCCCGGCGCGCATCCCCTCGACTTCGCGCCGCTGGTGCCCGCGGGCGCCGGCCTCGGTGAGGTCACCGAGGTCTGGGGCGCCTTCCCGGGCGCCGCGGTGATGCTGCCGGTCGGCCGGAGCTTCGACGTGATCGAGGTCGCCGAGACCGCGGGCCGCCGCGCGCTGGCCCGCCTGGAGCGCATGGGGCTGCCGCTCGGCCCGGTCGCGCTCACCCCGCAGGGCCGGGCGCAGTTCCTCGTCGCCCCCGGCGCCGCGGCCCAGCTCCCCACCCTGCTCTACCGCACGGGCTGGGACGACGCCGCCCTCGACCTGCGCGGCCTCGGGCCCGGCAGCCACATCACCGCCCCGCCCTCGGACCGCGGCGGTGCGGGCCCGGTGCGCTGGCTGCGCTCCCCCGCCCTCGCCGACGCCGCCCGCCGCCCGCCCGAGGCCCGCCTCCTGCTCGGCACCCTCGCCTACGTCGCCCACCGCCTCGCCGCCCAGG
The DNA here is from genome assembly GCF_012273655.1 of Streptomyces physcomitrii. Lineage (GTDB taxonomy): Bacteria > Actinomycetota > Actinomycetes > Streptomycetales > Streptomycetaceae > Streptomyces > Streptomyces physcomitrii. The sequence goes on along the minus strand of NZ_JAAWWP010000007.1, from coordinate 57,823 downwards.
AGGCGGCGGGCTGAGGCTCGTCGTACGAAACGGCCCGGCCCCCGCGGAGGATCGCGGGGGCCGGGCCGTGGGGTGGCCGGAAAGCACCGGGCGGGCCGGACGGGGTGTCAGTCCGGCCGGGGTGTCAGTCGCCGATCAGGGCGTCGACGAAGGCCTCCGGCTCGAAGGGGGCGAGGTCGTCGGCGCCCTCGCCGAGGCCGACGAGCTTGACGGGGACGCCCAGTTCGCGCTGGACGGCGACGACGATGCCGCCCTTGGCCGTACCGTCCAGCTTCGTCAGCACGATGCCGGTGATGTCCACGACCTCCGCGAAGACCCGTGCCTGCACCAGGCCGTTCTGGCCGGTGGTGGCGTCCAGGACGAGCAGCACCTCGTCGAGCGGGGCGTGCTTCTCGACGACGCGCTTGACCTTGCCCAGCTCGTCCATGAGGCCGGTCTTGGTGTGCAGGCGCCCCGCGGTGTCGATGAGGACGACGTCCGCACCGGTCTCGGCGCCTTCCTTGACCGCGTCGAAGGCGACCGAGGCCGGGTCGCCCGCCTCCGGGCCGCGGACGGTCAGGGCGCCGACCCGCTCGCCCCAGGTCTCCAACTGGTCGGCGGCGGCGGCCCGGAAGGTGTCGGCGGCGCCGAGCAGCACGATCTTGCCGTCGGCCACCAGGACCCGGGCGAGCTTGCCGGTGGTGGTGGTCTTGCCGGTGCCGTTCACGCCGACGACCATCACGATGCCCGGGGTGTCCAGCGGCGACTCGGTGTGCACGGTGCGGTCCAGGTCCGGGCCGACCAGGGCGAGCAGTTCCTCGCGCAGCAGGGTGCGCAGCTCGGCGGGGGTGCGGGTGCCGAGGACCCGGACGCGTTCGCGCAGCCGGTCGACGAGTTCGGTGGTCGCGGCGACACCGACGTCCGCGGTGAGCAGGGTGTCCTCGATCTCCTCCCAGGTGTCCTCGTCCAGGTGCTCCCGGGACAGGAGCGTGAGCAGCCCCTTGCCGAGGGCGTTCTGGGAGCGGGAGAGCCGGGCACGCAGCCGCACCAGGCGGCCCTCGCTCGGCTCGGGCACCTCGATCGGGGTGGGCGCCTCGGCCTCGACGAGGTCCGGCGAGGGCTCGGCGCCTTCGGGCAGCCCGACCTCCTCGACGGTGCGGCGGGCTTCGGGGGCCGCGGTGCCGGACTCGTCGCCGACCTGCGGTTCGGTGGGCGGGGCGGTGAGGTCGGGGGTGGTGGGGGGCGCCTCGGGCGGGGGCAGCTGCTTCTTCCGGCGGCTGCCGACGACGAGCCCGCCGAGTGCGCCGAGCACGACGACGGCGATGACTACAGCAAGGATGACGGTTTCCATAACGCCACCCAGTATCGGCCATGGGCTCCCGGCCCGTGTGTGCCCCGCCGCCGCGGAGCGTCGCCACCCCGCGGCGCGGGTGCGCGGCGGGGTGGCGGGAGCGGTCCCCGGGAGGGGACGAGAGACGGGGTCGCTAGCCCATCTCCTCCAGGGTCTTGCCCTTGGTCTCCTTCACGAACTTGAGCACGAAGGGGATGGAGAGCGCGGCGAACACGCAGTAGATGACGTACGTGGCGGAGAGGTTCCAGTCGGCGAGCGAGGGGAAGCTCGCGGTGATGGCCCAGTTGGCGATCCACTGCGCGGAGGCGGCGACGCCGAGGGCGGCCGCCCGGATCCGGTTCGGGAACATCTCGCCGAGGAAGACCCAGACCACCACGCCCCAGGACAGGGCGAAGAAGAGGACGAACCAGTGGGCCGCGATCAGGGCGACCCAGCCCTGGGTCGCGGGCAGTTTGCCGTCCACCAGGTCGTAGGAGAAGGCCCAGGCCTCCAGGGCGAGACCGATCACCATGCCGACCGAGCCGATCAGGGCGAGCGGCCTGCGGCCGACCCGGTCGACGAAGATCATCGCGATCACGGTGCCGATGATGTTGATGATCGAGGTGGTGAACGAGTAGAAGAAGGAGTCGCTCGGGTTGACGCCCACGGACTGCCACAGCGTCGAGGAGTAGTAGAAGGCGACGTTGATGCCGACCAGTTGCTGGAAGGCGGAGAGCCCGATGCCGACCCAGACGATCGGCTTGAAGAAGAAGCCCCCGCCGCCGAGCAGGTCCTTGAAAGTGGACTTGTGCTCGCGGTGCATGGCGGTACGGATCTCGGCGAGCCGCCCGTCGAGGTCGCTGCCCTCGCCCTCGACCTCGGCGAGCACCTCACGCGCCTTCTGGTCCCGGCCCGCCGAGATGAGGAAGCGCGGGGACTCGGGGATCGCGAAGGACAGCAGCCCGTACAGGACGGAGGGGATGACCATCACGCCGAGCATCACCTGCCAGGCCTCCAGGCCCATCAGCTCGCCGCGCTGGTCGCCGTCGGCGGCGTTCAGGATGCCCCAGTTGACGAGCTGCGAGACGGCGATGCCGATGACGATGGCGGCCTGCTGGAAGGAGCCGAGGCGGCCGCGGTAGGCGGGCGGCGCCACCTCGGCGATGTAGGCGGGGCCGATGACGGAGGCCATGCCGATCGCGAAGCCGCCGATGATGCGCCACATCGCGAGGTCCCAGAGCGCGAAGGGCAGCGCCGAGCCGACCGCGCTCACCGTGAACAGGACGGCGGAGATCTGCATGCAGCGGATACGGCCGATCCGGTCGGCGATCCGGCCCGCGGTGGCGGCGCCGATCGCACAGCCGATCAGGGCGATCGCGATGACCTGGGCCAGGGTGCCGGAGCCGATGTCGTAGCGGTCGCGGATGGCTTCCACGGCACCGTTGATGACGGAGCTGTCGTAACCGAAGAGGAAACCGCCCATCGCCGCCGCGGCGGCGATGAAGATGACGTGTCCGAGGTGCTCGGACCCTCCTTGACTGCCGGCCCCCGACTGCGAGGCCTGCGAGGTGCTGGTCACGTGGTACTCCTCTGGCCGCGGCCCGCGCCACGGCGTGGGGGATGAACCCTTCCAGTGGTGCACAAGTTCCCTGCGCCCACCACCTGAAGGGATGAGGTACGCAGGAGACCTTATGTCTTCAAGTTTTTACGTCAAGGGGTGGGTTCGGGAAAGAAAGCCGCCGTAAAGGGACGGGAAGTGTTCATGTGTCGAAGAGATGATGGGCTCAAAGAGTGGCGCCGGGGGTTCAGCGCAGCCGCTGGCTGATCACCTTGGAGACACCGTCGCCCTGCATCGACACCCCGTAGAGGGCATCGGCGACCTCCATCGTGCGCTTCTGGTGCGTGATCACGATGAGCTGGGAGGCCTCCTGGAGCTCCTGCATGATGCGGATCAGGCGCTGCAGGTTGGTGTCGTCGAGCGCCGCCTCGACCTCGTCCATCACGTAGAAGGGACTCGGCCGCGCCTTGAAGATCGACACCAGCATCGCCACCGCGGTCAGCGAGCGCTCGCCGCCGGAGAGCAGGGAGAGCCGCTTGACCTTCTTCCCCGGCGGCCGGGCCTCGACGTCGACACCGGTGGTGAGCATGTTCTCCGGGTCGGTGAGGATCAGCCGGCCCTCGCCGCCCGGGAAGAGCCGTGAGAAGACGCCCTCGAACTCGCGCGCGGTGTCCCGGTAGGCCTCGGTGAAGACCTGCTCCACCCGCTCGTCGACCTCCTTGATCACCTGCAGCAGGTCGGCCCGGGTCTTCTTCAGGTCCTCCAGCTGCTCGGAGAGGAACTGGTGCCGCTCCTCCAGGGCCGCGAACTCCTCCAGGGCCAGCGGGTTCACCTTGCCGAGCTGCTGGTAGGCGCGCTCGGCGGACCGCAGCCGCTTCTCCTGCTCGGCGCGGACGAAGGGCCGGGGCCGGTTGCGCGGGTGCTCCGGGTCCTCGGGCAGCTCCTCGCCCTCGGCGGGCGGGGAGGGCGGCACCGGCTGCCCGGGGCCGTACTCCGCGACCAGGCCCGCCGGTTCGACGCCCAGCTCCTCCAGGGCCTTGGTCTCCAGCTGCTCGATCCGCATCCGCTTCTCGGCGCCGAGGACCTCGCCGCGGTGCACCGAGTCGGTGAGCTTGTCCAGCGCGGACTTCAGGTCGCGGCCCCGGCCGCGGGCGGTGGCGAGCTCCTGCTCCCGGGCGCCCTTGGCCCGCTCGGCGAGCGCCCGCTCGGCCTCGGCGCGGGCCAGCGAGACCTCGACATGGGCGAGCAGCTGCCGCGCGCCGGAGGCGACCGCCCCGGCGACCTCGGCCTCGTGCCGCATCCGGGCCCTGCGCTGCTCGGCCCTGGCCCGCGCCTCCCGTTCGGCGCGCGCGGCGCGGTCCAGGCCGTCGGCCCGCCCGGCGAGCCCCTTGACCCGCTCCTCGTGGGTACGGACCTGGAGCCGCGCCTCCATCTCGGTCTGCCGGGCGTTGGCCCCGTCGGCGGCGAGCCGGTCCCGGTGGGCGGTGTCGGGCTCCTCGTCCTCGCCGAAGGGGGAGGTCTCCTCGGCCACGGCAAGGCGCTCGGCCAGCTCCTCGGCCTCGGTGGCCGCCCGCTCGTAGGCCTCCTGCGCCCGGTCCGCGGCGGCGGCCGCGCGCTCGGCCTCGCCCGCGGCGCCCCGGGCCTGACCGCCGAGCCGGCCGAGCTCCTTGGCCACGGCGGACTTCTCGCGGTCGGCGGCGCGCCTGCGCTCGCCCAGCTCCTCGACGAGCGCCGCGGCGGCCCGGCGCCCCTCGACCGCGCGCTCCTTCGCCGCGGCCAGTTCCTCGCACCGTACGGCCAGCTCCTCCAGGCGGGCCGCGGCCTCGTCCACGGAGGCCTGCACCTCCAGCAGGCTCGGTGCTCCGGCGGAGCCGCCCTGGGCGAAGTGCGCGCCGAGCAGGTCGCCTTCGGCGGTCACCGCGGTCAGTTCCGGGTGGGCGCGGACCAGGTCCTCGGCATCCTCCAGGGTGGGTACGACGACCAGTCCGGCGAGCAACCGCCGTACCGCGGGCAGCAGTTCGGCCGGGGCGCGGACCAGGTCGGCGGCGTAGGCGAGGCCTTCGACGCGGGCGGTGCCGGCGGGTCCCGCGGCGTCGGCGAGCAGCAGGGCGGCGCGGCCCGCGTCCTGTTTGCGCAGCAGCCGCAGGGCGTCGGCGGCGCTCGCGGGAGTGGCCACCGCGATCGCGTCGGCGGCGGCGCCGAGCGCGGCGGCCAGCGGCACCTCATGGCCGGGGCTGACGCTCAGCAGCCCGGCGGCGGGGCCGAGGACGCCGGTGAGCTGGTCCTTGGCGTCGAGGAGGGCGCCGGTGCCGTCCTTTCGGCGCAGTCCGAGGGCGAGCGTCTCGTGCCGGGCGGCGAGCGCGGCCCGGGAGCGGTCGGCCTCGGCGGCGGCCTCCCGCGCGGCCGAGAGCGCGGACTCGGCCTCGGCGAGCGCCTGCTTGGCGCCCTCGTGCCGGGCGGCGAGTTCGGTGTCGTCGGCGTCGAGCCCGTCGACCTCGGCCTGCAGCTGCTCGTACTCCTCCTGGGCGGTGACCGCGCGCTGCTGCGCCTCGTCGCGGGCGGCGGCCAGCCGCTCGATCTCCTGCTGGGCCGAGGCGGCGCGTGAACGGGCCGCCCCCGCCTGCGCGTTGAGCCGGGCCAGGCCCTCCCTGCGGTCGGCGATGGCGCGGGCGAGGTCCTTCAGGCGGCGTTCCTCGGCGGCGAGTTCGCGTTCCAGCTCGGCGCGGTGGGAGACGGTGTCCTCCAGGGCGCGCTCCGCGGCCTCCAGGGCGGCTTCGAGTTCGGCCTCCTGCTCGCGGATCCGGGCGGCCTCGCGCTCCAGGTCCTCCGGATCCCGGCCGCGGCGCTCCTCGGGGGGCGCGCCGGTGGCGCTCTTGACCCGGGCGTCGGCGAGGCTGACGGTGCCGCGCACCCGCTCGGCGAGCTGGGAGAGTTCGTACCAGGTCTGCTGGGCCTGCTGGAGCCGCGGGGCCAGGCGCCGGACCTCGTCCTCCAACCGGCCCTCGCGGTGCAGCGCGGCCTTCAGCTCGGCCTCGGTGGCCTCCTTGCTCTCCTTGAGGGCGGCCTCGTCGGCGACCTCGGTGCGCAGCGCCTCCTGGAGGCCGACGAGGTCGTCGGCGAGCAGCCGCAGGCGGGCGTCGCGCAGATCGGCCTGGATGACGGCGGCCCGGCGGGCGACGGCGGCCTGCCGCCCGAGCGGCTTGAGCTGGCGGCGGAGTTCGTCGGTGAGGTCCTGCACCCGGGCGAGGTTGGCCCCCATCGCGTCCAGCTTCCGCAGCGCCTTCTCCTTGCGCTTGCGGTGCTTGAGGACACCCGCGGCCTCCTCGATGAAGGCGCGGCGGCCCATCGGATCGGCGTGCAGTACGGAGTCGAGCTGGCCCTGGCCGACGATGACGTGCATCTCGCGGCCGATGCCGGAGTCGGAGAGGAGTTCCTGGATGTCGAGGAGGCGGCAGGTGTCGCCGTTGATCTGGTACTCGCTGCCGCCGTTGCGGAACATGATCCGCGTAATGGTGACCTCGGCGTACTCGATGGGCAGGGCGCCGTCGGAGTTGTCGATGGTGAGCGAGACCTCGGCGCGGCCGAGCGGGGGGCGCCCGGTGGTGCCGGCGAAGATGACGTCCTCCATCTTGCCGCCGCGCAGGGACTTGGCGCCCTGTTCGCCCATGACCCAGCTCAGCGCGTCGACGACGTTCGACTTGCCGGAACCGTTCGGTCCGACGACGCAGGTGATGCCCGGCTCGAATCTCAGCGTCGTGGCCGAGGCGAAGGATTTGAAGCCGCGCAGGGTCAGGGCCTTGAGGTGCACGCCGCTGGACTCTACCTGCCCGGTCCGCCGCGGCACCGCCGCCCGCTCGAAGCCGCCGCCGCGCGTCGAGGCGCCTGCCTGCGGTGTCTCAGCGGGTGAACACGCGGTTTCACTGTCCTAGGTGGAGGGCACATGACAGGTGTCGAAAGGGGCCCGGGGAGCCGTCCGGCGCGAACGGGGGCCGGACACAAAGCAGAAGGGACGCCGAAGCGTCCCTTGCGGTTTCGAGCGAGGGGCTGCCCAGACGGCAGCCCGATCACGGTAGTGGGTGAGCAGGGATCGTCAGGTGAGCGCAGGCTCGGCCTGGGATACGTCGATGCCCTCGAGGAGCGGGTCGCCGTGCGATGCGGCAGCCGCCAGCGCGTCGTTCTCGGCCTGGATCCGTCCGAGCTCGGATTCCAGATCCTGGACACGCTGCTGGAGCCTTCGCATCTCGGCGAGGAGTCGCGGGTCGGAGCCGCCGACGTAACCGAGAAGCGCCTTTGCCATGATGGATGGTCCTCCACAATGAGTGACCGACCGATGCGGTGGGGTCGTGGTCGTGAGGGAAATCGCTGCCCCGGCCTCGGCATGCTCGTTGTTGCGGGCTCTTGTCACATGCCGAACGACCAAGGTGCGCGGGGACTTCCAGAGTCTCACCAAAAAGTTTGACGGTCAACACGATCACGGCCCGTATCGGCGGGCGGCCGGGGTGTCAGCGCACGGAATGTGCGGCACCGCTTGCCGGGCGCAACCCTCTGCACGGCGGGCGCGTGGAGATCATTTTTGCTCGCGGCGCGCCGCCGGGCAAGACCCTTTCGGCAATCACCTGGGAATTTCTGCGCGCCGCGGTCGGCGGGAGCGCCCCGGCGGGGCCTCAGACCGCTTCCCGGCGGCTTCCCCTCAGCGAATCGCGAAGCTCTCGTAACCGCCCCGCGGGGTGTCCCAGATCTCAGTGACGCCCGTGACCTTCCCGGGTGTGTCGCCCGCGCGGAGCCAGTCGAGCAGGTTTTCGCAGCCTTCACGGGGGCCCTCGGCGACCACCTGGACCCGGCCGTCGTCCAGGTTGAGAGCAAAGCCACTCAGCCCGCCGATCTCCAGCGCCCGCGCCCTGGTGAACCAGCGGAAACCCACGCCCTGCACGCGGCCCCGCACCCAGGCGGTGAGCCGGACTTCTTCCGTCATGGCTGCACGCTAACCGTCCGGCCGCTCTCGGAGCACACCCGTACCGCCCCCCATGGGGTACCGTCCCCCTCCAATAAGTCTCACTCGATTGGGTGAATTCCCCTCAAGGGGGGCGCTGGAGGAGAAAGGCCGGAGTATGGGACGCCATCGGAAGAAGGGCTCCGTGCCCATGCGTACGGGAGTGCTGGGTGCCTCCGCCGCGGTCGCGGCGGGCGTGGTGGCCCTGGCCACCGGTGTGCTCCCCGCCGACAGCCTCCACCTCACCTCGGACGGCGGCCACGAGACGGTACGCGCCGACCGGAGCCCCTCGGGCCTGCGCACCCAGACCGGCGCCGAGCTCCCGCCGTGGGCGCGGGCCGGCACCGGATCCGCGAGCCCCTCGGACAATCCGGCCAGCCCGACCTCCCCGGCCAAGGGTTCCGGCAAGCCCGAGCCGCGCCCGGAGCGGAGCGGCCGCGAGAGCGCCGAGCCGAAGAAGAGCCCGCGCCCCGAGCGGACGGCCACCCCCGAGAAGTCCACCGCCCCCGGCAGGACGGCGACCCCGCACAAGACCACGGCCCCGGAGAAGACCACCGCCGCGCCCCGGCCGACACGCACCGGCGAGCCCCCGGCCTCCCCCTCCCCCGGCGGGAACCCGGAGACCCAGGTGCTCAACCTGGTGAACGAGGAGCGGGCCGCGGCGGGCTGCTCCCCCGTCAAGCCGGACGCCGAACTGGCCGCCCTCGCCGAGAACTTCAGCAAGGACATGGACGCCAGGGACTTCTTCGACCACACCGACCCGGACGGCGACACCCCCTGGGACCGCGCCGAACAGGCGGGCATATCCGGGCTCGGCGGCGAGAACATAGCCCGTGGCCAGGCGGACGCCGAGGCGGTCATGGACTCCTGGATGAACAGCGAGGGCCACCGCGCCAACATCCTCAACTGCGAGTTCACCCGGCTCGGCGTCGGCGCCCACTTCGGCGACGGCGGGCCTTGGTGGACCCAGGACTTCGGGTACTGAGCGGCACGTCCCCGGCATCGGGCGCGGTTTCGGGGATGTGCTGACCACCGTGTGACGCAAGGGAATTGACGCCCCCTCAGCCAGGGCCGTCAACTCACCGCCGAACGAAGGTACTTCACGTACCAGCCGCCCAACCCCTCAAGCGGGTACCGCCCGTGGTGCCCGCTGGCAGCGCGGGCAGAAGTAGCTGGAGCGGTTCATCCAGGGGCGGCGGCGCATCGGGGTGCCGCAGCGGCGGCAGGGTTCGTCCTCGCGGCCGTAGGCGTCGAGCGAGCGGTCGAAGTAGCCGGACTCGCCGTTCACATTGACGTAGAGGCTGTCGAAGCTGGTGCCGCCGACGCCGAGCGCGGCGGTCATCACCTCCCGTACGTGGCCGAGGAGTTCGGCCGACTTGGGGCGGGTGAGGGTGGCGGTCGGCCGGTCGTAGTGGAGCCTGGCGCGCCACAGGGCCTCGTCCGCGTAGATGTTGCCGACGCCACTGATCAGGGACTGGTCGAGCAGGGCGCGTTTGACGGTGGTGCGGCGGCGGCGCAGCGCGGTGTGGAAGGACTCCTCGTCGAAGTCCGGGTCCAGCGGGTCGCGGGCGATGTGGGCGATGACCTCGGGAAGTCCCTCCGCGGTGTTCTCGTGCAGCGAGAGGCCGCCGAAGGTGCGCTGGTCGACGAAGCGGAGCTCGGTGCCGAGCGCGTCGGCGAAGCGGATGCGGATCCGCAGGTGCTTCTCGTCGGGGGCCGCCTCGGTCTTCACCAGGAGCTGTCCGCTCATGCCGAGGTGGGCCAGTACGGAGAAGCCGGCGTCCTCGACCGGCAGCCACAGGTACTTGCCGCGCCGGTGCGGGGTGGCGAAGGTGACCCCGCCGAGGCGGCGGGCGAAGTCCTCGCCGCCCGCGAGGTGGCGGCGTACCGCCCGCGGGTGCAGCACCTCGGCGCTCGCCACCGGGCGGTGGGCCACCCAGCGCGCGAGTCCGCGGCGTACGACCTCGACCTCGGGCAGCTCGGGCACTCTCTTCTCCTTCGCGGGGCGGGCCGCGGTCCTTCGCGGGGTGGGCCGCAGGTCCTTCACCGGGTGGGCCGCAGACGAGAGTGCCCGCTCCCCGGCGGACCGGGGCGCGGGCACCTGCGTTTCGTCCGGCTCAGGCCGGGGCGGAGCCCGGTGCCGGGGAGCCGGCCCCGGACGGGGGCTGCTGCCCCTCGGCGGCCTCGGCGGCCGCCGCCTTCGCCTGTGCGTCGGCGTCGGCGCGGATGGCGCGCCAGGCCGACTCGGCAGCCTGCTGCTCTGCTTCCTTCTTGCTGCGGCCAGTGCCGGTGCCGTACGAGACGCCTCCGACGCGGGCGGCAGCTGTGAAGGTCTTCTCGTGGTCGGGGCCGGTCTCCGAGACCAGGTACTCGGGCACGCCGAGCCCCTCGGTCGCGGTGAGTTCCTGGAGGCTGGTCTTCCAGTCCAGTCCGGCACCGAGGTTGGAGGACTTCTCGATCAGCGGGTCGAAGAGCCGGTGCACCAGCTCCGCCGCCGCGTCGAGTCCCTGGTCGAGGTAGACCGCGCCGATCACCGCTTCGAGGGTGTCGGCGAGGATGGAGGCCTTGTCCCGGCCGCCCGTGCCCTCTTCACCGCGGCCGAGCCGGATGAAGGAACCGAGTTCGAGCCCGCGGCCCACCTCCGCCAGCGCACGCGAGTTGACCACCGCGGCCCGCAGCTTGGCCAGTTGGCCCTCGGGCAGATCGGGGTGGGTGCGGTACAGCGTGTCCGTGACCACCAGGCCGAGCACGGAGTCCCCGAGGAACTCCAGGCGCTCGTTGGTGGGCAGGCCGCCGTTCTCGTACGCGTAGGAACGGTGGGTCAGCGCGCGCACCAGAAGGGCGGACTCGAGCCGATAGCCGAGCCGCCCTTCCAGAAGCGTGTGGGACGAGGCCGTGTCCGCCGCTGCGCTCCCACCGGAGCGCGGGGCGTTCTTCCGGGTTTCCCGGGTTTCCGACACTGTGCCTCTCACCAGCCGCTCAGACCTCGAGGACCTGGCGCTTGTTGTAGGTGCCGCAAGCGGGGCAGGCGATGTGCTGCTGCTTGGGCTCACGGCAGCGCTCGCACGCGACCAGGGTGGGGACCGCAGCCTTCCACTGCGACCGGCGGTGGCGCGTGTTGCTGCGCGACATCTTCCGCTTCGGAACAGCCACGGCTACTTCTCCTGCTTCTCGGCGGCGGGTCCCGACTCGGGCCCCTCACCGCTCATCTCGTCCTTCTCGCCGTCCCGGGTGGTTCCGGCGAGTCCCTGCAGTGCCGCCCAACGGATGTCGACGGCGTCGTGGTGGTGGTCCGGGTCGTCCGCGAGCCTGACTCCGCACTCGGAGCACAGTCCCGGGCAGTCCTCCCGGCACACCGGCTGCATCGGCAGTGCGAGCACCACCGCATCCCGCAGCACGGGTTCGAGGTCGAACATGCCGTCCTCGAGGAAGAGCCTGTCCTCGTCCTCCTCGTCCTCGGCCGGGTCCGGTTCGGATCGTGCGATCCCACGGCCCCGCTCGTCGGCGTCAGGGTACGAGAACATCTCCTGGAAGTCCGCTTCGACGTCGAGTCCGAGCGGCTCCAGACACCTTACGCACTCCGCCTCGGCCGTGGCACGGGCGGTGCCGGTGACGAGCACACCTTCCATGACGGACTCCAGACGGAGGTCGAGTTCCACCGGGGCGCCTTCCGGCACCTGTACGACGCCCTGGATACCGAAGGGCGCCTCACCTCCCGGGGCGTCGACGGTCCGGTCAAGACGCTGGAGCGCGCCGGGACGCCGGCCCAGCTCATGTGTGTCGAACACGAGCGGGTTGCGGTGGTCAAGGCGGGCGTTCGCGGCCATTCCTGCTGTCGGTCCTCAGAACTCGGTGGGGTGCCGCACGGCCCAGGCCCGTCGGAACGGGCGAGCCTCGTACAGCGGTGATCGGCGCACGGCGCGACGCGCGCGTGACCGAAGAGCCAGGATACTTGACCTTTCGCCCACGGCCCAATCCGGGCTCCCCGAGCACGCTCGGGGCGGTCGGCGGCGGCCGGTCCGGCGGCCGGGGGCCCGGGTTCAGCGGCCCTGTTCGTACCGGCGCAGCTGCTCCGCCGAGATCATCCCGGTGTCGAAGAGGCTGGTCTCGTCCAGGGCGGTGGGCTCCTGCGGGGCCTGGGGATGGCGGCTCTGCGGGTAGCCGTGCCCGGGGTCGTAGGCGGCCGGGTCGTAGCCCTGGCCGAGCGGGTCCTGGCCCTGGAGCGGGTCCTGCGGATAGGGCGCGGGCGGGTAGCCGCCCTGGGCGTAGGGATCCTGCTGCTGCGGGTAGCCGTAGGCATCCGGCTGGGCGTAGGGCTGCTGGTAGCCGCCGTAGGGATCCTGCTGCTGGTAGCCGTACGGGTCCTGGGCGGCGTAGGCCCCGGCCTGGGCGGCGGCCTCCTGCCCGGCAGGGGCGTAGGACGGCTGCTCGGGCTGGGCGAAGGGCGTCTGGGACGGGGGCGGCGGGACCGCCGCGAGCTGCTCGGGGGCGGCGGGGGCGGCCGGTGCGGGCACGGCCGGCGCGGCGACGGGTCCCGCGAGGCCCGCGAGGTAGTCCGAGTCGGTGGTGTGGCCGCCCTCGGCGCCCAGCTCCGCGAGGGCGGCGAGCTCGTCGGTGGCGACCCGGCCGTGCAGCTTCTGGCGGCCGCGGCCCACCGCCTCCAGGGTCTTGGCGAGCACCGCCTCGAAGGCGCCGAGCTTCACGTCCACATAGGCGTCGGCGCGCTGCCGCAGCGTCTCGGGGTCCTGGCTGCGCTCGGGGGCCTCGGCGTAGTCGGGGTCCTCGTAGCCCTGCTCGCCGCCGGGCTGGGCGCCGAGCAGCTTCTCGCGGCCGCGGCCGACCGAGCCGAGGGTCTTGGTGAGGACGACCTCGAAGTTGGCCAGCTTGGAGTCGACGTAGTCGTCGGCCTCGGCGCGGACCTCCTCGGCCTCGCGGCGGGCCTCGGCGAGGATGCGCTCGGCCTCGTCCTGGGAGTGCCGGGCGATCTCGGTGCCGGAGACGAGGGAGCCGCGTTCGGCGCGGGCGGAGGCGAGGATGCGCTCGGCCTCCTGGCGGGCCTCGGCGACCATCTGGTCCCGGTCGCCGATCAGCTCCTGCGCCTGGGCCAGCGAGCCGGGCAGCGCCGCGCGGACCTCTTCGAGCTGCGCGAGCAGCTCGGCGCGGTTGACCACGCAGGAGGCCGACATGGGCATGGACCGGGCGCCTGTGACTGCGCCGACGATCTCGTCGAGCTTCTTCTGCACGTCCACCGTGTGCTCGCCACTCTCTTGCCTTGACGGGAGTCCCTTGACGGGAGCCGGACGCCCCCGGGTCGCGGGAGACGGACGCTCACGACTGTACGGCCTGGCGCGGGCCCGCCGACACCGGCTGACGGACCCTCAGGCACCGGACGGCTCCCGCCCGGCTCCTCAGGTGCGGCCGAGGCGCCGGTTCAGGGCGCCGAGCACCTGCGGGGGCACCAGGTGGGCGACGTCGCCGCCCCAGTTGGCGACCTCCTTGACCAGCGAGGAGGAGAGGAAGCTGTAGGTCGGGTTGGTCGGCACGAAGAGCGTCTCGACTCCGGAGAGGCCGTTGTTCATCTGGGCCATCTGGAGTTCGTAGTCGAAGTCGCTGACGGCGCGCAGGCCCTTCACGATGGCCGGGATGTCGCGCTGCTTGCAGAAGTCCACGAGGAGCCCGTGGAAGGACTCGACCTCGACGTTGCCGAACTCGGCGGTGACCTCGCGGATCAGCTCGATCCGCTCCTCGACCTCGAAGAGGCCCTTCTTGGACTGGTTGATCATCACCGCGACGTGCACGACGTCGTACAGCCGGGAGGCCCGGGAGATGATGTCGAGATGTCCGTTGGTGATGGGGTCGAACGACCCGGGACAGACGGCGCGGCGCAACTGAAGTCCCTCGCTCTCCGGTGTCATGGGGCGTCTGTGCGTCCGGGGACGGTCACAGCGGCGGCGCGACCGTACCAAAACGTTCCCTCGCCGTAGCGGCGGGAGCGCAGTTCCTCGAAGCCCTCCGGCCAGGTGTAGGGGCCGCCCCGGGTGGCGCGCTCCACGGTGACCAGCGCGTCCTCGGTGAGCCAGCCGCCCGCGCGCAGTGTGATCAGGATCTCCCGCAGTTCCGTGTCGGGCACCGCGTAGGGGGGGTCCAGGAAGACCAGTCCGTACGGTTCCCCGGGGGCCGGGGCCGCCGCGATCTGCTCCGCCCGGCCCGCCCTGACCTCGGCGCCGGGCAGGCCGAGCGCGCGGACGTTCTCCCGCAGGGTGCGTACCGCCCGGGCCTCGGACTCGACGAGCAGGCAGTGCGCGGCGCCGCGGGAGAGCGCCTCCAGGCCGACCGCGCCGGATCCGCCGTAGAGGTCCAGGACGCGCTCGCCCTCGAAGCCGCCGCCGAGCAGCGAGGCCCAGGTGGAGAAGAGGCCCTCACGCGCCCGGTCGGAGGTCGGGCGGGTGCCGTTGCCCGGCGGTACGGCGAGTCGGCGCCCACCGGCCCGGCCGGCGATCACGCGGGTCATCGGAGCCCTTCGTTCTGCTGCTCGTTCTGCGGGGTGTTCGGGTCGGCCGGGTTGTTCAGGGTGGCCGGATTCCGGATTCTCCCGCGTACGGGGTGGTCCCGGCTCGTACGCGGTGCCTTTCCACGATAGGCGGCGGGGCCGGGGCGGCCACCCCCTGTCCCCTCCGCTCAGCCCTTGTCGAGGTACTGCTCGCGCTCCTCGTCGAGCAGGGCGTCCAGGGCGGTGCGCAGCCCGGGATAGCCCTGGAGCTCCGGGTCCTCGGCGACCAGGGCGCTCGCCTCCTGCCGCGCCTCGGCGATGATCTCCTCGTCCTCGATGACGGCGAGGACCTTGAGGCTGGAGCGCACCCCGGACTGGGCCTGGCCGAGCACATCGCCCTCGCGGCGCTGTTCGAGGTCGATACGGGAGAGCTCGAAGCCGTCCAGGGTGGCGGCGACCGCGCCGAGCCGGGCCCGGGCGGGGCTCGCCTCCGGCATCTCGGTGACGAGGAGGCAGAGCCCGGGCGCGGAGCCCCGGCCGACCCGGCCGCGGAGCTGGTGCAGCTGGGAGACGCCGAAGCGGTCGGCGTCCATGATGACCATGGCGGTGGCGTTGGGGACGTTCACCCCGACCTCGATCACGGTGGTGGCCACCAGGACGTCGCTCTCGCCCGCGGCGAAGCGGCGCATCACCGCGTCCTTGTCCTCGGGCGCCATCCTGCCGTGCAGGATCTCCACCCGCAGGCCCTTCAGCGGGCCCGCGGACAGCTCGGCGGCGACCTCGACCACCGCGAGCGGCGGGCGCTTCTCCGGGTCCTCGGCGGCGGACTCCTTGCTCTTGGCGCCGCCCTTGCCGCCCTTGGGGGCCGCCTTCTCGTCCTCGCCGTCGCCGATCCGGGGGCAGACCACGTACGCCTGGTGGCCCTGGCGGACCTCCTCGCGGACCCGCTCCCAGGCGCGGGCGAGGAAGTGCGGCTTGTCCTGGGCGGGCACCACATGGCTGGCGATCGGGGAGCGACCGGCGGGGAGCTGGTCCAGGACGGAGGTCTCCAGGTCGCCGAAGACGGTCATGGCGACGGTGCGCGGGATGGGGGTGGCCGTCATGACGAGCAGGTGCGGCGGCTGCTTGCCCTTGCCGCGCAGGGCGTCGCGCTGCTCCACGCCGAAGCGGTGCTGCTCGTCGACCACGACCAGGCCGAGGTCGTGGAAGCGCACCTTGTCCTCGATCAGCGCGTGGGTGCCGATGACGATCCCGGCCTCGCCGGTGACCAGGTCCAGCAGGGCCTGGCGGCGGGCGGCGGCGCCCATCGAGCCGGTGAGCAGCACGACCTTGGTGGACTTCTCGGCCGCGCCGAGGGTGCCGCCCTCGGCCAGCTCGCCCATCATCTCGGTGATCGAGCGGTGGTGCTGCTGGGCGAGCACCTCGGTCGGGGCGAGCATCGCGGCCTGGCCGCCCGCGTCGACCACGGCGAGCATGGCGCGCAGGGCGACCAGGGTCTTGCCGGAGCCGACCTCGCCCTGGAGCAGCCGGTGCATGGGGTGGTCGGTGGCGAGGGCGGCGAAGATCTCCGCGCTGACCGTCCGCTGACCCTCGGTGAGGGTGAAGGGCAGGCGGGCGTCGAAGGCGTCGAGGAGGCCGTCCGGGCCGGGGACCCGGGCCACGGCGGGCAGTTGGCTCTCGTCGTGGCGACGGCGGGCGAGGGCCACCTGCAGGACGAAGGCCTCGTCCCATTTGAGGCGGGCCCGGGCCTGCTCGATGTCGGCCTTGGTGCGCGGCCGGTGGATCTTCTCCAGGGCCTCGGGCAGCGGCAGCAGTCCGCGGCCCTCGCGCAGCGCGGGCGGCAGCGGGTCCAGGGCCTCCTGGGCGCTGGGCAGCACCGCGTCCACCGCCTTGGCGATCTTCCAGGACTCCAGCTTCGCGGTGGCCGGGTAGAGCGGGATGAGCGCGCCCGCCCAGCTGTCCACCGCGTCCTCGGCTCCCTCGCCGCGCAGCAACTGGTAGGCGGGGTGCGCCAGTTGCAGCTTGCGGTTGAAGACGGAGACCTTGCCCGCGAACATCGCCCTCGTGCCCGGCAGCAGATCCTTGTGCGGCTTGTGCACCCCGCGGCCGAAGAAGACCAGCTGGAGCTGTCCGCTGCCGTCGGTGATGACGACCTCCAGGCGCTGCCCGCGACCGGAGTTGAAGGTGAGGATCCGGGCGGTGGCGACCTGGGCGACCACGGTGACGTGCTCGTCGAGCGGGAGTTCGGCGAGGCGGGTCAGCTCGCCGCGCTCGGCGTAGCGCCGGGGGTAGTGGTGCAGGAGGTCGCCTGCGGTGTGCATGTCGAGTGCCTCGGCCATCACCTTCGCGGTGGCGGCGCCGAGGACCTTCTTCAGGGGCTGTCGCAGCGGCTGGGGCTGCGCTTCTTCGGGCACGGACACGCCCCCATTGGACACCACGGCACCGACAACGCCCGGCAACCGGGCACCGGCCCTCACCCGGCCGCCGCCCGCCCGCACCCGGAAGGCGCCACGCCCCGCGGCAGGGCCGGCCCAACCTCCGTACACCACAAGGGAGTCGGCCGCGCGCCCCGCGAGCGGGCGGCCGACCACCCTCCGCAGCACGGCAGTTACCCGATGATCGGCTGGTCACAAGGCTGACCGGCGGCCTAGGATGACGCCCTCCCCCGCAGCCGCCCGCGGTTCCCACCGGAACCGCCCGACCCGCGCCGCCCTCCCCCCACCGGCGAAGCGAGCATGGACCCTTCGACATTGCCGACCCCGCCGACACCGCCGTCGCCGCACTCCTTCCAGGTCGACCTGCGCGGACTGGTGGACCTCCTCTCCCACCACCTCTACTCCAGCCCCAAGGTCTATCTGCGCGAGCTGCTGCAGAACGCCGTCGACGCCCTCACCGCCCGCCTCGCCGAGGAGCCCGGCGCCCCGGCCCGGGTGCGCCTGTACGCCGAGGAGGGCGCCCTGCGGGTGGAGGACACCGGCATCGGCCTGACCGAGGCGGATGTGCACAGCCTGCTCGCCACCATCGGGCGCAGCTCCAAGCGGGCCGACGGTCTTGAGGCCGCGCGGGAGGGACAGGCCGGGTTCCTCGGGCAGTTCGGCATCGGGCTGCTCGCCTGCTTCGTGGTCGCCGACCGCATCCGGGTGGTCAGCCGCAGCGCCCGCGAGCCCGGGGCGCCCCCGGTGGAGTGGACCGCGAGCGACGACGGCTCGTACACCGTGCGCACCCTCGATCAGGCCGCGCGCCCCGAACCGGGCACCACCGTCCACCTGGTGGCCCGCGGCGACACCCGCGAATGGCTGACCGAGGACCGGGTGCGCGCGCTGGCCCGGGACTTCGGCGCCCTGCTGCCCTACGACGTACGGGTCGGCGAGGAGCCGATCGGCGAGCTGCCCGCGCCCTGGGACCGCTCGTACCCGAGCCCGGCCGCCCGGCGCGGCGCCCTGTCCGCGCACTGCCGGGAGGTCTTCGGCTTCACCCCGCTGGACAGCATCGTCTTGGACATCCCGCTGGCGGGCGTCCGCGGCGTCGCCCATGTGCTGCCCGCCGCGGTCAGCCCGGCCCAGCGCGCCCGCCACCGGGTGCACCTCAAGGGCATGCTGCTGACCGAGCGGGCCGAGCAACTCCTGCCGGACTGGGCGTTCTTCGTGCGCTGCGTCCTCGACACGGACAGCCTGCGGCCCACCGCCTCGCGCGAGTCCCTGTACGAGGACGAGACCCTCGCCACCGTCCGGGACGCCCTCGGCGCCCATCTGCGGGACTGGCTCGCCCGCCTCGCGGCCGGGGACCCCGAGCGGCTCGGCGCCTTCCTCGCCGTGCACCACCTCGGCGTGAAGTCGCTGGCCCGCCACGACCCGGACATGCTGCGCACCATGCTGCCCTGGCTGCCCTTCGAGACCACCGACGGGCAGCTCAGCCTGGAGGAGTTCGCCGGGCGGCACCCGGTGGTGCACTTCACCCGCACCGTGGAGGAGTTCCGCCAGGTCGCGCCGATCGCCGCCGCCCAGGGCATCGGCGTCGTCAACGGCGGCTACACCTACGACGCCGCCCTCATCGAGGCGCTGCCCTCGGTCCGCCCGGGCACGGTGGCCGCCGAACTCGACGCCGACACCGTCACCGCGCACCTGGATCCCGTCGAGCCCGCCGAGGAGCTGGCGCTCGCCGGGTTCCTCGGCACCGCCCGCGCCCGGCTCGACGCGCTCGGCTGCGAGGTGGCGCTGCGCTCCTTCCACCCGCTCTCGGTGCCCGCCCTGCACCTGGACGACCGGGCCGCCCGCCACGAACAGGCCCGCGAGGAGGCCGCGGAGGGCGCCGACGAGCTCTGGGCGGGCATCCTCGGCTCGCTGCGCGGCGAGGCCCCGCGCGCCCGCCTCGTCCTCAACCACCTCAACCCGCTGGTACGGCGCGTCAGTTCGCTCGGCGACTCCGAACTCGTCGGCACCGCGGTGGAATCCCTCTACGGCCAGGCACTGCTGATGGCCCAGCGCCCGCTGCGCCCCGCCGACTCGGCGCTCCTCAACCGCTCCTTCCTCGGCCTGCTCGAATGGGCCACCCACCACGCCCCGGAACAGGACGGCACATGAGCCACCCCCGGCCCGGCTCCCCGGCCATGGACTTCGGCGAGCTGCGGGCGGCCGTCGCCGAGAACGACGAGCAGCCGGAGGGCCCGGCCCGCAACGCCCGCGCCGAGCAGCTGCTCGCCGAGGCCGAGCGGCTCGGCATCCCGCTCGCGGTGGTGGAGGCCCTCGGACACCAGCTGCGGTCGTACAACTACAGCTCCGAGAAGGACAAGATGTTCGTGCCCTTCGCGCGGCTGCTGCGCATGTGGGACGAGCGCCCGGCCGACTTCGACTCCTACGAGGCGCACTCCCTGCACTGGGTCTTCAAGTGGATGTCCGCGGGCATGCTCGAACAGCCGCACATCCCGCTCGCCTCCATCGAGAAGTGGCTCGCCGAGATGGCGCACCGCTACCGGCTCGCCGGGCACTCCGAGCGGGCGGTGCGCTCCTGCGAGCACGCCGTCGCCCGCCACATCGGCGACACCGCGCGCGCCCAGCGGGCCTACGAGGCCTGGCTCGCCGCCGACCGCGACGACATGGCCGACTGCCACGCCTGCGAACTGCACGAGCAGGGTTCCTGGCAGGCCCACCGGGGCGAGGACCGCGCCGCCCTCGCCCTGTGGGCACCGGTCCTGTCCGGCGAGCACAGCTGCGCCCACGAACCGCACGCCGCCCTCGCCTCCTCGCTTCTGCCGCTGCTGCGCGAGGGCCGCCCGGACGAGGCCCGCGCGAACCATCTGCGCGGGCTGCGCCTGGTGCGCCCGATGGAGAGCATGCGGGAGGCCTTCGCGGACCACGTCGAGTTCTGCGCGCTCACCGGCAACGAACCCCGTGCCCTGGAACTGCTCGCCGAGCGCCCCGCCTACTTCACCGCCGACGGCGACCCGCTGAGCCGGATGGAGTTCCTGGCCGTGGTGACCCGCCTGATGGACCGCCTGGTCGCCCTCGGCCACGGCTCCCAGCAGGTGCCGGGTCCGGCGGGCCGCACCTGGCAGGCCGCCGGGCTCGCCGCCTACGCCCGCGCCGAGACCCTGGCCCTGGCCGCCCGCTTCGACGCCCGCAACGGCACCGGCCACCTCGGCGCCCGCGTCCGCGCCCGCATGTCCGCGCAGCCGCTCGCGGAGCGCCTGCCCCTCGGCATCCGTACGACCCGGCCGGCGACCGTACCGCGCCCTGCGCCGGTACCGGCCGCCGAGAACCTGCCGACCGCCGGGTCCCTGCCGCCCGCCGAGCCCCCGTCGACCGCCGCCGCGTCCCTACCGCCCGCCGGTGCCGCTCCCGGTGCCGGTGACCCTCCCGGTGACGGTTCCGCTCCCGGTGCCGGAGGGCAGCGGGCAGACGGTCTCGGTGCCGGGGACGCCCCCGCCGCCACGGACCGGCTGGCCGCGCTCCTGGACCACGCACGGGCGGCGACCGCGGCCCAGCGCCCGGAGGCGGTGGCAGCCTGGGCGGCGGTGGCACGGGCGGCGGAGGCCGGTGACCGCGCCCTCAGCGCCCGGGACCGCGCCCGGATCGCCGAGCACCGCGCCTGGGACGCGGCGACGGAGCCCGACGAGGCGGTGGCCCGCCTGCACGAGGCGGCCGCCCTCTTCGAGGAGGCGGCCGACCCCGGCGAGGCCGAGGCCTGCCGCGCCCGCGCCGCCGCGGTACTCGCCCGCACCGGCCTCCTGCCCGAGGCCCGGGCAACCGCGGCCGAGGCCCGCTCCCGGGTCCTCGCCCTGCACTCCCGGGGCGCCACGGGAGCCTCGGGGACCGCCGCGGTCCTCGCCGCGCGGGTACGGGTGCTGCTGGCCGGGGTGGCCCGGGCGGACGCGACCGGGGAAGAGACCGGGGCCGTGGCAGGACCCGGGGCCGCGAGGGAGACCGTCTCCACGATCGAGGACGGGGCAGGGCGAGACAAGGCAGGGCGAGACGAGGCTGGGCGAGCTGACTCCGCCGCCGTCGGCGAAGGGAAAGCGCAAGCCGCGTTCGCCGCCGGGCAATCCGCCTCGGCAGCCGGGCAAGTCGCCCCCGTAGCCGGGGAGTTCGCCCCGGCAGCCGAGGGGTTCGGCCGCGTAGTCGGAGAGTTCGGCCGCGAGGTGGAGCAGACCTCCGACGAGGCCTTCCGTCAAGACGAGGCCTTCCGTCAAGCGGAGCAGACCTCCGACGAAGCCTTCCGCGAGGCGGAGCGGGCCGCCGAGGAGTTGCTCGCGTTCGCCGAGGCGCACGCCGATGAGCCCCCGCTCCCCTCCCGGCTCGCCGAGGCGCACGCCGCGCTCGGTGAACTGGCGGAGCACCGGGGCGAGTTCACGGCCGCCGGTACGCACTACCGCACCGCGGCCGAGGGGTTCACACGCGCCGAAGTGCCCTGGTTCGCGGCCGAGTTCGAGATCCGGCTCAGCGATCTGCTGCGCGGGCGCGGCGACTTGGCGGGCGCCCTGGCAGCGGCCGGGGCCGCCCTGGAGCACGGGGGCGGCCACCTCACCGCTTCCGGCAGGGCCCGGGTGCACCTGCGCCTCTCCGACCTCCTCGGCGCCACCGGAGGACCCGAAGGGACGGGACAGGGCGCCGAGGCGGCCGCGCACGCCCTGGAGGCGGCGCACTGGGCGGACGAGGCGGGCGAGAGCGGCACCCTGGGCGCCTGGGCGCGCCACCGGCTCGGCGGGCTGCTGCTGCGCGAGAACCGGCACGCGGAGGCCGCCGAGGTACTCGAAGGCGTCCTCACCGAACTCTCGGCCGAGACCCACGGCGAGGGCGCCGTGATGCAGACGCGCTGGTGGCTCGGCGAGAGCCTCAGCGCCCTCGGCGAACACCGTGCCGCCGCCGAACACTGGCTCCGGGCGGCCGAGTCGGCCCGCAGCCGGCCGGAGCAGGACGACCACGCGGCCCTCGCCCACCTCGCGGGCGAGGCGCTCGGCCGGGCCGGGCTGCCCCACGAGGCGGCCCGCGCCTACGCCCGCGCCTCCGAGCTGTGGCGCGGCCTCGGCGACACCCCCGGCCTGGTCCGCAGCCTGCGGGCCCGCGCCTGGCTGGCCCGGGAACTCGACGCACCCGAGGACGCCCGCACCCTGATGGCCACCGCCCTGCGAGAGGCCGAGACGGCACTGCGGAATGCCGAGGAGGCCGGGACCATCAGGACCACCGGAACCACCCGAACCACCGAGGCCACCGAGACGGCCGAGGACAACGCGACCGCCGACACCACCACGACCGACAGAACCGGGACTGCCCAGGCCACCGGAACGGCCGAGTCGGCCGCGACCGACAGAACCCGGACTGCCGAGACCATCGAGGCTGCCGGACCCGCCGAGGACACCGCAACCGCCGGGACGGCCGGGACCGGAACCGGGACCGGAACCACCGAAATCGAGGCCCTCCGCACCCGTCTCGCCGCCGAACACGCCGACACCCTGCACCAGTTCGCCGGTCTGCTGCCCCACCTCGCCCCCGGCACCCCGGACGGCGAACCCGCCCCGGAGGCGGCGCGGCAGGCGTACGAGGAGGCGCTGAGCCTGATGGACCGCGCCGCCGAGGCCTTCGGCGCGCTGGGCCCGGCCGCGCGCGAACGCCGTGCCGCGGCCCTGCTCGAAGCGGGCTGGCTCGCCCACCACCTCGGCCGCCCCGCGGTGGCGGCCGACCGGGCCCGCCTGGTCGAGCGGGAGTACGCCGAGGAGGTCTCCGACAGCGCCGCCCGGCACCGCGCCGAGGCGGCCGAACTCCGGCTCGCGGCAAGGGAATCGGGCAACACCGGGCCGAGCCGGGGCACTTGAGCGCCCGGCAGCCGCCGCTACTCCACCCCGACCAGCAGCAGCGCCGACCCCCGGCCGCCCCGGTACACCACGGTGTCCACCGCCAAGTGCCGTTCCCGTACGTGCTCTTCGAGCTGTTCGGCGAAGGTGTCCGGGAACTCCTCGCCGAGGACCAGGGTGACCAGCTCGCCGCCCGCCGAGAGCATCCGGTCGAGCACCGTGACCGCCATGCCCCGGACGTCGTCGCCGATCACGGCCACGTCCCCGTCGATGAGGCCGAGCACGTCCCCGGCCTGGCAGACGCCCGCCATGGTCCACGACTGCGCCTGGGCGAGGGCCAGTTCGCCGTGGCGGGTGGCACCGGCGGCCGAGGTCATCTGGACCACGTCCTCGTCGAAGCGGCGCTCCGGCTCGTGCACGGCGAGCGCCGCGAGCCCCTGCACCGCGGAACGGGTCGGGATCACGGCGACCCGCAGCCCCTCGGCGCGGGCCTGTGCGGCGGCGGCCGCGGCGGTGTGCCGCAGCTCGGCGTCGTTGGGCAGCAAAACCAGTTCCTCGGCGTGCGCCCGGTGCAGGGCCCCGAGGAGTTCGGCGCTGGCGAGCTGGTGGCCGGGGCGCAGCGGCACCGTCGTCGCCCCCGCCTCGGCGTACAGCTCCGCGAGGCCCTCGCCCGGCACCACCGCCACCACGGCCCGGGGCGCCCGCGCGGGCAGCGGCCGCCCGGTGCGGGTGTGCACGTCCCCGGCGGCGAAGTGGGTGATCCGGATCCGGTACGGGCGGCCCGCCTCGATCCCGGCCTCGACCGCGGCGCCCGCGTCGTCCACATGCACATGGACGTTCCACAGCCCCTCGCCGCCGACCACCACCAGGGAGTCACCGAGGGCGTCGAGCCGCTCGCGCAGCGCGGCCACCGCCGGTTCCGCCGCCTCCAGGAGATAGATCACCTCGAAGGCGGGCCCGGTGCCGTCGTCCGCGGACCCTGAGTCGTCATCCACGGCCCCGGTGTCACCCGCGGCCCCGCCGCCCCCGGCCGCGGGCTGGGGCTCGGCGCACTCCGGCGCCGCGGGCCCGGGCGGCGCCTCGGTCCGCACGGCAGGGCCCCCACCGGTGCCGGGCTCCGCGGAAGAGGCCGCCTCCGCCGAGGATTCCGTCCCGCGCCCCTGGCCCCGGCCCCCGGCGGGATCCGGCCGCTGCCCGGTCAGCGCCTCCACCAGGGCCGCGAGCACCGCCACCAGTCCGCGCCCGCCCGCGTCGACGACTCCCGCGCGGTCGAGCACGGCGAGCTGTCCCCGGGTGGCGGCGAGCGCCGTCCGGGCGCCCTCGTGGGCGGCGCGGGCGACGGCACCGCAGTCGCGTTCGGCGCCGAGCCGGTCCGCGGCCTGTGCCGCCGCGGTGGCCACGGTCAGGACGGTGCCCTCCACCGGGTGCGCGACGGCCTGGTAAGCGGAATCCGCCGCCCGGCGCAGGGCCAGCGCGAGCAGGCGCCCGTCGGCGGCCTCCCCCGAGGCGCGGTCCCCGCTCTCCGCGGGCGGCGCCGCCCCGTCCCGTACGTCCGCCGCCTGTGCCCCGGCGGATCCGGGCGGCGCCGGCCGGTCCCGGCCGACCGGTCCCGGGGCGTCCTGGGCGAGGACCTCGGCCATGCCCCGCAGCAGCTGCGCGAGGATGGTTCCGGAATTGCCCCGCGCCCCGATCAGGGCGCCGTACGCCATCGCCCGTACCGCCTCGCCGAGGGAGAGCGGGTGGCCGGCCCCGGCGGACTCGGGGGCCCCGCCGCCGGTGAAGACCCGCTCGATCTCCTGGGCGGCGGACTCCAGGGTCAGATAGAGGTTCGTCCCGGTGTCACCGTCCGCGACCGGATAGACGTTGATCGCGTCGATCTCCTCGCGGGCCCGGCCGAGGGCGCCGAGGGCCAGCGCGCACCAGACACGTACGGCGCCGGCGTCGAGGAACTGCGGCACCCGCGCCTCCTTGCTCGGTGGACTGGGAGGCAGGGTAGACCCAGGCCCACCTGCGGGCGGGTTCGGGGGGCGGAGGCAATCATGGTAATTTCGTCGAACCGGAGCACCCGTTGTATGCTGCTCCGGTTGCCCGATACTTTCGGGCCTTTTCCCCTGGCACCGCCACTCAGACCTCTGACCCGGCATGCCGGGTTCAACCGTAAGTTCTGAAGTCTTTGGAGTGACCCGTGGCTGCCAACTGCGACGTCTGCGGCAAGGGGCCGGGCTTCGGCAACAACATCTCGCACTCGCACCGCCGTACGCCGCGTCGCTGGAACCCGAACATCCAGCGCGTGCGTGCCGTGGTCGGCGGGACGCCGAAGCGGCTCAACGTCTGCACCTCGTGCATCAAGGCCGGCAAGGTCGCGCGCTGACGTCTGGCAGCGTGACCACTCAGCTGGTTGCCGTGCAGGGCCGGTCCACCTCCGGGTGGGCCGGCCCTTCACTTATGTGCTCCCCGAGACGGACCGGTATCGGCTCACCGAGGTGCACCGGCTCCGGCCGCCGGACGTAGACCGGTCCGGGAGCCTCAGGCGTCCCCGCCCCCGGTGAGCCGCCAGCCGTGGTCCACCGGACCGATCCCCGCCCCCAGCGCGAACCCGGCGGCGAGCGCCCCGGTGACGTACTCCTTGGCCCGGGCCGCGGCCTCGGGCACCGGCAGTCCCTCGGCGAGACCCGAGGCGAGCGCGCTGGCGAGGGTGCAACCGGTGCCGTGGGTGTGCCGGTTGTCGTGGCGGGGGGCGCGCAGCCAGTGCTCGGCGGTGCCGTCGGTGAGCAGGTCGACGGCCTCGCCCGGCAGATGACCGCCCTTGATCAGCGCCCAGCGCGGGCCGAACTCCAGGACCGCCAGGGCCGCTTCGCGCAGCCCCTCGGCGGACTCCACCCGGACACCGGTGAGTTGGGTCACCTCGTCGAGGTTGGGGGTGGCCACCGTCGCGAGGGGGAGCAGCCGGTGGCGTACCGCGTCCAGGGCCGAGTCGGCGAGCAGCGGGTCCCCGTGCTTGGAGACGCCCACCGGATCGACGACGACCGGGGCCGTGCCCGCGGCGAGGAGTCCGGCGACGGTCTCCACCAGCACCGCGGAGGATAGCATGCCGGTCTTCACCGCCTGCACCCCGATGTCGTCGACCACGGCCCGGTACTGGGCCTCCACCGCCTCCGGCGGGAGTTCCCAGGCGCCGTGCACACCGAGGGAGTTCTGCGCGGTGACCGCGGTCAGCACGCTCATCCCGTGCACGCCGAGGGCCAGCATGGTCTTCAGATCGGCCTGGATGCCCGCGCCGCCGCCGGAGTCGGAACCGGCGACGGTCAGCACGCGGGGCGGGGCGCCGCCCGGGGTGCGCGGGGTGCTCATGACTCGATGTCCCCGAAGTGGTCCCAGCCGCCCTTGCGGGTCCAGGGCGCGCCGTCCACCGTGACCTGCGGCAGCGCGGAGAGGTTCTGCACCTCGCCCATCACCGTCCAGCGGGCGGGCAGTTTCGCCTCGGGCGGGAAGGTCGCGACGATCGCGTGGTCCTCGCCGCCGGTGAGCACCCACTGCAGGGGGTCCACGCCGACGGCCTGGCCGATGTCGTTCATCTGCGAGGGCACGTCGACCGCGCCGGAGCGGATGTCGATCCGTACCTTGCTGGCCTCGGCGATGTGCCCGAGGTCGGCGATGAGCCCGTCGCTGATGTCGGTCATCGCGGTGGCGCCGAGCGCGGCGGCCGCCGGGCCCGCGTGGTACGGGGGCTCCGGGCGCCGGTGGGCCTCCACGAAGGCGCGCGGGGAGCGGAAGCCGCGGGAGAGCACCGCGTGACCGGCCGCGGACCAGCCGAGCCAGCCGGTGACGGCGACCACGTCACCGGGCCGCGCACCCGCGCGCGTCACCGGCTCCTGGCCGCGCAGGTCACCGAGCGCGGTGATGGCGACGGTGATGGTCTCGCCGCGCACCAGGTCGCCGCCGACCACCGCGGCACCGGCGACCTGGCACTCGTCGCGCAGCCCGTCCATCAGCTCCGAGGGCCAGGTGGCGGGGAGTTGGGCCGGCACGATCAGGCCGAGCAGCAGCGCGGTCGGTACGGCGCCCATCGCGGCGATGTCCGCGAGGTTCTGCGCGGCGGCCTTGCGGCCCACGTCGTAGGCGGTGGACCAGTCGCGGCGGAAGTGCCGTCCCTCCAGGAGGATGTCCGTGCTCGCCACGACCCTGCGGTCCGGCGCGGCCACCACCGCGGCGTCGTCCCCCGGCCCGATCCGGACCGCCGGGGTGGTGGTGAGCCGGGAAGTGAGCTCCCTGATGAGCCCGAACTCCCCCAACTCGCCCACGGTTCCCTTCACCGCGTCTCACCTTTGCCTTTCACCGGTCTGCTGGTTTCCCCGGGCCGCGGCTCTCCGCCGTCCGGTGGTGCGGGTGCCCCCAGTGTCCCCCGGGGCCCTGGGCGCGCGGTCGCGGGGACACCGCGCGCTCGGTACGGTCGTGGCGGGCGAGCCCGGCGCGCCTGTGGCACCCGGAGTCCGCCGTCGCGGCCGTGGGTCTCCCCGCGGCGCACGGCGACGCGGTACCGTGGCGTCCCTTTCCGTACGTGATCCCTTGCACAGCGTCCTCATGGCCGCCCTGGAGGTTCCGTGGTACAGGCGTACATCCTGATCCAGACGGAGGTCGGTAAAGCATCGGCCGTCGCCGAGACGATCAGCGACATCCCCGGTGTGGTGCGGGCCGAGGATGTGACCGGCCCCTACGACGTCATCGTCCGCGCCAAGGCGGACACCGTCGACGAACTGGGCCGCCTGGTGGTGGCGAAGGTGCAGCAGGTCGACGGGATCACCCGGACCCTGACCTGCCCGGTCGTGCATCTGTAGCCCCCGTCTACGCTTGGCCGGTGAACTTCTCGCTCCCCCGCCGCCCGTCCGTCGCCGGCCCCCCGGCCGCCCTCGCCCTGCTGCTGCTCGCCACGGCCTGCACCTCCGGTGACGGGGGAACGGAGGCCGAGGTCCCCGCCCCCCGCGCCGAGGCGGCGCGGCTGTGCCGGGACCTCGGCGGGCGGTTGCCGCGCGAGGTCGCCGGGGACGGGAGGAACGACCCGAAGCCGCGGTCCGAACTGACCGCGGGCTGGGGCGATCCGGCGATCATACTTCGCTGCGGGGTGGAGCGCCCCGCGAAGATGGACGATCCGAAGGCCGACGGCGTGGAGGTGGACGGCGTCGGCTGGCTCCTGGAGAAGCGGCCGGACGGCTCCTTCCGCTTCACCACGGCCCGGCGCAAGGCCTATGTCGAGGTCACCCTGCCCGAGGGCCGCACCGGCGAAGGCCTCGGCCCCCTCACCGACTTCGCCGGCCCGATCAGCAGGACGGTCCCCAAGGGGATCGCCTCCACGCTGTAGTTCCGGTGGCCGCGGGCGCGCGCCCGGCGGCGGTTCGCGAGCTAGCGCAGCCCGGTGGAGCGGTTCAGCGCCGCCTGGATCAGCCGGTCGACGAGTTCGGGGTAGGCGACGCCGCTCTCCTGCCACATCCGCGGGTACATGGAGATCGGGGTGAAGCCCGGCATCGTATTGATCTCGTTGATGACGAAGCCGTCCTCGGTGAGGAAGAAGTCCGCGCGCACCAGGCCCTCGCAGGAGGTCGCCTCGAAGGCGGCCACGGCGAGGCGCCGCACCTCGGCGGTCTCCTCCTCGGTGAGCGGCGCGGGCACGATCCCGGAGGCCGAGTCGATGTACTTGGCCTCGAAGTCGTAGAAGTCGTGCGAGGTGACCGGCGGGATCTCGGCGGGCAGGCTGGCCCGCGGCCCGTCCTCGAACTCGAGCACCCCGCACTCGATCTCCCGCCCGCGCAGCAGCGATTCGACCAGGAACTTGGGGTCGTGGCGGCGGGCCTCGGCGACGGCCTCGTCCAGGCCCTCGAAGGAGTCGACCTTGGTGATGCCCATCGAGGAGCCGCCCCGGGCGGGCTTGATGAACAGCGGCCAGCCGTGGTCGGCGGCGAACTCCGCGATCCTGGCCCGCGCCCCCGCCTCGTCCTGCTCCCACTCCCGCGGCCGCACCACCAGGTAGGGCCCGACCGGCAGCCCGAAGGAGAGGAAGATCCGCTTCATGTACTCCTTGTCCTGGCCGACCGCCGAGGCGAGCACACCGGCGCCCACGTACGGGATCCCGGCGAGGTCGAGCATCCCCTGCAGGGTGCCGTCCTCGCCGTAGGGGCCGTGCAGCATCGGGAAGACGACGTCGACGTCCCCGAGCGCCTTGGGCACCAGGCCCGGTTCGGCGTAGACCACCTCGCGGTTGGCGGGCTCGACCGGCAGGATGACCGCGCCCTCGGCGGACTCGGCGAGCTGGTCGACGCTCGGCACCCGGCGCTCGGTGATGCCCATGCGGTCCGGTTCGTCCGCGGTGAGCGCCCATCGCCCGTCCCGTGTGATGCCGATGGGCAGCACGTCGTACTTGGTGCGGTCGATGGCCCGCAGGATGGCACCGGCGGTGACGACCGAGATGCCGTGCTCGGAGCTGCGGCCGCCGAAGACGACGGCGATGCGCGGCTTGCGGGTCTCGTGGCTCTGGGAGGAGTTCTCGCTGCTCATATCGCGATGAGCGTACCCGCTGGTACTGCCCGCGTCAGCGCGCGCGGCCCGCGTGGCAGGCGCGCGTGGGGGCGCGTGCTCAGCGGCGCTCCGGCTTGGCGCTGCGCGCCATCAGCTCCTTCAGCGCCACGACCGGGGGCTTGCCCTCGTGGACGATGCCGACGACGGTCTCCGTGATGGGCATGTCGACGCCGTGCCGCCGGGCCAGATCCAGCACCGACTCGCAGGACTTGACGCCCTCCGCGGTCTGCTTGGTGACCGCGATGGTCTCCTCCAGGGTCATGCCCTTGCCGAGGTTGGTGCCGAAGGTGTGGTTGCGCGAGAGCGGCGAGGAGCAGGTGGCCACCAGGTCGCCGAGGCCCGCGAGCCCGGAGAAGGTGAGCGGGTCGGCGCCCATCGCGTGCCCGAGCCGGGTGGTCTCGGCGAGGCCCCGGGTGATGAGCGAGCCCTTGGCGTTGTCGCCGAGGCCCATGCCGTCCGCGATGCCGACGGCGAGGCCGATCACGTTCTTGACCGCGCCGCCGAGTTCGCAGCCGGTGACGTCGGTGATGGTGTACGGGCGGAAGTACGGGGTGTGGCAGTGCCGCTGGAGGCGTTCGGCGACCGCGGCCTCGCGGCAGGCCACCACCGCGGCGGCGGGCATCCGGGCGGCGATCTCCCGGGCGAGGTTGGGCCCCGAGACCACGGCGACACGGTCCGCGCCGGCGCCGGTGACGTCCTCGATCACCTCGCTCATCCGCATCGCGGAGCCGAGTTCGACGCCCTTCATCAGGGAGACGAGCACCGTGCCGGGGTGCAGCAGCGGCTGCCAGGCGGCGAGGTTGGCACGCAGCGTCTGCGAGGGCACCGCGAGCACCGTGAAGTCGGCGTCGGCGGCGGCCTCGGCGGCGTCGGTGGTGGCGCCGAGGTTCGCCGGGAGTTCGATGCCCGGCAGGTAGTCGGGGTTGGTCCGGGTGGAGTTGACGGCGGCGGCGAGTTCGGGGCGCCGTCCCCACAGGGTGACCTGGCAGCCGGCGTCGGCGAGCACCATGCCGAAGGCCGTACCCCAGGAACCGGTGCCGAAGACCGCTGCCTTGACGGTGTCGCTCACGTGGCGTCCTTCGCGGCGTCCGCGCTGTCGGCGGGCCGGGCGCCGCTCGCGAGGTCCCCGGCCTGCCGCCGGGCGGCCGCGGACCGGCGCCGCTGCTCGATGCGTTCGCGGCGCGGATCGTAGGCGCGGGCGGGGGCCTTCTCGCCGCGGACGTCCTCCAGGAGCGCGGTGATGGCGGCCATGATGGCCTCGGTGGCCTCCTTGAGGACCTCCGGCGTCATCTCCCGGTCGTAGAAGCGCGAGAGGTCCACCGGCTCCCCGGCGAGGACGCGGTGCGTCTTGCGCGGGAAGAGCCGCGGCTTCTTGGAGTACGGGGCGAGCACCTCGTTGGCGCCCCACTGGGCGACCGGGACGACCGGGCATTTGGTCTGCAGGGCGACCCGGGCCGCCCCGCTCTTTCCGGTCATCGGCCACAGGCCGGGGTCGCGGGTCAGGGTGCCCTCCGGGTAGAAGGCCACGCATTCCCCGCTCTCCACCGCGGCGATGGCGGCGCGGAAGGCGCTCAGGGCGTCGGTGCTCTCGCGGTAGACGGGGATCTGCCCGGTGCCCCGCATGAAGGTGCCCGCGATTCCCTTGCCGAAAAGACTGTGCTTGGCCATGAAACGCGGAACGCGACCCGAGTTGTACTGAAAGTGCGCGTAGAGGAACGGATCGATCAGCGAATTGTGGTTCACCGCGGTGATAAAACCGCCGTCGGCAGGAATGTGCTGCATTCCGCGCCAGTCCCGCTTGACCAGAACCACCAGCGGCGGTTTGCAGATGACCGCGGCAAGGCGGTACCAGAAGCCGATTTTGCGGCGGGACACGCGCGACACCTTCCTCTAGCTGCTTCTCGGCCGCACAAGTGTCGCCCCGGGCCGCCGGTCTGTCGAGAGACACCGTACGCCCCCCTGTCGTTGCCCACACCACCCATCTCCGCGCTCCGGGCGCTCACCGGCGCCCGGGAGACGGGGCCGGGCGGTCACAATGGGGCGCGAAGGAAGGGACGGACCCTACAGGTGCAATGGACTCTGGTCATTCCACTGAAGCCGCTCGGGCTCGGCAAGAGCAGGCTCACGCCGTTCGCGGGCGACGGGCTCCGCCCCCGCCTCGCCCTCGCCTTCGCGCTCGACACGGTGGCCGCGGCGCTGAACTGCCCGCCGGTCGGGGAGGTCACGGTGGTGACGGACGACCCACACGCGGCGGCCGAACTCTCCCGGCTCGGCGCCCGGATCGTGCCCGATCCGCCGGGCAGCGGCCTCAACGCGGCGCTGCGGCAAGGGGTACGGGCGGCCCGGCGGATCCGCCCCCGGGCCCCGGTCGCGGCGATGAACGCGGACCTTCCGGCCCTTCGCCCGGCGGAACTGGGCCGGGTGCTGAAAGCCGCCGAACCCTTCGGCCGCGCATTTGTCGCGGACGCCGCCCGGCGGGGCACGACTTTGCTGAGCGCCCTTCCCGGCAATTCCCTGCGGCCCGCATTCGGAGAGGCTTCCCGTACCCGCCATCTCGCTTCCGGCGCCCGCGAAATTCTGCTCTCGGAAGTGGATTCGGTACGCCAGGACGTCGACACCGGCGAGGATCTGCGGGCGGCCTTCGCCCTGGGCGTGGGCCCGCACACCCTGGCCGCCGCGTCCCGGCTGCTGATCGCCGAATGAGCCCCGGGATCTGCTCGACTACGCTTGCGGCCATGCAGGCGACCTCGTACACCTACGATCCCGATTCCCGCACCGGCAGTGTGCTCCTCGACGACGGGACGCCGGTGCCCTTCGACGCCGCCGCCTTCGACGCGGGCGGTCTGCGGCTGCTCAGGTCCGGGCAGCGGGTGCGTATCGAGATGTCCGGCGAGGGCGAGGACCGGCGGATCACCCTCATCACGCTGCAGACTTTCTGACCCGGCCCCGGGACATTCCCGAAGCCTCGGGGGGCCGTTCGGGGTCCGGCCGCTCCGGGGCCGCCGCACGGGACGCGGACCGGAGCCGGGGCCGATCGCCGCACCCCCTGCGCCCCTCTCACCACACACCGTGACAAAACGCCGCGGGCCGGGCTCCCGAGGGAGTCCGGCCCGGCGCGTGAGCGGCCCGTGGGCTTATTTCCGGCGAGTGGTCGCCTTCTTGGCAGTGGTCTTGCGGGCCGTCGACTTGCGGGCGGGCGCCTTCTTGGCGGTCGCCTTCTTCGCGGGGGCGGTCTTCTTGGCGGTGGCCTTCTTGGCGGCCGACTTCTTCGTCGCCGCCTTCTTGGCCGTGGACTTCTTCGCCGCGGACTTCTTGGCGGTGGCCTTCTTCGCCGTGGTCTTGGCGGTCGCCTTCTTCGCCGCCGTCTTACGGGCGGTGGTGGCCTTCTTCGCGGTGGCCTTCTTGGCGGTCGCCTTCTTGGCCGCGGCCTTGGCGGTGGTCTTGGTGCCGCCGGTGAGGCTGCCCTTGGGGGCCTTCTTCACCGCGACGTCGTTCTTGGGGAGCTTCTTCGAGCCGCTCACCAGGTCCTTGAATCCCTGGCCCGCGCGGAAGCGCGGCACCGAGGTCTTCTTGACCCGAACCCGCTCGCCGGTCTGCGGGTTGCGGGCGTATCGGGCGGGCCGGTCGACCTTCTCGAACGAGCCGAAGCCGGTGACCGAGACCCGGTCTCCGCCGACAACGGCGCGGACGATGGCGTCGAGTACGGCGTCGACAGCATCGGCGGCCTGCTGACGCCCGCCGACCTTGTCGGCAATCGTTTCTACGAGCTGCGCCTTGTTCACGTCTTCCCCTTCGGAGACATTGCCGGAACGAATGTGTCCAAGCTTTTTCGCACGTTAGGCAGATATATACCGCAAATCAAACACGAAACGGTGTAATCACCCTTGTGCCGCAACCAACGGGGTTCCTGTGGACTTCGTTGCGCGGCCCAGGGCTTGGCGTTCAGGCCTCTTCCGGGAATCGACCCGCGTCGAGATCCGCGGTCAATCGCTCCAGACGCCTTGCCGCCTGTGTCAGATCGTGTTTGGCCACGGCCGTGATGACCAGCAGCTTCCGGGTCAGCGCCATCCGTACGCCCTCCGGGACTTGCAGTGCGCGCACCCTTGCGTGCGCTTCTTTCAGTTGGTCCGCCACGGCCTCGTAGAGCTCGAGTTGGTCGTCGCGGTCCATGCGCCGATTGTGCCATCTGGGGCGAGTTGTCGCCTGCGGGGGGCGCAACTGCCCGGTCCGTACGGGGTGGTGGCGGTAGCCGGATACCGTCTCTGAACAGGGCCGAAAGCTCTCTTGTGCCCCTCGAATCAAGGGAGTTGAGCCTTCCGGCGTGTCGGTCCCCCGGATGCCTCCGGGCGCCGGGGAAGCGCGCGAATGGGCGTACCCCCGACCGAGGACGGCCGGGGGTACGAAGGGGGGCGCGAGGCGGTGCGGCGCCGCCTAGAGCTGCACGGTGCTCGGCTTGTACGAGGGGCGGGCGGCCTCGTAGGCGGCGATGTCGTCCTCGTTGCGGAGCGTGATGCTGATGTCGTCGAGGCCGTTGAGCAGTCGCCAGCGGGCGTTCTCGTCCAGCTCGAAGTCGGCGGTGACGCCCTCGGCGCGGACCTGGCGGTCCTGGAGGTCCACCGTGACCGGGGCGTTCGGGTCCTGCTCGGTCAGCTCCCACAGCGCGTCCACGACCTTCTGGTCGAGTACGACGGTGAGCAGGCCGTTCTTCAGCGAGTTGCCGCGGAAGATGTCGGCGAAGCGGGAGGAGACGACAGCCTTGAAACCGTAGTTCTGCAGCGCCCAGACGGCGTGCTCGCGCGAGGAGCCGGTGCCGAAGTCGGGTCCGGCCACCAGCACGGTGGCGCCCTGGTACACGGGCCGGTTGAGCACGAAGTCGGGGTTCTTGCGCCAGGCCTCGAAGAGCCCGTCCTCGAATCCGTCGCGGGTGACCTTCTTCAGCCAGTGCGCGGGGATGATCTGGTCGGTGTCGACGTTGCTGCGGCGCAGCGGGACGGCCCGCCCGGTGTGCGTGGTGAAGGCTTCCATGGTGTTCAGACTCCGGAGGGTTCGGGAACGGCCGGGGCACCGGACAGGTCGGCGGGCGAGGCCAGGTGGCCGAGGACCGCGGTGGCGGCGGCGACCTGCGGCGAGACCAGATGGGTGCGCCCGCCCTTGCCCTGCCGCCCCTCGAAGTTGCGGTTGGAGGTGGACGCGGAGCGCTCGCCGGGGGCGAGTTGGTCGGGGTTCATGCCGAGGCACATGGAGCAGCCCGCGTGCCGCCATTCGGCACCGGCCTCCTTGAACACCCGGTCGAGACCCTCGTCCACGGCCTGCAGGCCCACCCGGGCCGAGCCCGGCACCACCAGCATCCGTACGCCCTCGGCGACCCGGCGGCCGGTGACCACCTCGGCGGCGGCGCGCAGGTCCTCGATCCGGCCGTTGGTGCAGGAACCTACGAAGACGGTGTCCACCCTGATGTCGCGCAGCGCCTGCCCGGCCGTCAACCCCATGTATTCCAGGGCCTTTTCGGCGGCGAAGCGCTCCGAGGCGTCCTCGTACGAAGCCGGGTCGGGGACGTGCGCCGACAGCGGCGCGCCCTGGCCCGGGTTGGTGCCCCAGGTGACGAAGGGGGCCAGCTCGGCGGCGTCGATGACCACCTCGGCGTCGAATTCGGCGTCCTCGTCGGTGCGCAGGGTCTTCCAGTACGCGACGGCGGCGTCCCACTCCTCGCCCTCGGGGGCGTGCGCCCGGCCGCGGAGGTAGTCGAAGGTGGTCTCGTCGGGGGCGATCATGCCCGCGCGGGCGCCGGCCTCGATGGACATGTTGCAGATGGTCATCCGCGCCTCCATCGACAGCTTCTCGACGGCCGGGCCGCGGTACTCCAGTACGTAGCCCTGGCCGCCGCCGGTGCCGATGCGCGCGATGATGGCGAGGATCAGGTCCT
The DNA here is from genome assembly GCF_012273655.1 of Streptomyces physcomitrii. Classification (GTDB taxonomy): domain Bacteria; phylum Actinomycetota; class Actinomycetes; order Streptomycetales; family Streptomycetaceae; genus Streptomyces; species Streptomyces physcomitrii. The sequence goes on along the minus strand of NZ_JAAWWP010000007.1, from coordinate 22,702 downwards.
TCGCGGTCACGCCCTCGGGGAGTTCGCCGTCCACGGTGACGGCCATCGTCTTCGGGCGGGACATCGGCAGCGTCTGGGTGGCGAGCACATGCTCGACCTGGGAGGTGCCGATGCCGAACGCCAGCGCGCCGAAGGCCCCGTGGGTGGAGGTGTGCGAGTCCCCGCAGACCACGGTGGTGCCGGGCTGGGTCAGTCCCAGCTGGGGGCCCACCACGTGGACGACTCCCTGCTCGACGTCGCCGAGCGGATGCAGCCGCACCCCGAACTCCGCGCAGTTCTTGCGCAGCGTCTCCAGCTGGGCACGCGAGACCGGGTCCGCGATGGGCTTGTCGATGTCGAGGGTGGGGGTGTTGTGGTCCTCGGTCGCGATGGTGAGGTCGAGGCGCCGGACGGGGCGGCCGTTCTGGCGCAGGCCGTCGAAGGCCTGCGGGCTGGTCACCTCGTGCAGCAGGTGCAGATCGATGAAGAGGAGGTCGGGCTCGCCCTGGGCGCGCCGGACGACATGGTCGTCCCAGACCTTCTCCGCGAGTGTCCTACCCATCGCTTTCCCTTCGGCCGGGCGGTCCGTCACGGGCCCGCCGGCCCCACTAGAGAGTTCGCGGTCGGCTGCCCGCAGTGCCGGGCATGCCCCACCGGGCCCGATTGGTCCGCGGGCCGCTGTCCCTACAGAGTGGCAAGTCCCACGGAAAAAGGAACTTGCGTTTCACAGAGTGAGACGTGAGTATCGTTGCATGGACAACTCTAGCGGCGTCGGCGTTCTCGACAAGGCAGCTCTGGTATTGAGCGCCCTGGAGTCCGGTCCGGCCACCCTCGCCGGGCTGGTCGCGGCGACCGGGCTCGCACGGCCCACGGCACACCGCCTCGCGGTGGCACTGGAACACCACCGGATGGTGGCGAGGGACATGCAGGGCAGGTTCATCCTGGGCCCGCGCCTGTCCGAACTGGCCGCGGCCGCGGGCGAGGACCGCCTGCTCGCCACCGCGGGCCCGGTGCTGACGCACCTGCGCGATGTCACGGGCGAGAGCGCCCAGCTCTACCGCCGCCAGGGCGACATGAGGATCTGCGTGGCCGCGGCGGAGCGGCTCTCCGGGCTGCGCGACACCGTGCCGGTCGGCTCCACGCTGACGATGAAGGCCGGCTCCTCGGCCCAGATCCTGATGGCCTGGGAGGAGCCCGAGCGCCTCCACCGGGGCCTGCAGGGCGCCCGGTTCACCGCCACCGCGCTGTCCGGGGTGCGCCGCAGGGGCTGGGCCCAGTCCATCGGCGAGCGCGAGCCCGGGGTGGCCTCCGTCTCGGCGCCGGTACGCGGACCGTCCAACCGCGTGGTCGCCGCCGTCTCGGTCTCCGGACCGATCGAGCGGCTGACCCGGCACCCGGGCCGGATGCACGCCCAGGCAGTCATCGACGCCGCGGGCCGCCTCTCGGAGGCCCTGCGCCGCAACGGCTGACGGCCTCCCCCGCGGGCCGCCGCCCTCACCGCGCAGGACCCCCGGGGGCCCGGGCCCCGGATACCCGGCGGGCCGTCAGCGCACCCGGCCCCGCTCGGCCTCCGGGACATGAGCCGACCCCGCGGCGGGCGCGGCCTCCGCGGCGTCAGGCGCCTCCGGCGCGGACGCCGCCCCCGGCCCGGGTGTCCGGTGCGCGAGACGGGCGGCGGCGCTGCGGCCCCGCGCCTCGATCGGCAGGACACCCTTGGCCTTGGCCAGTCCGTACGGGGGCATGTCGAAGTAGATGTTCTCGTAGCCGCCCTCGGGCACCAGGTAGCTCTCGTGCCAGAGCCCGACGTGCTGACGGGCCTTCTTCTCCTTGCGGTTGAGCCGCGCCCAGGCCGCCCGGTGGAACATGTCCGGCGCCTTGGCGTAGGCGTACAGCTTCTCCCTCGACTCCCAGTACTGGACCACGTAGTACGTCCTGGGCGAGCCCGAGAGCAGGGTGTGGCCGAGCAGCCCGCGCTCCTTGTCCCGGGAGAGTTCGCGCAGCATGCGGGGCATGGCGAGGAAGACGGGCAGCCAGTGGTGCACCGCCCAGAAGTGGTTGATGCGCATCCCGATCAGCAGGACGACGACCTCCCCCTCGGCGGCGGCCACCACCCGGCCCGGAACCGGTTTCGCGAACATCCTGGGACCTCCCGCTCGGCGTTGGATAGCTCCACTATCCATGCTTGGATAGTGGCACTCACCATCAGGAGGCGCAAGGGATGAGACTCTCCGAGCTGAGCGAGCACAGCGGCGTCTCCACCGCGACGATCAAGTTCTATCTGCGCGAGGGCCTGCTCCCGCCGGGCCGCCGGATCAGCGCGACCCAGGCCGAGTACGGCGAACACCACCTGCGGCGGCTGCGCCTGGTGCGCGCGCTGATCCAGATCGGCAAGGTGCCGGTGGCCACCGCCCGCGAGGTGCTGAGCCATGTCGACGACGACTCACTCGGCCGCACCATCCGGCTGGGTGCCGCGCTCTGGGCACTCCCCCAGGGCAATCCGCCCGCCGAGGACCTGGAGGACCCCGAAGTCGCCGCCGCCACCGCGGAGTTGGAGGAGCTGCTGACCCGGCTCGGCTGGTCCAACGCCCAGCAGATCGGGGCGCTCTCCCCCGTCTACCGCTCCCTGGCGGCCGGACTCGCCACCCTGCGCCGGCTCGGCTTCCCCGGGGACCTCGAGACCCTGTTGCCCTACGCCCGGGCGATGCACGAACTGGCGGAGCGCGACCTGGACGCACTGGAGGCGCTCGACTCGGAGGCGGAGCAGGTGGAGACCGCGGTCGGCTCGGCCGTGCTCTTCGAGCCACTGCTGCTCTCCCTGCGGCGGCTGGCCCAGGAGGAGGAATCGGCCCGCCGGTACGGGTATTGAGCCTCCCGCCGGGGCGGCACGCACCCGGGCCGGGGAACGCCGAAGGGCCCTCCGCCACCGCGGAGGGCCCTTCGTCTGCGTACCCCCGACCGGATTCGAACCGGCGCTACCGCCTTGAGAGGGCGGCGTGCTAGGCCGCTACACAACGGGGGCGCGGACCGTGCTGTGCACGATCGAGCTGGGCTACCAGGACTCGAACCTAAACTAACTGAACCAGAATCAGTCGTGCTGCCAATTACACCATAGCCCACTGGTGGTCTAGACCACCTGCAGTACCCCCGACCGGATTCGAACCGGCGCTACCGCCTTGAGAGGGCGGCGTGCTAGGCCGCTACACAACGGGGGCCCTGGCGATCCCACCCGGCCGGAGCCGAGTGTTGTCACCGCTCGGACAGTGGGAGCTACCCGGCTGTCACCGCGGGATGGATCTGTACCCCCGACCGGATTCGAACCGGCGCTACCGCCTTGAGAGGGCGGCGTGCTAGGCCGCTACACAACGGGGGCTTTGCAGATGAGCTCTGCGAGCTGGCCTACCAGGACTCGAACCTAGACTAACTGAACCAGAATCAGTCGTGCTGCCAATTACACCATAGGCCATCAAAGCGCAAGCCCCTGCTGAGGGCTTCTGCTTATCCGTACGCCGACCGGCCGGGCTTTGGGCCCCTTCCGGGCGGCGCAGGAAGAACATTACCCGAAGGTGGACGGCGCTCCAAAACGAGTATGGCCGCCGAGCAGGGCCTGAAGTTCGCCGAGCGTGGAGATCCGCCGGACTCCGGACGGCGTGGGCAAGGGGGAGTTGAGCCGGTCGAGCCAGATGCCGAGCATTCCGGCGTCCCGGGCGCCCCGGGCGTCGATGTCGGGTTCGTTGCCCACATAGGCGATCCGCTCCGGGGGCAGGCCCAGCGCCTCGGCCACCGCGAGGAAGGCCGCCGCCTCCGGCTTGGCGACGCCGAGTTCGACCGCGCACAGCACGGCCTCGAAGCGCTCGCGGACGCCGAGGGTGCGCAGCTTGTACTCCTGGTTGGGCAGCGCGGAGTTGGAGAGCACGGCCTGCCGGTAGTGCCCGGTGAGCGCGTCGAGGGCGGGCAGGCTGTCGGGGAAGAGCGACCAGGCCGCCTCGTAGTGCACGACGTACCGCTCGAACCAGGCGTCCGCCTGCCCGTCGTCGAGCCGGGTGCCGAGGAACTCCCTTACGCGGTCCCGGCGTTGGCCGAGGAAGTCGGTCTCCCCCGCCTCGCAGCGGGCCCAGTGGACCTGGGTGATCCGCTTCCATTCGGCGAGCGCGGCGGTGGCCGACTCGTGGTGGTCCAGGACGCCCTCGGCGGCGAGATGGGCCCGCATGCCCGCGGTGTCGGCGCCCGCGTAGTCGAAGAGGGTGTCGTCGATGTCCCAGACAACGGCTTCGATGGTCACTGCCCGCTCTCCCCGTCTCCCGGCTCCCGTCCCGCGGCTCCCCGTCGCCGGGTGGCCCTGCTCCGACAGTAGCGGCCGGGGACGCGCGCGGGGGCGGCGCCCGTATGGACGCCGCCCCCGGGGAGAACCGGACCGTACTAGCCGGCGAGCTCGGCCAGCGCCGCGTCGATACGGGCCAGGGTGCGCTCCTTGCCGAGCACCTCCAGGGACTCGAAGAGCGGCAGGCCCACCGTGCGCCCGGTGACCGCGACCCGGACCGGCGCCTGGGCCTTGCCGAGCTTGAGCCCGTGCTCCTCACCGGCGGCGAGGACGGCGGACTTCAGCGACTCGGGGCTGGACCAGTCGGCCGCCTCCAGCTTTCCGCGGGCGGTGCGCAGCAGGGCGTCGGAGCCCTCCTTCATCGCCTTGGCCCAGGAGGCCTCGTCCGCCACCGGCTCGGGCAGGAAGAGGAAGTCGACGTTCTGGGTGATCTCGGAGAGGACGGTCAGACGGGTCTGCGCGTGCGGGGCGATCGCGTCGAAGGCGGCCTGGTCGAAGTCCTCGGGGGCCCAGGGCGCGAAGGGGGCCTTCAGCCAGGGCGCGCAGGCCGCGGCGAAGTCCTTCACGTCGAGCAGCCGGATGTGGTCGGCGTTGATCGACTCGGCCTTCTTCAGGTCGAAGCGGGCCGGGTTGGGATTGACGTCCGCGATCTCGAAGGCGGCGACCATCTCCTCGACGGAGAAGATGTCCCGGTCCGCGGAGAGCGACCAGCCGAGCAGGGAGAGGTAGTTGAGCAGCCCCTCGGGCAGGAAGCCGCGCTCGCGGTAGAGGTTGAGCGAGGACTGCGGGTCGCGCTTGGAGAGCTTCTTGTTGCCCTCGCCCATCACATACGGCAGATGCCCGAAGAGCGGCACCTGCTTGGCCACGCCCAGCTCGATGAGCGCCTTGTAGAGGGCGATCTGGCGGGGGGTGGAGGAGAGCAGGTCCTCGCCGCGCAGGACGTGGGTGATCTCCATCAGGGCGTCGTCCACCGGGTTGACCAGGGTGTACAGCGGGGCGCCGTTGGCGCGCACGATGCCGTAGTCGGGGACGTTCTCCGGGGTGAAGGTCAGCTCGCCGCGGACCAGGTCGGTGAAGGTGATCGGCTCGTCGGGCATCCGGAAGCGGATGACCGCGCTGCGGCCCTCGGCCTCGTAGGCGGCCTTCTGCTCCGCGGTCAGCTCGCGGCAGGCGCCGTCGTAACCGGAGGGCTTCCCGGCGGCGCGGGCGGCCTCGCGGCGGGCGTCCAGCTCCTCGGTGGTGCAGTAGCAGGGGTAGGCGTAGCCGCCCGCGAGGAGCTTGTCGGCCACCTCCCGGTAGCGGTCCATCCGCTGGGACTGGCGGTACGGGGCGTGCGGGCCGCCGACCTCGGGGCCCTCCTGCCAGTCGAAACCGAGCCAGCGCATGGCCTCCAGGAGCTGCTCGTAGGACTCCTCGGAGTCGCGGGCCGCGTCGGTGTCCTCGATACGGAAGACGAAGGTGCCCTGGTGGTGCCGGGCGAAGGCCCAGTTGAAGAGGGCGGTACGGACCAGGCCCACATGGGGGTTGCCGGTCGGCGAGGGACAGAACCGGACCCGGACGGGGGACGGGGAGGATGCGTTAGCCACGCTTGATCACCTTGTTGGTGAGAGTGCCGATGCCTTCGATGGTGACGGCGACCTCGTCGCCGACGTTGAGCGGGCCGACCCCTTCCGGGGTGCCCGTGAGGATGACGTCGCCCGGGAGCAGCGTCATGGCCTCGGAGATGTTGACCACCAGGTCCTCGACGGAGTGGATCATCTCGCCGGTGCGGCCGAGCTGGCGCTGGGCGCCGTTGACGGTGCACTGGATCGTCAGGTCCGCGGGGTCGAGGTCGGTCTCCACCCAGGGGCCGAGCGGGCAGGCGGTGTCGAAGCCCTTGGCCCTGGCCCACTGCTTCTCGGTGCGCTGGATGTCGCGGGCGGTGACGTCGTTGGCGCAGGTGTAGCCGAGGACGACGTCCTTGACCCGCTCGCGCGGCACCTCGCGGCACATCCGCCCGATGACCACCGCCAGCTCCGCCTCGTGGTGGAGCTCCCGGCTGTAGGACGGGTACTGGATCGCGTCCCCGGGGCCGATCACCGAGGTGGAGGGCTTGAAGAAGGCGAAGGGGACCTCGGGGGTCTCGTTGCCGAGTTCCTTCGCGTGGGCCGCGTAGTTGCGGCCGTAGGCGACGACCTTGTTGGGCAGTACGGGCGGCAGCAGCCGGACCTTGCTCAGCGGGACCTTCGTACCGGAGAGCTCGAAGTCTGCGAACGGGATGCCCTTGATGATGTCGAGGACGAGTTCGTCGGGGGCGCTGCCCTCGACCGCGCCGAACGCGACGTTGCCGTCGATGGAGAACCTGGCGATGCGCACGGGAGTGCCTGTGCCCCTCTGTTTCCGCTGGCCGGAGTCTGACGCTCCAGGCTATCGCTCCGCGCGGGGGCGCCCGGGCCGCCCGGCGGCGGGGCCGGGGCACGGTGCGCCCCCGGTGCCGGGTGCGCACCGGGGGCGGGCCGGAAGTGCCGGAAGGGGTCCTGGCCCGGGGGTCAGGAGGCGACGACCGCCGCTTCGGGGGCGGTCATCAGGATGGTGCGCCGGGGGTTGGCGGTCTGGGCGGGGAGCGCGGCCGGGTGTTCCGGCTGCTCGGGGGCCGTCGGACCCTCCGCTCCCTCCAGGTGGGCGAGGGTGGTGCGCCGCGGGTTGGCAATATTGCGGAACATCATGCTCTTCATCTGCCGTCTGGCCCTGTCGTCACGGCGCCCCCGCCGTGCGGTCGTCGTCGACCGCCGTGGGGGCGCGGGTTGTCGGATTCACCGTCCCTGTAAAGGCACAGGCTAAACATCCGATTCCCCGCGGACACCGGGAGCAGACAGCGAAGTGCATGTGATTTTACTCACGAACTAACGGACAAAAAGCCCGAATCGCTCCATCCACCCGCACCCGCGAAAGCACCAAAGAGTCGAAAACCCTCCATTACGCACCTGATCATCTCGACTGGGGCACCCGCGGCCCGCCTGGGATTTCGTCCTGAATGCGGGTAGTGCACCAGAACGCTTTGCACCCTTCGTGACCTTGGACTCACCAGGTGTCACGAGAGTCACAGGCTGGCCGTCGGGCCTTGTTGGAGATCGAGCACTGTGCTGGAATTCCCGGGACCGCCGCGGGTTCGACCCGGCGCACTCGCGCGCACGACCACGCGCCGGGTGACTGCGGGAAGGGGGAACATCAGGGCCGGTCATCACGACCGCCACGGGGTGCAGGGCATCCCGGAACACCGACACCGTCCCGCCGTATTCCGGCAGGACGCCTGGTCCAGAGGTTGCGACGCTAGTGCAGGGACGTTTCAAGAGGGATGGCAAGGGGTCTCCCCAGGCTCCCCAGAGCCGTGGGGAAGCCGCGGCTGAGCAGGAGCGCAGCGCGAGCGGCTCCTCGGCCCAGCACGCCCCGAGCCCGTCCGCGGGCGCCCCGAAGGCCGGCGAGGGCCGGCCCGGCACGGGCACCGGCGGCAAGGGCGCGGCCCCGGCCGCCTCCGCCGCCCCGGCCACACCCGGCACCGGCAACCGGCTCCTGCTGCGCAACTGGCGCATCTCGACCCGCCTGGTCTCGCTGCTCGCCCTCCCCGTGGTCGCCGCGACCACCCTCGGCGGCATGCGCATCAACCAGTCGATGGAGGACATCGAGCAGCTGGACAACATGCGCCTGCTGACCGAGATGACCAAGCAGGCCACCGAGCTGGCCAGCGCCCTGCAGAAGGAGCGGGACCAGTCGGCCGGTCCGCTCGCCAACGGCGGCAAGGGCAGCGACTTCGACGTCAAGGGCCCCCGCGACACCACCGACCGCGAGCGCCAGGCCTTCATGGAGGCCACCCACGAGATCCAGGACCGCGGGAACGCGGCCAGCCTCGACGGGATCCGCAACAACGTCATCCGCATCTCCGGAAGCCTGACCAAGCTCAGCGGCATCCGGCAGGAGGCGTACAAGGACGACAACAACACCTCCCGCACGGTCGAGGCGTACAGCAGGCTCATCGACCAGCTGCTCAGCCTCTCGCAGGACATGGCGCAGGCCACCAGCAACCCGGACATGATCCAGCGCACCCGCGCCCTGGCGGCTTTCTCCTCCGCCAAGGAGTACGCCTCGGTGCAGCGCGCGATCATCGCCGCCGCGCTGCCGCCGAACAACCGCGAGCGCGGCGACCTCTCCGAGACCGACCGCCAGTACGGCGACGCCGCCCAGGAGAACCAGGCGGACGAGCTGAGCTCCTTCCGCAACATCTACCAGGGCGGCAACGTCGAGGAGCTGCTGAAGCCGATCGAGGACGGCAGCCCGACGATCAAGGAGGCGGACGCCTACGCCAAGCGCGTCCTCACGCAGCCCGACGGGATGCGCACCGAGGACAAGCGGTCCTACAAGGACTGGGTGGACGCGGACACCGCCAAGATCGAGCAGATGACCAGGATCGAGCTGACCCTGCTCAACCAGATGGAGCAGCAGGCCCGCGAACTGCGCAACGAGTCCGAGCAGGAAGCGATCATCAGCGGTGCGCTGGTCTTCCTCGTGCTCGGTGTCTCGCTCGTCGGCGCCTTCGTGGTGGCCCGCTCCATGATCCGCTCGCTGCGCCGCCTCCAGGACACCGCCACCAAGGTCGCCCAGGACCGGCTGCCCGAGCTGGTCAAGCACCTCTCCGAGTCGGACCCGCAGGACGTGGACACCTCCGTGGAGTCGGTCGGTGTGCACTCCCGGGACGAGATCGGCAAGGTGGCCGCGGCCTTCGACGACGTGCACCGCGAGGCGGTCCGGCTCGCCGCCGAGCAGGCCCTGCTGCGGGGCAACGTCAACGCGATGTTCACCAACCTCTCGCGCCGCAGCCAGGGCCTCATCCAGCGCCAGCTCTCGCTCATCTCCGAACTGGAGTCCCGCGAGGCCGACCCGGACCAGCTGTCCTCGCTCTTCAAGCTGGACCACCTGGCGACCCGTATGCGCCGCAACGGCGAGAACCTCCTCGTCCTCGCGGGCGAGGAGCCGGGCCGCCGCTGGACCCGCCCGGTCCCGCTGGTCGACGTGCTCCGCGCCGCCGCCTCCGAGGTGGAACAGTACGAGCGCATCGAGCTGTCCTCGGTCCCGGCGACCGAGGTCGCGGGCCGCGTCGTCAACGACCTCGTGCACCTGCTCGCCGAGCTGCTCGAGAACGCGACCTCCTTCTCCTCGCCGCAGACCAAGGTGAAGGTCACCGGCCACGCGCTGCCGGACGGCCGGGTGCTCATCGAGATCCACGACACCGGTATCGGCCTGTCCCCCGAGGACCTGGCCTCCATCAACGAGCGGCTCGCCGCGCCGCCCACCGTGGACGTCTCCGTCTCGCGCCGGATGGGCCTGTTCGTGGTCGGCCGCCTCTCGCAGCGCCACGGCATCCGGATACAGCTGCGGCCCTCCGACTCCGGCGGGACGACCGCGCTGGTCATGCTCCCGGTCGATGTCGCGCAGGGCGGCAGGAAGATGCCCGCCAAGCCCGGTGGCGGCGCGGGCGGTTCGGCGGCGGCGCAGGCCGCGGCGGGCCGTCGCAGCGCGGTCGCCTCGCAGCAGGCGCAGAACTCCCCGTCGGCGGGCGGCTCCGACTCCGGTGGCAACCGCCTCGGTTCCGGCCCCGGCCGCGGCCAGGTCCAGGGCACCGGCGCGCGCGCCGCGCTGCCCACCCGGGACACCACCGGTGCCCGCCCCGGCCCGGGGGGAACCGGCCCCCAGCAGGGCGGACCGCGCCCCGGTGACTCCGGCTCCGCCCCGGCGGTCCCGCAGCAGCCGCAGCAGGGCAGGCCCGGTTCCCCGGTGCCCGCCGGGCTCCAGTCCGCCGGAACCGGACTCCCGGGTCCGCGGCAGGGCGAGGGCCCCCGCCCGGGCGAGCGCGGCGACGGCACCCGCCGTCCGCAGCTGCCGCCGCCGGGCGGACCGCGCCCCGAACTGCCGGGCGGCCCCCGGCCCGCGAACCCCGGCTGGGGCGAGGACCGGCCCGGCGCCGGACGCCCCCTCCAGGACGGACCCCGCGGCCACGAGGAGCCCGACTCCACGGCCCAGTTCCCGCAGCTCGACGACCGCCAGGGCGCGGGCTCCACGGACCGGTTCGCCCGGCCCGAGCTGACCGGTCCCGGTTCCACGGGCGAGTTCGCCCGCCCGGTCCTGGACGGCCCCGGCTCCACCGGTCAGTTCCCCCGTGTCGACGAGGACGGCGGCCGGCCCGAGGGCGGCCCGCCGCAGCCGAATGCCGGTCCGTACATGCGCTCCGACGTCTTCGGCGGCCGCGGCCCGGCCCGCCGGAACCCCGGCGGCTTCGCCTCGCCGCCCCCCGGCCGCGACCGGGACGAGGCCCCCGCCGCGGACTACCCGCGCGAGGACACGGGTTCCTACCCGCGCCCCGCCGAGACGCCGTACGAGGACACCGGTTCGTACCCGAGCCCGGCGCACGCCGAGTACCCGGGTGCGGACAGCGGCTACCCGCGCGAGGACACGGGTTCCTCCCCGCGGCCCGCGGAGACGTACGAGGACACCGGCGCGTACCCGAGCCCCGCGAACGCCTCCTACGAGGACACCGGCTCCTACCCGCGGCCGGACAGCGGTGGCCACGAGCCCCAGGGCACCGGTTCCTTCCCGCGTCCGGACGCCGGGGGCCCCTCGGAGAACGGCCGTTACGAGGCGCCCGTGCCGCCCGCGCAGCGACCCGGCGGTGTGCTGCCGTCCGTCCCGCGGCCGAGCGAGCCGGAGGCGCTGCCCCCGGCCTCCGGTCCCGGCGACGGCCGTACCCCGCTCTACGACACCCTGGAGACCAGCTGGTTCCGCGGGCAGCAGGCAGCTGCCGCCGAGCGGGAGCGGCTGGCCGCCCAGGAACCGCAGCAGCCGGCGGGCCCGCCGCCCGGGCGGCCGGGTGCCGGCCGTCCGCAGGGCACCGGACCCGAGGGCAGGCGCCCCGGTCTCGGCGGCCTGCCGGGCCGTCCGCAGCAGTCCGCCCCCGGCGGCCAGGGCCCGGACGGTCCGCCGCGCGCGGCCGAGGGCGCCCGCACCGGCTGGCGCAGCTCCCCGAACGACGAACTGGTCCGCCAGGCGGAGCGGGTGCGTCAGCCCTCCGCGGGCGGAGTCACCGACTCCGGCCTGCCCCGGCGGGTCCCCCGCGCCAACCTGGTGCCGGGTACCGCGGAGTCCCAGCAGCAGCAGACAGCAGGTCCCCAGGTTTCCCGTGCGCCGGACGAGGTGCGCGGGCGGCTGACCAATCTCCGCCGGGGCATCCAACAGGGTCGCCAGGCCGGAGGCGGTCCGTCGACCGGCAGTTTCCCGCGCCCCACTCACCAGCAGGAGCGTTAGTTGAGTCCGATGAGCCAGGCTGCACAGAACCTCAACTGGTTGATCACCAACTTCGTTGACAACACCCCCGGGGTGTCCCACACCGTCGTCGTCTCCGCCGACGGGCTGCTTCTGGCGATGTCCGAGGGCTTCCCGCGTGACCGCGCCGATCAGCTCGCGGCGGTCGCCTCCGGGCTGACCTCGCTCACCGCGGGTGCCTCGCGCATCTTCGAGGGCGGCCTCGTGAACCAGACCGTCGTCGAGATGGAGCGGGGGTTCCTCTTCATCATGTCCATCTCGGACGGCTCCTCACTGGCCGTCCTCGCCCACCCGGAGTGCGACATCGGCCTGGTGGGCTACGAGATGGCGCTGCTCGTCGACCGTGCCGGGAACGTACTCACCCCCGACCTGCGCGCCGAGCTCCAGGGCAGCCTGCTGCACTGACGGCCCCGCTCCCGTATTGCCCGCCTCATGTTCCCGTCACGTCCGTACGACCGACCGACCGTCCAACCGTCCGGCCGCCAAGCGCACCCCACCGGCTTTGTCAGACGGCACTGCAGACCCCTTGCTGTCCCGCCCGGAGGACCCAGATGACCCCGCCCACCGCCTCTCATGATCCGTACGGAGCCCAACAGGACCTGTACGGATCCGAGGGCGACCAGCCGCTGGTACGTCCGTATGCGATGACCGGCGGCCGGACCCGGCCCCGTTACCAGCTCGCCATCGAGGCGCTGGTCAGCACCACGGCCGACCCGGCCCAGCAGATGGGACTCCTCCCGGAACACCAGCGGATATGCCACCTGTGCCGCGAGGTGAAGTCGGTGGCGGAGGTCTCCGCGCTGCTCTCGATGCCCCTCGGTGTGGCCCGCATCCTCGTCGCCGACCTGGCGGAGGCGGGACTCGTCGCCATCCACCAGCCGGGCGGCGACGAGAACGCCGGTGGCCAGCCAGACGTGACTCTGCTCGAAAGGGTGCTCAGTGGACTTCGCAAGCTCTGACCAGGGTCGCTCGACGACCTCCGCGAAGATCGTCGTCGCGGGTGGCTTCGGCGTGGGCAAGACCACGTTCGTCGGCGCGGTCTCGGAGATCAACCCGCTGCGCACCGAGGCAGTGATGACATCCGCCAGCGCGGGCATCGACGACCTCACCCACACCGGAGACAAGACCACCACCACCGTGGCCATGGACTTCGGACGCATCACCCTCGACCAGGACCTCATCCTCTACCTCTTCGGCACCCCCGGACAGGACCGCTTCTGGTTCATGTGGGACGACCTCGTCCGCGGCGCCATCGGCGCCGTCGTCCTCGTCGACACCCGCCGCCTCGCCGACTGCTTCCCCGCCGTCGACTACTTCGAGAACTCAGGACTCCCCTTCGTCATCGCCCTCAACGGCTTCGACGGACACCAGCCCTACACCCCCGACGAAGTACGCGAAGCACTCCAGATCGGCCCCGACACCCCCATCATCACCACCGACGCCCGCCACCGCGCAGACGCCAAATCCGCCCTCATCACCCTCGTCGAACACGCCCTCATGGCACGACTGCGCTAGCGGGCATCACCCCGGCAGCGGCCGCACCCGGTCCCGGTACTGCACAAGTTCCTTGATCCGTACGGCAGTTGCAGTAGGCGTACCGGGTGCCCCTGTGGGTTGCGACACGCGTTAACGGGGTGTTCATAACGTTTCGAGAGAGAATTGCACCGAGCTGAGCACTGTTCGCATGTGCTCAACTCCGGCCAGCTACGCGAGCCCCGCCTTTTGGTGGGGCTCGCCCCTTTTCACCCTCTTTGACTGAGGCCTGCGCCACTCGGAAGTTGCACGTCGAACTGTTTGTTAGAGCCCGGTCTGACGTGCTGGAATGCGCAGAACCGGCCCGTGCTCACGGGCCGGGAGACGCACAGAGCGGCACAGGGTCAGGTGCCGGCGCCGAGAGGTTGTTGGTCGAGTGAGGCGAAGCAATAACGGTCCCGAGCCCTCGGCACGGGGCAACTTCACCCCGCCCTCGCGTGGAGCGGCGGCGTCCGCGACCCTGTCGCACCCGGAGTCGCTCCCGCCCGCGGGCAGCCGCTTCTCGCCCCGCAACTGGCGGGTACCGGCCAAGCTGAACGCGATCCTCCTCATACCCGTCCTGGTCGGCCTGGTCATGGGCGGCTTCCAGGTCAAGGGCTCCATCGACACCTGGCAGGAGGCCGAGGACGCGGAGAACACCGCGGTCCTGGTCCGCGCCGCGCTGACCTACAGCAACGCCCTGATCGACGAGCGCGACATCAGCGCGGCCCCGCTGCTCCAGGGCAAGCGGGACAGCGCCGCCGTCAAGTCGGCCCGCGGCGCCACCGACCGGGCGGCCGCGGGATTCGACAAGGCCGCCCGGAACATGCCCTCCAAGGCGGGGCTCGAACGCCGCCTGGAGGCCTTCCGGCAGAACGAGCCCGACCTCAAGGACCTCCGCGCCGCCGCCTACACCAGCAAGCTGACCGGGGTGAAGACCGAAGAGGGCTACATCGCCATCCAGCACCCGCTGATGGAGTTCGCCAACGAACTGGGCCTCGGCACCGGCAACATCACCAGCTACGGCCGCACCGTCTACGCGATCGCGCTGGCCAAGGGCGCCGCCTCGCTCCAGCGGTCGATCGGCACCCACCTGCTGATCAAGCCCGGGCCCGACGACGCCGGCTTCGCGATGCAGCGCACCTCGCTCGGCTCGTACTCCTATCTGGAGGCCATCGCCACCGAGGAGTACAAGTCCGGCGGCACCCCCGCGGACGTGGCCCGCTACGAGAAGGCCGAGAAGCAGATCCGCGCCGAGGGCGAGTCGCTGGCCCGGGAGGAGGCCGCCGAGGCGAAGGCCCGGGGCGAGAAGTACATCGCCCCGCCCGCGACCCCGCAGATGGTCGGCCTGGTCACCGCCCTGCCGGACACCTCCCGCGGGGCCCGCGCCGACCTGGCGAAGAAGGGGGTCACCCCCGAGGCCTGGTGGGCCGTGAACACGCTGCGCTTCACCGCCTACCGCGAGATCGAGACCACGCTGTCCGACAAGGCCGTGGCCGAGGCGGCCGGGATCTCCGACGACGCCCGGCGCTCGACCTTCGTGACCGCCGGTGTGGTGCTGCTCGCCCTGCTCGCCGCCTTCGTCCTGGCCGGACTGATGGCCCGCCAGATGAGCCTGTCGATGCGCCGCCTGCGCACCGCCGCCTTCGGCGTCGCCGAGCAGCGGCTGCCGATGATGGTCGACCAGCTCTCGCGTACCGACCCGGGCCGGGTCGACACCCGGGTGGAGCCGATCCCGATCTCCTCCCGCGACGAGATCGGGGAGGTCGCCCGCGCCTTCGACCAGGTGCACCGCGAGGCCGTGCGGCTCGCCGCCGAGCAGGCCCTGCTGCGCGGCAACATCAACGCGATCTTCACCAACCTCTCGCGCCGCAACCAGTCGCTGATCGAGGGCCAGCTGACCCTGATCACCGACCTGGAGAACAACGAGGCCGACCCGGACCAGCTGGAGAACCTCTTCCGCCTGGACCACCTGGCGACCCGGATGCGCCGCAACGGCGAGAACCTCCTCGTCCTCGCGGGCGAGGAGCCGGGCCGCCGCTGGGACCAGCCGGTTCCGCTGGTGGACGTGCTGCGCGCGGCCTCCTCCGAGGTGGAGCAGTACGAGCGCATCGAGCTGGCCGGGGTGCCGGAGGCGGACATCCACGGCCGCGCGGTCACCGACCTGGTGCACCTGCTCGCCGAGCTGCTTGAGAACGCGACCTCCTTCTCCTCGCCGCAGACCAAGGTGAAGGTCACCGCGACCCGGCTGCCGGACGGCCGGGTGATGATCGAGATCCACGACAAGGGCATCGGCCTGACCGCCGAGGACTTCGCCGACATCAACCACAAGCTGGCCAACCCGCCCACCGTGGACGCGGCGATCTCCCAGCGGATGGGCCTGTTCGTGGTCGGGCGGCTCTCCGACCGGCACCAGATCCGGGTCCAGCTGCGGCCCTCGGGCGAGCAGGCGGGCACCACCTCGCTGGTCATGCTCCCCGAGGTCATCACCCACGGCGGCGGCGGAGACCTCGCCGCCGACCCCGAGTTCACCGTCTCCCAGATCATCCCGGAGCAGCACGCCTCGGAGCCCGCCCCGCTGCGCACCGCCGCCGAACTGGGCTTCGACGACAGCCGCTACCAGGAGATCCCGGACGACCTGCGCGAGCTGGACCCGGTCGGCCGCTCCCTGATGCGCGAGGAGCGCCGGGCGGCCCTGGAGGCCCAGTCCGGCCCCGCCGAGATCGAGGGCCCGCACCGGCAGATCCCGCCGGGCCCCGGCACCGGCCACCCGCAGGGCCCCGGCCACGAACTCCCCGCCCCGGGCTACGCGCTCCCCCTCCCGCCCCGCTCCCAGGACCAGGGCCCCTACGCGGACGGCCTCTCCTACGGGAACGAGCAGCACTACGGGAACGGCCAGGCCTACGGGAACGGGCAGCCGTACGGGAACGGGCAGCCGTACGAGGAGCAGCGCGGGTACGAGCAGCAGCAGCCGTACCAGGAGCGCCCCTCCTACGAGGACCACCGGTCCTACGAGGAGCCGGGGCCGTACGAGGCCCGGCAGTCCTTCGAGGAGCGACAGCAGTCGACGTACGACGAGCAGTTCTACCCGAGCCAGGACGGCTACCCGGATGTCGCCTACGCGGAGGCGGGCGGCGCCGATCTGGTGCCCGCTCCGCAGGACGCGTACCAGGGCCCCCGGCCCGGACCCGGCGAGCAGCCCGAGCAGAGCGGATCCGCTCCGGAGTCTGCCGCTCCCGACGCGCAGGGACTAGGCTTCGACCTGCGGGGTTCCACTCCCGCCGCCCCCGCCGGGGGTCACGAACTGACCCAGGCGGGCCTCCCCCGCCGCGGATCCACGGCCGGCGGCAACCCGGGCTCCCCGAGCGGCGACCGGCAGTGGCGCAGTGAGCCGGAGGCGTCCTCGGCACCGCCGTCCGCCGAGGAGGCGGGCGGCTCCCCGCAGGCCGGGGACCACCAGGACGACTGGCACTCCGCCAACGACGACCGGTGGCAGCGCGCCGAGCAGCTCCGGCAGCCGAAGGCTGGCGGCGTCACCTCGTCGGGACTGCCCCGCCGGGTCCCCAAGGCCAATCTGGTCGAGGGCACCGCGGAGCAGACCCAGCTCGGTGGACCGCAGGTCTCCCGCGACCCCGAGGACGTACGGGGCAGGCTCAGCAAGCTGCGCCGCGGCGTCCAGCGGGGACGCACCGCAGGTAGTGACACGAACGGCCAGGGCGCACCGCATCAGCACGGTGGTCCTGACAGCACCTACAACCAGGAGCGTTAGTGTGAGCCCGATGAGCCAGGCGGCACAGAACCTGAACTGGTTGATCACCAACTTCGTGGACAACACCCCCGGGGTGTCGCACACGGTGGTGGTCTCCGCCGACGGACTCCTTCTCGCGATGTCCGAAGGGTTCCCGCGCGACCGCGCCGATCAGCTCGCGGCCGTCGCCTCCGGACTGACCTCGCTGACCGCGGGCGCCTCCCGCATCTTCGAGGGCGGCAGCGTGAACCAGACAGTTGTGGAGATGGAGCGAGGATTCCTCTTCATCATGTCCATCTCCGACGGCTCCTCGCTCGCTGTTCTCGCGCACCCCGAAGCGGACATCGGTCTCATCGGGTACGAGATGGCACTTCTTGTCGACCGGGCAGGCAGCGTTCTGACCCCCGACCTGCGTGCCGAGCTCCAGGGAAGCCTTCTCAACTAACAGACAGGCAGTGCGTTTTCGCGTGCCGGGCACGTAAAGTTTCGGCACGCGGCTCCACGGTGATGGATCCGGCGCTTTCGAGGAGGAGAACGTGGCAACACCCCCAGAGGGTTCGTCTTCGGGCAGGTGGCAGCAGTACGGCCACGCCGAGGGCGACGGCTCACAGAACCGGTTCAGCTATCCCCCCACCGCGCCCCGCCACCGCCGTCCCCAGGCACCGCAGCAGCCGGGCGGCGGGCAGCAGCCCTTCGACCAGCCGCAGGCGCCCCGCATCGTGCCCGTGCAGCCGCAACGGCAGTCGCCGGAGCCCGCTCCGGCACCCGCCGCGCACAACCCGCTGGTCCGCCCGTACGCCATGACGGGCGGGCGGACCCGGCCCCGGTACCAGCTCGCCATCGAGGCGCTGGTGCACACCACCGCTCAACCGCACCAGATGCAGGGGCAGTTGCCCGAGCATCAGCGGATCTGCAATCTGTGCCGTGAGATCAAGTCGGTGGCCGAGATCTCCGCACTCCTGACCATTCCCCTCGGCGTGGCCCGCATTCTCGTCGCCGACCTGGCGGAGGCGGGACTCGTCGCCATCCACCAGCCGGGCGGCGACGAGAACGCCGGTGGCCAGCCGGACGTGACATTGCTCGAAAGGGTGCTCAGTGGACTTCGCAAGCTCTAGCGGCGGAGCAGGCCTCCAGGGCCGCTCGACCACCAGCGCGAAGATCGTGGTGGCCGGTGGCTTCGGCGTGGGCAAGACCACGTTCGTCGGCGCGGTCTCGGAGATCAACCCGCTGCGCACCGAGGCAGTGATGACATCCGCCAGCGCGGGCATCGACGACCTCACCCACACCGGAGACAAGACCACCACCACCGTGGCCATGGACTTCGGACGCATCACCCTCGACCAGGACCTCATCCTCTACCTCTTCGGCACCCCCGGACAGGACCGCTTCTGGTTCATGTGGGACGACCTCGTCCGCGGCGCCATCGGCGCCGTCGTCCTCGTCGACACCCGCCGCCTCGCCGACTGCTTCCCCGCCGTCGACTACTTCGAGAACTCAGGACTCCCCTTCGTCATCGCCCTCAACGGCTTCGACGGACACCAGCCCTACACCCCCGACGAAGTACGCGAAGCACTCCAGATCGGCCCCGACACCCCCATCATCACCACCGACGCCCGCCACCGCGCAGACGCCAAATCCGCCCTCATCACCCTCGTCGAACACGCCCTCATGGCACGACTGCGCTGACCGCGGGGCCCCGGACGCACGAAGGCCCCGGATCCCACCGCCGAGAGCGGGGGTGTCCGGGGCCTTCGTATGTCCGGGTGCTTCGTGGTGCGCGTACGGGCGCCGTGCTCGTACGGGCGCCGGGTGCCGCCGCGGGGCCGGGCCGGCCGCGCGGCGGCGGTGGGCTCAGCCCTGCCAGCTGTGCGGGGCGCGGAAGCCGGGGGTGCGCTCCAGACGGCGCCAGCCGGCCCTGTTGCGGCCGCGGTGCGCCGGGGCGGCGGGCTCGGCGAAGGAGGAGGCACGGGCCAGCAGGATCGCGGCGAGGGCGGCGACCTCCTCGGGCTCGGCGTGGCCCTTCTCCACGCGCAGCAGCCGGCCGGCGGCGGCGAGCGCGGTGGAGGTGTCGGCGGCGGTTGCTTCGGAAGAAGTGGTCATGGGTGAGTCGTCTCCGGGTACGGGCCGCAGGGTCACTGCGGCGGGTTGCCGTGCTTGCGGGACGGCAGGTCCGCGTGCTTGGACCGCAGCATCGCGAGGGAGCGGATGAGCACCTCGCGGGTCTCTGCGGGATCGATGACGTCGTCGACGAGTCCGCGTTCGGCGGCGTAGTACGGGTGCATCAGCTCGGACTTGTACTCCTTGACCATGCGGGTCCGCATGGCCTCGGGGTCCTCGGCCGAGGAGATCTGCCTGCGGAAGATGACGTTGGCGGCACCCTCGGCGCCCATCACCGCGATCTCGTTGGTGGGCCAGGCGTACGTCAGGTCGGCGCCGATCGACTGGGAGTCCATCACGATGTACGCACCGCCGTATGCCTTGCGCAGGATGAGCGAGATCCGCGGCACGGTCGCGTTGCAGTAGGCGTAGAGCAGCTTGGCGCCGTGCCGGATGATCCCGCCGTGCTCCTGGTCGACCCCGGGAAGGAATCCGGGGACGTCGAGGAGGGTAACGATCGGAATGTTGAAAGCGTCGCACATCTGGACAAAGCGCGCAGCCTTCTCGGAGGCCTCGATGTCCAGGACCCCGGCCAGGCTCTGCGGCTGGTTGGCGATGATGCCGACGACCTGGCCGTCGAGCCGGGCGAGCGCGCAGATGATGTTGCGCGCCCAGCGCTCGTGGACCTCCAGGTACTCGCCGTCGTCGACGAGTTCCTCGATCACCCGGGTCATGTCGTACGGGCGGTTGCCGTCCGCGGGGACCAGGTCGAGGAGGACGTCGGAGCGCCGGTCGGCCGGGTCCTCGCTGCCGGTCTGCGGCGGGTTCTCCCGGTTGTTCTGCGGGAGCATCGACAGCAGGTAGCGGACCTCGGCGAGGCAGGTCTCCTCGTCGTCGTAGGCGAAGTGGCAGACCCCGGAGGTCTCGGCGTGCACATCGGCGCCGCCGAGGCCGTTCTGGGTGATCTCCTCGCCGGTGACCGCCTTGACCACGTCGGGCCCGGTGATGAACATCTGCGAGCTCTCGCGGACCATGAAGACGAAGTCGGTGAGCGCGGGGCTGTAGGCGGCGCCGCCCGCGCACGGGCCGAGCATCACCGAGATCTGCGGGATGACGCCCGAGGCGCGGGTGTTGCGCTGGAAGATGCCGCCGTACCCGGCGAGCGCGGAGACGCCCTCCTGGATCCGGGCGCCCGCGCCGTCGTTGAGGGAGACCAGCGGGGCACCGGCCGAGATGGCCATGTCCATGATCTTGTGGATCTTCGTGGCGTGCGCCTCGCCGAGAGCGCCGCCGAAGATGCGGAAGTCGTGGGCGTAGACGAAGACCGTCCGGCCCTCGACCGTGCCCCAGCCGGTGATGACGCCGTCCGTGTACGGCTTCTTGGTCTCCAGCCCGAACCCGGTCGCCCGGTGCCGTCGCAGCTGCTCGACCTCGTGGAAGGAGTCCGGGTCGAGGAGCAGCTCGATGCGCTCACGGGCCGTCAACTTGCCCTTGGCGTGCTGGGCCTCGGTTGCCCGGTCGCTCGGACCGCGCAGCGCCTCGGCACGGATCGCGCGCAGCTCGGCCACCCGCCCTCGCGCGTCGGAGGGCTCACCCGGGGTCTCGTCCAAAACGGTCATGCAGCGACCTTACGGAGCCGGGCCCCGGTTCCGATCCGTCGACTCCGTACAGTCTCCGGGGCGTTTTCCTGGCGGCCATGAACAGAACCGGCCCGGGAAAGACCTGAACCCACTGTTCAGAGGCCGGTTGCTTGTGGAGATCACACAAAGCCCGGGGCAGTGAGAAGTACGTCACACCCGACCGCACCGCTTCCCCCGAAGCG
Source organism: Streptomyces physcomitrii (assembly GCF_012273655.1). Lineage (GTDB taxonomy): Bacteria > Actinomycetota > Actinomycetes > Streptomycetales > Streptomycetaceae > Streptomyces > Streptomyces physcomitrii. The sequence continues at coordinate 1,879 of NZ_JAAWWP010000007.1, read as the reverse complement.
CGTCCCACCTAGGGGTACGTAGGGGTTGATGCACGGAGCAGATGTCCGCCGTGTAACCCGGCGGCGACGGCCAGATTGCGGCAGCCTTTGGACGGTGTCAACAGCGGCGACCGGAGGCATCCAGCCCCGGAGAGACCGTCGGAAGACTACCGAAAGCGGAACCCCGGGGGCGCGGAAGCCCCCGGGGCACCTCCGGCGCGCCGCCCGCGAGGGGCACCGCGCCAGGCCGCGGCCGGTCAGCAGCCGCCGCAGTTGTAGTAGAGGACGTCCCAGTGGTTGCCCTCGTCCGCGTAGATGTTGCCGGAGCCGGACTTCCACATCGGCGCCCCGTCGCCGCGCACCCCGGCGTAGCCGAAGTTGTTCTTGATGTAGCCGGTCAGGCAGCTCGTCTTGCCGAAGTCGAGCTTGTAGCCGTTCCAGTGCGAGTAGGTGCCGCTGGCGTGGCCGGTCTCGGTGCCGCCGGTGATGTTCAGCGCGCAGCCGCTGGCTCTCTTGAGGGTCTGCGCCCCCTTGGCGGTGGCCTGGTTGAGCTGGCTGAACGAGGTGCAGGTCGGGGTGTTGCGGTCCGAGCAGCCGCCCGAGGAGGACCAGGTGATCCCGACGCTGCGGAACATCGAGGTCGCGGTGGCGTGGCTGATCTTGGTGGCGGAGGTGCCCGCCGAGGCCTCGGAGGCCCCGCCGAGGACCCCGAAGCCGGGGGCGACGAGCGCCCCGGCGAGGAGGGCGGCGGCACTGAGGCCGGTACGGAGGATCCTGCGCTGCTTCACGTGAAGTCCCCTTCTGAGGAACGTGCCCGATGGAAGACGTGCCTGAAGACGTGCGAGAAGACGTGCCCGAGACGTGCCCGGTGGAACACGGCAGAGCCGGCGGTGCAGGGAGCGCAGGGAGATGGTGCCCGAGTTCTACGCGCGTCGCCAGAGCCGGGGAGCGGGAGAAACGGAAATCGCCCGGAGCCGCCGGTGTGGCGCGGCGCGGGCGGTGGAAACCAGGGCGGAATGCGCCTAGTCTCATAGTTGTTGAAGATTGAACAGCTTCGGCGGGGAGAGCCGGAGCGCGTCCGCAAGGAGCACTGAGCCATGGGTCTCTTCGACCGCAACGACCGCAAGAAGACCGAGCAGTCCGCCGCCCCCGCCCTCGCGGCGCTGACCGGCACCTACACCCTCGACGCCGCACACTCCACCATCGGCTTCGCCGCGCGCCACGCGATGGTCACCAACGTCAAGGGCGGCTTCGAGGACTTCGAGGGCACCCTGGTCCTCGACGGCGCCGACCCCACCCGCTCGACCGCCTCCCTGGACGTGCGGATGGCCAGCGTGAGCACCGGCAACGCCGACCGCGACAAGCACCTGCGGAGCGCGGACTTCTTCGACACGGACACCTACCCGACGATGAGCTTCCGCTCGACCTCGGCGGAGCACCTCGGCGGCGACGACTACCGGATCACCGGGGCGCTCTCCGTGCTCGGCACCACCAAGGAGATCACCATCGACCTGGAGTTCAACGGCAGCGCCACCGACCCGGCGGGCATGGAGCGGGTCGGCTTCGAGGGCCGCTCCGAACTGCTGCGCTCCGAGTGGGGCTTGACCTGGAACGCCGCCCTGGAGACCGGCGGGGTGCTCGTCTCCGACAAGATCAAGCTGCTCTTCGACATCTCGGCGGTCAAGACGGCCTGAGCCGCGCGGAACGGAGGCGGAAGCGAGCGGAAGCGAGCGGAAGCGAGCGGGAGCGGGAAGGGAGCGGGAGGGAAGGGGCCTAGGTGCTGTCCGGCGGATCACTGGCGGAGCCAAAGTCGAATGGCCGCGGCGGTGACGGTGCCGTGGAAGACGTAGGCCCGCTTGTCGTAACGGGTCGCGACCGCGCGGGAGTTCTTGAGTCGGTT
>NZ_JAAWWP010000006.1 GCF_012273655.1 Streptomyces physcomitrii | reverse complement strand
CACCAACCAGGTCCAACGCATCGTCATGGCCCGCAACCTGCCGTAACCGGCACCAACCCGCCAACGAACAGCCGCCAGTTGCGGCACAGCACACCGAAGGGCGCCCCGCACACGCGAGGCGCCCTTCAGCGTCGAACCGGCCTGCTCCGCACGGCAGTTCACCAAGTCACCGCGCACGCGGGCCAGTTCCGCAAGTCGCCCAGCCCACACAGGAGTTGCCGCTCACTCCCCCTGGAGGCCCGCCTCGACCTCCCGTACGACTCGCCACATCGGGGTATGGCGCTTGGTGATGACGACCACCACGTCGTCCTCTTCCTCGGGACCGGCCGCCCCCGGTGACTGGCCCGAAGTCCAGGCGCCCGCCACGTAGTCGAGGGCGCTGCCGACCATCTCGGCGGCGTCACCCCTGCCGTCCGTGCGCAGCCAGGCGCGCAGGCCGTGGTTGTGGGCGGCGACCACGGCGGCGGCGATGACCTCGGCGCGCAGGGAGCCGTCGCCGCGGACGGTGAAGCGGTCCCGGAGGTAGGAGGCGAGGGTCCGCTCGTAGCTGCGGACCACGGACAGCTCGTAGACGCGGAGGCCGGGGACCTGTTTGGTGAGCCGGTAGCGCTCCACGGAGAAGGTGGGGTTCTCCGCGTACATGCGCATGACGAGCCGGGCGGCGTCGCAGGCCCTCAGGACCGGGTCGTCGGTGTCGGCGCTCGCGTCGAGGAAGGCGGTCATGTCCTTCAGGCAGCGCTCGTGGTCGGGGAAGACCACGTCCTCCTTGGAGGGGAAGTAGCGGAAGAAGGACCGCCGCCCGACCCCGGCCTGGGCGACGATGTCGTCGACGGTGGTCTGCTCGAAGCCGCGCTCCAGGAACAGATCGAAGGCCGCCGCGATGAGGGCCTCGCGCATGGGGGGTTTGACCGGCGCGGCGGGGGCCTCCTGGCCGGAGTTCTGGGCGTCGCTCATGCCGTGAACGTAGCAGCCCGGCCGCGGCGGGCCGCACACCGTCCGAGGGCCAAGATCCCCGGGCGCTCCGGCACCCCGCGCAGGTCAGCGGTGTGCGCGGGGCCGGTCAGGCGGCGGCCGGGGCGAGCAGGTCCTCAGCGAGCAGCGCGGCGCCCAGGCAGCCGACCCGGCCGCCGAGCTTGGCGGCGGTCAGCCGGGGCGGCGGGCGGAAGGTCAGCCGCTCGGCGAGGGCACCGCGCAGCGGGGCGAAGAACGCGGGCCCCGCCTCGACGAGTTCACCGCCGAGCACGATCCGGTCGAAGTCCACCACCCGGGTCAGCGCGGCAAGACCGTCGGCCAGGGCCTCCAGCGCCTCCTGCCAGATCTCCGCGGCGGTCTCGTCCCCGAGGGCGGCGCGGCGCTGCACCTGCCGGGCGCTGACGCCCGCCTCACCGGTCAGGCAGGTGTAGCGGTCGGCGATCGCCGGAGCGGAGGCCAGGGTCTCCACACAGCCGCGGTTGCCGCAGGCGCAGCGGGGCCCGCTCGGCCGGACGACGAGGTGCCCGATCTCCCCGGCCCCGCCGCGGTCGCTGGCGAGCGGGCGACCGCCGAGCATCAGGGCGGCGGCGACCCCCGCGCCCACCGGTACGTAGGCGAAGTTCGCGCAGCCGCGGCCCGCGCCGAGGCGGCTCTCGGCGACGGCTCCGGCCCGTACGTCGTGGCCGACGGCGACCGGCAGGCGGATGTGCTCGCCGAGCCAGTCGCCGACCGGCATGTCGTACCAGCCGAGTCCGGCGGCGTAGAGCACGGTGCCGGAGGCCTCGTCCACCAGGCCGGGGACCACGATCCCGGCCGCGACGGCGGGATCGCCCTCCCGCGCGGCACCGGCGGCCAGCCGGTCCGCGCAGTCGAGCACGCTGTCGACGACATCGTCCGGGCCCAGCTCCGGGCGGACCGGCGTCCGGTACGCGGCCAGCACGCGGCCGCTCGCGGCGACCGCCTCGCCGGTGATGCGGCTCCCGCTCACATCGAGGGCAATGACACTCATCGGCACCCCGTTCCCCGGTACACCGGAGCACCGTCGGCCCTCGGGCCTGGTGCGCCGGGCGACCGGCTGCGTCGACAACACCGCCCTGGCGCGAAGACGGCGCGATTCTGCTTGAAGTTGATTGATATATAGCGACAGTCGTCACGTATGCGCAAGTGAAGACGTTTCTCCGAGGCTCCTCCGAGGCTCCTCGACCGGCCTTCGGACACCCCTCCCCAGGCCGGATCCCGTCCGTCGTCCCGCCCGGACCGTTGCCCCCGCCCGGTTTCCGCCGGATCATCACCGCGGACGGCCGGGCCGCGGCGCCCGGCCGTGTCCTTCCGCGCCCCGGCGCTGTTCCTGCTCTCGGGCACGGCTGAACCCGGCACCCGGACGAAAGGCGGACCGATGAGCGAGAACGGCGGAGCGACGGGCGGACCGGAGAGCGCGCCAGAGGACGGGGCGCGGGGCGGACCGAAGAGCGGATCGGGACCCCGGCTCCCCGGCCGGGCGCGCGGCCTCCTGCCGTGGGACCGCGACCACTGGCCGCGCCGCATCGCCCTGCTCGACCCGGAGGAGGACTACGAGGAGATCTACCGCATCACCTCCCTGCACGAGTTCCCCTGGGACATGAGCCAGGCGCTCAGCTTCGCCCTCTACCGCACCTACGCGGTGCCGAGCATCGGCGAACTCCTCGCCGCCACCGGGGAGTTCACCGGGCGCACTCGGAAGCGGTACGAGGACACCGCGCTCCTCCTGGAGGCGCCGGTCGAGCACGGCGGGGACTCGCCCGAGGGACGCGAGGCGGTGCGCCGCATCAACCGGATGCACCGGGCGTACGACATCCCCGAGGAGGACTTCCGCTATGTGCTCGCCACCTTCGTGGTGGTGCCCAAGCACTGGCTGGACGACTACGGCCACCGGCCCCTGTCCCCCGCCGAACTGCGCGCCGCCACCCGCTACTACCAAGTGCTCGGGGCGCGGATGGGCATCAAGGACATCCCGGCGGGCTACCAGGAGTTCGAGGAGCTGCTCGACGCGTACGAGCGCCGCCACTTCGCGTACAGCGAGGGCGGCCGGGCGGTCGCCGACGCCACCCTGCGCCTGATGCGCTCCTGGTATCCGCGGCCCGTACGCCCCTTGATGGGCCTCGCCGCCCGGTGCCTGCTCGACGCACCGCTGCGCGAGGCCTTCCGCTACCCGGCGCCGCCCGCGCTGCTCAGTGCGCTGGTCCGGCGCGGGCTGCGGCTGCGCGGACGGTTCGCCGGGCTGCTGCCCCCGCGCCGCGAGCCGCTGCACATCCGCGAGACGGCCCGGATCCGCGGCTACCCGCACGGCTACGCCCTCGCGGACCTCGGCACCTTCCCCGGCGGCTGCCCCGTACCGCACCAGGACCAGGGCGGCCAGGAGCAGCGGCTCCCCGGTGGACCGGCTTCCTGAACCCGGCCACGGAGGCGGGGGATTCGTGGCAGGTTGGCCCACCTGACGGGGAAGGAGGTAGAAAGAGCGTATGGCCCAACGCGACGGACGCTCCCGCTTGGTTCTGTGGATGCGTACGGTCGCAGGCCAGGTCTTCCTCCTCCAGGCGACGATCGTGGTGCTGCTCGTCGTGGTGGCGCTCGTGACGCTCGTCCTGCACTCGCGGGCGGACAGCGAGCGGGAGGCCCGCAACCGCTCGGTGGCGGTGGCCGAGACCCTCGCCGCCGCCCCCGGTCTGGAGGCGGCTCTCCAGAGCCCGGATCCCACGGCCGTGCTCCAGCCCCGGGCCGAGACCGCCCGCAAGCGCTCCGACGTCGACTTCGTCGTGGTGATGAACACCGAGGGCGTCCGCTACACCCACCCGCTGCGGGACCGGATCGGCAAGAAGTTCGTCGGCGACATCGAACCGGCGCTCAAGGGGCGGCTGCTGACCGAGAAGGTCGACGGCACCATCGGGCCCCTGGTACAGGCCGTGGCCCCGGTGAAGGACCGCGACGGCAAGGTCGTCGGGCTCGTCTCGGCGGGCGTGACCATCGACCACGTCAGCAGCCATGTGGAGGACCAGCTCCCGGTGCTCCTCGGCTCGGCGGCCGGTGTCCTGCTGCTCACCACCACCGGGACCGCCCTGGTGAGCAGGCGGCTGCGGCGCCAGACGCACGGCCTCGGCCCCACCGAGATGGCCCGGATGTACGAGCACCACGACGCGGTGCTGCACTCGGTGCGCGAGGGTGTCCTGATCGTCAGCGGCGACGGCCGGGTGCTGCTCGCCAACGACGAGGCCCGCAGGCTGCTCAGCCTCCCGCGCGATGTCGAGGGACAGCCCGTCACCGCGCTCGGGCTCAGCGCCCCGACGGCGCGGCTGCTCGCCTCCGGCGAGGAGGCCAGCGACCAGGTCGTGCCGATCGGCGACCGGCTGCTCGCCGTCAACCAGCGCACCACCGAGCAGGCCGGCGGCCCGCCCGGCAGCGTCGCCACCCTGCGGGACACCACCGAACTGCGCGCCCTGACCGGCCGGGCCAATGTCGCCCGCGGCCGCCTGAAGCTGCTCTACGACGCCGGGACCGAGATCGGCACCACCCTGGACGTGACCCGCACCTGCGAGGAGCTGACCGAGTTCGCCGCCGGGCGCTTCGCCGACTACGCCACGGTGGACCTCGTCGAGACCGTGCTGCGCGGCGAGGAGCCCACCAGCACCGGCGCCGGTGAGGACATGCGCCGCACCGCGCTCAGCGGCCCGGAGAAGACCGCCCTGTATCCGCTCGGCCACACCGTGCACTTCGCGGCGAGCACCCCCATGGACAGCGGGCTCGGCCGCGGCGCCGCGGTCCTCGACACCGACCTGGCCGCCTACTCCGGTTGGCAGCGGCAGGACCCGGCGCGGGCCGAGGAACTCGTCGCGCACGGCATGCACTCGATGATCGCGGTGCCGCTGCGCGCCCGGGGCGTCATCCTCGGCATGGCGATGTTCTGGCGCGCCGGGGGCTACGAGCCCTTCGAGGAGGAGGACCTCTCCCTCGCCGAGGAACTCGTCGCCCGGGCGGCGGTCAGCATCGACAACGCCCGCCGCTACTCCCGCGAGCACACCATGGCGGTCACCCTGCAGCGCAGCCTCCTGCCGCGCACCCTGCCCGCCCAGGACGCCCTCGACGTCGCCTACCGCTACCGGCCCGCGCAGGCCGGGCTCGGCGGTCTCGGCGGGGTGGGCGGCGACTGGTTCGACATCATCCCGCTGCCGGGGGCGCGGGTCGCCCTGGTCGTCGGCGACGTGGTGGGGCACGGACTGCACGCGGCCGCCACCATGGGACGGCTGCGCACCGCCGTGCACAACTTCTCCAGCCTGGACCTGCCGCCGGACGAACTCCTGTGGCACCTGGACGAGTTGGTCACCCGTATCGATCTGGACGAGGGCGGCGAGAGCGGCGACCTCGCCGTCACGGGGGCCACCTGCATCTACGCGATCTACGACCCGGTGGCGGGCCGGTGCACCATCGCCAGGGCCGGCCATCTGCAGCCGGTGGCCGTGCACCCCGACGGCCGCGCCGAGACCCTCGACGTGCCCGGCGGCCCGCCGCTCGGCCTCGGCGGGATGCCCTTCGAGACCCTTGAGCTGCCGCTCGCCGAGGGCAGCCGCCTGGTCCTGTACACCGACGGGCTGGTCGAGAACCGCAGCGAAGACATCGACGAGCGCCTGGAGTTGCTGCGCCGCACCCTCCAGCGGTACGCGGCGAGCACCCCGGAGGACACCTGCGAGCAGGTGCTGCGGACCATGGTCCCGCAGCAGCCGCGCGACGACATCGCCCTCCTGGTGGGCCGCACCCGCGTCCTCGGCCCCGACCAGGTGGCCCAGTGGGACGTCCCGGCGGACCCCGCCGAGGTGCGCCAGCTGCGGGCCGCGGTGGTGGCGAAGCTGGGTGAGTGGGGGCTCGACGAGGAGGCGGTCACCACCGAGCTGATCCTCAGCGAACTCGTCACCAACGCCATCCGCTACGCCGAGGGCCCGATCCAGGTGCGGCTGATCCGCGACCGCGAGCTGATCTGCGAGGTCTCCGACCACAGCAGCACCTCCCCGCACCTGCGGCAGGCGGCGACCACCGACGAGGGCGGCCGGGGCCTGTTCCTCGTCGCGCAGTTCGCCGAGCGCTGGGGCACCCGCTACACGGCGACCGGCAAGGTCATCTGGACCGAGCAGCCGCTGCCCGCCGCTGCCCGGACCGTCGGACCGCGCTGAGGCGGCCCGGCGGCGGGCGCGGTCCTCAGGCGACCTCGGCGCTGTCCAGTTCGGTGAAGAAGGCACCCTTGCCGAGGCGCAGGGTGTTCCAGCCCTCGCGCAGCTCCACCGGCACCGCGACGGTGCGCCAGTTGTCCCAGCCGGTGTACGGGTAGGCCACCTCCCCGGCGGCGGCGCCGTTGACGGTGAGCGTGTGGGAGGCGGCCGTCCGCGCCGAGCCGTCGAGGGAGCCGTTCCCGTACCGCACGGTCAGCGTGTGCGCTCCTGCGGTCGGCACGAAGACCGAGAACTCCACATAGCTGTCCGCGAAGTCGATCTTCCCGACCGCCTTGCCGTCCAGCGCCCCGGCCGCCGCGCGCACCACGGCGTTGTGCACCGTGGCGTTCTCCGCCTGGTAGAGCACCTTGCTGCCGTTGACCACCGGATAGCCGTTCGCCCAGCCCAGGTCGGCCGCGTACAGCGCGCGACGGCTGTGGTCGGCGCTCCAGCCGTGGAAGAGGATGCGGTCGCGGCCGTCCGGACCCGTCACCACGTCCTGGCCGCCGGGTCCGATGACCGTCCCGCCGAAGGTGTCCGTGGTCATCAGCGGGTTGGCGGCCTTGGTGTACGGGCCCTCCAGGGCGGTGGCGACGGCGTAACTGGTCTTGTAGCGCTCGTCCGCGTAGGAGTCGGCCGAGTAGAAGAGGACATAGTGGCCGTCGCGCTTGACCAGGGTGGGCGCCTCGATCACATTGCCCTCCCAGGCGCGGTCCTGCCGGATCAGCCGGACGGCGCCGCCGGTGGTGGCCGTGCCGTCCGCGGAGACCGCCTGCAGATGCAGCCAGGTGTCCAGGGCGCAGCAGTTGCCGTCGTTCTTCCACAGCAGGTAGCGCCGGCCCCCCTCGGTGTACGAGGCGGGGTCGATCGCGCCGCCGTCGGCCGCCGGGCAGACCAGCGGGCCGCTGCCCACCGGCTGGAAGGGGCCGCTCGCCGAGGCCGCGGTGGCGACGCCGATGCACTGCTTGTCGCTCGCCTGGTCGCGGGCCACGTACCACATGGTGAACCCGGCGCCGTTGTCGAAGACCTCCGGCGCCCAGACGAGGCCGCGGTCCGGGCGCGCCCAGGCGCCGAGGGCGGGCAGCACGTCCGCGGCGCCGTACGTCCAGGACTTGAGGTCCGTGGAGGTGGCGTGCTGGATGTTCTTGCCCTCGCCGTTGGTGGCGTAGGCGTGGTAGGTGCCGCCCTCCTTGACCACGTCCGGGTCGGGGAAGTTGCGGTCCAGGACCGGCCCGGCGGCGGCAGCAGAGGCCGGGCTCCCGGTCAGGCCGACGAGTCCGACGAGGAGGAGGGCGAGGGCGGCGAGGAGCGCGGCCGGTCTGCTGGTACGCAGGCGGGCGGTACGGGAGCGGGTACGGGTGGGCGGCATGCGGATCCCTTCCAAGGTTGCCGAGGCGTACTCGAAGCGAACTGGTCAGGGTGCGGAGAACTCAGGGTGCGAGGAACTCGGGGAGCGCTGAGCACTCGGGAGCGCCGCGGGAGGCGCTGCGCGCTGCGGAGATGCAGAGGTGCGGAGATGCGGAGGGTGCGGCAGAAGAACATCGAGCGGATTTACATCGATGTAACTGCTACTGAAGGTAGGAAGACATGAGCGGACTGTCAATGGATGAGCCGGAGAAGACGCCGAAGGCAGGACAAGCCGCAGATGACAGAGATGGCAGAGATAGCGGGGATGACAGGAGATGACGGGAACGGGAGGCAGCGGGAGAGGCGTCGGGCATGGCGGAGAAGCCGGAAAGGGGCCGACTCCCTTGCGGCGGTGGGCAGTACGGGCCCCGCCTCAGCCTCCGGAGCTCTCCCGCACGATGAGGCGGTACCCGGCGACATGGTGCGAGGGGCCGGACTCCCGGTCCGGGCGCTCGATACGGTCGAGCAGCAGGTCCACCGCGGCGCGCGCGATGCCCTCCTTGTCCGGGGCGATGGTGCTGATGGTCGGGATGGTGAAGCGGGCGGCCTCGATGTCGTCGAAGCCGACCACGTCGAGGGCGCCCGGCACCGGCAGCCCGTACTCGTACAGCGCGCGCACCGCGCCGAGGGCCAGGTGGTCGTTGAGGCAGAGCAGCGCGTCCGGCGGTTCGGGCCGCTCGGCCAGGGCGCGGGCCGCCCGGGCGCCGTCCAGCCAGTGGAAGGCGTCGACCGGGACCACGAGCTCGCCGTCGAAGGGCACCCCGGCCGCCCGGAGCGCCTCCCGGTAGCCGAGGGTGCGCAGCCGGTCGGTGCCCTGGCGTCCGCGCAGCGCCCCGCCGACGACGGCGATCCGGCGGCGGCCGCGGGCGAGCAGGTGCGCGGTGGCCTCCCGGGCCGCCGCGACGTTGTCGATCCCGACGTGGTCCAGGGTGCCGTCCCCGTGCCGCTCGCCGAGGAGGACGACGGGCAGGTGCGGGGCGCGCTCGGCCAGGTCGCGGGCGGTCAGGGTGAGCGCGCTGAGCACCACGCCGTCGGTGATCTGCGCCTCGAAGCCGCTCAGGGCGGCCAGTTCGCGGTCCCGGCGGCCGTCGGTCTGGTGGAGCAGCACGGTGCAGCCGCGGCGTTCGGCCGCCGTCATCACATGCTTGGCCAGTTCGGAGAAGTAGGCGACGTCGAGTTCGGGGACCGCGAGGGTGATCATCCCGGTGCGCCCGCGCCGCAGTTGGCGGCCCGCGAGGTTGACCCGGTAGCCGAGGGCCTCGATGGACTCGCGCACCGCCGCCCGGGTCGCGGGGGCGACGTGCTCGTAGTCGTTGAGCACATTGGACACGGTCTTGGGTGAGACGCCCGCGTGTGCCGCGACGTCCTTGATCCTGACCCTTGCCGCCACTCTCGCCCTCCTCAGCTGCGGTGATCGTACCCAGCGTGACGGCGGGGCCGTTCGGCGGGGCCGACTGCGTCCAGGGTATTTACATCGATGTAACCACGTGGTGGCATGGACCCGCCGCACCCTTCGCACCCGTACGAAGCGAGGAGCAGATGAGCTCTCCCCTGCCCGAGGACCTGCCGCGTCCGGAGCACCCCCGCCCGCAGTTCGTCCGTGCCGACTGGCTGAACCTCAACGGCACCTGGGAGTTCGAGATCGACCGCGCCGACTCCGGTCTGGAACGCGGGCTGCGGGAGCGGGAGTTGAGCGGCACCATCACCGTGCCGTTCTGCCCCGAGTCGGAGCTGTCCGGGATCGCGGACACCGACTTCATGGAGGCCGTCTGGTACCGCCGCCGGTTCACCGTCCCGGCCGAGTGGGGCAGCTCGCGCGTACTGCTGCACTTCCAGGCCGTGGACCACGACACCACGGTCTGGGTCAACGGCACCGAAGTCGCCCGCCACCGGGGCGGGTTCACCCCCTTCACCGCCGATCTCGGCGGGGTCGCGGAACCCGGTGAGGAGGCCGTCGTGGTCGTCCGCGCCCGGGACAGCAGGCACGGACCGCAGGCCCGCGGCAAGCAGGCGACCTGGTACGCCAACACGCACTGCCACTACACCCGCACCACCGGCATCTGGCAGACGGTGTGGCTGGAGGCGGTGCCCCACGCCGCCCGCCTCAAGCGCCCCCGCCTCACCCCGGACCTCGGCTCGGGCTCCCTCCACGTCGAACTCCCGGTGACCGCCAATCTGCCCGGCCACCGGGTGCGGGCCGTGCTCGGCGAGGAGGGCACCGAGCTGGTGCGCGCCGAGGCCAGGGCCGACCTCGACCTGTGCCCGCGGCTGGCCCTGGTGCTCCCGCCGGAGCGGGTCCGGCCCTGGAGCCCCGCGGACCCGCACCTGTACGAGCTGCGCCTCCAACTCCTGGACGCCGAGGGCGAGGTGGTCGACGACGTGGTCTCGTACGCGGGGCTGCGCTCGGTCGCCCTGCGCGGCAAGCAGGTGCTGCTCAACGGGGAACCGGTGTTCCAGCGGCTGGTCCTGGACCAGGGCTACTACCCGGACGGCCTGATGACCGCGCCCACCGAGGACGCCCTGGTGCGGGACATCGAACTCGGCCTGGAAGCGGGCTTCAACGGGGCCCGGCTGCACCAGAAGGTCTTCGAGGAGCGGTACTTGTACCACGCGGACCGCCTCGGCTACCTGGTCTGGGGCGAGTTCGGGGACTGGGGCTGCGAGACCGGGCAGCGCGACGACAACCAGCAGCCGGACGCCTCGTACCCCGCGCAGTGGCTGGAGGCGCTGGAGCGCGACCACTCGCACCCCGCGATCATCGGCTGGTGCCCGCTCAACGAGACCTATCAGCGGCTGCATGACCGGATCACCCGGCTCGACGACGTGACCCGGGCGATGTTCCTCGCCACCAAGGCGGCCGACCCCACCCGGCCGGTGATCGACGCCTCCGGCTACGCGCACCGGATCACGGAGACCGACGTCTACGACGCGCACTGCTACGAGCAGGACCCCGAGGTCTTCGGCAAGCTCATGGACGGACTCGCCGAGGACACGCCCTACGTCAACACCGGCCCGGAGCAGACCACTTGGTCGCTGCCCTACCGCGGACAGCCCTATTTCTGCAGCGAGTTCGGCGGCATCTGGTGGGACCCGGCGGCCGCCGCCGAGGCCGCGGGCGACGAGAGCGACACCTCCTGGGGGTACGGCGAACGGCCGCGCACCGAAGGGGAGTTCGTCGCCCGTTTCACCGGTCTGGTGGACGTACTGCTGGACGACCCGCACATGTTCGGCTACTGCTACACCCAGCTCACCGACGTCTTCCAGGAACGCAACGGCGTCTACCGCTTCGACCGCTCCGAGAAGGTCGACACCCGCGCGCTGCGAGCGGCGCAGCAGCGGGCCGCCGCCTTCGAACGCCCCTGAAGCCCCACCGATCCGGTACCTGAACTCCCTTTCTTTCAGGGGGACTTCGCCCCTATCCGACCTCAGGAGGGCTCATGAGTGCACTCCCCTCGGGCCCGGGAGAACCCGCGCACACCTCCCGGCGCCGCCTGCTCACCGCGTCCCTCGCCTCCGCCGGGGCGCTGCTCACCGGCGGCTCGCTCAGCGGCTGCGGGGCCGCGCTCGCCTCGGACGAGGGCACGGTGCGGCTGTGGGACCTGTTCAGCGGCGCCGACGGCGGGCTGTTCAACGAGATGCGCGACGCCGCCCGCGAGGACATGCCCGGCACCCGCCTGGAACGCACCGTCCTCGAATGGGGCACCCCCTACTACACCAAGCTGGCCATGGCCTCGGCGGGCGGCCGCGGCCCCGACCTCGCGGTCTGCCATGTCTCCCGGCTCGCGGGCTATGCGCCGACCGGGCTGCTGGACCCCTGGGACACGGCGGAGCTGGCCGCGTACGGCGTGCGGCGCGAGGACTTCTCCGAGGCGGTGTGGGGCCGCACCCAGTACCAGGACCGCCTGTACGCGGTGCCCCTGGACACCCACCCCTTCATCGTCTTCTACCACCCCGAACCCGCCGCGAAGGCAGGCCTGTTGACCTCGGACGGCGCCCTGGACACCGAGGCCTTCTCCTCCCCGGAGCGCTTCCTCGCGGCGGGCCGGGAGCTGGCGAAGGCCTCCGGGAAACAGGGCATCGCCTTCGGCTACGTCAACGACCCCTCCCAGTGCTGGCGGCTCTTCTACGGCCTGTACCGGCAGACCGGGGGGCGCCTCGCGCTGCCCGAGGGCGGCCCCGCCGAGATCGACGAGGACCGGATGGCCGAGGTCATCGCCTTCATGGCCAAGCTGGTCGACGGCCGCGCCAACCCCAAGAGCCTCGACTACTTCTCGGGCATCGCCTCCTTCACCAACAAGCAGACCGCGATGACCCTCTCCGGCGACTGGGAGCTGGCCACCTACCGGGCGGCCGACAAGAAGGTGGGCGCCGCCTCCTTCCCGACCGTCTTCGGCACCCCCGCCGTCTACGCCGACTCGCACGCCTTCGTGCTGCCCCGCCGCCCCGACGCCGACAAGGGCCGTTGCGAACGCACCCACCGGGCGGTGGCCGCCCTGCTCAAGGCCTCGCGGGTCTGGGCGAGGGCCGGGCACATCCCCGCGTACCGGCCGGTCACCCGCACCAAGGCCTACGCCGGGCTCCAGCCGCAGGCGCACTACCTGGCCGCGCAGGAGCATGTGGTCCTCGACCCCTCGGCCTGGTTCGCCGGTGCCGGATCGGACTTCCAGAACGCCATGTCGCAGGTGCTCCAGCAGGCTCTGCTCGACGGTCTGGCCCCGGACCGCGCGGCCCGCGCCATGGTGCGGCGCCTCAACTCCTTCCTCTCCAAGCCCAGTCCGGCCTGAGGGCCGGTCCGCCCCGCGCAGGAGGCACGACGATGTCCTCTCCCCCCGCTTCGGCGCGCACCGGCTCCCGGCCGGCCCGCCGCACCCTTCCGCCGGGCCTGCTCTTCGCCCTGCCCTTCCTGGTGCTCTTCGGCCTCTTCATGGTCTGGCCGATGGCGCAGGGGCTGTGGATGAGCCTGACGGACGCCTCCCTGTCGGCGCACGACCCCTCCTTCATCGGCCTGGACAACTTCCGGGAGGCGCTGGGCGACGAGGAGATGTGGCGCTCGCTCGGGCACACCCTGCTGTTCACCCTCTTCTCCACGGTCCCGCTGGTGGCGGTGGCGCTCGGCATGGCACTGCTCGTGCACACCGGTCTGCCCGGCCAGTGGGTGTGGCGGCTCGCCTTCTTCGCCCCCTATCTGCTGCCGGTCGGCGTGGTGAGCCTGCTGTGGCTCTGGCTCTACCAGCCCGATCTCGGCCTGTACAACCACCTCCTCGGCGCGGTCGGCCTGGACGGGGTGGCATGGCTGAGCGACGAGTCGGTGGCGATGTGGGCGATCGTGCTCGCGACCCTGTGGTGGACGGTGGGCTTCAACTTCCTGCTCTACCTCGCCGCCCTCCAGGCCATCCCGGACCACCTCTACGAGGCCGCCGCCATCGACGGCGCCGGCGCCTGGCGCCGCCTGTGGTCGATCACCCTGCCCCAGCTCAGCCGGATGACCGGGGTGATCACGGTGCTGCAGATCCTCGCCTCGCTGAAGGTCTTCGACCAGGTGTACCTGCTCACCAAGGGCGGCCCGAACAACTCCACCCGCCCGGTCATCGAGTACCTCTACGACGTGGGCTTCACCGGCTACCGCCTGGGCTACGCCTCCGCGATCAGCTACCTCTTCTTCGCCCTCGTCCTCCTCGCCTCCGCCGCGCAGTTCGCGGTCCTCCGCCGCCGGGAGAAGCAGTCATGACCACCACGCATCCGCCCCTGCACGGCACCGGCGAGACGACCCCGACGGCCCCCGGGCGCCGCCGCCCGGCGCGCGGGACCGAGCCGCACGCACGCCGCTCGCCGGCCCTCGGGCAGAGCCGCCTGGCCCGGGTGCTCGCGCTCGCCGCGCTGCTGCTCTTCGCCTCGACCTGGCTGCTGCCGCTCGGCTGGGGCGTGCTGACCGCCCTCAAGTCCGAGCAGGACGCCAGCGATCCGGAGCACTGGCTCTGGCCGCGCTCGGGTTTCACCCTCGACCGGTTCTCCGAGGTGATCAGCCGGGGCGACCTGCCGCTGTGGATGTTCAACAGCTTCGCCGTCGCCACCGCGGTCACCGTGCTCACCGTCGCGGTCTCGGCGATGGCCGGGTACGCCTTCTCCCGGACGCTGTTCCGGGGCCGCCGGGTGCTGTTCGCCCTCACCGTGGCGGCGGTGCTCGTTCCCCCGCAGCTGCTCATCGTGCCCTGGTTCCGGCAGATGATCACCCTCGGCATCGCCGACACCTATGCGGCGGTGATCCTGCCGCAGACGGTGGCGCCGGTGATGGTCTTCATCCTGAAGAAGCACTTCGACTCGCTGCCGAGGGAGTTGGAGGAGGCCGCCCGGATCGACGGCGCGGGCCACTGGCGCGTCTTCTGGTCGGTGCTGCTGCCGCTCTCCCGGCCCATGCTGGCCGCCGTCGCGGTCTTCGTCTTCATCGGCGCCTGGAACAACTTCCTGTGGCCCTTCGTCTCCACCTCCGACCCGAATCTGATGACCCTGCCGGTCGGCATCACCGCGGTGAAGAACGCCTACGGGGTGCAGTACGCGCAGACCATGGCGACCGCGATGCTGGCCGCACTCCCCCTGGTCCTGGTCTTCCTCTTCTTCCAGCGGCAGATCGTGAAGTCGGTGGCCACCACGGGTCTCGGCGGCCAGTGAGGCCGCTGCCCCGCTGCGGTGGGGCAGGTGACGGATGCCCCAACTCCGTTGCACCGGGCCCGTCTTCAACCACATCGCGTGTGGAGACGGGCCCGGTGGTCAGGACGACCGCTCAACTGCCGCTCAGCTGGCGCCGGTCGCGAAGTAGGGCTTGCAGACGCCGCCGTCCCAGTCGGTGGCGACCTCCAGGACCTGCGCACCGTCGGCCGAAGGCAGCAGCGCGGAACTGTAGTTGGGGCAGAAGTCGACCGTGGTGAAGCTGACGGCGACCGGAGCCGCGATCTCCCGCCAGGCGCCGTTGCCCGAGGCGCTGTTGGTCCACACGGTCTTGCCGCTCCCGGCGGCCACCGAGCCGTCGCGGTTGTACATGACCTGGCCGACGAGCAGCAACTTCCCCTGGGGATTGCCCGGTTCGGGCGCCCAGGCGACGGTCGGGGCGTGCTTGAAGTACTTGCCGTCGGCGGTCTCCGGCCGGATCCCCAGGTCGGTCGGGCTGCCCCAGTTCCAGCCGTCCGGTGAGGTCCGGTAGTGCACGACGCAGGCGTACTGCCCGGCCGCCGCGCAGATCTCGTAGCTCATGAAGTACGTACCGCTGGGCAGCCTGCGCACCACGGCCATGCCGGGCCGGTCCGAGTTCAGTCCGCTCGCGAGGGTGTCGTGGTGCCCCGTCCAGGTGAGACCGTCCGAGGTGCGCGCCGCGACGAGCTTCTGGCTGTGCACCCCGTCCGTCTCGTCCGAGTAGTGGCAGACCAGGTTGCCCTCGGCGTCGACGGAGAACTCCGGCTCCCACAGGCCGCGGTCGTTGGGCGCGGCGGCGACCGTGGACAGGTACTGCCAGCTGCGGCCGATGTCGTTGCTGCGGAAGACCCTGATCGCCATTCTGCGCCCGGGCTCGTCCTGACCGACGGAGGCCGACCAGAGCAGGGTTCCGGCGGGCAACTCGCCCACCTGCTGCGGCAGTTCGTACAGCGTCGAGCAGCACAGACCCTGCCCGCCCGCGGCCTCCGGATCGGCGACGGCACCGACCTGCGCGAAACTCGCGCCGCCGTCGGTGCTCTCGTGGATCGCGCCGAGTCCGTTGTTGCCCTGGAAGGTGACCACGGAGGCGAGGACGCGCCCGTTGGCAGAGCCGCTGTGCTCCAGGCGGATCGCGCGCGGGTACAGGCCGGTGTCCGTACGCAGCGGGGTGCCGGTCGCGGCCGCGGCGGGCGGAATCTGCCCGAGCAGCAGCACGGACAGCAGGGCGAGAAGGCCGAGAGAGCGCAGCGACCTCAGGGAATTCCGCCACCGGGGCCGATGAGACGAGTGGGATCCGTGGGAACTGGGAGATCTGAGAGTTCTGAGGGAGAGAAATCCGTACTGCACGTGCCCTCCAGTCGATGGAAAAGTCGATGGAAAGAACGCTGACGGCCCCCGCCGTACAGAAGCTGAAAGTAAGGGCTCCGTGCAACGTTGTACAGAGTGCGGTGCTCCGCATTTGCACGGGGTCCCGGGCGGAGACCGGGCCGGGAAGGGACGGCAACTCCACGTCGGCGGGCGGCACTTGGATCCGTACCCGCACCGGGCACAGCCCCTGCGACGAGCCGCGGGGTCCCGGTCGCCTACGGGGAAATCGATTCCCCGACCGTTGACACTTCTTTCTCCTCGGTGGGACCTTCCTAGAACACGGGCGAAAACCTGTCACGCCGTCAGCCCCCACCGTGCACACCTACGCCCGCGCGTTTCCGCACCCTTTCCCCGCTCCGACTGCGGTTTCCCCGTACCGGCCGCGGCTTTCCGCTGTGCGTCGCGCGCCGCTTCTCAGGGTCGCGCGCCGCGGGCTGCGCACCCTTGGGCATCGCGAGCCGTACCGTGCCCGTCGGGTGCCCGTCGGCCTCCGCGAGTCGGCCCTCGCGCCGTCGGATCCGGCGCATGGAGCGCGCGCCCCCGAGCCGCACCCTGGTGCGCCCCTCCCCGAACGGGGCGCCGGACCCCGCTCACCGGACCGGCAGCACTACCGTGGGCCCATGAGCAACCTTGAACGCCAGGCCGTACCGAGCACCTGCGGTGGACGGGGCTTCGTCGTCGCCGAGCCGGTACGCGAGTTGCTGAGCCCCCGCGCGGTACGACTCGGCGAGTCCACCGAGGTCCGCAGGCTGCTGCCCAACCTCGGCCGCCGCATGATCGGCGCCTGGGCCTTCGTCGACCACTACGGCCCCGACGACATCGCCGACGAGCCGGGCATGCAGGTTCCGCCGCACCCGCACATCGGCCTGCAGACGGTCAGCTGGCTGCACGAGGGCGAGGTGCTCCACCGCGACTCCACCGGCAGCCTCCAGACGATCCGGCCGCGCGAACTGGGCCTGATGACCTCGGGACGCGCGATCAGCCACTCCGAGGAGAGCCCCAGGTCGCACGCCCGCTATCTGCACGGCGCCCAGCTCTGGGTGGCCCTGCCGGACTCCGACCGCCACACGGAGCCGAAGTTCGAGCACCACGCCGAGCTGCCCGTGGTCACCGCCCCGGGCCTGCGGGCGACCGTCCTCCTCGGCGAACTCGACGGCGCCGCCTCCCCCGGCACCACCTACACCCCGCTCGTCGGCGCGGACCTCGCCCTCGCGGCGGGTACCGAGGCCCGCCTCCCGCTGGTCCCCGACTTCGAGTACGGCGTGCTCTGCATGTCCGGCGAGACCTTCGTGGACGGCGTTCCCGTCACCCCCGGTTCGATGCTCTACCTCGGCTGCGGCCGGGACGCCCTCGACCTGCGCGCCGGCTCCGACAGCGGACTCATGCTGCTCGGCGGCGAGCCTTTCGAGGAGGAGCTGATCATGTGGTGGAACTTCGTCGGCCGGTCCCAGGAGGAGATCGAACAGGCCCGTGCGGACTGGATGGAGGGTTCCCGCTTCGGCGAGGTGAAGGGCTACGACGGCGCACCGCTGCCTGCTCCGGAAATGCCGGGCGTACCGCTGAAGCGGCGGGGAAGGGTGCGCTGAGCAGGAGAAGCGCCGTTCACCGTTCGAGATTCCGCGGCGCCTGGACCGCACTCCCCGCTCCAGGCCAGACCGGCCTGCCCTGACGGCTCGTTGCCGCGCGGGGCCGAGTGACGCGATCCGGTCCGGTGTCTTGACCCCGGCCCAGTCCTGCCCCTAACTTGCGCTGAAATCGATTTCTCGGGTGGATGGCGGAGGAGAACATGCGAGTGAAGCGCGCCGCGGTCGCCGGGCTGGCCCTGCTCACCCTGTCGCTCGCCCTCGGGGCGGGCCCCGCCGACGCAGGGGGTACGCGCTCCGCCGACGCGCGGGATGACCTCACCTGGGTGGGCGCGGGGCCGGTCCGGAAGGTCTACGACACCTCCGGCGAGACCCCCTCCCGCTACCTCAACGACCACGCGGTGATCAAGGGCCCCGACGGGACCTGGCACATGTACGGCATCACCGGCGAGGAGGCACCGCCGGGGCAGGCACCCGACTCCAGCGGCGAGGACACCTTCGCCCATGCGACCGCGCCGAGCCTGAAGGGCCCGTGGACCACCCGGGAGCCGGTGCTCACCGTCGACCCCGACTACGGCGAGGACCACCTCTGGGCCCCGCATGTGATCGAGCACGAGGGCACGTACTACATGTTCTACTCGGGCGGCGGCGGGGACCGGGACGCCACCATCAACCTCGCCACCTCCAAGGACCTCTCGCACTGGACCCGGATCCCCTCCGGCCCGCTCTTCCGCGACGGCTGGGTGGCCCGCGACCCCTTCGTCACCCGCGTCGGCGACCACTGGGTGATGTACTACACGGCCACCGCGACCCCCGAGGGCGGCAGCCACATCGTGGCGTACCGCACCAGTGAGGACCTGGTGCACTGGAGCGAGCGGGAGACCGCCTTCACGGACACCACCGCGAAGGAGAACTCCGCCCCGGTGACCGAGTCGCCGTTCGTGGTGCACCGCGGCGACTGGTGGTATCTGTTCACCGGCCCGCGCGGCGACGGCTATGTGGGCACCGACGTCTTCCGCAGCAAGGACCCCACCCGCTTCGCCCTCGACGGGTACGCGGGCCATCTGCCCGCGCACGCCCCCGAGATCGTCCAGGACGGCGAGGACTGGTGGGCCACCCACAGCGGCTGGTTCCAGGACGGCCTCCATCTCGCCCCGCTGCACTGGCGCTCCACTCCCCCGCTCTGGCAGGGCCCGCAGAACCCGTCCTCCGTACGGGGCGCCGACGGGCGGCTGCAGGTCTTCGCCCGTGAAGCCGAAGGACCGGGTCTGCGCCGCCGCGTCCAGACCACCCCGAACGGCGGCTGGGGACCCTGGGAGAAGTTCGGGGACACCCTCGCCACGGTGCCCACCGCCGCGCGGAACGCGGACGGCACCCTCGAACTCTTCGCCGTCGAGGACGACGGCACCCTGCTCCACCGCCGCACCTCCCCCGGCGGCGACTGGGGCCCCTGGCGCGCCCTCGGCGGACGTGCGGGCGCCGCGCCGACGGTCGTGAAGGCGGCGGACGGCCGGCTGGAGATGTTCGGAATCGCCCCCGGCGGCGCCCAGTTGACCCACCGCAGGCAGCTCTCCCCGGGCGGCGACTGGGGCCCGGAGGAGCGCTTCGGCGGCCCTGCGGCGAGCCCGCCCGCGGCGGCGGCCGACGCCGCGGGGCGGCTGCACGTGTTCTTCGTCGAGCGCGGTGGCGCCCGCGTCTCCCACCGGAACCAGAGCACGCCGGGCGGCAGTTGGGGCGACTGGCGGGAGTTCGGCGGCCCGGCCAGCGGGCGCCCGGTGGTGGCCGCGAACGCCGACGGCCGACTGGAGGTCTTCCTGCTCGGCCCCTACGGCGACAAGATCGCCAACCGGCACCAGACCTCCCCCGGCGGCGACTGGAGCGCGTGGTCCGGCTTCGGCACCTTCGCCGGTGGCGCCCCCGCCGTGACCCGCAACGCGGACGGCCGATTGGAGGTCTTCGCGGTCGGCCCCGGCAACGACTACCTGTCGCACCGCTGGCAGACCACGCCCTCGGGCGGCTGGAGCACCTGGGAGACGTTCGGCGGACCCGCGCAGTGCGCCCCGACCCCGGTGACCGAGGCGGACGGCCGGATCACCGTCCTCGCCATGGAACCGGAGGGCGCCGGGCTCTCCAGCCGTACCCAGACCGCCCCGTCGAGCGGCTGGGCACCGTGGCAGCGCTTCTCCGCCGAACCGGTGGGCGGCACGGCCTGCGCCTCGGCGAGCTGACGGGGCGGGGGACGCTCGGCGGTGGGGAGGGGCAGCACGAGCCGTTCCCCTCGCTGCCCCTTCCCGCCCCGCCTCGACCGGATTCGGCCCGGAGCAACTCCACGCCCACGTACCGGACTTGAATTCCCGCGCCGAGGAGGTGGGGGCGCGGATGACGGGGTGAGGGGCGGGCCACCCGGCCCGGTGTTCCTTCGTCCGACGGCTACGCCCCGCCCAACGCGGACACCAGGCTCGCCACCGTCACGGTGTTGAAGACGAAGGCGATGACGGCGTTGGCCGCCACGGTGCGCCGCATCTCGCGGGTGGTCACGGTCACGTCGGTGGTACCGAAGGTCGTCATCACCGACAGGGCGAAGTAGACTTAGTCGGCCCAGACCGCGGGGCCCTCGCCGGGGAAGTCGAGCGCCCGCTCCCCCGCCATGAGGTTGTCGGCGTGGAAGGCGACCGCGAAGGAGACCGCCACGCAGACCCAGGCGACGGCGACCAGGGCCAGTGCGAGCACCGCGCGGGGCGGCGCCGGGAGTGCGGAGCCGAGGTGACCGGGGAGCCACAGCACCGCGGCTACCAGGGCGGCCTCCGCGATGAAGAGCGACACCCCTGGCCCGGGCGCCGTGCCGAGGAGGTAGCGCTGGAGCGTGGTGCCCCGCTTCGTACGGTGGGCCCAGGCGCGGATCCGGGCCGGGGAGGCGCCCAGGAACGCGGCCAGGGTGAGGGCGAGATAGCCGACGAGATAGGTGAAGGTCACCAGGACGCCGACGTCGGCCGCCGAGAGCTGCGTCGTCCCGTCGTCGAGGACGAGGAGGAGCGCCGCCGCACCGGCCGCGAGGAGACCGCCGACCGCCGCCCGGCGGCGTTCGGAGAGCCAGTGGTCCACGGACGAACTCCTCAGCAGGGTCCCGGTGGGCGGCGCGGGCCGGTGCGCTGCTTCCGGCCACGGAGAAGGTAACGGCATCCGGCTCCGGTGGGCCGGTGACACGGCCGGGGCGGGTCGCGGGCACCGCGCGGGCCTGGGGCTTCGGCGCGACTGCGTGGATTGTCCGCCCGCGTCGCGTCGAAAACGATTACACGACGGCCCCCGTTGTCCGACCTGATTGCCCTCAGTCGCCTTGGTGGAACCCATTGACGCGCATGCCAGTCGGCCCTAACTTGCCTGAAATCGATATCAGAAGAGGGTTGAGGGAGGGACGCGTGATGCGTCGAAGAGGCAGGTTGGGCACAGCGGCGGCCTCGGCCCTGGCGGCCGCGCTGTTCCTCGGCGCCGCGCAGGTGCCGGGCGCCGAGGCCGCCGGGAGCGGGTCGGCACCGAAGGCGGCGGACAAGGGACCGGTCGGCTGGGACACCTACCGCCGCCTGGACCGGATGCCCGAGCTGAGCGGCGGTGCGCGTACCGCCCAGTTCTCCAGCTTCGACCGCACCGGCGGCAACGAGGACGGCTTCGACGGCCGCTACGCCTGCCTCCGTCAGAGCGCGGCGGGCTGTGTGATCGCCGAGCGCTCCGGCGCGGGCGAGGTCGGCGCCATCTGGTTCACCCGCGACGAGGGTGATGTGCGCAGGACCGGGCGGATCACGATCGAGCTGGACGGCGAGGAGGTCGTCGACGCCCCGCTGCAGGACGTGGTCGACGGCAAGCTCGGCGCCCCCTTCGTCCACCCGCTCGTGGCCGACGCCGACCAGACCTCCGGCGGCGTCTACATCGAAGTGCCGATGCCCTTCCGCGAGTCCATGCGGATCACCACCGAGCACAACCCGCTCTTCCACCATGTCTCGTACCGCACCTTCGACGACGCCGAGGGCATCACGACCTTCGACCCCGCCGACCCGGCTCAGGACGTCGTCGACACGCTGAAGGCCGCGGGCAGCGCGGATCCCAAGCCCGCCCAGCCCGGCGCGAAGACCACCAGCTCGCAACTGGACCTCGCCCCCGGCGCCAGCCAGACACTGGCCGCCTCGGACACCCCCGGACTGCTCTCCGCGCTGAAGCTGACGCTCCCTCAGGCCCCGTACGTGCAGGCGGGATCGGAGACCGACGAGGGCCGGGCCTTCGGCAAGGACGGCTCCAGCACCTTCACCGTCAAGGTCGACCCGGCGAACCAGGGCGTCCGGCTGAGCCGCCGCTACGACCCGATGATCGGCCGGCAGACCGCCTCGGTCACCGTGGACGGGCAGCCCGCCGGGCAGTGGGGCCCGAGCGGGGCGCAGGGCGCCGGGCTGTGGGCCGAGCAGTCGCTCGACCTGCCCGCCGCCCTCACCGCGGGCAAGTCCCGGATCACGGTGGAGAACGCCTTCGTCTCCTCCGACCTCGACGTCAACGAGTTCCGCTACCGCGCCGAGAGCGCCGTGGGCGGCGGCCACCGGCTCAGCGACACCGTCGACGTCGGCGACCCGGCGGACGAGTCCGCCCACGGCTACCGGATCACCGGCCAGACCTGGGAGGGCGTGCGCACCTACGACCACGCCCTCGACGAGGCGCAGCGCGCGAAGCTCGCCGCGGCCCGCAAGCTGCTCACGGGCCTGCGGCTGCGGATCAGCTTCGACGGGGAGCGGACCGTGGACTCCCCGCTCGGCGAGTTCTTCGGCTCCGGCCACGCGGTCGCCCCGGTCGACTCCCTGATGTCCGGCATCGACGCGCCCCGCTCCGCCTTCAGCTCCTGGTGGGCGATGCCGTACGCGGAGAACGCCGAGGTCCAGCTCTACAACGGCAGCGACACCGCGGTGACCGAGGGCACCGCCGAGATCACCGCCGCCCCCTCGAAGGAGCACGCGGCGGCGATCGCGGCCGGAACCGAGGGCCACTTCCGCACCTCCTCGCACGCCGGGCCGACCACCCCCGGCAAGGACTGGTCCTTCCTCGGCGCCGAGGGCGAGGGCAAGTTCACCGGCGTCAGCCACACCATGACCGGCGCCCTGAACCGCAACTTCCTCGAAGGGGACGAGCGTTCCTACGCCGACGGCTCCCGCACCCCGGAGATCCACGGCACCGGCAGCGAGGACTTCTACCAGAGCGGCTGGTACTTCAACCGCGGTGCCTACTCCGCCCCGTTCAACGGCAACCCGGCCCATCTCACCCCGGCCACCGGCTGCCCGGCCGAGCGCGACTGCACCGGCGCCTACCGGCTGCTTATCGCCGACGCGGTGCCCTTCACCACGGGGCTCGACTTCGGCATCGAGCACGGGCCCACCAACGACCAGCAGGCCGACTACTCCTCCACCGCCTACTGGTACGGCCGGGCCGGGAAGGGCGCCGAAACCACCGACACCCTCGTCCTGGGCGACGAGCAGAGCGAGCGGCAGCACGGCTACACCTCGGCGGACCCGGGCGCGGTGACCCCGCTCGACTCCCGCTTCGAGGGCGACCGGACGGGCGCCCCGCGGCTGACGGCCGACACCCGGGCGGCCAGGGCGGCCGTCACCTTCTCGCTGGCCGTCGACTCCGGGAACGACGGGGTCCGCCTGCGGCGCCTCGCGGACCAGAGGGAGGCGGGGCAGCGGGTCGCGGTCAGCGTGGACGGCGTACGCCTCGCGGACTGGTCGCAGCCGCTCGGCAACGGCGAACGCCGCTGGCTGGAGGACGTCTACCAGCTGCCCGCCTCGGTCACCGCGGGCAAGGACAGCGTCGAGGTCACCCTGACCCCGGCCGAGGGCGCCCCGGCCTGGTCGGCGGCGCGGTACGAGGCGCTGAGCCTGAAGTAGCCGGGACTCCGGGGCGGGCGCCCGCCGACTCGATCGCGGGCGCCCGCCCCGGACCCCGGAGAAGAACGCCACGTACGGGTCCCCACCCGGCGGGACCCGGTGGCGTCGCGCAAGTGCCAGACGAACCGGCCCGGAGCGCCCGGGCCGGGCACGACCGAAGGGAGAGAGATGACGCACCCTCAGTCCTTCTCACGCCGCCGGATCCTGCGGTACTCGCTGCTCTCCGCGCTCGCCGTGCCCGCGGCGGCGCTCGGGGGCGAGGTCGCCGTCGCGGGTGCGCGGGATCCGGGGCGGGCGGCGCCGTTGGACGAGGTGCCGCCCTTCGACGTCCAGTGGTCGACCGACTTCTCGAACGGCTGGGAGGGCTGGCTGGACACCCCCTGGAACGACGAGCCCCAGGGCGAGGTGGCGCGGCCGGCCGTGGTCGACTCCCCCACCGGGGAGGGCAGCAGCGGCCGCTTCCGTCTGGAGGGCGGTCAGCAGCGCAACGAGTCGCAGCCCGACGCGGCCCAGCAGATCACCGAGGGGCAGACCCTCGTCGTACGGTTCACCGACTTCCTGGAGGAGGGCTTCCCGGTGGACACGGACGACTGGCAGGTGGTCCTCCAGTTCAAGAACGAGGGCACCGGCTCGCCTCCCTGCGAGATCAAGATCGGGGGCGGCCAGTACCTCCTGGACGGCGACAGCGGGGGCTGGCACCACGAGATCGGTCCCGCCGTCACCGGGCAGCCGGTGGACATCGCGGTCCGGATCACCTTCTCCGAGGACCCGGCGAAATCGGCCATCGACGCCTGGTACAACGGCGAGCAGACCCTCTCGGGCGTCTTCCCGGAAGGCGCCGGCACCCTCTATCCGGGCCTGTCGAGCTACCTCAAGACCGGCCTCTACCGCAGCCCCGGCATCCAGGAGGCCGGCACCCGCCACCTCACCCGCCTGCTGATCGGCACCCCCGCGGACTGAGGCGCCGAAGGCCCTGTCAGTGCCTGCTGCCATAGTGAACCCCGGTCAGAAAGAGGAGCGCACCCACCGGGACGGTCGTGGACACCAGCAAGAACAGCGCCGAGCCGCAGTCGGAGCAGCCCGCGCCCGCGGCTCCCCCAGGGCGGGGCTGGCGCCGCTGGGCCATGGACACCCGGCCCCTGCGGCGCCCCGCGTACCGGCGGCTGTGGGCCTCCACCATCGTCACCGCGGTCGGCAGCCAGCTCACCGCGGTCGCCGTGCCCAAGCAGATCTACGACATCACCGGCTCCTCCGCCTGGGTCGGCGCCGCGAGCATGGCCGGGCTGCTGCCGCTGATCGTCTTCGCGCTGTGGGGCGGGGCGATCGCCGACAGCATGGACCGCCGTACGCTGCTGCTGATCACCAACACCGGTATCGCGGTGACCTCGCTGCTCTTCTGGATCCAGGCCGTCACCGGCCTCGGTTCGGTGAGTGTGCTGATGCTGCTGCTCGCGGTGCAGCAGGCCTTCTGGGGGCTCAACGCCCCCGCCCGCAGCGCCTCCATCGCCCGGCTCGTCCCCGAGGACGAGCTGCCCGCCGCCAACGCGCTGGGCTCCACGGTCATGCAGACCGGCCAGGTCATCGGACCGCTGCTCGCCGGGGTGCTGATACCCGTCGTCGGCCTGCCCGAGCTGTACCTCCTGGACGCCCTGGCCCTGTGCGCCACGGTCTGGGCGGTCCACCGGCTGCCCGCCCTGCCACCGCTCGGGGCGAGCAAGCGGCGCGCGGGCCTGCGCGAGATAGCCGCCGGTTTCCGGTACATCTCCGGGCACGCCGTGCTGCTGCTCTCCTTCCTCGCCGACATCGTCGCCATGGTCCTCGGCATGCCCCGGGCCCTGTTCCCGCAGCTCGCCGCCGAGACCTACGCCCCCTACGGCGAAGGCCTCGCGCTGGGGCTGCTGTTCGCGGCGATACCCATCGGCGCGGTCCTCGGCGGGCTGTTCTCCGGGACGTTCTCCCGGGCCCGGCGGCACGGCTGGATGGTGATCGGCTCGGTGGTCGCCTGGGGCCTGGCCGTCACCGGCTTCGGGCTGAGCGGCAGTCTGTGGCCGGCGGTGGCCTTCCTCGCCCTGGCCGGGGTCGCCGACATGGTCTCGATGGTCTTCCGCGGGGCGATCCTGCTGTCCGCGGCCACCGACGAGATGCGCGGCCGGATGCAGGGCGTCTTCACGGTCGTGGTGGCCGGCGGCCCCCGGCTCGCGGATGTGCTGCACGGCACCGCGGGTTCCGCCTTCGGCCCCCGTACGGCGGTCGCGGGCGGCGGCGTCCTGGTCGTCCTGCTGACGCTGGTCCTCGCCGCGGCGATGCCCGCGCTGCGCCGCTACCGCGTCTGAACCGGCGGCGGTCCGCATCGGCGGCGCGGCGTCCCAGGGCAGCGGGCCCGGCCGGAACCGGGGCCGCCGCCGCGGGAGTTGGCCACCGCTCGCCGTTGCTCGGCTACTCCCCGGACTTCCCGGCGGTGGTGCGGACACCGAGGCCGGGCAGCTGGAGCCCGCCCTGGTTGAGGGTGCGGCCGTCGTTGAAGGTGGTGCGCAGTTCCTCACCGGAGTTCTGGTCCAGGTACTCGGCCCAGACCATGAACCAGGTCCACTCCGGCTGGGAGGCGAGCTGACCGGGGCTCGGGATCCTGCCGACCTCGGCCAGCGAGAGCGGCTTGCCCGGGGCCACGTTCTTCATCGCCTGGTACCAGTCGTCGGTCGGCCAGGAGCTGTTCCAGGGGTCGAGGGAGACGACGTCCACATAGTCGTCGCCGGGGTAGTAGTCACCGACCGAACCGGCCTGGCCCTGCGGGTCCTTGACGTTCCACACCCAGACGATGTTGTCGAGCCCCTTGGACTCCAGGTAGTCGTGGGTGATCCGGAACAGCTTGCGGCTGCCGTTCTCGCCGCCCCGGCCGCCCCACCAGGCCCAGCCCTCGTTCATCTCGTGCTGGGGGCGGAAGAGCAGCGGGATGCCGGCGTCCTTGAGCTGCTGGAGGTAGGGCACCAGTCCGTCGAGGCGCTCCTTGAAGACGGTGTTGAGCCCACCGCCGTCGTCGACCAGGTCCGCCCACTGGCCGTCGTCCAGCCGGTAGCCGTTGATGTCGCCGTCGAAGGCGCAGTCCTCGGCCTTGGTGGGCGGGCACATGTGCCAGGTCCAGCTGACCAGGGAGCCCTTGTCCCACTCGGTCTTCGCCTGGTCGACGATGCGCTGGCGGTCGGCGACGTCCGAGGCGGTGAAGCCGACCTCACCGCCCCAGAGTCCGGCCCGCTTGCCGGTGATCGACTCCGCCTTGTCGGTGTACTGCGTCGGCGAACCGAGCGGCTCCTTGTTGTGGACGCCGCTGACCACCTGCTGTCCGCTGATCTGCTGGAGGTAGCCGACCACGTCCTCGGGGGTGGCCGCCGCCCCGGCCGGGGAGACCGGCGGACCGGCGGGCGCGGCGGACCCCGGAGCGGTGGTGGTGAGCCAGGCACCGCCCGAGAGCGCGAGGGCGGCGAGTACGGCGGGGATCTTGCGGGAGGAGAGTGCGACCTTCATGAGACCTTCTCACTTCGTGGGGTGGTGTTCAGGACCCTTGCCGGATGGTGCGGAGGGGGGAGTTGCGGGGGTCGTCGGGGATTTTTCTCCTACGCGATACGGGAGGGCGGTGCGGGGCAGGGGCAGGGCCGGGAGCAGGGTGGGACTCAGGCTCCGGGCAGCGGGTGCTTCTCGAAGAAGCTCCACATCAGCTCGTCGGCGTCGATCTCGCGGTTGGTGTGGCCGTTCTCCGGCTTGTCCTGCGGGGCGCCCGGCCAGGTGTGGCCGCCGTCGGCGATGTCGTGCAGCAGGACCTCGGCCCCGTCGCGGCAGCCCTCGGTGGCGGAGACACGGCGTACGTGCGCGGTGAGCTGCTCGGTGGCGGGCTCGCCGGTGCAGCCGTTCAGCTCGGCCCAGCGCTCCTGGGCGGCGGGCACCGAGTAGCGCCAGGTGCCGGTGCCGCCGCCGAAGTACGGGTTGGAGCCGTCCTGTTCGCCGTGGAAGGCGATGACCGGGACGGCACGGGCGGGGGCGCAGGAGGCGGGGTCGGGGCGGGAGTCGTCCGCGGGGTCGGGCCTGCCGGCGCGGAGCCCGGCGACCGGCGCGACGGCGGCGATCTTCTCGGAGCGTTCGCAGGCCAGGGCCGAGGCCATCCGGCCGCCGCCCGAGTAGCCGGTGAAGTAGATCCGGGCGGGGTCGGCGCACAGCGCGCCGGAGAGCGTGTCGACGGCCTGGTCGAGGAAGCGGATGTCGTCACGGGGTGCGCCCTCGGTCACGCCGGGGACGTTCCAGGCGTAGCCGTCGCCCGCCGGGATCACCCCGTCGGGAGCGGCGAGCAGGAAACCGTGGGCGTCGGAGGCGGCCCTCATCCCGGTGTAGTCGAGCTGCCAGGTGCCCTTCGACTGGCTGCCGTGCAGATTGACCACGAGCGGCCGCTGCTCCCCGCCGGAGTCGGGCACGTGCACGGCGACACCGTAGGCGCGCCCCTCGAAGGGGACATCGACGGTGGTGTCCCCGGCCGGGACCGAGCGCACACAACTGCGGTCCCCGGAGGCCGGGTCGGAGCTCGCGGGCGCCGCCTGCCAGGCGAGCAGCCCGAGCATTCCGGTGGCCAGGACGGGGGTGGCAAGGAGCCGCCCGAAGGAGGCGGGGCGGCGGGACGGGGGCCTTGCGGTCATGGTCGCTCCAGGGGGAGAGGTAAGGAGGGAAGGGGAGAGCGGTGGCGAGGGAGTCCGGACCGGGGCGGCGGCGAGACCAAGTCCACGGAGTAGGCGCCGAGTTGACGTAGACAACGTTGTCCCGCTCGGTCGCGCACCTCGCCCGCTGCTGGACGACTGCGCATACTCTGCTCCGCGCCTAGGCGGCTGTCCATGTTCTGAACAATTTGAGTAAAGGAAAGTAAAGAGGCGCGGACCTCAGGCGGTGCGCCGCGGTGAGGGGCCGGTGGAGCCGCGCGGGGTGAGCACCGGTGTCTGCACCGGGCGGGAGACGCCGTCGTCACCCGCCAGCAGGGCGAACAGGCTTCGGGCCACATCCGCGCCGAAGGTGTGCACATCGTGGCTCATGGCGGAGAGGGTGGGATGGGTCAGCGTGCACAGCTGCGAGTCGTCCCAGGCGAGGAGGGAGAGGTCCTGGGGGACGCGCAGTCCCATCTCGCTGGCCACCGAGAGACCGGCGACCGCCATCAGGTCGTTGTCGTACATGATCGCGGTGGGCCGGGAGGCGCGGGAGAGCAGCACCCGGGTGGCGCGGGCGCCGTGCTCGCCGGAGAAGTCGGTCGCGAGCTGGAGGTCGGCGTCCAGGCCGAGTTCGCGCAGGGTGCGGGTGAAGGCCGCGGTGCGGATGGCGCTGTGCCCGAGGCCCGCCGCTCCCCCGACGCGGGCGATGGCGGTGTGCCCGAGTGCGGCCAGATACCGCACGGCCTCGGCGACCGCGCTTCCGTCGTCGGTCCACATCGCGGTGAAGGGCCCGGCGAGGGACGGGTGGGCGACGGCGACCGCGGGCAGCCCGAGCCGGGAGAGTTCGGGCACCCGCGGGTCGTCCTCCCGGAAGTCCACCAGGACGGAGCCCGCGATCTGGCCCGAGCGCCACCAGTGGCGCTGGAGCTCGATCTCCTCGCCGACATCCCGCACCAGGCGCAGCAGCAGCGCGCTGGAGTGCTCGCTCAGCACGCTCTCGAGACCGGAGATGAACTCCATGTAGAAGGGTTCCAGGCCGAGTTGGCGCGCCGGGCGGCAGATGGCGAGGCCGACGGTCCCGGTGCCGGAGCGCTTCATGGCCTGAGCCGAGCGGTTGGGCTCCCAGCCCATGGAGCGCGCCACGTCCAGGATGCGGGCGCGGGTCGACTCGGAGACGCCGGGCTTGTTGTTGAAGGCCAGGGAGACCGCCGCGCGGGAGACGCCCGCGCGGGAGGCGACATCCCGGATGGTGACCCGGGGTTCGCCGCTCACGCCTGGCCCACGCTGAACAGCGCCGCCCGCGCCTGGGCCGCCGCCTCGCCGGAGGGCCGCCAGCCGCGGACCGTGAGGGTGGCGCTCTCACCGGGCAGCAGGGTCAGCCGTCCGGTGTCGGTCACGGCCTCGGGGTGGAGCCGGTCGCTCTGCAGCAGCAGGTCTCTCAGCAGGGTCTTCGCGGTCACCACGAGCGTGATCCTATCTCCCCCGCCGGTGCCGTCCCGGAGGATCTCCAGGTCGTACTCCGGTACGGGATAGGCGAACTCCCTGTCCCGTACGGGGAAGTGGAGGGCGCGCAGCCCGGGCTCGCCCTCGGCGTCGGCGACCAGGAACTCCTCGGCCGAGTCCGCGGCGGGCAGCAGCGGGGCCGGGACCGCGAGCCGGGCCACGCTGTCCGGTTCCGCCGCGCACTCCAGGGCGGACTCGGCGAGTACGGTCCCGTCCGCGGCCAGGCGCCGCAGCCGTACCGGGGTGTGCCAGGCCCCCCGCGACTGGTTGACGGCGCACAGTTCCAGGCCCCGCGGCCCGTTCTGCAGGGTGAGCAGCCGGTCCGCGTACAGGCGGCGCAGCTCGTGGTGGAGCGGCTTGAGGCGGCCGTCGCCGTCGACGGCGGACCAGGAGGTCACCGGCCAGCAGTCGTTGAGCTGCCAGACGACGGTGCCGGCGCAGCGCGGCCAGTGGGCGCGCCAGTGCTCGATGCCGGTGGCGACGGCCCGCGCCTGGTTGAGCTGGGTGAGGTAGTGCCAGCGGTCGAAGTCCGCGGGCTCGGCGAAGTGCCGGTCGAGTCCGCGGCGCAGCTTGCCGTTGCCGTCCTCGGCGCGCTGGTGGTGCAGCATGCCGGGCGAGTCGGGGGCCAGTTCCTCGCCGGGCAGGGCGCGCCGCAGGGTGGCGAGGGCGGGCGGCGCCTGCCAGCCGAACTCGGCCACGAAGCGCGGCACCTGGTCGAGGTAGTCGGTGTAGTCGGTACGGTTCCACACCTCCCAGGAGTGGGTGGTGCCGTGGGCGGGATCGTTGGGGTGGTGGTCCCAGGAACCGGACCAGGGACTGCCCGCCCAGTAGGGGCGGGTGGGGTCGAGCTCGGCGACCACCCGGGCGAGCAGGCCGAGGTAGTAGCCCTCGCCCCAGGAGCGGGAGGCGAGTTGCTCCTCCCAGCCCCAGTCGCGGAAGCCCCAGAGGTTCTCGTTGTTGCCGTTCCACAGGACGAGGGAGGGGTGCGGCATCAGCCGGACCACGTTCTCCCGGGCCTCGGCCTCGACCTCGCCGCGCAGCGGCTCCTCCTCCGGATAGGCGGCGCAGGCGAAGGGGAAGTCCTGCCAGACCATCAGGCCCAGTTCGTCGCAGGCCTGGTAGAAGTCCTCGCTCTCGTAGAGTCCGCCGCCCCATACGCGTACCAGGTCGACGCCCGCCGCCGCGGCCTGCCGGAGCCGGGTGCGGTAGCGCTCCGGGCTGATCCGGGAGGGGAAGACGTCGTCGGGGATCCAGTTGACGCCCCGGGCGAACAGCGGGCGGCCGTTGACGACGAGGGTGAAGGCGGAGCCGTACGTGTCCGGGGTGGTGTCCAGGCGGACGGTGCGGAAGCCGATCCGGCGCGACCAGGTGTCCAGGGCGCGACCCTCGGCGTCGTGCAGGGTCACATCCAGGTGGTAGAGGCGCTGGGCGCCCTGGCCGCGCGGCCACCAGAGGTCGGGCCCGGGCACCTCGATCTCCAGGCGGGCGCTGTCCCCGTCGACGTCGGCCCGGACGCTGTGGCCCGCGAGGCGGACGACCGCGCTCAGCGGGGCGGCCCCGGTCCTCTCCACATCGAGGTGGACCGTGACCTGCCCGGTGGGCTCGCCGGAGCCGATCCCGGTGACGCCGATCTCCGGGCGGACCCGGCGCAGCCGCGCGGTGGACCAGTGCTCCAGCCGTACGGGCCGCCAGATACCGGCGGTGACCAAGGTGGGCCCCCAGTCCCAGCCGAAGGAGCAGGCCATCTTGCGCAGATACGGGAAGGGCTCCGGGTAGGCGCTCGGCCGGTCCCCGAGCCGTGCGCGCTCCGCCTCCGCCGCGGTCTGGGCGGAGGTGAACTCCACGGAGAGGGCGGGGTCCCCCTCGCCGGCGGTGTCCCCGGCCGCGGCCAGGTGCGCGGTGAGGTCGAAGCGGTGGCTCCGGTGCATATTGCGCGTACGGCCGAGGAGCCGGCCGCCGAGGCGGATCTCGGCGACGGTGTCGAGGCCCTCGAAGACCAGGTCGGTGCGCTCGTGCCGGGTGCGGGGCCGCCCGAGGGCGAGTTCGTAGCGCCAGTCGGAGCGGCCCACCCAGGCCACCTCCTCCTCGTCGCGGCCGAGGAAGGGGTCCGGGATGAGCCCGGCGGCGAGCAGGTCGGTGTGGACGCATCCCGGGACCCGTGCCGGAAGCGCGGCGGACTCGTGCCGCAAGGTCCAGCCGTCGGTCAGGGGGGTGACGTCCTTCATGGGCGGGCTCCCTTCGCCGCGGCCGCGCGCGGCCGGGGACGAGTCGGATCGGGCGAGCGGGACCGGCCACCGGCCCGAGGGGTCGCACGTGGCCGCGAGGAGGGCGGCAAGGCACGGCGGTGCGGGGCGACGGGCACCGGGGCGTCCGCCGCCCGCTCCCCCACCGCACCCGGAACGCGGCTCAAGCTAACAGCGGCCGGATGAGGTGTCCATAGACCGATTCAGTAGAGAGGAACCGAGAACGGAGGCGGGCCGGGGCGATCCACTCCCGCAGGAGGAGCCGGAATAGACGGATGGATCAATTCCGTTTGCCATAAGCGCAGTTCAAGACGATCCTCCGAAGGTCTCCAGCCCGTCGATGAAGACGAGCGCCCGCCTCCGACACACCGCAACCCGGCAACCCTCCCTCACTGGCACGGTTGAGGAAACTCGGGTTCAGCCCATTGACGGGGCTTCCGGGCACCCTTAACTTCCTGGCTAGTCGCCCTGAACCGCCGGGTCGCATCAGCCCGATCAGGGCACGGGGCGAGGCAGCGGGCCCTGCTCACTGAACCGGTCCATGCCTCGCACCGCCCGCGCTCTCCGGAGAGCCGACTCCGCGCCCCCGGGCGCGCTTCCGGTCTCCGCCGGGCGCCCTGTACGGCTCCACACCGCCGGCCCGCCTGCCCCCGGTGGGCGTACCGGTCACGCCCCGGTCCGCCCACCGAAGCGGGCGATCCCCCCCTTCCCCCCGAGGAGCGAGATGTCCGTACGCACCCGTCCCCGTCCCCGCGCCCGTACCCGCCCCCGTATCGCCGAGTCCGGGAACCGGGTCCTGGTCGCCGCGGTCTCGGCGGTGCTGCTCGCCTCAGGTGGCCTCGCCGCCGGTGGCGGAAGCGCCTCGGCCGCACCGCCCGCGCCGCCCGGCGAGGTGAGCAAGGCCCGACTCCTGTCCTACCTGGGCGAGTTGACCGGTCGGCACATGCTCTCCGGGCAGCAGGACGGGCCCAACAACAGCCCCGCTCAGTGGGAGCAGAAGGTCCATGACATCACGGGTGAGTACCCGGGGATGTGGGGCGGCGACTTCGGCTTCAGCCAGAACGACATCGGCAACCGCCAGAAGGTCGTCGACCAGGCGAAGAAGGTGTGGAGCGCCGGATCGATCCCGGCGATGACCATGCACGCCTGCCGGCCCGATGTGGCCACCTGCGACTTCGAGGGGGGCTCCGACCCGGTGAAGGGCAGCAGGCTCAGCGACGAGGAGTGGACGGAGGTCCTCACCGACGGCGCCCCGCTGAACGAGGACTACAAGCGCAAGCTCGACCAGTTCGTCCCCTACTTCCAGCAGCTGAAGGACGCCGGGATCCCGGTCCTCTTCCGCCCGCTGCACGAGATGAACGAGGGCTGGGCCTGGTGGGGCGGCCGCTCCGGAGAGAACGGCAGCGCGGCGCTCTTCCGGCTCACCCGCGACTACCTGGAGTCCCAGGGCTTCGACAACATCGTCTGGGTCTGGAACGTCAAGGACATCGACGGGCAGGCCGCCCGGGCGGCGGACTTCTACCCCGGTGACGACTACGCCGACCTCGTCACCCTGGACGCCTGGTGGCACGACTTCCCGACGGACGACTGGTACCGGGCCGTGCGGGACATCGCCGGGGACAAGCCGATCGCCCTCGCCGAGGTCGGCAAGGTGCCGAACCCCTCGGCCATGGCCTCCCAGCCCGAGTGGGCGTACTGGAGCGTGTGGACGAACTACCTCGTCGACCACAACACCGGCGAGGAGGTCAAGGCCGGGTACTACGACCCGCGGGTCCTCAACCGCGGGGAGGTGGACATCCCGGCCGCCGGGCGGTGATCCCCGGGTGGCCGAGACGGCCGCCTCGGCCACCGGTCCACTCCCCTCGGCGGCCCGTCCCGTCACCAGTCGTGCACGGTGCCGTCGGTCAGCCGGTTCACCGGCAGGTACGCGGGGGTGTACGGGAAGCGGGCGGCGGCCTCCTCGTCGAGTTCCACGCCGAGCCCGGGGCTCTCCCCGGGGTGCAGCAGCCCCTGTTCGAAGCGGTAGGAGGTGCGGAAGACCTCCAGGGTCCGCGGGGAGTGGCGCATGTACTCCTGGATGCCGAAGTTGTGCACGGCCAGGTCCAGATGGAGGGCGGCGGCCATCCCGACCGGCGAGATGTCGGTGGGCCCGTGCATCCCGGAGCGGACGCCGTGGACGCCCGCCAGGTCGAGCAGTCTGCGCATGCCGGTGACGCCGCCGGTGTGGGTGACGGCGGAGCGCACGTAGTCGATCAGCCGCTCCTGGAGGAGGGTCGTGTAGTCGTGGACGGAGTTGAAGACCTCGCCGATGGCGAGCGGGGTGGTGGTGTGCGAGCGGATCAGCCGCAGCGCCGACTGGTCCTCCCCCGGTGTCGCGTCCTCCAGCCAGAACAGGTCGTACGGTTCGAGGTCCTTGCCGAGGCGGGCCGCCTGCATCGGGGTCATCCGGTGGTGCCCGTCGTGCAGCAGCGGCAGCTCGGGGCCGAACTCGTGCCGTACGGCCTCGAAGACGGACGGCATGTGCCGCAGATAGGCCCGGGTGTCCCAGACCTCCTCCGCGGGGCGGGCCGCGCCGCCGGCCGCGCGCCGGGCGGGCTCGTAGTCGTAGCGTTCGCCGCCGCCGGCCGCGGAGTTCGCGACACCGTAGACCGAGTCGAGCCCGGGGATGCCGCTCTGGATCCGGATCGCCCGGTAGCCGTCGGCGAGGTGGGCGCGTACCGAGTCCAGGAGTTCGGGCAGGTCGCGGCCGGAGGCGTGGCCGTAGGCGAGGGCCCCGCGGCGGGAGGCGCCGCCGAGCAGCTGGTAGAGGGGCATCCCGGCGGCCTTGGCCTTGATGTCCCACAGGGCGGTGTCCACCGCGGCGAGCGCCGCCATGGTGACCGGGCCGCGCCGCCAGTAGGCACCCCGGTACAGGTACTGCCAGGTGTCCTCGATCGCCCCGGCGTCCCGGCCCGGGAGCAGCGGGGCGAGGTGTTCGCGCAGATAGGCCTCGACGGCGAGTTCGCGGCCGTTGAGGGTGGCGTCGCCGAGTCCGGTCAGGCCCTCGTCGGTGGTGATCCTGAGGGTGACGAAGTTGCGGCCGGGGCTGGTGACCAGGGTGTCCGCGGCGGTGATGCGCACGGTGGGCTCCTCGGTGGCTCGGGGGCGGAAGGCGGGGGCGGGGCGGTCCGCCGGTCAGCGGACGCGCTCGGCTACGAGTACCCCGTAGGCGTCGAGCGCGACCTCGGTCACCTGCTCGCCGTCGAGGCCGGTCAGCCGGCCCTCACGCACCCGGGGCCGGACGGTCAGCGGCCCGGGGTGCTGGGAGAGGAACCAGACGAAGCGGCGGCCGTCCTCGTGCGCCAGCTCGCCGGTGACCACCCGCCCGTCGGGCACCGTGACCGGGGGCAGGGCCCCCGCCTCGGCGGCCAGGGCCGCGTACAGCCGCCAGGTCGGTTCCGGGTTGACCTCCCGGGTCTCGGCCGCCATGTGCTCCAAGGGGTAGGTGCAGAGCACCAGTTGGCCCCGGCCGGTGCGGTGGCGCAGCAGGGCGGGGCGGCCGTGGGCGTCCTCGGCGACCACCTCGGCGCCGTCGGGCACCACCGGGAGGTAGGCGCGGGAGTGCGCGGTGCCGGACACGGCGAAGCGCAGTTCCTCCCCCGCGCGGAGGTCGCCGAAGTCCTGGCGGAAGACCATCCGCAGTTCCTCGTCCTCGATGCGGTGGGTCAGTCCGTAGCGCAACTGCTTGACCACGCCGAAGGTTTCGTCGAGCCCCGGCCACCAGGGACCGCGCTGGGTGCCGTGGGCGCCGCTGAAGTACGAGGCGTAGACGGTGGCGCCGCGGGCGGCGTGCGCGCGCAGCTCGCGCCAGCTCGGCGCGGTGAGCTGCTTGGCGCTGGGCAGCAGGTAGAGCGCGCTGTCGGCGGGCAGCCCGTCGGCCTCGCGGGCCACGCCGATCGGCAGGTCCGCCTCGCGGGCGGCGACATAGGCCTGCCGGGTCACCGAGAGGACGGCGGCGGCGTCCTCGGGCTGGGTGAAGGGGTACTCCTTCTCCAGGTAGGAGGAGACGATCAGGGTGAGCGCGGTGTCCGGCCGGTGCAGCCGGGGGAAGCCGGTGCGCTCCAGGACGGCCGCGAAGTCGGCCACCTCGTGCAACTGCCGCTTGGGCCGCCCCTGGTGGTCGGTCAGCCCGAAGTGCATCTCGAAGGGGTGGTGCAGATAGGGCTCCTGGTCGGCGAGCGCGTCGTAGTCGGTGTTGTTCCAGGGGATCCAGCCGGTGGCGCCCGCGAGCAGGGTGTGGTGCAGGGTCTGCCGGTAGTAGTGGGCGGCGTTCTCCTCGGAGGTGTAGTCGGAGGTGACGCCGAACTCCTCCAGGACCACGGGCTTGCCGCCGATGCCGAGGAGTTCGCAGGTGAAGGCGGCGCCGAGGTGCTGCCGCACCGGGTCGTCCTCCATCCGGTAGACGTGCGGGCCGTGGAAGTCGATCAGCCCGGCCAGCTCGCGGATCCGGAAGCCGTTGTCGGCGCCGGTCGTCTCCAGGCCCCAGGCGCCGTCGCCGAGCGAGACGGGCTGGCGGGCCCCGGTGGCGCGCAGGGCCCCGGTCAGTGTCCGGGCCCAGCGGGTCACGTCCCGGTGGTCCAGGGTGCCGATGCCGCGCGAGCGCCAGTCCGCGTAGATCGGTATCTCGTTGGAGAGCAGCCAGCCGGCCACCGCCGGGTGGTCCTTCCAGCGCTTCGCGCACTCGGCCACGTACCAGGCCTGGCGTGCCGTGAACCACTCGTCGGCGAAGACCTCGCGGCCCTCGCGCCAGGCCGGGTCCCAGTTCTGCCCGGACATGTGGCCGACGAGGAAGGTGGGGACGGTGGTCATGCCCGCGGCGAGGTGCCGGTCGAGGAAGTCGTCGTAGCGCTCCAGCATCCGGGGGTCGAGGCGCTCGGGTTCCGGGTGGAAGTCCGGCCAGTGGAGGAAGGAGCGGGTGAGCGTGATGCCGTGGGCCTTCAGGACGGCCAGTTCCTCGCCGACGACCGCGCCGTCGTAGTGGCGCCACATGAACGGACCGCCGGTGCGGGACCAGTAGTTGACGCCGAGCCAGCCGAGGGGGCGGTCCGGGGTGCCGAGTTTCGGTGCCGTGCGCTGCATGGTGCTCCCGGGTCGGGGGCGGCTGGGACCCTCTCGGTATATCGATTAACCGCAAGCGATTTCAAGAGGCCGTACGCACTCAACTCAACCTCTTGCCAAGCCATTTCACCGCTGTTAGCGTTCGACGCCCGCTGGACAGTTAAACGTTTTCCTGCTCACAATCGGGCAGGGACGGAAGGGGAGCCCCGATGACGCGCAGGCCGACCCTCGTGGCAGGAACGGTGGCCCTGCTCCTGGCCACCTCCTGCGCGGGCCCCCTCGACTCGCGGGCGGACGATCCGCACACCCTCGTGGTGCACAGCCGGTTCACCCCCGGGACCCAGGGCGCCGATGTCTACGCCGACGCGGTACGGCGCTTCGAGCGGGAGAACCCCGGAACGCACATCAAGAACGTCTTCAACGGCGACGACATCTTCAACACCTTCGAGACGGCCCGGCTCGCCCACAAGGAGGCCGACGTCCTGCTGATCAACCTCTACGACAAGTCCTTCTCCTGGACGGACCTCGGCGCCACTCCCCCGGTGAACGGCTACCTCAGGAAGTGGGGTCTCGACGGCCGGGTGCGGCCCGAGGCCCGCAAGGCGTGGACGGACGGCGAGGGGCGGCTGCGCGCCTTCCCCTGGATGGGCTTCACCTGGCCGCTGCTCGTCAACACCGCGCTCCTGGAACGGGCCGGGGTACCGAGCCCGCCCCGTACCGTGGACCAACTGCTGCGCGCGGTACGGAAGTTGCGCGCCAAAGGCATCGCGCCGATGGCGATCGGGGGCAACGACTGGTCGGGGCAGAAGTTCCTCATGCAGGTCATGCAGGGCTATCTGCGCCCGGCCACCGCGCGCCGGGTCTTCGCCGAGGGCGGCTACTGCGCCGAGCCCGAGGCGGTCAAGGGACTCGGCCTCTTCGCGAAGCTCCGGGACGCCGGGCTCTTCGCCAAGGGCGCCCAGGGCCTCGGCGCCGACCAGATGAACGCCGACTACTTCGAGCAGCGGGCCGCGATGATGCCCGCCATCTCCTCGACGATCGCCGCCGTACCGCCGAAGATCGCCGAACGGACCGAGGTCACCGGACTGCCGATGCCGAAGGACGGCCCCTACCGCAAGCCGACGCTCTACAACGGCGCGACCTCCACCGGCATCTGGGTCACCCCCAACGGCGAGGAGAAGCTGGACCTCACCGAGAAGTTCGTGAGGTTCCTCTACCGCAAGGACACCGTCCAGCGCTTCATCGACCGCTCCGGCTATGTGATGAACCTGCGCGGGCAGCGGCCCTCCGCCTCGCTCCCGCTGGTCGGCCGCTCGGTGGACGTCTCGCACGGTACGCAGGTCAGCGAGGCGGTGATGCCGGACAACCACGTACCGGCCGCGGTCTCCGCGCCGCTGAACCGGGCCACCTCCCTCGCCTTCACCCCGGGCACGAGTGCGCGCGCCATGTGCGCGGCCCTGGACACCGCGTACCGCAGCTGAACCCGCCCCGCGCCCCCGCCCCTTGACCGGAAGAGAAGCCGATGGCCACGACAACGATGTCTGCCTCGCCCGCGCCGCCCGCGCCGCCGCCGAAGGCGCCGCGGCGCGGGGCCGCCCGCCGGGGGCCGCGCACCACCGTCATGGCCCTGCCCGCCCTGATCTGGTACACGGTCTTCATGATCGGCCCGATCGGCGCCATCTTCGTGATCTCGGTGCTCGACTGGCCGGGCATGCTGGCCCGGGTCGGCTTCGCCGGACTCGACAACTACCGGGCGGTCCTCGGGGACCAGCTGTTCTGGGACGCCACCCGCAACAGCGCCGTCCAACTCGCCGTCGCCGTGCCCACGATGGTCGCGGCCGCCTTCATGCTGGGCTACTTCCTGTCCACCAAGCCGCGCGGCCACCGCGTGCTGAGAGTCGTCGTCTTCACCCCGGCGCTGATCTCCGCCTCCGCCAAGGCGATGATCTTCTGGGGGATGTTCGCCCCCAACGGCATGCTCAACAAGGTCCTCGCGGGAGTCGGCCTCGGCTCCCTCCAGCACGCCTGGATCGCCGACACCGGCACCGCCTTCGGCTGCGTCATCGCCGTCGACATCTGGGCGGGCATCGGCTACACCGCCACCCTCTACGCCGCCCGGCTCGACGCGCTGCCCGACTCCGTCCACGAGGCCGCCGAGCTGGACGGCGCCGGGCACTGGCGCCGGATGTGGCGCATCGCCTTCCCGATGGTGCGCGACTACGTGGGCGTGACGGTGATGCTGCAGTTCCTGTGGACCCTGTTCACCTCGGCGCAGAACGTCCTGCTGCTCACCCAGGGCGGCCCCGGCAACAGCTCGACCAATCTCTCCTTCCTCGTCTACCAGAAGGCCTTCGTCCAGTCCGACCTCGGCTACAGCCAGGCCGCGGGCGTCCTCCTCTTCTGCCTCGGCCTGGCCGGGATGCTCCTGATCCGCCGCGCCTTCCGCCCGGCGTACTGAGCCCGCCCCCCGGTCGACTCCCCCTCCAGCAAAGGACTTTCCGCCATGGCCACCGCGACCGCGAACCGTCCGCGCCGCCGCCTCACCCTCGGCCGGGGCGCCGCCTACCTGGGGGCCTGGGCCTACGCCCTGATGCTGCTGCTCCCCCTCTACTACCTGGTCATCTCCTCCTTCAAGGACAACGCGGAGATCTTCGCCGACCCGCTGCTGCCGAACGGCTCGCTCTCGCTCGACAAGTTCGGCACCGCCGTACGGGACGCGCGCCTCGACCTCGCGCTCCTCAACTCGGCCGCGGTCACGCTCTGCGCCCTGGTGCTCGTCCTCGTCCTGGCCGTCCCCGCCTCCTACGCCTTGGCGCGCGCGAAGGGGCGTACCGCCGCGGTGGTCGAGCGGATCTTCTCGCTGGGCTTCCTGGTGCCGACCTTCGCCGCCCTGGTGCCGACCTTCCTGCTCGCCGCCGAGACCGGGCTCTTCTACACCCGCACCTTCGTGGTGCTCTTCCTGCCGGCCACCTCGCTGCCGCTGGCCGTGGTGCTGCTCACCCAGTTCATGCGCACGGTCCCGGACGAGGTGGAGGAGGCCGCCCGGATGGACGGCGCCGGCAACTGGACCATCCTGCTGCGGATCTATCTGCCCATGGTGGTGCCCGGCATCGTCACCGTACTCATCCTCAGCTTCCTCGCCTTCTGGAACGAGTACCTCTACTCACTGGTGATCATCGGCCCGGACCAGAGCCAGCGCACCCTCCAGGTCGCGGTGCCCACCCTGCGCTCCACGCTCTCCACCGATTTCGGCGTCCTCTCTGCTGGTACCGTGTTCACCCTCCTGCCCGTCTACGTCGTCTACGCGCTGCTCCAGCGGCGGATGGAAGGCGCGCTGATGGGCGGCGCGGTCAAGGTCTAGCGAGTGGGGAGGAAGGACCCGGCGTTCGCGGCGGGGACGGACACGGTGGCCCAGCGCAGGACGGACCGCGTCACCATCTCCGATGTCGCGGCGCTCGCGGGGGTCTCCACCGCCGCCGTCTCCAAGATCGTCAACGGCAAGGGCTCCTTCCCGCAGGCCACCCGGGACCGCGTGCAGCGCGCCGTGGTCCAGCTGAACTGGGCCCCCTCGGCCGCGGCCGTCGCCCTGCGCGGGGCGCGGACCCGGGCGATCGGCATGGTCGCCGGGCGCACCCCCGACGTACTCAACTCCGACCCGCACTTCGCCCTCCTGATCGCGGGCATCGAGAGCGAACTCGCCCCGCGTGACCACGGGCTGCTGCTGCACATCGTCGGCGAGCAGCCGGACGCCGCGGAGCGCGCCTACCGGCGCCTCGCCACCGAGCGGCGAGTGGACGGGGTGATCCTCACCGAGAGCCGGGTCGGCGACCCCCGCTTCGCCCTGCTGCGCGGGCTGAGGCTGCCGGCCGTCCTCGTCGGCACCCCCTGGCAGTCCGATCCGGTGCCCACGGTCCGCGCCGCCGAGCAGGACCAGGGCATGGCGGACGCCGTCGAGCACCTGGTGGGGCTGGGCCACCGGCGGATCGGCTATGTCTCGGGGCCCGAGGACCGGGTGCACACCGGGCGGCGCCGCGCCGTGTTCACCGAGGCGCTGGCCCGGCACGGGCTCAGCCCCAGCCACCTGCTGGCCTCCGACTTCGCGGGACAGACCACCGGCTCGCTGGTCGAGAAGGTGCTCGCCACCGCGGACCGCCCCAGCGCCCTGGTCCTCGCCAACGACATGATGGCGCTCGCCGCGCTCGCCGCCGCCCAGCGGACGGGCCGTCAGGTGCCGCGGGACCTCTCGCTGATCGGCCACGACGACCTGCCGGTCGGCCATCTGCTGCACCCGCGGCTCACCACCGTGCGGCAGGATCTGGCGGGGCTCGGCCGCGCCGCCGCGCTCAGCGTGCTCCAGCAGCTCGGTGAGGAACCCGCGGGCCCGCTGCCCGAGGTGACCCCGCCGCAGCTCGTGGTCCGCGAGTCCACCGGGCCCGCGCCCGGCTGACGGCGTCCTGCCGGTCGGCCGGGAGCGGGCTCTCGGCTGCTCAGCCGTGCACCGTGTCCCGCTGGTCCGGGATGATGCTGCCGTCCGTGCGGCGGACCGGGCCGAGGGTACCGTCCGGGTTGGTGAACCCGGTGGTGGAACAGGGGTAGGCGCCGTCCTTCTCGGGCAGCGGCTCCAGGAACATCGGGTTGATCAGCCACCTGCCGTCCGCGTTGTCGTAGGCGCGGCACATGATCTCGTTCTTGTTCCGGTTGAGGACGAGCCGGGCGCCGGTGGCGTCGCCGACCATCGTCACATCGGTGTCCGCGTCGCCCGCGCCGATCACCAGGCGCCGGTGCGGGGCCTGCTTCTTCCAGGCGTCCGGGCCCTTGACCCCGAACACCCGCTCGTTGAGCCAGCAGCGCTTGCCCTCGATGTACGGCATGACCGCGCCCTTGCTCGCGGGCTCGCCGCCGCAGCCCTCCTGGGTGTAGGTGATCCGGCCGTGCCGGTCGAGCAGATTGCGGATGGCGAGGGTGTGCGCGTCGTCCAGGCCGACGCCGCCGCTCCAGGCCTTGGTCACCGGGGCGCTGCCCGCGGAGTCGATCCACACCGCGAAGCCGGCCTTCTTCAGCACCCGGATCAGGTCCTTCATCTGCGGGTTGTAGCGGGCGTAGGCGTGCAGGGTGTGGGTGCCGACCTGCTGCGTGGCGCCGACGGGCGCGGCCAGCGCCTCGTCGCGGGAGGCCCGGGCGTACGCCGTCACCTCCGCCTCGGTGTGGCCCGCGAAGAGCTGCGGCACCCAGGCGTACTGGGGCAGGGTGCGGCGGCTGTTCCACTTCCCCGCGAAGGCCTTCTCGCCGTTCATCAGGGTGGCCTCACTGCGGATGGAGAAGATCTCGTCCGTGCAGTCGGTGTCGGTGGAGGTCGGCAGCGGCCTGCCGACCGGGACCTCGGTGCCGCAGGCCTCGGTCAGCGTCCGCTCGGCCTTCGCCGTCAGCCACGGGCTGGTGTCCGACCAGCGCGCGGGGCGCAGGATCTTGTCGTGCTTGAGCGCCCAGGCGATGGCGAGGTCGGTGATGTCGTTCTTGCTGACGGTGTTGTCCCAGTCGAAGGCGGCGACCGGGCGGTTGCCGTGCCGCAGGTGCGGGTTGCCGCAGCTGCCGTGCTCGTCGATGACCTCCTGGAGGTGCTCGCGGTTCTCGCC
Source organism: Streptomyces physcomitrii (assembly GCF_012273655.1). Classification (GTDB taxonomy): domain Bacteria; phylum Actinomycetota; class Actinomycetes; order Streptomycetales; family Streptomycetaceae; genus Streptomyces; species Streptomyces physcomitrii. The sequence continues at coordinate 312,433 of NZ_JAAWWP010000006.1, read as the reverse complement.
GTACCAGGGGAGGTCGGTGGCGAGCCGGGGGCAGCGGCCCCGGTCGGGGGCGGGCTCGGCGGCCTGGGTGGCGCCCGCGGGGAGCAGGGCTCCGAGCAGGGCGAGGGAGGTGAGCCCGAAGGCGGCACCGAGCGGGACAGCACGCATGCGGCGACTCTCTTTCGTGTGGACCACGGCAGGACGCCTCGCACCGTACGCGCAACGATCATCCGCGTACACCCTGCGCGCGGGGCCGCCCGGCCGCCTCGCCCGAGTGCCCTACGCGGCCGCCCGGCCGGACCGCGTGATGGTGACCTTGACGTGCTTCATCAGCGGCTGGTCGCTCTGCGTGCTGTAGTCGACGATGGCGCAGAGCACGTTCATCTCCGGCATGTATCCGGCGGCGCAGCCGCGCGGGATGTCGTACGGGACGGCGAGGAAGCCGTCGAGATGGCGGTGGCTGCCGTCCTTGGCGGTGCTGGTGATGTCGACCGGTTCGAACTCGGCGAGGCCGCGCTCGCGCATGTCGTCCTTGTTCATGAAGACGAGGGTGCGCAGGTTCTTGATGCCCCGGTAGCGGTCGTTGTCGGAGTAGATGGTGGTGTTCCACTGGTCGTGCGAGCGCATGGTGCCGAGCGCCAGGGTGCCCGGGGCGGGGACCACGTCGGGCAGCGGGGCGGTGGAGAACTCGGCGCGTCCGGAGGGCGTGAGGAAGACCAGTTCGCGGGCGGGCTGCTTGATGCGGAAGCCGAGCGGCAGGCGCACCCGCCGGTTGCAGTCCTCGAAGCCGTCGAGGGCCCGCGCCATGGTGTCGCGGATGCGGTCGTAGTCCTCGATGTACCACTCCCAGGGGGTCTCGCTGTCCGGGAGGGCGGCGCGGGCCATGCCCGCGATGATGGCGGGCTCGGAGAGCAGGTGCGGTGAGGCGGGCCGCTTCATGCCGAGCGAGAGGTGGACCATGCTCATCGAGTCCTCGACCGAGGTGCTCTGGACGCCGCCGCGCCGGCGGTCCTTCTCGGTGCGGCCGAGGCAGGGCAGGATCAGCGCCCGGCGGCCGTGCACCAGGTGGCTGCGGTTCAGCTTGGTGCTCACCTGCACGGTCAACTCGCAGGAGCGCAGGGCCTCGTAGGTGTAGGGGGTGTCGGGCGCGGCGAGCGCGAAGTTGCCGCCCATGCCGACGAAGATCTTCACCTCGCCGCGGTGCATGGCCTGGATGGTGCCCACGGTGTCCAGTCCGTGCGCGCGCGGCGGGTCGATGCCGCAGGCCTCGGCAAGGCGGTCCAGGAACTCCTCGGTGGGCCGGTGGTCGATGCCGCAGGTGCGGTTGCCCTGGACGTTGCTGTGGCCGCGCACCGGGGAGGGGCCCGCGCCCTCGCGGCCCAGATTGCCGCGCAGCAGAAGGAGGTTGACGATCTCCCGGACGGTGTCCACGCCGTGTTCGTGCTGGCTGACGCCGAGGCACCAGCTGACGATGCTGCGGTCGGCGTCCCCGTACACCCGGGCCGCCTTGAGGATGTCGGCGCGGCTGACGCCCGACTGGTGCTCGATCTCCTCCCAGGAGGTCTCCTCGCAGACCTTCCGGTACTCCTCGAAGTAGGCGGTGTGCCGCTCGACGAACTCCTGGTCCACGCTCTTGGGGTCGGTCTTCGCCTGCTCCAGGACCGCCTTGGACATGCCGCGCAGCAGGGCCATGTCGCCGCCGATGCGGGGCTGGAGGTTGAGCGTGCTAGTCGGGGTGGACTTGAAGAGGGCCATGTCCGTGAAGTCGTGCGGCACGATGGTCTTCGTCGCGGCGGCCTCGACCAGCGGGTTGATGTGCACGATCTGCGCGCCGCGGCGGTAGGCCTCGGAGAGGGCGGTGAGCATCCTCGGCGCGTTGGAGGCCGCGTTGACGCCCATGATGAACAGGGCGTCGGTGGTCTCCCAGTCCTGGAGGTCGACGGTCCCCTTGCCGGTGCCGAGGGCGGCCTGCAGGGCGCGGCCGCTCGCCTCGTGGCACATGTTGGAGCAGTCGGGCAGGTTGTTGGTGCCCAGCTCACGGGCCATCAACTGGTAGAGGAAGGTGGCCTCGTTGCCGAGCCGGCCCGAGGTGTAGAAGGAGGCCTGGTTCGGGTCGTCGAGGGCGCGCAGGGCGCCGCCGACCAGGGCGAAGGCCTCCTGCCAGCTGATCGGTACGTAGTGGTCGGACTCCGGGTCGTAGACCATCGGCTCGGTGAGGCGGCCCTGGTCCTCCAGGGCGAAGTCGCTCCACCCGGAGAGTTCGGTGACCGAGTGCGCGGCGAAGAACTCCCGGCCGACGCGTTTGGGGGTCATCTCCCAGGTGACGTGCTTGATGCCGTTCTCGCAGATGTCCAGGTGCAGGCCCTTGGTGTCGTCGGGCCAGGCGCAACCGGGGCAGTCGAAGCCCTTGTTCTCGTGGTTCATCCGCATGATCGCCCGCGGCCCGTCCACGAACGCCCGCTCCTGCAGCAGGAACCGGCCCACGCTCTTGGCCGCGCCCCAGCCCGCCGCCGGGTGGTGGTACGGGCGGGAGTGCGGCTCGCCCGCGGGCTCCGGGCCGACGGGGGCCTCCGGCTGCGCGGGGACCTGTTCGCGGGGTTCGTGGGGGGCGTTCACAGCGCATACTCCTTCGCCGCACGGGCCTGACGGGTCGTCGCTCAGATCGAGCCTAGGTGGGTGGACAGCCGTACGCCAGGCGGTCCGGTAACCGCCCGGCGGGTCGCGGCGGCCCGGTCTCAGCCCCGGTAGCGGGTGGGCGGGAAGGGCGCGCGGGTCCTGCGGGTCGGCTCGCCGGAGGGCATCTCACCGGCGCCCACCGCGCGCTCGACCTCCTCGCGCACCGCCCGGTACTCGGCGTCCGGGTCCGGTGCCGCCGCGGTGGGCAGGCCCGCCTCCGCGCGCTCGCGGGCGGTGCGCTGGTCCAGCTCCTCCTGGTCGGGGCGGCGCGGCATCCCCCTGCCGTGGCCGTGGTCCGGGTCTCCCTCGACGGCTTGGTTGGGCTTGTGGTGGTGTGCCATGGGTCCGTCCTCCTCCGGTGCGCCCCGCGCCGCTCGGCCGGGGCACCCGCTGCCTCAGGACTTGTGCCTCAGGACTTGTGCCTCAGGACTTCGCGTCCGGGTCCGTTCCGGGGGCTTCCTTCCCGGCCTTCGGATCCTTCGGTTCCTTCTCGGCCACCGGCTTCGCCCGCGCCGGCTTCTCCTCCTTCGGGGCCGCGTGCTGCCCGTTCGGGTGTGCGCCGTTGCCGCTCACCGTGCAGTGCAGCGAGTTGTCCCGTACGTCGGCGACGATGGTGTCGCCGGGCTCCGCCTCGCCGCCGAGCAGGAGGGAGGCGAGCCGGTTGTCGAGTTCGGTCTGGATGGTGCGCCGCAGCGGGCGGGCGCCGAACTCCGGCTGGTGGCCGTGGGCGATCAGCAGCTTCTTGGCGGCCTCGGTGACGTCCAGCTCGATGCCCTGGGCGTGCACCCGGTGCTCGCTCTGGTCGAGGAGGTGGTCGACGATCTCGCCGAGGTCCTCCTCGGTGAGGCTGTGGAAGAGGATGATGTCGTCGATGCGGTTGAGGAACTCGGGCAGGAAGCGGCCCCGCAGATCCTCCATCAGCTCGTCCTTGATCTCGGACACCTCGCCCTGGTGCGCGATGATGCGGTGCGCCCCGATGTTCGAGGTCATGATCACCACGCAGTGCCGGAAGTCGACCGTACGGCCCTGGGCGTCGGTGAGGCGGCCGTCGTCGAGGAGCTGGAGCAGCGCGTTGAAGACGTCCGGGTGCGCCTTCTCCACCTCGTCGAAGAGGACCACGCTGTACGGCTGCCTGCGGACCTTCTCGGTGAGCTGGCCGGCCTCCTCGTAGCCGACGTATCCGGGAGGGGCGCCGACGAGCCGGGCGACGGTGTGCTTCTCCTGGAACTCGCTCATGTCGAAGCGGATCATGCGGTCCTCGTCGCCGAACAGCAACTCCGCGAGCGTCTTGGCCAGTTCGGTCTTGCCGACGCCGGTCGGGCCGAGGAAGAGGAAGGAGCCCACCGGGCGGTCCGGGTCGCCCATGCCCGCCCGGTTGCGGCGTACGGCCTGCGAGACGGCGGTGACCGCCTCGTCCTGGCCGACGATCCGGGAGTGCATCTCCTCCTCCAGGCGCAGCAGCTTCTCCTTCTCACTGGCGGTGAGCTGGGAGACCGGGATGCCGGTGCGGCGGGAGACGACGTCCGCGATGTCCTCGGCGGTGACGGAGACGACGCCCGCCCGGCGCTCCTCCACGCCCGCGAGCTCGCCCTCCGCCTCGGCGATCTCCCGCTTCAGCTGCCCGGCCCGGTCGAAGTCCTCGGCGGCGACGGCCTGGTCCTGCTCGCGCCGCAGCCGGGCGAGGCGGTCCTCGCGGCTGACCACCTCGGTGGAGCGGCTCGCGCTGCGCAGCCGCACCCGGGCGCCCGCCTGGTCCATCACGTCGATGGCCTTGTCGGGCAGGAAGCGGTCGCTGATGTAGCGGTCGGACAGCTCGGCGGCGGAGGCGAGGGCGCCGTCGGCGAAGCGGACCTGGTGGTGCGCCTCGTAGGCGTCGCGCAGTCCTTCCAGGATCTGCACGGTCTCCTCGACGGTGGGTTCGGGGACCAGGACGGGCTGGAAGCGGCGCTCCAGGGCGGCGTCCTTCTCGATGTCCCTGCGGTACTCGTCGATGGTGGTCGCGCCCACCACATGCAGTTCGCCGCGCGCGAGGGCGGGCTTGAGCATGTTGCCCGCGTCCATCGAGCCCTCGCCGGTGGCGCCCGCGCCGACCACGGTGTGCAGTTCGTCGATGAAGAGGACGATGTCACCGCGGGCGTTCTGCACCTCCTCGATGACCTTCTTCAGCCGCTCCTCGAACTGCCCCCGGTACTGGGCCCCCGCCACCATCCGGGACAGGTCGAGCGCGACCACCCGCTTGTCCTTGAGGGTGTCGGGGACCTCGCCCGCCACGATGCGCTGGGCGAGCCCCTCCACGATCGCGGTCTTGCCGACTCCGGGCTCGCCGATGAGCACCGGGTTGTTCTTGGAGCGCCGGGAGAGGACCTCGACGGTCTGCTCGATCTCCTCGGCCCGCCCGACCACCGGGTCGAGCTTCCCGGCCCTCGCCTCCTCGGTCAGGTCCCGGCCGAACTCGTCCAGGGTGGTGGCGGCTTGCTTCGCCTCGCCGGGTGCTCCGTCGGCGCGCGCGGCCTGCTCGGTGAGGCCGGCCAGCTTGCGTACGTCCTGGCCCTCCGCGCCGAGCAGCCGGGCGGCGCCGGTGTCGGTGTCGTCGAGGAGGGCGCCGAGGATGTGCTCGGGGCCTATGTAGGAGACGCCGGCCGCCTGGGAGCGGGCGTAGGCGGCGGCGAGGACGCGCTTGGCCGCCGGGGTGAGGTCGGGCTGCGCGGAGGGTTCGCCGGACTCGCGGGGCAGCACCTCGGCGATCCGCGCGGCGAGGGTGTCCGGGTCGGCGCCCGCCTGGGCGAGGAGGGCGCGGGCCGGGTCGACCTTGGTGGCCGCCCACAGCAGGTGCTCGGTGTCCAGGTCGGAGGTGCCGTCCTCCAGGGCCCGGCGGGCGGCGAGGTCGAGCAGCTCGTGCGAGGACTCGGTGAGCAGCCGTCCGATGGGCACCCGCTGCACGGCGGGCGGCGAGGAGGCCGGCGAGGTGCCGAAGAACCGGTTCAGCAGGTCGTTGAAGGGATCGGACGAGCCGAGACCGAAGGAAGACATCGACATGGCAGCTCCTGGTGCGGCGAGGGGTCCTTCAACCGAAACGCGGGGCGGACGGCTCCGCAAGCGGAGGCGGGGCGGCCTCCTCGCAGTGGTGGAAGGGGGTCTCCGCGCCCCGGTCGCGGACCAGGGGCCGGGGCTGCTCGCGCAGCTCGGGCAGCACCCGGCGGAGGTCGTCGAGTAGCAGCGCCGCGAGGTCGGAGGTGAAGCCGTTGCGGCACACCACCCGGCAGACCGCGAGGTCCTCCCGGTGCGCGGGGAAGGTGTAGGCGGGCACCAGCCAGCCCGCCTCGCGCAGCCGCCGGGACACGTCGAAGACGTCGTAGGCGCGGATGTCCGGCGCGGTGGTGAAGGCGAAGACCGGCAGCTCCTCGCCCCGGGTGAGCAGGCGGAAGTCGCCGAGGGCGCCGATCCGCGCGGCGAGGGAACGGGCGACGTCCCGGGTGGCCTGCTGGACGGCGCGGTAGCCCTCGCGGCCGAGCCTGAGGAACATGTAGTACTGCGCGGCGACCTGGGCGCCGGGGCGGGAGAAGTTGAGGGCGAAGGTCGGCATGTCGCCGCCGAGGTAGTTGACGCGGAAGACCAGTTCCTCGGGCAGCGCCTCGGCGTCCCGCCACAGGGCCCAGCCGACTCCCGGGTAGACAAGTCCGTATTTGTGACCGGAGGTGTTGATGGAGGCGACCCGGGGCAGCCGGAAGTCCCACAGCAGCTCCTGGTCGAGGAAGGGCGCGATCATCGCCCCGGAGGCGCCGTCGACGTGCACGGGGATGTCGAGGCCGGTGCGCTCCTGGAGTTCGTCCAGGGCGGTGCACAGCTCGGCGATCGGCTCGTAGGAGCCGTCGTAGGTGGAGCCGAGGATGCCGACGACGCCGATGGTGTTCTCGTCGCACAGCTCGGCGGCGGCCCGGGGGTCGAGGTGGAACTGCTCGCCCTCCATGGGGACCTGGCGGGCCTCCACCTCCCAGTAGGCGCAGAACTTGTCCCAGCAGACCTGGACGTTGACGCCCATCACCAGATTGGGCCGGGCGCCCGGGTAGCGGTCGGCGTTGCGCAGCGACCAGCGCCGCTTGAGCGCCATCCCGGCGAGCATGCAGGCCTCGCTGGAGCCGGTGGTGGAGCAGCCCACGGCGGCCGAGGGGTCGGGGGCGTGCCACAGGTCGGCGAGCATGGCCACGCAGCGGCGCTCCAGTTCGGCGGTGCGCGGGTACTCGTCCTTGTCGATCATGTTCTTGTCCCGGCAGTCGGCCATCACCCGCCCGGCCTCCGGCTCCATCCAGGTGGTGACGAAGGTGGCCAGGTTCAGCCGGGCGTTGCCGTCCAGCATCAGTTCGTCGTGCACCAGCTGGTACGCGGTGGCGGGCGCGAGGGGCGCCTCGGGCAGGCGGTTCTCGGGCGGGGTCTCGGTCATCGCGGCGGCCGGATTCGCCGCGCCGTGCAGGGGGTTGACGGCCAGCTCGGGCTGGACGCGGCTCGCGGGGGTTCCGTGCGAGAGAGGTGCCATGGCGGGCTCCCTGATCCGGCCCGACCCGAAGAGAGGGCCCTAGGTACGCGGGGCCCGGGTGATCGGGGCGGGCTCGCGGTGCGGATTGCCGGTGCTCTCGGGCGTGGTCATGATCGGTCTCCTCCGGGGCCGCCGGGTTCGAGGCTGCCGGGCGCGGCCGGGAGGTCGTCGAGGAAGTCGGCGGTCGGTACGTGGAAGAGGCAGCCGGTGATCGCGGTGGAGAAGTCGAGGATGCGGTCGTGCGTGGCCCGGCCCTCGCCCAGGAACATGTTCCGCAGCATCTGCTCGGTCACGTCCGGGGTGCGCGCGTAGCCGATGAAGTACGTGCCGAACTCGCCCTCGCCGACCGTGCCGAAGGGCATGTTCTCGCGGACGATCTTGCGTTCCCCGCCGTCCTCACCGGTGATCGTGGTGAGCGCCACATGGGAGTCGGCGGGCTTGGCCCCGTCGGGGAGTTCGACGTTGGCGGCCTTGGTCCGGCCGATGACCTTCGCCTGCTCGTCGTCGGGCAGGGCCTGCCAGGCGGGCAGGTCGTGCAGGTACTTCTGCACGGTCACATAGCTGCCGCCGCGGAAGTCCGGGTCCTCCTCGCCGATGAACACCGATTCGTGGGCCGGCCGGCCCTGCGGGTTCTCGCTGCCGTCCACGAAGCCGAGCAGGTCGCGCTCGTCGAAGTAGCGGAAGGCGTGCACCTCGTCGACGACGGTGACCGCGCCGCGCAGGCGCTCGGTGAGCAGCCGGGCCAGCTCGAAGCAGAGGTCCGTCCGGCGGGCCCGCAGATGGAAAAGGAGGTCGCCGGGGGTGGACGGGGCGCGGTGGTGTTCGCCGGTCAGCTCCACGAAGGGGTGCAGCCCGCGCGGGCGGGGCCCGGTGAAGAGCCGGTCCCAGACCGCGGAGCCGATGCCTACCACGCAGGTGAGCAGGTCCTCGGGCGCGCGGTAGGCGACCGAGCGGCGCAGGCCCGCGACGTCCTCCAGGAGGCCGCGGACCGTGTCCTCGTGCCCCGGGGTGACCGTGGCCACCAGGAAGATCGTGGCCCCGGCCGGGGGCACCACCACCGCCTGCGACTCCACCACGGGGCCACCCTTCCCGGAGCGCTCGGCCCCGTGCTGCGTACCCGGGCACTCGGCGAGCACCCCTTGCTCCATCGTGCTGCCTCCCCGGGCGGACCGCGCGGGAAGGCGGCCCGGCCCGGCGTGCGGCGCCGCGCTCGTACGGTCAGCCGCTGACGATGCCCACCACCAGGTTGATGGCGGTGGCGAGGATGCTGGTGCCGAAGACGTACGAGAGCAGGCAGTGCCGGAGCGCTATGGCGCGGACGACCGGGCTGGAGACGTCGGTGTCGGAGACCTGGTAGGTCATCCCGAGGTTGTAGCTGAAGTAGAAGAAGTCCCGGTAGGCGGGCGGCTGTTCGGAGTTGAAGTCGATGCCGCCTCCGGCGCGGCAGTACACATAGGCGTAGCGGGTGGCGTACATCAGGTGCATCGCGGCCCAGGCCGTGAAGACCCCGCCCAGCGCCACCGCGGCCGCGGCGTGGCTGTCGTCGGCCTTGTCCCGCAGGAGCAGCAGCACGATGCCGACCAGACCGCAGAGCGCGGCCGCCACCACGGTGAGTTCCTCGACGAGCGGACGGAAGTCCTCCCGGCGGGCGTTGCGGCGGGTGGCCTCGGCGTCCATCGGCCAGAGCACCGCCCAGCCCACCACGACGAAGACCAGTTCCGTCGCGGCCACCCCGGCCAGCACGCCGAGCGAGGGCTCGGCGAGGAGTCCGGCGACGAGGCCGACGACCACGCCGAGCACCACCGAACCGGCGAGCCGGGGCACGGCGTCCAGCGGCAACCAGGTGCGCATAACACCTCCAGCGTAGTGCCGCCGGGACGGACCGGCCTGGTGGGCGGCCCCGTACGGGCCCGCTCGGTCAGCGGCCCGAACGGGAGCCGCGGGGAGGAGACGGCGCCCGGACCCGCACCCTGAACCGCGCTCCCCCACCGCCCTGCGGCCTTGCGGCCCCGCGGCCCCGCGGGAAGACCCTCAGCTCCTGCTCATCGGGTGATCAGCGTCATCATGGCCGCGCGCACCTGCGCCTCGGAGGCCTCGACGTTCACATCCGCCGGCGGGCCGATGTCGGCCGAACGGGGCAGGAAGGTCTCGTACTTGAGGACCTGGGGGCAGCTCTCGCCGCTGATCTGCAGCTTCCGGTGGGCCACCAGCTTCCCGGTGCGCAGCTCGTACACCTTCGCCGGAACCGCGATCTTGTGGAAGGTGACGTCCCGGGAGCCGCCGAGCGCGAGCTTGCTCTCGTACGGGCAGGTCCGGACCGGTGTCCCCTCGGCCTCCTCGTCCACGCAGACCACGAGGGCGGCCTTGGTGGGGTCCTCGACCCGCCACTTCGCGGCGATCCGGCCGGTGTACTCGTCGTTGCCGTAGAGGAGCGCGCGGTTGGCCCCCTTGCGGTAGGCGGGGGCGCCGCTGTACTTCGCGGGCTCGGTGCAGTACGTGGGCTGGACGTCGGTGGAGGAGTCCGCCAAGAGGCTTCTGACGTGGGCCAGTTCGATGGCGAGGGTGGCCTTCCCGGACCGCTCGCGGGCCTCGCCGGTGCGCTTGTCCCCGGGGTACTGGCTGAGCAGTTGCTCGTAGCGCTCGCGCGCGGTCTTCCAGTGGTCGTCGGCCATCAGGGCGTCGCCGCAGCGAAGGAGCGCCGCGGGGGCGGTGCGTGCGACCGTGCCCGCGGACCTCTCCAGCGGCCCGCGGGCCTGCCCGCGTTCCCGGAGCCAGTCGGTGACGGTGACGGTACGGCAGGGCTCCTCGGTGGGCAGCCCGTCGAGGAAGCCGTCGAGGACCGTCTCGACCGTACGGCCCTGGCCCGGCTCCCCGAGCACCGAGGCGAGGCGCCGGAAGCCCGCGTCCAGGGCGTCCGTGTCGCCGGTGAGTCCCTTGGTCAGGCTGGTCCTGGCCTTCTCCAACTCCTCGCAGGCATGGGCGAGTTCGTCACCGCGGGCGGTCAATGGGGCGTCCGCCAGGCGGTGTACGGACCACACCCGCTCCTCGGCCGCCAACACCCCGGCGCAGTCGCCGCGTTCCCGTGCCCGGTCGGCGCTCCGGTCGATCCGGTGGGCGTCGTAGCGCAGCAGTCCCGCGCCGAGCAGTACCACCAAGGCGAGGCCGAGCGCGGCCAGTTGGGGACCTCGCCCGGGCATCCGGCCGGTGGTGCGGCCCGCGAGCCACCACCCGTGCGCGAGACCCGCCGCCCACCACCCGAGCAGCAGGACCTCGCACCACGGCCGGGCGACCGAGGCCGTCAGGCAGACGAGGACGAGGGAGCCGGCCGCCGCGCCGAGCGCGAGCCCGCGCCGCGCGAGCAGCAGATAGCCGAGGCCGAGCAGGGAGGCGTTGCCCAGGGCGATCAGCAGCCTTTCCAGGGGAGTTGACGGTCGCGGACCCCGGGCCGCCGGGGGCTGCGCCGGTGGTGGCAACGGAGCCCCCGGCGGCTTCGGTGGCTGTGCCGACGGGTCCTCCGGCCTCGGCTCGGGCGGTACGGGGTGCGTCCGCTCGTCCATCCTGATCTCCCCCTGTCACGAGACGCGTGCGCGCGGTGCCGCATTGTCCGGGCCCCGGCCCGGGACCGGTCCCGGCGCGTGCGACGGCAGCGGACCGGCGGCAGGCGGAAGCCCCTCCCCGGGACCCCTCCCGAGCCCGGCCCCGTACAACAGCCGTGTGCGAATGGCCGGTTGACTGCCGCATGGCACCATCGGCCGCCTGCCGCGCGACCGGGCACGGCGGGACGAGAGCGAGGAGTGGGCGATGGGCGCGTACGGGTACCGGAGCACGGGAACGGCGGTGGCCTCGGTGTCACTGGGGCTGGTGCTGGCCCTCGCGGGCTGCGGAGGGGAGGACAAGGAGGACGGCGCCGCACGGGGGTCGGCGCCGTCCTCCGCCGGGAAGCGGGCCACGCCGTCCAAGACGCCCGCCCGGAAGCCCTCCCCGTCCGCCTCTCCCACGGCGAAGCCCTCGCCCACGGGCACCTCCGCCGCGGACGGCACCGATGTCGGCGCCTGCTTCGACGGGCGGTGCGAGATCACCGTCTCCGAGCCCACCGAGATCGCGCTCGACGGGCGCTTCGAGATCACGGACTTCTCCATCGCGCGGGTCACCTCCTCCTCGGTGGTCGTCGAGGGCACCGGCCGCGGCGGCACCTTCCTGCAGACCCAGGTGGGCGAGGGCGGCACCGGGGGCCTCAACGGCCTCGGCTTCCGGGTGAAGTCCCTTGCCGAGGGGGCGGCGGTGCTCGCCTTCTTCCCGGAGAAGTAGCCGGGTTTCATCCCGGAGTGGCGGCCGGGCGGTGGCACCCGGCACCCGGCCGGGAATGCCGGTGCCACCGCCCGCGTTGACAGCGGCCGAAGGAGGCACCTGTGAACGTGAAGCGGCAGGACGACAGCACCTACTACACCCACGGGACATCGGCGGAGCGCTGGTCGCGGGCGCGGATGTACTTCGACGCCAAGGAGTTCGCCCCGGCCGCGCGCATCCTGGCGGACCTCGTCGCGGAGGAGCCCGGCCGCCAGGACACCCGGCTCCTGCTCGCCCGCGCCTACTACCACTCCGCCCAGCTCTCCCGCGCCGAACGGGAGCTGCGCGTACTGGTGGAGGGCGATCCGGTGGAGCAGTACGCCCGGCTGATGCTGGGCCGCACGCTCCAGCGCCAGGGCCGCGACGAGGAGGCGGTCCCGCATCTGCGCCTGGCGGCGGCGCTCGGGGGCGAGTTCCCCGGGTGAGCCCGGCCCGCTGACATGGCGGGGGGGGTGAGGGCGGACGGCCGCCGCTCCCCCCTCGCCGCTCGGCTAGCCTGGTCGCACGATGAACGACCCTTTCCCGACGCCCTGGGGCGAGCTGACACTCCACCGTTTTCCCGACGATCCGCGGGAGCGGTTCCGTGCCTGGGACGCCGCCGACGCCTATCTGCTGCGGCACCTCGCCGAGCAGGGGCCGAAGGCGGCCCGGCCGGTCCTGGTCGGCGACCGCTGGGGTGCGCTGACCACCGCGCTCGCGGACCGCGGACCGGTGCTGATCACCGACTCCTACCTGGCGCGGGAGGCGACCCGGGCCAACCTCGCCGCGGCGGGCCACGCTCCGGACGCCGCCACCCTGCTCACCTCCCGGGAGGCGCCGCCGGACCGGATCGACCTGCTCCTGGTCCGGGTGCCGAAGTCGCTGGCCTTCCTGGAGGACCAGCTGCACCGGCTCGCCCCGTCGGTGCACGAGGGGACCACCGTCCTCGCCACGGGCATGGTGAAGGAGATCCACACCTCCACCCTGCGGCTCTTCGAGCAGATCCTCGGCCCGACGACGACCTCCCTGGCCGAGCGCAAGGCGCGGCTCGTCTTCTGCGCCCCGCGCCCCGGGAGCGAGCGGGACGAGGCCCCCGCCAACCCCTGGCCGCACCGGTACGCGCTGCCCCCGGACACCGGCGTGCTCGCCGGCCGTACGGTCACCAACCACGCCGGGGTCTTCTGCGCGAGCCACCTCGACATCGGCACCCGCTTCTTCCTCCAGCACCTGCCGACCGGGCTCGGCACCGCCGAGGTCGCCGACCTCGGCTGCGGCAACGGGGTCGTCGGCACCGCCCTGGCGCTCGCCGAACCCGGCGCCCGGCTGCACTTCACCGACGAGTCGTACCAGGCGCTCGCCTCGGCGGAGGCCACCTTCCGCGAGAACCTCGGGGCGGACCGCGCGGCCGAGTTCCGGGTCGGCGACGGGCTCGCGGACTTCCCGCCGGGCTCCCTGGACCTCGTCCTGTGCAATCCCCCCTTCCACAGCCACCAGGCGACCACCGACACCACGGCCTGGCGGATGTTCACCGGCGCCCGCCGCGCGCTGCGCCCGGGCGGCGAGCTGTGGGTCGTCGGCAACCGCCACCTCGGCTACCACGCCAAGCTCCGGCGCCTGTTCGGCGGCAGCCGACTGGTCGCGAGCGCACCGAAGTTCGTGGTGCTGCGGGCGGCCAGGCGCTGAGCCGCCCCGCGTCACCGCGCCTCTCGCGGCGGTACCTCAGCCGCCGTACGTCAGCCCCGGTACGTCTCCAGGAGGCGCAGCCACACCTCGCTGATCGTCGGATACGCGGGCACGGCGTGCCACAGGCGCTCGACCGGGATCTCCCCGGCGACGGCGAGGGTGGCCGACTGCAGGAGTTCGCCGACGCCGGGGCCGACGAAGGTGACGCCGAGGAGCACCTCGCGGTCCAGGTCGACGAGCATCCGGGCCTTCCCCCGGTAGCCGTCGACGAAGAGGGCGGCCCCGGCGACCCCGGACAGGTCGTAGTCCACCGCGCGCACCCGGTGGCCCGCCGCCTCGGCCTCGGCGAGGGTGGGGCCGACCGCGGCCACCTCGGGATCGGTGAAGACGACCTGCGGTACGGCCCGGTGGTCGGCGGTCGCCGCGTGGGCGCCCCAGGGGTCGCTCTCCAGGAGGGGGACGCCCTGGGCGCGGGCGGCGAGGGCGGCGCCCGCGATCCGGGCCTGGTACTTGCCCTGATGGGTGAGGAGTGCCCGGTGGTTGACGTCACCGACCGCGTACAGCCAGTCGAAGCCGTGCACCCGGCAGCTGTCGTCCACGTCCAGCCAGCCGCCCGGTTCGAGGCCGACCGTCTCCAGGCCGAGGTCCTCGGTGCGCGGGGCGCGGCCGGTCGCGAAGAGGACCTCCTCGGCCTGGACGCTCCCGCCGTCGTCGAGCCCGAGGGTGACGGTGCCGCCCTCCCGGTGCACGGAGGTGACCGAGACCCCGAGGCGCACCTCGGCCCCGGCGCCGCGCAGCGACTCGGCGACGAGTTCGCCCGCGAAGGGCTCCATCCGCGGCAGCAGCCCCCGGTCCCGGGCGAGCAGGGTCACCCGGGAGCCGAGCGCCTGCCAGGCGGTGGCCATCTCCACGCCGACCACTCCGCCGCCGACCACCGCGAGCCGGGGCGGCACCGACTCGGCGCTGGTCGCCTCGCGGCTGGTCCAGGGCCGCGCCCCGTCCATGCCGGGCAGCTGGGGCAGCACGGCCCGGCTGCCGGTGCAGACGGCGACGGCGTGCCGGGCGGTCAGGGTGCGCCGGGCGCCGTCGGCGGCGGTGACGGTGACCCGCCGGGTGCCGTCCAGCCGGCCCTGCCCCCGGTAGAGGCGGGCCCCGATGCCGTCCAGCCACTGGACCTGGCCGTCGTCCTTCCACTGGGAGGCGAAGGCGTCCCGGTGGGCGAGCACCGCCTCGGCGTCGAGCGGCCCCTCGACCTGCCCCCGCACCCCGGGCACCCGGCGGGCGTCGGCCTGGGTGATCACCGGCCGCAGCAGCGCCTTGCTGGGCATGCACGCCCAGTAGGAGCACTCGCCGCCGACGAGTTCGCTCTCCACCACCGCCACGCTCAGCCCCGCCGCCCGCGCGCGTTCGGCGAAGTTCTCGCCCACCGGCCCGGCGCCGAGCACCACCACGTCGTACTCACTGGTCCCGCCGTCCGTCCCGCCGGTCCTGCCGCTCTGCTCGCCTGTCCCACCGGTGTTCGCGCTTGACGTCATGACGCCAGTCTGGACCGAGGTGTGCGCGGGGGCCACACGGGTACGCGCGCGGAATACATGGCGAACAGGCACCGTTGTGTGCAGCGGAAGCCGGTACGAATCGACCCGCCGCCATCCGATATCCGATCGAGGGGACACCATGACCAGCACAGTGGAACTCACCAAGGAGAACTTCGACCAGACGGTCACGGACAACGCCTTCGTCCTGATCGACTTCTGGGCCTCCTGGTGCGGTCCGTGCCGCCAGTTCGCCCCCGTTTACGAGAAGGCCGCCGAGTCCAACCCGGACCTGGTCTTCGGCAAGATCGACACGGAGGCCCAGCCGGAACTGGCCCAGGCCTTCAACATCCAGTCGATCCCGACCCTGATGATCGTCCGCGACCAGGTGGCCGTGTTCGCGCAGCCCGGCGCCCTGCCGGAGTCCGCCCTGGTGGACGTGATCGGGCAGGCCCGGAATCTCGACATGGACGAGGTACGCAAGTCGATCGCGGAGGCGGAGGCCGCCCAGCAGGCGGGCGGCGCCGAGCCCGGGGCCTGAGCCCCGGCGGAGAGCAGAGCGACCGGCAGGCAGGCAGCGGGCGCGCCCTGGGGGTGCGCCCGCTGTCGTGCGTTCCGTGGCTGCCGTGCCCGCCGCCCGAGCGGTGCTCGCCGTACGCGCCGTGCCTGCCCTGCCGTACGGTTCTCAGCTCAGCCCTTACGGTCCTCAGCTCGACTCGCGCGCGACCAGTGTGACGCCGAGCAGATCGCGCACGGTCGGTGAGGTGCCCGGATGGCGCACCGTGCGGTCCACCAGTTCGGCCAGCTCCTGGGCCGAGGGCAGGTCCATCCGTACCGTGGTCAGGCGCGGGCGCAGCAGTCTGCCGAGCATCAGGTCGTCGACGCCGACCACCGCGGTGTCCGCGGGCACCCGGATGCCCCGGTCCTGGAGGGCCGCCATCAGGAGCATCGCGTACTCGTCGCTGTAGGCGAAGACGCCGTCCACGCCCCGCTCGGGCCAGTCGGCGGCGAGCCGGGCCGCCGCCGTCTCCTCGTAGGCCAGGGGCAGTTCGGTGACCTCGGCGCCCACCCGGGCGGCCGCCGCCCGGACCCCGGCGAGGCGGGCGCGCGCGTACACGGCGAGGGCGGGCTGCTCCGGCATGACGACCCCGAGGCGCCGGCGGCCGCGGGCCAGCAGGTGCTCCGCGGCGCAGCGCCCGACCTCGCCGTGGTCGGTGAGCAGGGCGTGCGCGCCCTCCACCGGGCAGGGTCCGACGGTGATCACCGCACGGGCGCCGGAGCGCTTGAGAACGGCGACGCCCGCGGGCCCCAGCTCGTGGATGCCGGGCGCCACCACGGCTACCGGCCGCAGCTCCGCCCAGGCGAGGGCGGCCTCGTCGCCCGTGAGACCGGCGCTGCCGTACTGCACCACGGTGTAGTCCAGGCGGCTCAGCGCCCACTGGAGGTCGTGGAAGAAGCGGTGGTAGAGGGCGCCGACCGGGGCGCCCGGCGCGGGCATCAGGACCATCCGGCTCTGCCCGGCGCGCAGGCTGCGGGCGGCGGCGTGCGGGACGTAGCCGAGCTCCCGGGCGGCCTCGCGCACCCGGCGGCGGGTGGGCTCGCTGATGCGCACCGCGGTGGCGTTGTTGAGCACATAGGAGACCGTGGCCCGGGAGACTCCCGCGCGGCGGGCGACATCGGCGCTGGTCGGCACCGCGCCCGTGGACCGCTGCCGAGGGACGCGAGGTGGCGCGCCCTGCGCCTCGGGTTCCTCCGGAATATGCCTCATGACCTGTGCATCCTGCCACGCGGGGCGGTGCGGCGAACCGGCGGATACGGGGCGGCCGTCGGCGGTGCGGACCGCTGACGTGGCCGTACGCGCGCGACGGGCGCCGGAGGAACGGGGCGGGCGACGGAGGAGCGGGGAGCGCCGAGCGGGGAGCGCACCCCGGCGCGGAACGGGGTCGTACGTGCTCAGCGCGCGGGCGCCCTTTGGGGTCCACGCGCCGGAGTGGGCGACCCCGCGCACCGGCCGCGCGGGCGCCTTCTCTAACGTGGCCGCCGTGACAGCCCACACCGAACCACCCCGCGGCGGGGCACCCGCCGGTCCCGGCCGCTCCGGTCCCACCGCCACCACCCAGGCGGACCCCGCGCGGGTGGGCCGGGTGCGCACCGAGTACGCGCCGGCGCACGACGGCGACCCCGACCCCGGGGAGATCGTCTGGACATGGGTGCCCTACGAGGAGAACGACGGGCGCGGCAAGGACCGGCCGGTCCTGGTGGTGGCCCGGGAGGCGGGCAGCACCCTGCTCGCCGTCCAGCTGTCCAGCAAGCGGCACGCGAACGACCGGGAGTGGGTGCCGATCGGCAGCGGCCCCTGGGACAGCGCGGGCCGCGACTCCTGGGTCGACCTCGACCGGGTGCTGCGGGTGCACGAGAAGGGCATGCGGCGCGAGGCCTGCGCCCTGGACCGCGGCCGCTTCGACCTGGTGGTGAACCGGCTGCGCGAGCGCTACGGCTGGCACTGAGGCGCCCCGCGCCCACCCCTGACGCGCTCCCCCACTCCCCCGTACTCCCGGCGCACCCCGGGCGCTCGCACGCCCGTGCGCGCCCGGGCCCGCTCCGGTGCGCCGCCGTGCGCGCCGCCCTCGTACGCGGGCGCGCGCACCAACCCTCCGCGCCCGGGCCCGCGCACGCACGGTCGCCCTCCAGCGCGACACCGCGCGCCCTCTCGGCGAGAATGTCCCTTGTCTGCACCACCAGGGGGCGGTGCCGGTCTCCGGCGCCGCCCCCGCCGCAGCCCCGGGCATACCCCGGGCGATCCCGGGAACCGGGAGAGCGCGAGGGTCCGGGCACGCGAGGCCGCCACGACGGGAAGCTTTCGCCCGGCTTGGGCACTCTTGTGGGATCCGCCGAGAAGGTTTTGGCTGTACGGGTGGGCGCCACCGTGCCCGCCTTTGCGCCGAACGGAGATCAGGAGAACCCTGGGATGTCCGAAGGAGAATGTACGAGTTCCGACACGGGAGTCTCCGTGGCGGACGTGGACGACATCGTCCACGGCATCTGCTTCAAGACCGGCCCGCCCCGCACCGTGGGTGTCGAGGTCGAATGGCTGCTGCACGACCCCGCCCGGCCGCACGAGCCGCTGACGGCCGAGCGCCTGGAAGAGACCTGCCGCGCACTGCGCGCCCTGCCCCTCAGCTCCCCGCTGACCGTCGAGCCCGGCGGCCAGCTGGAACTCTCCTCCCTGCCCGCCCCCGCCCTGATGGACTGCGTCAACGCCGTCACGGCGGATCTGAACCTGCTGCGTACGGCGCTCGCCCCCCGGGGCCTCGCGCTCACCGGGCACGGCACCAACCCCTGGTGCGAGCCCACGCGGCTGCTGCGCGAACCGCGCTACGACGCGATGGAGACCTACCTCGACCGGGCCGGTCCGGCCGGCCGCGGCATGATGTGCGCCTCGGCCTCGGTGCAGGTCTGCCTCGACGCCGGATACGAGGAGCCGGGACCCCTCGGCCACTCCCGGCGCTGGCTGCTCGCCCACTTCCTCGGTCCCGTCCTGGTGGCGGCCTTCGCCAACTCCCCGCTCCTCGCGGGCCGGCTCACCGGCTGGCGGTCCACCCGGCAGTCCTTCTGGGCCGGCATCGAACCGGGCCGCAGCGCCGCTCCCGCGCTGGACGAGGACCCGCGCACGGCCTGGTCGCGCCGGGTCCTGGACGCGCCCGTGATGTGCCTGCGCGAGGAGTCCGGGCCCTGGCCGGTGCCGGAGGGGCTCACCTTCCGCGACTGGGCCGAGGGCGCCGGGCCCAGAAGACCGACCCGGGCCGATCTGGAGTACCACCTGACCACCCTCTTCCCACCGGTGCGCCCGCGCGGGCACCTGGAGCTGCGCATGATCGACGCGCAGCCGGGCGAGGACGGCTGGGTGGTGCCCTTCGCGGTGACCACGGCCCTCTTCGACGACCCGGCCGCCGCGGAGACGGCCTACCGCACCGTCAAATCGCTCGCCGAACGCTGCGGTGACGGCCCCGCCCCGCACAACGCGCTGTGGGAGACCGCCGCCCGCGAGGCCCTGCGGGACCCGGAGCTGCACGAGGCCGCGCAGCGCGTCTTCCGGGCCGCCCTGGAGGCGCTGCCGCGGATCGGCGCGAGCGAGCGGGTGCTGCGGGCGGTGGGCGAGTTCACCGAGCGCCATGTCTCGGCGGGCCGCTGCCCCGCCGACGATCTGATCGACAGTTTCACCGTGCACGGGAAGGACCTTCCGCGATGACCGGCCGCGACCGTACCGAGAAGACCACCGCGACCGCCCCGGTCGCCGCGGCAGAGGCCGCCGCACCACCGCCCGAGGTACTGCGCGAGCGCGCGCTCGCCGCGCTGCTGCGGGCCCGGGAGCGGACCTCGCTGCTGACCGACTGTGTGGACGAGCGCGAACTCACCGCCCAGCACTCGCCGTTGATGTCCCCGCTGGTCTGGGACCTGGCCCATATCGGCAACCAGGAGGAGCAGTGGCTGCTGCGCGCCGTCGGCGGCCACGACCCGATCCACCCGGAGATCGACCCGCTGTACGACGCCTTCGAGCACCCGCGCGCCGAGCGGCCCTCGCTGCCGCTGCTGCCGCCCGCCGAGGCGCGGCGCTACGCCGCCGAGGTGCGCGGCCGGGCCCTGGACGTACTGGAGCGCTCCGCCTTCCGCGGAACGCCCCTGACCGACGCGGGCTTCGCCTTCGGCATGATCGCCCAGCACGAACAGCAGCACGACGAGACGATGCTGATCACCCATCAGCTCCGCAGGGGCGAGGCCGCGCTGACCGCCCCCGACCCGGCGCCGCCGCCCGAGGGGCCGGAGCTGCCCGGTGAAGTCCTCGTCCCCGCGGGCGAGTTCACCATGGGGACCTCCACCGAGCCCTGGGCGCTCGACAACGAACGCCCGGCGCACCGCGTGTCCACCGGCGCCTACTACCTCGACACCACCCCGGTCACCAACGGCGCCTACCTCCGCTTCCTGGAGAGCGGCGGCTACGAGGACCCCCGCTGGTGGCACCCCGAGGGCCTGCTGCACCTGCGCAGGCAGCAGATCACCGCCCCGCTGTTCTGGCGCCGCGAGGGCGGCCGGTGGCTGCGCCGCCGCTTCGGGGTCACCGAGGAGGTGCCCCCGAACGAGCCGGTCCTGCACGTGAGTTGGTACGAGGCCGATGCCTACGCGCGCTGGGCGGGGCGGCGGCTGCCGACCGAGCGGGAGTGGGAGAAGGCGGCCCGCCACGACCCGGCGACCGGCCGCTCCACCCGCTTCCCCTGGGGCGACGCCGAACCGACCGCGGAACACGCCAACCTGGGCCAGCGCCATCTGCGCCCGGCCCCGGCGGGCAGCTACCCGAAGGGCCGGTCACCGCTCGGCGTACGGCAGTTGATCGGCGATGTCTGGGAGTGGACGTCCAGCGGCTTCGATCCCTACCCGGGCTTCGCGGCCTTCCCCTACCGGGAGTACTCGGAGGTCTTCTTCGGCCCCGAGTACAAGGTGCTGCGCGGCGGTTCCTTCGCCGTGGACGCGGTGGCCTGCCGGGGCACCTTCCGCAACTGGGACTATCCCGTGCGGCGCCAGATCTTCTCCGGTTTCCGCACCGCCAGGGACGCCGCCCCCGGGGAGGGGATCGCCTGATGTGCCGTCACCTCGCCTATCTGGGACCGCCGTTGCCCGTCGGCGACCTGCTGCTCGGGCCGCCGCACGCGCTGTACCGGCAGTCCTGGGCCCCCCGCCACCAGCGGCACGGCACCGTCAACGCCGATGGTTTCGGGGTGGGTTGGTACGCCGAGGGCGACCCGGCACCGGCCCGCTACCGGCGCGCGGTCCCGATCTGGGCCGACCTGTCCTTCACGGACCTGGCCCGGGTGGTGCGCACCGGCGCCCTGCTCGCCGCGGTCCGCGACGCCACCGAGGCGGGCGCCGACGGGGAGGCCGCGGCCGCCCCCTTCGCGGCGGACCGCTGGCTGTTCAGCCACAACGGCGCGGTCACCGGCTGGCCGGACTCCCTGGCGCCGCTCGGCGCCGGGCTGCCCCCGGCCGCGCTGCTCCGCCTGGAGGCGCGCTGCGACTCCGCCCTCGTCTGGGCGCTGCTGCTCGGGCGGCTGCGCGCGGGCGAGGAGCTGGGCGAGGCGATGGCCGCGACCGTACGGGAGGTGGCCGAGGCGGCGCCGGGCTCCCGGCTGAACCTCCTGGTCACCGACGGCGAGCGGATCGCCGCCACCGCCTGGGGCGACACCCTCTACGTACTCGCCCGCCCCGGCGGCGGCACGGTGGCCGCCTCCGAGCCCTATGACGAGGATCCCCGCTGGCAGCAGGTGCCGGACCGGACCCTGCTCCTCGCGGAGCGCGGCGACGTCCTGCTGACCCCACTCAAGGAGCCGTCCGCGTGAGCCCGTTCCATCTCACCCGCACCCTGCCCGAGGACGCGACCGGCGCCGCCCTGCGCGCCGACGTCCGGCACGGACTGACCCGTACCCCCAAGACCCTGCCGCCCAAGTGGTTCTACGACGCCCGGGGCAGCGAACTCTTCGAGGAGATCACGCGCCTGGACGAGTACTACCCGACCCGCGCCGAGGCGGAGATCCTGCGGGACCGCGCCGGGGAGATCGCCGCCGCGGCCGGGGCCCGCACCCTGGTGGAGCTGGGCTCGGGCTCCTCCGAGAAGACCCGGCACCTCCTGGAGGAGATGGCGGGGCTGCGCGCCTATGTACCGGTCGACGTCAGCGCGAGCGCGCTGAGCCAGGCCGGGCAGGCGCTGGCCGAGGAGCATCCCGGCCTCGATGTGCACGGTCTGATCGCCGACTTCACCGGGGCGCTCACCCTGCCGGACACCCCGGGACCCCGGCTGCTCGCCTTCCTCGGCGGCACCCTCGGGAACCTGCTCCCGGCGGAACGTTCCGCCTTCCTCGCCTCGGCACGCGCCCTGCTCGCACCGGGCGACGCGCTGCTGCTCGGCACCGACCTGGTGAAGGAGGAGGCGGTCCTGGTCGCGGCGTACGACGACGCGGCGGGGGTGACCGCGCGGTTCAACAAGAACGTCCTGCTGGTCGTCAACCGCGAACTCGGCGCGGGCTTCGACCCCGACGACTTCGCGCACGTGGCCCGGTGGAACCGCGAGCAGGAGTGGATCGAGATGCGCCTGCGGGCGCTGCGCCCGCTCAGCGTGAAGGTAGCCGCCCTCGATCTGGTGGTGGACTTCGCCGCCGGGGAGGAGCTGCGGACCGAGGTCTCGGCGAAGTTCCGCGAGGAGGGACTGCGCGGGGAGCTGGCCGCCGCCGGGTTCGCCACCACCCACTGGTGGACGGATGCCGCGGGCCGCTTCGCGCTCTCGCTCGGCGTGGCCCGCTGAGCGGCCCCGGCCCGCCCGCCGCCTCGCGGACGGCGGCGGGCTGGGGCACCGTGGAGTGGTGTCCGCCGGTCCCCGCCGCACCTTTGCCGGGGACCGCCGGGCACCGCCCGAACCCCGCACCACGAAGGAGTGGACGCATGTCCGACCACACGTACCGGGTCACCGAGATCGTCGGGTCCTCCGAGGAGAGCTGCGACGACGCCATCCGCAACGCGGTGCGCCGGGCCTCGCGGACCCTGCGCAACCTGGACTGGTTCGAGGTCACCCAGGTCCGCGGCCACATCGAGGACGGCGAGATCAAGCACTACCAGGTGGGCGTCAAGGTCGGCTTCCGCCTGGAGGAGGACAGCTGACGGCCCCGCGCGGGGTGGGCGGGCGCCGGGCGGCAGGGGCGGGGCTCAGGTCCGCCCCTGCCGTTCCTGGGCGTCCCTGAGTTCCGGGGCGGGCGCGGCCCAGTCGGCGCGCATCACCCGGAAGCCCGCCCGCTGAGCCTCCAGGCAGACGAGGAGGTCGTCGTCGACCAGCATCCGGATCTCGCGGTCGCGGGCGATGGCGGTGAGCAGCTGCAGCTTGGTGCGGCGGGCCGGGCGCCGGTCGTCGTCGCGCCGCATCCAGATCCGCCCCGCGGGCAGCCCCTGCCGGGCGAGCCACTCCTCGGTGTCGGCCCGGCAGCGCTCCGGCCGGCCGGTGAGGTACTGGATCTCGCACTCCTTCGCCGTCGCGCGCAGCAGGGCGAGGCCCTCGGCCAGCGGAGGGTCCTCGGGCGCGGCGGCGAAGAAGGCGTCCCAGTCGCGCGGCCTGCGTTGCAGGTGGTACTGCCGGTGGGCGGTGTCGGCGAGGGTGCCGTCCAGGTCGAACAGGGCGAGGGGCTGCCGGGCGTGCGTCACGCCGAGCAGCGTACGTCGCGGGGGACCGCGTGGGGGCGGGTGCCCCGGCGGTAGCGGTGCGGCCGGGAATCCTGAGGCACCCCGGGTGTTGAGAACAGGGTGAGCACTTCCCTGACCTCCACCCGGTTCTCCGTCCTCGACCGCTCCCGGATCCGGGCGGGCCGGTCCCCGGCCGAGGCCCTGCGGGAGACGGTGGACTTCGCCCGGCGGGCGGAGGAGCTGGGCTACCACCGGTTCTGGGTGGCCGAGCACCACGGCGTCCCCGGGGTGGCGGGCTCGGCGCCCACCGTGCTCGCGGCGGCGGTCGCCTCGGCCACCCGCCGGATCCGGGTGGGCACCGGCGGCGTGATGCTGCCCAATCACCAACCCCTCGTGGTGGCCGAGCAGTTCGGCGTCCTGGAGTCGCTCTTCCCGGGCCGGATCGACATGGGCCTCGGGCGCTCGGTGGGCTTCACGGACGGCGTGCGCCGGGCCCTCGGGCGCGGCAAGGACGAGGCGGAGGACTTCGGCGGGCAGCTCGCGGAACTCCTCGGCTGGTTCGGCGGCGGCTCCCCCACCGGGGTGCGGGCCCGCCCCGGCGAGGGCATGGACATCCCCGCCTTCGTCCTCGCCACCGGCGCCGGGGCGCTGACCGCGGCCGAGGCCGGACTGCCCCTGGTCATCGGGGACTTCAGGAGCCGGGACCGCCTCCTGGCGGCCGTCGAGCGCTACCGCGGCGCCTTCCGGCCCTCGGCGCGGCACCCCGAGCCGTACGTCATGGTGGCGGGCACCGTCGCCGTCGCCGCCGGAACCGAGGAGGCCCGCCGGCTGCTCGTCCCCGAGGCGTGGGCGGCCGCCCACGCGCGCACCCGGGGCTCCTTCCCGCCCCTGTCCCCCGCCGCGGAGATCGACGGGCTGAGCATGAGTACCAAGGAGCGCGAGCTCTACGAGTCGGGGCTGCGCGGCCAGCTGTACGGCACCGAGGAGGAGGTCGCGGAGCGGCTGGAGGTGCTGCTGAAGGAGACCGGCGCGCAGGAGGTCCTGGTGACCACCAGTACGTACGACCGGGCGGCGCTGCACGAGTCGTACCGGCGGCTGGCCCGGGTGGCGGGTCTGGGGGAACCGGCGGTGGACCCGGCCTGAACAGGGGCGGACCCTCGTATCAACCCAGGGCATCGACATGCGCTTGGCGATAGGCAGCCGCTATACCGGCCCTATGCTGGCGGTATGCAATTCCAGCAACTCTCCTATTTCGTCGCGGTCGCCGAGGAGCGGCACTTCACACGGGCGGCGGAAGTGGTGCACGTGGCGCAGCCCTCGCTCTCCCAGCAGATCCGCGCCCTGGAGCGGGAGCTGGGCGCGGACCTCTTCCAGCGGGCCCGGGGCAACATCACCCTCACCGACGCGGGCGAGGCCCTGCTGCCGCTGGCCCGGCGGATCCTCGCCGACGCGGACACCGCCCGGCACGAGGTCCAGGAGCTGGCCCAGCTGCGGCGCGGCCGGGTGCGCCTCGGCGCGACCCCGAGCCTGTGCACCGGCCTGCTCCCCGGTGTGCTGCGCGCCTTCCACGACCGCTTCCGCGGGGTGCAGCTCCTGATCGAGGAGGGCGGATCGCACGACCTGGTACGGAAGTTGGCGCGCGGGGCGCTGGACCTGGCGCTGGTGGTGCTGCCGCTGCCGACCCCCTCCCCCGCGCTCACCACCATCGAGGTGCTCAACGAGGACCTGGTGGTGGTCTCCGCCCCGGACTCGCCGCCGCCCGGGGACCGCGGGCGCCGGGTGCACATCAGCGACCTGGAGCGCGAGCCCCTGGTGATGTTCCGGCACGGCTACGACCTGCGGGAGCTGACCGTCGCCGCCTGCCGGGCCGAGGGCTTCGAGCCCCGGTTC
The DNA here is from genome assembly GCF_012273655.1 of Streptomyces physcomitrii. Classification (GTDB taxonomy): domain Bacteria; phylum Actinomycetota; class Actinomycetes; order Streptomycetales; family Streptomycetaceae; genus Streptomyces; species Streptomyces physcomitrii. The sequence goes on along the minus strand of NZ_JAAWWP010000006.1, from coordinate 287,602 downwards.
GCGGTGGAGGGCGGCGAGATGGACGCCGTCCTCGGTTTCGTACGGGCCGGGCTCGGGGTGGCGGTGGTGCCGCGCATGGTGGCGATGCGCGGGGACCTGCGGCTGCGCGTGACCCCGCTCGCCCGCCCGGGCCTGCGGCGCACCATCGCCCTCGCGCACCGCAGCGATGTGGCACCGCCGCGCGCCGCCCGGGAGTTCCAGCAGATGGTGCTCGCCCAGGCGCCGGTGCTCGCGGCGAAGAAGCCGGACTGAGCCCGCTCCGCGGCCCGGGCGCCGGGACCGTGAGAGCCCCGACTCCCGTACGGGCAGAGGCCGTTGAGCGTGCCGTGGCTCAGCCGGTGGCGTCCGCCAGGGCGAGCTGGTGCAGGCGGTCCGGCGGGCCCGGACGCGCGTAGTACCAGCCCTGTGCGGTGTCGCAGCCCAGCTCGCGCAGCTGCTCGGCCTGGGCCCCGGTCTCCACGCCCTCCACGGTGACCGCGAGGTCGAGGTTGTGCGCCAGGGCGACGATCCCCTCGACGATCTTCAGGTCCACCGGATCGGCCGGGAACTGCTGCATGCCCTGGGTGAAGGAGCGGTCCAGCTTGAGGACGCTGACCGGCAGGCGGCGCAGGTTGGCGAGGTTGGAGTACCCGGTACCGAAGTCGTCCAGGGCGATGTCGACACCCATCTCGGCGAGCCTGCGCAGCGGCTTCAGAAGGTCGTCGTCGGCGCCGATCAGCGCGGACTCGGTGACCTCCAGGCACAGGCTGTGCGGGGCGAGCCCGACCCGCTCCAGTATCTCCACGGTGTCCGAGACCAGTCCCGGGTGGGTGAGCTGGCAGGGCGAGAGGTTGACGTTGATGCGCAGCGGCCCGGCGTCCGCGTGGCGCTCCTGCCACTGCCGCGCCTGCCATACGGACTGCTCCAGGACCCAGCGGCCGAGCGGCACGATCAGTCCGGTGTGCTCGGCGAGTTCGATGAAGCGGTCGGGGCCGAGGATGCCGTGCTGCGGGTGCAGCCAGCGCACCAGGGCCTCGGCGCCGCGGACGCTGCCGTCGCCGAGGTTGACCAGCGGCTGGTACTCGATGAAGAACTCGCCGCGGGCGAGCGCGGCGGGCAGCGCGGTGGTCAGCCCGTGCCGGGTGATGGCGCGGGCGTCCTGGACGGGGTCGGCGAGTTCGAAGCGGTTGCCGCCCGCGGACTTGGCCCGGTACATCGTGATGTCGGCGCTGCGCAGCACCTCGGCCGCGCTGCGCTCCCCGGCGGGGCCCTCCACGATGCCGATGCTGCCGCGGACGGTCAGCTCCCGGCCATCGATACGGATCGGCGCGGAGAGGGCGTGCATGATACGCCCGGCGAGCTCGTCGACCTCCTGCTCGGTGCCGTGGCCGGTGGTCAGCGCGACGAACTCGTCGCCGCCGAGGCGGGCCACCATCTCGCCGGGGGCCGTGGCGCAGGACTGGAGGCGGTCGGCCACCTCGACGAGCAGCCGGTCGCCCGCGGCGTGGCCGAGGCTGTCGTTGACCGTCTTGAAGCCGTCCAGGTCGAGGTAGCACAGGCCGAAGCGGTTCTCCGGACCCGCGGCGAGCGCCTTCTCCAGGCGTTCGAAGAACAGCGTGCGGTTGGGCAGCCCGGTGAGCGCGTCGTGGGTGGCCTCGTAGCGCAGCCGGAGGTTGAGCAGCCGCCGCTCGGTGGTGTCCTCCATCAGCGCCAGCTGGTACTGGGGCATGCCCTCGGCGTCCCGGAGCAGGGAGACCGAGAGGTTGGTCCACAGCGCGGTGCCGTCCGGCCGGTAGAAGGCCTTCTCCACGTGGAAGTGCTCGCGTTCGCCGCGGGTCAGCTCGCCGTAGAGGTTCCACACGTGCGGGGCGTCGTCGGCGTGGGTCCAGTCCGAGACGTTGCGGTTGCGGACCACCTGCTCGGGGGTGCCGAGCATCCGCAGCAGGGTGTCGTTGACGTCGATGACGGTGCCGTCGAGGGAGGCGATGCTGATGCCTATCGCGGCGCCCTCGAAGACGGCGCGGAAGCGGGCCTCACTGGCGTGCAGGGCCTCGGCCACCGCGCTGCGCGCCTTGAGGGCGGCCGCGGAGATGGCCTCCTGCTCGGCCAGGGTGCGCTCGCGCAGGGCGTGCGCGAAGCCCGCGGCCGCGGCGTGCTGGAGGCGGGCGCTGCGCGAGCGCATCTCCTCCTGGTCGCCCTCGGCGCCGCAGTAGAGCACCAGGTAGGCCTCGACCACGTCGAGGGTGCGGCTGAGCGCGTCCGGGTCGGTGCAGTGCGCGTCGACCAGGGCGGCGCCGACCGGGCGTCCGCGCGCGGCCTCGAAGACCGGGGCGCACAGCGCGTCCCTCAACTGGCGTGCCAGCGGGAAGAGTTGCTCCTCGAACTCCGGACGCGTCCGGGAGGTGGCCGTCAGCGGGTACACCGCCCGGCTCCATATCGTCGCGAACCGCCGTACTCTGTCTTCCGGTCCGTCCGGCTCCGCGGTCACGCCGTGCGCCCCACTCCGGCGTAACCCGCAAAGGAATACGGGTCCTCCTCCTCGGGGGCGATGTCCGGCCGCCACTCCGGCATCCGTACGAGTCCGGGGTCGAGGATCTCCATGCCGTCGAAGAAGCGCGCGATCTCGTCCTTGCCGCGCAGCTTCAGCGGGTTGCGGATGTTCTCGTAGACCCCGGTGACGCCCTCGGTGGGCTCGGCCGGCATGAGTTCGCCGGAGGCGTGCGTGAGGATAAGCAGGCTGCCGGGGGCGAGGGCGCCGCGGAGCTGTTCGAGGACCTCCTGCGGCCTGTCGCTGTCGTCGACGAAGTGCAGCAGCGCCACCAGGAGGAGGGCGACCGGCCGGTCCAGGTCGAGGGTCTCGCGCAGCTGAGGGCTGGTCAGGATCTCGCGCGGGCGCCGGAAGTCGGCGGCGACGACGGTGGCCCGGTCGTTGCCCGCGAGCACGGCCTCGCTGTGCGCGACGGCGACCGGGTCGTGGTCGACGTAGACCACCCTCGCCTCGGGGTCGGCGCGCTGGGCGATCTCGTGGACGTTGCCGAAGGTGGGAATTCCGGAGCCGATGTCCAGGAACTGGTCGATACCCTCCGCCACCGCGAAACCGACAGCACGGCGCATGAAGGCACGATTCGCCTGCATGATCTTCGGCAGACCCGGCAGGAACTCCATCGCCTTGCGCGCGGCATCCCGGTCGACCTCGAAGTTGTGCGAACCACCCAGGTAGTAGTCGTAGATCCGGGACACGCTCGGCACCGATATGTCGATGCCCTTCGGCGCCCAGGCGGGTCGCTCCATCTGAAGTCTCCAACGGCGTAGGGAGGCCACTGTCCGGCCCGAGGCTACTGATCGCCTGCCAAAGGAGCGAGCCAAAACGGAAATTGGCCGTCCGTTCTCGGTCACCGCCCGGAGCAGGCCCCGTGAAAAAGCCGGACGAATTCGTCCCTATGCATTCTCAACGGAACCATCGAAAAAAACCGGTCAGTCGGCTGGCCGATCCCCAACAGGGGCCCGCGCGCCCGGACTTCCACCGGAGCGGGGGAAGGTGAAGACCGCGTTTTCGCCGAGTCTCGCACACCGCTCGAATCGCGCCACGTACCGGGCCGGTTACGGGCGGTTGCCGCTTCACGTTCGCCCAACTGCCCCGAAAACAGCGCCACATGACCCGCGCGGCAGGGCAGAACATGGCGCTTTCCGAGCGCGCCCGCGCGGCCCGCAAACCCCGGGCGGCGAACTCCGCCCGTTCGTGCCAATTCGGTGTCCGCTTCGGCTTGGTGGGCCCGCGGCCCGCCCATGCTCTCGATGTGCAGCCAACCTCGCGGTCCGCATCCGCCCTCGTCACCCGCATGATCGCGCTCCTGGCACTGGCCTGGATCCTCGGCACACCCGCGCCCCCGGCCTCGGCCGCCGCCCCGGCGGACGCCTGCGCCTGGGCCGGGGCGGGCGGAGCCGTGGCCCGCGCCGGGGACACCGTCGCGGTGGCGGGCGCGGGCGCCGGCTTCTGCGGGACCGAGCCCACTCCGCACCCGCCGAGAGCCACGCCGACACCGCCCCCTCCGCCACCACCACCGCCGCCTCCGCCACCCCCGACCCGGGAGGCACCGCCGCCTCCTCCGCCTCCGCCGCCTCCCCCGTCACCGGCACCTGAGCCCCCACCGCCCCCGAGACCCGCGCCGTCGCGGCCCGAACCGGCCCCGCCCGCACCGGAGAAGCCGCGGCCCGAGCCTCCGGCCGTACGCCCCGCTCCACGGGCTGTGCACTACCCGCGTCATCAGCCGGTGCGGCACAGCAGGCCGCCGCGCCACGGTCCGTCACTGGTCACTCTCACTCTGCTCATCACGGCCCCCGCGGTGCTCGCCGTCGCCGCGCTGCGCCCCCGCTGAAACCCGGAGGCCCCATGTCGGAATGGCTTGTTCTCACCCTCGCGATGGTGGCCGCCTGCGGCGTCGTCCTGGCGGTGACGATCCTTCAGCAACGCAGAATCGGCTCGGACGACGACCCCAGCCAGACCCCGGACGTCATCGAGTACATGACGATGATGATCGGGGTGGTCTACGCGATCGTGCTCGGCCTCGCCATCGCCGGGGTCTGGGAGGCCCGCGCCGAGGCCCAGGCCCATGTGCACGCCGAGGCCCAGGCACTGCACGAGATCCAGGAGCGGGTACGCGCCTATCCGCCCGGGGTCCGCGAGGAGATCCGCGGGGAGGTCGAGGACTACGTCGCCTATGTGGTGACCACCGAGTGGGACAGCTCCTCGACGCGCGGGGGCCTGACCGACCGCGGCGACGCGCTGCTCGCGAAGATCCGCCACGGCCTGACCGACCACGAGCCCGCCAGCGACTTCGAGGCCCAGGCCTACCAGCCGCTGCTGGACCAGATCACCGCGGCGGACGACGCCCGCAGCGCCCGCGGCGACTCGGCCGAGGCCACCATGCCCGGGGTCGTCTGGTTCGGCCTGATCGCGGGAGCGCTGGTGACCGTCGGCATGATGTTCGCGCTGCAGATCAGACGCACGCCCAGAGAGCTGATCCTCGCCGGGCTCTTCTCGGCGCTCATCGCCTTCCTGCTCTTCCTGATCTGGGACTTCGACCTGCCCTACAGCCGGGACATGGCCGCCTCCACCGAGCCGCTGCGGGAGCTGGTACCGCGGCTCCTGGAGTGAGCCCCGCGGCGGGTTCGTACGCGGGCCTCCCTGGGGGTGTCCTCACAGTCCCCCAGCACGGACCGCCCCGCCCGGCGGGCAGCCACGCCGGGCGGGGCGGTCCGTGATCGCCTGATCGGCCGAGCCGATTACCCCGTCTGCCCGGCCCCGATCGCGGTCGGGGCGGCGCCTTCCTAGCGTCGCCCCTATCGAGGGCACTACCGGCGAAAGCGGAAAAGGTCCGCGCTGTCCCTCGGAGATCCGGAGGATCACATGCGCGCGATACGCGTCGCCTCGGCCGCGCTGCTCGGTGCCACCGCCCTCGCCCTCACCGCCCCCGCCGCCGTGGCCGCGCCGCCCCGCGGCAAGGAGCGCTTCGAGGTGGAGGTGTCCCCCTCCACCGTCGCCGCCGGCGGCGAGGTGAAGCTGACCGCTTCCGGCTGCAAGGGACGTACCAAGGTGCACTCGGGCGTCTTCGACACCGTGGTCATCGAAGCGGGCGACAACTCGGCGACCACCGAGGTCGACTGGGACGCCCGCAAGGGCGCCACCTACTCGGTCACCTTCTCCTGCGAGCGCGGGATCACCCGTACCGCGGAACTGACCATCGCCGAGGGGCGCCCCGAGGAGCCCCTGGTGCCCCCGGGCGAGCACCCCCGGCACCCGGACCACGGCGTGGACGCCGGGTTCGGCGGCACCATCGGCGGACTGGACCTGGGTGAACTGGGCTTCGGCGCCCTGCTCGTCGTCGGCACCCTGGGCACCGCCTACCACTTCACCCGCCGCCGCGCCGACGGGAGTTGAGCCCCGCCGGTCCGCCGCAAGCCGTGGGCCCGCCACCCTCACCGGGTGGCGGGCCCACGGCTTTCACCTGCGGCGTCGCGGAAGGAAGAGCCGGGCGGGCCGGGTATCACACCCGGTTCTCCGCCCTGCGGCGCAGCCAGAAGGCACCGCCGCCGAGAGCCGCCGCGGCGACCAGACCGCCGCCGATGGCCATGTCGGTACCGGTGGCGCCGCCCTTGCTGCTGCCGCCGATGCCGCCCTGGACGGGGCCGCCGATGACGGTGAAGGCGTCCCGGCTGTGGATCGTCTTGCCGTTGCACATCGCCGTGATGTCGTACGAGCCCGGGCGGGCGTCGTGCTTGATCCAGGCCTCGGCGGTGGCCGGGTTGCTGCCCCGCAGGTTCACGGTGCGCTGAAAGGCGCGCGAGGAGACGCTCCGGGTGCCGTAGTTGCACTTGGAGTCGCTCACCGAGACGGTGAGCTTGCCGCCCCTGGCGATCACGCTGGGCACGGCCATGACCCGGCCGGAGCCGCGGTCGTGCAGGGCCTCGCCGGACTCCTCCTGGCTCATGCCGCTGCCGGGCTCGTCCTCGGTCACGACCTTGCCGGACTCGGCCTCCTTGACGACCTTGCCTGCGTCGGGGTCCGCGGCCACGGCCGGAGCGGCGAACGAGACGGCCGCCGCGACCGCGGCCGCTGCCGCCAGAACACGAGTGGTACGCATGGGTTTCCTCCGCGGAGGCGCCCCGGGGATCCGTCCCCGGTGATGGGCGTGTGCGCCTCCCAGACAGACCCTCAGATGCCGTGCACAGAGCCGCATTTCGGGACTGCGCCGTCCCGGTGAGGCGACACGCCGGGGCTCCGCCGCACGCCGTGATATCGCCGCAGGTCACACACCGTCAGGAAAGAACCCGGGCTGCTCGCCCCGGATGGCGCACCGCGACGCGGGCGGCCACCCGTTCGCCGCCGCGTGCTCGCCGGGCGCGGGCGCCGCGCTTAGCTTTCTCGTACGCGCGGCGGGGTCCTCGCACGCGGGGTGAGCAAGGGAGTGCGCATGTCCTCTACCGGGTCCGCCGACGGCGGCAGGCCGATGAAGAAGCGGGCCCCCTGGGGGGTCATGGCGCTCGTGCTGCTCGCCGGGGTGGCACTGATCCGCAACGGCTCCGGCGAATTCGACTCGGGCCCGCCGCAGCCGGCCTCCGCCGACACCGGGACCGAGCGCGACCGCGGGGGCGGCGCGGCGGCGCTGCCGTTCGCCGAACCGGACCGGGTCCGTATCGACGCGATCCGGGTGAACGCCCCGCTGATGCCGGTCGGTATCGACAAGAAAGGCTGGATCGAGGCTCCCCCTCCCGAGGAGCCGAACCTCGCGGGCTGGTTCACCAGCGCGGTGACACCCGGCGAGAAGGGCACCGCGGTGGTCGTCGGACATGTCGACAACTCCCGCGGCCCCGCGGTCTTCTTCGGCCTCGGCGCCCTCAAGAAGGGAAACCACGTCGACGTACGGCGCAAAGACGGAAAGACCGCCGAATTCGAGGTGTACGGAATCGAGGTCTTCGAAAAGGACGACTTTCCCGGAGCCAAGGTGTACGGCGGCAAAGGCCGACCCGAATTGCGGGTGATCACCTGCGGCGGCGGTTATTCCAAGGAATCCGGATACGACGGCAATGTCGTGGTGTTCGCCCGTATGGTTTCCTCCCGCTGACCGCACCGGCGGCCTCACCGGCCCCCGGTTCCGCCCGTCCCCCGGTGCGCGCCGGGGCGGCGGCGGGGGCTCCGCTAGCCTCGGAGGGTGACGGAACACCAGGCATCCCGCTTCGAGCGCGGCACGGACGGCCCCAAGGTCATCCTGGCGGGCGTCGACGGCTCCGAGTCCTCGATGCGCGCGGCCGCCTACGCCGCCGGGCTGGCCCGCCGCCAGCACGCCCTGCTCGCCCTGGTCTACGTACAGCCCGTCATGACCGCCGGTGCCGCGCTCGGCGTGCCGGTCGCGGAGACCACGGACGAGATCGCCCAGGACATCGCCGCGGACATCAGCAGCAGCGCGGAGCGCCTGAAGGACATATACGACGTGCGCTGGGAGTTCCACACCTTCCGCGGCGACCCGTACACCGGGCTGGTCTCGGCCGCGGACGAACTCACCGCGGACGCCGTGGTGGTGGGCGCCTCCGAGCAGGCAGGCCACCGCTTCGTCGGCTCGGTCGCGGTGCGCCTGGTGAAGGCGGGCCGCTGGCCGGTGACCGTGGTGCCCTGAGCCGGCGCCGCCGGGTCGCGAACCGGTCAACCGCCCTGGCCGGAAGTGGCCATGTGAAGACTCTCACCCTCCCCGGGGAGTGACGCCCGTGGGCGGTGGGCGCTGTCGTGGTGCCTGGGATTCGGGGGATCCGGGGGCCGGTCCCGCGCCGGTTACGGTGAACCGGCGTGAGGGATCGACAAGACCCCGCGCGCCACCGTACGCACGACCGACAGCCGCCGCTGACCTGCCCAGAAACCGGAGATCGGGTCAAGACTTGGCAAATCGCCTTGCTCCCGACCCCCCTGGGGCACTGCGCTGTGCTCAACCGTGCGTGCGGACGCGGTGCCCGAGAGGCGCACGGAGTCAGGGAGGCGGGACGGATGCGGCAACAAGGCCAGGGAAGCGCGGAGGGTGCCGACGGCGGCGAACTCACGGTGCCGATGGCTTGGCTCTACGCCGAGTACATCGCGGACGAGCTGCTGCGCACCGGCGACCTGATGCCGCCGTCCTCCTTCGAGTTCCGCGCCGGGCGCGAGGCGCTGGCCCTGACCATCTACCTCTCCGACACCTCGGGCGAGCTCTCCGGCATCCGGGTCATCTCCCAGCTCGACAACTGGCTCTCCCTGACCGCCTACGAGCAGCCGTGGCAGCACTGGGTACGCGAGCAGATGGACGCCCTGGCCGGGGAGGCGGCCGGCACCCAGGGCCCCGACCTCGCGCTCGCCCTGGAGGCCTGGCGCTGGCTGGAGGAGACCGAGCTGCTCGCCCCGGACCTGGACGCCGTCACCGAGGGGCTGCCGCCGCACCCCGGCGCCCTGGAGGAGGACGAGGACCTGCCGAAGGTGTGGACCCCCGCCTGGCAACTGGGCCTGCCGCTGGGGCACTTGGCGATCCACCTGTTCTGAGCCCGGACCCGCGTGGACGCCCCGGCGACAACGCCCCGGCCGCGGCCCGGCTCAGCGCAGCAGCCGGGACATCCTGCGGTCCGCGAGGGGCTTGCCGCCCGTCTGGCAGGTGGGGCAGTACTGCAGCGAGGAGTCGCTGAAGGAGACCTCCCGGATGGTGTCCCCGCACACCGGGCAGGCCTCCCCGGTACGGCCGTGCACCCGCAGCCCGCTCTTCTTCTCGGCCTTGAGGCGCCCCGCCGCCACCCCGCGGGAGCGCTCCAGGGCCTGGCCGAGGGTCTCCCGCAGCGCCCGGTACAGGCGTCCCGTCTCCTCCTCGGTCAGGCTCCCGGCCGGTTTGAAGGGGGACATCCGCGCGGCGTGCAGGATCTCGTCGCTGTAGGCGTTGCCCACCCCGGCGAGCAGACTCTGGTCGCGCAGCGCCCCCTTGAGCCGGCGGCGCTCCCCCGCGAGCAGTTCGGCGAGCCGCGCCTCGGTGAGGTCCGCCGCCATCGGGTCGGGACCGAGCCGGGCCACGCCCGGCACCTCACCGGGATCCCCGACCACGTACACCGCGAGGCGCTTCTGGGTACCGGCCTCGGTGAGGTCGAAGCCCTGGCCGGTCTCCAGGGCGACCCGCAGCGCGAGCGGCCCCTTGCCGGGGCGCGGCGGTCCGTCCGGGAGCCGGTCCTGCCACCGGAGCCAGCCGGCCCGCGCCAGATGGGTCACCAGGTGCACTCCGCCGGCGTCGATGTCGAGGAACTTGCCGTACCGGCCGACCGCGGTGACGGTACGGCCCTCCACCGCGCTCAGCGGCGGCTCGTACGTCTTGAGCACGCTGACCGCCACCGGCAGGACGCGGACGATCTCGTGTCCCACCAGGTGCTCGTCGAGAAAATCCCTGAGCGCGGCGACCTCGGGCAGTTCCGGCATGGATCCAGGGTGCCACCTCCCCGCGCGTACGGCCCGGCCGCGGACCCGGTGCTCAGCCGCGCACGACGAACTCGCACCAGACGCACTTGCCGGTGCCGCGGGCCTCCACGCCCCAGACGTCGCAGAGCACGTCGACCAGGAGCAGCCCCCGGCCGGACTGCTCGCTGCGGGTCGCGTCCCGGCGGCGGGGCAGGGCGCTGGAGGTGTCCTCCACCTCGACCCGCAGGCGGCGCTGGGCGCCGGTGAGCACCCGCAGGGTGACCACGGCCGAACCGTCGGTGTGGATCAGGGCGTTGGTGATCAGCTCGTCGGTGACCAGCTCGATCTCCCCCGCGTCCGCGCCCGCGCCCCAGGCGCGCACCGCCGTACGGATCATGCGCCGCGCCTCGGCCAGGGACTCCGGGTCGCCGGGCGCCACATGCTGCCGGAAGCGGCCGCCGGACTGGGCCGCGCCGAGGCCCCGGCGGTTGAGCAGCAGCAGGGCCACGTCGTCCTCGCCGCCGCGCTCGTCGGCGCTCCCGCAGAGCAGGTCGGCGAGGGCCTCGACGTCCCGGGGCCCCTTGGCCACCGCCTCGGCCAGGGCGTGCATGCCGTCGTCGAAGTCGGACCCGGGGTGTTCGACCAGGCCGTCGGTGCACAGCACGAGCATCTGGCCCTGCTCCAGGCTGAGGGTGCGCACCGGGTACTCCAGGGCGCCGAACTCGGCCGAGAGCCCGATCGGCAGGCCGCCGTCCACCGGCACCCGGTGGCAGCTGCCGTCGACCAGGCGGATCAGCGGGTCGAGGTGCCCGGCGCGGACCACCTGGACCACGCCGGTCATCAGGTCCACCTCGGCGTAGAGGCAGGTCGCGAAGCGGTCGGTGTCGAGTTCGTGGAGGAAGACCGAGGCGCGGGCCATGACCGCGGCCGGGTTGTGGCCCTCGGCGGCGTAGGCGCGCAGCACGATGCGCAGCTGGCCCATGACGGCGGCCGCGTGGGTGTCATGGCCCTGGACGTCGCCGATGACGACGCCGACGCGTCCACCGGGCAGCGCGACCACGTCATACCAGTCGCCGCCGACATCGCGCCCCACGGCCGCCGAGCGGTAGCGCACGGCGATGTCGGCGCCCGGCACCCCGGGGATCGAGCGGGGCAGCATCGCGTGCTGGAGCCCCTCGGCGAGGTCCTTCTCCTGCTCGTAGAACATCGCCCGCTGGAGGTTCTGGGCGATGCTGCTGCCGAGGGCGACGAGCAGGCTGCGGTCGGCCTCGTCGAAGCCGGTGCGCCCGCAGTAGAGCAGCCCGAGGGCGCCGATGGGCCGGCCCTGGGCGATCAGCGGCAGATAGGCGCCGGAGGTCACCCCGACCCGGCGCACATCCGGCCACAGCTGCGGATAGCTGTCGGCGTACTCCTGCGGGGTCTCCACGAAGCGCGGCGAGAGGGTGCGGATGACCTCGGGCATCGGGTACGGCTCGTCGAAGCGCAGGATCAGGGTGTGCCGCTCGAAGGGGTCGACGGGGCCCTCGGAGATGACCCGGATACGGCCGTTCTCCACCAGGCCCATGACCAGGTGCGCGGCGCCCAGGTGGCCGAGGCCGTGCTTCTGCTTGAGCACGTCGAGGATGTCCTGCACGGTCCTGGCGTGCGAAAGGGCGGCGGTGGTGCTCTGCACGATGCCGGTCTGCCAGCGCCGGGAGGCGTGCTGGCGCTCGCGCTCCTCCAGGGCGGTGCTGTCGCTCAGCTCCTCGGTGGCGTCGCGGACGATGCCGTGGATGCTGCGGGGGCGGCCCGCGGCGTCGCGTTTGATGAAGCCGGTCGAGTGGGTCCAGCGCAGCGAGCCGTTGCGCAGCCGCACCCGGAAGTAGGTGCCGTAGTGACTGCGGCCCTTCTTCATGGCCTGGGAGATCACGCCGTCGAGGTGCAGGCTCTCGGCGCGCGGAATGCGGCCGGTGAGGGTCTCGGGGTGGTTGTCGTACTCCTCGGGCAGGACGTCGAAGATCTCGTACGCCGCCGCGTCCATGTGCATCAGTCCGGTGTCGAGATCCCAGACGAAGCAGCCCATGCGGTTGAGCAGGAGGAAGGGGTCCGGGGTGGCGGCGGGCCAGTTCTCCGGGAGTGAAAGCTCGCTCGCTCCCCGATCAGCCATGCAGTCACCTTGCCAGCAATTGTCCGATTCTTCGACTCTGCTGGTCCGGCCGGGCGCCCCCGGCGCGGGGGCGGAGGCGGCGGTCCGCGCCGCGAGGGCGTTCGGGGAAGGCCACACTGGGCGGGTGGACTGGTTCACCGTGAGCGACTACTGGCTGGGCCGCCTGCTCTTCCAGCGGGCGCTGGCCGGCGTCTACCTCCTCGCCTTCCTCGGCGCGGCGCTGCAGTTCCGCGCCCTGATCGGGGAGCGGGGCATGCTCCCGGTGCCGCGCTTCACCGGGCGGACCGGCTTCCGCCGCGCCCCGAGCCTGTTCCAGCTGCACTACTCCGACCGCTTCTTCGCCGGGTGCGCCTGGACGGGTGCCGCCCTTGCCGCGGCCCTGCTCGCGGGGGTCGGGGACCTGCTGCCGCTGGGGGCCTCGATGCTGCTGTGGGCGGCGGTCTGGGCGCTGTACCTGTCGATCGTGAACGTGGGCCAGACCTGGTACGGCTTCGGCTGGGAGACCCTCCTCCTGGAGGCGGGCTTCCTCGCCGTGTTCCTCGGCAACGACGAGACCGGGCCGCCGCTGCTCGTCCTGGTGCTGCTGCGCTGGCTGCTCTTCCGGGTGGAGTTCGGCGCGGGCCTGATCAAATGGCGGGGCGACGCCTGCTGGCGGAAGCTGACCTGCCTCGACCACCACCACGAGACCCAGCCGATGCCGGGCCCGCTGAGCCGCGCCTTCCACCATCTGCCGAAGCCGGTGCACCGCGTCGAGGTGGCCGCCAACCACCTCACCCAACTCGTGGTGCCGGTGCTGCTCTTCACCCCGCAGCCGGTGGCCGGGTGCGCGGCGGCGCTGATGATCGCGACCCAGCTGTGGCTGGTGCTCTCCGGCAATTTCGCCTGGCTGAACTGGCTGACCATCGTGCTGGCCCTGCCCGCCCTCGACCTCGGCCGCTTCACCGGGGGGCACCGCGACCCGGGCGCCCCGCTCTGGTTCGAGGTCCTGGTCCTCGCGGTCACCGCGGGGCTGCTGGCGCTGAGCTACCGACCGGCGCGCAATCTCCTCTCCCGCCGCCAGCTGATGAACACCTCGTACGACCCGCTGCGGCTGGTCAACTCCTACGGGGCCTTCGGCAGTGTCACCCGGCAGCGGCAGGAGGTCGTGGTGGAGGGCACCTCGGACAGCAGGCCGCGGGAGGAGTCCGACTGGCGGGCCTACGAGTTCCGCGGCAAGCCCGGGGATCCGCGGCGCCGCCCGCGCCAGTTCGCTCCGTACCATCTGCGCCTGGACTGGATGATGTGGTTCGTGGGGCTCTCCCCCGCCTATGCCCGCCCCTGGTTCGGCGCCTTCCTCCAGCGGCTGCTCCAAGGCGACCGGGACACCCTGCGGCTGCTGCGCACGGTCCCCTTCCCCTCGGGGTCACCGCCGCGGTACGTCCGGGCGCGGCTGTACCGCTACCGCTTCTCGACCCGGCGAGAACTCCGGGAGACCGGGGAGTGGTGGCAGCGCGCCTTCGTACGGGACTACTGGCCGCCCACCCGGCTCGACGGGGCCGGGGAGCCCCGGAGCTGAGGGCCGGTACCGGCGGGCCGTCGGCGGACGGCCGGCCGGTGGGACGCGGCAGCGGTCAGTCGACGCTGGGCAGGATGTGCGGCTCGGCGAGGTCGTCCTCGTAGCCCGCGAGCCGGATGGGGGCCGATCTGGCCCAGACGTCGAGGCTGCCGAGTTCCTCGCTCCGGGGGGCGAGGCGTTCGGCGGGCTCGCGGACGGCCCGTTCGCTGGTGGTCTTCTCCGGTGTCACCGCGTACTCCTTCTGTGTCGGTCAATCCACGGTTGCTTCGGACCTGGCGTCGCGCCTGTCCTCACTCGTCCGTACGGGATCTGTCGAGAGCAGCTCGGACGCGGTGGCGCCGATGACTCCTCGGGAGGCGCGCCATGACGGACGGCGGCTCCCGGAGCGGACCGTGCCTCCGGGTGAGAAGTCACGTGGACTGTCCGTGCGCTCAAGGGTAACCAGATGAGCGGCCCTGCGCTCGATAGCGCGAGAAACAACTGGTTCTTTTCAGGTCGCCTGTCGTTCACGCCGTCATGCTCTGCTTCTTCCGCCGCCGGTCCGCCCGAGGGAGGGAGCCCGTCTTGGAGCCGCTCAGCGTCGAGGAACTCATGGAGCTGCTGGACTCCTGCCGCGGCCTGCGGATCGCCACCGGCCGCGGCGGCCCGGTCGACCTGCACGAGCATGCGCTCCAGACCGCCGCGCTGCTGCGCCGAAGCCACCCGAGCGACAAGGAGTTGCAGGTCGCCGGTCTGGTCCACGGAATCGGCCACGCCCTCCGTCCGGGTGAGCCGGACGGGCACGCCGACCTCGCGGCGGAGGCGGTACGCGAACTGCTCGGCCTGCGGGTCGCGCGGCTGGTACGGGAACGCCCCGGGGCCGAACCCGCACCCGACGCTCTCACGCTGCACCAGGCCGGGGCCGCGGCCCGGGCGGCGGCACTGGACGCCGGGGTCCTGGAGGACTGGCGGCCGGTGCTCGAACTGGTCGCGGCGCGGCAGACCCGGCCGGGCGGCCGGCACACACCATGAGCCCCACACGGGCACTCCCCCCTCCTGCATCCCTCCGACAAGGTCACACAGGAGAGGGTGTGATCGAAAGCACATCCGGGGAACTGGCCGGAAGGTTTCCTACGACTTCCGAAGGCACCCGGCGGCCCCCTCGCGAAGCCCCGGCGCACCCTCCGGAACGCGGCCTCACCGGCCGGGTTCCGCGGGGGCGGCACACGAGTGCGGTGGGGCGGGGAATCCCGGCCGGCACCGGCTCCGCTTCGGGTCCCGCGCCGGACGGGGCCGCGGAGGGCGGATCGCCCGGCGCCGGACCGCCCCCGGCGGCCTCCGCGGGGCGCTGAGACGCACTTGGCCGGATCCGTACCGCCCCTCGGCGGGCCGCACCGCGCGGTCGGCCGCGCTCAGCGACCGGGCTCAGCGGCCGGGCTCGGGCTCGGCGGCCGGGCTCACCACTTGCCGGGCGCGTAGTCCTTCAGGAAGACGCCGAAGAGCTCCTCGCCCGCCTCGCCGCGCACGATCGGGTCGTAGACCCGGGCGGCGCCGTCCACCAGGTCGAGCGGCGCGTGGAAGCCCGCCTCGGCGAGGCGCATCTTGTCGGGGTGGGGCCGCTCGTCGGTGATCCAGCCGGTGTCCACGGCGGTCATCAGGATGCGGTCCCGCTCGTACATCTCCTGGGCGCTGGTGCGGGTCAGCATGTTCAGCGCGGCCTTGGCCATATTGGTGTGCGGGTGGCCGGGGCCCTTGTAGCCGCGGGCGAAGACGCCCTCCATGGCGGAGACGTTCACGATGTAGGCGCGCGAACCGGCGCGCGTGGCCGCGGCCATGGCCGGGCGCAGCCGGCTGATGAGCACGAAGGGCGCGGTGGAGTTGCACAGCTGCACTTCCAGCAGCTCGACCGGGTCGACCTCCTCGACGGTCTGCACCCAGCTGTTGGTGTCGTGCAGGTCGGGCACGAGTCCGCCCGCGTCGATGGCGGTGGCCGCCTCGATACGGGCCGGGGTCGCCGAGCCCGCGACCAGGGCGAGCTGGGTGAGGTCCTGGGCGCTGAGCCCGCCGCGGCGGGCCTCGGGCAGCATGCCGACGGCGCCCGAGCCGAAGCCGCCGATCACCTCGGCGGCGGGCAGCGCGCCCGCCGGGGCGGGCGCGGACTCGGCGGCCACCAGCTCGCGGTAGGCGCCGGGCGAACGGCGCACCGTCTGCGCCGCGTTGTTGATCAGGATGTCCAGGGGCCCGGCGGCCGAGACCGAGTCGGCGAGGGCCACCACCTGGGCCGGGTCGCGCAGGTCGATGCCGACGATCTTCAGCCGGTGGATCCACTCGTCGCTGTCCGGCATCGCCTTGAACCGGCGCACCGCGTCGGCCGGGAAGCGGGTGGTGACGGTGGTGTGCGCGCCGTCCCGCAGCAGCCGCAGCGCGATGTACATGCCGATCTTCGCGCGCCCGCCGGTGAGCAGGGCCCGCTTGCCGCCGAGGTCGGCGCGGGCGTCCCGGCGCATCCGGTTCTCGGTGGCGCAGGGCAGGCAGAGCTGGTGGTAGAAGGCGTCGACCTCGACATAGCGCTGCTTGCAGATGTAGCAGGAGCGGGGGCGCTGGAGTATCCCGGCGACCTCCCCGAGGCTGCTGGAGGACGGCAGCAGCCCCTGCGTCTCGTCGTCGATGCGCTCCGCGGAGCCGGTGGCGGTGGACTCGGTGACCGCCTTGTCGTGGGCGGTCTTGGCGGCCCTGCGCTCCTGGCGGCGCCGCTGCTTCACGGTGCGGTAGATCCCGGCGGTGGCGCGGCGCACGGCGATCGCGTCCGGGTGGTCGACCTCCAGCGCGTCCAGCTCGTCGAGCACGCTCAGGCACACCGCGAGGCGCTCCGGGTCGATGCCGGGGCCGTACTCGGGGGTTTCCTGTGTCGCCGTCATCGCGGTGCTTCCTCAGAATGTGCGTGCGCCGGTGGGAGTGCGCCCTGATGTTCCAAAAGCCGAACTTTACGTAGGCACCCGCGCTCCCGCCAAACCGCCTCGGGCCGCAGCTCAGCTCCCCCGCACCGGCCCCGGCCCCGCGGTCCCCGGCGGCCGGGTGAAGCAGCAGTCGCCGCAGACCCCGCCGCCGGGGACCCGGTAGTACAGGCAGCAGCTGCGGCGCCGGAAGGCGGTGCCCTCGCGGTGGCCGGTGGCCGCGAGGAGGGGGTCGGCGAACAGGGCGTCGCCGAGAGCCCGGGCGCGTGCGGCGGCCTCGGGGCGGCCGGTGCGGTGCGCCCAGCGGTCCACCTCGCGCAGGGCACCGGCGAGCGCGGAGCCCGAGTTGCCGTGCAGCAGCCCCTCGGCGAGCCCGTAGCGCCGGTGCAGTACCGCGGCGAGCGGGTCGAGGTGGCGCCCGCGCACCGCCCGGTCCACGGCCTCCGGGTCCGCGGGCAGCAGGCGCGCCTCGGCCACCCACAGGTCCTCGCCGGTGGCCGCCTCGGGGTCCCAGCGCACCCGCGCGGGGTCGAGGTCGGGCAGCGCCCCGTGCAGCACCGCGGCGCCCAGGTGCAGCGACCAGATCCGGGCCGCCAGCCCGAGCTGCACGAGGGAGACCGCGACCCTGGCCTCGGGGGCGCCGATCCGCCGGGTCACCAGGCCGACGCGTACCGCGAGCGGATCGCTGCCGCCCGGTACGAGGGCGTAGGCCTCGGTGAGCGGGCGGGCCGCACGCGGCGGGCGGCCGGTGCGCAGCGCGAAGAATCCGCCGATGTCCGCGAGTGCCGCCGTGTCGAGATCCTGGACCATGGCAGAAGTACACCAACCCCCCTCGGGCGGCGGTGACTCGGGGCTTGTGGGGGTCCGGCGACCCCCGCGAGCATGAAGGCGGCCGGGGTGTACTCCATCGGCAGTAGGAGGCAAGGCACCCTCAGGTACGACGACGTGAGCGCTCTCACGCGTCATGGTGGAACCATGGAAGCCGACCGTACGCCGCGCCGGGGCGTATCCGCCCGCTCACCGAGGAGCACCGGATGAACGCCCTGACGTTGTCCGTGGTCCTGTCCCTCGTCTCCGCCGTCCTCTACGCGGGCGGTGCGATCTGGCAGGAGCAGGTGGCCCGGGACAACCCGGACCGCCCGTACGCGCCGATGCGCAGCCCCGGCTGGTGGGGCGCGATCACCCTCAACGGTCTCGGCGCGCTGCTGCACGTGGTGGCGCTCGCCTTCGGCCCGCTCAGCCTGGTCCAGCCGCTCGGCGCGCTGACCATCGTCTTCGTGCTGCCGATGGCCGCGATCCTGGTGCACCGCAAGGCCGGGGCCGCCGCCTGGCGCGGCGCGGTGCTCGCGACGATCGGGCTCGCCGGGCTGCTCGCGCTGACCGGCTCCGCCGACTCGCGGTCCCTCGGCAGCGTGGAGCGCCTGGCCCTCGCGCTCAGCACCGTCGGCGCGATCGTGGTCGTGGTGGCCGTGGCGCAGACCGCGCAGCGTCACCCGGCGGTGCGCAGCGTGCTCCTGGCGACGGCGGCCGGTGTCGCCTTCGGCATGGCCTCGGTGTTCACCAAGACCGTCGCGGTGGACGTCTCCGCCCACGCGGCGGTGGACCAGCTGCCCTCGCTGGCGGCGATCGGCGTCTTCGCCACCGCGGGGGTGCTGCTCTCCCAGGCCTCCTACCGGGGCGCGGGCCTGACCGCGCCGCTGGCCACGGTGACCGTGGTCAACCCGGTGGCCGCGGCGGCGGTCGGTCTGACGATGTTCGGCGAGACCTTCCGCTACGGCTGGGCCGGCACCGGGCTCGCGCTCGGCTGCGGCGCCCTCGCCGCGGTCGGCCTGGTGCTGCTCACCACTGAGCGGCTCGGACGGGACGCGAAGCCGAAGGTGCCCGCTCCGGGCGGCGGGGCGGAGTTCCCGGGACCGCCGGCCGGGGGCCTGCCGAGCCCGAAGGGTCCGGATCCCGAGGAGCGGGGCGCGGTGCTGCGGAGCCTGCCCCCTGCCGCCGCGGCGCGGCAGCCGTCCCTGCCGGTGCGGCACGCGGCCCCGGCGAAGGTCGTGTTCAACGCGCGGCACTCCCGCGCGGAGATCCGCTCCTGAGTCCCGCCGCCCTCACGGGATCGTCCTGAACGGTCGACTCCCGCCTGCGGGCGGGCAGTTCACCCGCACCACACGAGCGCGCCGCCGGGAAAACCCGGCGGCGCGCCGCTGTCAGAGGCCGACGCCCTTGGCCCGCAGATAGGCGAGCGGGTCGATGTCGGAGCCGAAGCCGGGGCCGGTACGGATCTCGAAGTGCAGGTGCGGCCCGGTGACATTGCCGGTGGCGCCCGAACGCGCGATCCGCTGGCCCGCGACCACGCTCTGCCCCGAGCGCACCGAGATGGCCGAGAGGTGGGCGTACTGGCTGTACCTGCCGTCCGCGTGCCGGATGACGACCTCGTAGCCGTACGAGCCGCCCCAGCCCGCCGAGACGACGCGGCCCTCGGAGACGGACTTGATCGAGGTGCCGGTGGGCACCGGGAAGTCGACGCCGGTGTGGTAGCCCTTCGACCAGGAGCTGCCCGAGACGCGGTACTGGGTGCCGGTGGACGCCGAGACCGGGGCGGAGAAGCGGTGCGAGACCTTCGCGGGCGCCGGCTTGTGCGGCTTGGGCTTCGGCTTCGGCTTGGGCGCCTCGGTGTGGGTCTTCTCGGGAGCGGGCTTGTGCGTCTTCTTCGGGGCCGGGCGCTCGGACTTGCTCGGCGCCGGGCGGGTGGTCTTGGAGGGCGCCGGCTTGGTGTGCTCCGGGCTGGGCCGGGTGGTCGGCGAGGAGGGCTTCGGCCGCGGCGTGTCCTTCACGGGCGCCGGGTGGCTCGGGGGCTTGCGGGCCTCTTCCTTCTCCGGCTTCTCCGGCTGCGCGGGACGGGTCCGGGGCCGCGCCGGGGCGTCCAAGGAGAGCCGCTGGCCGGGGAGGATCAGGTCCGGATCGCCGCCGATGGTACGGCGGTTGCCCTCGTAGAGGCGGTGCCAGCCCCCGTCGACGCGGCGCTCCTCGGCGATCTGGGAGAGCGTGTCCCCGGAGACCACGGTGTACATCTCGGCCCGGCCCGCGCGGGACTGCGGGGTGGTCTGCGGCTTGACGTCCGCGACCTGGGTACGCGCCAGCGGGCGCACCCGCTCGGTCTGGGGGGCCGCCTCGCCGCGGGAGAGTCCCGCGGGGCCCGAGCAGTCGGGCCAGGCGCCGGGGCCCTGACTGCCGAGGACCTTCTCGGCCACCGCTATCTGCTGGTCCTTGCCCGCGAGGTCGGCGCGCGCCGCGAAGGAGCGGCCGCCGTACGCCTCCCAGGTGGACTGGCTGAACTGGAGCCCGCCGTAGTAGCCGTTGCCGGTGTTGATGCTCCAGTTGCCGGTGGACTCGCAGGCCGCCACCTTGTTCCAGGTGCTGGTGTCCGCCGCGTGGGCGAGGCCCGCGCCGAGCAGGGGGAGCGCCATGCCCGCGCCGCCTACCGTGACGGTGAGTGAAGCCCGGTTGACCAGACCGGGCTGCTGCCGGCGGTGACGACCGCGTGCGGCCATGAATGCCCCCTCAATGCTTTCCTCTGGGCGGCGCACCGCTCCGCAAGGCTTCAAGGGCCGCAAAAGTACGCGGTGTCGGGGCGCGCGGACAAGGGCGCATTGAGTCGCACGCACCGGCGCACGGACGGCTCCTCCGCGCCCGCTCCCCCACCGGTCAGGTCCTCAACTTGCCCGGCAGCCAGTGTAGTTGAGCGAGCTGCTGGTAAGGGCCCCCGCCTTCATGGTCGTTGAAGGGGTAGACCTCGATTGTCTTGTCCTCGCCCGCGTAGGCGTTGAAGGCGGCGAAGACCGTCGAGGGCGGGCAGGTCATGTCCTCCAGCCCGGTCGAGAAGAGGGCGGGCGCCCGGCCGCGCGCCGCGAAGTGCACCCCGTCGAAGTAGGAGAGCGTACGGAAGACGGTCTCCCGGTCCGCGCGCCGCGCCTTGAGGAACTGGCCGATCTCCCGGTACGGCAGCCGGTCGGTGAGTGTGGCCGCCCGCGGGAAGTCGCACAGGAAGGGCACATCGGGGGCGATCGCCACCAGGTCCGGCACCAGTCCGCCCACGGCCAGGGTCAGTCCGCCGCCCTGGCTGGTGCCGAGCGCCGCGACCCGCGCGGAGTCCACGAGGGGGTGCGCCCGGGCGGCCGAGACCGCGCGTACGGCGTCGGTGTAGACCCGGCGGTAGTAGTAGTCGTGCGGGTCGCCGATGCCGCGGGTCAGATAGCCGGGGAAGGCCGGATCGCTGCCGACCGGATCCGGGGTGGCACCCTCGGCGAGGCCGCCGCTGCCCTGGCCCCGGGTGTCCATCACGAAGTGGGCGAAGCCCGCCGCCGCCCACAGCAGATGCATGTGCGGCAGCCCGCGCCCGCCGTTGTAGCCGATGTACTCCACGACCGCGGGCAGCGGCTCCCGGGTACCCGCGGGCAGCACCAGCCAGCCCTTGACGGTGTGCCCGCCGTACCCCGCGAAGCTCACATCGAGGACCTCGACCCCGGGCAGCGGCAGCTCCACCGGCTCGAAGCGGGCGGCGAGTTCGTGCTCGGCCGCCGCGGCCAGCGTCTTCTCCCAGAAGGCGTCGAAGTCCTCCGGTTCCGGCAACGAGGGCCGGTACGCGCGCAGTTGGTCGAGCGGCAGATCGGTCTGGGCCACGGACGCTCCTGAGGGAAAGGGGGTGAGGTGAGGGGGCGCGGCGAGGAAACGCGCGGGGCCACCGCCCGCGGACGGACGGTGGCCCGGGTCGCCGGATGGACCGGCGGCGGTGCGTGCGGCCTTTAGGGCCTGTCGCCTGAGGCCGGTCCCGGCTGGGGCTCCGGGCTCGGCTCGGGCCCCGGCGGCTGCGGGATCGGCGAGGGCGGGGGCCCCGGCACCGGCTCGGGGTGCGCGGGATCCGGCCCGCCGGGTCCCGGCACCGGCGGCACCGGAACGGGCGGCTCAGGACCGTCGGGCCCTGGCGTCGGCCCGGGGGGTACCGGGCCGGGTGGCATCGGATCGGGGTACGGGTGCGTCATTTCGTGGCCTCCAGGCCGGTCGACGTGCGTCGGCTTCTGGACTTCTCCCACAGGTACCCAGCGGGATCGCGCTCACTCACCCCGTCATACCACCGTCGTACCACCTCCGCACGGCCGTCCGGCCCTGCGTCCGGCGGATCGTCCGGCGGGGCTCAGCCGCGGACCGCCCGGGCCGCGGCGGCGAGGCCGGGGCGGGGGCTCGACAGGACGGGCGGGCCGCCGGTCAGCAGTGCCCGGGCCGGTGCCATGGAGGCCTGGGCGAGGACCAGGACGTCGGCCCCGGAGACCTCGCGGGCCGCGGCGGCGACGCGGGCGATATAGCCCTCGCCGTCCCCGGACCGGAAGAGCTCCCAGGCCCCGGGCACCAGGACGGACCGCGGAGCGACCTCCCGCCCGGCCCGGCGCGCCTCCTCGGCGATCAGCCCGGTGGTCGGCTCCAGGGTCTCGGCCAGCGCCGCGAGGACCACGATCCGCGGTCCGGTGGCCACCGCCTCGGCGGCCATCGGCCGGTCCACGCGCAGTACGGGGACCCCGGCCGCCGCCGATGCCGACTCGGCGACGCCGCCGAGCGTGGAGCAGGTGCAGAGCACGGCCCCGGCCCCGTCCCGCGCGGCCCGCAGCACGGCGCCTTCGACCTCGGCGGCGACCGAGGCGGGCCCCTCGGCCGCAGCCGCGGTCAGCAGCTCCTCGCGGACGAGATGGCGCAGGGCGAGGCCGGGGTGGTGCGCCTCGCGCAGGGCCTCGAAGACCGGGACGTGGACGGGCGAGGTGTGCAGCAGCGCGAGGACGCCCGCGCTCCCGGGCGCCGGGCCGGTCAAAACCGTCCGGGGTGGGCGCGCACGTACTCCTTGGCGGCTTCGAGCAGCTCCGGGTCGGCGGCGGGCGCCTGCTCGGGGTGCCGGGCCGCCCACTTCACGACGTACGGGCAGAGCGGGGCGACCGGGAGCTGCTCGCGGGCGGCGCGCGCGTACAGCTCGGCGGCGAGTGATCCGGCGATGCCCCGGCCCTCGTGCCCGGGGTCCACGACGGTGTGGACCGGCACCACGGCGCGGCCGGGCTCCTCCAGGAGGAAGTACTGGATGCGGCCCACCACGGCGCCGTCCTCGACGGCCTCCAGCATGCCCGCGGCGCGGTCGTCACGGATGTCGATCTCGCTCATCGCCCTCAGCCTCTCGGTGGTCCCGCGCCGCCGGCCCGGCCGGTCAGACGGTGACCGGCGCCTTCGCCTGCGGGCTGCGGAAGGTGTCGCTGCCGGGGACGGGCTCGGAGGCGTCGGTGCCGAGCGCGAGAATGCGGTTGTCCTTGTCGACGTGGACGACGCTCGGCCGCCACTGCCTGGCCTCGGCGTCCTCGACCTGAGCGTAGCTGATGATGATCACCAGGTCGCCGGGGTGCACCAGGTGCGCTGCGGCACCGTTGATCCCGATCACCCCGGAGCCGCGCTCGCCCTCGATGACATAGGTCTCCAGGCGCGCGCCGTTGGTGACGTCGACGATGTGCACCAGTTCGCCGGGGAGCAGATCGGCGGCGTCGAGCAGGTCGGCGTCGATGGTGACCGAGCCGACGTAGTGCAGATCGGCCTGGGTCACCGTGGCACGGTGGATCTTGGACTTGAACAGAGTGCGCAGCACTGTGGACTCCTCGAAGACGGCTCCCTGCCTGCTTTCTGCAGGTCAAGGGCTTCCTCGACTTTACACCGGCACCCGCCGTCCGAGGATTGTGAGGAACATCGCTCCGCACGGGCGAGGAGGCCGCCCCGCCCGGCCCGAGCACCTGTCGGGCCGGGCGGTCCCGGTCAGCCGACGGTGCCGGCCGCCGCGAGGTCGAGGGCGATGTCCGTGATCATGTCCTCCTGACCGCCGACCATCTTGCGCCGACCGACCTCGACGAGGATCGCGCGGGTGTCGAGGCCGTACCGGTCGGCGGCGGACTCGGCGTGGCGCAGGAAGCTGGAGTACACGCCCGCGTAGCCGAGGGTGAGGGTCTCGCGATCGACGCGGACCTCGCGGTCCTGCAGGGGGCGTACGACGTCGTCGGCGGCGTCCATCAGGGGGAACAGCTCGCAGCCATGCTCCCAGCCCATCAGGGCGGCGACCGCGATGAACGCCTCCAGCGGGCAGTTCCCGGCTCCGGCGCCCTGTCCCGCGAGGGAGGCGTCGACGCGGGTGACGCCGTTCTCGACGGCGACGACGGAGTTGGCGACACCCAGGCCGAGGTTGTGGTGGGCGTGGATGCCGATCCCGGTGTCCGGTCCGAGGACATCGCGGTAGGCGCGGACGCGCTCGCGGACGCCGTCCATGGTCAGGCGGCCGCCGGAGTCGGTGACGTAGACGCACCCGGCTCCGTAGGACTCCATCAGCTGGGCCTGGCGGGCCAGTTCGGCGGGTTCGGCCATGTGGGACATCATCAGGAAACCGGCCACGTCCATGCCCAGGTCGCGGGCGGCCGCGATGTGCTGGGCGGAGATGTCGGCCTCGGTGCAGTGGGTGGCGACGCGGACCGAACGGATGCCGAGGGCATGGGCCTGCCGCAGGTCGTGCAGGGTGCCGATGCCGGGCAGCAGCAGCGTGGTGGGCACCGCGTGCCGGACGCTGTCGCAGACGGCTTCGATCCACTCCCAGTCGGTGTGCGCGCCGACCCCGTAGGTGATGCTGGAACCGGACAGGCCGTCGCCGTGGGCGATCTCGATCGCGGCGACC
This sequence comes from Streptomyces physcomitrii, assembly GCF_012273655.1. GTDB lineage: Bacteria > Actinomycetota > Actinomycetes > Streptomycetales > Streptomycetaceae > Streptomyces > Streptomyces physcomitrii. The sequence continues at coordinate 263,308 of NZ_JAAWWP010000006.1, read as the reverse complement.
CCGGCGCCGTCCAGCGCGGCGGCGATGGTGCGGGCCTGGTCGACGGTGTAGCGGTGGCGTACGGCGTGCATGCCGTCCCGCAGGGTCACGTCCTGTACGTACAGGGCGGGGGGCTGGTTCGCGGTCATCGGGAGACCACCTCCGTGAGGGGCTGCGCGGCGGCCATGCGCTCGGCGGTGCGCAGGGCGGCCGAGGTCATGATGTCGAGGTTCCCGGCGTAGGCGGGCAGGTAGTGGGCGGCGCCCTCGACCTCCAGGAAGACCGAGACCCGCGCGGCGTCGCCGGAGCGCGTGCCGGCGGGCAGCAGCGAGCGCAGCGGGTCGTCGGCGGCGACGCGCTCGAACTGGACCTTCTGCTTGAGGCGGTACCCGGGCACGTACGCCTGGACCCGGGCGGCCATCTCCTCGACCGAGGCGGTCACCGCGGCGTCGTCGCACGCGCCGACCAGGCAGTACACGGTGTCGCGCATGATCAGCGGGGGTTCGGCCGGGTTCAGGACGATGATCGCCTTGCCCCGGGCGGCGCCGCCCACCTTCTCGATGGCCGAGGAGGTCGTCTCGGTGAACTCGTCGATGTTGGCCCGGGTGCCGGGACCGGCCGAACGGGAGGAGATCGAGGCGACGATCTCGCCGTAGTGGACGGGTGTCACGGCCGCGACGGCGGCCACGACCGGGATGGTGGCCTGGCCGCCGCAGGTGACCATGTTGACGTTCGGTGCGCCGAGGTGGTCGTCGCCGTTGACCGGCGGGACGACGTACGGGCCGAGCGCGGCGGGCGTCAGATCCACCACCCTGCGCCCCAGTGAGCGCAGCACCTCGTCGTGGCGGCGGTGGGCACCGGCCGAGGTGGCGTCGAAGACGATCTCGACGTCCGCGAACTCGTCCAGCTCCACCAGGCCGTCGACGCCCTTGTGGGTGGTGGCGGCCTTCAGGCGGCGGGCGCGGGCCAGTCCGTCGGAGTCGGGATCGATCCCGGCCATCGCGGCGATCTCCAGGGAGTCGGAGAGCCGCAGGATCTTGATCATCAGGTCGGTGCCGATGTTGCCCGACCCGATGACGGCGACCTTCGTGCTCATACTGCGGCTCCTTCCGTGGCGGCGGACGCGAACGCGGTCGTGACCGTGCCGAGCCCTTCGATGTGCGCGGTGAACTCGTCGCCCTCGGCGGCACGTGCCATCGGGCCGAGCGCGCCGGTCAGGACGAGATCGCCGGCCCTGAGCGGGTCGCCGAGCCCGGCCAGGGTGGAGGCGAGCCAGAGGGCGGCGGTGAGGGGGCTGCCCAGGCAGTCGGCTCCGGTGCCCTCGGAGACCGTCTCGCCGTTCCTGGTGAGACTCATGGTCGCCGCCCGCAGGTCGACGCGGTCCAGGGGGACGGGGGTGCCGCCCAGGACGTACAGGCCGCAGGAGGCGTTGTCGGCGACGGTGTCGACGATGGTGATGTCCCAGTCGGCGATACGGCTGTCGACGATCTCCAGCGCGGGCAGCGCGAACGCCGTGGCGCGCAGCAGGTCGGCGACGGTCGGGTCGCGGTACGGCAGGTCCGCGCCCAGCACCAGGGCGGCCTCGGCCTCGACCTTGGGCTGGAGGAGCCGGCCGGGGGCGATCGGCTGTCCCTCGGGCACCGCCATGTCGGCGAACAGCGCGCCGAAGTCCGGCCGGTCCACGCCGAGTTGACGCTGCACGGCCGGGGAGGTCAGGCCGATCTTGCGGCCCACGAGCCGCCGCCCGGCGGTGATCCCGCGCTCCACGTGCAGGCGCTGCACGGCGTACGCGGCGCCGATGTCCGCCGCGGGCAGCAGCGAGCGCACCGGGGCGCACGGCACGCCGGTACGGGCGGCCTCTTCCAGGGCGTCCGCCACCTCGGTCACGGCGTCGGCGGGGTTGTCCGGGCTCACGGTCGCCCCCGGCGGCGACGGGTGCGGCGGTGCGGAGCGAACATGCGGGGTACCTCCGGACGGAGAGTGGCGGGGCTGTCGGAGAGGCGGCGGTGGCCGTCCGTCGATCCACGACAGGTATAGGCGTACGGTTCGAGCGGCGGCAAAATACGTTCCATGACACGGAACAGCGCGCAGGGGAACATGCTCGACAAGGCGGCTGCCGTGCTCGACTGCTTCCGCCCGGACGGCGGTACGTTCCGTCTCACGGAAATCGCCGCCCGCACGGGACTGGCCAAGACGACCGCGTTCCGCCTCTGCGCCGACCTGGTGCGCCTCGGTCTGCTCGAACGCGACGGCGAGACCTACCGGCTCGGCGGCAAGCTCTTCGAGCTGGGCTCGCTGGTGCCGCGCCGACTCGATCTGCGGGAGGCCGCGCTGCCGTTCCTCCAGGACCTCTTCGAGGCCACTCACGAGACCGTGCACCTCGGCATCCGGCAGGGGCACGACGTGGTCTACATCGAGCGGATCCACGGCCACCAGACCCTGACACTGCCCTCACGCATCGGCGGACGCCTCCCCCTGAGCTGCACGGGCGTCGGCAAGGCGCTGCTGGCCTTCTCCGGCTCCGAGCTGGCGGAGGAGGTACTGGCCGGGCCGCTGCCCCGCCTCACCCCGCACTCGGTCACCGACCCGGCGCGGCTGCGCACCGCCGTGGAGCAGATCCGGGTCTCCGGTCTCGCGTACGAGGAGCAGGAGGCCGCCCTCGGCGTCAGCTGCATCGCCTCGCCCGTCTTCGAAGGACCGACGGCGGTGGCCGCCCTGTCCGTCGCCGTGCCGCGCGGCCGCTTCCACCCCGCCGAGCTGGCACCCGCCGTGCGGACGGCCGCGCTGGGCCTGTCCCGTGTGCTGCGCTCGGGCGGCGGACCGGCGGGCGGCGCCGCTTCCTGAGGCGGCGCCGGGCGACCGGCCCGTGGGCGGCGGGCGGCGCCGTCCGGCCCGCGCGCATCCGGGAATCACCCCTGCCGTGATTCTTGACGCCCACCGCCACCCCTCTTACTGTAGCGGTCACTCCAGTCATTGTAGTGAACACTACAAGAACGTCGCCGCCGGTCCGGCCGCCGCGCCGACCCGCCATGGCCGCCGGTGTCCGCGCGCACCCTCCGGCGGACGTTCCTTCCCCCCTTTCGCTCCTTCGGTGAGGTGTCTTCATGGCTGCTACAGGACAAGCCGACCCAGGCGGCATGCGGCGCCGCGGACTGCTCAAGGCGGCACTGCCGCTCGGAGCCACCGCGACGGCCCTCGGCGCGTGGCCGGCGGCCGCGACCGGCCACGCCTCCTCCGGCGCTCCGGGGCGCCGCGGCAGAGACCGCATCGACGTGCACTGCCATCTGATCCCGGACTTCTACCGCCGGTCCCTGGCGGCGCACGGCATCACCGAGATCGCGGGCGTACCGATCCCCGTGTGGAGCCCGGCCCTCGCGGTCGGCTTCATGAACCGCTACGGCATCCAGGCCCAGGTGGTCTCCGTCTCCGAGCCGGGCGTCACCTACCTGCCCTCCGCCGAGGAGCGGGTGGCGATGGCGCGGCGTCTGAACACCTACACGAGCCGGGACCTGGTCCACACCGCGTCCGCACGCCTGAAGGGCCGCTTCGGCGGATTCGCCGTCCTGCCCCTGGGCGCTACCGTCGACGAGCAGGACGTCTCGCACGCCGTCACCGAGGCCCGGCGGGCCGTACGGGACCTGAAGATGGACGGCGTGGGCCTCTTCAGCAGCTACGGCGGAACGTACCTGGGCGATCCCGTGTTCGCGCCGCTGATGAGGGCGCTGGACGAACTGGGCGCCATGGTGTTCATCCACCCCGTGACCCCGCAGGGCTACCCGGACCTCGGACTGCCGCCGTTCCTGTACGAGTTCACCTTCGACACCACCCGCGCACTGGTCAACATGCTCTACAAGGGCGTCTACCGGCGGTACCCGCGCATCCGGTGGCTGGCCGCGCACGCCGGCGGCACCCTGCCGTACATCTCCTACCGCACCAGCCTGCTGACCCTGACCCCGGCGATCGCGCAGCAGGTGGGGGCCGCCGGCCTGGACGACAGCAGCCCGCGCTTCCGGAAGCTCTTCTACGACACCGCCCTGTCCCCGGCGCCTCAGGCGATGAAATCCGTACGCGAACTCGCCGGAACCGAGCACATTCTCTTCGCCACCGACTGGCCGTTCACCCGCGTCCTGTTCCCCGCGGCCGGGGACCCCGCACCACAGCTGGACGAGACCTTCTCGCCCGCGGAGCGGCTGGCCGTCGAGCGGTCCAACGCGCTGGCCCAATTCCCCGGCCTGGCCGCCAGGATCGGGGCCGAACCGGCCTGAGCCCGGCCCGGGGGCGGTGCGCCCCTTCTGTCGCCGTGAGCCGGTCCGCGCCGTGTGCCGCGGCCCGGCTCTCCGGCCGGGCCGCGGCACACGTCATTCCTCTCGCGCTCCGGCGAGCACCCGTTCCCGCCACCGGGGGTCCGCCCCGGAACCTTCCCCGGGCCGGGCACGCCGTCCGGCGACGCTGCCCGCCCACCCGAGCAGGAAGCCCGCGGGAACGGACAGCACGGCGGTCGACTGCAGCCCGATGAGATGGAAGTCGTGACCCGGCAGCAGCGAGGCCGGCGTGCCCGAGAAGGAGAGGGAGCAGACGTACAGGGCGGTGGTGCAGAGCACACCGCCGTACACGGTCCACAGCAGCCCCGTCCGGTTGTACCGGCTCCAGAACAGTCCGTACACGCAGGCGGGCAGGACCGTGGAGGCGGCGAGAGCGAGTGCCAGATAGGTCAGGGACTCGAGGTTCCGTCCCTGGGCCGTTGCCGCCAGGAGGACGCCGAGCCCGCCCACGCCTCCCGCGGCCCATCTCGCCGAGCGGACCTCCCGGCGCTCGGAGATCCGTCCCCCGCGTACCGCGTGCGCGTGCAGATCGTGCGCCAGGGCGGCCGCGGCGCTCAGCGCGATACCGGCGACCACCGCCAGTACGGTGACGAAGACGGAGCACGCGACAGCGGTGTACAGCACGCTGCCCGCGGTTCCCGAGGTCTCGTGCCCCAGCTCCCCGGCCAGGAGGAGAAGGGCCGTCTGGCCGCTGCTGTCGACGGCACGGATCCTCCGGCCTCCCACGAGTCCGGCGGCACCGAGCCCCGCGATGACGACGCAGAGGAAGAAGACGGCCATGACGGCGACGGCGTAGCGGGTCGCCCGGCGGGCGGTGGCGCCGTCGGCGGCCGAGTTGATCCTCATCAGGATGTGCGGCATGCACGCCCCGCCCAGCACGACGGACAGTTGCAGGCTCAGGAAGTCGAGGCGGCCGACCGCGCTGTCCCCCGTGGCGTGACCGGGTTCGAAGTAGCGGTCGTGCAGCCCGCTCCCCCGCTCGGCCGCGGTCAGCAGGGCGCCCGGGTCGAAGTCGTGGTGCCGCAGGACCAGAAGGGCGAGGAGCACCATGGTGGTGAACACCACGGCCACCTTGGCGATCTGGACGAGGCTCGTCCCTCTCATGCCGCCGAGCACCGTGTAGCAGATCATCAGCACTCCGGCGAAGACCGTGCACGCCTGTGCGGCCCCCTGGCTCGTCAGTCCGAGCAGCAGTGCCGTGGCGCTGCCGGCTCCGGCCAGCTGCAGGACGAGGAAGGGCAGGCAGACCGCCAGGGTGGCCGTGGCGGCGGCGATACGGGAGGACGGACCCGGCGAACGCAGCGCGAGGATGTCGCCCAGGGTGTAGCCGCCGGCGTTGCGCAGCGGACCGGCGAGGAGCAGGAACACCCCGACGGCCAGGCAGCTGCTGACCGCCAGCGAGATCCCGTCGTAGCCGGCCACGGCCACCAGACCGGATACACCGAGGAGCGCGGCAGCCGAGAGGTAGTCCCCGGTGAGCGCCAGCGCGTTCTGCATCGGCGTCAGCGACCGGTTGCCGGTGTAGAAGTCGGCCGTGGTGTCGTCCCCGGGACCGGCCAGGACGCACAGCAGGAGGGACACGGCGACGAACACCATGAAGGCGGCCGGCACCATCGCCCGGTCGTCGGCACCGCCCGGGACCGAGGTGAGACCCGCGGCGAGCAGCAGCTCGGTCATCCCTGTCTCCCCTGCGAGGGGAACGGCCGCGGGGACAGGGCCTTGGCCGGGCCCGGCTGCGGCAGTGCGGGCTGCACGAGTCCGGCAGGGCGTCGCACCGAGTCGAGGAGCGGGTCGGCGCGACGGCGGAGGGTGCGGTCGTACTGCCATGAGGTCAGCAGCAGGACGGCCAGTTGCAGGGCGCCGAGCACCACGCCCAGAGGCGTGCCGATCACAGGACGGGTGGCGAACAGTTCGCCGGCCGCGCCGGACGGCAGGGCGGTGAGCAGGAAGGCGGCGCCGTTGACCGCCAGGAACCACCGACGCGCACGGGAGTGCGTGCGCGTCACGTGCCGCAGGGCGCCCGGGAGGGGCTCATGGGGCCGGTCGTCCGACGGGGGCCCGCTGCCGGGCCGGTGGAAGGGGACGGACATGGATCGGGGTCCTCTCGCGAGGTGGAGGATCACTCACCGGGACCTGGCAGCACGGCCCCCGGCGTCCCATGACGGGAGCACGACGAGCGGTGTGCCGGACGGACCGAGCGGTGCGGGACGGGGACGGGTGGGCAGCACGCATGACCGCAGGCGTCCGGGAGCGCCGGGGCCGCAGGCGTCCGGGAATGCCCGGGACCGCAGGCATCCGGGAGCGCCGGGACCGCAGGCATCCGGGAGCGCCGGGACCGCAAGCGTCCGGGGGCGCCGGGGCCGCGGGAGTTCGCCCAGGAGCGGGCCGTGGGGCCGGGTGCCCGTCAAAGCCCGGCGCGACGGTTGCGCGACCGGGCGACCGGGTTGGCGGCGGGCTCCCGCCGCGCTGCCGGGGATCGAGCGGGTACGGTCGCCCCGCCGGGCGGCGGAGTGACCGTACCGGGTCAGTCGTCGGGGATGCCGGTGCCGCTGAGGGCGGGGACGGTGCTCTCCGGCCGGACGAGGGAGCGGGCGCCGAGCCGGAACTGGTCGAGCTTGCCGATGATCGTCTGGCCGACGGGCCGGTGGCCCCAGATGCTGATGCCCTGGTGGGTGGAGGGCTCCCAGGTGCTCTCGTCGATGACGAGGGGGTTCCAGCCGACCTCCCACTCGAAGCCCGAGGGGGTGCGGGCGTAGTAGGAGAGTTCCTTGTCGTTGGTGTGCTGGCCCACCGACAGGGCCATGCCGAAGCCGAGTCGGTGCACGCGCTCGTAGCTCTGGGCCACGTCGTCCAGGCTGCCGGCCTGGATGTTGAGGTGCTGGACGCGGGTGCGGATCGGGTCGACCGGCAGGCCGCGGATGGCGGCGATCGCGAGGGAGTGGTGGCGTTCGTTGACGCGCAGGAAGCGGATCTTGAGCTTGACGCCGCTGATCGTCTCGTCGATGTAGTCGGTCAGGCGGGCGTCGAAGACCGTGTGGTAGTAGCCGCGCATCAGGGTGGGCTTGGCGGAGGTGATCGCGACATGGCCCATGCCCGCGTCGCCGGTGACCCAGCCGGAGGCGAGCATCCGCAGCGGCTCGGAGGAGATGACCGGGGTGGTGTAGATCTCCTGCACCAGGCCCTTGGGGCCGGGGAAACGCAGCAGCCGTTCCACGCCGCGCAGGGCCGCCTCCTCGTCGGAGCCCCGTACGACGGGGACGCCGTGGGCCCGGACGCGGGCCTCGATCTGCTCGAAGGAGGCGGGGTCGTCGATGTGCCAGCCGATCGCCACCACGTCCTCGGCGGGGCCGCGCCGGACCAGGAAGCGGCACTCGTGCTCGTCGAGGCGGAAGCGCATCACGTCACGGGAGATGTCGTCGTGGTGCATGCCGATGGCGTCGGTGCCGAACCGGCGCCAGTCGGCGAAGCGGTTGGACTCGACGACGACGTAGCCGAGGTGGACGGAGCCGAAGACCGAGGGTGCGGTGTTCATCGGCGGCCCGCCAGGAAGTCGGCGCAGAGCCGGTTGAACAGGTCGGCGCGCTCCCACTGCACCCAGTGCCCGGTGTTGGCGACCTCGTACAGGTCGCAGTCGGGCATGCGCTCGGCCAGCATCCGGCCGCCCGAGGGCCGGTTGACCTTGTCCGCGGCGCCCCACAGCACCAGGGTGGGCACCGCCAGCCGGTTCAGGCGCTTGTCGCGGGTGAAGTCCATCTTCCACAGCGTGCGCAGCGACTTCGGGCGCCTGAGCGGCGGGGCGGCGACGACCTCGGGGTCGATGCTGTCCTGGTAGCGCGCGTCGATGATGGAGTCGGGCACCTGGGCGGCGTTGAAGACCAGGTAGTCGCGGATGAACTTCTCCAGCTTCGGCCGCGACGGGCCGTCCCCCGTGTAGTAGTTCAGGAGGCTGTTGAGGCCCGGCGTGGGCAGCGCGCGGGTGGTGCCGATGCCGCCGGGACCCATGAGCACCATGCGGTCGACCCGCTCGGGGGTGTCGAGGGCGAGGCGCAGGGCGCAGGCGCCGCCGTAGGAGTTGCCGACGAAGTGGGCCTTTTCCAGGCCGAGTTGGTCGAGCAGACCGCGGATGGCGGTGGCCAGGGCGCCGAAGGGGTCGTCGGGGTCGACGCCCTTGACGCTGCGGCCGTAACCGGGCAGGTCGGGCACGATGACCCGGAACTCCTTGGCCAGCTCCGCGATGTTGCGGCTGTAGTTGGAGAGTCCGGAGGCGCCGGGGCCGCCGCCGTGCAGCAGCAGGACGGGCGCTCCCTGCCCCGCGTCGGCGACGAAGATCTTCTTGCCGCCGACGTCGAGGAGGCGCTCGTGCATCGCGGGGACTTCGCTGGGTGTGGTCATGGTGGTCCTCACTGGGCGGTCGTCACTGGCGGTGGTCACTGGGCGGTGGTCGCGCCCGGCCGCGGCGCGGGGGCGAACCCGGCCGGGGGCGGCGGGAGTTGGGCACCGGCGGGAGCGGCGGCGTAGACATAGGCGTCGGGGCGCAGGGCCAGGGTGGTGACACGGCGCTCGGTCAGCCAGGGCAGCAGGACGCCGTCGCTGTCGACGACCGCGCCCTCGGCCGGGCGCGAGCCCACCGGCAGAACGGCCAGCGACTCGACACCGAGGCGCTCCCACGCGGGCTGCGCGGTGGGCAGCCCGTGGCGCAGCAGCAGCCAGCGCCCGCCGAGCACGTCGTCCAGCCGTACGCGTTCGCCGTCGGGCCCGGTCACCGAGGGCTGCGGGATCTGGTGCCCGGTCGCCTTGGTGCGGGGGCGGGCCTGCAGGCCCGCGTCGTAGCGGGCCACGGGGATCCAGTTCGCGTCCTGCAGCCAGTCGGCGACGCCCGGTATGCGGTCCAGGGTGCGCAGGGCGCCGTTGCGGAGGCGGGCGACCGGGCGCCGGCGTTCGGTGATCATGCGGCCGACGAACACCGCTCGCTTGGTGACCTCCCTGACGTGCGGTTTGCGTTCGGTCTCGTAGCTGTCGAGGACGCTGTCGGGCAGTTCACCGCGGAGGACGGCGTCCAGCTTCCAGCAGAGGTTGGCCGCGTCCCGCACACCGGCGGCCATGCCCTGGCCGATCCACGGCGGCATGGCGTGCGCGGCGTCCCCGGCGAGGAAGACTCGGCCGGCGCGGAAGCGCGAGGCGAACCGGACGTGGTGGCTGTAGACGGTGGTGCGCAGGACTTCGATGCTGTCGCGGCCGATCCTGTACCGGGAGATGAGCCGGTACACGGCGTCCTCGGTGACCAGCTGCTCCTCGTCGTCTCCGGGCAGGAGGGGGAACTCGTAGCGGTGGTGGTCCAGCGGGGTCGGACAGTCGACGGCCGGGCGTGCCGGGTCGCAGTGGAAGCGCAGCTTGTCGTGGTCGGGCCAGGGCTTGAGCATCTTGGTGTCGATGACAATCCAGCGGTCCTCGTACGTCCGCCCCTCGTAGCCGATGTTCAACTGCGCGCGGGTGAGGCTGGAGCCGCCGTCGGCCGCGATCACATAGGCGGCGCGCAGCCGGTGGACCGAGTCGTCGGCGGTGCCGACCACGGTCAGGTCCACGCCGTCGGCGTCCTGGCGCAGGCGCAGGCACTCGTGGCGCAAGAGGATCTTCACGTTCGGGTAGCGGTCGACCCCGTCGCGCAGGACCTGCTCGAGGGCCGGCTGGTAGATGAACATCTGCGGCGGGTGGCCGTGGCCGCGCGGGGTGGGGGACGCGCTGAGGACCGTACGGCCGGCGGCGTCGACGAAGTCCACCGGCCGCTCCGTCAGCATGTCCCGCTTGAGGCGCTCGGCCAGCCCGACCCGCTGCCAGATGCGGACGACCTCCTCGTCGGTGGAGATGGCCCGTGCGCGGGTGAAGATCTCGGCATCCCGTTCCAGGACGACGACGCGCAGCCCCATCGCGCCGAGCAGGTTCGCCGCGGTCACGCCCGTGGGCCCGTAACCGATCACCGCCACGTCGTAGGCGCTGTCCTCGGTCCCCGGCCCGGCCCCGGTCCCGTCCATCAGGCCACCTCACTGTCGTTCGTCTCGCACGGCTCTTGCTGTAGCGTACATTCCAATTGGAACGACTGCTACGGTAGACTTGCCGCCGGATAGGGTCAAGCAGCCGGCGAGAAGCGCACACCACGAGGGGCACCTGCCATGACGAAGCCGCAGACGACCCGCAAGAAGCGCGCGAACGGAGTGGAGTCGCGGCAGCGCATCCTCGACGCCGCCATGGAGATCGCGGGCGAGCGGGGATACGAAGGCACGTCGATCGCGGCCGTCAGCGCCAAGTGCGGACTGCCCGCCAGCTCGATCTACTGGCACTTCAAGGACAAGGACGACTTGATCGCCGCGGTCATCGAGCGCAGCTTCGAGACCTGGCTCGCCGCCGTCGAGCTGCCGGGCGAGGAGACGGGGACCCCGCTGGACCGGGTCACCGCCATGGCGGGGAACGTGGCGAGGTCGCTGATCGACGCCCCCGACTTCCTCCGTCTCGGTCTGATGCTCGCCCTGGAACGGCGCCCCGCGGAGCCCCGCGGCCGGACGGTGTTCCTCCAGGTCCGCGACATCGCGCGCACGAAGATCGCCGAGATGTCCCGGACGCTCGTCCCGGACCTCGACGAGGAGTCCGTGCACGCCCTGACGACCTACGCCGTCGCGGGCGCCGACGGGCTGTTCGTCCAGCGGGAGATCAACGGCGACGACGTCGACCTCGTGGCGCTGTTCGAACTGCACGCCCAGCTGGTCTACGAGGCGGGGACCCGCATGGCGGCGAGGGGCACGGCAGCGAGCCGGACGCCGGGCACATGACCGCGCCCGGCGTCATGACCACGGCTCCCTGCACCGGCGTCGGCCGGAAGGCAGCGGCAAGGGCAACGGCCCATTTCGGAGCCCTCGGCTCCGCGCCGGTGCCCTTACTCCGACGTCAGCCGCCCGCCCCTCACCCCGTCTGAGACCTCACGCACCACACGGGCGACTCCCCTGTCCGCTCTGCCCCCGTCTCTTCTGCTCCGTCTCTTCTTCCCTCTTCTTCCGGTCGCCCATCGACCCCGCGCCACCGCCGAACCGGGCCTCCACGCTGCCCCGGACACCGATGCCCAGAGGGCCAGGCGGGTCGGCAGCGCCCGGTCGACCGCCGGAAGGACCCGGCTCCCCCGCCGCATCTCGTACACCCGCAGGAAAGGCCGCTTCATGTCCCCTTCGGCACAGCGCATCGACGTCCACCAGCACGTGGTGCCCGACTTCTACCGCGAGGAGCTCGCCAAGGCCGGTATCGCCGACGCCGGCGGCCGCGCCCTGCCCGCATGGAGCCCCGAGTCCGCCCTGCGGCTGATGGACCTGCTCGGCACCACCACCTCGATCGTCTCCGTCTCCACCCCGGGCACCGGCTTCCTCCCCGGACCCGCCGAGGCCGCCGATCTGGCCCGGCGCCTCAACGACCACTCCGCGGCCCTGGCCGCCGACCACCCCGGCCGCTTCGGCTTCTTCGCCACGCTGCCGATGCCCGACGCCGACGCCTCGGCCACCGAGGCCGCGCGCGCACTGGACGAGCTGCGCGCCGACGGTGTCACCCTGCTCGCCAACAACCGGGGCACCTACCTCGGCGCGGAAGACCAGGACGCCCTGTGGCAGACGCTGAACGACCGCGGCGCGGTGGTCTTCGTCCACCCGGCCGAACTGCCCGCTCCCCCGGTCGACGGCATTCCCGCCTTCGCCGCCGACTTCCTCCTGGACACCACCCGCGCCGCCTACCTCCTGGTCCGCAACGGCATCCCGCGCCGCTACCCGGACATCCGGTTCATCCTCAGCCACGCCGGCGGCTTCGTCCCCTACTCCTCCCACCGCATGGCCCTCACCATCGCCGAGGACAAGGCGCGCAGCCCGCTCGACGTACTGGACGACTTCCGCTCCTTCTACTTCGACACCGCCCTGTCCTCCAGTCCGGCCGCCCTGCCCACCCTGCTCGCCTTCGCCCGCCCCGGACACGTGCTCTTCGGCAGCGACTGGCCCTTCGCCCCCACCGCGGCCGGGCAGTACTTCGCGGGCGGTCTCGACGACAACGTGGACCCGGGCACGCTCAAGGCCGTCAACCGCACCAACGCCGAAGCGCTCTTCCCCCGGCTGGCCGCCACCGCCCCCACCGCGGCCCCGGCCCTGCCGGCCCCGGTACGCCTGCGCAACGCGGCCCAGCGCACCGCCGCGCGCCTGGTCTTCCGACTCCTCCAGCCCGGCACCGACTGAGACGGTTTCCTCATGCCCGCCAACGCGCACCGCCCCTTTGGCGACCAGCCCGAAGACCGGCAGGACACCGTCGCGACCGGACGGGCCGGCCACCGCGGCGTGCTCTTCGCCATGTGCCTGTCCCTGGTCCTGGTCGTCGCCTCCGTCTCCGCGCTCAACCTCGCCCTGCCCGACCTCGCCATCGACCTGTCGGCCACCAACGGCTCACTGACCTGGATCGCCGACGGCTACACCGTCGCCCTGGCCGCTCTCGTCCTGCCCCTCGGTGCCATCGGCGACCGCATCGGGCGCCGCAAGGTCCTGGTCGCGGGCACCGTCGTCTTCGGTCTCGCCTCCCTGGCCGCCTCCTTCGCCGACTCCACCACCACGCTGGTGGTCTGGCGCGTCGTCATGGGCCTGGGAGCCGCGATGATCATGCCGGGCACCCTGTCCACGATCACCGCCGCCTTCCCTCCCGAGCAGCGCGGCAAGGGCGTGGCCACCTGGTCCGGTTTCGCCGCCGCCGGAGCGATCCTCGGCATGCTCGCCGCGGGGACTCTGCTGGAGTGGTTCTCCTGGCGCTCGCTCTTCGTCACCAGCGCCGCGGTAGCCCTGGTGGCCGCCGTCGCCGCCCTGCTCCTGTCGCCCGACACCAGGGACGAGCACCCCGCCCCGCCTGATGTGTCCGGAGCCGTCTGCACCGCTGCCGGGATCGGCACCCTTGTCTTCGCCATCATCGAAGGCAACGAGCAGGGCTGGACGGAGCCCGCCGTGATCGCCGCCCTCGTGGTCACGGTGCTGGCCTTCACCGCCTACGCCTGGCTCGGACTGCGGCGTGAGCACCCCCTGCTCGATCCCGCCCTGTTCGGCATCCGCGGCTTCCGGGCGGGCGCGATCACCGTCCTCGTGCAGTTCATGGCCGTCTTCGGGTTCTTCTTCGTCGGCCTGCAGTATCTGCAGCTCATCCTCGGCTACAGCCCGCTCAGGGCCGCCGCCGCCCTCGTACCCGTCGCCGTCGTCGTCCTGCCCACCTCCCAGGCCACCCCGCACCTGGTGCGGCGGGCCGGGATGAAGGCCACCATGACCGTCGGCCTGCTCCTGCTGAGCGCCGGACTGTTCGTCATCTCCCGGCTCGACGTCGGCTCCGGTTACCCGCCGTTCCTCGGCGGACTCGTCCTGGCGGGCTTCGGCATCGGCCTGTCCGGAGCCGTGGGCACCTCCGCCATCACCGGCTCGCTCGGCCGCGGCCAGCAGGGAGTCGCCTCCGCGATGAACGACACCACCCGCGAGGTCGGCTCGGCCGTCGGCATCGCCCTGATGGGGTCGATCTACGGCAGCCACTACCGCTCCCACCTGCCCGACTCGCTCGACCGGCTCCCCGCCGCTACCGCCGAGGCCGCACGCGACTCCGCCGCGGCGGGCCTGCACGTCGCCGATCGGCTCGGTGCCCGGGGCACGGCCCTGGCAGACGGCGTCAAGTCCGCCTTCATGGACGGCCTGTCCGCCTCGCTCACCGCCGTCAGCGTCATCGTTCTGGCCGCCGCGATCGGCTGCCTGTTCCGCGCACCGAGGACACCCCCGGCATCCGACGACGGTCCGCGCCCGCCCGAGACCGGCTGAGGTACCGGCCCACCCCGCACGGCGGTACGACACCGGCCGAGGCCCCCGGCACTGCGCGGGGGCCTCGGCCGCTGAACCGGCGGGGCCGGCTCAGGTGCTCGCGAGGAGCGTCAGCGGGGCAGCTCGACCGGGAGGCCGGTGACGCCCACGGCGTCCCAGGAGTCGCCGACCGCGGTGTACTCGGCGCTGTCCTCTCCGTACAGGTCCGCCGCGGCCCGGAGGGTGGCCACCCGGGCGAGCCGGTAGTCGGTGAGGGCGGTCATGTACGTCGTCAGCGCCCGGTACCAGACCGCCTGCGCCTTGTCCCGGCCTATGCCGGTCACGGCGGAACCGTCGCAGGTGGGCGAGTTGTGGGCGGTACCGTTGATCGTCTTCTCGCCCGAGCCCTCCGCGAGCAGGTAGTAGAAGTGGTTGCCGATACCGCTGGAGTAGTGGACGTCGACCAGCTTCGCCCGCGGGCTCCAGCAGCCGAGGGAGTCGCCGTCGGAGGCCGGGTCGTCCATGCGGCGGAAGCCGGTGTGCTCCTTGAGGTCGAACTGCTCGCCGACCAGGTAGTCGCCGCGATCGGTGGCGTTGTCGGCGTGGAACTCGACCATCGTGCCGAAGATGTCGGAGGTGGCCTCGTTGAGCCCGCCGGACTCACCGAAGTACGCGAGCCGCGCGGTGTTCTCCGTGACACCGTGGGACATCTCGTGCCCGGCCACGTCCAGTGAGGTCAGCGGACCGTACTCGACGCCGTCGCCGTCGCCGTAGGTCATCTTCTCGCCGTCCCAGAACGCGTTGACGTACTTGTGCTGGTAGTGGACGCGGTTGTAGGAGCCGACCGGGATGTCCCAGATGCCCTGACGCCGGTGTACGTCGTTGTAGTAGTCCCAGGTGGCGTCGGTGCCGTACTGGGCGTCGGCCGCCGCCGAGTCGCGGGAGTCGTTCGTCCCGTCACCGAAGAGCGCCGTGTCGGCGGTGACCGGCACCCCGTTCCAGCAGTACCCGTCGGTGGAGCAGAGCGGTCCGTCGCCGAGGTTGAGCATGTCGGTCGTGAAGGACCATCCGTGGGCGGGGTCCTGCAGGACGTACTGGTCGCCCACCTGCACCGCGCCGAGATCCACCTCGCCGCCGTAGAGCGTCCTGCCCTTGGCGGGAACAGCCCGGGGGGAGCCGTCGGACGCCTCCTGGCGGGCCTTCGCCTCCTCGAACGCCTTGCGGTCCTCAGCTCCGGGGGTGTCGCCGGACACCGCGGCGGCCTTCGAGAGGTCCGTGGCGCGAAGACTACGGATCTGCTGGACGTCACGGATGACCTTGCCGTCGGCCGCGTCGACATAGGTCGCCAGTCGGCTCGGCGTCCCGTCGTACTGCGTACCCGTGGTGGTCACCTCCCAGGCGAGGCGCGGCGCGCTGCCGGTCGCGTCGACGACCAGGCGCGGCTTGCCCTCGGCCTTGACACCGGAGATGCCGCGCAGCCCGTCCCGGGGGGCGCGGGCCTCGGTGAGGGCGCGGTCGGCGGTGACGCCCGCGCTGCTCGCCGGCTCCAGTGGGGCACCGAGGGTCTGCGAGATGCCCTTCCACGCGCCGTCGCGCTTCAGGTGGACGACGAGGTCGCCTCCGAGGACCGGTACGCCCTTGTACGTCCGGTCGAGCCGGGTGTGCGTGGTGCCGTCCGGGTCGACGAGCGTGGAGACGGCGCGGAAGCTCACACCCTCGGAGACGCGGGCGTCGCGCGGGTGCTCACCGAGCGCCCGGATCGCGGCGGCGGCGAGCTTGTCGGCGTCCTTCCCCTTCGCCTGGCTCGCCACGGGCACCGTCTGCCGCTGAGCCGCACCGCTCGGACTGGGCAGCAGCGTGACGGCGCCGATGCCGGAGCACAGCGCGAGCGAGATGCCGAGTCCGCGCAGCGTGCGCTTTCTATGCATGGGCATGTCAAACCTCGTATTGCTCGAATCGGGTGGAAAGCACTCAGTCGACACGGACCCCTCGCCGGCGATGCGGACCGTGGAGGATCAGCCGGGGGTGACGAAACCCCGCCCGCGGAGGTGAGAACCGCGGAACATCCGGCCAGGACGGTCGACAGCCGAGTAACTGATCGACCTCTCATGACTGATGCTCTCATCAACCTAGCCATCGCTTCCCGGCCGGGTCAATGCCAGCTGATGAATTCATCAACCTTGCGGCCACCCCGGGAGTGACGCCCGACCCCCGGGGCGAGGTCCACGGCACGACCGGCCGAGCCCGACCGGAAGCACGACTACCATCACAGGTGACGACACCATCAGAACGAGTGCCGCGGCACTGAAGGCAGGCTCCATGTCCCCCGAGGCGAACACCGCGAAGTCCGGCAGTGCGCCCGGAGGACGGATGGGCCGCCAGCGGGCGCGCACGCGTGCGGCGCTCGTGTCAGCCGCGCAGACCCTCCTCGCCCAGCGGCGGATCAACGTCGCCATCCGGGAGATCACGGAAACCGCCAACGTGGGCTTCGGCTCCTTCTTCAACCACTTCACCTCGAAGGAAGAGCTCTTCGACGAAGCGGTCCACGTGACCCTCGCGCAGCACAGCAGGGTCCTGGACGTCCTCACGCGGGGCATCGACGATCCGGCCCGTGTGCTCGCCCTGGGCATCCGCACCACCGGGCGGCTGCAACGGCAGCAGCCCGAGATGGCCCGCATCTTCCTGCACCAGGGCACCAGACTGCTCCTCGACACCACGGGCCCGACCGCCCGGGCGCGGGCGAATCTCGCGCTCGGCGTGGAGTCGGGGCGGTTCGCCGCCCCCGCGGACATCGAGTTCGCCCTCATGGCGATCCTGGGAGCCCTGCTGGGTGTGGTGCAGTTCCTCGACGCACACCCGGAGGCCGATGCGAGCGCATCGGCCGATCAGCTGGCGGAAGGCGTGCTCGTCTCCCTCGGCGTCGAGTCGAGCGAGGCGCGCCGGATCGCACGAGAGCCCCTGCCGCCCGCGTTCGACGGCTGATCTACGCTGATGCCATGTCAGAGCAGAAGTCGTCCCGCACCGGGACCCGCTTCGAACGCCGCCGGGCTCAGACCCGGCGCTCGCTGATCGCCGCCGCTCGCGTCATCCTGGCCGAGGAGAACGCGATGCCGGAGGCGAGCATCCAGAGGATCGCGGAACAAGCGGATGTCGGCTTCGGGTCGTTCTTCAACCACTTCGAGAACAAGTCCGCCCTGTTCGACGCGGCCGTGGCGGACGCGCTGGAGGAGTACGGGCAACTGCTGGACGAGGTCACGGCGGTGCTCGACGACCCCGCCCAGGTGATCGCCGCCAACGTCCGTCTGACGATCGGCATGGTCGGGACCCACCCGGAGCTGGCCAAGATCCTGCGCCACCGCGGTATGGCGCAGCTGCACGCCGAGAGCGGTCTCGCCCCCAGGGCCCTGCGGGACATCGAGGTCGGCGCCGCGAGCGGCCGCTTCACGGTGGACAGCCCTGACATCGCGCTCTCGGCGGTGGGAGGCGCGCTCCTCGGACTGCTCGAACTCGGATCCCACCGCCCGGAGGTGGTGAGCCCCGAGGCCGCCGAGCGGACGGCCGCCCTTGTGCTGCGTATGCTCGGCCTCTCCGCCGAGGACGCCGACGACGTAGCCCGGCGCCCGTTGCCCCAGGCGCCCGCACCGCGCGCCTGAAGGGCAGCGGGCTCTCCGTCACTTCTCCAAGCGCTTGACGAGACGCGGGAACTGCTCTCGCGCGTTGTCCCGCTCCACCCGCAGCCGCTCCTTCGAGGTGAAGGTCTCGTCGAGCTGAGGGGCGGGATCCCCGGCGGCCGGGAACAGCTGCGCCGTGAACGGCCAGTCCGTGGCGAAGAGGATGTGACCGACGCCGGTCAACTCCTTGACCGACTGCATCGACTGCGGAGCGGGAGACAAGGCGGTGTCGACGAAGAGCCGCCGGTACAGCACATTGGCGTCGTCGAGCCCGTCGAGGCCCAGCAGTTGCGCCAGCCCCACGGTCTTGGAGTAGAGCAGGCTGGTGCGGTAGGAGATGTACGGCAGGGTCCCGCCGGCGTGTGCGCCGAGCCAGCGGATCCCCTTGTAGCGCGTGTAGACCTTCTTGTAGAGCATGTTGACCAGCGCGCGGGTGGTGTCGAAGGTGAACTCGTAGAGGAACGGCGGCAGATCCAGGTCCGGATAGTGCTGCGGGGTGACCGGGTGGATGAAGACCATCGCGCCCAGGTCGTCCAGCGCCTCCATCAACGGGTCGAGACGAGGGTCGCCGAGATAGACCCCGTCGTAGCTGCTGAAGATGCCGATGCCGTCCAGCTTCAGTTCGTCGATCGCCCGCCTCGCCTCGGTGACGGCGTTCTGGATGTCGTCCGAGGAGGTCAGGTCTCCGAGGGGAAGCAGCGCGAAACCGCCGAAGCGCCGCGCCAGCTGGGCATCCCGGGTGTGGACCAAGGTCTCGCTGATGTAGTCGTTCAGCTTCTGGGCCATCTCCATACGGGCGTCGGACGTCGGCAGATACACGACACCCGGTTCGGAGACGGACACGATCTGGGTCTGGATCCCGTAGCGGTTCATGAAGCGCACCGCCAGCTGCGGAGACCAGTCGGGAACCGGCACACCACCGATCTCGGTGATGTCATGGTCTGCCAGCGACTCGCGGTAGAAGTCCGGGATGATGTGGCAATGCACGTCGATGCGGTAGTTGCCCGCAGGCCGTGAGGCCGGCGCCGCGTCAACAGCCGCCGCCCTGTTGGCGGCCAGCGCGGCTGTACCGCCGATCGCTGCGGCACCGGCCGCACCGGCGGCCTTCAGCACACCTCGCCGACCGAGTCGGTGAGAAGGGGAACGGTCACCTCGGGTCACGACAACTCCTGGTTTCAAGGATTCCGGGGACTCGCACGCCGCTCCCGGACCGGATGCGGTCCGGGAGCGGAGCATGCGGGATCGGGGGACGTCTCGGCAGGACCCGGTCGAGGCGGATCTTCTGCCGGCACTGCCGAGATCATGGGATCCATCGATCAGATTCGTCAATCTCGATCGGTTTTGATTTTTTCATCAATCTGAGTAGCGTGTCGGGCATGGCTGAAGCAGCGGACAGACCCTGCGTGACCCGACGAGAAGAACACGGTCGCCCCGAACGCCTCTCCCGGCGGAGGGCACACACCCGAGCCGCCCTCCTCGATGCGGCACAGCACCTGCTCGCCGAGCAGCACCGCGCGGACATGGGCATCCGGGAGATCACCGAAGCGGCGGACGTCGGGTTCGGGACGTTCTACGGCCATTTCGCGAGCAAGAGGGATGTGCTCGAAGCGGCCATGTCCATGTTCCTCGAACAGCACAGCGTGCGACTGGAGTCAGCGGTCGCGCACTTGGACGACTGCGCCGAGGTGTTCGCCGTGGGGGTGCGGCTGACGGGCCGTCTGCAGCGCAACCATCCCCAGGTCGCGCGCATCCTGCTCCGTGTCGGCCTCCCCCGCCTGACGTCTCCCGCCGGACTGGCCCCGCGGGCCCGTGAACTCCTCCGCGCGGGCGAGGCCACCGGCCGTCTGCAGGTCGGAGATCTCGAAGTGGCGCTGGCGAGTGCCGGAGGCTCCCTTCTGGGCCTGATGCACCTGCTCGACGCCGAGCCGCACATGGACGCCGGGCAGGCCGGCGACCGCCTCGCGGCCAACCTGCTGCGCATGTTCGGCCTGCCGTACGACGAGGCCTGGGACGTGGCCACCCGTCCGCTGCCCGCACTCGGCTGAGCTGCCTGCTCCCGGCCGTACGGCTTCCTGCAGACGAGTCGGCTCTCCGAGTCGAAAGGGGTGGAGAGGTGTCCATGAACGCCGCAGACGAACGGCCGGAGGATCCCGCCCGTTCGCCTCGCACCGGTGCGCTCGCCGCCCGGTGCCGTGCGTCGGCCTCGCACGGAGACGTCCAGTGAGCCTCGGCGGGCCGGACCATCCGGCTCCCTCGGATACCGGCAGCCCTTGGGCACGCGGTGACGGACAACCGGTCCACTCCGGAGCCTCCGCCTGGCACACGCCACCGGTCCGCAGCCGGACGGGGCGAACTCTGGGCGGCCGCTACGAGTTGGGCCACCTGCTCGGCCGTGGCGGCATGGCCGATGTCCACCTGGCTCACGACCTCCGCCTCGGCCGCTCCGTCGCCGTGAAGACACTCCGCTCCGAGCTGGCCCAGGACCCCGCGTTCCAGGCCCGGTTCCGTCGCGAGGCGCAGTCCGCCGCATCGCTGAACCATCCGGCCGTCGCCGCGGTCTACGACACCGGCGAGGACCTGCCGTACGGGGGCTCCTGCCTGCCGTACATCGTGATGGAGTACGTCGAAGGGTTCACCCTGGCCGAACTCCTGGACGCAGGACGGGCGTTGAGTCCCGAGCAGGTCCTGGACACGGCCCTCGACGTACTGCGGGCACTTGAGCACGCGCACCGCGGCGGCATCGTGCATCGCGACATCAAACCCGCCAACGTCATGCTGACCCATACCGGTCAGGTCAAGGTCATGGACTTCGGGATCGCGCGCGACGTCCGCGACGGGGGCCTGACGCAGACGGGCGGGGGCCTGACACAGACGTCGGCCGTCATCGGAACCGCACCGTACCTCTCCCCGGAACAGGCCATGGGGCTCCAGGCCGACGCCCGTTCCGACCTGTACTCCCTCGGCTGCCTGCTGTACGAACTGCTCACGTTCCGGCCTCCGTTCACCGGCGACTCCCCCACGGCGGTGCTGTACCAGCACGTCCAGGAAGCGCCGCGGCCACCGAGCCACCACAATCCGGCGGTCACCCCCGAGACGGACGCTCTCGTGCTGTGGGCCCTGGCCAAGCGCCCCGAGTTCCGGCCTCGGTCCGCTGCCGAGATGCGTGCCGAGGTCGAGGCCTGCCTGGGAAGGGGAAGAGGCATGTCCCCCGTCACCGCCGCGTTCCCTTCGGTGACGGACGAGGACAGTGAAGTGCGGGTGCTCCCGGACGACACGGACGAGGAGCCGACGCACGGAAGCGGCAAGAGGGCCGCGCTGCTGCTCGGCGCGGCGGGCGTCCTGGTGATCGCCTGCGCGCTGCTGATCGGCCGGCTTATGTTCGGGGGCGGCGGCGCCGACACCGTGCCGGTGCCGGATCTCGTCGGTGAGACGCTGGAGGATGCGCGCGCCGCGGCGGACAACGCGGGCCTGGCGGTCGCCGTCGACAAGAGCGCGCCCTGCGCGGACCAGCCCAGGGACCGCGTGTGCAGCCAGACCCCGGAGGGCGGAGAGGTCGACGAGGGCAAGGCGATCCATGTCGTGGTCTCCACCGGCTCCCCGAAGGCCGAGGTCCCGGACATCACGGACAAGGACGAGGGCGACGCGTCCCGGATCCTGCGGGACAAGGGCTTCACGGTGAAGACCAGGTACCTCGCATCCGAGGACGACCCCGGAACGGTGCTCGAACAGGATCCGGCGGGTGGCCGCAGAATCGAGAAGGGCGCCGAGATCACCCTCACCGTGGCCGAGGCGCCCGACAGTTCCACCGTGCCCGACCTCACCGGCAGGACCGTCTCCGAGGCCGAGCGGCTGCTCGCCGACCACGGCCTCGCGCTGGGCAGTACGACCGAGGTCGAGGCCGATGAGGGGGAGAAGGCCGGAACGGTCGTCGGACAGAGCGTCCCGCACGGCACCGAGGTCGAGCCGGGCTCCTCGGTCGACGTCGAGGTGGCGAAGCGGGTGGAGACGGTCCGGATACCCGCCGGCATCGTGGGCAAGACCCTGGCCGAGGCGCGCGGCGACCTGCGATCCCTCGGGCTGCGGGTCGGTGTCGCTTCCGACTCCTCCGGCGCCTCGGACGCGGTCGTCACGTCGAGCATCCCGGGGCCCGGCAGCGAGGTGGCCGCGGGAAGCACGGTGACGGTTGTCACCGAGGAACCCTCGGACGAGGCGAGCGCCACCCCGCCGGAGACCGGCGCGCCTCCCTCCGACTCCACTCCCGGCGGCTCCTGACCCATCGAGCGGACGATGTTCAGGACGGCCGAGTGGTTCCGGGTCCCCGCCCTTCGGCGCGCTACCGGGAGGGGTCTCCGCTCGTCGGCGTACCGGCCGCGATCACGGCGGCGACTCGGGCAGGGCGAGAGCAGCGGTGGCGAGATCAGCGGTGAGGGGTTGTTCGGTCCAGATGGTCTTTCCGCTCCGTGCGTAGCGGCTGCCCCAGCGGGTGGTGAGCTGGGCGATGAGGAACAGGCCCCGGCCCCCTTCGTCGGACCAGCGGGCCCGGCGCAGCCGCGGCTGGGTGTTGCTGGGATCGTCGACCTCGCAGACCAGCACGTTCTCCCGGATGAAGCGCAGGCCGACGGGGCCGCCCGCGTACCGGACGGCGTTGGTGACGAGTTCGCTGACGATCAGCTCGGTGGTGAAGGACATCTCGTCCAGTCCCCAGGCGGCCAGCTGCCCGGCCGCCGCCTTGCGCGCGGCGGCGACGACGGACGCGTCCGCGGGGAATTCCCAGCTCGCGGTGTTCGCCGGATCGAGGGCACGGGTGCGCGCCAGGAGCAGGGCCATGTCGTCGCGGGCCGGCACCTCGCCCAGGCTCCGGAGCAGCTCGTGTCCCGCGGCGTCCAGGGCACGGCCGTCGCCTGCGAACCGCGCGAGCCGGTCGGTCAGCCGCCGGGCACCGGCGTCGGGATCGTGGTCTTCCCGGTAGACGACGCCCTTGGTGTACACCGCGATGATGCTGCCGGGCTCAAGAGCGAACGTGGTCGCCTCGAACGGCATCCCGCCCACGCCGAGCAAGGGTCCGGGCGAGATCTCGACGGATCCGACGCTGCCGTCGGGCCGGACCACGAGGGGCGGTGGATGTCCGGCGGCGGCCACGGTGCACTGGCAGGTGACGGGGTCGTAGACGGCGTACAGGCAGCTGGCGCCGACGGTGTCCCCCTGGTGGGGCGCCTCGTCCTGGAGCTGCTGGACGAGGTCGTCGAGGTGGGCGAGGAGTTCGTCCGGGTCCAGCTCCAGATCGGCCAGGGCGTCGACGGCCGTGCGCAGCCGGCCCATGGTGGCGGTGGCGGGCAGCCCCTGTCCCATGACGTCGCCCGCGACGAGGGCGACACGGAAGGACGGGAGGGCGATGACGTCGTACCAGTCACCGCCGATCTCCGCTCCGCCTCCCGCCGGCACATAGAACCCCGCGGTCTCCGCCGCGGGGGTGTCGGTGGCGGCCGCGGGGAGCAGGCCCCGCTGCAGGGCGACGGACGCCCGGTGCTCGCGCGTGTAGCGGCGGGCGTTGTCCACGCCGAGTGCGGCCCGGGACGCCATCTCCGTCAGCAGGTCGGCGTCCTCCTGGCCGAAGGGGACGGGCCGGCGGGTGCGCCAGACGACCACGGTGCCGAGGACGAGGCCGCGGGCGAACAACGGAGCCGCGATCGCCGAGTGGCCGCCCTCGGGCACGAACAGATGGGCCAGCTCCACGTGCCCCTCGGCTGCGGCGATCACGCTGTCCCGGTCCGGCAGCAGGACGGTCTCACCCTGGCCGATTCTCCGGAGCAGCGCGATGTCCGGCAGCGCGGGCGGAACCGCACCCGCGGCCGGGAGACCGGTGGGCCAGCCGCCGCCCGAGGGGGCCACACCGATCCGGCGCAGGTTCCACCGCCCCGGGCCGAACATCTTCGGGGGCTCGTCCCCCTCCAGCACGGCCTCGGACAGGGCCACCCACGCCACGTCGCCGAGGGTCGGCACGAGGACGTCCGCCAGCTCCTGGGCGGTGCGTGCCACGTCCAGCGTGGCACCGACGCCCGCTCCGGCCCTGGTCAGCAGTTCCAGGCGCCGCTCGGCCCGGTGCCCGTCCGTGATGTCGAGGTACGTCTGGCACAGGCCGAGGAGGCGGTCGTCCGGGTCGGTCAGGCGGAACGTGGACAGCGACCACGTACGGTCGCGGTCCGGACCGGTCGAGGGGCTTTCCCGCACCGGGAGACCGAGGACGGGCTCACCCGTCTCCCGGACCTGCCGCAGAACCCGGTCGATCGTTCCGGAGCCGACGGGAGAGGTGTCCGTCCCGACGTGCCCGCCGAGGAGCCGGTTTCCCGGGTGGGTGAGAACGCGCTCCGCCGCCGCGTTCAGCAACCGGTACCGCAACTCGCCGTCCACCAGCGCGATGGGGCCGGGGTACTGCTCGAACAGGGCCCGCAGCATCGCCCGGTCGCGGTCCTCCCGTTCGATCCGCCGAGCGTCCCCCGCGGAGACCGACCATCCCGCCCGGCCCTCCCGGTCGGTGAGCGGACGCACGCGCAGCGCGACACTCACCTCGTGCCCGGCACGGTGCCGCAAGGCGAGAACCCCGTCCCAGCGCTGACCGGCCTCGGGCCGGTCGCGCCGGGCCAGCGCCGCTTCCCGGTCCCCGCGCGTGGCCAACAGCTCCACCGCCGGGGTGCCGCAGACTTCCTCCGCCGGGTATCCGAGGAGGGCCTCCGCCTCCGCACTCCACAGCTGGACGGTGCCCGCCCGGTCCACCCAGGCAGTGGCGGGACAGGGCTCCGGCGGCGGGCCGCCCTCTCCCGCGCCGGCCCCCTCGGCGTTCACGGGTCCGTTCATGGGTATCCGTCCGTTCCCGGCGTCGCCCCCCGGCCATCATAAGAGAAGTGGACATTCAGTACGTCTTGAGCGGCTCGGGGGCGAGGTCTCCGGCGGGGCCCTGGTGCCCGTTCCGCTCCCCCGACTCCTCCTCGACCACGAGATCGCCCCCCGGCCCTCAGGGAATCCCGGTTCCGCCCCGCCGCTGCCGTACCTCCCTCGGCGACATGCCGAACCACCGCCTGGTCGCCCGCGACAGCGCGGACGATTCGGAGAGTCCGAGGACCTGAGCGAGCCGGGTGGCCGAGATGCCGGACTCGGTCAGGTAGCGGTGGGCGGTGGTGCGGAGCACCTCGTCCTTGATCCGCTCGAACGTCGTGGCCTCTGCCCGCAGGCGGCGCTGCATCGTACGGGGATGCATCGACAGCGAGCGCGCGACAGCCCGGTAGTCGTCGTCTTGCGTACCCAGGGTGCGGAAGAGGAGGTGGCGAACCCGTTCGGTGGTGGTCGCGTCCGGGCGCGGAAACCGGGACTCCAGGAACGCGAGCGCGTTCGCCCGGATCGCTTCATCGGCACCGGGCACGCGCTCGTCGAGAAGCCGCCGCGGTACGACCAGTCGCGCGTCTCTGCTCTCCGGATGGACGGTCGCCGAGAAGAACTGGACGTAGCGCGTCAGCGGGGCGAGAGGCGTATGCGGCAGCGACACGGCCAGTGGCCGATAGGAGCTCCCGAGGACGGTGACGAGCATGCGATGGCAGGTGGCCAGCCCCAGCTCCACCGTCTGCCGGGCGGGCGGACGGGGTTCCAGCAGCAGGTCGAAGACGATCGCGGCGCGCTCACCGTCCTCCTCGATCGAGAGCCGGAGTGCGGGGCTGTGGACGAACAGCCATCGG
This sequence comes from Streptomyces physcomitrii, assembly GCF_012273655.1. Classification (GTDB taxonomy): domain Bacteria; phylum Actinomycetota; class Actinomycetes; order Streptomycetales; family Streptomycetaceae; genus Streptomyces; species Streptomyces physcomitrii. The sequence continues at coordinate 237,782 of NZ_JAAWWP010000006.1, read as the reverse complement.
CTTGCCAGCCCGAGTGTGGCGCGAACGGTGGCGGCGTTGCGCAGCACCGCCTCCAGAGGTCCCAGGGCGTCGACGTCCTGGAAGAGGGAAAGCCGAAGGCCGAAGTCCGGGCAGGCAAGCGCGTGCGCGGACAGTTCGAGCAGGGTCATGGCCCCGTGGGCGGAGATCGGGAAGTCCTCGTCCGCGAGAGCGTCCTCCGCCAGCCCCGCCGATCTGAGGAGCGCCCGCGGATCGCCGCCCAGCCGGGCCACGAGATCGGACCAGCCCCGCAGGCTGCCGGGCCGCACGACGGTTTCCACGCCTCCATCGTGCCCGGAAGGTGTCGCCTGGCGTCAAGTTCTGAGCCCGGGAACTTGGTCCCATGGGCAAGGGCCCGCCCCGTACCCAGGGTGTCGGCCCTCTTCGATCGAGCACGTCAGAGAGGGCAAGCTGATGAACACGCCACTGCTGCGAACTCCCCTGCGCATCGGCCGGTTGGAGGTCGCGGGGCGGCTCTTCAAGTCGGCCACCCATGAGACGCGCGCGACGGTGGACGGCGCCGTCACCGACGAACTCCTCGACTTCTACCGCCCCATGGTGGACGCGGGCACGCCGCTGATCGTCACCGGCAATATGTTCGTGTCATGGCAGGGCAAATCCGCCCACCGCCAGGCGGGCATCCATTCCGACGCGATGCTGCCCGGCCTGCGCGAGTGGGCGCGGTCCGCTCACGCGGGCGGGAGCAAGCTGTTCGCCCAGCTCAACCACGGCGGCCGGCAGATGACCAAACCGGCGCCGGGTGTCCCTGACGCCGTATCGGCCTCGGCCCGCCGGGAGAAGTCGCAGGGAACGATGCCTCGCCCGCTCCGACGCGAGGAGTTCCCCGCGCTCGTCGAGTCCTACGCCGCCGCCGCGGCACGCGCGCAGGGGGCCGGTATGGACGGAGTCCAGATCCAGATGGCCCACGGCTATCTGCTGAGCCAGTTCCTCAGTCCGGAGTCCAACCGCAGGTCGGACGGGTACGGCGGCTCGGCGCACCGCCGGATGCGGTTGCCGCTCGAGGTCTACCGGGCGGTGCGCCGACGCGTCGGCGCGGACTATCCGGTCATCGTCAAGCTCAATGGCACCGACACGATCCCGTTCGGCGGGGTGCGACTGGACGACCAGGTGGAACTGGCGCTGCGCCTCCAGGACGAAGGGGTCGACGCCGTCGAGATCACCCGTGGCCACTTCTCCTCCTTCCCGAGCACGACCTCCGGGCACTTCCGCGGATACGTGACCGCCCAGGTGACGAAGGGCGCGATGCGCGAGGGAACCCGCAAGCGGCGGCTCGCGCTGCGGGCGCTGGCACCACTCCTGGAGTTCGGCCTCGAACGCGCCTTTCCCCACAGCGAGGGCTACAACCTGCCGCAGGCGAAGGCGTTCAAGGACGCTCTCGACATACCGGTCATCACCGTCGGCGGCTTCGTCTCGCCCGCCGCGATGACCGAGGCGATCAGCTCGGGCCGGACCGACGCGGTGTCCTGCGCCCGCGCGCTCATCGCCAACCCGTCCCTCTGGCGCGCTCTCCCGGAGCCGAGCGCCGGCGTCGCGGCATGCACCTTCTGCAATCGGTGCATCGGGGTCGCCGGCGGCCTGCCCATCGGCTGCTACGACGACACCGTCACCGCGGCTCTCGAGCGCACACGGCAAGAGTCGCGGTGAACACCCCGGGCACCGCCGCGGATCAGGCGGTCGCCCCGGCCGCCTCTTCGGCCAACTCGCCCTGCTCTTGTGGGAATCGGGTGCCGTGGAGTTCGGCGTACCGGCCGCGGGCGGCGAGGAGTTCCTCGTGGGTGCCCTGTTCCAGGATCCGGCCCTCCTCGACCACCAGGATCCGGTCCGCCGAGCGGATGGTGGAGAGCCGGTGCGCGATGATCAGGGCGGTACGTCCCGCCAGCGCCTCGGTCAGCGCCTCCTGGACCATCGCCTCCGAGGTGTTGTCCAGGTGCGCGGTGGCCTCGTCGAGGATCACCACGCGCTGACCGGCGAGCAGCAGCCGGGCCAGGGTCATGCGCTGCCGCTCGCCGCCGGAGAGCCGGTAGCCGCGCTCGCCGACCACGGTGTCCAGGCCCTCCGGCAGCGCGCGCACCAACTCCTCCAGGCGGGCCCGGCCGAGGGCGTCCCAGAGTTCGGCTTCCTCGGCGTCCGGCCTGGCGAGCAGCAGGTTGGCGCGGACCGTGTCGTGGAAGAGGTGGCCGTCCTGGGTGACCATGCCGAGGGTGGAGCGCAGCGAGACGGCGGACAGTTCGCGTACGTCGATGCCGCCGATCCGGACCGTGCCGCCGTCGGCGTCGTACAGGCGGGGCAGCAGCTGGGCGATGGTGGACTTGCCCGCGCCGGAGGAGCCGACCAGGGCGATGGTCTGGCCGGGTTCCGCGCGGAAGGAGACGCCGTGCAGCACCTCGGCGCCGCCGCGGTCGTCGAGGGTGGCCACCTCTTCGAGGGAGGCGAGGGAGACCTTGTCGGCGGCCGGGTAGCCGAAGCGCACCTTCTCGAACTCGACCGAGACCGGGCCCTCGGGCACCTGGCGGGGCGCCTCGGGCTCCTTGATGAGCGGGGGCAGGTCGAGCACCTCGAAGACCCGCTCGAAGCTGACCAGTGCGCTCATGGCCTCGACGCGGGCCCCGGCCAGCGAGGTGAGCGGCGCGTAGAGGCGGGTGAGCAGCAGGGCGAGGGCGACCACATCGCCCGCGTCGAGGCCGCCGCGCAGCGAGTAGTAGCCGCCGAGTCCGTAGACCAGGGCGAGCGCGAGGGCGGAGACCAGAGTGAGGGCGGTGATGAAGGCGGACTGCGCCATGGCGGTGCGTACGCCGATGTCCCTGACCCGGCGGGCCCGGGCCGCGAACTCGGCGGACTCCTCGTCCGGGCGGCCGAAGAGCTTGACGAGGGTGGCGCCGGGGGCGGAGAAGCGCTCGGTCATCCGGGTGCCCATCGCCGCATTGAGCTCGGCGGCCTCCCGCTGGAGCCGCGCCATCCGGGTGCCCATCCGGCGGGCGGGGACCACGAACACCGGCAGCAGGGCCATCGCGAGCAGGGTGATCTGCCAGGACAGGGTGAGCATCACGGCCAGCGTGAAGACCAGGGTGACCAGGTTGGTGACGACGCCGGAGAGGGTGTTGCTGAAGGCGCGCTGGGCGCCGATGACGTCGTTGTTGAGGCGGCTGACCAGGGCGCCGGTGCGGGTGCGGGTGAAGAAGGCGACCGGCATCCGCTGCACATGGTCGAAGACGGCGGTGCGCAGGTCGAGGATGAGCCCCTCCCCCAGGCTCGCGGAGAGCCAGCGGCTGACCAGGCCGAGGCCCGCCTCGCCGAGCGCGATCAGCGCGATGAGCAGGGCGAGGCGGATCACGGTGCCCGGGTCGTCGCCGGAGACGATCGCCTGGACGACATGTCCGGCGAGTACCGGGGTGGCGACGGCGAGCAGGGCCGTGGCCACGCTCACCGCGAGGAAGCGCAGGATGCGGCCGCGGTGCGGGCGGGCGAAGTCGGCGATGCGGCGCAGGGTCGCGCGGCGGAAGGGGCGGGTGCGGTCCTGGGCCCTGACTACGTTCTGCAGCTGGGCCCAGGCTGTGGTTTCCATGCTCATGAGAGGAACCTAGAACCTCAAGCAAGGTTCAGGTCAACAGATCGCCGGACTGCCCTCGCCCGCGCCCTCCTTGACCGCGGGGAACTGGGAGGGAGGCCCAACTCCCGGCCCGCCGCGCGTCCTTGGCCCGGCTGTCGGCCGCCGTCCCCGTGGGCGCCACCCTTCGTTGGTGTGCGGCGCCGAGTCTCTGGCGGTGTGACGGTTCCCCACGTGACCCCCGCGCCCGCGTCCCGGCTCCCTGAGCCGCTGCCCCTGCGGCGGCCGCTCCGCCCGCTGCCGCTCCGGCAGGCGCTGTGCCTGCTGCCGCTCGCCCTGGTCGGGGTGCTCGCGGTGCGGCACCGCCGCGTGCTGGCCGAGGGCTTTCGCCAACTCGCCGGTGCCGACCGGACCTGGCTGGCCGTCGCCGGGGCGACCACCTGCCTCACGTGGGTGGCCGCCGCCTTCGCGCGGCAGGGTGCGGTGGCCGAACGGCTGCCGCGGGTACGGCTGTTGGCGACGCAGTTCGCCTCCGGCGCCGCCAACCACCTGCTGCCCACCGGGCTCGGCGCGAGCGCGGTCAGCCTGCGCTTCATGACGGTCTGCGGCATCCCCGCGGCGCGCTCCACGGCCGCGCTCGCGCTCTACCTCCTGACCGAGACCGCGGCCCGCCTCGGCCTCCTGCTCGTCCTGCTGCTCGCCTTCCCGGACGCCCTGCGGCTGGGCGCCCTGCTGCCCGAAGGGGCCCTCTGGCCGCTGCTGTCGAGCCTCGGGGCAGCGGCACTGCTGAGCGCCGGGGTGCTGCTGTGCCTGCGCCGGGTACGCGGTCTCCTCCTGCGCTTCCTGCGTACGGCGCTCGGTGAGGCCAGGCGCGTGCACGCCCGCCCGGCGCGGGCCCTCGCCCTCTGGGGCGGCTCGCTCGCCTTCCCCGCACTCCAGGCCTCGGGCCTTGTCGCGGTGGGGCGCGCCCTCGGCCTGGACATCCCGGTGATGCACATGGCGCTCGCCTATCTCGCCGCGAGCTGCGCCGTGGCGCTGGTCCCGACTCCGGGCGGTCTGGGCTCGGTTGAGGCGGCGCTGGTGGTGGCCCTGGTCGCGGCCGGCGCGCCCGCCGCCCTCGCCACCGCCGTCGTCATCGGCTTCCGGATCGTCACGGTCTGGGTGCCGCTGCTGCCGGGGGCCCTCACCCTCGGCGCCCTGGTGAAGCTCAAGGTGATCTGAAGACCGTCTGGGAACAATGGTTTTGACGGCACGTCATATTTGGCGGCGCGTCACATCAGCTTGCCGATGAGGGACTTCAGGCACGCCGCTCAACTGCCGCCCAGGGCACCGGAGTCCGCTTCGGGGATGCCGCCGAGGTCGCGGTTGAGCCCCATGTTGCTGACCAGCAGGCCGCCGTCCACGGGCAGGGTGACACCGGTGATCCACGCCGCGTCCGCCGAGGCGAGGAAGGTGACGGCGGCGGCCACGTCACCGGGCTCCCCCACCCGGCCCAAGGGATAGCTGCGGGCGGCCCGTTCGAGGGCCCCGGGGCGGGAGTCCCACACCGAGGTACGGATGGTCCCCGGCTCGACGAGGTTGACCCGCACCCCGCGCGGGGCGCTCTCCACGGCGAGGGTGCGGGTGAGGGAGCCGAGCGCCGCCTTGGCCGCGCTGTAGGCGTGCCCGCCGAAGTGGCGCTGGGCGTTGACCGAGCCGATGTTCACCACCGCGCCCCGGCCGCCCGCCGCGGCCAGTTGGGGCATGGCCGCGCGGCAGCAGCGGAAGGCCCCGTTGACGATCACGTCGAAGTCCTCCAGCCAGGGCCCGTCCTCGTACTCCTCGAAGCGGGCGGGGTCGGGATGGGCGGCGTAGGCGTTGTTGACGAGGACGTCGAGACCGCCGAAGGAGTCCACGGCCCGCCCGACGGCCGCGGCCACCGCCTCCGGGTCCCGGACGTCGCAGGCGGCCGCATCCGCCCGGCCGCCCTCGTCCCCGATCAGCCCGGCCACCCGGCGGGCCCGTTCCGGGTCCAGATCGGTCACCAGTACCCGCGCGCCGAGCCGCGCGCAGCGCCGCGCGACCGCCTCCCCGATCCCCTGCCCCGCACCGGTGACCAGCACCCCGTAACCGTCGAGTCGTGTCATGCCCGCACCCTACGAGGCCGCGGCACGGGGCCAGCTGCTCCGTACCCGCGCGCGTTGCGCACGGGTACGCGGAACGCAGGCGTGCAGGCGTGCAGGCGTGCAGGCGTGCAGGCGTGCAGGCGTGCAGGCGTGCAGGCGTGCAGGCGTGCAGGAACGATACGGCCGGGGCCGTACCGCGTGGTTGCGGTACGGCCCCGGGTGTCCGGTGGTGCTCAGGCGGCGCCGAAGACCAGCGCCGAGTTCTGGCCGCCGAAGCCGAAGTTCTGCTTGACGGCCACCGAGAGGGAGGCGGGCCTGCCCTTCAGCGGGGTGTAGTCGAGGTCGCACTCCGGGTCGGGGTTCTCCAGGTTGGCGGTGGGCGGGACGAAGTCGTGGCGCAGCGCCATCAGCAGCCCGACGCTCTCCAGGATCCCGCAGGCGCCGCAGGCGTGGCCGATCACCGACTTGGGCGCGGTGATGGCCAGTTGCCCGGCGTGCGCGCCGAAGGCACGCCGGATGGCCGCCGTCTCCGCCCGGTCGTTCAGCGGCGTGGAGGTGCCGTGCGCGCTGAGCAGGTCCACCGCCTCGGGCTCGACACCCGCGTCCGCGAGGGCCCGTACGACCGCCCGGGCCGCCACCTCCCCGTCCGCCCTCGGCGCCACCGCGTGTCCCGCGTCGCAGGTGGCGGCGGCCCCGAGGAGTTCCCCGTGGACCTCGGCGCCGCGCCGCAGGGCCGACTCCTCCGATTCGAGCACCAGCACCCCGGCGCCCTCGGCGGGCACCATGCCGTCCCGGTCCCGGTCGAAGGGCCGCGAGGCCAGCGCCGCCTCGGCCGCCGGGCGCCGGGAGAGGGCGTCGAGCAGCGTGAACGAGGCGAGGCAGGGCAGGTCGAGCCAGCTCTCCACCCCGCCGACCAGGGCGACTTCGGCGGTGCCGTCGCGCACCGCGCGCAGTCCGGCCCCGAGGGCGTCGGTGGAGGAGCTGCAGGCGGTGGAGAGGGTGAGCACCGGGCCGGTCACCGACAGCTCCCCGGCGAGCAGGCCCGCGGCCATGTTGGGTAGCAGCCGCAGCAGGCCGAGCCGGTTCATGGCGGCCCAGCCGCGTTCGCGCAGCACGGTCACCAGACGGGCCGACTCGTCCAGGCCACCGCCCCCGGTCCCCACGTAGAGGGCGTCGGGGGGTGTGCGCAGCCCGGCTTTCTCGACGGCCTTGACGGCGGCGGCGAAGAGCAGCTGCTGGAAGCGGGAGGTCCGGCGCACCTGCTGCCGCGACATGTAGTCGCCCGGCTCGAAGCCGGTCACCGCCCCGCCGACCTCGCAGGGCAGCGGCTCCTCCAACTCCAGCGGGGCGAGGGCCGGTTCCCCGGCGGAGAGGGCCTTCCACAGCTCCTCGGGGGTGCCCCCGGCGCAGGACTCGACGCCCATGCCGGTGACCAGCACCCGCCGGTGGCCCCGGGCCGTCACGAGGACCGCTCCGGGCGGGCGGCGGAGCCGGTCACAGGGCCTTCTCCAGGGCGTCCACCACATCGCCGACCGTGTGGAGTTCGGCTATGCGGATTCCGGTGTCGGCCAGTTGAACGTCGCATTCCTCTTCGAGGATCGCGAGGAGTTCCAGGGCCTCCATCGAGTCGAGACCGAGAATCGGAACGCCGGGGTCCCTCGCATAGAACAGAACCGATTCCCGGGTGATGGGCGTGCCCTCCTCACCCAGATCCGGGCGGATTTCAGTCAGGGAACGCGCGACAAGGGAGAGTGCATCAGCCATAAGAAGAACACCTTTCACGTTTCAGGCTCGGACCGCGGAGAAGTACAGGCAGCGGCGCGTCACGGTGACGGGTGCCTTTTGCTGCTGCTTCTGGAGGGATTCCCTGAGGAGTTCGGCGGCGACGTTCCTGTCAATTCCGGGCAGCGCGGCGGAGGCGAACATGGGGGTGCCGCAGAGGGCGGCGAGAAAGCCCCCGCTGAAGGTGAAGGACTCCTCGGCATGGGTGATCCCGGTGAAACCGCACGCGGCGAGCGCCTCCCAGTAGTCCTCCGCACTGCGGCGCATCCCGGGCGTCTTGGCCGGGGCGGAGCGGTCGAGGACGAGCCCCCGGGCCCGGGCCGCGCGCCGGGCGGCACCGATCAGCTCGGCGTAGACGGGTAGTTCGGCGGGGAGTTCGGCCCCCGCGTAGAAGGCGGAGTTGAACACCAGCCGGCCGCCGGGCTCCAGTACCCGGTGGATGGCGCCCAGCGCGGCGGGCAACTCCTCGACCAAGTGCACGCAGTTGGCCATGACAACGCTGTCGAAGGACGCCGGCGGGAAGAGGCGCTCCACCGAGGCGGCGTCGCCGACGTGGAACTCGGCCCGGCCCTCCAGCCGGGCGCGGGCCTCGGCGAGCAGTCCGGGCTCGGGGTCCACGCCGGTCAGGGCGAGGCCGGGATCCCGGCCGAGGAGCACCTCGCTGACCGCTCCGTCGCCGCAGCCGATGTCCAGGAGCCGCCGCGGACCACCGAGGGCGAGGAACTCCAGGAGCCTTTGGTTCAGCTGGCCGTATTCCGGATCGCGGCGTAATGCGGCGTAGTCCTGTGAGGGTTGCACTTCGTTTACGGGCACCTGGTGATTTCCCTTCGAGAGGCGGGCCCAGCGGGACAACTCCTGGGAATGTAGCGCCCCTCGGCATTCTCGCGAGGCCTTCCCGGGCGAGTGTGATTACGCTCTCAATGGGCTTCCGAGGTGTCACGGTTGCGCCCCCAAAACCGCCTTTGTCGTGCATGGCACAGGCGTTGCCCCACAGCTCTGCACAGTATGTTCCAGGCTGATTCCCGGGACGAATATGCGGTATTTCCCGTTCCGGTTCCACGTCCATTTCGGGGGTTTGCATGCTGTTATCGGGGAAAGCCGGACGGCGCATCGGGCACGGTGCGGCACGACTGCCCGGCCGGTGAGAGATGGAGTTCACCGAACTGGACGCCTGCCCGCTGCCGCCGGGCGACCTCTCCTTCTGGACCCCCCGGGCGGCCACCGCCGCCTGGCGCGACGACCGACGCACCCCGCCGCTGGCCCATGCCCGCCATGTGCACGGCGCCGCGGCGGCGGGCCGCAGCCTGGTCGACCCCGCCTGGGTGGGGCTCGCCTTCCGGCTCGGGCCGGTGGCGCCCTCGGCGGTCGGCGCGGCCCTGACCGCCTGGTTGCGCGCCCATGAGCACCTGCGCAGCAGGCTGGTCCCCGGGGAGCGCGAGCGGACCCGCCTGGTGCTGCCCGCGCGGGCGCTGTCCCTGCAGCGCGGATACATCGGCCGCTTCGCGGACCCGTCGGCGATGCGCCGCCAGATCGAGGCCTGCTTCGACCGTGCGACCCGCCCGCTCGACTGGCCGCAGGTCGCCTTCGCCACGGTGGAGTCGGCCGAGGGCGTGCTCGTCCTGCTGGCCGCGGACCACGGGGTGGTCGACGGCACCACGCTGGCCATGACCGGCGGCGAGGTCCGCGGACTGCTCGCGCATCCGGCACCGGTCGCGCGCGGCCCCGGCTACATCGACTTCGGGGTCTACGAGCGGCGCCTCGTCGACACCGCCGTCCGGCCCGCCCTCGACCCGGGGCGCTGGCACGACCTGCTCGCCGCGGGCGGCGGGGCCCCGCCCGGCTTCCCGCTGCCGCTCGGCCCCTCGGCCGCCGCATCCCAGCAGAGCCTGTACCGCTGGCTGCTCGACGCGCCCGCCGCCGCGCGCTTCGCCGCCGCCGCGCGGGCCGCGGGCGGCTCCACCGCCGCCGGGCTGCTGGCCTGCCTGGCGCTCGCCGCCCGGGGGACCGCCGGGACCCCGGTCCTGCGTACCGTCACCCTGACCGACGCGCGGCCCACGCCCTGGCGGGACGCGACCGGCTGGTTCGTCGGGCTGCACCCGGTGGCGGTGCCCGTGCCGCCGGAGGCCGGCTTCCCCGCCGTGGTGGCCGCAGCCGCTGCCGAACTGCGCGACCGCGCCCCGGGACCCGGCAGTTCGGCCGCCCATCTCACGGAGTTCCTCGGCCGCGAGGTCCCGCTCCGCTTCGTCGTCTCCTTCCTGGACGTACGCCGGGTCCCCGGCACCCCGCCCCGGCCCGAGGACCGGATGCTGCGCAGCCGCGTGCACGCGCCGCAGGAGGTCTACCTCTGGTTCACCCGGAGCGAGCGGGGCGTGCACCTCTCGGCCCGCTTCCCCGGCAATCCCACCGCCCGGGCGAGCCTCGGCCGGTTCATGAAGAGCACGGCCCGCCTCGCCGCCCGGATCGCCGACCACGGCACCACCGGCGCCGCGCTCGCCACCGTCTGAGCGCCGCCCCCGACCCCGCCCCACGAGGGAGAACCACCATGCACATGACCCAGCTCCTCGACCATCTGCCCGCGCCCGGCGAGGTCGTCGAGTTCACCCTCGGCGCCACCTTCGCCCCGCGGCCGCACGAGGTCCCCGCCTCCCTCTTCCAGCAGGGCCACCTCGGCCTCGCCCGGGCCCACAGGCAGGCGGGCCGCACCCAGTCCCCCTGGGTCGCCCTCAGCTTCGAACTCCCCGGCCGCGCCGACCCCGGGGCCCTCGCCGAGGCCTGGCAGGGACTCGCCCGGCGGCACGAGGCCTACCGCAGCTGGTACGCCCACGAGGAGGACGGCACCCTGCGCGGTCACCTGCTGCCCGCCGAGGGGATCGAGGTGCGGGCGGAGAAGGCGGGCGCGTTCACCGACCCGCGCGCGCTGCGGCAGCATCTGCACCGCCGTATCGACGAGGTGACCGCCGCCCCCGGTCCCGGGCTGCTCGCCGGGGTGGTCCTGCGCCCGCACAGCTCCACCGTCTGGTGCGCGATCGACCACGCCTACACCGACGGCCACTCGATGGCGCTGGTCTTCGAGGAGATCCGCGAGCGGTACGCGGCCGCCCTGCGCGGCGAGGAACCGGCCCTGCCCGAGGCCCCGGGCTACCTCGCGCTGAACCGCGCGGAGGCCGCGTACGCCGCCGGGCTCACCCCGCACTCCCCCGAACTCGACACCTGGCGCGAGTTCTTCGCCACCGCGGACGGCGGGTTCCCCGCCTTCCCGGGCGACCTCGGCCACGACTCCGACGAACTCCTGCCCGGCACCCGCCTCAGCCTCCCCGTCTTCACCGGCACCGAGGCCCGCGCCTTCCGCGCCCACTGCGCCCGCAACGGCGGAGGCTTCGCCGCCGGGATGTTCGCCGCACTGGCCCTGGTGCAGCGGGAGTTGGCGGACGAGGCCGCCTACCGGGTCCTCACCGCGGTCTCCACCCGCGCGAGCCCCCGCGATCTGCGCATCCACGGCTGGCTGGTGAACCTCGTCCCCCTCGCCTTCACGCTCCCCGGCACCCCGGGCCTGGACGCCGCCGTACCGGTGGCCCAGCAGGCCTTCCAGCGCGCCAGATCCCGCTACGACGTCCCGCTGCACCGCGCGGTGGAACTGCTCGCCCCCGCCGGGCAGCAGCTGCGGATCCCGCCGATGGCCTCCTACCTGGACGGCAGGAGCGCCCCCGGCGCCGCCGACTACCTGGACCGCGAGGTCCGGATGCTCACCGGCCCGGACAACGCCAGCGGTGTCTCGATCTGGTTCAACTGGTTCCGCGACCGCGCCGAGTTGGTGGTGAGCATGCCCGACACCCCGCAGGCGGCGGTCTCGGTACCGGCCGTACTGGAACGTGCGGTGGCGGTGCTGCGGGGAGCGATCGGGGCGGGGCCGCTGCCCCCGACGGCGGATCCGGTCTGACCGCGACGCGGGCGGGGCGCTCCCACTGTCGCCCGCTCCCCGCCGCCCACCCGCACCCCGCCCGGGCCGGGCCGGGCCGGGCGCCGAAGCACTGCCGGAGTACCGGAACTTCGGACCGCCGGACTGCCGGACTGCCGGACTGCCGGACGAGGCTTCCGCACGGCCCGGGCGGGGAACCGTCAGGCGGGACCCGGGCCGTCGGTGACCGGCATGCCGACCGACTCGTAGTCCGGGCCGACCTCGTTGTCGCTGTAGAACCTCACCCCGGTCGAGGCCGAGGTGACCTCCATGACCTTGGTCGAGGAGCCCACGAACTTGTTGCGAGTCAGCGCGATGTCGTCCGGCCCGTCCAGCTTGATGGCCTGGTTCCAGCTGTCGCCGATCTCGTTGTCCGCGACGATCCAGTTGTGCATGCCGTCGGTGTCGCCGCCGGAGTTCCCGCCCCGGCCGTAGTCCTCGACCATCAGCCACTGGTGGATGCTGGGGATGCTGCTGTCCTGGTCCGGGTTGTCGGGGCCGACGGCCTTGTTGCCGCGGATCTCCACGTCGTCGCTTGTGGTGGGGTGGGAGTCGGACACCCAGGTCTGGATGAAGTCGGTGTGGCTGTCGCCCGGATCGCCGGTCACGAAGTCGACGGCGGTGTTGTACAGGATCTTGTGGCCGTTGCCGAAGAAGGTGATGGCATTGAGGTCGCCGGGGCCCTCGACGCCCTTGATGTCGTTGTTCTGGATGGTGACGTCGGTGTTGTCGTCCGAGTAGATCCCGTACTGCTGCTGTGCGTCGACCCGGCAGTTCTGCACCACCACGTTGTCGGCCTCGATCCGGATGCCCCCGTGGACGGTCTCGCCCTGGCAGTCGTAGACGTCGGGGTCGGCCGCGGTGCCGCCGGAGTCGATGGTGAATTCGGAGTCCTGCTCCCCGACCAGGATCGCGTCGGCGGGGGTCTCCACTCCGCCGACGCCCGGGGTCTGGGCGGGAGGTGTGGTTCCGCCCCCACCGGACACGGCCGCCTCGGTGATGCTCGTCCACTCGCCCGAGTCCGCGGAGGAGTTGCCGTGTCCGACGACCCGTACGAAACGCGCCGAGCCCTCGGCGAAGCCGTACTCCTCCGGGCTGAGCGTGGTGCCGCTGCTGGTCTTCCCGGACAACGCCGTCGACCAGTGCGAACCGTCCTCGGACAGCTGGACGTCGAAGGTCGTCCGCCGGCTGTCCCCGTCGTACCAGGCCAGCGAGACCGAGTCGACGGCGGTGACCGAGCCGAGGTCGAAGCGGATCCAGACACCGTCACCGGAACCGGACCACCGGGTGGAGGGGTCACCGTCGATCGCGTTGGCCGCCACATTGCCGTCATCGGAGCTGGCGGTCGCCGCGGTGACGGGCAGGGCCGCCGCGGCCGCGGAGGACTCGAGCAGGGCCACCGAGCCGAGCGCCGCACTCGCGCACAGCACGGTGGCCAGAAGGCAGTTCATCGACGGACTCGGATTCCTCCGATTCCTCCGATTCCTCGGATGCAGAAGGCGAGCGGCCGATAAGCGTCGTCGGGAAGCTCTCCGGGCAGTCGGATCGTTCACATCGTCTCCTCGGGAAGGATGCTTCCGCCGGGTGGATCGGCGGTGTGCGCGGAATCAACGACCAGCGCCACAAGGCGCGGGGGCACGCTACCCAAGCCCCACACGCTCGTCCATGTGGCCGGCCACCATAGCTTTCCTTCGGTGTTTTCCCAGTTCAAGGGGGATTTCGGGCAGCAGCGGACGTCCAGGGCGGGGAGACGAGCCGCTTGGCCGACGAGAGGAATCCCGACCGCTCCGGAAGCATGCGGAGATTCGCAGACGAACAGTGCGCCGATGCCCAGCCGGTGCCCAACTGGCCCACCGTGACACCGAGTTGAGGCACGCAGCAGCGCCGACGGCCCGTACGACCACGATCTTGACGGTACGTACGACCATGATTACGTTGCGGCGAGTTCTTCGCGGAAGCTGCTCACCTCCTCGTGCAGTCGGCCGTCGAGAACCGCGGGCGCCGTCGGCCGCCCGTGCCTCCGGATCCACCGTCGCACCAGCCCGGGAGTACCTGACATGGTTCGCGCACTCGCCGCCCCGCTGATCGCCTGCACCCTTGTCCTCGGTTCCAGCACGTTCGCCTTCGCCGCCCCGGCCGGCCCCGGAGCCGAGGAGGGCCCCTCGCTCGACGGGTGGCGCCTGACACTGCCGGTGGATTCCGAGGGCGGCACCGACGGCGATCCGGTGGTGCTCGACCCGGCCGAACTCGCCCCGCCGTTCCTCTCCCGCACCGAGGGCGGCGGCCTGGAGTTCTGGGCACCCACCCTCGGCGCCACCACCAGCCACTCCGGCAGCCCGCGCACCGAACTCGTCGCCGGCGAGGGCTTCACCACCGGCACGGACGGCGAGCACGCCCTGACCGCCGAGGTCGCCGTCACCCAGGTCCCGGACACCAGCAGGACGATCGTCCTCGGCCAGATCCACGGGGACCAGGAGCTGCGTTCGGACCCGTATGTGCTGCTGTACTACGACGACGGCGAGGTGTACGCGAAGGTCAACCAGCAGCTGGAGAGCGGCAGCGACTACGAGAAGTACCCGCTCCTCGACGAGGTACGGCTCGGCGACACCTTCGGCTTCGGCATCACCGACTCCGGCGACGGCGACCTGGAACTCACCGCCACCCACGAGGACACCACGGAGCGGAAGAGCGCGCCGGTTCCCGAGGTGTGGTCCGACCGGCCGGTCCGCTTTCAGGCCGGCGACTACGCACAGCTCAAGGGCGAGCCCGCGGAGGACGACGGCGGCCGCGTCACCTTCACTAGGCTCACCGCCTCCTGAGGGACGCTCTGCGTCATCCTTGCTTCAGGCGCCGACAGCGGACGAAAGCGATACCGGCCATCGGCGCTGCCAGCGCCAACGGGGCGCCCAAGGAAGTTCCGAGGGAACCGCCCGACAGATAGGAAGCGGCAAAACATCCGGCATACAAGATCACGAACACCACGATGATCTGAAGCATCGCTCGACGAACAGTCGGCACGTCTTCGCCCTCGCTCACTGTCGCTGCCTGGTGCTTACGGCAGCGACGCTTCTACTCCGGTAAGGGTGTTCGCACCCGCTTGAGTGTGCCCCCGGCCTCCCGGTTGAAGCCTGTGTCCACTCCGGCGGTCGAGGTGACCGACAGGCGCAAGAGGCCGTTGTGGAAGAGCAGGCGTCCCGGAGCTTGCTCCGCTCGCTCGGGTCCGTGGAACCGTACGGGCCCCGGTAGGTCTCGGCGCCGACGGTCAGCGAGGTCGGTCGGGAGTGGTCGGACCACCTCTCGGCGGTGCGGGTGCCCTCGGCGGTGGGGGCGGCGGCCTCGTTGCGTGCCGATGACGAGACCCCGGACCCACCACCGCGGTGCGCTACCGGTCCGGCCCGGAGCCGTGCTGTTCCCATCGGTCCCAGTGCAGGACGTGCTCGCGGGGGATCCGCCGGGCCGGCCTGAAGTCGGTGCCGATGGTGTAGGCGAGCGGGAGGAAGGCGGCCAGCATGATGTCGTCGTGAGGAACGCCGAGGATCTCGGCGAGTTCCCGTTCCAGCGGTCCTTGCGCTGTCGTCCAGGTGGTGCCCAGACCGCGTGCGCGGGCGGCCAGCATGAAGCTCCACACCGCCGGCAGGATCGAGCCCCACGTCCCCGCCTGCTCGGCCACCGGAGCGCCGTCGGTACGTCCCTCCACTCCGGGGATGACGAAGGCGGGCACGCGGTGGATGTGGGCGGCCAGGTGGCGCAGTCCGTCGAAGACCCGTTCCGTGGAGTCGGCGTGGTAGTTCATGCGCCAGGCGTCGCGTTCGGTCAAGGGGTGCCCGGTGGTCAGCGGCAAGGCACGCAGGAAGATGTCGGCCACGGCACGCCGCTGGGCCTCCTCGGTGACGACGAGGAAGTGCCAGCGCTGCCGGTTCCGGCCGGTCGGCGCCTGGGTCGCCAGGTCCACGCACTCCTCGATCAGGGAGCGCGGGACCGGGCGGTCGAAGTCGAGGCGTTTGCGTACGGCGCGGGTGGTCGACAGCAGTTGGTCGGGGGTGAGATCCAGGGTCATGGCCGGTCCTCTGTTCCGGTGGTACGGGTCGACGGTCCTCTGCGAGGCCGATCAGCCGATCAGATGGGGCCCGCCGAGCCGGGCAACACCGCGGTGCGCGGCGGCACCAGGGCCGGCCGCTCCTGGTCGGCGGGCATGACCACAGCGGACCTCAGCCGGTCTCCATCTTCACACAGATAATCAGCAGCAAGATGATTGAAGAGCATACGAATCTCATAGGTGCCGCGCAAACAATCTGGGCGAAGACGATTCCTTGGTACGGTCGGTCGAGACGCACCCCCGCCGTGCCCGCAGACCCGCAGAGAGGTGGACCGCATGCCGCCCAAGGCCGCGGACCGTGAGGCCGCGTACTTCCCGAGACTCGCCGCGGAGCGCCTGGACATCGCCCTGTGCCGGGCCTCGGCCGCGGTCGCCCGCGCCGCGGAAGCCCGGGCCGGCGAATCCGGCATCGGCGTCGGGCAGCATCTGGTGCTCAAGATGCTCGCCGAGGTCGGCCCCAGCTCGCAGCGCGTACTGAGCGACCAACTGCGGATCGACCGCAGTGTCATGGTCGGCATCTGCGACAGCCTGGAGAAGGCGGGGCACGTACGGCGCGAACGCGACACGGACGACCGCCGCGCCTACGCGGTCACCCTGACCCGCTCCGGCCGTCGGCTCCTCGCCCGCGCCGAGGACGCGGTACCCGAATTCCTCGACGACACCTTCGGGAACCTCACCCCGGCCGAACGCGAGCGGCTCTCCACCCTGCTCACCAAGTGCCTGGGGCTGCGCTCCTGAGGCGCTTCGCCCCTCATCTCGGGGCCGCGCAAGCGATCTCGCGAGTTCGGCCGCCCTATGCTCGACGGCCGCTTGCTCCCGGCCGAGCAGTCAACCGAGCAGTCGACCGAGACGCGCGCGACGGTCAGCGCTGACCGCTCAGATCCCGGGCCGCGGAGCGCGGTCGGAGGACGCTAGCCGTTCGGCTGCGCCGCGACGGTACGGGAGGCGGACCGGAAACGGCCCGGCGGTACGCCTCGTTGGCGGCGGAAGGCGCGGCTGAAGGCGTAGACCGAGGTGTAGCCGACATCCCGCGCGATCTGTTCGAGGGGATCATCGGTGTCACGGAGGCGGCGTGCGGAGAGGTCGAGGCGGCGCCGGGTGAGGTAGGCGGCGGGCGTCTCGCCCAGGGTGGCGGGGAAGCGGCGGGCCAGAGTCGCCCGCGAGACGGCGGTCGCGCGGGCGAGTTCCGTGGTCGTCCAGGCGCGGCCGGGTTCCGCGTCGATCATGGCCATCGCCGTACTGACGACGGGGTCGCGCAGTGCGTGCAGCGGGGATGCCGAGCCGCCGTCGTCGCGTTCGAGCCAGTCGCGCAGGGCCTGCACGAGGAGCACATCGACGAGACGGGCGAGGACGACCTGGCTCCCCGGGCCCGGCGAGGTCAGTTCGCGGCCCACGAGGCGGACGGTCTCGGCGAGCCCTCCGCCGTCGCCCCGGCCGCGGAGCAGGACGGTCTCGGGCAGCGCCGCCAGAATGGACGCGGAGGCCGTGGGGTCGTGCGAGAAGTGCGCGCAGAGGATGTGCGTGTGCGCCTGCCCCTGCCCCATCCGCACCGTGCCGTCGCCGGTGAGGGTGTAGCCGTCGGAACGCTCCGGTGAGGTGCGGGCGAGTGCGTCGGGGTCGCCCGCGAGGGCGTGGGCGCGACCGCTCGGGAGCAACAGGACGTCACCGGCACGGAGTTGCAGCGGTGCGAAGCCCTCGGGGGCGACCCACACCGCGCCCGAGGTCACCGCGTGGAAGGCGGCCCCGGGCCCCTGGACCGACCACCAGCCCCAGTCGTCCCCCGCGGCGATGCGCGCGCCGAGCACACCGCGCACCACCTGCGCGTCGATGAGTCCGGTCAGGGCATCCATAGTGCGCACACGCTAACAGGAGGAGCTGTGATGAGCTGTACGGATATCTCATTGAGCAGATCTGTCATTGAGACACGCATTCGCGAATCCTACGGTGGTGGTCATGAAGATCGAAGGAAGCATCGCACTCGTCACCGGCGCCAACCGCGGCCTCGGCCGGCACTTCGTCCAGCAGCTCCTCGACCGGGGCGCCGCGAAGGTCTACGCCGCCGCCCGCAGGCCGGAGACCGTCGACGTACCCGGCGCGATCCCGCTGGCGCTCGACATCACCGACCCGGCCGCGGTGGCCGCCGCCGCGGCCGGCGCCCCCGATCTGACCCTGCTGGTGAACAACGCCGGCACCACCACGGGCAGCCACCTCGTCACCGGCGACCTCACGACGATCAGGCAGGAGATCGACACGAACTTCTACGGTCCGCTGGCGATGATCCGCGCGTTCGCACCGATCCTGGCCCGCAACGGCGGTGGCGGCATCCTCAACGTGAACTCCCGCCTGTCCTGGCTCTCGTACCCCGGCGCCGGCGCCTACGCCGCCTCGAAGGCCGCCGCGTGGAGCATGACCAACGGGGTACGCCTGGAACTCGCCGGGCAGGGCACCCAGGTCACCGGCCTCTACCTCAGCGCCACCGACACCGACATGATGGCCGGTTGGGACATCCCCAAGAACGACCCGGCCGACGTCGTGACCGTCGCACTCGACGGCCTGGAGGCTGGCGCACCGGAGGTGCTCGCCGACCAGGAGACCAGGGAGACCAAGGCCGCACTCGCCACCTGAACCGAGCCGAAGACCGTCAGATCACGGCCCTCCCCCACCTCAACTCCGGCTTTTCCTCGCGAGGTTGACGTACGGGTATCCCATCCCGGGTTGCGCACCGCGCTGGTCACCGTCGCCGGATCGATGTCAGGCGACTGCCGCACCGTGCCGGGTGAGCCAGAAGTCGAGGAGGGCGGAAGCCGCTTCAGCGGGTTTGTGCACATTGGGGGAATGCCCGCCGCCCTCGATCCGGACGTACCTGGCTCCCAGTTGACGGGCCATCCGCTCCACGCCGTCAGGGTCCCATGTCTCGTCAGGGGTGCCGGAGATCACCGATACGGGAACGCTCATGCGGGCCAAGTCAGCCGTAGCGTCGGTCTCGTCCAGCATGTGTTGCGCGACAGCCGCCAACTGGATCGGGCTGTTGCTCATCCATCTGCGCTCGAGGAAGCGTTCGACATGCTCGGGCACGGACTCGTTCTTGCTTCGCACCAACGGCCAGATCTCGGCCAGGGACATCGATTCCACGGCGGAGAGCAACAGGCGCAGGCGTTCCCGCTGCCAAGAAGAGACTGCGCCGGGACCGAAGTTCATCAGGGTGACCGACGCCCATAGTGAGGGATCCCCCTGGGTCGCGATGACCGCCGCGCGCACAAGACTTCCCCCGTACGAATGACCCAGCAGATGCACCGGCCCAGTGCCCAGGGAACGAGCAACAGCTACCAGATCACGGGCCAAGTCGTCCCGGGAGTGCGAGGGCGCCGGGGAAGCATCGCCGGTCTCGTACTGGCCTCGGCAGTCCAGGGCCAGTACACGTACACCGTCGGCGCTCAGGGCGGGCAGCATGGGGAGGAAGTCCTCTTTGCTGCCCATGAAGCCAGGTACGAGCAGGGCCGTCCCCCGCACCGGGTCATGCCCGGCAGGTGGAACATCCAGGGCGGCGAAGACGCCCCGCTCCGTGTGGAGACGCACCGGACGCGCATGGTCCGGGGTCTCCAGGCTCAGCAACTGACTCATGAACAGCATGATAGGTGCGGCCCCCGCGCAGATGTTGCCACCGCTTTGAGCGACGGCAACACACAACCTGTTTGCCTCAAGGCGCAGTTCGCGGATACTTCTACCCTTCGGATTCTCCGCGTGGTTCAGGCACCCTCGCCTGCGATTCATGGCGGTGCCAGCCGCCGAAGCGCCCGAGAGCCTTCCAGAACCTCTTCTCACTGTTGCGCTCGGTCTGC
The DNA here is from genome assembly GCF_012273655.1 of Streptomyces physcomitrii. GTDB lineage: Bacteria > Actinomycetota > Actinomycetes > Streptomycetales > Streptomycetaceae > Streptomyces > Streptomyces physcomitrii. Next base: position 218,422 of record NZ_JAAWWP010000006.1, on the reverse strand, counting down.
CGGGTGGACTCCCAGGTGAGGATCTCCCGCCCGTAGACACCCCGAGCCAATTCGTTCACGTCGCTCTCGATAAGGCGCAGGTGTTTCCCCAGCCTCTGGATTCCGTCGTTGCTGTCCCGCAGGTACAAGTAGGCGACCAGGAGCACCAGCCCGACAAGCAGGATTCGCCACAACCCGAGGCCACTGCCGAGAGTTGCCGCGATGGCGGTGGCCGCGCCAGCGTATCCGGCCAGTTGTTGTCGGGCTCCGATCCTCTGGACCACTTCAGACCGCAGGGATTCGTACTCCTTCATGCGAAGACCGATGATCTCGACAGCCTTCTCGTGCTCACTTGTGCTCGCGCCCACGGCACCCCCTTGTCGCCGTGCATAATGCCCATTCCCGAGGACGGCCACGCCTACTCCGCAGCTCTGAGAGAGGTGAAAGCTTTCCCTGACCCTGCTAGTCATTTTGTCTTACCGGATCAACACCGCAGGGGCGTCGCCGGCGACCGTCGGGAGGCCAGGATCAACAGTGCCGCGATCGACCGGACGCCAGCACCCGAGCACAACTACAGATCGAAAAGATCGCGAAGGAATGTCGCCGCTGCCAACTGGAAATCCGCCGCGCATTCTCCGTTCGCGAACTTCACTGTCCGCCTCGGATCTCTTCCGGGGAACCCTCCAGTGCTCCGTACCCCTCGGAAGACAGCCGTACTTGCTCGGTGAACCAAAAGCAACGAGGACACATGGTCACAAAGCTCGGCTACGAGCCGCTGCGCCGCCACAGCCGCCGAGGCAGCCCTCGGGCCCCCACCTGGCCCCCAGGAATGGCCAAGGGCCGGTTTCGGAAATCTCCGAAACCGGCCCTGAACTGCGACTGTCTCCAGTCGGGACGACAGGATTTGAACCTGCGACCCCTTGACCCCCAGTCAAGTGCGCTACCAAGCTGCGCCACGTCCCGGCCGCATGTCCCGGGCGGCTCGCGCTCGTGATCATGCGTGCAGAACTTTACCCCACCTCGGGGCCTGGCTCCGAATTCGGGGCCCGCCGGGGTATCGGCCCCGCGCCCCTCGCGCCGCCACCCGCGACAATCGGAGCATGAGCCACACCCCGGACCGCCCCCGTGACCGTGACCCCGAGGGCCGTGCCCGCAGCGCGCGGCCCCGTGACGGGCTCGGCCGGCCGCTGCCGTACGGCGCCGAGGGGGTCGCGCGGCAGCCGGAGGGGCTGGTGCGCACGCCGGAGCAGACGGTCGACGAGGCGCAGGGGCTCCTCGACAGGGGCCGCCCCTTCCACGCGCACGAGGTCTTCGAGGACGCCTGGAAGTCGGGACCGGCCGGGGAGGAGCAGCTCTGGCGCTCGCTCGCCCAGCTCGCCGTGGGGCTGACCCACGCGGCCCGCGGCAACCGTACGGGCGGGCCCAGGCTGCTCCGCCGGGGCGCCGACGGGCTCGCCGAGTGGGCGGACCGCACCGGGACCCCGGAGCCGTACGGGCTCGCCCTCCCCGGACTCCTCGACTGGGCACGGGAGTTGGCCGACCGTACGGAGCACGGACAGGCCCCGGTGGACGCGGGGGCCGAGGCACCCCGGCTGCGCTGAGCCACCCGGCAGCCGCGGAAGAAGTGCGGAAGAACCGCGGAGAACACCGGCCACCGTGTCCACCGGGGCCCGCCCGTCACCGGAGCGGACCGCCCCGCATGCAGGGCCCGCCGGGCGGTGTGAGGCTGGCTGCTGTGACGACGACGGAGGACGCCCCGAGCGCGGCGGAGCGCGGGCCCGCCGCAGTGCCGGCGCCTCCGGTGCTCGACGCCCGGCGGCGGAACATCGTCTTCGGGACGGTCATGCTCGGGGTGCTGCTCGCCGCGCTGGACCAGACGATCGTGGGCACCGCGCTGCCGACGATCGTCTCCGATCTCGGCGGCGCCTCGCACATGTCCTGGGTGGTCACCTCGTATCTGCTCGCGGAGACGGTGTCGACCGTGCTGGTCGGCAAGTTCGGGGACCTCTTCGGGCGCAAGCTCGTCTTCCAGGTCTCGGCCCTGATCTTCATCTCGGGGTCGTTCCTGTGCGGCCTGGCCACCAATATGCCGCTGCTCATCGCCTGGCGGGCGCTGCAGGGCATCGGGGCGGGCGGTCTGATGGTCACCGCGATGGCGCTGATCGCCGATGTGATCCCCCTGCGGGAGCGCGGCAAGTACCAGGGCGCGATCGGTGCCGTCTTCGGGGTGGCGACCGTGGTCGGGCCGCTGCTGGGCGGGCTGTTCACCGACCATCTGACCTGGCGGTGGGCCTTCTACATCAACGTCCCGCTCGCGATCCTGGTCGTCGTGGCCGCCGCCCGGACCATCCCGCATCTGCGCTCGGCCGTCCGGCCCGCGATCGACTACCTCGGCATCGCCCTGGTCGCCGCCGGGGCGAGCGCGCTGATCCTCGCGACGAGCTGGGGCGGCAACGAGTACGGCTGGGGTTCGCCGGTCATCCTCGCGCTGTTCGCCAGCGGGCTGCTGGCCCTCGCGCTGTTCTGCCGGGTGGAGACCCGGGCGGCGGAACCGATGCTGCCCATGCGGCTGTTCGCCAACCCGGTGGTCGCCGTCTGCTCGGTGCTCAGCTTCATCGTCGGCTTCGCCATGCTGGGCGCGCTGATCTTCCTGCCGACCTATCTGCAGTACGTGGACGGGGACTCGGCGACCCTCTCCGGGGTCCGCACCCTGCCGATGGTGATCGGCCTGCTCATCGCCTCGGTCGCCAGCGGCAACGTGGTCAGCCGCACCGGGCACTACCGCAGCTTCCCGATCGTCGGTGCCCTGGTGATGTGCCTGGGCCTGTTCCTGCTCTCGCTGATGGAGCGCGGCACCGGCGCCTGGGCGGCCTCGCTGTACATGTTCGTCCTCGGTGCCGGGATCGGCCTGTCCATGCAGGTGCTGACCATCGCCGTACAGAACACCGTGGACTACGCCGACCTCGGCACCGCCACCTCCGGGGTCACCTTCTTCCGTACGCTCGGCAGCGCCTTCGGCACGGCGGTCTTCGGGACCATCTACGCCAATACGCTCGGGCCCAACCTCGAACAGGGGGTGGCCGAGGCGGCCCGGGCCTCCGGGACCGGGGCGGGGCGGATCGCCTCGGCCGCGCGGAGCCCGGAGGGGGTGCACGGGCTGCCGGACGCCGCCGCGGTGCCGGTCATCGACGCCTACGCCGACTCCGTCCACACCGTCTTCCTGTGGACGGTGCCGGTCGCCGCCGTGGGGTTCTTCGTGGCCCTCTTCCTCAAGCAGGTCCGGCTGCGGGACACCGCACGCGTCGGCGGCAACGACATGGGCGAGGCCTTCGCCCAGCCCTCCGGGCCCGGTTCGGCGCCGCTGCTCGAACTCTCCGTGGCGAAGATCCTGCGCACCACCCGCCCCGGCACGCTGCGCAGTGTGCTCCGGGGCGCCGACACCCGGCTCGATGTCGCCGGGGCCTGGGCGATCATGCAGGTCGAGCTGTTCACGCGCCTGGTGGGGCACGCGAGTCTGGGGCTGATCGCCGCGCGCCGCCAGCTGCCGCCCGAGGTCCTGGTGCCGGTCTTCGACCGCATGGTCGAGGAGGGCTATCTGACCCGGGACGGACTCCTCTTCGCGCATACCCGGGCGGGCGCGCGGGAGGCCAGGGTCCTTTCGGAGGCCTGGGCGCAGTGGCTCGGCGGGCAGCTGGAACACGACATGCCCCGGCCCGACGACCGGCAGCTGCGCGCCGCCGTCGACACCATCGCCGGGCGTCTGCTCGCCGAGGACCTCGCGGCCGCCCTGCCTCCGCACGAACCCTCGTTCGCGGGGTCCAGCAGCAGCCGCTGAGCAGAAGGGGCAGGGCTGCTCGGGAGCCGCCACGCAAGGGGCCGGGCTTCTCGCCGTACGGCCGAACCGGTACGGGGCTGCCCCGCACGGCCGAGCAGGGGCGGGGCCGCTCACGCACGGCCGAGCGGGGGGCGGGGCCGCTCCCGTACGTATGCGCCCCGCCCCGGAGTTCAGCCGCGTTCGACGAGTACCGCCGAGCCCTGGCCGACGCCGACGCACATGGTGGCGAGGCCCTTGGCGGCGTCGTTGCGGCGCATCCGGTGCAGCAGGGTGGTGAGGATGCGCGCCCCGGAGGAGCCGAGGGGGTGGCCGAGGGCGAGGGCGCCGCCGGTGGGGTTCACCCGCTCCGGGTCCACACCGAGGGTGTCGACGCTGGCGAGCGCCTGGGAGGCGAAGGCCTCGTTGAACTCCGTCTCGTCCAGGTCGGCCAGGGACCAGCCGGTGCGCGCGAGCGCCTTGCGGGTGGCGGGGACCGGCCCGATGCCCATGACGTCGGGGTCGACCCCGGCCGAGGCCCCGGCCACGTACCGGCCGAGGGACTCCAGGCCCAGTTCCTCCAGGACCTCCTCGGAGACCAGGAGCAGACCGGCAGCACCGTCGTTCATCGGCGAGCTGTTGCCCGCGGTCACGGTGCCGCCCTGGCGGAACACCGGCTTGAGCGAGCCGAGTTTGTCCAGGGTGGTGCTCTCGCGGATGCACTCGTCGGCGTCCACCACCACCCCGTCGGGCCGGGTGACGGGGAGGATCTCCGCGTCGAAGAGGCCGTTCTTGCGGGCGTCGGCGGCGCGCTGGTGGCTGCGGAGCGCGAAGGCGTCCTGGCGTTCACGGCTGATCGCGTAGCGCTGGGCCACCTCCTCGGCCGTCTCACCCATGGCGAGGACGCCGTGCAGGTCCTTCATCCGCGGATTGGTGAGCCGCCAGCCGAGCCGGGTGTCGAAGGTCTCCATCCTGTGCGGCAGCGCCTCGTCCGGGCGGGGCAGTACGAAGGGGGCCCGGCTCATCGACTCGGAGCCGCCCGCGAGGACGACCTCGGCCTCCCCGCAGGCGACCATGCGCGCGGCGCTGGTCACCGCCTCCATGCCGGAGGCGCAGAGCCGGTTGACGGTGGCGCCCGGCACCGAGTCCGGCAGGCCCGCGAGCAGGGCCGCCATCCGGGCGATGTTGCGGTTGTCCTCGCCGGCCTGGTTGGCGGCGCCCCAGTACACGTCGTCGATACGCGCGGGGTCGAGTGCGGGCACCGAGGCGAGGAGCCCCTTGATGAGGCCCGCGGCCAGGTCGTCGGGGCGTACGGAGGAGAGCGAACCGCGCAGCTTGCCGATCGGGGTGCGGCGGGCAGCGGCGAAGTGGACGGGACGCACGAGGGGGTCTCCTAGTCGACGGTCCGAAGGCCCGGGCGTCCGGTGGGGCGCCGGGTACGGAGGGTGGCGTACCCCTCCGCGCGGACGAACAGTCATTAATTAGCACTGGTAGTTTAGGACTATAGTCCGCGACCGACACGGGCGGAAGGCCCGGTTCGGCACCGCCAACCCGCCCTGCCGCACCGGGAAGCCGCCGGAAAAGGGGTGCGCGACCACCACCGCGAGTGCGGTATGGTTTCTGTGCGCGTTCGGCCAGGGGAAAGCCCAGGTCAGACGAGCAACGGGACGTGGCGCAGCTTGGTAGCGCACTTGACTGGGGGTCAAGGGGTCGCAGGTTCAAATCCTGTCGTCCCGACATATGTCGGAGGGCTTCGTGCCCGGATCAGGGCTCTGCTCTCACTTCGGTGAGGCAGGGCCCTCGCTCGTTTCCGGGTCCCTGTCGCGCCCCCTCCCCGGGAGCGCACCGGAGAGGCCGCGGGGAACCTGCCCGTTCGGACCCGGGCCGTGCCCGCCTGCTGACCGAGAGCCCCGGGCCGGGAGCCGACGGGGTGTGAGTGGGCGCGGCCGGGAATGCTCTCCCGGACCGGAACACCCGCCGAGCACGGGGGGACGCGCCTTGGTGCGAGACGCATGGACCACCATCGAGCTGGACACCGCGCAGGCCGCCGCGGCCCGCGAGTTGACCGCCGCGCTGGCACGTGAGCATCCCGCACCCGACGACGAGGACTTCCTGCGCACGGTACGCGGCCGGGCCGCCGCCCTGCCGCCGCACCTGGTGCGGGGCCTGACCCGGCTGCGGTACGACGACGGGCCCCCGGCGGTGCTCGTCCGCGGCTTCCCGGTGTCCGGGGACGTGGGGCCGACCCCCGCGCACTGGCGGGAGCGGGACCCCGGGGCGACCCTGCTCCAGGACTACTGGCTGGCGCTGCTCGCCTCGCTCACCGGGGAGCCGTTCGGCTGGTCGACCCTGCAGGACGGGCGGCTCTTCCACGACGTCCTGCCCATCCGCGGCGACGAGCGGGCGCAGACCGGGCACGGCAGCAGCGCCCTGCTCGAATTCCACACCGAGGACGCCTTCCACGAGCACCGCTGCGACCATCTGCTGCTGCTCGCCCTGCGCAACCCGGACCGGGTCCCGACGACCCTCGCCTCGGTACGGGACGTGCGGCTCACGTCGGGCGAGCGGGAGGTGCTGTTCCGGCCCCGGTTCCTGGTACGGCCGGACGCGGAGCACCTGCGGCACATGGACACCGAGGAGGCCGCCGCGTACGAGCGGCCGGTCGCGGTGCTCTTCGGGGACCGCGCCGACCCCTCGGTGCGGATCGACCCGCCGTACATGGCGGCGCTGCCCAGCGACCGGGAGGCGGCCGCGGCGCTGGAGCGGCTGCGCGCCGGACTCGCCGCGCGCCTGGCCGAGGTGGTGCTGGAACCGGGCGACGCGCTGGTCGTGGACAACCAGCGCTGTGTGCACGGCCGGGCGGCCTTCCGGGCCCGGCTCGACGGCACCGACCGCTGGCTGCGGAAGCTGACGGTCACCCGGGACCTGCGCCGCTCGGCGGGCCGGCGCACCGGCACCGCCTCCCGGGTGCTGCTCGGCTGAACCGGCCCGGTCCGGCCCGCGCCCCCTGTGATCGGCCCTCCCCCACCGCGACCAGACCCCCAAGGAGATCCCCGTGCGCATAGCGCTCGTCTCGGGTGACGGACTGCCCCTGTCCGGCCTGCTCACCGTCTTCCGCAACATCCTGGAGACCGGCCGCGAACTGGGCCTGGTGGACGGGCAGGTGCCGACCGACCTCGGCTACGCCTGGCGGCCGGACAAGGAGGGGTACTTCCCCGCGGGCGGCCCCCGGCCGCTGCACTCACCGTGGATGGAGCCGACGCGCCACCGCCTGCGGGACGGACTGGACGACGCCGAGCGCGGCCGCCGCCTGCTGGCGGTACGGGACGCGGTGGCCGCCTGGGACACCCTGGACGCCGGGGCGCGGGCGGAGACCAGGCGGCGGACGGCCGCGCTCACCGCCCCCTTCGAGGAGTACTTCACCGCCTGGCTGGCGGAGCACCGGCCGGACTGGGTGGTCGCGATCAATATGACGCTCTCGGACGGGGTGCCCGCGACGGCGGGGCTGCACGCGGCGGCAGGGACGTACTTCGCGGACCGGCCGGGCGGTGTCGTCTTCTGGGACCACGACCTCTTCGGCAGCTGCGCGATCCGCGATCCGGACACGGGGGCACGGGTCTATCCGCCGGAGCCGAACGAGCTGACCCCGCTGCCGCAGGACACACCGCACACGCGCTGGGTGGTGATCTCGGAGGGGCTGGCGAAGGAGACCGCGGGCTACCCGACGGACGCGGCGCCCAGGGTCCTGTCGAACCTGCTGCCCCGGGTGCCCGCGGGGGCGCCGGAGGAGCGGCACCGGGAGTTCGCGCGGCAGCAGGGGCTGGCGGAGGGGCGCCCGCTGCTGCTCGACCCGGTGCGGGTGTTCCAGGTGAAGGGGGTGGACGTGGCGGTGCGGCTGCTCGCGGAGATGAAGGAGATGGCGCGCGCGGCGGGCGATCCGGTGCCGTATCTGCTGGTCTTCGGCGGGCTGGACGAGGACCCCCGGTACGCGCGGGAGGTGGTGGCGCTGAGCGAACGGCTCGGGGTGGCGGAGGACGTGCGGTTCCTGGACGGGGTGCCGCTGTCCAGCTTCCGGGACGACGAGGGGCGGTGGCGGCTCGACGAGGTGGATCTGCTGCGGCTCGCGGCCTCGCGCGCGGGCGGTGTGGTCTTCACGCCGGGGGTGAGCGACGTGGAGACGATGGGCCTCGGGCCCGCGCTGGCGGCGGTCGCGGGCATGCCGTGTGCGGTGACGGAGTACGACGTGTTCGCCCCCGTCTACGGAGAGGGCTTCGGCCGGGTGCGGCTGGGGACGGGCGAGGCGGAGCTGCGCGCGGGCGCGGCGGCCTTCTGCGAGGTGCTGCGGCGCCACCGGGCCGGGGACCCGGCACTGCGCGCGGAACTGGCGGCGAACCGGCGGGCGGTGGAGGACCGGTTCCCGCGCGAGCCCTGGGAGCGGTTCTGGCGCGAACTGGCGGAGGACGTCGGGGAGTAGTCCGGGGCCGGGCACGGGGTGAGGGCCCTGTTCCCCCCCATCTGTGGGAGGGAACAGGGCCCTCAGCGGTGTCCGGGGCTGAGTCCGGGCCGAGCCGCGCGGGCCGGGTCGGCCGTGCGGCGCGTGGCGGGACAGCCGGGCCGCGCGGGCCGTTCCGTCAGATCAGTACGTTCTTGTGGAAGACGTTGGCGTAGCGGTTGATGTTGCCGACGCTGGTGCGGGAGGCGAAGCCGAAGCAGAGGCGGACCTCGCCGCCGGAGGTGCGCATGATGGCCATGCCCTCCGGCTCGCGGTAGACCAGCGACTTCCCGGCCTTGGTGAGGAAGCGTTCGACGACCTTGCCGGTGTTCAGATCGATGCTGGTGACATAGGAGTTGATGTCCGCCGCGTCGGCGTGGCCGGTGCCGTCCAGGGTGTAGAGGTAGCTGCCGAGGACGGTGTAGCCCTGGAAGGTCACCGAGCCGTTGCCGAGCGTGGGCTGGGTGATCTTCGCCAGTTCCTTGGTGAAGGTGCCGTTCTCCACATCGATGCTGGAGAAGTCGTACAGCCGGAAGGTCATCTTGCCCGATTCCTTGCGGCGGACCAGGATGCGGCTGTTGACGGGGTCGGTGGCGCAGGTGATCGTGTCGCTGCCGGTGAAGAACTTCTTGATGCCCGAAGGGGCCGCGCCGGCCACGAACTTGAAGCGGGCGAGGGCGGTGCCCCGGCCGCTGTCGTCGCTGCTGTCCGCGTCGCACTCCACCCATACGTAGGAGTCCTTGCCCACCGGCTCGACGCCGATCGAGACTCCGTGGCCCGCCTTGTCGAGGTGCATCGAGCCGACGACCTTGCCGGACTCGTCGAGCTGGTTGATGCAGAGGTCGTCGCCCGAACTGCCGTCGCGGATCTGGACGATGAACAGCCGCCGGTTGACGGCGTCGAAGGCCATGCCCTGCATGGCGTGGTGCGCCTCGTCGAGCATGACGCCGCGGAAGACGTCGTAGGAGGGCTCGGAGAGGTCGAAGCGCTGGGAGGCGGGCACCGCCGCCCGGGCGCTGCCCGCGGTGAGGGTGCCGAGCACCCCCGCGGAGAGCAGTCCCGCACCGCCCGCTCTGAGGACTCCGCGCCGAGAGAACTTCGCCTGTGCCATTCCGGCTCCCCGTGACTGTGGCTCGTGGTTTCCTGGGCGGTTCAAGATCCTGGCACGTGCGAGACAGCCTGTCAGCGGGTGCCGGAATCCCGGGGAGAGGTCCGACCGGGCGCCGTATGCCCGGTTCTGACGGTGTGACACATGGCATGTCCATGAAAATTTCTGGGTGGCGCGGTGTGCCCGGCCGACCCTCGGGAATGGTGCCAGCGAGGCCGCCCCGAAGCTGCTGCCTCCCGTACCGCGTCCCCCCACACACGCGAGGATCACCACGTGCCGCCCCTCTCCCTTCCGCTGTCCGGCGCCCGTATCGCCTCGGCCGTGAGCGCCCTCGCGCTCCTCGCCGCCACCCAGGCCCTCGGCCCCTCCCCCGCCCGGGCCGCCGCCCCGCGGGCCGAGGTCTGGGTCACCACCCCCGACGGCGGCCGGAAGCTGGCGCACGCCGCGAGCCTCGGCTTCGACACCTCCCCCGGCCCCGGCGACATCAGCATCGACCCCGAGGACAAGGAGCAGCGCTTCACCGGCGCCGGAGCCTCCCTCACCGAGGCCTCCGCCAAGCTCCTCGGGCAGCTCCCCGAGGAGCGGCGGGACCAACTGATGGAGGACCTCTTCGCCACCGGCGAGGACGGCATCGGCCTCGACTACCTCCGCCAGCCCCTCGGCGGCAACGACTTCGTCGCCCGGCTGCCCTACTTCTCGTACGAGGACACCAAGGGCTCCTTCTCCATCGCCCGCGACGAGAAGGAGGTGCTGCCGCTGCTGCGGCAGGCCCGGAAGATCAACCCCGGGATCCGCATCATGGCCTCGCCCTGGTCGGCCCCGGGCTGGATGAAGGAGAACGACAGCCTCAGCGGCGGCCGGCTCGCGCCCGAGCACCAGGAGGACTTCGCGGACTACCTGGTCCGCGCCCTCAAGGCGTACGCGAAGGCCGGTGTCCCCGTCCAGGACCTCACCGTCGCCAACGAGCCGCTCTTCCAGGCGATCTACCCCTCGATGCTGATGTCCTCGGGGCAGCAGACCGCGCTCTTCGAGATCCTGGACCGCAAGCTCACCGCGGCCGGTCTGGACACCGGGCTCTGGGCCTTCGACCACAACTGGGACCACCCCGAGTACGCCCTCGACGTCCTGCGCAGGACCGCGGACATCGAGCGGGTGCGCGGCGCCTCCTTCCACTGCTACGGCGGCCGGCCCGAGCAGCAGCTGGACGTGCGCGAGGCGGGCGAGCGGGTGCTGTTCACCGAGTGCTCCGGGACCGACGGCGAGGACGGCGTCCAGGACTTCTCCCGGGCGCTCGGCTGGCAGACCGCCAACTGGCTGATCAGGACGCTGCGTTCGGGCGCCGAGACGGTCGTGCTGTGGAATCTCGCCCTGGACCCGGAGGGCAAGCCGCACTTCGGGTACTGCCGGGGCTGCAACGGCGTGGTGCAGGTGGACGGCGAGAACGTGCACAAGAACGCGGAGTTCTATGTGCTCGGCCACCTCTCGAAGTTCGTGGACCGGGGCGCCCGGCGCATCGGCTCCACCAGCGAGGGGTCCGGCGGGGTGCAGACCGTGGCCTTCCAGAACCCGGACGGCAGCCGCGTCTGCCTGGTGCTCAACGGCACCGGGAAGAGCCGGAGCTTCACCCTCACCGACGAGGGCAAGTCGCTCTCGTACAAGCTGCCCCGGGGCGCGGTGGCCACCTTCGCCTGGCCCGGCGGGAAGGGCTGAGGCAGCGGGAGAGCGGAGCGGCCGAAGGGCCCGGCGGCAAGGACGCGAGGGCCGCGGACACCCGGGGGTGTCCGCGGCCGTCACCGCTTCGTGCGGGCCGGTGCCTCAGGCGAGGGTGGCCAGCGCCTGGTTGAGGGTCGCGGAGGGGCGCATGACCGCCGCGGCCTTGGCCGTCTCGGGCTGGTAGTAGCCGCCGATGTCGGCCGGGGAGCCCTGCACCGCGAGGAGTTCGTCGACGATGGTCTGCTCCTGCTCGGCGAGAGTCTTGGCGAGCGGGGCGAAGGCCTCGGCGAGCTTGGCGTCCTCGGTCTGCTTGGCCAGCTCCTGGGCCCAGTAGAGCGCCAGGTAGAAGTGGCTGCCGCGGTTGTCGATGCCGCCCAGCTTGCGGCTCGGGGACTTGTCCTCGTTGAGGAAGGTCGCCGTGGCGCGGTCCAGGGTGTCGGCGAGGACCTGGGCGCGGGCGTTGCCGGTGGTCTGCGCGAGGTGCTCGAAGCTCACCGCGAGGGCGAGGAACTCACCGAGGCTGTCCCAGCGCAGGTAGTTCTCCTTGACCAGCTGCTGGACGTGCTTGGGCGCGGAGCCGCCGGCGCCCGTCTCGAAGAGGCCGCCGCCGTTCATGAGCGGGACCACGGAGAGCATCTTGGCGCTGGTGCCCAGCTCCAGGATCGGGAACAGGTCGGTGAGGTAGTCGCGCAGGACGTTGCCGGTGACCGAGATGGTGTTCTCGCCGCGGCGGATGCGGTCCAGGGAGAAGGTGATCGCGTCCACCGGGGACTTGATCTCGATCTGCAGGCCCGCCGTGTCGTGCTCCGGCAGGTACTGCTCCACCTTCGCGATGAGGTTGGCGTCGTGGGCGCGGCCCTCGTCGAGCCAGAACACGGCCGGGTCGCCGGTGGCGCGGGCGCGGGTGACGGCGAGCTTGACCCAGTCCTTGACGGGCGCGTCCTTGGTCTGGCACATCCGGAAGATGTCCCCGGCGCTGACCGTCTGCTCCAGGACCGCCTTGCCCGCGCCGTCGAGGACCCGCACGGTGCCGGTGACCGGGACCTCGAAGGTCTTGTCGTGGCTGCCGTACTCCTCGGCCTTCTGCGCCATCAGGCCGACGTTCGGGACCGAGCCCATGGTGGCGGGGTCGTAGGCGCCGTGCGCGCGGCAGTCCTCGATCACGGCCTGGTAGATGCCCGCGTAGCTGCTGTCGGGCAGCACCGCGAGAGTGTCCGCCTCCTCGCCGTCCGGGCCCCACATGTGGCCGGAGGTGCGGATCATGGCCGGCATGGAGGCGTCGACGATGACATCGCTCGGCACGTGCAGGTTGGTGATGCCGCGGTCGGAGTCGACCATGGCCAGCTCGGGGCCCTCGGCCAGCTCGGCCTCGAAGGAGGCCTTGATCGCCGCGCCCTCGGGCAGCGACTCGACGCCCTTGAGGATGCCGCCCAGACCGTCGTTGGGGGTCAGGCCCGCCTCGGCGAGGACCTTGCCGTACTCGGCGAAGGTCTTCGGGAAGAAGGCGCGCACCACGTGGCCGAAGATGATCGGGTCGGAGACCTTCATCATGGTGGCCTTCAGGTGGACGGAGAAGAGCACGCCCTCCGCCTTGGCCCGGGCGACCTGCTCGGTGAGGAACTCGCGCAGCGCGGCCACCCGCATCACGGAGGCGTCCACGACCTCGCCGGCCAGTACCGGTACCGCCTCGCGCAGCACGGTGGTGGAGCCGTCGTCCCCGGCCAGCTCGATGCGCAGGGCGCCGTCCTCGGCGATGACCACGGACTTCTCGGTGCTGCGGAAGTCGTCGGTGCCCATGGTGGTGACGTTGGTCTTCGACTCGGGGCTCCAGGCGCCCATGCGGTGCGGGTGCGCCTTGGCGTAGTTCTTGACCGAGGCGGGGGCGCGGCGGTCCGAGTTGCCCTCGCGCAGGACCGGGTTGACGGCGCTGCCCTTGACCTTGTCGTAGCGGGCGCGGATGTCCCGCTCCTCGTCGGTCTTCGGGTCGTCCGGGTAGTCCGGCAGCGCGTAGCCCTGCTTCTGCAGCTCGGCGACGGCGGCCTTCAGCTGCGGGATCGAGGCCGAGATGTTCGGCAGCTTGATGATGTTCGCGCCCGGCGTCTTCGCCAGCTCGCCCAGCTCGGCGAGGGCGTCGTCGATCCGCTGGCTCTCCTGGAGCCGCTCCGGGAAACTGGCGATGATCCGCCCCGCCAGAGAGATGTCACGGCTCTCCACGCGCACTCCTGCCGTGGAGGCGTATGCCTCGATCACCGGCAGGAACGAATACGTCGCCAGGGCCGGGGCCTCGTCAGTGTGCGTGTAGATGATGGTCGAGTCAGTCACCGGGTGCTCCGCTCCACGTCTGCAACATTGCTCGACATCAAGATATCCCCTGCCGGAGCGACCTCTCGTCGGACCCTGCCCCGAGCGGCGCCCCATGGACCCCTGGCGCCCGCGCAGGCGCCGGTGAGCTGCGGTTTCACGAAATCATTCCGCCGTGGGGACGCCCAGGCCCGGGTGGGCGTCGAGCAGGGCGGGCCCGGCGGCCTGGCGCCAGGAATCCGCCAGGATGTCGTACAACTCCTGTTCGTCCTCCAGGGCGGCAAGGCGGACCCGGATCCAGGCGAAGGAGGCCTCGTGGTCCGCGATCCAGAACTTCTCCGGTTCGGCGCGCACCAGCTCGTTGCCCTCCTCCTTGGGGCAGCGCACCGCCATCGAGGTCTCCTCCTCGGGCAGGGTGGCGAACATCCGCCCGGAGACCCGGAAGGTGGGCATGCTCCAGGCGACCTTCTCGACCGTGTCGGGCAGCGAGAGCGCGATACGGCGCACATCCTCGGCGTCAGGCATGGAAGGAACCGTAGCCGCCGCCACCGACAATGCCCCGCCGCAAGGCCCCGGGTCAGCGGACGCTGTCCCCCGCCGCCTCGCCGAGGGCCCGCAGGACCGGCCTGATCAGGGGGTGCTGCTCGGCCCCGCAGCGCACCGCGGCGAAGACCCGGCGGGTGGGGGCGATCCCCTCCACCGGCCGCACCGCCACGCCCCGCAGATCCATCCCGTGCAGGGCCGAGCGCGGGACGAGGGCGACGCCCGCGCCCGCCGAGGCGAGGGAGACCACGGCCCGGAAATCGTCCGAGGAGTGCTCCATCTTCGGCTGGAATCCGGCGTTCTCGCAGGCGAGGACCACCACGTCGTGGCAGGGGTTGCCCGGGTACGGGCCGATCCAGGACTGGCCGGCGAGTTCGGCCAGCGGGACCCGGCCCGCGGTGCACAGGGCGTGTCCCGCGGGGACCACCGCGTCGAAGGGCTCCGCGTAGAGCGCGACCCGGGTCAGGCGGGGGTCGTCGGCGCCCGGGCCGCCGCGGTACTCCACGGCGACGGCCACGTCGACCTGCCGGTCGAGGACCATCGGCAGGCTCGCGTCCCCCTCGGCGTCGCGCACCCGGACCCGGATGCCCGGCGCGCTTCCGGCGAGCCGTACCACCGCGGGGGCGACGACCAGGCCGATGCCGGTGGCGAAGGCCGCGACGGTGACGGTGCCCGCCTCGCCGGAGCCGTAGCGGGCCAGTTCCGCCTCGGCGCGTTCGAGCTGGGCGAGGACGGTGTTGGTGTGGCTGAGCAGGATCTCGCCCGCCGGGGTCAGCCGCACCCCGCGGGCGCTGCGCTCCACGAGGCGGTGGCCGGTCTCCTGCTCCAGGGCGGTGAGCTGCTGGGAGACGGCGGAGGGGGTGAGATAGAGCGCGGCGGCCGCGGCCGTGAGGGTGCGGTGGTCGGCCACCGCACGGAGGATGTGCAGCCGCCGCGCTTCGATCATGCCGCCGATTCTCCCAGGGGGGCCGCCTCCAGTTCCGCGCGGGCCGACACGAAGGCCTCGACGGCCCGGTTCACGTCCTCGGTGGAGTGCGCCGCGGAGAGCTGCACCCGGATCCTGGCCTGACCCTGCGGGACCACCGGGTAGGAGAAGCCGATCACGTACACCCCGCGTTCCAGGAGGAGTTCGGCCATCCGTCCGGCGACCGCCGCGTCGCCGATCATCACCGGGGCGATGGCGTGCTCGCCGGGCAGCACGTCGAAGCCCTCCTCGGTCATCCGGGTGCGGAAGAGCGCGGTGTTCGCGTTCAGCCGCTCGCGCAGCTCGCCCGCGGACTCCAGGAGGTCGAGGACCTTCAGGGAGGCGGCGGCGATCACCGGGGCGAGGGTGTTGGAGAAGAGGTACGGGCGCGAGCGCTGGCGCAGCAGGGCGACGATCTCGGTGCGCGCGGCGACATAGCCGCCGGAGGCGCCGCCGAGGGCCTTGCCGAGGGTGCCGGTGAGGATGTCGACGCGGTCCATGACGCCGTGCAGCTCGGGGGTGCCGCGGCCGCCCTCGCCGACGAAGCCGACGGCGTGCGAGTCGTCCACCATGACCATCGCGTCGTAGCGCTCGGCCAGGTCGCAGATCTCGCGCAGCGGGGCGAGGTAGCCGTCCATCGAGAAGACGCCGTCGGTGACGATCAGGCGGCGGCGCGCGTCCCCGGCCTCCTTCAGGCGCTGCTCCAGCTCGCCCATGTCGCGGTTGGCGTAGCGCAGGCGGCGGGCCTTGGAGAGGCGGATGCCGTCGATGATGGAGGCGTGGTTGAGGGCGTCGGAGATGACCGCGTCCTCCTCGCCGAGCAGGGTCTCGAAGACGCCGCCGTTGGCGTCGAAGCAGGAGGAGTAGAGGATCGTGTCCTCCTGGCCGAGGAAGGAGGACAGCCGGCGTTCCAGCTCCTTGTGCACCTCCTGCGTACCGCAGATGAAGCGCACCGAGGCCATCCCGTAGCCCCAGCGGTCGAGCGCCTCGTGGGCGGCGGCGAGGATCTCGGGGTGGTCGGCGAGGCCGAGGTAGTTGTTGGCGCAGAAGTTGAGCACCTCGCCGGGCTGCCCGCCCGCGGTCACGGCGACGGCGCGGGACTGCGGGGTGGAGATGACGCGCTCGGGCTTGTGCAGACCGGCCGAGCGGATCTCGTCCAGGGTGGCCCGCAGGTCGGCGCGTACGGAGTCGAACATGTGGCTGTCTCCAACGGTGAGGTGGGGTCAGGAGGTCCAGTCGAGGATGACCTTGCCGCCGCGTCCGGCGGCCGCGTCCTCGAAGGCGGCCTCGTGGTCGCGGAAGCCGTAGCGGCCGGTGATGACCGGGGAGAGGTCGAGCCCGCCCTCGATGAGGACGGTCATGGCGTACCAGGTCTCGAACATCTCCCGGCCGTAGATGCCCTTCAGGGTGAGCATCGAGGTGACCACGCGGGCCCAGTCGACCGCGAACTCCTCGGCGGGCAGGCCGAGCATGGCGATCCGGCCGCCGTGCGTCATATTGGCGATCATGTCGCGCAGGGCCGAGGGGTGGCCGGACATCTCCAGGCCGATGTCGAAGCCCTCGCGCAGGCCGAGCTGCCGCTGGCCTTCGGCGATGCCGGACTCCGCGACGTTCAGGGCGAGGCTGACCCCGATCTTGCGGGCCAGTTCGAGGCGGTCCTCGCTCACATCGGTGATGACGACATTGCGGGCACCCGCGTGCCGGGCCACCGCGGCGGCCATCAGGCCGATCGGTCCGGCGCCGGTGATCAGGACGTCCTCGCCGACGAGCGGGAAGGAGAGCGCGGTGTGCACGGCGTTGCCGAAGGGGTCGAAGATCGCGGCGACATCAAGGTCGACCGGGGCCCGGTGCACCCAGACATTGGAGGCGGGCAGCGCCACGTACTCGGCGAAGGCGCCGTCCCGGCCGACCCCGAGCCCGACGGTGGCCCGGCACAGATGCCGCCGGCCGGCCAGGCAGTTGCGGCACTTCCCGCAGACCAGGTGGCCCTCGCCGCTGACCCGGTCGCCGACCGCGGTCTCGGTGACGTCGCGGCCGGTCTCGACGACCTCGCCGACGAACTCGTGGCCGAGGACCAGCGGGGTGGTGATGGTCTGCTGGGCCCAGCCGTCCCAGGACCTGATGTGCAGGTCGGTGCCGCAGATCCCGGTCCGCTGGACCTTGATGAGCACCTCGGACGGCCCGATCACCGGCTCGGGCACGTCCATGAGCCACAGACCGGGCTCGGCCTTCTCCTTCACCAGCGCCTTCACGTCACGGCTCCTGTCGTACGGCTCACGGCGCGCGGGCACGAAGAGGACCTGGCCGTGGACAAGGGGTGGGGTTGCCAGCACGGGGCACGCTAGTCGCGGCGTGCCGGAACGTCCGTTGCGGCTCGCGGCGCGTGCCCGGCCGGCAGGGGAAAATCTGCCGTACGGCGGCGGCCCCGGTCCATCGAGGATTTCTTAACCGGCGTTGCAGCTTTCCTACACCCCGGCACCCGGGCGCCTCGGCACCCCGGCCCCTCGACGTCCGCCTGCCTCAGATCCCGTGGTCCCGGCTGAGGATCCGCTCGGTCAGCTCCGCGGCCATCGCCTTGATGACCGCGAGGCCCTGGCCGCCCCAGCGGCGCGGGGCCACGTCGAGCACGCAGACGGTGCCGAGCGCGAGCCCGGAGCGGTCCAGGAGCGGGGCGCCGAGGTAGGAGCGCACGCCGAAGCCGTCGACCACCGGGTTCTGCGCGAAGCGCGGGTAGTCCCGTACGTCCTCCAGGGCCAGTGCCCTGCGGCGTACCACCACGTGCGGGCAGTAGCCGTGGTCGCGGCCGAGTGAGCGCTGGGCGAAGACGTCAAGGGAGGCGGCGGCGCCCGCGCGGGCGGAGGGCCAGTGCAGTCCGGCGAGGAACTGCCGCTCCGCGTCGAGGAAGTTGACCATCGCCCAGGGTGCCGAGTGGGCCACGGCCAGGTGCTCGGCGAAGCGGTCGAAGTCCGGTTCGGCGCGCTCCAGGAGGCCGAGGGCGCGCAGCCGTTCGGCGCGTTCGGCGCCCTGGCCGTCCTCGGGGGTCAGCAGCAGGCGTCCGGTCGGGGACCCCGTCATGAGCGGACGCCTTCGGGGGCCGAGGGCGCGTGCGCGAGCAGGTGCCCGACGAGAGCGAGCAGGGTCTGGACGGCGGAGCTGGAGATCCGGGCGTCGCAGCGCACCACCGGCACCGCGGGGTCCAGGTCGATGGCGGCCCGGACCTCCTCGGGGTGGTAGCGGTGCGAGCCGTCGAACTCGTTGACGGCGACGATGAATCCGAGCCCGCGCTCCTCGAAGAAGTCCACCGCGGCGAAGCACTCCTCCAGGCGGCGGGTGTCGGCGAGGACGACCGCGCCGAGCGCGCCGGTGCACAGCTCGTCCCAGAGGAACCAGAAGCGCTCCTGGCCGGGCGTGCCGAAGAGGTAGAGCACATGGCGCCGGTCGAGGGTGAGCCTGCCGAAGTCCATCGCGACGGTGGTCTCGCGCTTGCGCTCGATGCCCTCCAGGCTGTCGGTGGCGGCTCCCGCGCTGGTCAGCAGCTCCTCCGTGGACAGCGGGTCGATCTCGCTGACGGCGCCGACGAAGGTGGTCTTGCCGACACCGAACCCGCCCGCGACAAGGATCTTCAGTGCCGTCGGGAACGGGTCAGAGCTGGCGTCGTAGTCCATCGAGCACCGCCTCCAGGAGGGACCGGTCGGAGTCAGTCGGGGTGTGGTGGTGGGCCGGCGCCCTGGTGGTCAGGGCGCCACAGTCGACGAGGTCGGACAGGAGCACCTTGGTGACCGCCGCGGGCAGCTTCAGCTGGGCCGCGATCTCCGCGACCGAGACGGGCGCCTCGCACAGGCGCAGCGCCTGGGCGTGCTCGGGGCCGAGATAGCCGAGCGGGGTCGAGCCGGTGACCATGACCTGCGAGAGCAGGTCGAGCGCGGCGGTGGGACGGGTCCGGCCGTTGCTGATCGTGTAGGGGCGTACGAGGCGCCCGGCCGCGGCGTCCCGCCAGGGCCCGTCCTGCACTCTGGCCACGGCTCAGGGCCTCGGGGCGCCGGGCCGCGCGGCGCTGTGCCGCGGCGCGGTCGCCAGATACGGGCGGACGCTCTTGACCAGCATCGCCATCTCGTAGCCGAGGACGGCGGGGTCGGCCTCCCGCTCGGCGAGTACGGCGAGACAGGTGCCGGCGCCCGCGGAGGAGACGAAGAGCAGCGCGGTGTCGAGTTCGACGACGACCTGGCGCACCTGGCCGCCCTCGGCGAAGCGCACCCCCGCGCTGCGGCTCAGCGAGTGCAGCCCGGAGGCGAGCGCGGCCAGATGGTCGGCGCTGTCGGTGTCGAGTCCGTGGACGGACTTCACCAGACCGTCCGAGGACAGCAGGACGGCGCTGCGGGTGCCCGGCACGCGCTGCGCGAGGCCGCTGAGCAGCCAGTCGAGATCGGCGCTGCGCTCGCCGGTCGTATCGCTCACCATGGTGGGTCGGCTCCTTGCGGGGTGGGCGGGCTCGGCGGCCCGGCAGAGGCGGTTCGTCCGGCGGCGGCAGAGGCCGTTCATCCGGTAGCCCGGCGGGGGCGGTTCATCCGGTCGGGGCGCTCCCCCGCCGCGCGGCTCCCGGATCGGCGGCGAGCGGTTCCTCCTCCGCGGGGCCGCCCGGGGTACGGGCCGGTGGCCGCTGCGCCTCGGCGCGGCTGACCCCGCTGCGGAAGGCGGCCATCAGCCCGGGGTCGTGCACGGCCCCCGGTCCGGTCTCCTCCGGGCGGCGCGCGGGTGTCTCCCGCAGCTGCGGGGCGAGGCTCTGCTGCGCCCGGCGGCGGGGCAGCCGGGGCGGCCGCTCCGCGGGCGCCGCCGGGGTCTCGCCGCCGGGCTCCGGGCGGGGGGCGCGGGCCGGGGGCACCGACCCCGCCCGGACGCCGGCGATCCGGGCGCCCGCCTTCGCGATACCCGGCGCCGAACCACCCATCGGCAGCGCGGTCTCCACCTCCCGCTCCCGCCCGTCCCGGCGGTGCTCCACCGGGACGGGGGTGCCCCGCGCGGGGGTGCCCCGGGCAGGGGTCGGGGTGCCGTGCGCGGGCGTGCCGTGCGCGGGCGTGCCGTGCGCAGGTGTGCCCGTGACGGGCGGCGTACGAGGGCTGAGGGCCGCGGGCCGGGCGGGGCCGGGCAGCGGGGTGCCGTGCGCCGGAGTGCCCTGGCCCGGAGTGTCGTGTGCCGGAGTGCCCTGGCCCGGAGTGTCGTGTGCCGGAGTGCCCTGGGCGAGGGCGGCTCCGGGGCTCGCGGCGGCCGGGGTCTGTTCGGGGGCGGCGGAGGTCTCGCCGCCGGTGCCGACGAGGGAGCCCGGCAGGACGAGCACGGCCTGCACTCCCCCGTAGATATTGGCCTGCAGCCGCACCGCGATGCCGTGCCTGCGGGCCAGCTGGGAGACCACGTAGAGGCCGATGCGCCCGTCCTGGAGGAGCGAGGCGACGTTGACCTGGGCGGGGTCGGCGAGCAGGGCGTTCATCCGGCTCTGCTCGTCGCCGGGCATGCCGAGGCCGCGGTCCTCCACCTCGACGGCGAGTCCGGCGGCCACCGGATTCACCCGCAGCAGCACCTCGGTCTTCGGGGCGGAGAACACCGTGGCGTTCTCGACGAGTTCGGCGAGCAGGTGGATCACATCGGCGACCGCGTGCCCGCGCACCGTGCCCTGCACCGGCGGCACCAGTTTCACCCTGGCGTACTGCTCCACCTCCGCGACCGCCGAGCGCAGCACCTCGGTCATGCTGACCGGATGGCTCCACTGGCGCCGGGACATCGACCCGCCGAGCACGGCGAGGTTCTCCGCGTGGCGGCGGATCCGGGTGGCCAGGTGGTCCACGTGGAAGAGGCCCTTGAGGAGGTCGGGGTCCTCCACCTCGTTCTCCAGCTCGTCGAGCAGGGAGATCTCGCGGTGCACCAGGGACTGCAGCCGCCGCGCCAGGGAGACGAAGACCTCCAGCTTCTGCTCGCTGCCGGTGCGGCTGGGCAGCCGGGCGGCCTGGGTCACCGCGGCCACCGCGGCCTCGTGCGCGCGGGCCGCCTCCCCGGCGAGCAGGTCGAAGCTGTCGCCGCCGGGCTCGCGGGCCTCCGGGCGGTGGGGCTCGGGCGGGGCCTCGCCCCTGCCGAGCGCCTCGACCAGGCGGCGCAGCTCGCGCTGGCCGCGTGCCGTGCTCCGGCGCAGTGCTCCTATCCGCTCCTGGAGGCGGTGTGCGCCGCGCCGGGCGGCGAGGACCGCACCCGCGCAGCCCCCGAGGGCGCACAGGACGGCGAGGACGAGCAGGCCCCAGCCGCCGGCTCCCGGGGCGGGCGCGGTGAGGACCAGCGCCAGGAGTGCCGCGAGGGTGCCGAGTGCCACGGTCGCGGCCGGGATCAGGGCGAGGCGCAGCAGCTGCGCCCGTATCGGGGTCTCCGGCAGTGCCGTGGCGCTGCGGCCGGCCGGGCGGCCGTGGCGGGCGCCCTCACGGCGGTCCGCACGCTCGCCCGGTGCGCGTAGGTCAGACATCGGCGTCCTCTGCAGAGTGCTCCCAAGTCCCTGGGGACCGGGGGGAATCGGGCTCCTGCCGCGCGGTGGGCAGCGGGCGCGGGGGCCCGGCTCGTCAGGCACGGGACCGCCCTGCCGCTGCGTCGCGCGGCGGACACTCACGGTAGTCGCGCCAGGGCCCGGCTCGATACGAAGTTGACAAACTCCGGCACACAACGCCCCACTCTGGTATGAGAGTTCGCACACGCGGACGAAAGGGCAGAGGTACGACTTCTGCCGGTGCGCGCTGCCGGGCCTCAAGCTGAGCCGCGAGGCTCCGGCCGCCCAGGGGAGACACGGACGGGGGCGGCCCCCGGTGCTCCGGGAACCGCCCCCGTCCTCTCGTTCGCCGCGCTGCGGCGCGGGGTCGCTCAGTGGGCGACGGGCGCTGCCTGGGGCTCTCCGCTGCCGTCGGCCACGGGGCCGCCCGCCTCGGGCCAGCCGCCCTGGGGCTGGACGGCGGCCTCGCGCCACCAGGGCCGCTCCGGCACCGCCCCGGCGCCGGGCTCGAACGGCCGCCCCGGCAGCGGGACGGCCACCCGCACCCCGGCCGGGCCCGCTGCGGCGAGGGTGCCTTCGGCGGGCTCGGCCCACGGGTGCGGGGCGAGGTTGAAGGTGGCCCAGTGGATGGGCAGCAGCACTCCCCCGCCGGATCCGCCCTGCAGGTCGAGGTGGCTGCGTACGCCCTGCTCGGGAGTCATGTGCACATCGGGCCAGAACTCGCTGTAGGCGCCGATCTGGATCATCGTCGCGTCGAAGGGGCCGTGCGCGCCGCCGATCTCCGCGAAGCCCCCGAAGTAGCCGGTGTCGCCGCTGTGGAAGATCCGGTGCTCGCTGCCGCGCACCGCCCAGGAGGCCCACAGGGCGTGCTGCTGGTTGCGCACTCCGCGCCCGCAGAAGTGCCGGGCGGGGGTCGCGGTCAGGGTCAGGCCCGCGATCCGGGTCGAGTCGTGCCAGTCGAGTTCGTGGATCCGGTCGGCGGGGACGCCCCAGCGCTCCAGGTGCGCGCCGACGCCCAGCGGCACGGCGAAGGCGGTCCGCGTCCCCGCCAGCGCCTTGACGGTCGGCATGTCCAGATGGTCGTAGTGGTCGTGGGAGATCACCACCACGTCCACCGGGCCCAGCTCGGCCAGCGGCAGCGGTACGGGGTGCAGCCGCCGGGGGCCGATGAAGCCGAAGGGGGAACACCGCTCGCCCCACACCGGGTCGAAGAGCACCCGTGCGCCGTCGATCTCGGCGAAGACGGTGGAATGGCCCGTCCAGGTGAGCCTCAGCCCGCTCGCGGGCGGCGCGGAGAGCTCGGCACGGCTCGGCCGGTGGAGCGGGATCTCGCCCGCGGGCACCCGGAGCAGCCGGGCCCGCTTGCGGAAGTACGTCCTGGCCAGCTCCAGGGTGGAGCCGGAGGGGCCGCTGCGGGTGGGCTCGGGGTTCTGGAAGGAACCGTCAGCGAAGTGCGGGGATCTGCGTATGCGTGCCAGGCGCTCACCGGCGGGATCCGCGCCGAAGGCGGCGGGCCTCAGTGAGCGGAGCCCGGAGCGCAGGGAACGGGTACCGGCCACGGGACCTCCAGGTGATGTCGGTCGGACAATCCATTATGTGCGCAGTAACAGCGACACCGGGGGTCACATTTCCGGGCGCCCGTTCCGTCGTACCCACCCCGGCTCGCGCGAACGCGCACCCGGGAGGAGCAGCCGCCCCGCGGGGGTCCCGGCCCCGGTCACAGCGGCAGCAGGTCCGGCCGCTTGGCCGCCGCGTGGTCGCCGCTGGACTCGCCGCGCAGCCGCCGCCCGATCCAGGGCACCAGGTACTCCCGGGCCCACTGGACATCGTCCCGCCTGCCCTCCAGCGGGGTGCGGGGCGGCATCGGCGGCCAGGGCTGCTCCGGGTCGGCGGGCACCTCGATGCCGAGCAGCTGCCCGGCCCTGAGGGCGACCCGGGTGTGCCCCTCGGGCGAGAGGTGCAGCCGGTCCGCGTCCCAAGCCCTGCGGTCCTGCACGGACTTGAGGGACCACAGGTCGAGCACCCGGCACTGGTAGCGGTCGGCCACCGCGCGCAGATGCCCGTTGTACGTCGCGATCTTCCCGCGCAGATGCCGCAGGACCGGTACGCCCCGGGTGTCGAAGCCGGTGGCGACGACGATGGTGCCGACCGCGTTCGACAGCGAGGCGATGGCCTCCTCGAAGCGCTCCGCGGCGTCGTCGGGATCGGTGCCGGGCCGGATCATGTCGTTGCCGCCCGCGCAGACGGTCACCAGATCGGGGGCGAGTTCCCTGGCGCGCGGCACCTGGTCGGCGACGATCTGGTCGAGGAGTTTTCCCCGTACCGCGAGATTGGCATAGCGGAGACTGTGTTCCGGTGTCCGGTCCGCGAGCAGAACGGCCAGCCGGTCGGCCCAGCCGACACAGCTGCCGTCGGGGCCCGGATCACCCACCCCTTCGGTGAAACTGTCGCCGAGCGCTGCGTAGGACCTGAATTCGTCACGTCTGAAGGATGTCGGATCTGCTGCCACGTCGGGCTATTTTTCTCCTTCGCCCGTGACCTACGCCACCGTAATAGGGGGTTGACGGCTCGTGAGATACGCCACCGGGAAAATCTCCGTCAACTCGGAATAAGCACAGGGGAGTCGGCGGCACGCGAGAGCGGGGCGAGACGGACGGCGAGGACCGCACCCGGTGCGGGTGCGGTCCTCGCGGTGCGCGGTGTCCGGTCGGTCAGACGTCCACGCCGTGGGCGCGCAGGTAGCCCAGCGGGTCGAGGTCCGAGCCGTAGTCCGGGGTGCTGCGGATCTCGAAGTGCAGGTGCGGGCCGGTCACATTGCCGGTGGCGCCGGAGAGCCCGACCTGCTGGCCGCCGCTCACCTGCTGGCCGGCCGAGACGGAGAGCTGCGAGAGGTGGGCGTACTGGGCGTAGCGCCCGTCCTCCAGCTGGAGCACGACCTGGTTGCCGTAGGCGCCGCCCCAGCCCGCCGAGACCACGGTCGCCGGGCCGACGGCCTTCAGGCTGGTGCCGGTCGGGACCACGAAGTCCACGCCGGTGTGGTAGCCGCTGGACCACATGCTGCCGGACTGGTGGTAGGGGGTGCCGACCGAGGAACCGGCGACCGGGAGGGTGTAGCCGCCGGTGTTCTCGGCCTTCTTCGCCGGGGCCGCCTTCTTCACCACGGGCTTCTCGGCCTTGGCGGGCTTCTCGGCCTTCTTCTCGGCCGGGGCCTCGGACTTCTTCGCCGGGGTCTCGGCCTTGGCGCCGAGGGTGAGCTTCAGACCGGGGCGGATCAGGGCGGGGTCGGAGCCGACGGCCTCGCGGTTGTCCGCGTACAGCTTCTTCCAGCCGCCGCGTACGTCCTGCGCCTTGGCGATCTTCGCGAGCGAGTCACCGGGGGCGACCGTGTAGCGCTCGGCCTTGTCGCCGTTCTTGCCGTCCTTCGCGGCGGCCTCGGTGGCGCCGGCCTTCGCGACCGCGGCGTCGTGGGGGCTCGCGGCGTGGGCACCGGCGGCGCCCATGAGCGGCAGGGCCAGTGCGGCGCCACCGGTTCCGGCGACGGCCAGGGAACGCAGCAGACGGCTCGACTTCGTACGGCGGTGCTTGCCCTTGACAGGCATGGTGAATTCCTCTCCGGCGCCTGCGAGGTGAGCTGTCGGGTTAGGGCTGGAGATGCCCCGCCGCGCGATCACGCGGCTTCACCCCGAGCCGTCCCCTTGAACCGGGGAAACGGCGTACTGCCTGTGGATCCCCCGCTCCTGCCGTTTCACGGGTGAGTGTGTGGAAACCGGACGGCGGCAGGATTCGGCGTCCATCCGGAGTGAGCGAGACGTTAAGCGAACCGGAATGGGCGGGACAAGCGGTGAATTCACCGCCGCATTCCTTTTCTTGATCCTCGGCGAAAAGGACGGTGACGCTGTGTGGAACATTGATCTTCCGGCTTCTTCGGCACCCTTGCCGGGCTTGCCCGTACGGCCGAAAGTCCCGGCCACCGACCGTCACGAATATGAGCCTCCTCACGCACATCACGGCCAGGAGTCTTTATTTCGGGCGGGAGGGGACACGGGGCAAAGAGGATGAGAAGCACGGGCAATTCCGGCAATACGGGTCACCGGGGCGGCGAGGTGACGGCCGCACCCGGTGCACGTCCATGGCCTCCGGGGGCACCCGGCGGCGATGATGGCGGCCACGGCAGGTGCCGTATCGTCGGAAAACGTGACCGGCCGCGATCAGCGCGGGCGGCCCACTGGGAGGAGTCCTAGGTGACGCAGCAGGTCCCGTCGACAGAGCCGCGGCTGACCGGGGTACGCAATTTCCGTGACGTGGGCGGGCTGCCGACCGTGGACGGCAAACGCGTCAGGGCGGGCCGTCTCTACCGCAGCGGACACCTCGCGCACGCCGACGAGCAGGACGCCGCCTTCCTCGGCTCCCTGAAGCTGCACACCGTCTTCGACTTCCGCAACGCCGGTGACCAGGCCCTGGAGGGCCCCGACATCGAGCTGCCCGGGGTGCGCAACCTCAACCTGCCGCTCACCGACCCGGCCTCCGGGGTGGAGTTCTGGTCGATGGTCCGCGACGGCGACATCGCCCAGCTGCGGGAGCTGCTCGCCGACGGCAGGGCCGAGGCCCGGATGAAGGGCTCCTACCGGGCGATCATCACCGGCCGTACGGCGGAGCACAGCCGGGTCCTGCGCGAGATGGCCGACGGCGGGCTGCCCGCGCTGATGCACTGCGCCGCGGGCAAGGACCGGGCCGGACTCTCCGTCGCGGTCAGCCTGCTCGCCCTCGGTGTGGAGCGCACGGCGATCGAGGAGGACTACCTCAAGTCCAATGCCGCGCACCGGCGTTACAAGGTCCGCCGCAGCGCCGACGCCCCCGGCGGCACCTCCCCCGAGGTGATGGAACTGCTCAGCCCGATGTTCGACGCGCGCCTGGAGTACCTCGACGCCGCCTTCGAGGCCATCGAGGAGACCTGGGGCGACGTCGAGACCTACCTCGGCCGGGGCCTCGGCCTCACCCCCGAGGTGCGGGAGCGGCTGCGCGCGGACTTCCTCGACTGAGGAACGCGGCGGCGGGACCGGGGCCCCGTCCCCCGGGCCCCGGCCGCCTCGGACCCGGTCCTCAGCGGCCCGAGACCGCCTGCTTGACCAGGGTCCTGCCGAAGTCCCACATCAGGCCCCCGCCGCTGTGCGCCTCGTCCATGACCGCCCGGAAGGCGGTGACGAAGCGGTCCACGTCCGCCTCGTCGACGACCAGCGGCGGGATCAGCTTGATCACCTCCAGATGGTCCCCGGAGACCTGGGTGAGGATGTGGTGCTTCTGCAGCAGCGGCACCACGACCATCTGCGCGAACAGCCCTTTGCGGGCGGCCTGCAGCATCGTCCAGCGCCCGCGCAGCCGCAGCGAGGAGGGCCTGCCGAACTCGATGCCGATCATCAGGCCCCGGCCGCGCACCTCGCTGAGCAGCTCGTACTCGTCCACCAGCGCGGCGAGGCGGCTGCGAAGCAGTTCGCCGGTGACGCAGGCGTGCGCGACGATCTGCTCGTTCTCCATGACGGAGAGCACCGCGAGCCCCGCGGCCATCGCCTGGGCGTTGGCGCCGAAGCTCGCCGAGTGCACCAGGACGCGGTCCATCGAGGAGTAGACCTTCTTGAAGATCCACTCCTTGCCGAGGGTGGCGCCCACCGGTACGTACCCGCCGGAGAGCGCCTTGGCCACGCAGACCAGGTCCGGCTCCACCCCGTCCTCGTGCTGGTAGGCGTAGAAGTCCCCGGTACGGCCGAGGCCGGTCTGCACCTCGTCGGCGATGAGCAGCGCCTTGTGCCGGTGCAGGAGTTCCTGCGCCTGCCGCAGATAGCCGGGCGGGCTCTCGTGCACCCCCTTGCCCTGGATGGGCTCCACGATCAGCGCGGCCACGTCCCCGCGCAGCAACTCCCGCCGCAGCGCGTCCAGATCGCCGAGCGGCACCGCGGTGTCCGGGAGCAGCGGGGCGAAGCCCTCCCGGAAGCCGTCCTCGCCGTTGACGGAGAGGGAGCCGGTGGTCAGCCCGTGGAAGGCGTGGGTGCAGTACAGGACCCTGGGCCGGCCGGTGGCGTACCGGGCGAACTTCAGGGCGGTCTCGACCGCCTCGGTGCCGCTGCTGCCGAAGAAGACGCGGTCCAGGTGCGGGCTGTGCGTGAGGAGTTGCTCGGCGAGCAGGCCGGGCAGCGGGGGGCAGTCGAAGCGGGTCAGGTCGGCGAGCGAGGCGTCCAGGACGTCGTGCAGCGCCTTGCGGACGACCGGGTGGTGGCGGCCGAGCCCCATCACCCCGAATCCGGCGAGCATGTCGAGGTAGTCGTTGCCCTCGGCGTCCCAGAAGTGCGCGCCCTCGGCCCGCTCGTAGACCTTGTCGAAGCCGATGGTGTGCAGCATGCGCGGAAGCTGGTGGTTCAGGTGCTTCTCGTGCAGTGCGTAGCGTTCGGCGCCGCGCGCGGCCAGCAGCTGGCCGAGGTCGAACTCCTTGCTCATTCCTGCCCCTTCTTCACGACGGGCCGCACGGGGAGCGGGACGCGGCTCCGCCCCGCCGCGTCCGTCGTGCGCCCCCTCGGCGCCGGTGCCGCCCGGCCGGATGTCCGGCCGGGCGGCGGGTGGTGGCGGTGTGTCCGCCTCAGCTCGCGACGCTCTCGCGGACCGCGCGCAGGGACTCCTTCAGGGAACCCATGGTGGCGAGCACCGCCGTGGGCTCGTAGCCGCAGTGCGCCATGCAGTTGTCGCAGCGCTCGTCCTTGCCGCGGCCGTAGGCGTCCCAGTCGGTCTTCTCCAGGAGGTCCTTGTACGTGGTGACATAGCCGTCGTTCATCAGATAGCAGGGTTTCTGCCAGCCGAAGAGCGAGTAGTTGGGGATCGCCCAGGCCGTGCACGGGAAGTCGACCTTGCCCTCCAGGAAGTCCAGGAAGAGCGGCGAGTGGTTGAGCCGCCACCGGCGCCGGTTCCCGCCGGAGAAGGCCTTCTTGAAGAGTTCCCTGGTCTGCTCGACGCCGAGGAAGTGCTCTTGGTCCGGCGCCTTCTCGTAGGCATAGGCGGGCGAGATCATCATCTCGTCCACCTTCAGGTCGTCATTGAGGAAGTTCAACACCTCGACGATCGTCTGCGGGGTGTCGGTGTTGAAGAAGGTGGAGTTGGTGGTGACCCGGAAGCCGCGCCGCTTGGCCTCCTTGATCGCCTCCACCGCCTCGTCGAAGACGCCCTCCTTCGCCACCGACTCGTCGTGCCGCTCGCGCAGCCCGTCGATGTGCACCGCGAAGGCGAAGTACGGCGAGGGCGTGAACTTCTTCAGCTTCTTGCGCAGCAGCACGGCGTTGGTGCACAGGAAGACGAACTTCTTGCGCTCCACCAACTGCCGTACGATCTCGTCGATCTGAGGGTGCATCAGCGGTTCGCCACCGGCGATGGAGACCATCGGCGCCCCGGATTCGAGCACCGCCCCCACCGCCTGCGCCACCGGCATGCGCTGCTTCAGCACGCCTGCCGGGTGCTGGATCTTTCCGCAGCCCTCGCACGCCAGATTGCAGGCGAAGAGCGGTTCGAGTTCCACGATGAGCGGGAACTTCTCGCGCTTGCGGACCTTTTGTTCCAGCAGATACGTAGCGACCTTGATGGACTGGCGCAGCGGCATGGCCATCTGGCTCACCTCCGAGGGAGCAGCAAGTTACGGTGCCATTCGAAAAACGCGGGGAGTAGGGAACGCAGGACCCGGAAGGCGGTTATGCCGCCGCCGAGGGTGGAGAGTCGGACCAGTTCGTGCTCGGGGGCGTCCACGACGACCCGGACCGCCGCCACCGGACGCCCCGCCGCGCGCGCCGCGCAGCGCAGTGTCGCCGCGGACTCCATGTCCACCGCGAGGGCTCCGGTGGCGCGCAGGGCGGTGCGTTCGGCGCCGCGGACGATGTGGTCGGAACCGGTGAGCGGGCCGGTGTGCACCGTGCGCCCGGGGGCCAGGCGCAGGATCTCCTCGACCAGGAGTCCGGTACCGGTGCAGGCGGTGGTGGTGTCCGCGCGCACCTCGTCGGCGACGACCACGTCCCCGGGGTGCATGCCGGGCTCAAGACCGGCGCAGAAGCCGGTCGCGAGCACCGGCGCCTCGCGCAGCGCGGGCCGCGCGAGGGCACGGGTGAGGGCGCGTTCGGCGGCCTGCGGGCCCATCCCCGTCTTGAGCAGGGTGAGCGGCCCGTGGGCCCCGCTGCGGTCCCCGAGGCGCAGCGCGAACTTCTCGATGCCCAGGGCGCAGGCGACGAGCAACGGCGGGGGCCCGGGGTCCGGTGCCGGTGGTGCCGGGGCCATCAGCTCCCCTTGCCGGCGGAGGGCTCCGGGTGGAGGTACCGGCCGAGCGCGGTCAGCGGGAACACCTGCCGGTACAGGTGGTAGTTGATGGAGAAGTCCCAGGGGAAACCGGTTCCTGTGAAGTACGGCTCGTCCCAACTGCCGTCCTCCGCCTGGGTGCTGGCCAGGAACTCCACCCCGCGCGCGGTCGCCGCGGACTCCCGCTCCCCCGCGGCGAGCAGGGCGAGCAGCGCCCAGGCGGTCTGCGAGGCGGTGGACTCCCCGACGCCGTGCCAGGCGGTGCCGGGCTGGTAGGAGCGCAGGTCCTCGCCCCAACCGCCGTCCTTGTTCTGCACCTTCTCCAGCCAGGCCACGGCGCGCCGGATCGCCGGGTGCCCGGGGGCAAGTCCGGCGGCCACCAGGGCGGGGACCACCGAGCCTGTGCCGTATACGTAGTTGACGCCCCAGCGGCCGAACCAGGCGCCGCTGGGCTCCTGTTCGGACAGCAGCCAGCGGACTCCGCGGCGGGTGCGCGGGTCCTCGGACTTTCCCTCGTGGGCCAGCATCTCCACCATGTGCGCGGTGACGTCCGAGGAGGGCGGGTCGATGACCTCGCCGAAGTCGCAGAAGGGCAACCGGGTCGGCATGACACTGGTGTTGTCGACGTCGAAGGCGCCCCAGCCGCCGTTCCGCGACTGCATCCCGAGGCTCCAGCGGACCCCGCGGGAGACCGCCGCGTCCACCCGCCCGGGGTCGGGGTGCTCGACCCGCCGCAGCGCGAGGATCACTTCGGCGGTGTCGTCGGTGTCCGGGTAGTTGTCGTTGTGGAACTCGAACGCCCAGCCGCCCGGCGGCAGTTGAGGGCGGCTCAGGGACCAGTCCCCCGGGCGGACGACCTGTTCGCCGAGCATCCAGTCGGCGGCCTTCACCAACTGCGGGTGGTCGGCGGGCAGTCCGGCGTCGGCGAGCGCGATGGTGGCCAGACAGGTGTCCCAGACCGGGGACTGGCAGGCCTCGATCATCCGGGCGCCGTCCTCGCGCCAGACCGCGAAGTTGTCCAGGGCCTCCAGACCGGCCCGCAGCACCGGGTGGTCCAGGTCGTAGCCGAGCAGGTGCAGGGCGATCACCGAGTACACGGCGGGGGGCTGGATGCCGCCCCAGCAGCCGTCGTTCTCCTGGCGTTCGACGATCCACCGGGCGGCGGAGCGCATCGCCGCCTTGCGGACCCTGCGCGGGGCGACCTTGCGGTAGGCGCGGACCACCTTGTCCAGGCGCTGGAAGACGCCGTCCCAGCTGGCCGCGGGGGCGAGCGGCTGCGGCGGCACGGGCACCGCCGGGTCGGTGTGCAGCTCGTCGAGGCCGAAGGGGGCGGGCCGTACCGGGCGCTTGGCGGAGACGATGGTCAGCGGCACGATGGTCTGCCGTGCCCAGCAGCCGAAGCGGTAGATGTTGAGCGGGAACCACTGCGGGAAGTAGATGAGTTCCGGCGGGAGTTCGGGCAGGTCGTCGTAGCTCCACCAGCCGAAGAGGGCCAGCCAGATCCGGGTGAAGACACGGCTCGCGGCGATGCCGCCCTGCTCCCTGACCCAGGCGGCGGCCTTCGCCATGTGCGGGGCCTCGGGCTCGTCACCGGCGAGCCGGAGCGCGACATAGGCCTCGACGGTGGTCGAGAGGTCACCGGGCCCCCCGTAGAAGGTGGCCCAGGTGCCGTCCTCGCGCTGCTCGCCGCGGATGAAGAGCGCGGCGGCCCGGGTGGTCTTCTCGTCCCGGATGCCGAGGAACTGACGCAGCATCAGGTCTTCGGCGTCCATGGTGACGTTGGTCTCCAGGTCGCCCTTCCACCAGCCCTCGGCGTCCTGTCTGGCGAGCAGGAAGTCGGTGGCGCGCCGCACCGCCTCGGCGGCCGCGCCCCCGGTGCGGTGCGGTTCGTGCTCGGTGGCCGCGGCAGCGAGCGGAGTCGTGGCTCCGGTGCTTCCGTCGGTCGTCGCTGTCATGGCTTCCCCTTCGTGCAGTGTTCCTTCTGCTGGGTCCGCCGTCGGTCTGGTCCGGGACCGGGAGACCGGCGACTTGTCAGGGGTGCGCGCACTCACCCCGGACGAGGCTGCGTGGTACCGAAGCGCTCACCGCTTCCGTACGACGACGAAGTCGGCGAGGGCGGTGAGCTGCTCGCGTACCCGCTGGTCCATCTCGACCTCGTCGAGCGCGTCCAGCGCGACGGCGTGCTGGCGGCGGGCCTCCTCGGCCGTCCAGCGCCGTCCGCCGGCCTCCTCGATGAGGGCCGCGCGGGCGGCGAACTCCTCCTCCGAGAAGCTCTCGAAGTCGTTGCTCTTGGCGTCCGCGGCGAGGAGTTCGCCGAGCTGCTCGGAGGCCGGGCCCCCGGCGGCGAGCGCCGCGACCACCGGCAGCGACTTCTTGCGCTGGCGCAGATCGCTCCAGGTCTGCTTGCCGGTGGCCACCGGGTCGCCCCAGATGCCGAGCAGGTCGTCGACCGCCTGGAAGGCGAGCCCCAGGTGGTGGCCGTACTTCTCCAGGACGTCCGCGGTGCGGTCGTCCGCCCCGCCGAGCACGGCCCCGATGGAGACCGCGCAGGCGAGCAGCGCGCCGGTCTTGTTGCCCTCCATCTCCAGGCACTCCTCGACGGTGACCCGCTCGCGGTGCTCGTAGGAGATGTCCTGGGCCTGGCCGTCGATGAGCTTGCGGGTGGCGGTGGTCAGCCGCCGGGTCGCGCGGCCCGCCTCGGCGGTGCCGAGTTCGAGGAGGATCTCGTTGGCCAGGGCGAACAGGGCGTCGCCGACCAGGATCGCCTGCGCCGGGCCGTGCACCTTCCAGACGGTGTCCCGGTGGCGGCGCTGCTCGTCGCCGTCCATCAGGTCGTCGTGCAGCAGCGAGAAGTTGTGCACCAGCTCCACGGCCACCGCGCCGGGCACGCCCGTCTCGGGCTCGGCGCCCGCGGCCTGGGCGGAGATCAGCGCGAGGGCGGGCCGCACCGCCTTGCCGCCGTCGGCGTCGGAGGGCCTGCCCTCGGCGTCGATCCAGCCGAAGTGGTAGGCGGCGACGGTGTCCATCGGGGAGGCCAGCCGGTCCACCGCGGCCTTCAGGACCGGGGTGGCCAGGGTCCGGCCGCGCTCCAGGAGCGCGGTCACGTCCACCGCGTCGGCAGTCGGTTCAGCCGAGGGCACAGTGGGCACAGTTTCTCCTCTTGTCGCGGCAGCGGGGCGGGGGCCGGGGCCCCGGAGTCCGAGTGTCATGCGGCCTCCTCGAAGAGGCGCTCGCGGGGCCTTCGCCCCAGGGAGACCAGGGCGGCCTCCGCCGCTCGGACCCCGCTGCGCACCGCGCTCTCCATGGTTGCGGGCCAGCCGGTGGCCGTCCACGCTCCGGCAAGGTACAGCCCGTCGAGGCGGGTGCGCGCACCGGGCCGCAGCAGGCCGGACCCGGGCGCGGGCGCGAAGGTGGCGGTGCGCTCCCGGGTGACGAAGAAGTCCCGTACCCCGGCGCCGCGGGCGGCGGGCAGCAGCCGCTGGAGTTCCGGCAGGTAGCGGGCGCGCAGTTCGGCGACCGGCAGGTCGATCTCGTCCTGGGCGGCGGACTGGGAGACGGCGAGGTACTGCCCCTCGGTGAGCCCGGAGGCCTCGGTGCGGTCGAACACCCATTGCACGGGCGAGCCGAGCGCGGCGAAGAAGGGCTGCCGCAGCACCCTGCGGTCGTAGACCACATGGACGTTGAGGATCGGCGCGGTGTCGAGGGCGAGCAGGTCGCCGGGGCGGTCGAGCGCGCCGGGCGGCAGCAGCGCGTGGGTCTCGTGCTGCGGTACGGCGAGGACCAGGGCGTCGGCCTCGATGCGGCGGCCGGACAGCTCGGCGCTCCAGCGCCCGTCGTCACCCCGGGTCAACGACTGGACACGGGTGCGCAGCTCGGTACGGACCCCCGCGGCGTCCAGGGCCCGGCGGGCCCGCTCGTCGTGCAGCTCGCCCAGCGGTACCCGGGCCCAGCCGATGTCGGCCGCGCCGGGATCGGTGAGCAGTCCGGTGCGGAAGACCATGGCGGCGAGGGCGAGGGAGCAGTCCCGGGCGCGGGCGTTGAGGGTGGCGACGGCGACCAGGTCCCACAGCGCCTCGACGGCCCGCGGCGACTGCCCGTGCGCGGCGAGCCAGCTGCCGAAGTCCTGGCCGTCCAGGGCCGGGTCGGCGGGGTCGAGCGCGCGCAGGGCGAAGGCGGCCCGCCCGGCCTTCAGCCGCTCGGCGAAGGAGAGGTGCGGGTAGGCGGCGAGGCTCCGGCCGAGGTGCAGCGGCACCGGCAGGGGGTCGCGGCGCAGCCTGCCGAGCCGCAGTCCGTGGTGGCGGGCGGCGGGGTCCGCTCCGGCGGCGTCGAGGACCGGGATGTCGAGGCGGTCCTGGAGCGGCGCGAGCGCGGCGGCACCGATCCGGTCGAGGAACCAGCGGTAGGCGGTGCAGCAGCGCAGATAGACGTGCTGGCCGTTGTCGACGGTGAGCGCGCCGCGGGTGAAGGAGAAGGCGAGGCCGCCGAGCCGGGGCCGGCCCTCGGCGAGGGTCACCTGGAGACCGGCGTCGGCCAGCGAGAGCGCCGCGGTGATCCCGGCGAGACCGCCGCCGACCACCAGCGCGCTCGCGGGCCCGCCGCCCGCCCGGGCGTCCCTGTCCTGGCTGCTCATGCGCTCCTCCACGCGGACGTACGAGATCCGGGCGCCGCCGCGGGGTGTGCGCGACGGGCCGACGCCGTCTCTGACGCCGTACGCGGGCGCGGGGTTGAGCGGGGTGCCGCGAGGCCTGTGCCCGAGGGTCTCCGAGGGCTCAACAGACGCGCGCCCGAGGGTTTCTGAGGGCTCATCAGGCGCGCCTCCTGAGGTTCGGTCGCAGGCCGCCGCGGGCATCGAGGCCGGACAGGCCGCGTACGGCGACGAGGGCCTTCTCCCGCCCCGGCAGCGAGACCCGGCCGCGCAGCACCGACTCCGGCTCGCGCTCGATGCGGTCGAGCAGCCGCCGGTAGATCCCGGCCATGGCGGCGACACAGGCGCCGCTGCGGCGGTCGAGCAGGGGCAGCAGCCGGTAGCCCTCGGTGAACAGGGCCCGGGCGCGGCGTACTTCGAAGTGCACGAGCCCGGCGAAGTCGGATCCGGGCGGCGGCTCCTCGCCGTGGAAGCCGGTGGCGCAGCCGAACTTGGCGAGGTCGTCGGCGGGCAGATAGGTGCGCCCGTTGCCCGCGTCCTCGCGGACGTCGCGCAGGATGTTGGTCAACTGCAGGGCGAGGCCGAGGGTGTCGGCGTACTCGGCGGCGCGTTCGGAGTGGCGCGCGGCCTCCTCGGTGCCGAAGATGCCGAGCGAGAGGCGGCCGATCGAGCCCGCGACGCAGCGGCAGTAGACCTTGAGGTCCTCCCAGGTCTCGTAGGTCTCGCCGTGCACGTCCATCAGGACGCCGTCGATCAGCTCGTCGAGACCGCCGAGCGGCAGCGGGAAGGCGGTGGCGGTGTGGGCGAGGGCGACGGCCACCGGGTCGGTGTCGTCCTCGGCGACATCCCGGCGACGTACACGTGTCAGCAGGTCACGGGTCTCCTCGAGGCGCTTGGTCTTCTCCGCGGCGTCCAGGGTGCCGTCGCCGATGTCGTCGACCCGGCGGGAGAAGGCGTACAGCGCCGACATGGCGCGCCGCTTGGGGGCCGGCAGCAGCCGGATGCCGTAGGCGAAGTTGCGGGCCTGCTGCCCGGTCACCGTCTCGCAGTAGCTGTATGCGGCGAGTACCGGTGCCGACAGGTGTTGCTCCGGCTCCACGCTCCGCCTCACCCCTCTCCTCGCAGAGTCGCGCCCACCTCGCGCAGCAGCCGGACCTTGGTGGGCTTGGGAGGTCCGGGGAGTACGTCGAACGAAGCGGCCGCGACGGCGCCGAGGGCGGAGCGGCCGCCGGCCACGAACCCGGCGAGCAGCAGCCGCAGCCTGCCGTGCACGCTGGCCACCAACGGGCTTCCCTCGTCGAGGAGTTGATGCGCCCGGGCGGCTTCGAAGGCGATCAGCGCGCGCACCGAGGCGTTCGCCGAGGGAGCCTTGAGGTCGGCCTCCTCGACCCGGAACCGGCGCAGGTCCTCGGCGGGCAGGTAGATCCGGTCGCGCGCCAGGTCCTCGGTGACGTCCTGGAGGTGTTCCACGATCTGCAGGGCGGTGCAGATGCGGTCCGAGAGCCGGATCCGCTCGGGGGTCGCGGTGCCGGTGACGGCGAGCACCAGGCGGCCCACGGGGTCGGCGGAGAGCGCGCAGTAGGCCCGCAGCTCCTCGTACGTCTCGTAGCGGCCGGTGGTCTGGTCCTGGCGGTTGGCCGCGATGAGGTCGAGGAAGGGCTCGGGGGTCAGCGCGCGGCGGCGGACCACCGGGACGAGGCGCCGGAGCAGCGGGTGCCGCGGGGTGCCCGCGAAGACGCGCCGCAGATCGGCCTCGAAGGCGTCGAGCAGGGCGATCCGGTCCTCGCCCCCGGCGGTGACGGCGCCCTCGGCGCCGAGCAGGCGGGCGTCGGCGCCGCCGGGGGCGAGGTCGCCGTCGCCGATGTCGTCGACCAGGCGCGCGAAGCCGTAGACGGCCATCAGGTCCGCGCGCCAGACCCGGGGCAGGAAGAACGGGGCCACGGGGAAGTTCTCGTCCGCGGCCTTGTCGAGCGTGGCGCGCTCCGCCGTACGCGGAGTTCCGGCTCCGCTCACCGGGCGCCGCCCATGACGGGGGCGGCGGATGCGTCGCGGAGCCGGAGAGTATCCGTAGCCATGGCCGTCACATCTCCCGTTCTACACTGCCGACACAATACAGCCCATTTCGGACACGCCGCCTGGACGGCGGTCCCTCGCCGCCGTCTCGGCGGCGGGCAGTCACAGGGCGCGCCCGGACCGCGCATCAGCACCGGCACAGCCTATGTTCTACAACGCGTGTCGGAGCTGCGAGTGGCCAGGAGATCACAACAACACACCGTTTCGCTTCAAGATTCCCCACGGCGGCGGAAGTTGACCCGGAAATTGCCCGAGCCCCGCCGGGCAGGACGCCGACGGGGCTCAGTGGTTACCGCGCGATTACCGGCTACTTGCCGGTGAACTTCTCGTACGCCTTGATGACCTCGTCGGTGGCGCCGTCCATGCGCAGCTCGCCGCGCTCCAGCCACAGGACCCGGTCGCAGGTGTCCCGGATCGATTTGTTGTTGTGGCTGACCAGGAAGACGGTGCCGGCCTCCTTGCGCAGCTCCCTGATGCGCGCCTCGGAGCGCTTCTGGAAGGAGCGGTCGCCGGTCGCCAGGGCCTCGTCGATCATCAGGACGTCGTGGTCCTTGGCGGCCGCGATGGAGAAGCGGAGCCGGGCGGCCATGCCGGAGGAGTAGGTGCGCATCGGCAGGGTGATGAAGTCGCCCTTCTCGTTGATGCCGGAGAAGTCGACGATGTCCTGGTAGCGGGACTTGATCTGCTCCCGCGACATGCCCATGGCCAGCCCGCCGAGGATGACGTTGCGCTCGCCGGTGAGGTCGTTCATCAGGGCCGCGTTCACACCGAGCAGCGAGGGCTGGCCGTCGGTGTAGACCTTGCCCTTCTCGGCGGGCAGCAGACCGGCGATGGCCCGCAGCAGGGTCGACTTGCCCGAGCCGTTGGAGCCGATCAGGCCGATCGCCTCGCCCCGGTAGGCGGTGAAGCTGACCCCGCGCACGGCGTGCACCTTGCGTACGCCGCGCTCCTCGCCGCGCTTGACGATGCGGCTCAGGGCCGCCGTCGCCGAGCCCTTGCCGGTCTTGGCGCCGTTGACGCGGTAGACGATGTGCAGCTCGTCCGCGATGACGGTGGGGATCTTCGCCCCGGTGTAGTCCTCAGCCACGGCCGTACTTCTCCTCTGCCTTCCAGAAGTACACGAAGCCGCCGACGGCCACCAGCACGGCCCAGCCCAGGGCGACCGCCCAGACGTGCGGGGGCAGGTTGCTCGATCCGTAGCCGTCGACCAGCGCGAAGCGCATCAGGTCCATGTAGACGGCCGCCGGGTTCCACTGCAGCAGGTCGGCGACCCAGGGCTCCTGGTCGTCCAGCATGACGGGGATGGAGAACATCACGCCCGAGCCGTACATCCAGGTGCGCATCACGAAGGGCATCAGCTGCGCGAGGTCGGGGGTCTTGCTGCCGAGCCGGGCCATGATCAGCGCGAGGCCGGTGTTGAAGAGGAACTGGAGCGCCAGGATCGGGACGATCAGCAGCCAGGACAGGCTCGGGTAGCTGCCGAAGCTCACCGCCACGATGAACATCACGATCATCGAGAACAGCAGCTGCTGGAGCTGCTGGAGCGAGAAGGAGATGGGCAGCGAGGCGCGCGGGAAGTGCAGGGCCCGCACCAGGCCGAGGTTGCCCGCGATCGCCCGTACGCCCGCCATCACCGAACTCTGGGTGAAGGTGAAGACGAAGACGCCGGTGACCAGGAAGGGCACGTAGACCTCGCGCTCCATGCCCCGGTCGGCCTTGAGGATCAGGCCGAAGATCAGGAAGTAGACCAGCGCGTTCAGCAGGGGGGTGGCCACCTGCCACAGCTGACCGAGCTTGGCCTGGCTGTACTGGGCCGTCAGCTTGGCCTGCGAGAACGCGAGAATGAAGTGGCGCCGCCCCCACATCTGGCGGACGTACTCGCGCAGGCTGGGCCGGGCACCGCTCACGGCCAGTCCGTATTTGCCGGCGAGCTCCGCCGGCGTGAGGCCGTCATCGGGTGACGGAGGAGCGGTCACCGCAACACCGCCGTCATGCGTTGTCTCACTCACAGATGGAAACTTTCGTC
This sequence comes from Streptomyces physcomitrii, assembly GCF_012273655.1. Lineage (GTDB taxonomy): Bacteria > Actinomycetota > Actinomycetes > Streptomycetales > Streptomycetaceae > Streptomyces > Streptomyces physcomitrii. The sequence goes on along the minus strand of NZ_JAAWWP010000006.1, from coordinate 179,934 downwards.
CTCAAAATATGCATCCCGGCCGGGCGTAGGCCCAGGGCCAGGGACCGGGATACGGCCGAATGCTCTCAGACCCGAGCTTGTCAGATGACGGGAGGTCGGCCCAGTCGAGTCAGGCGCCACACCGTACGCCACTTCATCGGTTCACGGGAGCCGCAGGGCGTGCTCCAGCCTTCGCGAAAGCCCCCGAACCAGGCCTTCAGCGCGGGCCGCGAGGGGCGTCGTACCAGGGTGAGCAGCAGCCAGACGCCCAGATACACCGGTACGAGAGTGGCGGGAAGGTTTCGGCGGGCCAGCCACACCCGGTTCCGGGCGACCATCCGGTGGTAGACCGCGTGCCGGGACGGCGCGGTCGTCGGGTGGTGCAGGACCATGTCCGCGCGGTAGTCGATCATCCAGCCCGCGTCCAGCGCCCGCCAGGCGAGGTCGGTCTCCTCGTGGGCGTAGAAGAACTCCTCGGGCAGCGCCCCCACCTGGGCGAAGACCTCGGTGCGTACGGCGTTGGCGCCGCCGAGGAAGGTGGTCACCCGCGAGGAGCGCATCGGGTCGGCCGCGCGCAGCCGCGGCACATGGCGGCGCTGGGTCTCGCCGGTGTCCGGGTCGGCGATACGGAAGCTGACGATGCCCAGCTCCGGGTCGGCGGCGAAGGCCTCGCGGCAGAGTTCCGCGGTGTCCTTGCGGGCGAGCAGCCCGTCGTCGTCGAGGAAGAGCAGGATGTCGACCTCGCGGCCGCCCGGTCCGAAGGCCTCGATGCCGACGTTGCGGCCGCCGGGGATGCCGAGGTTCTCCGGCAGTTCGACGGTCCTGACCCCGGCCGGGACCTCGGGCACCGGGGAGCCGTTGCCGACGACCACGACCTGGACGGGCTCGCCGTCCTGCCCGGCGACCGAGTCGAGCAGGGCGCGCAGCTCCTCGGGGCGGTTGCCCATCGTGATGATCACCGCGCCCACCCGGAGGGCGCCGGTCCCGGGCCCGGTCACTTGAGCCTGCTGGAGGCGAGGACGGACACGAGGTGCAGCAGGGTCTGCAGCAGCGCGATGCCCGCGAGGACGGCGACAGCGAGGCGGGAGAAGAAGAGGTCGTCCCGGACCGCGTCGAGGACCGCGGCGGCCAGGATCAGGAAGGACGCCTCCACGCAGAGCACCAGGCGGTGGAACTTCAGGGCCGCCGCCGCCTTGCGGGCCAGCGCCATTCCGGAGGAGCGCGGCTCGGAGGCCGCCTCCTGGACCGGCGGCAGCCCGCCCTGGTGGCGGGCCACCCCGACGAGGTCCGTCTCGGCCTTGATCAGGATGGCGCCGAGCGCGGCCAGGGTGCCGAGGAAGGCCCAGAGCCAGTCGATCCGACCCTCGCCGAACAGGTCCGCGGCGCGCAGCCCGAAGCCGACCAGGACCGCGGCGTCGCAGAGGTAGGCGCCGACCCGGTCCAGGTAGACCCCGCCGAGCGAGAACTGCTTCTTCCAGCGGGCGATCTCGCCGTCCACGCAGTCCAGGAGCAGGTAGAGCTGCACCATGAGCACGCCGAGCAGGGCCCCGGGGATGCCGGGGACCAGCAGGGCGGGTGCGGCGAGGACGCCCGCGAGGGTCATCAGGTAGGTCAGCTGGTTGGGGGTGACCCGGGTGTTCACCAGGTGCCGGTCCACACGCAGCGAGAGCTCGCGCATGTAGAGGCGTCCCGCCCAGTGCTCGCCGCTGCGCCGGTCCTTCACCCCCGGGGGGTGGACGACGGGGCGGAGCTCAGCTACCGATGGCCTTGGCATAGTCGGCGTATGCGTCCTTGATCTGGTGGGTGGACATGGCAAGGTGCTCGAGGATCGTGTAGCGGCCCGGCCTGGTCTGCGGAGCGAACTCCACGACCTGCACGAACTCCTCCACGGTGAACCCGATCTCCCGCGGCAGTACGGGCAGCCCGTGGCGCCGGAGGACCTCGGCCATGTGGGCCGACTCCTCGTGCGCGCCGCGCAGGTGCATCGCGAAGGCCGCGCCGAGACCGACCTGCTCGCCGTGCGAGGCGGCGCGCTTGGGGAAGAGCAGGTCGAAGGCGTGGTTGATCTCGTGGCAGGCGCCGGAGGCCGGGCGGGAGTCGCCGGCCACCGACATGGAGATGCCGGTGAGGACCAGGCCCTCCGCGAGCACGGTGAGGAAGCTGTCGTCGCCGACGCCGCCGGGGTGGCGCAGCACGGCCTCGCCGGCCTGGCGGGCCATGGCCGCGGCCAGTCCGTCGATCGCCTCGCCGGTCTCCCGGTTGGACAGCTCCCAGTCGGCGATGCAGGAGATGTTCGAGACGGCGTCGCCGATGCCCGAGCGTACGAAGCGCACCGGCGCCTCGCGGATCACGTCCAGGTCGATGACGACCGCGATCGGGTTGGGCACCCCGTAGGAGCCGCGGCCCGCGTCGTTGTCCAGGGTGGCCACCGGGGAGCACAGCCCGTCGTGCGAGAGGTTGGTGGCCACGGCCACCAGCGGCAGGCCGACCCGGGCCGCCGCGAACTTCGCACAGTCGATGATCTTGCCGCCGCCGAGCCCGACCACCGCGTCGTACCGGCCGCCCCGCTTCATCGCGTCGGCGAGGCTGACCGCGTCGTCCAGGGTGCCGCCGCCGACCTCGTACCAGTCGGCACCCGGCAGGGCCGGGGCGAGCCGGTCGCGCAGGGCGGCGCCGGAGCCGCCGCTGATGGCGAAGGCGAGCTTGCCCGAGGCCGAGATGCGCTGGTCCGCGAGGACGACCGCGAGGTCGTTCAGCGCACCCGGCCTGATGTCGACGACGAGCGGCGAGGGGATCAGCCGGGTCAGTACTGGCATGCGATCTCACGGCCCTTGGCGAGGTCCTCGTGGTTGTCGATCTCGACCCACTTGACCTCGCCGATCGGCGCCACGTCGATCTTGAAGCCGCGGTTCACCAGCTCCTGGTAGCCGTCCTCGTAGTAGAGGTCGGGGTCCCGCTCGAAGGTGGTCTTCAGGGCGTCGGCCAGTTCCTCGGCCGCCTCGCCCTCGATCAGGGTGACGCCGATGTACTCGCCGGTGGCCTCGGCGGGGTCCATCAGCTTGGTGATGCGCTGGACGCCCTTCTCGGGGTCCACGACGACCTTCATCTCCTCGTCGGCCAGGTTCTTGACCGTGTCGAGCGCCAGGATGATGCGCTTGCCGTCACCGCGGGCGGCGAGCAGCGTCTTCTCGACGGAGACGGGGTGCACGGTGTCGCCGTTGGCGAGGATCACGCTGTGCTTGATCGAGTCGCGACCGCACCACAGGGAGTAGGCGTTGTTCCACTCCTCGGCCTTGTCGTTGTCGATGAGGGTGAGCTTCAGGCCGTACTTGGCCTCCAGGGCGGCCTTGCGCTCGTAGACGGCTTCCTTGCGGTAGCCGACGATGATCGCGACCTCGGTCAGACCGATCTCGGCGAAGTTGCCGAGCGTGAGGTCGAGGACCGTGAGGCTCTCCTCGTTGCCCTCGGGGCCCACCGGCACCAGAGCCTTCGGCAGGGTGTCGGTGTACGGGCGCAGACGCCGGCCGGCGCCGGCCGCAAGCACGAGGCCGATCATGCGGGTTCTCCTTCATCGTGTACGGCGGGTGCCTGCGAGGACACCCAGAAGCGGATGCTCTCGGCGAGCACCACGGCAGCCACGGCCACGGCGAGCACCGTGAGCGCGACAGTGAAACCTGAGGGGGCGAGCAGCGCGGCCAGCACGGTGACCAGCAGGATCCTGCCCTCGTGCCCGCCGACCGTGCGCACCAGCCACTGCGGGGGCGCACCGGTACCGCCACGGATGCGGTAGACGGTGTCGTAGTGATGGTAGGCGACGGCGGACACCAGTCCGAAAGCCGCCGGCAAGGCACCGTTCACCTCCGCCCGCGCGGCGAGGATCAGGACGGCGCTGTACTCGGCGGCCCGGAAGACCGGCGGGACCAGCCAGTCCAGGCTGCCGCCGAGCGGGCGGGCGACGGCGAGGCCCGAGGTCAGGCAGTAGACGCAGGCGGCGACGATCGGCCAGGTGGTGCCGAAGCCGGTGAAGGCGCTCACCGTGACGAGCAGCACGCCGCCCGCGAGCGCGAGCAGTACGGGGGCGAGGGCGGGCAGCCGCCGGACGGCCTCGCGGCCCGCGGCGGCGAAGGAGTCGGCGAGCAGTCCGGTGTCGCACAGTTCGGCGAGCGCCCGCTTGGCGCGTTCGCTGCGCTCGGCGCGGCGGGTGACCGAGCGCAGCACCCGTCCCGCGGTGGTGTAGAGCGCGGCGAGCGCGCAGCCCACGAGCAGCACCAGGAAGGTGATCCGGGGGGTGGTCAGGGCGGTGAGGACCGCGATGAGCGCCCAGCGTTCGCCGATCGGCAGCACGATCATGCGCCGCAGCCAGACGGTCCAGCCGAGTCCGTCGAGCCGGTCGGAGAGCGCGGCGGTGGGGCTGGTGTTGGCCGTGGCGTCGTGGTTGGCCTCGTTGAAGGCGAAGTCGACGACATGGCGGCAGCTCTGGAGCACCATCGCGCCGAGCGCCAGCGCCCACACATCGTCACCACCGCCGTCGGCGGCCGCGGCCCCGAGCGCGAGACCGGCGTAGAAGGCGTACTCCTTGGCGCGGTCGAAGGTGGCGTCGAGCCAGGCGCCGAGGGTGGAGTACTGGAGCGAGTAGCGGGCGAGCTGGCCGTCCGCGCAGTCCAGGACGAAGGAGAGCAGGAGCAGCACCCCGGCGGCGACGAAGCCCGGGCGGGTGCCGGGGGCCGCGCAGCCCGCCGCGAGCAGGGCGGTGAGCAGCGAGGCGGTGGTCACCTGGTTCGGGGTGAGCCCGCGCCGCGCGCACCAGCGCGCCACATAGCGCGAGTAGGGGCTGATGCAGTACGTGGTGAAGAAGCCGTCGCGCGCCTTGACGGCGCTGCGCAGCCGGATCTCCTCCTCGTCGACCGCCGCGACGGCCTGCCGGGCCTCGTTGCGGGCCTGCGGGTCGGCGGGCACCTCGGCGACCAGGCGGCCGAGTTCGGGGCGGTGGACCTCGGTGCCCCGGGCGAGCAGTCCCTCGGCGAGCCGGTCGGCGAGCGAGCCGACCGCGAGGAGCGCGCCGGAGCCGCGGCCCTCGCCGCCGGCGTCCTCGGCGAGCGCCGCGTCGAGGGCGGGGCGGGCCTCGGGCTTGACGGTCACGGCGCCGCGGACCGCCGAGGCGGCGAAGCGCGGGTCGGTGAGGGCGAGCCGGAGGGCGTGGGCATGGCCGACGAAACCGCTGTCGACCACCGCGATGCGCTGTCCGGCGGGGACTTGGGAGGCCTCATGGGCCGTCCCGGCCGCGTCCGCGGCGTGCCGCACCTCGAATCCCAGTGCCTTCAGATCGCCCTCCAGCGGGGATCCGGGCACCGCGGAACCGGTGACGATGGCGGTCGACAGACGAACTCACTCCTCGAATACGACGCTCTGCCGCGCCGGATCATTGCTGCTGGAACGCCTCCGCCGGGTCGGCCGGGCGGCGATTCGGCAGAGGGTATCGGATGCGGAAGAGCGTACGTTCATCACACGTTCATGATCCGATAAACACGGCCTGGTTTTCCGGCCGTCACGATCATCATCACGGATCGGCACCCTGGCCGACAAACTCGCCTCGCATACCGCGGCAATTGCGACACCACGGCGAGAGGGCCCCGCAAGGCCGCCGCCGACGGGGGCGAGCGCGGCGCCGATACAGCACCGTTCAAGCGCTCACGGCTCCGGCCGTACGCCCTCGGGCCGCCCAAATGGGGCCGCGCGCCGCGCCCTTGGCTCCACCATCGCAGCCGCCCGACGGCCCAGCCGGGAATCGCGTCTGCCGCGAGGTGCGGATCACCGCTGTCACCTACGCGCCCGAGCTTCGCCGATTTGCTTCCGCAGGGCGGGAATTGGAGCACCGGGCGGTCATAGCACCGTACGCCGGGGTGAGTCCGCCGCAGAGGCGGGGAGCGACGGGGGCGTGCAGGGTACAACCGTGCGCCCCCGGTGGGCGGATACGGCGCCGGTCCACCTCTCCGACATCGGGAGTGAGAGAGCGGATTCCGCTTCGCGAAGCCGCCGGGCGCTCTTGGGCAACAGCCACCCAGACCGTACGTACAGGAAGTGCGGCCCTCGCAGAAGACCCCCGACGCGACCGGCCGACTCCGCCTCGCACAACACCGCGGACAGCACAGGAAGCGACCGCCCTCACCCCCACCGGAAAGCGGAATCCACCCCTCCGCCCATTCCCCCGACCATCCTCATTTCCGCAGGTCAGAGCATATGACAACGGTGTTCAGTGCCGTGTTGCTCTCGGGTGCGGGGACGTAGTTCACTGTCCGCGTGCCGGGGGATCCGGCGGCCCGCGGGAGCGGGCGGGAGGCGGGAGCGGACGGAGGTGGCGGCATGGGTGCGGGGCACGACCACGGGCACGCGCACGGAACCTCCGGGGCGACGCTCAGCGCGGGCTACCGGGGACGGCTGCGGCTGGCCCTCGGCATCACCCTGACCGTGATGGTGGTCGAGATCGTCGGCGGTCTGGTGGCCGACTCCCTCGCCCTGATCGCGGACGCCGCGCACATGGCCACGGACGCGCTCGGGCTCGCCATGGCCCTGCTCGCGATCCACTTCGCCTCGCTGCCCCCGAGCGACCGGCGCACCTTCGGCTACGCGCGCGCCGAGATCCTCGCCGCGCTCGCCAACTGCCTTCTGCTGCTCGGCGTCGGCGGCTATGTGCTCTACGAGGCCATCGACCGCTTCCTCACCCCGGCCGCGACCGAGGGCGGCCCGGTCGTGGTCTTCGCCCTGGTCGGCCTGGTGGCGAACCTCATCTCGATGCTGATCCTGATCCGCGGCCAGCAGGAGAGCCTCAATGTCCGCGGGGCCTTCCTGGAGGTCGTGGCCGACGCGCTCGGCTCGGTGGCGGTACTGGTCTCCGCGGTTGTGATCATGACCACGGGCTGGCAGGCCGCGGACCCCCTCGCCTCGCTCCTGATCGCCCTGATGATCGTGCCGCGCACCGTCAAGCTGCTGCGCGAGACCCTCGACGTGCTCCTGGAGGCGGCACCCAAGGGGGTGGACATCGCGGAGGTGCGGGCGCACATACTGGCCCTCGACGGCGTCGAGGACGTGCACGATCTGCACGCCTGGACCATCACCTCGGGAATGCCCGTGCTCTCCGCGCACGTGGTGGTGGCCCCGGACTTCCTCAGCGGCATCGGCAACGAGAAGATGCTGCACGAGCTCCAGGGCTGCCTCGGCGACCACTTCGACGTCGAGCACTGCACCTTCCAGCTGGAACCCAGCGGTCACGCCGAACACGAGGCGCGGCTCTGCCACTGAGGCGGGCCCGGCGCGGTGAATGGACCCTGCCGTTCGGGGCATCCGTTCCGGAGATCCTCCCGGCTACCGGTCGCCAAACGACCGAAAAGCCCATCGGAGGGCAAAGAACCGGGACGGGAGGGAACTCGGACCCCTTCGACTACGTCTGTACGGATGCGGGGGTGGTGACGGCGCGATGCCGCCATGCACAACCGTTCGTTCTTGTCGACACCCGCGGCGCTTGCCCGGTGGACCCGGGGCCACGCCGGACACCGGGCCGGTGCAAGCCGAAGGAGGAACCGTGCTCGTCCCCGTCTGCCCGACCTGTGGACGCGTCAGGTGCATCTGCGGTTGACGCGCTCGACACCCGCCTGAACCTCCGGGTTCGGCCCGGCCGCCCCTGGGGGCGGCCCTCGTGCTTTCCGCCCGCTCTCCCGCCGGGGCACGGGCGGATCAAGCCCTCCGCACCCTCCGGTTCCCGCCGCCGCGCACCGCGTACGCGGGTCCCGGGGACGCGGCCCCTCTCACCCCGCCCCGCCCGGCAGGGGCGTACGCGCGTCCCGCGCACCCCTGTTCCCGCCGCGCGACCCCGGATGCCACCCGTCCGGGACGCTTCCCGGGCCGGGGTGCCGGGCACGATGCCGGAGCCGGTCAGCCGCCTGGCCGGTGCCCCGCCGCCCGTTCGCCGGACGCGTCCGGAAGAGGACATGCGGAAGCCGCCGAAGGCCCACCTCCCGCGACCCGGTACGGCAGACTTGGGGCGCAGAGACGAGCGAAGGATGGGCATGCCGATCACACCTGCCACCGCGACGCACAGCGCACCCGAGTCCGGCACGGACACGATCCTCCTCGAGCTGGTCGACGAGGAGGGACGCACCACGGGAACGGCCGAGAAACTCGCCGCGCACCAGGCCCCGGGGCAACTGCATCGCGCCTTCTCCGTCTTCCTCTTCGACGAGCAGGGCCGCCTCCTGCTCCAGCAGCGGGCCCTCGGCAAGTACCACTCCCCCGGCGTCTGGTCGAACACCTGCTGCGGGCACCCCTACCCCGGGGAGTCGCCGTTCGCCGCCGCGGCCCGCCGCACCTACGAGGAGCTGGGTGTCTCCCCCTCGCTGCTCGCCGAGGCGGGCACGGTCCGCTACAACCACCCGGACCCCGACTCCGGACTGGTCGAGCAGGAGTTCAACCACCTCTTCGTCGGCATGGTGCAGTCCACGCTGCGCCCGGACCCGGACGAGGTCGCGCAGACGGTCTTCGTCACGGCCGCCGAGCTGGCCGACCGGCACTCTCGGGACACCTTCTCCGCCTGGTTCATGACCGTCCTGGACGCCGCGCGGCCCGCGGTACGCGAGCTGACGGGCTCCGCCGCGGGCTGGTGAGCACGGCCCGCTCACGGTGCGCCGCCCCCTGGGATCCGGGGGGGGCGGCCCCGCTTTTCAGTACCGGCCGAGCGTGGTCAGCGGCAGCGCCGCCCAGATGACCTTGCCGCCGGCGGCCGTCTGCTCCACATCGCAGACGCCGCCCGCCTCCTTGGTGATCTCCCGGACGAGCAGCAGCCCGCGCCCGCCGGTCTGCCCGTGGTCGGCCACCAGCGCGGTGGGCCGGTAGGGGTGGTTGTCCTCGACGGAGACCCGCACCCACTCCGCGCCGACCGCGACCTCCACCGCGAGCAGCGGCGAGAGCAGGGCCGCGTGCCGTACCGCGTTGGTGGCGAGTTCCGAGACGATCAGGAGCAGCCCCTGCACCACCTCGTCGGCGACCGGCACCTCCTGCCTGCGCAGCAGATCGCGCACCGCGTGCCGGGCCATCGGGACCGAGGCCTCCTCGGCCTGCGCGGTGAAGCGCCACACGCCCTCGTACGGCAGCGGTTCGCGCGCCACGGCCCTCGCGGGCCCCGGGATCCGCTGCGCCCCGCCACCCGGCCGTGGCAGCGTCCCCCACCCGCGGTCCTCCATCGTCCGGTCGCCACCCCTGTACTCGATTGTCGCCACAGGGAGAGTCTTGGGAACAGATCGGTCGGTGCCCCCTAGATGACCACAACTCGCCGATTATCGCCGCCATATGACCGTTCCGGCCCGCCTGCGCCCCTGGGAGGACCGGGTACGCCCGGGTTGTTCCGGATTCCCTCGGGTGTCCGCTTGTGCGGATTTGCCGGGAGCGTACCGGCGGTAGCCCCCGGCCCCCCGCGCCGCCCGCTGTGAGGCACGGCACCCGGCAATCATGATCTCCCCGGCGGCGCCGCCGGATAGCATCCGCCGCATGGAGCCCCAGCTGCTGCACAGCGTCACCGACGCGGTCGCCACCGTCGTGATCCACCACCCCGCCAAGCGCAACGCCATGACGGCCGGGATGTGGGCGGCCCTCCCGCCGCTGCTCGACGAACTGGCCGCCGAGGAGTCGGTACGGGCCCTGGTCCTCACCGGCGAGGGCGCCACCTTCTGCGCGGGCGCCGACATCTCCACCCTGCGCGGCGCGGACGGCTCCCCCGCCGACGCCCAGGACCTGGCGGTACGGGCCGAGGAGGCGCTGGCGCACTTCCCCAAGCCGACGCTGGCGGCGATCCGCGGCTACTGCGTCGGCGGCGGAGCCCAGCTGGCCGGCGCCTGCGACCTCCGATTCTGCGAGGAGGGCACGCGGTTCGGGGTGACCCCGGCCAAGCTCGGCATCGTCTACCCGGCCTCCTCGACCGCGCGGCTGGTCTCCCTGGTCGGCCCGGCGGCGGCGAAGTACCTGCTCTTCTCCGGCGAACTCATCGACTCCGCCCGGGCCTTGCGCACCGGTCTCGCCGACGAGGTGCTGGCGGCGGGTGAACTCGACAAGAGGGTCGCCGAGTTCACCCAGATCCTGGTCTCGCGCTCCCTGCTCACCCAGTCCGCGGCCAAGGAGTTCGCGGCGGGCCGGCTCGACCGCGCCGACCACTGGTCGGCCCAGGCCCACCGGGCACCGGAGGCCGCGGAGGGCATCGGCGCCTTCCTGGAGCGGCGGACACCGCGCTTCACCTGGACCGCCCCGGCCTGAGGCACGGGCCGCCGCTCCCGCCCTGGACTGAGGCATGGGACGCTTCTCGCCCTGGCCTGAGGCACGGGGCGCCTTTCGCCCCGGCCCGAGGGCGCGGGCCGTCTCCCGCCCCACCCGCCCGCACGTCACCGCCCCGCCGCGACGCCGGGTGGTGCCGCACACCCCGCCCGCTCCCCGCGCACTTCCGTGCGCTCGCGTACGCACCCCCCGCGCCTGGGCATCTCCTCCCCGGTACCCATGGGCTCCGCCCCGCTGCACGGCGGAGTGCCCGGTGTTCTGCGAGGGGGAGGTGCGCGGTGCACGGACCGGCGTCCGCTGCCTGGCTGCTGGTGGCCGTCTGCCTCGCGGCCGGGGCGTACTGCCTGCTGCGGATGCGCAGCGGGGTCGCGGCCCAGCGCCGGGCCGCCGGTGCCGAGGCCGTGATGGGCGCGGGGATGGCCGCGATGGCCGTGCCCGCCTCGGTGCTCTCGCCCGGCCGCGGGGCCTGGTCCTGCGCCGCCCTCGTCTTCGCGGTGCTGGCCCTGCGGCACGCCTGGTCCGCGCGGCGGGAGCGGCACCACCTCCACCACCTCGTGGGCAGCGGCGCCATGGCGTACATGGCGGTGGCGATGGCCGCGCGGCCGCCGGGCGCGCACGCCGCCCACACCGCGGCCGGGCTCCCGTATCTGACGGGCGCCCTGCTCCTGTACTTCACCGGCTATGTGCTCTGGAGCGGCGCCCGGCTGCTGCCCGCCGCCGCGGCCGTACCGGTCCCCGGGACCGCCGCCTGGGGCGACCGCCCCGAACTCGCCCAGGTGTGCAGGCTGTCCATGGGCCTCGGCATGCTCGCGATGCTGCTCGCCATGTGAGGGCGGTGCGTGCGCGGAGTATGCGGCCGGTACGGGTGCGGGGTGTGCGGGGTGCACGGCGGATGCTGACGCACGGTGCGCCGCCGGTGCGGGTGCAGGTGCGGCCGAGCGGTGCGAACGGCCGCGGGCGCGGGGCGCCGGTGTGAGGTCCGCCACCCGGGCCGTGGTGTCGGTCACTTAGTCCTATGGGTTGTATCCACAGGCGCCGGGCCGCTCATAGGCTGATTCCATGATGGTCCCCGTGGCACTGCTGCTGCTCGGCATCCTGATCGCCGCCCTCGCCCCGCGACTGCTCGCCCGGGCGGACTGGACCGAGCGGGAACCCGTGGTCGCCCTCTGGGTGTGGCAGTGCGTGGTCGCCGCCGTCCTGCTGTGCTGCGCGCTGTCGATGACGCTCAGCGCCGCCGGGGCCTGGCAGGCGGTCCGCGGCAATCTCTTCGCCCCGGCCCCGGCCACCGTCGTGGAGGCCTACGCGCTCGGTACCGAGGGCCCCTGGGCCGCCGGCACCGCCGTCCTGCTCGCCTGCGGCGGGGCCTGGACGGCCGCCATGCTGAGCCGGGAGATCTTCCGGGCCCGCTCGGGCCGGGGCCGCCGCCGCGCCGAACTCCTCGTACGGGCACCGCTGTTGCCGGGTGAGGAGCCGGGCTCCGACCGGCTCGTGGTCCTGGAGGGCGAGCGGCCGGACGCCTGGTGGCTGCCGGGTGCCGCGCCGCAGCTGGTGATCACCACCGCCGCGCTGCGCCGGCTGACCAAGCGCCAGCTGGACGCGGTCCTGGCGCACGAGCAGGGGCACGCACAGGCCCGGCACGACTGGCTGCTGCACTGCTCGGGGGCGCTGGCCAGCGGCTTCCCGCAGGTGCCGGTCTTCGAGGCCTTCCGCAGCCAGATGCACCGGCTGGTGGAACTCGCCGCCGACGATGTCGCCTCCCGCCGCTTCGGCCGCCTCACCACCGCGCTCGCCCTGGTCGAACTCAACGAGGACCGCGGGGTGTTCGGCCCCTGCCCGGTGCCGCACGCCCAGGTGCCGCAGCGGATCCACCGCCTGCTCGCCCCGGAGTCCCGGCTGACACCGGCCCGCAGGCTGCGGCTCACGGCGGCCGCCGCCCTGGTGCCGGTGGTGCCGCTCCTGGTGACCTTCGTGCCCGCGCTGCGCACCCTGGGCTGACGGCGCGCCCCCGGCGCACTGGCCAGGGGCCCCGACTCTGAGCGACGATCGGCGGCATGTCTTCGGCGTCCCCCACCCCCACCCGGCCCCCGGCCCACACCCTCGTGCGCAGAGCGGGCGAGACCGCCCTGCTGGCCGCGGCGGTCCTCCTGATGGTTCTCGTCGCGGCCGAATGGCGGCCGCTGATGGACGCCGACGAGTCGGTGGTGCGGACCTGGCACGACTGGGCCCTGGAGTACGAGCAGCTCACCGCCGTCCAGCGGCTGCTCTCCGACTGGGTCTGGGACACCTGGACGCTGCGCGCGCTGTGCGCGGCCGTCGTCCTGTGGCTGCTGCGGTACCGCGGCTGGCGTCCGGCCCTGTGGCTGGGGCTGACCTGCCTCGGCGGCGCCCTGGTCCAGCAGGCGCTCAAGGCCGCCGTGGACCGGCCGCGCCCGGTGCTGCCGCGCCCGGTGGACCACGCCCACTACGCCGCCTTCCCCTCCGGCCACGCGATGACCGCCACGGTGGTCTGCGGCGCGCTGCTCTGGCTGCTGCACCACTACGGGGCGAGCGGCACGGTACGGCGCTGGGCGCTGACCGGGGCGGTGGTCTCGGTGCTCGGCGTCGGGGTGACCCGGGTGTGGCTCGGGGTGCACTGGCCCACCGACGTCCTGGGCGGCTGGCTCCTCGGCACCCTCGCCGTGCTGACCGCCGGGGCGCTGGGCTCCCGGCTGCTCGGCGAGCGGACGCGAGGGTGAACGGACGCGAGGGTGAACGGCGTACCGCCGCAGACGGTCGACGGCGTACCGCGGCAAGGGAGTCGGGACGGCACCGGGGTGTGAGCGGCCGACGGTGTTGACCGATCGCGCCCCCGGCGAAAAGGATCACCCCATGGCGATCAAAGGCGTGCTCTTCGACTTCTCCGGGACCCTCTTCCGTGTCGAGTCCACCGAGTCCTGGCTCAGGGCCGGTCTCGCCGCCCGCGGGATCCGGTTGGCCGAGGGTGAAGTGGCGCGGCTGGCAGGGCAGTTGGAGGAGGCGGGGGCACTGCCCGGCGGTGCCTCGCCGCGGCGGGTCCCGCCGGAGCTCGGCGAGTTGTGGCAGCGGCGGGACGAGAGCGCCGCCCTGCACCGCGCCGCGTACCTCGGCCTGTCCCGCCAAGTCCCGCTGCCGGAACCGGACTTGCACGAGGTCCTCTACGAGCGGCACATGGCGCCGGAGGCCTGGCGGCCGTACCCGGACGCGCTGGAGGTCCTGGAGCGGCTGCGCGCGGCGGGCGTGGCGCGGGGTGTGGTCAGCAATATCGGCTGGGATCTGCGGCCGGTGTTCCGCGCGCACGGGCTGGACGCGCACGTGGACACGTACACGCTCTCCTTCGAGCACGAGGCGCAGAAGCCCGACGCCCGGCTGTTCCGGGTGGCCTGCGCGGGACTCGGCCTCGCGCCCGCGGAGCTGCTGATGGTCGGCGACGACCGCCGGGCCGACGGCGGGGCCGCCGCGCTCGGCTGCGCGGTGCACTTCGTGGACCACCTGCCCGTCGCGGAGCGGCCGGGTGCCCTGCGCGCGGTGCTCGCCCACCTGGACTGAGCCGGCTGCCGGGTCGGTACCTCAACGCCCTTGCCATGAGAGCGAGTTCGACGGCACCGGACGGCTCAGGACTCGTAACCCTCCACCTGTGAGGAGGGCCGGACGCGGGCCTCGTCGGGGTTCTCGCCGTACTCGGACTTGGCCCGGCGCCGGCGCAACAGGTCCCAGCACTGGTCGAGTTCGCGCTCCACGTTCTGCAACTGGGCGCGCTGGGCGGTGCCGTCACCCTTGTCGGCCGACAGAGAGTCCCGTAGCTTGCGCTCGTCGTCCACCATGGCCGCGATACGGCCGAGGATCTGTTCCTGATCCACGTCTCCACACCTCCTCGGCCCCCGCGTCCCACTGTAAGGAGGCCGCGGAGAACCGGCGAGCAGAGAGCGGGCCCGCGCGGGACGGGAGACGTCCCGTGACAGGCAACACTCCCCCGCGGTGCTGCCTGTCACAGGCCGTCCCGCCGCCGCCCGACCCGGACGATCCCCCGTGTCGCCCGAGGCAGGCAGCGGCATTCGGAACCAGGGAACCCGGAGGTTCCCCGTTCCGCGCTCCTGAGTATATTGGCTGGGAGCCAGTCAACGCAGGAGTTACAGGATGTCCCCGCGCAGCGCATCGGTCAATGAAGAGTTGCGTCGGCGTTCCCGGGAGCGACTGCTCCAGGCGACGGTGGAGCTGGTCAGCGAGCGGGGTTACGACGCAACCACGTTGGGTGACATCGCAGATCGGGCAGGATCCGCCCGCGGACTGGTCTCGTACTACTTCCCCGGCAAGCGGCAGCTTCTGCAGTCCGCGGTGCACCGGCTCATGCACCGCACCCTGGAGGCCGCCCTCGAACAGGAGCCGAAGACCGAGGACGGGCGCGAGCGCCTGGCCCGCGCCATCGACGCGATCCTCGGCCTCGCGCACGACCACCCCGTGCTGATGCGCACGCACATGGCGGGCATCCTGCACCCGGAGGGCTTCGTGCAGTGCGCGGAGCAGCAGCGGCTCGCCGAACTGCTGCGGGACACCATGACCCGCTACGGGGTCGAGAACCCGGCGGTCGAGTACCCGCTGCTGCGGGCCCTGCTGATGGGCGCGGTCTTCGCGGTGCTGCTGCCCGGGGCGCCGATGCCGGCCGGCACCCTGCGGGCCGAGCTCTTCCAGCGCTACGGCCTCGACTGGAGCCAGGGCAATCCGCCGGTCGCCGAGTCGCCGAACCGTTCCGCCAGGAACCGCGCCTCGGACTTCACCCGCTTCTTCGACTCCAGCCCCGAGGCGGGCGAGAAGGACTGGGAGCAGCCGCCCGGCTGAACCACCCGCCGTACGGCCGCGGTTACCGGCTGTGCACCGGGCCTCCCCAGGGAGCGCGGGCGGTGCCATGCTGAAGGTGCCCTGGCCCTTCGCGCGAGGAGCTGCCCGTGCCGTACATCGCCGTCGTCGGTTCCGGGCCCAGCGGGGTCTACACCGCCGCCGCCCTCCTCGAACAGAATTGGCTGCCCGGGGTCCGGGTCGACGTACTGGACCGGCTGCCCTGCCCCTACGGTCTGGTCCGCTACGGCGTCGCCCCGGACCACGAGAAGATCAAGTCGCTCCAGAACAATCTGCGCCGGGTCCTGGAGGACGAGCGGGTGCGCTTCCTCGGCGGCGTCGAGGTCGGCCCGCAGGGAGCGAGTCCGGCCCGGCTGCGCGAGCTGTACCACGGCGTCGTCTACTGCATCGGCGCGGCGGCCGACCGCAGGCTCGGGATACCCGGCGAGGATCTGGTCGGCAGCTGGTCGGCGACCGAGTTCGTGTCCTGGTACAGCGCCCATCCCGGTTCGCTGACCGAGGACTTCGTCCGGGGCGTGGACACGGCGGTGGTCGTCGGCGTCGGCAACGTCGCGGTCGACGTGAGCCGGATCCTCTCGCGCGGCACGGCCGAACTGCGCGCCACCGACATGCCCGAGGCCGCGCTCTCCGCGCTCGGCGGCGGCCAGGTGCGCGAGGTGCAGATGGTCGGCCGCCGGGGACCCTCGGCCGCCCGCTTCACCACCAAGGAGCTGCGCGAGCTGGGCGCGCTGCCGGACACCGAGATCCTGGTCGGCCCCGCCGAGCTGGCCCTCGACCCGGACTTCCGGGACCCCTCCGGCCTCCCCGCGGCCCGGCGGCGCAATGTCGAGGTGCTGCGCGAGTGGTCCGCCCGGCCGCCCGGCGACAGCCCCCGGCGGATCCGGCTGCGCTTCTTCCTGCGGCCCGCGGAGGCGCTCGGCACCGAGGGCAGGGTGAGCGGGGTCCGCTTCGAGCGCACCGCGCCCGCGGACGGCGGCGGGGTCGTCGGCACCGGCCGCCACGAGGACGTACCCGCCCAGCTGCTGCTGCGCTCGGTGGGCTACCGGGGCCTCGCCCTGGAGGGGCTGCCCTTCGACCCGGCGACGGGCACCGTGCCGCACGAGGCGGGCCGGGTGCTGCGGGACGGGCGGGCCGCGCCGGGCGAGTATGTCGCCGGGTGGATCAAGCGGGGCCCGACCGGGGTGATCGGCACCAACAAGCCCTGCGCGAAGGAGACCGTACGCACCCTGGCGGCGGACGCGGACCTGCTGCTGGCGCGGGGTGAACTCCCCGACCCCCTGGGGCAGTTGCGCGCCGAGGGCCTCGACCCCGTGGACTGGGCGGGCTGGCAGGCCATCGAGCGCGCGGAGGCGGAACTCGGCGCCTCGCTCGGCCGCAGCCCGGTGAAGATCGGCGACTGGCCCACCCTCTGGTCGACGGCTCGCTCGGCGCCGTCCTGAGCAGTCCGTGTGAAAGCACCGGGCCCGCCGCCGGACCCGAGCGGGCCGCCGGCTACCGGTCCCGCGAGGCGGGGCTCAGCCGGAGCCGAGCCGCCGCTCCTGCCGCGCGGCGGAGTGCAGGACGCTGTCGAGCAGCCCGGGGAAGACGGCCTCCAGATCCGTACGGCGCAGCTCGCTCACCTTCGCCGTGCCCCGGTAGGTCTGCCGGATGACCCCGCTCTCCCGCAGCACCCGGAAGTGATGGGTGGTGGTCGACTTGGTGACCGGGAGGTCGAAGGAGGAGCAGGGCAACTTCTCCTCGCTGACCGCGAGTTCACGTACCACTCGCAGCCGTACCGGATCGGCGAGGGCGTGCAGCACCGCTTCCAGACGCAGCGCCTCCCGCTCCGGGTGCGGCAGCGTACGGGCGGTCGGGGCGGTGGTCACGAGGGCTCCTGAGGGTCTTCCGGCGGGGCGGCACCCGCCGCGCGGGCCGCGCCTCCGCCGCAGGGACGTCCGCCATGATACGAGGATCTTCGTAGTTTGACATTCACCGTACTACGAGGAATATCGTACGAGCAGTCGCCCGCCCCGCCGTGAGCGCGCCGCAAGGCCCTGCCCACGTGCCCGTACGTCATGGAGTCCGCCTGTGAGCAAGCTCTTCGCGCCCTGGACCCTGCGCTCGCTGACCATCCCGAACCGGGTCTGGATGGCCCCGATGTGCCAGTACAGCGCCGAGACCTCGGGTCCGCTGACGGGGGCGCCGCACGACTGGCACTTCACCCACTACGGGGCCCGGGCCGCGGGCGGCACCGGCCTGGTCCTGGTGGAGGCGACGGCCGTCAGCCCCGAGGGCCGCATCTCCCCCGCCGACCTCGGCCTGTGGAACGGCACCCAGCAGGAGGCCTTCGCGCGGATCGCCCGCTTCCTGCGCGCCCAGGGCACCGTCCCGGGCGTCCAGCTCGCCCACGCCGGGCGCAAGGCCTCCACCGACCGCCCGTGGCGGGGCGGCGCACCGCTCGGCCCCGAGGCCGGGGGCTGGCAGCCGCTCGGCCCGAGCCCGCTGCCCTTCGCCGCGGGGCACCCGGTCCCCACCGAGCTGACGGTCGATCAACTCCGCGAGATCACCGGCCAGTTCGCCGCCGCGGCACGGCGGGCGCGGGAGGCCGGATTCGACGTGGTGGAGATCCACGGCGCGCACGGCTACCTCCTCGGGGAGTTCCTCTCCCCGCACAGCAACCACCGGACGGACGCCTACGGCGGCTCCTTCGAGAACCGCAGCCGCCTCGCCCTGGAGGTGGTCGACGCGGTACGCGCCGAATGGCCCGCGGACAAGCCGCTGTTCTTCCGGATCAGCGCCACCGACTGGCTGACGGAGAACGGCTGGACGCCCGAGGACACCGTGCGCCTCGCCGCGGTGCTCGCCCGGCACGGCGTCGACCTGCTCGACGTCTCCAGCGGGGGCAACGCCTCCGGCGCCCGGATCCCCGTCGCCCCCGGCTACCAGGTCCCCTTCGCCGCCCGGGTACGGGCCGAGACCGGCCTTCCGGTCGCCGCGGTGGGCCTGATCACCGAGCCCGCGCAGGCCGAGGCGATCCTCGCCGACGGACAGGCGGACGCCGTGCTCCTGGGCCGCGCCCTGCTGCGCGAGCCCTACTGGGCACGGCGCGCGGCACACGAACTGGGCGGCGAGGTACGCGTACCGGACCAGTACCTCGCGGCCCGCTGAACCGGGGGCCGGGTTCCCGGACGTACGGGGGCACGGCTCGCGGACTCGCGGGCTGCGCTAGCTTCGGAGGGGTGGACGAGGTGCGCACACTGCCCGAAGCGCTCGCCCGGGGGCCGCTGGTCCTCGACGGCGGGCTGTCGAACCAGCTGGAGTCCGCCGGGCACGACCTCGGCGACGCGCTCTGGTCGGCGCGGCTGCTCGCCGACCGGCCCGAGGCGCTCACCGAGGCGCACCTCGCGTACTTGCGCGCGGGCGCCGATGTCGTCCTGACCGCGAGCTATCAGGCCTCCTTCGAGGGCTTCGGCCGCCGCGGGGCCGACCGCGCCGAGGCCGCGGCGCTGATGGCCTCCAGCGTCCGCCTCGCCCGGGAGGCCGCCCGGCTCGCCGGGCCCGGCAGACGGCGCTGGGTGGCGGCCTCGGCCGGGCCGTACGGGGCGGTGCTCGCCGACGGCGCCGAGTACCGGGGGCGGTACGGGCTGAGCGCGGGGGCCCTGGAACGTTTCCACCGGCCGCGGCTCGACGTGCTGGCCGCGGCGGGGCCCGACGCCCTCGCCCTGGAGACGGTGCCGGACACCGAGGAGGCGGAGGCGATGCTGCGGGCGGTGCGCGGGCTCGGGGTCCCGGCCTGGCTCTCGTACACCGTGGCCGGGGAGCGCACCCGCGCCGGGCAGCCGCTCGCCGAGGCCTTCGCGCTGGCCGCCGAGTCGCCGGAGGTCTTCGCGGTCGGCGTCAACTGCTGCACCCCCGAGGACGCCGGGCCGGCCGTCGCACTCGCCGCCCGGATCACCGGCAAACCCGTGGTCGTCTACCCCAACAGCGGCGAGGACTGGGACCCCTCGGCGGCCCGGTGGCACGGCCCGGCGCGGATGTCGGCCGCACTCGCCGAGGACTGGGTCCGCGACGGTGCCCGGCTGGTCGGCGGCTGCTGCCGGGTGGGGCCCGCCACCGTGGCCGAGCTGGCGGCGCGTCTGCACGAAGCGGGCGGCGGGACCCAACAGGCGGACCGGTGAGGGCGGTTGGGGCACCGGGCCGGAGCACACGCGGGGTGCGGGCCCTGGCCGTCGGTTGATCCACCGCGCCCGGACACCGCTAGAGTGGCGCCCCGTGGCAGCACGACCCTTGCACGACATCGTCGAAACCGGCTGGGCGAAGGCCCTGGAGCCCGTCGCCGGGAGGATCGCCGCGATGGGCGACTTCCTGCGCGCCGAGATCGCCGCGGGCCGGACCTATCTCCCGGCGGGACAGCATGTCCTGCGCGCCTTTCAGCAACCCTTCGAGGACGTACGGGTGCTGATTGTCGGTCAGGACCCCTACCCCACACCGGGACATGCCGTCGGGCTCTCCTTCTCGGTGGCCCCGGAGGTCAGACCCCTGCCCGGCAGCCTGATCAACATCTTCCGGGAGCTGGAGGCCGACCTCGGCCACCGGGTGCCGGCCAGCGGCGACCTCACCCCCTGGAGCGAGCAGGGCGTCCTGCTGCTCAACAGGGCGCTGACCACCGCGCCGCGCCGCCCGGCCGCACACCGCGGCAAGGGCTGGGAGGAGGTCACCGAGCAGGCCATCCGGGCGCTCGCGGAGCGGGGCGGGCCCCTGGTCTCCGTCCTGTGGGGGCGGGACGCGCGCAATCTGCGCCCGCTGCTCGGGGACCTGCCGTCCATCGAGTCCTCGCACCCCTCGCCGATGTCCGCGGATCGCGGCTTCTTCGGCTCCCGCCCGTTCAGCCGCGTCAACGACCTGCTCGCCCGCCAGGGCGCCGATCCCGTCGACTGGCGGCTCTCATGACCGCCCCCGGTCCGCGCTGGGTGCTCGGCGTCGACTCGGGCGGATCGGGACTGCGGGCCGCTCTCGCCGCGGACGACGGCAGCCGCAGCGAGCCGCTGCGCACCTCGGTCCCGGTGCGCACCGCCGCGGCGGGCATCGACGCCGGGCACCTCCTGGAGCTGCTGCTGCCGCTCAGCGGCGCGCTCCTGGAACGGGCGGGCGCCGGGCAGCTCAGCGCGGTGGCCGTCGGCGCGGCCGGGATGGCGAGCCTCGGGGACGATCTGCGGGCCGTGCTCCCGGCCGCCGTACGGCGGGAGTTCGGCACCGGGCGGCTGGTCCTCGCCGCGGACGCCGTGACCGCCTACACCGGCGCGCTCGGGCTCGGCGCCGGGGCGGTGCTCGCCGCGGGCACCGGCATGATCGCGCTCGGCACCGACCTCACCCGCTGGCGGCGGGCCGACGGCTGGGGCCATCTGCTCGGCGACTGCGGCGGCGGCGCCTGGATCGGCCGTGCGGGCCTGGAGGCGGCGATGCGCGCCCACGACGGGCGCCGCGGCGGTTCCCCGGCCCTCCTGGAACGCGCCGAGGCGGTCTTCGGACCCGCGCCCGAACTGCCCGGCAAGCTCTACCCGCGTACCGACCGGCCCGCCGCCCTGGCCTCCTTCGCGCCCGAGGTCGCCGCCTGCGCCGCCGCCGACTCGGTCTCCGCCGCCATCCTCGACACCGCCGCGCTGCACTTGGCGGAGGCCGCGGCGGCGGTGACACCGGAGGAGGCGCCCAGCGAGCGCCCGCACCCCGAACTCGCCCTCACCGGCGGCCTGTTCCGCCTCGGCGAACCCCTCCTCGCCCCACTGCGCGCCCACGTGGCCGAACTCCTGCCGCAGGTGCGCCTGGTCCCCGCGGCGGGCGACCCGCTGGAGGGCGCCCTGCGACTCGCCCTCGGAGCCGCCGCCGGAGACCTTGCGCTGCCCCGGGACGGGCGGATGCTCTGGGTGGCCGGGGCCTGAGCCCGGGCGCCGCCGAACCGGTCCCGGTGGCGGCGTGAAACCCGCCCGCGGTGGTACGCGGGCGGCCCTCGCGCGCCCGGCCGATGCCGCGCGCCCCCTCATGACCAAAGCGCCAGGGGACGTACCCACTCCCCTTGCAAAGGAAATAACGGGCATATGCCGCGCACCCGTACCCTCCCCGAACAAGAGCGGCCGGTCAGCCAGTAGCATGCGGCGCCATGAGCTCCCCCACTGGGCCCTCCAACGGCCTGCCCGTACGAATGCCGCGACCCCGCCAGCCCGGTCGGCACCGCCGCCCGGAACCCGTGGTGGCGCCCGAGGGCGCGCCCTCCTTCGTCCTCGCGGTGCCGGGGACGCCGAGCGCGGCCACCCGGAGTCTCGCCGAGGAGGTCGTGAGCATCGCGCGCTCCGAGCTGCCCGGACTCGACGCGCGGATCGGGTACCTCGACGGTGACGACGCGGAGTTCCCGACGCTGCAGACGGTGCTCGCGCAGACCGCGCAGGAGCGCACCGCGCGCTGGGAACTGGCCCGCGCCGCCGGTTCCGAGGAGCCGGCGCCCGACGGCCCCGTCGCGGTCGTGGTGCCGCTGCTCGCGGGTCCTGACGGCGCGCTGCTCCGCCGGATCCGGCAGGCGGTCAACGACAGCCGTACGGCCGCCGAGCTGACCGAGGTGCTCGGCCCGCACCCGCTGCTCGCCGAGGCGCTGCACGTACGCCTCTCCGAGGCCGGTCTCGCGCGGGCCGACCGGGCGCGGCTGTTCACCGTGGCCACGGCCGCCGACGGCATCATCCTCGCCTCGGTGGGCGGCGAGGACGCGGCCCAGGCGGCCGGTATCACCGGCATGCTCCTGGCCGCCCGGCTCGCGGTGCCGGTGATGGCCGCGGCGCTCGACCAGGAGGGCTCGATCGCGGCGACCGCGGAGCAGCTGCGCTCCTCGGGCTCGGCGCAGCTGGCGCTCGCCCCGTACCTGATCGGACCCGAGATCGACGAGAGCCTGCTGACCTCGGCGGCCACCGAGGCGGGCTGCGGTACGGCCGAGCCGCTCGGCGCCTACCCGGCCATCGGCAAGCTGGCGCTGCAGAAGTACGCGACGGCGCTGGGCATCACGCCCCAGCAGCCGACGGGCGCGCCCAGCCACTGACGGCGGGGCAGCGCGCGGCCGAAGGGCCCCTTGCCGCCGGGATCAGGTGATCCGGCCGGGAAGGGGCCCTTCGCGCTCCGTTCCGCCGTTTCCCGGTCGCGGAGAAAGCCGGGCCCGGCCCACCCGGCCCGGCTCAGCTCAGCTCAGCTCAGCTCAGCTCAGCCGAAGATCACACAAGACGGTGCGGGAGTGTCCAGGGACCCGCCGTGCTGCGGTACTCCGCTGTCCTGGTCGACGGTGAACCAGGCGACGTTTCCCGAGCGTTCGTTGGCGGTGTAGAGGTGGCGGCCGGAGGGCGAGAGCGCCAGTTCGCGCGGCCAGTGCCCGCCGCAGGGGACGGTGCCGACCAGCGAGAGGCGCTCGCCGTCGGCCGAGACGTTGAAGAGCGAGATCACGTCCTCGCCCCGGGTGGACACCCACAGGAACCGCCCGTCCGGCGCGACCACCACCTCGGAGGCCAGCGCGTCCCCGGCGGGCGCGTGCGGCAGCAGGGCGGCCTCGCCGAGCGGTTGCAGGCGGCCCCCGGCGGCGTCCCAGCGGCAGACGGTGAGGCTCGGGGTGAGTTCGTTGACCACGTAGACGATCTCCCCGGCCGGATGGAAGGCCAGGTGGCGCGGGCCCGAGCCGGGGCGCAGCGCGGTCTCCCGGTGCGGCAGCGGCGCACCGGCCGCGTCGAGGGTGAAGACGTGGACGGAGTCGGTGCCGAGGTCGACGCCGAGCGCCCAGCGCCCGCCGGGGGCGGCCACCACCTGGTGGGCGTGCGGCCCCTGCTGGCGCTGCGGGTGCGGGCCGGAGCCCTCGTGCCGGAGCACCCCGGAGACCTCGGGGCCGAGGGTGCCCTCGGCGGTCAGCGGCACCGCCGAGACGCTGCCCGAGACGTAGTTGGCGGTCAGCAGATACCCGGCGTAGCGGGTGAGGTGGGTGGGGCCGCTGCCGTGGACCGGCACCGGGCGTCCGGCCGCTTCGAGCCCCCCGGTGCGGAAGGCGGCCACCGCGCCCGCCTCGGTCTCGCTGACGGCGTACAGCAGTCCGCCCTCGGCCGAGAGCGCGAGGTACGAGGGGTCGGCCACCTCGTCGGTGGTGGCGAGGACGGTGAGCGCGCCGGTCTCCCGGTCGACGGCCGCCTTGGTGATGCCCGCGCCGCCCGCCGTGGTGAACGACCCGATGTAGGCGTGCCCGCCCTGTTCCTCGCCCGCTGCCACGGCAGCCCCTTCCGCTCGCCTGCTTCCGGGGGCCGACGCTAACAGCGGGCCGGGCCCGGGGCCGTGCCGTTCACGCCCGGTCGGGTGGGTCCGGGTTCAGGAGCGCGGGGCGGTGAGCAGCGGTGTCGCCAGCTCGGAGAGGGCCTTCTCCAGTCCGTGCAGATGGACCAGGGCGGTGTCGCCGCCGGCGCCCTGGCGCGTCTCGCGGGCCTCGGTGACCGCGCGGTCGAGCCCCGTCTCACCGGCGGTGAGGGCCTCGGCGGCCGCCTCCACGCGCCAGCAGGCGGCGGTCAGCCGGACGTCGTGCGAGGCGACCGGGTCGGCGGAGACGGCGACCAGGCCGCGCACCTCGCGGGCGCAGTCGTCGAGGAGCGCGATGACCTGGCGGGCCCGGGCCTTGCGGGCGCGGAAGGGGCTCAGCGGGTGGACGAGCGGGGCGAGCGCGAGGCGTACCCGGCCGAGGAGGAGTTCCAGCTCGGCGGCGTGCGGGGCCGGGTCGGCGGCGGGGTCGTGGGAGAGCCGGGCGGTCGCCGCGGCCGTGGCGGCGTGTACGCAGCCGAGGGCGCGCCGGATCCAGGCGTGGTTGGTGGCGTGGGTGGTCACGGGCAGGACGAGCAGTACGGCGAGCCCGGCGGCCACCGCGCCCACCGCGGTCTCGACGAGGCGGAGCACCAGCAGGTGGTGGTCGAGCACCCCGAGCAGCCCGTAGAGCAGACCGGCCATGACGGTGACCGCGAGCATCATCCAGGAGTACGAGACGGCGGCGGTGTAGAAGATCCCGAAGACGCAGAGGGCGACCAGGGCCGCGCTCGGGGCCGGTGCGCCGTGCAGCGGTACGGCGACGAGCAGGCCGACGGCGATGCCGATCACGGTGCCGAGGACCCGGCGGAAGCCGCGGACCAGCGTCTCACCCCGGGAGGCCGTGTTGACGAAGGTCCACCAGACGGTGCCCACGGCCCAGTACCAGCGCTCCTCGGAGAAGGCCTGGCCGAGGGCGAGCGCGACCGCGCAGGCCGCGGTGGCCTGGAAGGCCTGCCGGGTGGTGGGCCGCGCCAGGCCGGTGCCGGGCAGGGCGGGCGGCGCCGCGGCGGGCGGGGTGCGCCGCTCGACGGGCCAGAGCAGGAAGCGCACGGTTCCGGCGGCGAGCAGGGCGAGGCCGATGGCGGCGTACAGCTCGGGCAGTTGGGCGGGGACGGCGTGCAGGAACTGCGCCATGAAGAAGTTCATGAAGGCGAAGATCCCGAGCGCGTGGCCGCGCGGTCCCCAGCGGCGGGCGTAGACCCCGCAGAAGACGACGGCGAGGAAGGCGAGGTCCCGGGCCGTGGCGAGTCCGTGCAGGGCGGTGGCCAGCGCGAGCACCGGGAATCCGGCGGCGGGCAGCAGCGCGGTGGTCGTGCGCTGGGCCCCGGCGCTCGCGTCCTGGACGGTGAAGAGCGCGAGCAGCGCGGCCAGTCCCGCGGTGATCGAGGCGATCAGGGAGAAGCCGCTCAGCTCGGAGACGCAGACGGCGGCGCCGACGCCGAGGACCGCGCGGACCGAGGTCCGCAGCCTCAGGCGCCCCGGGTCCGGAGCCACGAACATCCTCTTCACGGCGGTCTGCCGCCCCCTTCGACGTCGGTGGCGCGCCTGCCGTGGCCGGGATGGGGCGGGCAGGCACGACGAGGGCGCCACGGGCCGGAGGCTTCGTCGCCGTCCGGCGCTCTACGCGGCGCCCTGATGAGTACGTGCTGGGGCCACAGATAGCACCCCGGGACCCGTTGGCTCAACAGGAGCCCTGAAGAGTGGGCCATTGGCTCAATCTGCCCTTGCCCTGGGGGTCGTTCGGCCGACCAGGCCAGCACCATCCGGCCGGTCGGACGGTTCGTGTGGAGGCCTGCCCCACACCCCGGACCACGCGTGACCGGCGCGCCACCGAGAGTGCCGTTATGGATTCGTGACAACTCGGGCCGGGGTCATGCGCTCTACGGAGGAGTGACCGGACGACCCCGCTCGGCGGTCGGCGCCGTTTCGTACCGAGGGACAGCAGGCATGAGGCAGCAGCAGAACAGGCACGGACGCGAGAACCCCCGCTCCGGCGGGCTGACCCGGCGGGGGCTGCTCGGCGCCGGGACCGCCGGGCTCGCGGCGGCCGGGACGTACGCCTTCGCGCGCCATGCCAGGGACGGCACCCTCTCCTCGGGGACCACGCCCGGCACCTCGGGGGACGGCGGCCCCGAGGCCTCGCCGAGCGAGGACGCGCCGCGCCTGATAGGCGACGGCTCGACGGCCGACACCGGGGAGCAGCCGGGGCGCACCGCCATGAAGGCGCTGGCGAAGGGCGAGCGTCCGCCGCAGTTCGTGGTGCTCTCCTGGGACGGGGCGGGCGCCCTCGACGACGGGCTCTTCGGCCGGTTCCGGAAGTTGGCGCGGGAGATCGACGCGCATATGACCTTCTTCCTCTCCGGGATCTATCTGCTGCCCGAGTCGAGGAAGGACCGCTACCGGCCGCCGAACAATCCGGTCGGGGCCTCCGACATCGGTTATCTCAGCGACGCCCATATCAAGGAGACGCTGCGGCAGGTGCGTTCGGCGTGGCTGGAGGGTCATGAGATCGGCACGCATTTCAACGGGCATTTCTGCTCGGGCAGCGGTTCGGTGGCGCACTGGACGCCCGAGATGTGGCGCAGCGAGATAGCGCAGGCGACCTCCTTCGTCACCGAATGGAGGACCCACACCGGATTCACCGACGGGGAACCGCTGCCCTTCGACTACCGCAAGGAACTCGTCGGCGGCCGCACCCCCTGCCTGCTCGGCCAGCGCAATCTGCTGCCGACCGCGCGGCGGCTCGGCTGGCGCTACGACGCCAGTTCCACCGGCGGCACCCAGGTGTGGCCCGGCACACTGGACGGGCTGTGGAACTTCCCGCTCCAGGCGGTGCCCTTCCCCGGGCACGACTTCGAAGTGCTCACGATGGACTACAACATGATGGCCAACCAGTCGGGGAATTCGACCAACGGCCGGCTCGGCTCCCGTGCCCGCTGGCGGGAAGAGGCCCGCGGCGCCTATCGCGCGGGTTTCCGGCGCGCCTACGAGGGAAACCGTGCCCCGCTGTTCATCGGCAACCATTTCGAGACCTGGAACGGCGGTATCTACATGGACGCCGTCGAGCTCTTCCTCAAAGACATCGCGGACACTCCCGAGGTCCGCTTCGTCTCCTTCCGGGAGATGTGCGACTGGCTGGAGGCGCAGAGTGCGACGGTGCTGGCCGGGCTGCGTACCCTCGGCGTGGGCCAGGGGCCGGACGGCGGCTGGAAGAGCGTCACCGGCGGATGAGCGCGGTCGACGGCGACTGCCCGGCGCGGCGGGGAGGACAGGGCGTACGCGTGGTGGAATCGACCGAAGCGGCGGCACTCTTCGAGGAGTTCTACGCGCGGCTGGCCGGCTGGTGCCGCTCCCTGGTGGGCAGTGAGGCGCTGGCCCACGACATCGCGAGCGAGGCCTTCACCCGGCTCTGGTCGCGCTGGGGCCGGGTGGACGAGCCGCGGGCGTACCTCTACACGATCGCCTCGAACCTGATCAAGGACCACTGGCGGCGCACGGAGCGCGAACGGCGCACGCTCCAGCGCATCGGCAGCACCACGGAGGAGGCGCAGTCCCCCGCCGACAGCGCCACCGACATCCGGGACCTGGTCCAGTCGCTGCCGAAGCGGCTGCGGACCCCCGTCCTGCTCCACTACTACGCCGACCTACCGGTGCTCCGGATCGCGGAGGTCCTCGGCCGCAGCAGCGGCAGCGTCAAGACCGACCTCCACCGCGCACGACAGCTGCTGCGAGCGGAATTGAGGGACATCCATGACATCTCCTGAGGACCCCCGCGACCTGCCCGGGCCGGACCGCTCCCCCTTGGGCCCCGGAGCCGAGCAGGAGGAATCCGCCGGGATCCGGGCGGCCTTCGCCCGTCCTTCGACCCCGCTGCCGCCCCCGCCGGGTGCCTTCGCCCGGATCCGCCGCCGGGCCGCGGCGCGCCGCAGGCGCCGGGTGCTCACCGTCGCCGTGGTGGCCTGCGGGGCGGCTCTCGCCACGGTCACGGTGCCCGCCGGGTTCCTCACCGACAGGCTGGGCACCCTCTCCGACCACCTCGGCTCCGGGGGCGACGGCACCGGACCGCCCGCCGAGCACGTCGTCCCCGCCAGCGACGCGCCCGCCACCGGCCGCAGCCCGCAGAGCCCCCGGGAGTCCTCCGCCGGCCCCACCCGGACGCCCGCGCCCCGCCCCTCGGACATCTCGGGACCGCCGGAGGCCGAGGCCACGGAAACGGCGGCCCCGAAGACCCCGCAGTGCTCCGGCGCGCTCCTCACCCTGAGCCGTCAGCGCTCCGAACAGGCCGCCGGTTCGCGGTACCTGACCCTCCGCCTGGTGAACACGGACGGCCCGGCGTGCACCACCCGGGGCTTCCCCGGTGTCTCCCTGGCCAAGGGGCCGGACGGCGCCCGGGTGGGCAGCCCCGCGGAGCGCAGCGGCGGGCCCGGCGGGCGGATCACCCTGGCGCGGGGCGAGGCGGCGAGCTTCGTCGTACAGCTGGCGGACACCGGGAACTACGAGAAGGAGAGGTGCCGGCCGGGCGGGGCCGAGAGCCTGCGGGTGTACCTGCCCGGGCGGCGCGAGTCGGTCCTCCTCGACGTGGACGGGCTGCGCACCTGCACGGCGAAGGGGTACCGAACGCTCCATGTCACCGCGCTCACCCGGTCCTGAGCAGGGCGGCGGGGCCGACCGGTGAGAGGATTTCCGTCGGCACGCCGGGACCCGGCAGGCCCGAACGCGAGTACGTGAGGAAGAGCGACGCCATGGACACCGACACGACGCGCCCGTACGGGGCCGCCGAGGACCGCTACGCGACGATGGACTACCGGCGCACCGGCCGCAGCGGGCTGAAGCTGCCCGCCGTCTCGCTGGGGCTGTGGCACAACTTCGGCGACGACCGGGCCCTGGAGAACCAGCGGGCGATCCTGCGCCGCGCCTTCGACCTGGGCGTGACCCACTTCGACCTCGCCAACAACTACGGTCCCCCGCCCGGCTCGGCGGAACTCAACTTCGGCAAGCTCTTCGCCCAGGACTTCGCCCCGTACCGCGATCAGCTGGTGCTCTCCACCAAGGCGGGCTATCTGATGCACCCCGGGCCCTACGGCGAGTGGGGCTCGCGCAAGTACCTGCTCTCCTCGCTGGACGCCTCGCTGCGGCGGATGGGCGTCGACTACGTCGACATCTTCTACTCGCACCGCTTCGACGCCGAGACCCCGCTGGAGGAGACGATGGGCGCGCTCGCCTCCGCGGTGCAGCAGGGCAAGGCCCTCTACGTGGGCGTCTCCTCCTACACCGCGGAGCAGACCGCCGAGGCGGTACGGATCCTGCGGGATCTCGGCGTGCGGCCGCTGATCCACCAGCCCTCGTACTCGATGCTCAACCGCTGGATCGAGGACGACGGACTGCTCGGCGTCCTGGAGGAGTCGGGCATGGGCTGCATCGCCTTCGCCCCGCTCGCCCAGGGGCTGCTGACCGGCAAGTACCTCGACGGGATCCCGGAGGGCTCGCGCGCGACGCAGGGCAAGTCCCTGGACCCGGGGCTGCTCGACGAGGACACCGTGGGCCGGCTGCGCGGGCTCGCGGGGGTCGCCGAGCGGCGCGGCCAGAAGCTCTCGCAGCTGGCCCTGAACTGGGTGCTGCGCGACAGCCGGGTGACCTCCGCCCTGATCGGCGCCTCCAGCGTGCAGCAGCTGGAGGAGAACCTCGCGGCGCTGAGCGCCCCGCCGCTGACCGCCGCCGAACTCGACGAGATCGACGGCTTCGCGGTCAGCAAGGAGGGCGTGAACATCTGGGCCGCGCGGTCCTGAGCCGTCGCCCACGCGGTCAGGACCCCGGCGCCCCCGGCAGGGAGAACGGCGCCGCGGGTCCCGACCCGGCGCCACCCGGCGCTCCGCGGCGCCCTCGACGGGGCCACGGCGGAGGTCCGTCGGCCGGTGGCACCGCAGATAGCCGCGCCCGCTGTGCCCATGGGCACGGTCACCCCCCTGCCGCCCGCCCCCCGAGGAGCCAACGGAACATGCCCGTGGACGCGCTGGACACCCGGATCCTTCGCCTGCTGCTCGAACAGCCCCGCACCTCGGTACGCGAGTACGCCCGCATCCTGGGCATCGCCCGGGGGACCCTCCAGGCGCGGCTCGACCGGATGGAGCGGGAGGGCGTCATCACCGCGGGCGGGCCCGCGCTCTCCCCGGCGGCCCTCGGGCATCCGGTGCTCGCCTTCGTGCACATCGAGGTCACCCAGGGGCACCTCGACGCGGTGGGCAACGCCCTCGCCGAGGTGCCGGAGATCATCGAGGCGCACTCCATCGCGGGCGGCGGGGACCTGCTCACCCGCGTGGTGGCCCGGGACAACGGTCATCTGGAAGACGTGATCCAGCAGTTGATCAGCATGCAGGGAGTGGTCCGCACCCGTACCGAGGTCGCCCTGCGCGAGCGTGTGCCGCGGCGGCTGCTGCCCCTGGTGACGGCGATCGGGCGGGCGGCCTCGGCGCCGGGGCGCGGCGGTGAGAGTGCTCAGCCCTCGCCGCCCTCCGGCTGAAGCCGCAGCAGATAGGTGTCCATGATCCAGCCGTGCCGGGCGCGGGCCTCGGCGCGCAGGCGCGTGATGCGCTCGGCGACCTCGTCCAGCGGCCCGACCACCAGGATCTCGTCCGGGGTGCCGAGATAGGCACCCCAGTAGATCCAGACGCCCTCGCCCGTGAGCCGGGTGTAGGCCTCCTGGGCGTCGAGCATGACCACCAGGTCGCCGTCGTCGTTCGGGAAGTCCTCGGCCAGCCGCCGCCCGGGGGTGAGACGGACCGGGCGGCCGACCCGGTTGAGGGTGATCCGGTGGCGCGCGGCGAGCGCCGAGACGCTGCTGATGCCGGGGACCACCTCGTGGTCGAAGTCCACCGTGCCGCGGGCGCGGATGTCCTCCAGGACCGCGAGGGTGCTGTCGTAGAGGGCCGGGTCGCCCCAGACCAGGAAGGCGCCGGTGCCGCCGGGGGCGAGTTCCTCCCGGATCAGCCGCTCGCAGACGTCGGCCCGGCGCCGCCGCCAGTCGTGCACCGCCGAGGTGTAGCCCGCGCGGTCCTCCTGCTCGCGGTCCCGCCAGGGGTCGGCCGCCTCGACGATCCGGTAAGGGCCGCTGAGGTGCTCGTCGAGGATGTCGCGGCGCAGCCGGGTCAGCGACTCCTTCTCCCGGCCCTTGCCGAGAACGAAGAAGACCTCGGCCCGGCGCATCGCCTTCACCGCGGCGAGGGTGAGGTGGTCGGGGTCGCCGGCGCCCATGCCGATGACGAGGATGCGGCGTTCTCGCGTGCTCATGCTCTCCCTCGGGCCCGCCACCGCGCGGCGGCACGGCCTCGGCTCGCTGTCTTCCCTGGCCGGTCGGCCTCCCATCCAAGCATCCGCGGTGGGCGGCAGCGGGCCCGCGGTCCCCGCACAAGTCACTGGCCGCGCCGCGTACGGGAGTTGTAGCGTGCGGCCATGACGACGCACCGAAAGGTCCATGCCGCGTAGGCGCCCTTCCGCCCTGCGGGGCGAGACTCCCGTACGGCGCCCCCGTCGGCGCCGGTTCCCTTCCGTCGGCCCGGTCTCCGGATCCTGTGTCGCGGCCCTGTGCCGCCTGGAGCGGACCCGGCTGTGGCCGGAGGCGACCGCCGAGGCCCTCTGGCACTGGCGGGCCCTGGCCCACGGACCGCTGCGCCGGGTGGCGGATCCCCCCTTCGGCGCCCCGAGTTGCGGCATCCCGGAGTGCGGCTGCGACCCCGGCCACTTCCGCGACCGGCTGGAACTCGTGCTCCACCTGCTGCCCCGCAAGAGCGCCCGCGAGCTGCGCGCACTGCTCCGGCCGCTCGACGAGAAGATCCTGGCCAGGGCCCGGATCATCCGCGCGGACGGCCCGGACGACCCCTGGTGGCGGGGGCAGCGGTGAGCATCCGCCGCCCTCGGGCGGGCCGCGGCCGGAAAACACGTCCGGGGCCGGGCCGGGGTGGACTTACTAGGACGTCCAACTATATGTTCGTGGCCAAGGCCCGCGGTGTCAGGGAAGCCGGTGCGATTCCGGCGCGGTCCCGCCACTGTGACCGGGGAGTTCGTCCTCGCAGGACACGCCACTGACGGAGAGATCCGCCGGGAAGGCAAGGGGACGCGCGCTGATCCGGGAGTCAGGATACCGGCCGCGGGATGTTCCGTGTTTCCACGAGGATGGAGCAGACACGCATGGCACCGGTCCGTCCACACGACCTGGGTGATCCGACTCGGCACGCGCGACTGCGCGCCGCCTGACGGCACTTCGTCTCCGCGTCTTCCCGGCCGACCACGGCCGCGCGCTGCCGCGCGCGCCGCCGGTCCGCCCTGCCATCCCCCGGATCCCACCTGACGAGAGCAGGCTTTCCATGGTCCGTGAACTGACCCATTTCATCGGCGGCGAGCACACCCCGGGAACCTCGGGCGCGTACGGCGATGTCTACGACCCCAACACCGGCGAGGTGCAGGCCAGGGTGCCGCTGGCCGGCCGCGCCGAGACCGGGGCGGCCGTCGCGGACGCCGCCGAGGCGCAGCGCGAGTGGGGCGAGTGGAACCCGCAGCGCCGCGCCCGGGTCCTGCTGCGCTTCCTCCAACTCGTCGAGGGCGAACGGGAGTCGCTGGCCCGGCTGCTCTCCGCCGAGCACGGCAAGACCGTCGCGGACGCGCACGGCGACCTCGCGCGCGGCCTCGACGTGGTGGAGTTCGCCGCGGGCATCCCGCACCTGCTCAAGGGCGAGTTCACCGACAACGCCGGAGCCGGGATCGACGTCCACTCGCTGCGGCGCCCGCTCGGCGTGATCGCGGGCATCACCCCCTTCAACTTCCCCGCGATGATCCCGCTGTGGCAGGCGGCGCCCGCCCTGGCCTGCGGCAACTCCTTCGTCCTCAAGCCCTCCGAGCGCGACCCCTCGGTGCCGCTGCGGCTCGCGGAGCTCTTCCTGGAGGCGGGTCTGCCGCCGGGCGTCCTCAATGTCGTCAACGGCGGCAAGGAGGCCGTGGACACCCTCCTCGCGGACCCGCGCGTCCAGGCGCTCGGCTTCGTCGGCTCCACGCCGATCGCCGCGCACATCTACGCCACCGCCGCCGCGCACGGCAAGCGGGCGCAGTGCTTCGGCGGCGCCAAGAACCACCTGATCGTGATGCCCGACGCGGACCTCGACCAGGCCGTGGACGCGCTGGTCGGCGCGGGCTACGGCTCGGCGGGCGAGCGGTGCATGGCGATCTCGGTGGCGGTGCCGGTCGGCGAGGAGACCGCCGAGGCACTGGTCGCCCGCCTCAAGGAGCGGATCGGCTCCCTGCGCATCGGCCGCAGCGACGACCCGGCGGCGGACTTCGGCCCGCTGATCGGCCGGGACGCCGTCGACCGGGTCCGCGGCCATGTGGACCTCGGTGTCCAGGAGGGCGCCGAACTCGTCGTGGACGGACGGGACTTCACGCTCAAGGGGCACGAGGGCGGCTTCTTCGCCGGGGCCTCGCTCTTCGACCGGGTCACCCCGGCGATGCGGATCTACCAGGAGGAGATCTTCGGCCCGGTCCTCTCGGTGGTCCGCGCCGCCGACTACGAGGAGGCCCTGCGGCTGCCCACCGAGCACGCCTACGGCAACGGCGTCGCGCTCTTCACCCGGGACGGCGACACGGCCCGCGACTTCACCCGGCGGGTGGACACCGGCATGGTCGGCGTCAACGTGCCGATCCCGGTGCCGGTGGCCTACCACACCTTCGGCGGCTGGAAGCGGTCCGGCTTCGGCGACCTGGGGCAGCACGGCCCGGACGCGGTCCGCTTCTGCACCCGTACCAAGACCGTCACCTCGCGCTGGCCTTCCGGGGCCAAGGAGGGCGCGAGCTTCACCATCCCGACCATGGGGTGACGGCATGACCACTCTCCTCAACGAGGACCAACTCGCCGTCGTCGAAACCACCTTGGACTTCGCCCGCGAGCATCTCGCCCCGGGCGCCCTCGGCTGGGACCAGGACAAGCACTTCCCCGTCGACGTGCTCCGCAAGGCCGCGGCTCTCGGCCTCGGCGGGGTCTACGTCCGCGAGGACCTGGGCGGTTCGGGGCTCTTCCGCGCCGACGGGGTGCTCATCTTCGAGGCGCTGGCCACCGGCTGCCCCTCGATCGCGGGCTACCTCTCCATCCACAACATGGTCGGCTGGATGATCGACCGCTACGGCTCCCCCGCCCAGCGGGCCCGCTTCCTGCCCGCGCTGTGCGCCATGGAGCAGCTCGGCAGCTACTGCCTCACCGAACCGGGCGCGGGCTCCGACGCCGCCGCCCTGCGCACCCGCGCGGTGCGCGACGGGGACCACTGGGTGCTGACCGGGGTGAAGCAGTTCATCTCCGGGGCGGGCGCCTCCCAGGTGTACGTGGTCATGGCGCGTACCGGCGCGGACGGACCCGGCGGGATCTCGGCCTTCCTCGTCGAACGCGACGACCCCGGCCTCTCCTTCGGCCCGAACGAACGCAAGATGGGCTGGAACGCCCAGCCCACCCGGCAGGTCCTGCTCGACGGGGTGCGGCTGCCCGCCGACCGGCTGCTCGGGCCGGAGGGCGGCGGCTTCCGGATCGCCATGAACGGCCTCAACGGCGGCCGCCTCGGCATCGCCGCCTGCTCGCTCGGCGGCGCGCAGAACGCCCTGGACCGGGGCCTGGCCCATCTGCGCGACCGGGAGGCCTTCGGCGCCACCCTGCTGGACGCCCAGGCCCTGCAGTTCCGGCTCGCCGACATGGCCACCGAACTCGCCGCCGCCCGGGCCCTCGTACGGCAGGCCGCGGACGCCCTCGACCAGGGCACCGCGGACGCCCCGCAGCTGTGCGCCATGGCCAAGCGCTTCGCCACCGACACCGGCTTCTCCGTCGCCGACCGGGCGCTGCAACTGCACGGCGGCTACGGCTACTTGGCCGAGTACGGGGTGGAGAAGATCGTCCGGGACCTGCGGGTCCACCAGATCCTGGAAGGGACCAACGAGATCATGCGCGTCATCGTCGCCCGGAGCCTGACGGGAGCACGCGGATGAGCGAGCCCACCGAGGCCCCGGTGCGGGCCTGGATCGAGGACGGCCTCGGCCGCCTCGTCCTGAACCGGCCGCGGGCCCTGAATGCCCTGACCCACGAGATGGTCGAACTGCTCGCCGCCGCCCTCGACGACTGGGAGCACGACCCGGCGGTCGGGGCAGTCGTCCTGAGCGGCGCCGGGGAGCGCGGGCTCTGCGCGGGCGGCGACATCCGCGCCATCCACGAGGACGCCCGCACCGGCGGCGGGCAGGCCTCGACCGCCTTCTGGCGCGCCGAATACCGCCTCAACGCCCGGATCGCGCGCTATCCCAAGCCGTACGTC
Source organism: Streptomyces physcomitrii (assembly GCF_012273655.1). Lineage (GTDB taxonomy): Bacteria > Actinomycetota > Actinomycetes > Streptomycetales > Streptomycetaceae > Streptomyces > Streptomyces physcomitrii. The sequence continues at coordinate 145,108 of NZ_JAAWWP010000006.1, read as the reverse complement.
GCCCTGATGGACGGCATCGTGATGGGCGGCGGCGTCGGGGTCTCCGCGCACGGCAGCGTCCGCATCGTCACCGAGCGCTCCAAGGTGGCCATGCCGGAGACCGGGATCGGCTTCGTCCCGGACGTCGGCGGCACCTATCTGCTCGCCCTGGCACCCGGCGAGCTGGGCACCCATCTCGCCCTCACCGGGGCGGCATTGGGCGCACGGGACGCGCTGGTCTGCGGACTCGCCGACCACTTCGTGCCCTCCGCACGGCTCCCGGCCTTCCTCGACGCGCTGCGCGGGGGCTCAGTGGCGGAGGCGGTCCGCGCCCAGGTGGGCGAGGCCCCGCCCGGGCAGCTGGAGGAGCAGCGCGAGTGGATCGACCACTGCTACGCCGCGGACACGGTCGAGGAGATCCTGGACCGGCTGCTCGCGAGCGGAGCCCCGGCCGCCGGACAGGCCGCGGCGACCCTGCTCACCAAGTCCCCCACCGCGCTCAAGGTCACTCTGGCCGCCCTGCGCCGCGCCCGTGGACTCGGGCCGCTGGAGCGGGTGCTGGAGCAGGAGTACCGGGTCTCCTCGGCGGCGCTCTCCTCCCCCGACCTGGTGGAGGGCATCCGTGCCCAGGTGATCGACAAGGACCGCGATCCGCGCTGGTCCCCGGCCACCCTCACCGAGGTGACCGAGGAGCTGGTGGCGCGGTTCTTCGCCCCGCTCGGTGCGGGCGAACTCGCCCTCGCCGCCGACGACTTCCCTCAGGAGGTGCCCTGGTGACCACGACCGTCGCCTTCCTCGGCCTCGGCCACATGGGCGGCCCCATGGCCGCCAACCTCGTCAAAGCCGGGCACAGCGTGCTCGGTTACGACCCCGTCCCCGAGGCACTGGCCGCCGCGGCCGGGGCCGGGGTCGAGCCCGCCGCCTCCGCGACCGCCGCCGCGGCAGAGGCCGAGGTGGTGCTCACCATGCTGCCCGCCGGGCGCCAGGTCCTCGCCCTCTACGGCGAGGGCGGTCTGCTCGCCGCGGCGCGGCCCGGCACCCTCTTCGTCGACTGCTCGACCATCGACGTCGCCGACTCCCGCGCCGCCCACCGGGCCGCGGTCGGCGCGGGGCACCGGGCCCTGGACGCCCCGGTCTCCGGCGGGGTGACGGGCGCCGAGGCGGCCACCCTCACCTTCATGGCGGGCGGCGGCGAGGCCGAGTTCGCCGCGGCCGAGCCGCTGCTCGCGGCCATGGGCCGCAAGGTGGTGCACTGCGGCGGCGCGGGCGCCGGTCAGGCCGCCAAGATCTGCAACAACATGATCCTCGGCATCTCGATGATCGCGGTCAGCGAGGCCTTCGTCCTCGCCGACAGCCTCGGCCTCTCCGACCGGGCCCTCTTCGACGTGGCCTCGGCCGCCTCCGGCCAGTGCTGGGCGCTGACCGTCAACTGCCCGGTGCCCGGGCCGGTTCCGGGCAGCCCGGCCAACCGCGACTACCGGCCGGGCTTCGCCGCACCGCTGATGGCCAAGGACCTCGGCCTCGCCGCCGACGCCGCCCGCGCGGGCGGGGTCGACACCGAACTCGGCCTGCGGGCAGCGGCCTTGTACGCGGCCTACGCCGAAGGCGAGGGCGCCGACCGGGACTTCTCCGGGATCGTCCGGTCCATCCGGGCCCGGTCCGCCGCCGGACCCGCGCGGCGCCCCGGCGGACAGGCCGGCCCCGTTCAGCCCGACCCCCAACATCACGACGAGAAGGACGAGTTGACATGAGCGAGCCCTACGAGACGATCCTCGTCGAACGCAAGGGCCGCACCGCCCTGCTCACCCTGAACCGCCCCGAGGCGCTGAACGCGCTCAACCTCCGGGTGATGGAGGAGGTCGTGGCGGCGACCCGGGAGCTGGACCGGGACCCGGAGGTCGGCTGCCTGGTCCTCACCGGCTCCGCGAAGGCCTTCGCGGCCGGGGCGGACATCAAGGAGATGGAGCCGCGGCAGTACCTGGACATGTACCTCAGCGACTGGTTCGCCGCCTGGGACCGGCTCGGGCAGCTGCGCACCCCGACCGTCGCCGCGGTGAGCGGCTACGCGCTGGGCGGCGGCTGCGAGTTGGCCATGCTCTGCGATGTGCTGCTCGCCGCCGACACCGCCGTCTTCGGCCAGCCGGAGATCAAGCTCGGGGTGATCCCGGGCATCGGCGGCTCCCAGCGGCTGACCCGCGCCGTCGGCAAGGCCAAGGCGATGGAGCTGTGCCTGACCGGCCGGACCATGGACGCCGAGGAGGCCGAACGCGCCGGTCTCGTCTCCCGGATCGTGCCCGCCGGGGAACTCCTCGCCGAGGCGCTCGCGGTCGCGGAGACCATCGCGGGCATGTCCGCCCCGGTGGCGATGATGGCCAAGGAGGCGGTGAACCGCTCCTTCGAGACCACCCTCGCCGAGGGCGTGCGCTTCGAACGCCGCCTGTTCCACGCGGTGTTCGCGACCGCCGACCAGAAGGAGGGCATGCGGGCCTTCAGCGAGAAGCGCCCGCCGGAGTTCCGGCACGGCTGAGCACGAACGCCCGGCGGGGGCAGGTGACTTCCGCCGGGCACCGCGAGGCTCCCGCGCGCCGGGCCCGCCGGGCGCGGTCCCGGCGCACCGTCACCCCTCCCGGTCCGGTGCGCCGCCGGGCCACCCCATCAGCAGCGCCCGGTGCACCCGCAGCACCGTCCCCTCCAGCTCCGGGAGGGCGGCGGTGCGCCGGGCGCGCACCTCCACCGCGACGAGTTCGTGCAGGGCGCCGATGACCGCGGTGTAGGCGGCGTCCGGGGCCTCGGCCCAGTCGGGGTGGCCGGTGCGCGCCGCCTCGTACCAGCGGCGGGTCAGCTCGGCGAAGCGGCGGTGCGCGGCGGCGAAGCGCTCCAGGGCGGCGGGCCCGGCGGCCAGCCCCTCGACCAGGAAGACCCGGGCGAACTCCGGTTCCCCGGCGAGGAATCGGAGGTAGGCGCCGAGTCCGGCCCGCAGCGGCGCCAGCGGTTCGGGGGCCTCTCCCACCGCCGCCACCGCCTCGGCGACGCGGCGGAACATCAGGGCGACACCGAGGTCGGCGGCGGCCAGGAAACAGGCCTGCTTGTCCGCGAAGTGCGCGTAGAAGGCCTTGCGGGAGACCCGTGCGCGGCGGACCACGTCCGCGATCATGACCGCCGGGTAGCCCTGCTCGGCGGTCGCCGCGATCATGGCGCGTACCAGCCGGTCCCGCTGCGCGGATCCCACTTCCTCGCTGCTCAGGCTGCTGCGGCCGCGGGGCAGCCCTGGCCGGTTCTCATGAGTGCGGCCGAGCGAGCCGAGGGGCTGTTCGCTCGGGCCGGATGCCGGGTCGTTGTGCATATCTTCAGAAGTACCCTAGAGTTTCTTTGAGTTGGAGCGGCCGCCCCGACAGGACTCTACGTGCGTGAGCCGGCCCCAGGAGGCCCCGTGAGCAGGCGAGGAAAGAGCACCTTCCGCAGGATGAACGCCCTTGTGCTGGGCCTGGTGACCGTGGCCGCGGGGGCGGTGGTCCCGCTCGCGGTGGTCGGCGGCGCCTCGACCGCCGACGCCGCCCTGCGCAAGCGGGTCGACACCGACTACACGCTGCTGCGCCGCGCCCCGCGCTCCTATGTGATCGGCACGGCCTACCGGGACTGGACCGTGGACGTCCACGGGGAGCAGGACGCCGGCTACCGCTGGGCCCGCGTGCACGGCGACCTCGACAACTGCCTGTGGATCTACTCGGGCGCGCTCTCCGGGGACGCCGCGCAGGCCGACAGCTGCGGCGCGGCGGCGACCATGCCGGTCGAGCAGTTCACCAACGGCCAGATCGGCGGCAGCGACACCGACGGCGCGAGCGTGGCGACCGTGGCCGGTGCCGCCTGCGCCACCTGGGACGGCAGTCACATCCGCGGCTACGGCAACGTACGCCCCTGGGAGGTCCCGAGCGCGCCCAGCGCCCCGGTGGACGGACAGGTGGCGGTGGGGCAGACCGTGCAGTGGCGCTATGTCTCCCGGGACGGCCGGTGGGTGATGGTCCGCGACCCGCGGGCGGGCGACACCGAGGGCGTCGGCCGACAGGGCTGGTACTTCGTCCCGCGCGACTGCCTGCCCGCCCAGCTCCCCTCATGACCCGGGGCGGGCGCCGCCCGCTCCACCGGGGCGAGCAGCGCCCCGGCCACCCGTCCCGTACCGCCGTCAGGAGTGCCGCAGCACCGTGAACATCCTCGCCTCTCTTCTCGTGGGCCTCGTGGCCGCACTCCATCTGTACTTCCTGGTCCTGGAGATGTTCCTCTGGCGCACCCCGCGCGGTCGCGCGGTCTTCGGCACCACGGAGGAGTTCGCCGAGCAGAGCGCCGCGCTCGCCGCCAACCAGGGCCTGTACAACGGCTTTCTCACCGCGGGCCTGGTCTGGGCGCTGCTGGCCTCCGGGGGCCCGGGCGGCGAGGGCTTCGCCCCGGCGGTCTTCTTCCTCGGCTGCGTGCTGGTCGCCGGGGCGTACGGCGCGGCCACCGTCTCCCGGCGCATCCTGGCGGTGCAGGCGCTCCCGGCCGCCCTGGGGCTCGGCGCCGTCCTCCTCGCGCACTGAACCGCCCGCGGGCTCCGGTACCCGCGGGCGGTCCGACTCCCTTGCCGTCTCAGCAGATACGCGGCAGTTGCTCGCCGATCGGGAGGTCCACCACCCGGGTGCCGCCGAGCGCGGTACGGACCGTGACCATGCCCGGATGCGCCTTTACGCACTCACCGATGGCCGCCGCCCCGGCGCCCAGCGGATGCGCCCGCATCGCGGCCAGTACGGCCTCGGCGTGGGCCGGGGGCACGAAGGCGACCAGCTTGCCCTCGTTGGCGACGTACATCGGGTCCAGGCCCAGGATGGCGCAGGCATTGGCCACTTCGGGCGGCACCGGGATGTCCCGCTCGCGCAGCGTTACCCCGACCGAGGCCGCCACGGCGATCTCGCCGAGAGCACTGGCGAGCCCGCCGCGGGTGGGGTCCCGCAGCACATGGATGTCGGGGGTGACGGCGAGCATGGCCTCGACGAGGGAGCCGAGGGCGGCGCAGTCGCTCTTGACGCCCACCCCGAACTCCAGCCCCTCGCGCACGCTCAGCACGGCGACCCCGTGCTCGCCGATCGGACCGCTGACGAGCACCACATCGCCCGGGGTGGCGCGCTGCGGGCGGATGTCGACGCCCTGAGGGATGAGCCCGATGCCGGAGGTGTTGAGGTAGATCCCGTCCCCGCGGCCCGCCTCGACGACCTTGGTGTCCCCGGTGGCGACCTCGACGCCCGCCGTGCGTGCGGCGGCGCCCAGCGCCTCGGCGACCCGCGCCACCACCGCCATCTCGACGCCCTCCTCCAGGATGAACCCGCAGGAGAGGTAGGCGGCGCGGGCCCCGCTCATGGCGAGGTCGTTGACCGTGCCGTTGACGGCGAGGTCGCCGATGCTGCCGCCGGGGAAGAACAGCGGCCGTACCACGAAGGAGTCGGTGGAGAACGCGAGGCGGGCGCCGCCCAGTTCGACGGCGGCCGAGTCGGCGAGCGAGGAGAGCACCCGGCCCCCGAAGGCGGGGGCGAAGACATGCTCGACGAGTTCGGCCGACAGCGCACCGCCGCCGCCGTGCCCCATCACGATGCGCTCCTGGTCGCGCAGCGGCGCGGGGCAGGTCCAGCCGGAGAAGTCCGGTGCGGCCGGGGCGACTTGGGCCAGGTCGGTGGTCTCAGACAACGGGGCTCGCCTCCAGGGGTGCGGGCGTACCGCCGAGGCGGCGGTACAAGTAGTAGGCGGCGCAGGCTCCTTCGCTGGAGACCATGGTCGCGCCCAGGGGATTGCGGGGGGTGCAGGTGGTGCCGAAGGCCTCGCACTCGTGCGGTTTGAGGAGCCCTTGCAGCACCTCGCCGCTGCGGCACTCGGCGGGTTCGGTGGTGGTGATGCCGGTGACCGAGAAGCGGTACTCGGCGTCGAACTCCCGGTAGTGCGGGGCGAGTCGCCAGCCGCTGGCCGGGATCACACCGATGCCGCGCCAGCCTCGGTCGGTCACCTCGAAGATGTCCTCCAGCATCGCCCGGGCCGCCTTGTTGCCCTCGGCCCGCACCGCGCGCGGGTAGGCGTTCTCGACCCGGTGCTCGCCGCGCTCCAGCTGCCGCACCGCGCGCCGCACGCCCTCCAGGATGTCCAGCGGCTCGAACCCGGTGACCACGATGGGGACTTGATGGCGCTCGGCCAGCTCCGGGTACTCCTCGGTGCCCATCACGCTGCACACGTGCCCGGCGGCGAGGAAGGCCTGCACCCGGCAGTCCGCCGACTGCATGATGGCCTCGACGGCCGGGGGCACCCGCACATGCGAGACGAGCAGGCTGAAGTTGCGGATACCGAGCCGCCTGGCCTGATGGACCGTCATGGCGTTGGGCGGGGCGGTGGTCTCGAAACCGATGCCGAAGAAGACGACCTCGCGGTCGGGGTTGTCCTGGGCGATCTTCAGCGCGTCGAGCGGCGAGTAGACGATCCGTACGTCGCCGCCCCGGGAGCGGACCTGGAAGAGGTCGCGGCCGGTGCCGGGCACCCTCAGCATGTCCCCGAAGGAGCAGAAGATCACCCCGGGCCGGGAGGCGATCTCCAGCGCCTTGTCGATGAGTTCGAGCGGGGTCACGCACACCGGGCAGCCGGGCCCGTGGATCAACTCGATCTCCTCGGGCAGGAGTTGGTCGATCCCGTGCCGGATGATGGAGTGCGTCTGGCCGCCGCAGACCTCCATCAGGGCCCAGGGGCGGGTGACGGTGGCGTGGATGTCGTCGAGCAGGCGTTTCGCCAGCTCCGGGTTCTGGAACTCGTCGATGTACTTCACTGCTGCGCCTCCTGCGGTGCGTGCGCCGTGCCCGCTACCGGCGGGACCTCTTCTCCCGCCCAGGCCGCCGCCTCCCAGGGGTCGCCGAACTCCTCCTGGAGCAGCCCGAGGTCCTCGAAGAGGGCGAGGGTCCGGCGGGCCGACTCCTCGTCCAGGCGCTGCAGCGCGAATCCGACGTGCACGATGGTGTATTCGCCGACCTGGAGGTCCGGCAGGTATTCCAGGCAGACGTCCTTCACCACGCCGCCGAAGTCGACACTCGCCATGCGGGTGCCGTCCCGTTCCTCGATCTCCAGGACTTTGCCGGGTACCGCCAGGCACATGGGCTTTCTCCTCGTTCTGCTGTCACGGTCTGGGTGGTGCGAGGTGCGGGGTCCGTACCGCCGTACGGGTGCCGCCGCGTGGCGGGCGCGGGTGGTTCCGGTCAGGGCCGGGGGCCGCCGCCCGGTGCCGGGGCCGCCGCATGGGCGGCGACCATCAACTGGCCGAGGGCGAGCCCGCCGTCGCCCGGTGGGACGAGCCGGTGCCGCAGCACCGTGAAGCCGTCCGCGCGCAGCGCCCGGGTGCAGGCCCCGAGCAGTACCGCGTTGGCGAAGACTCCTCCGGTCAGCGCCACCGCCTCGACGCCGTGCTCCTCGCGCGCCCGCCCGCAGACGCGGCGCACGAGCCCGGCCAGGGACTGGTGGAAGCGCGCCGCGACCAGCTCCCGCGGCACCCCCGCCCGCAGTTCGGCCACCACGGCGGCGAGTACCGGCCCGGGGTCCGCCCGCAGCGCGGCTCCCGCCTGCCCGGTCAGGCCGAACTCGTAGGCGCCGTCGACCGGTCGGCCCCAGGAGACCGCGGCGGCCTCCAGCTCCAGGGCGGCCTGCGCCTCGTATCCGGCGTGCTGGCAGATCCCGGCGAGCGAGGAGACCGCGTCGAAGAGGCGGCCCATGCTGGAGGTGGGCACGCAGTTGATCCCGCGCTCCAACTGCCTTGCGAGCAGCGGTAGTTGCTCCGGCGGGCAGGCCGCGACCGAGGGCAGCCCCGGGTCCCAGGGCAGGCCCGCCGCCCGGAGGTGGGCCAGGGCCATCCGCCAGGGGTGGCGTACGGCCGCGTCCCCGCCCGGCAGGGGCACGTACCGCAGATGGGCGAAGCGCAGGAAGCCGGTGTAGTCGGCGAGCAAAAACTCGCCGCCCCAGACGGCACCGTCCTCGCCGTAGCCGGTGCCGTCGAAGGCGAGGCCCAACACCCGTGTGCTGCCGTCGAGTTGGTTCTCCGCCAGCACCGAGGCGATATGTGCGTGGTGGTGCTGCACCTGGTGCAGCGGCCGCCCCTCGGCGGCGCCGCGGGCCCAGCGGGCGGAGCGGTAGCCGGGGTGGCGGTCGGCGGCGAGCAGTTCGGGCGCGACCCCGGTCAGGGAGGCCAACTGCCGCTCGGCACGGCCGAAGGCGGCGAGGGTGGCCAGGTCGTCCATGTCGCCGATGTGCGCGGAGAGCCAGGCCCGGCGGCCCGCGCCCAGACAGAAGGTGTTCTTGAGGTCGCCGCCGACCGCGAGGGCCGGGGCGACGGGCAGCGGAAGCGGCACCGGCAGCGGTGCGTAGCCGCGGGAGCGGCGCAGCGGCAGTTCCTCGCCCGCGCACACCCGCACCACCGAGTCGTCGCAGGGCACATGGATGGGCCGGTCGTGGCCGAGCAGCGCGTCGGCGAGCGGACCGAGCCGCTCCCGCGCCTCGTCCTCGCCGGTGACGATGGGCTCGCCGCCGAGGTTGCCGCTGGTCATCACGAGCAGCCGAGGTCCCGGTGGATCCCCGGGCAGCCCGAGCAGCAGATGGTGCAGCGGGGTGTAGGGGAGCATCACCCCGAGGTCGGCGCTGCCGGGGGCGACCGCCGCCGAGAGCGCCGGGTGCGGTCCGGTGCCGGTCCTGCGCAGCAGCACGACGGGGCGGATGCCGCCGGTGAGCAGGGCGCGTTCGGCCGCGTCCGGGCTGACCAGGCCCGCGAGGTCGTCGAGGCTGCGGGCCATGACGGCGAAGGGCTTGCCGCCGCGGGCCTTGCGCTCCCGCAGCAGCCGCACGCTCGCCTCGTTCCCGGCGTCGCAGGCGAGGTGGTAGCCGCCGAGCCCCTTCACGGCGACGATCGCGCCGTCCGCGAGCAGCCGCCGCGCCTCGGCCACCGGATCGGTGCGCACCTCGGTCCAGGACTCCCCCGCCGCCCCCTCCCCCGCCGGGCCGTCGCCGCGTACGAGCAGCCGCAGCCGGGGCCCGCAGTCGTGGCAGGCGACGGGCTGGGCGTGGAAGCGGCGGTCGGCGGGGTCCGTGTACTCCGCCGCGCACCGGGCGCACATCGGGAAGCCGGCCATGGTGGTGTGGGCGCGGTCGTAGGGCAGCCCGGTGACGATCGTGAAGCGGGGGCCGCAGTTGGTGCAGGTGATGAAGGGGTGGCGGTGGCGCCGGTCACCGGGGTCGCGGAGCTCGGCGAGGCAGTCCTCGCAGGTGGCGGTGTCCGGGGAGACCAGGGTGCGCGCGGGGCCGCCGGTGCGGGAGGCGGTGATCCGGAATCCGGCGCCGCCCTCGGCGGCCAGATCCTGATGGCTGACGGATTCGACCCGGGCCAGCGGGGGCGCCTCCGGACCGATGCGCGCGCGGAAGGCGGCGACCGCCTCGGCGCTGCCCTCGACCTCGGCGAGCACTCCGTCCCCGGTGTTCGTGACGTGCCCGGAGAGCCCGAGCCGCCCGGCGAGCGCGAAGACATACGGGCGGAAGCCGACCCCCTGGACGACTCCGCGGACCAGGACACGGCTGCGCCGCACTCCCGAAGGCGGGCCCTCGGCGACCGTCTGGGCCGGTTCTCCTGTCATGGCGGTTCGTCGCGCTCAGCGGGCCGCGGCGCCGTCGCGGTGGTGCACGTGTTCGTGCCCGGCGGGCTGGTGGGCGTCCGCCCCGTGCGCGTGGGCGTGCTCGTGCGGGTGCTCATGGGCGTGCGCGTGCTCGTGACCGTGGTCGTGGTCGTGTGCATGGCCGTGATCGTGCGCGTGGTCGTGCTCCTGGTCGTAGCCGTAGGCGGCGCGTTCGGTGGCGAGCTGACGGGCCATCACGGGCTGGTGGACGGTGCCGCCCTCGCGGGCGGCCAGGGCCCGGTCCAGGAGCACTCCGGCCCCCTCGCCGTCGCGGGCGGAGGTGAAGACCACCTCGACGCCCGGGTTGACCTGCCGGACGCCTGCCAGGAAGGCCGCCTCGTCGAAACCGACCGCCCGCGCGAGGTCGTGCTTGGTGACGACCACCAGGTGCGCGAGGCCGAAGGCGGTGGGGTACTTCAGCGGCTTGTCCTCGCCCTCGGTGACCGCGGCGAGCGCCACCCGCAGGGTCTCGCCGAGGTCGTAGGAGGCGGGGCAGACCAGGTTGCCGACGTTCTCGACGAAGAGCAGCCGGGTGTCCTCGGGCAGCCAGCCCTCCAGATGCGCGCCGAGCATGTGCGCCTCCAGATGGCACAGCCCGTCGGTGAGCACCTGCTTGACCGGGGCGCCCGAGCGGGCGAGGCGGCGGGCGTCGTTCTCGGTGGCCAGGTCGGCGGTGAGCGCGGCCACCGGCACCGACCGCTCCTTCGCCAGGGCGAGTTCGGCCTCCAGGAGTGCCGTCTTGCCGCTGCCGGGGCTGGAGAGGAGGTTGACCACGGCGGTGCCGAGCGCCCCCAGCTCGGTGCGCAACCGCCGTGCGCACTGGTCGTTCTTGGCGAGGACCGCCTGCTGCAGATCGACGACTCGGCACATGGGCTTCACGGCTCCTTGACGACGGGTTCGTGCTGCCGGCTCTCGGCCCAGTGCACGGTGAGGATCTGCAGTTCGCGGCCCGAGAGCAGTTCCGTGGCGGCCCCGCCGCACCGCTCGCAGCTCAGCTGCGGGGGCATGCCGGTGGGCCACTGCCGGGCGCAGGGCACGCAGCGCGCGCGGCCGGGCACCTGTTCGGTACGGAGTGCGGCGCCGTGCAGCAGGGTGCCCTCGCAGGCCAGCGCGAAGCAGAACTGCAGGGATTCGGGTACCACCCCGGCCAGCTCACCGACCTGCAGGGTCACCGAGTCGACCCCGGCCGCCCCGCCCGCTTCCGCCGCTTCCTCGACCTGGCCGACGACGGCCAGCGCGATGGACATCTCGTGCATCGGTCACTTCCTGGGGCGGGCGGTATGACCCGTTTTCGCGGGCCGGTCCCATTACAGGGCCGGTGCCCGGGAGCACGGGACTGCCACGCCGTGGCCCCGCCCCAGGTACGCCGATCGGATCTCACATGGCGCGGATCTTCAGATACCGCCTGATGTCGGGCAGATTCACCGCGACCGCGCAGGCGGCCGCCGCGGCGACGGAACCGATCAGGAACTTCCACATGGCCGTGCTCCTTCGTCAGGGGTCTCCCGTCCGCCGCGGTCGGCGGAGGGCGCGTACGGGCGGTACGGGTGGTACGGGTGCAGCGGTACGGGTTCAGGCCTCATGGCCCTGCGGTACGAGCCCCGGGCCACCGGGGGCCGGTGCCGTTCCGTGGCCGGGCGGCGCCGCGCTCTCGGGGCCGGCTTCGAGGAGGCCGAGCACCAGGCGCACCGCCTCGTCCAGGGCGGCCTCGACGGGAGCGCTGAGCCCCATGCCCTCGTCCACCGAGGCGGGCTCGCAGCCGACGACGAGGACGCGCCCGGGGCCGCTCTGCCCGGTCCCCGCGGTCAGGGTGCCGAGCAGGGCGAGCACCGTGTCCGGGGACATGCGGTGCCCGTCGATCACCGGGGTGCCCGGCTCGGCGCGGTCGGCCTCGCGCACCTCGATCAGGTGGACGGTGCCGGGTGCGGCGCCGCGCTGCACGGCGTCGACAAGGATCACCGTGCCGTAGCCGTCGAGGAGTTGGTAGGCCAGGTGCACCCCGCGGACGCCGATGTCGGCGAGTTCCACGTCCGGGGGCAGCGCGCGCTCCCGCAGGCGCCGTACGGTCTCGACGCCGAAGCCGTCGTCGCCGAGGAAGATGTTGCCGATGCCCGCGACCAGGGTGCGGCCCCCGGCGGCGGGCTCCGCGGTGCCGTTCACGCGTCCTCCAGCGGGGTCACTTCGTCCGGCTGGAAGTACAGGAACCGGCCCTGTACGCGCCGCAGTTCGGCCCCCGGGTCGTCGTCCACGGTCACCGCGAGGTGCACCTGCCCGTCCACGTCGTGCAGGACCGCCTCGACCAGGGCCCGGCGCCCGTGCAGGAACAGGTCCTGGGCGTCGGTGCGCCGCTTGCCGGGGCGCAGCAGCACCCGGCTGCCCGCGCCGAGGCTGGCGCCGTCGACGAGGACGCGGTCGCGATCCGGGTCGACGCTGCGGTCCGCGCCCGGGTCCCACCAGGGGGTGCCCTCGGCCACCCCGGGGACGTGAGGGGTGTCCTCCGACGGCGGGGGCACCGCGGGGTCGGTGATCTCGCGCAGGCCGCGGACCGCGCCGTGCAGGCGGTCGAGCATCTCCGGGGGCAGGCTGTCGGCCAGGTCGATGACGGCGCCGGCCCGGTCGTCGGTGCCGCGGGCCTCGCGCTTCTCCTGGTCGGTGAGGGCCGCGGTGCGCAGCGCGAGGATCTCGTCGATCTCGGTGGCGTCGTAGAGGGCGCCCGGGCTCTCGGGGGCGATCCGGGGGTGGTCCGCCAGGATGATCGGCGAGGACAGGACGACGTCCGCGGCGCCGTCCTCGCCGCAGAGCACCGGCCAGGTGCGCTCGTTGCGGCACTCGGCCACCGCCGTCCGGGCCCACTCCGGCGGGTCGGTCATGGACAGGAAGGACCCGGCGGTCAGGCCGAGGATCAGATGGGCCGAGACCAGGGAGTGCGGCAGCGCCGCGGCGCGGTCGGCCGCCGCGCCCTCGCCGGGACGCCAGCGGCTGGTGTTCTCCACCGTGGCGGTGAGCCTCAACACCCGGTAGGGGCCCGGCAGTTCGGTCGCGGACAGCCGGAGCACGCCCTCGATCCGCTCGCGCCGCCGGACCAGTCGGCCGACCGGCTCCCCGTCGGCGCCGATGACCGCCTCGTGCTCCTCCGAGGCGGGCCGCGCGAACGGGAGTTCGGCACCCTCCTCGGCCAAGTCGCCGACGTCCACGGTGAGTTCGACCTGCTCCTCGACGCCCTCGTCCCAGGCGGACAGGACGCGGTCGGGCAGCTCCAGGCTCTCCACCTCGTGGTGAGTACCGTCCGGGCCCTGCTCCTCGACGGTGCGCCGCTGCGCGTGCAGGAACCGCAGCCGCACCCGCAGGCTCGCCCCGCCGCGCGGCTCCATCAGGCACTCGGTGCGCTGCGCGCTGTGCTCGGCGCTGTCGCCGCCCCAGGAGGGCGGCACCAGGACGCCGAACTGCCAGCGCATCCGGTTCTTGGCGGCGGACGCCCGGTACGGGTAGAGGACGTACCCCTCGAAGAGGACGGCGTCCGCGACCAGGGCCGCGGTGTCCAGGCGGGTGTCCGGGGCGGGGGCGGGCGGGGTGCTCGTCATCAGGCACCGGCCTCCTCGGTCAGTGTGGCCAGGGCGGCGGGCAGCGGACCGCCGGTCTCCGGGGCTTGTCGCCCGCCGCGGTCGGCGGACTCCAGCAGGGCGCGTACGGTCGCCTCCCAGGACGGCAGGGCGTGCCGGGAGCGGTAGGCGAGCAGCTCGTCCATGGCGGAGCGGGGCAGCCGCAGCCACCCGCAGCCGGGGAAGTGCTGCTCGACCATCTCCCGCCACACCGCCACCGGCATCCGGCAGACGGCCTCCTTGTCCCAGGGCACCGGGTGCACCTCGAAGCCGCCAGCGCCGTGGAAGGCGGTGCCGGAGAAGAGCAGCAGGAAGGGCACCTCTCCCTGGGTGAGGGCGTCGAGGTAGCGGGTGGCGGCGATGTCCATGTCGTAGGTGCAGGGCACCGGGAGGTCGACCTCGCCCTCGCCGGTGAAGCCGGGGACCACCACGGAGGCCTGCGCGAACTGCACCGGGTGCATGGTGCTGCCCCAGCGGGAACGCACGCCGAAGAGATCGCCGAGGCCCTCGGCCTCCGCGTCCTCGTAGCGGCGGCGGGCCGGTTCGATACGGATCTGGCAGCGCAGCGCGAGGGCGTGCACCCGCTCGCCGGGCGGGGCGGTGATCCGCACCCGGAAGACCAGGGTGGGCCCCGCGGCATAGGGCTCCGCGCGCACTCCCACGCAGGTGAACCGCAGCTCGCTCATGGGCCCTCCTCCGGCTGCCGCACCGGCACCGCCCGGGCGTCCAGCTCGGCGAAGAAGGCGTCCAGCTCGGCGCGGGCCTCGGCGCCGCCGTCGAAGCCCTGCCAGTGCAGCCGCATCCGGCCGACCAGTTCGTAGGCCGCGTCGATCGGTACGAGGTAGCAGGCGACCCGGTCGGTGCGGCGGACCAGGAGGGCCTCCACGTCCGGCTGCATCGCGGCGGCCAGCGGGGAGCCGCCGAAGACGGACTCCCAGACCTCGGTGTCGAGTTCGCTCTCGGTGGCCCCGGCCGGGCTCGGGTACAGCGAGACGATGTGGTCCAGGGCCGAGTTGCGGAAGAAGTACGCCATGCCGACCGGGATGCCGAGGCTCTGCCACTCGGCCGCCCCGATCCGCAGCGAGGGGTCCCGCAGGCGCCGGTCGGGGACCGTGCGGAAGCGCCCGGTCGCCGCGCCGGGGCGGTCGAAGAGCATCGCGCAGGCCACGCAGGCGCAGGTCAGGGACCGGTTCTCGGTGTCGACGAGATGGCGGTGGCTCTCGGGGAGCACCACCGCGCACAGCTCGCAGTGCTCGACGCGGGGCTGGCGCGCGCCGATGAAGCGGCGCAGCCCCGTCTGCGTCCTCGCGGTGCCGCCCGGGGCGGCCGGCTCGTTCACCGGGCGACCGCCGGGCCGTTCGCCGCCGCCCCCGGGGGCCGGGTGCCGATCTGCAGCAGGGCGGGTTCGCGCGGCGCGGACTGCTCCAGCGTCACCTCGGTCACCTCGGGCGCGAAGCAGGAGAGGGCGGCCGCCACGCGCTGCTCGACCGCGCCGCTGGTGCTCGGGCAGCCGCAGCCGCCGCCCTCCGGCTTGGTCAGGCGCAGTTCGCCGCTCTCCTCGTCGAAGCCGGTCACCCGCAGGTCGCCGGCCTCGGCGGCGGACAGGGCGCGGGCGACGCGCTGCTCGCGGTCCTCCGGGTGCAGCCCGTGCAGCACGAGCAGGCCCGCGACCAGCTCGTCGCCGAGCAGCGCGCCCAGCGGGTTGCCGGAGGTGCCGGAGAGCCGGTCGACCAGGCGGGCGAGGCCCGCGCCGTAGAACTCCATGAGGGCGCGCACCAGTTCCTCGGCGGCCTCGGCGACCGCGGGGCCGCCCTTGGCGGTGAGGCCGTCGAGGATTTCCTCCACGCGGGCGCCGGTGGCCTCGGCGCTCATCCGCCCAGCCCGCTGAGGCCGGTGGGCACGTGCATCTTCTGCAGCGTCTTGCCGCCGCCGACGTACATGTGCACGCCGCAGGGCAGACAGGGGTCGAAGCTGCGGACGGCCCGCATGATGTCGATGCCCTTGAAGTTCTCCGGGGTGTTCTCCTCGAAGATGGGCGTGTTCTGCACCGCGTCCTCGTACGGGCCCGGGGTGCCGTAGGAGTCCCGCACGCTCGCGTTCCACGGGGTGGGCGGGTACGGGTGGTAGTTGGCGATCTTGCCGTCGCGGATGACCATGTGGTGCGAGAGGACGCCGCGTACCGCCTCGGTGAAGCCGCAGCCGATGCTCTCGTCCGGGACCTCGAACTTCTCCCAGGTCTGGGTGCGTCCGGCGCGCACCTCCTCAAGGGCCTTCTCGGCGGCGTGCAGGGCGATCGCCGCGCTGTAGGCCTGGAAGTAGGTGCGCGCCCGGTTGCGCTCCAGGGCGTTGCTCCACTTCGGGATCTTCCACTCGAAGGTGGTCTCCGGCTTGGTCAGCGAACGCGGCAGGTTGATGATCACGCTGTGCCCGGTGGCCTTCACGTACCCGGTGTCGACGAGGCCGGACAGCGCGGTGGACCACAGCCGGGCGATGGGGCCGCCGCCGGTGTCCAGGGCGAGGTAGTCCTTGCCGTCGAACCAGCGCGGGGACATCACCCAGCTGTACTTGTCGTCGAAGTCCCGCTTCTGCGGCGCCGGGATGGTGTGCTGGTTCCACGGGTGGCGCGGGTCGACCGGGTTGCCGAGCGGGTCGTGGGTGACGAACTGCTCCTGGCCCTCCCAGTCCTGGTAGTAGGAGCTGCCGAGCAGGATGCGGATCCCGAGGTTGATCTTCGTGAGGTCGTTGGTGACCAGCTTGCCGTCCACGATGACGCCCGGGGTGACGAACATCTTCCGTCCCCACTCGGACATGTTGGCGTACGTGAAGTCGCAGTACTCCGGGTCGTTCAGGGCGCCCCAGCAGCCGAGCAGCACGCGGCGGCGGCCGACCTCCTCGTAGCCGGGCAGGGCCTCGTAGAAGAAGTCGAAGAGGTCGTCGTGGAGCGGGACGACGCGCTTCATGAACTCCACGTACCGCATGAGGCGGCTGAGGTAGTCGGTGAAGAGCTGGACGGAGGCGACCGTGCCGACGCCGCCCGCGTAGAGGGTGGAGGGGTGCACATGGCGGCCCTCCATCAGGCAGAACATCTCGCGGGTGTAGCGGCTGACCTGGAGCGCCTCGCGGTAGAACTCGCCCTCAAGGGGGTTGAGCGAGCGCATGATGTCGGCGATGGTGCGGTAGCCGTGCTCCGCGGCGTGCGGGGCCTCGGTGCGCTCGGCGAGGTCGAGGACGCCCGGGTTGGTCTCGCGGACCATCTTCTCGCAGTAGTCCACCCCCACCAGGTTCTCCTGGTAGATGTTGTGGTCGAACATGTACTCCGCGGACTCGCCGAGGTTGATGATCCACTCGCCGAGGTGCGGGGGCTTCACCCCGTAGGCCATGTTCTGCGCGTAGACCGAGCAGGTGGCGTGGTTGTCACCGCAGATTCCGCAGATGCGGCTGGTGATGAAGTGCGCGTCGCGGGGGTCCTTGCCGCGCATGAAGACGCTGTAGCCGCGGAAGACGGACGAGGTGCTGTAGCACTCCGCGACGCGCTTCTGCTTGAAGTCGATCTTCGTGTGGATGCCGAGACTTCCCACGATCCGGGTGATCGGATCCCAGGACATCTCCGTCAGGCCGCTGCCGTCCTTGGCCACCTTCGGAGGGGATGCCATCGCGTGCTCCGTACTCTTCTTCGTCGGGCGTGGGGGCGGGCGGCCGTGCGGCCGCCCGGTTGAAGCGCGGATGCGGCCCGGTCGCCGGGACCGGGCCGCAGGGGGTTGCGGTTACCAGGGCCTGCCGTAGCCCGTGGTGAGTTCGCGGCCGGTGTGGCGCCACTTGGGCTCCTTGTCGACCGTCTTCGCGGTGATGCCGCGGAGCCTGCGGATGGCGGCTCCGTAGAGTCCGCTCGCGGTGGACGAGATCTTGCCGCCGGGCGGCTCGTCCATGAACGGCATGAACTTGTCGGGGAAGCCCGGCATGGTGCAGGCGATGCAGATGCCGCCGACATTGGGGCAGCCCCCGATGCCGTCCATCCAGCCGCGCTTGGGGACGTTGCACTTGACGACCGGTCCCCAGCAGCCCAGCTTCACCAGGCAGGTGGGCGAGTCGTAGGTCTCGGCGAACTGGCCCTGCTCGTAGTAGCCGGCCCGGTCGCAGCCCTCGTGCACGGTGGCGCCGAACAGCCAGGTCGGGCGCAGCTTGTCGTCCAGCGGGATCATCGGGGCCGAGCCCGCGGCCTGGTAGAGGAGGTAGGTCAGGGTCTCGGCGAAATTGTCCGGCTGGATCGGGCAGCCGGGCACGCAGACGATCGGGATGCCCGCCTTCGACTTCCAGTCCCAGCCCAGGTAGTCGGGCACGCCCATCGCCCCGGTCGGGTTGCCCTCCATGGCGTGGATGCCGCCGTAGGTGGCGCAGGTGCCGATGGCGACGACGGCGAGGGCCTTCGGGGCGAGCCGGTCGAGCCATTCGCTGGTGGTGATCGGCTGGCCGGTCTCCGGGTTGTCGCCGAAGCCGCTCCAGTAACCCTCGGGCTTGATCGCCTCGTTGGGGATGGAGCCCTCGATGACGAGGACGAAGGGCTCCAGTTCGCCGCGGTCGGCCTTGAAGAACCACTCGATGAAGGTGTCGGCGCCCTGGACGGGGCCCGACTCGAAGTCGATCAGCGGCCAGTGCACGGCGATCTTCGGCAGACCGGGCAGGGCGCGCAGCGCGATTTCCTCGATGCTCGGCTGCGTGGCCGCCGTCAGGGCGACGGAGTCGCCGTCGCAGCTCAGCCCCGCGTTGATCCACAGGATATGGATCGGCGCCTCGTCCTCTGCCGGGTCCGGGGGGTTCGCAGTGGCCGTGGCGGAAGGAGACGGTTTCGCATCCGGCATGGATGCCTCCTTGGTCGGGTGTGCGACAGACGCCACCTAACGCGGCGCACCTTCCTGGGTACGCGCCGCCACGCCGTGCCGCGATCCGGAAGGGTCCATTGCGGTGAGCAGGTCCCGACGCCTCCGTCAGGCCGCCCCCGGTGTCCCGCGCGGCGCCGCCCGCCGGGCTCAGGACAGCGGCAGTTCGGCCCAGATGACCTTGCCCTCGGGGGTGTACCGGGTGCCCCAGCGCTCGGCGAGCTGGCTGATGAGGAAGAGGCCGCGGCCGCCCTCGTCCTCGGCGGCGGCCGAGCGCAGATGCGGCGAGGTGCTGCTGGTGTCGGAGACCTCGCAGATCAGGCTCCGGTCGCGGAGCAGGCGGATGCCGATCGGCCCGGAGGCGTAGCGGATGCCGTTGGTGATCAGTTCGCTGAGGATCAGCTCGGCGGTGAAGACGGCGTCCGGCAGGCCCCACTCCACGAGGTGCCGGGCCAGCTCGGCGCGGGCGCCCGCGACCGCGGCCGGTTCCGGCGGCACCTGCCAGCTGACGGCCTGGTCCGCGGCGAGGACCCGGGTGCGGGCGACGAGCAGGGCGATGTCGTCGCCGGGGCGGGCCGGCAGCAGGGCCCGCAGCACCGCCTCGCAGGAGTCCTCGGGGCTGAGCCCCGGCCGGGAGAGCGCGGCCCGCAGCATCTCCATGCCGACGTCGATGTCGCGGCTGCGGTCCTCGATGAGCCCGTCGGTGTACAGGACCAGGCTGCTGCCCTCGGGCAGGTGCAGTTCGGCCGCCTCGAAGGGCAGGTTGCCGACGCCGAGCGGCGGGCCCACCGGGATGTCGGGGAAGTCGACGCTGCCGTCCGGTCGCACCACCGCGGGCATCGGGTGCCCGGCGCGGGCCAGCTGGCAGAGGCCGGAGGCCGGGTCGTAGATCGCGTAGACGCAGGTGGCGCCAGCGAGGGCGGTCTCGATGCCGGCGGCGGTGTTCTCCTGGTCGATGCGGGCGATGAGTTCGTCGAGGAGGCCGAGCAGCTCGTCCGGCGGCAGGTCGAGCGAGGAGAAGTTCTGCACCGCCGTACGCAGCCGCCCCATGGTGGCGGCGGCGTGCATGCCGTGCCCGACGACGTCGCCGACCACGAGCGCGACCCGGGCACCCGGCAGCGGGATCACATCGAACCAGTCGCCGCCGACCCCGGACTGGGCCGGCAGATAGCGGTAGGCGATGTCGAGGGCGTTCTGCTCGGGCAGGGCGCGGGGCAGCAGGCTGCGCTGGAGGGTGACCGCCATCTCGTGCTCGCGGGTGAAGCGGCGCGCGTTGTCGATGCAGACCGCGGCGCGGGCGGCGAGTTCCTCGGCGAGCGAGAGGTCCTCCTCCTCGAAGGGCTCGCCCTCGGCGGTGCGCCAGTAGTTGACGATGCCCATCAGCACGCCCCGCGCCTTCAGCGGCACGGTGATCATCGACCGGTAGCCGTGGTCGAGCACGTCCTGCGAGCGCTCGGCGCCCTGGGTGCGCCAGCCGTCCGAGGTCCGCATGTCCCGGACGAGTACGGGCTCCCCGCCGGTGAAGCCGGTGGCCTGCGGGGTGGGCGCGGCGAAGGTGACCAGGTCGCCGGGCCGGTACAGCGGGTGCGTGCCGTGCGCCCCGGTCAGGCTGATACGGCGCAGCTGGGGCGCCTCCTGGCCGGTCGCCGGGCGCGGCTCCTCGCCGCGCAGCACCGCCTCGGCGAGGTCGACCGTGGCGGTGTCGGCGAAGCCGGGCACGGACACCTGGGTCAGCTCGTCCGCGGTGCGCTGCACGTCCAGGGTGGTGCCGACCCGCACACTCGCCTCGTACAGCAGCCTCAGGCGCCCCTGGGCGGCCTCGGCCTTTCCGGCGAGGGCGCGCAGTTCGGTGGAGTCGCGCAGGGTGGCCACGCTGCCCGGGGGTCCGCCGGCCCGGTCGGTGGGCCGGTTGTTCACCGCGAGCAGCAGGTCCTGTACGGGGACGACCTCGTCGGTGGCGGCGCGGCGGGAGGCGAGCAGCTCGGCGATGCGCGGGTCGAGGCCGAGGTCGGCGACGCGGGCGCCCTCGGAGTCCGGGGGCAGGCCGAGGAGGCGGCGGGCCTCGTCGTTGGCGAGCAGCACCCGGCCGTCGCCGCTGACGATCAGGACGCCCTCGCGTACGGAGTGCAGCACCGCGTCGTGGTGCTCGTACATCCGGGTCATCTCGCTGGGGCCGAGGCCGTGGGTCTGCCGCCGCAGGCGTCTGGTGACCAGGGCGGTGCCCGCGGTGGCGAGGGCGAGGGCGGCGGCGCTGACGCCGAGGACGACGGGCAGCTGCCGCTCGAAGGCGCTGCTGACCTCGCTGACCCGCACGCCCGCCGAGACCAGGGCGACGATCCTGCCGCGGGCGTCGGTGACCGGGACGACGACCTGGACCTCCTGGCCGAGCGGGCCGGAGACCCGTTCGACGGTGATCCGGCCGGACAGCGAGGGCTCGATGGTGCCGACGAAGCGCTTGCCGATGAGTTCGGGGCGGGGGTGGGTGTAGCGGATGCCCTCGCGGTTCATCACCACGATGAAGTCGACCCCGCCGAGCATCCGGGCGGCCTCGGTGCGCGGTTGCAGCTCAGCGCTCGGATCGGGTCCGCGCAGGGTCTCGACGAGTCCGGGCGAGTGGGCGAAGGCCTCGGCGGCGGCCAGCGAGCGGTCCCGGGCGGCCTGGAAGCGGTCGTCCCGCGCCTGGATCAGCATCGCCACCACGGCGGCCACGACCAGGACGAGCACGATCAGCGCCTGCAGGACGAACATCTGGCCGGCGACGCTGCGGCCGCGCGCGGCGTTCCACAGCCGCCGCGGCCACGACGGACGGGGGCCGCGGCGCTGCCGGCCCCGGCGGCCGCGACTCGGGCGTGGGCCCTCGCCCGAGTGGCCGGACTGCTTCCAGGGTCGGCCCCTGAGTCGGGCCATACCCCATGTCTACCCCGTGGCCTCGGGGGACGCGAGCGAACGGCACAGGAACGGGTGCCGCGTGGACGCCGACGGGGCGCGGCACGGCTCAGTCATCCGTGCCGCGCCCCGTCTCCACAGCGGCCGGGGCACTCCTCGGCCCCCGGCACCGCCCAGGGACCCTCACCCCTGGTGGTACGGGTGGAAACCCCGGCCCGATTTGCGGCCGAGATGTCCGGCCTCCACCATCCGCCGGAGCAGCGGCGGCGGGGCGTACAGCGGTTCCCGGAACTCCCCGTAGAGGGATTCGGCGATGGCGGCGAGGGTGTCCAGGCCGATCAGGTCGGCCAGTCTGAGCGGCCCCATCGGGTGGGCGCAGCCCAGTTCCATCCCGGCGTCGATGTCGGCGGCGGTGGCGAAGCCGGACTCGGCCATCCGCACCGCCGAGAGCAGATACGGCACCAGGAGGGCGTTGACCACGAATCCGGCGCGGTCCCGGGAGCGTACGACCGTCTTGCCGAGGAGGCGGGTGGCGAAGTCCTCGGCGGTCTCGATCGCCTCGCGCGCGGTGTGCAGCGAGGGGACGAGCTCGACCAGCGGCAGGGCCGGTACCGGGTTGAAGAAGTGCAGTCCGAGGACGTGGTCGGCGCGGCCGGTCGCCATCCCGAGCCGCATGACCGGGATCGAGGAGGTGTTGGTGGCGAGGACGGCCGCCGGGTCCTCCACGATCTTGTCGAGGGTGCGGAAGATCTCCGTCTTCGCCTCGGTGTTCTCGGTCGCGGCCTCGACGACGAGCTGCCGGTCGGCCATCTCGTCCAGGCCCGCGGTGAAGCGGACACGGGAGAGGGCGTCCTCGGCGGCGAGCCGGTCCAGTCTGCCGCGCCGCACCGCCCGCTCCAGGGAGGCCGCCACCCGCTCGCGGGCGGCCCCGGCGGCGAAGGCGTCGGTCTCCGCGACCAGGGTGTCGAGTCCCGCGCGGGCGCAGACCTCGGCGATCCCGGCGCCCACCTGTCCGCCGCCGACCACACCGACCCGGCGGACGGGGATCCCCGCAGCGGGGCTCACGACGGTGTCCCGGGGCGGCCGACCAGGTGGCGGGCGTAGGCGTCGGAGGTGAAGAAGGCGGGCAACTCCCGTGCCAGCGCGGTGCGTTCGAAGATCTCCCGGAGGTCCTCGACCCGGGCCCAGGGGTACTCGGCGCCGAGCGCGGTCAGCTCCTCGTCCAGGAGGCGTTCGACGCTCTCCCGGGAGACGGCGCCGTGGCGCACCCACTGCCAGATCTGCACCCGGGCGATCTCCGCGGTGGCGGCGTCCTCCATCAGCCCGTGGAGGGCGACGGCGCCCTGGCCGCGCAGCCAGGCGTCGAAGTAGCGCAGCGAGACGGCGATGTTGGCGCGCACGCCCGCGTCGGTGGGCGGGCCGCCGGCTTCGCGGACGGCGAGCAGCTCGGCGGCGGTGACCTCGACGTCCTCGCGGGTGCGCGCCACCTGGTGGGGGTGCTCGCCGAGCACCCCGTCGAAGACCTCGCGGCACAGCGGCACCAGGCCCGGGTGGGCGACCCAGGAGCCGTCGAAGCCGTCCTCGGCCTCGCGCTCCTTGTCGAGGCGGACCTTGGCGAAGGCGGCCTCGTCGGCCGCGGCGTCCTTGCCGGGGACCTGGGCGGCCATGCCGCCGATGGCGTGGGCGCCGCGCCTGTGGCAGGTGCGGACCAGGAGTTCGGTGTAGGCGCGCAGGAAGGGCGCCGTCATGGTGACCCTGTCCCGGTCGGGCAGGACGAAGTCGGGCCGGTGCGCGAAGTTCTTGATCAGGCTGAAGAGGTAGTCCCAGCGGCCCGCGTTGAGCCCGGCGGAGTGCTCGCGCAGCTCGTAGAGGATCTCCTCCATCTCGAAGGCGGCGGTGATCGTCTCGATGAGCACGGTGGCTCGGACGGTGCCGCGCGGGATGCCGAGCAGCTCCTGGGCCAGCAGGAAGACGTCGTTCCACAGCCGGGCCTCGTAGTGGTTCTCCAGCTTCGGCAGGTAGAAGTACGGACCGTGTCCGGCGTCGATCTGCCGCTGGGCGCAGTGGAAGAAGTAGAGCCCGAAGTCGACGAGCGAGGCGGACAGCGGGCGCCCGTCGACGACGAGGTGCTTCTCGACCAGGTGCCAGCCGCGGGGCCGGACCACCAGCGTGGCCAGGTTCTCGCCGAGGCGGTACTCCTTGCCCTCGGGGGTGGTGAAGTCGATCCGGCGCTCGACGGCGTCGAGCAGGTTGAGCTGGCCGCCGACGATGTTCCGCCAGGTCGGCGAGGTGGCGTCCTCGAAATCGGCCATCCACACGCAGGCCCCGGAGTTGAGGGCGTTGATCGTCATACGCCGGTCGGGCGGGCCGGTGATCTCGACGCGCCGGTCGACCAGTCCGGGGGCGGCCGGTGCCACCCGCCAGCCGGGGTCCGCGCGCACGGCCGGGGTGGCGCGGGAGAAGTCGAGGGCGGCTCCCGAGGCGAGGCGCTCGGCGCGGCGGCGGCGCTCGGCGAGCAGGTCGAAGCGGCGGGTGGAGAAGGCCTGGTCGAGGCGGCCCAGAAAGTCCAGGGCCTCGGGGGTGAGGATCTCCTCGTACCGTTCGCCCGGTGTGCCGAGCACCTCGACGCGGTGGGTGACAGCGGTGGTGGACATGCGGATCTCCTAGGCGGAAGGAAGGCCTCAGGGGTGGCCGGGCGCGGAAGCGGGCCGGGTGAGGACCGGACGGGGACGTGCGTCCGGTCCTCACCGGTACGGGGGCGGCGGGCGCCGGTGGCGCCGAACTACCGCTGGGGGAAAGGGACTTGGGGCCGGATACTCCTAGTGGAACTGCTCTTCCTCGGTGGAGCCGCTCAGCGCGGTGGTGGAGGAGGCCGGGTTGACGGCGGTGGAGACCAGGTCGAAGTAGCCGGTGCCGACCTCGCGTTGGTGCCTGACCGCGGTGAAGCCGTGCTGCTGCGCGGCGAACTCCCGCTCCTGGAGGTCCACATAGGCGGTCATGCCCTGGTCGGCGTAGCCGCGGGCCAGGTCGAACATGCCGTGGTTCAGGGAGTGGAAGCCGGCCAGGGTGATGAACTGGAACTTGTAGCCCATGGCGCCGAGTTCGCGCTGGAACTTGGCGATCTGGTCGTCGTCCAGGGCGGCCTTCCAGTTGAAGGAGGGCGAGCAGTTGTAGGCCAGCATCTGGTCCGGGTACCGCGCGTGGATCGCCTCCGCGAACTCGCGGGCCTGGGCGAGGTCGGGGGTGCCGGTCTCCACCCAGATCAGATCGGCGTACGGGGCGTAGGCGAGGCCGCGGGCGATCACCGGCTTCATGCCGCCGCGCACCCGGTAGAAGCCCTCGGCGGTGCGCTCACCGGTCGTGAACTCGGCGTCCCGCTCGTCCACGTCGCTGGTCAGCAGGTTGGCGGCGAGGGCGTCGGTGCGGGCCACGACGACGGTGGGCACGTCGGCGATGTCGGCGGCGAGGCGGGCCGCGTTGAGGGTGCGGATGTGCTGGCCGGTGGGGACCAGGACCTTGCCGCCGAGGTGGCCGCACTTCTTCTCGGAGGCGAGCTGGTCCTCGTAGTGGATGCCCGCGGCGCCCGCGGCGATCATGGCCTTGGTCAGCTCGAAGGCGTTCAGCGGGCCGCCGAATCCGGCCTCGGCGTCGGCGACGATCGGCGCGAGCCAGTCGGTGGTGTCCTCGCCGCCCTCGGCGGTGGCGATCTGGTCGGCGCGCAGCAGGGCGTTGTTGATCCTGCGGACCACCTGGGGCACCGAGTTGGCCGGGTAGAGGCTCTGGTCCGGGTAGGTGTGACCGGCGAGGTTGGCGTCGGCGGCGACCTGCCAGCCGGAGAGGTAGATGGCCTGGAGCCCGGCCTTGACCTGCTGCACTGCCTGGCCGCCGGTGAGGGCGCCGAGCGCGTGGAGGTAGTCCCGCTCGTGGAGCTGGCGCCACAGCCGCTCGGCGCCGCGCCGGGCGAGGGTGTGCTCCTCGCGCACGCTGCCGGAGAGCCGGACCACGTCCTCGGCGCTGTAGGTGCGCTCGATGCCCTTCCAGCGGGCGTCCTCGGCCCACCGCTGGGCCAGCTCCTGTGCCGTGCTGCCTGACTGAGCCATGACCGTCTCCTGAGGGTCGGAGGAGATCTGCCGGTGCGTGACCGGGGAGATCTGGTGAACTGTGCGAAGAGATGGCACTCGATGCCGCGCCAACCGGGTTCCCAGGCGGGACCTCTTCTCCGGCAGGGGCGGGCCGCCGGACGCCACGCGCGATCAACGGTGAGCAATGCTGCGCGGACTTCCGTACGGAACAGCCGGTGTCTCCGACGTCAGGGCAGGAATCGCGCCCGGTGTCCCGCTTCGGCCGCCCGGTGTCCGGCGACCCGCTGCCAGAACTCTGACACTGGCACTGAGTGCCATCAAGCAGGGACGGATGCCAAGTTCTGCCAGTCTTTCGACGCCGCTTTGCCAAGGTTGCGAACACCCGGCGGCGGCCGATGGCGCGTAGGGTGCTGCCCATGCCGCCCGCGGCCGCACCCGCCGCGCCCGCGGTGTCCGTACGGGCGGCGGACCGCCCGTACGCGAGGAGCCGTCAGCGCCGGGAGAGAGCTGTGAGCAAGACCTACGCCGGGCCCCGGCTGCGCAGGCTGCGCGAGGAGCGGCGGCTGACCCAGGCCGAGTTGGCGCGCATGCTGGCGATCTCGCCCAGCTATCTGAACCAGATGGAGCACGACTCGCGTCCGCTGACCGTGCCGGTGCTGCTGCGCCTGACCGAGGTCTTCGGCGTCGACCCGGGCTTCTTCTCCGAGCGCGACACCAGCAGACTGGTGGCCGATCTGCGCGACGCGCTGGCGGCGGAGGTGTCCGCGGCCCGGGTCTCCGCCTCCGACCTCGCCGACCTCGCCGCCCGGCTGCCCGCCGTCGCCGCCGTCCTGGTCGATCTGGGGCGGCGCAACCAGAGCCTGGCGGAGCAGCTCTCCGACGGCGCCGAGGGCCGCCGGGACGCGGCCCTGCAGCCGCGCTCCCCGCACGAGGAGATCCGCGAGTTCTTCTACCGGCGCCAGAACTACCTCCACGAGACGGATCTCGCCGCCGAGGAGCTGGCCCGGGAGATCGGCATCCGCCGCGGCGAGGTGGTCCGGGTGCTCGCCGACCGGCTGGCCGAGCGGCACGGGGTGCACCTGGCCGCCGACTCCGACCGGCTGCACCACTACGACGCGGCGAGCCGGGTCCTGCACCTGTCCAGCCGGCTGCGGCCCGGGCAGCGCGCCTTCCGGATGGCCACCCAGCTGGCGCTCCTGGAGTACGGCGAGGAGCTGTCGCGGCTCGCCTCCGAGGACTTCGAGGAGGGCTCGACCGCCTGGCCGCTCGCACGCATCGGCATCGCCAACTACTTCGCCGCCGCGGTGATCCTGCCGTACGCCCGCTTCCACCGCGCCGCCGAGGAGTGCCGCTACGACGTGGAGCGGCTCACCGACGACTTCGGCCTCGGCTACGAGACGGTCTGCCACCGGCTGAGCACCCTGCAGCGGCCCCGGCTGCGCGGGGTGCCCTTCTCCTTCGTCCGGGTGGACCGCGCGGGCAACCTCTCCAAGCGCCAGTCCGCCACCGACTTCCACTTCTCCCGGGCCGGCGGCACCTGCCCGCTCTGGAACGTCTACGAGGCCTTCGCGGCGCCCGGGCGCATCCACGTCCAGATGGCCTCGATGCCCGACGGCCAGCGCTATCTGTGGACCGCGCGGGCGGTCACCCGGCACCGCGGCGGCTGGGGCGAGCCGCGCAAGACCTTCGCGATCGGCCTCGGCTGCGAGATCCGGCACGCCTCGCGGCTGGTCTACTCCGACGGCCTCGACCTCGACAACGCCGCCGCGGCCACCCCCATCGGCATGGGCTGCCGCCTCTGCGAACGCCTGGACTGCCCGCAGCGCGCGGTGCCGCCGCTGGACCGCCGCCTGGCCGTCGACGAGAACAGCAGCACCTTCGTGCCGTATCCGGTGCAGGAGCAGGCATCGGGGGCGGGGGGCTGACCTTCACGGGCGGATCCGGAGGGACGCGCCCTCGCGCCTGACGTGCCGTCACATCCGTTGCTGAGCAGCGGAGTTGAGACCCGGACGGCCGGTCCCCGGCCCCGGCCGCTACCGCTTCGCCGCCGCGCCGAAGGTGACCGGCGCGTCGAAGGCCGCCCGGCGGGAGGCCCGGCGCAGGACGGCGAGTACGGCGGGGCCGGTGAGCAGGATGGCGGTCAGATTGGTGAGTGCGCGGCCGGTGTCCCAGCCGAAGGTGGAGGTGGTGAGGGTGAAGATCAGGAAGGTGTGCAGATTCTCCGTGACCGGGGCCCCGGGGTCGAAGGAGAGCTGGGTGTCGATCCCGGCGGTGAAGGGCCAGAACCACATGTTCATGATGAAGCCGAAGAAGTACGCGGCGAACACCCCGTAGGCGGCGAGCATCGCGATCTCCGCCCGCCCGGTGACACGTCGCGGCAGCAGCCCCGCGCCCAGGCCGATCCACGCCGAGGACACCATCTGGAAGGGCAGCCAGGGCCCGACCCCGGCGGTGAGCAGCGCCGAGGCGAAGAGCGAGACCGCGCCCAGCACGAAGCCGAAGCCCGGACCGAAGACCCGTCCGGCGAGCACGAGCAGGAAGAACACGGTCTCGATGCCCGCGGTGCCGGCGCCCAGCGGCCGCAGACCGGCGTTGACCGCGGAGAGCACCCCGAGCAGCGCGAGCACCTTGGGGTCGATGCCGCCGGAGGACATCTCGGCGAGCACCACGGCGAGCAGGACCGGCATCGCCACGATGAAGAGCAGCGGCGCCTCCGTGGAGTGCGCCATGGCCGCGGGCTGCGGCGGCGCGAACAGCGGCCAGAAGAACATGGCCAGTCCGGCGAGGCTCGCCAGCAGCAGCACCAGCCAGGTCCGCGGCCGGATCCGGATCACCGAGCGGCGCGGGGCGGGGGCGGTCTCCCTGCCGGTACGGGAACCTCCCGCACCGGCTGCGGTACGGGACGTGCCCGTGCCCTCTCCGGTGCCGGACCCGCTCGCGCTCTCGCCGGTACGGGACTCGCTCGTGCCGTCGGTGGCAGGGGACTCGGCCGCACCCCCGACAGCAGCGGGATTCCCCGCGCCCTCGGCAGCAGGCGGTCCGCCCGCGCCCTCGGGCTCCGGCTTCAGCAGGTCCGTCATGCCGGGACCCCTTTCTCCTGGGCCAGGACCCCGGCGATCTGCTCCACCGTGAGCCATTCCTGCGGGGCCAGCACCTTGGCGATCTGCGGGGCGAAGGCGGGCGAGGAGACGACCACCCGGGCGGTGGGGCCGTCCGCGACGATCTCGCCCTCGGCCATCACCGCCACCCGGTCCGCCGCCCCGGCCACGAACTCCACGTCATGGGTGGCCACCACCACCGCGGACCCCCGCGCCGCCAACTCCCGTACCACTTCGGTGAACCGGGCCTTGGCGTGGTAGTCGAGGCCGCGGGTGGGCTCGTCGAGCAGGACGACTCCGGGTGCCGAGGACAGCTGTACGGCGAGGACCAGGGCGAGCTTCTGGCCCTCGGAGAGGTCGCGGGGGTGGCGCCCGCCCGGGATGCCGGGCGCGAGGGAGTCGAGCAGGGCGCGGCAGGTGCCCTCGGGGGCGGTGGACTCGGTGTCGCTCTGCGCGCATTCGGCGTCCACGGTCTCCAGGTAGAGCAGATCGCTCGCGGTCTGCGGGACGAGGCCCACCAGGGCGCGGGCCCGGCGGGCCGGGACCTTGCCGGGGTCGGTGCCGGACACGTCGACGGTGCCGGACCTGCGCGGCCCCGAACCCTGAAGTGCCCACAGCAGAGAGGACTTTCCGGAGCCGTTGCGGCCCATCAGGGCCAGCACCTCGCCGCTGTGCAGCGCGAGGTCGACGTGCGAGACCGCGACCGTGGCGCCGTAGGTGACGGTGAGGCGCCGTGCGGCCAGGGCCACCGCGCCGCCGCCCGGGGCGCTCGCGGGCGGGGCGTGCCCGGCCAGGCGCTCCCGCAGTTCCCCGGCCCTGCGGCGGGCGTCGCGCACCGAGAGCGGCAGCGGCCGCCAGCCCGCGAGCCGCCCGAGGCGCACCACCGGCGGGGCCACATCGCTGTCGGTGAGCAGTGCGGCGGGCGCCCCGTCGCGTACGGTGCCGTCGCCGGGCAGGTGCAGCAGCCGGTCCGCGTACTGCACCACCCGCTCCACCCGGTGCTCGGCCACCAGGACCGTCGTACCGAGGTCGTGGACCAGGCGGATGATCGCGGCGAGTACGTCCTCGGCGGCGGTGGGGTCGAGGGCGGAGGTCGGCTCGTCCAGGACGAGGACCTTGGGGTGGGCGGTGAGCACCGAGCCGAGGGCGACGCGCTGCTGCTGGCCGCCGGAGAGGGTGCTGAGGGCGCGGCGGCGCAGCTCCGCGATGCCGAGCAGGTCGAGCGTCTCCTCGACGCGTTTGCGCATCACCTCCGAGGAAAGGCCCAACTGCTCCATTCCGTAGGCGAGTTCGTCCTCGACGGTGTCGGTCACGAAACCGGCGAGCGGGTCCTGTCCGACGACGCCGACGAGGTGGGCGAACTCCTGCGGCGGGAAGTGGGCGGTGTCCTGCCCGGCCACGGCGACCCGGCCGCGCAGCTGCCCGCCGGTGAAGCGGGGCACCAGGCCGTTGACGGCGCCGAGCAGGGTGGACTTGCCGACGCCGGTGCGCCCGGTGACCAGGACGAGTTCCCCCTCGCCGAGGTCGAGGTCCACCTCGCGCAGCGCGGGCTCGGCCGCCCCCGGGTAGGTGAAGGTCACCTGCTCGAACTGGATCATGCGGCCGGCTCCTTCGTCATGGCGGTGGGCCCGTGCTCCCCGGCGCCGGTACGGCTCGAGGCCGACTCCCCGTCGTACGCGCCCTGTTCGAGCACCGGCGGCGGGGCGAGCCAGGCGGGCAGCGCGCCGAGCAGGATGCCGAGCGCGGGCAGGGCGCCGATCTCGGGCCAGGTGAGCGGGGTGAGGGAGGGGTAGAGATCGGCCGCGTCGACCTTGGTGGTGAGGTAGAGCAGGGTGGCCGCGCTCAGCCCGGAGAGGACGACGGCCGCCTCGCCGGGGCGCCAGCGGTCCGGCCGGTAGCGGGTGCGCCGCAGCCTGCGGCCGCCGATCAGGAAGCCGGTGGTGGCGACGGCGAGCCCGGCGAGCAGCATCGGGGCGCCCATGTAGCGCGGGGTGGAGGCGTCCATCACTCCGTACAGGCCCGCGCAGACGCCGAGGAGGCCGGTGAGGACGAGGAAGCCGGTGAGCAGCCGGGTGCGGGGCGAGATCCGGCCGGTGCGCCCGTAGCCGTGCGAGGCCATCGCGGCGGCGAGGGCGAGGGAGCGGTTCACCGCGTCCTCCAGGACCGGGATGAGGATGCCGCGCAGGGCGCGGGCCCCCTTCTGGCCGCCCGCGCGCAGCCGCCGGGCCCGCCGCACCCGCTGCACGCTCTCGACCAGCTGCGGGGCCACGGAGAGCGCGACGACCACGGCGGTGCCGATCTCGTAGAGCGCGCCCGGCAGGGCCTTGAGCATGCGCTTGGGGTTGGCGAGGGCGTTGGCGGCGCCGACGCAGACCAGCATGGTGGCCAGGCGCAGTCCGTCGTAGGCGCCGCCGAGCAGTTGCTCCGCGGCGACCGGCCCGAACAGGCGGATGCCCGCGGCCCATTCGGGCAGCGGGATCTGCGGCAGTGTGAAGAGGACGATCGAGCCCTGGCCGCCGCCGAAGACGACCCGGAAGGCCACCCGCATGGTGACGATGAACGCGCCGAGGAGCAGGTACATCCGGAAGGCGAGCGCCCAGGGGGCGTCGCTGCGCCGCCGCACCACCACATAGCCGCAGACCGCGAGGATCATGATCAGCAGCAGCGGGTTGGTGGTGCGGCTGGCGCAGGAGGCCATGGCGAGCGCCCACAGCCACCACGCACCGGGGTGGACGGTGCGGGGCAGCGGGCGGAGCGAGAACCTCATCGGAGTACGGACGTCCTAGTCGGAGGAGGGACCGGAGCGGGCGGCCCGGCGGCGCCAGGCGGTGGCACCGGCGCCCGCGGCGAGCACGGTCACCGCGGCGGCGCCGACGACGGTGCTGGTCGGCACCCCGTCCCCGCCGCCGGCCGCGGTGGGTTCGAGCCCGTCCTCGCCCTCGCCGGTCCAGGCGGCCGCCTCGCTGGGCTCGTCCTCGGTGCCCGGCAGCGGTTCGTCGGAGGCGGAGTGCGAGGGACCGGCCGAGGCCTTGCCCTTCTTCTCGTCCTTCCCGCTCTTCTCGCCCCTCTCGCCCTTGTCCTTCCCGCCCCCGGCGTCCGCGGACTTCCCGGAGCCGGGCCCGGTGGCCGGGGCCTTGGTGCCGCCCCCGCCCGAACTGCCCGCACCCGCACCGCCGTCCGCGGACTGACCGCCCGTGCCTTGACCCGCGCCGCCCGAGGAACCGCCCGTACTCCCCCCGGAGGAACCGCCCGCGGCCGGGCGGGAGGGGGCGACCCGCGGCGGCGGGTTGGTGGTGGAGGTCTTGTCCTTGGAGAAGGACCAGCCCTCGAAACTGCCCGGCGGGGGCTTGCGGTTCATCACGCCCCACTGGCTGTACGTCCAGTTGCCGCCGTTGGGCGCGTGCCAGTACGACCAGTAGGCGGAGGCGGGCGGGGTGTCGATGCAGGGTTCGCTCTCGGGTCCGGGCTTGCCCTCGATGCGGCAGATGAAGCCCTCGCCCCAGCGGTTCGTCCCGGCGATCTGGAAACCGGCGTTCTTCAGCGCGGCGAGGCCCGTGGCCTGGTCGCCCGGGGCGCACCGGACGATGGTAGTGCCGCCGAGTTCCTGGAAGTCGACGACGACGGTGACCCCGTCGGCGTTCGGGCAGAAACCGGCGGTGCCCTTGCCGGTGTCGACCGCCGCGGCCTCGGGGGCGCTGGCCAGGTCGGCGGCGAGTCCGAGTCCGGCGGAGGCGGCGACCAGGGTCAGGGAGAGCGCGGCCGCGCGCAGCCCGCGCAGATGTCGCCTCATGAGGTGCGGCCCTTCCGGTGGATGGCGGCGAAGCGGTGGGTGGCGTATCCGGCCACGAGAAGGGCTCCGGCTGCTCCCGCCCAGGGCAGGATGTCGGCGCCGGTGGCGGCCAGTGAGCCGCCGGGGCCGGAGGCGGCGTCCGGTGCGTTGCCGCCGGTCGTGCCGGAGGCGGGGCCGCCCGCGGGCGCGGAGTCGCTCGGGTCCGGACCGGGCGTACCGGAGGGGTCGGCGGAGCCGCCGGGGCCGGGCGAGGTGCCCGGGTCGGGGCTGGCGCCCGGGTCCGGGGTGCCGGTGGGGTCGGGGGTGGTGCTCGGGTCGGGGTCCTCGCCGGGGCCCGGGCCCGGATCGGGGTCGGTGGTGCCGATCTCGCCGAGCGGGACCTGGGCGAGGCCGAGCAGGGCCTGCGGGGTGGAGCGGCGCCACTGGTCGCGCTGGAACTCCTCGATGCCCTCGTCCCGGGCGGACTTGAGGGACTCGTCGTTGTAGGCGACGGCCCCGGCCTCGGCGGCGGCCTTGCCGCCATTGGCCTTGGTGAGCTGGTGCTTCACCAGCCAGCCCGCGGCCTTGGCGGCGGCCTCCTCGCGGCCGGTGGCGGCCAGCGCCTGCCCGGCGAGCCCGGTGCTGTTGGAGTTGGCGGCGGCCGTGGGGCCCGAACCGCCGAGCGCACCGTCGGCCGCCTGCTGCTCCGCCAACCAGTCGGCGCCCTTCTCGGCCCCGGCCCCGGCGCCCTCGGCACCGGCCCCGGCCGCCGCGAGCAGCGCCTGGACGGCCATCGCGGTGGAGTCCGGGTCGAGGACGGCATCGGCGCCCTGGGCGTCGCAGTCGCCGGTGACCTTGCCGCCGCCGAAGGCGTACGGGAAGAGCCGGAAACCGCCCGAGGCGCACTGCTGGTCGAGGAGGAAGTCGACGGTGTTCTGCGGGACTTCGCCGCTGCGGGCGAGTCCGAGGACGGCGAGCGACTGGCCGAAGGTGTTGCTGTTGTCCGTGGCGGGGGCGGTGACCTTGTCCTTGACCCGCCCGTTCTCCAGGCCCGCTTCGGGCCCCGCGATCAGGTCGAGGGTCTCCTGCCGCAGGTCGTACTCCCCGAACTTCGCCGGGTCGGAGTCGGTGATGACCGCGGCGTACAGGAGTTTGGCGGTGGCTCCCGCGATGCGCTGGCCCTTGGGTCCCCAGGCGTCGGCGCTGTTGTAGTCGCGGACGTGGGTCTTGAGGGTGGCGGTGATCCTCGCGGCGTCCGCGGGGGCGGCGCCGGTGGCTTCGAGGCCGATCAGGGTGTCGATGGAAAGGCCCCAGTCCGGGGTGCCCGCCATGCCGGGTACGGCGCCGTCCGCGGTGAGTTCACCCGCCCCCCAGCGGGCGGCGGCCACCGCGGCCTCGGCGGGTGTCGCCACCCTGCCGTCCGCGGAGGCGGTGGGTACGAAGAGCGGTATCGAGACGGCGAGTGCGGCGCCTGCCCCGACGGCGGCGGCCGTCCTGGCGCCGGGTCTGACCCCGACCATGTGGTTCCCCCTTGGGAAATGGCCGGCAGCCGGGACACCGATCCGCGAAAAGACCCCTGACGCGCATTCGGTGCGAAGTGCGAATGCGGCAGGGGCCCGAGGATCTTGAGACCGGGCTCCACGCTGCGGACCGTGACAGTGAGAAGCGATACGCGCAGCACGCCGGGCGCTCCGGCTCACGCGAGGCAGCGGCCTCGCGCTCACGGTTGCAGGTCAGCGCCGGACTTTCACCGGCTTTCCCCAGTCGTGCACGCATTCAGTTGTGGGTCCGCCCAGCGGCGAACTCCTCGGAGAATACGCACCCTTGCACCCCCGCGCCAGCCCGCCGGGTGTGATCTGCGCGGCCGCCCGAGGGGGCCGTCCATCCCGCCGCGGACCGTGGCCGGCGTCACAATTCCTCCACCGCGTCTGGTCAACTCCCTTTCCCGGGCCTACTGTTCCCCTGCTCCGGTCGACTCCGGGGCCGACAACTTCATGCGTACGCGACAGGGAAAGCCGGTGGGATTCCGGCGCTGACCTGCAACCGTGAGCGGCCTGGGGCCTTTCTTCCGATCCGGAAGAAAGGCCCTGGGGCCGCGAGCCGGGCTGCCTGTTGTGCTGCGTGCACTGCTTCTCACTGTCATGGTCTGCAGCGTGGAGCCACGAGCCGCCCCGGCTCACCGGCCCCTGCCGCCGCGTTCACCGACGCGCGCCAGGGGTTCGCCGGTTCGGGTGCGGGCGCGGCGGATCCCGGGGCGGGCCCGGCTCTTCAGACACCGCCAAGGAGTCCGCCGCGATGCCGTTTCCGAGCAGAGCCCTTCTCGCCGTCGCGGTACCCGCGGCCGCGCTCTGTGCCGCACTGCTGCCGGGCGGCGCCCGGGCGGAGACCGGCGCGCCCGCTCTCCCGTCACCCGAGAAGGCCGCCGCGACCTGGACGGCCTCCCGGCTCACCGAGGGCACCCACGCCTCCGGCGACCAGGGCCTCACGGCCGACATCGTGATGGCGCTCGCCGCCACCGGCACCGGCGGCGCGACCGCGGAGAAGGCCACCGACTGGCTGGCCGCGCACGCCGCCGACTACATCGACCGCGGGACCCCGGGCCGGGTCTTCGCGGGCGGCACCGCCAAGCTCGCGCTGGTCGCCGCGATCGAGCACCGCGACCCGGGAGACTTCGGCGGCATCGACCTGACCGGGACCCTGCTGGGGCGGATGCAGGACAGCGGCCGGTTCACCGACGACCTGCCGAACGGCGACGGCTCCAACCAGTTCACCCAGTCCCTCGCGGTCCTCGCCCTCCAGCGCACCGGCGACCTCCCCGCGAAGGCCGCCGACTTCCTCGCCGCCTCCCGCTGCGCCGACGGCGGCTACCCACTCTTCTTCAAGTCCGATCCGGCCAAGTGCACTTCGCACACCGACAGCACCGGACTCGCCGTCCAGGCCCTGCTGGGCGCGGGCCGCACCGCGGACGCCGAGGCGGGGCTCGACTGGCTGGAGAAGCAGCAGCTCCCGGACGGCAGCTTCCGCGACAACGGCTTCGGCACCCCGCCGGGCAACGCCAACTCCACCGCCCTGGACGTCCAGGCGCTGGCGGCGGGCAAGCGGACCGCGGCCGCCGCCGAGGGCACCGCCTGGCTGACGTCCCGTCAACTCGGTTGCGGGGCACCGGCCGCCGACCGGGGCGCGGTGGGCTACGCCGAACCCGTGGTGGACGGCACCACCCTGCGCGCCACCGCCCAGGCGGTCCCCGCCCTCGCGGGCAAGTCCCTGGCCCGGATCGACGGCAAGGACTCCGCCTCGGCCCTGGAACCCGTCGACTGCGCTCCCGGCGACGGCAGCACGGGCGGCAGCGGCGGTACGTCGGGCGGCGACACCGGCGGTACATCCGGGGGCGGGACCGGGGGTTCGGCCGGCGGCGACTCCGGGGGCGGGGACGGCGGCACCGGCTCCGGCGGGGACGGCAACAGCGGTGGCAGCGGCGGCAGTTCGTCCTCGGGCTCGGCCTCCGGGACACCGGCCCCGGGCACCGTCGGCGGCGGTGCGGCCACCTCCGGCAGCACGGGCGGCTCGGCGACGGGCGGCGGTGGCCTGGCGGCGACCGGCTCGGCCGCGCTGCCGTACGCCGCGGGCTCCCTCGCCCTGCTGGCCGCGGGCGCCGCGGCGGTGGCCCTCACCCGCCGGGGCCGCAGGAGCCACTGAGCGGCACAGGAACCACCGCGTACGACACCGCCACCGCGCGCACCGGGCGGGCGACACCGGGACCATCACCGGCACGCGCGGTGGGCGGCCCCTGCCCTGTGCCGCCCGTCAGCAGAGGCCAACTCCACTCCCCCGCACGCCACTTGGCCTTCCCGGGCCGCAACTCCCCACCTCCACAAGCCCGCGCCTCCGCGAACCCGTGAAGACGCGAACCCGTGAAATCGCGAACCCTTCAAGACGCGAATCCGCGAACTCCCCTCCCACGAAAGCAGGTCACCATGTCCGCTGCCCTCCTCAGACGTGCCGCCGTCCTCACCGCCGCGCTCGGACTCGCGCTGACGGCCGCCCCCGCGGCCCACTCCGCCGAGGCACCGCTCGCGGTCAAGGCCCCCGTCACGGTGACGCTGACGGTCACCGGTCCGGACAGCACGGTCTTCGACGGCACGGTCTCCACGACCGGCCACGACGTCACCACCGCCTCCGGCGGCACCCACAAGTGCGACGGCACCAACAACGGGGCCAACCCGAGCGCGGGCCCGACCCCGACGGCCGCCCTCGACGACGCCGCCGCGCAGGCCGGCTTCACCTGGGACGGCGAGTGGTACGCCTCCTTCGAGGACTACTTCGTCTCCACCGTCGACGGCGCCACCGGGGGCCAGGACGCGTACTGGAACATCGCGGTCAACGGCACGGCCACCCCGGTCGGCGGCTGCCAGTTCCGGATCGAGGCGGGGGACGAGGTCGCCTTCACCTGGACCGCGCTCTGAGCCGTACGAGACGGGTCCGGTGACCGTATGGACGGTGATCCCGGGCATTGCCGGCACCCATCGGACATCCTCTCCGGCGGGTGTCCGGCGATGCCGCCCGCGCTCTCGACATCGGCCGCCGCGCCTCCCATACTCGTGCGCCGTATCCGAGCGACGGAGGCGTGATGACCGACCCTTCCCACCCGGTGACCGGCCGCCGGGCACTGCTGCGCGGCGCGACCGCCACGGTGGCCGCACTCGGCCTCGGCGCACTGGGCACCGGAACCGCCCAGGCACGGACGCCGGGACTCGACTCCCGCCGCAGGACCGCCCGTTCGGGCGCCGCGGCCGAACTCCTGTGGGCCGCGGACTTCTCGGCCGCGGACTCCAATGCCGCGGGCTTCGGCAATGTGCAGCGCCAGTACGAGGACGGCGACATCGAGAACAGCCGGGATCCCGTACCGGTGGTGGACGCGCCC
Organism: Streptomyces physcomitrii; assembly: GCF_012273655.1. Classification (GTDB taxonomy): domain Bacteria; phylum Actinomycetota; class Actinomycetes; order Streptomycetales; family Streptomycetaceae; genus Streptomyces; species Streptomyces physcomitrii. The sequence goes on along the minus strand of NZ_JAAWWP010000006.1, from coordinate 108,196 downwards.
TACGGCATGGGCCGGGCGGGCGAACTGCACCTGGTCGAGGGGCAGATGAGACTGGAGGCCGCGCCGCAGGAGGGCAGCGACCTCGCGGACGGGACCCGCCGGTTCTTCCGCTTCGACTTCGCCCTGGGCCCGGACTATCCGCTCGACCAGGACAACTCCTTCTGCCTGCTGAACCAGATCCACCACGCGGGCAACGACGGTTCGCCGCCGCTGGAGTTCGACGTGTACAGCAACCAGCTGGCGATCCGCGGCGGCTGGAACTCGCCCTCGGGGCGCACCTACGAGGAGCACGTCTGCGAGGTGGCCAAGGAGCGGCGCTACTCGGTCGTCTACGGGCTGACCCTCGGCTCCGGGGAGGCCGACTCGGTCATCGACGTCTGGGTCGACGGCGAGCAGCTGATCGCGGACTACCACCCGGCCTGCGGACTCACCTACGGCCAGGGCCCCGCGTACTGGAAGGGGATGACCATGTACTGCGACCCCTCCCTGTCGCCGCTGACGGTCTACGAGAACAACATCGCGACCGGCACGACGTACGCCTCGGTGGCCGAGTTGTAGCGGCTGCGGGCGGGAACTGCCGTCTGTCGCAGGGGACTTCACCCTGAGTCGGCGGCCAACTCGCGGGCGCGGCGGAGCAGGTCGGTGAGCATGGGCGCGGTGAGGGTGCCGGTGGCCATGTTGCGGCGGCTCGGGTGGTAGCAGCCGAGCAGGTGCAGCGGCGGGAGTCCGGCGCCGCCGGTGAGCAGGGTGTGCGCCCCGTGGCCGAAGACGGGCTGCGGGCGCGGCAGCTGCCGGCCGGCCGCGCGCAGCACCGGGAGCAGGGCGCGCCAGCCGAAGCCGCCGAGGCAGACGATCACTCTCAACCGGGGTGCCAGCAGGCCGAGTTCGGCGGTGAGCCAGGGCCGGCAGGTGTCGCGTTCGGCGGTGGTGGGGGCGTTCTCCGGCGGGGCGCAGTGCACCGGTGCGGTGATCCGGGTGTCCAGGAGCCGCAGTCCGTCGTCCGCCGCGCGGGAGGTGGGGCCGCTGGCGAGCCCCACCTCGTACAGGGCGCGGATCAGTACGTCTCCGGAGGGGTCGCCGGTGAACATCCGGCCGGTACGGTTGCCGCCGTGCGCCGAGGGGGCGAGCCCGACCAGGGCGATCGAGGCGTCGGGCGGCCCGAGCCCCGGCACCGGGCGGGCCCAGTACCGCTCCGCGCGGTGGGCCGGTGGTGCCTGGCGGGCGGCCTGTTCCCGCCAGGCGACGAGGCGGGGGCAGGCGCGGCAGCCGGCCACGGCGGTGTCGAGTGCGGTCAGGGTGGCGCAGCCGGGGGCGGCGCGCCCCGGGTAGGCCGCGTCCCCGGGGCCGGGTGGCGCCGGGACCGGTGCGTCGTTCATCTCCACGACGGTAGTCCGCCCCCGGCATCCGCACGACGCGGTCCGCCTCCCGCGCGGGCGCCGGAAGCCCGGGCCGGAGCCGCGGTGCGGTGCCGCGGGGCCCGCCCGGCGGTCCGCTCTCAGCCCATCGCGCGGTCCAGGTTCACGGCGGCGCTGATCAGTGCCAGATGGGTGAACGCCTGGGGGAAATTGCCGAGTTGCTCCCCGGTGACGCCGATCTGCTCGGCGTACTGCCCGAGGTGGTTGGCGTAGGTGAACATCTTCTCCAGGGCGAGCCGGGCCTCCTCGACGCGCCCGGTGCGGGTGAGGGCCTCCACCCACCAGAAGGAGCAGATGGAGAAGGTGCCCTCGGTGCCGTCGAGGCCGTCCGCGGACTCGGAGGCGTCGTAGCGGAAGACCAGGGAGTCGGCGACGAGTCCCGCGCCGATCGCGTCGAGGGTGGACAGGAAGCGGGGGTCCTTCGGGGAGAGGAACTTGACCATCGGCATCACCAGGAGGGATGCGTCCAGGATGCCGGGCGGCGGGCTGCCCTCCCCGCCGAGCCGCTGCACGAAGCTGCCCAGCTCCTCGTGCCAGCCCTCCGCCATCACCTGCCGGTAGAGCAGGTCGCGGACCGCCGTCCAGCGCGGCAGGTCGGCGGGGAGCCCGCGCTGGTGGGCCATCCGGATCATCCGCTCGACGGCGACCCAGCACATCACCCGCGAGTAGGTGTGCCGCCGGCGGCCCGCCCGGGTCTCCCAGATCGACTCGTCGGCGCCGTCCCAGTTGTCCAGGAGCCAGTCGAGCGCCGCGCACAGATCGGACCAGGTCTCCCAGGAGATGCCCTTGCCGTACTTGTTGAACAGGTAGATGGAGTCGACGAGTTCACCGTAGATGTCCAGCTGGAGCTGGCCGGCCGCGCGGTTGCCGACGCGTACCGGGGCGGAGCCGCGGTAGCCCTCCAGATGGGTCAGCTCCTCCTCGGGCAGATCGGCGTGGCCGTCGATGGAGTAGAGGACGCGCAGCGGGCCCGGTTCCCCGTCGCCGCCGCGCCGCAGGCAGCGCACCAGCCACTCCACGAAGGCCTCCGCCTCCTCGGTGAAGCCGAGCCGCAGCAGCGCGTAGAGGGAGAAGGCGGCGTCGCGGATCCATACGTAGCGGTAGTCCCAGTTGCGGCCGCCGCCGATCTCCTCGGGCAGGCCGAGGGTGGGCGCGGCGATGACCGCGCCGGTGGGCTCATGGGTGAGCAGCTTCAGTGTGAGGGCCGAGCGGTGCACCATCTCCCGCCAGCGGCCGGTGTAGCGGGACTGGCCGAGCCAGTCGCGCCAGAAGGCGACGGTAGCCCGGAAGAGTTCCTCGGCCCGCTCCGGCCGCAGTGGCTCGCGCGGGCAGTCCGCGCCGGGCTCGCAGGTCTCCAGGACGAAGAGCGCGCTCTCCCCCGCCCGCAGGGAGAACTCGGCCACGGCATCCGCCCCGTCCCCCTCCCGCGCGGTCAGCGGCACACTGCCGCGGACCCGGACGGTCAGCGCCCCGGAGCTGAACTCGGCGGTGTAGCCGTGCAGTTCGCGTACGTGGCGGTCGCGGCCGTAGTTCAGCCGGGGGGCGATCAGCGAGCGCATCGTCATGGTGCCGCGCACCGCGCTCACCCGGCGCACCAGGCGCTGGCGGTGCCCGGGGTCGTGGCGGCGCAGGACCGGCATGAAGTCCTGCACCTCGACGATGCCGTCCTCGGTGAGCATCCGGGTGATCAGGATGTTGGTGTCGGGGAAGTAGAACTGCTGCCGGGAGGCGACCCCGCAGACCGGGTCCATCCGCCAGCAGCCGCCCCGGTCCGCGTCGAGCAGCGAGCCGAAGACGCTCGGGGAGTCGAAGCGGGGCGCGCAGAACCAGTCGATACGGCCGTCGGCGGCGACCAGGGCGGCGGTGCGCAGATCGCCGATGAGCCCGTGCTCGGCGATCGGCACATAGGCCGCGTGGGCGTCCTCCCCAGCACCGGTCCGCGCCGTGCTCATGCCGCCCCCTTGTGTGGGCGGTGCCCGGCGGTGGGCTGCGGCAGGCGGTCCGCGTCCGGCAGGCGGTCGGGGGCGGTCGTGTCTCGTACGCGCTCCATGGCGGTCATGCTCTGCCGGGTCCGCGCGGCACGGAACCCGCCTCGCCGAGGGCGGCCCGCGCGCTCCCCCGTCCGCCCGGAGCGGGGCGTATGTTGCCCCTCATGAGTCCTTCCACAGCGAGCAACACCCGGGTCGACCTGAACGGTCTGCTGGACTTCGTACGGCCGCGGCACCGGGCCCTGCTGATCACCCGCCGCGCCGACGGTTCCCCGCAGGCCTCGCCGCTGACCGCGGGCGTGGACGACGCCGGGCGCGTGGTGATGTCGACCTATCCCGAGCGGGCCAAGACCCGCAACGCCCGCCGCGACTCCGCGGTCAGCGTGGTCGTCCTCTCCGACGACTGGAACGGCCCCTGGGTGCAGATCGACGGCGAGGCGGAGGTCCTCGACGCGCCCGATTCGGTGGAGCCGCTCGTCGAGTACTTCCGCAACATCTCCGGTGAGCACCCGGACTGGGACGAGTACCGGGCCGCCATGCTCAGGCAGGGCAAGTCCCTCATCCGGGTCACCCCGCGCCGCTGGGGCCCGCTGGCGACCGGCGGCTTCCCGGCCCGGCTCGTCGAGTAGGGCGCGGATACCGCGGACGCACGGGCCGCGCATGCTCCGGGCGGAAACGGATACGTTCCGAAGATGCGCCGTCATGATCTCCTCGTCCTCGGGGCGGGCACCGGCAACGCCCTCCTCGACGACCGGTTCGCCTCGCTGGATGTCGCCCTGGTCTCCGAGGGCCCCTTCGGCGGCACCTGTCTGAACGCGGGCTGCATCCCGAGCAAGATGCTCGCGGCCACGGCGGATGTCGCCGAGGCCGTCCGGGACTCCGCCCGGCACGATGTGGACGCCCGGCTGGACGGGGTGCGCTGGCGAGCGGTCCAGGAGCGCGTCTTCGGCCGCCTCGACGCGGACTCCCGGGAGGGTGAACAGGGGCGCCGGGACTCCGAGTTCGTCACCGTGCACCGGGGCCGGGCCCGCTTCACCGGCGAGCGCCGCGTGCGCGTGGACACCGAGGACGGGCCCCTCGACCTGGCGGCGGACCGGATCGTGATCGCGGCGGGCGGGCGGCCCGTGGTCCCGCCGGTGGTCGCGGACTCCGGACTGCCGTACGAGACCTCCGACACCGTGATGCGGCTGGCGGCGCCGCCCCGCCGTCTGGTGGTGCTCGGCGGCGGGTACATCGCCGCCGAGCTGGCGCAGGTGTTCCATGCCATGGGGAGCAGGATCACCGTGGTCGAGCAGCGGGACCGGCTCCTGGAGCAGCAGGACGAGTCGATCGCCGAGGCCTTCACCGAGGCGGTGCGCGGGAAGTGGGACCTGCGGCTCGGCCGGGAGCTGACCGGGGTGGCGGGCTCCCCGGGCGCGCTGCGGCTGACCCTGGACGACGGCGCGGAGCTGACCGCGGACACCCTGCTGGTCGCGGTGGGCCGCCGCCCCAACAGCGACCGGCTCGCTCTCGAGAAGGCCGCCGTCGAGGTCCGCGAGGACGGGCGGATCGAGGTCGACGACCGGCTGCGCACCAGTGCCGAGGGCGTCTGGGCGCTGGGCGACATCGCGACCCCCGTACCGCTCAAGCACGTGGCCAACCGCGAGGCCGAGATCGTCGCGCACAATCTCCTGCACCCCGACGACCCGCGCACCATGAGCTACCACGCGGTGCCCTCCGCGGTGTTCACCCGCCCGCAGATCGCCCAGGTCGGACTGACCGAGCAGGAGGCCAGGTCGCAGGGGCTCGACTACGCCGTGGGCATGCGCCGCTACGAGGATGTGGCCTACGGCTGGGCGCTCGAGGACACCACGGGCTTCTGCAAGGTGCTCGCCGACCGCGCGGACGGACGCCTGCTCGGCGCCCACCTCTTCGGGCCCCAGGCGGCCACCCTCGTCCAGCCGCTGGTGGTGGCGATGACGGCGGGCATGACGGCCCGCGCCCTCGCCGAGCAGCCGCTGTGGATCCACCCGGCGCTGACCGAGGTCGTGGAGAACGCGCTGCGGGAACTCGGGTAGCCGGGGCGGACTCCGGCGACGGCGGCCGGGGCCGGGGCGAGATCGGCAGGGGCGGGCAACCCGGGCCGCCGTCGCGACTCGGCCAATTCCGTGATCCGGGGCCGGGCACCTTCCCCGCGTGGGAACATCCCCTCCCCCAAGATTTACCCAGAGTGATTCCCCATGGATAGGTGCCCCATACAGGCACAGCCCGGCAACTCCCCACCCCCGCCCGGGGAATGAGAGATTCCGCCGATCCACCACAGGCCAGGAGGCACATTCGGGCCAGTCTCCCGCACGGGCCCGAAGCACCCTTTCCGGGCCGCGGAGTGGAGCATTACCGTGACGGAAGGTTAGGTGCCTGAGGCACCTTTCCGGCTGTTTCCCCACTCCACGAGGAGGCCTCCCCATGGCCGTGCCCGCACCGCAGACCCTCACGGAAGTGCCGGCGCCGCGCCGCAGCGGCTGCCCCTTCGACCCGGCGCCCGCCTACGAACAGGCCCGCAGAGCGGAGCCGGTGAGCCGGATACGGCTGTGGGACGGGACCTGGTGCTGGCTCGTCACCCGGCACCAGGACGTCCGTACCGTCCTGCGCGACCAGCGTTTCAGCGCCGACTCCAGCCGACCGGGCTTCCCCTTCCTGAGCCCCGGCCGCCGGGTCCTCGGCACCGGGCGGACCAGCTTCATCCGCCAGGACGACCCCGAGCACGCCCGGCTGCGCCGGATGCTCACCGCCGACTTCATGGTCCGGCGCACCGAGGAGCTGCGCCCGCGGATCCAGGAACTCGCCGACGCGCTCCTCGACACCATGACCGCGCACGGGCGCCGGGAGGCCGATCTCGTACCGGAGTTCGCCCTGCCGCTCCCCTCGGTGGTCATCTGCCTGCTGCTCGGTGTGCCCTACGCGGACCACGGCTTCTTCCAGCGCCTCAGCAGCGTCATGCTGCGCACCGCGTCGAGCCCGGCCGAGATCAGCGCGGCACAGGACGAACTCCAGGCCTATCTGGCCGACTTGGCCGGCCGCAGGCGCGGGCAGCCCGACGAGGGCATCCTCAGCAGGCTGGCCGCCGAGGGCGAGCTGGACGACGAGGAGATCGCCTCCGTCGGCCGGCTGCTGCTCATCGCCGGGCACGAGACCACCGCCAATATGACCGCCCTGTCGGTGCTCGCCCTGCTGCGCCACCCGGACCAGCTGGCACGGCTGCGCGCGGGCGGTCCGCAGGAGCACAAGGCCGCGGTCGAGGAGCTGCTGCGCTATCTGACCATCGTGCAGGACGGGGTGGTGCGGCTGGCCACCGAGGACGTCAGCCTCGGCGGCACCGCGATCGCCGCGGGCGAGGGCGTGCTGTGCATGCTCAGCAGCGCCAACCGGGACGAGGCCGCCTTCCCCGGTGAGGCGGGCCTCGACCTCGGCAGGGACGCCAGGCGGCACCTCGCCTTCGGCTTCGGCGTGCACCAGTGCCTCGGCCAGGCGCTGGCCCGGGTCGAACTCCAGGTGGCGCTCGGCACCCTGCTCTCGCGGCTGCCGGAACTGCGCCTGGCGGTGCCCTTCGAGGAGATCCGCTTCCGCGGGGACATGCTCGTCTACGGGGTGCACGCCCTGCCGGTGACCTGGTGAGCGCGGGAGTGCGTACGACGTCGGAGACGGCCCGGGAGGCGCGGATGCGGGTGGCGGTGGACCGGGAGAAGTGCTGCGGCGCGGGGCTGTGCGTGCTGACCGCGGGCGGGGTGTTCGACCAGGGGGAGGAGGACGGACTGGTCGTCCTGCTGGTGGCCGAACCCCCGGCGGCCGAGGCCGAGGACGTACGCGAGGCGGCTCAGGGCTGCCCTTGCGGGGCGATCACGGTGGAGGAGACGGCGGGGCAGTGACGGTGCCCCAGGACGGGGCAGGGACGGGGTGCGCCTCGCGGCGGGCCAGTGACGGGGGCGCCTCGGGACGGGGCGGCTCCGGCTGCGTCCCGAGGCGCGCCCCCGGCCGCCGGGCTCAGCTCTCCCGGTCCGCCTGCGCCTCGGCCGCCACGGCCGCGTCCAGGTGGCGCCGCTCCCCGGCGGCCCTGATCCGGTCGTGCACGGTGGCCTCGGTGACGTCGAGGAAGACCTGGTCGGCGAGCGGCCACCGGCGGGTGACCTCCTGTTTGATACGGACGAGCACCTCCTCGACCTCCTCGCTGTCCAGCCCGCCGACCAGGTCGACGCGGGCGGCGACCAGGGTGGAGCGGGTCCCCATCCGCATCGTCAGGAGAGTGGTGACCGCGTCGATCTCCGGCTCGCCGTCCAGGAAGCCGCGGATGTCCCGGCGCAGCGCGGGGTCGACCGCCTCGCCGATGAGCTGGCCGCGGGACTCCTTGGCCAACTGGTAGGCCACGTAGACGAGGAGGACGCCGATGAGCAGGGAGGCGCAGGCCTCGTAGACGACCTGGTGGGTGACCATGTGCAGCGCCATGCCGACCAGGGCGAAGACCACGCCCAGGCAGGCGGTGGAGTCCTCGGCGAGCACGGTCCGCAGCGCCGGGTCGTCACCGGCCCGCAGCTGACGGAGCATGCCGCGCCCCGCGGCCTTCGCCGCGTCCCGGACCTGGAGCAGCGCCCGGACCAGGGAGGCGCCCTCGGCGAGCAGCGCGACGCCGAGGACGGCGAGGCCGACCAGGTAGCCGGTGTGGCTCTCGGAACCCTCCGAGCGGAAGGCCTCGATGCCCTGGAAGAAGGAGAAGCAGCCGCCCATCACGAAGATGCCGACCGCGGCGAGCAGCGACCAGAAGTAGCGCTCCTTGCCGTAGCCGAAGGGGTGCCGGCTGTCCGGCTTCCGGCGGCTGCGCTTGAGGGAGGCGAGCAGGAAGACCTCGTTGAGGCTGTCGGCCACCGAGTGCGCGGCCTCGGAGAGCAGCGCGGGCGAGGCCGCGAAGAGCCCGCCCACCACCTTGGCGACGGCGATGACGAGATTGGCGGCGAGGGCGACCAGGACCGTCACCGCGGTGCGCTGGTCCTCCGCCGAGGGCTCCTCCTCTCCCGGGTGCTCCTCCTCCGGTGCCTCCGGATACCTCTCCTCCGGCTCCGTCGGCACCCCGGCCTCGGTCGTGTTCTTCGGTGCTCCGGCCTCGGGCAAGTCCGGCCTCCTTCCTCGGGTCCACCACCGGGTACCCAGGGACCTCTGCGCTACGCACGCGGCCGGCCCTCGACCGGGGGTACGCGGAACACCCCCGCCTCCCCTGCTCGGGGAGCCGCCCTCCGCAACAGATGAACCCGTACGGACCGGCCCCCTGGCCCTGTCTTCACTCCCTGAACACCGCGCGCCCGCGCCCTCACCTCCGCGCTCCCGGGCGGAACCGGCGCCGAACTGCCCCTGGCCGCCCGCACCTTGGGGAATCACCAGGCCGGGCGGCCCCGGGTGCGGTGCGCACCGGGTGGGCGGGCCCCGCACGGGGAGCGGCCCCGGGTGCCGGGCTTTTCAAAGGTTTGAGGCACAGGTCCAGACCAAAGTATTGACACGTACATGGTCGACTCCTTCAATCGGTGTCCTGTCCGCACGGCTGACGGCATCCGCCTCCGCCCCCCACCGGAACGGCCAGGCAGAAAGGGACGACATGACGACCCGGATCCCCCGCACCGCACTCGCCACGGCGGCCGCCGTGGCGGCACTCGCCGGACTGGCGCAGGCACCCGCCGCCGGTGCCGCGCCCGCCACCCCGCAGGCCGATGCGGCGGCCGCCCCCGCGATGGCGGTCGCCCCCTACCTCTACAACGGCTGGGGCAGCCCGCCCGACCCGAAGACGGTGATGGACGCCACCGGGGTCAAGTGGTTCACCCTCGCCTTCGTCCTCAGCAACGGCACCTGCGACCCGCAGTGGGACGGCAGCCGCCCGCTGAGCGGCGGCGTGGACGAGGGGACCGTCGAGTCCGTACGGGCCGCGGGCGGGGATGTGATCCCCTCCTTCGGCGGCTGGAGCGGCAACAAGCTGGAGAGCTCCTGCTCCAGCGCGCAGGAGCTGGCCGGCGCCTACCAGAAGGTCATCGACGCCTACGGGCTGAAGGCGATCGACATCGACATCGAGGCCGAGGCCTACGACAGCCCCGAGGTGCAGCAGCGCACCGTGGACGCCCTGAAGGCGGTGAAGGAGGCCAACCCCGGCCTGAAGGTGTTCATGACCTTCGGCACCGGCCAGGACGGCCCGGACACCAGCCTGATCAACCGCGCGGCGGAGGCCGGGCTGACCGTGGACAGCTGGACCATCATGCCGTTCAACTTCGACGGCAACGGCCAGAACATGGGCGAGCTGAGCGTACGCGCCGCCGAGGGGCTGAAGACCGCGGTCAAGGACGCCTACGGCTACTCCGACGACGAGGCCTACCGCAGCACCGGCATCTCCTCGATGAACGGGGTCACCGACGTCGGCGAGACCATCACCCCGGACGACTTCCGCACCCTCCTCGGCTACGCCCAGGAGCACAACCTGGCCCGGCTGACCTTCTGGTCCGTCAACCGCGACCGGCCCTGCGAGGGCGGCGGCGCCGACAGCTGCTCCGAAGTCCCGCAGGAGCCCTGGGAGTTCACCAAGGTCCTGGCCGGATACGAGGGCCCGGCCCAGGAGTCGGCGCGGTGAGCGGACCGCTCGGCGCGCGGGCCCCCGGTCAGCACGGGGTCCTGCGCACCGAGCGGCCCGGCAGCGCCTGGGTGCGGCGGCCCTCGGCGAGGGTGAACTCGCCGTCCACCAGGACGTAGGGGATGCCGACGGGGGTGCGCCGCGGCTCCTCGAAGCTCGAACCGGCGGCCACCGTACGGGGATCGAAGAGGACGAGGTCGGCGCGGTAGCCCTCGCGGACCAGGCCGCGGTCCGGCAGCCGCAGCCGGGCCGCGGGGCGTCCGGTGAGGTGGGCGACACACTCCTCCAGGGTGAGGACGCCCAACTCCCTCGCGTAGTGGCCGAGATAGCGGGGGAAGGTGCCGTACGCCCTGGGGTGCGGTTTGCCGCCCTGGAGGATGCCGTCGGAGCCGCCGGTGTGCGCGGGGTGCCGCATGAGGGCGCGCACGTTCTCCTCGTGGCCGACGTGCTGCAGGACGGTGGGCCCGAGTCCGTCGGCGAGCAGCAGGCGGCGGGCGGTGGCCCAGGGGCTCGTCCCGTCGAGGGCGGCGGAGGCGGCGACCGTACGGCCGACGTACGGGCGCAGGGCCGGGTCGCGGACGCCGGAGATCTCGATGGTCTCCCACTCCACGGGCACCCCGTGGCAGCCGTCGGCGCCGCGGACCTCCAGGTCGTGGCGGATGCGCGCGGCGCACTCCTCGTCCGCCAGGCGCCGCAGCGTCTCGCGGGGGCCGCCCTCGCCCGCCCAACTCGGCAGCAGGGCGGCGAGCGTGGTGCTGCCGGGGGTGTAGGGATAGGTGTCCAGGCTGATGTCGGCGCCCGCGGCGAGGGCCTCGTCGAGGAGGGCGAGCAGTTCGGGCGCCCGGCCCTTGTTGACGCCGAAGTTCATGGTGGCGTGCGCCAGATGGAGCGGGCAGCCGGCGGCGCGGGCCACCGCGAGCATCTCCCGGTAGGCCTCCAGGGCGCCGGCCCCGTAACTGCGGTGGTGGGGGCAGTAGTAGCCGCCGTAGGAGGCCACCACCCGGCAGAGTTCGGTGAGTTCGGCGTCGTCGGCGTACATGCCGGGGGTGTAGGTGAGCCCGGAGGACATGCCGACCGCGCCCTCGGCCAGTCCCTCGGCGAGGAGTTGGCGCATCCGCCGCCGTTCGGCGGGGGTGGCCGGGCGGTCCTCCCAGCCGACCACGAGCGCCCGCAGGGTGCCCTGCGGGACGAGATAGGCGGCGTTGACGGCGATGCCGCGGTCCAGCCGGTCCAGGTACTCCCCCACCGAGCGCCAGTCGAGGTCGAGGTCCGAGCCGTCGCCGTTCCAGCCGGTGATGGCGCTGCGTACCTCGGCCAGGGTGCGCTCGTCGACGGGTGCGTAGGAGAGCCCGTCCTGGCCGAGGACTTCGAGGGTCACGCCCTGGGCGGCCTTGGCGCTGTGGTCGGGGTCGCGCAGCAGGGCGAGGTCGCTGTGCGCGTGCATGTCGATGAAGCCGGGCGCGAGCACGAGTCCCTCGGCGTCGAGGACCCGGGCGGCGCCGGGCCGCCGCCGCCCGGGGGCGCCGGTGGTCTCCGGGGTGATCGCGAGGATCCGGCCGCCGCCGAGGAGGACATCGGCGCGGCGGGCGGGGGCGCCGGTGCCGTCCACCACCTCGGCGCCGCGGATGACGAGCTCTCGGGCTGCGGGCATCCCCGCTCCTTTCCTCGGTAGGGGTTCTCTCGGTACGGGTCCTCGGTACGGGTCCTCGGTGCGGGCGGGCTCAGAAGAAGGTGCGGACGTAGTCCACGACCGTGCCGTCCGCCCGGGCGACCGGGATCAGCTGCCATTTGTCGAAGACGGTGCACGGGTGGGAGAGCGCGAGGCCGACCCAGTCGCCCACCTCCAGATCGGCGTCCGGGGCGGTGCGCAGCCAGGCGTGCTGGTCCGAGAGGGCGGTCAACTCGACGCCGGTGGGCGGGTGTTCGGCGCCGCCGCGGCGGATCGTGGCGACCGTCGGCAGGCTCAGATCGTAGGCGGCGTCCCGCTTGCCGGCGTTGAGGAAGGCCTGCTCGGGCGAGGGCCGGGAGACCACCTGGGCCCAGAGCCGGAAGGCGGCCTGGAGCGCGCCCTCCTCGGGGACCCGGTTGAAGGGGGTGACCTCGCGGTAGTGCCCCTCGTCGTGGGAGACATAGGCGCCGGAGCGCAGCAGCTTGAGCACCGGCGCGCAGAGCGCGGGCAGCTCCTCGAAGACCTCGGCCACCGCGTCGAACCAGGCGCTTCCGCCCGCGCTCACCACGACCTCGTCCAGCCCCGCGAAGCGTCCCGCCGCGTCGAACTCGGCGGCGAGCGCGGTCAGTCGACGCAGCCAGGCCCGTACGGAATCGGGCCGCGCGTCCGGCACCTCGCCCTCGTACCCGGCGACCCCGACCAGCCGCAGCGCGGGCTCGGCGGCCACCGCGTCCGCCACCAGGCCGCACTCGCGCGCGCCGCGGGCACCGGTGCGCGCGCCCTGGCCCGCGGCGAGTTCGACCACCACATCCAGGGGGCGGGCGGGGGTGCCGAGGGCCGCGGCCATCTGCCGGACCCCGGCCACCGAGTCGGCGTAGCAGATCAGGCGGAAGTCCGGGTCGGCGGCCAGCTCGGCGGCGATCCAGCGCAGGGCGGCGGAGTCCACGAGTTCGTTGGCCAGGAAGATCCGCGGCACGCCGAAGGCGCGGGCGACGCGCACCTGGTGCGGGGTGGCCAGGGTGATCCCCCACGCACCGTGGGCGAGTTGGCGGTGGAAGAGCGCCGGGGCCATGGAGGTCTTGCCGTGCGGGGCGAAGGCGAGTCCGTGCCGGGCGGCGTAGGTCTCCATGAGGGCGAGGTTGTGCTCCAGGCGCTCGGCGGAGAGCGCGAGCACGGGGGTGGTGAAGCCGCCGGTGAACAGGTCCCGGCGCTCGGCGGCCAGCTCGCTCACGCGCAGCCCCTCGGCGTCCGGCGGGAGCCCTTTGAAGCGGTGGTCGACGCGTTCCCCGGCCAGCCGGGCGAGGGCCTCGGCGCCCTTCTCCTCCGCCATGAAACCTCCCTGATCTGCCACGTTGCATCATGTGCAATGCTCATTGCGGATGCTGGTCACCGCTGTCTAGCATCTCGGCCAACACCGGGTCAACGGACCGCCCACCAGCCCGGCAGCCCCCTCGGTCAGGAGCCCCACCGCGTGTCCACCACTCAGCCCGCCGGTCGCGAAGACGCCGGAGAAGCCGCGGCCCAGGCGGGTGCCGCGGAGTCCGGCGTCGATGTCGTCACGCTCGGGGAGTCCATGGTCACCTTCCTGCCGTCCCGGCCGGGGCGGCTCGCGGACGTGCCCTCCTTCGACCGGGCCATCGGCGGCGCCGAGTCCAATGTGGCCTGTGTGCTCGCCGCCGCCGGGCACGCGGCGCGCTGGGTGAGCCGGGTCGGCGCCGACGGCTTCGGCGACCATCTCGTCGAGGCGATCGCCGCCTACGGGGTGGACACCTCCCGGGTGCGGCGCGATCCGCTGCGGCCGACCGGCGTCTACTTCCGTACCGCCGGGGAACGGGGCGGCGCGGGGCACGAGGTGGCGTACTACCGGGCCGGTTCGGCGGCCTCCGCGATGGCCGCGGACACGGTGGACACGGCGGCGCTCACCGCCGGGCGGATCCTGCATCTGACGGGCATCACCGCCGCGCTCTCCGCCTCCTGCCGGGCGCTGCTCGGCGAACTGACCGCGCCCCGGCCCGGGCGGCCGCTGATCTCCTTCGACGTCAACCACCGCCCCGGCCTGTGGCGCGGCACCGGGGAAGCCCGTGTGCTGCGCGAACTGGCGGGCGGCGCCGACCTGGTGTTCGTGGGCGAGGACGAGGCCGAGGAGGTGTGGGGGGTGCGCGGCGGCCCCGGCGCGGTGCGCGCGGCGCTGCCGGAGCCCCCGGTGCTCGTGGTCAAGCAGGGCGCCCGCGGCGCCACCGTCTTCGCCCGCCCGCCCGGCCAGGAACCCCCGTACGAGAAGGCCGACACGGTGCTCTTCGTGCCCGCGCCGGGTGTCGAGGTGGTCGCCACCACCGGTGCCGGGGACGCCTTCGCCGCCGGTTTCCTCTCCGCGAGCCTGCGCGGGCTCGGCCTGCGCGAGCGGCTGCGGCACGGCCAGTTGTGCGCCGCGGCCGCCCTCACCGTCCCCGGCGACCTCGCGCCCCCGCCGGCCCGCGGGCACGCCGACCGGCTGGCCGCCCTGGACGAGGCCGAGTGGGGCAGACTGCGCCTCGGCCCCGGCTGGACACGCACCGCGGCCGGGAAGGAGGAGGCCACCCCATGAGCCAGACCCTCGACCGCGGGCTCCAGGTGCTTCCGCTGCTCGCCCAGGGGCCCACCGGTCTCGGCGAGGTCGCCGAACACCTCGGCGTCCACAAGTCGACCGCCCTGCGCCTGCTGCGCACCCTGCACGAACACGGCCTCGTCTACCGCCAGTCCGACCAGCGCTACCGGCTCGGCGCCCGCCTCTTCGCACTCGCCCAGGAGGCGATGGAGAGCCTGGACGTCCGCGAGATCGCCCACCCCCATCTGGTGCGCCTCAACGAGGCCTGCGGGCACACCGTGCACCTCGCGGTCCACGAGGAGGGCGAGGTCCTCTACATCGACAAGGTCGACAGCCGCTATCCGGTACGGATGTACTCCCGGATCGGCAAGCCGGTCGCGCTCACCGTCGCCGCCGTGGCGAAGGTGCTCCTCTCCGACCTTCCCGAGGCCGAGCGCCGCACCCTCGCGGAGGGCCTCGACTACCCCCTGTACACGCCCCGTTCGACACCGCACGCCGCCGCCTTCCTCAAGGAGCTGGCGGCCGTACGCGAACAGGGCTGGGCCACCGACCTCGGCGGCCACGAGGAGTCCATCAACTGCGTGGCGGCCCCGATCCGCGGCGCGGACGGCCGGACCGTCGCCGCCATGTCGGTCTCCACCCCCCATGTCGTCGTCCCGCGCGACGAACTCCTCGCCCTGCTCCCCCTGGTGCGCCGTACCGCGGACGCCATCAGCGGGGAGTTCTCCGGCAGACCCCCGACCAAGGACACCCCTTGAGCAAGGACACCCCCATGACCAAGAAGACCGCCTTCACGCCCGCCACCCACACCACCCCGCCGGCCGCCTTCTCGCACGGGGTGCGCAAGGGCAACATCCTCCAGGTCGCCGGGCAGGTCGGCTTCCTGCCCGCCCAGGAGGGACAGCCGCCCACGCCCGCGGGCCCGGACCTGCGCACCCAGACCCTGCAGACCCTCACCAACGTCAAGGCCGTCCTCCAGGAGGGCGGCGCGAGCTGGGACGACGTGGTGATGATCCGCGTCTACCTCACCGACACCGGCCACTTCGCCGAGATGAACGACCTCTACAACGGCTACTTCGCGGAGCAGGGCCTCACCGAGCCGCCCGCCGCGCGCACCACCGTCTACGTCGGCCTGCCCGCGGGCCTGCTGGTCGAGGTCGACGCCCTCGCCGTACTCGGCTGAGCCAGGCTCCGCCACCCGCACCCCGTACGCCGCCCGGCACGGTGTCCCCTCCCCCGGGGCGCCGTGCCGTGATCCGCCCTGCCCGAAAGCTCCATGCCGTCGCGAAGAGGACCCCCTGATGCCGCATCCGCTCGCCGCCGCCCCCGCCGAGGCACCACCGCACACCGGAGGGCTGCTGCTCCTCCTCGACGGCACCGCGGGGCTGCTCACCGTCGCCGCCCTCGGTATCGCCCTGCTGCTCTTCCTCATCATGAAGGTGCGCCTGCAGCCCTTCGTGGCCCTGCTCGCGGTGTCCATAGCCGTCGGTCTCGCGGCCGGTCTGTCGGTGACCGAACTCTTCGGCACCGTCCAGCGGTCGGAGGCCGTCTCCACCATCGAGTCCGGGATGGGCGGCATCCTCGGCCATGTCGCCATCATCATCGGACTCGGCACCATGCTCGGCGCGATCCTCGAAGTCAGCGGCGGCGCCGAGGTGCTGGCCTCCCGCCTGATGGCCGTCTTCGGCGAGAAGCGCGCCCCGCTCGCCATGGGCCTGACCGGTCTGGTCTTCGGCATCCCGGTCTTCTTCGACGTCGGCATCTTCGTCCTCGCCCCGCTCGTCTACGCGGCGGCCAAGCGCTCCGGCAAGTCCGTGCTCCTGTACTGCCTGCCGCTGCTCGCGGGCCTGTCCATGACGCACGCCTTCCTGCCCCCGCACCCCGGCCCGGTCGCCGCGGCCGGACTGCTCGGCGTGGACCTCGGCTGGGTCCTCCTGATGGGCATCGTCTGCGGCATCCCCGCCGTGCTCGCCGCCTGGGTCTTCTCCGCCTGGATCGGCCGCCGCATCTTCGTCGCCGTACCGCAGGACATGGTCGAGGCCGCCGAGGAGGCCCGGCAGGCGGTCCGCGCCGAGCGGCGCGCGGACGGTGAGGTGCCGCCCGAGCAGCCGGTCGCCCTCGGCACGGTCCTCGCCATCATCGGCACCCCGCTGGTACTGATCCTGGCGGCCACCTTCTCCTCGGTCGTCCTGGACCCCTCCACCCTCCGCTCGGTGATCGAGTTCTTCGGCAACCCCTTCGTGGCGCTGAGCCTCGCCCTGCTGCTCGCGTACTACCTGCTCGGGCTGCGGCGGGGCTGGTCCCGGTCCTCCCTGGAGGCGGTCTCCACCGCCTCGCTCAAGCCGGTCGGCAACATCCTGCTGGTGGTCGGCGCGGGCGGGGTCTTCGGTGCCGTGCTCAAGGCGAGCGGCGTCGCCCAGGCCCTCTCGGACACCTTCAACGGCCTGGGGCTGCCGGTGATCGTGCTGTCCTATCTGATCTCGCTGGTGCTGCGGGTCGCCCAGGGTTCGGCGACGGTCGCGATCGTGACCACCGCCGGGATCGTGGCGCCGCTGCTCTCCGAGGGCTCGTACTCCCAGGCCTTCCTGGCGCTGGTCATCATGGCCGTCTCCGCCGGTTCCATCTTCGCCTCGCACGTCAACGACGGCGGCTTCTGGATGGTCTCCAAATACTTCGGCATCAGCGAGCGCGACACCCTGCGGACCTGGACCGTACTGGAGTCGGTCCTCTCGGTGGCGGGATTCGCGGTGGCGGCGGTGCTCAGCCTCTTCGTCTGAGGCACTCCGGCGAGGCACTCCTCCGCAGCTCCCGCGGTACGCACCCAAGTCCCCGTGGGGGAACGGCACTTCACTTCCCCGGACGTCCGGCCGGGGGCCATACTCCGACCGGACAGGGGAGGCAGCCATGAGGTGGTTCGGGCGGCGGAAGTCCGCGCGCGGCGAGAAGGCCGGGGTCGGAGCGGCCGGACCCGGCGGGGTCTTCCTGCTCGTGCTCGCGGTCGGCGACGAGCAGAGCGAGCGCACCGTCTCCGCGGAGGTCGTCGCGCGGCTGGTCGGCGCCACCAAGGGCCCCGCGCTCGCCGCCCTCGACCGGTACTTCGGCGGCGACGCCTGGTGCCCGCAGATCAAGACGCACACCAGCCGTCAGGGCCCCTGCGCCTACTTCGCCGTGACCGTCGCCGTCCAGCGGGGGGAGACCCAGGCGAGCATGTCGGCGCGGATCCGTGCCGAGTTCACCAGCCGGTGGGATCAGGAGGCGGGGCGGCTGCTCTAGGCCCTGTCGTCCAGAGGGTGGCGAGGAGATGCCGTCGGCGGTCGTCGGTGGCTTGCTCAGGCACCCTGGCAGTGGCCGGATCTCGCGCAAAGCTGTCCCTGTCCGCACTTCCAGGACAAGATCCCTGTTCCGAGAATGGGCACTCGGCTTCGCCCGGGTCCAGTCACCCGGGCGAGGAATTCGTGAACCGGTAGGGGGAGTCATGGCACTGGAGATGCGCGACCGCTGCGAAAGATGCGAAGCGGCGCTGCCTCAGCTCTCGTCGGCCCGCATCTGCTCGTACGAGTGCACGTTCTGTGTGTCCTGCGGCGACGCCATGCAGGACACCTGTCCCAACTGCGGTGGTGAACTGGTCGCCCGCCCTCGCCGTGCGGCGGCCCCGGCCGCCGGATAGGGGTTCGGCCGCGCGGCCCGGTGCCGGGGCGATGGGTGGTCCGCCCGGGGTGCCCACCAGGTGCGGCCGCGGTCCCCGGAAGCCGCACGAGCGGCCGGTGCGGGAGGCGTACCGGGCCATCCGGCCAGGTGGATCCCTGCGCGCCCCCCAACAGGCAGCCGGGCCGCGCCATTTCGTCGACGGGCCGCGCCCCGTCGGAACGTTCCGCGCGGCGATCCGGGGGTAGCGTCCTCGGCATGGACTTTCGTACCACCGTTGAGCGCGCTCAACGCCTCAAGCAGCTGCACGCCGACCACCGGCCCCTCGTCCTGCCGACCGTCTGGGACGCCTGGTCCGCGCGGACGGCGGCCAAGGCAGGGTTCCCCGCACTGACGGTCGGCAGCCATCCGCTGGCCGACTCCCGCGGCGCCGCGGACCAGGAGGGGCAGACCTTCGAGGAGGTGATCGCCGCCGTCAGGCCGATCGTCGCGGCGGTCGACGTCCCCGTGTCCGTGGACCTGGAGTCCGGGTACGGGCAGACGCCCGCGGATCTCGTCGCCGGGCTCACCGAGGCTGGCGGGGTCGGCCTCAACATCGAGGACACCGTCCACTCCGAGGGCGGACGCCTGCGCAGCACCAAGGAGCACGCGGACTATGTCGCCGGTGTCCGGGCGGCGGCCGACGACGCGGGGATCCCGGTCTGGGTCAACGGGCGCACCGACCTCTTCCTGCACGCCGCGGACGCCTCCGCCGTCCTCGACGAGGCGATCGAGCGCCTGCGGGCCCTGGAGCAGGCCGGCGCCGACAGCGTCTACCCGGTGAAGATCCAGGACGACGACGAGCTGCTCGCGGCGGTGACCGCCGCCGTCGGCGTGCCGGTCAACTCCACGGCCCATCCCGTCAAGCACGACCTGGAGCGCTTCCGCCGCCTCGGCGTCGGCCGGATCACGTACGGCCCGCTGCTGCAACTCGCGCTGACGGACGCGATGACGGACATGCTGGGGCCGTGGGCGCCCTGAGGCCTGTCTTCGAAGTCCCGATCAGGCCGGAGGCGGATCGGGACGGGCGTGCGGCGGCGGTGCTCAGGCCGCCGTACGCCGCGCCGCCGCCATGAACGCCCGCGCGCGCTCGGTGATCTCGGCCCACTCCCCCGCGGCGACCGCCGCGGCCGGGACCACCTCGGAGCCCGCGCACACCGCCCGGGCCCCCGCCGCGAGGAACTCGGCGGCGTTGTCCCCGCTGACCCCGCCGGAGGCGACCAGCGGGGTGCCCGGGTAGGGGCCGGCGAGGTCCTTGAAGTAGCGCGGGCCGAAGGCGTGGGCAGGGAAGATCTTCACCGCGTCGGCGCCGAGGTCCACGGCGCGGGCGACCTCGGTCGGGGTGAGCGCCCCCATGACGACCGGGACGCCCGCCTCCTCGGCCGCCTCCGCGACGGCGGGCCGGCAGCCGGGCGTGACCAGATAACCGGCCCCCGACTCGATCGCCTCGCGCGCCTGCACCTCGGTCAGCACCGTCCCGGCACCGACCCGGCTCCCGGCCTCCTTCGCCGCGCGCCGCAGATGACCGGTGATGCCGGGGGTGGTGAAGGTGAACTCCACCCACCGGATGCCGCCCTCGGCGAGCGCCGCGCACAGCCCCGCCGCGTCGGCGATCCGCGGTGCCCGGATCACCGCGATGACCCCGTCGGCGGTCAGCTCGGGAAGGAAGTCCTCTGTCATACGGCCGACGCCTTTCGCGAGGTGGACCGGGCCCGGCCGCGGGTCCCTCCCGGGGCGCACCAGGCGTGCGCGAGGGCCTCCCGCGCCTTCGGGAGTGCCGGGAAGACCCTGTGCGGCACCCTCTGGCCCCGGACGCTAATTGAGCTGCGCTGACGTAGTCAATCGCGCGGCGGCCGGTCCGCCCCGCGGGGTCCAGACTGGGGGCATGCGTGCGCATCGACTCCGCTTCCACGGCTGGATCGCGGGCCTCGGCACCGCCTCCGGCACCCGCCTGGTCCTCGGCCACTGGCCGCGCTCCCCGCTGGGTTCCTTCAGCGATGTGATGGCCGAACTCCCGGACGGGCACCGGGTGCTGCTCGCCCCCTCCGCGCGGATCGCGGAGTTCGTCTCGGCCACCTACCGGTTCGACGAGGTGCGTACGCAACCGGTGACCGTCCTGCGCACGGAGGCGGACTGGTCGGTGGACGCCGGACCGCTGCGGCTGCGCTTCACGCCCGGGGCGCGCACCGCGCTCGGCGCCCTGCTGCGGGCGGTGCCGCCCGCTCTCGCCGCGAACACCACCTGGACCGCGCTCTGCGATCTGCCCGCCCGGCTGCTCCTGCCAGGGGTGCGCACCCGCGGCAGCGCGGGGGGCGGTCGCCGCGAGTGGTACGCGGCGCGGGATGTGCACCGCATCACCGCGGCGCGGGCGAGCTGGGAGGACCGGGACCTCGGCCCGCTGCGTCCGGTGGTGCCGCCGGTCCGCTTCGGCTTCGGCTCCGCCCCGCCGCGGCCCGCGCTGACCCGGATCCTGACCACCGTCGAGGCGGCCGGGACGGCAGCGGTTCCGGACACGGATCCGGCCGAACCGGGGCGGATGTGACGCAAGAAGCACAGGGGCCGGGCGTGAGACAGGTTAGGCATGCCTTACCTTTGGAGGACGGGTTTGCTCACCAAAGGGAAGGTTGCTCCATGTCACGTGCGCTGAGAGTGGCGATCGTCGGGGCCGGTCCGGCCGGAATCTACGCTGCCGACGCGCTGCTCAAATCCCACGCGGCGGCCGAGCCCGGCGTCTCCATCGACCTCTTCGAGCGGATGCCGGCCCCCTTCGGCCTGATCCGCTACGGCGTCGCCCCGGACCACCCGCGGATCAAGGGCATCGTCACCGCCCTGCACAAGGTCCTGGACAAACCGCAGGTCCGGCTCTTCGGCAATGTGGACTACCCCCGGGACCTCTCCCTGGACGACCTGCACCGGTTCTACGACGCCGTGGTCTTCGCCACCGGCGCCGACGCCGACCGCCCGCTGGACATCCCCGGCGCCGAGCTGGACGGCTCCTTCGGCGCCGCCGACTTCGTCTCCTGGTACGACGGCCACCCCGACGTGCCGCGCGAGTGGCCGCTCGACGCGGAGAAGGTCGCTGTCCTCGGCGTGGGCAATGTCGCCCTGGACGTGGCCCGCGTCCTCGCCAAGACCGCCGAGGAACTGCTGCCCACCGAGATCCCGCCGAACGTGCACGGCGGCCTGGCGGCCAACCGGGCCCGCGAGGTGCACGTCTTCGGGCGGCGAGGGCCCGCGCAGGCCAAGTTCAGCCCGATGGAACTGCGGGAGCTGGACCACTCGCCCACCATCGAGGTGATCGTCGACCCCGAGGACATCGAGTACGACGAGGGCTCCGTCTCCGCCCGACGCGGCAACAAGCAGATCGACATGGTGGCCTCCACCCTGGAGAACTGGGCGATCCGCGATGTCGGCAACCGGCCGCACCGGCTCTACCTGCACTTCTTCGAGTCGCCGAGCGAGATCCTCGGCGCCGACGGCCGGGTCGTCGGACTGCGCACCGAGCGCACCGAACTGGACGGCGAGGGCGGCGTACGCGGCACCGGCGCCTTCCGCGACTGGGAGGTCCAGTCCGTCTACCGCGCGGTGGGCTACCTCTCCGAGGAGCTGCCCAAGCTGCCCTTCGACACGGTCTCCGGCACCGTGCCGCACGAGGCCGGCCGGGTGCTCGACGGGGACGGTGCCCCGCTGCCGTCCACCTATGTCACCGGCTGGATCAAGCGCGGCCCCGTCGGCCTCATCGGCCACACCAAGGGCGACGCCAACGAGACCGTCGCCTGCCTGCTCGACGACCACGCGGCGGGCCGGCTGACCACCCCCGGGGCCCCGGACGAGCAGGCGATCGAGACCTGTCTGCGCGAGCGCGGGGTGCGCTTCACCACCTGGCAGCACTGGTACCGGCTCGACGCCCATGAGCGCGCGCTGGGCGAACCGCAGGGCCGCGAGCGGGTCAAGGTCGTCAGCCGGGACGACATGCTGGACGCGAGCGGCGCCTGAGCGCACCGGAGCCGACCGTCCGCCGCCGTGGCCGCCGAGGCCGCCGAGGCCGCCGAGGCCGCCGAGGCCGCCGAGGGAGCGTGCCCGGCGGCGGACCGGCCCCGGCACCGCCTCAGTCCGCGGCGGGATCCACCAGTACGTAGTCCGCGGGCAGCGGGTCCCCGGCGAGGTGGTCGCGGAGCATCTCCTGGACGCCGTCCGCGATGCGCCGCTGCGCCTCGACCGTCATGCCGGAGCAGTGGATCGTCATGGCGTGCTGCGGCATCGTCCGCCAGGGGTGGTCCGGCGGGGCGGGCTGCGGATACCAGGTGTCCCCCGCGTAACCGGCGAGTCGGCCGCTCTCCAGCGCCGCCACCAGCGCGTCCCGGTCCACCACGGCGCCCCGGGCGGTGTTGACCAGCCAGGCGCCCGGCTTCATGGCGGCCAGCCGGTCCCGGTCGAAGAGAGCCCGGCTGCCGTCCGTCAGCGGCAGTGCCAGGCAGACGACATCGGACTCGGCCACCAGCCGGTCCAGCCGCGCGTACCGCACCCCGAGGACGCTCTCGTCCGCGGGTGACCTGCGGTGGTTGGCGTAGTAGAGCATCGTCACGTCGAAGGCCTTGAGCCGCAGCGCGGTACGTGCCCCGATGGCGCCGAGGCCGATGATGCCGACCGTCTTGCCCTCCAGGTCGTGGGCCTTCGCGGTGGCCTCGGCGACGTCCCAGCGGCCGTCGCGCACCTGCTGGTGGGCGGGGACGAAGCCGCGCACCAGCGCCAGGATCTGCAGGACGTTGTGCTCGGCGACGCTCACCACATTGGAGCCGGTCACCTCGGCCACGGTGATGCCGTGCTCACGCGCCACATCCCAGTCGATGTGGTCGGAGCCGATGCCCGCCGTGATGACGAGCCCGAGGTCCGGGGCGCCCTCGATCCGCTCGCGGCTGAGGTAGACCGGCCAGAAGGGTGTGGTGATCAGGACCTCCGCGGCGGCCAACTCCCGGTCGAGCCCCTCGCCCGTCTCCGTCGTGGTGACCAGCTCGTGCCCGTGCTTCTCCAGCAACGGCCTCAGTTCCAGGGCCCGTTCGGTGTCGGCGAGGACACCGCCGCGCTCGCCGGAGTCCGTGGCGGGATAGGAGACGTAGACGACCTTCATGGCGCTGCTCCAGACATGTGCGGGCGCGTGCGGGCCTTTGCGGCAGACGGGATGACGGGCGCGGCAGGGCGCGGCGCGGAGTGCCCGCTCGCCGGACGGACGCCCTGTCGCGTGGCGCCGGGGGCTGGGGGCTCCGCGTAGCGGTGCGGCGCGCTGACCCCGGGCGGACGGCCGGGCGGCCCCGGGACCGGCGGTCCCGGGGCCGCGCCGGTTCACCCCGAAGGCTCCTCGGGCTGCGGGTCGGTGACCGGGCTGGACGGTTCGCTGCGGCGGCTGGTGCCCGCCTCGTCGGTGTCGGGTACGTCCTTGTGCGGCGGGGCGTTGTCCTCCTGCGGGGTCGAGCCCTCCCACGGGTCCGGCGCCTCGCTGTCGGCGTCGGCCTGCTGGTCCGGCGGGTCGTGGGGCACGGGCTTCGACTGCGGACCCGTCTCCTCTTCTTCGTCCCGGATCGCGGGCATACCTGTCTCCTTCCGGGCTGCTGTCACGGGTGCGGCCGCCGGGCCCTGGGGCGCGCGGGCGGCACGGGCGGTGGGCTCAGGGACGGTTCCGGGCCTCCCGCCGGGCGGACTTGGCCGCCGCCTCCGCCCTGCGAGCCGCCTCCGACTCCTGGCGCCCCTCCTCCTTGAGAGCCGCACGGCCGAGCGCGGCACCGTCGGTCCACTTCTTCGCGGCCTTGGCCCGGGCGAACTTCGCCCGCAGGATCTCCACTTCGCCTGCCATGGTCCGTCCTGTCTCCTTCCGCTCTTCTTTCTCTTTCACTTCGGCTTCGACTTTGGCTTTGGCTTTGGCTTTGGCTTTGGCTTTCGGGTTCTGCTCGCTTCCCTTCCGGGTTCTGCCCGCGGTCGTCGCACGGCTCTCTGACGGCTCTCGCGGTGCTCGCGAGCCCTGCCGCTCCCGGACGGCCGGCCGGTCGGGCGGACGGCCGGCCGGCCGCTCCGCTGCCGGACTCAGCCTCGGCCCGTCCCGGGTTCGGGCCGCGGATGCTCGCCCTCGGTGGCCCAGCGCAGCACGGCACCCAGACCGCCGACCGGCACCTCACCGGAGGCCTCGGAGCCCGAACCCGCCTGCCGTTCGGTCCGGTTGTCGGCCGCGAGGTCCTCCTGGGGCGCGCGTTCCGGTTCGCCGCCCGGCACCAGGACCACCGCGGCGGACGTGGTGACCGCGGACCGCAGCAGGGCGTCGTCGGCGCGGGTGGCGAAGGGCTCCGGCTCGCCGAGTTCGCGGACCTCGGTACGCCGGGTGGCGAGCTGGTCGGGGTCGGGTCCGGCCCAGACCTCGGCGTAGGTGTCGGGACCCTCGGGGTGCAGCAGCAGCGTCTCGATACGGTGCTCGCGCGCGGCCTCGACCAGGGCGGGCACGCCGTCGACGGCCTCGGTCCGGCCGTCGGGCCGCTGCCGGGCGGCCTCGAACCGCTCCAGCTGCTCGGCGGTACGCCGCCGCAGGAACCTCTGCTGCTCCTCCTCGACGGCCGCGTCGAGCGACTCCTCGGAGGAACCGGCGGCCCGCCCGCCGTGCCGGGTCTCCACGGCGAACGGCGCGAGATGCTGCGGGAGCGCCTCCCGTACGGTGCGGCGTTCCCGCTCGTCACCGGCGAGCACGATGAGTTCCGCGCCGGTCTCGGCGACCGCCTGCGCGATGCCCTCGGCGACGGTACGGGCGTTCTCCTTCCAGGAGTTCTCGACGCTCAGCTGGAAGTGACGCTCCGACCAGTCGGCG
Source organism: Streptomyces physcomitrii (assembly GCF_012273655.1). Lineage (GTDB taxonomy): Bacteria > Actinomycetota > Actinomycetes > Streptomycetales > Streptomycetaceae > Streptomyces > Streptomyces physcomitrii. The sequence continues at coordinate 83,378 of NZ_JAAWWP010000006.1, read as the reverse complement.
GAGGCCGTACGGTGCACCGGCCAGTCCCGGCCCGCCACCTCGTCCAGCGGCCGGTGGCGGTCGGCGGTGCGCAGTTCCAGGTCGGCGCCGGTGCGGTCGATGCGGGCGACCAGGCAGTCGGGCTCGTCGGGGAGCAGCCGCACCAGCGGGGCGACATGCGGCAGCGGCGCCCAGGAGGTGAGGCTCCCGCTCTCGGGCGGGGCGGTCAGCCCGGAGGCGTACACCACCTCTCCCCCGGTGGCGAACACCGCGACGCCCGCGCCGGGCCCGCCGTGGGTGGCGGCCTCCAGCGCCTCCCGCACCGCGCGGCAGGTGGCCTCGTCGGCGCCCTGCCGCGCGAGGTCCTCCGCTGTCTCGCGGGCCTGGAGTTCGCGGCGGGTGGCGAGGGCTTCGTCGGCCACCGAGGTGTCGAGGTAGGCGGTCGCCCACGGTCCTCGGCGCTCGTAGAGAGGGGCGAGAGGGGCGAGTTTCATGATTCCTCCAGCGCGAAGGGGCGGTGCTGGTGGTTCAGGGTGCCCGGACGGGTACGGACCATGCGGCCGCGGCCGCTGCGGATGCCGACGCCCCCATAGTGCACACACCTGGGGGCGGCCCGCCTGCCGCCACCGGCCGCCGCCCCGGCCGGCCGGCTCCGGGCCCTCAGCGCAGCTTCGCCAGCCTCCGCCGGGCCGGGCCGAGGGAGCGGCCGCGGGGTGTGCCGGACCAGGGCCGCCGGGCGGCGAGTTCGAGGACGGCGTCCGGTTCGCGCAGGGACCAGTCGCGCGGGCCGAGGCCGGGTTCGTCGAGCTGGTCCCAGGTCAGCGGTACGGCGACGGGGGCGTCCTTCCTGGCCCGCACCGACCAGGGGGCCACGGCGGTCTGCGCGTAGGCGTTGCGCTGCACATCGAGGTAGAGGCGCCCGCCGCGGGCCTCCTTGCGGACGGCGGTGGTGAGCGAGCCGGGGTGGCGGGCGGCGAGGACCTCGGCGACCTCGTGGGCGAAGGCCCGGGAGTCGTCGAAGGAGGCGCTCCTGTCGAGGGGGACGCTCACATGCAGTCCGCGGGAGCCGGTGCTCATCAGGCGTGCGGGCAGGCGGAGTTGGTCGAGGAGTTCACGCAGCAGGTACGCGGCCTCCCGGGCGGCGGCGAAGTCGCTGCCGGGCGGGTCGAGGTCGAAGACCAGCCGGTCGGGGTGGTCGGGGCGGTCGGCCCGGGAGAGCCAGCGGTGCAGGGTCAGACAGGCCTGGCCGGCGAGGAAGACGAGGGTGGCCGTGTTCTCGCAGAGGGTGTGCACGACGGTGCCGCCCTCCTTCTTCAGCTCCACCCGGTGCACCCACTCCGGGTAGTGGTCCGGGGTGTCCTTCTGCATGAAGTGCGGTGTGCCGCCCACGCCTTCGGGCAGGCGCTCCAGCATCAGCGGCCGCCCGCGCAGCTCCGGCAGCAGATACGGCGCGATGCGGCGCTGGTACTCGGCCAGGTCCGCCTTGGTCGGCCCGCCCTCGGGGAAGAGCCGCTTGCCGGGGCGCCGGATCTCCACGGTGCGGCGTCCGGCGCGCAGCCGCAGGGTCTCACTCATACCGGCCGGTTACCCGGGGCACAGAGCACACAATCCCGTCCGAATTCCCTAGCCCTCGACTCACTGCCGGGTGCCCGGGTAGCGGCCGGGCCAGCCCGCATACCAGCGCTTGTACGTATCCGTGGAGCGCCGTACGTACCCGTGGACCTGCGGATCTGCGGGACACCCGGCGCTCTGGGACCATTCCCGTAGGGATCCGGCGGGTGCCGGCGCCGCCCCGCGGCCCCGTGCGCACCGCCGAGGCCCGGCGCCCCGTGAAGGGAGACACCGATGGCCCGCACCACCACCCGCGAGCGCACCGTCGACGCCCTGCTGCGCACGCACGGCGAGACCTACGCGCACGAGGCGGGCATCCGGCTGCGCGACACCCCGCAACCGCTGTACCAGACCCTGGTCCTGGCCGCCCTGCTCAGCGCCCGCATCCGGGCCGGTGTCGCGGTGGCGGCCGCGCGTGCGCTGTTCGACGCCGGGATGCGCACCCCGCAGCGCATGGAGGCGGCCGACTGGCAGCGGCGCGTGGACGCCCTCGGCGAGGGCCACTACCGCCGGTACGACGAGAGCACCGCCACCACGCTCGGCAAGAGCGCCCGCTTCGTCCGCGAACGCCACGGGGGCGACCTGCGCCGGATGCGGGCCGAGGCCGACGGCGACCCGCGCCGGATGCGCGCGCTGCTACGCGAGGTACCGGGCATCGGGCCGACCGGCGCCGACATCTTCCTGCGTGAAGTCCAGGATCTCTGGCCGGAGTTCGCCCCGTACATCGACGGCAAGGCGGTCCAGGGCGCCGAACGCCTCGGGCTGCCGAAGACCTCGCGCACCCTCGGCCGCCTGGTCCCCGAGGGTCACCGCGCCGAGCTGGCGGCGGGACTGGTACGGGCCGCCCTGGACAAGGGCGTGGTCGAGGAGGTCAGGGAGGCGGCACCAGCGTAGGACCGAGGAGGGAGCGTGGACGGCCGCGGCCCGGGAAGGGCGGACGCGTCATGGGCAGGGGAACCGCACCGAGTACACCGAGTACAGGGAGCCCGGGCCGGTGGGCGGACGGCGGGTACGGGTGGTTCAGACGGCAGGTACGGGCGGTACGGGTGGTTCAGCGGGGCAGCAGCGAGCCCAGGGGGCCCAGGTCGAGATTGAGGTCCTCCATCTCCAGGCCGTGCTCCGCGCACAGCTCCCCCATGCGGTCGTGGAGCAGCATCAGGGTCAGGCCGATGCGCTCCTCCTGCTCGCTCGTCAGGTCCTCCTTGTCCACCCGGTGCAGGGCCGTGCGCTCCATCAGCTGGCGCAGCAGCTCCACCAGGGTGAGGACGAGCTTGAGCAGATCGCGTTCGACCGTCTCCGGGTCGGCGGCCAGCCGGCGCGCCCCGGCGGGTGCCCGGCCGGTCCCCGGCTCGGCGGGCAGCAGGTCGAAGGCCTGGGCGGCGCTGCGCGCGAGGGTGGTGAGCGGATCCTCGCCCTCCCGGTGGTCGGGGTCCGTGGCGCGGAGCTGGGTCATCGGGCTCTCCTTCGGGGGCGTGGACGGGGCGGGCGTCACCGGTGGGCACGGGGCGGTCAGCGGGGCGGGGGCCTCACCACGGCCCGGGGTTGTCCGCGTCGAGGGAGCGGATGACCGCGCGGAGGTCGATGTGGACGAGATCGACATCGGCGATGGACAGGACCAGGTCGCCCGTGAGCACCGCCCCGCCCTGCAGAAGGCGGTCGAGCAGGTCGATGAGCGCCACGGGAGGACCGGCCGCCGGGTGGGCGGCGGGCCGGTCGCCGGGGGCCGGGTGGACGCTCGTCATCGCGGCCCGCCGGTGGCTTCGGGTACCGGGGAGTCCGTGAAGGAGTAGGGCGCCCAGGGCCCGGTGACCTCGACGAAGACGCCCGGGGTGTCCGCGGCGAGGGCGGTGAGCCGGTCCCGGAAGGCGGCCGCGCTCCCGGCGGGCACGAGGTAGGCCTCGTTGGCGATGTTCTCCGCGCGGGTGGCCGCCAGTTCGCCCTGCTGCGGCCGGTGGACCACCCGGGCCCGGGCCAGGGAGTCCGCCAACCTCGCGGCCTCCTCGGCGAGTTGGGCCGCCTCCCGGTAGAGGTCCCGGCTCTGCCGCTGTTCGGTGCGGCGGCGTTGCAGATAGGCGCGGCCGGGGCCGGCGGCGGTCGGCGCCGCCGCGGGACGCCGGGCCGCGGCGGCGTCGGCGTAGACCTTCAGGCCCAGTTCGACCTGGCCGTCGAGCAGGTCCAGGAGGCGGCCGAGCCGGGCCGCCTCCCGGACCAGGACCTCGCGGGCGCGGGAGTCGTCGAGGTAGACCGTCGCCAGCCGCATCGGCAGCACCGTGGCGGCGGCGAAGGCCGCGTCCACCACGGCGTGGTGAGCACGGGCCAGCGCTTCCAGGCGTGCGAGATCCTCCAGCTGGGCATGGAGACCACCCTCGTCGAAGGAGCCGGCCGGGACCGAGGAGACCAGGGCGACGAGTTCCCCGTCGCGGACCGCGCGCAGCGGGCCCCCGTCCACACCCGGGGTGCGGGCGGCGAGTTCCTCCAGGGCGGCGGGGTCCCGGCCCACGGCGTAGACGTACGTCATCTCCGGTGCGGCGGCCGTCGTCTCCGGTGCGGCGGCGGTCACTCGGGCCGCCGCGCCGGTCGCGCCGGGCGCGAGGCGGGCCGCCTCCGGCGCCGTATCCGCCCTGTCCGACGGCTCCGGCCCCTCGGCCCTTCCCGGAACCGTGGTGGGGGCCTCCTGCGGCAGGCCGCTCATCGGGTGCCCTCCTCGTCCGCGGTGGCGGTGGCCGGCTGCGCGCCGCTCTCGGCGCGCAGCCGGTCCAGCTCGGCACGCAGCCGGTCGTTCTCCTCCCGCAGCGAGGCCGACCCGGACTCCTCGCGCGAGGAGAGCGCTTCGGCACCGTTCGCGGAACGTACGGACCCGGGGCGCTCCCGGCTCGCGCGCGAGGAGAGCGAGGGGTCGTGCTCCCACCAGTCGATGCCCATCTCCTTCGCCTTGTCGACGGAGGCGATCAGCAGCCGGAGCTTGATGGTCAGCAGCTCGATGTCCAGCAGGTTGATCTGGATGTCGCCCGCGATCACCACGCCCTTGTCCAGGACGCGCTCCAGGATGTCGGCGAGATTGGCCGAGGAACCCTGCTGCGAGGTGGCCGGAGTCGCCCGCGAAGGGGAAGGCAGACGGCCGGCGAAGGAGTCGGACACGGTGTCGTCCCTTCTTTCTGTGCTCTGCTAGGGCCTGTCGTCAAACTCTCCTCGTCGCCCGGAGGGCGGCGTTGCGGCGTCTGGTGCGTGCTTTCGGTGTGCCGGGTGCAAGGTCTCGTACTGGATGTATTTGGCCTTGTGCCCGGTGCGGCGAGAGTGCGTGCCAGGCGTCGCGACGCAAGAGGGGAGTTTGACGACAGGGCCCAGGGGGCGGTCAGCGGGCGGCGGAGGCCCTGCGGCGGGAGGACTTCTCCTCGTCCTCGGCGTCCTCGGCCTCTTCAGGGGCCTCGGGCTCGGCCTCCTCGTCCTCGTAGGCGAGTTCGTCCTCGTTCTCGTCCTCGTAGGCGGGATCGTCGTCCGCAGGGTCCTCCTCCGCCTCCTCTTCCTCGTCGGCGTAGGCGGCCTCGTCCTCGTCCTCGTCGAGCGGCTCGTCCTCGGCGGCGGGCTCCTCGTCCTGGTCCTGGACGGGCTCGTCCTCCTCGTACTCCTCCTCGGCGCCGGAGTCCTCGGCCTCGGTGCCCTCCTCGCCCTCCTCCTCGGCGGCGCGGGCCTCTTCCTCCTCCACCGCGTCCTCGTGGCTGAGGACGACCTCGCCGTCGCGGATCTCGCCGCGCCAGCCGTCGGTGGCCTCGCCGCGCATCATGAGGAACTTGCGGAAGAGCTTCAGATCGAGGCGGGCGCGGCGGCCCTGGGCCCGCCAGATGTTGCCGGTCTTCTCGAACAGCCCCTTGGGGAAGTACTCCAGGACCAGCAGGACGCGGGTGAGGTCCTCGGTGAGGGCGTGGAAGGTGACGACGCCCTTGACGGTGCCCTTGGCGCCCTCGGTGGTCCAGGTGATCCGCTCGTCCGGGATCTGCTCGGTGACATTGGCCCGCCAGCTCCGGGTGGACTTGGCGACCTTCACCTTCCAGTTGCTGGTGGTGTCGTCCGCGCGCTCCACGCTGACGACGCCCTTGGCGAAGGTGCTGAACTCCTGGAACTGCGACCACTGGTCGTAGGCCTCGCGCACGGGCACGCCGACGTCGATGTCCTCGACGATGGTCACGCTCTTGGACTTGCCGCCGCCCGATTTGCCGCCCTTGCCGAAGGCGCCCTTGATCTTGTCCTTGACGGTGTCCTTCAGGTGCGAGGCACCGGCGGTCAGGGCCGCCTTCGCGGGCGACTTGCCCTCGCTGAGGGCCTTGCTGCCCTTGGCGAGGGGGCCGCTGCCCGATTCACCGAACTTCGCGGCGGCGTCGCCCAGCTTGCTGCCGAGGTTGCTCACGGCATGCTCGGCGCGCGCCTGGAGGTAGTTCCCCAGCTCCTGCTTGAGGCGGTCCGTCGCGGGGTTGCCGACGACGTCGTCCTTCAGGCGGCCCAGTGCGTTCTCAGCCATTGCGCTCACCCCGCGCCTTACGGGCGGAGGCCGAGGTCTTCTTCGCCGCCGCGGCGGTCCGCTTGCGGGCGGGCGAGCCCTCGCCTCTGGAAGCCGATCCCTCCCGCGTACGGCGGCCGCCCTCCTGGGACGTGCGGGAGGTACGTGTGGCGGTCTTCTTCGCGGGCGCCTTGCGGCGGGCGGCGGTCTTCTTCGGCCGACTCTCCTCGGCCTCCTCGCCGTCCTCCTCGGCGCCCCGGGCCGCACGCCCGTCCTCCTCGGCTCCCCCGGCCTCGTCCTCGTCCTCGTCCGCACGGCGCGCGGAGTCGGCGGTGCCGATCGCCTTCGTACGGTCCTGGAGGGAGTCGGCGAGTCCGGAGACCCGCTTGGTGAGGGCGTCGGTGGCCGCGGACTTGGTGGCGTCCACCAGCTCCTTGCGGACCTGCTGGTTGAGGCCGCTGAGCGCGGGTGAGGCGGCGAGGGTCTTGGCCAGGGCCCGGGGGTCCAGGTCCAGCTTCTTGCCGGCCAGGAACATGCCGAAGCCGATGGCGAGTTTGGCCTTCTTGGTGCGGCCTAGCAGGTAACCGCCTGCCAGGGCCGCGCCTATCTTGATGTTGGTCATCGTGGTACCTCGGTCGATGGGATGTCAGGTGCTGCGGGAGGGGAGGAGCGGGCGGTTCAGCCCCCGGCGATCCGGTCCTGGTAGGCCTCGATCTCCTCCAGCCGGTCGAGGAGGGCGTCCTCCCGCCGGTCGAACTCCTCGTCGTCGATGAGTCCGTTCGTCAGCTCCCCTTCGAGATCGGCGAGTTGGCGGCGGACCACCGCGGGGTCGTAGTACTCGCGTTCCGCGGCGAGGATCACCTGGTCGAGAACCCAGGTCGTCCCCCGCACGGGAGCGAGCGGCAGCGTGAGAATGCTCGTGAGGAGGCCCATGGGGGCCACCACCTCCGCGCGCTCGTGGGACAACTGCCGGTGGCGGCGGGGCCGTTCAGACGAAGCTGTACGGCGGCAGCGGACCGGTCAGGGTGAAGGTGTAGGCCTCGCCCGCCTCGTCGGCCGTCGTGCGCACCGTCTGGTGGAAGAGCGCTTCCCGCTCCTTCGGCACCAGGAAGGAGGTGTTCATGAAGTGGCCTTCGGCGCCCTCCCCGAGGAAGGCCTCCGCGGCGCAGGAGGAGAGGGCGTTCTCGACCCTCTCGGCGGCCGCGCGGTGGCGGGCTGCGACCTCGCCGGAGACGAGTTCGCCGAGGGCCACCCGGTCCTCGTGGGTGCCCTGGCCGGTGCGGATGCGCTCGTTGAGCTGCCGGGCCGGCTCGGAGTCCCGCAGGATCTCCCGGAGCAGGTCCTCCTCGTCCCGGGACGCCTTGAGGTTGTACTCCGCGTGTCCGGCGATCTCCTCCAGACGCTGCTGGTAGGCGCTCTCCCGTTCGATCAGGGAGGCGGAGAGCTGCTCGTCGTCCGGGGCCACCAGGCCGAAGCGCATCGGCAGCACCGCGGTCTCCCGCATCAGCGCCTCCACCACCTCCTGGTGGGCGCTCACGTCCCGCCGCTTGGCGCGCAGACGGTCGGGCGCGTCGCTGACCACTGCCATCAGCTCACGGCCCCGCACCGTCCGCAGCGCGGCGGCGGGTTCACCCACGCCCCGCAGCTCCTCCAGGGGGAGCGGCTGGCCGGCGCCGGTGAGGGCGTACACGTAGGTGGACATGGATCAGCCCTCCGAGCGCTGGGCGGACTGCCTGCTGGAGGAGGACTTGCGGGCCGGCCGCTTCCTCGGCGCCTCCTCTTCCTGCCCGGAGTCGTCCTTCTTGCCCTGGAGCGACTCGGTGACCGCCTCGACGGCGCCGGTGAGCGCGCCCTTCGACTTGCCCTTGGCGCCGTTCTCGGTCATGTCGCCGACCAGATCGGTGAGTTGGCTGGGCGCCTTGCGGCCCGACTCCAGGTCGAGGCGGTTGCAGGCCTCGGCGAACCGCAGATAGGTGTCGACGCTCGCGACGACGATACGGGCGTCGATCTTGAGTATCTCGATGCCGACGAGCGAGACGCGCACGAAGGCGTCGATCACCAGACCGCGGTCCAGGATGAGTTCGAGGACGTCGTAGAGGTTTCCGGACCCACTACCGCCGCTCGTCGCACTGCTCTGCTGGACGAGTGTCACAGGGGACTCCTTTCGGGGATCATGGCCGCCGCGACCGCTCGGCTCATTCGCCGGTACGCGGGGGCCGCCGAGGGGCAGGACGATGCTCAGCGCCGGTCGATCTGACCGCGGGCGTAGCGCTTCACGCGCTCGTAGGCGAGGAGTTCGCCCTGCCCGTCGAGTTCGACGCGGTAGGAGGCCATCACGGTCATGGTGTCCGGGACCTTCTCGATCTCGACCACCTCGACCTGCGCGGACCAGCCCTCATCGGTCGCCTTGACGGCCGACACCTCGCCGGATTCACGCTGCAGCAGCTCGGCCAGCTGTGCGGCGGCCCGCCGCATGGCCGCGGGCAGACCGATCCGGTCCTGGTCGCTCTTGCTGTCGTCGCTGCTCATCAACTGCCTGCTTGTCCTCGGGGCATACGGGAAAAATCGGCATCCGCGGCTTCTTTACGGAGTGCCGTGTTGCTGGGGTTCTGCCGTGATGAGAACCGGGGTGCCCCTGCTTTTCGCACGTATGCATGAACGAGCCGAGGAATTCGGACGCGCGGGCGGCGGTGTGCCGGAGGGACCGGCACCGGAGGTACGGCGCCTACTGGTTGAAGCGGTGCGCCGCCCGGTCGTTGAGGCGGCTGCCGAGGCGGCGCAGCGTGTCCTGCCAGCGGCCGAGCCGGGGCTCCGCCAACCGGTGCCCGGCCGCGAGGTCGTCGCCGGGTCCGGGGGCGGGCAGCAGCCGGGCGGCGAGCCCGCTCGCCCGGGTGGTGAGCGCGGGAGCCACCCCGTGGGCCAGGCCCGCGGCGCGGGCGGCGGGGGTGAGGACCAGCCGGACGCGGCGCCGTTCGGCCGCCCGCACGATCCGCTCGGCGGCGCGCCGGGCGTCCATCGAGACGAGGGGCGCTCCGGAGAGCGCCGCGAACCAGGCGAACTCCCGGGCGCGGTCGCCCCCGAACTGCGCCTGCCGGTGCGAGCCGGTACGTATCAGCCCCGGGTGCGCGGCGGTCACGCTCACCGCGGAACCGGCCAGCTCGGTGCGCAGCCCCTCGGCCAGCGCGGCGACGGCGGCCTTGGCGCAGGAGTAGGGCACCAGATGCGGCACCGCGAGCAGGCCGCCGACCGACCCGACCAGGATCAGCCGGCCGCCGTACGGGCTGCGGCGCAGATGGGGCAGGGCAGCCAGCGAGGTGTGGACATTGCCGTGGAACATGGTGTCCATCGCCGCGCGGAAACTCTCCGGGTCGAGGGCCGCGACCGGGGCGACCTGGATGATGCCCGCCACGGAGAAGACCGCGTCGAGTCCGCCCTGCTCCTCGGCCGTCTGCGCGACGAGCGCGCCGACCGCCTCCTCCTCGCGGACGTCGCACACCCGCGTGGTGGGGGTGGTACCGGTGTGCCGGGCGACCCAGGAGGCGGCCCGCTCCAGCTCCTCCGGGTCCCGGGCGGCGATGGTCACACGGTTGCCGCGGGCGGCCAGGCGCTCCGCGAGCAGCAGGCCCAGTCCCCTGGACCCTCCGGTCACCAGCGCCGACTGCCCGGTGAGGGCGGACTTGGTGGGTTCGCGGTCCATGAGGGCCTGCCTTTCCGTGTCGCCTTGCCTGTCGCCGGACCCTTGCGTGTCGCCAGCCCCCTTGTGTGGTCGCCGGACCGTCCCGCCGTACGGGGCGGCCGCGCGCTCCGGCGGATGCGGTCCCGCTCAGGGCCTGAGCAGGGTCTTCACCATGCCGTCCTCCTTGGCCCGGAAGGTGGCGTAGGCCTGGGGCGCCTCGTTCAGGGGGAGGTGGTGGGTGGCGAAGCCGTCGACGCCGAGGGGATCCTCGTCGGTGAGCAGCGGCAGAAGGTCCGGCACCCAGCGCAGGACGTTGGCCTGGCCCATCCGGATCTGGAGCTGCTTGTCGAACATGGTCAGCAGGGGCAGCGGATCGGCGGCCCCGCCATAGACCCCGGAGACCGACAGGGTGCCGCCGCGGCGGCAGATGTCGATGCCCGCGAGCAGCGCGCCGAGCCGGTCCACCCCGGCCTTCTCCATGAGCGGCCGGGCCACGGCGTCGGGCAGCAGTCCGGTCGCCCACTGCGCGGCCTTGGCGACCGGCGAGCCGTGCGCCTCGAGGCCGACCGCGTCGATGACTGCGTCGGTGCCCCGCCCGTCGGTCAACTCGCGTACCGCATCCGGGAGTTTCCCGCCGTGCTCGCGCACGTCGAGACAGGTGACACCGCGGGCGCGGGCGCGCTCCAGTCGGGCGTCCACCAGGTCCACGCCGATCACCAGTTCCGCGCCGCGGTGGCGGGCGATCCGCGCGGCCATGTCGCCGATCGGGCCCAGGCCGAGCACGGTGACGCTGCCCCCGGGCGGGACGGCGGCGTACTCCACGGCCTGCCAGGCGGTGGGCAGCACGTCCGAGAGGTAGACGAAGCGGTCGTCGGGCGGGCCCCCGGGGACCACCACGGGCAGCGTGTTGCCGAACGGGACGCGCACGAACTCGGCCTGGCCGCCCGGCACTTGGCCGTACAGCTTGGTGAAGCCGAAGAGCGAGGCGCCGGTGCCCATGCTCCGCACCTGGGTGGTCTCGCACTGCGAGTGCAGTCCGCGGGAGCACATCCAGCAGGTGCCGCAGCTGACGTTGAAGGGCACCACCACGCGGTCGCCGACGGACACCGCGGTGACCTCGGGCCCGGTCTCGGCGACGATGCCCATGGCCTCGTGGCCCAGGATGTCACCGGGGTCGAGGAAGGGGCCGAGTACCTCGTAGAGGTGCAGGTCGGATCCGCAGATCCCGGTGGAGGTCACCTGGACGATCACGTCGTCCGGCTTCTCGATCCGCGGGTCGGGCACGTCCTCCACCCGTACCTCGCGCTTTCCCTGCCAGGTCAGTGCACGCATGGCGCTGCTCTCCTGTCGTCGGTCCGGTCCGTTCTCGTCCGGGTCATGCCTTGCCGGGGTGCCCCGAGGTGGCCGGCAGCCGCGCCAGGTGCGGGGAGTTCGGCGCGAGGGTCCGGTTGGCGGACGCCGTGGTCTCGGGGGTCTCGGAGGGGTCCTTGTGGTCGGTGCCCCGCACGGCCTCACCGACCCGGTGGGCGTCCGCGTCGGGGTCCGGCGAGTGGCCCGCGTCGTCGAGGCCCCGGTGGAGGTCCGCGCTCACCTTGTGCGCGCCGTCCTCGCCGCCCGCCACGGCGACCATGGCGGGTCAGTAGCCGAGGGCGCGGCGGAGTTCCTGCTTGTTCATCGAGGAGCGGCCCTCGACGTTCTTCTTCCGCGCCTCCGCGTAGAGCTGGTCCTTGGTGGGCCCTTCGGCTCCGGAGTGCGAGCGCGAACCGCCGCGCTCGGAGGCGGACTTGGGGTCCTCGACCGACGTACGGCTGGCGCTGCGGGACTCACCGGAGCGCGCCCGCTCCTTGTTCACGGTGCGGGCGGCGATCTCCTCGGCCCGCTCCTCCCCCACGCTGCGCCGCTGGGCGCCCTCCTTGATGTGCTCGTACTGGCGCTCGCGCTTCGCGTTCGATCCGGCAGGCATGTCGGTGTCCTTTCGAGCGGTTCGTACGGGAAGGTCGTACGAGACAGGTCGTCGGGGCGGTTCACGGCAGCGGGGTGCCGCCGGTGGCGTTGAGGATCTCGCCGGTGAGGTAGCTCGCCCGGTCGGAGGCGAGGAAGACGTAGGCGGGCGCCAGTTCGGCGGGCTGGGCGGGGCGGCCCAGCGGCGACTGCTCCCCGAAGTGCGCGGTCTCCGGCATCGTGGCGGGGATCAGCGGGGTCCACACCGGGCCGGGGGCCACCGCGTTCACCCGGATCCCGTCCCCGGCGAGCATCTGGGCGAGCCCCTGGGTGAAGGTGGTGATGGCGCCCTTGGTCATCGCGTAGTCCAGGAGGTGGGGGCTGGGTTTGTAGCCCTGGACCGAGGTGGTGTTGAGGATGACGGAGCCCGGCCCCATGTGCGGCAGGCACATCTTGCTGAGCCAGAACATGCCGTGGAGATTGGTCCGCACCACCCGGTCGAACTGCTCCGTCGTGATGTCACCGATGCCTTTGGGCTGCGACATCTGGTACGCGGCGTTGTTGACCAGGATGTCGACCCCGCCCAGCTCCGCCACCGTACGGTCCACCAGATCGGCGCACCGGCTCTCCTCGCGGATGTCGCACTCCACGGCGAGTGCCCGGCGCCCCGCGTCCGTCACATGGCGGCGGGACCGCTCGGCCTCCTCGCGCTCCTCGGGCAGGTAGGTGAAGGCGACGTCCGCGCCCTCCCGGGCGAAGGCGAGCACCACCGCCCGCCCGATCCCGGAGTCCCCGCCGGTGATCAGCGCCCGCCGCCCCTGGAGCAGCCCGCTCCCCCGGTAGGAGTCCTCTCCGTGGTCGGGGCGGGGCTCCATCTCCTCGGTGCTGCCGGGGTGCTGCTGCTCCTGCTCGGGCTGCTGCGGGCGGGGGCGCGGGGAGTCCGGGTCCTGCGAGCCGCGGGGGTCGGTCATCGTTCCTCCTTCGCGAGCGCCGCCTCAGGCGAGGCACGGGGCGGCGGGGCCGGGCGGCGTCTGCCGGGGCCTTGGCACCGCCTCGCGCGCCACCGGGCCGCTCATGTCCTCGCCGACGCGCGAGGCGGTACTCCCGGTGGGTGACCGGAATCGTCATGTCTACACATGGATATGGCTCCGGATCTCTCGGTCCCGGCCGGGCGAGGGCGGGCGGTGACCGCGCTTCGGGTACGGGCCCGTGCCCGGGGGATCCACCGCGCCACGTTTACCGTGCCCGGGCGCGGTCACTCCGCTGGGTGTCGCCGCCGTACCTCCCCACCGTGCTCCCCGCTCCCGGCGGGGGCAACCGGTACGGATCGCGGCCCGGACCGTGGCCGTAGCAGACTGCCGGGTCGGGGACGGATCGCGGACGGCGCGCACGGGCCCGTGCGGCGCGGCAGGCCAGTTCCCCTCCAGCTAGTCCAGGTAGTCCAGCTCGTCCAGGTAGTTCAGGTAGTTCAGGTGGCTCAGTTGATACAGCGAACCCGGCAGGCGATGGGCGCGGTGCGGCGCCGGCTCCCCTGGGAGGCGGCGGGCGTCTGGTCCTCGGCGCGCAGGGCCTGCCAGGGCCCGGGGCCGGAGCGCGAACTTCTGGTCCAGTCGCTCAAGGCCGCCGGGGCCGCGGCCCTCGCCTGGGCGGTGGCGGGCTGGTGGTGGAACGCCCCGATGGCGCTGATGGCCCCCTGGGCCGCGGTCGTCCTGGTGCAGGCCACCGTCTACCGCTCGCTGCGCTCCGCCGTGCAGCACGTCCTGGTGGTGACGGCCGGGACCGCGATCGCCGCCGCCACCGCGGCGCTCACGCACAACACGATGGTCGCGATGGTCATCGCGCTGCCGCTGACCGTGCTGCTCGGCAACTACAGCCGCTTCGGCAGCCAGGGCCTCTACGCCGCGAGCACCGCGCTCTTCGTCCTCGCCTACCAGTCCTCCACCCCGGCGGACGTCGGCCACCGCGTCATGGAGACCCTGCTCGGCGCCTGCATCGGGGTGGCCGTCAACGCGCTGATCCTGCCGCCGCTGCACACTCGCGGACTGCGCCGGCTCCAGGCGGACATCCCGCACCGGAGCGCGCTGCTCCTCCAGGACATGGCCGACTCCGTGAGCATCGGGTACGACATCGACCAGGCCGAGGAGTGGCACGCCGCCGCACGGGCGCTCGGCACCGCGGTCACCGAGCTGCGTACCGCGCACGGCTGGCACGAGGAGAGCCTGCGGCTGAATCCGGGCCGCCACCTGCGGCGCACCACGCCCGCCCGCCGGGTCTTCGAGGAGGACCTGCACTGGGCGCACATCACCGACCATCTGGAGGCCCTGGCCCGCACCCTGTGGGAGGCCGCGGGCACCCGGCCGGGATTCGACCTCCCCTCGCAGCCCGCCCTCGACATCCTCGCCGAACTGCTGCGCTCGGCCGCCGAGGTCTGCCGCGCGGACGCGGCCCTGTACGCCGCCGAGGAGGATGAGGCGGACGGGGCGGACGGGGAGACCGTCACCGCCTCGCGCGGCAGGCATCTCCACGAGGCGCATCTCGCCATGGAGCGCCTGAAGGACCTGATGCGTTCCGGACCCGGCACCGGCACCCCCGGCCTCGGCGCCCTGAACGCCGAGAGCCAGCGGCTCCTGGTCGAACTGGCCGAGGTGGCGGGGTCACCGTACGCACCCCGGTGAGACCGCCGTACGGACTCCGGTGAGACCGGCTGTACGGACTCCGCTGACAGACCGGCCGTAGGGACTCCGGTGAAGCGCGGTACGGCTCCGGCGAGACGGACGCGGGGGCGTGCCGGCGTACGTGCGGCCGTGCGGCCCTGCGGTCAGGGGTGCGGGTGGCCCTGGTCCGGGTCGTCGGCCGGGGTCTGCCAGGTGTCGCCGCGCTGGGTCTCGCCGCGGGAGAGCTGGGCCCCGGTACCGGCGGGCGTGCTGGCGGTCCGGCGGGCAGCGGCGCGGCGCCGTCCGGCGAGGAAGGCACCGATCAGCCCGAGGACGACCACGACGCCGATGACGATCAGGAACATGGAGGTGGTGGTCGATGCGGCCAGTACGGTGTGGCTGTTGCTGTTCATCCCTCTCCCCTACCCGGCTCGGCCGCCTCTACCGGTTTCGGCTGCCCCATCCGGGTTGTTCCGCCCCGGCGGTGCCCCACGCGGGCAGGCCGCCGTCGCCGGGCCCGATTGCGATCACCGCCCCGGTGGCCTGCGATGGAGGCAGGACCGCGGGCGCCCGCGGAGGAGGGAGTCCGGGTGATGGCCCGACCCGTGTGGACCGGCACGCTCTCCTTCGGCCTGGTCAGCGTGCCCGTGCAGCTGTACGGCGCGACCCGCGGCCACAGCCTCCGCTTCCACCAGCTCCAGCGCGGCACCTCCGACCGGATCCGCAACCGCCGGGTCAACGAGCGCACCGGCGAGGAGGTCCCCGCGGACGACATCGTCAAGGGCCTCGACGTCGGTGAGGAGTACGTGGTGGTCGAGCCGGAGGAGCTGGACGACATCGCGCCCGGCCGGTCCCGCTCCCTGGAGATCAGCGGCTTCGTCGACCTGGACGAGGTCGAGCCGGTCTACTTCGACCGCACCTACTACCTGGGCCCGAAGGGCGAGGAGAACGAGAAGGTGTACGGGCTGCTGCGGGACGCCCTCGCCCAGTCCCACCGCGCCGGGATCGCCACCTTCGTGCTGCGCGGCCGGGAGCATCTGGTCGCGGTCACCGCGGAGGGGGACATCCTCGCCCTGCACACCCTGCACTGGGCCGACGAGGTGCGCAGCCCCCGCGAGGAGGTCGGCCCGGTGCCCGAGCGGGTCAGGGGCGGGCCCTCGAAGAACAAGGAGCTGCGTACGGCGGTGCAGCTGGTGGAGGCGATGAGCACCGCTTGGGACCCCGAGGAGTACCACGACACGTATCAGGAGAGCGTGCGCTCGCTGGTGGAGGCGAAGAGCCGGGGCGAGTCGGTGCCGAAGGCGGCGGAACCCGCGGAGTCGACCAATGTGATCGATCTGATGGACGCGCTGCAGGCGAGCGTCGACTCGGCCCGGCGGGGCCCGGGGCGGGGCGGCTCGGGGCGGCGGGGCCCGGGCCGCGGCGGCCGGTCGGACGGTGGCGCCGAGGGCGGCAAGCAGGGCGGCGGCAAGGCGAAGAGCGGTGCCGCGGGCGGGAGTTCGGGCGGCGGACTGGACGGGCTCAGCAAGGAGGAGCTGTACGAGCGGGCCGCCGAGGCCGGGGTGCGCGGCCGCTCCTCGATGAACCGGGGGCAGTTGATCGAGGCGCTGGGCGGCGCCGGGTCCAAGACCGCCTGAGCCCGCGCCGGGAGCGGGTCGGAGCCCGGGTCCGGGCCCTGACCGCCGGGTGCGCTCCAGGTGCGCTCGCCGGTGCGGGGTCAGGTCGCGAGCGGGACGGCCAGGGTTCTCGCCCGCCGGTGCAGGAACTCCAGGGCGTCCATCACCACCGTACGGCGATGCCAGTCCAGCCAGGCGCCCGTCTGCGCGGCGATCAGGTCGAGGGCCTTCGATTCCGTCTCGGAGAGCCGGTCGCGGCCCACCGGGGCGAAGACCGTGATCACACCGGTACGGGCGCCGGCCGGCGAGAGCAGCGGAGCGCAGTGCGCCCTGCCCACCCCCGCCTTCCGCAGCAGCCGGCCGAGGCCCTCGCCGAAGGGCGAGCCGTCCTCGTCCTCGACGTGGTCGATCCGTACGCCGTGTTCCAGCGCCCTGGCCGCCATGCTCTGCTCGTCCGGCTCGGGGACCCGGGCGAGGAGGTCGAGGAGTTCCTTCGGCATCTCGTGGTCGGCCTCCAGTTGCAGGCCGATCACCGGGTCCACCACCTGGAGCAGGCCCCAGTCGCTGCGGGTGCCGCGCAGCGCGGCCCGCAGCGCGGCCTCCGCGAGCGCGCTGCGCGGCACCCGGCTGCGCTCCATCTGCCGGGCGAAGTCCAGGGCCGGGACGGGCGCCCGTTTGCGGCCCGGGAACCACAGCGGCACCTCGCCCGGGGGCCGCGGCGCGCTCAGGAAGGCGGCGGCCAGGGAGCGCAGCTTGATGTTGTGGCGCTGCGAACTCTCCCGCAGCAGATCGAAGGTGCTCACCGAGGCGGACAGCGCGTACCGCTCCTGGAGCACGCCCTGCGCCTGGGCGATGAGCGGTCTGGTCAGCAGGCTGGCCCGCAGGTCCTGGAGCTGGCGTTCGAGTACGGA
Source organism: Streptomyces physcomitrii (assembly GCF_012273655.1). Classification (GTDB taxonomy): domain Bacteria; phylum Actinomycetota; class Actinomycetes; order Streptomycetales; family Streptomycetaceae; genus Streptomyces; species Streptomyces physcomitrii. The sequence continues at coordinate 66,498 of NZ_JAAWWP010000006.1, read as the reverse complement.
GGCCTCCTCGCCCGGCGCCCCGGCCGGTTCGCTCCGGTGCCGGGCGAGGTCCGGGTGGGAGAGCCATTCACCGGTGAGGACGACCCGGGGGTGCCGCTCACCGCCCGCGAGCACCAGCCGGATCAGGGCGTGGGCGGCGGCCTCCGAGAGCCGGACGGCGCGGGAGAGCTCCAGTGCCACGAAAGGGCCGGCGTCCGCCTCGCCCGCGAGCCGGTGTATCCGGGCGGTGAGTTCGGCGCAGTCCTCCTCGTCCACGTCTCCGCTGAGGTGCAGAGTCCTCACCCGCGCCGCCGGCCAAGGCCGTTCACCGGGGGAAGACGTGAAGGAACTGGAGGGCACGGAGGTCTCCTGAGCAGCGCGAGATGGCGGGCCGCGCTGCTGGACCCGGGAACACCCTAGACGATCACTCTTCTTCGCGCCTCGCCCGCCTCGGGAAGGCGGCCCCGCGCCCGCTCACGCCGCCTCTGCGCCCTCTGCGCCTTCTTCTTCATTTTCGACATCCCGGCGGACCTGGGCGCAGGCCTGGCTGATGAGGCGGGAGACATGCATCTGGGACAGCCCCAGCTCCGCCGCGATGGTGCTCTGGGTCATGGAGCGGAAGAAGCGCATGTAGAGGATGCGGCGTTCGCGGTCCGGCAGCCGCGCCAGGGCGGGGCGCACCGCCTCCCGGCCGATGACGAGGTCGAAGCCGGGGTCCGAGGCGCCGAAGCGGTCGGTGAGGGTGCTCTCGCCGCCCTCGCCGTAGCTCACGTCGGTGGAGAGCGGGCGGTAGCTGTGCAGCGCCTGCATCCCCTCGCGGACCTCCTTCTGGCTCAGCCCCGAGTATTCCGCGATGTCCTCGACCTGGGGCCGGCGGGGCGAGGTCCGCGGCGCGAGTTCCCGATAGGCGGCGCGTACGGTGCCCCGCAACTCCTGTACCCGGCGGGGCACATGGACGCCCCAGGTGTTGTCCCGGAAATGGTGCTTGATCTCGCCCTGAATGGTGGGCACGGCGTATGTCTCGAAAGCCGGTGAGACCTCGGGATCGAATCCGTTCACGGCCTTCACCAGGCCGAGCGCGGAAATCTGGCAGAGGTCTTCCCAATTCTCGCCGCGGCCGCGGTATTTGGCGGCTATACGGCGGGACATCGGAAGCCAGTCCGACACGATACGGTCCCGCAGCAGCCAGCGTCCGGGCCCTTCCGGCAGTGCGCGCAGCCGCCGGAAGTCGTCCTTGGTGTCACTGGTGGTGTCAGCGGACGAGACCGGCATCCGTGATGCCGACGTCCGTTGTTCGGGTACCGGCAGAACTGCTGTAACCATTCGGTGATCCTCCGCAAGGCTCTCTATGGCGAGCGATCACCGAAAACAGTGTCCGGACACACGACCACCCGCGAGGGTGCCTGGTGTCTCAAGCACTGGAGCTTCTTCTAACCTCCTTTTGTCCGCTCACACATCCTCGTTCCGACGGATGTCACCCCCGGGTATCACCGTCGGGGTGCGCGGCGGGCGGTGGCCGGTCAGCCGCGTCGGGCCCGCGGTGCCGTGGCCAGGGGTTCAGGCGGCCGGGCGCAGCGCGCTCTCCCCTTCCGTCCACCGGCCGAGGACGGCCTCGCCGAACCTGTCCTCGACCAGCGCGGTGGCCTCGACCCCGAAGCCGATCTCGCCCGCCAGCCAGGGCTCCTCGCGCAGCAGTCCGCCGACCACCTGGTGGCGCACCACCTGCTCGTGCACGGCGTCGGCCTCGACATGCTCGGTGTAGAAGCGGACCGCCGCCGGTCCCGCGCAGACCCGCCGCATGGCCGCCGCCAGCTGCCGCGAGGCGGGCGAGGAGGTGGTCTCCACCTGGGCGAAGTGCCCCACCAGGGCGCCGCGTCGGGCACGGTGCAGCCCGAAGAGCGACATCAGGTTGACGACGGCCAGCATGGCGGCCGGGGCCCGGTCCAGATAGCGGCCGTACGCGGTGTCCAGGCCCAGGTCCGCCAGGAGGTCCGCGAAGAGCCGGGCATGGATGTCCTCGGCCCGCCCCGCCCCGAACTCGTCGAACTCGACCGCCACCATGGCCGCCTTCGCCGTCCCGGTCAGCCGCGGGATGACCCAGGCGTGCGGATCGGCCTCCTTCAGGTGGTAGAGGGAGCGCAGCGCCGCGTACTCCCGCACCTGGGCGAGGGTGGCCTTGCGCGCCAAGTAGTGGCTGAGCCCGGGACGCGGGGCGGGTCCGGCCTCGTCCGTGAGCGCGTCCAGCGCCCGGGCGGGGTCGCCACCGGGTACGGAGGCGCGCAGCACCGCCAGATAGCGGCGCTCCAGTCCCCCGCGCAGCCGCAGCAGCTCGGGGTCCCATTCGCGGTCGTCTCCGACATCCGCGAACCCGCGGTAGTGCAACTCGTAGAGCGTGTAGAGCGCGAGGTGCAGATCCTCGCCCCAGGGCTCGGCCTCGTCCGCCAGTCCGAGGACCGCGGGCGGCACCGGCCCCCCGGTACGCAGCGTCCGGACGACCGCCTCCGACAACGGGCCTCGCGGCTCGGGGAGTCGCGGCCCCGCCGGTCCTGGATCACCGGGGGCTGGGCGGGCGGTCAGGGTGTCCACGCTCGATCCCTCGTCTCTCCGGTCAGTTTCTTGCCCGATCGGCGTCTCTCCGGTCGGTGTCTCTCCGCTCGGCGTCTGTCGGGCAGGGTCTCTCGGGTGGCGTCATCCGGGTCGGCCTTCGCCGCGCGCGGATGCTGTCGCCGGTCCGGGTTCCCCTCTCTCGCGATTCAGTCCTCTCCCCTCTCCCGGGGCTCTGGCGATTCAGTCCTCGCGCTGCTTCTCCGGCCCGGCGTCACCCCTTCTTCCTTCTGCGGCTTCTCCGGGCGGCTCTCGGACCCCTGGCTCGTGCTCCGGTCCGTCTCGGGTACGCGCCACTTCGCCGTGCCCTCCTGCCGGGCGGCGAGGCGGCGGTGGCTCGTATCGCACCAGGGGTATCCGGCGCTGTGGCGGCAGGTGCAGATCGCCACCATGAAGCGGTCCGAGCGGACCGTCTCGCCGTTCGGCAGGCGGAACTCCACGGGTCCTTCGACCATCAGCGGCCCGCCCGGCTCGGCCCACGCCCGCCGCGCCGCGCGCCGGTCACCGCTCGGCACACCGGGGTGAGGGGCCTCGCCGCTCGCCTCGGTTCCACCTCCCGCGCCGCTGCTGTCCGGGGGCTCAGGAGCGCTGGGCACGGATCACCACGAGTTCCTCGGTGACGGCGCGTTCACCGTCACCGGGCGCAGCGTTGCGGGTGTCGCCGGAGTCAGTGCCCGTGCCGGAGTCGGCGTCGGTGCCGGAGTCGGTGTCGCCGGTCGGGCCGCCGGGTGCTCCCCGGTCGGCGTCGGCCCTCGGCGGCCGGGTCGGCTCGCCGGGCGGCGCGGGCGGCAGCATTCCGCGCTGTTCCAGCCAGGGGCGCCGGGATCTGAGTACGGGCCCGAGCGGTACCCGCTGGCGGTCGGTGACCGCGGCGTGCAGTCCGGCGCGCCGCAGCCGGGCCAGGGACAGCTGGGGGCGGGAGAGCGCCGAGTGCACCATGAGCAGCACACCCCCGCGGTCCAGGGCCTCCGGCGCCGCCTCGCAGACACGGTCGAGCACCGCCCGGCCGTCGCTGCCCGCGTCCCAGGCGAGAGCGGCGCGGTGCGGGGAGGGCGCCGGGGCACGGGAGGGGACGTAGGGCGGGTTGCAGAGGATCACCTCGTACCGCTCGCCGTGCACGGCGGCGAAGAGGTCGCCGCGCCGCACCCGTACGCGCTTTCGGGCCAGTTGGCAGTTGAGCCGGGTGGCGAGCACGGCGCGGCGGGCGAGGTCCACCGCGGTCACCTCGGCGCCGAGCCGGGCGGCGCCCAGGGCGAGCGCCCCGCTGCCCGATCCCAGGTCGAGCAGCCGGGCCCCGTTGCGCACGCCCTCCGCGGCCAGCGCCTTCAGCAGCAGCCGGGTGTCGTCCTGCGGGGCGTACACCCCGGGCAGGCGAAGGAGGAAGCCGCCTGCCCCATTGCTCTGCCGACTGTCGGGCATGGTTTCTCCTCCGGTGCGGAAACCTGCTCCTTCCACCCTGCGCCCGCACCGGCCGGGCGACCACTCCGGGCCCCGGGAAACACCGTGCCGCGGGGATTCTCAGCGGTCGAAGACCTCACCGAAGCGCAGTCCGGTGGTGTCCGCGAAACCGAGGTCGGCGCCGTTGAAGGAGGTGATACCGCGCGTCGTCGGACCGGTGGCGGCGCCGCGCAGCACCCAGACCGCGCCCGCGTCCGGCACCTCCCCGATGTCCTCGCCGTCGGCGGCGGCGAACAGATCCGCCCTGCCGTTCCCGTCGATGTCCCCGAGGTGGACACCGGAGCCGAAGCGGTCACCGTCCTCGCCGACGCCGGGGACGCCCGTACTCTCCTGGTGCAAGCTCACCGCCCCGCTCGTGCTGACGCCGTCGGCGCCGCCCCTGAGCAGGACGAGGGCACCGGCCCGGCTGCCGCGTACGTCCTCGTGCGGGACGCCGACCACGAGGTCCGGGTAGCCGTCACCGGTCACATCGCCCACCGAGACATCGGCACCGAAGCCGTCCCCGCTCTCGCCGGTACCGGGGACGCCCGGGCTGTCCTGGTCGTAACCGGTGGGCTCGCGGCCGGTGTCGAGGCCCCCCGGGGCGCCCCACCGGACCGTGACCGCGCCCGCCTCACGGCCGCCCACCGGCTCCCCGGTGACCAGGTCGTCCCAGCCGTCCTTGTCGATGTCCCCGGTCGCGACCGCCCGCGTCTCGGTGCCGCCGTCGGAGAGGACGCGGTGGTAGTAGCCGATGTCACCGGCCCCGCCCTGGAAGGTCGCCAGATAGTCGCCGTCGCCGTCACCCCGTCTCCCGTACAGCACGTAGTCGGTGCCGGAGGTGCCCGCGAAATGTCCGGCGGCGACCCCGTCCAGCTCCACGTCCTCGGGGAGGAAGTCGTCCTCCAGGGGCAGGGCCACATCGGTGCCGTCGCCCTTGGGCACGGCCTCCGAGTACCACCAGAAGTGCCGCCCGCTGACCACCTGGAGCTGCGGGGTGCCGTCGCCGTCCAGGTCGCTGAAGGAGGCGCCCTGGCCGAAGTCGCGGTCCCCGGCCTCGGGGGCGGTCAGCGCGATGCCGCCCTTGGTGAAGCCCTTCGCGCCGCCCCAGATCACCGACAGGCTGCCGTCCGGCTTGCCGTCGACCTTCTCGTCCGGGGCGCCCGCGATCAGGTCGTCGTAGCCGTCGTGGTTCACATCCCCGCTGGTGACGTTCTCGCCGAACCGGTCGCCCGGCTCGGCCACCCCGGGCACCCCCTTGCTGTCCTGACCGAGGCGCACCGAACGGGCCGGATCCACCCCGGAAGCCGAGCCGAACATGACCACCACGGCACCGGCCCCGCCGTCCGCCCGGGGTACGCCGACGGCCACATCGGGGTAGCCGTCGCCGTTGAAGTCCCGCTGCTGGGAAGGGGATCGGCCCTCCGGCACCTGGGCCGCGGCGGGCGGGATCGCGAGGGCACCGGCGGACAGCGCCGTCATGGTCGCCGCGAGGACAAGGGGGCGGGTGCGGGTGCGGATACGCATACGGGAGGTCTTCGCTCTCTTCGGGAAGCGGGTACGGGGACTCTGACCCGCTGAGAGGGCGAAGGGTTGTGTGCGGGAGGGGGAGGGATGGGGTGGTGGTCGGAGGCTGCTGGAGGGCGGCCTGGTCGGCGGGCCTCCGGCTACCCGGCCGCCGACCACCGACCACCGACCACCGACCACCGACCACCGAGGCAGAGTTCCCGACCACCGAGGCAGGGTGCCCCGCCGAGGCCGGTCAGTCCCGCAGCGGGCCCGCGTCCAGGGCCGAGAGCAGGGCCGCGGGCGAGTCGTAGACGGCGACGGCCCCGGCCTCGGTCAGTTCCGCGCGGGAGGTGCCGCCCGTGCAGACCCCGAGGCAGGCGACCCCGGCCGCCGTGGCCGCGTACACGTCCCACACCGAGTCGCCGACGAAGCGCGCGGACTCGGGTGCCACCCCGACCAGGTCCAGCGCCGCCCGTACCGGTTCGGGCGCGGGCTTGCCGTGCTCCACGTCCTCGGCGCTGGTCAGGGCGTCGATGGCGTCGTCGGCACCGATCGCCCGGCGCAGCGCCGCCAGGTCACCGCCCTTGGCGGAGGTCGCGAGCACCACCCGCCAGCCGCGACCGGCGAGGGTACGCAGCAGCTCGGGCACCCGGTCGAAGGCGCGCAGCCGGTCGTGCCACTGCCCGTACAGGGTGCCGTGGGCGGCGGAGACCGCGGCGCCGAGCTCCGCGTAGTCCGCCTCGCCGAGCAGCCGGGTCAGCAACTCCTGGGCGGGGAGCCCGATCGCGCGATGCAACTCGGCCGCCGGGACCAGCCGATCGTGCTGGCGCAGCGCCTCCCACCAGGCCACCGTGTGCAGATAGGTCGAGTCGACCAGGGTGCCGTCGACATCGAAGACCACCGCTCTGGGTTCCCCGCGTCCCCGCACTGTCCACTCCTCACCGCTCGGTCACCGCGCTTCCGGTTCCGATGGTGCCCCAGCGACCGGAATACGGCAGGGCGAAGGAGCCGGAGAAGCAGAAGGAGCCGAAGGAGCCGAAGGAGCCGGAGAAGTAGACAGGAGAAAGGGGCAGGAGCCCGGGTAAAGCGGCCGCGTTCAGGCGGGAGCGGGCTGGCAGCGCGGGCACCAGTACGTGCCGCGCCCGGCGATCCGGCCCCGCCGCAACGCGGTCCCGCAACGCGGACAGGCGGCCCCCGGGTCGTCACGGCGGCCGGTGAGCCAGGAGCCGCGCGGCGGGACCCGCCCGGCGTCGATGCTCGTCCGCAGGACCCCGCGCAACGCCCCGTACAGACGGCGCCGCTCCGCCTCGCCGAGGCCCGCCGCGGGGCGCGAGGGGTGGAGCCGGGCGCGCCAGAGGATCTCGTCGGCGAGCAGATTGCCGAGACCGGCGAGCACGGACTGCTCGGTGAGCGCCGACTTCAGGCCGCCGCGGCGGGCGAGCAGCAGCCGGTCGAAGTCCGCGCGGTCCACCGCCGCCGCATCGGGCCCGAGACCGGCGAGCAACCGCCGCACGCCTGCCTCGTCGAGCAGCCACAGGCCCTTGAGCTTGCGCTGGTCGCGATAGTGCAGGCACCGGCCGCCGCCCACCGCGATCAGGACCCGGTCGTACGTGCCGGGCTCCGCGTCCCGCGTGCACCGGAGCTCCCCGGTCATCCCGAAGTGGAAGGCGAGCGTGGGCCCGTCCGTCCCGCCGAGCAGCCACTTCCCGTGCCGCCGCGGGGCCCGCAGCCGCCGGCCCTCCAGCTCCCGTACGAACCGCCGCACGCCGATCCCATGCAGCACGGACTCATCCCGCACCTCGACGCCTTCGATTCGACGGCCCTGGCCGCAGGTGGCCAGCACCTCGCGGAAGGCTTCGACATCGGGGAGTTCCGGCATGGGAGCACCTGCCGAGGTGTGCGTGCAGGGAACGCGGCTGTCGGGCCGATGACCTGAGGTCGGGGCTCGGCATCGATGGCCCGGCCTCGTTGGCTTGGCGTCGTTGGCTTGGCGTCGTTGGCTTGGCGTCGATGACCTGCGAGACCGGCCGCTCAGCCCAGAAGGCTCGGGCCGGATACGACGTGCCGAGGGCACCCTCGTAGCGGTCCACCAACCGCGTCAGGACACCTCCGAGGGTAGCTCCCGGGGCAGAGACCCTGCCCGGGCGAGTCCTGCCGTCGGCGCGGGTGAGGCCCGGCCCGTGCGCCCGCGCGGCAGCCGCACCGCCGTCGACAGGCACGCCTCCCGGACCAGCCCCGAGGACGGCCCTCCCGCGTGACGGCGGACCATGAACCGGAGCCGTACCGGACAAACACCGTAGCCGTACCGGAGAGACACAGGAGCCGTACCGGAGGGACAGCAGAGCCAGAAGACTCCGCCGATCGGGGCCGGAGCAGAATGGAGGATGGGCGGCGGACCACGTCGGAGCCGTGGGCGATACGACCGCTACCACCGGGACGGCCGGTACGGCGACCGTGCCAACTGTTCCGCCGCGGGCACGATCCGCCGGACAGATCCTCAGGAGGGGAAGCGTGACCGAGACCAGCGACACCCGATCCGCCACCGGTGAAGCGCACGGGGGGCCACCCAGCCGGTTGCAGCGCCTGATGCGCTACCTCCCCCTGATCGCCCCCGTACTGCTGTGGGCCGTACCGTGCGGGGTTCTGCTGCACACCGGCCAGCACTGGCCGCTCCCGGTCACGCTGACCGGCACCGCGCTGTTCGTCCTCGGCCTGATCGGTATGCCCCTCGCGATGGCGCGCGGCCACGGCCGGCGCCAGCAGGACCGGGCGGCGATCGTCGGCGACACGCTGCTCGGCGGCATCTGGGTCCTGTTCACCTGGTCCGTGCTGCTCGGCGTCCTGCTGCGGCTCGCCCTGACCGTGGCCGGTACCGGTGACGGACAGGACCGGGCGCGCATCGTCACCTGGGCCGTCCTCGGCGTAACCGCCGTGCTGCTCGCCTGGGGGTACGCCGAGGCCCGACGGGTGCCGCGGGTGCGCCGCCTCGACGTACAACTCCCGCGTCTGGGAGCCGGGTTGGACGGCACCCGAGTCGCCCTGATCACCGACACGCACTACGGTCCGCTCGACCGCGCCCGCTGGTCGGCACGGGTCTGCGAGACGGTGAACACCCTGGAAGCCGACCTGGTCTGCCACACCGGCGACATCGCGGACGGCACGGCGGAACGCCGTCGCGCCCAGGCCGCACCCCTGGGCACCGTGCGGGCGAGCCGGGCCCGTGTCTACGTGACCGGCAACCACGAGTACTACAGCGAGGCCCAGGGCTGGGTCGATCTGATGGACGAGCTGGGCTGGGAGCCGCTGCGCAACCGCCATCTGCTGCTCGAACGCGGCGGTGACACCCTGGTGGTCGCGGGCGTCGACGACGTCACCGCCGAGTCCTCCGGGCTGGCGGGCCACCGCGCCCACCTCGCCGGAGCCCTGGACGGCGCCGACTCCGAGCTCCCCGTCCTCCTCCTCGCGCATCAGCCCAAGTTCGTCGACCGCGCGGCGGCCCACGGCATCGACCTCCAGCTCTCCGGCCACACCCACGGCGGCCAGATCTGGCCCTTCCACCACCTGGTCCGCCTCGACCAACCGGCCCTCGCCGGACTCAGCCGCCACGGCACCCGCACCCTCCTCTACACCAGCCGCGGCACCGGCTTCTGGGGCCCGCCCTTCCGCGTCTTCGCCCCGAGCGAGATCACCCTGCTGGTGCTCCGGTCTCCGCAGGGGGGCGACTTGTCCTAGGGGGTGTCGTCAACGTCCCGCACAGAGCGCCGTCCAGAACGGGAAGTGCCGACGGCCCCGGGAACCGGCCAGAGGCACTGGAGGTCAGGGGTCGTCACGCGTCGCGGCCCACCCGACTCACCGGCAGGAGGCCCCCGTTCAGGGCGCCGTTCTCCCGCCCGGATGCCGGTCGGCCGGCGGTTTCCTGGCGGGTGCGATACGTCCGTGGCGGGTGAGGATCAGGGTCGCCAGACCGGTCCAGGCCAGGGCGAGGCACCATCCGGCGGCCACGTCCCCGGCCCAGTGCACGCCCAGCCAGACCCGGCTGGCACCGACGGCAGCGGCCCAGACCAGGGCGAGGCCCGCCCACCAGCGGTGCCCGGGCGGCCGACGCAGCAGCAGTGCGAGTACGAGCAGTCCCGCGGCCATGGCCGAGCTGGTGGTGTGGCCGGAGGGAAAGGACCAGCGCGAGGCGTGCACGAGCCAGTCCTGCCGGGCGGGCCGCGGGCGGGCGAAGGACGCCATCAGGCCGAAGCGCAGTTCCTGTCCGAGCGCGAGCCACGCGGCGAAGGCGAGCGCCCCCGTGGCAGGCCCCGCCGCCCCCATGCGCCGGCGGTCGGGATCGAGCGCGGGAGCGGCGATGGCGCCCGCGGCCAGGGCCACCACGTAGGGGAAGACGGCGGTGCCGGTGTCCGTCACGGCGCGGAACACCGTCACGAGGGGACCGGGCCGGTGCTCCGTCGCCAGGCGGTGGACGGCCGCTTCGAGGGGAAGCGGTCCGCCTCCGGTGGCGATCACCCCGACCGACAGCAGCGCGAACAGGGAGGCGGAGGACACGCACCACCAGCCGGCGCGGGACGGGCCGCACGGCGAAGCAGCCGTGGTCCGGGCGGTGTCGCCGGTCTTCACGAGACGACCAGCGGACGCAGGCGGCTTCGGCTCAGCGCTCCGGCCGCCGTCGCGGAGTACCGGCTGACAAGGAGCGCCGAGGTGAAGGCGACCAGGGCTCCCAGGACGAGACCGACGAGGACGTCGTGCGGGTAGTGCGCGCCGACCCACACCCGTGAGCCGCCCATCGCCAGCGCGCCGAGGCTCGCCACCGCGCCGAGGCGTGCCGAGACGAACCAGAGGGCGACGGCCGCCGCGGCGGCCAGGGTGGCGTGGTTGCTGGGGAAGGCCCAGTCCCCCGGTGCCGCGCACGCCTCCACCGTGCTCACGTGCAGGGACTGACAGGGCCTCACTTCCCGTACGGCCTGCTTGACGAGGCTGCTGACCGCGAAAGCGACCACCGTCAGGAGCGGTACGGCCAACGCCCTTACCGCCGAGCCCGGATCATGGCGGCGGGCGTGCCGCCACCCGGCCAGCGTCAGGACGGCGAACAGCAGGAGCCCGTAGGTGGAGTAGGCGGCGATCAGATCGTTCAGCCACGCCGGGGCGCGATGCGCGAGGTCGACCCCGTCCAGGTAGGCACCGCCGTCCACGCCCGGCCCGCCGTGAGCCTGCGGGGACAGTGCGGCTCTCACGTGGTGCATCGGACGCCTCCGTCCGTGCCGCGGGTGCGCCGGGAGCGGGCCGACTCCCTTGGGGCGGACGGGCGGTGCGCGGCGGTGAGGGCGGCAAGCGGGAGCGGGGGTGCGGCTGAGTGCGCGAACGTCATCGGCGCTGGCCCCTTCGAGTGGGTGTCGGGTGGAACGGCTACGGAGCGACCGGGGTGGCGTGGCAGCACAGCACACCCGTGCGTCTACATTCACGTAGTCGGTCTGCGAAACTGTAGACGATCGAGCCGGGAAGGCGGCCCTGCGGCCGGAACGGCGACCCCGCAACTGGCACACCGACCAGGACAGACCCAGGGGCGAGCCGGGGGCCGGCGCTTCAGCGGCACAGCGCGCCGAAGCCACCCTCCCCCGAGGCGGAGTAAGGGCACCCTTCCCTCACCGTCTACATTTGCGTAGACTCCCGCTGCGGCCGGGCGGCTTCGCCCGCTCCGTCGCCGTACCCGTGCGAAATGAGGCACCCCCATGTCCGCCAGTCCCCGACCCCTCCTCCCCGGAGCCGGCAGCGCGCGGGCCGTGACCGTCGCGCCGGGCCGCGTCCAGGAGGCAACGGGCCGGGACAGACGCGGGGGCGCTTCGGCTGACGGGATCCGCGGCCAGGCCGCACCGTCCCCCATGACCAGGAAACCGGGCTCGCCGCCTGCGACCCGTACCGCCGCGCTGTCGGCCTGACACACCCCGCCCCCACTGCTTCGACCGGAGAAGGGAACCGGCGTGTTCGGCAATTACCTGATAGGCCTGCGCGAGGGTCTTGAGGCGAGTCTGGTCGTCTGCATCCTCATCGCCTACCTCGTCAAGACCGGCAACCAGCGGCGACTGCTGCCGGCGTGGCTGGGCGTCGGCCTGGCGGTCGCCCTCTCCCTGGCCTTCGGTGCCCTGCTGCAGTTCGGCTCCTCCACGCTCACCTTCCAGGCCCAGGAGCTCCTGGGCGGCACCCTGTCCGTGCTCTCGGTGGGGCTCGTCACCTGGATGGTGTTCTGGATGCGGCGCACCGCCCGTCATCTCACGCGCGAACTCCAGGGCAGGCTCGACGCGGCCCTGGCCCTCGGCACCGGGGCACTGATCGCCACCTCGTTCCTCGCCGTCGGGCGCGAGGGGCTGGAGACGTCCCTGTTCATCTGGACCGCCGTGCAGGCCGGCGGTGACGGAGCCCGCCCGCTGGCCGGCGCCCTGCTCGGCCTCGCCAGCGCCGTGCTGCTCGGCCGGCTGTTCTACCGGGGCACGCTCCGCATCGACCTGGCCGCGTTCTTCCGCTGGACCGGCGCGATGCTCGTCCTGGTGGCCGCCGGTGTCCTCGCCTACGGCATCCACGACCTGCAGGAGGGCGACCTGCTGCCGGGCCTGCGCGACCTCGCCTTCGACATCAGCGACGCCGTCCCGCCCGATTCCTGGTACGGCACCCTGCTCAAGGGCGTCTTCAACTTCCAGCCCGACCCGACCGTTCTGCAGGTCGTCGTCTGGCTGCTGTACCTGGTTCCCGTGATGGCGCTCTTCCTGGCCCCGCAAGGCCCGCGGCGCTCCCTTCGCGCACGGCGACCGGCGAGTCGGCCGACAGGCGAGCAGCGGGGTGATCCGACCGGAGACCGGCCGCGCCTCATCACCGTGTGCGGGAGGGAGATGATGTACGAGAACCACCGGCCCGACGCCCGGTCCTCGCAGGACGCCGCCGCACAGGCGGAGCACGCCCTGGCCTGGCTGGCGGCCCGCGACGAGGTCGAACGCACCCTCGGTGCCCCGCTGGAACGGCTGCCCAGCGAGCGGGACGAGCGGCTGGCGCGGATGGCCGAGGTCCTCCAGGCCACCGCGCGGGGACTCGGAGTTCCCGCGGCGGCCGTCTGGGCGGGCGTACCCGAGGAGTTGCTGCGGAGGTGGCTGGCCGGCGACGAGGCCTTCGCCTCCGCCGTCCGATCCGCCGCGGCCCTGGCAGCCGTCCACGGACATGGACCGGAGCGTGCGGGCACACCGGCGGCGATCCGGGTCGTGGTCCTCGCCCTGAGCAGGGGCGTGCCCTGGGAGACCATCGCCGAGCTGGTGGGGCTCAGCACGTACAAGCTCCGTCAGCTGCGGCGGGCCTCCCCCGCGCTGGTCGCCCTGGTGGACGCGGCCCGGCGCCAACGGGCGCGGGATCCCAGGAAGCTCTTCCTGTCCAGCTACCGGTCGCGCCCCTCCAAGGGCCCGGGCACCGCCGGATTCCGGCTCGTGCAGCGGGACGACTCCTAGGTTCTGTCTTCACAGTCCCGCGCGGCGGCGGCCGGGGCAACCGGCCGTCGCGGGAAGGCGGGTGGGGGCGTCGGTCGGGCTATGCGGGCAGCAATCGGGCCGTGGGTCCACTGGCCGTGAGGAGGCCCGCCTCGAGGAGGTGGGCGGTGTCGGTGCAGCGGGCGAGCAGTGCGTGGTCGTGGGAGACGAGCACCAGGGTCATCCGGTGTTCCCTGCGCAGGCGGCCGAGGAGGTCCATGATGCCGAGCGCCGTGTCGGTGTCGAGCGCGGAGGTGACCTCGTCGCAGAGGAGCACCTCGGGGCCGGTGGCGAGGGCGCGGGCGAGGGAGACGCGCTGGCGCTGACCGCCCGAGAGCTCCCCGGGGTAGCGGTCCGCGTACGCGGCGGGGAGGCCGACCTGCGCGAGGAGTTCGGCGACACGCTCGGGCAGCGCGGTCCTCGGGAGTGTCGTGTGCAGGCGCAGCGGCCTGGCCAGTTGCCGGCCGACCGGGTGCCGGGGGTTGAGGGCGGCGAGGGGGTTCTGCGGGACGAGCTGGATACGCCGCTGCTGTTCCCGGGTGCGGCGCTGCACACGGGCGGCGAGCGGGCTGCCGTCGAGGGCGAGGTGCCCGGTGTGGACCGGGTGGAGTCCGGCCAGTACCCGCAGCAGCGTGGTCTTGCCGGAGCCGGAGGGGCCGATGACGGCGGTGGCCGAACCGGGTGCGGCGGCGAAGTCCACCCCGGACAGCGCGGAACGCCGCCCGCGTCCACTGCCGAAGGAGGCGTCGACCTTCTCGGCGGTCAGCCCCTCGCCGCGCGGAGCCTCGGGTTGCCCGGGGGCGGCCGCCCGCCCGGGTGCGGAGCGCGGCGCCGGGGCAGTGCGGGCCGCGGGGAGGGCCCTGGAGGCGGCCTCGGGCGTGAGCCGCACGGTGTGGTCGGCGCAGATCCCGGCGAGGTGGGCGTCATGGGTGGCAAGGAGGACGGCGAGGTCGCGGGTGGCGGAGAGATGGCGCAGCAGCCGGGCGATCTCCTCGCGCACCGGGGCGTCGAGCCCGGCGGTGGGTTCGTCCAGGAGGAGGACCTTCGGGGCCCGGGCGAGCGCACGGGCCAGGGCCAGGCGGCGCTGCTGACCGCCGGAGAGCGCGGTGGGCCTGCGGTCGGCGATCCCGGTGCCGAGGGGCAGGCGGCATTCGGCGAGCAGCCCGAGGACCGTCTCCTCGCCGGGATCCGCGGCGAGTTCGGCGACCAGGCGGCGCGCGGTCATCCGGGGGTTGAGCGCGGAGCCGGGGTCCTGTCCGACGTAGGCGATCTCGGTACGGCGCAGGAGGCGCAGTTCGCGGGCGGGGAGCAGGTGCGGGGTGCGGCCGAGGACCTCGAGGGTGCCCGTCACGGCGGCGCCGGGCGGGAGGTGCCCGATGAGCGCGCGCAGGAGGGTGGTCTTGCCCGATCCGGAGGCGCCCATGAGCGCGGTGATCCGGCCGGGGTGGATCCGCGCGGTGGTCCGGGGCAGCAGGACCGGGCCGCGGGGAAGCCGTATCTCCAGATCGGTGGCGGTCACCAGGGGCGGCCGGGCCGGCACTTCGGCGGTGGTGAAACGGGCCGGGGCGAGATCGCTCATGAGCGGGCCACCGCCTTCGCTGTGGAGTCGGGGGCGAGCAGGAGGGTGACCAGGTTGACGGTGAGGGCGAGCAGGGCGATGGCCAGGCTCGGGGCGAGGACCGCCCAGGGGTTGAGGAGGATGCCGGAGGCGTTCTCCCTGACCATCAACGACCAGTCGGAGGCGGGCGGTCGGGGGCCGATCTGGAGGAAACCGGCCATGGAGATGACGTAGACCGCCTCGACGAACCGGAGGCCGAAGAGGGCTAGGACGGTGGCGCGGAGGTTCGGCAGGATCTCCCGCAGGGCGATGTAGGAGGCCGACTCGCCACGGGCGAGGGCCGCCTCGACGTATCCGGCCGTGGTGAGCGGGGAAGCGGCGGCGGCGACCACCCGGATCGCGTACGGCGTGCCGAGGACGACGGCGGCGGCGACCACGGCCCAGCGTCCGCCGCCGGGCCAGGCGAGGGCGATGAGCATGATGCCCAGCAGGGGCGGCAGCAGGATCGCCACGTCCGCGCTGCGTTCGACCGCGCGGCCGAGCGCGGGCCGCAGCACGGCGGCACAGCCGATCAGCGTGGCCGCGAGGGTGACGACCACCGCGATCAGCAGCGCGCTCGCGATGAGGAGGGTGCCGCCGTGCAGGACGCGGCTGAGCACATCGCGGCCCAGTTGGTCCCCGCCCAGTGCGCCGCCGTCGCCCGCCGAGGCGAAGGGCGCGGTGACGGGGGTGTCGACGGTGTGCGGGGCGAGGAGCGGCCCGGCGAGGGCGAGCAGCACCGGGGCGGCGGCGAGCACCAGGAGCGCGGTGGTCCGCGCCCGGTGTGCGGGCCGGTGTGCGGCCGAGGAGAGGGCGGCGGTCATGCGCGGCCTCCCAGCGTGACGTGGCGGACGAGGTCGGCGGCCAGCAGCACGAGGCTGATGACGCCGCCGGCGCAGATGACGACCCCGGCGATGAGCGGGGTGTCGCGTGCGGCGACCGCACCGGCCAGGACGGCGCCGACACCCGGGTAGTTGAACAAGGTCTCCACCACGACCGCGCCGCCGAACAGCAGACCGGTGGAGGTGGCGATGCCGGTGGCGATGGCCGGGGCGGCGCCGGGCAGTTGGTGGCGCAGCAGAATCCGGCTCACGGGCAGGCCGTCGAAGTGGGCGGCCTCCACATGCGGGTCGGCGGCCCGGTCCGCCAGCGCGCCGCGTACGACGCGGGTGTTCCAGCCGGTCTGCGGGACGACCAGGGCGAGGACCGGCATGATCAGCATGGTCCAGCTCGCGGGCCGGCCGTCGCCGCCGGTCACCGTGACGGCGGGCAGCCATCCCGTCCAGAGCGACAGCAGCAGCAGGAGGAGCGCCGCGACCACGAACTCCGGTACCGCGAAGGCGGCGGTCGAGGCGTGCGAGACGAGGCGGTCGGCCAGGCGGCCGGGGCGGGCGGCGGTCCAGCAGCCGAGCAGCAGCGAGAGCAGCAGGGTCAGCACGAAGGCGCTCACCGCGAGGACCAGGGTGTTGGGCAGCGGGTCGACGAGCAGTTCGGTGACGCGCTGCCCGCGGGCGGAGGTGCCGAGGTCCCCGGTGGGCAGTGCGGTCATCCACTCCCCGAACCGCTCCCACAACGGGCGGTCCAGGCCGAGGAGTTGACGGCGCTCGGCGATGCCGGCCGCGCTCTCCCCTCGCTCGGAGGCGGCGCCGGCCGCGTCCCCCGGCAGCAGTTCGACCGCCGCGAAGACCAGCGCCAGCAGCACGGTCAGCATCACCAGGCGGTAGCCGACCGTCAGGGCGAGGCGCAGGGCGAGGCGCCCGGCCCGACGTGGGGCGGTGGCCGCCCCCGCGGAGGGGTCGGCCACCGGGCCGGTCTTGGCGATCGGGCTCACCTCAGCCACACACCTTCGAGCTGGACGCGTCCGTAGCCGGGCAGTTCCGGCAGGTTCCGCACCTTCGAGGCGGCGAGGTCGATGCCGTCGGCCATGCCCCACAGGAGGTAGCCGGAGCGGTCGTGCTCGATCTGCTGGAGGTCCCTGAGCGCCGCGGCACGCTGCTTCGGGTCGGTACCGCCGATGGCCTCGCGGTAGGCGGAGTCGAAACCGGGGTCGTCCCACCCGGCCTCGTTCTGTCCCGCCTCGCTGACCATGGTCTTGGAGGCGTAGAAGACCACCGAGTCGTTGGTGCCCCAGTAACTGGTGTAGAAATCGCCGGACTTCCAGGTCTTCTCCCAGAAGGCGCCGGACTCCTGCTTGACCACCTCGACCTTGATCCCGGCCTCGCGGGCCTGCCTGGCGAACAGGGTGGCGGAGTCGGCGAGGCCCGGGATGTCCTCGGTGGTGGTCAGTTCGTACGTCCTGGAGAGGTCGAAGTCGGCCTCGGCCAGCAGTCTCCTGGCCTTGGCGAGGTCACGCCCGCGCTGCGGGATGTCCTCGGCGAAGTCGGGGTCACCGGTGCCCAGGATGTCGTTGGCGACCTTCCCGTACCCGGACAGGACCTGCCGGACCATCGCCTCGCGGTCCACGACCAGGCGTATCGCCTCCCGCACTCTCCTGTCCGCGAAGGGGCTGCCCTTGGCGG
The DNA here is from genome assembly GCF_012273655.1 of Streptomyces physcomitrii. Classification (GTDB taxonomy): domain Bacteria; phylum Actinomycetota; class Actinomycetes; order Streptomycetales; family Streptomycetaceae; genus Streptomyces; species Streptomyces physcomitrii. Next base: position 49,351 of record NZ_JAAWWP010000006.1, on the reverse strand, counting down.
TGCGCATGACGATCGGCATCGCCATGTCGTCGGGGCGGCGCAGCACCTGGATGTCCTCACGGGCCTTCGCCGTACGGGCGGCCACCGCACCGGCGTTGGAGGCGAGGTCGATCTGCCCGGCGAGCAGCGCGTTCGTCATGGCCTGCGGGGTGTCGAACATGGTGACCTCGACGGCTTCGAGGTGCACCGGTCCGCCGTGCCACTTCTCGTTGCGCACCAGGCGGGCGTTGCCGCCCCGGAACCAGTCGAGCTTGAAGGGGCCGGTGCCGGGCGCCTTGGCGATCTCCGAGTCCTTGGTCCCCTCCTTCATCACGAAGGAGGCGAAGCGTGTCATGAGGGGGAACTCGGCATTGGCGTAGTCGGAGACCAGCACCACCGTGTCGGCACCCTCGGCGCTGATGTTCTCCGCCTGGACACCGGGCAGCCTGGCGGCCCCCGAGGGGGTGCCGCGCAGCCGCTTCAGCGACCACACCACGTCCTTCGGGGTGACCGGGGTCCCGTCGTGGAAGGCCGCGCCCTCGGCGAGGGTGAACTTCCAGGTCCGCAGATCCGCCGAGGACTTCCAGGAGGCGGCGAGCCGGGGAGCCGTACTGCTCTCGGCGCCCGGGACGGTGAGGGTGTCGAAGACGAGGGCGAGGATGAGGTAGTCGCTCTCGTTGGCCTGGGTGCCGTGCGGATCACGGGTCACCGCGCTCGTGTGTCCGAGCGCTCCCACCCGCAGGGTGCCGCCGGGCCGGGGCTTCTCCGCTTGTCCGTCGGACGCCCCGGCACCGTCGTCGTCCCCACCGCTGCACGCCGCGAGAAGTCCCGCTGCTCCGATACCGGTACCGGCCCACAGCAGCTGCCGTCTGGTGACGCCCACGTCTGGTCCTCGTCTCAGGTTCGCCTTGAGGTTTCTTAGGGTCACCTAACCCGAGCCGATCGGGCTCCGCAAGGCGCCCCACACCCCGCCGACGACCGCCAAAGGGGCGTGACCGCTCTTCAAATGCCCTGCTCAGCAAGGCTTTTGACGGCCCATCAGACAACTCTGAGATCGCCGAAAATTCGTCTACGTTGACGTAGTCGATCGTGCCGGTTAGGGTTCCCTTACCTGCACGGGCCTCCGCATGCCCCTCGACGTCCGGCAGTGTCCCGAGCCGTTCAGCGCCCGACCACTTCGCGTACTTCAGCTCCCCCTTTTTCCCGAGCCGGTGCGGCGATGCCGCACGCCCGCGCTTCGATCCCCCCTGCCCCGGAAGGTGCCACCGTGCCCACCTCCCCTGCCCCGGTACGTCCTCTCGACGTCATCGGCGCGACCGAACTGACCACCACCGCAGCCGGGTTGCTCGCCGAACACGGCTCCGCCACCGCGCCCGGACTCCTCGCCCACCTGCCGAGCGCCTGTGCCGGGCTCGGCGAAGGGGTCCGTCATGCCCTGCGGCCCGTGGACACCGCGGACGGACTGTTCGTGCTCCGCGGCCTCGACATCGACACCGCCGCGCTCGGCCCGACTCCCGGCCACTGGTCGGCGGTCGGCGACGCCGGGGCCCTGTGGGACGTCGTACTGCTCCTGGTCTCGACGCTGACCGGTACCCCGATCGCGTGGGAGGGCCAGCAGAACGGCCGATTCGTGCACAACATCCTGCCCTCGCCCGGACACGAGAGCGAGCAGACCGGTGCCTCCAGCTCCACCCTGCTCACGCCGCACACCGAGGACGCCTTCCACCCCGGCCGCGCCCATCTGCTCCTGCTGTGCTGCCTGCGCAATCACGACAAGGTGGCGACCACGGCGGCCAGCATCCGCCGTGCCGACCTCGCCGAGGACGACATCGAGCAGCTCCGACGCCCGGTCACACCGATACTCCCCGACGACGCCTACGAGGAGGCCCAGCGGTTCGCCGGGCGCCCCGCGCCGGTGCCGACGCTGTTCGACTCCCCCGAAGGACCGACCCTGCGGTTCGACCCCGCCTACACCCCTCTGGACGGAGCCGATGACAACTGGCGCCGGGCCTACGGGCGGCTGGCGGACGAACTGGCACGGGTCTCGGTCGCGGTGAACCTGGAGCCGGGCGATGTCCTGGTGGTGGACAACGACGTCGTCGTCCACGGACGGGTGCCCTTCAAGGCCCGCTACGACGGAACCGACCGCTGGCTCAAGCGAGCCTCCGTGCGCATCCCGGGGCGGCGCACCCGTCCGGCCGCCGAGACCGGCGAGCACGGGTACGGCCAGACGGCCCTCCCGGCCTTCGCCCAGCGGTGACAGGGAGACCTCACACCGTGGACACCGACGGCACCAGCCTGCGCGTTCTCACCCGGCGCGACGTCGAAGCCATCGACATCACCCTCACCGACGTCCTCGACAGCGTCGCGCAGGCCATCAGACCCCTCGCGGACGGCACCTCGTCCAACCCGGCCAAACTGTCCGTCAGCTCCCCCGACGACAGCTCCGTCTCCTACGCGATGCTCGGCCGGGACGGAGCCCGCCAAGTCGTCGCCGTCCGTGCCTCCTACCGGCACGACCCGCACCACGACCGGGCCGAGCTGCGGCACTACACCACCCTCACCCTGTACGACGACGCCGCGGGCCTGCCGCTGGCGCTCATGGACTGCGGCCGGATCGGGTCCTTGCGCACCCCGGCGGTCTCCGCTCTCCTCGCCCGGGAATGCGCCGCCCCGAAGGCACGCACCGCGCTGCTGATCGGCACCGGCACCACCGCGCGCATGGCACTGCCCCTGCTGGTCACCGCCCTGCCCGACCTGGACCGGCTACTGCTGTTCGGCACCCATCCGGCAGGGATCTCGGCGGTCCGCGAAGAGCTTGCCGCCCACTTCCCGGACCGCGAGGCGGAGGTCGTCGGCGACCTCCGGGCCGCGGCCGGGGAGGCCGACGTCCTGATCGGCACCGCCGGCCCCGCCACCCCGGCGGCCGTCGAGGCGGCCTGGCTCAGACCGGGAGCCCTGTCCGTACTGGTCGGCTACGGACTGGCGCCCTCCACGCTGCACCGGGCCGACCGGGTCATCGCCACCAGCGCCGAACAAATGGCCCGCACCGGGGGCGACTTGGCCGACTCCCGGGGTGTGCTCCGCCCGGTCGACGCCGAACTCGCCGACGTCCTCTCGGGCCGCACCGCGGGCCGGGTGCGCCCGGACGAACGGGTCTTCGCCTACAACAGCGGGCTCGTGGTCGCCGACATCGCCCTCGGCCACCGCTTCGCCCTGCTCGCCCGCGCACAGGACCTCGGAACGGAGATCCCGCTGTGGAGTTGACCCCCGCCTCCTGCTGGCCGAGGCTGCCCGCCACACCGAACCCGGCCACGGTGCCGTTCCTCGCCAGCGGCCTGGCCGCCGAACTCGCCTACGCCTTCGACGGCCCGTTCCACTTCGTCCTGCCCGACGCCTTCACCGCCAACCTGCTCGCCCTGCGGGACGTCCTCGCCGAGGCCGCGGTGGACGGCTTCGTCTACTACGCGAAGAAGGCCAACAAGGCGGCCGTGTTCGTCGAACGCGCCGCCGCCGGCGGGGCGGGCGTGGACGTCGCCTCCGCCGCCGAGCTGCGCGAGGCCCTCGGTCACGGTGTCCGCGGCGAACACCTCATGGTGACCGGCCCCGCCAAGGGCACCGGCCTGCTGCGTCTGGCCCTCCAGCACGGCGCCACCGTCGCCGTGGACGCCCTCGACGAGCTGGACCAGGTGATCGCCCTGGCCCTGGCCGGCCGCCTCCGCCCGGCCCGTGTGCTGCTGCGCGTCCTTCCGCCCACCCAGCCGCACTCCCGGTTCGGCATGAACGAGGACGAGCTGGCCACCGCCCTGAAGCGGTGCCGGGAGGCCGGGGACGCCCTCCGGATGGAAGGCTTCAGCTTCCATCTGTCCGGCTACGCCCTGCAGCCCCGCGCCGAACTCGCCGCCCAGCTGGTGGACTTGTGCGCCACGGCGCGGAGCCAGGGACTGGCGGCGGACCGGATCTCCATCGGCGGCGGCCTGCCCGTCAGCTACACCGATGCCGACAGCTGGCACACCTTCCTCGCGGATCAGCGCCCCGCCCACTTCCACGCCGAGAAGGCCTTCCGCAGCGGCGACTTCTACCCGTACCACTCCCCCGTCGCGGGAGCCGAGGCCGTGGCCGCGCTGCTGGCCGTCCGCCCGGCGGACGGCGAGCGCACTCTGGCGGAGCTGATCAGGCAGGCCGGGGTCGAACTCCTCCTGGAGCCCGGGCGCGCCCTGCTCGACCAGGCCGGGGCCACCGTCTTCCGCGTCCAGGGGGTCAAGGACCGCGAGGGCTACCGGATCGTCACCGTGGACGGCACCAGCCTCAGCCTGTCCGAGCAGTGGTTCAACAGCGAATTCCTCCCCGACCCGGTCCTCGTCCCCCGGGAACGGGCCGCCCGCAGCGGGGAGTTCCCCGCCAGCGTGGGCGCCGCCACCTGCCTCGAATCGGACATGCTCACCTGGCGCAAGATCGCCTTCCCGCAACCGCCGCGCGTGGGCGACCTGCTGCTCTACCCCAACACCGCCGGTTACCAGATGGACTCCAACGAGTCCCCCTTCCACGACCTGCCGCTGCCGCCCAAGGTCGTCGTCGACCGCACCGACCGGCCCCGGCCGCGCTGGCGCCTCGACCGGCACTCCGCCTGAGCACCGCACCGCGCCCCCGCCCCTCCCCCGTACAGGAGCCCCTGATGTCCGGAGCCCTCGAACACCCCGCTGTCGTCTCCCGCGTCTCCGATCTGATCGGCCGCACCCCCCTGCTGGAACTCGCCACCACCGAGACCGGCAGCCGCCTGCTGCTGAAGCTGGAGGTGTTCAACCCCACCGGTACCGCGAAGATCCGTATGGCCCGCGCCATGGTCGACGCCGCCGAAGCCTCCGGCGGCCTGCGCGCGGGAGGACGCATCATCGAATCCACCTCCGGCAACACCGGCCTCGGGCTGTCCGTGATCGCCGCCGAACGCGGCTACACCTTCACCGCCGTCGTCGACCACCACGCGGCCGCGGACAAACTGCGCGCCATGAGGGCGCTGGGCGCCGAACTCGTCTACGTCGACGAAGGCGGCGGCGAGGAACTGGCCACCGCCGCCCGGGAGGAACTGGCCGCGGACCTCGCCCGGGGCGAGGAGAACACCGTCTTCACCGAGCAGCACAACAACCCCGCCAACGGCGTCGGCTACTTCCCCGTGGCGCACGAGCTCGCCGCGGCCCTCGACGGCCGCCTCGACGTCCTCGTCGGAGCCGTCGGCACCGGCGGCGCCCTGTGCGGCACCACCCGTGAACTGGCCGGGCTGGTCCCCGACTTCACCGTCGTCGGCGTCGAGCCCGAGGGCTCCATCGCCTTCGGCGGGCCCGCCCACGACTACTACCAGTCCGGCACCGGCACCCCCGAGGGCGCGGAGATCGGCGCTCTGGTGGACTTCGCCCTCATCGACGAAGGCGTCAAGGTCGGCGACATCGAGGCCTTCGCCACCTGCCGCGCCGTCGCCCGTACCGGCCTGCTCATCGGCGGATCGGCGGGCGGTGTCGTCTACGAGGCGCTGACCAGGCTGCCCTCGCTGCCGCCGGGCAGCACCATGGTCGCCCTGATCAACGACGGCGGGGAGAAATACCTGGACACCGTCTTCGACGACGCGTGGATGGCCGAGCGCGGGCTCCTCAGCCCCGAGGCCGAACGCGAAATCGACGAACACCTCACCAAGCTCGGCGGGAAGCGGTAGGCCATGGTGACCGCCCTCCTCCGCGACAGCCGTGCCCTGGGCGCGCTGGCCGTCCCGCTGATCCTCACCCAGCTCGCGCAGGTCGCCCTGACGACCACCGACACCGTGATGATGGGCCTGCTCGGCACCACCGAACTCGCGGCCGGCGGCCTCGCCGTGGTGGTCTTCAACCAGATCCGCACCATGGGCGTCGGCCTGGGAACCGCCGTCGGCAACCAGATCGCCGCCGCGGCCGCGCGGGCCGAACGGGCCGACGGCACGGCCTCGGCGGAGGAGGGCGGTCACGCCGAGGTCCGTGCCCTCGTCCGCGCCAGCCTCGCCGTCGCCACCCTCGCCGGCCTGGTCGGCGCCGTCCTCATGGTCCTCATCGGCCAGGCACTGGTCCTGCTCGGCCAGGACACCTCCGTCGTCGGCCTCACCCAGCGGATGCTCCACGCCCTCGCCCCCGGACTGCTGCCCTGTCTGTGGTTCCAGGCCATCCGCCAGTTCACCGTCGGCATGCGCCGCCCCCAGGCGCTGCTGCGGATCACCCTCGCCTCCGTCGCCGTGAACGCCGCGCTCAACTGGCCCCTCGTCCACGGCAGCTTCGGCCTGCCCCGCCTCGGCCTGACCGGCGTCGGCATCGCCACCTCCCTCGTCCACCTGCTCTCCTGCATCGCCCTCTACCTCGCGGCGAAGAGGGACGGCGAGCTGGCACCCCTGCTCGCCCTGGACGTGCACCGCGCGGACACCCCGACCGTCCGACGTCTGCTGGGCCTCGGCATCCCCGTCGCGGCCACCTACGGTTCCGAGGCCGGGTTCTTCTCGGTCACCGCCCTGCTCGCCGGCTCCTTCGGCCCCGCCGCCCTCGCCGCGCACACCGCCGTCAACCAACTCGTCTACATCGTCTTCCAGGTCGCCATCGGCCTGTCCCACGCCGCGTCCCTCAACGTCAGCCGGGAACTGGCCCTCGGCAACCACGACGGCGCCCGCCGGATCAGGAACACCGCTCTCGCCTGCGCGGGCGTCGTCATGACCGTCGTGGGAGCCGTCTACCTGACCCTGCCGCGCCTCGTCCTGGCACCGTTCCTCGACACCGGCTCCGAGCGGGCCCTCGGCATCGCCACCCACCTGCTGGTCATCACCGCGTTCCTGCAGTTCTTCGACTGCGCGCAGAACATCGGAGTCGGCCTGCTGCGCGGCCTGGACGACACCCGGAGCGGCTTCCGCATCACCCTCATCGGCTACTGGGCCGTCGGACTGCCCGCCGCCTGGCTCTTCGCGTACACCCTGGAACTGGAGACCGCCGGGATCTGGCTCGGGCTGCTCACCGGCCTCGCCGCCACCGCAGTCCTGCTGCTGCGCCGGTACGCGACCGCCCTCGCCACCGCCGCGCCCCGCGAACCGAAACGCGAACCCGCGGCCGGCACGGCGTGATCCCGCGGGCAGCGGACCGGCACAGGTCGACGCAGCTCAGTGCGGATCAGTGCAGCTCACCGCGGATCATTCACCGCGTACCGCGATGGCCGCGTACTCGACGTACTCGTGCAGGCCGTAGGCCAGCGCGAGGGAGCCGAAGGCGAGCGCGGCCACGGTGCTCGCCAGCGCGGCCGCACCCGCGCGCCGGACCGAGCCGCGCGGCGTGGCCGGTTCGGGGCCGAGGAGTGCCTCGACGCGCTGGGGCAGGGGGCCGCTGGTCGCCGACAGCAAGGGGTACGCTCCGCCGCGCGAGCCGCCGTGCCCCGATCCGGCCAGGGCCGCCCGCGCGAGGGCGGCGGCTGTGGCCCGGCGGCTGCCGACGACGGCGGCGGCCGTCTCGTCCGCCCAGCGCTCCAGGTGGAAGGCGAGCGAGGCACGCAGACTCCGCAGGGCCGGATGCACCACCGTGGCGAGGTCGGCGACGGCCGACAGCACATGGTGGCGTCCGGACAGATGAGCCCGCTCATGGGCGAGCAGTACCTCGCGCTCGCCGCCCCTCAGGGTCCGCATCATCCCGGAGGTCACCACCACACGGCCCCGGCGCCCCCGGTATGCCGGAAGCGCGAAGGCGTCCACCTCGGCCCCCTGGACCACCAGCAGATCCCCGTCTCCCGTCCCTTGTTCCGCCAGCAGCCAGGCCCGCCTGAGCAGCGAACGGTGCTGGACCCACCGCCGCAGCACAAGCAGCGACTGGGCGAGGAGCACGGCACCGGCCGCACCGGCCAGGGGCAGCGCGGCGGGCCAGACGTCCACCACGCGGGGCAGGGGTATCCGCTCCAGCGAGGCGAGGAACGGCACATGGAACAAGCCGATCAGGGCGGCGATCGTTCCCCCCGCCAGAAGCACCGTCGCCCCCGTCAGCACCCAGCAGGCCTGACGCGGAGGGAGAATCCCCGCCAGGCGACCGGCGACAGCGGCGCCGCCCCAGGGAAACGCCAGGGCCAGCACGACAAGGACCAGTACGGAGGTCACTCGGAGTCTTCCTCGGCCTCGCGCAGCAGGCGCCGCAGCGTCTCCCCGTCGTCCTCGGACAGCGAGGACACGAACCGCTTCAGCACCAGGTCCCGGCGCGGATCGCTCTCCAGCTCCCGGCGCATCCGCCCGGCGACCAGGCCCGCGGCGTCCTCCACGGGTTCGTAGGCGAACCCGCGTCCCGAGGGAGTACGGCGCAGGGTGCCCTTCTCGTGGAGACGGCTCAGGATCGTCGCCATCGTGGTCCTGGCCAGCCCCTTGTCCAGCGTGGCATTGACCTGCTGCGCCGTCATGGGTTCACCGGCCTGCCACAGCACGGCCAGCACATCCGCGACAAGCTCGCCGTGCTGACGCCTCTCGTCCCGCTTCGCCACCGTCTCCCGTCCTCCCACGCTCCAAGAACCCCACCGGCCGTATACGGCCCGCACCTCGCGACAACCGCGTACGCAAAGGCGCGGGGCGCGGCCGCTGCCGAGGGCTGCCCAATCTACCGTCGCCGCCGAGCCGCCCCCGGGCCGCACACCTCTGGCCGGCGGCCTCGCGGGACGCCCCCTCACCCCAGAAAACTCAACCGCACCTGCCGAGTCGGGTTGTCCTTGTTGGTGTCCACCAGGCAGACCGACTGCCAGGTGCCGAGCTGGAGCCGCCCGCCGAGGACCGGCAGTGTGGCGTGCGGGGGTACGACGGCCGGGAGGACGTGGTCCCGGCCGTGGCCGGGGCTGCCGTGGCGGTGCTGCCAGCGGTTGTCGGCGGGCAGCAGGGTGTGCAGGGCGGTGAGCAGGTCCTCGTCGCTGCCGGCGCCGGTCTCGATGATCGCGATCCCGGCGGTGGCGTGCGGGACGAAGACGTTCAGCAGGCCGTCGCGACCCCGTGCGGAGTCGCCGAGGAACCGTTCGCAGTCCGCGGTGAGGTCGACGACGATCTCGGCGCGGCCGGTGTCCACGGTCAGGACGTGCGAGGCAAAGGTGTCGGGCATGCCTCCATCCTCACCCACGACGGACGCCGCGCACGTAAGCGGCCCCGGGCCGTGGCTGCTCGGCGTGGGCGCACCTGGTCGTCGACGCCGTGCGCACGAGCGGCCCGGGCTCGCTCGGGTCCCCCGCCGGCCCCGGGTGGCCGAGCGAGCGGATCGAGCCGAACGCCGCGTCCCCACAAGCGGAATGCGCCGTCCGGTCCGCGAGACGCCATTGACCGGTCGCGGACATCCTGGCTAGGTTCGCCCGCATGTCGCGTTCAGTCATGCTCACCACGCGCGGTCACATCGACCTGCTGCGGGTGGCCTCCGCCGCTTGTCGCCGCGGCTGCTGACGCCCTTCCCCCGCCTTTCCGCGCCCCTCTGACGAGGGGTCTCCCGCGAGCCGCCGCTGCGGTGGCTCCGCCGCCCCGCGCTGCCCTCGTACCCCGGTGTCCCTGACGCCCGGGGTGCGCGGCCGCGTGTCCGGGGCGCCCTCCCCGTCTGCCCTCCCGTGGAGTCCCACTCATGAGCATCAGTCATGCTCCACCGACCGACATATCACCCAAGACGCCGCCTGGCGCCGAATCAGCCGGGACCGGTTCCGCGGCCGTTCCGGAACTCGAACCGATCGCCGCCTCCTCCTCCCGGCGCACCCGGGTGCCGCGCTGGCTGCGCCGCACCTCCGGTCCCGTGGCCCTGCTCGCGCTCTGGCAAGTCCTCAGCGCCACGGGGGTGTTGACCTCCAGTGTGCTCGCCTCGCCGGGCAGGGTCTCCCAGGTGGCGCGGGATCTCGTCGCCGACGGCACCCTGCCGACCGCGATGGGCGTCTCCCTGCAACGCGTCGCGCTCGGACTGCTCTTCGGCACCCTCATCGGGACCGCGCTGGCGCTGGCCTCCGGTCTGTTCCGCGTCGGGGAGGACCTGGTCGACGCGAGCGTGCAGATGCTGCGGACGGTGCCGTTCGTCGGGCTGATCCCGCTGTTCATCATCTGGTTCGGCATCGGCGAGACCCCGAAGATCGCCGTGATCACGCTCGGCGTGACCTTCCCGCTCTATCTGAACGTCTACGCCGGGATCCGCAGCGTGGACTCCCAACTCATCGAGGCGGGCGAGTCCTTGGGGCTCTCCCGCTGGGGGCTGGTCCGGCATGTGGTGCTGCCCGGGGCGCTGCCGGGGGCGATGACGGGGCTGCGGTACTCGCTGGGCATCGCCTGGCTGGCGCTGGTCTTCGCCGAGCAGATCAACGCCGACTCGGGGCTCGGCTTCGTGATGGTGCAGGCCCGCGACTTCCTGCGGACCGACGTGATCGTGGTCTGCCTCGTCGTCTACGCCTTCCTCGGCCTGATCGCCGACTTCGTCGTCCGTACTCTCGAAAGGCTGCTGCTGCAATGGCGACCGACGTTCACGGGCCGGTGACCACCACCCGCAAGGAGAAGCCCGCCCCGCCGCCCGCCGCGAACGCCTCGGCGGTACGGGTGCAGGGGCTGAGCCGCCGCTTCGACGGGCGCGCGGTCATCGACGGGCTCGAACTCGACGTACGGCCGGGCGAGTTCGTCGCGCTGCTCGGCCGCAGCGGCTGCGGGAAGTCCACCCTGCTGCGCATCCTCGCGGGTCTCGACCGGGAGATCGAGGGGACCGTACTGGTGCCCCGGCGCAAGGCGGTGGCCTTCCAGTCGCCGCGGCTGATGCCGTGGAAGAAGGTCTGGCGCAATGTGCTGCTCGGGCTGCCGGGCAAGCCGGGGCGGCCGGTGGCCGACAAGGCGCTGGACGAGGTGGGCCTCGGACACCGCAGCGACGCCTGGCCCAAGACGCTCTCCGGCGGGGAGGCGCAGCGTGCCTCGCTGGCCCGCGCCCTGGTCCGCGAGCCGGATCTGCTGCTGCTCGACGAGCCCTTCGGGGCGCTGGACGCGCTCACCCGGATCAAGGCCCAGCGCCTGGTGGGCGAGTTGTGGCAGCGGCGCGGCTGCGCGGTGCTGCTCGTCACGCACGACGTCGAGGAGGCGGTACTGCTCGCCGACCGGGTCCTGGTGATGGACGACGGGGTGATCGCGCACGAGGCCCACCTCGACCTGCCGCGCCCCCGGGACATCGCCGACCCGGAGTTCGCCCGGGTACGCGGCGAACTCCTGGAGCGCCTCGGCGTCGAGACCGGCGCCCAGGACACCGGAGCCTGACCGCCCGCCCACGCACTCCCACCCCACCCCACCCCACTCCGCACACCGAACGACCCGAACGGACACCCTCATGCGCCGAACCGCCGCGCCTGCCCTGCTGCTCCCCCTCGCCCTGCTGCTCGCCGCCTGCTCGGGCTCCTCCTCGGCCGGCTCCACGGGTGGCGGCGGAACCGACGGAAAGGGCTCCGTCACGCTCGACGTCGGGGACCAGAAGGGAGGTTCGGAGGCCGTGCTGCGGGCGGCGGGCGAACTGGACGACCTGGACTACAAGATCCGCTGGTCGACCTTCACCTCCGGTCCGCCGCTGCTCGAAGCGGTGAACGCCAAGGCCGTGGACATCGGCGCGGTGGGCAACACCCCGCCGGTCTTCGCGGGCGGCGCGGGCTCCAAGATCAAGGTGGTGGCGGCCACCCACAGCGCCTCCGAGGGCGACACGATCCTGGTCGGCAAGGACTCGCCGCTGAAGAAGGTCACCGACCTCAAGGGCAAGTCGGTGGCGGTGGCGCAGGGTTCCTCGGCGCACTACCAGCTGGTCGCCTCGCTGAAGAGCGCCGGGCTCACCCTGAAGGACGTCGAGGTCAAGTACCTCCAGCCCGCGGACGCCCTGGCCGCCTTCAGCTCCGGCAAGGTCGAGGCCTGGGCGGTGTGGGACCCGTACACCTCGCAGATACTGGAGAGCGAACAGGGCCGGGTGCTCACCACCGGGGAGGGCAAGGTCAACGGGCTCGGCTTCCAGGTCGCGGCGCCCGAGGCCCTCGCGGACAAGAAGAAGTCCAAGGTCATCGGCGACTATGTGCAGCGGCTGCGGCGGGCCCAGGCCTGGGTCGCCGAGCACCCCGAGGAGTGGGCCAAGGTCTGGGCGAAGGACACCGGGCTGCCGTACGAGGTGGCGCTGGCCTCGGTGAAGCGGACCCAGTCGACGGCCCTTCCGGTCGCGGTCGACAAGCAGGCCGTCGCCTCCGAGCAGGAGATCGCGGACACCTTCGCCCGGCTGAAGCTGATCCCGCGCCGGTTCTCCTTCGCCGATCTCGTCGACACCCGCTACAACGGCGAGCTGCCCCCGTCCACCACCGCGCCCCGCGGCACCGAGGAGTCCTGACCATGACGGTTCACCTGCACTGGTTCCTGCCGACCGGCGGCGACGGGCGCACCCTCGTCGACCGGCACGCCTACACCGACGGCGGCATCACCCGCACCGGCCAGCTCAGCGGGGTGCGCGCCCCCGACATCGACTACCTCACCCAGATCGCGAAGGCCGCCGAGCAGGTCGGCTTCGAGGCGGTGCTCACGCCCACCGGGACCTGGTGCGAGGACGCCTGGCTCACCACGGTCGCCCTGGCCCAGCACACCGAGCGGCTGAAGTTCCTCGTCGCCTTCCGGCCGGGGGTGCTCTCGCCCGTACTGGCCGCGCAGATGGCGTCCACGTACCAGCGGATCACCCGCGGGCGGCTGCTGCTCAATGTGGTCACCGGCGGGGACGCCACGGAGCAGAAGCGGTTCGGCGACCATCTCGGCCACGATCACCGGTACGCGCGCACCGACGAGTTCCTGTCCGTCGTGCGCGGGGTGTGGTCGGGGCGGCCCTTCGACTTCCAGGGTGAGCACTACCAGGTCGAGGGCGGGCTGACGGCGCTGCCGCCGGACCCGCTGCCGCAGGTGTTCTTCGGCGGCTCCTCCCCCGCCGCGGGACCGGTCGCCGCCCGGCACACGGATGTCTATCTGACCTGGGGCGAGCCGCCCGCACAGGTGAAGCAGAAGATCGACTGGATCCGTTCGCTGGCCGAGCGGGAGGGCCGCACCGTGCGGTTCGGCATCCGGCTGCACACCATCTCGCGCGATTCCGCCGCCGAGGCCTGGGCCACCGCGAACCGGCTGCTCGACGACCTCGACGCGGACACCGTGGCCGCCGCCCAGGCCGCGCTCGGCAAGAGCGAGTCGGTCGGCCAGCAGCGCATGCTGGCGCTGCACGGGGGCTCGCGGGACAAGCTGGAGATCCATCCGAACCTGTGGGCGGGCGTGGGCCTGGTGCGCGGCGGGGCGGGCACCGCCCTGGTCGGCAGCCATGCCGAGGTGGCCACCCTGATCGAGGAGTACCACGCGCTCGGCGTGGAGCACTTCGTGCTCTCCGGCTATCCGCACCTGGAGGAGGCGTACTGGTTCGGCGAGGGCGTCATCCCGGAGCTGCGGGCGCGGGGGCTGCTCGCGTCGCGGGACGGCGGGGCCGCGGCGGCCGACGCACCGCTGCTCGTCGCGAGCGGACGCTGACCGGCGCGATGGGACGCTGACCGGCGCGGGCGGACCGGTCAGCGCCCGCTCGCGGATCCGTCTCCGCAGGCGGGCCGGTCTCGGCGGGCGGGCCGGTCTCGGCGGGCGGGCCGGCTCGGCGAGCGGACGCCGACCGGCCTCGGGCGGACGCCGATCCCGCGTTCCCGCCGGGGCCGCCCCGCCGGGCGCGCCCCCCTGAGCCCCGGGCCGGGAAGATCCCGGGCGCCCGAGCCGTTGCACGGGCGTGAACGGAACCCTGAGTCAGCAGCCGCCGCAGGAGACGGACGTGGTGGTCGTCGGCGCGGGGCAGGCGGGGCTGTCCAGCGCCTACCACCTGCGCCGCACCGGCTTCACGCCCGGCCCCGGCTTCGTGGTGCTCGACCATGCCCCGGGCCCGGGCGGCGCCTGGCAGTTCCGCTGGCCCTCGCTCACCTTCGACAAGGTGCACGGGCTGCACGCGCTGCCGGGCAGGGAGCTGACCGGGGTGGACCCGCGGCGGCCCGCCGCCGAGGTGGTCGCCGAGTATTTCGCCGCGTACGAGGAGTCCTTCGGGCTGCGGGTGCGGCGCCCGGTGGACGTGCGGGCGGTGCGCGAGGGCGAGGGCGGGCGGCTGCGGGTGGAGTCCCCCGAGGGGAACTGGTCCGCGCGGGCGCTGATCAACGCCACCGGCACCTGGGACCGCCCCTTCTGGCCGCGCTATCCGGGCCAGGAGAGCTTCCGGGGCCGCCAGTTGCACACCGCGCAGTACGCCGGGCCCGAGGAGTTCGCCGGGCTGCGGGTCGTGGTGGTCGGCGGCGGCGCCTCGGGCACCCAGCACCTGATGGAGATCGCCCCGTACGCGGCCGAGACGACCTGGGTGACGCGCAGACCGCCGGTCTTCCGCGAGGGGCCCTTCGACCAGGAGAGCGGCCGGGCCGCCGTCGCCCTGGTCGAGGAGCGCGTCCGGGAGGGACTGCCGCCGGCCAGCGTGGTCTCGGTGACCGGGCTGCCGATGACCGACGCCGTCCGCCGGGCCCGGGCCGAGGGGGTGCTCGACCGGCGGCCGATGTTCGCCCGACTCGTACCGGACGGAGTGGAGTGGGCGGACGGCAGCCGGGTGGCGGCGGACGTCCTGCTGTGGGCGACCGGCTTCCGCGCCGCCCTCGACCATCTCGCGCCGCTGCGGCTGCGCGGGCCCGGCGGGGGCATCGAGATGGCGGGCACCCGCACGGCCGCCGATCCGCGGATCCACCTCGTCGGCTACGGGCCCTCCGCGAGCACCATCGGCGCCAACCGCGCGGGACGGGCCGCGGTGCGCGAGATCCGGCAGCTCCTCGGCCGGGACCTGGCGCGCGCGGCGGGCTGAGGCGGGCTCAGCCCTCGGCTCCGGACCCGCTCTCGCGGGCGGCCTTGCGGTTGCGGTTGAACTCGGCGACATTGCGCCGCTGTTCGCGGTAGTCGGCGGTGAAGCGGGTGTCGCCGTCCTTGACGGTCACGAAGTACAGCCAGTCGCCGGAGGGCGGGTTGAGCGCCGCCGCCATCGCCTGGCTGCCGGGATTGCCGATGGGGGTGGGCGGCAGGCCCATCCGCGCATAGGTGTTGTAGCGGCTCTTGATCCGGGTGTCCCGGTGGGTGGTGTCCAGGACGCTGCGTCCGAGGGCGTAGTTGAGCGTGGAGTCCATCTGGAGCGGCAGCCCGTGGTCGAGCCGGTTGTAGATGACCCGGGCCACCTTCCCCATGTCGGCGGCGCCCGCGGCCTCGGCCTGCACCATGCTCGCGATGGTGACCGTCTGGTAGAGGTTCACCGCGTTGCGCTCCGCCCCGGCCGTCAACCGGTCCCCGCCCAGGCGCTCCTCGGCCGTGTTCACCATGTAGGAGAGCAGCGAGGCCGGGGTGGTGTCCTTGTCGAGCGGGTACGTCGCCGGGAAGAGGTAGCCCTCCGGATTGCCGCCCGCCTCGCTCGGCAGCTTCAGTCGCGCGGTGCGGGCCGCCTTCTTCGTGGTGCCGCTCTCCTCGCCCAGCGCCTTGTCCACTGCCGCGTAGACCTGGCCCGCGCGCCAGCCCTCGACGACCGTCAGGCGCGTGGGGCGCTCCGGCTCCTCGGGCAGCAGCGCGAACACCGCCACCACCGCCGCGGTCACCAGAACTCCCGCGGTCAGCAGGACGAGTCGGCCGCGGCGCGTCAGTCGGAGCGATCCTCGTGACCGGGTCTTGGTCTGCATGCGGGCAAACTAACCCGCACATCGCCGCAATTGGGGCATTTGCCTACGAAGCAGCCTCCAGTTGCTCATCCCGGCGTACGAGTGAGGCGTACCGCCCGTCCAGGGCGAGGAGTTCCTCGTGGCTGCCGACTTCCGCGATACGGCCGCGGTCGAGGACGACGATCTGGTCCGCGCCCCGCACCGTGGACAGCCGGTGCGCGATGGTGAGCGTGGTGCGGTCGGCCGAGAGCGCGTCCACCGCTTCCTGGACGGCCTGTTCGGTACGGGTGTCCAGCGCGCTGGTGGCCTCGTCCAGGATGAGGACGGGCGGGTCCCGCAGGATCGTCCGGGCCAGCGCGAGCCGCTGCTTCTCACCGCCCGAGAAGCGGTGGCCGCGCTCGCCGACGACCGTCTCGTACCCCTGCGGCAGTCCGGCGATGTGCTCGTGGATCTGCGCGGCCCGGGCGGCGGCCACCAGTTCCTCGTCGCTCGCCTCCGGCCGGGCGAAGCGCAGGTTCTCGGCCACCGAGGCGTGGAAGAGGTAGGTCTCCTGGGCGACCACGCCCACCGCCCTGGCCAGGGTGTCGAAGTCCAGCTCGCGGACGTCGGTGCCGTCCAGGGTGACCCGGCCGCCGGTGACGTCGTAGAGCCTCGGGACCAGGTGGCCGAGGGTGGACTTGCCCGATCCGGTGGCGCCGACCACGGCGAGGCTGGAGCCCGCGGGCACCCTCAGGTCGATGTTCTTCAGCAGCGGGGCGCCCGGGTCCCCGTAGGTGAACTCGACGCCCTCGAAGGCGATTTCGCCCTTGATCCGGTCCAGGTGGACGGGGTCCGGGCGCTCGGTGATGTCCAGCGGGAGGTCGAGGTACTCGAAGATGCGCTGGAAGAGGGCGAGCGAGGTCTGGATCTGGACGCCGGTGGAGAGCAGGCTCACCGCGGGCCGGAACATGCCCTGCTGGAGGGAGACGAAGGCGACCAGGGTGCCGAGCGAGAGGCCCGGCCCGCCGAGGGCCAGGGCGATCCCGGCCGTCCAGTAGATCACCGCGGGCATCGCGGCCATGACGACGGTGATGACCGCCATCCGCCAGCGGCCCGCCATATTGGACTTCACCTCCAGGTCGACCAGGCGGTCGGACTCCTCGGCGAAGGCGCGGGTAAGGGAGTCGGACCGGCCCATGGTGCGGCCGAGCAGGATGCCGCTGACCGAGAGCGACTCGGTGACCGTCGCGGCCATGGCGGCCATCTGCTGCTGCCGCTGGGTGGCGATCCGCTTGCGCTCCTTGCCGACCCGCCTGCTGATCGCGACGAAGACCGGCAGCAGGACCAGGGAGACCGCGGTCAGCCGCCAGTCCAGGGCGAGCATCGCCACCAGGGTGGCCACCACGCTGGTGAGGTTGGAGACCAGGGAGGTCGCGGTCGAGGTGACGGTGGCCTGCATACCGCCGATGTCGCTGGCGATGCGGGACTGGACCTCGCCGGTGCGGGTCCGGGTGAAGAAGGCGAGCGACATGCGCTGGAGGCGGTCGTAGACGGCGGTGCGCAGATCGTGCATGACCCGCTGGCCGACGGTGGTGGAGATCAGGGTCTGCAGTACGCCGAAAACGCTCGTGACCAGGGCACTGGCGATCATCCCGAGGGCGAGCAGGCCGAGCAGGCCGGTGCGGCGCTGCGGGATGGCGGTGTCGAGGATCTCCTTCAGCAGGAAGGGGGTGGCCACCGAGACCAGCGAGGCCGCGCAGACCAGCAGGCCGACGAGGGCGAGCCGGCCCCGATAGGGGCGGAAGAGCCGCAGGATGCGGCGGACCTGGCGCGGCTCGGGAGGCAGGGGCGGCTCGGGCGCCGCGGAGGGCGAGGCTTTGCCGGAAGGGGTTTCGGGTTGCATGGGCTCCTGCGGAGAGGACTCGGAACGCGCCGGAGGCGCCGGACTCCGCCCGCACCGGTAAGACCCCGGGAGCCTCCTCGGCGAGGGCAGCATGGAGAGCCTAGCTCATTGTTACCTTCGCTCACAATGAATAAGGTCCTGCTATGGTCCGTCCATGACACCCGGTACGCCGCCCTCGGACCCGCCCCCGGACGACGCACTGCTCGCGGAGCAACTGCTGCGCCTGACCCGCCGGGTGCAGCGCATCCAGAAACGCCAGCTGGCCACCTCCGGCATCGGCATCACCCCGGCCCAGTCGCGGCTGCTGCGCACCCTGGCGCACTGCGACTCCCCGCCGCGGATGGCGGATCTGGCCGCCCGCCTGGAGGTGGTGCCGCGGGCCGTGACCACCCTGGTCGACGGCCTGGAGGAACACGGCATGGTGCGCAGGGCGCCGGACCCCGCCAACCGGCGGGTGATCCGTATCGAGCTGACCGAACAGGGCCTGGCCGCCCTGCGCGAACTGCGCCGGGCCCGGCGCGCGGCGGCCGGGGACATCCTCGCCCCGCTCGACGCGGAGCAGCGCGAACAGCTCGGCAGCCTGCTCACCGCGCTCTTCGAGGGCGACCCCGGACGGCTGACGGAGCGGCATCCGCGGGGCCGGTGACGGCAGGATCGATGACCGCAGAGCCGGTGACGGCGGAATCGGCTCCCGCGGGGCCGGTGTTCGTGGCGCGTGCCCGCCAAGTCGTCTGCCCCGCCCGGTGGTTCAAGCCGCCAGGCGGGCCTTGTCGCCCATCACGACCACCGGGTGCTGCTCCGGGTCGAGGGTGCGCAGCAGATGGCGCATCCCCGACTTGGAGAGGCTGACGCAGGCCGAGGTACCGCTGCCGTGGTCCATGTGCAGCCAGATGCTGCCGCCCTTCGACTGGCCCTCGGGGCGGGTCGGGTCGCCCGGCGAGGTGCCCTTGACGCGGTTGTAGTCGATGGCGATGACGTAGTCGAAGTCGTGCCAGTGCGACTTGGCCCAGTAGTGCGGTGCCTGGAAGGAGGCGGAGGCGGAGTACGGCAGACGGGCGCCGGGGTCCGGGAGCACCCCGCCCGCGTCGCTGAGCGTGAACACGCCGACCGGGCTGCGCTTGTCGCCCTCCCGGTGGGAGTCCGTCCAGCCCTTCTTGCCGTTGTGCGCGGGCCAGCTGCGGGTCTTCTCCCAGGTCCTGCCCTGCTTGGTGAAGAGCACCACGGTCGCCTTCGCGGAGTCGCGCCCCTCCCCGTACACGGCGACCACCTGGCGGCTGGCGCCGGGGATCCTGTTCTGCAGCCTGTCCCCCACACCGGGGATCTTCGTCAACTCCCTCTCGGGCGCCCCGCTCGCGGCGGAACCCCGCGGCCGCGCCTCGCCGCCCTGGGCACCGGTGTCCTCGCCGCTGCCGCAGGCGGTCACCGCGAGACTCAGGATCCCGCAGCTCAGGCCGAGGGCAAGTCCTCGTATCGCGCTCGCATTCCGCATGCGCCCCATCGTCGCACCACCCTCCTGACCCGCCGTACGGATCCCGCCCCGGCGCCCGGTACCCGGCCGAATCTTTGCCGCGCCGCGGAAAACCGTTTGCCCGGGGTGACCACGCCCAGGGAACCTTTCACGGTTCCCGGGCCCCTCGTGGGCGTACCTCGCCCTGCCCGGCCGCTCCCCCTTCCGTGCCGCCCGCGCCCCGTCCGCCGTCCGCCGACCACCCGGTCGCGCCCCGGCTCCCGCCTCCCCCACTTCTCCGAGTCATGGGACCTCATGAACATCCAGGACCTGCCCTTCGCCGACCCCGGTACTCCGGACGCACGCTCGGGGCCGCGCTTCCTGCTGTGGCTCGGACGGCAGCAGCTCGGCGGCCAGTTCGCGGCCCTGGGCTGGGGGCTGCTGCACTTCCTCTCCATCGCGGCCCTGTCCTACGGGACCGGCTACGCGGTCGAGGCCGTCCTCGACGGCTCCGGCGCCCGGCTCGCCCTCGCCGGGTGCCTGCTCTTCCTCTTCGGCGGGGCCATCGCGCTCGGCGACACGATGCTGCACCGCAGGGCCGTCACCAACTGGATCACCACCGCCGCCCGCGTCCAGCAGCTCCTCGCCCGCAAGACGGCGCTGCTCGGCTCCGCGCTGACCCGGCGGGTCGCCGCCGGGGAGGTGGTCGCGGTCTCCACCGGGGACGTCGAGAAGATCGGCTGGTTCGTCGAAGCGCTCTCCCGCTTCAGCGCCGCCGCCCTCACGGTCCTCACCGTCTGCGTGGCCCTGGTGGTCTGGGTACCCTCCCTCGGCTGGATCGTCGCCCTGGGCATCCCGGTGGTCGCGCTCGCCGTGCTCCCGCTCCTTCCCAGGGCCACCCGACGCGCCGACGTCCAGCGGGAGAAGGCCGGATACGCCACCGAGCTGGCCTCCGACACCGTCGCCGGACTCCGGGTCCTCCGCGGCATCGGCGGCGAGGAACTCTTCCTCGACCGGTACCGCGGCGCCTCCCAGGAGGTGCGCGGAGCCGCCGTGCGCAGCGCGCGGATGTGGTCGCTGATCGCCGCCGCCCAGGTGCTCCTGCCGGGGCTGCTGCTGATCGCCGTGGTCTGGCAGGGCGTCCACCTGGCCCGGCAGGGGCGGATCTCGGTCGGCGAACTGGTCGGCGTGTACAGCGCGGTGACGCTGCTCAACTTCCCGCTGCGCCACTTCGAGGAGATCGCCATGGCGTACTCCTTCTCCCGGCCCTCCGCCAAGCGGGCCGCCCGGGTCCTCGCGCTCACCCGCGACACGGACCCGGGCGGGCTCCGTCCCGACGCCCTCCCCCGTGGCGATCTGTACGACCCGGTCAGCGGTCTCCTCGCCCGGCAGGGCCGGCTGACCGCCGTGGTCTGCGGGGACCCGGACGCCGCCGGGAGGCTGGCGGACCGGCTCGGCGGCCACGCCGCCCGGGACGCCGGGAGCACTCCCTCCGTCCTGCTCGGCTCCGTACCGCTGGACGATCTCTCACTGGAGACCGCCCGCACCCTGGTGCTCGTCCAGGACAAGGACCCGGTCCTCCTCTCGGGGACACTGCGCGAGGTACTCGCGGTGCCCGCCTCCGGGACGGTCGGTACGGCCGAGGCGCTGGCGGCGGCGGAGTGCGCGGACGTACTCGACGCCCTGGCCCAGCAGTCCGCCGACGGCGCTGAGCCGATGGCGGCGCACCTCACCGAGCGCGGCCGGTCCCTCTCCGGCGGCCAGCGCCAGCGGCTCGCCCTGGCCCGCTCGCTGTTCACCGATCCCGAGGTGCTCGTCCTGGACGAGCCGACCTCCGCGGTCGACTCGCACACCGAGGCCAGGATCGCCGAGGGGCTGCGCGCGCTCCGGTCCGGCCGGACCACGGTGGTGTTCACCTCCTCGCCGCTGCTCCTCGACCGCGCGGACGAGGTCGTCCTGGTGCACGCGGGCAAGGTGACCGCCACGGGCAGCCACCGCGCCCTCCTGCACCAGGACTCCCGGTACCGCGCCGTGGTGACGCGCGGCCCCGAGGACCCCACGGGACCCGGCGACGACACACGGGCACCCGGCACCCCGCCCACCCCGCGCACCAGCACCAGCACCAGCACCAGCACCAGCACCAGCACCAGCACCACCGTGACCGCGCCGGGCGAGGCGGCCCGCGAAGAACTGGAGGAACCCGCATGATCGGCGTGGCACGACCGGAGTACGACCCGGACGGGCCGCTCACCGCGCACACCCTGCCGGTCGGCGAGCCCGCGACGGTACGCCGCTATGTGCGCGGGCTCGTCCACCGCCACCGGCGGGCCTTCCTGCTCCTCATCGGGACGAACGCCCTCGCGGTCCTCGCCTCCATGGTCGGGCCCTACCTCCTCGGCTCGGTGGTGCAGGCGCTGTCCGAGGAAGGCGCCTCGGCACAGCTCCACCTGGGCCGCACCACCGCCGTGTTCGCCCTCGCGGTCGCCCTCCAGGCGTACTTCGTCCGCGAGGTCCGGCTGCGCGGCGCGATGCTCGGCGAACGCATGCTGGCGGACCTGCGCGAGGACTTCCTCGTACGGTCCGTGGCACTGCCGCCGGGCGTCCTGGAGCGCGCGGGTACGGGCGACCTCCTCTCGCGGATCACCACCGACGTGGACCGGCTCGCCAACGCGATGCGGGAGGCGGTCCCCCAGCTGACCATCGGCATCGTCTGGGCGGGGCTGCTGATCGCGGGGCTCGGGATCACCGCGCCCCCGCTCGCCCCGGTGCTGCTGATCGCCGTGCCGCTGCTCGTCGCGGGCTGCCGCTGGTACTTCCGGCGGGCCCCCTCCGCGTACCGCTCGGAGGCGGCGGGCTACGCGGCCGTGGCCTCGGTGCTCGCCGAGACCGTGCAGGCCGGGCGCACCGTCGAGTCCCACCGGCTCGGCCCTGAGCGGATCGCCCTCTCGGACCGCAGAATCCGCGAATGGACCGCGTGGGAGCGGTACACCATGTGGCTGCGGACGGTGCTCTTCCCCGTCATCAACCTGACGCACACGACCGTGCTCGCCTCGGTGCTCCTGGTGGGCGGCGCCTTCGTCCTCCAGGGCTGGATCGGCGTCGGGCAGCTGACCGCGGCGGCGCTGATCGCGCAGATGCTCGTGGAACCGGTGGGTCTCATCCTGCGCTGGTACGACGAACTCCAGGTCGCCCAGGTCTCCTTGGCGCGGCTGGTCGGGGTGCACGACATCGAGACGTCGGGCGGCAGCAGCACCGAGGAACCGCGGGGCCGCCGGATGGACGCGGCGGACGTCCACTTCGGCTACCGGCCCGGCGTGGACGTGCTGCGCGAGATCACCCTGCGCCTCGAACCGGGCACCCGGCTCGCCCTGGTCGGCCCCTCGGGGGCGGGCAAGTCCACCCTGGGGCGGCTGCTCGCCGGGATCTACGGACCGCGCAGGGGCAGCGTCGCGCTCGGCGGCGCCGAACTCTCGCAGATGCCGGCGGAGAAGGTCCGCACCCATGTGGCGCTGGTGAACCAGGAGCACCATGTGTTCACCGGCACGCTGCGGGACAACCTCCGGCTCGCCCAGGCGGACGCCGGTGACGAGGCGCTGTGGGAGGCCCTGGAGGCGGTGGACGCCGCGCACTGGGCGCGGGCCGCCGGGGACGGACTGGACACGGAGGTCGGCACGGACGGGCTCCCGCTGACCCCGGCGCAGGCCCAGCAGGTGGCCCTCGCCCGTCTCGTCCTGGCCGACCCGCACACCCTCGTCCTGGACGAGGCCACCTCGCTGCTCGACCCCAGGGCGGCCCGCCATCTGGAACGCTCGCTCGCCCGCGTACTGGAGGGCCGCACCGTGGTCGCCATCGCGCACCGGCTGCACACCGCCCATGACGCGGACGTGATCGCGGTCGTGGAGCACGGCAGGATCACCGAGTACGGCAGTCACGCGCAACTGGTGGCGGCCGAGGGCGCCTACGCGGCGCTGTGGCGCTCCTGGCACGGCTGATCCGGCCGGGGCCGGGGCGCCCGCCGGAGGGTGCCCCGGCCAGCGCCGGCCGCTCAGCCGAGGAAGCCGACGGCTCCCAGCGCGCTCGCCGCCCCGATCAGCATGAAGGCGGGCATCAGGACCTTCAGCTCGATCCAGCTGCCGGCCCGGAACCGCATGAAGCGGGGCGGCCCCACCGGGTACCAGCGCTTGCGCGCCACCGGGATCGGCCACAGGACCGGGCAGCCCGAGACGGTCAGGGCGTCGCCGATGTCGTGGACCAGGGCACCGAGCACGATCGGCAGTCCCAGCCAGAGGTACTCCTGGCCGGGTTCGGTGAACAGCCAGCCTGCGCCGTTGCCCGGCTGGTTCAGCACGTCCGCGAGTATCCAGGAGCCCGCCGCGGCCAGCAGCCAGACCAGTACATCGCTGCTGGTGCCGCGGGCCGCCCGCCAGAGCAGTCCCTCGATGGCGAGCACCAGATGGACGAAGAGGGTCCCGAGGACCGCCCAGCGGCCGCCCGTGGCCGCGAGCACGGAGAAGCCCACGCCGAGGAACACCGCCCACACCCAGGTGTGCGTCAGAGTGCGGTGGCCGCCCGAGCGCCGCGGGTCGCCCGGCTTGCGGGTCGAGCGGTAGACGGCGGCCGAGAGCTTGTCGACTATCCCGCACAGCACCTTGGACAGGGGGCCGAAGGCGGTGGAGATGGTGGCGGCCTTGTGGTCCAGATCCGGCGCGAGCGCGGCGCCCGCGCAGATCAGCGCTCCCACCAGGAGGACCGGCCAGGGCATCGCATGCCCGGTGGCATCGGCGGCCGCGCCGACCCCAAGCCAGGCCGCGGCCCCGGACAGCGAGTGTGCCGGTCCCATCATGGTTGTATCCCGCCCCAATCTGCGTGCGCCCAGGCCCCGTTGTCCCCGCGCTCTGACGCCGTGTCGGCGGCTCAGCGTAACGTCCGTGATCTTCGTACGCGCGTCCGATTCCATGATCGTGGCGGAGTCCAGGCAAGATGGTGACGTGACCCTCATCGATCAGCTCCCCAAGACCGCCGATCCCGACGCCCTCTACGAAGCCTTCGAATCGTGGACCGGGGAGCGCGGGCTGACCCTCTATCCCCACCAGGAAGAGGCGCTGATCGAGGTCGTCTCGGGGGCGAACGTGATCGTCTCCACGCCGACCGGCTCCGGCAAGAGCATGATCGCCGCGGCGGCGCACTTCGCGGCTCTCGCCCGCGACGAGGTCACCTTCTACACCGCGCCCATCAAGGCCCTGGTCTCGGAGAAGTTCTTCGAGCTGTGCAAGATCTTCGGCACCGAGAACGTCGGCATGCTCACCGGGGACGCCTCGGTGAACTCCGACGCCCCGGTGATCTGCTGCACCGCGGAGGTCCTCGCCTCGATCGCCCTGCGCGACGGCAGGCGGGCCGATGTGGGGCAGGTGGTGATGGACGAGTTCCACTTCTACGCGGAGGGCGACCGGGGCTGGGCCTGGCAGATCCCGCTCCTGGAACTGCCCCAGGCCCAGTTCGTGCTGATGTCGGCCACCCTCGGCGATGTCTCGATGTTCGAGAAGGACCTCACCCGCCGCACCGGGCGCCCGACCGCCGTGGTCCGCTCCGCGACCCGTCCGGTGCCGCTGTCCTACGAGTACCGCTTCACCCCGCTCACCGAGACGCTCACCGAGCTGCTCACCACCAAGCAGGCGCCGGTCTACATCGTGCACTTCACCCAGGCGCAGGCGGTGGAGCGGGCCCAGGCCCTGATGAGCATCAATATGTGCACCCGCGAGGAGAAGGACCAGATCGCCGAGCTGATCGGCAACTTCCGCTTCACCACCAAGTTCGGCCGCAACCTCTCCCGTTACGTACGGCACGGCATCGGTGTGCACCACGCCGGAATGCTGCCCAAGTACCGGCGGCTGGTGGAGAAGCTCGCCCAGGCCGGTCTGCTGAAGGTCATCTGCGGCACCGACACCCTCGGCGTGGGCGTCAACGTCCCCATCCGCACGGTGATGTTCACGGCGCTGACCAAGTACGACGGGAACCGGGTGCGGGTGCTCAGGGCCCGTGAGTTCCACCAGATCGCCGGGCGCGCGGGGCGGGCCGGCTTCGACACGGCGGGCTTTGTCGTCGCGCAGGCACCCGAGCACGTCATCGAGAACGAGAAGGCGCTGGCCAAGGCGGGCGAGGACCCGAAGAAGCGGCGCAAGGTGGTCCGCAAGAAGGCCCCGGAGGGCTTCGTCAGCTGGAGCGAGACCACCTTCGACAAGCTCATCACCTCCGAACCCGAGCCGCTGAGCAGCCGCTTCCGGGTCACGCACACCATGCTGCTCGCGGTGATCGCCCGCCCGGGCAACGCCTTCGAGGCCATGCGGCACCTCCTGGAGGACAACCACGAGCCGCGCAAGCAGCAGCTGCGGCACATCCGCCGCGCGATCGCGATCTACCGCTCGCTGCTCGACGGCGGCATCGTGGAGAAGCTGGACGAGCCCGACGCCGAGGGCCGCATCGTCCGCCTGACGGTCGACCTCCAGCAGGACTTCGCCCTCAACCAGCCGCTGTCCACCTTCGCCCTGGCCGCCTTCGACCTCCTGGACAAGGAGTCCCCCTCCTACGCCCTGGACATGGTCTCGGTGGTGGAGTCCACCCTCGACGATCCGCGCCAGATCCTGGCCGCCCAGCAGAACAAGGCGCGCGGCGAGGCGGTCGCGGCGATGAAGGCCGACGGCATCGAGTACGACGAGCGGATGGACCGGCTCCAGGAGGTGACGTACCCGAAGCCGCTGGAGGAACTGCTCCTGCACGCCTACGGCACCTACCGGCAGAGCCACCCCTGGGTCGGCGACCACCCGCTGTCCCCGAAGTCGGTGATCCGGGACATGTACGAACGGGCGCTGACCTTCACCGAGTTCGTCTCCTTCTACGAACTCGCCCGCACCGAGGGCATCGTGCTCCGCTACCTCGCCAGCGCGTACAAGGCGCTGGACCACACGGTGCCCGACGACCTCAAGTCCGAGGACCTGGAGGATCTCATCGCCTGGCTGGGCGAGATGGTCCGGCAGGTGGACTCCAGCCTGCTCGACGAGTGGGAGCAGCTGGCCAACCCCGAGGTGATGACGGCGGAGGAGGCCCAGGAGAAGGCCGACCAGGTCAAGCCGGTCACCTCGAACGCGCGCGCCTTCCGCGTCCTGGTCCGCAACGCCATGTTCCGCAGGGTCGAGCTCGCCGCCCTCGACCAGGTCACCGAACTCGGCGAACTCGACGGGGACTTTGGCTGGGACGCGGATGCCTGGGGTGAGGCGATGGACGCCTACTGGGACGAGTACGAGGACCTGGGCACCGGCCCCGACGCCCGCGGCCCGAAGCTGCTGCGGATCGAGGAGGTCCCCGAGGAGGCGCTCTGGCGGGTCCGGCAGACCTTCGCGGACCCCGAGGGCGACCACGACTGGGGCATCAGCGCGGAGGTGGACCTGACGGCCTCCGACACCGAGGGCCGCGCGGTCATCCGGGTCACGGACGTGGGCCAGCTCTGAGCCCGGGGCCCCTCGCAGACCCCGGGGGCCGTACCGCGCGGGCGGCGGGCCCTGCCCCACCGGCGAAGGAAGAGGAGTGGACATGACGGCGAACCCCGCCGAGCGGCTGGTCGATCTGCTGGACCTGGAGCAGATCGAGGTCGACATCTTCCGCGGCCGCAGCCCCGAGGAGTCCGCCCAGCGGGTCTTCGGCGGGCAGGTGGCCGGGCAGGCCCTGGTCTCCGCAGGCCGGACGACGGATCCGGGCCGCCCCGTGCACTCGCTGCACGCGTACTTCCTGCGCCCCGGCAGGCCGGGGGTGCCGATCGTGTACCAGGTCGAACGGGTGCGGGACGGCCGGTCGTTCACCACGCGCCGGGTCACCGCGGTGCAGCAGGGCCGCACGATCTTCAATCTCACCGCCTCCTTCCACAAGCCCGAACCGGGCGGTTTCACGCATCAGCTGCCACCGGCGCGGCAGGTGCCGGAGCCGGAGTCGCTCCCCTCGCTCGCCGACGAGATCCGCTCCCATCTCGGCGAGCTGCCCGAGGAGTGGGAGCTGCTCGCCCGGCGCCAGCCCTTCGACATCCGCTACGCCGACCGGTTGCGCTGGGACCCCCGGGAGATCGCGGAGGCCGAGCCGCGCAGCGCGGTGTGGATGCGCGCGGTGGGCCCGCTCGGCGACGACCCGCTGGTGCACACCTGCGCACTGACCTACGCCAGCGACATGACGCTCCTCGACGCGGTGCGCATCCCGGTGGAGCCGCTGTGGGGGCAGCGCGGCTTCGACATGGCCTCCCTCGACCACGCGATGTGGTTCCACCGGCCCTTCCGCGCCGACGAGTGGTTCCTCTACGACCAGGAGTCGCCCATCGCCACCGGCGGCCGGGGCCTGGCCCGCGGCCGTATCTACGACCGCGAGGGGCGGATGCTGGTCTCGGTCGTCCAGGAAGGCCTGTTCAGGGCCGTGTGAACCGGGTGGGTACGGGCCCGTCCTGTCCGGCCGCTCCTGTCCGGGCCGTTCGGTCCTCGGTCCCCTGCCGGGCGGCAGCGTGCCGGTCGGGGCCGCGCCGGGCGAGGACCCTGCCGAGCAGCCACCCCGTCCCCGGTCGCGGGACGGCGGGCCGCCCCGCGACCGGGGACGGGGTGGCTGTCCCGCAAGGCGCCCGGTGGTGGACGCGCTCCCCCGCGGCGCGCCGCCGGGGACGCGGTGCCGGGCGCTCCTCGCAGGCCCGGGCGAGGCTCGACGACAGGTCCGCGCGGAGCCAGGCGACCTCGTCCGCCGCCTGGGCCGTCAGGAGCTTGTCGATCACCCGGTCCGCGGCGGGCCCGGCCGCCGGGGGCCATGGCCGGGGCGGGCGCAGCCGGTGCAGCAGCGCGCGGGCGTAAGGGTCGCGGACGGTGCCCGCCAGGGCCTCCGGTGGGAGCAGGGAGGCGGTCACGGCCGCGCGCTCCCAGGGGTCCTCGGTGAGCCGCAGCTGTGAACCCGCGTACCGGCCGCGCCAGTTGCGGGCGCGCAGGTCGGTGCCGGTGTCGAGCTGGCCGCGCAGGGTGCCCGGCAGCGGGCCGGTGAGCAGGGCCTGATGGGTGGCGCGGTCCGCGAACTCCCGTAGTTCCTCGGCCAGATAGAGCCAGACGACGACGCGGTGCCGGTTGAGCCGGAAGCGGAAGGGGGTCAGCAGGCCGAGCCGGGCCAGCCGGGCGAATCTGCCGGGGCGGATCCCCATCAGCTCGGCGCCCTCCTCGGCGCCCACGAGTTCGACGCGTTCCCGCAGGCTCCTCGGGAAACCGGGCAGGGCCCGGAGCCGCGCGCGTTCCTCCCCGGTCACGGCCCGGCCCGGCGGGGCGCCGTCCCGCACCGTACGGATGTATCCGAGGGCCGCGGCGCAGTCGAACTCCATGGGCCTGAGGCCGAGTTCCTGTGCCGCGTGCAGGGCGGGCAGTGGCCGGTCCGTGCTCGCCGGTGCGCAGGCTTCCTGGCGAACGGCAGTGGTCCGGGACGTCATGGCGGTTCTCCCCCGTGCGAGGTGGTCGCTGTCGGAAGAACCGTAGCCAGCCGCGCCGGATCCCGCTCAGGCCTGTGGATAACTCTCCTGAGAGTCCTGTCCCCGCAGCTCAGCGGCGTAAAGGGAGGCTCAGGGATCGACCCTCGGAGTGTGCTCGCGCTGCCGTGCGTCCACCCCGAGGTGCTCGCCGACGCGGTTGAGGAGCAGGGTCATCTCGTAGGCGACCTGGCCCATGTCGGCGTCCGCGTCGGTCAGTACGGACAGGCAGCTGCCGTCCCCCGCCGCCGTCACGAAGAGGGCCGCCCCCTCGAACTCGATGACGGTCTGGCGGACGTTCCCGATCCGGAAGTGCCGCCCGGAGCCCTTGGCCAGGCTGTGCAGTCCCGAGGCCACCGCGGCGAGATGCTCCGCGTCCTGGCCCTGGAGGCCCTCGCTCGCGGCGGTCACCAGTCCGTCGTTGGACAGCACAAGGGCGTGCCGTATGTGTTCCACGCGCTGGGTCAGATCGTCCAGAAGCCAGCCGAGTCCGCTGTTGTGTCCCATGATCGGTCTCTCCGCTCGTCCCCCGGTCGGTCCGCCGCCTCCCCGCGGGGGACCTCTTGCGCAAGCCTTCCCCACCTGGGGCCCCTGGGCAACCAGGATGGCCGCATGGCACACAAGATGACCGAGGAAGAGTGGCGGGACTTCGTCTCCGCGGGGACCCGGACCGGCAAGCTGTCGACGGTCCGGGAGGACGGGGCGCCGCATGTCGCCCCGGTCTGGTTCCTGCTCGACGGCGACGAACTGGTCCTCACCACCTCGGCGCAGAGCGTGAAGGGACGCAATCTGCGCCGCGACGACCGCGTGGCCTTCTGCGTCGACGACGACCGCCCGCCGTACGCCTTCGTGGTCCTCCGGGGCCGCGCGCGGCTCTCGGAGGACCCCGCCGAGCTGCGCCGCTGGGCGGAGCGGATCGCCGCGCGCTACATGGGCGAGGCACGGGCCGAGGAGTACGGCGCGCGCAACGCCTCGCCCGGAGAACTCCTGGTCAGGGTGCGCGTCGAGAAGGTCAACGCCCTCGCGGGACTGGCCGATTGAGCCCTGCCGGGACCCGTCGAGGAAGCAGGACGTAAGAAGCAGAGAGAAGGAGGGGCGGCCGGCAGTCCGGTCGCCCCTCCTTCCGCCCTGCCAGGAGGGCCCTCGCCGTTACGGCTTCGGCGTGGCGTGCGGGGCGCAGGTGGCGTCCCGGTCACCGACCTTGCCGGTCAGCAGGTAGGTGTCCACCCGGTCGTTGATGCACGGGTTGACCACTCCGGTCACACCGTGCGAACCGGCGTCCTTCTCGGTGATCAGACGCGAGCCCTTGAACCGCTTGTGCAGTTCCACGGCACCCTCGTACGGGGTGGCCGCGTCGCGCTCGGCCTGGATGATCAGGACGGGCGGCAGACCCTTGCCGCTCTTGACGTTGACCGGCGTGTGCTGCTTGGCCGGCCAGGTGGCGCACGGGAGGTTCATCCAGGCGTTGGCCCAGGTCATGAACGGGTGATCCTTGTGCAGCCGGGTGTTGTCCCGGTCCCAGCGCTGCCAGCTGGTGGGCCACTTGGCGTCGCCGCACTCCACGGCCGTGTAGACCGCGTTGCCGTTCTCGGAGGAGGCGTTGCCCTTGGTGTCCGAGAGATCGGGGCCCGCGGCCTCGACCAGCGCCTCGGTGTCCCCGGCGACGTACTTGCTCCACACCTCGGCGGTGGGCACCCAGGCGGAGTCGTAGTACGGGGCGCTCTGGAAGAAGGAGATCAGCTCGGCCGGGCCGACGACCCCGCCGATGGGCTCCTTCTTCGCGGCGGCGCGCAGCTTCTCCCACTGCGCCTGCACCTTCTCCTGGGTGTCACCGAGGTGGAAGGCGGCGTCGTTCTCGGCGACCCACTTCGTCCAGTCCTCCCAGCGGCCCTGGAAGGCGACGTCCTGGTCCAGGTTGGCCTGGTACCAGATCTTCTCGCGGGAGGGGTTGACCACGCTGTCGACCAGCATGCGGCGGACGTGGTCCGGGAAGAGGGTGCCGTACACCGCGCCCAGGTAGGTGCCGTAGGAGACGCCGAGGTAGTTCAGCTTCTTCTCGCCGAGGGCGGCCCGGATGACGTCCAGGTCGCGCGCGGTGTTCGGGGTCGTCATATGCGGCAGCATGGCGCCGCTGCGCTCGGCGCAGCCGTCCGCGTACTCGGCCGCGAGCTTGCGCTGGGCGCGCTTTTCGGCCTCGTTGTCCGGAACCGGGTCGGCCTTGGGCGCCTTCACGAACTCCTGCGGGTCGATGCAGGAGATGGGCGCGGAGTGGCCGACGCCGCGCGGGTCGAAGCCGACGAAGTCATAGGCCTTCGAGGTCTTCGTCCACAGCGGGTTCTTGGTGGTGATACGGGTCGGGAAGCGCATGCCCGAGCCGCCGGGGCCGCCCGGGTTGTAGACGAGGGCGCCCTGCCGCTCGTCCTTGGTGCCGGTGCTCTTGGCGCGGTCGACGGCGAGCTTGATCTTCTTGCCGTCGGGCTTGGCGTAGTCCACCGGGACGGTGACCCAGCCGCACTGGATCGGGGAGGCCAGCTCCCAGTCCGCGGGGCAGTCCTTCCAGTCGATGCCCGCCTTGGCAGCGCGGGCGGCGGCGACGGCGGCGCCGCGGGCCTCGCGGTCACCGCCGTGGTGCCGGCTGTCCGCGTTCGCCGAGGGGGTGGCGAACGCGCCCGCGAGCACGGTTCCGGCGATGAGCGCGGTGGCAGAACCGAGGGCAGCGGTTCTCCTTGAGCGATTTATTCGTATCAAGTGAATCCTCCCGACATACACACATCAGTAGTACGGGTGATCCTGTCGGTTGACGGAGCATGGGCAATAGAGGGAACGGCTCTTCTTTACCGATCCGATAACCGGGGACTTCGGTCTCGTTGAGCGGAGATCTCCCGAAGGGTCCGATCGGGGGCGGGAGTTGTCCAGGGCGAAGCGATGGCCGGAAATGGTCGAAGGAGACACAAATCGGCCACGCCCATGACGGACAAGAGGGAGATAAGGCGCGAATGAGCTTCGCCGTCAGGGAGTTGACCCCGAGCCCCGGCCACCCTCGGCCGCGACCGGCCCGGGGCCGCCCATGCTCATCAGCGCGCGCAGCCCGTCCTGGAGGTTCTCGACCGGTGTCTCGCCGAAGACGGCCTGCTGGGCGGCGAAGCCTTGCGCCAGGGCGATCATCGTCTGGGCCACGTGTTCGGCGGGGAGGTCGTCGCGCATCAGGCCCTCCCGCTGGTACTGCCGGACGATGCGCACCCAGGCGGCGCGCACCCGCAGGAAGCCCTCGCGGGTCAAAGCGGCCAGCTCCGGGTTGCGCAGGGTCTCCGTCCACACCTGGATCATCAGCCGCGGGAAGCCGGTGCGCCCGCCGAACTCGGAGACGGGCCCCCGGTCCATCATCCGCGTGAACACCCGGCCCACCACCACGTCCGGCGGCTGGAGGGGCCGCTCCTCGGCCTCTTCGGCGAAGGCCGCCCGCAGCCCTTCGAGGACCTCCGCCGCGATGGCGCCGATCAACTCCTCCTTGCCGCTGAAGTAGCGGTAGACGGCGCCCGCGGAGAGATCCGCCTCCTTGAGGACGTCCTGCATGGACGTGGCGTGGAAGCCGTTGCGCGCGAAGCAGCGGGCGGCGCCTTCGAGGATCTGCCGACGGCGGGCATCGAGGTGCGCCTGGGATACACGGGCCATGCGCGCAACCTAAAACGAACATTCCTTCTTGACAAGCGGCGGGGCATCCCAGGACAGTGAGGACCATATTCAAAACGAACGATCCTTCTTTTTAGTCACCGGGTCGCCCGCGGCCCCTTCCGCACCACGCGCTTCCGTACCACGCGCTCACGCGCGCTCCACCGCCCGAATCGAGGCACGCCATGTCCGCTACCCGCACCGAAGGCGCCACGGCCGCACCGCCGGGTGCCGCGCCGCCCGCGCGCCGCCTCCTCGGCGTCGTCCTGCTCATCCCGCTGGTCGTCGCCCTCGCCCTGTGGGCCTTCGCCTGGCCCGCCGCCCGGACCGCGCCGCGCGAGGTCCCGCTCGGGGTGGCCGGCTCCGCCGGTGCGGTCGCCTCCCTGGAGAAGCGGCTCGGCAGCCAGGAGGGTGCCTTCGAGATCCACCGGTACGCGGACGAGGCCGCCGCCCGCGCCGCCATCGAGGACCGCGAGGTCTACGGCGCCATGGTGGCCACCCCCGAGGGCGGCAAGCTCCTCACCGCGACCGCCGGGGGCCCGGTCGTCGCCCAGCTGCTCACCGAGGCGGCACGCGCCCAGGCACCGGACGGCGAGCCGGTCGTGGAGGACGTCGTCGCCGCCTCCGCGGAGGACCCCCGGCAGTCGGGTCTGAACGCGATCGTGCTCCCCCTGGCGATGGCCGGGGTGGCCTCCGGCGCGGTGGTCACCCTGCTCGGCATCCGCGGGGTACGGGCCGTCGCGGTACTGCTCGGCGCCTCGGCCCTGGTCGGCCTGGTGGCGACCGGGCTGACCGACAACTGGCTCGGCATCCTGCGGGGCGACTGGTGGGCGGAGGCCGGGGTGCTCGGGCTCGCGACGCTGGCCGTGGGCGGCGCCGTGGCCGGGATCGCCTCGCTGCTCGGACGGGCCGGGATCGGCGTCGGCGCGCTGCTCGTGATCTTCCTCGGCAACCCGTTCTCCGGGGTCGCCACCAGCCCGGAGCTGCTGCCGGAGCCGGTGGGCCGGATCGGCCAGTTGCTGCCGCCGGGAGCCGAGGGCTCGCTGCTGAGGTCGGTGAGCTTCTTCGACGGGGCCGCCGCCTCCGGTCCGCTCCTGACGCTGGGCGTCTGGGCGCTGCTCGGCCTGTCCGCCGTGCTGGTCGGCGCCGGACTGCGCCGCGGCGGCAGCGGCTCGGCCCCGCCCGGGCCCTCCCCTACGGGCGAGCCGCACCCCGCGGCCTGAACACCCCTTCCCCGAACCGCCGTGCACCCCCGCTGTAGCGGACGGGGGTGCACGGCCCGACGGGCAGGTCGCGCACGGGAGTTGGCGGCCCGCCGCCTGAAGTCGGCTCCCCGGCACGCCGGATGCCGGTGGCCCGGTTCACCCGCCATGCCGTCCTGCCCTGTTGACCGAAGGCGGCGCCAAGTGCCCCGTACGGGCCGCGAAGCATCGCGCTTCCCGCGTGCGTGAGCGTGAAGTGCGCGGTGAAACGGGCCAGTCGGGGTACCCCTGGTCGGGGGATTCCGGGCCGGAGAAGAAACCGAACTGAGTTGCGCCGTTTGAGAGGCGGGCGCGCGGCGCGGGCGCCTTCCTCGCAGGTGAGGGCGGTGCGCGCGGTGCGGACGCGGGTGCCCGCGAGCGCCGTTCCACACATTCGGACCAATCGGCCGGTGAATTGTGCGGCCCCGTTCCGACCGGAAAGCGGCGCGTCGGTGCGTGAACATCGCTTGCGACGACAAGCACCCGCCGTAGGGGCGGGGCGATCCGGGCGGACGCCGAGTCCTGCCGCCGTCCGGATGTCCGGTCGACAGGAGTGGATCGGCAGGAGTGGAGGACCCGTGCAGTACGGGCCGCCGGAGCCGTATCCGAGCGGTCCTTGGGGTCAAGTCGCGCTACCGCGGCCGGGCAACTTCGCCAGCCCGAACCCGACAGGTCATCCTTCACAGGCGGCTGACGAAGGGTTGCGCATGTCCGCGTTCAATCGTGTCCCCGCTGTTCTCACCAGGGCCGGTACCGCCTCGGCCCTCACCCTCGCCGCCGTGGGCGGCGGCATCTCCCTGCCGGGTACCGCCCCGGACGCCCAGGCTCTCGCCCCGGCCACCAAGGCCCTGGAGGTCGCCGCCTCCAAGCAGGGCGCCCCGTACGGCTACGGGGCGACCGGACCGAACAGCTTCGACTGCTCCGGTCTGACCAAGTACGCCTTCAAGCACGCCGGAAAGGAGCTGCCGCGTACCGCGCAGCAGCAGTACAACGCCACGAAGCGGGTGCCTCCCGCCCAGCGGCGCAACGGCGACCTGGTCTTCTTCGGCTACCCCGGCAACGTCTACCACGTGGGCATCTACGCGGGCCACGGCCGCATCTGGCACTCCCCCAAGACCGGGGCCGTGGTGCGCCTGGAGAAGATCTGGAGCAGCAGCGTCCAGTACGGCCGGGTGAACTGACGCCGAGCGGGCGGCGCCCCGGCCGAGCGCCCCGCACCGCCCGCGACAACTGCCGCTGCCGTACGCCCGCTTGAGGCACGCCCGGGCCGGCTCCGGGCCCCAGGCGGAACGTCACTGCGGGAGCGGCTCGGCGCTGCGCACCACCGGCAGCACCGTCCACACCGTCTTGCCGCCCGCCGCGTCCGGGAGCACGCTCAACTCCCCTCCGTGGTGGGCGGTGAGGCACTGGACGATGTCCATCCCCCGTCCCCCGTCCGGGCATTCGCCCTCGGCCGCCGGTCTTCGCGGCAGTCCGGGATGGCTGTCGCGTACGCCGACCCGCAGCACCGTCTCGCGTTCCAGGCGGAGCAGGACGGTCAGGACGGGGGACCGGCCGAGGGTGTGCAGTACGGCGTTGGTGACCAGTTCCGAGACGATCAGCCGTACGCTGTCGGTGAGTTCGGCCGTGGCGGGCAGCCCCCACTCGGCGAGGACCGTGCCCGCGAACCTGCGGGCCTCGGGCACCGAGGCGGGCCGGCTCGGGAGGGTGAGGCTTGCTTCCTGGTGATCGGCCATGGCACGGCGTCCCTTCCCACCGTGCCGGGGGCGAGGACTGCGGCGCGCCCTCGGTCCGGCCCCGGGCCGGTGCAGGGGGACAGCGTGCCACCGCGGCCGCTTCCGCGGGGGCCCGGCCACCCGGAAGTGCGGACAACTGTCGCCCGATGCGGTGAAATCCGCGCGGTCACCGCTCACCGCGTCCGGGCCGCCGCCTCCGTCGCGGCGGGCCCGGCCCCGCTCAGCGCGGCGCGGTCGCGACGATCACCCGTACCGCCTCGGTGATCTGAGCGGGCGTCAGATCGGCGCGGGCGGTCAGGCGCAGGCGCGAGATGCCGTCCGGTACCGAGGGCGGGCGGAAGCAGCCCACCGAGACGCCCTTCTCCCGGCAGTCGGCGGCCCATTGGAGGGCCTCGCCGGGCGAGGGCGCGCGGACCGAGACCACGGCGGCGTCGGGGCGGACCGCCTCGAGGCCCGCCCCGGTCAGGCGCGCGTGCAGGTCACGGGCGACGGTACGGACCGCCTCGGGGCGCCCCGGCTCCCGCTCGACCAGGCGCAGGGCCCCGAGGGCGGCGCCCACCGCGGCGGGCGCGAGGCCGGTGTCGAAGATGAAGGTGCGGGCGGTGTTCACCAGATGGTCGATGACCCGGGCCGGGCCGAGCACCGCACCGCCCTGGCTGCCGAGGGACTTGGAGAGGGTCACGGTCGCCACCACGTCCCCGGCGCCCGCGAGACCCGCCGCGGCCGGGGCCCCGCGCCCGCCGGGACCGAGCACCCCGAGGCCGTGGGCGTCGTCCACCAGCAGGGCCGCGCCGAACTCGCGGCAGGCCCCGGCGAGCGCGGTGAGCGGGGCGGCGTCCCCGTCCACCGAGAAGACGGAGTCGGAGACGGCGAGCGCCGGGCCCGGGTGGCCGTCGAGGTTCTTGCGCAGCGCGTCGAGGTCGCCGTGCGGGATGACCTGGGTGGTGCCGCGGGCCAGTCGGCAACCGTCGATCAGCGAGGCGTGGTTGGCGGCGTCCGAGACGATCAGCGAGCCGTGCGGGGCGAGCGTGGTGAGGGCGGCGAGATTGGCGGCGTAGCCCGAGGAGAGGACGAGGGCCGCCTCGAATCCGCAGAAGGCGGCGAGTTCCGCCTCCAGCCGGGCGTGCAGTGCGGTGGAGCCGGTGACCAGGCGGGAGCCGGTCGCCCCGGCGCCCCAGTGCCGGGCCGCCTCGGCGGCGGCGCCGGTCACCTCGGGGTGCCGGGCGAGGCCGAGGTAGTCGTTGCCCGCGAGGTCGAGCAGCGGGGAGTCGGCGGGCCGGGGGCGCAGGGTGCGCACCAGACCCGCGCGGTGCCGCAGCCGGGCCTGCTCCTCGATCCAGTCGAACGGTCCAGCCATGCGTTCCTCCGGCCCGGGCCAAGGGCCCGTCGTGCGGATCACGCGGAGCCGACCGGGTCCCCGGGTCCGTACGACGGGCCCACAGTGCGGATTTGTAGGCAGTGCACAGACCCTAGCGGGACTGCCAGGCCGGCACTGTGTGGCAATACCCACACGTCGCGGGCGCCGTCTTGTCCCTTCCCACCTTGGCCCGGGGCGGGGGCGTAGGCGAGGATCGGGCGCATGGACCTGCTGAACACGCTGGTGGACAAGGGGCTTCGGCGCGAGCTGCCGAGCCGTGAAGAGGCGCTGGCCGTACTGGCCACTTCCGACGACGAGATCCTCGATGTGGTGGCCGCGGCCGGCAAGGTACGGCGGCAGTGGTTCGGGCGCCGGGTGAAACTCAACTACCTGGTCAACCTCAAGTCGGGCCTGTGCCCCGAGGACTGCTCCTACTGTTCGCAGCGCCTCGGCTCCACGGCCGGGATCCTCAAGTACACCTGGCTCAAGCCCGACGAGGCCTCGAAGGCCGCCGCCGCGGGTGTCGCGGGCGGCGCCAAGCGCGTCTGCCTGGTGGCCAGCGGCCGCGGGCCGACCGACCGCGATGTGACCCGGGTCTCGGAGACCATCGAGACGATCAAGGAGCAGAACGAGGGCATCGAGGTCTGCGCCTGCCTCGGTCTGCTCTCCGACGGCCAGGCCGAGCGGCTGCGCACCGCGGGCGCCGACGCCTACAACCACAACCTCAACACCTCCGAGGGCACCTACGGCAAGATCACCACCACGCACACCTTCGAGGACCGCGTGGAGACCGTGCACCAGGCCCAGGCGGCGGGGCTCTCCGCCTGCTCGGGGCTGATCGCGGGCATGGGCGAGAGCGCCGAGGACCTGGTGGACGTGGTCTTCTCGCTGCGCGAGCTGGACCCGGACTCGGTGCCGGTCAACTTCCTGATCCCCTTCGAGGGCACCCCGCTGGCCAAAGAGTGGCACCTCACCCCGCAGCACTGCCTGCGGATCCTCGCCATGGTCCGCTTCGTCTGCCCGGACGTGGAGGTACGGATCGCGGGCGGCCGCGAGGTGCACCTGCGCTCGCTGCAGCCGCTCGCCCTGCACCTGGCGAACTCCATCTTCCTGGGCGACTACCTCACCAGTGAGGGCCAGGCGGGCAAGGCCGACCTGGACATGATCGCGGACGCGGGCTTCGAGGTGGAGGGCGCGGACACCACGACCCTGCCCGAGCACCGCGCGGACGCGGCCGGATCCTGCGGCACCGGCTCCTGCGGTTCCGGCGGCGAGGGCGGCGGCGTCTGCGGCAGCGCGCCCGCCGTGTCCGCCCCGCAGGAGGCCGCGGAGCCCGCGGTGGCGGTGGAGTCCGGGGCGCGCACCGACCTGGTGACCGTCCGGCGCCGCGGAGCGGGTACGGACCTCGCGCCCAATGCGTGACCTGCTCGCTCTCGACCGCCGGCACGTCTGGCACCCGTACGGTCCGATGCCCGGCCGGGTGGACCCGCTCGTCGTGGAATCGGCGAGCGGGGTCCGGCTCCGGCTGGCCGACGGGGGCGAGCTGGTGGACGGCATGTCCTCCTGGTGGTCGGCCGTCCACGGCTACAACCACCCGGTGCTCAACGAGGCCGTACGGGGACAGCTGGACAAGATGAGCCATGTCATGTTCGGCGGGCTCACCCACGAGCCCGCCGTCCGGCTGGCGAAGACCCTGGTCGACATCACGCCCGAGGGACTGGAGCACGTCTTCCTCGCGGACTCCGGTTCGGTCTCGGTCGAGGTCGCACTCAAGATGGCCCTGCAGTACTGGCGCTCGCTCGGGCGGCCCGCCAAGAGGCGCCTGATGACCTGGCGCGGCGGCTACCACGGGGACACCTGGCATCCGATGTCGGTGTGCGACCCGGAGGGCGGCATGCACGAGCTGTGGTCCGGCGCCCTGCCGCGCCAGGTCTTCGCCGGTCCCCCGCCGCGCGCCTACGAGGAGGAGTACGCCGAGGAGCTGCGCACCGCCGTCGCCGCGCACGCGGACGAGCTGGCCGCGGTCGTCGTCGAGCCGGTGGTGCAGGGCGCGGGCGGGATGCGCTTCCACTCCCCGGAGTATCTGCGGGTGCTGCGCGAGGCCTGCGACGCCCATGACGTGCTGCTGGTCTTCGACGAGATCGCCACCGGCTTCGGGCGCACCGGGGAGCTGTTCGCCGCGGAGCACGCCGGGGTCACCCCCGATGTGCTCTGCCTCGGCAAGGCGCTCACCGGCGGCTATCTCACGCTGGCGGCGACGCTGTGCACCCCGCGGGTGGCCGAGGGCATCTCGCGCGGCGAGGTGCCGGTGCTCGCGCACGGTCCGACCTTCATGGGCAATCCGCTGGCCGCCGCGGTCGCGCAGGCCTCGGTGGACCTGCTCCTCTCGTACGACTGGCGGGCGGAGGTCCGGCGTATCGGCGCGGGCCTGGAGAGCGGTCTCGCCCCGGCGGCCGGGCTGCCGGGGGTCCGGGAGGTGCGGGTGCTCGGCGCCGTCGGCGTCGTCCAGCTCGACCACGAGGTCGACATGGCGGCGGCCACCGAGGCCGCGGTCGAGGAGGGCGTGTGGCTGCGGCCCTTCCGGGACCTCGTCTACACGATGCCGCCGTATGTCGCGGGCGAGGAGGATGTGGCCCGTATCGCGCGGGCCGTGTGCGCCGCCGCGGCGGCGGGCTGAGCGGCTCCCGGTCAGGGACGGCCGGAGAGCGGGAAAGGTGCGTTGAGGTGACGGTATGGGTGGTCTCCGGTACGGGGACCGAGGTGGGCAAGACGGTGGCGACGGCCGCGCTGGCCGCGACGGCGCTGGCGGCCGGGCGCACGGTCGCGGTGCTGAAGCCCGCGCAGACGGGTGTCCCGGCCGGCGAGCCGGGGGACGCCGCCGAGGCCGCCCGGCTCGGCGGCCCGGTGACCACGGCCGAACTCGCCCGCTATCCCGAGCCGTTGGCCCCGGGCACCGCCGCGCGGCGGGCGGGGATGGCGCCGCTCAGGCCGGTGGAGATCGCGGAGGCGGCGCAGAAGCTGGCCACCGAGCACGACCTGGTCCTGGTGGAGGGCGCGGGCGGTCTGCTGGTCCGCCTCGACGAGGAGGGCGCGACGCTGGCGGACGCCGCGCGGCTGCTCGGAGCGCCGGTGGTGCTCGTCGTGCCCGCCGGGCTCGGCACCCTCAACACGGCGGAGCTGAGCGCGGAGGCGCTGCGGGC
This sequence comes from Streptomyces physcomitrii, assembly GCF_012273655.1. Classification (GTDB taxonomy): domain Bacteria; phylum Actinomycetota; class Actinomycetes; order Streptomycetales; family Streptomycetaceae; genus Streptomyces; species Streptomyces physcomitrii. The sequence continues at coordinate 9,609 of NZ_JAAWWP010000006.1, read as the reverse complement.
CCGGGAGGTGGAACTGCGCGGCCTGGTGCTCGGCAGCTGGCCGCGGCGGCCCGATCTCGCCGAGCGCTGCAATCTGGCGGACCTGCCCGCGGTCACCGGCGCCCCGCTGCTCGGGGCGGTGCCGGAAGGCGCGGGCGCCCTGCGTCCGGTGGACTTCCGGGCGGCGGCCCCCGGCTGGCTCGCCCCCGAGCTGCACGGCAGCTGGCAGGCGACGGAGTTCACGGCCCGGGAGGCGGCGCCGCCTTACACGGCGGGCTGACGGCCGCCCGGCGGACGGGATCCCCGGCGGCTCGGACCCTTACGGCCGTACCAGGTCGGCCTGCACCCGGCCGTCCGCCTGCGCGAGCAGACGGCCCCGGCCTCGCGCCGCGCGGCGGGTTCGCCGGCCCCCGGCCGTCCGCCTGCGCCCGGGCGGCACCCCCGCGTACCGGACCCCGCCGGGGCGGCCCCCGGCCGGTCGGACGGATCCGGGCCCGGGCCCGTCCGACCGGCCGGGCCCCGCGCCTCAGACGCTCCAGCCCTCCAGCTGCGCGGCGATGTCCTGCACGCTCGCGCTGCCGTCCTTCACCAGGCGGGCCAGGTCCCGTACCTGCTCCGGGGAGGTGGCGACCTTCAGTCCGCTCGCCACCAGGAAGGCGTAGGCGACGGCGGAGGCGAACATCGCGTTGGAGCGTTCCAGCGCCGGTACGTGCAGGAGTTGCTGGAGCAGGGCCGCGGCGCGGGTGTGCGGGGTCTCGTAGACCGGGATGTCGAAGATCTCCGCCTCGTGTCTGCTGACCGCCGCCACCAGGGAGCCCCAGTCGGTGACCTGGGGGTCACCGGGCGTGTTCTGTTCGGCCACCATGAGGAGCCAGGCGAGGTCGATCCGCAGGTTGATGTCGGCTCCCGGTGAGGTCTCGGCGGCGGTTCGCCGTCCGTGTACGGCACGTCGAGGGGCGCCGTCCTGGCCTCGGGCGGGGGGCCGGACCGCGCCTTCGGTGATCAGTATTCCGTATGCCCCCGCCGGGATCGAGGGCGGCTCAGGCCGGGGAGCCGGGCGGCACCGTGGCCTTGGTGGCGCTCAACTCGGCCTGGCGCGGCGGCAGTTGCCCCTCGCGGCGGCGGGAAGGGTGCGCGCGGTGCCGCCGTCAGCGATGGCCCTCGCGCTCCGGCCCGAACTCCTCGGCGAAGACGGACTCGTACTGCTTCATGAAGTCGGCGGCGGCCTGGACGAAGGTCTGCCCGGCCTCGCCGACGTCCTGGCGGACGAGTTCCTCGATGTACTTGTTGACGCTCATGCCTCGGGCCCCCGCTCGTTCCCGCGCGGCCCGGGCGGTGACCTCGTCCACGCGTACGTTCAACTGAGTCTTGGCCATACCCCGAAGCTAGCGCCCTCCCGCTAGCATCCGCAAGGGGGAAGCGGATGGAGAGGGCGGCCCGCGCGAAACCCCCGTCCCGGTGGCCCCGGGCGGCTCTGCGGACGCGGCGGCCACGGTCGTCGGCCGGACTCACGGGCCGGGGCCCGGGCCGTCCGGCGGCGGGCCCGCCCGGGCGATGAGAAGGGCGACGTCGTCGTGGTCCCCGTAGTGGCGCAGCCGGTAGAGCAGCAGGTCGCAGGTGTCCTCGATCGGGCGGGCCGGATCGTCGAAGGCGTCCAGGAGGGTGCGCAGGCCCTCGTCGAGCGGCTGGTCCCGGGTCTCCACCAGGCCGTCCGTGTAGAGGACGAGCTGATCGCCCTCGTGCAGGTCGATACGGGCGCCGGTGAAGCCGGGGCCGCAGCCGCCGAGCGGGGCGCCCGGGTCGAGGTCGAGCAGGGTCCGGCTGCCGTCCGCGCGGTGCAGCAGCGGCGGCAGATGCCCGGCGAGGGAGAGGTGGCACTGCGCGGTGCGGGGGTCGTAGACCGCGTAGACGCAGGTGGCGATGGCCTCGCCCAGGCCGTCGGTGATGTGGTCGAGGTGGTGCAGGACCTGGGCGGGCGGGAGGTCGAGGTCGGCCAGGGTGCGGGTGGCGGTGCGCAGCTGCCCCATGGTGGCGGCGGAGACCACGCCGCTGCCCATGACGTCGCCGACCACCAGGGCGGTCTTCTCGCCGTCCAGTGGGATCACGTCGAACCAGTCGCCGCCGATCTCGATGGTCTCCTGCGCCGGGCGGTAGCGGACGGCGACCTCCAGGCCGGGCCGGCGCGGGGGCGTGTGCGGCAGCAGGCTGCGCTGGAGGGTGAGGGCGGTGTGCCGCTGCTCCTCGACGGCGCGGTGCCGGTCGGTGACGTCCACGCTGGAGGTGGCGACGCCGAGCACCTTGCCGTTGGGGGCCTCCAGGCGGAAGAAGGAGATCGACCAGGCGTGGTCGTGATCGGGGTCGGCGGGGGTGCGGCCGACGGTGTACTGGTCGAGCACCGGCACCCCGGTGGCCAGCACCTCCCGCATCGCCTCGGTGAAGGAGTCGTGCAGGTAGGGCACCACCTCGTGGATGTGCTTGCCGATGTGGTCCTCGGCGGGCATCCCGTTCATCCGCTCCTCGGCCGGGTTGACCGAGACGTACCGCAGGTCGGTGTCGAGGACGGCGAGGCCGATCGGCGACTGTGCGACCAGCCGGGTGGAGAGCGCCAGATCGCGTTCCACCCGCCGCAGTCTCGCCTGGTCGGTGGCGAGGCCCAGGGCGTAGAAGCCGCGCTTCTCGTCCTGGAGCCGCACATTGCGGAACTCCACCAGGCGCATGCCGCCGTCCCGGTGCCTGACCGGGAAGACACCCGCCCAGCTGGAACCGCTCTCCATGACCTGGGTGAACAGCCTGAGCACCTGCTCCAGATGCTGGTCGAAGACGAGGAGCTGGCCCGCGAACGCGCCGAGGGCCTCCTCGGCGCGGTAGCCGAACAGCTCCTCGGCCTGCGGGCTCCACAGCCGGATCCGGCCCTCCTCGTCGAGGACGACGGCGGCCACGCCGAGCACGTCGAGGAGCCCGCCCGTTGTGGAGCTGCCCACCTCCCCCGGGTCTCCGGACCCGGTGACAGCCTCGGACTCGCCCGGCAAGGGCTCGGTCGCACCCATGTACGCGGGCCTCCTTCCGGTCGCCGGCACCGGGCCGCGGCCCGGCGGACCTCGACGCGGCGCCCACGGTCCGGGCCGGTCCAGTCCGCTCCCTCCATGGTCCACCTACCGGGCGCACCCGCGCACCCCGCGCGGCGGGGCGGCCGCCAGAGAGCGAGCACCGGGCGCCGGGCCGGGCCCCTCAGGCCATGCGCCCGTCGAGGGAGGCCCGCCAGGCGGGGTGCGGCAGCGGGGCCTCGGGCGCGGGCGCCCGGCGCCCGCCCCGGGCGAAGAAGTCGGCCAGCGGGAGCGTCGCGGCGCCCACGGTCACCGCGTCCGGGCCGAGGCGGCCCAGCTCGATGGCGACCTGCCGGGCGGGGTGGCGCAGGGCGTAGGCCTGGGCGTGCTCGCGTACCTCGGCCAGGAAGCGGGTGCCCAGCTGGAGCCCGGCCCAGCCGCCGACCAGGATGCGCTCGGGCCGGAAGAGGTTGATGAGGTCGGACATGCCCGCCCCGAGGTACTCGGCGGTCTCGGCGAGGACGGCCGCGGCCACCGGGTCGCCGGGTCCGCCGTCCGCGGGGTGCGCGGCGGCGAGCATCGCGGCGAGCGCGGTCTCCTCGTCGGCGTCCGCGAGGGGCTCGCCCCCGGCCTCCCGCCAGCGGGCGAGCAGGGCCTCGGCCCCGGCGTAGGCCTCCAGGCAGCCGAGCGCCCCGCAGCGGCACCGCCTGCCCCGTACCCGTACGGTCAGATGCCCCCACTCCACGGCCCGCACGTGCGCGGAGCCCTCGCTCACCACGCAGGCCCCGACCCCGGAGCCGAAGAGCACCACCACGGCGTCCCGGGCGCCGCGTCCGGCGCCGAACCAGACCTCGGCCTGGCCCAGGGTCTTGGCGCCGTTGTCGATGAAGTACGGGACCTGCGGCGGGAGTTGGCCGGTCAGCCGGAGCAGGCGTTCCAGCGGGACGGCGTCCCAGCCGATGGTCTGGCCGTGCACCAGGGCACCGTCCCCGGCGGTGTGCTCGATGATCCCGGGCACGCCGATGCCGACGCCGAGCAGCGCCTCGGCGGACATGCCGGTGGCGGCGAGGACCTCGGCGATGCCGTCCCGGACGTGGTCGACGAGGGCGCCGACCTCGTAGGCGCCGCGGGCCTCGGGGGGCAAGGGGCGTTCGGTGCGGGCGAGTTCGGCCAGGGTCAGGTCGAAGAGCTCGACGCGGACCCGGGTCTCGCCGATGTCCACGCCGATCAAGTGGCCGCTGGCGGGGGCGGTGCGCAGCAGGGTGCGGGGGCGGCCGCGGTCGGAGTCGACGCTGCCGGTCTCCTCCAGGAGGCCCTCGGCGAGGAGTTCGCCGACCACATTGCTGACAGAACCCGAACTCAGTCCGGTGGCGGGGCCCAACTGGTGGCGGCTCATGGGGCCTTCGAAGTAGAGGGCGCGCAGAACCGAGGCTCTGTTCTCCCTTCGCAGGTCACGGACCGTTCGGCTGCCGCGTGCTGCCACCTGACCTCCAAGTCGGCCGGAACCGGGCCGGGTCCGTCCTCAAGATACCGCTGCCGGATGTCTTGACCGACCCTTCTCCCACGGTTTAACTCACGTCGTGAATTAAACCGTGGGGGACTTCAGAAGTCGAATGCGGTGCCGTCCGGCGCTCCCGTTCGCGGCCCCGTCTCCCGGAAGGGACCCAAGGACTCATGCGCACCACACTCGCGGCCAGAGGGGCCGTCCTCCTCGCCCTCGCCCTCGCAGTCCCGGCCTGCGGCGGCGGCACCGACACCGGCGGCGGCTCCAACGACTCGCCCAAGACGCTCACGTACTGGGCCTCGAACCAGGGCGCCAACGCCGAGGTCGACAAGAAGGTGCTGAAGCCGGAGCTGGCCAAGTTCGAGAAGCAGACCGGCATCAAGGTGAAGCTGGAGGTGGTCCCCTGGTCGGAGCTGCTGAACCGCATCCTCACCGCCACCACCTCCGGGCAGGGCCCCGACGTCCTCAACATCGGCAACACCTGGAGCGCCTCGCTGCAGGCCACCGGCGCCCTGCTGCCCTGGGACGGGAAGAACTTCGAGAGCATCGGCGGCCGGGACCGCTTCGTGGACTCCGCCCTGGAGTCCACCGGCGCCCCGGGCCAGGCGCCCGCCGCGGTGCCGCTCTACTCGATGGCGTACGCCCTCTACTACAACAAGCAGCTCTTCAAGGAGGCCGGCATCTCCGAACCGCCCGCCACCTGGGACGAGTTGGTGGCCGCGGGGAAGAAGGTGCGGGCCGAGAAGGGGGTCTGGGGCCTGGGCGCGGAGGGCGCCAACCCCTCCGAGAACATCCACCAGGTCTTCGTGCTCGGCAAGCAGCACGGCGCCGACTTCTTCACCCCCGAGGGCAAGGCGGACTTCACCTCGAAGGGCGCGGTCGCGGCCGTCAAGCAGTACGTGGACCTGATGGCGAAGGACAAGGTGATCGCGCCCGGCAACGCCGAGTACGCGCAGAACCAGTCGGTCAGCGACTTCGCCAAGGGCAGGACGGCGATGCTGCTCTGGCAGACCGCCTCCGCGAGCCTGAAGACGATGGGCATGAAGGACTCCGAGTGGGGGCTCGCGCCCGCGCCGGTCCGCTCGGGCTCCCCCGGCAGCGGCGCCCAGGTCAACTCGATGGCCGCCGGGATCAACATGGCCGTCTTCAAGAGCACCCGCAATCTCGACGGGGCCAAGGCCTTCGTGAAGTTCATGACCGGCGACGCCGAGCAGAAGATCCTCAACAAGGCCTACGGCTCGATCCCGCCGGTGAAGTCGGCGCAGCGGGACTCCTTCTTCCACACCCCCGTCACCTCCGCCCTGCGCGAGACCCTCGCCACCAGCGCCGCGGCCCTGCCGCAGGTGCCCGACGAGTCGCAGTTCGAGACCGCGGTGGGCTCGGCGGTCAAGGAGCTGCTCGCGGACGCCGCGGCCGGACGGTCCGTCACCACCTCCTCGGTCCGCGCCGCGCTGGACAAGGCGCAGCAGCAGATGCCGAAGAAGTGAGCCGGCCGCTGCCATGACGACCGCACCCGCCCCCACCGCCGGGACGCCGCGCAAGGAGCCGGGCCCGCCCGCCGGGCCCGGCCCCGCGCCCGCCCGCCGCCGCCCCGGCCGCCTGCGCCGGATCGGCCTGCCGTATCTGCTGCTCCTGCCCGCGCTGCTGCTCGAACTCCTGGTCCATCTGGTGCCGATGGTCAGCGGGGTGGTGATGAGCTTCAAGCAGCTCACCCAGTTCACCCTGCGCGACTGGGGCACCGCGCCCTGGACGGCCTTCGACAACTACCGGGTGGCGGTGGACTTCGACGCCGCGGTCGGCCGGGAGCTGCTCCACTCCTTCTTCGTGACCTGCGGATTCACCGTGCTCTCGGTGCTGCTGTGCTGGCTGCTCGGCACCGCCGCCGCGATCTACATGCAGGACGCCTTCCGGGGGCGCGGCCTGCTCCGTGCGGTCTTCCTCGTCCCGTACGCGCTGCCCGTCTACGCCGCCGTCATCACCTGGGTCTTCATGTTCCAGCACGACAACGGCCTGGTGAACCACGTGCTGCACGACCAGCTCGGCGTCACCGACGGGCGGCCCTTCTGGCTGATCGGCGACAACAGCTTCTACGCCCTGGTGACCGTCTCGGTGTGGAAGAACTGGCCCTTCGCCTTCCTCATCGTCACCGCGGGACTCCAGAACGTCCCCAAGGAGCTGTACGAGGCCGCCGCCCTGGACGGCTCCGGGATGTGGCAGCAGATCCGGCACATCACGCTGCCCTCGCTGCGGCCGGTCAACCAGGTCCTGGTCCTGGTGCTCTTCCTGTGGACCTTCAACGACTTCAACACCCCGTACCTGCTCTTCGGCAAGTCGGCGCCCGACTCCGCCGACATCCTCTCGATCCACATCTACGAATCCTCGTTCGTCACCTGGAACTTCGGCTCCGGGGCGGCGATGTCGGTCCTGCTGCTGCTCTTCCTGCTGCTCGTCACGGGCACCTATCTGCTGCTCACCTCGCGAGGAAGGAAGGCCCGCCATGCCTGAGGCCGCCGCACCGCGCCGCTCCCCCACGGCCGCGCCCCGCTCCTTCGTCTGGTCGCGGGCGCTCTTCCTCACCCTGCTCTCCGGCTTCGTCCTGCTGCCGGTGTACGTGATGCTCTCCAGCTCGCTCAAGCCGCTCCAGGACGTCTCGGGCGCCTTCCGGTGGCTGCCCGGCGAGGTCACGCTGAGCCCGTACGCCGACATCTGGTCGACCATCCCGCTGGCCCGCTACTTCCTCAACTCGCTGCTGGTGGCGGGCGCGGCGACCGTCTGCTCGGTGGTGGTCGCGGTCTTCGCCGCCTACGCGGTCAGCCGCTACGAGTTCCGCGGCAAGCGGGTCTTCACCGTCACCGTGCTGTCCACCCAGATGTTCCCCGGCATCCTCTTCCTGCTGCCGCTGTTCCTGCTCTACGTGAACATCGGCAACGCCACCGGGATCGCCCTCTTCGGCTCCCGGGGCGGGCTGATCCTCACCTATCTGACCTTCTCGCTGCCCTTCTCGGTCTGGATGCTGATCGGCTACCTGGAGTCGGTGCCCCGGGACCTGGACGAGGCGGCCCTGGTCGACGGCTGCGGACCGCTCGGCGCGCTCTTCCGGGTGGTCGTCCCGGCGGCGATGCCCGGCATCGTCGCGGTCACCGTCTACTCCTTCATGACCGCCTGGGGCGAGGTCCTCTTCGCCTCGGTGCTGACCAACGACACCACCCGCACCCTCGCCGTGGGCCTCCAGGGCTACGCCACCCAGACCGACGTCTACTGGAACCAGGTCATGGCCGCCTCCCTGGTGGTGAGCGTCCCGGTGGTCGCGGGCTTCCTGCTGCTCCAGCGCTACCTGGTCGCCGGACTCACCGCGGGCGCCGTCAAATGACCCCCTCCGCCGACCGCGACCTCCCCGACCGCGAAAGGACTCCCGTGCCCCCCACCCCCGACCTCTCCGCGCTGCCGCCCGACTTCCTCTGGGGCACGGCCACCTCGGCGTACCAGATCGAGGGCGCCGTCGCCGAGGACGGCCGCGCGCCCTCCATCTGGGACACCTTCGCGCAGCGGCCCGGCACCGTCGACGGCGGCGACACCGGCGACGTGGCCTGCGACCACTACCACCGCTGGCGCGAGGACATCGCGCTGATGCGGCGTCTGGGCACCGACGCCTACCGGCTCTCGGTGGCCTGGCCGCGGGTACTGCCCGGCGGCGACGGCCCCGTCAACGCCAAGGGCCTGGACTTCTACGAGCAGTTGGTGGACGGACTCCTGGAGGCGGGCATCACCCCCTCGGTGACCCTCTACCACTGGGACCTGCCGCAGGCACTCCAGGACCGGGGCGGCTGGCCCGAGCGGGACACCGCGGAGGCCTTCGCCGCGTACGCCGCGGTCGTCGCCGATCGCCTCGGCGACCGCGTCAGCCACTGGGCCACCCTCAACGAGCCCCTCTGCTCCGCCTGGATCGGGCACCTGGAGGGCCGGATGGCACCGGGCCTGAAGGACCTGACCGCCGCGGTGCGCTCCTCCTACCACCTGCTTCTCGGGCACGGCCTGGCCACCGCGGCGATCCGCGCGGCGGTGCCGGGCGCCGAGGTCGGCATCGTCACCAACCACTCCCCCGTGCACCCGGCCTCCGACAACCCCGCCGACCTCGGCGCGGCCCGCCGGATGGACGGCCACACCAACCGCTGGTGGCTCGACCCGCTGTACGGGCGCGGCTTCCCCGCCGATATGCGCGACCTCTACGGGGTCGAACTCCCGGAGCGGCCGGGCGACTCGGCGGCCATCGCGGCGCCGCTCGACTGGCACGGCCTCAACTACTACTTCCCGGAGACGGTCCAGGACGACCCGCTGGGCCCGGTGCCGCACGCCCGCTCGGTGCGCCGCCCGGACGTACCGCGCACCGGCATGGACTGGGAGGTCGACGCCTCCGGCCTGGAGACCCTGCTGCTGCGGCTCACCGAGGACTACGGGGCCCGCCGCCTCTACGTCACCGAGAACGGCTCCTCCTTCCCGGACACCCTCGGCCCGGACGGCACCGTGGACGACCCGGCCCGCGAGGACTACCTGCTGCGGCACCTGGCGGCCTGCGCCGCCGCGATCCGCAAGGGCGCCCCGCTCGCGGGCTACTTCGCCTGGTCGCTCCTGGACAACTTCGAGTGGGCGTACGGCTACGACAAGCGCTTCGGCCTGGTCCACGTCGACTACGCCAGCCAGCGGCGCACCATCAAGTCCAGCGGCCACCGCTACGCCGAGATCATCCGCGCCCACCGCGAACAGGCCGCCCGCGCCGCCTGAACCACCCCACCGCACCTCCGGTCCCACACCCCCCACACCCAAGGGAGCGCCCGATGTCAGACTCTGCGCGCCGCACCCCGCCCGTCTCCCGCCGCGCCCTGCTCGCGGGCGCCGCGGCCGCCGGCGCCGCCGCGGCCCTCGGCACGGCGGCCCCCGGCTCCGCCTCCGCCGCCCCGCGCGCGCCGGGGTGCGGGACTGCGCCGTCGTCGGCACCGAGGACGAGCACGGGCTGCAGTCCGCGGTGCTCTACGTGCAGCCCGTCGCCGAGATCGAGCGGCAGGCGCTGCGGCGCACCGTGATGGG
>NZ_JAAWWP010000051.1 GCF_012273655.1 Streptomyces physcomitrii | reverse complement strand
GTGGAGCTGGAGTCCTCCGACGGGCACAACGACACCATGCTCGACCCCGAGCAGCGGATCTGGGGCTTCGAGACCAACTTCGGCGGGCTCGCCGAGATCGCCCTGGTCAAGTCCAACCAGCTGATGCCCAAGCCCGACCACCTCAGCTGGGAGGAGGCCGCCGCCCCCGGCCTGGTCAACTCCACCGCCTACCGCCAGCTCGTCTCCCGCAACGGCGCCGGCATGAAGCAGGGCGACAACGTCCTCATCTGGGGCGCCAGCGGCGGCCTCGGCTCCTACGCCACCCAGTTCGCCCTGGCCGGCGGCGCCAACCCCATCTGCGTCGTCTCCAGCGAGGACAAGGCCGAGATCTGCCGCAAGATGGGCGCCGAGGCCATCATCGACCGCAAGGCCGAGGACTACCGGTTCTGGAAGGACGCCACCACCCAGGACCCCCGCGAATGGAAGCGCTTCGGCAAGCGCATCCGCGAACTCACCGGCGGCGAGGACGTCGACATCGTCTTCGAACACCCCGGCCGCGAAACCTTCGGCGCCTCCGTCTATGTCACCCGCAAGGGCGGCACCATCGTCACCTGCGCCTCCACCAGCGGCTACACCCACGAATACGACAACCGCTACCTGTGGATGAGCCTCAAGAGCATCATCGGCTCCCACTTCGCCAACTACCGCGAAGCCTGGGAGGCCAACCGCCTCATCGCCAAGGGCAAGATCCACCCCACCCTCTCCAAGGTCTACTCCCTCGAAGAGACCGGCCAGGCCGCCTACGACGTCCACAAGAACCTCCACCAGGGCAAGGTCGGCGTCCTCGCCCTCGCCCCCGAAGAAGGACTCGGCGTCCGC
>NZ_JAAWWP010000050.1 GCF_012273655.1 Streptomyces physcomitrii | reverse complement strand
CTAGGGGGTGTCCGGCGGATCATGTGACCTTCTGACCGGTCGCTCGTTGGTTTGGGCATGGGTCGGGGGGATCTGACGAACCGTGAGTGGTCGTTGCTGGAGCCGCATCTGCCACCTCTGGGTGGCCGGGGCGGGCGGTGGAACGACCACCGCATCGTGGTCAACGGGATCCTGTTCCGGGTCCGGACCGGTGTCCCATGGCGTGACCTTCCGAAACGTTATGGCTCATGGAAGACCGTCTATGAGCGGCATCGCCGCTGGTCGGCGGACGGCACCTGGGACCGGATCCTGCAAGCGGTCCAAGCCGACACCGACCTGGCAGGGAGGATCGACTGGTCGATGGTCGGCGTCGACTCGACGTCCTGCCGGGCCCATCAGCACGCGGCTGGCGCCCGCAAAGCCCGTCCGCGGATCCCGAAAAAAGGATGACGCCCCGGCACCACCGCCCCGACGAGGGACTCGGCCGGTCCCGGGGCGGTCTGACCTGCAAGATCCATCTCGCCGGCGAAGGCGGCTGCCGCCCCATGGCCCTCCTGCTCACGCCGGGTCAGTGGGGCGACGCCCCGCAGATGGTCGAAGTTCTGGGCCGGATCCGGGTTCCCCGGCCGCTGGGCGGACGGCCCCGCACCCGGCCGGACCACGTCAGCGGCGACAAGGCTTACAGCTCCCGCCGAAACCGCCGCTACCTGCGAAGACGCCACATTCGGCACACGATCCCGGAACCGAAGGACCAGCGGGCAAACCGCCGCCGCAAAGGCAGAGAAGGCGGCAGACCAACAGGCTTCGAACACGACCACTACCGGCGCCGCAACGAGGTCGAGCGGACCATCAACCGACTCAAGAACTCCCGCGCGGTCGCGACCCGTTACGACAAGCGGGCCTACGTCTTCCACGGCACCGTCACCGCCGCGGCCATTCGACTTTGGCTCCGCCAGTGATCCGCCGGACAGCACCTAG
>NZ_JAAWWP010000005.1 GCF_012273655.1 Streptomyces physcomitrii | reverse complement strand
CGACCGGCTCGGCGAACTGGCCGCCACCCACCGCCTGGTGCTGCACGAACTCAGCCCGCAGCAGGCCTCCTTGGAAGAGGCCTTCATGCAACTCACCGCCGAATCGGTGGAATACCACGCCCACACCCGGGCCGGCGGTGGCCCGGCCGGCGGCCCGCCGCCGGGCGGCGCCCCGCTCCAGGGGCAGCCGGCACCCGGGCAGGTTCCCGGCGCGCCCGGCCAACTCGCTCCACCTCCCGGGCAGTTGCCGCCTGCCCCCGTGCCCAGCGGAACGGGCGCACCCGGTGGACAGGGTGGACCCGGCGGCCCCGCCTGGGGCCAGGACTGGCAGCAGAGCAGTGGAAGGGGTCGCTGAGATGGCGATGACACAGGTGTTCACCTCCGAGTGGACCAAGATCCGTTCGGTCTCCTCGACCAGTTGGACGCTGGCGCTCGCGGCCTCGGTCACCGTCGCGCTCGGCGCGGTGATCAGCATCTTCGCCGAGCGCGGCTTCGACGACATGAGCCGCCAGGACCAGCTCACCTTCGACCCCACCCAGATCAGCTTCGCCGGGACCTCGCTCGGTCAGCTGGCGATGATCGTCTTCGGTGTGCTCGTGGTGGCGAACGAGTACACCACCGGCATGATCCGCACCTCCCTCGCGGCCGTGCCCCGGCGCAGCGCCTTCCTCTTCGGCAAGATCACCGTGGCCACCGGGCTCGCCTTCGCGGTCTCGCTGGCCACCAGCTTCCTGTCCTTCTACGTCGGGCAGGCGGCACTCGGCGACCACGGCGCCGCCCTCGGTGACTCCGGGGTGCTGCGCGCGGTCTTCGGCAGCGCGCTCTACATGACCCTCATCGCGGTCTTCTCGATGGGCGTCGCCGCCATGCTGCGCAGCGCCACCCTCTCGCTGGGCGTGCTGATGCCGTTCTTCTTCCTGATCTCCAACATCCTCGGCAACATCTCGGCCACCGAGAAGTTCGGCCAGTGGCTGCCGGACCAGGCGGGCCAGCGGATCATGCAGGTGGTCGCTCCGGCCGACGACAGCACCCCGTACGGTCCGTGGGGCGGGATCCTGGTCATGGCCCTGTGGGTACTGGCCTCGGTCATCGGCGGCTGGGTGATGCTCCGGCGCCGGGACGCCTGAGGCACCCGGAACACGAAGGGTGCCCGGCACCAGGGTCCGCCGACGACGACTTGGAGGACTCCGGTGCCGGAACAGGCCCCACAGGAACAGCAGTTGAGCCCGGGCACCGTCCCGGACGCCGGACCCGGATCCGGACCGGACCGCGACCCGGACGCCGCCGCCGAAGCCGCTCGCCTCGAAGGGGAGCGGGCCGAGGTGGCGGCGTTCCGGCGCTCCCTGGGACTCGGTCAACTCATCGACGTACACACCCACTTCATGCCGGAACGGGTGCTGGCCAAGGTATGGGCGTACTTCGACACCGCGGGACCGCTGCTCGGGCACCGGCCCTGGCCGATCGCCTACCGGCACGAGGAGCAGCGCCGCCTGGAGGTCCTGCGCGGCTTCGGGGTACGGGCGTTCACCTCGATGCTCTACCCGCACAAGCCCGGCATGGCCCGCTGGCTGAACGACTGGTCCGCCGACTTCGCCGCCCGTACGCCGGACTGCCTGCACACGGCCACCTTCTACGCCGAACCGGGGGCCGCCGAGGACGTCCGGCGGGCGGTGGAGCAGGGCGCCCGGGTGTTCAAGTGCCATCTCCAGGTGGGGGGCTTCGACCCCAACGACCCGCTGCTCGACGAGGTCTGGGGCCTGCTCGCCGAGACCGGCCTCCCGGTCGTCACCCACTGCGGCTCGGGCCCCGCACCCGGCACCTACACCGGACCGGGCCCAACCGGCCTGCTCCTGCGGCGATTTCCCCGACTCCGCCTGATCATCGCCCACTTGGGCATGCCGGAGTACGAGGAGTTCCTCACCCTGGCCGAGCGCCACCCGCAGGTCATGCTCGACACCACCATGAACTTCACCGAGTTCGCCGAGTCCTCGATGCCCTTCCCGCGCCGCGCCCTGCCCCGGCTCGCCGACCTCGGGGACCGTGTACTCCTCGGCACCGACTTCCCCAACATCCCCTACTCCTACGCCGAGGCCCTCCGCGCCCTGGAGTCCACCGGCCTCGGCACCGCCTGGCTGCGCGCGGTCTGCCATGACAACGCGCGGAGGCTCTTCGCGCTGTAGGCGCCCTTCGCCGTGGTGCGGGTCCCGCTCGCCGTGGGGCGGTCGCCGTGGTGCGGGTCCCGGCCCTCGGACGGCTCCCTCATCGCGCTTGTCGCGCGTTCAGGAGACGGACGACGGGCTGCCTCGCGGGCATGCGCGGGCATGCACGGGCCGACCGGACGCGGCAGCACGGAGCACGGCAGCACGGCAGCGTGACGGACGCGTGCGTGTCGGGGCGGGGGACGCCGAGCGGGGAGCCGGTCGGCGAGGCCGCGGCCGACATGAGCTGTCGGCCGCCCGCCTCCGTGACCAACGCCCGTGCTCAGCCGTGCAGTTGGCCCATCGCGGCCACGAAGTCCGCCTCGTCGCCGCCGAAGCCGCGCAGGACCTCCCGCATCCGCCACTCCTCGTGCTCGTCGCGGGCGAACTCGGCGAGGACGACCGCCGTGTTCGGCGCGACCGCGCCGAAGTCGCCCTCGGCGAGGTCGGTGTAGCCCTCGCGGACGCGGTAGCCGGTGCCCTCGACCTCGCCGAAGGTCAGGCGGCCCTCGCCCTGCTGTATGACGACGCCCACCACGACGCGGGTGAACCGCTCGGCGAGGCGGTCGAGTTCGAGCACCATCACCTCGTCGAAGCCGAGGCCGACACCGGTGCGGCTGTCCCGGTTGAGGTTGATGGTGCCGTCGGGGGCGCGGCTGTCGTGGTGCACCACGTACTCGGGCGGCCCCTGCGGGGCGTCCTCGGTGTACGTGGCGGCGATGATGTCGAGGTCGTGAGCCGGAGCGCCGGTGGGACTCGGGTCCCAGCGCACCGCCACCTCCACCTTGCCAAGTCCCTTGCTGACACTGCTCACCGCAACAACGCTCCCTCGTCTCGCTCGGCGGCCGGACCGCCGGCACCGGTCCGGAGGCGCCCGACTGCGGTGCCTCCCGGGCCGGTTCGCCCGTCTTCCTCCTGGATCCGGTCTACCCATCCTGGCACGTCGGCCACGCGCGCGGACCGCTCCGGGGCACGGGCGGGGGCACGCCCGGGGGCGCACCCCGGGGTCACCACTCCAGGGCGTCGCCCAGGGACTGCTGCCAGTACGTGACCTTCACCGAGTCGTCCACATGGACCCCCTTCGCGGGCAGCGCCGGGTGGGCTCCGGCGCCGGTGCTGCCCTGTCCGGAGCGGCCGGTGAAGTACACCGTCAGGCTCTTCGCGGTGTGACCTTTGCCACCGCTGCCGTCCGCCGCCGAAAGGTTCACGCCCGCGTAACCGGACTCGCCAGGACCCAGCGTGACGACCGCCTGCGGCTTGGTCTCTTCGACCGCCGGGGGCACCGACTGCGCCGCGCCGAACTTCACCGCCGGGTAGTAGTACAGGTAGCAGGTGGACTTGCCGGTGTTGGTGACGGTCAGCAGCATCCGGTTGAGGGGCCGGGACACCTGGGTGGCGACGGTCCGGGTGTTACTCCCCGTGCAGGTGCCGCTCCCCTTTCCGCCACCGGCCCCGGCGGGCGCCTGGCCGGTCTTCTCCGGTGCGGCGGGGGCACCACCGGAACCACCCGTACCGGATGACTCGTCGTCCGTACCGGAGGAGATCTTGTCCGAGCCGGCGGACGGGCCGGTCGAGGGGGTTGCCCCCGGGGTCTGCCCGCCGCTCGCCCCCGAGGCGACGGACGCCGAGGCTCCCTCGTCCCGGGTGCCGGTGCCGTCTTCGCAGGCGGTCAGGGAGAGGGCGGTGAGGGCGACCGCGGAGGCGGCGGTGAGCAGGCGGACGCGGGAGGAGCGGATGCCGGACATGCGGAAGGATCCCCTTCGGTCTGAGATGGGCCTGGTGCTTGGATGACCAGGACGAGCTTGAGCTTGTACGGCGATGTGTCCCAGCGGCCACAACTGGCCGTCCGCACGGGATGCTGGAACATTCGTACCGGCTCTGAACTGCGAGAACACGACCGCCCTGGAACGCTGGACCGGGATGCGGGAGGCGGAGGAACAGGTGTCAGGGCCGAAGGATCACGGGCGTCCGGAGGGGTTCGCGAGTCTGCTGCGCGAGGTGAAGGACCGTTCCGGTCTGAGTTACGGAACCCTCGCGAAGCGGCTGCACATGAGCACGTCCACGCTGCACAGATACTGCAACGGCACGGCCGTTCCCACGGATTACGCCCCGGTGGAGCGCTTCGCACGGCTCTGTAAGGCCACCCCCGCGGAACTCGTGGAGCTGCACCGCCAGTGGATCCTCGCCGATGCCTCCCGGGGCAGCAGGCCGGGCCCGTCGACCGGCGGGGAGCCGGAGGGGAAGTGGCAGGAGAAGGACGAGAACGGCGGGAAGGACGAGAACGGCGGGAAGGAGGGGCGGGGGAGCGGGGCGGCATCGGAAGCGCCGGTGGCCGGGGCCGCATCCGCTGCCGGGCCCGGGGCGGCTCCCGGGGCGGCCTCCGCTCCCAACTCGCCTTCCCCGTCCGCCGCTTCCTCCTCTCCCGAACCCTCCCCCGCTCCTTCGCCTCCTGCTCCGTCCGGCTCCTCGCCGCGGTGGTTGCGGAGGCGGCGGGTGGCCCTGGTCGCCTCGCTGGTGGCGGCGGCCGTGCTCGGCAGTGCGGCGCTCGCGCTGACGCTGCCGGACGGGGACGCGGACGAGGCCGGGCGGAAGGCGGACCCGGGGGTCACCTCGGGGCCGGACGGCGAGAAGTCCGGCAAGGCCACCGGCAAGCCGAGTCCCTCCGCTACGGAGCCGAAGGGGAGCACCTCGCCGTCCGGACGGGCCTCCGAGACCTCGGTGCCGGTCAAGCCCGGCTCCCACGGCGGCTCCGAAGAGGCCGCGAGCGGTGACCCGTTGAGCGTCGCGGTCCGCCCGTACACCTACGCCGACCCGTGCAGCCAGCACTTCCTGGTCGACCGGGACCCGTCCCAGGTCGGCCCGCCCGCGGACGAGCCGAACGCCCCGCGCTGGGCGGCCGCCTACGGCGCCGTCTCCTCCGACGAGCAGCGGGTCGCGCTCACCGTGCAGGGCACCGGCAAGGGCACCGTTGTCCTCGAAGCGCTGCATGTACGGGTGATCAGCAGCGGCGCCCCGCTCGACTGGAACGACTACGCGATGGCGGTCGGCTGCGGAGGCCGGGTGGTGCCCAAGGAGTTCGGGCTCGACCTGGACAAGTCGAGCCCGGCCGTCGTGGCGCAGGGCAGCCAGGGCGACTTCCCGTACAAGGTCAGCGAGTCCGACCCCGAGGTCTTCTACATCAACGCGCGCAGCAAGGCGCACGATGTGCGCTGGGAGATGTCCCTGGAGTGGTCGAGCGGCGACCGCCGCGGCACCGTACGCATCGACAACCGCGGCCAGCCCTTCCGCACCAGCGCGAACGCGGACCGCCCCGGCTACGACTTCCCGCTCGGCAGCGTGGAGTGGCAGCGCCGGATCGAGCAGCAGGAGGAGTGAGAGTGAGGGAGTGAAGTCCGCCGGCCGCGGCGGCGGTTGAGACCGCCGCGGGCCCTCTGCTCCACTCTCTCCCCCGCCTCTCGCTTCAGGGCCACCGCTCAGGGTCACCGCACCTGGCGCAGGACCTCCCCGTCGGCGAGGCGTCCGGTCACGCGCGGCGGTGCGCTCTCCTCGGCCCCTCGCCGCGTCGGTGCGGAGGTGCCGTCCCCGGAGGTCTCGCCGGTACGTCCGGTGCGTACGGCCAGGGTCCGGCCCCGTACCTCCGCCTGGGCGCCGCCGGTGACGGTGAGCCGGGTGACCTCGCGGCTGCCCGCGGCGAGGTAGAACTCCTGGCCGGAGGGTGCCCGCCAGGGGGTGCCCGCGACGATGTGCTGGCCGAACCTGCTGCAGGCGGCCGTGTCCCGGGTCCTCGCCACCAGACGGGCCGGTCGGGACGCCGGGCCCTCGGCGGTGCGGAACTGGACGAGGAGGCTGCCGGGGCCGCGCCAGGTCGAGGCACGGGTGCAGGTCCACACGGCGGGTCCGGCGTCCTCGGGCAGCTTCTGCTCGGCGAAGTCCCAGGTGTTGACGGCCCGTACGCCGCTGTCCCGCAGGGTGGCCAGGCGGCAGGCGGAGTGCGCCCAGGACAGCAGCGCCGCCGAACCGGTGGCCTCGCGGGGCCGCCGGGCGGGACCGTGGCCGGGCGGCGGGGTGTAGGTGAGGTGGGCGGCGGAGAGGCCGCCGAGGTCGGTGAGCAGGAAGGCGTGCTTCTCCACGATCCTGGGCGAGGAACGCAGTTGCAGCACGGGCCAGTCGGGGCACCCGGCGCCGCCCGCGCCGGGCCCGCGCACCCAGCCGGTGACGCCGTCCGGGCCGAGGCCGAGCGGGCGCCCGGGGGTCTCGGGGCGCAGCAGGTCCCGGGTCCCCGCCTCGGCGATCCAGGGCGCCGTCAGATAGCGGGCGGCGCCGTCCGCACGGGTGAGGACCACGGCGGCGGCGGTCGTCACATCGGCGTTGTCGGTACGGGAGATCTCCAAGTCCGGGGTGCCCTCGCGGGGTTCGCGGTAGCGGGCGAGGCGTTCGCCGTCGCTGAAGAGGACGACGGCCGTGTCCGCCGGTTCCTCGCCTTCTTCCTCAACTGCCTTCTTCCCCGGGGTTCCTGAGGCGGCGGGCTGCGCGGCTCCGGTGCCCGGTACGTCTCCCGCGTAGAGCAACTGCGGTGCGCGGGTGGGGGGTTCGGTCGGGGTGCCGGCCACCGAGCGGGCGCGGAGGCCGCGCGGTGGTGCGGTCCAGGCGGTGAGGGCGCGGGTGAGCAGCTCCCGGTCGTCGGCGCGTGCGCCGCGGGCCGGCCAGGCGGTGAAGTCGACGCGCGAGGTGTCGGCCCAGGCGCCGGAGGGCACCCGTACCAGCCGGTCCGGGTCGAGCGCTCCGGAGCCGGGCGCGAGGGAACCGTAGGGCAGGGCGGCGCCCGAGGAGGGGGTGGAGTCGGAGTCCTCGCGCGGGTCCGCCACGAGCAGGAGCACCGCGGCGACCGCGGCGGACGCGAGCAGTGTCTGCGCCAGCCGCTTGCGCCTGCGGCGCCGCACCAGGTCGGTGGGCCGGGTCTGCACCGAGCAGGCGTCGAACTCCCGGGAACGCAGCAGGGCTTCGGCGGTCGGGCTCACCGAGTCGTCGAGCCGCCGGGCACCCCGTACGGCGGCGGCGGGCGCGTCCACCCCGGCGGCGCCGAGCAGCCGCTCCACCCGGTCCTCGGGCAGCCCGTCCACCCGCCGCAGGACGAAGGCGGCCCGTACCGGCGCGGGGACCCGGGACAGCGCCTGGGCGAGGGCGATCTCCTCGGCCCCGCCCGCCCGGGGGAACACCCGCAGCCCCCAGACCACGGGGAGCCCCGGCAGGAGCGCCCGCGGCGGCGGCACCGCCTTCGGCCACCCGCGCGGCCGCCGCTCCAGCCGCAGCACCGACCGGAGCACCCGGGCGCGGACTCCGTCGCCCAGCCCGGCGTCCTGCCCGGCGCTCGGTTCGGCGTTCGGTTCGGTGTTCGGTCCACCGGGTTTTCCGGCGATCGGACCATCGCCCAGCCCAGCGTTCGGGCCGTCGGCCGTTGCGACGCTTGGCCCGTCGGCCGTTCCGGCGCCGCCGCTCGCTTCCGGGCCGGCTGCGGTCCGTTCGCCGCGCTGCCGGGGCAGGCGCAGACCGGTCTTGCCCGGCAGCGCCCGCTGGGCCGCCGCGTGGGCGCGCAGGACCCTGCGGTGCCGGGTCAGCCGCGGGGGCAGCGTCAGATAGGCGAGGCGGACCAAGGCGGTGTACCGGTCCAGGAGTTCGGCCTCCGCCTCACTCTGCGAGGCGCGCTTGCGGGTGCCTGCCTGGGCGGTCGGAGCCGGGGTGGGGCCCGGGGGCTGCGGGTGCTCCTTGTTCCGCAGGCCGTGGGGAGGCTCGGTGGTCCCTGGGCTGTGCGGTGGCTCCGCGGGCCCTGGGTCCTGGGGAGCCTCCGTGGTCTCTGAGTCCTGCGGGGCTTTCGCGGTCCGTGCGTCCTGGGGCTGCTCCGCCTGTGGTGGGGCGGCGGGGCGCGGGACACGGGGGGAGCGCTGGAAGCGTGGGGGGAGTTGAGGAGGGGCCATGGAGCGGGGTGCCTTTCTCAGGGAGGGGGCTGAGGACCGGTTCCTCGCGGTCGGTTCCTCCTCGCGGTGGTTCCTCGCGGCCGGACGTCCGCCCGGGGGCCGCTGTCTCCCTCAACGAAAGGATCATGGGGTGGTCACACCGCTCCCGGAGTGGACCGGGGGCGCGCGGGCGCACTCCGGGCGGGCGGTCGGCGGCCGGACGGCGCGGTCGACCACCTCGGCGTCGGACCCGATCACCCCACGACCACCGGCAGTTCCGCCAGCCCGCGCAGCAAGGTGCCGGAGCGCCAGGGGAGGTGTGCCGGGTCGGTGGCGAAGTCCAGTGCGGGGCGGTCTGCGAGGAGGCCGCGCAGGGCGAGGGCGGTCTCGGCACGGGCGAGCGGGGCGCCGAGGCAGTGGTGCAGGCCGTGACCGAAGCCGAGGTGTCCCTGCGCCCGGCGCCGCAGGTCGAAGCGGTCGGGGCCGGGGAAGCGGGCCGGGTCGCGGGAGGCCGCGGCGAGCGAGACCAGCACGGCGTCACCGGCGGGTATCCGTGTCCCCGCGAGTTCCAGGGGCTCGGCGGCGAAGCGGAACGCACTGGCGTGGACCGGGGAGTTGAGGCGCAGCGACTCCTCGACGGCGGACTCCATGAGGGCGGGATCGGCGCGGAGCAGCGCGAGTTGGTCCGGGTGGCAGAGCAGGCTGTGCACGGTGGCGGAGATCAGGTTGACCGTCGTCTCGTGCCCGGCGACCAGGATCAGGAAGGCCATGCCGAGGAGTTCCTCGCGGTCGAGCCCCGGCGCGGATCCGGGCCCGGCGGCCTCGGCGCCGACCGGGGCGGGGAGGCGCGCCGCCTCGGCGAGGTCGCTGAGCAGCGTGCCGTCCGGGGAGGCCGAGAGACGGTCGATCAGTTCGGTGAGATATCCGGTCAGCCCGGCCGCGGCAGCGGCGGCCGACTCCTGCGAGGCGGGCAGGACAAGGGAGTTGGACCAGCTGTGGAAGAGGGCGCGGTCCACGTCCGGGACGCCGAGCAGTTCGCAGATGACGGTCACCGGCAGCGGCAGCGCGTACCGGCTGACCAGGTCCACGGTGCCCTGCCGCGGGAGCGCGGAGAGGAGTTCGGCGCAGAGGGCCTCGATCCGCGGGCGCAGGGCGCTGATCCGGCCCGGGGTGAAGTGGCCCGCGACCAGCCGCCGCAGCCGGGTGTGCTGCGGCGGATCGCTCTGGAGCATATTGCGGCCGAGGGCGTGACCGCCGTCGCTTCCCCAGGAGGAGTGGCGGAGGTCGTTGCGCAGCCGCGGGTCGGTCAGCGCCGCACGCGCCGCCTCGTAGGTGAGGACGAGCCAGCACTCTCCGCTCTCGGGGACCGCGACCCGGTGCACGGGACCCCGGGCGCGCAGCTCCGCCCAGACGGGATACGGATCGGCTGCCACGTCATGCCCTGCGGGGGCCAGTTGCTCCAGAGTGGGCGCGGCCATCGCCTGCCACCTTCCTTTGTCGTCCGGGGTCCTCGGCCGGGGGCGGGGCGACCGCGGAGGCCGAGGACAGCGCGGAGGCCGCGGGCAGCGCGTGGAGTGGGCGAGCGGCTGGGGATGGAAGCGGGGAGTGCTCCCCGTTTCCTGTCCGACGATAGCATCCGTACCGGGGAGTGCTCCCCGCTTTCCGATTCCCGCCGCCACGGAGGACGACCACATGACCCTCGGCCCGCCCGATCCGAGCCCTTCGCCGGATGCGGACCGCTCATCCGGCGAGGCCCCTTCATCTGGCGCGGCCCCTTCGTCCGGCCTGGACGCTTCCTCCGGCGTGGACGCTTCGTCCGGCGCGGCCCCTTCGTCCGGTGTCCGCGCGGGCGCCCCGTCCGATTCCGGCCCTCCCCGTCGCCGCGACGCCCGCCGCAACCGGGACCTCCTCGTCGGGGCGGCCCGGGAGGTCTTCGCCGAGCAGGGTCTTGAGGCGCCGCTCGATGTGATCGCCCGCCGGGCGGGGGTGGGCAACGCGACGCTCTACCGGCACTTCCCCAGCCGGGTCGCCCTGGTCGGCGCGGTCTTCCGTGATCCGCTGGCGGAGACGATGGCCGCCGGGGAGCGGGCGCGGACGGCGCCGGACGCCTGGGCCGGGCTGAGCGGCTATCTGGCGGCCGTCTTCACCGTGCTCGCCGCCGACCGCGGCACCAACGACCTGATGACCACCCCGCTGCGGGGCATCCCGGCGCTGGACGCGGTGCACGCGCACAACCGCCGTACGGTTCAGCTGCTGCTCGACCGCGGCCGTGCGGAGGGCAGCGTCCGGGCCGAAGTCACCGCCGAGGACCTGCTGTTCACGCTCGCCGCGCTCGGCCGCGCGGTGCCGGCGCTGACCGGTGCCGCCGCCCCGGACGCCTGGCGCCGCCCGCTGGCCCTCCTCCTCGACGGACTGCGCGCCGCCCCGGCCGCCGCCCCGCTGCCGGGCGCCGCCCTCACCGCCGGGGAACTGGGGGAGGTGCTGCGGGAGTTGGGTCCGCACCGCCCGTCCCCGAGGCCGACTGAGGCCAACTAAGGCCCACTCGGGCCCGAAGATCGCCGAACCGTCCGTATTCCCTGCTCACCGAGGGTGTCCGACTCCCTTGCTCGTACGGCCTGTTGTCGCGCGCTAAACGAACACCCGTGCTTGTTTCGGAAGTTAGGGGTGTTCAGGGGTCGGAGTAGGGGTGCGTGCCGGGTCGGGAGCACCGTGGTCGGCCATAGGGTTGCCCCTCTCCGGGGCCGTGGCCAGAACTCGTCGCCCGTCCGGAGGGCGGGGTGCGTGACGGGGGTTTCCCGGACGAGCGCGCCGCGTCGGACCGGAGTGCGGGCGGACCCGTGACGAGGGGCCCCTGCGACCGAATGGAGAAGGACTCTTCGGATGCACGAGAAGCTTGAGAGGCTGCGCGGCATCGTCGCGTCCATCCTCGAACTGGACCCCGCGGAAGTGCCGGAGGACGCCCGCTTCTACGAGGACCTCGGCGCCGACTCGCTGGAGAAGACCGCCATCACGGCACGTGTCGAGGGGGAGTTCGGCGTCCGCCTGACCGCCGAGGACGCCACCGCGATGGGCAGCCTGCGGGAGGCGGCGGAGGTCCTCACCAAGGCGGCCCGCTCGGTGGAGCCCGGCCAACAGGCCGAACCCGTAGTGGAATTGGCCGAGACCGTGGACACGCCGTCGCGGCCGGTCGCGGAGGCGGGCGGCACCGACCTGGTCGAGACGCTGGTCTCCGCCCATGTGGCGGCGGGCCGGGGCGCGGTCAGCGCCTATGTGGACCCGGACGTCGGCGAGGTCGGCTACGCGCGGCTGCTCGACGCCGCCCGCGGCTACGCCGGTGCCCTGGACGCGCTGGGGATCGCCGCCGGGACCCGCTGCCTGCTCGTCGCCGACGACTCCGCGGCGACCGCCGCCGCCGTGCTCGGCCTGTGGTGGCGCGGCTGTGTGCCGGTGGTGGTCAGCCCGATGCTCACCGACGAGGAGCTGGCCTATATCGCCGGGGACTGCGCCGCCGGTCTCCTGCACCTGGACGCCCCGCCCCGGCGGCAGCAGGCGGTCGCCGAACTCCTCGCCGCACTGCCGCAGTTGAGCGGTGACGACGTCCGTACCGCGCTCGCCGCGCGCGAGACGCCCGGGGACAACCCCGCCTACCGGCCCTCGCGCGCGGGCGCCCCGGCGCGGGCCGCCGAGGCGGACGAGGTGCTGGTGCAGTACACCTCCGGCAGCACCGGACGGCCCAAGGGGGTGCGCCACTCCGCGGGCGGCATCCTCGGCCTGCTCCGGTCCGCGGAGGGCTTCCTCGGGCTGCGCGCCGGGGACGTGGTGCTCTCCACCGCGCGGATGTCCTTCGGCTACGGCTTCGGCAACTCCGTACTGTGCCCGCTCGCCGCGGGCGCCACCACCGTGCTGCTCCGCGGCACCGTGGACGCGCCCACCGTCACCGTCGCCGTCAAGCGCCACCGGCCCACCGTGCTCTTCCTGGTGCCCCGGATGTACGCGGCGCTGCTCGACCAACTGCCGGGCGCCGCACCGGAGTCGGTGGAGGACGTCCGGCTGTGCGTGGCGGCGGGCGAGAACCTGCCCGCGGGTCTCGGCGAGCGGGTCCGCGAGACCTTCGGCGCCGGTCTGGTGAACGGCCTCGGGGCGACCGAGTCGCTGCACATCGTGGTCGCCACCCCGGCGGACGAGGCCATGCCCGGCACCTTCGGCCAGCCGGTGCCCGGGGTCACCGCGAGCGTGCGGGACGAGGACGGCGTACCCGTACCGGACGGCGAGCCGGGACGCCTGCACATCGCGGGGCCCACCGTCGCCCTCGGCTACCTGGGCCTGCCCGAGGCCACCGCCCGGGCCTTCGCGGACGGCGGCCTCTACACCGGGGACATCGTCCGGCGCGCCCCGGACGGCGGCCCGTTCACCCACCTCTGCCGCGCCGACGACCTGCTGAACCTCGGCGGCTACAAGGTGCCGCCCGCCGAGATCGAGGAGGTCGTACGGGCCACCGCCGGGGTGCGGGACTGCGCCGTCGTCGGCACCGAGGACGAGCACGGGCTGCAGTCCGCGGTGCTCTACGTGCAGCCCGTCGCCGAGATCGAGCGGCAGGCGCTGCGGCGCACCGTGATGGGCGCCCTGCGCAGCCGACTGGCGGCCTACAAGCGCCCGGCCCGGCTGGAGTTCGTGGACGAGATGCCCACCACCTCCACCGGCAAACTGGCCGCCTTCCGGCTGCGGGAGCGGGCCGGGCAGCGGTGAGCTGGGACATCATCGGCATGGGAGCGGTCGCCAATCTGGGCGACAGCCCCGGGGCCGTCTTCGAGGCGCTGTGCGCGAGCCGGGAGAGCCGCGCCCCGCTGCGCGCCTTCGACCGCACCCGCTACCGCGGCGGCTACGCCTACGAGATCGACGACCGGCCCGCGGACGGCGCCGACGAACCGCTGCGCGCGACCCGCTGGCTGACCACCGCCGTCCGGCAGGCCCTCGCCGACGCGGGCCTCGACGCGGGCACCGACGGGGGGCTCGGCCGGATCCCGGTGCTGGTCGGCACCACCCTGCGGGAGCAGCGCAGCGCCGAACTCTGGTGGCGCGAGGGCACCGCCCTGGACCCGGCCGCCCTGCACTTCGGGCCCGCCCTCGGCGCGGCCTTCGGCGCCGAGGACGCGCACACCTTCGCCAACGCCTGCTCGGCCTCGCTCGGCGCGCTGGCCCTCGGCACCGACCTGCTCGCCCTCGGCATGGCCGACACCGTGGTGGTCGCGGGCAGCGACTCGATGACCGAGAGCGCCTTCGGCACCCTGGACCGGGTGCAGAACGAGATCCCGCGCGCCCTGCGGCCCTTCGACACCACCCACAAGGGCATGCTGATGGGCGAGGGCGCGGTCGCCGTGGTGCTGCGCCGCAGCGCCGACACCGCCGTTGACACCGGCGCCGGCAGCACCGGCGCGCCCCGGGTGCACGCCCGGCTGCGCTCGGTCGGCGTCAACTGCGACGCCCGGCACGCCACGGCGCCCGACGCCGAGGGCATCGACTGGGTGGTACGGGAGGCCCACCGGCGGGCCGGGCTCGGGCCCGCGGACGTGGACCTGGTGATGTGCCACGGCAGCGGCACCCCGCGCAACGACGAGACCGAGGCCGCCGTGCTCGGCCGGATCTTCCCCGGCTCCGGCGGCCCGCTGATGACCGCGATCAAATCGCTGACCGGGCACACCCTGGGCGGCTCCGGGCTGCTCAGCCTCGTCATGGGGGTGCTCGCCGCGCGGCGCGGGACGGTGCCGCCGGTGCACGGGCTGACCGAGCCGATACCGGAGGCCGCCGGGCTGCGCCTGGTGCGCGGCGCCGCCGTCGCCGCCGCGCCCCGGATCGTCCAGGTCAACGCCTTCGGCCTCGGCGGGATCAACGCGGTGGCCATGGTGGAGGCCGCGTGACGGCCCCCGGCCCGCTGCCGCTGCGCGCCCTGCCGGCGAGCGCGGCCCCGGTCGTCGTCACCGGCACCGGGACCGCCGTCACCGGCCTGACCGGACCGGCCGATCTGCTCCGCCGACCGCCGTACGGGCCAGGGGGGTTCGACCCGGTCACCGGGCTCAAGGGCCGCGAGCTGCGCAACCTGGACCGGGCCTCCCGGCTGGCGCTGCGCGCCGCGGCGCCCGCCCTCACGGAGGCTCAACTCCTCGACGCGGACGGCGGGTTCACGGGGGAGGCGGACACCGCGGCGGTGGTCGTCAGCAGCACCCTCGGCACCCTGGACACGGTCGCCGCCCTCAGCGACACCATCGCCCGGGAGGGCGTCACCGGGCTGACCCCGCTCGGGCTGCCGGGGACGTCGAGCAATGTCTGCGCGGGCTATCTGGCGATCCGGCACGGCCTGCGCGGACCGAGCCTGACCGTCTGCAACGGTCAGAGCAGCGGCCTGGACGCGCTGTTCTGGGCCCGGGTGCTGCTCGCCGCGGGGCGGGCCCGTACCGTCCTGGTGGTCGGCGTGGAGCCCTCGGGCCCCGCGGTCACCCGGCTGCTCGGCCGGGAGACCACGGACGCCGCCGCGGCGGTCGTCCTGGAGCGCGCCGAGGACGCCGCCGCGCGCGGCGCGCATCCGCGGGCCCTCCTCGCCGCCTGCGGCAGGGCCTCCTCGGCGGCACAGGCCGCGGCCGAGGCCGCCGGGGGCCTGGCCGCGCCGCTCGAAGGGCCGGTGGACCTGTGGCTCACCGGCGAACAGCAAGCCGGGGAGGAGGAGTTGACCGCGGGCGCGCCCCGGCTGGATGTCGAGCAGGCGCTCGGTCCGCTCTCCGGGGCCCTCGGCGTGGTGCAGTGCGCCGCCGCGGTGGCGCACCTGGACGCCACCCGTGCCGAGACGGTCCTGGCGAGTGCGGGCGGCGGGCCCGAGACCGCCGCGGCGCTGCTCCTGACCCGATACGTACCACCGAACTCCGAGAGGACAGAGCAGAGTTGAGCGCCACCGAGGTGAACAAGGAAGACCTGCGCGGCATTGTCGCCGACGCGCTGGAGGCCGACCGCGAAGAGGTCGGCGACCGGGCCGACTTCGCGGAGGAGCTGGAGGTCGACTCGCTGGTCCAGCTGGAGATCTCCTCCCAGGTGGAGAACCTCTACGGCATCTCCATCGAGGAGGTCCTCGCCTCCGGGGTGTCGACCCTCGACGAGCTGCACGGCTTCGTCACCGCCCGCCTGGCCGAGCGGCACCCGGCATGAGCCGCCCGCTCGCCCTGGTCTCCGGGGGCTCGCGCGGGATCGGCCGGGCCGTCGTCGTCCGCCTCGCCCAGGACGGCTACGACGTGGCCTTCTGCTACCGCACCCGCACCGACGCGGCCCAGGAGGCGGCGGAGGAGGCCCGTCAGGCCGGGGCCCGCACCCTCGCCACCCGGCTCGACGTCGCCGACGGGCCCGCGGTACGCGCCTTCGTGGCCGAGGCGGTGGAGGAGTTCGGCGCCCCCGCGGCGGTGGTGACCGCGGCGGGCATCGCCCGGGACCGCCCCCTCGCGCTGATGGAGGACGCCGAGTGGGAGTCCGTGCTGCGCACCAATCTGGACGGCACCTTCCACCTGTGCCGGGCCGCCCTCCAGCCGATGGTGCGGCGCCGCGCGGGCGCCTTCGTCACCATCTCCTCCATCGCGGGGATCCACGGCGGCATCGGGCAGACCAACTACGCGGCCTCCAAGGCGGGCATCCTCGGCTTCACCCGCGCCCTCGCCAAGGAGAACGGGCGCTTCCACATCCGCGTCAACTCGGTCGCCCCGGGCCTCATCGAGACCGACATGACCGCCGAGATGCCGGACAAGGCGCGCGAGCAGCATCTGCGGCGCACCCCGCTGCGCTGCCTCGGCCGCCCGGAGGACGTGGCGGACGCGGTCTCCTTCCTGGTCTCCGACCGGGCCCGCTTCATCACCGGTGAAGTCCTCAGCGTGGACGGCGGGTTGACCCTGTGAGCCCGGCCGCCGCCGCCCGGCTCACCCGCCCCGCGCCCCTCGCCGACCCGGCGGTACGGGTCTTCCTGATCCACCACGGCGGCGGCTCCCACCTGCTCTACCGGGGCTGGGCCGCGCGGTTCCCCGCCGACTGGGAGGTCTGCCTGCCGGACTACCCCGGCCGGGCGCACCGGCGCGCCGAGCCGCTGCTCGGCGACAGCGCCGCCCTGGTGGACGACCTGCGCGCCCAGCTCGCCGACTGGTGGGACCGCCCCTTCGTGCTCTTCGGGCACAGCATGGGCGCCCTGCTCGCCTACGAGCTGACCCGGCGCCTGCTGGCCGAGGGCGACCCGCTGCCCCGCGCCCTGCACCTCTCCGCCTTCCAGCCGCCCTCGCGCTTCCGCCCGTACGAGCCGCCGCGGCATCTGCTCGGCGAGGAGGAGCTGCGGGACTGGCTGCGCGCCACCGGGGCCTGCCCGCCGCGGCTGCTCGACGACGCGGCGGTCTGGGCGCGCTTCGGCCCGCTGCTGCGCGGGGACTTCGCGGTGGTGGACGGCTGGCGGCCGGACGCCGGGGCGCCGCCGCTGCCCGTGCCGCTGTCGGTCTCCGGCGGACTCGACGACCCGCTGGTGGACCCCGGGGAGCTGAGCGCCTGGGCGGAGTACACCAAGGACTTCCGCGGTACGCACCTTTACCCGGGCGGCCACTTCTACCTGACCGAGCATCGGAAGAGCATTGTCCAGACTGTTACCGCACCCGCCCTGTGAACTCGCGCTATTTCAGCGGCAGTTGACACCGAGTGCCCATTCCGGAGCCGACGCCGGCGCGATCGTTTCACCGTACAACTCCCTTGCTATTACGCCTGTTTCGCAGCGGACAACACCCCTTCACCGCGGGGGGCGCACGCCGGTGCGGGTGCGGGCGGTGCGCTCACCGCGCCGTGCCGCGTCCCTGCGTGCCACCGGCAACCCACCCCGGGCCGTGCGCCGTTCGCGCTCCGCTGCGCCCGCCGCGGACTGTGGTACGGGCACACCCGGCCGGACCCGCGCGAACGGCCTCCGGGCCGGTGCCGCCGTCCGCCCGGAGGGGCGGCTGGGGGTGCCGCGGAGACCTAGGGGGCGCACCGGGGTGCCCGGGGGGTTCTCGGGTGAGCCCCCGCGGCGTGATGCTGACGAGATGCGCGGGCCAGGAGGAGTCGTCTCGGGGCCGAGAGCCCCTGTTTCATTCTGCTCGTTAGTGAGCATTCCGCACATTACTGATGCTCAAGTTTGTTTTTCTCGGTCATCTTGTTGCAAAGTGTGACGGCGCAAAATGATCGAGACCGCAGGGGTCGACCACCCCTATGTGCTGTGTCCCCACACCCCCTTCGCAGCTAGGCGTTCAGCGTGTCCGTGATATCAGCCTCCGGTGAGGGGCGTGCCTCGTGACGATCAACCGTCGCCTCGTGCTTCTCGTGGCGGTGCCGCTGCTTGTGGCACTGACCTTCTCCGTGCTCGCCCTCGCACCCGCGACCAACCAGGCGTTGCAGGCCCATCGGCTGACGACGATGGTCGAAGCCGCCCAGTCCGCCGCCGAGTTGACGCACCGCCTGCAGCGCGAGCGGGCCGCCGCGACCGCGCTGGTGGCCGGTCAGGGCGAGGCCGAGGACTTCTCCGCCAGCTCCCAGTCCACCGACCGGGGACTCGCCGACTTCCGCGGCCTCTCCGGCGATCTGGCCTCGGTGCCCGACAAGGCGCGCGGCGCCCTCGACCGGATCAAGGGCTCGCTGGAGGAGCTGCCCTCGCTGCGCGCCCAGGCGCGCTCGGGTGAAAGCTCCCTGTCCGCCCTGGCGTTCGGCTACCGCATCGTCATCACCAACCTCATCGACTACCGCGACGGCATCGCCCTCTCGGACGGACTCGAAGCCGGCATCGCCGACCGGATCAGGGCCGCCGCCGCCCTGTCCCGCGCCGCCGAGCACATCGGCCGCCAACAGGTCACCGTGCAGCGCGCCTTGGCGGGCGGCGGCTTCACCCCCGCCTCGCTGCGCACCTTCGACGCGACCCGCCTCGGCTACACGGACTCCACCGCGGTCCTCTTCGACCTCGGCCCCCGGCAGTGGCGCACCTGGCTGGAGCGCGCCCTGTCCGGGCCCAAGTCCCAGCAGGCGCAGCGGCTTGAGGACGAGATCGGGCGCAGCGAGCCGGGCAAGGAACTCGACGTCTCCACGGACGACTGGCTGGCGGCCACCTCGGACCGCCTCGACCTGCTGCGCGGGGTGGAGAAGCGGGTCGACGACTCGCTCCACGACACGGTCACCGACACCCGTACCGAACTCGCCTGGTGGGCGATCGCCGAGGCCGTCCTCGTGCTGCTCACCCTCTTCGGCGCGGTCTTCGTCGCCTTCCGGCTCGGCCGGGTCATGATCCGCCGCCTGCGGGACCTGCGGACCGCGGCCCACGAGGTCGCGCACACCACGCTGCCCCAGGTGGTGGCCCAGCTGTCCAAGCCGGGGGCGCTGCGCGGCGCCAGCCCCGAGGAGGTCGCGCAGAACTCGGGCCGCCCGGTCGAGGCCACCTCCAAGGACGAGATCGGCGAGGTCGGCAAGGCGTTCAACGCGGTGCACTTCGAGGCGGTGCGGCTCGCCGCCGAACAGGCCCGCTTCCACGAGCAGTTCGCCGAGACCCTGGTGGGCGTCGCCCGCCGCGGCGCCCAGCTCACCAGCGTCATGGTCCGCGAACTCGACACCGTCCAGCGCGACGAGGCCGACCCCGAGCGCATGCAGACCCTCTTCGCGCTCGACCACCTCGCCATCCGCATGGAGCGCAACACCAACAACCTGCTGGTGCTCGGCGGTTACGGACACGGCCGGGTGCGCGCCGACGACGTGCCCTGCTCCACGGTCATCCTGGTGGCCGCCCAGCAGATCGAGCAGTTCGGGCGGGTGCGGCTCGGCGTGGTCGAGAAGGGCATCGGCGTCGCCGCCCGGGTGGTGCACGACGTCGCCCACATCCTCGCCGAACTCCTCGACAACGCCACCAACTTCTCGCCCCCCGGCACCCATGTCGGGGTCGCGGTGTGGCGGCTGCACGACCGGGCCGTGGTCCAGGTCGTCGACGAGGGCGTCGGCATGCCGCCGGAGCGCCGCACGCGCTGCAACGCGGCGCTCGCCTCCACCCGTACCGACATCGGCGACGTGCGCGCGATGGGTCTGCACGTGGTGGCCCGGCTCGCGCGGCGGCACGGTATCGCCGTCGAACTGCGCGACGGCGCCCCCGGCATCATCGCCGAGGTCACCCTGCCCACCGAGATCCTCACCGAGATCGCGGAGGAGACCACCCCGGTCGCCCCCGAGGTCTTCCAGGAGCGCCCGCGCAGCGGCCCCGCCGCCCCGCCCCGGCCCGCGATCCGCGCGACGGCCGAGGACCCGGCGGCGGCTCCGGCCGTACGGACGGGCGAGGACCCGGCCGGGGCGCCGCGCCGCCCGGCACCCGCCGCCCGCGACCCCTTCCGCACCGAGCGGCCCGCCTCCCGCACCGCGCCGGACCGCCAGGGTCAGGACCAGGACCGCGAGCCGTGGGACCACAAGCGGCCCGAGGAGCAGCAGGACCGCCCGGGGCGGGACCACGAGCGCTCCGCCGAGGACCCGGGTCACCCCGCCGAGGGCCCGGCCCGGCCCGCGCCCTCCTGGGCGCGGACCCCCGCCACCGTCGGCCCGCCGCGTGGGGGACCGCCGCGGCCGCCGGGCGGCGAACGGCCGCAGGAGGCCGCCCGTCCCGCCGAGCGGGAGACCGGGGGCGACAACTCCGCCCGCTTCAGCCGGTCCGGGCTGCCGGTGCGGCAGAAGGGCGGCAGCATGACCGAGCGCCCGCTGCCGGGCGCCGCGAGGGCGGAGGGTACGGAGCCCCGCCCCGCGTCGGCCAGACCCGGTACGGCACGGCCCGCCAAGCCCGCGCCGCGCCGCCGGGACTCCCGGCAGGTCTCCGACGTCTTCGCCGCCTACACGCAAGGGATCAGCCGCAGTAACAGCCGCCGCAACCGCCCCGCGGATGCGGACAGAACCGATGACCAGAGCTAACGGAGCCTGTTCGTGACCACCTCAAGCACCGAAGATCTGAACTGGATCCTGAGCGGCTTCGCGCGTCGCCTGCCGGAA
This sequence comes from Streptomyces physcomitrii, assembly GCF_012273655.1. Classification (GTDB taxonomy): domain Bacteria; phylum Actinomycetota; class Actinomycetes; order Streptomycetales; family Streptomycetaceae; genus Streptomyces; species Streptomyces physcomitrii. The sequence continues at coordinate 417,909 of NZ_JAAWWP010000005.1, read as the reverse complement.
GTGACCCAGGCCATCGCCGTCTCCGTGGACGGACTCGCCCTCGCCTACTTCGGTGTCGAGCGGGACGACGCGGACCGGCTCGCCGCCATCGCGTCCGGCATCGTCAACCTGCTCTCGGGGGCGGCGCAGGTGATGAACGCCGACCCCGTCGAGCACAGCCTGACCGCCATGGAAGGCGGCTACCTCTTCTCGATGGCGGTCTCCAGCGGCGCCTCGCTGCTGGTGACCACCACCCGGGACGCCGACATCGGCGAGGTCAGCTACCGGATGGCCGAGCTGATCAACCAGGTCGGCGACACGCTGAGCCCGGAGATCCTGCACAACCACCACACCGGGCCCGCCTCCTGACGGACCGTCACCCCCTCTGCCGTATTCGACAATCCCCCGTCCTCGATTCGGAGCCTCCATGCAAAGCCACGTCCGTCCCAAGCGCAGCCGCAGAACCCGTACCGGGGCCGCCGCGCTGGTCCTCGCACTCGCCGCCGTCGCCGGATGCAGCAGCGACAGCGGAGGCGACGACGACACGGTGAAGGTGGGGGTGCTCGCCTCGCTCTCCGGTACGTACAAGGCGGTCGGCACCGACCTGCGCGACGGCTTCCAGCTGTACCTGGACACCCACGGCGGCAAGCTCGGCGGCAAGAAGGCGGAGCTGGTCGCTGCCGACGAGGGCGACGGCCCGCCCACCGCGGTGCCCGCGGCCACCAAGCTGATCAAGAAGGACAAGGTCGACGCGCTCACCGGCATCGTCAGCGGCGGCACCTTCAACGCCGTTCTGCCGCTGGTGAATTCGTCCAAGATCCCGCTGATCGGCTCCAACGCGCGGCCCGAGGTCAAGGACGTCACCCGGGTCTGGGACACCAGCTTCTTCTCCGACGAGCCGGGCCGGGCGATCGCCGGGCACGTCAAGAAGGAGGTGGACGGCCCGGTCTACGCCATCGGCCCCGACTACCAGGGCGGCTACGACGAACTCCGCGGCTTCACCGACGCCTTCAAGGAGGAGGGCGGCAAGCTGGCCAACCCGGGCGGCAAGACCAAGTGGACGCCGTTCCCGAAGACCACCAACTTCACCCCGTACTTCTCCGAGATCGCCCGCTCCGGCGCCAAGGCCGTCTACTGCTTCTACGCGGGCAAGGCCGCCGTCGACTTCGTGAAGCAGTACGCCAAGTCCGACATCGCGGACCTGCCGCTGTACTCGGCGGGCTTCCTCACCGAGGGCAGCCTGCTCAACGCCCAGGGCGACTCCGCCAAGGACATCTACTCGGTGCTCAACTACGCGCAGGACCTCGACGGCGACGCCAACCGCAAGTTCGTCGCCGACTGGACCGCCAAGCACGAGACCCCGCCGACCACCTACGCGATGGCCTCCTACGACGCCGCCGCCGTGCTCGACCAGGCGGTCGCCGACGCCGCGAAGGACGGCGGCGAGGTGACCCCGGAGTCCATCAACAAGGCCATCGAAGGCCTCGGCCAGATCGACAGCCCGCGCGGCGCCTGGGAGTTCAACAAGAAGACCCACTCGCCGGTGCAGAAGTGGTACCTGCGCCAGGTCCGCCCGGACGGCAAGCAGCTCGCCAACGTCATGGTGCAGGACCTGGCGACCCTCGGCGGCTGAGATGGGCTTCCTGGACGCCCAGTTCGTACCGGCCCTCGACGGAGTGGCCTACGGGCTGCTGCTCTTCGTCGTCGCCGCCGGACTGAGCCTGGCCTTCGGCACCGCCGGAGTGCTCAACCTCTCCCACGGCACGCTGTACGCACTCGGCGCCTACACCGGCGCCGAGTGCGGCGACGGCACCTGGGGCGGTTTCCTGCTCGGGCTCGCCGCCGGTACCGCGGTGGCCTGCCTCGCGGGCGTCCTGCTCTCCGCCGCCACCGCCCCGCTCGCCCGGCGCGGGCACCTCGCCCAGGCCCTGCTCACCTTCGGCCTGGCACTGGCGGGCGGCAACCTCCTTGTCGAGTTCTTCGGCGAGGACGAGATGCCGGTGCCGGTGCCCGGGGTGCTCGACTCCACGGTCACCCTCCTCGGGCACCGCTACCCGGCCTACCGCCTCTGCTTCATCGGCATGGCCCTGCTCCTCGCGGCCGCCGGTACCTGGGTGCTCACCCGCACCCGGGCCGGCGCCGCGGTCCGCGCCGCCGCCGACGACCCGCAGATGCTCGCCGCGACCGGCATCAGCCCGCGCGCCGTGCACACCGGCGTACTCGCCGCCTCGGGCGCCCTCGCCGGGGCGGCCGGGGCCCTCGGCGCCCCCATCATCGGCCCGGGACCGGACACCGCCGACACCGTCCTGATGCTCTCCCTGGTCATCGTGGTGCTCGGCGGGCTGCGCTCGCTGTGGGCCACCCTCGCCGCGGCGCTCCTGGTCGGCGAGGTGCAGACCCTCGGCGTCTCCCTGATGCCCGACTGGGCGCCCTATCTGCTCTTCGCCGCGATGGCCGCCGTCCTCGTCCTGCGCTCCGGACTCGCCGCCGAGCCGGAGACCGCCGCCCACCAGGACGGCGCCCCCAGCCGCCCCGCGCGCGCCCTCGCCGCGGTACGTGCCCAAGTCACCACCGGCACCGCCGAGTTGACCGCCCGCCTGACCGGCCCCCTCACCTCCCGGCTGCCCGCCCGGCTGCGCGGCCCCGCCGGATCGGCGGCCCCCTTCCTGCTCCTGCTCGCGGTGCTCGCCGCCCTGCCCTCGGTCCTGGACGCCTACTCGCTCTCCCTGGTCGGCTACGCCCTCGCCCTCGGACTGCTCGCGGTCAGCGTCACCGTCGTCACCGGCTACGCGGGCCTGCCCACCCTCGGCCAGGCCGCCCCCTTCGCGGTCGGCGGCTACGCCACCGCGCTGCTCGCCGAGGAGGGCTGGACCACCGGACCGCTCCTGGTCCTGCTCGCGGCCCTGGCCGCCGCCCTGTTCTCGCTCGTCACCGGGCCCGCGATCATCCGCGCCCGGGGCACCACGGTGCTCATGATCACCCTGGCCGTGGGCGAGTTGACGGTCACCGCCATCGACCGGATGGGCTGGCTCACCGGCGGCACCGACGGACTGGTCGGCTTCCCCGCCCTGCGCTGGCTGCCCGGCACCCCCGAACTCCTCGACGAGCGCCAGCTCTACGGCTACGCCCTCACCGTCGCCGCGGTCGCCCTCGCCCTGACCCTGCTGGTGCTCCACTCGCCCGCCGGGAAACTGCTCACCGGCAGCCGCGCCGCCGAGTCCCGGCTGCGCGCCTCCGGGCACCCGGTGGGCCGGTACCTGCTCGTCGCGCACCTCGGCGCCGGGGCGCTCGCCGGGGTCGGCGGCTCCCTGATGGTGACCGTGCAGAGCTACATCTCCCCGGCCGACGTCGGCTTCGAGACCGCCGCCCTCGCCCTGCTCGCCGCGGTCATCGGCGGCACCCGCTCGGTCCTCGGCGCCCTGCTCGGCGCCGGCCTCATCGTCTTCACCCGGGACTGGCTCGCCGGAGCCTGGCCCGGCCACGCCCCGCTGCTGCTCGGCGCGCTCTTCGTCGCCGCCGTCTACCTGCTGCCCCGCGGACTCGCCGGACTGCTGCCGAGGCCGGAGCCCGGCCGCCCACCGGCGCCGGCGAAGACGGCGGCGCCCCGGCCGGCGGAGAGGAGCGCGACATGAGCCGGTACGAGGACGCGGCGGCCGGGACGGCCGGCGGCGAAGGCGCCGGACGCGCCCCGGCCCCGGGCAAGGCCCTCGGCACGGGACGTGCCGAGCCGGTCCTCCAACTCACCGACGTCCGCCGCCGGTTCGGCAGTCTCACCGCCGTCGACGGAGTGAGCCTCAGCCTGCCGCCGGGCGCCCGGCACGCCGTCATCGGGCCCAACGGGGCGGGCAAGACCACCCTGCTCAACCTCATCGCCGGCACCGACCGGCCCGACAGCGGCACCCTGCGCCTCGACGGCACCGACATCGCCCGCCTCGGCCCCGGGCGGCGCAACCGCCTCGGCATCGCCCGCAGCTTCCAACAGCCCACCGCGGTCGCCGAGTTGAGCGCCCTGGACAACATCGTGCTGGCCTCCTGGCGGCACCACGGAACCGGCCGCGGGCTCTGGCGCAGCCCCCGGCGCCACCGGCAGCTCACCGAGCGGGCCCTGCGGCGCCTCGACGAGGTCGGCCTCGCCCCGGTCGCCCACCGCCCGGCGGGCGCCCTCTCGCACGGGCAGCGCCGCCTGCTCGACCTCGCCGCCGCGCTCTCCGGCACCCCCCGGCTGCTGCTGCTCGACGAACCCGCCGCCGGGCTCACCGACACCGACATCGCCCGGCTGCTCGACGTCCTCGCCCGGCTCGACACGGACACCGCCGTGATCCTCGTGGAGCACCACAGCGAGGTCGTCGCCCGCTTCGCCCGTACGGTGACTGTGCTCGCCGCCGGGCGCGCCCTGATCACCGCGCCCACCCGGGAGGCCCTCGCCCACCCCGAGGTCCGCGAGGCCTACCTGGAGTCCGTGCCCGCCGAGGAGACGCCCTGATGCTCCAACTCACCGCCGTGAGCGCGGGATACGGCGGCGGCACCGTGCTGCACGGACTCGACCTGGACGTCCCCGAGGGCACCGTGCACGCCGTCGTCGGGCACAACGGCGCGGGCAAGACCACCCTGGTGCACACCGTGGCGGGGCTGCTGCGCCCCGCCGCCGGGACGGTACGCCTCGCCGGGGCCGACCTCACCGGGCGCCCGCCGCACCGGACGGCCCGCGCCGGGGTCGGCCTCGTACCGCAGGGCCGCCGGGTCTTCGCCTCGCTCACCGTCGCCGAGCACCTGCTCCTCGCCGACCGCGGCGGCAGCTGGACGGTGTCCCGGGTGCTCGAACTGCTGCCCCGCCTCGGCGAACGCCGCGGCCACCGGGGCAGCGACCTCTCCGGCGGCGAACAGCAGATGCTCGCCCTGGCCCGCGCCCTGCTCGGCTCCCCCCGGCTGCTCCTGCTCGACGAGCCCACCGAAGGCCTGGCGCCCCAACTCGCCCGTATGGTCCATGAGTTGATCGCCTCGCTGGCCGCCGAGGGGCTGACCGTGCTGCTCGTCTCGCCGAGCCCCGCCCTCGCCGCCGCCTGCGCCGACGAGGTGACCGTACTGACCTCAGGACGCGCCACCCACCACTTCACCGGCAGCACGGTCCGCGCCGATCCGAGCGCCCTGCACGCGGCCCTGGACCTCACGGCCGGCGGGGTCTGAGCCGGGGGCGGTCCCGGCCGGGCAGCCGGGCCTTGCCCGTCTCGTACGCGGGGTCCTGCCCGTCTCGTACGCGGGGGTCCCCGCCCGCACGTACGAAAGACGCTAGCCGCGCCGCAGCGCCGTCCCGCCGAAGCCGCTGCCGGCCGCGCTGCCGCCGTTCTGGGCGGCCCACCAGGCGTCCAGGTCGGCCTCCTGCATGGCCGCCCAGTCGGGGGTGTGCTCCACCTGGGCGTGGCCGAGGCGGCGGCCGAGGGCGACCAGTTGGGCGCCGAGCGCGGTGCGGCCCTCGTCGTAGGCGGCGGTGATCTCCGCCCAGGAGCCGCCCGCCCGCCAGGCCTGCTCCAGGGCGTAGGCGTCCTGGAGGGCCTTCACGCTGCCGCCGCCGGTGTGCGGCCGGGCGATGGTCGCCGCGTCCCCGGCGAGCAGCAGCCGTCCGGAGGCGTACCGCGGCACCTCCAGGTCGTAGATCGGCTGGATGAAGGTGGTCTCGGGGGGTGCCGCGAGGATCTGCTCGGCCCAGTAGGGCGGCATATGGGTGCTGACGAGGGTGCGCAGGGCGGTCGTCAGATCGGCGCTGAGGCGGCCGGGCGGCAGCGAGGTGGCGGAGGTCAAGTCACCGCTGAAGCCCGGGACTTCGGGCGGCACGGTGTAGAGCACCCAGTTGAGGCGGGTGCCGCCGCCGGGCACCGTGATGCGGTAGAGCATGCAGTGACCGCCGGGGAAGACGGCCACATGGCAGTCGTCCTGCTGGAACTCGGGGCAGGGGCCGGTGTCGGGCGAGGTGCCGCGCCAGCCGACGTACCCGGCGTAGTGCGGCTTCACGTCGTCGAACATGGCCTCGCGCACCACGGAGCGGTAGCCGTCCGCGCCGATCACGGCGTCGAAGCGCTCGCTGCCGCCGTCCCCGAGGCGTACGGTCACCCCGTCCGCGTCCTGCTCGACGCCCCGGACGACCGCGTCCGGGCGGTAGTCGGTCCCCGCGGGCACCCGCTCCCGCAGCGCGCTCCACAGCGTGCCCCAGGCGTAGGCGCGGAAGGGGAAGGGCTGTACGGCGATGGCGCGGCCGCCCCGGCGGGAGCCGTCGGCGACCGTCCACAGCCGGCGGTTCATCGGCGCCCAGGGCATGTCCTCGTCCACGTAGCCCGCGGCGGCGAGTTCGGTGAAGCGGTCCTTGTGCATGCCGATACCGGTCCCGCGGACCCGCAGCTCCCCGGCGGCCCGCTCGAAGACGGTGACCTTCTCGGCTCCGCCCCGGACGGCGGCAAGTGCCGCCGCACATCCGGCTATTGACCCACCGATCACCGCTACGCCACCGGGCATGCCCGCGTCCTCCTGTATGCGTCCCCGCCCACGGGCGTCTCCCGCGCGGTCTGTGCCGGGCGGTACCCGCGGTCGACGCCGGGCGGCCCGCCGCGGCGATCCTAACGTCCGCCGGGAGAGCGCCCCGTGGACGGGGCGCCCGGGCCCGCGGGCACGGACGGCCGGCCGAGAGGAGGAAGGAAGGGAAGAGAAGGGGGCGGCGGAGAAAGAAAGGACGTCCAGGCCGACGGGGGAGGCGGCCTGGACGTCCGGCTTGAGGGGCCCTTCATCGAGGAGGGTGCCCGCTCGGGTGACATCCATTCAGATGTTGCCGAGGTTCTGCTGACCTTTCTTCAACTGGCCAGCGGGCGGGGGTAGTTGGCGTGTTTCAGGCGTCCCGCCGACTACCCCTGCCCGGTGGTTCAGCGGCCCCGGGTGTCGAGGTCGAAGCGGTCGAGGTCCATCACCTTGGACCAGGCCGCGACGAAGTCGGTCACGAACTTCTCCTTCGCGTCGTCGCTCGCGTAGACCTCGGCGAGCGCCCGCAGTTCGGAGTTGGAGCCGAAGACCAGGTCGGCGCGGGTGCCGGTCCACTTGACCTGTCCGGCGGCGTCCAGGCCCTCGTAGGTGTGCCCGTCGCCGTTGGCGGCCCGCCATGTGGTGCCCATGTCCAGGAGGTTGACGAAGAAGTCGTTCGTCAGCCGCCCGGGGGTCTCGGTGAGGACGCCGTGCCGCGAGTCCTGGGCGTTGGCGCCGAGCACCCGCAGTCCGCCGACCAGGACGGTCGTCTCGGGGGCGCTCAGGGTCAGCAGGTTGGCGCGGTCGAGCAGCAGGTACTCGGCGGGCAGCCGGTTGCCCTTGCCGAGGTAGTTGCGGAAGCCGTCGGCGCCCGGCTCCAGGGCGGCGAAGGACTCCGCGTCGGTGTGCTCGTCGGTGGCGTCCACCCGGCCCGGAGTGAAGGGCACCGTGACGGTGTGGCCCGCGTCCGCGGCGGCCTTCTCCACGGCCGCGCTGCCGCCGAGCACGATCAGATCGGCGAGGGAGACCTTCTTGCCGCCGGAGGCCGAGGAGTTGAACTCCTCCTGGACGCCCTCCAGGGTGCGCAGCACCGAGGCGAGGCGGTCCGGGTCGTTGACCTCCCAGCCGCGCTGCGGCTCCAGGCGGATCCGGGCGCCGTTGGCGCCGCCGCGCTTGTCGCTGCCGCGGAAGGTGGAGGCCGAGGCCCAGGCGGTGGAGACCAGTTCGGAGACGGTCAGGCCCGAGTCGAGGATCTTCGCCTTGAGCGCGGTGATGTCCTCGGCGCCGACGGTCGCGTACTCCGCCTCCGGCAGCGGGTCCTGCCAGAGCAGCACCTCGGCCGGGACCTCGGGGCCGAGCAGCAGGGACTTGGGGCCCATGTCGCGGTGGGTCAGCTTGTACCAGGCGCGGGCGAAGGCGTCCGCGAACTCCTGGGGGTTCTCGTGGAAGCGGCGGGAGATCGGCTCGTAGACCGGGTCGAAGCGCAGCGACAGGTCGGTGGTGAGCATCGAGGGGGCGATCTTCTTCGCGGAGTCGTGGGCGTGCGGGACGGTGCCCTCGCCCGCGCCGTCCTTCGGCTTCCACTGGTGGGCGCCCGCGGGGGACTTGGTCAGCTCCCACTCGTAGCCGAAGAGGTTGTCGAAGAAGCCGTTGCTCCAGCGGGTGGGCGTGGTGGTCCAGGTGACCTCCAGGCCGGAGGTGATGGCGTCCGCGCCCTTGCCGGTGCCGTAGCTGTTGCGCCAGCCGAAGCCCTGCTCCTCCAGCGGGGCGGCCTCGGGGTCGGCGCCGACGCTCTCGGCCGGGCCCGCGCCGTGGGTCTTGCCGAAGGTGTGGCCGCCCGCGATCAGGGCGACCGTCTCCTCGTCGTTCATCGCCATCCGGCGGAAGGTCTCGCGGATGTCGCGGGCCGCGGCCAGCGGGTCCGGATTGCCGTTCGGGCCCTCCGGGTTGACGTAGATGAGGCCCATCTGGACCGCGCCGAGCGGGTTCTCCAGCTCGCGGTCGCCGCTGTAGCGCTCGTCGTCGAGCCAGGTGGTCTCGGGGCCCCAGTAGACGTCCTCCTCCGGCTCCCAGACGTCCTCGCGCCCGCCCGCGAAGCCGAAGGTCTCCAGCCCCATCGACTCCAGGGCGACATTGCCGGTGAGGATCATCAGGTCGGCCCAGGACAGGCTCTGGCCGTACTTCTTCTTCACCGGCCACAGCAGGCGGCGGGCCTTGTCGAGGTTGCCGTTGTCCGGCCAGCTGTTGAGCGGGGCGAAGCGCTGCTGGCCGGCGCCGGCGCCGCCGCGGCCGTCGCTGATGCGGTAGGTGCCGGCGCTGTGCCAGGCCATCCGGATCATGAACGGGCCGTAGTGGCCGAAGTCGGCGGGCCACCAGTCCTGGGAGGTGGTGAGGACCTCCTCGATGTCGCGTTTGACCGCGGCGAGGTCCAGGGACCGGAAGGCCGCGGCGTAGTCGAACTCCTCGCCGAGCGGATTGGCCACCGCCGGGTTCTTGGCGAGGATCTTCAGGTTGAGCCGGTCCGGCCACCACTGGCGGTTTCCACCGCCCTGCGTCGGGTGCGGGGCGCGCGCCCCGTGCGCGACGGGGCAGCCGTCGGCGCCCTCGGTCTTGGCGTCGGTGACGATTGCCTCGTGGTTCTCAGACATGGGAATCCTTCCGGACCGTACGGATGGCGCCGCTGAGGTGACGGCGCTGCTCATGTACTGGTGCTGCTCGCGCCGGGGGCTCCGGGGCGGTGGTCCGGGGCCTCGTCCTCGGCACGAGCCGTTGCTCGGCTTCGGCCCCATCCCTTGGCCTGCGCCGGAACCGATCCTACGATGGACAGAGTCCAAGTCAAGAAGAATGCCAAAGCTGTAGACCCTCAGAATCTGTATCCCCTCGCCACCCGTCCCATGCGCCGATCGCCGAAGAAGCCCGAAGGCACCCGAAGAGGCCCGAAGACGCCGGAACCCTGAAGACGCCGGAACCCCGAAGGCGGCGGGAAGAAGACCGTCCCGCCGATCCCGAAGACCACTGTCCCGCCGATCCCGGAGAGGTGAGCCCGAGATGAGTGATCTCCATGAGTGATCTCCTGGAGCGACTGCGAGCACAGGGCTGGCGCCTGACCGCGCAGCGCCGGGTCGTCGCCGAGGTGCTCGACGGCGATCATGTGCACCTCACCGCCGAGGAGGTGCACGCCCGCGCCGCCGCACGGCTCCCCGAGATCTCCCGGGCGACCGTCTACAACACCCTGGGCGAGCTGGTCGGCCTCGGCGAGGTCCTGGAGGTCGCCACCGACGGCCGCGCCAAGCGCTACGACCCCAACGCCCACCAGCCGCACCACCACCTGGTCTGCTCCGGCTGCGGCACCGTGCGCGACGTCCACCCCACCGGCGACCCCCTGGCCGAACTGCCCCCGCGGGAGCGCTACGGCTTCCAGGTCGCCGAGGCCGAGGTCATCTACCGGGGGCTGTGTCCCTCCTGCGCCTGAGGAGGCGGACCCCGGGGCGAGGCGATTACCGTGGGTGAGGAGACGGTGTTCGGAGCCCCGGATGTCGAGAACGCGGCGGCCGCTCCGTCCCAGGGGCACAGCGGCCACCGGCGGCCGCCCGGCAGTGGAGGACGAGGCGTCATGGACCGCGAGCGGATCGCACAGGAACTGGCCGACGCCGACGAGCTGCTGAGCGGGGCGTCGATGGCGCGGCTGGCGTACAACGGTCTCGACGGGCTGCCCCGCGTCGTCCCGATCGGGATCTACTGGACCGGCGAGGAGATCGTCATGTCCACCGCGGCCACGGCCCCCAAGGTGCGCGCGCTCACCGCCCGCCCCGAGGTCGCCCTGACCGTCGACACCGGCGACAGCCCCGGCTCGGCCAGGTCGCTCTCGGTACGCGGCGTCGTGCACCTCACCCTCGTCGACGGGGTGGTGCCGGAGTACCTCGCGGCGGCGCGGAAGAACTTCGACGCCGCGTCCGCCGCCGAGTTCGAGCGGAACTGCCGGGCGATGTACGACCGGATGGCGCGGATCGCGGTCGAGCCGCGGTGGGCGCGGTTCTACGACTTCGGTGCCGGCCGGGTGCCGCGGTTCCTCGCCGAACTCGCCGAACGCGCCCAGAAGTCGGGCTGATCCGCCGCCGGGAGGCTGCTCCGCGGCCGGGAGACCCGCCGCCGGGAGAACGCCGCGTGCGGGGCCCGCGGGCGCGGGCGCGGCCCCGCTGCCATGAGAGCGCCAAGGCTCGGTAAATCCGCGGCGATTGTGCAACTTTCGTCCGGTGCGCGCTGTCTTCTCCGGTGACCGACGGCCCGCGGTCAGCAGAGCCGCGGGACCGCACCACGGGGAAGGTCTCACCATGCGTACACGTACTCGCCCGCGCACCACCGTGCTCGCCGCCGCGGGAATCGCCGCCGCCCTCTCGCTGGCCGCCGTCACCCCGGCGCTCGCCGGGGGCGACTCCGCGCGCGGTACCTCCGCCGCCGGGCACGCCAGGGCGGCCCAGGACCGCGGGGGCGACCCCCGCGACGTCACCTCCCGGGTCGCCGACTTCTACGGCGGCTACATCGACGCCGTCTACGACCTGGAGGACCCGGCGGCGGCCCGGGCGGCCGAGGCGGCGCGCGCCTTCCACCTCAGCGCCGCGGCGCAGAAGAAGGTCGCCGCGTACGAGGAGAAGGAGCACGCGGACGGCATCCTCTTCGCACAGAACGTCCCGGTGAAGTGGAAGGTCTCCGCCGACGGAACCGGCGCCGGGCACGCCGACACCCTGGTCACACTGACCTGGAGCGACGGCCCGGACCCGCAGGTCACCCAGATCGCCGTCCGGTCCGACCTGACCACCCGCAAGATCACCGACCTCACCCCGGTGGAGTGAGGCACCGGGCCCCGGGCGGGTGGGCAACCGGGGTGACCGGGTGAGCGACCGGGACGGCCGGGTGAGCGACCGGGCGTCCGACGGAGCCACCGGTACGTCCGGATGAGACGCCGGAGCGGGCCGCCGTCGGTGGGCGGTCCGCTCCGGTTCCCGGGCGGGGTTCCGGCCGCGTTCCCGGTCGCGTTCCCGATCAGGGGCTCCCGGTCGTGGCGTGCCCGGTCGAGGTCTCCCGGGAGCGGTCCTCCGGGTGAAGTTCAGGCCGCCGCCGCGGACTTGACCGCGTGGGCGACCTCGGTGCGCAGGGCGTTGAACTCGGCGGACTCGCGCAGCTGGTCGGCGTCGACGCCACCGCCGCGCGGCAGGCCGATCGGCAGGTCCAGGGCGACGGTTCCGGGGCTCCGGGTCAGCACCACGATGCGGGAGCCGAGGAAGACCGCCTCGTCCGCGGAGTGGGTGACGAAGACGGTGGTCCGGCCGGTCTGGGCGGCCACCTCCCGTACGTCATCCTGGAGGCGCTCGCGGGTCAGGGCGTCCAGGGCCGCGAAGGGCTCGTCGAGCAGGAGCAGGGGGTTCTCGGCGGCCAGCGCGCGGGCGAGGGCCACCCGCTGCTGCTGGCCCCCGGAGATCTCCCAGACGTGCCGTCGCTCGGTGCCTTCGAGGCCGACCCGGGCCAGCAACTCCGCCCGCCGCTCGGGCCATCGGGCACGGGGGACCCCCGCGTAGCGCAGCGCCAGGTCGAGGTTGCCGCGTACGGTGCGCCAGGGGAACAGCCGCGGCGTCTGGAAGACCACCCCCGCCGAGGTGCCCGGCCGCGGCGGGGCCCCGGAGACCCGTACCGAGCCGTGGGTGGGCTGCTCGAAACCGGCGATCAGCCGCAGCAGCGTGCTCTTGCCGCAGCCGGAGGCGCCCACCAGGACCAGGAACTCACCGGCGGGCACCCGCAGATCGACCGGCCCGACGGCGGCGACGGTCTCCCGCCCGCGGCCGTACTCATGGCGGACATCGTCGAGTTGCACTGCGCCGTCGGGTCGCACCGGGCCGTCGGGCCGCACCGGGTCGTCGGGTCGCACCGGGCTCTCGGGTCGCACCGGGCCGTTGGCCGCCTGCGAGGTGGCCTCAACTCCGTTGGGAAGCGGCCCACTTGTCGTGACCCCACTGACCTTGCCGGCCTCACTGACACCTCCGGCCTCGCTGGTCTTGCCGGTCCGCCTTGTCTCATGGGCCTCACTTGAGGACATCGGGCAGCCCCTTGAGGTAGAACGCCTTGCGGACGACGTCCTCGGACGGGGCCGCGTCGATCTGCTTCTGTCCGGCCAGGAACTCGCCGGTGTCGGTGAGGTAGTCGAGCAGCTTGCCCGGGCGGCCCTCGGTGCCGAGCCAGTCGGCGGAGGCCACCTGCCGCGGGGTGAGGAACACGCCCTGCGAGAGCTGGGCCTTCGCGTCCGCCGCGCTGATGCCCAGCTCCGCGGCGATGGCCTTCACCGAGCCCTCGGGGTCGGACGTGAGCGTGCGCAGGGCCTCGGCCTCCACCTTGCGCCAGACGTCGATGGCACGGGGATCGCGGGCGATCAGCTCCTCGGAGACGACCGCCAGGTCCAGCGTCGGCTTCCCCGCGGCCCCGATCTTCTTGCTGCTGGTCAACTGGGTTCCGCTCGCGCGCAGTTCGTCCAGGGTGGGCAGCCAGACGTAGGCGGCGTCCACGTCCCCGCGCTGCCAGGCGGCGAGGATCGCCTGCGGCTGGAGATCGACGAGCTTGACGTCGGAGGGCTTCAACCCGGCCTGCTCCAGCGCCGCGAGCAGGCTGTAGTGCGAGGTGGAGGCGAAGGGCGTACCGATGGTCCTGCCCTTGAGCCCCTTCACCTCGGATATCCCGCTGCCCTTGCGCGCGATCAGGGCCTCGTTCTCCCCGGCGACGTCGAGGACGAAGGCCACCTTGTACGGGATCGGCGAACTCCCGGACACCCCGCGGGCGAAGGGGCTGGAGCCCAGCGCCGCGATGTCCAGGGACTTGCCGAGGAAGGCCTGGTTGACGCTGGCCCCGGAGTCGAACTTGACCCAGCTGATCGTGTAGTCCGGCAGCGCCTTTTCGAGCAGCTTGCGGTTCTTGACCAGCAAGTCACCGCTGGGGAAGGCGAAGTAGCCGATACGCAGCCGCTTGGCGCCGCCGGAGGAGCCGCCGCCGTCCGAGGAGCAGCCGGTGACGACCGCGGAGGCGGCGGCCAGCGCACCGGTGAGCAGCAGTCGGCGGGACGGGCCGTGAGCAGGGGAGGGAGACATGGTGGAGGCCGTTCTGTGCGGAGAGTGGGAGAGCCGGGAGGGGGAGCGAAGTGCCGTACGGGCAGCGGTGGTTGAGGGGGCCGGGTGGCTCATGGGGAGGTGCGGCCGCGCCAGGGCACGACGGCGCGTTCGAGGCGCAGCAGCAGTGCGTCGATGACCAGTCCGGAGACCCCGATGGCGATGATCCCGACCAGGACCACCGGGGTGTTGTTGTAGTTGGCGGCGTCCTTGACCATGCCGCCGATACCGGGGAGTCCGTTGACCAACTCGGCGGCGACCAGGGAGGAGTAGGCCACCCCCACGGCCAGCCGGATCCCGGTGAGTGTCTCCGGCAGGGCGGAGGGCACGACGACGTCCCGGACCACGTCCCACCGCGAGGCGCCGAGTGCCCGGGCCGCCTCGGTCAGGCTCCGCGGCACGGCCGCGACGGCGGTCGTGGTGGACACCGCCACCGGCGGGAAGGCGGCCACGGCGAGCAGCGTGATCTTCGGCTCCTCGTTGATGCCCAGCCAGATGATGAGCAGCGAGAAGTACGCCAGCGGCGGCAGCGTCCGCAGGAAGGTGATCCAGGGCTCGAACAGCGAGCGCACCCACCCCACGGTCCCCATCAGCAGCCCGAAGAGCACCCCGAGGGCGATGCCGAGCCCGGCCCCCAGCCCGATGCGCCGCAGGCTGGTCCCCAAGTGCTCGACGAGGTACGTGCCGTTGTAGCCGCGCACCCCGTCGTGCGTGGTGGAGACGTCCAGGAAGGCGTCCCAGACCTTGGCGGGCGGCGGCACCAGCGTCTCGCTCCACGTCCCGCTCACCGCGAGCACCTGCCACAGCGCCAGGAAGAGCAGCAGCGAACCGAGCGGCAGCAGGGCGTGGCGGGCACGCGCCCCGGCCCGGGGGCGTGCCCGGGGGCGGCGCCGGACCGGCGGCCGGTCCGCCACGGCGGCGGCGGACCCGGGTTCGGCCTCGGCTTCGGACAGCGGGGGTGTCGTGGACACGGGCGGCCTCCAGGGGAGCGGGGGAGCCGGAAGGGACCGGGAAGCAGGAGCGGCTGCGGCCGACGGGGCGGAACGACTCAGGCAGCGGGCACCGGCACCGCGGAAGGGCGGCGCGGCGGGACATCTCCGCCCCGCCCTCGCCAAGGCACCGCCCGCGCGCGGGACGGCAGGGCGGAGCAGGGGAGCGAAGGCGCGGAGAGGGGGAGCGGCGTCAGGGACGCGGCGGAATCAACAACAGGCAGCCGGGCGCCGGCACAGGTCGATGACCAGGCGTCGCACCAGGGGCTCGTGATTCATGGGGCCCATTTCTACAACAGCCGCCGCCCGGCACCAAGAGCCGTCCCACTCCCTGGACCAGGGACGACTGTGTACCGGACGGGGCCCGACCGCCTCGCGGACCGGTTCGGCCGCTTCGGGGGACGCGGGGGCGACCGCTTCGGGGGACGCGGGGGCACGACCGACCCCCGAGTACGGAGCACGACCGACCCCCGTACGCACTCCGCACCCCGAACCGGCCCGCCTCGCACCTCATTGACGATGCGTCAGGAATTTGTTCGTCCCCGACTCGGAGTCGAGTTCGCGTACCGCCGTCTCGAAGAGGGTCTGCTTCATCAGTCCGAGCACGGGGCCGCGCTTCCCGGCCAGGGGGCGGACCAACTCCACTGCCAGCGGCAGCAGTTCGCTCTCCGCCGCGGTGGTCTCGGCGATGCCCGCGGCGACCGCCTCGGGGCCGGTGTACCGGCGCCCGGTGGTCATCGCCTCGAAGGCGGCGGGTGCGGGGAGGCGGGTCTGGATCAGTGCCGCCATGCCGGGGGTGAAGGGGATGCCCAGGTCGATCTCGGGCAGGCAGAACCAGCCGCGGTCGGCCCGCATGACCCGGCGGTCGTGGGCCAGGGCGAGCACCGCGCCCCCGGCGAAGGCGTGCCCCTGCAGCGCCGCGAGGCTCGGCATCGGCAGGACGCAGAACCGCGCCAACAGCCGCTGGTAGGAGGCCAGATAGGCGGCGAACTCCTCGGCGGGGTCGCCGAAGCGCTCCCGGTCGAGGCCGTTGGAGTAGAACTTCCCGGTGCCGGTGGTGACCAGCGCGGCGGGCCCGGTGGACGCCTCGACCTCGTCGAGGAGTTCGTGCAGGGCGGCCAGCCACGCGGTGGTGGCGAGGTTCTCGGTGTCGCGCTGTCCGGGTTCGCCGAGGTCGAGGACGAAGACCTCGTCCTCGCGACGCAGATGGGGCATGGCGTGGTCCTTGGGTGAGGTGGGCCGCCTGCGGTGGCGGGGAGTGAAGTGGAAGCCTGCGTTGTCCTGCGGGGCGGCCGGGGCCTGGTGTGTCTCAGGCGTCGAGGAAGAGGTCGAGCTCCAACTCCCCTCCGCTGCCCGCGGCTTGGTAGCCGGACAGATCCGTGACGCCCTCCTCTGCCAGCACCTCGTCGTCGAGGAGGTGCCGGCCGGTGCGGGCGCGGGGGTCGCGGCTGAGGATCGCGTGCGCGGCGTCGGCGACGATCTCCGCGGTGCGGGAGCGCTCGGCGCCGCCGAGCAGATTGCGTACCGCGGCGGTGTC
The DNA here is from genome assembly GCF_012273655.1 of Streptomyces physcomitrii. Classification (GTDB taxonomy): domain Bacteria; phylum Actinomycetota; class Actinomycetes; order Streptomycetales; family Streptomycetaceae; genus Streptomyces; species Streptomyces physcomitrii. The sequence goes on along the minus strand of NZ_JAAWWP010000005.1, from coordinate 401,758 downwards.
GATGAGGGTGCGCGGCCACAGCGAGTTGGCGGCGATCCCGTCCGCCGCGAACTCGTGCGCGAAGCCGAGGGTGCACAGGCTCATCCCGTACTTGGCGAGGGTGTACGGGAGATGGCGGCCCGGCCAGTGCGGGGCGAGGTTGAGCGGCGGGGAGAGCGTGAGCACATGCGCGTGCGCCGAGCGGCGCAGGTGGGGGAGGGCCGCCTTGGTGAGCAGCAGGGTGCCCCGGGTGTTGATGTCCTGCATCAGGTCGTAGCTCTTCATACGGATCCCGGCGGTGGGCGCCAGGTCGATCGCGCTCGCGTTGTTCACCACGATGTCGATCCCGCCGAAGCGCTCGGCCGCCGCCGCGACGGCCCGCTCCACATCGGCGTCCGAGCGGACGTCGCCCACCACCGGCAGGGCCGAGCCCCCGGCCGCCTCGATCGCCGCGGCCGCCGTGTGCACGGTGCCCTCCAGCCTCGGGTGCGGCTCGGCGGTCTTGGCGAGCAGGGCGATCCGCGCCCCGTCCTTCGCGGCGCGCAGGGCGATGGCCAGGCCGATCCCCCGGCTGCCGCCCGACATCAGGATCGTCCGTCCCGCGAGGCTGCGTTCCATGCCCGGCTCCTCTCCTCGGTCCGCCCGTGGTGCACCGGAACTGTCCACCAGGACCTACTAATAATAAGCAGTACAAATAATTAGGTCTGCTCTGTCAAGGTGGGATGGGCGTGAGGAACCGTGCGGCGGACCGCCTCGCCCGCCGCAGGAGAACGTCCCGTACGCCGCGGGGAACGTCTCGTACGATGTGACCTTCGGCGGTGCGAACGGTTTGCGGAGGAAGCGGAACATGGCGGCGACCACCCCCGCGCGGGCGGCCAACCGGGCGGCGAATCTGGTGCCCGGCTCGGTGGCCGAGCACACCAGCTGCCTGCTGCTCAAGCTGGGGCAGGTGGCCTTCCGCGTCAGCGAGCACCGGCTCGCCGAACTCGGCCTGCGGGTACGGCACTACAGCGTGCTCCAGGCGCTCCTGGACAACGGCCCGATGTCCCAGCTCGACCTCGGCGCCCATCTGCGGATCGACGCCGCCACCATGGTGAGCACCCTCGATACCCTGGAGCAGGGCGGCTACGCGCAGCGCACCCGGGACCCGCGGGACCGCCGCCGCTATGTGGTCGCGGCCACCGAGAAGGGTGCCGACCTGGGCCGGGACGCCGACGGGGTGCTCCGCGAGGTCGACGAGTCCGCCTTCGCCGACCTGTCCGCCACCGACCGGCGGCATCTGCACCGCATCCTCGGCAGACTGGCGGGCAGCCCCGCGCTCACCGAGGCCTTCGACACGGTACGCGGGGGCTGAGGACGCCGAGTCGGATGGCGCCGGTGGTGCGTGGGGGCTGAGGGGGTCCGCTCGTATAGGCCGGTGCGGTGGCCGGTCAGGTTTGCTCGCGCGGCTGGGTGAGGCCCGGTGATCCGGCTCTGTCGTCAGCCGGGTGCGGGGAGGCCGTCGTCGCCGTCGTGCTCTGCGGTGTCCGTGTCCACCCGGCTCCGCAACTCCGCCAGCCTGCGCGGGGCGTGGCCGTCCCCCGACTCGGCGGCGAGGCGGTAGAGGCGGGCGGCGTCCCGGTGGTCCCCGGCGCGTTCCCGCATCCAGGCGAGCGAGGAGTAGCAGCGCGGGTTGCCCGACTCCGCGGCCTCGCGGGCGAGTTGCTCGGCGCCGAGCCGGTCACCGGCGGCCTCGCGCAGTTCGGTGAGGCGGCGCGCGGCGTGGCGGGAGCCCGCGTCGGCGGCGAGGCGGTACAGGCGGGCGGCGGCGTCCCGGTCGCCCGCGCGCTCCCGTAGCGCGGCGAGCCGGTAGGCGCAGCGCGGCACCCCGGCGGTGGCCGCCAGCCGGGCCAGGCGCTCGGCGCCCTCCTGGTCCCCGGAGTGTTCCCGGGACTCGGTCAGGTCCCGCAGGGCGTCCGGGTCCCCGGCGTTCGCGGCCAGCCGGGCGAGCCGCTCCGCGCGCCCCGGATCGCCGGACCGCTCCGCCAGCCAGGCGAGCGCGGCGTGCACATACGGGTCCCCGGCCTCGGCGGCCGACCGGGCCAGCCGTTCGGCGCCCTGCCGGTCACCGCCGCGCTCGCGCAACTCCGCGAGGGCGCCGTACACCTGGGGGTCGCCCGCCTCGGCGGCCCGGTGCGCCAGGTGCTCGGCCTCGGCGTGGCAGGACCGCAGTTCGGCCTCCCGGCTGAGGCGCGCCAGGTGCCCGGGGCGGGTGGCGTGGTCCGCCGCGGCCGCCCAGAACGACTCGGGCGGATCGATGCCCTCCCGCCCGGCCCGGCCATGGGCGTCGAGGTAGTCCGCCAGCCGGGAGACCCCCGGCCGGATCCCCATGCCGTCCGCCCTGGCCACCGGTTCCAGCGCCGCCACCACCCGCTGCACCCGCGTACGCGCGTCGTCGAGGGCGTACGGAAACCAGTCCGCCCCCGCCGCGGCACGCTGCTCCGCGCTCAGATAGCCGGGGGCGGCCGCGCGCAGGAAGGCGTCGGGCAGCGGGGCGTCCCAGCCCAGTCGGCAGGCGTCCATCGCCGCGGTGACGAGGGCGCGCGCATAGCAGGCCGGGGGTTCCTCGGCGCTCTCGTAGCGGTCCACGAGGGGGAGGCCCGCGGCGAGGGTCTGCGTGATCTTCCCGTCCCGCGAGGTACGCCGGGCGGCGGCGAGCGCGGGGTCCCCGCCGAGGGCGCCGAGGGCCCGCAGCTCCCGGGTGCCGAAGGCGGGCGGGACGCGGACCACCGCGGTGGCACCGGTCAGCAGGGCGCGGGCGTGGTGGTGCGGGTCCTGGCCGGCGAAGGCCGACTCCCTTGGGGGCGCGCTCAGTTCCGCGAACGCCGCCTCCCACAGGGTCGCGAGGACGATCAGCGGCCCGGGCCCGGCCAGCCGCGAGAGCAGCCCGGCGGCCAGCGGTTCGCCCTTCGGGTCGGCGAGGAGCTGGTGCGCGTCGTCGAGCCAGACGACGGTGCGCGGCGCGAACGCCCGGGCCTCCAGCGCTTGCAGCGCACTGGCCGCGGTGCGGGGGAAGAGCAGGTTCCATCCGGTCAGGGGGCCGGGGGCGGGCTCTCGCCCGCCGCAGCTTCCGCGTCCGTGTCCTCCGCCTCCGCCTTCTCTTTCTCCTTCTCTGCCTCCTTGTTCTTGTACGTGGGCGGAGGTGGGGCCGGGGAGGGGCCTCGTCTGTGGGGAGGGCGGGGCCGGGCGCCTTCGGGGTGCGGTGTCGGCCTCTTGGTCCTGTGCTCTCGTTTCATGGCTCAGGGCGCGGACGGCCTCGTAGGCGGCGCGGGTCTTGCCGGTGCAGGATCCGCCGCGGACGACCACGAGCGCGGGCTCGCCCGCTGCCGCCGCGGCGGTCAACGCCTCGCGCAGCAGGTCGTCGTGGGGGCGCGGGACGTAGGCGGGCAGGACGAATCCGGCGGGGTGCGCGCGGCTGCCGGGGGCGACGGCAGGGGAGGGGGCGGTGTCGGGGCGGGCGTTCTCGGCGGGGCGGTCGCCGGAGATGGACGGGTGGACGCGGAGGGCGGCCGCCGTCCAGAGGTCGAGGCGGCGGGGCGGGTCGGGGAGGGCGCGGAGGCGGGCCTGGTCCTCGGCTCCGGTCAGGTCGGCCGCCGCCTGCCGCCCGCGGCGCAGTTCCTCCGCGTCCCGTACCCGGGCCCGGTTGACGGCGGCGTGCCGCTCGCGCCAACGGTGCGGGTCGAGCAGCGCCGTGTCCTCCGCGCCGAGAACGGCACCGGCGGCGGACTGCCGGATCCGGGCGACCACCTCGGCCAGCACGTCCGCGTCGGCCGGGAAGGCCCTGCCGGTCAGCCAGTTGTTGAGGGTGTTGTGTCCGCGCCGGGTGTGCGCGGCGAGTTCCCGCAGGGAGGGGCGTTCGGCCGCCGGGAGGCTCTGGCGCAGGGCCTCCACGCGCTGCAGATCCGCGCGGAAGGCCGCCTCAAGGTGTGCCGCCGCCGCACTCTCCAGCTGCTCCGCGGCCGCCCTCTCCAGCCGTTCCGCCACCGCACTCGGCGGTGCCGTCGACGCGCTCCTGTCCCTCGCCATGGCGCTGCCCCCGGGGGTCTTCTCGGAACACCTCTGTCCAGTCTGCCGCAGGGGGTCGATGGACACCGCCCTGGACAGCTGCGCTGGTCTCCTCACCAACCTGTCGCCTCTTCAGAGGAGTTCGCGATGACCACGCCCTGCCTCGTCCTCGGACTGCTGGCCGCCGCCCAGCTGTCCGGACTGCTCCTGGCCCGTACCGTCAGCGCGGCCGCCGCCGTGGTGCTGGCCCGCCGCGCACTGCACGGGGCCGAGCCCCGGCACCGGGCCGCCATCCTCCGCGCCCTGGCCGAGACCGTCCGCGCCCTGCGGGAGCCGGGGAGGTGACGGGCGGTCACGGACTCCCGGACCGCGACGCCCCTTCGACGACTTGGCCCACCGTGTCGGCGGTCCACTGCCCGAAGCCGCTTCCTGCGCCGCCGTGCCGGATCAGCTCCTGCCCGCCTCCACTGAGGGTTCAGGACAGGGCCGAGGGGCGGCGCGGGGGCGGGATCCGGTCCAGGAGGTCCCACAGGGGGCGTGATCCGGCGGCCCATTCGGCGAGCAGGCGCCGGTCGACGAGGTGGATGCGGTGCTCCCTGCCCCAGGGGACCGCCTTCGAGGAGAACCGGCCGTTGGTCAGCACGACGGCGACATCCGCCCCGTGGATCTGCCGGGCCGTGCCGTTGACCTGCTGGAGCACCCCCACACCGACGGCCGAGCCCTGGTCGCCGTCCCGCCGGTGCTTGCACTGGACGGCCCATATGCGACCCGAGGGGTCGACCGCCCGTACATCGCAGGCGTTGTCCCCCGCGCCGCCGAGCTGCTCCGCCGCGCAGCCGTCCCGGCGCATCAAGTCCCGTATCGCGAACTCGAAGGACCGGTGGTCCAGCGCGTCCAGCTCGGCGATACGCAGCCGCAGTGCCCTGGACCGCGCCCGCTCCCACTCCGCCCGCTGCCGTACCCGCTGCCCCACGAAGGCACCGGCGCCCGCGGCGAGGACGCCCAGGCCGAGGAGTACCCACCAGTGGGCCAGGAGCCATTGCAGCGCCACCACGGCCGCGCACATCGCCGCGCCGACCTTCAGCCAGAGGGGAAGTGGTTGCGCACGCCGCCGGGAACGGCGCACCGGACCGCGCCTCCTCATGGAACAACTCCCTTCGTTCGTATGCCTGTTGGCGCACTGCCTCGCCATACGTCCGCCGCACCCGCGCGGCCCGTGCCTCCGCCCCCGTCCTCCGCCCTCCGCCCTCCGCGCGACTCGTAGGGGCAGCTCGTACGGCTCGTTCGTGCGGCTCGTTCGTACGGGCAGCTCGTACAGCTCGTATGAGAGCACGGGGGTCTGACAGCGGGTCACCTCGCTATTACGGCAGGTGACGGATTTCGGTCAGTGGCGGGCTGTCGGTGGTCCGGGTGTGAGGGCCGTGAGCAGGTGAAAGGTGAAGTGGGCGTGCTGCTTTCGGCCGATTCACCTGCCAGCAGGCCGGTTTGTCCGGAGTGAGGGTGGAGGGGAGAGGGCGGAGGAGGCGGCTGCCCGGGACCCCTCCCCGCTGAAACCCGATAGGCAGTCCTCGTAGGCAGTCCTCAGGCTGTCCGCGTGGGGGCAGGGCACGTCAGGGCGGCGCGCCGGGCAGGGGCGAGCGAGCGGGGAGGAGCGGGGAGGGTGGGCATGAGGCGCAGACGCACCGCGCGCGGGTCCGAGCCGGCAGCCGTATGCACATTCGTCCTCGCCCTCGCCCTCGCTCTCGTCCTTGCCCTAGCCCTCGTCCTGGCCGGAGCCCTGCTGCCCCGCGGTGGTCTCCGGGCCGCGGAGGGGTCGCGGGAGGGGCTGTTGCGGGAGTACCGGGAGTCGACCGCGGTGAAGAACGACAAGTTCGGAGGGGTGGGCGAGAGCAGTGCGGACCGGCTGGCGAACTTCGCCGCCTACTACACGCCCCGGGCGCTGCTGTCCGCGCTGCTCTCGGCCACGCCGTGCCGGGCCGCCGCCAGTTGTCCCGCGGGCGCGGCGGCGGGGCGGGCGGTGCGGGAGTTCGCGGGGGCCGGTGGGCGGGCCTTCGAGCGGTCGGTGCTCGTCCGGCACGAGGACGGCTCGCTGGAGCTGATCACGCTGTACGTGGCGCGCAGGTCCGACGACACCGCCGCCCTCGTCGACTCCCGCGGCGCCACCTACCCGGGCGGACTCGACGACTTCCGCCGCCACAACACGCTGCTCGGCCCGGAGGATCTGGTCCTCACCCCGCGGGACCCCACCCTCGTGCACGGCGGCGGCGCCGTGGTCGCGGTCTCCGGGCACACCCCGCGGAACTGGCTGCCCTGGCTGATCGGCGCGAGCACCGCCGTGATGGCGGCGGCGACGGCCCTGGCCGCGGTCAGGCGGCGTCGATCAGCGCCAGGTCCATGGGGACCAGCGTCGTCGAGGCGAGCAGGGCGCGCAGCAGATGGTCGTTGAGCGCGTTGCCGACGGGTTCGCCGACCTCCTCGCGGGTCAGCCAGGGCACCCCGTCCCGGGACAGGCGCACCCGTACGCCGTTGACCAGGTGCTCGACCCGCTTGTCCGTCCACCCCTCGCCGGGCTGCACGGCGGCGAGTTCGGCGGCCGTCTGCCGCCAGGTCAGCGGCTGCGGCCGGGGGTCGTGGGCGAGGTAGCGGCGGCCCAGGACGACCAGGGCGAGCCGCTCCTGCTCGGTGAGGACCCAGACCCGGGGCGGGCGGGTGACCTCGGTGTGCCGGGGGCCGGGGCGTTCGGTCTCCGGGCCGGTGACGAAGACCTCCATCAGGTGCTCGCGGCCCCGGGTGCCGCCGATGAACAGCGGGGTGTAGCCGGTGCCGAGCGGCAGCGGCTCCTCGTGCCGGAAGAGCAGCCGGGACTCGGCGAGGCGCAGCGGCAGACGGCCGACGTTGCCCACCCACCAGCGGCCGTCCCGGTGGGTCAGGGTGCCCTGGTGGCGGCTGACCTGGGCGTCGTCCTCACCGAGGCAGACGTGCACCTCGGGCCGGTTGCGGCCGAAGAGGACCTCGCGGCCCTCGCCGGGGCCCAGCGTCATCCCGCCGGTCAGCGCGAGCGCGAACAGGGTCCCGGGCAGCGGCGCGGAGGCACCCCGGGCGAGGCTGCCGTGCGTGGCGGGCAGCAACCGCCCGGCACCGGGCGCGCGCCCGCCACCTCCCGCACCCGTACCGCGCGGCGGCCCGGATCCCGGCACGTGGCCCGCGCCCTGCGTCCCGCCGGTGCTCCGCATCTGCCCCACTCCCCGTGCCCCGCTCGCCATGTCTGCCCCGCTCTTCGTGTCTGCCCCACTCCCCGCGTTTGCTCCGCTCCCCTTGTCCGTCCCGCTCCGCGTGTCCGGTCCGCTCCCCGCGTACGTGGGTATCGCCCCGAAGTCCCCTCACTCGCCCGGCAGTTGGTCCGCCACGGCTCGTGCGGCCTCGGCGGTGAGGCTGGTGGCGGTCTCGCAGAGGCGCTTGGTGGACCCTGAGCCGTACACGGTCAGCTGGAGCAGTTCGACGGTGCGGTCACCAGCGGAGTTGCGGTAGGTGCGATGGGCGAGCCGGGCGGTGCAGCTGTCCTCGCCCGCCTCCTCGGGGGCGAGGTAGCCGCGCGCGCCGCCGATGTCGACCGCCTTCCCGTCGTCCTCCAGGGCGTTGTCCCGGCTGAACTGGAGCTCCACCTCGCCGGGGCCCTCGTCGCCGAACCAGTCGCAGCTCCAGGCGCCGAAGCCCGGGTCCCTGTTCTTCGGGTTCTTCGGGTTCTTCAGGCTCTTCGGGTCGACGCCCGGGACCCGCGTGAGCGTGTCGTCGCCGAGCAGGGTGCAGGCGTCCACCCGGGCGAGCGAGTCGGGTGCGGGGGCGGCGGTACGGCGGGGCACCGGGCCGTCGTCCAGGAGGCCGAGGACGTGGTCGGTGGCGGCGTCGGCCAGCTGGCAGGGATCGGGTGAGGGCGAGCCGAGCCGCTTGCCGCGGACGCGGATCTGCCGGTGGTCGGTGGTGGCGAGGGCCCGCTCGCAGAGGTCGCCGTCCCGCGGCAGGCTCGTCACGCGGAGCCCGCCCACCTCGCGGGTCGACACCTCACCCTCGTAGGTGTCCAGGTCCGCGTCGAAGTTGACCTCCACATCGGCGACTTCGTCCCCGCTGCCGTTGCGCAGCAGGACGTCGCAGCGGTCGATCTCCCCGTAGTCCGGGTCCAAGGCGGCGTCGCCGAAGCGGCTCAGGGAGGCGGCGGCGAGGAGTCTGCACGGGTCGGCGGTACGGGGCTCGCCGAGGGCGCCGGGCCGCCCGGTGGCCGGGGCCGCCGTCCCGGTGGGGCCGCCCTCGCCGCCGTCCTCGGAGCCCCAGGGGCCGAAGAGGAGGAGACCGGCGGTGACCGCGCCCGCGGTGACCAGGGCGAGCGCCGCGAGTGCCAGGGGGCGCCGGCGTCGGCGTACCGCGCGCGGCAGCCGCAGCGTCAGCGAGGGGAGGCCGACGGTGCGCCGGTCCGCCAGTTGCTCCTGGACGTGCGGGGGCGGCGCGGCGGCGTGGCCGAGCAGGCGCCGGGCCCGGGCGGCGTCCGGGCGCTGCCGGGGCTCCGCCGCCAGGAGGGCGGCGAGCGGCTCGGCCAGCGGGCCCGCCCGGCGCGCGGGTTCGCGGTGGCCCTCGATCGCCCGGGCCAGATACGCCATGGGGTGCTCGGCCTCCCCGTACGGCGATTGACCCTCCACCGCCGCGAAGAGCGAGGCGCCGAGCGAGAAGACGTCGGACTTCTCGCCGGCCGGCTTGCCCTTGGCGACCTCGGGGGCGAGATAGCGGGGCTTGCCGCGCACCCCGCCCGTCACGCTCTGGGTGGCGTCGCTCCACAGGGCGCGGGAGATCCCGAAGTCGGTCAGCCGGGCGAGGCCGTCCTCGGTGACGAGGATGTTCTCCGGGGTCACATCGCCGTGCACCACGCCCTCGCCGTGCGACTTCGCCAGCGCGTCCGCGATCTGGCAGCCGATCGAACCGGCCTCCTCCGGGCTGAGCGGTCCGCGGTCGTCCATGAGCTGGGCGAGGCTGCGCGAGGGCACGTACTCCATGACGATCCAGCAGTCGGCGCCCTGGTCGACGAAGTCGAAGACGCCGACGATGTTCGGGTGGTGCAGCCGCCCGGCGTTGCGCGCCTCGGCGATCAGGCGCTGGGTGGCCCGGGGGTCGTCCAGGCGTGCGCACTTGACGGCGACCTCGCGCCGCAGCCGTTCGTCCCAGGCCCGCCAGACGACGCCCATCCCGCCCCTGCCGATGGCCTCCCGCAGGACGTACCGGCCGACGATCTTGTCGCCGTCCTCCGGCGTCGACAGCACCGCGCTCCCCCTCGCCCCCGGGCCGCCCGCCCCCGGGCACGGCCATGACTCACGGTGACGGAGTGTACTCAGCCCCCCGAGCCCCCACACCACCTGGCGAGGACCGCCGCACAACCCTCACATGGGGGCGGGTGTGAGGGGTGGGGTGGGTGAGAGGGGAGGGCGGGCATGACAGGGGAGCGCAGGGGTGCTGGTCGCATGTCCGGTGTCGTTCTCTGCCCCGGACCCGTTCCTCTGTACACGGAGTGCGTGGAGGGTCACACTGGGTCGTCCGGCGGGGTGAGGGGCAGGCTCCGCGCGTATGACGTGCGCTTTTGGGGTGGGGGCCGTGTACGAGTTGATCAAGGGTGCCAACGTGGGGCTGGCGGCACTCAGTGAAAGCGTCGACTCCGTGATCGTGAGTCTGGACTGGACCAGCCCCACGGGCGAGGGCGACGCGGATGTCTCGGTTCTGCTGCTGGACGCGGACGGCAAGGTGCGCAGCGACGCCGATTTCTACTTCTACAACAATCCGGTCGCCCCGGACGGCAGTGTGCAACTCCTGGGCAAGACGCCGACCGGAGGCGGCAACCAGGACCGGATCAGCTTCGACCTGACCGCGATCCCGGACGGCGTCGACCGCATCGTGGTGGCGGCGAGCCGGTACGACGGAGCCCACTTCGGGGAGTTGGACGATCTCCGGATGACGTTGGCCGACGGTTCCGGCGAGCATCTGCTCCGGTTCGCGATCGAAGAGGCGGGCCCCATGAGCGCCTTCCTCTTCGGTGAGTTCTACCGTCGCGGCGGAGAGTGGAAGTTGCGGGCCGTCGGCCAGGGATACGAATCCGGACTGGCGGGCCTGGCAACGGACTTCGGTGTCGACATCGACGACGGCACCGACGACGGCACCGACGGCGCCGCCGCTGCCGAGGTGCTGGAGGAGACGGCGGACGGAGAACGTACGCAGGCGACGGCCCCTGCTCGCGCGGACGATCGCGGACAGCCGGCGACGGGGGAGGGCGTCCCGGCGCCGCGGCAGCCCGAGGAGGCCGCCGCACCGAGGAAGCCGTCCGCGCGGCCCCGCACCGCCAGGAAGAAGGTCACCCTGCCCAAGGCGGCCAGGAAGTCCTTGGCGGAGAACGACTCCTGGAAGCAGGCCAGGCTCTTCCCGGTCTCCGCGCTCAAGAGCGACCGGGACCGCGAGATGCGCGCGACCTCGGTGCTGTTGTCGGTGATGACGCAGATCCCGGAGTTCGGCCGGAGACTCACCGCCGCCTTCGGGGCCCCCGCGGGCCGTATGGAGACGTTCACGGAGGTCTCGCTGCCGCACGGCGACAACCCGCGGCGCCCCGACGGCGTGATCCGCGTCGAGCGGGCCGGCAAACTGTGGACGGCCCTGGTCGAGGCCAAGACCAACGGGAACCCGCTGAGAGCCGAACAGGTACAGGCGTACATGGACCTCGCCGCCCGCCGGGGCTACGAGGCCGTCATCACCCTGTCGAACGACGTGGCCCTGGAAGGCAGTCCCCTGGTCGACGTCAGGATCGACGGCCGGCGCAAGCACAAGGTGGCTCTCCGGCACCTGTCCTGGGCCGAAGTCGCCCACCAGGCACAGCTGTTGATCCGGCACGAGGGCGTGGGCAACATGACGCACGCCTGGCTGCTCCAAGAACTGCTGCACTACCTCCAGCACGAGAACTCCGGATGCCACGGCTTCCAGAACATGGGCTCCGCCTGGGTCCCCGTACGCAACGGAATCGACGACGAGACCCTGTGCCAGGGAGACCCGCGGGCGCTGGAGGTCGTGGAGAGCTGGGAGCGGCTCATCCGCCAGGTCTGCCTCAGGCTCGGGGGTGAACTCGGGCAGAAGGTACTGCCCGTCCAGCGCTCCCGGCGCGGAACCGACCCCGGGGCCCGCCGGATGCAAGGGGCTGATCGGCTCTGCCGCGAAGGCAGACTCCAGGCCGAGCTGCGTATGGAGGGCACGCCCGGCGTCCTCGCGATCACGGCGGACCTGCGTACCGGCAGACTCCGCACCTCCCTCGAGATCCCGGCGCTCGAGCACGGCTACCCCCTCACAGGTGCCAAGCGGCTCGTCCGGCGCCTGGCCGAGGCTCCCGCCGATCTCCACATCGAGACCCTGGTGGACGGCGGGGCGGGAGGCCCTCGGAGCACGCTGGAACGGCTGCGTCCCGAACCGGCGGACCTGCTGCCGAAGAACGGCGCCCGGATCACCGGCTTCCGGCTGTCGCTCTTCAAGGGCATGGGCGGCAGCCGCGGCAACGCCGAGTCCGGCTTCATCCGCAGCGTCGACGAGGCCGTGCACCGGTTCTACGCCACGATCGTGGCCGCTCTGGACCGGCCGGCACCCCGACGGGCACCGGCCGCGGGGCGATCCGCCGCGGAGTGAGGCCTGCGCGGGGAAGGGGGCGCGGTCCTCTTGAGGGGAGGCCGCCGTCAGCGCCGAGGGCTTCGCCTGACTGACCGGCGAACGCGGCCTGGTCTCCCGAATCGCCGAACGCTTCCGTGCCCCGCGCGCGGAACTGCCCGGGAGGATCGCCGGTCCCCTGGACCGCCTCAAGACCGCCGACCGCGAGGACGCCCCGCCTCAGGGCAGCGGCCACGCCCGCGAGATCCACCGAACCGGCCGCTGCCTCCCTTCCCGTGTCCGGCTCCCGAGAGCGGTCCCGTACCCGGCTCCCCTGGACGACGACCCCAGGTGTCCCGGCGCCCCCGTACCGCCCGAGTCGTCCCCCCGTAGCAGCGGAGTTATGGTGCGAAGGCGGGCATTACCCTGCAATGCGCCTGGCGAGTGCCCGCGGCATCAGGCTCCGGGAACTCACGCATCGCAGAACCAGCGGTCCGGGCGAGAACGGTCCGAGAGCGAGTGGTCCGTGCGCGGACGGTCGAAGAGCCAACGGTCGAAGAGCGAACTTCGGAGGGCAACGATGACGCATCCCGAGAACGAAGGTCCCGCGGACGGTGGCGCGGCCGGTACGCCGGGTGTCCACGACGGCGGTGCCGACGGCGGGGCCGAGGGTCCCGCGGACGGCGGTGCGGCGGGTAAGCCGGGTGTTCAGGACGGCGGAGCCGACGGTGGAGCCGAGGGCCCGGCCGACGGTGGCGCGGCGGGTACGCCCGGGGTTCATGACGGTGGTGCCGACGGCGGGGCCGAGGGTCCCGCGGACGGCGGTGCGGCGGGCAAGCCGGGTGTCCAGGACGGTGGTGCCGACGGTGGGGCCGAGGGTCCGGCGGACGGTGGCGCGGCAGGGACACCCGGCGTGCACGACGGTGGCGCCGACGGCGAGGCCGGCCGTTCCTGAGCGCCTCGTCTTGAGCGCCTCGCGCACCGCAGTCCAGGACACCGGCACGGAGGACGCCGGTGTCCTGGAGTCTCGTCTGACCAGGCTGAGCCGGGCGGAGTTCGCCCGCGAGGTCTGGTCCCGTACGGCGCTGCTGACCCGGGGCGCGAGCGACTTCTCCGATCTGTTCTCCGCGGCCGCGGTCGACGAGCTGGTCTCGCGCCGGGGGCTGCGCACGCCCTTCCTCCGGGTCGCCAAGGACGGCTCGACGCTGCCGGAGGCCGCCTTCACCGCGCCCGCGGGGGCCGGGGCCGCCATCGCCGACCAGCTCGACGACACCGCCCTGTGGCGGGCCTTCGCCGACGGGGCCACGCTCGTCCTCCAGGCACTGCACCGCACCTGGGAGCCGGTCGCCGGGCTGGTCTCGGCGCTCGGCACCGAGCTGGGACACCCGGTGCAGGCCAACGCCTATGTGACCCCGCCGGACAACCGCGGCTTCGACGCGCACTACGACGTCCACGACGTCTTCGTCCTGCAGATCGAGGGCACCAAGCGGTGGACCGTCCACGAGCCCGTCCTGCCCGATCCGCTGCGCGACCAGCCGTGGACCGGGCACCGGGCGGCCGTCGCCGAAGCGGCCGCGCACGGCACGCCGCACCTGGACACCGTGCTCCGCCCCGGCGACGTCCTCTATCTGCCGCGCGGCTGGCTGCACTCCGCCGAGGCCCGGGGCGAGGTCTCGGTGCACCTCACCCTCGGGGTGCACGCCTGGACCCGCCACGCGCTGGCCGAGCAGCTCACCCGGGCCGCGCTCGCGGCGCTCGGCGAGGACCCCGCCGCGCGCCGGGCGCTGCCGCTGGGCGCGGAGAGCCTCGGTGCGGAGCTGGACCTGGTCCGTACCCGCCTGCTCGCCGCGGTCGCCGAGGCCGATCCCGAGCCGCTGTTCCACCGTGCCCGGCGGAGTCAGGCCCGCCCGGCGCCGCTCGGCCCCCTGGCCCAGCTCACGGCCCTGCGGGGACTCGGCCCGCGCTCGCCGGTGCGGCTGCGGCCAGCGCTGGAACCGCGGTGGGAGGGGACCCGGCTGGTCACCCGGGTGGGCTGGCTCGACTTCGCGGAGGCCGACCTCGCGCCGGTGGCCCGGCTGCTCGACGGGCGGATCCGTACCGCCGGGGAGCTCGGCCTCGAACGTGCCGAGCGGCTGCTGCGCGCGGGCGTCCTGGTGCCCGCCGACCGGTGACCGCGCCCGGTCGGGAGGGCCGGCCGGAGCGGTTCTTCTGCGCCGACGCCGCCCGGGTGCGCGGCGATCCCCTGGCGGGCACCGCGCCCTTCGGCTCGGTCTGGGTCCTCGTGGAGTACCGGCGCAGCTGGCCCGCCAACGGCTTCGACGGCCTCGCCCTCGACCCGGCGACCAAGGCGCGCGTCTTCACCGCCGCCCAGGCACTGCGCGCCCGGATCCTCCTCATCCGGCGGTACGGCCGACAGCGCCCCGAGGAGCCCGCCCGCTGGGCGGTACTGCGCCACGACGCCTCCGGCGACCTCCACCAGCAGTGGGGCAGCTGGCGCCGTGACGAGGACCTGGCCCAGATCGCCACCGCCCTCGAAACACCCGGGAAGCCGGACCGTACGCCGGTGATCCTGGTCTGCGCCCACGGCAGGCACGACGCCTGCTGCGCCGTACGCGGACGCCCCGTCGGCCGGGCCCTCAGCGCACGCTGGCCCGAGCTGGTGTGGGAGTGCACCCATGTGGGCGGCGACAGGTTCGCCGCCAACCTCGTCCTGGTCCCCGACGGCGTCTACTACGGCAACCTCGACGCCCCCGCCTCGCTCACCGTGGTCGAGGACCACCTGGCCGACCGCATCCACGCCGACCACCTGCGCGGCTACACCACCCTCTTCCCGCCCCAGCAGGCCGCCGTCGCCGCGGCACTCGCCCGCTTCGGCCCGGCGGGCAGATACGACTACGCGGTCACCGGCACGGTCCGCGAGGACACCACCTGGCACATCCGCCTCCAGGGCCGCCCCCCGCACCCCCCGCACCTCGAAGTCCGGGTACGCGCCCACCGCACGCCCCCGCGCCGGCTGACGTGCCGGGGGGCGGCCAGGAGTTCGGCCGTGGTGTACGAGGCGGAGTGGGTGGGGGTGGGGTGAGGTGCCGGGGGCGACGACCCGGGCGTCCACCCCCGCGCACCGAGAGCACTCCGCGCCACGAGGGGGCAACGCTCCCTGCTCCGCCCGGTCCGTCCTCGGCTCCGGAGCCGAGCCGCGTCCTCAGTCCTCCTGCGGAGTCTCCAGCTCCTGGATCCGTTCACCGATGTCGTCGGTCCACGCCTGTGCCCACCGGCGCAGCTCGGTGACGGCGGGTTCGTCGAGCCCGTAGGCGGCGAATTCGGTGTCGTCGATCCAGTCGGCTCCTGCCAACCGTGATTGCAGCTCGCGCAGGTCGAAGGAGTCGCGGGCGTGACGGCGGCCGAGCTCTTCCAGCTCAATGCGGCTCCAGTGGTCCGCCGCGGCCTGTATGTCGACCAGATCTCTGGCGAGTCCCCGGTCGGCCAGTGCGCGGACCTTGGTGCCGACGACATATTCGAGGGACAGCACCAGTCCGTGCTCGGTGTGCACGGGAGGGCGCCACAGTGTCTCCTTCAGGACGTCGACCTCGCACTCCTCACGGCTGGCGGGGTCGGTGACGATGAGCCGCGCCGCCAAGGGATCCGTCTCCAGCGCCCGCACCTGCCATCCACGCTCTTACAGGCCGGTGCGTACGGCGGTGGCGATCTCTTCCATGCGCTCCGGATTCTCGGTTGCGACATCGAGATCCTGGCTGAGCCGGTCGACCAGGCCATGTGCTTGGACCGCATAGCCACCGGTCAGCGCCAGCGGATAGACACCGCCCACCTCAAGGACATCAGCGAGCAAGCGGCGGTGCAGGTCCGTCAGGTTCACGCAGCGGCCCCGGCTTCGTGCGCCAGCTCGTGGAAGGAGCTCTCCCACACCTCCCGGACGTCCCGGCTGACCAGCGTGCGCAGTGTGGGCCACAGGCTGATCAGCAAGTCGCGATGGAGGAACCGGACCAGATCGTCGTGCAGACCCTCGGCCAGGATGATCCGGTAGTAGCTCATCCGCAGCCGCGGCTGGTCGAGATCGAACGTGGTCAGCCCCGACCACGCCAGATGCAGCGGCAGCGTCACCGTGCCGTGCTGAGGACCGACGAGTTCGGAGAGCGCGGCAGGCGCACGCCGGGCGAACTTGGCACGACGAAGATCGGAGAGACCGGGCTGTGTTGCCATACGCCGATTATCCAGGAAGAGCCCTTGGTGGGCTCCGGCATCCGGCGGACGACGCCTGGCCCGGCTTCGAGCGGGCCGAGATCGGCGATGGGCCTCCCCAAGATCCCCGCCCACAAGATCCCACCGAACCCAAGACCTCACCGAACCCAAGATCCCCACCAAAAAAATCCGCCCCCACCCTGCCGCGATCCTGCACGCCCCACCCCTTCCCCCCGAAGCAGTCGATCTGCGGTTTTCCGCTCCTCCGCCCCGCCCTGGCGCGGGAGATCACCGAAGTGGGGCGGTTGCGTGCAGGATTTCGGCATTGACCGGTTTCGGGGCGGGTGATTAGCGTCCCCGCCATGAGAACCCGTTCCCACGCCGGCATGATCGACGAGCTGGACCGCCGCGTCATCGCCGCGCTCCAGCTCAACGGCCGTGCCTCGTGGAACGCCATCTCCCGCTGGGTGGGAGCCAGCGAGACCACCGTTCAGCGGCGCTACCAGGCGCTGCGCCACCGCAAGCTCGTGCATGTGGTCGGTGCGCTGGAGCTGGACCGTACCGAGAGCGGTTCCTCCATGCTGGTACGGGTGCACGCCAAGCCGGGCAAGGGGCTGGAGCTGGCCGAGCTGCTGGCCTCCTGTCCCGAGACGCGGTTTCTGGCCGTGGTCACCGGCACGGCCGACCTGATCGTCGACTTCGTCGCCCAGGACAACGAGCAGCTCATGAGGCTGCTCTTCACCGACCTGCCGGGCGCCCACCTGATGACCAGCACCGAGTGCGTCGCCGTGATCCGCAGCTTCACCTCGGCGGCGCTGTGGGACACCGGCCTGCTGCCCGCCGAGGCGGCCGCGGAGCTGCGGCCCGCCAGCCTCGCTCCACCGTGCGACCGCGACGACTGGGACCGTACGCCACAAGCGCTCTCCGGTCTCGAAGCGGCCGTCGCGGACGCACTCGCCGAGGACGGCCGGATGCCGGTCAGCGCGCTGGCCCGGCGGCTGGAGCGCGGTGAGTCCAGCGTCTCGCGCGCCCTCGACCGGCTGGTGGAGCGGGGGATCCTGCACTTCCGCACCCTGGTCGAACCCGCTCTGCTCGGCTACCAGGCCGAGTTCATGGTCTGGCTCTCGATCGAGCCGGACCAGCTCGACGCCGCGGGCCGCCAGCTCGCACGTCACCCGGGGACCAAGTTTCTGGCCGCGGCCACCGGCCGGTTCAACCTGGTCGGCCACATGGTCCTGCCCCGCCGTACCGATCTGTTCCCCTACACCGGCGAGGTCATCGGCGCCCTGCCGGGGCTCAACGCCTCCGACGTCACGGTGCACCTCGCCACCCTCAAGGGGGCGTGGACCCGGCTGGACCAGGTCGGCTGACCCCGCCCGCCACCCGGCCCCCGCCCCGCGCACGGCCGTGACCGCGCACCCTCGCTCATCTGCACATCTGCATACCTCCCGTACCTCCCGTACCCGCCGTCCCGCCTCCGCCGACGGCCCCTTGTTCCCACCCCCGCCCAGGAGACCGCACCCGCCGTGGGTGTGCACCGGCCTGCCCCCGTGCCACGCCCGCCCCCCTCCCACCCCGGAGAACACCATGTCCACGACCGACCAGGGGACGACCTCCCCGGACCAGGGGACCGCCTCCCCGAGCTGGCAATGGCCCGAGTCGACCTGGCGAGGCCATGTCGAGGCGGTCCGCGCCGGACGCCCGCTGCGCCCCGAGCGCTGGCCCGGCGGCGCCCGCGTCGCGGTCGCCCTGTCCTTCGACCCCGACCACGAGACCATCCCGCTGCGCGACGGGCAGACCACCCCCGGTCTGCTCGCCCAGGGCGAGTACGGCGCCCGCGTCGGCGCCCCCCGCGTCCTGGACCTGCTCGCCCGCTCCGGGATCCCGGCGACCTTCTTCATGCCCGCCGTCTCCGCGCTGCTGCACCCACAGGAGGCCCGCGCGTACACCCGCGACGGCCACGAGCTCGCCGTCCACGGCTGGATCCACGAGCGCAACACCCTGCTCGGCGCCGCGGACGAGCGGGAGCTGGTGGGCCGGGCCCTGGAGACCCTCGACGCGCTCACGGGGCAGCGCCCCACCGGCATCCGCACCCCGTCCTGGGACTTCTCCGACTCGACCCTGGCGACCCTCCTCGACCTCGGCTTCGCCTACGACTCCTCGCTGATGGCGGACGACGAGCCGTACGAGATCCTGGCCCGCGGGCGGCCCACCGGGCTCGTCGAGATCCCGGTCGACTGGATCCGCGACGACGCCCCGTACTTCACCATGGACCGCTACGGCGCCGTCCGCCCGCACAGCCGCCCCCGGGACGTGCGGGAGATCTGGGCGGACGAGTTCGACGCCGCCTACCGCAGCGGCGGCGTCTTCCAGCTCACCCTGCACCCGCACGTCATCGGCCACCGCTCGCGCCTGGTCGTCCTGCGCGAACTCCTCGAACACATCGGCGCGCACGAAGGCGTCTGGTACGCCACCCACGCAGACCTGGCCCGCACCGTCCGGGCCGCCGCTCCCGTCCCCGAGAACCCGGAGCAGACCCCATGAGCACCCAGGCCCCCACGGCCACGGCCGCGAACCCCACGCACAGACTCACCCGCAAGCAGCGCAAGGCCATCGTCGCCGGGACCATCGGCAACACGGTGGAGTGGGTCGACTGGGCCCTCTACTCGATCTTCGCCAAGATCATCGCCGACGAGTTCTTCCCCTCGGGCAACGGCGCGGCCTCTCTCCTCTCCACGCTGGCCGTCTTCGCCGTCGGCTTCGTCATGCGGCCGGTCGGCGCGGCCGTCCTCGGCGTCTACGCGGACCGCCGCGGCCGCAAGAAGGGCATGACGCTGACGGTCGGGCTGATGGCCGGAGCCGCCTTCGTCATCGCCCTGACCCCGAGCTACGAGGCGATCGGCGTCCTCGCCCCGCTGGTGCTGCTCCTGGCCCGGCTGGTCCAGGGCTTCTCGGCCGGGGGCGAGTTCGGCTCCTCCTCGGCCTTCCTCGTCGAGTCCGCCGCCACCGGCCGCCGCGCCTTCGCCGGATCGTGGCAGCAGGTGTCCGTCGCCGGAGGCGTGCTGATCGCCTCCCTCCTCGGCACCGTCACCACCTCCTTCCTCAGCGACGCGAACCTGCACGCCTGGGGATGGCGCGCCGCCTTCGTGATCGGCGGACTGCTCGGCCTGGTCGGCCTCTGGCTGCGGGTCTCCGTGGAGGACACCGACTCCTTCACCCGGGCCAAGGGCGCCGGCCGCACCCGCTCCAACCCGCTCAAGGCGATGTTCGTCGAGCACCCCGGCGCCGCCCTGCGCGTCGCCGGTATCACCATCGCGGGCACGCTGACGTACTACATCTGGGTCAACTACCTGCCGACGTACGCCAATCTCACCACCGGCATCCCGCTGAGCCGCGCACTGCTGTCCCAGACGCTCTGCCTGGTCGTCTTCGTCGTCCTGCTGCCCTTCGCCGGACTGCTCTCCGACCGGCTCGGCCGCAGGCCGACCATGGCCGTCTTCGCGGGCGGCTTCGCGCTGCTCGCCTGGCCGCTGCTGCACCTGCTCGGCGACAGCTTCCTCAGCCTCTTCCTGGTGCAGCTGACCGGGATGCTGCTGATCCTCGGCTACTCCGCCAACTGCGCGGTGATCATGGCCGAGCAGTTCCCCGCCGAGCTGCGGGCCACCGGCATCGCCCTGCCGTACGCGCTCGCCGTCGCCCTCTTCGGCGGCACCGCCCCGTACCTCACCACCTGGCTGCACGAGAGCGGGCACGGCGGCCTCCTGTGGCTGTACGTCAGCGCGGCCTCGCTGATCTCCCTCGCCGTCTACCTGACGATGCCGGAGACCAAGAACAAGGAGTTCCGCTGATGCGCCACGTCCTGGTCACCGGCGCCGGGGGCGGCATCGGGCGCGCGATCGCGGAGGAGTTCGCCCGCGACGGCGCCGCCCTGACCCTCACCGACCGCGACCGCGAGACCCTCGGCCCGCTGCTCGCCGACCTCGCCGCCGCGGGCTGCCCCGCCGACGCCCTCGGCGCCGACCTGAGCCGCCCCGAGACCCCGGCCGAGCTGGTCCGGCGGGCCTGGGAGCGGCGGGGACCGGTCGACGTCCTGGTCAACGCCGCCGGGAGCTACCCCTCCCTCGACATGGCCGAGGTGGGCGCCGCCGAGTGGGACCGCCTCTTCGCCGTCAATCTGCGGGCCCCGGTCCTGGCCACCGCCGCCTTCGCGCGACGGGCCGCCGAGCACGGCCGGGGCGGCACGGTGGTCAACATCTCCTCGGGATCGGCCCTCCGGTCCCGGCCCGGCGGCGGCCCGTACGCGAGCTCCAAGGCCGCGCTGGAGATGGCCACCCGCGCGGCCGCCCTCGAACTCGGCCCCCACGGTATCCGCGTCAACGCCGTCAGCCCCGGCTTCGTCCCGGTCGACAGCGCCACCAACCCGGTCTCCGCGCAGTACGCCGCGGCGATCGGCACCAACCCCCTGGGCAGGGCCGGCACTCCCGAGGACATCGCCCGCGCGGTCCGCTGGATCGCCGGTCCCGACGCCTCCTGGATCACCGGCGAGATCCTGCGCGTGGACGGAGGCTCCGGCACCGGCGCGCTCCACCTGCCGCGGATCTGGCCGCCGGACCCGGCCGAGGACCCCCACCGCACCTGTGACACCGCGCCCGCCGGGGCCCGGGCCACGGAAGGACATCCCGTATGAACAGCGCTACGTACACCGTGGTCGGCGCCGGGGCCATCGGCGGCACGCTCGCCTTCAGCCTGGCCCGGGCCGGGCACCCGGTTCGCCTCGTCGACACCGACACCGCGCATGTCGCCGCCCTCCGCGAGCGGGGCCTGACCCTCGCGCGCGGCGAGCACCGCGAGAGCGTCCGGGTCGAGGCGGTGACCCCGGACTCCTGGGACGGCACCGTCCACCGCGTGCTCCTCGCGGTCAAGGCCCAGGCCACCGACGCGGCCCTGGACTGGATCGGGCCGCGGCTCGCCCCGGGCGGCTGGGTCGTCTCGCTGCAGAACGGCTTCAACGAGGAGCTGATCGCCAAGCGCCTCGGGCCGCACCGCACCCTCGCCGCCTTCGTCAACATCTTCGCCGACGTGATCGAACCGGGCGTCGTCCTCGACGGGGGAGCCGGGGCCCTGGTGGTCGGCGAGTGCCACGGCGCCCCCGTCTCCCCGCGCGTCGCCTCCCTGGTCTCCGACCTCGGCAGCTGGGGGCCCGCGGTGGCCAGCGACAACGTCGAGGGCTATCTGTGGGCCAAGGCCGGTTTCGGCGCGATGCTGGCGGCCACCGCCCTCGCGGACGCCCCGATGGCCGAGCTGATCGACCGCCATCCCGCGACGATGCACGCGGTGGCCGCCGAGGTCTTCGACGCGGCCGATGCCCTCGGCGTCACCCTGGAGCCCTTCGACGCCTTCACGCCGGGCGCCTTCCGCCGGGGCGCCGACCAGGAGACCCGCCGGACGGCGACCGCCCGCCTCACCGCCTGGCTGCGCACCCAGGCCAAGGACCGCAGCGGGATCTGGCGCGACCTGGCGGTACGCCGCCGACCGGTCGAGGTGACCACGCACTACGCGGAGGTCTTCGCCCAGGCCGAGCTGCACGGGGTGGCCACCCCGGTCCTGCGCGCCGTCCTCGACGGCCTGCGGGAACTGGAACGCGACCCCGGCCTGATGGCGGAGGCCCGCCTCGACACCCTGGACCGCTTGGCGAACTCCTCGGCGCCACAGGCACGTTGGGGCACGGACCGAGCCTCGCCGGGTACGGACAAGGAGAGCGCGGCCGCCCTCCGGGCCTGGCTGGCGGACCATCGCGAGGAGATGGTCGCGGACCTGGCGGCCTACACCTCCCAGGAGAGTTCCAGCACCGACCCCGAGGCCCTCGGCGCCTGCCTCGCCTGGCTGCGCCACTGGCTCGACGGGGCCCTGGGCGCCCCCGAGGCCGAGGAGATACATCCCCGGACGGAAACCGGCGACCTCCTGATCCGCCGCTACCCGGGCACCGGCACCCGCCCGCTGCTGCTCCTCGGCCACTACGACACGGTCTGGCCCACCGGCACCCTGGAGCAGTGGCCGTTCCGGCGGGAGGGCGACCGGATCACCGGGCCCGGCGTCTTCGACATGAAGGCCGGACTGGTCCAGGCGGTCTGGGCCCTCAAGGCGCTGGACGCCCTCGGGCTGCCCCGCCCGGCCTGCACCCTGCTGCTCAACGGCGACGAGGAGACCGGCAGCCTCACCTCCAGCGAGACGATCGTCGCCGAGGCACGGAACAGCCGCGCCGCCCTGGTCTTCGAGGCCGCGGCCGACGGCGCGGTGAAGACGGCCCGCAAGGGGGTCGGCCTCTTCACCCTCACCGTCACCGGCCGCGAGGCGCACGCCGGCCTTGACCCCGAGAACGGGGCGAGCGCGGTCGACGAACTCGCCCACCAGATCCTCCACTTGACCGGCCTACGGGACCGAGCGGCCGGCACCTCGCTCAACATCGGGGTCGTGGAGGGCGGCACCCGCGGCAACGTCACCGCCGGACGCGCCGCCGCCAAGCTCGACGTACGGGTGGCCACCGCGGCCGAGCAGCAGCGGATCGGCGCCGCCCTGGCCTCGCTCCGGCCCGTCGACCCGGGCACGACGGTCGAGGTGTCCGGCGACTGGAACCGCCCCGTCTTCGAACGCACCCCCGGCGTCGCGGAGTTGGCCGAACTGGCCCGCACCTGCGCGTCCTCGCTCGGCTGGGAGCTGCACGAGGCGTCCGTGGGCGGCGCCAGCGACGGCAACTTCCTCGTCGCGGCCGGAGTCCCGACCCTGGACGGCCTCGGCGCCACCGGCTCCGGAGCCCACGCCCGCTCGGAGCACACCACGGTCAGCGGCATGGTGGAACGCGCGGCGCTGACCGCGGCGGTGGTCACTGCTCTGTCCCGGTAGGGGGGGGCGCCCCCTTCGCAGCCGAGCGGAAACCCTTGCCGGTGCCGGTGCCGGTGCCGGTGCCGCCACCGCTGACGTCGATGCCCTGCGCCAGTACGGCGCGAACCCCCACCCCGAGGACCGCCGCACGCTCCGGGTCGCGCTGCGGGCGGGGTGAGCTGCGGCAATGATGGGTGGTGGCGGTAGTCGGTGCCTTGGGCCGGGGGGCCGTCCGCCCAGATGTAAGCGGTGCAAACATTCTGGTGTACGGTTGCTGTGGAGCGGATCCCCCAGCGCCTTCCGGGCGTCACGTAGCCGCGTAAGAGAGGGAACCCCATGCAGACCGTCCTGGGCGCCAACGGCCCGATCGGTGAAGAACTCACCCGCGAGCTGTACCGCGCCTTCACCCGCGAGATCCGGCTGGTCGGCCGCGAGCCCGCGAAGATCCACGAGACCGACCAGCTCGTCAAGGCCGACCTGACCGACCCGGAGGCCACCGCCCGGGCCGTCGAGGGCAGCGAGGTCGCCTATCTCACCGTGGGCCTGCCCATGGACGCGCAGCTGTGGGAGCGGAAGTTCCCCGTCATGATGCGCAATGTCATCGACGCCTGCGCCGCGCACGGCACCAGGCTGGTGTTCTTCGACAACACGTACATGTATCCGGGGACGACCACCCCGCAGACCGAGTCCACCGGCTTCGAGCCCAACGGCCGCAAGGGCCGGGTACGCGCGCGGATCGCGACCATGCTCCTCGACGCGATGAGCGCCGGATCGCTCGACGCCGTCATCTGCCGGGCCCCGGAGTTCTACGGTCCGGGAAGGACCAAGAGCCTGACCAACTCGCTCGTCTTCGCCCGGATCAAGGCGGGCAAGCGGCCCCTCGTCCCGGTCGGCGCGAAGACCGCCCGGTCCCTCATCTGGACGCCGGACGCCGGCCGGGCCACCGCCCTGATCGGCAACACCCCGGGCGCCTACGGCCAGACCTGGCACCTGCCCGTCGACCCCCACCGCCGCACCTACGCCGAGATCATCGAGGTGGCCGAAGAGGTCACCGGCCGCCGGATCGGGTACACCGTGCTGCCACTGGCCGCGTTCACGATCGGCGGCCGCTTCATCGGGCCGCTCGGAGAGGTACGGGAACTGCTGCCGCGCTACCGCGGGGACAACCTCTTCGAGACCGCGAAGTTCACGGAGCGCTTTCCCGAGTTCCCCGTCACCTCCCTCCGTGAGGGCATCACCGACATCCTCGGCTGAACCGCTCCCGCTCCCCGCTGCCGCGCGTCTCGGCGACAGCCTCCGTATTCCCCGTTCTCCGCGAGGTGCCGACCCCCGGGCCGGGGGAGGAAATCCCGTACGCAGACGGCGAGTTGTTCGCGGAATCGGAAGGTGCGCCGGTCCGTCCGGGTTATGAGAGGGCGGCCGGTGCCCTTTCCCTCACGCTCCCCCCTCTGATCCGAATTTCCGCGAGAGGGTCGCCGGTGGCCGAAGGGAACGTATCGTCTCGCGCCCCCGAACTCCCCTCCCGCGACCGGGAATTGACGCTCTTCTGACGGCTGGACGTGTATTCCGCCACAGTGCCGTCAAGAAAGCGTCAGGGAGCGCCCGGACCGGCAAGATCCCCGGTCAGCCCGTGTACGCACCGGGCGAGCGGGCGGCACGCTTCCCGGCGCTCCGGCCCGACCTGTTCTTTTCCGCGAACCGGGCTCTGTTTCTTCCGCGGACCGGGCCCCGTTTCTTTCCATGGACCGGATCCCGTTTCTTTCCGTGGAGCCGAGGGCGACGCTCGGTGGCGGGTCGCACCCGGCCGCGTCAGATCGGCGTCAAGGGATTACCACTGTTCGTATGGAGCCCGTCAAGGCGGCTTATCGGCAGGCGGAAACCGAGGTTTGCTTCTTGTCGGCCAGCAGGCCGATTCCCTTCCTCTCACGTCACTCAGGAGTTAACGATGGCCGACCTGGCCTTCGTCGTCACCGCGGTCGCGGTATTCGCGCTGGTGGCTCTTGTCGCCCGGGGGGTGACCAAGCTGTGAACGCCGAGAACATCGTCGGTCTCGTGGTGGCCGTCTCCCTCCTTGGATATCTCGTGCTGGCCCTCCTCTTCCCGGAGAGGTTCTGAGTGCCGCCATGAGTCCCCAGATCGCTGGTGTGCTCCAGCTGCTCGCCCTGATCGCCGCGCTCGCGCTCGCGTACCGTCCGCTCGGCGACTACATGGCCGGGGTCTACTCCTCCGAGAAGCACTACCGGCCGGAGAAGTGGATCTACCGGGCCATCGGCGCCCAACCGTCCGCCGAGATGCGGTGGCCCGCCTATCTGCGCGGGCTGCTCGCCTTCTCGGCGGTGAGCGTCCTCTTCCTGTACCTGCTGCAACGCCTCCAGGGCGCGCTGCCCGGATCGCTCGGCTTCTCCTCGATCGATCCCGACCAGGCGTTCAACACCGCCGCGTCCTTCGTCGCCAACACCAACTGGCAGTCGTACTACGGCGAACAGGCCATGGGCCATGTCGTGCAGACCGGCGGTCTCGCGGTGCAGAACTTCCTCTCCGCGGCGGTCGGCATGGCCGTGGCGGTGGCGCTGGTGCGCGGCTTCGCCCGGTCGCGTACCGGTGAACTCGGCAACTTCTGGGCCGACTTGGTACGCGGCACGGTACGCATCCTGCTCCCGCTCTCGGTGGTCGGCGCGCTCGTGCTGGTCGCCTGCGGCGCCCTCCAGAACTTCGCCGGGATCCACGAGGTCGGCCAGTTCACCGGCGGCACCCAGGAGTGGAACGGCGGCGCGGTCGCCTCGCAGGAGACCATCAAGGAGCTGGGCACCAACGGCGGCGGCTACTTCAACGCCAACTCGGCCCATCCCTTCGAGAACCCCAGCCCGCTCTCCAACCTCTTCGAGATCTTCCTCATCCTGGTGATCCCCTTCGCGCTCACCCGCACCTTCGGCCGGATGGTCGGCTCACTGCGGCAGGGGTACGCGATCCTCGGCACGACGGCCGTCATCTGGCTCGGCTTCACGGCGCTGATGATGTGGACCGAATTCGCCCACCGGGGACCGGCGTTCGAGATCGCGGGCGGGGCGATGGAGGGCAAGGAGACCCGGTTCGGGGTCGCCGGCTCCTCGCTCTTCGCCGTGGCCACGACGCTGACCTCGACCGGCGCGGTGAACTCCTTCCACTCCTCGTACACCGGCTTCGGCGGCGGCATCACGATGCTGGGCATGCAGCTCGGCGAGATCGCGCCCGGCGGTGTCGGCTCCGGCCTCTACGGCATCCTGATCATGGCGGTCATCGCCGTGTTCCTCGCCGGGCTCATGGTCGGCCGCACCCCGGAGTACCTGGGGAAGAAGATCGGCACCCGCCAGATCAAGCTCGCCGCCTGCTACCTCCTCGTCACCCCGGCCCTGGTGCTCGGCTTCACCGCCGTGGCCCTGGCGCTGCCCACCCCCGGCAACTCGATGACCAACTCCGGGGCGCACGGCTTCTCCGAGATCCTCTACGCCTACACCTCCGGCGCCAACAACAACGGCTCCGCCTTCGCCGGACTCGACGCCGACACCCAGTGGTTCAACACCACCCTCGGCATCGCGATGCTGCTCGGCCGCTTCCTGCCGATCGTCTTCGTCCTGGCTCTCGCGGGCTCGCTCGCCGAGCAGCAGCCGGTGCCCGAGACCGCGGGCACGCTGCGCACCGACAAGCCGCTCTACGCGGGGCTGCTCGTCGGCACGATCCTCATCGTCACCGGACTCACCTATTTCCCGGCCCTGGCGCTGGGCCCGCTCGCCGAAGGGCTCGCCTCATGAGCACCGCCACCCCCGCCCGCGCCCCGCACGACGACCTGCCGCCCCCCGGCGGCCGAGGGGCCCCCACCCGTGCCGGCAGCGGGCTCTTCGACCCGAAGCAGCTGCTGAAGTCGTTCCCGGACGCACTGCGCAAGCTCGACCCGCGCGTGATGATCACCTCGCCGGTGATGTTCGTCGTCCTGGTCGGCTCGGTGGTCACCACCGCGCTGGCGCTCGCCGACCCCGCCGACTGGTTCGGCTGGGCGATCACCGGCTGGCTCTGGCTGACCACCGTCTTCGCCAACCTCGCCGAGGCGGTCGCCGAGGGCCGCGGCAAGGCTCAGGCCGACACCCTGCGCACCGCAAGGACCGGCGCCGTCGCCCGCCGGATCACCGGTACGAAGGAGGAGCGGGTCGCCGGGACGGAGCTGCGCGTCGGGGACCTGGTGGTCTGCGAGGCGGGGGACATCGTCCCCGGCGACGGTGACGTGGTCGACGGCGTCGCCTCCGTGGACGAGTCCGCGATCACCGGTGAATCGGCCCCGGTCATCCGGGAGTCGGGCGGCGACCGCAGCGCGGTGACCGGCGGGACGAAGGTGCTGTCCGACCGCGTCGTCGTCAAGATCACGACGAAGCCCGGCGAGACCTTCATCGACCGCATGATCAGCCTGGTGGAGGGCGCCGCCCGGCAGAAGACACCCAACGAGATCGCCCTGAACATCCTGCTCGCCTCCCTCACGATCGTCTTCCTGCTGGCCGTGGTCACCCTGAAGCCCTTCGCGATCTACGCGGGCGCCGACGACCAGACCTCCCTGATCGTGCTGACCGCGCTCCTGGTCTGCCTGATCCCGACCACCATCGGGGCGCTGCTCTCCGCGATCGGCATCGCCGGCATGGACCGCCTCGTCCAGCGCAATGTGCTCGCGATGTCCGGCCGCGCGGTGGAGGCGGCCGGGGACGTGTCGACGCTGCTGCTCGACAAGACCGGCACCATCACCCTGGGCAACCGGCAGGCCGCCGCCTTCCTGGCGGTCGAGGGAGTGCCGGAAGAGGCGCTCGCGGACGCCGCGCAGCTGTCCTCGCTCGCCGACGAGACCCCCGAGGGCCGGTCCGTCGTGGTCCTGGCCAAGGAGAGGTACGGGCTGCGGGAACGGGACCGGGGCGAGCTGGCCGGCGCCGAGTGGGTGGCCTTCACCGCGCAGACCCGGATGTCGGGCGTCGACCTGGGCGGGCGCAGGATCCGCAAGGGCGCGGCCGGTTCCGTACTGGCGTGGGTGGCGGAGCGCGGCGGGAGCGTCGCCGCGGACGCGCGGGCGCTCACGGACCGGATCTCCGGGGCCGGCGGCACACCGCTGCTGGTGGCCGTGGAGGACGCCGAGGGCGCGCGGGTCCTCGGGGTGGTCCACCTCAAGGACGTGGTGAAGGAGGGGATGCGGGAGCGGTTCGACGAGCTGCGCCGCATGGGCATCCGTACGGTCATGATCACCGGTGACAACCCGCTGACCGCGAAGGCCATCGCCGAGGAGGCCGGGGTCGACGACTTCCTCGCCGAGGCGACCCCCGAGGACAAGATGGCCCTCATCAAGCGGGAGCAGGCCGGGGGCAAGCTCGTCGCGATGACCGGCGACGGCACCAACGACGCACCCGCCCTCGCCCAGGCCGACGTCGGCGTCGCGATGAACACCGGCACCTCCGCCGCCAAGGAGGCCGGGAACATGGTCGACCTCGACTCCAACCCCACCAAGCTCATCGAGATCGTCGAGATCGGCAAGCAACTCCTCATCACCCGGGGGGCGTTGACCACCTTCTCGCTCGCCAACGACGTCGCCAAGTACTTCGCGATCATCCCCGCCATGTTCGCGGTGGCGTACCCCTCGCTGGACCGGCTGAACATCATGGGCCTCGCCTCGCCGGAGTCCGCCATCCTCTCGGCGGTGATCTTCAACGCGCTGATCATCGTCGCCCTGGTGCCGCTGGCCCTCAGGGGCGTGCGCTACCGGCCCGCCGGTGCCGACCGGATGCTGCGCCGCAACCTCGGCCTCTACGGAGTCGGCGGCCTCCTCGCCCCGTTCGCCGGCATCAAGCTCATCGACCTGCTCCTCACCCTCCTCCCCGGAATCGGCTGATCCGCCATGACGCACCTCCCCATCGGCAGCACCGCGCGCCTGATCGGAGCCGGGCTGCGCGCCCTGCTCGTCCTCACCCTCGTCTGCGGGGTGGTCTACCCGCTCGCGGTGACCGGCATCGCCCAGGCCCTCTTCGAGGACAAGGCCGACGGCTCCGAGATCAAGGACCGGAGCGGGCAGGTCGTCGGCTCCTCCCTCATCGGCCAGCGCTACGACCTCCCGCTGAAGAAGGGCCAGGAGACGCCCGGACCGGACCTCAAGTGGTTCCAGCCGCGCCCCTCGAACGGACTCGGCACCAACAGCGTCAACACCGAGTACTCCCTGCTCCTCTCCGGCGCCACCAACCGCTCCGGCGACAACGAGGAGCTGATCCGGTGGGTCCGGGACGCCAAGGCGGCCGTGGTGAAGGACAACTCGACCGCCACGTACGAGGTGCGGCCCGCGGACGTGCCCGCCGACGCCGTCACCTCGTCCGGTTCCGGGCTGGACCCCGCCATCTCACCCGCGTACGCCGAGCTCCAGGTCCACCGGGTCGCCGAGCAGAACGATCTCGGCGTCGAGGAGGTCGAGGACCTCGTCGCCGAGCACACCACCGGCCGCCTCCTCGGCTTCCTCGGCGAACCCCAGGTCAACGTCCTGGAGTTGAACACCGCCCTCCGGGACCTGATCCGGGACCCCGGCGGACCGGGCCGGTGAGACCCGGGGCGGCCCGCGGAGACCGGACAGCGCGCGCCGGGCCGCTCAGCCGTAGGCGCCCGGCGCGCTGTACAGGGTCTCCGGGCTGTCGGGTACGAAGGTGTACTGCACGGGGTCGTGGCGGCGGTGGCGGCCCGCCCGGACGTCCAGGTACGCCGATGCCCTGGGCGTCAACTGGCCCTCCGCGGCGAGCTTCCGGGCGCGCAGGAGCAACTCCTTGGCGTCCAGGCCGAGTTCCTCCGCGACGATCTGAAGGTCGAGCCCGGACTGCCAGCTCCACAGCAGTACGGAATCCATCCCCTCCGTCCAGGTCGCCGCGGCCGGGACCGCGGTCTCCGGCGCGACCGGCTGGGCGGACGGCTCGGCCTCCGCCCGCGGGTGGGGCACATGGGCTCGCGCGGCGTCCGCCGGTGCCTCCGCCGCGGGGTCGGGGTCCGGGTCCGGTGCGAGCGGCTGCGGGGGTGCGTCGGCCGGCGGGGGCGCCTCGGCCGGCGGGGGAGCCACCGCCGCGGGCTGCTTGAGCAGGGCGTCGGCGACGACCCGGGCGTCCTCCCTGCCGACCGTACGGCGTGCCACCCGCACCTCGCGCTCGTTCAGCCCCATCAGACTCGCCACGGCGGCGTCGCTGCCGACGGTCACGGCGAACGCGGCCAGCGTCCTCGTCCGGCTGGCCAGCGCCTCGTCCATCACCGCCTGCGCCTGGCGCACCCGGTCGTCGGTTCCGCAGAACGCCTCGGCCAGCAGCAGGTTGCGTTCCCAAAGTTCACGTGGCTCCACGCCGGGCCAACGTTTCTGCACCGTCCTCGACACCACCTCCCGGAACTATCACCCGAGCGGCCCATCTCCCCGGCCCCGGGCATGCGCCGGTGAGCCCTCCGGCCGCTCCCGCCGCGGCCTCACCCTCAGGCGGGATACGCGTGCGTCCGGGCCGCCTTGACCGCCGCCCAGACCGCGGCCCCGGGGCGCAGGTCGAGTTCGGCCGCGGCGATCGTGGTGAGGTCGGCGGCCAGCGGGAGTCCGCCGGTGAGGGCGACCCGGATCCGGTCGCCGTGGGTCTCCAGGCCCGCCACCTCGCAGCGCCACAGATTGCGGGCGCCGGAGCCGCCGGGACGCTCCTGGTGGAGGGTGACCGCGCTCGGCGGGAAGGCGACGAAGACCGGGCCGCGGAGGTCCTCCGTGGTCGTGGCCACCGCTCCGCCGTCGAGGCGGACGGTGTGCCCCTCGGCCGTTCCCCGGTAGAGGTTGAGGCCGACCAGGTGGGCGAGGTAGTCGGTGCGCGGGCGGCGGGCGATGTCGGCGGGGGTGCCCCGCTGGACGACCTGCCCGTCCTCGACGACGACGAGGTGGTCGGCGAGGACCATGGCGTCGAGCGGGTCGTGCGTGACCAGGACGGCGACCGCCTCGAACTCGGCCAGATGGCTCCGCAGCCGGGCGCGGACGTCGAGGCGGGTACGGGCGTCCAGGGCGGCGAGCGGTTCGTCGAGCAGCAGCAGGCGGGGGCGGGTGGCCAGGGCCCGGGCGAGCGCCACACGCTGGGCCTGGCCGCCGGAGAGACGGCGGGGCTTCACGGACGCGTACTCGGACAGCCCCATCCGCGCCAGCCACGCGGCGGCCTCGGCGCGGGCCCCCGCCCTGCTCGCGCCGAGGCAGCGGGGCCCGAAGGCCACATTGTCCAGGGCGGAGAGGTGCGGGAAGAGCAGATAGTCCTGGAAGACCACCCCGACCGGCCGGGACTCCGTGGGCGTACGGTCCAACTCCGCGCCGTCCAGGCGCAGATGGCCGCCGGTCAGAGGGACGAGCCCGGCCAGCGCGCGCAGGGCGGTGGTCTTGCCGGCGCCGTTGGGGCCGAGCAGGGCGAGGACATCACCGGGGGCGGCGGCCAGGGACACGTCCAGCCGGAAGGCATCGCGCTCGACCACCAGGTGGGCGTCCAGGCCTTCCTGGCCCTCCGGTGCCGGGGCGGGTGCGCTCGTCGGACTGGACGCCTTCTTCTCCCTGCCGGTCATGAACCGATCATCCTTGGCCATCCGGCGATCGTCGTCGGTCATGAGGCGGTCATCCAGCGATCGCGCAGCCCCGCCAGGACCGCGACGGACACCGCCAGCAGCACCAGGCTGAGCGAGATCGCGGCGGCCGGGTCGCTCTGCAGGGCGAGGTACACGGCGAGCGGCATCGTCTGCGTACGGCCGGGGAAGTTGCCCGCGAAGGTGATCGTCGCGCCGAACTCGCCGAGTGCCCGGGCCCACGCGAGGACGGCGCCCGCGGCGACACCGGGGGCGATCAGCGGCAGGGTGACCCGGCGGAAGGCGGTGAACCGGGAGGCGCCGAGGGTGGCGGCGGCCTCCTCGTAGCGCGGGTCCGCGGCGCGCAGGGTGCCCTCGACGCTGATGACGAGGAACGGCATGGCCACGAACGCCTCGGCCACGATCACCCCCGCCGTGGTGAACGGCAGCGTCAGCCCGAACCAGTCGTCCAGCCACTTGCCGACGACCCCGTTGCGGCCGAGCGCCATCAGCAGCGCCACACCCCCGACCACCGGGGGCAGGACGAGCGGCAGGGTGACCAGCGCCCGTACCAGGCCGCGTCCCCGGAACTCGACCCGGGCCAGCAGCCAGGCCAGGGGCACGCCGATCACCAGACTCACCGCGGTGGCCGCCGTCGCGCACAGCAGGGACAACTGCAGGGCCTGCCACACCTCGTGGCTGGTCAGCTGGTCCGGCAGGCTCCGCCAGGGGGCGCGGATCAGCAGCGCGAGCAGCGGCAGGATCAGGAACACCAGCCCCACCAGGGCAGGCAGGAGCAGGGGCAGCGGCACCCCCCGGCGGGCACCGCCCCGGCCACCGCCACCGCCACCGCCACCGCCACCGCCACCGCCACGGCCCCGGACGCGGACGCGGCCGCGCCGTGGCCCGCCCTTCACGGGGCCGGCCACGGCGGCGGACTCGCCTCGCGGGGAACTCACGGCTTGAGGAACCCGGCCCCGGTCAGCACCTTCTGCCCCTCGGCGGACCGCACCAGCGCGATGAACGCCTTGGCGGTCGCGGTGTTCCGCGCGTCCTTGAGCAGGGTGATCGGGTAGTCGTTGATGGCGTCGGCCGACTCGGGGAAGGCGACGCCCTCCACCTTGTCGCCCGCGGCCTTCACATCCGTCTTGTAGACGACGGCGGCGTCGGCCTCCTTGAGTTCGACCTTGGTCAGGGCGGCCTTCACGTCCTGCTCGTACGAGACCGGCGTGAGCTTCAACCCGCTCGCGTCCAGGGCCTTCTGCGCGGCCGAGCCGCACGGCACCTCCTTGTCGCACAGGACGACCTTCAGACCGGAGCCCGTCAGATCCTTCAAGGAGCCGATCTTGTCGGGGTTGCCCGGCAGGGTGGCGATCTCCAGCTCGTTGCGGACGAAGGTGGCGGGCGTGCCGGAGGCGGCGTCCCCCGCGTCGGTGACGATCTTCATCGTCTTGGGGCTGGCGGCGGCGAACACGTCGGCCGGGGCCCCGCCGGTGATGCCCGCGGCCAGCGAGTCGCTGCCGCCGAAGCTGAAGGTCACCTTCGTACCCGGGTGCTCCCGCTCGAACTGCTTGCCCAGCTTCTCGAAGCTCTCCTTCAGCGAGGCGGCGGCGAAGACGGTCACCGTGCCGGACAGCTTGTCGGAGGAGGAGCCGGATCCGGCCGACGAGGAGTCGTCGGAGGAGGAGTCGTCGGAGGAGCAGGCGCTCAGGACCAGCAGCGCGGCGGTCGCCGCCCCGGTCACCTGCAGGGTCCGGAGCACGGAACGGGTCATCACGGGGCTACTCCCTCTGTTCCCGCGAACCCTCGCGGGAAGTGTCTGCGGTCTCTCGACTGTCTGCGGTGTGCGGTCTGCGGTCTGCTGTCTTTCGACTGTCGGCGGTCTTTCGGCTGCCCGGCTGCGGTCTTCCGGTGCTGGACTGCGGTCGTCCGGTCGTCCGTTCGTCCGTTCGTCCGGCCTTTCGGCGGCCCCATCGGCCGACTTGATCACGGGAACCGCCGCAACCGCCGCAACCGCCGCAACCCCGGACGCCGGCTCCGGTCCCTCGGCCGGCTCGCGACCGACCGGGACCCCGTCCGATGCGTTCCGGTGGCCGGGGACTCCGCCCGGCACGGTCCGGCCCAGGGGTGTCCCGGCGGCCGGTGCGTTCCGCCCGGCGGTGATGTCCCCGCCGTCGGTCGGGCGCCGCGTGGTGTCCGTACTGGCGCCGAGCACAGCGGCGGCCTCCCCGGTCCGGTAGGTGTGCGTCCCGCAGATGATACTGCCGCAGATGCCAGGAGAAAGTCTTCTGTCTCATTGCACGAGCACTGCCTGTGAGCTGCAAGGCTGGTATATGCGTTTCTACGGGAGGCGGGTGCGGGTAAGGCTCTGGGGGAGGTGGTGGCCCATGAGCCAGTTTCTCGCGGCCCCGGGGAGGACGGCCGGTCCGGTGGCGCGGCTCGCCCTCACCGGCGACCTGGCCCGCCCGGCCCGACTGACGGTGGCCGAACTCCGCGCCTGGCCCCAGCACCGCACCGCGGTGCACTTCGAGTGCGCCACCAGCGGCACCCGGCGCCACACCTTCACCGGACCGCTCCTCTACGACGTCCTCTCGGCCGCCGGTCCCGTCTTCGACCTCACCCGCCGCAAGGACCGGCTGCGCTTCCTGATCGCCGTACGCGGCGCCGACGGCCACCACGCCCTGCTCTCCTGGGCGGAGATCGACCCCGACTTCGGCCGCGCCCCCGTCCTGCTCGCGGTCACCCTCGACGACCGCCCCCTCGACCCCGCGGGCCCCCAACTGGTCCTGCCCCAGGACCGCTGCGGGGCCAGACACATCAGCGGCATCACCGCGATCCGCGTGGACGGCGGGTACCCGGCACCGAACGGATCCGGCTGAGCCCGGCGACTCCCTCGGGCGCCGGGACTGTCAGTGGCCGCTGAGAGCATCGGGGCATGACCGAACGCACCGCGGAGCCCACGGGCCCGGCCGAGCGCGCCGCTTCCATCGCCGCGTACTGGGATGCCGCCGCGCCCTCCTTCGACGAGGAGCCCGACCACGGACTGCGGGCCGGCCGTACGCGCGCCGCCTGGGCCCGGCTGCTGCGCTCCTGGATACCCTCCGCCCCGCTCGACGTCCTCGACATCGGCTGCGGGACGGGGTCGCTGTCCTTGCTGCTGGCCGAGGCCGGGCACCGGGCGACCGGGGTCGACCTCGCCCCGCGCATGATCGAGGAGGCGCGCGCGAAGTTCACCACCGCCGGCCTGACGGCCCGACTCCTCGTCGGCGACGCCATGGCGCCCCCGACCGGGGACCAGCGCTTTGACGCCGTCCTCTGCCGCCATCTGCTGTGGACGCTGCCCGACCCGGAGGCCGCCTTGCGCGCGTGGGTGGCCCGCCTGCGCCCGGGAGGCCGGCTGGTGCTGGTCGAGGGCCGCTGGCGGCAGTCCGCCCGGGCCGCCGCGCCGTATGCCGACGGCGCCGCGTCCCTGCCCTGGCACGGCGGCATCGGTGCCGAGGAACTGTCCCGGACCGTACGGCCGTTGACCGCGGGCCTGCGAGTCGACTCCCTCGGCGAGCACCCGGACCTGTGGGGCGGTGAGGTGGACGACGAACGGTACGTGCTGGTCGCTCACGTATGACGGGGTCGGCGGTTGGCGGTCGGGGGGCCGCGGTCCTCGGTCGGCGGTCCGTACGGGGCGGACGGTACTGGGCAGTTGGTATGCGGGAGCCGGGAGTCGGGAGCCGCGCCCTACCGGTCCCGGCCGCGCCGCCTCACCGCACCGGGAACCCGAAGGCGTACCCCTGCTGCTTGAGCCACGGAAGGACCTCGCGGAGGGCGGCGACGGTCTGGGAGCGGTCGCCGCCCGCGTCGTGGAAGAGGAGGGTGGGACCGTTGGTCACCTCTTTCTTGACGGTGCTGACGATGGCCTCGGTGCCCGGCTTCTCGAAGTCCTTGGTGTCGACGTTCCAGCCGAGCGGCCGCATACCGCGGGAGGCCGCGAGCCCCCGGCTGTACGGGGTGAAGGCGCCGCCCGGGGCGCGGTAGTAGAGGGGGCGGACGCCGCCCGAGGCGCGGGTGAGGGACTTCTCGGCCTGGAGTATCTGCTCCGACTGGTAGGCCTCGGGCTTGCCGTCCATCGAGGTGTCGTGCAGCACGCTGTGGTCGCACAGCCGGTGCCCGGCGGCCACCACGGCCTTGACCAGGTCGGGGTGGGCCTCGGCCTGCGGGCCCACCATGCAGAAGACGGCCTTGACGCCGTTGTCGGCGAGCACCTGGAGGACCTCGGGCGTCCACCGGGGGTCGGGCCCGTCGTCGATGGTGATGTTGACGCCCTTGGGTCCCTTGTCGGAGGCATGCGCGATCTCCGGCGACACGGCGGCCGGGCTCTTCGGGGCGGCGGCCGGGGGACGCTTCTCGGCGCCGCCGGGGTCGGCCTGCGCGGTCCACAGACTGGCGGCCGCCGTCAGCGCCGCCACCACGGTCCCGCCGATGAGGATCCGCCCGTGCCCGGCCCGCCTGCTGCGCTTCGCCATGTCCGTCCCGCCTCCTGTCCGAGGGTGTGCACTGGGCAGGACGGCGAACCGGGCACGGAGGCTCCCGCTGTTACACGGCGAGGACGATTCCCCCGGGTCGCCGTGACGGCAGAGGGTGTTACGCGGCTTTTGTTCCCTCTGTGCGTTTGCCGTCAGGCAGGGAGACCGGCACCACCCTCGCCCCTCATCTCCATTCCTGTCCCCATCCCCATCCCCGTCCCCACCCCCAACCCGCCTACGGCGTAAGGGGATTCCAGGCTGGATCAGCGTCATGACGCCGACACGTCCCCATCCCGAGCGGCGATGAGGCGGTCGAGTCGGCCCGGCCAGGCGGCCTGCGGCCGGTCCCGCCTTCTCGCCGCCAGACGTCTTGCGCTGCGCAAGGTCTCGGGGAGCCTCCTTATTGCACTGGCCTCGCAATAAGGACCTTCATGCGATAGGGGTGCCCTCACCCGTGTGGCGCTCGGTTCTCCGTTCGTGTCGTGGCCGATTCGGGCAGTCGTACCGCCTCCTCTTGCCGCCGTCACCTGCGCTTCCTGGGCAATTGGCCCCAGGGGGTCGCGGAGTGCCCGCAAATATGTGGCATATCGCCGGTTTTCTCATGCTCTTCTGGGCTCGCGAATTCGACGGGCGGTGGTGCGTGGACCGCGGTGTTCCTCGCCGCGGTGCCGACCCGGAGGGTCTCGCCCGTGCGCCCTTACGGGGCGCCGTCCCCCACCGGGTCCCCGCCGTCGGACAGAGCCGAGCGGGCGGACCCGCAATCGAGAGGATCAGCCTTGACACTCCGTCATCCCGCGCCCCGCAAGCGGCGCGCCCTCGATCAGTCACTCCTCGTCCTTGGCACCGGTGCCCTGGCGACCGGTGTGGCCGTCCTCGCCCTCGCCCCCGGCGTCAGCTCCGCCTCCAGTCACCGGGAGGCCCCGATGATCGCGGGCGACCCGCGGGCGGACAACACCGACACCTACGCCTTCACCAGCCCCGACAAGCCGGACACGGTGACGCTGGCCGCCAACTGGATTCCCATGGAGGAGCCCAACGGCGGTCCGAACTTCTACGCCTTCGCCGACGACGCCAAGTACCACATCAAGATCGACAACACCGGTGACGGGAAGGCCGACGTCACCTACACCTGGCGCTTTCGCAACGAGATCCGCGACGCCGCCCAGCAGTTCCTCTACAACACCGGCCCGGTCGACTCGCTGAACGACCCGGACCTCAACTTCCGCCAGTTCTACGACCTGACGGTGACCACGGCCCGCGGCACCACGACCCTGCTGCACGACGCCCCCGTCGCCCCCTCCAGGACCGGCAAGGCCTCGATGCCGGATTACGGCAAGCTGCGCGACCAGGCGGTACGGCCGGTGCGCGGCGGCGGCCAGACCTACGCGGGCCAGGCGGAGGACCCCTTCTTCGCCGACCTGCGCGTCTTCGACCTGCTGTACGGCGGTGACCTGAGCGAACGCGGCAAGGACACCCTCGCCGGCTACAACGTCAACTCGGTCGCCCTGCAGGTGCCCAAGAAGCTCCTCGCCCTCAAGGGCGACTCCGCCCGCAACCCGGTCGTCGGCGTCTGGTCGACCACCGAGCGCAAGGGCGCCACGGTCACCGACAGCCGCAAGCAGACCCCGAAGACGCTGCCGCACCCCGGCTGGCGCCAGGTGTCCAGGCTGGGCAATCCGCTGGTCAACGAGGTCGTCGTCCCGCTGAAGTACAAGGACGCCTTCAACTCGATCTCCCCGGACCAGGACCGCACCGTGCAGCCCGTGGTGGACAAGGTCTACGACCCGATCCTGCCGAAGCTGATCCAGAAGGTGTACGGGATCCCCGCGCCGAAGGCTCCCCGCAACGACCTCGCGGAGATCTACCTCACCGGCATCTGCAAGGCCTGCGGCCCGATCAAGGCGGACCTCAACGCCCACAGCCTGAACAAGGACGCCTCGGCGAAGCAGATCGTGCCGGCCGAGGAGCTGCGGCTGAACATGGCGGTGCCGCCGACCGCCGAGCCGCAGCGGCTCGGGGTCCTCGCGGGCGACCTGGCGGGCTTCCCGAACGGCCGCCGCCTCGCCGACGACGCCATCGACATCTCCCTGCAGGCCGTCGAGGGCGCCGCCCAGACCGGGCAGCTGGTCCCCGAACTCGCCGACGGCGACCAGGTCGACACCAACGAGGTGCCCTTCGGCGGCAGGTTCCCGTATCTGGCGCTGCCGCACACGAAGAACGTCAACAGCGGACAGGGCGGCGACCTCGGCATGCCGGGCGACTACAAGCACGCCGCGGCCTTCGGCGGCGCGGGCGCGCTGCTGCTCGGCACCGGCGGCTTCCGCCTGTGGCGCCGCCGCCACCTGGGCTGACGCACCGTCACCCGTCATCCCCGGCCGGGCGGAGGGCTCCTTCAGCCTCCGCCCGGCCGGGGGCCACCGCAGGAACCGGGGAGGATCCCTTGCCGAGGCTGTTCCACGTGCTCGCACCCGTGCGCCGGGCCGGACGCGGCCTGCGCGCCACCGTCACCGTGCTCGTCCTCGGCGCCGTCCTGTTCCTGGCCGGCGCCGTGGTGCTGGGCTCCCGGCAGGGGCCGGGGCAGGAGCGCACCGCCGTTTCGGGTCCGGGCGCCGGGCGGTCCGAGCGGGGCTCGGTGGCCGCGCTGACCGAGCGGGTGCGGCAGGTGCCGAAGGACCCGGCCGGCTGGGCGGGCCTGGGCATGGCCTACGTACAGCAGGCGCGCACCACCGCGGATCCGGCGACCTACGAACGCGCCGAGCGGGCGCTGCGCCGGTCGCTGACGGTCCAGCCGCGGGACAACTACCAGGCCCAGATCGGGATGGGGGCGCTCGCCGCCGCCCGGCACCGGTTCACCGAGGCCCTCGACTGGGGCCGGAAGGCGGCGGCCGCCAATCCGTCGAGCGCCGAGGCGCAGGGCGTACTCGGCGACGCCTACACGCAGTTGGGGCGCTACGAGGAGTCCTATCGCGCGATCCAGCGCATGACCGATCTGCGGCCCGACGCCGGCGCGCTCGCCCGCGCCTCCTACACCTGGGAGCTGCGCGGCGACGTCCCGAGGGCGCGCGAGCTGATGGACAGGTCCCTGCGAGCGGCACCGGGTGCGCCCGAGCGGGCCTTCGCCCGGACCCATCTCGCCCTGCTCGCCCTGGAGTCG
Source organism: Streptomyces physcomitrii (assembly GCF_012273655.1). GTDB lineage: Bacteria > Actinomycetota > Actinomycetes > Streptomycetales > Streptomycetaceae > Streptomyces > Streptomyces physcomitrii. The sequence goes on along the minus strand of NZ_JAAWWP010000005.1, from coordinate 362,746 downwards.
GGCCATCCGCGCGAGGCGCTGCGCCAGGCCGGTGCGGGTCTGCGGGAGTCGCCGCGCGACGGCGGACTCCTGGAGGCCAGGGCGCGGAGCCGCGCCGCCCTCGGCGAGCGGGCGAAGGCCGTCTTCGACTACGAGAAGGCGATCGCCGTCGCGCCCCTGCCGCAGTACCTGCTCGGTCTCGGCGAACTGCGGGAGGCCACCGGCGACCGGGCGGGCGCCGAGGAGCAGTACGCGCTGCTCCGGGCCCAGGACCAGGTCCGCCGCAGCGGCGGCGGCCCGGCCGATGTGGACGCGATCCTCTTCGAGGCGGACCACGGCAAGCCGGAGCGGGCCGTGGCCATGGCCGAACAGACCTTGCGGGGGCGGCCGTTCCTCGCGGTCCAGGACGCCGCCGCCTGGGCGCTGCACCGCGCCGGACGCGACACCGAGGCCCTCGCCCGCGCCGACAAGGCCCTGGCCCTGGGCACCCGCAGCGCCCTCTTCCACTTCCACCGCGCGGAGATCCACCGCTCCCTGGGCGACTCCGCCGCCGCCCGCCGCGACCACGCCCGGGCGCTCGCCCTGGACCCGCACTTCCACCCCCGGTACGCCCCCGAGGCCCGCGCCCGGCTCCGGGCAGCCGACGCCACGGCGGACCACCGCTCCCGATGAACCCACGACGGAAGCCGAAGACGCCGATGACCCCGACGACCCCGCCGCCTCCGAGCCAGACGATTCCGGCGCCCCCGAGCCAGACGATTCCGGTGCCGACCGGGTCCCGCCGGTCCTCCTCAGGGCCGCACAGGCCCACACCCGGGGCGCACCGGACGACACCAGGGCCGCACAGGCCCACACTCGGGCCGCACCGGTCGACACCTGGGCCGCACCAGTCGACACCCGGGCCGCCCCGGACGCCGGCCGACTCGCCCCGGAGGGGGACTGGTTCGTACCGGACGGCGACCGTTCCGTACCGGACGACGACCGATACGTGCTGGCAAGCGACCGGTACGTACCGGACCGTGAACGCCCGGCGTCGTATCCTGTCCGCCCTTGTCGGCGTCCTGCTCGCCTCCGCGGCTGTGCTCGCCGGGGCGCCGGCCGCGGGGGCTCACCCCCTGGGCAACTTCACCGTCAACCACTACACCGGGATCACCCTGCACCCCGGCCGCGTCGACGCGCTCGTCGTGGTCGACCGGGCGGAGATCGCGGCGGCTCAGGAGCGCCCGCGTATCGACCGGGACCACGACGGGAGTGTCGACGCGGGTGAGGCGCACCGCTACGCCGCCGCCCAATGCGCCCGGCTGGCCGACCAGTTGAGGGTGGTCGTACGGGGAAATCCGCTCTCCGAGTGGCGGCGCCCCCGCAGCGCCCTGAGTCACCACCCCGGCCAGGCGGGCCTGGAGACCAGTCGGCTGAGCTGCGCGCTCACCGCCGCGGCGGACCTCCGTTCCCCGGCCGGTGTCACCCTGCGGACCGGCTACGACACCGCGCGCATCGGCTGGCACGAGGTGACCGCCCGGGGCGAGGGCGTCACCGTCACCACGTCGAACGTCCCGAGCAGCTCGGCCACCGACGAGCTGCGGCGCTACCCCCAGGATCCGCTCGCCAGCCCCCTCGACCAGCGGTCCGCCACCCTGCGGACCGAGCCGGGCGGCAGCGGGACCGCCGCCTCGGCGGTCCGTTCGGCACTGCCCGGATCGGGGCCTGTCGGCACCGCCCTGGGAAAGGTGACCGGCGCCTTCGACTCGCTCGTCGGCCGCCATGAACTGACCGTCCCGATCGGCCTGTTGGCGCTGCTGCTGGCCGTCGTCCTGGGCGCCTCGCACGCCGCGATGCCCGGACACGGCAAGACCCTGATGGCCGCCTATCTCGCCGGACGACGGGGTACGCCGCGTGACGCGGTGACGGTGGGCGTCACCGTCACCCTCACCCACACCGCGGGCGTCCTCGTGCTGGGGCTCGCGCTGCCCCTGTCCACCGGACTCGCCGGGGAAGCCGTCCTCACCTGGCTGGGCCTCGCGAGCGGACTCCTGGTCACCGCCATCGGACTCTGGCTCCTGCACTCGGCCCTGCGCGGCCGCGAGGCGGGCCACCATCATCACCATCACGGTCCGGGCGGTCACCATCACGGCCCGGGCGGCCACCATCACGGTCCGGGCGGTCACCACCACGGACCGCGTGGTCACCACCATGGTCCGGGCGGGCACCACCACGGCTCCGACGGCCACCCTCACCACCACGGGCCTCCCGCACACGGCCCAGACGACCACGATCACCTCGGCCATGCGCACGATCACGATCACGACCACCTCGGTCACGATCACCACCTCGCCGGCGACCATCCGCACGAGGACGGCACGCCCGCAAACGGCACCCACGAGCACGCCCCCACCACACCCGACCGGCTGCTGACGATCCCGGCCACCGCGCCCCCGCACCCCGCCCCCGGCGACACGGCCGTACTGACCGCAGAACGCGCTGCCCCGCTCGAAGGGCACGCTGCTCCGCTCGAAGAACGCGCTGCCCCGCTCGAAGAGCGCGCTGCCCCGCCCCGGACCCCGACGGCGAAGGCCCCGAGGGCATCGAGCCGCCGGGGCCTCATCGGACTGGGTGTCGCCGGGGGTCTGGTGCCCAGCCCCTCCGCGCTGGTCGTCCTGCTGGGCGCGGTCGCGCTCGGCCGCACCGCGTTCGGCATCCTGCTCGTCCTCGCCTACGGGCTGGGCATGGCCGGGACCCTCACTCTCGCCGGTCTGCTCCTGGTCCGCCTGCGCGACCGCCTCGACGCCCGGACCCGCCTCGCCGCCGCCCGGCTCGCTCCGCTGCGGCGCCTGGCACGCCTCGGTCCGGTGCTGACGTCCTGCCTCGTCCTGGTCGTCGGCGCCGGACTCACCCTCCGCGCCTGCGCCGGACCCTGGTGAACCGGCGCACCGCGGTGGCCGGACATCCCCGTACCCGGGAGTGCGCCTGACCCGAACGCGGTGCCTCTCATGTGCGGGTGCCGGCCCGGGGCTCAGGACCTCTTTGCCTTGGCGTGGGCCTTCGACTTGCGGACCTCGTCGGGAGTGAAGACGTGCACGATTCCGCCGAATGTCGTGTCCGTGAAGTACTGCCCGGGGCGGTCGTTCGCCTCGAACTCGATGTCGACTCGCCGACCGCTCTGCGGGTCGATGCAGGAGAGGTCGATGTCGCCGTCGCTGCCGCGCTTCAGGTCCTCGCATCGGTGACGCTCGACGAAGGTGTCGAACGCGGTCGTCTCGTCGTGCTTGTCCTTGCCGCAGCCCGATAAGACCAGAGCCGTGAGGGCGAGGGTGAGTACGGTGACCGACGGGTGCGCTATTCGGCCGGACCGGCCCCGGGGCGGATGGATCATGATGATGCAGAACTCCCTACGTGTCTTCAGAAACCGCGTGACAATCTACACGGCTGTAGAAGATCGCCCGTCCGCGTCGGACCGCTGAGCGCTGCTGCGTGCTGCTGGGTGCCACTGGGTGCTGCTGCGTGAGCCGCTCGCTACGGGGCCCGGTGGGCGGTCGGGGGCTCAGTCCTCTCCCTCGCTGTCGCCCTCGACGGAGTCGCCGACCTCGTCGGCGCGCGTACGCATGTCCCATGGGAGGGTGCCGTCCGGCCCGATGGTGCGGACGGACGGCACCGAGGCCGCCTGCCGGGACTACTTGGCGGCTTCGAGGGCGGCGAGTGCCTGGGCCCAGCGGACGTACTTCAACTCGGCCAGGTCCGCGACCGTCTTGACTCCGAACGCCTCTTCGAGCAGTTCGCCGTCACGGTCGGAGACGCCCTTCAGCGCCGCGACCGGGGCGGCGAGCACCTCCGGCAGGCTCTTGTCCGCCCATGCCTTGTCCAGCACCTTGTTCAGATCGATCGAAGCCACGTGTCGTCTCCAGGGATGCGCGGCCGGGGTCGCCCCGGGCCTTTCTCTACAAACGCGTAGAAGCATAGAGTCGGCCTCGCGGGCAGGAGACGCGCTCCGGCCGACCGCCTCCGGAAAGGCCGAAAGACGCTCCTGGCCTGGCCAGAGGAGACAGGCGAGGGGGTGCCCTCGGCGGCCTGCCGGGACGGGGCAGGCGGCGGACCTGCCGCGAGGGGGCGGCACGCGGAGATGCCGGGAACCCGTTTTCCGCCAGAATCGTTGTGTCCGCACATCCGAAGAGGGAGCTAGAGCTTGTCCGCCAGACCGACGGACCCCATGGCACGCAAGATCCGACCGTCCCGCCCGCATCTCCTCGGGTACGGCACGCATCTCCTCGGACACGGCACGCGGCGCGGCGGTGCGGAATGAGCGCCGTGGAAGCCTGGCTGGGAGTGCTGGCGGTCTTCGTACTGACCGCGGGCACCGGCTATTTCGTCGCCCAGGAATTCGCCTACGTCTCGGCCGACCGGCTGGCCCTCGCCCGTGAGGCGGCGGAGGGGGACAGGAAGGCCGCCCGCGCCCTGACCGTACTGGAGCGGCTGTCGTTCATGCTCTCGGGCGCCCAGCTCGGCATCACGGTGACCGGTCTGGTGGTCGGCTTCATCGCGGAGCCCTCGGTCTCCGCGCTGCTGCGGCCCGCGCTGTCCGGTATCGGCATCCCCGGCAGTGCCGTCACCGGGATCTCGGTCGTCCTCGCCTTCGTCCTGGCCACGGTGGTCCAGATGGTGCTGGGTGAGCTGGCCCCGAAGAACCTCGCCATCGCCGTTCCGGAACGGCTGGCCAAGGCACTGGCCGGCTCCACCCTGGGCTATCTGAAGGCGGTCGGCCCGGTCGTCCGGATCTTCGACGGGGCGGCCGGCAGGCTGCTCCGCCGGATCGGCATCGAACCGGTCGAGGAACTCCACCACGGTGCCACCCTGGAGGAGCTGGGCCACCTGATCGGAGAGTCCCACGAACGGGGAGAGCTGCCCCGCGGAACGGCCGAACTGCTCGACCACGCCTTGGAGTTCTCCGAGCGGACGCTCCACGAGGTGAGGGTGCCGCGAGCCGACACGGTGTTCGTCCGCCACCGCGCCACCGTCGCCGAGGCCATCGCCCTCATCGCCGAGCACGGCCACTCCAACTACCCCGTGCTCGGGGACCATCCGGACGAGGTCGCGGGCGTACTGGGCGTGCGGGAACTGGTGGGGCTGCCCGCCGACCGGGCCACGGACACCGTGGCCGCGGCGGTGGCCCGGCGCCCCTTGCTGCTGCCGGACACCTTGCCGCTGCCGGACGCCGTGGAGCGGATGCGTGAGCACGACGACGAGTTCGCCGTGGTCCTGGACGAGCACGGAGGCGTGGCCGGTGTCGTCACCTACGAGGACATCGCCGAGGAACTGGTGGGTGACATCGCCGACGAGTCGGACGCCGTCACCGAGGTGGCAGTCGCGGACGGCGACGGCTGGTTGGTGGACGCCGGGTGCCGTCTGGACGAGGTGGCCGCGGCGACGGGTGTCGAGTTGCCCGAGGAGGACGACTACGCGACCGTGGCCGGGCTCGTCGTCGACCGGCTCGGCCGCTTCCCGGCGGTCGGTGACCGGCTCCTCGTGCCGTTGCGCGGAGGTGGTGGCGCCGTGATCGACGTGCTCACCCTGCACCGGCACGTTCCCGAACGGATCCGCATCGAGCGGTCGGCCGAGAAGGCGGAGGACCGGGCATGAGTTTCCCGATGGCTCTGTTCGTCACCGTCCTCCTGCTCGTCGGCAGCGGATTCTTCGTCGCGGCCGAGTTCGCGCTGGTCGCCGCCAAGCGGCACCGCATGGAGAAGGCCGCGGCCGACGGACAGCGCGGCGCGAAGGCCGCACTGGCCGGCATGCGGGAGCTCTCGCTGATGCTGGCCGGTGCCCAACTCGGCATCACCGTCTGCACCTTGGGCCTGGGCTCGGTCTCCAAGCCCGCGATCTCCCACGAACTGGACCCCCTGCTGCGCCACGTGGGCCTGCCCACCGCGCTCAGCCACGGCGTGGCCTTCGCGGTGGCCATGATCGTCGTGGTCTTCCTGCACATGGTTCTCGGCGAGATGGCGCCCAAGTCCTGGGCCATCGCCCATCCCGAGCGTTCGGCGATGCTGCTGTCTCCCCCCTTCCGCGCCGTCGCGACCGCTGTACGGCCGCTGATCCGCGTCCTGAACAGGATCAGCAACGTGCTGGTCCGCCTCTGCCGGGTCACTCCGCGCGACGAACTGGCCGCTGTCCACAACCGGGAGCAGCTCGCCCACCTGGTGGCGGAGTCCGAACGGCTCGGCTTGATCAGTGAGACGGACTCCGACCTGCTGACGCGCTCACTGACCGAGCCCGAGACACCCGTGCGTGACGTACTGGTCCCGGCCGCCGGCATGGTCGCCGTCGACGCCGACGCCGAGGCGCAGCAGATCCTGAGCCTGGCCGCCGCTCACGACCGCACCCGGCTGCTGGTCCGCCAGGAGGACGCGATTCTCGGCTCGGTGCACGCCCGGGACGTCCTCGTGGCGCGAGCACGCGGGCGGTCCGCCGGCGCTCGCGCGCTCGCACGCCCCGTGCCCGAACTGGTGGAGGACACCACGGTCGCAGAGGCGATCGAGATCCTGCGTCGGCGCAGGGCATCGCTTGCCGTGGTCCGCGACGGCGCGGGAAGGCTCACCGGCACGGTCAGCCTGGACGACCTGCTGGCCCGCTACCTCCAGCCGCGGGGCGCATGATCCAGCGGCACGGTCGGGCCACCCGAACCGGCCCTAGGAGCCTCCGAGCATCGCGGATGCCTGCTGCAAGGGGGTGAGAACCCGAGTGGGGGCGAGGACCGGGGCCTGGTCGCGGCAGGTGAAGCCGAGTTGCGCCATGGCCCGCAGGACTTCGCCGGCGCTGAAGTCGCGGCGGTCCTGGCGGGTGATGACCTGTCCGACCTGTTTGGCGGGGTAGGTGCGTCGGCCGATGATCACGGATTGGCCGGTCGCCTGTTCGGGCTTGATGCCCTCCATCGATTCCAGGACGCCGCTCCTGGTCAGGTCGAACGGGAAGCGGGCGATGACACAGCGCATGATGCCTCACAGGAGAGAAGGGCAGGGGAGTGGCTCTGGTGCGGTGGGGGACGGCTCAGCGGGCAAGGGCGAGGACGCCCAGGGCGCTGCCGTCTTCGTCGACCACGGGCAGGGCGTCGACGTTGCTGTGGCGCATCATGTGCCCGGCTTCGGCCATGGTGGTCCTCGGCGAGGTGAACGGCCCGCGGGCGCCGGAGATGTCCCGTAGCCGGACCCTGTCCGAGTAGGCGGATCCGTCAGGGGCTGCCGCGAGCTGAGCGCTGGTGAGCAGTCCGGTGCACCGGCCGCTGTCGTCGCGGACGAGCAGATGGGTGGTGCGGGCACCGGCCATGACGGACAGGGCCACCTCGACGGTCATGTCGTCATCGGCCTGCGGCCCGGCGGTGTCCATGGCGTCGGCGACTGTCCCGCCTGCGGTGGGGGTGTTCGTCGAGCGGGCTTGCCTCTGGACCAGCGTCAAAAGGTGCCTCCTGCAGCGGTGGGTGAGTTTCCGGATCACGGGGTTCTCAGGCTGCGGCGTCGAAGGCGGGCCGCGGTGTGCCCACGCCGCGCCGGGCCGCGGCGGCGGGGCTGCGGCGGCGACGTGAGGAGGTACTGCGCTGGCGCCGCTGTACCACCGGTGCGGTGATCGTCACGGGGACGCCTGAGGGGGTCCGGGCCCCGGTGATGCAGTGGAGTGCTTCTTCGCCGGAGCGGACCTCGGTGGTCTGGGGCACGATGCCCGCGGCGGTCATGAGGCGGGTCATGTCACGGCGCTGGTGAGGGGTGACGAGGGTGACGACGCTGCCGGACTCCCCTGCCCGGGCGGTTCGGCCGCCGCGGTGAAGGTAGTCCTTGTGGTCGCTCGGCGGGTCGACGTTGACGACGAGGTCAAGGTTGTCGACGTGGATGCCGCGTGCGGCGACGTTCGTGGCCACGAGCACGGTGACGTGCCCGGTCCTGAACTGGGTCAGCGTTCGGGTGCGCTGCGACTGCGCCTTCCCGCCGTGCAGCGCTGCGGCTCGCACGCCGTTGGCCAGCAGGTGTTCGGTGAGCTTGTCCACCGCCCGCTTGGTGTCCAGGAACATGATGACCCGGTTTTCGCGTGCGGCGATCTGTGTCGTCGTGCGGTGCTTGTCGGTGCCGTGGACGTGGAGGACGTGGTGCTCCATCGTGGTGACCGCGCCGGCGGAGGGGTCGACGGAGTGGACGACCGGGTCGTTGAGGTAGCGGCGGACCAGGCGGTCGACGTTGCGGTCCAGGGTGGCGGAGAACAGCATCCGCTGCCCGTGCGGGCGGACCTGGTCCAGGAGCGCGGTCACCTGGGGCATGAAGCCCATGTCGGCCATCTGGTCGGCCTCGTCGAGGACGGTGATCGCGACTTGGTCCAGCCGGCAGTCGCCGCGGTCGATGAGGTCCTTGAGCCGGCCCGGCGTCGCCACGAGGACCTCGGCGCCGCCGCGCAGCGCGTTGGCCTGCCGTGTGATCGACATGCCGCCGACGACCGTGGCCAGCCGCAGCTCGACCGAGCGTGCGTAGGGGGCCAAGGCGTCGGTGACCTGTTGTGCCAGCTCGCGCGTCGGCACGAGGACCAGGGCCAGGGGCCGGCGGGGCTCGGCTCGCTGACCGGTGGTGCGGGCCAGCAGGGCCAGGCCGAAGGCGAGGGTCTTGCCGGAGCCGGTGCGCCCCCGGCCCAGTGCGTCACGGCCCGCGAGGGTGTCGGGCAGGGTCGCGCCCTGGATCGGGAACGGGACGCTCACCCCCTGCGCGGTCAGCGCGGCCAGCAGCTGCCTCGGCATGTCGAGATCGGCGAATACCCCGACCGGGGGCAGTGCGGGAGTGACCGTGACCGGCAGGGCGAACTCGCCCTGGGCCGCGGTGGCGCGCCGACTCGGGCCACCGGAACGGCTCGGGCCACCGGAACGGCTCTGCCCACCGGAACGGCTGGGGACGGGCGAGCCGGAGCGACTTCCCCGGCCCGAACCGGCAGTGGAAACGGGGCCGTTGGCGCGGCGGGTCCGGGAGGTGCGCTCGTTCGTACGTGTGGGGTTCATCTGGGACCTTCCTCGGTACGGCACGTATCGAGGAATTTCCGCAGCAGAAGTGCAGCGCGAAGAACCACAAGAACGGGCCGGTGTGAAATGCGAAAGCGAACTCGTCGTGCCGCGAATTCGCTGCGGGGCGTGAGTGCTGAAATGTTTGACGTCATACCGGCGTGAGATGCCGGGCATCGGTGCGGTCCACCGGGGCGTACTCCTGGAAAGGATCTGGGGGGTTATGTGTCCCCGCAGACGGCACCAGCGGAAGTAGTTCGGAAGTAATTCCCGCAGCTGGGGCCCGCACCCCGAGGGATGCGGGCCCCAGCTGCGAAGTACGCTCGGCGTCAGGCGGGAACGATGTTCTCGGCCGTCGGGCCCTTCGGGGCCAGAACGATGTCGAAGGTGACCTTCTGGCCTTCGAGCAGCTCGCAGAAGTCTGGCGCGGCGATGTTCGAGAAGTGTGCGAACACGTCAGCGCCGCCGCCGTCCTGCTCGATGAAACCGAAGCCCTTGGCCGCGTTGAACCATTTGACGGTGCCGGACGCCATGCCGAATCTCCTTATGGGGCAGTACGCCGGCATCCACGATCCGTGGACACCGGGTCGCCGCGATGATGCCCCACCCGGAGAACAGAAAAAGCCGGAAACGCAAGACGCTTTCCGCAGCCGAATGCGGAGACAAGCGTGGAAGATTTGGGAACCACAACTGCAACTGAGAGCGACAGTAGCACGCGGGAACGGCGCCCGTACATTTGCTGTCAGTATGCTGCTTGCATCGGCAGAAAAACTCTTCAGGCGGTGAGCTGAAATCTTGTCCGGCCGCAATAGATAGACCTGTGTCCGGGCGCATCTCTGCATCGTGCGGCAGGCCCCGGTAGGCGGTCGACCGATCGCAGGTGAAGAGCCGAGCCCTTGTCGTGAGGGCCGTCGCCGCCTTCGTGTCCTGACGGTCCCTTCGCAGACTCGGGTGCCCGACCGCCCTGCGGATCAGCGACTTCGTCCGGGCCGTCACCCCCGGTGCCCGACCGGCTCAGGGTGGGCGGGGAAAGGCTCGCCGGGTCAGGTCGCTCCCAGGAAGATGGCTGTGTAGTGCGCGGTGAACGCGGCGATGGTGAGCAGGTGGAAGACCTCGTGGAAGCCGAACCAGCGCGGCCAGGGATCGGGGCGCTTGAGGCCGTACACGGTGGCGCCCGCGGTGTAGAGGAGACCACCGACGACGACGAGGACGGCCACCGTGGTGCCGCCGGCGTGTGCGAAGCCGGGCAGGTAGAAGACGGCGGCCCAGCCCAGCGCGATGTAGCACAGCGTGTAGAGCCGGCGCGGCGCACCGAGCCAGAAGACGCGGAACGCGATGCCGGCCACGGCTCCGCCCCACACCAGGACCAGCAGAATCCGCTGCTCCCCGGCGGGCAGCAGCAACACGGCCAGAGGCGTGTAGGAGCCGGCGATGATCAGGAAGATGTTCGCGTGGTCCAGCCGCCGCAGGACGGACTCACCGCGCGGACCCCATGCCACGCGGTGGTAGAGCGCACTGGTGCCGAACAGCAGACAGGCGGAGAGCGCGTACACCGAGCAGGCGGCGACCGCCGCAGCAGAGCGGGCAACGGTGATCAGAACGACGCCCCCGGCAAGCGCGAGGGGAAACACTCCGGCGTGCAGCCAGCCCCGCATCCTCGGCTTCAGCGCGGCCGCCACGCTGTGAACGGCGTCCTCCGAGGCGGCACTTGCCCGCCGGACGGACGGGTGGGGAGGTCCGTCGGCCTCGGATGGGCGGTGGGTGACGGAGGGGCGGCGAGGTATCCGGCTGCGTGCCGCGGGCGGGCTGTTCTCAGCGGTCATGTGCTCACTCGGAAAGCGGAATTCGGGTGCTGTGGGGCTGGCCGAGGGGAGATCTCAGGGGTGTGTGGGAACTCGCGTGGAGGGGCCCCGGTGCCGATCGGCACCGGGGCCCCGAAGGAACTGCTCCACCATCGACCGGCGGTGAACGGCTGTGCCGGTCCTATCTCGTTCCGCTCGTCCGCCCGGGAGGGAAAGGGACGCGCGGGGATCGCGGTTGTCTGACCGGAGACCACCTCACTCACGATGTCCTGCGGTACCCGGGCCCCCGTGCTTGTGCCCGGGCGATCCTGAGGGCGCCCGACTCCTCCGTTCCTGTCCTCTGCATCACTTACCGTGCCTACTGCCGGTGTTGCCTACCGCGAGCGACCTGTCAGAGCGTCACGTTTTCGGCAAGCGGCTCCCAGCCGTCGTGCAACAGTTACGCCTGGGAACCCACGCCGGACCTCCCGGTGCGCGCGCCCGCAGCCGACGCCTTCACCGGGGTGCTGCTTCCGGTCCCGCTGCTGTGCGGTGCCACTGCGTGTACTGCGGCTGCGTGTACTGCGGTACTCCCTCACGGCGGCCCCTGAACCTGCGGGCCACCCGGTCCGGGGGTCAGCACCGTCGCCATCCAGCAACTGCTCCGGCTCCGAAGCTCCACCACCGAACCGTCCAACTCCCTGCACTGCCGTACCGCGTGTACTGCTGCTCCCGGCAGTTCATCTCTGCCGGGCCCTGCTGTCCTCTGGGCTACGAGAGAAAACATAACCACGCCATCGCTCAATGTCTACTCCCGCCGTCGCAGATTTTCGCGTTACGTGGGGCAAGACAATCGGGCACGGGTGGTGCAGGGCAACCCGCGACGGGTGCTCCGGGCTTCGCACGGCGAGGTCGTCGACGTACGTCACGCCGTCCGCGATCGGGGGCGGGCCCGGGCAGCACCACCTCGCCCCCCGGCGCGCCCAGTGGCCCGAAGACCCGGCACTCCGGTTCACCCGCATCCGAGCGCGGGCGGCCACGGCCCGGTGGATGGCGGCTCGCGGTGCCGCTCTTCGCCTTGCCGAAGCGGCGCCCCGCACGCGCATCCACGGTTGGCGCGGCAGTCGAGGGTTGGCGCGACGGTCGAGGGCGCCTTTCGGGACCGCCGGGGAGCCTTCGGCGTAGCCGATGTGCCTTCACTTGGGGCATGCGGAGGGCACGCCGCTCGCAAATCGGGCTGGACAGCAAATAAGCCCCAGGCTGCCGGCCTGGGGCTTCGCGATGGAGCGGGTGACGAGAATCGAACTCGCGCTCTCAGCTTGGGAAGCGACGGCGCTTGGGTAAGCTCTAGGGCTCTGATCAGCGCAGCTGCCTGATCCATGGAGTGGTCGAATGGGCCTGAACGCGCCGCTGTTGACCGCTGTTTTTCGCCCTCATGGGCACGCTATGGGCACGCAGTTCCAGAGAGGGACGCTTGGCATGCCCCGTAGCCCCGCCAGGCTCGCGAGAAGGGCTGCGCTAGGGTGTGCGGCGATGCAGCATTTGCGGCAGCACATGTACGCCCTAGCGTGCGGCTCACGTCCGGGATCTCAGCACGTCAACCTCACAGCCTGGCGCGAAGGGGCCGAAGTTGTGCTCGATCAGCCAGCGAACTGCCAGCAGATTTCGCAACGACCACCACGCGTGAATCATGTCGAGGTCGATGTCGGTGCCATAGACGGCGACGACGCCGGTGACCTCGTCGCCGTCTAGAAGACGTGCGCGATCTGTAGGTCGCCGTGTGTGAACGCCGGAGCCCACGGCCGAAGCGCGGCCTTGGCGACCTGGTGGTTGCAGGCGACCAGGTCAGCGGGCAGCACACCTTTCGTCACGAGCAACTTGCACTCGTCGTTGAGTGCCGCCGCCAGCGCGACGATGCTCCGGCCCGGCCCGGCCGACCTGGGCGGCATGGACGCTTCGTGCAGCTTCCGGATGCCGGCGCCTGCCGCGGCCCACGCCGCTGGTGATCCGGTCGACGGCCCACCGAGGCGCCCGTCGTCTCCGGGCGCTGGACCTGGCGGCGATCGTAGAGCGCACCCCCCTCAGGTGCGCGTCCGCCTTGTCGTGCACGAGTTCAAGCGACTTGGACGCGGCAACCCGCGAGTTGGTCAACACCGCTGAGGAGTTGCGCTGGCAGGGCTTTCACCTGGATCTGCTGACCGGTCGCCCCAGGGCGTGCACGACACGAGCGGCCACGGCGCCGCCCTGTTCGTGTTCTTCGCGGGCGTGGTCAAGTCGGAGCGAGACTACATCCGGGGCAAGACCTTTGGAGGGCCGGGCATCCACTCGGGAGCGCGGACGGCACGGCGGGGGACCGGAGACCTTGGACGCCGACCTGGTGGCCATGGCCGGGACCTATACGCGTGGTACGTCCCTGCGGACGACATCCGTCGCAAGCTGATCACCCCCCGGGGAAACGGCCGGATAGCGCTCCTCCCGCACCACGGAGTACCGAACCCTGGCCCCGGTGCTCCGTCAGCGAGGGGACGCCGAAGGAGGAGCAGCGCACCCGTAGAGCTGCGCCTGGGCGTCTCGGTTGCTGGCCCGGCCGGAGAGGGGGACAGTGGCCGAGTGCGCCCTACTGTTATGCCGCATGAGCACCGATGCGGCGATATCAGAGGCCAACACCGACGCCAAAAGGGCCGAAGTGCAGGATCTATTCAGCAGGACCTTCCAGGGCATCGCGCCCAACGCCATCCCGGCTGTGAAAGACGATCGCCTGTACGCGCCGCTGGTGCTGCGTTACCACGACATTGAGACCGGCCAACTGGCGGGCGCCGCACTGACCTGCCGGTCAGAGGTGGCTGTCGGCATGACGATGATGCAACGGCTGGAGTACGCGCCTGTCCTGGACCGGCACAGCGTACTTGACCTCATGGCTGTGGCCCCAGCCTTCCGGGGACGGGGTATCGGGAGCGCGCTGGTCCGTGAAATGGAGGATCGGCTGAAGGAGCGAGGCGTACGAATCTGGTTCGGCAACGCCACCCGCGATCTTGAAACCGCGCGGCTCCGCGAGTTCTATGCCCGGCATGGCTTCACCGTTCTCCCGGACGGCCAGCCGCTGCCCGACCTGCTGGGCCGGTCGTGGGTGCTCCCGACCGCGGAACAGCCCGCATTCTTCTTCTACAAGCAGATTAAGAAGAGCTGAGGCTGTGGACTGGATCTCGCCCTTCGTGAGACCGACCCGGCAGAGCGGGTGAGAGCCAGAGCAGCTGGCCGTCCGGATCGGTGACCACCTGGACCTTCACTCCGTGCCGGCGGTGCTTGCGGGAGTAGTCCGCGCGTGAGCCGCTGACCCGGTCGCACTCGGCGAGGGGGCCGTCCAGCAGGACGAAGTCGGGGTCGTCCTCGTGCAGGGCATGGACACTCAGGGCCATGTGAACCTCATGCAGGACGCTTCGCTCCAGAATACTGAGGCCTGCGAAAGTGGCAGTGACGTCGACTTGCTGCACGCGCTCCTGACGGCCACTCAGCGATGTCACTGGTGTGCCGTACTGTCTGCCCACCGGAGACTCCTGCCGGTGCACGTCGGCAGTTTCGTGCACGAAACTCCGTACCGCATCGTTCCGTTCGTCGGTACCTTGGCGAACACGCGTACTTGTCAGAGCGAGGTGAGGCGCAGTGCAAGAACCCGCACCTGTCATCGTCTACCAATCCAGCTTTGCCGCTTTCGTACGGACGTTGGATCCTGGGCTGCTCGAGACGCTGCGAATCACCGAATCTGCTGTGCTCGTGATGGAGGCTTTCGTCTCGCTGTGCGAGGCGCTGACCAACGACAGTGACCCGCGGCCGTGGCAGGAGCGGGTCGAGGACTGCTTTTCGGAAGTTGCGGAAGAGCGGCTGAAGGAAATATTCCAAGCCTTTGTTGATGAATGTGAGGGTGAGCAGCTGCAACGTTGGGTTGAGCGATTCAATAATCAGAGCTACAGCAGCTTCGTTGAGCGCCTTCTGGGTTCGGCAACCCATAAACGCTTCATTGATTCCTTGAAGCGAGACGGTGCTGTGGTCGCGCTGGCCGTTCGACGTGGAGTGCGTGCACTTACGCCTTTCGTTGTGGCGTGGAATGATGCCGTCAAAATTTCCTCACAGAATCAACTCAAAGGTGTCCAGCCAGCTAACATTCTTACGGTGAACGCCGTCGAAGTGCTGGTGGCTCTCGACGATTTCCTCGGAGAGAGAGTCCTCGCAGCCCTTCCTATGCAGGTGACAAGTGCGAAGAATTCTGATCTTGCAACGCTCGCCCCAGAAGGCGTAGACCACCTAGTGGCGAACTTTCGTTCCATGGTGGCGGAGGCTTCGGTCAAGCGTGTAGAGCGTAGGAACTCCCCGCTCGTGAGGAAAATTCGAGGCGCCCGAGACGCTCTTCGATTCTCGGAGGACGGCGTTTCGCAGGCTGCCAACTCTCTTATCGAATTGCTTGATCGCATCATGAGGGAAAGCGTCAAGCCTGCGGAAGTGTTGGTCTGGGTGGATGCCAATCTTCCCGGTGCGGAAGATTTGACGCATGAGGTGCAAGGGCAAAGACGTCCGACCAAGCGCGCCGAAGCCCTATGCTTTGTTTATGGTGGTGACCCCATCGCGCCGCGCGAAGCTAGCGAGAACGATGATGGTCAAGGTCCCGACTTTATCCACGACGTGATCGCTATTGCGTTGGTTTCTATTCGGAACCAGTTGCAGAAGATGAAGCACGCTGATCACGGTACGCCCGAGGAGAAGAGCCAACTTTTGAGCGTCCTCGCGGCGCTGGAAGGGGCCCTTATGTTGGGTCTCACTATTGGTGGCCTGTCAGCTGAACCGGAAGCTTCAGAAGAGCTGCCTGCGGCGTCGTTGCCTTGAAGGGCGAATAGCGGTTCCTCCGCCTCACCACATAGGACACGGTCCAAGTGACTGTGTCCCATGTTGGGGTTTCACCATGGCCTCTTCCAGCGGTCCGGGTCGAAAGGGCCCATTTCCAAGTCGCGCATGGACTGGAACCGCCGCGACGTTGCCATGTGCCACTGGCCAAGGATGGAGATTGTGACCAGCGCGCCAGCGGTACAAACCGCGACGGTCGTGAGCACCTCGCCTTGCAGGTACACCCACACCCCGATGCCGATGACTGCAAAGAGCCACCCTCTCAGCCACACGAAGTAACGGTAGGCACGGGCGAAAGCGAGCTGATGGACGGCCAATACCTCCAGCGCAACGCCCCAGTGCCAGCTCTCAGTAACCGCCAACCACCCGAGCAAGGAGAAAGAGCCGAGAAAGAAAAAGATGAAGAAAAACAACCTCGCCAGGAAGTTTAGCATCGCCCTTTGTTTCATGACACTCTTGGGCTGGGGGCCCTTCTTCGGCCATAGCGGGTAGGTTGGGGAAAACCTGATCGGATGGAAAATAGCGGGCTTTGCCTCCTCCTCGTCGGTGGTGGAGTTGTAGACGGTGACTTCGTACCCCCCGCGCTTGTGGAGTGCATCGGGCTTTCGCCAGCGGAAGATCGCAGTCGGTGGTATCGCGTTCAGGTAGTTGAAGATAATGGCCGCTCCTCGCACTTCACGAGGATTGCCCTGACTGACGAGGAATAGCCCTAATGTGCCATAGGATATGATCTTTGCTGTGAGCCAGAGGGCACTGAGTAAGAGGTCGGGTGAAGTGTCCATCAGCTGAGCAGCCACCCGATCACGTCCAGTGGGTCTGTCGGGTTGAACGCGTTGCTCGGGTCGACGGGCAGGTTCGCGATCACGTCGACGATGATGCGGGCGGCCTGTGTGTCACGATCTCCCACGGCTTCCGCCAGTGCGGCACCGCCTGCGATGGCGAGCACCCACGCAGCGACCCTCTTGCCTTCCCGTCGTCCGACCGGCGGCGCGGGCAGACCACTCGCGATGGCCATCGCGGTCAACAGTGCACCGCCGCGGTGAGGATCGGCTAGGTCGTCGAAGAGTGTGGCCATCGCCGAGGAGAACGATTTGTTGGCCACGGCGCGCGCAAAAGCCTCAGCTCTGGGCCTGCGCTCGGCTCGCGATCCTTCCACGAGCGCTGCCAGCCGGGGCGAGGTGATCTGCGCCAGCTCGCCCTGCCAGCCCATCGGCAGATTCTCGGCGGTGACCACGGGCCATAGCGCGAAAACAATCAGATCGAGGAGGATCTGCTCGGGCAGCGGCTCGTCTGGCGGCGTGCAGGGCCTGGCGAGGTAGCTGATGATGCCGACGACAATGATGCGCCGGATTGTGTCCTTGCGTCGTTCGCTGTCGGGACCTGCGTCGTCCAGACCGGCACGTACGAGATTGATTGGCTCGAGGTGTGTAACTCCTGCTCGGTCGCCTGTGTCCTCGACCATCGCGAAATAGTCCGCCTTGATGCGGTCGATCCATAACCGCAGCGCGGGTAAGTCAAGCGGTCGTCGCTCGTCCCCGTAGTGATAGTGGATCTGACCGGTGAACGCGCCAGCTTGCACCACAGGGCCGAAGACGGTGCCCTGAGTGATCTGATTGCTCACTACCTCGGGCTTCGGGGCTGCCTCGTCGCCACCACCCATACCTCACCCCCTGACGCGGGCTCAAGCTCATTGAGGGTAGCCAGCGAGTAGACTTCGGCGGAACCCGAAGACCAAAATCCGGCCCAGCGTGCGGCACTGCCAGCTGAATTCGGGACGGCGGCCACGCAGACCAGGGACGCTGTGTTGCCACTCGACACAATGAGATCGTCACCCTCTACCGAGCCGTCTTCCACCATCTCGGCATTTCCACCCGCCCCACCACAAAGACCACGGTCTTACGAAGCTTCAGTGGACTTGGAGGTGTACCGCCGGCTCGACCACTTGCCAGAGTGGTCGAAGAGGCGTTCTTGTCGCCGGGGGGCGTGCTCCCACTCCGCCTCCGCGTCAACGGCCGCGAAGCGAGCGCGGGTCCCACGCCGGGCCCGCAGCATGCCCTGTCGTTCGGCCGTCCTTGAGGATTCCTCCACCGCAGTCCAGCCCTCGGCTTCCCGACCAGCGGTCGGTTGCAACTATCGCAGGACGCGGCCGAGATGGAGAACGGGCGCGGTCTGCGCGCTCGGTTGAGGGACACCGCCACTGGCTGAGACGCTCGGCGCTCTCCGAGTGCGACCACGCGTCTGCGCCATCTCACCGGATCTGGCGAGCGCCCGTGCTCAGTCGCCTGGAGCCCGCGGTGCCGGATCCAGGATCGAGCGGATCCGTTGCAGCCCCTCGTGGTTGACGGAGAACCAGGCCCAGGTGCCGCGCCGTTCGCGGTCCAGGAGCCCGGCCTCGGTCATGATCTTCAGGTGGTGGCTGAGCGTGGACTGACGCAGCCCCAAGGCGTCTGCCAGGTCGCACACGCAGGCTTCGCCGTCGGGGGCCTGCTCCAGCAACCGGAACAACTGCAGCCGGGTGGGGTCGGCGATGGTCCGCAGCATCGCCGACAGCTGTTCGGCTTCGGCACGCTCAAGGGGCTTGCAGTCCAACCCCGGCCCGCACGAGCCCCCTTCGAGGAACCCGTCCTCCGACGTCTGCAGATCTATGACAGCCACCCGTCGACCATAGACGCCCTGTGATCACTTTGGCACGGCCGAAAGTGGCCGGACTGTGAATTCGGAGGATGCCGTGCGGCTCTGGGGAGGGCGCCGGCCCGGATGTCGTCAGGCCATCCGATCGGTCGGTGTGGTGCGCCAGGCGACGAGAGCGGCGACTGCCGAGGCCAGCGCGAGGACGGCGAACAGCTGGGGATAGCCGCCGAGAGGGACGGCCAGGGCGGTTCCGGCGAACGGGGCGAGCGCGGAGGCGGTGGTCGTGGGGGCGGCGAGGAGCCCTGAGAGGCGTCCGTAATGGCGAGTGCCCCACCGGTCGGTGATGGCGGTGGCCTGCAGCAGGGTCAGGTTGCCGCGGATGGTTCCGGCGACGACGGCGAGGAGCGCCAACAGCGGGTAGGGGCCGGGGAACAGCGCGAAGGCCCCGGTGGCTGTTCCTCCCAGACCGATGAGGACGGTGGCGCGCAGGGCGGGTGACGTACGTCGGGCCAGGGCGGCGTACAGGGTGCGGCCGAGGGTCTGTCCGGCTCCGCCCAGTCCCAGAGCCCAGGCGGCCTGGGTCGCGGTGTAACCGCGGTCGAGCAGGAGAGGGACGAGGGTGACGACCACGGCGTACATCGCGAACGCCGACAGCGTGAGGGCGACGGCCAGGAGCAGGAACGGACGGCTCCTGGCGAGGGAGGCCGCACCGGTGTCGGCGCCGGACGCCGGTGGAACAGGGGCGGGCGGCCAGGGACCGCGCAGTGCGAAGGCGTGGGCGGGCACGGTCAAGGCGGCCAAGGCGACCGCGAGGATCAGGTAGGTGTGGCGCCAGCCGAAATGACCACTCAGCTGGGCGGTCAGCGGAGCGAAGACCGTGGAGGCCAGTCCACCGGCGAGGGTGACGACGGTCAGGGCGCGTACGTGATCGGGAGCCCACCAGCGGGTGAGGGCGGCGAACGCGGGCTGGTAGAAGGTGGAGGCCATGGAGAGACCCGCGAGCAGCCATCCGGTGGTGAACAGGAGCAGGTTGGGCGCGGTGGCGATCACGATCAGGCTCGCCACGCCGATGACGGAGCCGGTGGTCATGACCGCCCGGGGGCCACGGGCGTCCAGGACGCGGCCGATGCGGATGCCGGCCAGGGCGGAGACCAGCAGGGCCGCGGAGAACGCGGCAGTGGTCTTGGCCGGGCTCCATCCGGTGGCATCGGTGATCTGCGGGTTGAGGACGGGGAAGGCGTAGTAGACGACGCCCCAGCTGGTGATCTGGGTCAGGCACAGGGCCGGCAGGGCGGCGCGTGGCCGCGCGGGCTGATCGAGCGCGGCCGGTGCGGGGGAGGCTGCCGAGAGGTCGCCCATGTGCCGGTCAGCAGCAGTCGGTCGCGTCGGGCCGCGGCGCCGGTCGTACGTCGTCCGCAGGCTGGCAGCAGGCGCTGTCGGCCTGCTTGACCAGGGAGTCGGCGTCCGCCTTGACCACGTACACCTCCCACGGCTCGTGCCCGGGGCCGTGCACCCAGACCTTGTCCTGGAGGGCATAGCAGCAGGTGGTGTCCTTCTCTTCGGTGGTGGTCAGTCCCGCCTCCGCGAGCCGGTCGGCGGCTTCCTGAACCTCTTCGGCGGTCGCGACCTCGACGCCGAGGTGGTCCAGGCGGGTCGCCTCGCCCGCCGTTCCTTCGATGAGTACGAGCTTCAGCGGGGGCTCGGCGATGGCGAAGTTGGCGTAGCCGTCACGGCGCTTGACCGGCCTGGTGTCGAAGAGCTTGCTGTAGAAGACGATCGCGGCTTGCAAGTCCGGTACGCGCAGGGCGAGTTGCATGCGGGACATGGGGTGTTCCTCCTGATGGTTTCGACGGGTACCGGCGGCTGCGGTACTCCGGTGGTTTGTCAGGCGCCGCAGCAACTGCCGGAGGCGGCGGCCGTGTCGGGGGTGCCGGTGGTGATCCGGACCGGTACCGGAGCGGAGGTGGCACAGCAGCCTGCCGCACCGGTCTCCGGGGGGTCGGTGGTGTCGAACAGTCCGGAGCCGCCGCATACACCGGTCTCCGGGAGTACCAGCTCCACGCGGTCGGCTGCGTCCGTGTCGCCGGCCAGGGCGGCCGCCAGGGAGCGGACCTGTTCGTAGCCGGTCATCGCCAGAAAGGTGGGCGCACGTCCGTAGCTCTTCATGCCGACCAGGTAGAGGCCGGACTCGGGGTGGGACAGCTCCCGGTGGCCGTGCGGGTAGACGGTGCCGCAGGAGTGCTGGTTGGGGTCGATCAGCGGGGCGAGCGCGACCGGTGCCTCCAGGCGTTCGTCCAGGCGCAGGCGTACCTCGGACAGGGGCGACAGATCCGGGCGGAACCCGGTCAGGACGATGATCTCGTCCACCGGCGGCAGGCGTCGGCCGTCTTCGGCCACCAGGATCAGCCGCCCGTCGGTGTCGCGCTCGACTGCTTCGGTACGGAAACCGGTGACCGCCTCGGCGTGCCCGTCGCGGACGGCCGCCTTCGCCGCCAGGCCGAGTGCGCCGCGTGCGGGAAGTTCGTCTGCTTCCCCGCCGCCGAAGGTGGCATCGGAGAGGCCGCGGCGCAGCACCCACACCGTCTTCGTCTCCATGTCGTCCTGGGAGTGTGCGAGATCGGCCAGGGACGCGAGCGCGGTGAAAGCCGAGGAGCCGGAGCCGAGGACCGCGGTCCGTTTCCCCGCGTAGCGGGTACGCATCGCCGGGTCCCTGAGGTCGGGGACGCGGTAGGTGAGGCGATCGGCCGCTGAGCGCTCACCGAGAGCGGGCAGGCCGCTGCCACCGGCGGGAGAGGGCAGGGACCAGGTACCGGAGGCATCGATCACGGCGGTGGCGAGGATCCGTTCCTCGCGGCCGTCGCCGCGCTGGACGTGCACCACGAACGGCTGGGTGTCGCGGTCGGCGTCCACGATCCGGTCGCGTCCCGCTCTGGAGACGCCGGTGACCCGGGCGCCGTAGCGGACCCGGTCGCCGAGCGCGGCGGCGAGCGGCCGCAGGTACTGCTCGACCCAGTCGCCGCCGCTCGGATACGTGCTGGCGTCGGGCTTGCTCCAGCCCGTGGCGGCGAGGAGCTTCTCGGCGGTGGGATCGACGACTTCGCTCCAGGTGGAGAAGAGGCGCACATGTGCCCACTCGTGTACCGCGGTACCTGCGGCGGGACCTGCTTCGAGGACGAGGGGGGCGATCCCGCGCTCGGAGAGGTGGGCTGCGGCTGCCAGCCCGATCGGTCCGGCACCGATGACCACCACGGGCGGAACAGGTGCAGTCGGCGTGCTCACAGCGGCTCCTCGATTCGATGTCTGTCGATACCGCCCAGCATGGCCCCCGAATCGACATGCGTCAACATAGACAAGTGTCGAATCTGCTGGGAGTGTCGAAGAGGGCGTCCCGGCGCTTGGCAAATGATTCGATGACTGTCAACATAGAGGCATGTCTAATCTGGCTCTGGGGTACGACGTCGGTCGTGCTGCCGCAGCTGTGTGCTGCCGGCCGCTCGGGGAGAAGGAGCTGTCCGCTGCCGACTCGGAGAGGATCGCCGCCATGTTCAAGGCGCTGTCCGATCCCGTTCGGCTGCGGTTGTTCTCGAAGATCGCCGCCCAGCCCGCCCGAGAGGCGTGTGTCTGTGACATCCAGGACGTCGGAGTCTCCCAGCCCACGGTCAGCCATCATCTGCGGAAGCTGCGAGAAGCAGGCCTGCTCGAATCAGAGCGTCGCGCCAGCTGGGTCTACTACCGCGTTACACCCGGCGCTCTGTCAGTTCTGGCGGGCTTGTTGTCGCAGGCCGCCTGAACTGTTCCGTACAAGCCGCTGCCAGGCGCGAAGCATGGGGCGGTCGATCGGCAACGGATCCCGGAGGGCGCTGGGAGGGAGGCGTCATGTGCGAGAAGGGGGCTGGGCTCGGCTGCGACGGGGCGTGTCTGGAGTTGAGCGCTGCCGACATGGTCTGGTGGTCCCAGGTGTTCAAGACCCTGGGAGACCCCGTCCGTCTCCAGCTTCTGGTGGGCCTGGCGGAGAGGGCGGGTGCGGAGGCCGCGGTGTGTGAACTGGCGGATGTCGGGGTGTCCGCGGCGACGGTCAGCCACCACCTGAAACGGCTGCGCTGTGTCGGGCTGATCGAGAGCAGGCGAGAGGGGCGTCTTGTCTACTACCGGTTGGGGGAGGGGGTGCGCGCTGCGCTGATGCACATCCTGCATCAGCGCAGCCGAGTCGGCGCATAGCAACGGGTGCCCGGCGGTGGAGCCGGGCCGGGCCCGGATCGGTGCGTCCTCCTGTTCGTTCTCCGGCGCCGGGATCAGGCCACGGCGGCAGTCTCCGATTCCGTCGTCAGCTGGTCCAGGTGGACCGTCGTGTCGCACAGACGCTCCACCTGCGCGGGGTCGTGGGAGACGAGCAGGACTGCTCGCCGGCCGCGCAGCGCGGCGATGGACTGCTCGACCTTGTCCCTGCTGCGTTCGTCGAGTGCGCTGGTGGGCTCGTCGAGCAGCAGCCCGGCCGGCTCCAGCGCCAGTGCCCGGGCAAGGCAGAGCCGTTGGCGCTGGCCCGCCGACAGGTTCTGTGCCGGTGAGTCGAGCCGGTCGGCGACCTCGGTCCACAGCCCGGCCTCTTCCAGGGCTTGCTCCGCCCGCTCTCGCAGCGCCTCCTGAGGAGCACGCAGGACATGGCGGAGACCGAAGAGGGCGTTGTCGAGGACGCTTCCCCCGAAGACGACCGGGGTCTGGGGTACGAGAACCACCTTGGCCCGCAGTTCGGCATCTCCTCGGCCGGGTGGGATCGTTCGCCCGAGCACCCGCAGCTCCCCGTCGCGGGTCAGCCCGCTGGGGAGCAACTCCACCAGGGCGCGCAGGATGGTGGACTTGCCGGCTCCCGACGGTCCGCACAATCCGGTGGTGGACCCCTGCTCCAGGTTGAAGGAGACAGGGCCCACCAGGGTCTTCTCGCGGCTGCGCACGCTCAGTCGGCGTACGGAGATCACGTGGTCCATCGTTCCCCCTCGAAACGGTTCCGCAGCGCGACCGCCGCGCTGAGGAGTACGGCAGTGATCAGGACCAGCACCATCGCGCTGCCCCATGCCTGGGTGACGGCCTGAGGGTCACCCGAGTCCTGGGAAAGGGTGAAGATGTGGGTCGGCAGGGCCTGCACCGGTGCTTCCACGATGCCGTCCGGCAGAGCGGGTGCACCGAAGAAGACGGTGGCGGTGAACAGCAGCGGGGCGGTCTCACCGGCTGCGCGGGCCAGGCCGAGCAGCAGTCCGGTGATGGTCGCGGGCCAGGTGTACGGAACCACGACGGAACGGATGAACTGCGCGCGCGTCAGGCCCAGTGACATGGCGCTTTCCGTGAGTTCGGCGGGAATGCTCCGCACTCGGGCGGCAGTGGTCAGGGCGATCACCGGTACGACGACGGGGACGAGTACGATCGCGCCCGCCAGCCATGACCGGCCCCACCCCATCGTGGTGGAGAGGATCACGAATCCGGCCAGTCCCAGCAGGATGGTCGGTACCCCTCCGAGGATGATCGTGAGGGTCTGCAGCACTCGCGCCGTACGGGCGGATGCGTGCACCCCGATGAAGACGCCCGCGCCGAAGCCGAGGGGCAGGGCCAGGATGCCCGTCGCGGCGATGAGCAGCACGGTGCCGGTGATCTGGTCGCGCACGCCTCCCCCCGCCGCGCCGGTGGCGGACGTGAACCAGAAGGACGGGTTGAACGCCGAGCTTCCTCGTGTCACGAGGAGCGCGAGCATGCCGACGAGGAGCGCGGTGGGCAGCAGCAGCGCACCCAGCCGCAGCGTCCGCACCATCCGGTCCCGCTGAAGACGCATTCGCGCGCTGCCCCGGTACCGAGGGGCACTCTTGGTCGTGGCGCCGCGAGTGCGGCCCCGGGTGCCCCAGATGGTTGCCGCGGCCACCAGCGCCAGGAGGATGAGGCCGAGTCCGCACAGAGCGGCGAAGTAGGGCCCGGTTGTTCCGGCCAGTACGGGCTCCGGTCCGGCGAGCTTCGTCGTCAGCGTCTGGCCGGGGTGGCTCAGCGAGTCGACGAACTCTCCGAAGCTGGTGGGCATCCGGCCGTCGGCCCGGCCCACGACCAGGAACACCGCGATCGCTTCACCGAGCGCCCGGGCCAGGCCGAGCAGAACGGCCGCTCTCATGCCGGACCGGGCGAGCGGCAGTACCGCGGAGCGGATCATCTCCTGGCGGGTCAGGCCGAGCGAGAGGGCGGTCTCGCGGACGCGGTCCGGCACCGCGGTGAGCGCGTCGACGCTGACAGCCACGACCGTCGGGGTGATCATGACCGCCAGGACGATACCGGCGGCGGCGAGGCTGTCTCCGCCGGGTACGTCCGCGATCCGCGCGATGACCGGACGGACGACCATGATGCCGATGAGTCCGTAGACGATGGACGGTACGGCGGCGAGTAGTTCGACGCACAGGCGCAGCGGCCGGGCGAGGCGGGGCGGCAGGTATTCCGTCAGTGCGACGGCGGCACCCCAGCTGACCGGTACGGCGATGACGAGGGCGAGAACGCACACGACGGCCGTGCCGTAGATCATCGCCAGACCGCCGTAGGCGGAGTTGGCCGGGCTCCACGCGGATTCGAAAAGGAGATCGGCCCAGCCGACGTGGCCGCTGCCGACGCCTGCGCCGAGGTAGCCGACGACCGTCAGGAGCAGAGCAATGACGGCGAACGCCCCGACCCAGGTCCAGCTCCAGATCCACTTCGACGGGCGGGGGCGACTGCCCGTGCCGGATGGCACGGATGGCGGGGCCAGTGTCTTGGTGGTCATCGGCTACTTCCCGATTTCCTTGAGGGTCAGGTAGCCGTGCTTGGTCATCAGGGCCTGGCCCTTGGCGGTCAGCGTGTAGTCGATGAACTTCTTGGACGCACCGTCCGGCTCGCCGTCGGTGATGAAGAACAGCGGCCGTGCCATGGGGTACTTGCCGGAGGCGATGTTCTTCGGAGACGGCTCGATGCCGTCCAGGTTCACCGCGGCCAGACCCTTGCGCCCCTCGACGAAGCTGGTGGAGAGCGGCGCCACGGCACCGGGCGTGGACTCCAGCTTGTTGCGGGTCTCCAGATTGCCGCCCACGACGGCGAAGTTGCCCGACTTCGGCGGCGCCGGAGCCTTCCCGTCCCCGTAGAGGTACTTGTCGAGGACCTCCCGCGTCCCGCGTCCCGGCTCCTTGTCGTAGACGAAGACCTTGAGGTTCGGGCCGCCGACCTCGGACCAGTTGGTGATCTTCCCCTCGAACAGGCCGCGTACCTGCTCGGCGGTGAGGTTCTTGACGCCGGCGTCGGCCACTCGCTTGGTGACGATGACCCCGACGGCGTCGGCGCCGATCTGCGTGGAGTGGAACTTGGTTCCGGGGCTTGCGGCCTTGTCCTCCTTGCCCAGGGGCTTCGAGCTCATGGCGATGTTGATCTGCCCGGAGGCGAGCTGGGAGATGCCGCCGGCCGAACCGCCCTGGGTGGCCACGGTGATGTCGAGGCCCTTTGCCTTGAGGTCCTGGGCCGCGTCGGCGGCCACCGGCGCCACGGTGGTCGATCCGCTGACCTGCAGCGCATCGCTTCCCCCGCCGTCGGCGCAGCCTGCCAGGGTAAGGGCCGCAAGAGCCGTGGCGGCGAGGCAAGCGCGGCGGTGATTCTTGGTGAACACTGCTGAGGACCTTCCTTCGGATGTGACCGTGGTCTGTGTGATGAGGTGGAACGAGACGTCCTGCGACGCCCCTTGGCCGGTCACCGGTGTGACGGTCGGGCGAGTCCTGGACGGGGGAGGGGGACATCCCGGTCGGTCCTGCCGACGCTGGGCGTTCCGGTATCCGGAGCGAAGGGAGGGCCGTGGCCGACTGTCCGCGTGGGCGGCTTGTTCCTCAGCGGCGTACAACGGGCGAAGAGCGCGCCGGCTCCCGGGGGCGCTCCGGCTCGTACGTAACTCATGTCGAATCCTTCGGGGTTGGCGGTGCCCTGAAAGAGAAGGCGAGGCAGCGGACCCTCGGGGGCTGCCTCACGCAGGCTGCGGTGGATCTTGCGAGGCGCCGACGACGTCTCCTGTCGTCGGCACCGACGCGGGTGGTCGGGCGCGGGCGCCCGGACCGACGGCCGTCTCCTAGGAGGCCGCCGTCAGCCAGACCGTGCCGGAGACCGGCAGATGGACGTACATCCCGTCGGCGGCGTGACTGGTGTGCATGGACCCGCTGAGGAAGTGCCACGTGCAGTCGGCGAGTTCGGGCAGCAGGGCATCGAGGTTGATCCGGGCTTCGGCCGAGGTCGGGTTGTGCAGACCCAGCACCGCCCGGGAGCGGTCGGGCGCTTCGTGCAGCACTCCTT
Source organism: Streptomyces physcomitrii (assembly GCF_012273655.1). Taxonomy (GTDB): domain Bacteria; phylum Actinomycetota; class Actinomycetes; order Streptomycetales; family Streptomycetaceae; genus Streptomyces; species Streptomyces physcomitrii. Next base: position 336,127 of record NZ_JAAWWP010000005.1, on the reverse strand, counting down.
CGACGCCACCGGAGTCCAGCCTGCGTACGAGGGTGTCCTCTGCGAGGGCGGCGGCGATGTGAGGCTTTTCCAGGCAGTCGGACGGGACGGGAGTTCGATGCCACGGGGTATCGGTGGTGGCAGGTGGACTCACAGCAGAGGCCTTCCTGTCATGGCGGATCCGGGTTTGTGTCCCAGCAGGCGCAGGAGGGTCGGGGCGACATCGGCCAACGTGGCCGACTCCGGCAGCACGGGTTCCGAGGTGCCGTTCGTGAGGGGGACGACGACCAGCGGGACCCGGTTGGTGGTGTGTCCGCCGTAGGGCCGCACGGTGCCGTCCGGTGCCTGCTTGGTCATCTGTTCGGCGTTGCCGTGGTCGCCGACGGCGAGGACCCAGCGGTGGCTGTCCCGGGCCGCCTGGAGGATCTGGCCGACCGCGGTGTCGGTCGCCTCGCAGGCGAGGACGGTGGCGGCCAGGTCCCCGGTGTGTCCGACCACGTCGATGTTGGCCAGGTTGGCGACGACCAGGTCGACGTCCTTGCGATGGGCGGCCTCGACGACGGCGGTGGTGACGCGGTCCAGGTTCATCTGCGGACGCGCCACGTAGTCGGCCTTGCCGTCTGCCGTGATCCGCACGTGCTCCTCGCCGTCGCGCACTGTGGCGTCACGGCCGTTGACGTAGTAGGTGACGTGCTCGAACTTCTCGGTCTCGGCGATGCGGACGCTGCGCAGCCCGGCCGCGGTGAGTTCGTCGGCCAGGCCGCCGGAGGCGTCCGCCCGCTTCACCAGAGCGGGGATGGCGGCGCGCGTGTCGTACTGCGCCAGGCTGAGCATCTCCACCGAGCGGCCGGTGTGCGCCAGATGCTCACCGAGACGGTCGGCGAACTGCTGGATGCGGTCGCTGCGGAAGTTGAAGAAGAGCACCGCGTCTCCGTCGGCGACCGAAGCCCCTTCGGCGGTCGTGAGCACGGTGGCGGGGACCCACTCGTCGCCGCGGTCGGTGGCGGCGACCGCCGCGTGGACGCTGTCGGCGGGAGTGCCCCGCCCGTCGGCGACCAAGGTGACCGCGTGCTCGGTCAGGTCGAGGTCGCCCGCCTTGTCCATCGCGTAACCCCGGCCGATGACGGTGGCGATCTGTCCGGCCCCGGCTTCAGCGGCGATCTCGGTCACCCGCGCCAAGTACGACTCGCCGGTGTGGTCGGCGACATCCCGTCCGTCGGTGATCGCGTGGATGAACACGCGCCCCACCTGGTGTGCGTGGGCGGCGGCCAGCAGTTCGCCGAGGTGCTCGACGTGGGCGTGGATCTGCCCGTCCGAGCACAGTCCGATCAGGTGCAGTGCGCGCTCGGCGGTGGCGGTCTTCTCCAAGAGGGCACCCAGCTGCGGGTCCGTTCGCAGAGCACCTGTGTCGATGGCCTGTTGGACCAGAAGGCTGTCGTACGGCAGGGGCCGTCCGGCTCCGATGACCATGTGGCCGATCTCGGAGTTTCCGACGGTCCCGGGGAGCAGACCGACGGCACCGCCGGAGGCTTCGGCCAGGGTGCTCGGGAAGCGCGCCACCAGGTCGTCGAGGACCGGGGTGTGCGCCAGCGCCAGGGCGTTGTCCTCGGCTGCCGGGGCGGCGCCCCATCCGTCGAGGACGAGCAGGACGCCCCGCCCGGCGAGCACCGGTTCGGGCGCGCTCACTTCGTGCTCTCCAGGGTGGGGTGCAGGGTGTCGAGGGTCTCCCAGAAGGTGGGGAAGGACTTGGCGACGCAGCCGGGGTCCTTGATGACGACGCCCTCGGTGCGCAGGCCGCCGATGGCGAAGGTCATGGCGATGCGGTGGTCGTCGTAGGTGTCGATGACCGCGCCGTGCGGGGTGCCGCCGGTGATGTACATGGCGTCGGCGTGCTCCTCGACGTCGATGCCCATCTTGCGGAGTTCCGTGGTGACGGCGGCGATGCGGTCGCACTCCTTGACGCGCAGGGAGGCGATGTTGGTGATGCGGGTGGTGCCCTCGGCGTAGGCGGCGGCGATCGCCAGGGAGGGCACCACATCGGGCATGGCCTCCATGTCGATGTCGATGCCGCGCAGAGGCCCGCCGGTCAGCGTGATCGAGTCATCGGTGACCTCGGAACGACAGCCCATCCGTTCCAGTGCCTCGACGAGATGGACGTCCCCCTGGTGGGAGCCCTGGCCGATTCCCGGGATGACGACCCGGGACCGCAGGAGGGCGGCCGCGGCCAGGAAGTAGGACATGCCGGAGGCGTCCGGCTCGACGGTCACCTGTCCACCGCGGGCCTTCTGCCCGGCCGGGACGGTGAAGCGCCGGTAGCCGTCCCGGTCCACGTCCACGCCCATCTCCTTCAGCGCGGCGAGGGTCATCTCCACGTACGGCTTGGAGACCAGGTCGTCGCTGATGGTGATCTCGGTGTCGGTCCGGGCGCGCAGCGCGTTGATGATCAGGCTGGAGGTGAACTGGCTGGACACCGCGCCGCTGATGGAGGTGGTTCCGCCCTGGAAGGAGCCGCCGACGACGCGGACGGGCGGGCTGCCGTTGCCGCGTACGGCGGTGGCGTCGACGCCGAGCGGGGGCAGCGCCTCGAGCAGGTCTCCCATGGGGCGTTCCTGCATGCGGGAGTTGCCGGTGATGACCGTCGTGCCCTCGGCGTGCCCGGCCATGGAGATCAGGAAGCGCAGCGGTGTGCCCGCGCCGCCCACGAAGATCTCCTCGGCCGGAGCGCGCATCGCCTCGCCCGTGGGCGTGACGAGAATGCGGGCGGCGGCGTGGTCTATCTCGCAGGTGACGTGGCCGAACGCCTCGACGGCGCGAGCGAGGTAGACGGTGTCATCGGACAGCAGAGCATTGTCGATCGCCGTTTCCTGCCCGGACAGGGAAGCGATGGCCAGGTACCGGTTGGTGTAGCTCTTGGACCCCAGGACACGGACCGTCTCGTCGAAACCGGTCAGGGTGCGGACGGTGAGGGACTCGGCTTTGAGGCGCGGATCAGGAGTGGCGGGCATGCAGTACCTCCGAGAGGGGTCGGGCGTGTGGTGGTCAGGCTTTGACGACGCGGCAGGCGAAGCACTTGAAGGCCTGCTGGCCGGAGAGGTTGTCGTAGAAGCCGTCGTCGGGGAGGGTGTTGGCCGCCGCGTAGCGGGGGTCGTCGAAGACGTCGCCCACCTTCTGTGCGGGACCGAAGGTGTTGGGCACGAAGACGGTGTCCGTCCTGATCCCCTCCCACAGCAGGGCCGTGCCGGTCACCGATCCGCGGGGGCTCTCGACACGTACGTCGTCGCCGTCGGAGACGCCCGCGCGGCGGGCGGTGTCGGGGTGGATCTGGATGAAGCGGATGCCGTTGAGCTGCTTGCCCGTCCGGGTCCAGTGGGTGATCTCCGCGAAGTGGACGACGCTGGGCCGGCCGGTCATGCCCATCAGTGGGAAGTCGCGGTGCACCGAGTCGCTTCCGGGTACACCCAGTCGGACCGGATGGGTGACCGCCTGCGGGTTGAGGGGGTTGGTGACGAACTTGCGGCTGTAGGCCAGGGTCGGGTTCCTGCCGGTGACCTCGGGGTGGGTGTAGAAGACCGGCAGAGCGCTGTGACCGGTGACTGCCAGCTTCTTCTCCAGAGCGGGGGTGGTGATCTCCACCTTGCCGCTGGGCGTGAGGAAGCGTTTGCCGCGATGGGCCGGGTCCAGGGATTCGGCGGCCTCGTACCAGCGGGGGTGGTCCAGGTAGAGGGTGCTCACCCCGGGGTGGTCTTCGGTGGGGCACGGCCAGCGCAGCGGCTCCGTGCGCCGGCGCATCCTGTCCCGCGTCATCCCCGCCGCTCCGGGGGTGTGGGCGATGAAGTCGCTCCACAACTGCCGGTAGTCCATCCACCGCTTCGGGAACGCCGCACGCCACTCGGCGGCGGGACGGCGGGTGTCCAGTTCCGCCAAGGCGTGCGCGAGACCCACCCAGATCTCCCAGTCGGGCCGGGACTCGCCCACGCGGTCGACGACTTGGTCCTGCCAGCGGATGGCCCGGTCGTCGCGGCGCATGTAGACGCCTTCCATCTCCAGTCCGCTGCAGACCGGCAGGATGATGTCGGCGTAGTACGCGGGCTCCTCCATGAACAGCCCGGTGTAGACGAAGAAGTCGAGCTGCTCGAACGCCTTCTTGACCCTGGTCGTGTTGGCGGAGGACACCAGCGGGTTGCCCTGGGTCATCACGGCGCGCAACCGGTAGGGGCTGCCCGTGAGAATGGACTCGGCGAAGTAGTCCGGGCCGACCGGCAGGGCCTGGTGCCGGTCGGGTACCGGGGCCGCGAGCGGCGGCAGACGCAGGTCGCCGGGCCAGGTGTTGTGCATGAAGTTGCAGCCACCGCCCGGTCGCCCGATGTTGCCGGTGATCGCGGCCAGGAACGTTGTCACCCGGTAGGTGTCGAAGGCGCCGAGCTGGTGGGAGATCCCGGCGTTGCAGAAGATGGCCGCCGGTTTCGCCGTCGCGTATTCCACGGCCATCTCGGTGATGACGGCCGCCTCGACACCGGTGACCTTCGCTGCCCACTCGGGGGTGTACCGGTGCTCGGCGAGGTGCGCGCGCAGTTCGTCGAAGCCGACCACCCACCGCTCGACGAACGTCTTGTCGTACAGCTCCTCCGCCACGATGTGATGGAGCATGGCCAGCAGCAGCGCGAAGTCGGTGTGCGGCTTCGGCGCCACCCACCGGTCGGCCGCGGCTCCGGTCGGGGTCAGGCGGGGGTCGACGACGGTCAGGGTGGCCTTGGTCTTCTTCCGGCCGCGCAGCAGGTAGTCGAAGGTCACCGGGTGGGTCTCGGCCTGGTTGGTGCCCAGGAACAGGTAGTGGCGGGCTGAACCGAGGTCGTCCTCGCCGGTTGCGCCGTCGACCCCGTAGCCGTTGGTGAAGTTGCCCAGGCCGAAGGTCGTTGCCAGGGCGTTGCCGCCCGCGTCGTTGCAGACCGGGCCGACGTCGGTGTTGTTGGGGCTGCCCAGCATCGCGAACAGGCGCGCCACGAGGGATCCGGTGCCGCGGGGCATCCGGCCCGTGGTGCGGTTGGCGATGGTGTGCGCCTGGCCTGCGTCGCGCAGGGCCAGGAACTTCCTCGCGATGACACGAAGGGCTTCCTCCCAGCTCACGGCCTCGAACTGGGAGTGCGGTGATCCCTTCGCACCGGAGATGCGGCGCAGTGGGCGGGTCAGGCGTTCTGGGTTGTAGACGAGCTGGGGCATCAGCTCGGCCTTGACGCACACCTGCCCGTGCTGGACGGGGTCGCGCTCCTCGCCGCGCACGGCAAGGACCCGGCCCGCTTTGAGGTCGACGTTGAGTCGGCAGTTGGAGTTGCAGAACTGGCAGGCCGTGGCGACGGTCCTGTCCGGAGTCAGGGCAGCTGACTGCTCGGTGAAATCCGTGCCCGGCCGGCAGGCGCCTGAGGAGTGCCCCTCCGCTTCGGCCGATGCCTCGGTGGCGTGTGCCGAAACCACCGGAAGCAGGGCAGGGGTTCCGAGGCCCACGCCGCTGAGGACGCTGCCGCGGACGAAGCCGCGCCGGGACAGGTCGGGCTGGTCGTGCTTCATGAAGACTGGGGATCCTTCCGCCCGGTGCGGGACGAGGCGGGCATGGCGGTGCCCTGGCCGTGCGGACGTGCCGCACGGCCTTGTCGAAGCAGTCGGCTGTGTGGTCAGACAGTGGGCGCCGGCAGCGCACCCGCCTTGGTCCGTACGGCGGTCAGGAAAGCCTTGAGGATCTTGTGCTCGGCTCCTGGTGCGGAGGACAGCTCAGGCTGGAAGAGGGTGCCGAGGAAGAATGGATGCCCCGCGATCTCCAGTGCGCGCGGGGCTTCGTCGCTGTCCCAGGCGCTCAGCTGCAGGGAGCCCTGATGGGCGGCGTCCATGAACGTGTCGGTCAGCCCGTAGTCGCAGTGGAAGATCTCCTCGACCTGGGTCGTTCCGTAGATCTCGGCGAGGCGGGAGCCTTCCTTGACCGTCAGCGGAGCCTTCTCGCCGCGGAAGGAGCACTTCAGCGGGGTGACGAGGGGCATCAGCTTCTCGGGGTCCTCGTCGACCCCGATCGCGTCCGGCAACTCCAGCACGTTCTGCGCGTGTTCGATCAGAGCGCTGAAGAAGCCGCCGCAGGTGCCCAGGAACGGCAGCTGGTTCTCCCGTGCGTGCCGTACGGCGAGGTGCACGCCCTTCTGGTTGAAATAGGGAGCCCCGGGTACCACCCAGACTCCGTCGAAGCCGTCCAGGACGGAGGGCTCGTGGATGTCCGTGGTCGGGATCCACTCAGTGGCCAGGTCCCACTGCTCACGCATCGCGTCGATCTTCGGGTGGGACGGCTCGTCGTGGTTGCCCCGGTCGCCCACCAGAGCAAGGCGTGGCTGAGCAGAGACTGACATCGATCTCCCCTTCAAATGCGTCAAAAGGAGCGGAACTGCCGTCGCCGGAGACGGTTCGCGCCTTGCGGGCGCAGCAGAAGGCGCGCCGAACGCCCTGCCGCGCGAATGCGGTGGTGTCTGAGGTGATGTCAGGACCGTGCCGCCACGCACGGAGTTCCGTGACAGAAGAAGGAGTTGCCGGGCTACCGCCGTGCCGACGGTGATATGGGTGTGAATCGTTGCCTACTGGATGTACGCATGCGTCCCAGCCCCCGGGTCCCCCTTGCAGAAGCCCTCTGCGGGCTCCCCCGTACTGCTTCTCGCTCAATTTATCGATGACGGTCAAAGTATTCGAGGGTCTCGCGTTCGATACCGAAGCAATCCCGCCATCTTCAGCGCTGATGGGTCGATCGGTGTCAAAGAGCGTAAGAGTGTGCCCAGTCGCAGGTCATCCCGGTTGAGCTGCTGCGGAGTGATGCGGCGTCAGGTATCGCGGGGCTTCCGGGTTGCCGTGCGGCGGCAGGGAGTCCGTTTCGCGTCTGACGTGCACGGCAGTGCCGGGCGGCGGGAGTTGGGGTCGCGCTGGGGGAGCAGACGAGCCATCTGGCTTGAACTAGCGCCAAAAGGCGGCCGTTATCAACAGTGTCGGCTGTTGATAACGGCTTCTGCTGTTTAGTTTTCCCTGGCCGGTGGTCGGCTGCCTCGCCCAACCCCCGCGGGCATGGCCGACCCCGGCCGCCCTACGGGGCGCCTACCTTTGCGCTTGAGGAGAAGTAAGTGAACCGCTCCGCCGGCCATCCGCGACGATGGCAGATCCTGAACATCCTGTGCCTGAGCTTGGTACTGATCGGCCTCGACACCCTCATCCTCAACCTGGCTCTGCCCAGCATCCAGAAGGACCTGGACGCCACCAGCAGCCAACTGCAGTGGATGGTCGACTCCTACGCCCTGGCCTTCGGCGGACTGCTGCTCATGGCCGGCGGCCTGTCCGACCGGTTCGGCCGCAAACGGCTTCTGTCGGTGGGGCTGGCGGCCTTCGCCCTGACCAGTCTGGGTGCCGCTTTCGCGTCCAACGCCGAGACGCTGATCACCTTCCGCGCCCTGATGGGCGTCTCCGCGGCGCTGATGATGCCCGCCACCCTCGCCATCATCAAGGACGTGTTCCCGCGCGAGGAGCAGGGCAAAGCGATCGGCATCTGGTCGGGTGCGGCCGCCGTCGGTGTCCCGCTCGGTCCCCTCGTCAGCGGCCTGCTGCTGGAGCACTTCTGGTGGGGCTCGATGTTCCTGATCAACGTGCCCCTGGCGGCCATCGCCCTGATCGGCGGAGCCAAGCTGATCCCCGAGTCCAAGGCCGAGGACCACCCCGGTCTCGACCTTGTCGGCGCGCTACTGTCGGTGGCCGGACTGGTCGCCATCGTCTACGGCCTCGTCGAGGCCCCGCACAACGGCTGGGGCGACGTCGTCACCGTGGGTTCCCTCCTCCTCGGTGTCGCTCTCATGGTCGCCTTCGTCGTGTGGGAGGGCCGCACCGCCCATCCGATGCTCGACGTCGGCTTGTTCCTCAACGCCCGCTACGGCGGAGGCGCCTTGGCCATCGCCTGCACCTCCTTCGGCCTCTACAGCGGCCTGTATCTGCTCACCCAGTACCTGCAGTCGGTTCTCGAACTGGACCCGCTGGGCGCGGGCCTGCGCATGCTCGCGATCGGCACGATGATGGTGGGCGCGCCGCTGTCGGCGAAGTTGGTGGAACGCACGGGGCTGAAGGCCACGGTGGTCCTCGGGCTGGCGCTGTGCGCCGCGGGACTGGGCGTCCTGGCCGGGCTCGGCGTCGACGACGAGGTGCAGGCGCTGATCGGGCTGGCCGTGTTCGGTCTGGGCATGGGCATCGCCCTGCCCGCCGCCGTGGACGCCATCCTCGTCGTTTCCGCGGCCCGTCAGGCGGGCGCCGGTTCTGCCGTGGCGGATGTGGGCATGCAGGTCGGCGGCGCGCTCGGTATCGCCATCAGCGGCAGTGTGATCACCACGCTCTACCGCGACGACCTGCCTTCGGCCGCACAGCTCCCCGGAGAGGCCGGGGAGGCGGTGAACGAGTCGCTGACGGGTGCGTCCGCGGTCGCCCAGAAGCTCGACGGCGCTGCCGGCCAGCGTCTGCTGGATGCCGCGCAGCACTCGTTCGTCGGTGGCTTCGCTGCCACCCTGCTGATCGCTGTCGGTGTCGCTGCCGCCGGTGCGCTGGCCGCCGCGTTCATCCTGCCGCGGGCTCGTGTCGCCGAGGACGAGGCCCCAGCGCAGCCCGAGGCCGCCGCACCCGGCGGCAGCGCCGATGTCACCGCCGCCTCCTGAAGACCCGGGAGGCAGCAGTGCGTAGGATCGAGTCCACAGCCCGACCCGGTCTCCCACTCAGGGAGGGGCTCGGGCCACACGGCCGACCCGCGGGTGACAGGGAGGTGGCGATGGCCCGGCCATCGAAGCTCAGGGTGGCGGTCAGTGATCCTGCCCAGTGGCTCAGCGAGCGCGAGCGGGCGCAGATGCTGGCACCCAAACTGCGGGCCCTGGCGGACGAAACCCGGCTGACGCTGATCCTGCTGATCGCCCAACGTCCCCGTACGGTCAAGGAATTGCAGGAGGCCACCGGTCTCAGTCAGACACTGGTCAGCCACCACCTCGCTCCCCTGCGGGAGCAGGACCTGGTCGAGGCGGTCCCCAAGGGACGCAGCAACCAGTACGTGATGTGCTGCCAGACCCTGGCTGAGCCGCTGCGTATGTTCGCCAGCCTGGCCGCCCTGGACCCTGAGACGGTCGCTGCCTGCCTTCAGGCAGAGGCCGACCGGCCCACCACGCCGCAGGGCGCCTGAGGCCGCCGACCGTCACGAACCGGGGGCCGGTGTGCCGCGCGTCCGCGCGGCACACCGGCCCTTCGGCAACAGCCTTACTACTACTGCAAGTTGCTCTGGAAACGGTCCCGGATGTCCAGCGTGGTGAGCGCGTTGGTCGCACGCGGCGGGATCGTCCCCGTGCGCGGCAGCGTCTTGACGCAGATCATGTGCGGGCCGGAAGCGGCCTGGGCCCCCAGCATCGCGGCCCGCAGGGCGTCTTCACCGTCGCAGTCGACCGCGCTGGCATAGCCGGCGGCCTTCGCCATCTCGGGGAAGGACGTGGTCGCCGAGGTGGTCGCCTGCCCTCCCGTCGACTCGTGCACCCGGTTGTCGAGCACCACGTGAATCAGGTTGGCGGGCTCCTCGTTTCCGATCATCGACAGCGCGCCCAGGTGCATCAGCAGAGCGCCGTCCCCGTCCAGGACCACCACGGTCCTCTCCGGATGCGTCAGCGCGACGCCGAGACCGAGGGAGGAGGCATGGCCCATGGAGCCCTGCATGTAGAAGTTGCCGGGTGAATCCGCCACGGCGAAGGTGTCACGGCCGGTGAACCCGGTCGTGGCCACGACCGCCGCCTGTGGTGCGGCAGCTGTGACGATCCGGATGGCCTCGGCGGCCGGGAGCCCGGTGGTGTGCGGTTCGTTGGCCGCGGTGGCCTTGCCGATGGCGCCGCGCTCCACGAGCACGAACGGCGCCCGCTGTGCGGCCAGATCCTTCTCCGCCGCCGCCAGAAGGGTGGAGAACTCCTTCACCCCGTCCTCGGCGTACAAGGTGTGATGAGGGGTGTCGACACTGTCGAGGAGCCCCGGAGTCGCCGGTCCCATCACCGCGTGCTGGGGCTCGTCCGTGGCCGGGTCGGGCCAGCCGCGGAGGCTGGCGAAGGTCAGGATCGGCAACTGGTAGGTCATCACCAGTGAGGTGAGCGGGTTGATGAGGTTGCCCAGACCGGAGTTCTGCAGCATCACATAGGCGCGCCGACCGCCCAGGGCGGCACCGGCTGCCACTGCCAGGGCGCTGCCTTCGTTGGGGGCGGGCACATAACGGCCGGACCGGGTGCTGAGATGAGCGATCGGTCCGCCGAAGTGGGAGCAGGGGACACCGCTGGCCATGGTGAAGCCGCGATCGGCCAGCAGGTCGCAGAATTCTTGTGCGGAGATCATGGACGGGGAAGCTCCGTTTCGACGGTTGCGGAAGGTGTGGCGGGGGTCTGGCGGCTCGCGGCACGCGCCCGGCGCCGCATCCGGATGCCCTCGACGATGATCGGGATGCCGGACACGAGGACGATGAGGATGACGATGGCTTCGATGTTGTCCCGGACGAAGGCGATCTGCCCCAGGTAGTAGCCGACCAGGGTCAGGCTGACCGACCAGAGCACCGCACCGATCACGTTGAACAGGAAGAAGGTGCGGTACGTCATGCGCGCCACGCCCGCTGTGATGGGGATGAAGGTGCGGAAGACAGGGATGAAGCGGGCCATCACCAGCGCCTTGGGGCCGTGCTTCTGCATGAACTGCTCGGCCCGTTCGGCGTTCTCCTGCTTGAAGAAGCGGGAGTTGGGGCGCCGGAAGAGTGCGCCGCCCACTTTGCGGCCGAAGGCATAGCCGAACTGATCCCCCAGAACAGCCGCCACCGCTATGGCGAGCATGACCAGCCACAAGGGCTGATGAAGGATCTGGTCGTTGGAGACGAGCAGCCCGGACGTGAAGAGCAGCGAGTCACCGGGCAGGAAGAAGCAGACGATCAGGCCGGATTCGGCGAAGACGGTGGCCATGATGCCCAGCAGGCCGAAGGTGGATATCAGGGCTTCGGCGTCCAGCAAGGGCGATGAGGCGAGATTCTGCACGGGTACCCCCCGGGGACAGCGGTGCGAGTCAGCGGATATGCCGTCCGCCGGCCCGGTGACGGGCCGGCGGACGGGTTGTGGGTGATCAGGCGGCGGCCCAGTCGGGCCGCTCGTCGATGCGCACGACGGCGCAGGTGATGGACACCCCGCCGCCATGGGCCACGATCAGGACGTGGTCCCCGGGGGCGACCTGCCCGGTCTCCACCAGGTGCGTCAGGCCGACAATCTGGTCGTTGACCGTCATATGGCCCAGATTGCGGCCGAAGTCGAGCAGGCCCAGGTCGGTGGAGAGGCCCATCGGGTCGAGGATGACCTTCAAGTAGCTCTCCTGGCCGGTGAAGACGTGGCAGACACGGGTGACATCGCCCGGCTCCAACCCGGCCTCGGCCAAGGTGCGCAGGGCGATCTCCGTACGCAGCTCTCCTTGACGGCGCACGACCTCGGCGACGGTCTCCTCCAGCCCGCCCGCGGCGGCCAGGCGCTCTTTGAAGTCCATGCTGCGGCCGACCGTCAACGACGGCGGGAACAGTGCCTCGGTCCCGCGGTACTGCTCCTCCACCTCGGCGGTGGAGCCGGTGTTGATGGACAGCAGGCTCGCGAATCCCTCGGACTTCGACAGCAGGACGGCGCTGCCGCCGTCACCCAGGACTCCGTTCTGGATGCCGAAGGCCCACCGGTTGAAGTTGGGGGTGCCGACGTTGTCGGCGCCGGTGAGCAGAGCCGCACCGCGCTCGGGAACCGCCTTGAGGTAGCAGGCGGCCAGTTCCAGGGAGCCGATGAGGCCGCTGCACGCCTGCCAGACCCGGAACGAGGGCACGTCACGGTCGGTGAGGTGGCGCAGGATGTAGTGCTGTGGCGACCAGCCCTCGGGGCCCTGCTCGTGGCCGCAGGCGTGGATGTGCAGGTCGATGTCGTGCGGGTGCAGCGCGGAGCGTCCGACGGCCTGCCGGGCGGCCGCGACCGCCATGTCAGGAGCCGGCATGTCGTCGGCGACCGCGGCACCGGTCCAGCCGTAGAACTCGTAGTCGTCGGCGTCGTACAGGCCCAGAGCGACGGCTTTGCGGGCCTCGACGATCTCCGGGATGTACGTGCCGAGGCCGGCGATGCGGATGTCGGTGGTCTTCATGAGTTCGGTCCTCGTCACTTGCTCGGATCAGGCCGAGGCGTCGGCGGGCTGGAGTTCGGTGGCGAGGGCTTGGGCGACGGTGGTGAGGGTGCCGTTTTTGAGGAGTTGCACCATGGGCAGTTTGACGTGGTAGCGGCGTTCGATGCGGTTGCGTAGTTCGACGGCCATGAGGGAGTCCATGCCGAGTCGGTTGAGGGGTCGGCTGGCGTTGAGGCGTTCGGGTCGCAGTCCCATGACGGTGGCGATTTCCTGCTTGAGGAAGTCGAGCAGTTCGCCGTCCTCCTCCGCCTGAGCGGATGCGGCGGCAGGCGGTGCGGCTGGCGCGGGTGCAGGCGGGGCGGCCACCGGCGGAGCCGCCTCGGCGTCCGGTGTGGACGGCGCCGCAGCGTTCGTCTCCGCTGCGTCGGCCGTTGCCCTCGGCGCCCCGGTGCCCCCGACTGTCGTTCCCGACGGCTCTTCGATGGGCTGGAGTTCGGTGGCGAGGGCTTGGGCGACGGTGGTGAGGGTGCCGTTTTTGAGGAGTTGCACCATGGGCAGTTTGACGTGGTAGCGGCGTTCGATGCGGTTGCGTAGTTCGACGGCCATGAGGGAGTCCATGCCGAGTCGGTTGAGGGGTCGGCTGGCGTTGAGGCGTTCGGGTCGCAGTCCCATGACGGTGGCGATTTCCTGCTTGAGGAAGTCGAGCAGTTCGCCGTCCTCCTCCGCCTGAGCCGACGCGGCGACCGGCGGCGTCCGCCGCGCCGCGACTGCGGGTTCGGGGCCGGCCGCGGGAGGGGCCGCGACGTGTGCGGGCCCTGACGTCTCCGACCGTGGCGCGACGGGAGCGGTCGGCCGCGACGAGGCGACCGCCTCGTGCCGCGCGGGTTCTTCAGGTGCGGGTGAACGCTGTCCCGCCGGGCTGCCGGTGACCAGGTACCGCAACAGCGGCGCTGTCGCCGCTCCCGGGTACGCGCGGGCCCATGCGGGCCAGTCGGCCGGGAGCACCGCGGTGTGCACGCGGCCTTCGGCGAGGATCCGTCCCAGCAGGGCCAAGCCGTCGGCGGGGCTGAAGGAGGCCATGCCCTGCGGCAGCAGCGTGCGTTCCTCCTGCGCCTCCTTGCGGGCGACCATGCCGACGCTGTCCCAGAAGCCCCAGTTGACGACGGTGGCCGGCAGCCCCTGGGCGTGCCGGTGGTGCGCCAGCGCGTCGAGGAAGGAGTTCCCGGCCGCGTACCCACCCAGCATGGGCGAACTGAGCAGGGCGGATCCGGAGGAGAAGAGCACGAAGGCCTCCACCGATTCCTCGTGCAGCAGCCGGTGCAGGTTCCACGCCCCGGAGACCTTCGCCGCCAGTACCCGGTCCATCTCCGTGCCGCTCATGTCGCTCAGCAGGGTGTAGTCGATGACCCCGGCAGCGTGGAAGACACCGCGTACGGGAGGCAGACCCGTGCGACGCCGGGAGTCCAACAGGGCCCGCATGGCCCGCGTATCGGCGACGTCCACGGCTTCGTACGTCACGTGCACGCCGCGCTCGTCCAGCTGCCGGAGCACGGAGACGGCGCCTGCTTGCGGATGGTCGGGCGCCGAGGCCGCTTCGGGCTCGGGCAGAGCGCTGCGGCCGGTGAGCAGCAGATGCCGAGCTCCCTGGTCGGCGAGCCACAGCGCCAGCTGTCCGCCGATTCCGCCCGCGCCCCCGGTGATCAGGTAGGTGCCGTCCGCGTGCACGGTCACGGGCCTGCCGCGCGCGCCCGTCGCGGCGGCGGGCGTCTGGTCGAACGACAGCACGATCTTGCCGCTGTGGCGGGCCTGCGCCATCAGGCGAAAGGCCTCGGCGGCCTTCTCGACCGGGTACACCGTGTGCGGCAGCGCCTCCAGCGCCCCCTCGTCCACCAGGGCGGCAGCGGCCCGCAGCACCCCTCCGGCGCGCTGGGGGGCGTGCTGGATCATGTGCACGACGTCGACGGCGTGGAAGGACAGATTGCGAGCGAAGGCGCCGAGCGGCAGCGAGTTGTCGTCGAGAATGTCGCGCTTGCTCAGCTCCAGATAGTGGCCGTACGGGGCCATCAGTGAAAGGTTCGCCGGTATGGCCTCACCGGCAAGGGTGTTGTAGACGACATCGAAGCCCTGCTCTCCCTCGGCCGGCTTGAAGGCGTCCGCGAAGGCGAGGGTGCGGGAGTCGGCGACCCGCTCGACACCGAGCCGGAGCAGCAGGTCGCGTTTGGCGTCGCTGCCGGCGGTGGCGAAGACACGAGCCCCCTTCCAGCGTGCGATGTTCAGCGCGGCCATCCCGGTGCCCCCGGTGGCCGTGTGGATGAGGATCTTCTGGCCGCGTTCCAGACGGGCCAGGTCGTGCAACGCGTGGTACGCGGTGAGATAGGCGGCCGGCAGCGTCGCGGCCTCGGCCGCCGTCAGCCTGGTGGGCTTGGGCGCGGTCAAGCAGGCGGAGGTGACGACCTCGGAAGCGAGTGCTCCTTCGGCGAAGGCGATGACCTCCTCGCCCACCGTGACCCCGGTGACGGCTCGGCCGGTCTCTGTCACCGTGCCGGCACACTCCCAGCCCATCACCGGCGGCCTGTTGTCCTGCCCGGGATACATGCCGAGGCTCAGCAGCACATCGCGGTAGTTGACCCCGGCGTGACTGACCTGGATCCGGACTTCGTCCGCGCCGAGGGCGCGTGGGGGCGTCTCGGTCAGTTGCAGGTCGTCGATGACGCCGGGTGCGGGCAGGGACAGGGCCTGGGGCAGGGGTGCGGTGCCCGCCTGCCGCAGTCGGGCCGAGAGGCGGCGTCCGTCACGCAGTGCGCTCTGGTCCTCCTGGTCGGTCTGCTGGAGCAGGTCCACCAGCGCGGTGACACTGGCCGCCGACCGGTCGAGGTCGATCAGGCGCGGGCTCAGCGCGGGGGCCTCGGCGGCCAGGGTGCGGCCCAGCCCCCACAGCATGGCCTGGAAGGGGTGGCGCACCTGCTCCGCGGCACCGGTGGCCTGGGCGAGCTGGGTGACCAGCCACAGAGGCGGATGCCCGAGCGGCTTCTTCTCCAGAGCTCGGGTCAGGTACAGGACGCTGTGGACGGCCAAGAGCTGGGTACGGCGGATCTCCGTGGACGTGGCGTCCAGACCCGCCTGGGCGTCGAGTGCCCACAGATGGATGATGCCGCGGCAGGCGCCGTTGCGGGCGACGTCGTCCAGGACCTCGCGGTAGTGCTCTTCCTTCGACGGGTCGATGCGGTAGCGCTCGCCGGACCCGGACAGGTTGCCCGCTCCGGTGGTGAGGGTCACCACGCGCTGGCCATGACCACTCAGCTGCTTCACCAGGGCCCGCCCGGTGGATCCGCTGTCGGTGAGCACGAGCCAGAAGCCGTCCGCCGCGGGGGTGTGCGTACGGGGATCGGGGAGCGGGGCTTCGTCCCAGGTGAGGGCGTGCAGCCAACTGTCGAGGTGATCGCCGACGCCGGCGGCAGGTGTGTCGTGGGTGCGGGTGGGCGTCACAGGATCCTCGGTGCGTGAGGTGAGCAGTTCGGGCGCATGACCGGCCAGATACTGCAGGCGCAGTCCGCGCATCTGGGCGACGAGGCGGCCGTCGTCGGCGCGGATGTCGATGTTGGCGACGAAGGAGTCCTCGCGCGGTGAGGGCAGCAGGGTCGCGTGGCTGTACAGCGAGGCGGGCGGCTGCTCGTAGAAGCGGACCTCGTCGATGCCGCCGAGGACGAAGACGCCTTCCTCGCCGGGAGCGGTCAGCGGCCGGGCGGAGGCCATGGCGTGACCGCTCGCGTCCAGGAGAGCCGGGTGGAAGTGGTGCCGCCCGAGACCGTCGAGGAGAGCGGAGGGGCAGGCGAGCAGGGCGAGGACTTCGCCGTCGGCGCGCCACAGTTCGGTGATGCCCTGGAAGGTGCCGTTCCACTGGTTTCCGCGGGCGGCGTTCCACGGGTAGAAGTCGTCGGCGTCCTGATGCTGCGGCAGCCGGGCGCGGATCGTCTGGAGCGGTTCGGACGCCTGGGGAGCGCCGCCGGGCATCGCGCGGGCGGTGGCTTCGGTGTGCAGGATCCAGTCGTCGGAGTCGGTGTCCCGGCTGTGGATGCGGCAGTGCAGCGAGCCGTCCGGCCGCGGGGTGAGGTCGACTCGGACCTCGGGTGCCGGCTCGTCCTCGTCGAGGAAGAGCGCGCGGTGGTAGTGCACGTCGCTCACGGACAGGGCGCCGGAACCGAGTTCCGTGCGGGCGGCCGCGGCGATCAGTTCCAGGTGGGCGGTGCCCGGCAGGATGATCGTGTCCTGGATGCAGTGGTCGCGCAGATAGGGGTTGTCCGTCAGCCGCAGGGGGCCCTGCCAGATACGGGTGGTGCCTTCGGCGGGTAGCGGACGGCCGAGCAGCGGATGGTCGCTCCCCCGTGCCGGTTCCGACTCACCGGCTGACACCGCCGGGTGCGCCGCCGGTTCGGGGGCGGGGTTGATCCAGTGGCGGGTGCGCTGCCACGGGTAGGTCGGCAGCGGGACGTAGTGGCCGCCCGTGGTCAGCGCGCCGAGATCGAGGCCGGCGCCGGCCGTGTACAGCGTCGCGGCCGAGGTGAGCAGGGCGGTGCGTTCGTCCAGATGGCGCCGCAGGCTGCCGACCGCGGTGGTGTCCGAGCCGGTGGCCAGGCGGCCGGTTTCGCGGATGCCGGACACCAGCAGCGGGTGCGGGCTGACTTCGACGAACACCGTGTCGCCGAGTTCGAGTTGGCCGCGGACCGCGCCGGCGAAGTCGACGGGCCGGCGGATGTTGCGCACCCAGTAGTCGGCGTCCATTCCGGAGCCGTCGATCACCTCGTTGAGGAGGGTGGAGTGCAGCGGGATGCGGCCTGCCCGTGGGGTGAGGGCGGAGAGTTCGGCGAGCAGGTCCTCGCGCAAGGCGTCCATCTGCGGGCAGTGCGAGGCGAAGTCGACGTTGACCCGCCGGTTGTCGATGCCGCGGGCGTCGAGCCCCTCCAGTACCCGGGTCAGGGCTTCGCCTTCGCCTGACAGCAGGGTGGAGGTGGGGCTGTTGATGGCGGCCACCGCCACCTTGTCCTCGTGACCGGTCAGGGCGGCCGCGGCCTCTTCGGCGGGCAGGGAGACCCAGGCCATGGTGCCGCGGCCGGTGAGGCGTTTGGCCAGTCGGCTGCGGCGGCAGATGACCGCTGCCGCATCGCCGAGCGAGAGTGCGCCGGAGATGTAGGCGGCGGCGGATTCACCCATGCTGTGTCCGATGACCGCGTCCGGTTCGATGCCCCAGGAACGCCAGAGTTCCGCCAGGGCAATC
Source organism: Streptomyces physcomitrii (assembly GCF_012273655.1). Lineage (GTDB taxonomy): Bacteria > Actinomycetota > Actinomycetes > Streptomycetales > Streptomycetaceae > Streptomyces > Streptomyces physcomitrii. The sequence goes on along the minus strand of NZ_JAAWWP010000005.1, from coordinate 318,690 downwards.
TCCATGGCCCACAGGGTGGGCTGGACGACGTCGAGTTGACCCAGCCTCTCCTCGTCCGCGGAGCGCAGCAGTTCGATGACCGACCAGCCGGTCTCGGTCCTGATGGCCTCGTCGCAGGCTTCCATGGCCTGCCGGAAGACCGGTTCGGCGTCAAGGAGTTCGTGGCCCATGCCCGGCCACTGCGAGCCCTGGCCGGGGAAGACGAACACGATCCTGGGCGACGTTTCGGGGTCGGTGTAGTCGCTGGAGGACAGGCCGGGTTCGTTCTCGCCGCCAGCGAAGCCCCGTAGGGCGGCAGCGGCCTCTGCGTGACTTTCGGCGGGCAGGGCGAGCTGTGCGTCGTGGGGTGTGCGACGCAGCGCCGCGGAGTAGCAGATGTCGCGCAGGCTGTGCGGGGCGCCGGGGCCTTCGAGGTGGTCGGCCATGGTGCGGGCGGCGTCGGCGAGTGCCTCGGGGCTGAGCGCGGACAGCACCAGCAACTCGCTCTGTGCGGCGGCCCCTTGGGAGTCCGCGGGGTGGGAGAGCGGTTCGGGGGCGGCTTCGAGCACGAGGTGGGCGTTGGTGCCGGAGAAACCGAAGCTGGACACTCCCGCGACGGCGGGCCGGTCACGGTCCGGCAGCGGTGTGGCCCGGGTGGGGATGGTCAGCGGCAGCTTGTCCCAGTCGACGGCCGGATTGGGGTTCTTCAGGTGCAGGTTGGGCGGGACCGTCCCGTGCTCCAGGCACAGCACTGCCTTGATGAGGCCGACGATCCCGGCTGCTGCCTCGGCGTGGCCGACGTTGGTCTTCACCGAGCCGACCAGGCACCGTTCGTCCGGTGTGCGAGGACCGACGATGCCGGCCAGGGCCTCCAGCTCGACCGGGTCACCCACGCTGGTGCCGGTGCCGTGGGCTTCTATGTAGTCGATGTCGGCCGGGTCCACACCGGCGTTCGCGTAGGCGCGGCGCAGCACGTCGCGCTGGCCTTCGACGGCGGGGGTGACCAGATAGCCGCTGCTCTGGCCGTCGTTGCCGACGGCGGAGCCGCGGATGACGGCCCGGACGCGGTCCCCGTCGGCCAGCGCGGTCGACAGTGGTTTGAGGATGACGGCGCCGATGCCGTCGCTGCGTACGAAGCCGTCGCCGGAGGCATCGGCGAACTTGCAGCGGCCGTCGGAGGCGAGCATGCCGGCGCCGGAGTAGACGACGCCCTCTTCCGGCAGCAGCACGAGGTTGACCCCGCCGGCGATCGCCAAGGGGCACTCGCCGAGCCGTATCGCCTGAACCGCGTTGTGGACGGCCACGAGCGCGGAGGAGCAGGCGGTGTCGACGGTGAAACTGGGACCGCGCAGGTCGAAGGCGTACGACAGGCGGCCGGAGGTGATGGCGCGGGACGCGGCACCGGTCATGGCGTAGAGGTCGAGCTGCTCGCGGTTGTCGTACTGCAGGTGCCAGTAGTCGCCGCCCAACTGGCCGATGAACACACCCGTGTCGGTACCGGCGATGCGAGGGAGGGGCTGGCCCGCGTCCTCAAGGGCTTCGTAGGCGACTTCCAGCAGCAGCCGTTGCTGGGGGTCCATCCGGTCGGCCTCGCGGGGCGAGACGCCGAAGAACTCCGCGTCGAAGAGGTCGATGTCGCGCAGCAATCCGCCCCACCTGCTCACCGTGCGCCCGGGGGTGCGGGGTGCGGGGTCGAAGACGGCGTCGATGTCGTAGCGCTCGGGTGGGATGTCGGAGATGGCATCGCGGCCCTCGAGGAGCATGTCCCAGAGCTGTGCGGGGCTGGTGGCGTCGGCGAACCGTCCGGCCATGCCGATGATGGCGATCGGTTCACTGGCGGTCCCAGCCGCGCGGGTGGATTCGTGTGGCATGAATGTCCTTCCGGGCATGGCGAAGCCGTTCACTGGTGAAGCAGCACGGAAGGGCACCGGTGTGGGCGCGGCGGACCGGCAGCGTGTCCGGTCCGGTGGCGGGCGCACACACCGGGACATGACGGAAGTAGTGCGGGAAGGATCCGGCCTTCGTGGCGGAGCGGTCACTGCGTGGCGAGCGCACTTCGACCGTCACAGCCGGATGCGGCTGTCGGCACAGCCGCCGTTCCCCGATGTCGTTGCGGCGATGGGCGAATGCCCCTTTGCCGCTACCCCCGTTGTTTCGACATGTATCGAGATTGACCTGGTGCGGGGCGTGCGCGCAACGCGGCGCAGAGTGACGCTCGTCACATTCTGTGGGGCGGGGGCTTCAGGTTGACATTCATGGAGCGAGGGGCGAGGCTGGATCCTGATTCGTTATTTATCTATATAGGTGACCGTGATGATCTCCACGTCATCGCCTGTGCGTTGCGACAGGAGCCGATCCTGATGAGCGATTCCGCTGACCTCTCCGGCGCCGAGCAAGCCAGCCCCTGCTGTGCCGCGATCGCCGAGTTACGGCTGCGGGTGGAGCAGCGCGGAGAGCAGCGCATGCAGGAGGACGGTGGCGAGGATCTCGTGGCCTCTTCGTCCGACCCCGTGCGCGACGCCTGACTGCCACCTCGCCTTTCGTGAAAGGACACCCCACCGTGGTCGACCTCAGTCTTGATCGTCTTCCCGTCGCCGTGATCGGAGCCGGCCCCGTCGGACTGGCAGCAGCGGCGCACCTGGCCGAGCGCGGCGTCCCCTTCGTCGTCGTGGAAGCCGGCGACGAAGCCGCGGCGGCCGTGCAGGGCTGGTCCCACATCCAGCTCTTCAGCCCCTGGGAGTTCAACACCGACCCCGCCGCACGCCGACTGCTCGCCGCAGCCGGCTGGGAGGAGCCCGAGGCATCCTCGCTGCCCACCGGCGGAGAGCTCCTGAAGCAGTACCTGCAGCCGCTGGCTGAACTGCCCGCACTGGCGCCCCACATCCGCTACGGCGCCGCCGTCACCGCCATCAGCCGCCTCGGCATCGACCGCCTGCGCACCGTCGGCCGGGACGAGGCCCCGTTCGTCCTGCGCCTGGGCGACGGCGAGGAAGTGCTCGCCAGTGCCGTGATCGACGCCTCCGGCACCTGGCGCCGGCCCAACCACGTCGGGGCCAACGGTCTGCCCGCCCATGGCGAGCAGGATGCTGGCGCCTGGATCAACCACGGCCTGCCCGACGTCTTCGGTGCCGACCGCGATCAGCACGCCGGTCGTCACACCGTCGTCGTCGGAGCCGGTCACTCGGCGGCCAATACGCTGCTCGCCCTGGCCGAGTTGGCCGACACCGCACCGGGCACCACCATCACCTGGGCCATCCGCGGCGCCGACCCGGCCGCTTCCTTCGGAGGCGGCAGCGACGACGAACTGCCCGCTCGTGGCGCCATCGGCTCCGGGCTGAAGATGCTCGTGGAAACCGGTCGCGTCACCCTCGCCGCCAACTTCCGTACGCACGCCATCCGCCGTCTGGGAGACGAGCCGGGCCGCGACCAGGTCGAACTCACCTCCCGTGGGCCGGACGGCACCGAGCAGACCCTCACCGCGGACCGGATCGTCGCGGCCACCGGTTTCCGGCCCGACTACGGCATCGCCGAAGAGCTGCGCCTGGAGCTGGACCCGATCATGTCCGCGCCCCGTGCCCTCGCCCCGCTCATCGACCCCAACCAGCACTCCTGCGGCACCGTCACCCCGCACGGCTACCGCGAACTGGCGCACCCCGAACCGGGTTACTACGCCGTCGGCATGAAGAGCTACGGCCGCGCGCCGACCTTCCTCATGCTCACCGGCTACGAACAGGTCCGCTCCATCGCCGCCGCCCTGGCCGGCGACATCGAGGCCGCCCAGTCGGTCGAACTCCAGCTGCCCGAGACCGGGGTGTGCTCCGCGACGGCGGGAGGTGAGGCGATCGCGCTGCGCCTGGGCCTGACCAAGGAGGAGCACGAGCAGTTGCTCCACGCCACTGCCAAGCATCTGGGCACCTCCTCCAGTGCCTCGGAGGCCGTGCTGGCCGCCGCCACCGAACTCGGCGTCGACCACACGGCCGCCCTGCAACTGGCCGCATACGCAGCCGAGATGTTCGACGCGCCGGGTGCCACCGGCTGCTGAGCGGCGAAAGCGCGGTCGCCTCTCCCGCTCTGGAGAGGCAACCGCGCTGTCATCGCTCCGGCGTCAGGTGGTGCGGTGCACCTTGTGCTGTGCCGCTTGCGCCCTGGGCCGCATCACCAGCAGATCGATGTTCACGTGCGAGGGGCGGCTCACCGCCCAGGCCACGGCATCCGCCACGTCCTGGGCCACCAGCGGCCCGGGTACTCCCGCATAGACCGCGTCGGCCTTGCTCGTGTCGCCGCGGTAGCGGTTGAGGGAGAACTCCTCGGTGTGCACCATGCCCGGTGCGATCTCGACGACCCGCAGGGGCTGCCCGCACGCCTCCAGGCGCAGGGTCTCGGCCAGTACGTGCGCGCCGTGCTTGGCCGCGCTGTATCCGCCGCCGCCCTCGTAACAGGTGAAGGACGCCGTCGAGGAGAGCACCACCACCGTGCCGTCCCCGCTGGCCACGAGCTTCGGCATCAGGGCCTGTGTCACCTGCAGCGTACCGAGCACGTTGACTTCGTACATGTGCCGCCAGTCACCCGGATCGGCCTGAGCGATCTCCTCGACCCCGAACGCACCGCCGGCGATGTTGACCAGCACCTCGCAGCGCTCCAGCCGTTCGGCGAACGCGGTGACGGCCTCGGGATCGGTGACGTCGAGCGCGTACGGATGCGCGGTGCCGCCCTCGGCCCGGATCTCCTTGGCCACGGACTCCAGTCGCTCTGCCCGGCGTGCCGTGAGGACAACGGCGAAGCCCGCCCGTGCGAGTTCGCGGGCGGTGGCGGCTCCGATGCCGCCGCTCGCCCCCGTCACCACCGCGGTGCGCAGCTGCGGGCCTCCGGTGGATATGGCCATGAAACGTTCCCCCAGCGCTTGATTAGACAGTCATCGAATTATGCGATCTTGGCATCCGGGGTAACCGGTGTCAACATAGACACATGTCGAAGCTTCAGGAGAAGGTGGCCGCCCTCCCGGCCGAGCCGTGCTGCCCGGCTCTGACCGAACGCGAGCTGACGGCAGAGGAGGCCGAGCTGACGGCGGCCATGTTCAAGGCGCTCGGAGACCCGGTCCGGCTCCGCCTGTTCTCGAAAGTGGCCTCACATCCGGACAGTGAGGCCTGTGTCTGCGACATCGCCGATGTCGGGGTCTCGCAGCCGACGGTTTCCCACCATCTGAAGAAGCTCAAGGAAGCGGGCCTGCTGCTGTCCGAGCGTCGGGGGACTTGGGTGTACTACCGCGTCGAGCCCTCGATCCTGGCGGCCATGGGTCGACTGCTCACCCCCGGGACGGCGCCCAAGGCGGCTTGATCGGGCGGCAGTTCACCGCGGGGCGCGGGGCGGCCTCGGCGGAGCCCGGGCCGACGGGCCCTTTGCTTCCTCTCATTCGATCGCCTTCGGTGCGATTTCCTCGATGAGCTGCTCGACCAGGGCCTTGATCTCATCCCTGATCGGACGGACGGCTTCCACATCCCGGCCTGCCGGGTCTTCCAGCCGCCAGTCCAGGTAGCGCTTGCCGGGGAAGACCGGGCAGGCGTCGCCGCATCCCATCGTGACGCACACGTCCGACTCCCTGACTGCGTCGACCGTGAGCAGCTTCGGGGCCTTTGCGGAGATGTCGATGCCGACCTCCGCCATCGCCGCCGCGGCGGCCGGATTGACCGCGTCACCGGGGGCCGAGCCGGCGGAGCGGACCTCGACGCGGTCGCCGGCCAGGTGGGTCAGCCAGGCGGCGGCCATCTGGGAACGACCGGCGTTGTGGACGCAGGCGAACAGGACGGAGGGTTTGCCGGAGGGTTCGGCCATGACGATCGTTCTCTCTGTTGCGCAGCGGGCGTGCGGGGGTGTGGCCGCCAGTGGGTTCAGCCCTCACTGATGTCAGTGCGAACTGATGTGAGAGTATCAGTGCATGCTGACTTCAGCCGATCCTGATGTGATCCGAGCGCTGGCCGACCCTCTCCGCCTGCAGATCGTCACCCTTCTCGCACGCGAAACGCTCTGCACGACCCACCTGGTCGAGGAGACCGGAGCCAAGCAGACCAACCTCTCGAACCACATGAAGATATTGCGCGAGGCCGGGGTCGTGGAGACCGAGCCCTGCGGCCGCTACACCTACTACAAGCTGCGCACCGAGGCCCTCGCCGACCTCTCCGAGCACTTCGCCGCGCTTGCCACCTCGGCGCGTATCGCCGCGGAGAACAAGAGGGCCTGCCCGTGACCACCACCGAATCCGCCGACGGGCGCACCACCGCGGAGGCGGGCACCGAGGAAGCCTCGATCGGCGAGAAGCTCTCCACTCTCGATCGCTTCCTCGCCGTGTGGATTCTGATCGCCATGGCTGTCGGCCTCGGTCTCGGCCGCCTGGTCCCGGGCACGGACGACGCGCTCGCGAAGATGGAGATCGGCGGGATCTCCGTGCCCATCGCCCTCGGCCTGCTGATCATGATGTACCCGGTACTCGCCAAGGTCCGCTACGACAGGCTCGAAACCGTCACCGGGGACAAGAGGCTGATGGTGTCCTCGCTGGTCATCAACTGGATCATCGGCCCGGCGGTGATGTTCGCGCTCGCCTGGATCTTCCTTCCCGACCTGCCGGAGTACCGCACCGGTCTGATCATCGTCGGCCTCGCCCGATGCATCGCCATGGTCATCATCTGGAACGACCTCGCCTGCGGCGACCGGGAAGCCGCAGCCGTCCTCGTCGCGCTCAACTCCCTCTTCCAGGTCGTCGCGTTCGGCTTCCTCGGCTGGTTCTACCTCGACCTGCTGCCACGTTGGCTCGGACTCGGCGACGGGCAGGGCCTGGACGTGCCCGTCTGGCACATCGCCCTCAACGTCGTCGTCTTCCTCGGCATCCCCCTCCTCGCCGGCTTCCTCACCCGCCGCTTCGGTGAGAAGAGGACGGGCCGGGAGTCCTACGAGGCGAAGTTCCTGCCACGCATCGGTCCCTGGGCGCTGTACGGACTGCTGTTCACCATCGTCGTCCTCTTCGCCCTGCAAGGAAGGACCATCACCTCGCAGCCGCTGGACGTCGTCCGGATCGCGCTGCCTCTGCTCGCCTACTTCGCCGTCATGTTCTTCGGGACCTTCCTGCTCGGGAAGAGCCTCGGCCTCGCCTACGACCGCACGAGCACCCTCGCCTTCACCGCCGCGGGCAACAATTTCGAACTGGCCATCGCGGTCGCCATCGCCACCTTCGGTGTCACCTCCGGACAAGCCCTGTCCGGCGTCGTCGGCCCGCTCATCGAAGTGCCCGTCCTGGTCGGACTCGTATACGTCGCACTCGCCTGGCGTGACAGGTTCGGCGAGTCGCCCTCCGTGGCGGCGGGCCCGAAAGGCTGATGCGTTGCCGGGGTGTATTCGAGGCCGTCGCCTTCTTGCACACCTCAGCGCCAAGCACGATCTGCGCCAGCTCGATGCTCGTCTCGTGGGGGCTCTGCTCGCAAGCGAGGTAGCGTCTCACCAGTACGCTGAGCACGACCTCGAAGTCCAACCTGCAAAGGCAGCTTGCCACCAAGGGGAGCCATGGCGCGCTGGGTATTGGAGTATTACCTCGGAACTCGGGATCGTCCGCGGTCAGTTGAGACGGACCTTGACGACATCGTCGGTGAAGGTATCGAAGCCGCGCATGCGTTTGTGCGCAAGGTCAGTGGCGGAGAAGGGATTCTGACCTCAGCCCATCTCCCGGAGGAGCCGTTTGAGGGAGACCCTCTGGACGGGGAGCCCCGAATCCCGCTCTGGGTGACAGTCGTGCCCTTCTGGCCCGAGGATCCGGACGACGGCAAGGAACTGCCGAAGGAGCGTCTGCGGCTGGAGATTCCCGCTCGCCACTTCGAAACCCGGGTAGATCCCGACGGAGGGGTCGTTCACAACGGCCCCACGCTGGGCCTCGTGAGCCTGGCTGTCCGTAGGCACTTCGGGGACGGGCGTGAGGGCACTGTCTTGCGAATCCACCGAGAGGAACCGGACTAGATTCGCCGCCGAGCGTCCTCCATACGTGCCTGGTAGTAGGCATGATCACGAGGGTAGCCAACCAGGCCGGGGAGTGCCTGACGGAACCCCTCGGCCGCCGCTGCCCAGTCCCGGCACGCGAAGGCAATGTCGGCCACCTGGAGGTCCGCACGCGCCGGAGTCAACCAGTACAGCCAGTCGGGCCGGTCTGCTTCATCGGGAACCTGCTCGGCGAACTCGCGCGCCTCGTCGGCAAGCCTCCGGGCCCGGTCTCGCTCCGAGACAGCGGCAGCCGCCAAGCCCGTTTGATAGGCCGCTGCCGCCGCAGCCGCGGGTGACAACGGCGCCGAAGAGAAGCGAGCTGCATCGGCCGTGCGCAAGGAGCGGAGAGGGTCACCGTGCTCCAGCGTGTAGTAGGCGCGAACTCGCCCTACCCATGACGCCATGTCGACGTGTCCACCGTCAGTTGCCCAGCCGGCGGCCAAGTCGAGCCAGGCAAGGGCGGGCCCGCGGCGGCCTTCCTGCCACGCAACCCACGAAAGCCAGTGAGCGTGTTCGGCGGCCAGGAGGAGGAGGCGATCAGCTTGATTCGCCGTGGCCTTCGGCAACAGCTCCGTCACCGTGTCCAGTTGCGCGCGGACCACGGGCCAGAGCGCAGGCCCCCGAACATCGTCTTCAGCTCGGCGGTACTGAGCAAGCACCGTGCTGATCCAGTCGGCAGTACCCATGTCAGCACGTCCGGTGCGCGAAGCATGTGCCATCCGCGCACGCAGCTCAGCGGCCGGAGCCCAGTCGTCCCGCTTGGCGGCACTCTGTGAGCCGCCCAACTCTTCTGGCACTTCCAGGCCCTCCACGATGCGTGCGATGACGTCGGCTGCCTGAGGCGGTCGACCAGACTCGATGCGCGACACATACGCCTGGGTCAGGCCCACCAGTCGCCCGAGCCTGTTCTGCGACAACCCGGATAACGCTCGATACCGGCGGAAGACAAGGGGCCAGTCCTGGGCTGCGTATGCAGCGCGCAGCCGTCCGTCTGCCCACAATCCCTGCTTCGCCATGCAAGGACCATATGACGGTGCTATTCCACCGTGGTATCGAGTTGCGCGATTTCACTCTCCACGATGAGCCCCACCACCAAGTCGGTCGGGAGAAGTGATGAGCATCGCAACTCGTTCGATCGGGCACCCCGGCTACAGCGAAACGCTGGCACGGGTATCCGAGAGCGCCATGGTCGCGAGGAGCCTGGTGCGTGTCGCCACGGCTGCCTGGGACTTGAAGAACCTTTCCGAGAGCTGTGCCGTCGTGGTAACCGAGCTGGTCGCCAACGCCGTTCAGCACGCACAGGGCAACGACATCCGAGTCGTGGTCGAGCGCGTGAAGCCCCGCACGGTCTGCGTCTCGGTCTCGGATTCGTCGCCCGTATCGCCCGTACTGCGCAGCCCCAGCGAATCCGTTGAGGGTGGCAGGGGCCTCATCCTCGTGTCGGCGCTGGCGAAGGACTGGGGCACCAAGCAACTGCCCGGGGGCAAGGAAGTCTGGGCGACGGTGCAGTGACCACGCGCCGACTCCTGCTGGGTCTCATCGCCCTGGTGCTGCCGGCTTCGGGCCGCCATCGGACCGCGCTCAGCGCAGCGACCGTGACGGTCAGACCCGCCGATGCCGAAACGCTCTGCCTTCCCGGTCTTCGCGAGTCCCTTCGCCATGAGGAGGTGCCGCTCGTCCGTCCCTATGTCCGCGCCCTCAAGGAGGTCCCATGACGAAGCGCTGGAGGCCGCCGCCTCCAGGTAACCCCGATGAGCCCAGCATCGCGGACGAGATCGGTGTCTTCGATCCGGTCCCCGGTTGCGTCCGCTGCGAATCCGTCCTCAGTGTTGCCGAGCGCTACTGGTCCGAGGGCGACTGGGTCACGTGGCTCGCGCTCCTCACCTATGGCGACCGGCATCAGATCAACAAGCACGGTATGGACCCCACGACCGGCCAAGTCCCCGAGTGGCACAGGCGGGAATACCGCCACACCCGTACGTATATCGACCCGATGCCCTGAAGAGGATCCATGGATTACTACGTCCCCCACTACGTCCCGAGCCCGAAGGAGCCGATGGTCGATCTGGAGTTCTGGGATCCGGACGGGCGGAAGGAAGCCGCCGCGGCCGGGCAGGAACTGGTCAACGCACTCGACGAGTTGGGCATCGCGCTGGACGACATCGAGATCCGCGAGCCCTGCTCCCACTGCCGTCGCCAGGACTACCTGCTCAGCCTCGGCACGATCAATCTTGCCACCGCCCGTGAGTGGGCCGAACTCCTGCGCAAGCTCGCCCCGTTCGGCGACGAGAACGCCCAGGGCGCGGGCACGAGGTGAGGCTCTGACTCCCGCTCCCGGGCTTGACCACCCTGTCCGGGCAGCTGCCCGGGCGGCCCGGGAGTGGGCCTCCGGGGCGGCTGCCCACCCCATCGGGCAGCCGCCCCTTCCATCACCGACAGCCCTTGGCGGGTCACAAGGAGTGCGATGTGCACGACCGAATCCGCCTACGGCGAGCCGGGCGGCGGCAAGAAGCCCAAGCCCGACCCGACACCACCACCGCCGGCCCTGGCCTTCAACCCCAACACCCGTATCCAGTAGGCGACTTACCGGAAGGATCAGCACCATGACGTGGACGCATCCCGGCCCCGTGCAGCACGGTGGAGGCGGCGACCCGCTGCCCGGCGAGCCCTGGCCGGCGCCTCCGCCTCCGAGCCCGGACGGCGGGCCCGGCGTTCCCATGCCGCCCAAGAAGGACTCCCCGTACGAGAAGGACTGCTGAGTTGGCCCCCCACAGCCAGGCGCGCCCCAGCCACACCGGGCTGGGGCGCGCCCTCATGAGTGCGGGCGTCCTCACCCCGGACTGGGCGCCCTCCTTCGCCGCCGTGCCCCGGAGCTTGTTCCTGCCCGAGACCATGTGGCCCTTCGACATGGAACGAGGGACGAGCGTCGCGGTGTCGCGCGCTGTCGATCCCGAGCGCTGGCAGGACTACGCCGACTCGGACGTCCCGATCGTCACCCAGTGGGACGACGGCGAGCACACGGGAAGCGAGCCCGGAACGCTGCCGACGTCCTCGGCCTCCATGCCCAGCGTCGTCTTCGCCATGCTCGGCTCCCTCGGCGTCCGGGCCGGCGATCAGGTATTGGAGATCGGGACCGGGACGGGCTGGAACGCGGCCCTGCTCGCCCACCGCCTGGGCCCTCGGAACATCACCACCCTGGAAGTCGACGCCGCCGTCACCGAGACCGCGCACACCGCGCTGCACCAAGCCGGGTACCCGGTCCGGGCGGTGTGCACGGACGGCGCCCTCGGCTACCTGGACTACGCCCCGTACGACCGGATCATCGCCACCTGCGCGGTACGCGAGATTCCCGCCGCCTGGATCGAGCAGTGCGCACCCCGCGGTGTCATCCTCGCCCCCTGGGGAACGCACTGGGGTCATGGGGACGCGGTGGTGAAACTCGTGGTGAGTGCAGGTGGTGGCAGCGCCGGAGGGAAGTTCACTGGCCCCGTGGAGTTCATGAAACTGCGCGAGCAGCGCCAGCCGCCCGTCCGCCACCGGGACTACGTCACCCCCGACGCCGAACGCGAGGAACGCACGAGCCCGCTGACCAAGCAGCAGTTCCTCGGCGGCCCGTTCAGCCCCTTGCAGTTCACGCTCGGCCTGCGCGTGCCGCGCTGCGTGCGCCTAGTGGCCGAACCGGTGAACGAGCGGCAACCGGTGTGGCTGTACAGCCTCACCGACCACTCATGGGCCTGCGCCCTCTTCAAGGACCAACAACCCACCCAGGTCTGGCAGTCCGGCCGTCGCCGCCTGTGGGACGAGACCGAAGCCGCCTGCACCTGGTGGACCATGAACGGCCAACCCGCGCATGAGCGCTTCGGGCTGACCGTCACCGCGCGCGGGCAGTCCGCCTGGCTCGACACCCCCGAGCACAGTTGGCCCGTGTGACCAGCCCCAGCCCCAGCCCCAGGCGCTGGGTTGGGTTCACGCCAGGTCAGCGGCTGGGTAGGCGAGTTGCCGTGGGCACAGAGAGGTGTGATGGCCTGCGGTACGCGGGGTCAGCAGCCCGGGCGGGTTCCGGGGCCGGGGGGAAAGCGCGCATGTCGGTGGATCGGCGTAGTCGCCAGACCAGGACGTCGCTGACCGAGTCGGCGGTGTCCAGTTCCCGGTGCGTGGCGGCCTTGATGAGCAGGGTTCGCGGATCGTGGCCGGTCTGCGCGGCATCGGTGAGAGTGGTGGCCAGGGCGTCCCAGCCGGGCTCGGCCAGGATGCTTTCGGCGAGGTCGGGCAGGGCGTCGCGTACGAGGGTGGCGTGCTGGTGTCGCTGCGTTGGGGTGATGCGGCGGCTGCGTCCTCGTAGTGCCGTGAGGGGTCCGGCGGCGGCCTGGCGGTAGGCGGCCCGCAGGTGGTCGGCGGCCTGGTGGGCGGCCGCGGCCTGCTGGGCGTGCTGACGCCGCGCATGCCAGTGGGCCGCGGCGACGGCGAGGAAGAAGAGCATGTCCAGGGCCATCGCGGTGCCGGCCCCGTCCTCGCCCCGGCCCAGTGCGGGCCCGCTGTGGACGAGGTCGCGTGCCGCTCGGCGCAGGTCCTGGGCGTGGCGGTATTCGGCTCGGGTGTGGGAGCGCGAGGCCCGCTCGAACTCCCGAGCCGCCTGGCGGAGTTCGTCGCGGGTGTGGGGCGCGGAGGTCTTGGCGAGGGCATCGAGGACCTCGCCGGTGGCTGCGATCTGCGCTGCGGCTGCACCTTCGTCGGTGCCGTGGTCGAGGACGAGCAGGGCCGTCCACGCCGCGTGGGTGGCGGTGCGCCGTGCTGCGGCGGGTGCTGACTCCGGGATGCGGTCAACGGGCTGTTCGTCGGCGGCACTCTTCGGTGGCGCGGAGTCGGTGGTGAAGCGTTCCTGGACACGGGGCAGGGAGAGGTCGGGGGCGAGGGTGGATCCGGCGTAGTAGACCGGTTCGTCTTCGCCGTTGCGGTCGTCGGGCAGTGCGAGCTTGTAGCCCTTCAGGTCACCGGAGGGCAGCATCCTGGTCCGTACCAGGAGCCCGGCGTTCTTGAGGCGGTCGAGGAACTCCTCGGTGGAGGTGGCACCGGCCAGTGCGCGGCGGGCGGTCTCGCGCAGCTCCTCGCGTGCGGGACGGCTTCTGCCCTGGCGTTCGGCCTTGTGCCGCTCGGCGCTGGTGGCGCGCCGGGCAGCGGTGCCGTCGCCCGGGGCGACGCGGTGGAGGCCGTAGTCGGCTTCGATCTGGCGGGCTTCGGTCTGGGCACGCCGGCCGGAGCGGTGGTGAGCGGGGCGGCGGCCGTCTTCGCGTACGAGGGTGGCGATCACGTGGATGTGGTCGTCGGCGTGACGGACAGCGGCCCAGCGGCAGCCTGCCCCGTCGCCGGGGTCGATGCCCGTTGCCGCGACGATACGGCGGGCGATGTCGGCCCACTGCTCGTCGCTCAGGACCGGGTCGTCGGGGGAGGCGCGCACGGAGCAGTGCCATACGTGCTTCTCAGGCCGCTGGTCTGCGGCGAGCAGATGGAGGGGCTGGTCGAGGAGCTGCTGGAGGTCCCGCTTCGTCGTCGCAGGGTCGCGTCCGGGATCGGGGGCCATGCCGTCGAAGGAGGCGACCAGGTGCGGGTCGACGTGTTCCTCGTGGGTGCCCTTGCCGTAGAGGTAGTGCAGGAGCCCGAGGGTGCGGCCGCCCTGCTTGTGGATCCTGGGGATCACGCCGCGCTGTCCTGCTGCCGGTCGGCGACGCGGTCGGCCGCCTGCTGGACGGCGTGAGCCGCGCGTCGCAGTTCTCCCAGCACCTCGGCGAAGTGCGGCACGTCGGCTCCGGCGTTGAGGGCTCTGGCCATCTGGTTGACGTTGCTTCCGGCCCAGCCGAGTTGGCGGCGTACGCCGAACAGCGCGGTCAGGACATCGCGGTCGGTGGCGATCGCCTCCGCGGTGCGGGTCTGGTCGCGGGCGGCGGCCAGGGCGGAGTAGGCCAGGAAGGCGGCCACGCTCATACCGACACGGTCGGCGCCTTGCCGGACAAGAGCGAGCTCGTGCTCGTTCAGACGGACGCTGTGGGCAGGACGCTGCTTCCGGTCACGCGGGCGGGACCGTCTCCTTCCGGCTGTTCGGCCGCTCTGCGCGTGCTGCGATCCGCCCTCGGTCGCAGCCTTCTCGACCGGCGCCCCCTGGCGCCGGTCGAGCCCTGCCACCCCTGGGGCGGGGCCCGGTTCGGACGCTCCCTCCGCGGGGGAGTGTCCGAACCTCCAACTTGCTCCGGCTGAGGTCGGCGTCCTTGCTTCCTCCTGGTGGGTGGTGGGGTGGTCAGCACGTCGGTCGTGCACGTGTGGCTCTCCGGGGGGTTCGGGATGGGTGGTTGGGCCGCAAGGGGGGTGTCGACCGCTGGGGGCGTGTTGAAGCGGCCTGGCCAGCGCGAACCGGGACAGCGACTCGCGGGCTGGCCCTTCGGACAGAGGTGTCGGGTCGAGCGCCGAAGGCGAAGGTGGTGCGAGGGCGAGCTGTGACAGCGCGCAGCCCGCACGGTCCTCGGTCAGTTGGATACAGGCATGGAGAGTGGGGACGGTCCCCGTGACACACCGTCAGGGGGACCGTCCCGGCCCTCTCCTCCCGCGCGCTCGGTCCTGACTGGAAAGGTTGCCGTGTCCTCGTCCCGCGAGGGAGCTCTGGGGACCGATCAGATCAGCCCTTTGAGCTGCATTTCCGTGAGGACCGGTCCTCGGACGGCGCTCCCACGGTCCCGGACAGGACCGTCCCCTACGGCACGGTCCCCACCGAGCTGGTGGCGGTCGCCGGCATCATCGGCCTTCGAGGTTCGGTCCCCGATCGTGCTGTGTCCCCTCGCCGGGACGGGACCGGTCGGCGGTCCTCGGGTACCGAATGCGCAGGGGTCTCCCTGGCGGCGGTGGCCTCCCCCACAGCGCGACCACGCCGATAGCGGTCCAGCTCGGCGCGGACCGCGGGCGGGATGCATGAGCCGGTCTCGCGCAGGCGCTCCTTGATGTCACGGGTCCGGGCGCCGCTGGGGAGCTGCCGCTGTGAAGAGGGGGCTGCTGCCCCGGTGGCGGCGGCGCTACGAGATCGGAGCAACTCGGCTTGCCAGGCGGTCGGATCGTCCGGGTCGGCGAACGGCGTGGGGTCGGTGTGCCGGGCCAGACGGTCGCGGCGACAGGCCCGCCATCCGCGGGCAAGATCCACGGGAAGCATCGGGTAGGGCGATTCGAGGACGTGCGCCCGTATCGCTTCGCGGACGTCCCAGCCGTGGTCGGTGGTGAAGGGCACCTCGGCGAGGAGTTCCTGCCACTGCGCGATCTGCTCGCGGGCCCGGCCCGTGTCGGTGCGGATGGTGCGGGGGTCGAGTCGGCCGAGGTAGGCGAGGGCGGCGGCGACTTCGCGTCGGTCCACGGGCGGGTCACTCCGTTCCGGTCGGTTCGTCGAGGGCGGCGAGCAGGGCGGCCATGTGTGCCTCGGACCGCGTCATGCGGGAGGGCGGCGACGAGGCTGCGGTGCTCTCGCCGGGTACGGCGTAGAGGTTCGGGCGGCCGGGGGCGGGGGTGTGTTCGCGGGCGATCCAGCTGCGCCAGTCGGCGGCCCAGGCCCCAGCGGTGCGCGGCGGATAGGTGGCTCGGTAGGCGCGCCACTTCTCGTGGGCCGAACTCAGGGCCGGTTCGCCGAGGCGGTCGAGGTGGCCTTCGTGCTGGAGCCAGGCCCGAGCACCGCCGTCGATCTCCCACTGCTCGGCGGTGATGAGCGGGGCAGAGCTGCTGCTCTTACCGTTCACCTTTGGTTCTCTACCGTTCTGGGGGTCGGAATCCGTACCTCCGATGGGCCGGAATCCGTCCCCTCCCGGGGTCGGGATCCGTTCCCCCGGGTCGGATTCCGGCTCCGCCTCGAAGGGGTCCGCAGGGTCGGATTCCGTCCCCTCCGGGGTCGGATTCGGATCCCCCTGAGGGGCCGGATGCCGATCCCCCTCGGTGGTCTGCCGGGCGAGGAACCGGGCGGCTTCCGGGAGTTGGTAGTAGGTCTCCCCGCGGGGGCCCTTGCGGTGGGTGAGGCACACCAGCTCGCCGCTGGCGGCCAGCTTGGCCAGGGCCTCGCGCACGGCGGTACGGGAGGCGTTGGCGCGCTTCATGAGGGTGGGCACGGAGGCGTAGGCGATGCAGCGCCCGTCGACGCACCGGTCGGCGATCAGGGCGAGCACCATGCGGGCGGTGCCCTTGCTCTTGCTGTGGTCCCACACCCATTCGCGGGCGTCGTAGCTCATGGGGTGGCGGCTCCGAGGTGAGGTCGGGCAGGAGTGCGGGCCCTCGTGGGGCAGCGCGCAGGAGGCGGTACGGCTCAGCCTCGGCCCGAATTCCACGGGCATGGTGCAGGAGGCTGGTGGCTTCGTCCGGCCAAGACAGCCACACCGGCGCCGCAGAAGTCCAGCATTCCGCCGAGAAATCAGACAGCTGACGGCGAACACGTACCCCGAGGCGCTCGCAAAAGGGTAATGCCGGATTGCCTGTTGCCGAAATGGCTGCCCTCGAGGCCGAGCCAGACAGATCACACGGGAAGGCTGTTGACCGCCTCCGGCGCGCAAGCTACAACACAACACCGTACTTCAGAGCGTCTCTGCGGCTGTCTCGGCCATCACCCGCCGGACGCCCCGAAACCTCGCCCAGCCGCGACTTCCCTCGCGCAACATAACCGACGATCGCCGGTTACCCAAACCGGCGAATTCGAGTTACCAATAGGAGCCATGGCAACACGACCCCTGGAAATAGGTACGGCCGGAATGCGAACCGCTCGTGCTATCGAAATCCTCCGCGCCGAACACGGTCTCGCCCAGCGCGAGCTCGCCGCTCGCGTCACCGCCCTCGGCCGTCCGATGTCGAACACGATGCTGTCCCGCATCGAACGCGCCCAGCGCCGCTGCGACATCGACGACCTCGTCGCCCTCGCCCGAGCTTTGCAGGTGCCTCCGCTGGCACTCCTCCAAGAGGGCCACGGCGCCTAGAGGACCGCTCGCCTCGGACCACTGCCTGCCCCCCGAACCGCCTTGCCGGACAAAGGACCCACCACCCTTGCACGACCTCGCAATACCCCCTGTTCTCAACGACCCCAAGCGCCACGCGAAGAAGGCGACCGCCCATGGCTGATCGCCTCCTCACCGTCGCCGAGGCCGGCGAACTTCTCGGCACAGGTGAACGCTTCGTCCGCCGCCTGATCGCCGAACGCCGCATCCGCTACGTCAAGCTCGGTCGCCCGGTCCGTATCCCCGAGAGCGCGGTCGCCGAGTACGTCGAGGCGCGCACCGTCGAACCGGTTCGCCGTGTCCGCCGCCGCTACGGAAAGGCGGCTTGATGGCAGGGCGCAAGCCTCAGCGGCGACGTGAGTTCGGCACGACCCGCAAGCTTCCGTCCGGTCGGTGGCAGGCCCGCTACATCGGCCCCGATGGACAGCGTTACACCGCGCCGGAGACGTTCGAGACCAAGTCCGAAGCCCAGGAGTGGCTCAACCTCACCCGCGCCGACATCGAGCGCGACCACTGGCGCGACCCCGACGCCGGAGCAGTGAACTTCGAGGAGTACGCCCGCCGTTGGACGACAGAACGAGGCCTGGCCCCGACCACGCTCGACCGCTACGACGGCCTTCTTCGGCTCCACATCCTGCCGACCTTCGGCGGCAAGGACCTCGACGCGATCACACCACCCGCGGTCCGCACCTGGCGAGCCGACCGTCTGAAGGCCACCGGCGCCACCACCGTCGCCAAGTCGTACCGGCTCCTGAAGGCGATCCTTCAGACGGCGGTCGACGACGAACTCCTGCGGACCAATCCCTGCCGGATCAAGGGTGCGGGCAAAGAGGAGGCCGACGAACGGCCCACCGCCACCATCGCCCAGGTCTTCGACCTCGCGGACGCCATGGGCCCCCGCTGGCGCCTGATGGTCCTGCTCGGCGCCTTCGCCTCCCTCCGCCCGGAGGAACTGGCCGAACTGCGCCGCCACAGCGTCGACCTCGACGAGTGCTCGCTGCGGATCACGCTCGCGTCCCCGGAGCTCACCAATGGCAAGCGGGTCACCGGCGACCCCAAGACACGAGCGGGCAAGCGCACCGTCTACCTGCCCGACTTCCTTCTCCCGGAACTGCGCCGACACCTGCGCTGGTTCGCGGAGAAGGGGCCGGACGGCCTGCTCTTCGTCGGCGAAAAAGGCGCCCCCTTTCGCCGCTCGACCTTCGGCCGCAAGTGGCGCAAAGCCCGAGCGAAGGTCGGCATGCCGGACAACTTCCGCTTCTACGACCTCCGCCACACCGGCAACACCCTCGCCGCCGACACCGGCGCCAAACTCAAGGACCTCATGGTCCGCGCCGGCCACTCCTCAGAGCGGGCGCAGCTGATCTACCAGCACTCGACGGTGAGGCACCAGCGGAAGTTGGCGCAGGGGATCGATGCTGAGGTGCGTCAGGAAAGGCATGAATCGGCGGCCGACCGTCGGCGGGGCGCAGAGGCTTAGCCTTCCCCTGCGTGTCGACCGGCCGGAGCAGCAGTGGTCGGAGCACCGTGCGCCCCTTGTGCCCCCTTGAGTGCCGACCGTCCGTGAGATCAGCTTCTCGCATAGGTGCGACAGGGCAGTTGCGTCCGACTGCGCCCGGTGCCGCTGGGAGGGGAAGCAATGGCGATCAAGCTGGTACTCGTTTCGCCCGCGCAAGACGGGCTGGTCGACAAGGCCATAGCTTTGGGCAACCGCTACACCAAGTGGCTCGGGCTCCTGGCGCCACCTGCCTACCGCAAGGCGGCCGAGGACGGCGGTCTCCTGGCTGCTGTAGAAGCGGGTGAAGTGATCGGCTATGCCCTCTTCGGATTACCGAAGAGGAGTGCTCACATTCGCCTCGCCCATCTGTGTGTGGCAGAAGAACAGCGCGGACGGGGTATCGGTCGCCAACTGGTGGAGAGCATCAAGGAGCGGTATTCACATCGGCTCGGGATCAAGGCCAAGTGCCGACGGGACTATGAACTCAGCGGGATGTGGCGGAAGCTGGGGTTCGTCCCGCAAGGCGAGGTTCGCGGGCGTGGTCGTGACGGTGAGATCTTGGACGGCTGGTGGCTGGACCTCGGTCATCCGGACCTGTTCACGGAGATGGAAAGCGACGCGCTCCTCGTTGTGACCGTCGACCATGGCGTATTCGCCGACCTACGCGCTCGCGTCGACACGAGCGGTGCAGAGGAATCGCGTGCCCTTGAAGCGGGCTGGATGACGGATCTTGTCGAACTCGCCTATACCCCGCAACTGTTCCAGCAACTCCGGGACATCTCGGATACGGCAGAACGTCAGCATCAGCGCGCGGCTCTGTCGGGCCTGCGCAAGCTTGCTCCGGATGCCGCTGCCGTGGACGCGCGATGCGGTGAACTGCTGCAGGCCGCGCTGGACGCCTTACCGGATCCTGCTTCCGCTGGTGATCTCCAGCTCCGCCTCCAGTACGTGGCCGAGACCTCATGTGCCGGTCTGCAGGTCCTGGTGACTCGTGATCCATTGCTGGCCAGTCTGGCCGACGTGGCCTGGGACGTCGCACGTGTTCGTGTCGTTGCGCCTTCCGCCGTGACGCTGCACGTAGATGAGCTGCGACAAGCTCAGGTCTACCGTCCAGCAGACCTCATGGGTACGGAGTTCCGGTCCAGCGAGCTGACTCCCGGGTCGGAGGATGAGCTGGTCGCCTTCTTCCCGCAGTCAGGAGATGAGAGCGGATCCGCCTTCGCCGAGCGTCTGCGGTCCCTGAACGGCGACAGGGTTGCATGGCGTCGTGAGTTGTTGCGAGACGGCCAGGGACGCCCGGTCGCCCTCTACGCCTGGGTCCTGGACGGGAGAACGCTGTTGGTTCCCATCCTCCGTACTGCTGCTCATCTCCTGGAGGAGTCCCTTGCCAGGCAACTCCTTTTCCTGGTCAAACGACTTGGCCGCGAATGCGGGGCGGAAATCGTCAGTATCCAGGATCCCCATCTTTCCCCTGCTGCTCGTTCAGCGGCCGGTGAGGACGGCTTCTTGGAGCGGGACGGCATGCTCGTGGCTCTCCTGGTAGACGTCTGCGGCACGGCTGCCGAGGTCGAGGCCGTGGCGGGTGAGCTTGCGCGCGAGTTGAACGCGGAGGCGACCGACCTGCAGAGCGGCATGCCGGCCGAAGTGGCGGCTCTGGTGGAGCGAGCTTGGTGGCCGGTGAAAGTGATCGACTCCGAGTTGCCCTCGTTCCTTGTGCCCATTGATCCGCGTTGGTCCACCGAGCTCTTCAACGTGCCGGCCATGCTGATTCCGCGGAGCGAGGCTTTGGGCATCAGCCGGGAGCACGTCTACTACCGCTCCTCCGGGCACCGCGGTGAGAGCGTCCCCGCCAGACTTCTCTGGTACGTCAGCAAGGGGACATCCGGCGCAGAGGGGCAGATGGTGGTCGGGTGTTCCCGGCTCGACGAGGTGCTGATCGACACACCTGATGCCCTCTTCTCGAAATTCGAACACCTGGGCGTATATGGTCGAGCAGAGGTTCAGAAGGCTGCCGATGTCTCCGGTCGGGCCATGGCTCTGCGGTTCTCGGACACGGAGATCTTCCCCAAGCCGGTGACGCTGCGGCGATTGAACTACAGGGCCGGGGAGCTGGGGCTACGGTTGTCGCTGATCTCGCTGTCGAAGATCAGCAACGAGCTGTTCCAGGCGGTCTATCAAGAGGGGCACCGAACGACGTGAACGATCCGGAACGCGCGATGCTGCTGTCCGTCCACCCTCGCTTCGCCAACGCGATCCTGGCCGGCAGCAAGACGGTGGAGGTCCGCCGTCAACGCGTCGCCGCTCCTCCCGGAACGCCCGTCCTGCTGTACGCGACGACGCCAACCATGGCCCTGGTGGGTATGGCGCGCATCGCGTCCGTCCATGTGGCCTCCCCCAAGGAGGTCTGGTCGGCGCATCGTGCGCAGACAGGGATCACTCGGCGCGAGTACGACGTCTACATGGACGGCGCCGCCCAAGCGAGCGGCCTGACCTTGGAGGACCCCCTGTCCTTCGACAAGCCGGTGAGTCTCAGCGCGCTGCGTGCGGCGGGAACCTTCCACCCGCCGCAGAGCTATCGATATATGAACAGTGTTGACCTGCGCCAGGTGTCAGAAGCTGACCCGGCCGTGGGTAGCGCACTTCGTCGAGTGCTACCGGATGCGGTACACGCATAACGGATTGGGACTCCATGCCGATTGGTTGGCAGGCCCGTCGCGGTTCGTAGACCCGAAAGCTGCTCGGTGAGCCGTGCGTCCCTGCTGCAGCAACGGCATCGGACTGGATGCCGTGGCCGTGAGTCGCGCCCAGAGCATCTTGCGTGCGGCCGCTGGCGCGTTGTTCCTGAACAGACAGAGGGCACCCCGGGGTTGGCCGGGAGAGCGGTTGCCAGCCTTCTGGGCTCGCGTCGGCATCGTGGTCTGCGGACATCACTTGTGAACTCATATTTTGCGTAAGCGACTTCACTGCAGCGCTGAGTGCTGTGGCGTAGGTCACGCAAAATACGTCTCGCCATTCGAGACATGCGGAGGGCGGGCTGCTCAGGTGGGCCCTGGGTGCCGCCCTTGATGGTCGTTTCGCTGCGACTTAGGGCACGCGGAGGGCACGCCGCTCCCGAATTGGACTAGACAACACATAAGCCCCAGGCTGCTGGCCTGGGGCTTCACGATGGAGCGGGTGACGAGAATCGAACTCGCGCTCTCAGCTTGGGAAGCTGATGTTCTACCATTAAACTACACCCGCGTAGCTCGCCGAAGATCGACTGGCGAGCCGTTCGTACTCTACCCCATCTCAGGCCCCCGGCGTTCGAGTCGTGGGGCCTCTCTGTTGTTACCGGGCCTGTTGCCGGGCTTGTCGCCGGGGTTGTTCCCGGGCGGGGCCGGCCCCGGGTGTCGTGAGTGCGGGTGGTGGGGGCCGGGGCGTACGGTGGCGGGTGGTTTCGGGGTGCCGGCGGGGGGCGTTGGGGAGTCGGGGGAGTGTTGTTCCGGGGGTGGGGAGGCGCCTGGAAGGGCGTCCCTTTGATCCCGTAACGTGGCTTTCCTGAAGTCAGTTCGCGGCTCTGGGGAAGGGAAACCAAGGACTTGATGGAGCGCACCGTCGTCCGCTGTGCCGAGGGGCACGTGTTCAGTACCACTTCGTTCCCGATGCAGCAGGCGGGGCGGCTCGGCCCCGCCCGGCTGATCCGCTGCCCGCAGTGTGCCCGGCTGCGGCATGCCGTGCCGGTGGGGTCCGCTCCCGCGCGGTCCGCCGCCGCGGGATCCGCGGAGGGCGAGCGCTGAGGCCAACCGGGGCCGCGCGGGCGCCAGTTGCCCGCGGGCCCCGGCTGGGGCGCACCGAGACCGGGCTCGGGGGAGGGGCGCGCACGGCCGGCAGACGAGCTGCCCCGCAGCTCGCACCGCCCCCCGGCTCCCCCGCCCGTGTTGTAGCCGGACGCCGACCACTGCGTATCCTCGGGGCGTGCTTCTCTCTGACAAGGATCTCCGGGCCGAGATCGACGCCGGACGGGTGCGCATCGACCCGTTCGAGGAGTCGATGGTGCAGCCGTCGAGCATCGATGTGCGGCTCGACCGCTACTTCCGGGTGTTCGAGAACCACCGCTATCCGCATATCGACCCCTCCGCGGAGCAGGTCGACCTGACGCGAATGGTGGAGCCGGAGGGGGACGACGCGTTCATCCTGCACCCCGGTGAGTTCGTGCTCGCCTCCACCTACGAGGAGATCACGCTCCCCGAGGATCTCGCCTCCCGCCTGGAGGGCAAGAGCTCGCTGGGGCGGCTCGGTCTGGTGACGCACTCGACCGCCGGGTTCATCGACCCGGGGTTCTCCGGGCACGTCACCCTGGAGCTGTCCAATCTCGCGACCCTGCCGATCAAGTTGTGGCCGGGGATGAAGATCGGGCAGCTGTGCATGTTCAGGCTCAGCTCGCCCGCCGAGTTCCCCTACGGTTCCGAGCGCTACGGCTCCCGCTACCAGGGGCAGCGCGGGCCCACCGCCTCGCGCTCCTATCTGAACTTCCACCGGACCCAGGTCTGAGGGCGGACTCACCATGGCGAGCGGATCCGGGCAGCGCGAGAACCTGACGTACGAGCGGTTCGGCGAGGCGGTGCGCGAGCTGGCGCAGACCGTGGCCGACGACGGGTACGAGCCCGACATAGTGCTGTCCATCGCGCGCGGCGGCGTCTTCGTGGCGGGCGGGCTCGCCTACGCGCTGGACTGCAAGAACCTGCATCTGGTGAACGTCGAGTTCTACACCGGGGTCGGCACCACGCTCGACATGCCGGTCATGCTCGCGCCCGTCCCCAACGCGATCGACTTCACCGACAAGAAGGTGCTGATCGCCGACGACGTCGCCGACACCGGCAAGACCCTCAAGCTCGTCCGCGACTTCTGCCTGGACACCGTCGCCGAGGTGCGCAGCGCCGTCATCTACGAGAAGGCGCACTCGCTGGTGAAGTGCGAGTACGTGTGGAAGCGCACCGAGGAGTGGATCAACTTTCCGTGGAGCGTCTTGCCTCCGGTGCATAGGTCAGGCGAGGCACCCAAGCAGAACAACGAGGCGCTCTGACCCTGCACCCCACATCGCCCGCTGAGACTGTGAGCCCCGGCGTAGCTTCCGGGGCTCACGTGTGCTCCAGTTGCCTTCTGATCCGTAGCTCTATGTGGATCGGTTGCTGACGGTCATACAGGTCGCGCTTCGGCCCGACGGGGACGCTCTGAGGTGGGGCCAGTTGCTGTGGTTGCTGTTACTTCGCTGCTGTACCGCGTGGCGCTGCCGGGCCGCCAAGCGCTTGAGTCGGCGGTTCCTCTGCCCTGCTGCGCGCTGCTGAACTCTTACGATCTTCACGGTCTGCGAGTCGCTGATGAGGTCGTAGTTATAGAGAAAATTCAATCGTCGTCTTCAACAACGAGGTTTTGTAGGGCAGCGATGTGGCGCTTGGGATTGACCAGGCGACGCTTCGACTCCATCCATGCAGCACGCCCGCCGTCATCTTCGATCATGTGGGGGCCGTAGCTCACCTCTGGAACAGAGGGAGTGTCGTGCCTGACCAAACGCGCACGGCTCCGGAGGGCCTTTCGGTCCCAGGAGTATGCACAGGTCAATGGCTCGCAACCGCCCGGTGGGAACAGGCTCGTTCACAGATAGTCCACGAGCCGCGTTCTCGTACGGAGCTGTGGTCGCTGCCGTCGACGAAGAATTCCGACGCCAGCGACCTATCAGGCTCTCAGATGCCACTGACGGCGTCCTGCACGTCCAACTCCTCCTCCATCAGCGTCTGTTCTCGGCCCAGAGCCGAGTGAGCGCGGGTACCTGGCGAGGAGACTGATCTGGAGAGGGCTAGCGGCTAGCTGAATGACGTCAAGAATGCGGATCTGATGCGGCGCATGATCATCAGTAGATTGAGAGTGAAATTCGCAAGGAGAATCAGCAAGGCTCCACTGACCCAGCGATTTACCTTGTCGATATCCATTCCGGCTGAGACGCCGAGAATCGATGTCGCGATGAGAGCTACCAGAAGGCTGTACGTGACGTTCGCTTGTAGGTGCTTGGCTAGCTTTAGGCGAACATTCCGAGGACTAGTTCCTTCGATGCCCTGTGCAGCCTTTGCGGCTACATCAAAAAGCAATACGAGAAGATTGAATAATAGACCCGTCAAAATGGCGAAAGCCGCCAAGATGTTGTCGACTCCGCCAATTTGCCAATTCAGCGCCATACCAGCTCCGCCTAGCGCAATAGGTGTCCCATAGAAGAATACGACCTCGCCCCACATGATCTTGTTGGTCGAGTGGCTGCGTAGGGTGTTGAAATGATCTTTGACGATCGGAATGAGGTCAATCATTCTGATCAACGGGGACCTCCAGTCTGTAGCGATCCCAAAATTCTGGCCATTGGAATTCACGGCGCATGCGGTCGGCGCTGAGACCCATGTTCTTTCCTAGGTCTTCAGCTAGCTCTTCAGCCTTCCCATACACCCACGTGTCCGTGAGCTCAGTCACTCCTTCCTTCCGCATCTCAGATTCGAGGTCGTAGAGCATGGCCGGTGTTGTACCAGACGACACTGACAACGTCCTGAGCGAGTCGGCGATCTTGACCTCTACCTTGAGCTCTCGGAAGGTGACGTCGCGCCACTCCAGAAGGCTGGAGACGTCGGTTTCGCCACTAATTACAGATTGGATCTTTTGCTTGTGGAAGGATCCCGTGCGCGGAGGACGCAACATCATCTCGATGGTGCCCAGGTTTGTTTCTTCGTCGCCTAGCCCAAGGGCACCTGCCACGTCGTGCGGAATGGCCTGTCGCACAAGTCTTATTTTCTTAATCTCGCCACTTTCCATATATACACCAAAAGCGGCTTCTGAAGTCATGGTGTTGATTTCTAGCGTGTATCCGCCAAATTTGGCATGAAATGCCTTTTTGAATGCTTCCGACAGTGCTGAAATTACACCATTGCCCTGGAATCGCTCTGTGAAGATGAGTCCAGCAGTAGAGTTCTCGGGCAGGATGATGTAATTTCGCAAATCTGTCAGATCTACGTGTCCTTCTATTTTCTGGAATACAACTTGGCCGGTAGTCCGATCTCGGATCCTTGACTGTATGCCATATGCGCCAAAGGCGAGTTTGACTTGCAATGAACGATTTTTCCGCTGGGTCTCGCGAGCTTCGAGAGAACGTTCCTTTTCGGGAAACTCGAATGCGCATTCTTGAAGGTGGAGGAAGAATCCGTAGAATTCTTTGAGTAGGTCGGACCCCCCACCGTCGAAATTGTCGAGAGGGAGATAGCTCTTCTCTCGACTCCGTTTGATCCTGATTGCGTAGCTCGCGAACGTGTGCTTAGCCAATGAGGCACCTCCCCTAGGAACATCAGATCATCCCACAAGGTGACTCTTCGGAGTGGTGAGGTGACCAGATCGGTGAGGCTGGATGACCGAGGCGGGTGGTGGATCTTCCCTCGCCTATGAGGTCGGCGCTGCGCTCAGTAGCTGAGAGGAGTCTCAATAGGGGAGTCGAGCCTCCAGCGATCTTGAAAACCGTCGTGAGGCAACCCCTCACCGTGGGTTCAAGTCCCACCGCCTCCGCTTGACGAGTAGTGAGTACGGCCCCTGATCCGGGGAACTGGGTCGGGGGCCGTTCCCGTGTCTGGAAGCCGTAACTAACCGAGGTTCCTCGCTGTTGCTCGACCTCTGACCCGATACCCCCACCTCAACCCACCACTCACCCCAGCTCCCATCCCATCCGCGTCCGACCCACGCACCGTGGAGCCGACGTGGTTCAGGGGCGTCAAGCTGGAGCGCCCCACTCTACGAACGACCTTGCCCCCCTGGGCCGCGTCTGCTCGGCTCTGCGTGGGTCGAAGGTGGACGGGATGGAAGCTTCTCGCGCACACCACGATGTGTCCGCAGTCGCTGATGGTGCCCCGTCCATCCCGGAGTCTGAGCGCCCCCGCCGGAGGCGTGTCCTGTGCCCTGCCATGCAGCGGCGCGGCTCATGGCCACCGGTCCTGCCCCCCATGTGGGCGCGCGTTGCCCGGAGCGGAACCGGGAAGCGCGCCCGGCGGAGCGGAGCGCAGCCGGGGCTTGATGAGGTAGAGAAACCTGTAACAACCCCGATCCGAAGCTACGTTGGGAAGGCTGTCGTCGCCGATCTTCTGGAGTTGTGATGTCGCTTCCTGTTGAGGACTTGGCCGCCAATCGCCCCGGCGCGGCGGTACGCCGCAAGCTTGTCGAACTGGAGCCAAGTGCGGTGAAGCGCTTCCTCGCGCGATGGTCCAAGGCTGAGGACACCAGGGAGTTACGGAGCTGGCAGCAGGGCCTCGTGGGAGAAGTCAGCACGGCTCGGCGCCTGCGCCGTCTCGGGCGAGGGTGGCACACCCTGCACGCTGTGCAGTATCCGTCCGGCACTGACGTGGACCATCTCGTGATCGGTCCGGCCGGTGTCTTTGCGCTCAATACCAAGCACCACAAGGGCAAGAAGGTCTGGTACGGCGACTACGGGGTGACCGTCAACGGCGGGAAGACCCGTCACATCCCCGCGAGCCAGAGTGAGGCACGGAAAGTATCAGCCACCTTGACCCGGGTCTGCGGGTTCAAGGTCGAGGCTCGGCCGGTCATCGTCATAGTCGGAGCCGAGCAGATCAAAGTACGGCAAGTCGCACCACCAGTTCTGCTCGTGCCCTGCGAAGAACTGCCGTCACGGCTCAGTGGAATGTCCCCGACACTCGCCCCGCAAGAGGTGGCAACGATCTACGCGGCGGCGAGGTCGGGCAACACTTGGTCTGAATGAAGTCCCTCAGGCGTCAAGGCGTATTCAAGGACGCAGGACGTGGAGTCCAGAGTCATTTCGTTGACCTCGACCGGGATGAACTCTTCCGGTGAAGGCAGTGCGGCAGACCAACATCACGAGCGCCCCGGTTCACCCCGGCACTCCCCGCCCGTCACCCCCCTGGCGTCGCGGGGGTACCTGAACAAGGTTCGCCTTTGCTTGGATGGCGGCTGCGTGACCTCCACCCCCCGAGCCAGGAGTTCTTGTGCCGCACCTTTCCCCGCGCCGCCTCCGGGGCGCCGCCCTCGGTTCGGCGTGCGCCGCCGTGCTGCTCGCCGCCGTTCCCGCCGCGCAGGCCGCACAGGCCGCGCCCGCCCCGCCTGCTGTCCCGGCCGTGGCCGCCGTGCCCGCCGCGCAGGCCCGCCCCGCCCCGGCCGCCGCCTCCGCCGAGCCGCCCCGGCTGGATGTCCTCACGTACAACGTCTTCCTGATGAGCAAGCTGCTCTACCCCAACTGGGGCCAGGACCACCGTGCGAAGGCGATAACCGAGGCGCCCTTCTTCCAGGGGAAGGACGTCGTGGTGCTCCAGGAGGCCTTCGACAACTCCTCCTCCGAGGCGTTGCAGGGGTATGCCGCCGACCGGTATCCGCACCGGACGCCGGTGGTCGGCCGCAGCAAGGACGGGTGGGACGCGACGGGCGGGGACTACTCGGCGCTGGCGCCGGAGGACGGCGGGGTGACGATCCTCAGCAAGTGGCCGGTGCTGCGCAAGGAGCAGTACGTGTTCGACGAGGCCTGCGGTTCCGACGCGCTGTCCAACAAGGGCTTCGCCTATGCCGTGTTGGACGTGAACGGCAGCCGGGTGCACGTCGTCGGCACCCACACCCAGTCCACCGACCCCGGCTGCGGGGACGGCGAGGCGGCGCGGGTGCGCGGCGCCCAGTTCCGGGAGATCGACGCCTTCCTGGACGCCAAGGAGATCCCGGCGGACGAACAGGTGCTGCTCGCCGGGGACTTGAACGTGGACTCGCGCAGCGCCGAGTACGGCTCGATGCTCGCTGACGCGGGTCTCGCGGGCGCGGATTCGCGCACCGGGCACCCGTACTCCTTCGACACCGAGGACAACTCGATCGCCCGCGAGCGCTATCCGGACGACCCGCGCGAGGACCTGGACCACATCCTCTTCCGCGAGGGGAACGCCCGGCCCGCCGGGTGGAACAACGAGGTGGTGAAGGAGGAGTCGGCGCCGTGGACCGTCTCCAGCTGGGGGACCGAGTACACGTACACCAATCTCTCGGACCACTATCCGCTGACCGGTTCGGCGCGGTGAGAGCCCCGCTCCCGCCGGGTGGCGGGAGATGACGAGGCGCCCCGGACGACGGTCGGTCGTCAAGTCCGGGGCGCCTCAAGGCTGTTCAAGGGTTGTTCAGCGGTGCGGCCGGCCGCGTGCCGGGCGCTACTTGCAGTACTGGTCCTCCTTGCCGATCGCCTTGTACATGCAGTCGGCGTTGTCGAGGAGCTTCAGGACCGACTCGCGGTTGCGGGCGGTCTCCTTCTCGATGACCTCGTCGGGCGGGTAGAAGCCGTCCGAGCCGCTGTCGCCCGGGTACATCTCGTAGGTGTAGGCGAAGATCTTCTGGTCGCCCCAGAGGTAGTCGTCGATCGCGCCGTCGGTGGTGTAGAGGGCGCTGTCCTGCTGCGGGGTGTAGTCGTTGCTGGCGGCCATGTCCTTGCCGATGGCCTTGAAGGTGTCGATGTCGTCCTGGGTCATGCCGTCGGTGACCTCGTCCTGGGTCCAGCCCCAGGGCCACATGACCAGTTCGCCGTACGTGTGGAAGTCGATGGCGGCGGTGATCTGCTGCTTGCCGCCGACCACCCGGCTGCGGACGAAGTCGGAGACGACCTTCACCTCGGGGGCCGACTCGGGGGCGGCGCCGCGGTAGTCCTCGGCGCCCGGGTCCTCGCTGGAGCCGCCGCAGCAGCCCCACTTGAAGTCCCAGTTGCGGTTCTGGTCGGTGCCGATCTCCTCGGAGCCCTCGTTGGGCTGCCGGTTCTTGCGCCACATCTGGTACTCGCCGCCGGTGATGTCGTACTCACCGCCGTCCGGGTTCAGGTCCGGCACGATCCAGATCTCGCGGCCGTCGACGGCCTTCTTGATCGCCTCGTCGCTGCCGTACTTGCCGCCGAACTCGTCGATCAGGTACAGCGCCATCTCGACGGTGAGGTGCTCGCGGGCGTGCTGGTGGTGGGTGAACAGCACCTCCGGCTCGTCCTCGTCTTCCCCGACGTTGTCGCTGATCTTCACGGCGAGCAGGTCCCGGCCCTCGTGGGACTTACCGATGACCTGCTTGCTGAGGATGTCGGGGTGGGCGGCCACCGCCTCGTCGATCGCCTTCAGCGCCTCGTCGTAGGTGTGGTAGCCGGAGTCGTCGGAGGGGAAGTCCGCGACCCCCGGCCTGACCTTCTTGCCGGAGCTGTCGCGCGCGGGCGGTCCGCCGAGGGACTTCGTCCGCCAGCCGAGCGCGCGGACCTTCTTCAGCTGGGCGGAGTCGGCGGTGATCACCACGGACTTCTTCGCGACCTCGTCGAGCGAGACGCCGAGGCGGGCCAGGCGGTCCCGGTCGGCTACCGAGTCCGGTCCGGTGACCCGGTACTGGCGGGGGATCTCGGCGGCCGCCTTCGCCGCCGCGGAGTCGTGGGCGCCGCTGTCCTCGGTGGCCTGGGCGGCGATGGGGACCGCCAGGGCCATGGTGAGGAGCGCGGCCACGGCGGTGGTCCGCCGCCCGCGCAAGTGCTGCAGTCGCATCGTCTTCTCCTGGTTTCTGGTGCGACAGGTGGGGGGTCGGGCACCCGGCGGTGCGGGGGGTGGGCGCCCGGCGCTCATCGTTCGCGCCCAACAGACGGTGGTCAAGGGCGCGTTCGCAACAACGGCTCCCGCATGCCGGAAGGCTCCCGGTACCTGTGGAGCGGTACCGGGAGCCTTCGGGAGTGCGGTGCCTCGGCGGCGGGCGGCCGGGCCGGCGGGCGTCCGCCGAGGCCGGCGGGGGTGTCAGAAGGTGCCGAGCTTGATCAGCGAGAGCAGGGCGATCAGCTGGATGGCGGCGGCGCCGAGCGCCTTGGGCCAGGGCAGGTCGTGCGATTTGCTCACCATCACGGTCAGCAGGGCGCCCGCGCCGAGCCAGGTGGCCCAGCCGAGCAGCTGGACGAAGCCTGCGTCGCCGCCGAAGAACATCGCGACCAGCAGCCGGGGCGCGTCGGTGAGCGAGCTGATCAGCATGCTCAGGCCGACCGTCGGCTGCCAGGCGCCGTCGCCGCCGAACTGCCGGGCCAGGGTGTGGGTGACCACCCCGAGCATGAACAGGCCGATCATGAAGGCGATGCCCGTGATGATCACGGACGGGACGGCCGTGGAGATCGTCGCGTTGATCGCGTCCTCACGGGGGCCGTCGAAGCCGAACAGCGCGAGCAGCCCGTAGACGAAGGTCACGATCAGCGCGGGGAACCAGACCGAGTAGTCCCGCATGGTCAGGAAGGTGCTGGCCGGGCGCAGCACGATGCCCGGCAGGAGCTCCTTCCAGTGCAGCCGGGGGCCCACCGGGGGCGCGGCCATCTGCCCGGCCCGGTAGGTGTCGCCCTGCGAGTACGGGTCCTCGCCGAAGGCGAAGGCCTGGGTGTGGCCGGGGTTGTTCGCCGCGTACGGATCGGGCGCGCCCTGCGGGTGGCCCGCGCCGAAGTACTCCGGTTCCCCGTGGCCGCCCGGGTCCGGCCACTGCTGCCGGGCCGCGTGACCGCCCTGGGCGGGGCCGCCGTACGGGGGCTGCTGACCGTAGCCCGGCTGCTGTCCGTGACCGTGCTGCTGCCGGCCGTAGGGCGGCTGGGACTGCTGGGCCTGCGGGTACGGAGACATGGGCGGCCCGCCGTACGGGGCGCCGCTTGGCGCCTGCTGTCCGTACGGCTGCTGCGGGGGGTTCTGCGGTCGCGAGTGCGGGGCCCGGTTGCCTGGGCCACGTCCGGTCCTGAATACAGCCACGTCAATGAACGTACCTGCTCTGGGGGCGGGCCGGGGACCCGCCCGGGGAAAGCGGGGGGTCTTTGCGGCCCAGCTGTGACATCCCCTAGGGGGCGGACAGCCGGGGAGGGGGCCGTGGGGAGGAGCCGGGGGCGGCCTTCTCGGTCTTCTTGCCTGCGGGGTCGGCCTGCGGGGTCGGGCTGTGGGGTCGGATTGCGGGGTCGGGCTGCGGCCTCGGTCCCCGGCGCGGCTGTGGTGTGCGTCCGGCCCGTCCGGTCCGTCTGGCGCGTGCGTCCGGCCCGTCCGATCCGGCTGTGGCGGGAGCCCGGCCCGTCCGGCCCAGCTGTCACGTGCATCCGGTCCGTCCGGTCCGTCCGTTCCGTCCGGTCCGTCCGGTGCTCGCGGCTTCAGTCGTCCCCGCGCTCGCGGTTCTCAGCCGTCCAGTGGCGGGAGGTTCAGCGGTCCGCGGCCCTCGCGGACGTCGTGTTCCACGCGGGGCTCGTCCAGGAGGTTGCCCCGCAGGTCCACGGTGACGACCAGGGCGTGGTTGCCGAGGCAGCGGTCGGCCCGGGGTGAACGGGTGCCCCCGGTGCTCCGGTGGCCCGGGTGCGACTCGGGGCCCTCGCAGTACAGGACGTAGCCGCGCTGCCGGTCGAGGCGGCCCGGCAGCAGGGACCAGATGCCGCTGTAGCCCTCCACCACCTGTGCCTGCGGGTGGGTGCGCCGCAGCCAGCGGGTGGTGGAGGTGTGCACGGCGCGGACGAACTCCTGGTTGTCCTCGAACGGCAGCACCCGACGCGGGGTGCCGGAGCCGGGGAGGACGGCGCCGTCGCGCCAGGCGTAGGAGACCGCGTGGTACGGGCCCGAGGCGAGCGCGGCGAGCAGCTTCGTCGAGGATTTCCGCAGCAGTACGGGGTCGCCCTGCTTGCCGCGGGGCAGCGACCGCACCGCCTCGGGTGCGGCGATGTTGATGTTGACCGCGGTACGGCCGGTGCGCGCCGCGGGCGGCAGGGCGCGGGAGTAGCGCTCCAGGCAGCCGCCGAGGCGGTCGAGCACCCCGGTGAGGTTCCGGTTGCTGAGCGGGGCCGAGATCCACGGCTCGGCCACCGCGTCCCGGGTGACCCGCACCGCGTGCACCTCGTAGCCGCAGTGCTCCAACTCCCCTCGCAGCAGCCGCCATTCGGCCGCCGCGGCCTCTCCGCGGGCCCGCGCCTCGCGCAGTGCCCGGGCGCAGGGGGCGCCGCCCTCGCAGCGGTCCCGCTCCGCGTCCACCCGCAGCCGTACGAAGGCCTCGGGGTCGTCCCGCAGCGCGAAGGTGATCTCGGAGCCGGAGTCCGCGGGGAAGAGGGTGCGCGCGCCCACCACCCGCAGCTCGCCCGGGTAGACCTGCTCGGCGAGTTCCTCGGCCCGGTTGCGGTCCTCCTCGGTGCTCAGCAGCCCGCAGCCGCCGACGAGCAGCGCCAGCGCGGTCAGCGCCACCCCGTGCCGCGCCGCCGGTCTCGCTCTCCTCCGCGCCCGGATCCAGCTCATCGAAGGCCTCCCCCTGCCGCCGTGCCACCGCTTGGCACGCGCTGTCGTACTGCTGGTGAGCGTAGGAAGGCGCGGGCGGGGCGGGATGAGTACGCGTACCCGGGTCGGCTACTCAGACGGGGGAGCCGGGGAGCCGGGGAGCCGGGGAGCCGGGGGGCCGGGGGAGGGGGAACAGCCGCTCCCCACACCCCCATTGAAAGAAGTTAGGTTACCCTAACTAGCTCAACCGGCTTGTGATCGCCCGGCTTTCGAGGTGCGGCGGGCGGCGAGCGACGAGCGGCGGGCAGGCGACCCGACGGGGGAAGGAACGGCGCATGTCCTCAACCACCAGCGCGGCAGGGCACGTTCAGGGACGCAGCGAGTGGGTGCCCACCCGGGACGGGCGCAGGCTGCACGCCATGGTGCTGCCGGGGCCCGGCGCGGACACCGGCAGCGAGGGCGAGAACGACGGCAAGAGTGAGGGCGAGGAGGCGGGCGGTACCGGCGCCCCCACCGTCGTCTTCGAGGCCGGTGCCGCGGCCACCCGCTCCTCCTGGGCGCTGGTGCAGCCGGCCGTCGGCAAGTGGGCGCGGGCCGTGGTCTACGACCGCTCCGGACTCGGCCGCAGCCCCGTCGACCCCGACTCCCGGACGATGCGCCGCATGGCGGACGACCTGCAGGACCTGCTCGACCACTTCGGACCCGGACCGTACGTACTCGTCGGACACAGCGCGGGCGGCCCGCTCGTACGCCTCGCCGCAGCCGGGCGCCTGGACCGGATCCGGGGCCTGGTCCTCGTCGACCCGACCGACGAGGGTGCGGAGTTGCTGTTCGGAGCCACGTTCCGCCGGGCGGAGCGGGTGGCCATCGCGATCAACCTCCTCCTTGCGCGCCTCCGCCTGCTCGGCGTCGCCTACGGCTTCGTCGCCAAGCCGCTGCCCGAGGACGCGCGCCGCGACATCAGGAGCGACGGCTTCTCCGTCGACGTGATCAGAACCCACCGCGCGCAGGCCCGCACCTTCCTCGACGAACTTCGCCAGTTCCGTGACGCGCCACCGGAGTTGGGCGACATCCCGGTCACGGTCGTCTCCGGCGGTCTCACCGGCGCCGGCATGAACCAGACCACCCGCCGCGCCGCCAACGAAGCACACGCCCGCAACGCCGAACGCTCCCCCCGCGGCAAGCACGTGATCGCCGCCCGCTCGGGGCACTACGTGACACTCACCGAACCGGACCTCGTCGCCGAGGAGATCCGGCTGATCGCAGATCAACGGCCGGACCGTGCGATCCGGCCCCTGGCCGATCCGCATACGGCAATCGACCCCGCGACCATCCGTCCGGGAGATCACTGGCCCTAGAAGTGAGAGGTGACCGTGCAACTCCTGGTGCAGGACGGAACGGGTGAGATGGAACTCGCGGGTGTACGGGAAGAGTTGCTCGCCCTGGGGCGTGCACTGGCCGGACCGGGTGGAGAAGTCAGACTCTCACGCCCGGCGGACCCGGCGCCCTACAGCAGTTCGCTGGAGGCCATCCGGTGGGAAGATGCCGAAGGGCCCGTGATCGTCGGAGTACCGGATGGTGCGGCATACGCCGAGATCAACGGAGGGCGCGAATCCCGTCGGATTCTTGCGGCCAACATCGAGGATTTCGCGCGGGAGGCCGACCCTTCCGAGCATTTGCACCTGGAGTACTTTCCGGAGCATGTGTATCTTGCTCCGGAGTCGCAGATGTTGATTGTCGCATTCCTCGCCGAGACTTCGTGAACTCCTCGGGCAGGCGCACCCACCTCACCTCATCCCCTCACTCCATCCCCAGGAACTCCGAAGTGGAGAAGGTGACTTCGGGCCGCTCGGCAACCAGCCCGTCCTCGCGTCCCGGGTAGACCGCGATCGTGTCCGCCGCGTCCCCGCGTACGGTCCGCAGCACCAGGTCCGCGCGGCCGTCGCCGTCGAAGTCGGCGGTCTCCAGGACGCGGGTCCCGCCGGAGGCCGGGGGCCGTACGGTGACGGCGTCGGTGGTGGTCAGGCCCTTGGGGCCGCCCGGGAGGATACGGATCCGCTTGCCGCCCGTGACGAGGTCGTCGGTGCCGTCGCCGTCGAAGTCCGCGGCGTGCAGTTCGGTGCCGGGCAGG
The DNA here is from genome assembly GCF_012273655.1 of Streptomyces physcomitrii. Taxonomy (GTDB): domain Bacteria; phylum Actinomycetota; class Actinomycetes; order Streptomycetales; family Streptomycetaceae; genus Streptomyces; species Streptomyces physcomitrii. Next base: position 283,797 of record NZ_JAAWWP010000005.1, on the reverse strand, counting down.
TCGAGGGTGCCGCGGCGGGTGCCGGGGATCTCGTAGCGCAGGGCGACGGCGGTGGGGGTGCCGATCGCCGCGTCGGTGCCCTTGCCGCGGCCGAAGTCGCCGAAGACGGCGCCGGTGCCCGCCGGGAGGAGGACGCCGGTGGTGTTCGGGCCCTTCGCGGAGCCGAGGACCACGGAGGAGGCGGAGTTCTGGCCGCCCGCGCGGACCAGGAGGTCGTCGTAGCCGTCGCCGTCGATGTCGGCGGCGGGCCCGGTCGGCACGCTGCCGGGGGAGCGCAGCGCCTTGCCCGCGGCGCGGGGGGCGCCCGCGCGGCTGAACGGTCCGCGCAGGAAGCTGAGCCGCCCCCCGGTGGCGTGCACCACGAGGTCGGCGGTGCCGTCGCCGTCGAAGTCGCCGCAGACCGGCTGGTCCGGCCAGTCGTTGCCGTAGCGGGCGCGGTCCGGGATGCGCAGCACAACTGCCTTGCCGGTCAGGCCCTTCGGCGAGCCGAAGAGGAGTTGCAGCGGTACCGGGGGGCGGCCTTGGCCGTCGTAGGGCGGGTCGGTGGAGACCACCAGATCGCTGAAGCCGTCCCGGTCCAGGTCGCAGACCGCCTCCGCGTCGAAGGTGGCGGGCAACTCGCCTTTCACCCGGGCGGCTTGGGCGGCCGGGGTCAGCAACTGCCGTACGGCGGGGCGCAGTCCGCCGCCGTTCGCGTCGTCAGCTCCGCCGGTCCCCGCTCCGGCCTTCTCGTCGTCGGGCGCGTCGGTGGCCTCGGATCCGGAGCCCTCCGCGGAGGCGGACCCGTAGACGATCCCGATCCCCGTGTCGTCGCCGTGGGAGTCGGCCTTCACCAGGTCGTTGAGGACGAGGTCGCGGGCGCCGTCGCCGTTGAAGTCGCTCTCGGTCTTGCTGCCCTTGCCCGCGGGCACCGGGCGCACCGCGGGCGCCTTGCGCGCGGACGGGGCCGGGCCGCCCCGGGCGCCCTCCTCGCCGCCGCCCCCGCCGCAGGCCGCGAGCAGCAGCGCGCAGCCCGCGACCGCGCCGAGCGCCGGCAGGCGGCGGCTCCTGCTCCGCCCCGCCCGCGCACCGGCCCCCGCACCCTGGCCCTCCGGCCCGTCCGGCGTCCTCGCCGAGCCGTCCGTACTCGCGCCGCCCATGGTCCACCCCACCCTTGCCCGGGCCGTCCCGGGCCCGCGCCACCGCCGTGTGTCTCTGCTCCGACCCGCCACCCCCGCTTGTGCGGCTCCTGTGACGTGACGGGCACATGATGCTCTCGTACGGCCCGGGGCGGTACGGGTGCGGGGTGCCAGATGGCTCACTCGGCCTCACTCGGCCACAGACCGCGCCGCCGTGCCGCTCTGTGAGCGAGGCCACCTCGCGGCCTGTCACAGCCGTCCGGCGGGCGGTGTCCGATGGGTGTACCGGGGAGAACCGAACCGAGCGGAGGAGCCGAGATGACCGGTCCGCAGGGCCAGGGCGGCAGCCGGGGCCGGGACGAGGCCGACGAGGTCTTCGCCGCCCACCGGCCGCTGCTGTTCACCCTCGCCTACGAGATCACCGGCAGCGCCGCCGACGCCGAGGACGTGGTCCAGGAGAGCTATCTGCGCTGGAGCCGCCTCGGCCACCGGGAGATCGCGCACCCCCGCGCCTACCTCGCCCGGATCGCCACCCGGCAGGCGCTCAACCAGCTCCGTACGGTCCGGCGGCGGCGCGAGGAGTACGTCGGCAGCTGGCTGCCCGAGCCGCTGTGCACCGAGCCGGACGCGAGCGAGGACGTGCTGCTCGCCGAGTCGGTCTCCACGGCGATGCTGCTGGTGCTCGAAAGCCTGGGCCCGGACGAGCGGGCGGTCTTCGTGCTGCGGGACGTCTTCGGCTACGAGTACCCCGAGATCGCCGAGATGACGGGCCGGACGCAGCCCGCCGTCCGGCAGATCGCGCACCGGGCCCGGTCCCATGTCCGCGCCCGCCGCAGGCGCCACCGCACCGACTCCCGCGCCGCCGCCGAGATCGCCGGGCGCTTCCTCGCCGCCGCCCACTCCGGCGACGTACGGGGCCTGATGGAGCTGATGGCCCCGGACGTGGTGCAGATCTCCGACGGCGGCGGGAAGGCCGCCGCGGCGCCCCGGCCGCTGGTCGGACGGGAGCGGGTCGCCCGCTTCCTGGTCGGCCTGGCGGCGGGCGAAATGCGCTCCATGCGCGCCGAGCCGGGCACCCACAACGCGATGCCCTCGGTCCTCTTCCACTCCGGCACCCGCCTCGACACCGTGCTGACGATCGACATCGAGGACGGCCTCGTACGGGGCCTGTTCGCCATCCGCAACCCCGACAAGCTGACGGCGGCCGAGGCCCCCGTCGCGCTCACCCGAGAGAAGGAGCACCCATGGAGACGATGACCGCGGAGCGGGTGATCGCCGCCCCGGCCGACGAGGTCTTCCAGTGGCTCGCGACCACCGGCAACTACACCCGCAGCCCGCTGGTGCTCCGCGCCCGCCTGGCCCGGCCCGGCGAGGGAGCGCCCTACGGGGTCGGCGCGGTGCGCCTGCACACCTGGCTCGTCGGCTGGTTCCGCGAACGCGTCACCGCCTACCACCCGCCCCACGACTTCGACTACGTCGTGGAGCGCTGCTTCCCGCCGGCCCGCCACGGAGGCGGCCGACTGACCTTCGCCGAAGTCCCGGGCGGTACGCGGGTGGTGTGGACGACGACGGCCCAAGTGCGCCTGCCCTTCGGTGCCTTGCTCACCCGGCACCTCGTGAAGCCGCTGCTGGTCCGGGTGTTCGGCCGGATCCTCGACGCCGCGGACGCCGCGCTCACGGGCGGGGCCGCGGGCACGGGGGACGCCGCGCGCCCGGGGAGCGCCGCGCGTCCGGGGGGCGGCACCGGCGGTGGGGGCACGCGCGGCTGAGGGGGCCGTACGCGGAGAGGGCCGGGGCTGCCTTGCGGCGGACCCGGCCCTCAACTCGTGCTGCGTACTTGCTGCTTGGCGCTCGCGTGCGGCTCGGCGCCTGCTGGCTACTTGACCGGCTCGGGCTCCGGTTCGGTCTCCTCGGCGGGTTCGCCGGAGGGGTCGGCCGGGGTCTTCACCGAGTCCAGGAGGAGCTGGGCCACGTCCACGACCTGGATGGACTCCTTGGCCGCGCCGTCGTTCTTCTTGCCGTTGACGGAGTCGGTCAGCATGACCAGGCAGAAGGGGCAGGCGGTGGAGACGATGTCGGGGTTCAACGACAGTGCCTCGTCGACGCGTTCGTTGTTGATGCGCTTGCCGATGCGCTCTTCCATCCACATCCGGGCGCCGCCGGCGCCGCAGCAGAAGCCGCGCTCCTTGTGGCGGTGCATCTCCTCGTTGCGCAGGCCCGGGACCCGGCCGATGATCTCGCGCGGCGGGGTGTAGATCTTGTTGTGGCGGCCCAGGTAGCAGGGGTCGTGGTAGGTGATCAGGCCCTCGACCGGGGTGACGGGGACGAGCTTGCCCTCGTCGATGAGGTGCTGGAGCAGCTGGGTGTGGTGGATGACCTCGTAGTCGCCGCCGAGCTGGGGGTACTCGTTGCCCAGGGTGTTGAGGCAGTGCGGGCAGGTCGCGACGATCTTCTTCGCGGACCTGGGCTTCTTGGTCTCCGGGTCCTCGTCGTCCTCGCCGAAGGCCATGTTCAGCGTGGCCACGTTCTCCATGGCCAGTTCCTGGAAGAGGGGTTCGTTGCCCAGGCGGCGGGGGGAGTCGCCGGTGCACTTCTCGTCGCCGCCCATGATGGCGAACTTCACGCCCGCGATGTGCAGCAGCTCCGCGAAGGCCTTGGTGGTCTTCTTCGCGCGGTCCTCCAGGGCGCCGGCGCAGCCGACCCAGTACAGGTACTCGACCTCGGTGAGGTCCTCGATGTCCTTGCCGACGATCGGGATCTCGAAGTCGACCTCCTTGGTCCACTCCAGGCGCTGCTTCTTCGCCAGGCCCCAGGGGTTGCCCTTCTTCTCCAGGTTCTTGAGCATCGTGCCCGCCTCGGAGGGGAAGCTGGACTCGATCATGACCTGGTAGCGGCGCATGTCGACGATGTGGTCGATGTGCTCGATGTCCACCGGGCACTGCTCGACGCAGGCGCCGCAGGTGGTGCAGGACCACAGCACGTCGGGGTCGATGACGCCGCCCGTGGCGAAGCCACTGTCGGATACGGGCTCGGCGGTGCCGATCAGCGGGCGCTCGGCCTCGGCGAGCGCGGCGGCGGGGACGTCCTTGAGCTGCTCCTCGGAGGCCTTCTCCTCGCCCTCCATCGTCTTGCCGCCGCCCGCGAGCAGGTAGGGCGCCTTGGCGTGGGAGTGGTCGCGCAGCGACATGATGAGGAGCTTGGGGGAGAGGGGCTTGCCGGTGTTCCAGGCGGGGCACTGCGACTGGCAGCGGCCGCACTCGGTGCAGGTGGAGAAGTCGAGCAGGCCCTTCCAGGAGAAGTGCTCGATCTGCGAGACGCCGAACTGGTCGTCCTCGCCCGGGTCCTCGAAGTCGATCGCCTTGCCGCCGGAGGTCATCGGCTGCAGTGCGCCGAGCGAGACGGCGCCGTCGGCGTTGCGCTTGAACCAGATGTTGGGGAAGGCCAGGAAGCGGTGCCAGGCCACGCTCATGTCCAGGTTCGTGCTGACCGTGATCATCCAGATCATGGTCGTGCCGAGCTTGATCATGGCGAAGAAGTAGGTGAGCGTCTGGAGCGTGGAGACGTCCAGGCCGTCGAAGAGCGCGACCAGGGGGTACGAGGCGAAGTAGGCGGCCTCGTAGTGGTCCACGTGGTGCAGGGCGCCTTCGAGGCCGCGCAGGACCATGATCGCCAGGCCGATGACGAGGATCACGTACTCGACGAAGTACGCCTGCCAGCCGGTGGAGCCGGTGAAGCGGGACTTGCGGCCCGCGCGGCCCGGCAGGTTGAGGAGCCGGATCACGATCAGCGCCAGGATGCCGACCGAGGTCATCGTGCCGATGAACTCGATGTACATCTCGTACGGCAGGAAGCCGCCGAGGACCGGCAGGGTCCAGTCGGCCTCGAAGAGCTGGCCGAAGGCGTTGACGATGGTCGGCGGCAGCGTGAGGAAGCCGATCGCCACGAACCAGTGGGCGAAGCCCACGATGCCCCAGCGGTTCATCCGCGTGTGCGCGAGGAACTCCCGGGTCAGCGTGACGCTGCGGGTCCAGGGGTTGTCCAGGCGGTTCGCCTGCTCGGGCAGGGGTGAGCCGAGCTTGAAGAAGCGCACGAAATGGGCGATGGCGCGGCCGAAGAGGGCAACACCGATCACGCTGAGGACCGTCGACACGATGATCGCGGCGAGTTGCATGGAAGGGCTCCTCGTACCTGCGCGGGGCGGTCGCTTACTAAGCGGTAACTTATCTGTCCGCTCCGAGATTACCTACATGTTCCGCCGCACTGTAGCCAGCGGCGCGGTGATCTGTGTCGCTGAGGCAAGCCTCTCCTGGCGTGGCGTCAGATCGGCGGGCGGGGGCCGGAGCGGCTGGGTGGAGTGGGTCTCCGGAGAGGGTGCGAGCCTGGTGCGGGCGGCACCTTGCCCGTAAGGCCGGGATAAAAGTTGAGTGGCCTCGACTCAGCTCTGTTGACGGATGCGCCTTCGTGGTGCACTCTTGAGTCCGTTCCACTCAAGTCAGCTGGAGGAATCAAAAATGGCACGTGCGGTCGGCATCGACCTGGGCACGACGAACTCGGTCGTCAGCGTTCTGGAGGGCGGTGAGCCCACCGTCATCACCAACGCCGAGGGCGCCAGGACCACGCCGTCCGTCGTCGCCTTCGCCAAGAACGGTGAGGTGCTCGTCGGCGAGGTCGCGAAGCGTCAGGCGGTCACGAACGTCGACCGGACCATCCGGTCCGTCAAGCGTCACATGGGCACCGACTGGCGCGTCGACATCGACGACAAGGGCTTCAACCCGCAGCAGATCTCCGCCTTCGTGCTCCAGAAGCTGAAGCGCGACGCGGAGTCCTACCTCGGCGAGAAGGTCACCGACGCGGTCATCACCGTCCCGGCGTACTTCAACGACTCCGAGCGGCAGGCCACCAAGGAGGCCGGTGAGATCGCGGGCCTCAACGTCCTGCGCATCGTCAACGAGCCCACCGCGGCCGCCCTGGCCTACGGGCTCGACAAGGACGACCAGACCATTCTCGTCTTCGACCTCGGCGGCGGCACCTTCGACGTCTCGCTCCTGGAGATCGGCGACGGCGTGGTCGAGGTGAAGGCCACCAACGGTGACAACCACCTCGGTGGTGACGACTGGGACCAGCGCATCGTCGACTACCTGGTCAAGCAGTTCAACAACGGCCACGGCGTCGACCTCGGCAAGGACAAGATGGCGCTCCAGCGCCTGCGCGAGGCGGCCGAGAAGGCCAAGATCGAGCTGTCCTCGTCCACCGAGACCAACATCAACCTGCCCTACATCACGGCCTCCGCCGAGGGCCCGCTGCACCTGGACGAGAAGCTCACCCGCGCACAGTTCCAGCAGCTCACCTCCGACCTCCTGGAGCGCTGCAAGACGCCCTTCCACAACGTCATCAAGGACGCGGGCATCCAGCTCTCCGAGATCGACCACGTGGTCCTGGTCGGCGGCTCCACCCGGATGCCCGCCGTCGCCGAACTGGTCAAGGAGCTGACCGGCGGCAAGGAGGCCAACAAGGGCGTCAACCCGGACGAGGTCGTCGCCATCGGCGCCGCCCTGCAGGCCGGTGTGCTCAAGGGCGAGGTCAAGGACGTCCTGCTGCTCGACGTCACCCCGCTGTCCCTCGGTATCGAGACCAAGGGCGGCATCATGACCAAGCTGATCGAGCGCAACACCACGATCCCGACCAAGCGCTCCGAGATCTTCACCACGGCCGAGGACAACCAGCCGTCCGTGCAGATCCAGGTCTACCAGGGCGAGCGCGAGATCGCGGCGTACAACAAGAAGCTCGGGATGTTCGAGCTGACCGGTCTGCCGCCGGCGCCCCGCGGCGTCCCGCAGATCGAGGTCTCCTTCGACATCGACGCCAACGGCATCATGCACGTCACCGCGAAGGACCTCGGGACGGGCAAGGAGCAGAAGATGACCGTCACCGGCGGCTCCTCGCTGCCGAAGGACGAGGTCGACCGGATGCGCCAAGAGGCGGAGCAGTACGCCGACGAGGACCAGAAGCGCCGTGAGGCCGCCGAGTCCCGCAACCAGGGCGAGCAGCTCGTCTACCAGACCGAGAAGTTCCTCAAGGACAACGAGGACAAGGTCCCCGGTGAGGTGAAGACCGAGGTCGAGGAGGCGCTCGGCGAGCTGAAGGAGAAGCTCAAGGGCGAGGACACCGCCGAGATCCGCACCGCCACCGAGAAGGTCGCCGCGGTCTCGCAGAAGCTCGGCCAGGCCCTGTACGCGGACGCCCAGGCGGCCGGTGGCCCCGGTCCCGACGGTGCCGCCCCCGGTGGCGCCCAGGGCGGCCCCGCCGACGCGGACGACGTCGTGGACGCCGAGATCGTCGACGACGAGAAGCCGGGCAAGGACGGTGCCGCGTGACCGAGGAGACCCCGGGCTTCGACGAGAACAACGAGCCTGACGTCTCCGAAGGCACCGCCGCCAAGGGCTCTGAGGACACCCCTGAAGCGGCCGGTGCCGAGCCGAAGGCCGGCGTTCCCTCTCCTGAGGGCGCGTCGGCCCCGGCCGGGGACGCGGGACTGATCGCCCAGCTCGACCAGGTGCGCACCGCCCTCGGCGAGCGCACCGCCGACCTCCAGCGCCTCCAGGCGGAGTACCAGAACTACCGCCGCCGGGTGGAGCGGGACCGGGTCACCGTCAAGGAGATCGCCGTGGCGAACCTCCTCGGCGAGCTGCTCCCGGTGCTCGACGACATCGGGCGGGCGCGCGAGCACGGCGAGCTGGTCGGCGGCTTCAAGTCGGTCGCCGAGTCGCTGGAGGCCGTCGCCGCGAAGATGGGGCTCCAGCACTTCGGCAAGGAGGGCGAGCCCTTCGACCCGACGATCCACGAGGCCCTGATGCACAGCTACGCGCCGGACGTCACCGAGACGACCTGCGTGGCCATCCTTCAGCCGGGGTACCGCTTCGGCGAACGCACCATCCGCCCCGCGCGGGTGGCGGTGGCCGAGCCCCAGCCCGGGGCGCAGGCCGCCGAGAAGGACGGCGCCGAGCAGGGCAAGGGCGCCGAGGACGCGGGCGCCGACGGCGAGCAGGCCAAAGGAACGGAGAGCGGTGGCCCGGACGAGGGCTGACGCCATCCGTGCAGGAGAGGAGGGACGCCGGGGATGAGCACCAAGGACTTCATCGAGAAGGACTACTACAAGGTTCTCGGCGTCCCCAAGGACGCCACCGACGCCGAGATCAAGAAGGCCTACCGCAAGCTGGCCCGGGAGAACCACCCCGACGCCAACACCGGCAACACCAAGGCGGAGGAGCGCTTCAAGGAGATCTCCGAGGCGAACGACATCCTCGGCGACCCCAAGAAGCGCAAGGAGTACGACGAGGCGCGCGCCCTGTTCGGCAGCGGCGGATTCCGCCCGGGGCCGGGCGCGGGCGGCGGCGGCTCGTTCAACTTCGACCTCGGCGACCTCTTCGGCGGGGGTGCGCAGGGCCAGGGCGCGGGCGGCTTCGGCGGCGGCCTCGGCGATGTCTTCGGCGGTCTGTTCAACCGGGGCGGCGCGGGGGCGGGCGGCCGTACCCAGCCGCGCCGGGGCCAGGACATCGAGTCCGAGGTCACGCTCAGCTTCACCGAGGCCGTGGACGGCGCGACCGTCCCCTTGCGGATGTCCAGCCAGCAGCCCTGCAAGGCCTGTTCGGGCACCGGCGACAAGAACGGCACCCCCCGGGTGTGCCCGACCTGCGTCGGCACCGGGCAGGTGGCGCGCGGCTCCGGCGGCGGTTTCTCGCTGACCGATCCGTGCCCGGACTGCAAGGGCCGCGGGCTGCTCGCCGAGACGCCCTGCGAGGTCTGCAAGGGCAGCGGGCGCGCCAAGTCCTCGCGCACCATGCAGGTCCGCATCCCGGCGGGCGTCAGCGACGGGCAGCGGATCCGGCTGCGCGGCAAGGGCTCCCCCGGCGAACGCGGCGGCCCGGCCGGTGACCTGTACGTGGTCGTGCACGTCGACGCGCACCCGGTCTTCGGCCGCAAGGGCGACAACCTCACCGTCACGGTGCCCGTCACCTTCCCGGAGGCGGCGCTCGGCGGCGAGGTCAAGGTGCCCACCCTCGGCGGGCCCCCGGTCACCCTGAAGCTGCCGCCCGGCACGCCCAACGGCCGCACCATGCGCGCCCGCGGCAAGGGCGCGGCCCGGGCCGACGGCACCCGGGGCGATCTGCTGGTCACGGTCGAGGTCGTGGTGCCCGAGGACGTCACCGGCAAGGCGCGGGACGCCCTGGAGGCCTACCGCGAGGCGAGTGCGGACGAGGATCCGCGGGCAGAACTCTTCCAGGCCGCGAAGGGAGCATGAGGATGGACGGCCGCCGTCGGCACAACTCATTCAGTGGCAGGGCGTACGAACTGACCGACGAGACCCCGGTCTACGTCATCTCGGTGGCCGCCCAGCTCTCGGGCCTGCACCCGCAGACCCTGCGCCAGTACGACCGCCTCGGCCTGGTCTCCCCGAACCGGACCGCGGGCCGCGGCCGCCGCTACTCCGCCCGCGACATCGAGCTGCTGCGCCAGGTGCAGGCCCTCTCCCAGGACGAGGGCATCAACCTGGCGGGCATCAAGCGGATCATCGAGCTGGAGAACCAGGTCGCCGCCCTCCAGTCCCGGGTGGCCGAGCTCTCGGCCGCGGTCGAGGGCGCGGCGGCGGCGATGCAGCAGCGCGAGGCGGCCGTGCACGCCTCCTACCGCCGCGACCTGGTGCCGTACCAGCAGCAGCAGTCCAGCGCCCTGGTGGTCTGGCGGCCGAAGCCCAAGCGGCAGGGCTGAGCGGGGCACCGGCACCGGAGCGGATCCGGCACCGGTACGGGAACAGCACCGGTACACCACAGGTCCGGGAGGCGGAGTGCGCCTCCCGGACCTGTCGTGTGCGTACGCGGGGTCCGGGACTTCGTGTCCGCGCGGCATCCGGACCCCGTGGCCGGTTCAGGCCCGTACGCGGACCTTCTCGTGGACGTCCCCGCGCTGGGCGAGGGCGGCCCGGGTGCGGTGCCAATGGCCCACCCAGGGCTGCGGGTTGGCGCCGCAGGCGCTCACATAGGCGAGCGTGACCTCCAGGCTGGGCAGCTGGATGCCGCGGGCGGCGGCGGCCAGCGTGGTGCCCGAGTAGTTCGCCCGGCTCGCGAGGCTCTCGTACGAGGGGCTGCCCGCCTTGCGCCGTACCGTGCGCAGATCGTTCGCGAAACGCTGCAGAGGTCCCTGGGACGGATCGATGTGTGCTTCTGGTCTTCCCATCTGTGCTCCCACTCCCCGGAGTGCTGTCGCGCGAGAGGCGCGCTTTCCCCGGGCGGGCCGTCCCTGAATCCGGCCCGCCCACAGCGACGCAGGCTGCGGGCGCGCGGCAGTCGTCCTGCGTCACGGTCGTCGTCGTCCTCCACCATGCAGTGCACCCACCTGTCACACCACGGTCATCTTTTTGCAGCGCAGCGACAGGAGGGGTGGCATAGGGCGGTAAAACGCGCAAATGTCCTTTCAGGGGTACGGAAGTGAGGCGGGACACAGGCCGTCACGCGGCTCCGGCGGGGCTGTTGAGCTGGGCGGGGGCTCCGGCCGGGCGGGCGCGGACGGCGTCACGGGCGCTGGTCGAGGATCCCCGATCGGTCGATGAGGTAGCCGAGTTGGGCCCGGCTCCGGCTGCCGAGGACGGCCGCGAGCCGCGCGATGTGCGCCCGGCAGGTGCGGACGTTCAGGCCGAGGCGCTCGGCGATCCGGTCGTCGGTCTCGCCCTCGACGAGGAGGGCGGCGATGGCGCGCTGCCGGGCGGTGATGCCGTCCGCCGAGGGCACCGACTCGCTCGCCGGGTACATCGGCGTCGCCAGCCGCCACAGCCGCTCGAAGGTCATCACGAAGTAGTCGAGCAGCGTCCGGTGGCGGACCTCCAGGGCGACGGTGCGGTCCTTGCTCGCCGGGATGAACGCCACCCGCCGGTCGAACATCACCAGCCGCTCGGTCACCTCGTCCAGGGTGCGCACCTCGGCGTCCCCCTCCAGGAGCGCGTAGTAGTCGTGCACGCTCGGGTCGTGGCGCGCGGTGTGCTGGTACAGGGTGCGCATCCGGGCGCCCCGGGCGAGCAGCTCGCGGTCCCGGGCCAGGGCCTGGGCCAGCGTCGCCGGGGCCCGGGTGCCGCCCGGCTGGATGGAGAGCAGCTCGGTGCGGGCCTCGCCGACCGCCTCCTCGATGGCCGCGTTGATCCGCTCGAAGCCCTCGTGCACGGTCAGCGCGGGGGCGGGCGCGGCGTGCCCGGCGGCCGCGGTGTCCCCGCCGGTCGCGCTGTCCCCGCCGGTCGCGGCGGCCCCGGTGCTCCCGGGCCGGTGCCCCTTGCTGCCGAGCGCCATCAGCGGGGCGAACTCCGCGGCCAGCCGCTCCGCCTGCCCCCGCCGGTCGGCGATGCCGTACGAGACGTCGAGCAGCAGCCGGGGCAGCGCGACCGCGGGCGGCGTGGGCCGCAGGGCGCCCGGGTCCTCGGGGTCGGCCGCGAGCAGCCGCGCCTCGGCCAGGCAGGGCACGCGCGCCGCGGCCTCCCGCGTCACCCGGCCCTCGCGCAGCGCCCGCCCGTAGAGCTGTGCGCCCTCGGGGCACAGCTCGGCCGGGTCGTGGCCGTGCGCCGCCGTCTCGGGCAGGGGGGCTGCCGGGTCGCTTCCGGTCATGGGGCCACTTCCCGGGTTCACAGCCTTTCCTGAAGTTCTGGGCGCGGAGGGGGTATGGGGATTCTGGTCGTTCATGCGGGGCCGTCCAGGATGCCCGATCGGCCGATGAGGTAGCCGAGTTGGGCCCGGTTGGAGCTGCCGAGGATGGTGGCGAGATGGGCGATGTGGGTGCGGCAGGTGCGGACGTTCAGGCCGAGGCGCTCGGCGATCCGGTCGTCGGTCTCGCCCTCGACGAGCAGGGCGGCGATGGCGCGCTGGCGGTCCGTGACACCGTCGGTGGCGGGCAGCGGCGCGATCACCGGGTGCATGGGGGTGGCCAGGCGCCACAGGCGCTCGAAGCTGAGGACGAGGTAGTCGATCAGCGCGGGGTGGCGGATCTCCAGGGCCACCGTGCGCGCGGAGTTGGCCGGCAGGAAGGCCACCGCCCGGTCGAAGACGAGGAGTTGCTCGCTGACCTCGTCCAGGGTGCGGACCTGCACGTCCCCGGTGAGCGAGGCGAAGTGGTCGAGCACCAGCGGCAGATGGCGGTGGCTGTGCTCGTAGAGGGTGCGGATGGTGCCGCCGCGGCTGAGGATGTCCTGCTCGTACGGGCGCGAGCGGGCGATCTCCGCGGGCACCTCGGAGCCGGGCTGCAGCGAGAGCGCCTCCTCGGCGCAGGCGCGTACGGCGTGCGCGAGGGCGGATCTGACCCGGGGGATGCCCTCCAGGACGGTGATCGCGGCGGTGTCCTGGTCGGCCTGCTGGGAGCTGTGCAGCTGGAGCAGCGGCGCGAACTGCTCGGTGAGGCGGGACTCGCGCCGCCGCTGCGCCGCGATGCCGTCCTCGATGCCGCGCAGCAGCCGGGGCAGCGCGACGGAGGGCGGGGTGGGCAGCAGCCAGTCGGTGTCGCGGACGTCGGGCTGGAGCAGGGCGCCGTCCACCAGGCAGGGCGCGGCCTCGGCCACCGCGGTGCGGATGCGGCCCTCCTGGAGCGCACGGGCGTACAACTCGGCGCCCGGCGCGCACAGTTCGTCGAGGTCGTGGGGATGGACTGTCTGGTGCACGCGGCGCCTTTCGGGCGGGAAAGCGTTCTCTGCCGATGCCCCGTGGACTCCTGTCGCGGGGGTGGCAGGAGGGAAGTGCGGGGAGCGGTTCCGCCTCGTTCACTCCGGGTCGTCGAGCATGCCGGATTTCCCGATGAGATAGCCGAGTTGGGCCCGGTTGGAGCTGCCGAGGGTGGTGGCGAGATTGCCGATGTGGGTGCGGCAGGTGCGCACGTTCATGCCGAGCCGCTCGGCGATCCTGGCGTCGGTCTGGCCCTCCACGAGCAGCCGGGCGATGGCGCGCTGCCGGGCGGTGAACCCCTCGGGGGCCGGCAGGTGCGCCTTGCGCGGGAACAGCGGCACGGCCGAGCGCCACAGCTCCTGGTACATCGACACCAGGTAGGAGACCAGCGTGGGGTGGCGCACCTCCACCGCCAGGTCCGGGTCCTCGGCGGACGGGACGAAGGCCACCTTGCGGTCGAAGATGGCCAGCCGCTCGGGTATGTGGTCCAGGCTGCGCGCCTGGAAGTCGTACGCGCCGAGCCGCTCGAAGTGCGCGGAGACGACGGGGGAGTGGCGCGAGGTGTGCTGGTAGAGGGTGCGCAGCCGGCCGCCGCGCTTGAGCACCCCGACGTCGATGCCGCGCCGCTCGTCCAGCGACTCCGCGTAGCGCTTGCCGCGCCGGATGGCCAGCACCTCCTCCCGGGTCTCCGCGGCCGCTCGCGAGGCGGCCTTCCTGAGGCTCTCCAGGCCCTTGAGCGCGGTGATCGAGGAGTCCCCGGCGGGCGCCCGGTGGTCGGCGTCCAGCGCCAGCAGGGGGGAGAACGCTTCCGCGAGGGCCGCCTCCTTCTGCCGCCGCAGGGTCACGTCCTCCTCGATGGTGTGCAGCAGCCGGGGCAGGGCGACCGCGGGCGGGGTGGGCAGCAGCAGCCCGGCGTCGGCCACATCGGGCTGGAGCAGGCCCATGTCGAGCAGGCAGGGCGCGGACTCCACCGCCGCGTGCGGCAGCCGCCCGGCGCGCAGTGCACGCGCGTAGAGCGCGGCGCCGGGCTCGCACAGTTCGTCGATGCCGTGAGGGTGGTGCGTCGTGGACAACGCCCTGCCTTTCGTGAGGGAGGAGGCGTCTGGACCGGTCACTCTGCCCGGTGTCGTTGCCCCGTGCAGGCTTTCCGCGAAGACGGTCCGCGAGGGCCCTCGCGGGCGTCACTGCTCCTGGTCGAGGATCTGGGACCGGCCGATGAGGAAGCCGAGTTGGGCCCGGTTCGCGCTGCCGAGGGTGGCGGCCAGTTTGGCGATGTGGGCGCGGCAGGTGCGGACGTTCATGCCGAGCCGCTCGGCGATCCGGGCGTCGGTCTCGCCCTCCACGAGCAGGGCGGCGATGGCGCGCTGGCGGGCGGTGACACCGTTCTCCTGGGGCTGCTGGGCGGCGGTCGGGAACAGCGGGGTGGCCAGATTCCACTGCCGCTCGAAGGTGGTGGTGAGGTAGGCGATCACCGAGGGGTGACGTATCTCCAGGGCCAGGGTGCGCTCGGCGTTGGCCGGAATGAAGGCCACCGAGCGGTCGATGACCACCAGCCGGTCGGTGACCTCGCTCAGGGTGCGCGCCTCGACGTCGCCGCGCAGGCGGCCGAAGTGGTCCAGTACGGCGTGCGCGTAGCGGGTGGTGTGCTGGTAGAGGGTGCGCATCCGGGCGCCCCGGTCCAGCATGGCCTGCTCCTGCGCGTAGGACTCGGCGAGCGCGGCGGCCGAACGGGCGCCGCCCGGCTGGATGGTCAGGATCTCCTGGGTGGCCTCGGCCATCACGTGCTGGATGGCCGCGTTGATCGGGCCGGTGCCGCTGAGCACGGTCAGCGCCGAGGACTGCGCGGCGGGCGAGCGGTCGGCGTCCAGGGCCATCAACGGCTCGAAGATCTCCGCGAGTTCGCGCTCGCGCCTGCGGTGGCGGGCGACCTCGTCCTCGATGCCGCGCAGCAGCCGGGGCAGCAGCACGGCCGGGGGCGCGGGCTTCAGCCAGCGGCTGTCCTCGAAGTCCGGATGAAGCAGGCCGAACCGGGTCAGGCAGGGCGCGGCCTCGGCGTCCTCGACGGCGACGTGGCCCTCGCGGAGCGCCTGTGCGTAGACGCGAAGGCCCGCCTCGCACAGCTTCTCGACGGGGTGGGGCGGGTGCTCGTGGGTCATGCTGCGGATCCCCTGGTCGGCCACGTGGGGGCGGGGAGGGAGCGGAGTCGGGTGGTAACCGCTTGCCCTCGTCCACTCCCGGCCGTGCATAGTACAGAGACCCGGCTACTGCTCCTGGTCCAGGACTCCTGACTTTGCGATCAGAAAACCGAGTTGGGCCCGGCTCCCGCTGCCGAGCGCGGCGGCCAGTTTGGCGATGTGGGCGCGGCAGGTGCGGACGTTCATGCCGAGGCGGCGGGCGATGGCCTCGTCCACATAGCCCTCGATCAGGAGCTTGGCGATGGAGCGCTGCACCCCGGTGATGCCGTCGGGCGCGGAGGGGTACGGCGGCTCCTCCGTCAGCGGGGTGGCCTGCTGCCAGAACTGGTCGAACACCGACGCCAGGTAGTCCACGAGACCGGGGTGCCGGAGCTCCAGGGCGACCCGCCGGTCGCGGCGCGCGGGGATGATCGCCATGGTGCGGTCGAAGATGATCATGCGGTCGACGAGCTCTTCGAGCGTGCGGATCTCGATCCGGTCGGTCCCGATCCGCTCCACGTACGCGTAGATCCCGGGGCCGTGCCGCACGGTGTGCTGGTAGAGGGTCCGCATGCGCACGCCCCGGCTCAGCGGCTCCTCGATGCGCTCCAGCGACTGGGAGAGCGAGTCGAAGTCCCGTACGCCGCCGGGCTGGACGGTGAGGATCTCCTCCTTGCACTCGGCCGTGGCGACGTCCAGCGTCGCGTTGATGGTCTGGAAGCCTTCCAGGATCGTGATCGCGTGCGTGGTCGCCGGCTCCTGCGCGGTGATCGCCATGAACGGCTCGAAAGCGTCAGCGAGTTCGATGGACAGGCGCCGCCGCTCCTGGATCTCGCGCTCCAGCGGATGCAGCCGCTGCGCCAGCGCCGCCGAAGGGGCCAGCGGGCGCAGCCAGTTCCCGTCGTCCGGATCCGGGCGCAGCAGTGCGAGTTCCAGCAGGCAGGACGCCGATCCCACCTCCGACCGGCTGATCCGTCCCGCGCTCAGCGCCGCGGCATAAAGACGTGCCCCTTCGTCGCACAGGGCGGTCACCGAGTGCGGATGTGTCGCCTTTGCCTCTTTTGTTGCCAATTCTTCACCCCCCAGGGTCCTGAACCTACAGGAACATGATGCATTGGTTCTGTGGCCTCAACGTGCCGGTATGCGCCATCGTCATGAGGGTGCGGGGGAGAGGAACCGATCAAGTGAGGACGAAGCCGACTATGTCCCGAAAGATGCTTCGCTCAGTGCTTGCTGTGGGCTTCGCCCTGGTCGCGTTCGCTGCCGCCGCACCCGGGGACGTCTCCTGGAACAGCGCAGTGGTCGTCGCCGATGACGTTTCGTGGAACACCCCCGGGCCCCAGGGGAGGGCCGTACAGGAGAAGGGCACCGACGATGTCGCCGGTGACGTCTCCTGGAACACTCTCCCAAACAGCTCTACGTCCCCCACGATCGCATGACCACCCCCCCGGACGACAGTTCCTTCCGGCGCGAGATGGCCTCGGCCTACCGTCTCGGGTGGCACTTCGTCGACCTCGCCACGGCGGTCCCCCACCCCGGCGACACGCTCACGGTCACCGTCTTCGGTGAACCGGTCGTCGTGACCCGTGACGAGGAGGAAGAAGTACGCGCGTTCCGCCTGCTGCGCAGGCCGCGAGGGGCTCCCCAGCCCGTGCGGTGTGCGGTGCGGTACGGAATGATCTTCGTGAACTTCGACCGGCGCGACAACCGGCTCTCCGAGCCGGAACACCTGAACACGAGCCAAGCCATCCCGGCCACCCCCCGCAGTGCCTGACGCGATTCCCCCGTCGTCGTAGATCGCGCAGGCACTTCCCCCCGCAGCGGCGCCACCGTGACCTGAACACGGTGGCGCCGCTCGCGTCTGCGCGCACGGCTCGGGACGGGGCGATGCCGTACGGGCGCCGTGACGCCTCGTGCGGGCGGGCGGGCCGGGCCGCGGTGCCCGGCGCCTCAGGCCCGCCCCATCGCCCGGGTCAGGTGGATCTCGATCACCACGCGCTCGGGGTTCTCCCGGGGCGTGCGCCCGTACCGCTCCGTGGAGCGCCGCTCGCCGTCCGCCACCGCCCCCGGGTCGGTACGGATCACCGCCCGGCCCTCCAGGGTCGCCCAGCGTCCGCCCCTGGCGTGCTGGCTCACCGAGACCGGGGCCCCGGCGGGCGTCCCGTCCGGCGCCCCGGCGGCCCGCTGCCCGGCCAGGATGTTGCGGACCTTCGTACTGGTCCGGCCGGCGAGGACGCGGGCGATCCCGGCCGCCGGATCGTACGTCACGTTCACCGGCACCGAGTGGGGGGTGCCGTCCGGCCGCAGGGTGGTCAGGGTGCACTGGAGCGGCTCGCGCCAGAAGGCGAGGTAGCTCTCGCCCGGGTCGCGGGGGTCGGTGGCCATGCGGCGAACCTACTGCGGGGGCCCGGACACGCAACCGCACCCCCCTCCCTTCCTCGCGCCCTCAGAACCTCACTCCTCATTCTTGAGTGGAACCCGCTCAACTTTGTGTACCCTGGACCAGTCAGTAATGAATACTGGTCCGGGCGGCCTGGAGCGGTGCGAGCCCCGAGGAGGAAACAGGACAGTGGACGCCGAGCTGACCAACAGAAGCCGGGACGCGATCAACGCGGCCAGCAGCCGTGCCGTGGCGGACGGCCACGCCGACCTGACCCCGGCGCATCTGCTCCTCGCGCTGCTCGCGGGGCGGGCCAACGAGAACATCACCGACCTGCTCACCGCCGTCGAGGCCGACCAGGCGGCGGTACGCGAGGGCGCCGAGCGCCTGCTCGGGCAGCTGCCGAGCGTCACCGGTTCCACGGTGGCCCCGCCGGGGCCCGACCGGGAGCTGCTCGCCGTACTCGCCGAGGCGGACCGGCAGGCCGGGGAGCTCGGCGACGAGTACCTGTCGACGGAGCATCTGCTGATCGGTATCGCCGGCAAGGGCGGCCGCGCCGGGGACGTACTCACCGAGCAGGGTGCGAGTGAGAAGAAGCTGCTGGCCGCATTCCAGAAGAGCAGGGGAGGACGACGGGTGACGACGCCCGATCCGGAGGGCAGCTACAAGGCCCTGGAGAAGTTCGGCACCGATTTCACCGCCGCCGCCCGCGAGGGCAGGCTCGACCCGGTCATCGGGCGGGACCAGGAGATCCGGCGCGTGGTGCAGGTGCTGTCCCGCCGCACCAAGAACAACCCGGTGCTCATCGGTGAGCCCGGCGTCGGCAAGACCGCCGTCGTGGAGGGCCTCGCGCAGCGGATCGTGAAGGGCGACGTGCCCGAGTCGCTGAAGAACAAGCGGCTGGTCTCGCTGGACCTCGGCGCGATGGTGGCCGGGGCCAAGTACCGCGGCGAGTTCGAGGAGCGGCTGAAGACCGTCCTCGGCGAGATCAAGGACAGCGACGGGCAGATCATCACCTTCATCGACGAGCTGCACACCGTCGTCGGCGCGGGCGCGGGCGGCGACTCCTCGATGGACGCGGGCAACATGCTCAAGCCCATGCTGGCCCGCGGCGAGCTGCGCATGGTCGGCGCGACCACCCTGGACGAGTACCGCGAGCGGATCGAGAAGGACCCGGCCCTGGAGCGCCGCTTCCAGCAGGTCCTGGTCGCCGAACCCAGCGTGGCCGACTCCATCGCCATCCTGCGCGGGCTCAAGGGCCGCTACGAGGCCCACCACAAGGTGCAGATCGCGGACAGCGCGCTGGTCGCCGCGGCCGCGCTCTCCGACCGGTACATCACCTCCCGCTTCCTGCCCGACAAGGCCATCGACCTGGTCGACGAGGCGGCCTCCCGGCTGCGGATGGAGATCGACTCCTCGCCCGTCGAGATCGACGAACTCCAGCGCGCCGTCGACCGGTTGAAGATGGAGGAGCTGGCCCTCAGCAAGGAGACCGACAAGGCGAGCATCGAGCGCCTGGAGCGGCTGCGGCGCGATCTCGCCGACAAGGAGGAGGAGTTGCGCGGGCTCGGCGCCCGCTGGGAGAAGGAGAAGCAGTCCCTCAACCGGGTCGGTGAGCTGAAGGAGAAGCTCGACGGACTGCGCGGCCAGGCCGAACGCGCCCAGCGCGACGGCGACTTCGACACCGCCTCCAAGCTCCTCTACGGCGAGATCCCGGCCGTGGAGCGGGACTTGGAGGAGGCCTCGGCCGCCGAGGAGGAGGCCGCCGCGGACACCATGGTCAAGGAGGAGGTCGGCCCCGACGACATCGCGGACGTGGTCGGCTCCTGGACCGGCATCCCGGCCGGACGCCTCCTGGAGGGCGAGACCCAGAAACTCCTGCGCATGGAGGAGGAGTTGGGCAAGCGGCTGATCGGGCAGGGCGAGGCGGTGCGCGCGGTCTCCGACGCGGTACGCCGCACCCGGGCCGGAATCGCCGATCCGGACCGCCCCACCGGCTCCTTCCTCTTCCTCGGCCCGACCGGCGTCGGAAAGACCGAACTCGCCAAGGCTCTCGCCGACTTCCTCTTCGACGACGAACGCGCCATGGTCCGCATCGACATGAGCGAGTACGGCGAGAAGCACAGCGTGGCCCGCCTGGTCGGCGCCCCGCCCGGCTACGTCGGCTACGAGGAGGGCGGCCAGCTCACCGAGGCGGTACGCAGGCGCCCGTACTCGGTGGTGCTGCTCGACGAGGTGGAGAAGGCGCACCCCGAGGTCTTCGACGTCCTCCTCCAGGTCCTGGACGACGGCCGCCTGACGGACGGTCAGGGCCGCACCGTCGACTTCCGCAACACCATCCTGATCCTCACCTCCAACCTCGGCAGCCAGTACCTCGTCGACCCGACGCTCTCCGAGGCCGAGAAGCGGGGACAGGTCCTGGAGGTCGTCCGCTCCTCCTTCAAGCCGGAGTTCCTCAACCGCCTGGACGACCTGGTCGTCTTCGCCGCGCTCACCCAGGAGGAGCTGACCCGCATCGCCCGCCTCCAGGTCGACCGCCTCGCCCGCAGACTCGCCGACCGCAGGCTCACCCTGGAGGTCACCGACGCCGCCCTCGCCTGGCTCGCCCGCGAGGGCAACGACCCGGCCTACGGCGCCCGCCCACTGCGCCGCCTCGTCCAGACCGCCATCGGCGACCGCCTCGCCAAGGAGATCCTCTCCGGCGAGGTCAAGGACGGCGACACGGTACGGGTGGACGACGCGGGGCCGGGGGGTCTGATCGTCGGGGCGGGCACGGGGGGTGGGGGCAAGAGCCTCTGAGCTGCCGGTCCGGACGGGCCTGCTCCCGCGCGGGGAGTCGTGCGGGGCGGGCCCTGGCCGGTCAACTTCCTTGAGCGTCAGTAGGGTTGGGGGCTGTTGTGCTCTCGGGCCCGGGGGCGACGAGGGGAGGGACCGGTGAACGTCGCGTTTCTCCGAGGAGTGCGGCCGCCGGAGCTTCGCCGTATGTCCTTGTTGCTGGGCGCAGTTGCCCTCACCGTTCTGCCGACAGGCTGCTCATCGGCGCGGACCGACACCGAGAAGCTCGGCTACGAGCCCAGGGTGCGCGCGGCCGAAGAGGCGGAGCGGGAAGTGAACGAGATGTCCAGCAAGCTTCTGGACGCGATGGGTGTCAAGGGCCGCACCACGGACTCCGGGGCCATGACCGGCCCATGCGGAGCCGTCGATCCCGAGATGAAGAAGTACTACTCGGTGGCCCATCCCTGGTCGGTGTACGACCTTCGGGAAGGGACGTTCGACGAGGCCATGCGGAATCTTCGGGAGCAGCTCCCCCGGTGGGGCTGGAAGATCACGAAGGACGGCGAGACGGAGTCGCTCGCCAAGAACCCCGAGATCGTGGCCGTGCACACCAGGAGCCATCACACCGTGACGATCGAATGGGCCAGGAAGAGGTCGAACGGCCTGAAGCCGCTGATCAGCGTCGACGTCGGTTCGCGCTGCTACCGGGCTCCGGAGGGAACCGACCTCTCGACGGAGGGCTGACGCACACCCGGGCCGCGCTCAGGCACCCATGACGGAAGGCAGGCAGTTGTCGTTGCGGGGGAACGAGCCGTCCCGTCCCGGTCGGGGATCGTCCGCCGGGGCAGTGCTGCTCGTCGCGGCCGGGCTCGCCCTGACAGCAGGTTGTTCTTCCGCCGGGACGAGCGAGAACTCGTCGGGCCACGAGCCGAAGTCCCGGTCCGTCCAGGCGGTCGAGTCCGAGATCGCGAAGCTGTCCAGCACGGTCCGCGACACCCTGCGCATCAAGGCCAGAGCCACCGAGTCGGGCCCGTACGCGGATCGTTGCGAGTCCGCGGGTGAGGAGTCGGGGAAGCTGTATCGGGTCACGCACCCCTGGTCGGCGTACGGCGTGGGAAACGAGGTGCTGGAGCAGGGCATGGCGCACCTTCGTGAGGATCTTCCCCGGCGCGGCTGGAAGGTGGTGAAGGTCGGTGAGGACGGCAGCCGGAACAAGAACATGCAGATTCTGGCGGTCCATCTGAGGACACGCAGCCAGGCCGAGATCACCTGGCTCAAGGGGCTCGACGGGCACGAGGCCCTGATCGAGGTGGACGTGTACTCACGGTGCTTCCGGTCGGAAAGAGGTCCGGATGAGGAGTGAGGCCGAGCTGCGAGGCGCCTGCCTGTCCTTCGGTGACTTCTCTTCCGCGGCCATCGGAGCCCGGGGTGGCGCGGGTCCGGCAGCGGCGGGGAAGCCCGCCCCCGCCCCCGAACACGCTGAGAGCTGAATACCGCCGCTCGGTGCGGCGCGCGGCTCGGCGGGGGTTGCCAGTACCCGGCCGGGATGGGGGAGGATGGCGGGATCCGTATGAAGGGAAGAACACGGTGACCATCGACCCCTCCTCGATTCCGAACTTCGGGGGACAGCCAGAGCCGCAGTCCGGAGGTCCGGCGGGGCCCGTCGTCCCGGACCAGGACCTCGTCAAGCAGCTCCTCGAACAGATGGAGCTGAAGTACGTCACCGACGAGGAGGGCGACCTCGCCGCCCCGTGGGAGGACTTCCGTACGTACTTCATGTTCCGCGGTGAGGCGGAGCAGCAGGTCTTCTCGGTGCGGACGTTCTACGACCGGCCGCACCAGATCGAGGACAAGCAGCAGCTCCTGGAGGCCGCCGACGACTGGAACCGCCGCACCCTGTGGCCCAAGGTCTACAGCCACACCCACGACGACGGCACCGTCCGCCTCATCGGCGAGGCGCAGATGCTGATCGGCACCGGTGTCGCCCTGGAGCACTTCGTCTCCTCCACGGTCAGCTGGGTGCGCGCGGCGATCGAGTTCGACCGCTGGCTCGTCGAGCAGCTCGGCCTGGAGAAGTCCGTGAGCGGCGAGGACGGTGAGGCGGGCGAGGACGGCCCGGCCGCCGGAAGCGGCGAGCAGGACAACACCTGAGCGAGCGGTACGCCGCGTACGCCGCGTACGCCTAGCCGGGCGGCGCGGCGGGCGCGGTGCCAGGAGCGGCATCAGGAAGCCCGGCCCGGGCACCGGTGGACACCGGTGCGGGGCCGGGCTCCGGTGTGTGTGGGGCGCGAGGGGCCGGGCTCCGGTGCCCGTGGGGGCGCGACGGGGCGGGCTCCGGTGGGTGCGTGGCGGGCGGTCGCCGGTGTCGGAGGATGGGCGGGGCGGAGGGGACGGTCCGGGACCAATCCACCGGGCCTCGGGCTCCGAATCAGTCGTGTATCCGTCCTCTGCCGCCGCTCGGCAGAGCCGTCGTCCTGGAGGGCACCGCGTGAGAGAACCAGCACGTCTTGGAGTCCCCTCGGCCCCGGGGCCCAGCCTCGAGGAGCAGATGGGTCTGGTCGCCCGCGGGGACCAGGAGGCCTTCGGGGCCGTGTACGACGCGGTCTGCGGCCCGGTACTGGGCCTGGTCCGCAGTGTGCTGCGCGATCCGGCGCAGTCCGAGGAGGTCGCCCAGGAAGTCCTCGTGGAGGTGTGGCGGACCGCCGCCGCCTACCGCGAGAACCGGGGCAGCGCCATGAACTGGGTCCTGACGATGGCACACCGCCGTGCCGTGGACCGGGTGCGTTCGGCGCAGGCCGCCACCGACCGGGAGCAGCGTGCCGCGCTCCTGGACCGTACGCCCGCCTTCGACGAGGTGGCCGAGCAGGTCGAGGCGCGGTTGGAACGCGAGCAGGTGCGGCGCTGTATGCGCTCGCTGACCGAACTCCAGCGCCAGTCCGTGTCGTTGGCGTACTACCGCGGGCTGACCTATCGCGAGGTCGCCGAACTGCTCACCGTGCCGCTCGGCACCGTCAAGACCCGTCTGCGGGACGGTCTCATCCGCCTGCGCGACTGCCTGGGGGTGACGGCATGACCGTCGCGGATCTGCACACGCTGACCGGCGCGTACGCCCTGCACGCCCTGCCCGAGGACGAGCGGGAGGCCTTCGAGCACCACCTCTCGGACTGCGAGGCCTGCGCGCAGGAGGTGAAGGAGCTGGCGGCCACGGCCGGACGCCTGGGACTGGCCGTGACCGTCACCCCGCCGCCCGCCATGAAGGAGGCGGTCCTGCGCACCGTCGCGCAGGTGCGCCAGGAGGTCCCGGGCCACGGGCACCCGGTGCACCACGCGTCCGTCCCGGGGCGGGCCCGCAGGCTCTCCCGCCTCGTGCTCGCCGCCTGCCTCGCGGCGGCGGCCGGGCTCGGCGGGGTGGCGGTCTGGCAGTACGACCGCGCCGACCAGGCCCGCGAGGAGGCCCGGCAGGCGCAGGACCGGGCGGACGCGGTGGCCGAGGTGCTCGGGGCGCCGGACGCGCGGACCACCTCGGCGCGGATCGGGGACGGTGCGAGCGGCACCGTGGTGGTCTCCCGCAGCCGGGACAAGGCGGTCTTCGTGGGCGCGGGGCTGGCCCGTCCGGCGGAGGGCAAGGTGTACCAGCTCTGGTTCGACGACCACGGTGCGATGCGCCCGGCCGGGCTGATCGACTCGGACCGGACCGCGGACACCGTGCTGATGGCCGGCCGGATCGGCGACGCCTCGGGCATGGGCATCACGGTCGAACCCGCGGGCGGCTCGAAGCAGCCGACCTCGGACCCGGTGGCGCTGATGGAACTGCCCGCCTGAGCCCCGGCGAGCGCCCTGCCTTCCGGCGAGCGTCCCGCCTTCCGGCGAGCGCCCCGCCTCCCGGCGCGCCGCGTACGACCGCGGGCCCGGTCCGGACACCCGCCCCGGACCGGGCCCGCTGCTGTTCACCGCCGGGCGGGGCCCGCCGCCGTTCACCGCCGGGCGGGCCCGCCGCCGTTCACCACCGGGTACGGGCACACCGCGTACGAAGGCACCGGATACGGAGGCCCGCCCCCACGCCCGCCCGCGGCGAGCCGCATCCGCCCGCGGCGAGCCGCATCCGCGCGAGGCGAGCCACATCCGCGCGAGGCCGAGGCGGCGCGGATCCCAGACCTCAGATCCCAGACCCTCCCGCGCCCGGCCCCGCCCCGCCCCTCACCCCCGCCGCGGCGGCCGGGGGAAGAAGCCGCTGGTGCGGGCGGCGTACTCGGGGTAGCCGGGGCGTTCGGCCATGTGCTGTTCCAGGAGGCGCTTGCCGCTGCCGACGGTGAGCAGCAGGCTCATCACCACGGGGGAGACCAGGACCGCCGCGGCCACCGGCACCTGCTCCGAGGCGCACAGGAACAGGCCCCACCAGACGCAGAAGTCGCCGAAGTAGTTGGGGTGCCGGGTCCAGCTCCACAGGCCGCGGTCCATGAGGCGGCCGCGGTGGGCCGGGTCGGCCTTGAAGCGGGCGAGCTGGTGGTCGCCGACCGCCTCGAAGAAGAGGCCGAGCGCCCACACCGCGGTGCCCGCCCAGGCCACCGGGCCGGGGAGGCCGGGCAGCAGCATCGCCGCCTGCACCGGCAGCGAGATCAGCCAGACCAGGGCGCCCTGGAGCAGGTACACCTTCCGCAGGGCGTACAGGGCGGGGCTGCCGGGCGCCTTGGCGAGCATCTTCGCGTAGCGGGGGTCCTCGCCGTGGCCCCGGCCGCGCCGGGCGATGTGGACGGCAAGGCGCAGCCCCCAGACGCAGGTCAGCGCGGCGACCAGGGCCTGGCGCACCCCGTCGCCCTCGCCCCGGCCCGCGGCGTGGGCCCAGGCGGCGAGCGCGACCGCGGCGAAGGCGGCACCCCAGGCGACGTCGACCACCCGGTGCACCCCGAGGCGCAGCGCCACCGCGAAGGTCGCGAGCATCACCAGGAGCGCGGCGCCCGCGGCCACCGCGAGCCCCTGCCCGAAGACGGACCAGGGGAAGGAGTCCCCGCCGCCCGCGGTGACGGTGAGCGCGGTTCCGGCCGGGCCCGTCACGCGGCGTCCCCGGTGTCCGGGCCGCCCGCGGTGAACCCGGCGTTCCCGGTGTCCGTGCCGCCCACCGTGTACCAGCGGACCGGGTCGGCGGGCAGCCCGCTGGCGCCGTCCGCCGCGCGGCGGACGCAGACGATCTGGTCCACGCCCATCCGGCCCTCCGCGAAGGCGAGGGCGCCGCCGACCAGGTAGAGCCGCCAGACGCGGGCGGTCTCCTCGCCGAGGAGGGCGGTGAACTCGGCCCAGCGCTCCTCCAGGGTGCGGTGCCAGACCCCGACCGTGCGGACGTAGTGCTCGCGCAGCGACTGCACCGAGACCACCTCCAGGTCCGCGCCCTCCAGGAGGCCGATGGTCTCGCCGAGGGGGCGCATGTGCATGTCCGGCGCGATGTACGTCTCGATGAAGGCGCCGCCGCCGGGGGCGACCGAACCCCGCGACATCTGCTGCACGAAGACCCGCCCGCCGGGCCGTACGAGGCCGTGCAGGGCGGCGGTGAACTGCGGGTACTCGGCGTCGCCGACGTGTTCGCCCATCTCCACGGTGGCCACCGCGTCGTAGCCGCCGCCGGTGATGTCGCGCCAGTGGCGGCACTCGACGTCGACCAGTTCGCCGAGGCCGCGGGCGGCGACCTCGGCCGCGACGTGGGCGGCCTGCTCGGCGGCGAGGGTGACCGCGGTGACCTTCACGCCGTGCTCGGCCGCCGCGTACAGGGTGAGCGAGCCCCAGCCGCAGCCGATGTCGAGCAGTCGGCTGCCGGGCCCCAAGTCCAGCTTGCGGCAGATGAGTTCGAGCTTGGCGCGCTGGGCGAGGCGGCCGGCCTCGGCGGTGTCGCCGTCCTCGGGGTCCGCGGTGCCCTCGGCCCAGTAGCCGCAGGAGTAGGCCATGGTCTCGTCGAGGAGCAGCCGGTAGAAGTCGTTGGAGAGGTCGTAGTGGTGGCTGATCGCGGCGCGGTCGCGGGTGGTGCTGTGCAGCGCGCCGCTGAGCCGGGCCCGGGAGGCCGGGACGGGCGGCCGGGGGCCGAGCGCGCCGAGGCGGGCGGCCGAGGCGAGGGCGCCCGCGCGGTCGCCGAGCCCCAGCTTCGGCGGGTGCAGGGCGCCCTCCCGGGCCGCCCGCCACATCAGCCGCAGGCCCTGAGCGAGGTCGCCCTCGACATCGATCTCGCCGGTCACATAGGCCTCGGCCAGGCCGAGTTCACCGGGCTCCCAGAGCAGGCGGCGCAGGGCGCGCCGGGAGCGCAGCACGACGACCGGGCCGCCGCCGGGGCCGTACTCGCTGCCGTCCCAGGCGCGCAGCCGCAGGGGCAGGGGGCCGCCGAGCGCCTTCTCCACGAGGGCGCCGAGGCGGGGCGCCGCGCCCCTGGGGGGCCGCTGCCGCGGGGTCTGGGTACGAACGCTGGTGGTCACCGGGGGTCACTCCTTGGTGCGGGGTACAGGTCGAACGGGTCGAACGGGTCGAGCGGGTGGGGCGGTGGTCAGCGCATGCCCTCCTGGGGCGGGTGCGCCGGGCGGCTGCGGATCGGCAGGCCGCGCAGGAAGAGCCGGATACCGTGCACCCGGATGGCGAGGGCGACCGCGATCGTGGACAGCGGATGCCGAACGGCCAGGCGGGCGAGGTGACTTCGGGAGGCGGGCCGGCGTTCGCCGGTCACCCGGGCCACGAACGGCCGCTCTCCCGAACGGTCCAGACGGATCGTCAGATCGAGGGCGGCACCGGGCTCGGGCAGCCGCATCCGGTAGGAGCCGTCCACCGGGAAGAACGGCGAGACGTAGAACTCCTTGTGCACCTCGGCCACTTGGTCCTCGCCGGGGTGCAGCAGATAGCAGTGCCGCTCGCCGTAGGTGTTGTGCACCTCGGCGACCACGCAGCTGAGGGTGCCGTCCGGGCGGTGGCACCAGTACAGGGTGAGCGGGTTGAAGACGAAGCCGAGGACGCGGGCGTGCGCCAGCATCAGGACCCGGCCGCCGTCCAGATCCACCCCGCGCGAGGCGAGGAAGGCGTCCAGTTTGGCCCGCAGGGTGCCCGCCGAGGGGCCGAAGT
Organism: Streptomyces physcomitrii; assembly: GCF_012273655.1. Taxonomy (GTDB): domain Bacteria; phylum Actinomycetota; class Actinomycetes; order Streptomycetales; family Streptomycetaceae; genus Streptomyces; species Streptomyces physcomitrii. Next base: position 256,577 of record NZ_JAAWWP010000005.1, on the reverse strand, counting down.
GGTCCCGCCCCTCGAAGCGGGCCAGCATCCCGAAGGGGCCCCGCGGGCGCGGCGGGTGGTCCGGGTCGATCAGCCACAGGTACGTGCGGTGCCGCAACCGGTGGCGTACCGGCGCGGTGCGGACATGGGTGATCGTGCACGGGTAGAGCGCGGGCACGACCGCCTCGCCCGTGTGCTTGCCGGACTCGGCGGCCCGGGCCGCGGCGCTCACCACTCCACCCCCAGCCGCCGGGCCGCCGCGACCCCCGACCGGCAGCCGTCCTCGTGGAAGCCCCAGCCGTCGTAGGCGCCCGCGAAGGCGAGCGACCGGCCGCCGAGCGCGGGCAGTTCGTCGCGTGCGGCCACCGACTCCGGCGTGTGCACCGGGTGTTCGTACGACATCCGGGCCAAGACGCGCTCCTGGTCGACGAGTTCGTCGCCGCCGAGGGTGACCACATAGGTCTCCTCGGTGTCCAGCTGCTGCAGGCGGGTCATGTCGTAGCTGACCCGCACCCGGTCGCTGCCCGCGGTGCAGTCGGGCAGCAGGTAGTTCCAGGAGGCGCGGGCGCCCGGGGCGCGCGGCAGCTGGGAGGCGTCGGTGTGCAGCAGCGTGCTGTTGGCGGTGTAGGGCAGCGCGCCGAGGACCCGCCGCTCCTCCTCGGTGGGCTCGGCGAGCAGCCGCAGCGCCTGGTCGGGGTGGGTGGCGATCACCGCCGAGTCGTACGCCGCCCGCTCGCCGCCCGCGGTGTCCACCTCGACGCCGTCCGCGTGCCGGTGCACCGCCCGTACCGGCGTGGAGGTGCGCACCGAGCCGAGCTGCTTGGCGATCCGGTCCACGTACTCCCGTGAACCGCCGGTGATGGTGCGCCAGGTGGGGGAGTCGCCCACCGAGAGCATGCCGTGGTGCTCCAGGAAGGTGAAGAGGAAGCGGGCCGGGTAGCGGCGGGCCGTGGCGGTGTCGCAGGACCAGACGCAGGAGACCAGCGGGGTCGCGAAGTGCGCCGTGAAGTAGGCGGAGAAACCGCCCTGTTCGAGGAACTCGCCCAGCGTCGGACCGGCGTCCGCCCCGTCCGGCCCGGCCGTGGAGCGGTCGGCGAGCAGCCGCCGGGCGGCCCGGTGGAAGCGCGGGACCTCGGCCAGCATCCGCAGGAAGCGCGGATTGCCGAGGCTCCTCGGCTGCGCGAAGAGACCCCGCGGGCCGCGCGCGCCCGCGTATTCGAGGCCGCAGCCCTCGCACCGCACCGACATGCTCATCTCCGACTCCTGCGTGGCGACGCCCAGTTCGCCGAGCAGCCGCAGGAAGTGCGGATAGGTGCGCCGGTTGTGCACGATGAAACCGGAGTCGACCCGGTGCGCGCGCCCGTCCCGCGCGGTCACCTCGTGGGTGTGCGCGTGGCCGCCGAGCCGGTCGTCCGCCTCGTACAGCGTCACGTCGTGGGACCGGGACAGTACGTACGCGGCGCTCAGCCCGGCTATCCCGCTGCCGATCACCGCCGTACGCGGCCTGCCCGTGCCGCCCGGCCGCGGCCCCGGCTCCCGCCGCGCCCGCGTCTGGTCTGACGACGCCGTCATCGTGCCCCTTCCTCCGTGCCGTACCGCGCACCGCCCCCGGGCCCCTGAATCGGGGCCGGCGGCAGCACGCCTGCCTCGGCAGTCCTTCGGAGCCGCAGGGGCCACGGATTGGTCGATTCCGCGAAAGTCATCCGCAGGGATGAACCCGGAAGGCGGGACCAATCCGCGGGCCGCCCTGCCCCGAATGGCCTGACGTGAGCGAAGACCAGGCACACCCGGAGCACGACGCCGAGACCGTCGGCGCGCTGCCCCGCCGCGAGCGGGCACTGCGCGCCGTTCTCGGCGCGGTCAGCGGGCTGCTCGCGGCCTTCGCGGCCCTGTGCGTGGCCGAGTTGGTCTCGGCGCTGCTGCGCCCGGAGGCCTCCCCGGTCACCGCGGTCGGCGGCGCGGTCATCGACCGCACCCCGACCGGGGTCAAGGACTGGGCGATCCGCAACTTCGGCACCAACGACAAACTCGTCCTCCAGCTCGGCATCCTCGTCCTGCTGGCCCTCTTCGCCCTGGTCATCGGCGCCCTGTCGGTGCCCTACCCGCTCCTCGGAGCCCTCGGCGTACTGGCCTTCGGGATCCTCGGCTCCGTCGCCGCGGCGAACCGGCCCGCCGCCCGCACCACCGACTTCGTCCCCTCGCTGGTGGGCGCGCTGGCCGGGGCGGTGCTCCTGTACGTCCTCGGCTCGCTGCTCTCCGCGCGGCGACTGTGGCCGCCGGTGGTGCCGTTCCGCCGGACGCCCGCCGCGGCGGGCACGGCCCCGGCTGCCGACGAGACTCCGGCTGCCGACGAGACTCCGGCTGCCGGTGAGACCCCGGCTGCCGACCGGACCCCGGCCCCCTTCGACCGGCGCAGGTTCGTGGTGCTCGCCACCGCCGCCGCGGCAGTCTCGGCGGGCGCCGGAGTGGGCGGCCGGGCGGTGAACGCCTCCGGCAACCGGGAGGCCGCCGCCGCCCGCGAGTCCATCCGGCTGCCCCGGCCCGCCTCCCCGGCCCGGCCGCTGCCGAAGGGCGTCGACCTCGGAGTGAAGGGCATGTTCCCCTTCGTCACCCCCAACCGCGACTTCTACCGCGTGGACACCGCCCTGGTGGTGCCGAAGGTGGACGCGGACAGCTGGCGGCTGCGGCTGCACGGCAAGGGTGTGCGCCGGGAGTTGGAGATCGGCTACCAGGACCTGCTGCGCCGCGAGCTGATCGAGCGGGACATCACGCTGACCTGCGTCTCCAACGAGGTGGGCGGCAAGTACGTGGGTACCGCCCGCTGGATCGGCGTACGCCTCGCGGACCTGCTGCGGGAGGCCGGGGTGAAGCCGCCGTCCGAGGGCGGGCCGGCCAACCAGCTGGTCGCCAGGTCGGTCGACGGGATGACCCTGGGCAGCCCGGTGGACACCGTCATGGACGGCCGGGACGCGATGCTCGCCGTCGGCATGAACGGCGAACCGCTCCCCTTCGACCACGGCTTCCCGGTCCGCATGCTGGTGCCCGGCCTCTACGGCTACGTCTCGGCCTGCAAGTGGCTGAAGGAACTCGAACTGACCACCTTCGACGACTTCGACGCGTACTGGGTGCGCAAGTCCTGGTCCCGCGAGGCGCCGATCAAGACCCAGGCGCGGATCGACACCCCCCGGCCGTTCTCCTCCCCACGCAAGGGCACCGTCGCGGTCGCCGGGGTGGCCTGGGCGCAGCACCGCGGCATCGCCAAGGTCGAGGTGCGGGTGGACGGCGGCGACTGGCAGCGCGCCGAACTGGCCACCGAGGCCAACAAGGACACCTGGCGCCAATGGAGTTGGGAGTGGCCGGCCACCTCCGGCAACCACACCCTCGAAGCCCGCGCGACCGACGGCGAGGGCGCCACCCAGACCTCCCGCCGCCAGGGCACCGTGCCCGACGGCGCGACCGGCTGGCACTCGGTGGTGGTCACCGTGCCATGAGCCCCCGCACGAGAAGACCGAGCCGACCCCGTACCTCCCGCGCGTCCCCTGCGTGCCGGTACGGGCGTTTCCTGAACCTTTTCCGTTTCACGATCGAAACCCGTTTGAAGGAGAGCACCATGCGCAAGCCCCGTCTCAGCAAGGTCGCCGTCGCCGTCACCGCGGCCGCCCTGCTGCCCCTGTCCCTGGCCGCCTGTTCGGACGACAGCGACGACAAGGACACCAAGTCGGACTCGTCCTCGTCCGCCAAGCCCTCCTCGCCGGACAAGGGTTCCGACACCTCCGCGATGTCCGAGCCCTTCGGCCCGGCCTGCGGCACCGTGCCGAAGTCGGGCAAGGGCTCCTTCGACGGCATGTCGAAGGACCCGGTGGCCACCGCCGCCTCCAACAACCCGGCGCTGTCCACCCTCGTGACCGCCGTGAAGAAGGCCGGACTGGTCGACACCCTCAACAACACCGACAACCTGACGGTGTTCGCGCCGACCAACGACGCCTTCGCGAAGATCCCGAAGGCCGACCTGGACAAGGTGCTCGCCGACAAGGAGCAGCTGACCAAGATCCTGACCTACCACGTCGTCCCGCAGCGCCTGAAGCCCACCCAGATGGACAACGGCAACTTCACCACCCTGGAGAAGTCGAAGGTGAAGACCTCGGGCTCCGGTGAGTCCTACGAGGTCAACGACGCCTCGAAGGTGGTCTGCGGCAACGTCCAGACCTCCAACGCCAACGTCTACATCATCGACACCGTCCTGATGCCCAAGAGCTGACCGCCCCCAGGTCCCCCGTCCCGACCACTGCCCGGGACGGGATGCAGGACGGGCCCCCGCCACCGTGTGACCGGTGGCGGGGGCCCTTGCCGTAACCGCCGTGCGGGCGTGGGGTGTTCAGCCCTCGGCCGCGTACTCCTTGAGCGCGGGCTCCTTGTCGACCCAGCGCACATCGAGGAAGGCGGCGAGGATGTCCTTCACGATGAGGATGCCCGCGGCCATCTTCGCCTCGTCCACCCCCTCGAACCAGTAGCGCGAACAGCCGCCCCTGTCGGCCCTGTCGAGGTCGGCGGGGCCCTCGTGGTCCAGGGCGTCGGTGACCAGCGCATGCACGCCCGCGTCGAAGAGCTGCCCCATGTGGCCGACCAGGCGGCCCGGACAGAGCTGCTGCACCTGGAGGTTGGCGGCACCGGGGAAGCGGGTGGCGCCGGGCGCCGGGAAGATGACCTCGTCGGTGTCGGAGCCGATCGAGGTGAACGAGGGCCCGGCGGCGAGCGGTTCACGGATCAGCGCCTGCACGAAGTCCGAGGAGGCCTTGAACTGCCAGGCGGAGTCGGGGCACCGCCCGGCCACGCAGGCGAGGTCGCCGAAGAGGCCGCCGCTGTGCGGGGCGCCGAGGCCGATGATGTCGTCGACCTTGCCCGCGAGATCCGGCCAGAACCGCAGCGCCCAGGCGTTGAGCAGCCCGCCCTGGCTGTGCCCGATCACCGAGACCTTGCGCCCGCTGACCTCGTGCATCCGGCGCAGCGCGTAGACCACGTACTCCGCGGTGACCTGCATGTCGGTGGTCCCGGAGTCCGGCAGGTCCTCGATCACGCAGACCGCGTGCCCCCGCTCCCGCAGCACCTTCTGATAGCCCCAGCTCCAGGCCTGGTCGGCGCTCTCGACGGTGCCGGGGGTCAGCAGTACCGGCGTCCGCGCCGAGCCGGCCAGATCCGCCGAGCACGTGAGGTTCGCGGCCAGCGTCGCGACGGGGGTCTCCAGCGGCGGGCCGCCCGGGTCCGCGGAGCTCGTCGGGGCCGTGGAGTCCGCGGATTCCGCGGATTTCGCCGACTTCACGGAGTCCGCGGAGCCGGGTACGGGGCGGGGCACCGGGTTCCGGTCCGCCGCGGCCTGGGCGGCGGCCGGAGTCAGGGTGCCGAGGCCCAGAACTGCCGCCAGGAGCAAGGGAATCGCGCGCGTCTTCATGTCAGCCGTGCCTCTCTCGATGTGCGGCGGGTACCGCACCGCGCGGGGGTGCCCGCGCCGGTCGGTGCGTCATGCCGGTGCCGGTGCCGGTGCCGGTGCTGGTGTGGGTGGGGCGGCGGGGTGCCCGGGGTGCCACGGGTCCACTCAAGCGAACCCGCGCCACGCCGGAGTTCTTTTCGTCCGACGGACAGCCGCTTCGCCGCATACCTCCGCATGCGGATCCTCCGGGTCCGCCTGGGGGTGCCCGGAGTCTGCCTGAGCGCTGACTGAGGTCTGTCCGGGGGCCGCCGGAGGTCTGCCCGGGGGTCGACTCGACTGCCGGGACGGCCGGTCGCTCGCCGCGAGGCCGTCGCCACGCCTCGAGGCCGCCGCCCGTCGCTCGCCGTGAGGCCGTCGCCCGCCGAGGGCTGTCGTCTGCCGCGAGGCCGCCGCCCGCCCAACTCCGGTGCCCTGCGCGCCTATCAGGCCCTCCGGTCCCGGGCAACCCCCGGTGCTCACCCAGGCCCGGCCTCGGCTGTGGTGCACGGTCCCATACCGGCTGCCCTGGCCCCGCTCCTACGGTTCCGGGAGCCGGGACCGCCCCGCCCCGGCCACGGCAGGGCCCCGGGGCCCGCCACCGCCACCGCACGCCACGCCACCGAGGGAGCCGCCATGCCGAACTTCCACTCCGGGCGCGACCGGGCATCCCGCCCGACCCGACTGCCCTTGCGCCGCAGGGCAGTTCGCCGACTGCTCGCCGTGCCCGCGCTGGTGCTCTGCGGGGTGCTCGCCGCCCCGGCCGCCTCCGCCGCGCCCGCGCCGATGGCCCAGGGCGGCTCCACTCCCGCCGCGGGCACGGCCGGTGCGCAGCCCGCCGGTCACCGGGCCGCCGAGCTGACCAAGGTGCCGGACTTCGGTGCCAATCCCGGTGCGCTGAGCATGTACGTCCACCGGCCCGCGAACCTGCCCGCGAACCCGCCGGTGGTGGTCGCCCTGCACGGCTGCACCCAGAACGCGCAGGTCTACGCCGACAACTCCGGGCTGCCCGAACTCGCCGAGCGCGAGGGCTTCCTGCTCGTCCTCGCGGAGACCAGCACCGCCAACAACCTCACCAAGTGCTTCAACTGGTTCCAGGCCACCGACAACCGCCGGGACCAGGGCGAGGCCGCCTCGATCCGGCAGATGGCCGCGCACGCCGTCTCCGCCTACGGGGCCGACTCCTCCCGCGTCTTCGTCACCGGGCTCTCCGCCGGGGGCGCCATGACCTCGGTGATGCTCGGCGCCTACCCCGACGTCTTCTCCGCGGGCGCGGTCGTCGCCGGGCTCCCGTACGAGTGCACCAAGGACAGCAGCCCGTACCTGTGCATGAATCCGGGGGTCGACCTCAGCCCCGAGCAGTGGGCCGAGCGGGTCCGCGCGGCGAACCCCTCCTGGAACGGGCCCTGGCCCCGGGTGGCCATCTGGCACGGCGAGAAGGACACCACCGTCGCCCCGCGCAACGCCGACGAACTCCGGGACCAGTGGACGGCCCTGCACGGCCTCTCCCAGACCCCGGACCGGGTCGGCAGCATCGGCCCCAACTCCACCCGCCAGGAGGAGTACGTGGGTACGGACGGCAAGGTCGCCGTCGAGGTCGACCGGGTGCCCGGCATCGGTCACGGCACCCCCGTCGACCCCGGAACCGGCGCCGAACAGTGCGGCAGCACCGGCGCCCCATACTTCCTGGCCTCGATCTGCTCCAGCCACTGGATCGCCAAGTTCTTCGGCCTGAGCGGCTCCTGACCTTTTCCCCGGCCCTGGCCTGTCCCTCAACTGCCGGTCCTCAAGCGGGTGTTGGCGGCGCGTCCGCCGTCAACACCCGCTCGACCGGCAGAGGCAGGGGGTGGGGATGGGGCTGGAGCTGGGCCGACGGCAGCGAACGGCTCAGGGCCAGGGACAACTCACCCTCCCCACACCGCCTTCCGACAGCACGCAAAAGCAACTTCCCGTCGCTGTAAGGCACTTCACACCCGTACTGCACGTCTCCCCATACCCCCGTACCCCGTACGCACTTCGCCCCCGGAGGCCCGTATGCCGTTCCCCGGCACTCCCGCAGGACGGCCACGCCGCCGCCCCCGTGCCCTGCGGTGCCTGCTCGCGGTGGCCGCACTCGGGCTGCCGCTGGCCGTCGCCGCCCCGCCCTCCGTCGCGGCACCGGCGGGGGAGGGCGCCGCGGCGAAGTCGCGGACGGACGCCCACTGCGCGCGGCAGGGGCAGCTCCGCGTCCCCGGCGCCGCGCACCAACAGACCGCCTGCCTGGCCGAGTTGACCACCGCGGGCACCACCGGCTCCGGGCACACCGACCCCGCCGACTGGGCCGGGCTGACCCCCGCGGGCCTGGCCGTGCCCCGCGGCGTCCCCGGCCTCCAGATCGACGGCTACTTCCCCGACACCTCCACCTCCAACACCAACCACGGCTGGAACCACGACTCCCAGTTCGTGATCCGGCTGCCCGACCGCTGGAACGGCGGCCTCGTCGTCTCCGGCACCCCCGGCAACCGCGAGCAGTACGCCAACGACCGCGCCATCGCCGACTGGGTGCTCTCCCGCGGCTACGCCTTCGCCGCCACCGACAAGGGCAACACCGGCGCCGCCTTCCACCGCGACGGCCGCCGCCCCGGCGACGCGGTCGCCGAATGGAACCACCGGCTGACCCAACTCACCCGCGCCACGAAGGCGTTGACCACCCAGCGCTACGGCAGGCCCCCGTCCCGCACCCTCGCCACCGGCCTCTCCAACGGCGGCTACCTGGTGCGCTGGCAGCTGGAGAACCACCCCGAGCTGTACGACGGCGGCGTCGACTGGGAGGGCACCCTCTGGCGCGCCGAGGGCCCGAACCTCCTCGGCTTCCTGCCGCCCGTACTGCGCCACTACCCGGACTACGCGGCGGGCGGACCGGGTGCCGGGCGCGCCCGCGAGGCGCTGTACGCGGCGGGCCAGCCGCGCGGCTCGGAGTTCCTGTGGCCGTACCACCACCAGAACTACTGGGACCTCACCCAGCGTGTCTACCGCGAGGAGTTCGACCCCGGCTACGACGGGGCCACCGAGGCGGGCACCCCGTACTGCACCCCCGGCACCCCGCACTGCGACGCCGACTACGCCTACGCCGACCGGCCCCCGCGGGTCCACCGCGCCGTCCAGCGGATCGCCCTCACCGGCCGCCTCGGCAAGCCCCTGCTGACCCTGCACGGCACTCTCGACGTCCTGCTGCCCATCAGCCGGGACTCCGACGTCTACGCCCGGATGGTGAAGCAGGCGGGGCGCGGCGCCCTGCACCGCTACTACCGCATCGAGGACGGCACCCACACCGACGCCCTCGCCGACACCTTCCCCGACCGCCTCCGCCCCCTCCTGCCCTGCCACCGCTCCGCCTTCACCGCCCTGGAGACCTGGCTCGGCCACGGCACACCCCCACCCCCGAGCCACACGGTCCCGCGCCCGCCGGGGGCCGGTCCGGGGGAGCTGCTGCGGGAGTGCGCGCTGGACGGTGCGGGGGACTCGGGGGCGCACTGAACCCGCCTGCGGGGCAAGGCCGTTCGGAGCACGCGGGCTGTCCGGGCGGCCGTGCCCAGCGGTCCGTACGGCCGTGCCCCAGCGGCTCGTACGACCCTGCCTCAGCGCCCCAGTCCCGCCAGGCGCTCCGCCGCATCCGTCAAGGTCTCGTGGCGCTTGCAGAAGGCGAATCTGACCTGGGTGCGGCCCGCCTCCGGGTCGTCGTGGAAGACCGAGTTGGGGACGGCGACCACCCCGCAGCGCTCCGGCAGCGCGAGGCAGAAGGCCACGCCGTCCTTCTCGCCCAGCGGTGAGACATCGGTCGTGATGAAGTACGTGCCCTGCGGGCGGTGCACCGCGAAGCCCGCCCGCGCCAGCCCCGCGGCCAGCAGGTCCCGCTTGCCGCGCAGATCCTCGCGGAAGCCGGTGAAGTAGGAGTCCGGCAGCGCCAGGGCCTCGGCGACGGCGTACTGGAAGGGGCCGGCTGAGACGAAGGTCAGATACTGCTTGGCGGTCCGCACGGCGGCCACCAGAGCGGGGCAAGCGGTCACCCAGCCGACCTTCCAGCCGGTGAACGAGAAGGTCTTGCCCGCCGAGGAGATCGACACCGTACGCTCGCGCATGCCGGGCAGCGAGATCAGCGGGATGTGCTCGCCCTCGAAGACCAGGTGCTCGTACACCTCGTCGGTGACCACCAGGAGATCGTGCGCCACGGCGATCTCCGCGAGGGCCAGGGCCTCCTCGCGGGTGAGGACCATACCGGTCGGATTGTGCGGGGAGTTGAGCAGCAGCAGGCGGGTGCGCGGGGTGATCGCGTCCCGCAGCCGGTCCAGGTCGGGGCGGAAATCGGGGGCGCGCAGGGTCAGCGGGACCCGGGTGGCCCCGGCCATGGCGATGCTCGCGGCATAGGAGTCGTAGAACGGTTCGAAGGCGATGACCTCGTCGCCCGGTTCGAGCAGGGCCAGCATCGAGGCGGCGATCGCCTCGGTGGCCCCCGCGGTCACCAGGATCTCGGAGTCGGGGTCGAAGTCCAGCCCGTAGAACCGCTGTTGGTGTGCGGCGATCGCGGCGCGCAGCTCGGGGACGCCGGGGCCGGGCGGGTACTGGTTGCCGCGGCCGTCGCGCAGGGCACGTACCGCCGCCTCGCGGACCTCCTCGGGGCCGTCCGTGTCGGGGAAGCCCTGACCCAGGTTGATCGCCCCGGTCTTCACCGCCAGCGCCGACATCTCCGCGAAGATCGTGGAGCCGTGCCCCGCCAGCCTCCGGTTCAGCAGCGGCCTGTCACCCATCGCTCCACCCATCCTCGGCACCGTCCTCGTATCCGTTCCCGTATCCGTCCTCGCCAGGGGCTCCGCCCCGCCTCATGCTGCCAGCCTCCGGCGCCCGCGGCCGCCCGTCCCGACCGAACCGGGAAAGCTCTGGGAAAGCTCAGTTTCCCCCGCCGAACCTCTGGAGTTCCTCAACTCGCCTTTGAGACCGCACCCCTTCGGGAATCTTCGGGACAGCCGCGCGGAAAAGAAGATCCGTACGCCGGAACCCGGAGACGGGCAGTTCTCCGCGGACCGGGAGCACGGGAGAAGGCGTTATCGCGCGGCACAAGCGGAATCACGAGCGGAACCGGAAGGGGAAGGGGCGGGGAGCGCCGGAACCGGAATGCGGGAAAGACGCTCAGAAGTGAACTGACAAGCGGAAGCCGAAGCAGGCGAACGCGTCAGAAGTGGCGGCGAAGTCGTCGGAAGTGGCAAGGCCGCCGGAATCGCCTGCGCAGGAAAGGACCGGCCCTCCCGGCCGGTACGGGGGAAAGGAAGAGGTGGTTTCCATGCTGCTGTGGAGCATCGGAGGGATGATCGTGGTACTCGTCGTGATCGGCGCACTCTCCCTGCAGGTCTCCTCACGCAGAGGGGCCGGAAAGAGCTGGTACGCGGACGGGCACGACCCCTCGCGCCGCCGCTCCCGCCGCCGTGGCGTGGGAGGCGGCACGGCCGGAGGCGGCGCCGTCGGTGGATACGTCTGCGGCGGTGGAGGCTCCTCCTCGTGCGGCGGCGGCTCGTCCTGCGGCGGGGGCTCCTCCTGCGGTGGCGGCGGAGGCGGCTGCGGCGGCGGTGGCGGCGGCTGCGGCGGAGGCGGCGGCTGACCGGCCGCACTCCCGCGGCACAGGACCGGGCGGGGCGACTGCCCGGATCCCGCGGGGAGATCCACCGGACCATGTGAGGCGCCCTCCCGCCTCACGCGCAGACGACCGGGTGCCGTCACGGGGCAGCACCCGGCCCGGGCCGGACGGCGCAGGGGGGACAGGTCCGGCCCGCGCGGGCCCGCGGCGCGAGAGCGGGCCCGCACACGGCCGGTACGGGGGAACGGGGGAACGGGGGAAACGAACCGGCCACAAGAAGCGTCCGTCGGGAACCGTATCCGGCGGGCGCTTCGTCATGGCGGGAGAACAGGTGAACTGTGCAGCCCTCGGGGGGATGGAAATCCTACGAAGTTGGGTAAAATCGCTGTGGCGGCAGCGCAGTTCATGATTCCCTCTACGCGTCAGCGCAGCCCTCGGAACAACTCGTGGGCACGAGCCGGCACCACCGATCTCCCGGTCCTCTCCGGGCCGATCCGCGGTCCCCACGCCGGGAAGCGCCGGCCTCAACTCCTCAGCGTGCTTAGCGGAGCCGACCCATGCTCACGACCCTGAACACCGCCTATTCAGACACGCGCGCGGACGACCTCGCCTGGGCCCTTGGGCGCGAACCACTGCCCGCGCTCGCCTCCCTCGACCTTGAACTCTCAAACGTCCGCCTCCAGTTGCGACTCCTCGGCGCCTCCCACCAAGTCATCCTCGAACAGGAGGAAGGCATTTGCTCGGAGACCGTCGCCTGCATCCCGGGCAGCCGCACCCCCTTACCCCTCGGTGTCGCCAAGCGCATCGGCGACCGCGAATACGAATTCGCCGCCCGCGTCGAGACCCTCTCCCAGGGGCAGTTCGCGGGCCGCGCCCAGGAACTCATCGCCCTCGTCTCCGAGCATCCGCACGGCCTCGCCGGAGTCTTCCCCGGCAGCCCCTACGCCTTCACCGCCCTCCTCGCCCAGTGCCACGACGGCCAAGTCCACTGGCGCACCTGGCACGCCTACCCGCAGGACGGTCAACTCGTCGCCACCCGCACCCGGGTGGGCGCCCCCGTCACCGCCGCCCTCTGAACACCCCCTCGCCCAGGCGCTGTCCGGAATCACGTGTGTGGGTGACCGGACGGCCCCGGACGGTGACGTAGCGTTCCCCGGGTGATCGAACCGCCCACCGCCGTCCGCCCCCGCCCCGACAGGAGCGGCCGCACCCCGGCCCCCCTGCCGGTACGGGAGCGGACCGGACGCCTCCTCGTCCTCGCGGGCGTCTTCGTCTGCGCGGCCTGCGGACTCGTCTACGAACTCGAACTCGTCGCCCTCGCCTCCTACTTGATCGGCGACTCGGTCACCCAGGCCTCCGTCGTGCTCTCCGTCATGGTCTTCGCCATGGGCATCGGCTCCCTGCTCGCCAAACGCCTCCGCCCCCGCGCCGCCGTCGCCTTCGGCGCCCTCGAAGCCCTCCTCGCCCTCGTCGGCGGCCTCAGCGCCATGGCCCTCTACGCCGTCTTCGCCTGGACCGGCGGCTGGGGCGGCGCCTGGGCCGAAGGCTCCCGCTGGCTCCTCGTCGCCTTCTCCCTCGCCATCGGCCTGCTCATCGGCGCCGAAGTACCCCTGCTCATGGTGCTCATCCAGCGCATCCGGCGACAGGACGCGGGCGGCGCCGTCGCCGACCTCTTCGCCGCCGACTACGTCGGCGCCCTCGTCGGCGGACTCGCCTTCCCCTTCCTCCTCCTGCCGCGCCTCGGCCAGCTCACCGGCGCCCTCCTCACCGGCAGCGTCAACGCCGTCGCCGGCGCCGCCCTCGTCCTCGGCCTCTTCCGCCGCGACGTCAGCCCCCGCGCCCGGCGCGCCCTGCTCGCCGCCAACCTCGCCGTCCTGCTGATCCTCGGCACCGCCGCCGCCCTCGTCGACGACTTCGAACGCGCCGCCCGCAGAGCCGTCTACGGCGACGGCGTACGCGTCGCCCTGCGCACCGGACAGCAGGAAGTCGTCCTCACCGGCGGACCCGACGGCCCCCTCGACCTCTTCCTCGACGGACGCCTGCGGGCCAGCGCCCGCGACGGACGCCGCTACCACGAAGCCCTCGTCCACCCCGCCATGAACGGCCCGCACACCCGCGTCCTGATCCTCGGCGGCGGTGACGGCCTCGCCGCCCGCGAAGTGCTGCGCCACCGGGACGTCCGGCGCGTGGACATCGTCGAGGCCGACCCCGGCGTCACCGCCCTCGCCCGCACCGACCCCGCCCTGAGCGCCCTCAACGGCCACGCCCTCCGCGACCCCCGCGTCCACCTCAGCACCGGCGACTCCTTCGCCCGGCTGCGCACCACCACCCGTACGTACGACGTCATCGTCTCGGATCTGCCCGGCCCCGGCGGCACCGCGGGCGCGAAGTTCCACTCCCAGGAGTTCTACGGCCTCGCCGCACGCCGCCTCGCCCCGCGCGGCCGCCTTCTCGTCCACGCCGGGCCCTTCGCCGCGGGCTCCCGCAGCTTCTGGACCGTCGAGGCGAGCATCCGCGCGGCGGGGCTGCGGACGGTGCCTTATCGGGTTGGGGGGTTGGGGGTCGGGGCGGGGGGTGGGTCCGCTTTGGGTGCGGGTGCGGGTGCGGGTGCGGATGGGGGATCCGGTGCGGGGTCCGGTGCGGGTTCGGTGGCTGGTCAGGGTGCGGGGTCTGGGTCGGGGTCGGGGTCGGGGTCGGGGTCGGGGTCGGGAACAGCGTCGGGGGTGGGTGCTGGCCGTGGCCGTTCTCGGGCCGCCGGGGACTGGGGGTTCGTCCTCGCCGGGCGTACGGCGCCTGTCCTCGGGCTGGACTCGGCGGGGCCGCGGCTGAGGTCCCTGGACTCGGCGGACCTCGCGGAGGGGGCTCGGGCGGCCCAGCGGGGGCGGGGTGCGGAGGCGCCGGGGCCTTCGACGTTGGTGCATCCGCGGTATGGGGGGTGAGGGGCTCGGTGTGTGGGGCTTGGTGTGTGGGGCGCGGGGTGCGGGTGCAGGTGTGCGTGCGGGTGAGCGTGCGCGCAGGTGGCGGCGGTGGGTGAGGGGCGCGGGGCGGGTGGTGCGGGTGGGGCTCGATGGTGGTGAGTGCCGGTAGGTGTCCGTGGGGTCGTGGGGCGGGGTGAGCGGCGAAAACCGGGGCGGTTGTTTCGGTTCCGGGGAGGGCATGTGGAGGGGAGCCGTGGGTAGGCTCGGCCGACATGGAGCATGAGGTGTTCGTTCCGCTGCCCGCCGCACCCCTGAGAGGGGCCCTCGCAGACCCGGCACGGGCGGCTCGCGCGGTGCCCGGGCTGCAGCAGGACGCGGGCGCCGCCCCGGTCACCGGTCGGCTCAAGCTGCGCCTCGGCAACACCAGCGTCACCTACCGCGGTCGGCTGAGCCTCGACGGGAGCGCCGACGGCACGTTCACCGCGCAGGGCGAGGCCACCGAGGCCCGGGGCACCGGCACCGTCTCCTTCACCCTGGACCTGAGTCTCACCGAGGCCCCGGGCGGCACGACCCTCACCTTCTCCGGCACCGGCACCGCCGACGGCCGCCTCACCGAACTCCCCGCCGAGACCGTGGAGTCGGCCCTCCGCCGCCTGCTCACACGGTTCGCGGAGAACGTGGGGCGGGGCGCGGAGGGCAGCGGGGAGAGCAGTGGAGGGAGCAGTGGGGGGCGGGGTACCGGCACTACCGGCACCGCGGGCTCGCCGGAGGACGTCGGCTCGGCGGGCTCGCCGAAAGGTTCCGCTGCGAGGTCGCCCGAGGGCGGCACTACGAGTGGTACCGGAGCTGCCGGTGAGGGCGTGGAGCGGGGCGGGCGGGGCGGTCGGGGCGCTGAGGAGGGCGGGGCCGGGGACTCTTCGGGGGCTGCGGACTCGTCTGGGTCGGAGGGCTCGGGGGCCGAGAGCGCCGGGTCCAAGGGCTCCGGGTCCGAGGACTCCGGGCCAGGGGGCTCGGGATCCGCGGGCGACGGATCAGGAGATACCGGATCAGGGGATGCCGCCGCTGCGGGTGAGGCGCCGTCCTCCTCCTCGCTGTTCGACGCCGAGGTGCCGCCACCTTCCCTGGAACCGTACGGCGACGAGGACCTCGACGAGGAGGCGCTCGAAGGTACGACGGGGGCAGGCACGGAGCAGCACGCCGAACCCCCGGCCGAGGCCGCCCACGCCCGGCGCACCATGATCGGCCGCAGCGCGGAGGAGGTCGACCACGCACCCCCGCGCGGCCGGTACGCCCCCGTCCTCGCGCCCGACTCCTTCGCGGCCGGCGCCACTCTGCGCTGGGCGGCACCCGCCGCCGCACTGGTGGTGGCTTCGGCCATCGTCGTCGGGCGGGCCCTGCGCCGACGGCGGTGACTTCGCGGGCCGAGGGAGCCGAGCCGAGGAGCCGAGTCGAGGGGGCCGAGGCGGTCTGAGGTGGAAGGAGACAGCCCGAGGGCGCGGTATGCGCGGGCGGGGCTGGCCGGGGGCCATGCGGCGAGCAGTTTCCTTGGCCACTTCCGCTTCTGGGGGCCCTCCCCCCCCCCCGCCCCACCACCCACCACACCGCCCCACCACCCCGCGCCCGTCTCACCCCCACACCCACCCCATCGCATGCCCCCCACCCCCGCACCCCATAGGGTCGGCTGCGTGAGTAGTAGGGATGCCATCACGCTGACCGCGGGCGACGCGGAGGTGACCGTGCGGCCGGACAACGGCTGCCGGGTGCAGAGTCTGCGGATCGGCGGCACGGAGCTGCTGCGTCAGGGGGAGCGCTACGGCTGTTTCCCGATGGTGCCCTGGTGCGGCCGGATGCGGGACGGGCAGTTCCGCAACGGCGGGCTCCAGCACCGGATGCCGCTCAACGCCCCGCCGCACGCCATCCACGGCACCGGTCGCAACCTGCCCTGGCGCACCGCCCGGCACAGCGACACGACCGCGACCTTCACCTACGAACTAGCCGATCCGCACGCTCCCTGGCCCTATCCGGGGACCGTGACCCAGCTGGTCGAACTCGCCGCGGACGGCAGCGCGGTGACCTTCACCATGGGTATCGAGACCTATGACGACTCCTTCCCCGCCCAGGCGGGCTGGCATCCGTGGTTTCTGCGCAACCTCGGCAAGGACACCGAGGACGTGCGGCTGGACTTCGCGCCCGCCTGGCAGGAGCAGCGGGGTGAGGACAAGCTGCCGACCGGCAAGCGACTGGACCCGACGCCGGGTCCCTGGGACGACTGCTTCGGTATGCCGGACGGTGTCGATGTCACCCTGACCTGGCCCGGGCAGCTCGAACTCAAGGTCAGCAGCCGCGAGCAGTGGGTCGTCGTCTTCGACGAGCAGGAGGCCGCCGTCTGCGTGGAACCGCAGACCGGTCCTCCCAATGGCATCAACACCGAGCCGCGCCTTGTCACACCCATCGACCCCCTCGAAACGTCCATGACCTGGTCCTGGCGACGGCTCTAGGGTTACGGGGAATCGGGGCTGCGCGCCAGGCCTGTGGATAACTCTGCGGGGCGGGGCCGTTTTCCGGGCGCCTGTGGACAACCGGGGGTGTGCCGGAGGCGGCCCGTAGGATTTCGCCCATGAGTGACGTACGTGGCGCGCTGCTGCAGCAGATCAAGGACAAGGCCGTGGTGCACGGCAAGGTGACCCTCTCCTCCGGCCTGGAGGCGGACTACTACGTGGACCTGCGCCGCGTGACCCTGGACGGCGAGGCGGCCCCGCTGGTCGGGCAGGTGATGCTCGATCTGACCGCGGACCTGGAGTACGAGGCGGTCGGCGGGCTGACGATGGGCGCGGACCCGGTCGCCGGGGCCATGCTGCACGCCGCCGCCGCGCGCGGCCGGAGCCTGGACGCCTTCGTGGTGCGCAAGGCCGCCAAGGCGCACGGCATGCAGCGCCGCGTCGAGGGGCCCGGCATCGAGGGCCGCCGGGTGCTCGTCGTCGAGGACACCTCCACCACCGGCGGCTCCCCGCTCACCGCGGTCGAGGCGGTGCGGGAGGCGGGGGGCGAGGTGGTCGCGGTGGCCACCATCGTGGACCGGGCGACCGGTGCGGGCGAGAAGATCTCCGAGGGCGCCGGCGTCCCGTACCTCTTCGCCTTCTCCAAGGACGAGCTGGGGCTCGACTGAGGCGGTCAGCGCGGCCGCGCGGCCGTACCCGTCGGTAGTGCGCCGGGCGGCCCCGTAGCGGAACGGCGCCCACCGCACCGGCGGGGACGACGGGCGGGCGGTCTGCGAAGATGAACCGGGACGACAGGCAGCGCCGCCGTCGCCTTCCCCTGGATCAGGGTCGGTACCACAGACACCCCGCACACCATCAAGGAGCGGACAGATGCCCATCGCAACCCCCGAGGTCTACAACGAGATGCTCGACCGGGCAAAGGCAGGCAAGTTCGCCTACCCGGCCATCAACGTCACCTCCACGCAGACCCTGCACGCGGCGCTGCGCGGCTTCGCCGAGGCGGAGAGCGACGGCATCATCCAGATCTCCACGGGCGGTGCGGAGTTCCTCGGCGGCCAGTACAAGAAGGACATGGTCACCGGTGCGGTGGCGCTCGCCGAGTTCGCGCACATCGTGGCCGCGAAGTACGGCGTGAACGTCGCGCTGCACACCGACCACTGCCCCAAGGACAAGCTCGACGGCTACGTCCGCCCGCTGCTCGCGATCTCCGCCGAGCGGGTCAAGAACGGCGCCGAGCCCCTCTTCCAGTCGCACATGTGGGACGGCTCCGCCGAGACGCTCGCCGACAACCTGAGCATCGGTGAGCAGCTGCTCGCCGAGGCCCGCGCCGCCAAGATCGTCCTCGAGGTCGAGATCACCCCGACCGGCGGCGAGGAGGACGGCGTCACCCACGAGATCAACGACGAGCTGTACACCACCGTCGACGACGCCCTGCGCACCGCCGAGGCCCTCGGCCTCGGCGAGAAGGGCCGGTACCTGCTCGCCGCCTCCTTCGGCAACGTCCACGGCGTCTACAAGCCGGGCAACGTCGTGCTCCGCCCCGAGCTCCTGAAGGACCTCCAGGAGGGCGTCGCCGCGAAGTACGGCAAGCCCGCGGGGTCGCAGCCCTTCGACTTCGTCTTCCACGGCGGCTCCGGCTCCACCGAGCAGGAGATCCTCACCGCCCTGGAGAACGGCGTCGTCAAGATGAACATCGACACCGACACCCAGTACGCCTTCACCCGCCCGGTCGTGGACCACGTCTTCCGCAACTACGACGGTGTCCTGAAGGTCGACGGCGAGGTCGGCTCGAAGAAGGTCTACGACCCGCGCAGCTGGGGCAAGTCCGCCGAGGCGGGCATGGCCAAGCGCGTCACCGAGGCCTGCGGCCACCTGCGCTCCACGGGCACCCGCCTGAAGTAGTCCGGCGCTCTCCCGCGCGTCCCAGGGCCCGGTTCCGCTTCGGCGGGGCCGGGCCCTGCGCCGGTGTGTCGTGGGAGCGCCGGTGCCCCCGAGCGGGGGCACCGGCCCCGGTTCACACGTCGTCGGGCAGCAGACGGAAAGCCGGGTGCCCGGTCAGTGGTCGGATCGCGTGGAAGTGGCGCCGGTCCAAGGTCAGCACGGCATCGGTGTGGTACTCGGCGGCCAGTACGACGTTCATCGTGTCGGTCAGTTGGATGTGCGGGTAGCGGTGCATGACGCTGAGCGCCTTGCCCAGGTGCGCCTCCACCTCGGGTACGGCATAGCGGCGCAGGCCGGTGGCGTCCCGGATGTGGGAGAGCGCCTGCTGGGCGGCGTCGGGGCCGATCCGCGTGGTCAGCAGGTAGTCGAGCTCGGTGAGGACCAGCGGACTGATCACGAGGTGCGCGCCTTCGGCCACCGCCTTGCGGCAGGCCGCGTGATCCGGCTCGGACTGGACGTAGAAGGAGTAGAGCCCCGAGGTGTCCGCGATGAGTACGTCGGTCACTGGCCGAACCCGGCCAGGTACTCGCCGCGTCCGCCGCTCCAGTCGACCGGTGGACCGGCGGCGGTGAAGACCGGCGCGGCCTCGTCCGGGCCCATCGGGTCGACGGGATAGGGCGGTACCTCTCGCTGGCCGACCGGGCACAGTATGGCCACGGGCCGACCGTTCTTGGTGACCGTGACGCGCTCGCCGTTCTCGGCGGCGGCGAGGATCCTTGACGCGTTCTGGTTGAACTCGCGAGCCGTGGCAGTTTCCATGACTCCAGGGTAGTACATGGTTACTACCCCTGCCCGGGGCCCCGGGAAACTCACCCATGCCCCCACCCCACCCGCACCTGCCAGACTTGAACCCATGGGAATTCACGAGAACCTGCTCGGGGGACCGCCCCCGACCGAGCTGCCCGACGATCCGCAGCCGCGTGAGCTGCTGGCCGGCGGCACCCCGCCCACCGAAGTGGCGGCGAAGTACCCGACCTCCTCGCTCGCCTGGGCGCAGCTGGCCGACGAGGCCTTCGAGGCGGGGCGCGTGGTGGAGTCGTACGCCTATGCGCGGACCGGCTACCACCGCGGGCTCGACGCCCTGCGCCGCGCCGGCTGGAAGGGCCACGGGCCGGTGCCCTGGGAGCACGAGCCCAACCGGGGCTTCCTGCGCGCCCTGCACGGGCTCGCCCGCGCCGCCCAGGCGATCGGCGAGAGCGAGGAGCACCAGCGCTGCACCCAGTTCCTGAAGGACTCCTCGCCGGCCGCGGCCCAGACCCTCGGCTGAAGCCGAAGCCGAAGCCGAAGCCGCCCGGTTCGGCCGCGGCCCTGACCCCGGCCGAAGCGCGCACCGCGGCACCCGCCCGCCTGGTCACGCAGGGCTCACCCTGTGTGACCAGGCGGGCCTTGCCTTTTCCGGGCACGATTGCGGAGGATGCCCGGTGGGGACCGGGGCCCCCGTGCCGACATGGCAGGGGCGGACCGCTACCCGGAGCAGTACCGAGGAGACAGCGAATGTCCCACGAGACACCGCATCTCGACACGGAGGGCGCGCAGCCCGGAGGCCCCGCGAACGGCGGCCCCGGCGGCGGATCCCCCGGCGGTGAGGGCCTCGCAGGCAGGACCCGCGAAGCCCGGGATTCCAGCGCAGAGCACTCCGGCGCCCCACACCCCGGCGCCGGGCAAGCCGCCGACACGGCGCACGGCCACGGCCCCGAAGCTGCGCACACCCCCAGCCCCGAAGCCGTCCACACCCACAGCCCCGCGACCGGGCACGACGGCCCCGAAGCCGCACACCCCCACGGCGGGACCCCCGCAGCGGCGCACGGCGGGATCCCCGAAGCGGCGCACGGCGAGACTCCTGAAGCAGCGCACGGTGACGCCCCCGAAGCGGTGGACGCCGACAACCCCGAGGCGCCGAACTTCGACTTCGCGGACACCACCCCCTACGAGGACTATGTCCAGGCGGACGTCCTCACCCACTTGCAGCACCCGCTCTCCGAGGATCCCGGAGAGATGGTCTTCCTGGTGACGACCCAGGTCATGGAGCTGTGGTTCACCGTGCTCGTGCACGAGTGGGAGACCGCCTCACGCGCGCTGCGCCGTGAGGACCTGCCCGTCGCGATCGCCGCGCTCAAGCGCAGCGTGCGCGAGCTGGAGGCGCTGAACGCCTCCTGGACGCCGCTCGCGCAGCTGACCCCGGCGCAGTTCAACTCCTACCGGAGCGCGCTCGGCGAGGGCTCGGGCTTCCAGTCGGCGATGTACCGGCGGATGGAGTTCCTGCTCGGCGAGAAGTCCGCGTCGATGCTCGTGCCGCACCGCGGATCCCCGCGTGTGTACGCCGAGTTGGAGAAGGCGCTCGCCGAACCCAGCCTGTACGACGAGGTGTTGCGCTTCCTGCACCGCGCCGGCCATCCCGTGCCCGACGCCGTGCTGGAGCGCGACCTGCGGCTCAAGTACCAGTCCTCGCCCGAGGTCGAGGAGATCTGGGCGCGGATCTACTCCGGTGAGGAGAGCGCGCCCGAGCAGCGGCTCGGCGAGGCGCTGACCGATGTCGCCGAACTCGTCTGGCGCTGGCGCAACGACCATCTGGTCGCCACCCGCCGCGCGATGGGCTCGAAGGTCGGCACCGGTGGCTCGGCGGGCGTCGCCTGGCTGGAGAAACGTGCCACCAAGAACGTCTTCCCCGAACTGTGGTCCGCGCGCAGCCGTGTCTGAGGGGGCAGCAGTGTCGGGAGGGAAAGGGACCCGGATGAACCCGGTCGGCGCAAGCACGGACGAGGTCGGCGCAAGCACGGACGAGAGCAGAGAGGTCAGGAGCGGAGAGGTCGGGAGGGGAGAGGCGCACGCTCCCGGTGGCAGCCCCGTCGAGAGCCTTGCCGAGCGGGCCGCGGCGCTCGACGCGGTGGACGAACTCGCCGCGTACCGCGAGCTGTTCGTCCTCGACGAGACCGTCTATCTGGACGGCAACTCCCTTGGCGCGCTGCCGCGTTCGGTGCCCGGGCGGGTGGCCGATGTGGTGGCACGCCAGTGGGGTGAGCTGCGGATCCGGTCCTGGGAGGAGAGCGGCTGGTGGAGCGCTCCCGAACGCCTCGGGGACCGTATCGCGCCCCTGGTCGGCGCCGCCCCCGGGCAGATCGTGGTCGGGGACTCGACGAGCGTGAACGTCTTCAAGGCACTGGTCGGCGCGGTACGGCTGGTCCAGGGACGCGAGCAGCGGTCAACCGGCGCCCCGGACAAGGAGGTTGAGGGCCAGTCAACCGACGTGCGCGCCAACGGAGTCGACTCCCCGGCCCCGCCCGCCCGGGACGGGTCCGCCGCCCTCGACGCGCCCCCCGTCCGGGACGAGATCCTGGTGGACGCGACGACCTTCCCCACCGACGGGTACATCGCCGAGTCCGCCGCGCGGATGACCGGTTGCCGTCTGCGCCCGGTCGACCCGGGCGAGGTCCGGGCGGCGCTCGGGCCGCGGACGGCCGCGGTGCTGCTCAACCACGTCGACTACCGCAGCGGGCGGCTGCACGACCTGCCCGGTCTGACCGCCGCGGTGCACGAGGCGGGCGCGCTCGCCGTCTGGGACCTGTGCCACAGCGCGGGCGCGCTGCCGGTCGGCCTGGACGAGCACGGCGTGGACCTCGCGGTGGGCTGTACGTACAAGTACCTGAACGGCGGCCCCGGTTCGCCCGCGTACCTGTACGTGCGCCGCGAGCACCAGCCCCGGTTCGACTCCCCGCTGCCGGGCTGGAACTCGCACGCGGAACCCTTCGGCATGCAGGCGCGGTATGCGCCCGCCGAGGGCGCCCTGCGCGGCCGGGTCGGCACCCCGGACATCCTGTCGATGCTGGCGCTGGAGGCCGCGCTCGACGTCTGGGAGGGGGTCTCGGTCGAGGCGGTGCGGGCCAAGTCGCTCCGGCTCACGGACTTCTTCCTGGAGTGCGTCGCCGGGTACGTCCCGCCGGGCCGGGTGGAGACCGTGACCCCGCTCGCGCACGCCGAACGCGGCAGCCAGGTCGCCCTGCGCTGCCCGGACGCCGGGGAGGTCATGCGCCGCCTGATCGCCCGCGGGGTGGTCGGCGACTTCCGCCACCCGGACGTCCTGCGCTTCGGTTTCACCCCGCTGTACGTCGGCTTCGCCGAGGTGGAACGGGCGGCCAGGGCACTCGCGGAGGAACTGGCCTGAGGGGACGTCAACTACGCGCAGGGCATAGGTGAACCGCCCAGGTCGGGCCGCAACTCCCGTCGGCAAAGGCCCACTTCCCGGACGTATGAACCTGACTCCGCTGCGTACAGGAGAAGTTGCCTGAGTCCGAAGCCCTGAGGAGGAACGGCAGGAGCGGGAGGAGCGGGAGGGCCGCGCCTGACGAGGATGGGGGAGGACCGCAGGAGAGAAAACGCTCTCCCGCGGTCCTCCCGCGGCCCTCACGTGCCTCCGCGCCGCCCCACCTGCCGGGCCGCCACCCCGCCGGACCCTCCCCGCAACCCCCACCCCGCCGACGCAACCGGAACCGCTTCGGCATCCGTCGATCACCGCAGAGGGCGGGCTGCTACCGTCCGTTCAATAATCAACAGTTGTCAGTTGTCAGCTGTCCGGAGGAACCCGCTCCGGACACCCGGCCCTTGGAGAGGTTGCCCATGCCGGACGACGAGGCCGATCCGCCGGAGGCCTCCGGCGGGCGCGGCGGCGGCGCCGCCCGTGCGGCGGATCGTTACGCGGAGGGGCGTACCTCCGCCCGTCCCGCCCCCTGGAAGGCGGAGGACGCGACAGGCCCCGGCGGCGGCGCGGCCGGGGAGGCCGGCCGGGCGGCCGCGGCCCGCGACGCCGCCGAGGAGAGCGCGGCGTTCGCGCACCGGCCGGTGCCCCCGGACGCCACTGCCGCCTACGGCTGCGGCTCCGAGCAGGTCATCGACTTCTACGCGCCCCGCGGCGCCGTCGAGGGACCGGTCCCGCTGGTGGTCGCCCTGCACGGCGGCGCCTGGCGGGCGCCCTACGACCGGGGCCACCTCAGCCCCTTCGCCGACTTCCTCGCCCGGCGCGGACTCGCGGTGGCGAACGTGGAGTACCGCCGCGGAGCCGCCGCCGCGCCCGGCGGCGGGCTGCGGGCCGGGCGCTGGCCGGACACCTTCGACGATGTGGCCGCCGCCCTGGACGCACTCCCCGACCTGGCACGCACGGCCCTGCCGGAGGCCGATGTCCGCCGCCTGGTGCTGACCGGCCACTCGGCGGGCGGCCATCTCGCGCTGTGGGGCGCCGCCCGCCACGTACTGCCGAAGGACTCGTCCTGGTACGCGCCCACCACGCCCGCGCTGCGCGGGGTGGTGGCGCTCGCCCCGATCGCCGATCTCGCGCTGGCCGACAAGCTCAATGTGTGCGCCGGGGCGGTGTGCCAACTCCTCAGTCCCCGGGACGAGTTCCCGGCGCGGCTGCGGCTCGCGGACCCGTACTCACTGCTGCCGACCGGGATCGCCACCACGCTGGTGCACGGCCGGGAGGACATCGTGGTGCCCGCCGCGGTCTCCGAGTCGTACGCGGACGCGGCGGCGGAGGCGGGCGAGCCGGTCGGTCTGACCCTGCTCGACGAGGTGGGGCACTTCCCGCTCATCGACCCCGCGGCGGACGCCTGCGCGGTGGTGGCCGAGGAGATCCGCCAACTGGCCTGGTGAGCAAGGGCATCGGGACACCGGGCCGGTGCCGGTCGAGCCCTTCCGGGACGCGGCCGAGCCCTTCCGGGACGCGCGGGGCCGGACGCCGCCGGGGGTGAGGGAGGGCGGTGGGCACGACACGGAGGCCCCGGCCGGTTCACCTGCCTCCCCGGCGCGGTTACCGTCGGCGCATGTCCGTCTTCGCGCCCGAGTCCCCGCAGTTCGTCGCCGACCCGTACCCCGCCTACGCCGAGCTGCGCGCCGCCGGGCGGGTGCACTGGTTCGAGGGCTCGGGGCAGTGGCTGGTGCCCCGGCACGCCGACGTCTCCGCGCTGCTGCGCGACCGGCGCCTCGGCCGCACCTACCAACACCGCTTCAGCCACGAGGAGTTCGGGCGCACCCCGCCGCCGCCCGAGCACGCGCCCTTCCATCTGCTCAACGACAACGGACTGCTCGACCTGGAGGCCCCGGCGCACACCCGGATCCGGCGGCTGGTCGCCAAGGCCTTCACCCCGCGCACGGTCGAGCGGCTCGTCCCCTATGTGCACCGGCTGGCCGCCGAACTGGTCGAGGATCTGGTCGAGAGCGGCGGCGGCGACCTGGTGAGCGCCCTCGCGGAGCCGCTGCCGGTCGCCGTGATCGCCGAGATGCTCGGCATCCCCGAGGCCGACCGGCACCTGCTGCGGCCCTGGTCGGCGGACATCTGCGGGATGTACGAGCTGAACCCGGGGCCGGAGACGGCACGGCGGGCGGTGCAAGCCTCGGCCGAATTCTCGTCCTATCTGCGGGAGTTGATCGCCGAGCGGCGCGGCAGGCCCGGCGAGGACCTGATCTCCGCGCTGATCGCCGCCCACGACGAGGACCTCGACGACAGCGGTGCGGAGCGGCAGGCGGCCCCGGGCAGACTGAGCGAGCAGGAGATGATCTCCACCTGCGCGCTGCTGCTCAACGCCGGGCACGAGGCCACGGTCAACAGCACCGCGGGCGGCTGGTGGACCCTGCTCCGCCACCCCGCGGAGCTGGCCCGGCTGCGCGCCGAACCCGCTCTGCTGCCCACGGCGATCGAGGAACTCCTGCGCCACGACACCCCGTTGCAGCTCTTCGAGCGCTGGGTCCTGGAGGACATCGAGATCGGCGGCACCGTCCTGGAGCGCGGCAGCGAGGTCGCCCTCCTCTTCGGCTCCGCCAACCGCGACCCGGAGGTCTTCGCCGCACCCGACCGCCTCGACCTCGGCCGCCGCCACAACCCGCACATCGGCTTCGGCGCCGGGATCCACTACTGCCTCGGCGCGCCCCTGGCCCGTATCGAACTCACCGCCTCCTTCGGTGCCCTGCTCCGCCGCGCGCCCCGGCTGAGCCTGGCCGCACCGCCGCTCCGCAGGCCGGGCTTCGTCATCCGCGGGCTGAGCGAACTGCGGGTGGCGGTCTGAACCGCCGTACGGGAAGCCCCGGTTGGGGGCGGGGCCGGTGCACGCACGGCGCCCCCGGCCTGGGACGGACCGGGGGCGCCTCGGGGGAGGGATGAAGGGGACGGAAGCCCGTGACCAGGGCGGGGGGTCCCTGGTCACGGGCGGTTCTGGGAGCTCCGGCGGCCGCGGATCGCGGTGGCGGGAGACTCCGGTACGGGGTCCGGTCGTACGGGTCCGGCGGGGGGAGATCCGCTCCCGTACGGGGAGATGTACTAGGAGATCTGGTCCCGGCGGCGCAGGCCCGCGAGGCCCGCGGCGACCAGGGCCACCGAGAGGACCAGGAGCACCACGACGGGCGTCCAGTGCATCTCGGGACCGGGCAGCTTCGGCAGGTGGCCGAAGGGCGAGATGTTCATGACCGACTGGGGCAGGTCGGCCGCCGGGCCGATCCAGCCCAGCGCCAGGCACAGTCCCGCCGCCGCCCAGCCCAGGGTGGCCGCCTTCGGCACCACCGCGTACAGGACGAGGGCGATCCCGGCGAGCACCCACACCGCGGGGACCTGCACGAGGCTGGCGCCCAGGATGTCCGGTGCCTGGTCGCCGTAGCCGATGGCCATGCCGGCGCCGCTCGCGAGCAGGATCACGGCCGCGCCGCCGAAGGCGACGGCGAGGTGGCCGGCCGCCCAGGTGATGCGGCTGACCGCGTTGGAGAGCAGCGGCTCGGCGCGCTGGGAGGTCTCCTCGCCGTGCAGGCGCAGCACCGAGGCGACCGCGTACAGCGCGGCGATCATGCCGAAGAGGCTGACCATCGAGGAGAGGAAGGCCTCCGTGATGCCGGACTGGCCGCCCATCCGCTCGAAGAGGTCACGGGTGGACTCGTTGTCGCCGACCAGGTCGGCGGCGCCGTCGGCCATGCCGCCGAAGAGGATCCCGGCGA
Source organism: Streptomyces physcomitrii (assembly GCF_012273655.1). Taxonomy (GTDB): domain Bacteria; phylum Actinomycetota; class Actinomycetes; order Streptomycetales; family Streptomycetaceae; genus Streptomyces; species Streptomyces physcomitrii. Next base: position 230,210 of record NZ_JAAWWP010000005.1, on the reverse strand, counting down.
GCAGGAAGCCGGCCGTCCAGCCGAAGAGGCTGCCGCGCTGGAGCCGCCAGGCCAGACCGCCCGCGGTGGCGAGCCTGCCCTCGGCGGGCCCGGGCCGCGGCGGCAGGAAGCTGAGGCCGAGGTCGCGGCGCCCGGCGAGGGTGTAGGCCGCGGCGACCGTGACCAGCACGGCGAGCGCGAACAGGCCGAAGACGCCCCAGCGTTCCTCGCCGAAGGAGCGGACGTTCTCCGCCCAGCCCAGCGGGGAGATCCAGTTCAGCGGGGAGGAGGCGTCGTCGGTGGCGGCGTCGCCCGCGGCGCGCAGCGCGAAGAAGACGCCGAGGACGGCCGCCGTCATGCCCTTGGCGAGCCGGGCGCTCTCGGTGATCTGCGCGACGATCGCGGCGATCCCCGCGAAGAGCATGCCGACCCCGCCGAGCGCGAGACCGAAGGCGAAGGCGCCGCTCCGCCCCTCCGCGGACAGCCCCGCGGTGACGAGCAGCACGATGCCGAGGTTGGCGATCAGCGCGGTGAGCAGCGCCGCGGTCAGCGGGGCGCGGCGGCCCACCATCGCGGAGGAGACCATCTCCTGGCGGCCGGTCTCCTCCTCCTCACGGGTGTGCCGTACGACCAGGAGCAGGCTCAGCACCGCGGCGATGACGGTGGCGAAGGCCCCGTAGCGCCAGGCAACCAGGCCGCCGATGGAGTCGTCGAAGACCGGCCCGTACAGGGCGCGCAGCGAGCTGTTGCCGGTCATGTCGGTGGCGACCTGGGCGCGCTTCTCGGCGGTGTCGTAGACACCCTTGAGTCCGCCCGCGGCGCCGCCGACGACGCCGCCGACGACCAGGACCCACACCGGGAGCATGACCCGGTCGCGGCGCAGGGCCAGGCGCAGCAGGGCGCCGGTTCCGGCGAACTGCCGGGAGCCGCCGCCGCTTCGGGCGACGGGCAGGGCTACTGCGGTCATCGGGCCACCGCTTCCCGGCCCTGGTCCTGGGCGGCCGTCTCGTCGCCGTCGGTCTGGTAGTGCCGCAGGAACAGCTCCTCCAGGGTGGGCGGCGTCGAGATCAGCGAGCGCACCCCGGCGTCGGTGAGCGCGCGCAGCACCGCGTCCAGCTTGTCGGTGTCGGCCTGCAGCTTGACCTTGCCGCCCTGCACCTCGACGTCGTGCACGCCGGGCAGGGAGGCGAGCCCGTCGGCGGTGCCGACCAGTTCCGCGGTGAGGCTGGTGCGGGTCAGGTGCCGCATCTGCGCGAGGGAGCCGCTCTCCACGGTCTTTCCCTTGCGGATGATGCTGACGCGGTCGCAGAGCGACTCGACCTCGCTGAGGATGTGCGAGGACAGCAGCACGGTACGGCCGCGGTCGCGCTCCTCGGCGACACAGCTCTGGAAGACCTCCTCCATCAGCGGGTCGAGGCCGGAGGTCGGCTCGTCCAGGATGAGCAGGTCGACATTGGAGGCGAAGGCCGCGACCAGGGCGACCTTCTGCCGGTTTCCCTTCGAGTAGGTGCGTCCCTTCTTGGTCGGGTCCAGCTCGAAGCGCTGGATCAGCTCGGCGCGGCGCGCCTTGTCCAGGCCGCCGCGCAGCCGCCCGTAGAGGTCGATGACCTCGCCGCCGGAGAGGTTGCGCCACAGCGTGACATCGCCCGGCACGTACGCCAGGCGGCGGTGCAGCTCGACCGCGTCGTTCCACGGGTCCTGGCCGAGGAGCTGGGCGGCGCCGCCGTCGGCGCGCAGCAGGCCGAGCAGGACCCGGATGGTGGTGGACTTGCCGGCGCCGTTGGGGCCGAGGAAGCCGTGGACCTCACCCGTCTCGACTTCCAGGTCGAGACCGTCAAGTGCGTGTGTCCGCCCGAACGACTTGCGCAGGCCGGAGACCGTGATTGCCTTCGTCATGATTCTGAACGTACGCTACTTTCACAAACTTGTGAAGTTAAGGAAGCGTATAAACTCGTAGGGGACCAGCCAGCCAGGGGGAGAGGACCGGTATGACGGAGGCAGTGGACACCACCGGCACCCGTGCGACGGGCGGCACCGAGGCACAGGGCCCCGCGGGCCGCGCGCCCCGCGACGAGGAGGCCGTCTCCCGCTTCGTGGAACGTTTCGCCTCCGAGCTGGTCGAGGCCGGGATGCCGCGCATGCCCTCCCGCGTCTTCGCCGCCCTGCTCGCCTCCGACGAGGGCGTGATGACCTCCGCCGAGATCGCCGAGCAGATCCGCATCAGCCCCGCCGCCGTCTCCGGCGCGATCCGCTACCTCACCCAGGTCAACATGGTCAGCCGCGAGCGCGAGCCCGGCTCCCGCCGCGACCGCTACCGCGTCCACACCAACCAGTGGTACGAGGCCCTCACCAACCGCGACTCCATCCTGCGGCGCTGGGACGGCACCCTGCGCGAGGGCATCGCGACCGTCGGCCCGGACAGCAGACCGGGGCGGCGCATCGCCGAGACCCTGGAGTTCTTCGACTTCATGCAGCGCGAACTGTCCGGAATGATGGAGCGCTGGCGGGAGCACCGGGAGCGGATGTTCGGCAGCTGAGGCGGGCGGGGTTCTGAGCGGCGGGGCGTTCCGCGGCGCGCGGGTTTCGCGCGGCGGGGGGTCGGCCGTCAGCCGGTCGGCCGCCGGTGGTGCGCCGCGCGCGCCCCGGCGCCCAGGGCCGCGCGCCCGGCGCTCAGGCCGGTGCCTGCTCCGCCCCCGAGCCCGCCGGGGCCGGCCCGGGCAGGGTCAGCGACCAGGCGCCCGCGAGCGCCGTCCAGGTCCGGGTGCGCACCGGGCCCGCGGTGTGCGCGTCCGCGCGGTAGCGGAAGTCGGGCCCGGAGACCGTCACCGTGCGCGCCGTCGTCCGCACCGCCTCGCCCCCGTCCTGTGCCGGATGCAGCTCGATCCGGGCCAGGCCGTCCGCCTCCGGCGCCAGCGACATCGCCCGCACCGGCTGGTCCAGATCGACCAGGAGCACCCCGTCCGCCTCCACCCGCAGCCGCGCGGGCTCCCGTACCGGGGCCGCGGTCCGCGCCGGGCGGGCGAGCGTGCGCACCAGGGACTGGCAGGTGCGCAGCAGCGAGTGGGAGCCCCCGGCCGGTGACCCGGCGGTGTCCGGGGCGGCCCGGCCGCCGGTGAGCGGCGGGATGTGCAGATCGCCGAGGACCACCCCGTCGCTGTCGTCCACCAGCAGGTCGAGGCGGTGCTCGCCGCCGTCGAGCACCGCACGCGCCGCGGCCACCGCGCTGGTCGGCACCCCGAGAAGCCGGGTCAGCGAGAGCAGCCCGCCCACCGGGACCAGGCCCAGCGCGCAGGAGCCCAGCTCCCGCTCGCGGTGCAGGACCCCGACCGCGCGGAGCAGCGCCCGGTCGTCGCCCACCACCACGGGGCGCCGGTGGCCCCGCCTGGCCAGCGCCCGCGCGAACTCCTCGGGCCCCTGCGGCAGGCACACCTTGGTGTCGGCGCCGGCGCCGAGCACGTCCTTCGCGATCCGCACCGACTCACCGTCGCTGCGCCGCGCGGCCGGGTCGACGACCACGAGAAGCTGGTCAAACACGGCCACCTCGGTCCTGCCTCGCATCCTCGGGTAACATCCTTGTGCAAGAGCCCCTTGCGCTGTTGCGCCAGGGGCTTCGTCTATTCCGGGGCACCGGTCCGACGGGTTGCGGCCGACGAAGGCCGCCGGCATACGCCGCGCGTATGCCCCTGACCTTGGACATGCCCCGCCCGGAAGGGGTGTACGCCTGTGCCCGCACTTGTGCTGCTCGGTGCTCAGTGGGGTGACGAAGGCAAGGGAAAGGCCACCGATCTGCTCGGCGGATCCGTGGACTACGTGGTGCGTTACCAGGGCGGCAACAACGCCGGCCACACGGTCGTCGTCGGCGACCAGACCTACGCGCTGCATCTCCTGCCTTCCGGGATCCTGTCTCCCGAATGCACGCCCGTCATCGGCAACGGCGTCGTCGTCGACCCGTCGGTCCTGCTCTCCGAGCTGAGCGGTCTGAACGAGCGCGGCGTCGACACGTCCAAGCTGCTGCTCAGCGGCAACGCGCACATCATCACGCCCTACAACGTCACCATGGACAAGGTGGCGGAACGCTTCCTCGGCAAGCGCAAGATCGGCACCACGGGACGCGGCATCGGCCCCACCTACGCGGACAAGATCAACCGCGTGGGCATCCGGGTCCAGGACCTCTACGACGAGTCGATCCTCACCCAGAAGGTGGAGGCGGCCCTCGACTTCAAGAACCAGCTCCTCGCGAAGGTCTACAACCGCCGCGCGATCGCCGTCGACCAGGTCGTGGAAGAACTCCTCGGCTACGCGGACAAGCTGGCCCCCTACGTCGCCGACACCGTCCTGGTCCTCAACGAGGCCCTGGAGGCGGACAAGGTCGTCCTCTTCGAGGGCGGCCAGGGCACCCTGCTCGACATCGACCACGGCACCTATCCCTTCGTCACCTCCTCCAACCCGACCGCGGGCGGCGCCTGCACGGGCGCGGGCGTCGGTCCGACGAAGATCAGCCGGGTCATCGGCATCCTCAAGGCGTACACCACCCGCGTCGGCTCCGGGCCCTTCCCGACCGAACTGCTCGACGAGGACGGCGAGGCGCTGCGGCGCATCGGCGGCGAGCGCGGTGTCACCACCGGCCGGGACCGCCGCTGCGGCTGGTTCGACGCGGTCATCGCCCGCTACGCGACCCGCGTCAACGGCCTGACCGACTTCTTCCTCACCAAGCTCGACGTCCTCACCGGCTGGGAGCAGATCCCGGTCTGCACCGCCTACGAGATCGACGGCCGCCGGGTCAGCGAACTCCCGTACTCCCAGACCGACTTCCACCACGCGAAGCCGGTCTACGAGATGCTGCCGGGCTGGTCCGAGGACATCACCAAGGCCAAGACCTTCACCGACCTGCCGAAGAACGCGCAGGACTACGTGAAGGCCCTGGAGGAGATGTCGGGCGCCCCGATCTCCGCGATCGGCGTGGGCCCGGGCCGGGACGAGACGATCCAGATCAACTCGTTCCTGTGACCGGGTCTCCCGGGCTTCCCGGGCGGCCCGGGAGGAGCTGAGCCGGAGCCGTGCAGGTGCGGGGAAGTTCCCGTACCGGCACGGCTCACTCGTATGAGTGAGGTCCCGGACAACCGTGGCACCGCGGTGCCCGTACCTGCGGATACTGGCGTTCGCCTGGAAGGGGGTGCAACATGACGGTTATGGCCGAGCGCAAGTCTCAGATGCTGGTGGAGGACTTCGAGCAGATCGCCTCCACGGCTCCCGAGACCGTCACGTTGGAGTTCATCGGCGGACGGATCGAGGAGAAGCGGGTGCCGGACGGGGACCACGAGACGATCTTCATGTGGCTGCTGAGGCAGTGCATGAGGGTACGAACGGAGCTGGACCTCTACCCCAACAAGGGGCTCAAGGTCGGTGAGTACCGCAGCGGCAGGGCGCGCCCGGACGGTGTCCTCGCCCCGGTGGCGCACTTCGCGGGGCAGGGTGACTGGGCGGACACCGACGGCGTGCTGATGGCCGTCGAGATCACCTCGTACGACTGGGACACCGACCGACGCGACCGGCATGAGAAGCCGAAGGCCTACGCCGCGGCGGGCATTCCGGTCTATCTCCTTGTGGACCGCGACGCCTGCGCCCTCGTCGTCCACACGAACCCCGACCGGGACCTCGGCCACTACGCCGACATCCACCGCGCCCCCTTCGGCGAGCAGGTCACCCTCCCCGACCCCGTCGGTTTCACCCTCGACACGGAGATCCTGAAGCACTACGTGCGCTGACCGGCCCGAGGCGTCCGGGGCCGCCCGGGCCGCTTCCGCCGCGTCACGTCTTCGTCACGGGGCCCGTGCGGCGGTGACGCGTCCGGTCTGACGGGGTATCACCCTCTGGCGCGTTTTTTTCGTTGCCGGAGAGTGACTGGGTGATTACCTTGTCAACTTCCGTTATTCGCAGGCCATTTGACGGGGGAGTTGGGTAAATGGCCACACCACGGGAAGTACCACGCCAGTTCCCGGACGACACCGGGGCGGACATCTTCGTCCGGCAGTATCCGACGGCCGTGGCACCGGCCGACCGCGAGTACCTGGGGACCGGCCCGCCGCTGTTCCTGTTCACCGTGCCCGGCAGCGGCACCGCCTACGAGCGCCGGGTGCGCAGAGTCGTCGAGGCGCTGCGCGAACCCCTCGACGACAACGGCAAGCTCGCCCCGTACGCGGTCCTGGAGGCGGGTGCCGGCGGTGAGCTCTTCGCCGACGAGGTGGGCAAGCGGCTGGAGTTCGGGATACCGCGGTTCATGACCCCGGACCGCTTCCCGCAGTTCTCGCTGCTGCGCGACGTCGTCACCGAGATCCTGGAGAGCCGGAGCGCGGGCGGCGCGGGCGCGGGGGCGCGTGCGCTGCGGGACGCCGCGTACCGCAAGCGGGTCGAGCGGGGCGGGCTGCCCGCGCTGCTGTGGGGGCTCGGCGGCAGTGAACCGCCGGCCGCCGGGGGCGCGTACGCCTGGCTGGTGCAGGTGGTGTGGCAGCCGCTCACCCATGTGCTGCCCCGCTGGTGCTGGGCGCGCCGCACGACGCGGCAGCTGATCAGGCCCGCGCGGCTCTCGCCGTTCCGCCGCCGCCGGTGGCTCGGGGTCGAACTCGGCGCCGAACGCGGCAAGGAGAACCTCTTCCGGGTCATGGACGAGGTCGCCCAGCGGCAGATACCGCGGCTCGCCCTCGACCCGGGCCACCCGCAGCGCGAGGAGGCTCTGCAGGGCCTGGAGGACCTGCTGGTACGCGCGCTCCTGGAGGACCTCCGGGTGCCGCCCGCGCGCCGCTTCCTGCCCCGGCGCCGCCGCCGCACCGCCCGTCCGGTGATCCTCGCCGAACTCCCCGGGCAGGAGGAGGCCGCCCGCCCGGTGGAGCGCTTCCTCGCCGCCTTCCACCGGGCCCGGGCCGCCACGCAGCCGCCCGGACCGCTGGTCATCGCCGTCGGACGGCCCTCCGAGCGGCTCCTGCACCAGCTCGGCGAACCCGCGGAGGTCAACCTCGCCCAGGCCGGACTCCAGCTGAACCAGCGCGAGGGCGCACCCGTCCTGGTGACCCTGCGGGAGGAGCCCTTCACCCGGTTCGGGCTGCCGATCCGGCAGATCGAACCGCGGATGTTCCGCACCAGCTGGCGGGCGATGACCTCGGCGGTGGCCGCCGTCGCCGCGCTCGCCGTGCTCGGCGGCGGGATCAGCCTGCGGCTCGCCTTCGGCACCCCCGAGGAGCACCCGTGCGTCGGCGGCGACCGCACCCTCGCCGACGCCTCCGCCGCGCAGGGGCCGCCGCGGCTGCGCGCGGAGGAGTGGTACGAGTCCGTCCTGGGGGTGATCGCCGACGAGAACCGCCGGGCCGAGGACTTCGCGAAGAACCGCGGCCGCACCGTGCGCACCGTCGTCGCCTTCGGCTCCGACCCGCCCTCCTCGGCGACCCTGACCCTCTTCGACGGGACCATCCCGGAGCTGCGCGGCATCGCCATGTGGCAGCGCAAACTCAACGACGACGCCGACTCCGACGACTCCCGGGTACCGCTGCGGGTCGAGGTGATCCCCACCGGCGCGGGCTTCGCGCATGCCGAGCGGGAGGCCGAGAAACTCGTCGAGGAGATCGACAGCGGGCAGCGCAAGGGCGCCCGGCAGGTCATCGGCGTCCTCGGCTACGCGCAGTCGAAGACCGAGACCCGGGCCGCGCTGACGGTGCTCGGCGAGAAGGGCATCCCCGCGATCGGCACCACCGCGACCGCCGACGAGATGCTCGACAGCGAGACCTACCAGAGCTACTGGCCCTTCACCCCCGCCAACAGCACCGAGGCGGGCATCGAGGCCCGCTTCGCCGGGCAGCAGGACATCGTCGCCCGGCACAGGGGCGCGGGCTGCACCCCGGCCGAGCAGGCCATCGTCGTGCAGAACTCCGGCGACCTGTACAGCAGCAGCCTGGCGGAGAAGTTCGTCAAGGACTTCCCCGGCCGGGAGAAGGTCGTCAACTTCGCGCAGGACGGCCGCTTCCCGGGCGCCCCCGCCGGTACGCCGAAGGTCTCCAGCGCGCACGACCTCGCCGAGACGGTGTGCAAGGCGCTCAAGGAGCAGCCGGAGTCGATGGTGTTCTGGTCGGCGCGGGCCCGCGACTTCACCGCCTTCGTCAACGCCCTGCACACCCAGGGCACCTGCATCCAGCACGACATCACCGTCCTCGGCGGCAATGAGCTGACCAATGTCGCCCTCACCGGGGCCTTCGACGACAAGCACTGGCTGCGGCTGTACTACTCCGCGCACCGGCTGCCCGAGAACGACGCGAAGGCCAGCGAGAAGACACGGCAGTTCGTCGAGGACTACGACCGGTTCGTCAGCGGCACCACCAAGGGCAGCGACCCCTGGCGCCAGGACGGGCACTCCGCCGTCGCCTACGACGCCTTCCATGTCCTGTCCCGCGCCGCCGACGTCACCTACCGGGACAAGAACGCCGACCCGCGCTCGATGCTCACCGCGCTCAGCGGCGGCATCTCCTTCGACGGGGCGACCGGGTACGTGAGTTACGGCCAGGGCAGCAACGCCCCACCGCCCGACAAGACCCTGGTCCTGCTGCGGCAGACCGCCGAGGGCCCGGTGACCGTCGCGGCCTGCGGTGCCTACCAGCAGGGTCAGGAGACGGCGCGGCAGGGACCGCCCTGCTCGCCGAAGGCGTCGCAGCAGAGGTGAGGGAGCGGGATGAGCCCTCGCGGGGGCGCCGGTGAGCGGCGCCCCCGCGGACAGGGATGTGCGGGGGCGCCGCCTGGTGCCGATCAGTCGTGAGGACGGATGAGCAGCTCCACGATCAGCCCCCACAGCACCCTGGTGAGTGCTGCGACGGCGAACCGTGTCGCCAGCTCCTGACGCCACTCCTTCTTCTTCCCGGTCACCTTTCCACCTCCTTGACGCGTACAGCTCCTTCGCGGCAGACGGGCGAACCCGTCCGGAACGGCCGACAGAGGTGCGGCCGCCCCGCATGCGGCAGAGGCGCCCGCCCCCGGACCTCTCCCCTGCGAGGTCCGGGGGCGGGCTTCCTCTGTATCCGCGCCCGGAGCTGCTCAGGCGGTGGAAGCTTCCACGGTAGACCGGTACGAGAGCACTTGGGCATCCGGCGCGCGCAGCCAACTCGCGTCCGGGGGGCGGTACTTGGAGTGGGCGGGTGGATTGGTCCGTGCCCGTGCCCGTGGTCTGTGTGCGTGCCCGAGCCCGTGTGCGTGTGCGGCTTCGGCGTCGCTCGCGGCCGTGGCCTCGGCTGTGCTCGACCTCGGCCTCGATCTCGACGTCGGCCGTCGTTGACCTCCACCTCGGCCGTCCTTGACCTCGGCGTCGGCCGTCGGTGCCTACGGCCCCGCGCAGAGCCGGCGCGCCTCCGGTTCCGTGCAGGGCAGTTGGCCCTTCTCGCGGATGATCTCCTCGCCCCGGCCGCCGGGTGCCGTGACGAACTCCAGGAAGCGCGCGGCCGGTGAGTCGGCGGCGGGCGGGCCGTAGGTGTACGCGAACTCCACGTCCCGGTAGCGGTAGCCGCTGTGCTGGAGGTCCACCAGGGAGGGCGCCCGGCCGTCGAGCGAGAGCGGGTGGGTGCCCCTGACCCCGGTGGCGGCGGCGAGTTCGCTGTAGCCGATCGCGCCCGGGTAGCTGCGTACGGCCTCCAGGACCTGGGCGGTGCTGTCCAGTTCGCAGCGCTCGGGACGCCCGCCCCCTTCGGGCTCGCCGTCGCAGCCGCCGGGCGCGTAGTCGCCGAACTCCTGCCTGCCGCCGAGCAGCCGGCGCTGGAGCACGTCCCGGGTGCCGGAGTTGGAGACCCGGCTGACCAGGGTCACCGGCTCGTCGGGGCCGCCCGGCAGCTGGTTCCAGTTGGTGACCCGGCCCGCGTAGAGGTCGCGCACCTGAGTCAGCGTCAGATCACGCAGCCCGACACGGTCGTTGACCACCAGGGCGAAGGCGGCCACGCTCAGCGAACGGCCCTGGAGCTGCGGATAGGCGCCGGTGGCCGGGCCGTCGGTGAAGACGACCGTGGCGGGCGCGCCCCCGGTGGCGCGGGCACCGGCGGTGCGCAGCTCGCGGATGCCGGTGGCGCTGCCGCCCGCCGCGACGGTGATCCGGGTCCTCGGGCACTCCTTCTCGTAGGCCTTCTTCAGCGCCTCGGCCACCGGGGCGAAGGCGGTCGAGCCGGTCAGCCTCAACTCGCCCCGCGCACACAGCGACCGGGGCTCGGCGGTGCTCTCGCCGCCGTCCGCCACGACGATCGCGGCCAGGGTGACCACACAGGCCGTCAGCAGCGAGGCGAGCACCTGCGCCGGGCGGCTGAACTGCCGCGGCTTCGCGTCCAGGCTGGTACTGGCCGAACGGTTCTTGGAGACCGCGCCCTCCTTGAGCCCGCCGCTGACCGTGACCCGGCCGCCCTCGGCCCCGCCGGACAGCAGCACGAGCAGCTTGAAGTGGTCGCCCTTGTTCAGCGGCACCCGCGGGATGTGCAGTCTGCTGCCGTCCGGCCGCAGACCGGCCGCGTGGGTCAGGTACTCCTCGTGGCTGGAGCGCGCCTCCGGGTCGGCCTCCGCCTCGGAGTCCGGCACCGCGTCGGTGCCGGTGACCGCGCAGCCGAGCACCGTACGGCCGGTGAAGACGGCGGTCAGACCGCGCCTTCCCTCGGTGGTGTAGTCGTCCAGGCCGATATGGCGTGAGCCGTCGTTCTCGATACGCAGCAGCACCAGCGTCCGGTCGTTGCGCTGGGCCTCGGAGTTGAAGATCCCGAGGCCCTGCGCCTGGCCGTCGGAGATCTCGATGTCCCGGATGAAGGTGTCCATCTGCACGCGGTAGCCGATGTGCCGCTGACGCGGCGAACGCTCGTACACCAGCGCGCCGAAGGTCGCCGCCACGCCCAGCAGCGCCGTACCGACCGCAATGACGTTCTCGGCCGAGAACCAGTCCACGCCTGCCCCCGTGTACGTGAACGAACCGATGGTCCGGTCACCGTAAACGCGCCGGCGCCCCGGCGCGGCCTCCCGGCACCGGCGTCGTCCGATGTTCGCCGCGGGTTCGCCGGACGTTCGGAGAAGGGCCGGCGAAGGGCCGAAGAAGGGCCGGAGGGGGCCGGCGACGGTACGTCGACTCTGTGCTGCGCGGTGGCCCTTCGGTGGGCGAGCGGTGACTTCTTGGCTGGCGGCGAGTAGTCGCTGGGCGAGAACTCGCCGCGCTGCGGGCTGAGTTGAGGTGGCGTGGACCTTGCCGGGGTGCCGCGGGTCTCGGCCGGGTGCTGCGGGTTCCGGCCGAGTGCTGCGGCTTCCGGTCGGGAACCGTGGGTTCCGGCCGGGTTCGCCGCGGACTCGCGGACCCGGTTCCCTTCACCCGGGCTCGGGCTGCGTCATCCGGGCTCGGTCCATGTCACCCGGGCTCGGGCTGCGTCATCCGGGCTCGGCCCGTGTCACCCGGGCCCGGCCTTCTTGGCTCTCCCTCCGCCCGGGTCCCTCCGACTCCCTTCGCCTCACTGGGACTTGGTGTACGTCAGCTCGTCGCCGTTGTCGTTGTTCACCCGCTTCAGGCGGCCGTCCGGGAGCAGGGTGACCGTGCTCGCCGCGCCCGGGGTGCAGGAGGACATGGGCTCCCCGACGATCACCGTGGACGGCCCGATGGTCAGCGAGTCCTCCCCGGACTTCGAGGTCAGATCGGCCTGGAAGACGCAGTGGTACGTACCCGAGTCGGCGGGGCCGTCCGCGGTCAGCGAGAGCACGGTGTCGCCCGGCTCGCCCTGCTGGATGACGAGCTTGCGGGTGCTGCGGCCCTTGTCGTTGTCGATGGTGCCGTTCCAGGTGCCGAGGAAGTCGGTGGGTATGTCCCCCTCGGTGGGCGGCGGCGAACTGCTCCCCGGGTCCGTGGGCCCCTTGCCCTGCTCGGAGGGGCCCTGCGAGGGGCCCTTCTTGCTCGCGGTGGGGCTGGGGCCGCCCTTCGCCTCGTCCTTGCCGTCCGGCTTCATCAGCAGATAGACCGCGCCGCCCGCGCCCAGCGCCACCACCAGCGCCACCGCGACGAGCAGCGCCGTCGCCCGCCTGCGCGGCGCGGGCTCCGGCACCGGGACGACACCGGGACCGTACGGCGGGGTCGGCCCGTACGGCGGGGTGCCGCCGAGCGCTGCCCCCTGCCCCGGGGCGGCCGTCGGCGGGCCGTACGGGGGAGGGCCGCCGGGTATGCCCTGCGGTCCGTATCCGCCCTGTGGGGGGTATCCGTAGGCGCTCGGTGCCTGGTGACCGGCGTGCGGATAGCCGTAGGGAGCGCCGGGCGGCGGGGTGGCCGGGACCGCGGGCAGCGCCGAGGGGGGCGGGGCCGTGGCCGAGGGCGGTGGCGCCGTGTACGAGCCGGAGACCTGGGTGGGGAGGTGGTCGAGCGGGGCTGCTCCCGGGGTGCCGGGCGGCGGCGGGGTGGCCGACGCGGACTCCGCCGATGCGGCTGCGGATGCCGGTGCCGAGGGCGAGGAGGAGTCCGAGTCCGCCGAGTCCGCCGGTTCCGAGTCGGCCGGTGCGGAGGCCGGGGGAGCGGAGGTGGACCTCGGCGGGACCTTGAGTGCGGGGAACTTGGGGGTGGGGCTCGCGGGTGTGCCGTCGGCTGCGGCTGCGGCTGCGGCTGCGGCGCCCGGGGTGTCCTGCCCGTCCTGAGCGGGGTGCGCGGCGGAGCCGCTTGCCGCCTCGGGGCCGGGGTTCGGTCCCGGGCCCGCGTCCGGTCCGGTGTCCTTGTCCCTCTCCTTGCCTCTGCCCTCGGCCTGTGCCGCCTCGGATCCGGCGCCTGCGTTCACCGCCTGCGGGGCGGCGGCCGGGCCGGTCCGGGGTGTGCCGGAGGCGGCGGGGTCGTCGTGGCTGTCGGGGTCCTCGGTGTCCAGCAACTGGACCGCGTGGCGGCCGAGTTGGGCCACCAGTGCGCCGGGGAGCCAGGGGTCGCGGGCACGGCCGTCGGAGACGGTCTCCTCGGCCCCGGTGCGGGCGAGGATCTCCGCCAGGCTGGGGCGGGCGGCCGGGTCCTTCTGGAGGCAGTCGCGGACCAGTTCCGCCAGTGACTCCGGCACCTCGGACAGCTCGGGAGCCTCCTGCGCGATGCGGAACATCAGGGCGTGCACCCCGCTGTTCGCCGTGCCGAAGGGCAGCGCGCCGGTGGCCGCGTAGGCGAGCACCGAGCCCAGGCAGAAGACGTCGCAGGCGGCCGTGATGCTCTCCCCGCGCACCTGCTCGGGCGCCATGAAACCGGGTGAGCCGACCAGGGCGCCGGTCCGGGTGAGCCCGCCGTCGGTGACCGTCTCCAGGGCGCGCGCGATGCCGAAGTCGATGACCCGCGGGCCGTCGATCGTCACCAGGATGTTGGACGGCTTCAGGTCCCGGTGGATGAGCCCCGCCCGGTGGATGTCGCCCAGCGCGTGCGCCAGACCGGCGGCCAGGATGCGCACCGAACGCTCCGGCAGCGCCCCGTGGTCGCGCCCGACGACCTGCTGGAGCGAGGGTCCGGCGACATAGCCGGTGGCCACCCAGGGCACTGCCGCCTCGGTGTCCGCGTCCAGGACCGGCGCCGTCCACTGGGCGCCCACCCGCCGCGCGGCGTGCACCTCCTGGCGGAAGCGGTTGCGGAACTCCTCCTGCTCGGCGAGCTCTTGGCGTACCAGTTTCACCGCGACGGTCCGCCCGCGGTCGGAGCGCGCCAGGAACACCTGGCCCATGCCTCCCGCGCCGAGCCGCGCCAGCAGCCGGTACGCACCAATGCGCTGCGGATCCCCTGCCCCGAGCTTTTCCATCGCTGCGCCCGTCCTCCCCCGAAAGTGACAGGCCGAGGATAATCCGGTCCGGGCACGCGAGAGTGCCATGCGTGCTTTACGCAGCGAGACCGTGACCCGGCCCGGACCGGGTGGCCCCGACCGGCAGGGCGGCGGAGTGCGCCGTCTCGACCGGAACGCCATCCGGAGCGGCATCCGCAGCGGCCCCGACCGCAGCGGTGGCGAGCAGGTCCGTGGGGTTCGTGTCGAGGTGGGGGCGGGGGCGCCGTGCGGGGCGGAGGCGCCGGTGGTGGTTCCGGCCGCCGGGGTCGTCGCGGTCGGCGGGGTGGTGGTCATCGTGGCCATCGTGTGCTCCAGGTTCGTGGTGAGTGGCGTGGTGCCGGGGCACGGGGGCGCCGTAGGCAGGTGGGGTGGTGGTGGGTGGGTTCCGTGGGATGTGGCAGGCAGTCTTGCCGAAATTCCGGAGGGCCCCCGAGTTATCCACAGGCTGAGGGGACGGGCGGTCGGTGTGCACGGAATCTGTCCACAGCTTGTGCGTTTTCCACAGGCCGTGCCGGGTTGCGGGAGCGGGCTTTACGCTCGGCCCCATGACGCAACAGGTGAATCCTCAGGAAGGCGCGGCCGTGAAGGCGGCGGACCGGGCGCATGTCTTCCACTCGTGGTCCGCGCAGGACGTCATCGATCCGCTCGCCGTGGCCGGTGCGGAAGGCTCGTACTTCTGGGACTTCGAGGGCAACCGCTACCTCGACTTCACCAGCGGTCTCGTCTTCACCAACATCGGGTACCAGCATCCGAAGGTCGTCGCGGCGATACAGGAGCAGGCCGCCCAGCTCGTCACCTTCGCGCCCGCCTTCGCGGTGGCGCCGCGTTCCGAGGCGGCCCGTCTCGTCGCCGAGCGGACTCCGGGGGATCTGGACAAGATCTTCTTCACCAACGGCGGCGCGGAGGCGGTGGAGAACGCGGTCCGGCTGGCCCGGGTGCACACCGGCCGCCCGAAGGTGCTGAGCGCCTACCGCTCGTACCACGGCTCGACCTCGGCCGCGATCCATCTGACCGGTGACCCGCGCCGCTGGGCCAACGACACGGGTGCGGCGGGCGTCGTGCACTTCTGGGGGCCCTTCCTCTACCGCTCGCCCTTCTACGCGGAGAGCGAGGAGCAGGAGTGCGAGCGCGCGCTCAAGCACCTCGACGACACCATCCGCTACGAGGGGCCGGCGACCATCGCCGCGATCATCCTGGAGACCATCCCGGGCGGTTCCGGGATCATGCCGCCGCCGCCCGGCTACCTCGCGGGTGTCCGGGAGCTCTGCGACAAGTACGGCATCGTCTTCATCCTCGACGAGGTGATGGCGGGCTTCGGGCGCACCGGCACCTGGTTCGCCGCCGACCTCTACGACGCCCGCCCGGATCTCATGACCTTCGCCAAGGGCGTCAACTCCGGTTACGTCCCGCTCGGCGGGGTCGCGATCAGCGCCGAGATCGCGGAGACCTTCGCCCAGCGGCCCTTCCCCGGCGGCCTCACCTACTCGGGGCACCCGCTGGCCTGCGCGGCTGCGGTGGCGACGATCAACGTGATGGCCGAGGAGAAGATCGTCGAGAACGCCGCCCACCTCGGGGAGCAGGTGCTCGGCCCGGGTCTGCGCGCCCTCGCCGAGGACCACCCGAGCGTCGGCGACGTCCGCGGCACGGGCGTCTTCTGGTGCGTGGAACTGGTCCGTGACCGGGAGACCCGCGAGCCCCTCGTGCCGTACAACGCCACCGGCAAGGCGAACGCCCCCATGGCCGCCTTCGGTGCCGCCGCCAAGAAGCACGGCCTGTGGCCCTTCCTCAACATGAACCGCACGCATGTCGTCCCGCCGTGCACCCTGACCGAGTCCGAGGCGCAGGAAGGGCTCGCGGCGCTCGACAAGGCGCTGACGGTCGCGGACGAGTTCGTCGCCGGATGAGACCCGGGACCGAAGCCCGAGGCGCAGTCAGGAAGCGACAGTGGGAGCTGAGAGCTGAGAGCTGAGAGCTGGGAACTGGGAACTGGGAGCACAGGAGGCGAAGGCGGGGGCCAGGACGGGAAGTTGAGAGCGGGACAGAAGGAGGCGGGAGCGGAACGGGGGAGGTGAGAGCGGGGCCGGAGGTGGTGCGGCCGGGTGCGGCTGGGCGCGGTGCCGCCGGATCGCGTACCCGTGCGCGCCCGCACCGCGCACGGGCACGCGCCCGCACCGCGCACGGGCACGCGCCCGCACCGCGCACGAGTACGCGCCTGTGCCACGCGGGCGGGTGCGCCCGCGCCGCGCCCGCCTCGCGCAAGGGACACGGTCGGGCGGGGGCCGGGCCCGGGCCGCGTCCTCGGGCGCGCGGCGGGGAGCATCGCCGTGGAGCGCGTAGGGTTGCCTCTTCAGCGGTCATACCGGTGCCCGCCGGTACGGACCGGCGCCGGTGGCTCTGCCCGCCCCGCGCACCGGGGCAGGTGCCGGAGCGGCAGCCGCACCGGCCCGGCCACCACCCCGTACCCGTACCAGCAGGGCCGCCCAGCACCTCGTACCAGCACGCCGCACCAGACCCTCGTACCCGCACCCGCCACCACGACCGCAGCGAGCCGACCGGGAGGACGCCAGCGATGCCCGCCTCCAGTGCCGTCACCCGCAGCACCCTGCGCCAGCAGATCGCCGAGGCGCTGCGCGACGAGGTGCTCGGGGGCCGGCTGGTGCCCGGGCAGGAGTTCACGGTCAAGGAGATCGCGGAACAGTACGGGGTCTCCGCGACACCGGTACGGGAGGCGCTCGTCGACCTCTCCGCGCAGGGGCTGCTCGACTCGGTGCAGCACCGGGGCTTTCGGGTGCACGAGTTCTCGCTCGCGGACTTCCGGGGCATGGTCGAGGCCCGCAGCCTCATCACCGACGCGATCTTCCACGGCTACGTCGCCCGCGAGAAGCTCGCCGCCGCCGGGCAGGAGGGACTGGAGGTCCTGGGCGCCCCTCCCTCGCCGAGCGGCATCGGTGCCGAACCGGACGAGAAGACCCGGGGTGCCCTGCTCTCCTCCGTACGGCGGCGGGGCGAGGAGGCGCAGCGGGCGGCGCTGGCCGGGGACCTGAACGTCCTCATCGGCTACGACCTGCGCTTCTGGCGCGAGGTCAGCACCCTCTTCGGCAATCCGTACCTGACGGACTTCCTCGGCCGGCTCCGGCTGCTGTCCTGGGCCTGCGCGGTGCCGCTGCTGCGGCAGGCCGGTGAGCTGCGCGGCCGGCTGTGGGCGGGGCATCCGCACCTGGTGGACGCCCTCGCCCGGCGGGACATCCAGACCGCGCAGGTGACCATCTCCCAGTACAACGCGCAGTCCCTCGCCCTGATCGAGTCCCTCAGCGGCGAGGACACGGTCACCGCACCGGAGGCCTGACCGGACGAAGGCCCACCGGACCGGAGGCCCGACCCGGCGGACCGCACCCTTGACCCGGACCGCAAGCTGGACCGGACCGCACCGGACTGGACTGGACCGGACCGGAGGCCTGACAGAGACCGGGGGCCCGGCCCTGACGGCAAGCCCGACCGACCGGCCCGGACCGGACAGGTGGCCCGACCCGGACCGGGAGGCTGAGGGCGCCCGGCCTCACGCCCCGGATTCCGCTCCGGGTGCTGCTTCCAGCCGTTCGTCCGGGAGGCGCATATCCCCGGCCCTCGGCGAGCAGGATGCGGAGTACGGCCGTCCGGCCGGAGCCGCCGCGGGATCCGGCCGCGGGCGGTACACCCGAGGCGCCGCGCGGCGCGCCCGCCGAAGCCACCGGCAGCGGATCCCCCCGTGGAGACAGCGAACCGGAGAGCCGTGAGAACAGCGAGGCGGAAGGCCGTGACGACACATGGGCGGAAGGCCGTGAGGGCAGTGGGGCGAAGGAAAGTGCAGCGGGGGAGCCGGGGCGGCGTTCGCGCATTACGCTGCCCTGATCACCGCCCCCGACCGGCGTGATGTGAGGAGTGAGATCTTGGCCTGTGACCTGTGGCTGGTTCCGCTGGTGGACGTGCTCTGCCACAGCCCCGACAACCCCTTTGCCGAGGAACTGGCCCTCTACGACAGGTCGCTGGGCGAGGCCGGGCTGCCCCCGGTGCCCGTCTACACCTATATGCCGGGGCTCTCCGGGGACGTCGCCCCGGTCGCCGGGTTCGACTACGACGCGCTGCACTTCCTGCGCCGCGCCTATCTGCTCCAGATGTGCGGACTCGCGGTGACCCCGGTCGACGAACTCGGCGGGGACTACGAGCAGTTGCTGGAGATGTTCGAGGCCACCGCGAAGCAGTCGCATCTGGTGTGGCACTACGACCACGCGGGTTCCTACGTCCCGCTGGATTTCGCCGCCCCGCTGTCCAACGAGGAACTGCTCGCCGGTTCCGGCCCGCTCGGCTCCTCGCACGCCCTGCTGCGCGAGCTGGAGTACGTGGCCGCCGCGATCGGGATCGACCCGGCGAACCCGCCCGCGGTGCCCGAGCCGCCCGGCGCGCCGACCTCCCTGGAGGAGCGCGCCCCGGCTCCGCCGCAGGAGGACGGGCCGTTCGCCCGGGAGCGCCATGTCTGGCTCGGCCTGCACGCGGCGGCGACCCGGAGCCTGGCCCAGGGCTCGATGATCATCTTCAGCTGAAGGCGGCCCCGCCGGGGCCCGGCCGTGACGGTGTCCGCGAGGCGGTGCCCGGCCCCGGCGGTCCGCCCGGCCCCGGCAGCCCGTCCGGCTACAGCGGTTCCGGCGGGCGCTGGCGCGGCATATTGGGGCGGGCGCCCGGCGGGAGCGGGAAGCGGCCCGCCGGGGCGCCGCCCTCGCCGCGCGGTGTGCCCGGCAGCGAGGCCTGCAGGGACAGCGGCGCGGGGCCCGAGCGGAACTCGACCATCCAGCCCGCCGTCTCGGCCCGTACCAGCTCGGTCACGTCCTCGGAGAAGCGCCGCAGCACGGTCAGGCAGCGCTCGGTGGCCTCGCTCGCGGTGCCCTCCGCGGGTCCGAGGACCTCCCGTACGCACTCCGAGGCCCAGTCGAACTGGAGTACCTGGAGGCGGCGCTGCACCGCCTGGGCGGTCGCCATGTCCCTTATCCAGCCCGAGGTCAGGCCGAAATAGCGGTCGCAGCACACGCAGGCGACGGCGAGCAGCAGCGCCAGGAAGGCCCAGGGCGCGGCCTCGCTCGCCGAGTCCGTGAGCGCGAGCAGCGGCAGGATCGCCGCGGTCACCGCGGACACGGCCGCCCCGGCGCGCAGGGCGCGGGCGCCGCGGCGCTTCCAGATCCGGTCGCCGAGATACCAGTCGGCGGTCTGCAGGGCGCCCTGCTCCACCCACCGGTACAGCTCGTCGAGGCGTTCGGCGGGCTCCTCCCAGTCTCCGTGCGGAAAGCTCCGCCCCCGCAGATCGCTCCTTCCGGCCGGGCCCCCGCCCCCGCCCTCGCCCCGTTCCTGCTGGGGCGGCCCCTCGGGCTGCTTCTCCGGCTGGCTCACCCGGCACTCCCTCTGCGCTTCGCTGCGCTTCTCCTCGCGGATGTCTGCGCTTGTCCTGGCGGACGTGCCCGCCTGTTCCGGCGGACGTGCCCGCGGGCTTGTCCGTGGACGGCCCCGGGCACCCGCCCGGCAGCACAGCCCGGGGTACGCCCGCGCCTCCCCCGGCCCCGGCCCGAGCGCGCGAGCCGGGCGGGACCCGGCGGGCGCATGGGCACGCGCGTGCGACCCCCGCCACCGGACGGCTCGCGCGCAGCCCCCTTACTACCGCCCAATGGGTGGCCATGGGCCGCGTTTCGGGGGGATTGAGCCCGGAAGGGGGCTGTGATCAGGTAGAGGAGCCGGGTCCGGCTCACCCGAAAGAGTGCCGGAGCGAGCGGTGCGGCGAGCACGTAGGCTCGTGCCAAGCGGACAATCGCGCCCATGCCGTCTCCGGACCCGGTGTCCGCCCGCGGTGGACGACAACTACACACGACAGCGGTTCCGGCCACCCGGCCGGTGCCGAGATCCCCGAACCTCAGGAGTGAGCGCCCGTGATTCCCGGTGGTGGCCAGCCCGATATGCAGCAACTGCTCCAGCAGGCCCAGAAGATGCAGCAGGACCTCGCCGTCGCCCAGGAGGAGCTGGCGGCGACCGAGGTCAAGGGCCAGGCGGGCGGCGGGCTCGTCGAGGCGACCGTGACCGGCTCCGGCGAGCTGCGGGGCCTGCGGATCGACCCGAAGGCGGTCGACCCGGAGGACACCGAGACGCTCGCCGATCTCGTGGTCGCGGCCGTGCAGGCGGCCAACGCCAACGCCGCGCAGCTCCAGCAGGAGAAGCTCGGCCCACTGGCCCAGGGCATGGGCGGCGGCATCCCCGGCCTGCCCTTCTGAACCGGCCGGTACCGGACGGCGGCCGCAGCCGGGAAGCCGCTCGCACTTCTCACCGCTCCGGCGGCCAACTACCGTACACAGCAGCAGACAAGAGGAAGGCAGTCCGTTGTACGAAGGCGTGGTCCAGGACCTGATCGACGAACTGGGCAGGCTGCCCGGCGTGGGTCCCAAGAGCGCGCAGCGGATCGCCTTCCACATCCTGCAGGCGGAGCCCACCGACGTACGGCGCCTCGCCCACGCGCTGACCGAGGTGAAGGCGAAGGTCCGCTTCTGCGCGGTCTGCGGCAATGTGGCGCAGGAGGAGCGGTGCAACATCTGCCGCGACACCCGCCGCGACCCCGCGGTGATCTGCGTGGTCGAGGAGCCCAAGGACGTCGTCGCGATCGAGCGGACCCGTGAGTTCCGCGGGCGCTACCACGTCCTCGGCGGCGCCATCAGCCCCATCGAGGGCGTCGGCCCCGACGACCTCAGGATCCGCGAACTGCTCGCCCGGCTCGCCGACGGCACCGTCACCGAGCTGATCCTCGCCACCGATCCGAACCTCGAGGGCGAGGCCACCGCCACGTACCTCGCCCGCATGATCAAGCCCATGGGCCTCAGGGTCACCCGCCTGGCCAGCGGCCTCCCGGTGGGAGGCGATCTGGAGTACGCCGACGAGGTCACGCTGGGACGTGCCTTCGAGGGGAGAAGGTTGCTCGATGTCTGAGACCAACGACGCCATGCTGCATTCCGCCGCCCAGGACCCCGACGACTTCGCGGTCCAGATCTCCGACCAGATCGAGAGCTTCGTCGTCGCGATCACGGAGATCGCCAAGGGCGACGACCCCGGCTCGGCGCTGCCCTTCCTGCTGCTGGAGGTCTCCCAGCTGATGTTCGCGGGCGGACGCCTCGGCTTCCACCAGGACATCGTCCCCGAGGAGCGCTACGAGACCGACCCCGGTCCGGACAGCGACGTGGAGATCCTGCGCGAGCAGCTGGCCCGCCTGCTCGAACAGGTCGACGTCTACTCCGAGGTCTTCGACCCCTACGAGCCCCGCAAGGCCCGGGTCGCCGCCCGTATCTCCGACGACCTCGCCGACGCCGTCGCCGACCTGCGGCACGGCCTGGTGCACTACCACGCGGGCCGCGCCACCGAGGCGCTGTGGTGGTGGCAGTTCTCGTACTTCTCCAACTGGGGCTCCACCGTCTCCGCGGTGCTGCGCGCCCTGCAGTCGCTGCTCACCCACATCCGGCTGGACCAGCCGCTCGACGAGCTGGACGGACTCGACACCGACCAGGACCTCGGCGAGGAGGCGCTGGCGGAGGAGGCCGGGCAGGTCATGGCCCGGGAGATCGCCGGGCCGCTGGGCCTGCGGCCGGTCAAGTAGCGGCCGGGAGCGCGGCGGCGCGGATCCTCGCGGCCCGGCCCCGGGCTGCACCGTCCGGCCCGGGCTCCACCGGTCAGTGCCCGGAGGTCACCGCTCGACCCAGGCGTTGAGCGGTGAGGCCCCGTCCAGGCCCGCTTGGAGACCCTTCAGCGCCGCGCTGTGCGGATAGTCGCGCCGCTGTACGTACACCGGGGCGACGGCGGCGAGTTCGGTGACCCGGCGGTCGAGCGCGGACCACAGCTCCCCGGCCGCCGCGAGGTCGCCGGTGGCGGTCGCCTTGTCGATGGCCTCGTCGACGGTGTCCGAGGAGAGCCGGGAGTAGTTGAGGGACTGGCCCTCGCCGAGGCGGCTGTCGAAGTACGAGGGCAGGAAGGCCGAAGCCACCGGGAAGCCGCCGCCGAGCGGGAGCCGGAAGAGGTCGTAGTCGCCGTCCTCGGCCTTCTGGTAGAAGGTGCCGACCTCGTCGGTCTCCACGGTGACCTCGAACCCGGCCTTCTCCAGCGCCCGCTCGACCACGGCCGTGCGCTCCTTGTCCACCTCGCTCGCCCCGAGGGTGAGCCGGTAGCCGTCCTGCGAGGCCTCGGCCAGCAGGGCGCGGGCCCGCGCGGGATCGCCGTCGGCTCCGGCGCCGTGCACGTCGAGCGTGCGGGCGCCGCGCACCCCCGGCGGCAGGATGCCGCGCCGGACCTCGCCCCGCTCGCCGGAGGCCTTGAGCAGGGCGGCCGCGGGCAGCGCGGTGACCAGCGCCTCGCGGACCTTCTGGTTCTTCAGCCGCTCGGTGTTCAGGGTGTACGACTGCACCAGCGGCGCCGGGGCGCTGACCACCTCGGTGCCCTCGCCCCCGGCGTCGGAGGCCTTGAGCGCGCCGGTGAAGGTCATCACCGGCTCGCCGTCGCCCGCGGACCCGATGCGCTTGAGCGCCGCCGCCGGGTCCACGTTCGCCTCCACGGCGAACCGGTCCGGATACGCGGTGCGCAGCGGGTCCGTGTCCGGGTCCCACTCGCGGTTGCGGACCAGTTGCACGCCCTTGCCGCCGGTGAAGCCGCCGACCCGGTACGGGCCGGTGGACGGCTGGTCCTCCGGCTTGATCCCCGGGTCGTCGCCCCGCTCCGGGACCGGGACCCCGCCCGGCCCGGTGAGGACGACGGCGAAGTCCGGGTGGGCCTTGGCGAGGTGGTAGACCACGGTGCGCTCGTCGGGGGTCTCGACGGCGCCCGCGGGCAGCTCGCCGGTCTCCTTGCCCTCGCCGAGCAGGAAGGTGCGCAGGGTCAGGTCACCGAGGGGGAAGTCCGACTCCGTGCTCATGGCGCGTTCCACGGCGTACGCGAAGTCCGCCGCGCGCACCGCGGTGCCGTCGCTGTATCTGAGGCCCGGCTTCAGCCGGAAGGTCCAGGTCCGGCCCCCGTCGGAGGCGGTGCCGGGGCCCTCGGCCAGGTCGCCGACCACCTTCACGGCGCCGTCCGGCCCGGTCTTCAGGCCGGTGAGCGAGCGGTGCAGGAGGCGGCTGAGCAGGCGCTCGCCCTCCGACCAGATCTTGCCGGGGTCGGTGTGCTCCAGCAGGCCCGGCTCCAGGACGGTGACGGTGCCCCCGGCGCGGGCGCCCCGTACGGCGGGCGCCGGGCCCCGGGAGTCGGCCTCGGTGCCGGTGGTGAGGGTCTGCGTCTTGGCGAGCGGCGCCACGGCGGAGGCCGCCGCGACGGGGCCGGGGGAGGGGCTGCCCTTGCCGCCGGTCTTCGTACCGCCGTCCCCGCCGCCCCCGAAGGGGTCCAGGACGGTGAGGGTGCCGGCGACGGCCGCGAGGGCGACCGCCGCGGCGGCCACGGCCCACCAGCGCCGCCGGTGCGCACCGCCGCCGGGGCCCGGCACGGGCGGCCCGGGCGGCAGCAGCGCGGAGGGCGGGCCGAACTGCCCGGGCGGCGGCGCGTGGGCAGGGCGCGGCGGGAGCAGGGGGTACGAGTCGGGGCCGGGCGCGGGGGCCGGGGCGGGCGGGGCCGTGCCGGTGCGCGCGGGGTCGCCGGGGGCGGAGACCTTCGCCGGGGAATCACTGGTGGCCGGAGTCGGAGCCGGAGCCGGGGTCGGAGCCGGAGCTGCCGGAGCCGGAGCCGAGGCCGTCGTGGCCGGAGCGGTCGTGGCCGGGGCCGAGGCTGTCGTGGCCGGGGCCGCCGCAGCCGGAGTCCCGGCCGGGCCCGCGGCCAGGGCGGTGAAGGCGGTCTCGGCCTGGCGGGCGTCGGGGCGGCCGTCCGGCTCCTTGGCCAGCATGCGCAGCAGCAGGCGGTCCCAGTCGGCGGGCAGGCCCGCGCGGCGCAGCGAGGGAGGCCCCGGCGCCTCGTAGACATGGCAGTGCATCAGGGCGGCGGCCGAGCCGGAGTCGAAGGGCGGGGAGCCGGTGGCCATCTCATAGGCCATGCAGCCGAGCGCGTAGACGTCGGTGCGGCCGTCGTCGCCCTTGCCGGTGAAGCGCTCCGGCGCCATGTAGTGCAGCGTGCCGATGGGGGCGTCGGCGGAGGCGGTGAGGTAGCCGGTGACCGAGGTGGCGTCGAGGAACTTCGCGAGGCCGAAGTCGAGCATCTTCACGGTGCCCTCGGCGGTCACCATGACGTTGGCCGGTTTCACGTCCCGGTGGACGATGCCCGCCCCGTGCGCGGCGGCGAGCGCCCGGCAGACCTGCGCGCAGACCTCCGCGATCCGCCCGAGCGGCAGCGCCCCCTCCTCGGCGATCAGCTCGCGCACGGTGCGGCCGAGCAGCTGCGGCATCACCAGGTACGGGGTCCCCTCGTGCACGCCGTGGTCGAAGACCGGGACGATGTACGAGCTGTCCAGCGAGGCCGCGGCCCGCGCCTCGCGCACGAACATGGCGAGCAGCCGCTCGCGCGCGGCGGCGGGGGTGCCGGGCGGCACGCTCAGCAGCTTCACCGCGACCCGCCTGGCGAGCCGGGAGTCCTCGGCCCGCCAGACCTGGCCCATGCCGCCGGCGCCGATCTCCGCGAGGAGCCGGTACCGGCCGTCCAGAACTGAGCCCCGCATCCCCGTCTCCCCCTCGCCCGGGCGCTGCCCCGGCGCCCGAAGCCCCCATCCAACCAGAGGCGCCCGGCGCCGCCCTCCGCTCCCGTACTCACTCCGTACTCATCCGGAAAACCCGCCCCCGTGCCCGGTCCCGGTTGTGAGCCGCCCCACTTTCCGGAGTGTTTGCTCCGCTTGTGGGCAGAGGCTTCCCGGGCGGCCGGAAGGGTCATCGCTGTGGGAAGCGCCCAGCTCCCTGTGATCGTGCCGCGAGCGGGACATCTCGCGATATGAGACCAGTGGGGCGGATTCCGGCCGCCCGATAAACTGAGCCGAACGCACAAAAAGGATTGAGCGAGGAGCGCACGTGAGCCTTGTCGTGCAGAAGTACGGAGGCTCCTCCGTAGCCGATGCCGAGGGCATCAAGCGGGTCGCCAAGAGAATCGTCGAAGCCAAGCAGAACGGCCACCAGGTGGTCGTCGTGGTTTCCGCGATGGGCGACACGACGGACGAGCTGATCGATCTCGCCGGACAGGTGTCACCGATGCCTTCCGGCCGTGAGTTCGACATGCTGCTGACCGCCGGAGAGCGGATCTCCATGGCCCTGCTGGCGATGGCGATCAAGAACCTGGGCCACGAGGCCCAGTCGTTCACCGGCAGCCAGGCAGGCGTGATCACCGACTCGGTCCACAACAAAGCGCGGATCATCGATGTCACGCCGGGCCGGATCAAGACCTCCGTCGACGAGGGCAACATCGCCATCGTCGCCGGATTCCAGGGCGTCTCCCAGGACAAGAAGGACATCACCACCCTGGGGCGAGGCGGTTCCGACACCACGGCGGTGGCGCTCGCGGCCGCCCTGGACGCCGACGTCTGCGAGATCTACACCGATGTCGACGGTGTCTTCACCGCCGACCCGCGCGTCGTGAAGAAGGCGCGCAAGATCGACTGGATCTCCTTCGAGGACATGCTGGAGCTCGCCAGCTCCGGCTCCAAGGTGCTGCTGCACCGCTGCGTGGAATACGCGCGCCGATACAACATCCCGATCCATGTGCGGTCCTCCTTCTCCGGACTGCAGGGCACCTGGGTCAGCAACGAACCGCGAGGGGACCGCAAGGTGGAGCAGGCCATCATCTCCGGTGTCGCCCACGACACCTCCGAGGCGAAGATCACCGTCGTCGGCGTACCGGACAAGCCGGGCGAGGCCGCCGCGATCTTCCGCGCCATCGCGGACGCCCAGGTCAACATCGACATGGTGGTGCAGAACGTCTCCGCGGCCACCACCGGCCTGACCGACATCTCCTTCACGCTGCCGAAGACCGAGGGCCGCAAGGCCGTCGACGCGCTGGAGAAGACCCGCGCCCAGGTTGGGTACGAATCCCTGCGCTACGACGACCAGATCGCCAAGATCTCCCTCGTCGGCGCCGGGATGAAGACCAACCCCGGAGTCACCGCCACCTTCTTCGAGGCCCTCAGCGACGCCGGGGTCAACATCGAGCTGATCTCCACCTCCGAGATCCGCATCTCCGTCGTCACCCGCGCCGAGGACGTCAACGAGTCCGTACGCGCGGTGCACACCGCCTTCGGACTCGACTCCGACAGCGACGAGGCGGTCGTCTACGGCGGCACCGGCCGGTGACCGCCCGGGGCGCCCGCACCGGAGGCCGTACGCGATGACGGGCCGTCCGACGCTCGCGGTCGTGGGAGCGACCGGGGCCGTCGGCACCGTGATGCTCCAGATCCTGTCCCAGCACGCGGACATCTGGGGCGAGATCAGGCTTGTCTCCTCCCCGCGCTCGGCCGGCCGCAAGCTGACCGTCCGCGGGGAGGAGTGCGAAGTCCTCCCGCTCGGCGAGGGCACCCTCGACGGCGTCGACCTCGCCATGTTCGCCGTACCCGAAGAGGTCGCCGCGCACTGGGCGCCGCACGCCGCGGAGCGCGGCACCGTCGTCGTCGACAACTCCGGCGCCTTCCGCGCCGACCCCGAGGTGCCGCTCGTCGTCCCCGAGGTCAACCCGCACGCCGCCCGCACCCGGCCGCGCGGCATCCTCGCCAACCCGCACTGCACCACCCTGTCGATGATCGTCGCCGTCGGGGCGCTGCACGCCGAGTTCGGCCTGCGCGAACTGGTCGTCTCCTCCTACCAGGCCGTCTCCGAGGCCGGGCAGTCCGGCATCGACACCCTGCGCGCCCAGCTCGAACTCGTCGCGGGCAGCGCGCTCGGCACCACCCCCGGCGATGTGCGCCGCGCCGTCGGCGAGAACACCGGGCCCTTCCCCGAACCGGTCGCGCTCAACGTCGTGCCCTGGGCCGGAGCCCTCGGCGAGCAGGGCTGGACCACCGAGGAGATGCGCATCCGCGAGGAGTCCCGCCGGATCCTCTCGCTGCCCCACCTCCCGGTCACCGCCACCTGCGTCCAGGTGCCCGTGGTCACCGCCCACTCGCTCACCGTCCACGCCCGGTTCGAGAACGAGGTCACCGTCGACCGGGCCCGCGAGATCCTCGCCACCGCGCCCGGAGTGGTCCTCTTCGACAACCCCGAGGCGGGGGAGTTCCCCACCCCGGCCGATGTCGTCGGCACCGACCCCACCTGGGTCGGCCGCGTCCGCCGCTCCCTCGACGACCCCACCGCCCTCGAACTCTTCGTCTGCGGCGACAACCTCCGCAAGGGCGGCGCCCTCAACACCACCCAGATCGCCGAACTCGTGGCCGCGGAGTTGACGGGCTGACGCGCCCGCGGGCCGGCCTCCCGCCCCGGTCCGCCCCGTTTCCGTACCGCCCGCTTTGTGCGCGTACCGTGCGGGAACCGGTACGCGGCGGGCCGTTCACCTCCGGGGGCCGGAAGATCCCTGGCGCCGCCCGGAATTGTTTATAGGATCTACGGACTGACCATGGGCGGCGCAGGGGTGGGCCGCCCGCCCGCGAACACTGGCGCGGCCGGTGAACCGGCCCGCAGGCGCCCGGGAATTCACTCCCCGCCCGTGCAACCGCACACCCGGCGCGGAGCGTCTTCGCGGTCACCCCCCATTGGCACCAGGGGCGCAGCACGGATTCGCGGACGACGGGGCACAGGGGAAGAGCTGGTACCGATGACAGCATGCGAGGCACCGCGGCACGCCATGACCCGGACCGCCGCGAACCCCGGCTCGCGAACGGCGGACCCCGGCCGAAGAGCGACGACCGTCCCCGCACGGCAGGCGACAGAGGCGACCGGACGGTACGCGGCAGATGTGACCGGCGCCGCATACAACCCTCGCGGGGGTCAGCGCGTCAAACAGTCGTGGCAGAGGTACTTGACTTCACAGCGAGCGGCGCAGCCCTCCGACCGCCCCTCCGGCCCCGCCTGGCGGCGGCCGGCGGCATGCCGGTGATCGCGCCCATGCCCCAGACGACGAGGCCCGCCCGCGTACCCGGCCAGCGCGAAGGCGCCGACGAGGCCGCCGCGGGCACCACGGTCGACCATCTCACCGAGACCTACCGCGCCCACTACCGGTCGCTGCTCGGACTCGCGGCCCTCCTCCTCGACGACACCGCCTCCTGCGAGGACGTCGTCCAGGAGGCCTTCATCCGCGTCCACTCCGCCCGCAAGCGCGTCCGCGACCCCGAGAAGACCCTGGCCTACCTGCGCCAGACCGTGGTCAACCTCTCCCGCTCCGCGCTGCGCCGCCGCATCCTCGGCCTGAAGCTCCTCTCCAAGCCGATGCCGGACATGGCGAGCGCCGAGGAAGGCGCCTACGACCAGCTCGAACGCGACGCCCTCATCAAGGCCATGCGCGGACTCCAGCGCCGTCAGCGGGAGGTCCTCGTCCTGCGGTACTTCGCGGACATGACGGAGGCCCAGGTCGCCGACACCCTCGGGATATCGCTGGGCTCCGTGAAGGCCTATGGTTCACGTGGCATCGCGGCACTGCGCGTCGCGATGGAGGAACCCGTATGAACCGGCCCGAGGACCACCCGGTGAACCGCGACGAGAACACCGCCCCGCACGAGAGCACCGCCCCGCCCGGCGGCGGCCTCGCGCGAGGGCAGGATGAGGGATCCGAAGTGCCCTCCGGCACGTCCCAGGGGCAGGAATCCACGTCCGCCGAGGAACAGCATGCCGGGAACCGCACCATGAACGACCACCAGGACGACGACCGCCGGGGCGACGAACTCCGGGACGGCGACCGTCGGGACGGCGACCGTCGGGACGACGACCGTCGGGACGGCGAACGTTCCGACGAGGCGAGCCGGGAAGGCGAACGCTCCGACGACACGAGCCGGGGCGACGGCCCGCAGGAGGACCGCCGGGACACCGGGCACCCGCTCGACGAACTCGCCGCCCGCCGCGACCACGGCCTCCCGTACCTGTACGAGGACCGGCCCGGCGCCGACGAGGAGGCGCTGCGCCGCCTGCTGCACGGCGCCGTCCAGGACCTCGAACCCCGGGACGGCACCCTCCAGCACCTGCGGCGCGCCGTGCCCGCCCGCGCCGCCCGCAAGCGGCAGGCCCTGGTCGGCGCGCTCGCCACGGCGGTCCTGCTCGGCACCGCGGTACCCGCCGTCATCCACGTCTCCCGCTCACCCGGCGCCTCCGACGACCGCCCCTCCCTCGCCGGGCACCGCGAGGACACCCAGGGCGGCAGCAGCGAGGGCCGCGGCCCCGACGAGGGCTCCCACGACACCGAGCCGGACGGCTCCGGCGCCAGCCGGGGCTCCGAGGGCAAGGACGACGGCAAGGGCGAGGACGGCACCGACAAGGGCGACCGGCCCAGCAGGGACCCGCAGCCGGACAACACCATGTCCGTCAGCTCGCCCAGCTGCAGCTCCGCCGAACTCGGCAACGCCACCGCCAGCGTCACCGGCCCGGACGGCGCCGGCAGGGTCTACGGCACCTTCCGCGTCAGCAACGTCTCCGCGTCCAACTGCACCGTGGGCGGCCCCGGCGGTCTCCTCACCTCGGCCCAGGGCACCGCGGAGCCCGGGAAGATCAACGTCGTCGACCACACCTCGGGCGACGGCAGCGGACTGCCCGACCCCTCCCAGGAAGCGGGGCAGCTGGTCCTCCAGCCGGGCATGTCCTACGAGGTCAAGTTCGCCTGGGTGCCCACCGAGTCCTGCGGCGACCCCGGCGGCCCCTCCACCGACCCGACGCCCACCGACAGCCCCGGCAACACCGACCAGACCGGCATGTCGGCACAGCTGGCCGACGACGGCGGCGGCAGCGTCGCGGTCTCCCATGTCGCGGAACCGGGCGCCCCGTCGGCGTCGACCACCATCCCGAACGCCTGCGCGGGCACGCTGTACAAGACGGGCGTGCTGGCCGGGTCCTGAGGCGGGGGCCCGAACCGGCCGCCGATCGACCCGACCGACCGGCCCGGATGCCGCGTGACCGGATCCCGGACCGCGCAGCCGCCGGTGACCGATCAGCGGCCGGGCGCCGACTCCTCCTCCGGCGCGCCCCCGCAGGAGGCGCGGACCACCAGGGTCGGCCACAACTGCACGCGGTGCACGGGGCGTTCGGCCGGGTCGTGCATCCGGGACGAGATTCCGCGTCGACATCCGCCGGGCCGAGGACAAGACCGGCTGCTACAAGATCTCGACTCGACCAGGATGTCCCGGCGCATCGGACCGCACCCTGTCGGAGATGTACGAGAACGTGCTGACCTTTCACCCCGAGAGCCTGGCGGAGTTCGGCTACATCAAGTGAGGTCTCCGGGCGCGGGGAGGGAGGAGGGAGAAGGAAGGCGGGGCCCAGGGGACGGCGCCTCAAAGGGGCGCGTGAAGTCCGTTGCCGAAGGCGGGGCATGGGTCCGCTCAGTGGCGTGGGGAGGTCTCCGCCTCGTGGCGGGGGTCGGCCGGGGCGTTCTCGGTGCTCGGATTCGGGCCGGGGGTGGGGGTTGCTGCTTCGGGGTCCGGTCCAGGTTCCGGTTCGAGTTGCGGTCCGGGTTCCGGGAGGAGCCCGAGTTCCGCGTCGCGCGCGAACTCCACCTCGCGCCGCAGGAGCCGGAACCACATGAAGAGCACGAAGCCCGCGAAGATGAACCACTCGCCGGTGTAGCCGAGGTTCTGGAAGGCCTTGAGGTCGAGGCCGGTCCCCTCCGGTTCCGCCGCCGGGACCGCCCGCATACCGGAGTCGGCGCGGTCCAGGGTGACCCAGGCGTCGTAGACGTCGTAGGGCACGAGGTTCACCAGGGAGGCCGCGCTGATCATGCCGAGCTGGCCGGGGGGCAGTCCGCCCGCCGGGTTCACCCCGTCGGTGCTCGCGCTCTCGGAGGCCTGGAGCGCGCCGGTGACCTCGACCTCTCCGGTCGGCGCGGCGGGCGCCCTGCGGGGATCCGCCGTCCCCGGCAGCCAGCCGCGCACCACGGGAAGGGCCTTGCCGGTGCCGGTGCGCAGCATCGTCAGTACGTAGAAGCCGTCCTTGTCGTCGAGCTTCCGGCCGGGTACGAGGAGCTGCCTGCCGTAGCGGCCCTCGACCTGCGCCCGCTGTCCCGAGGTGTCCTTGTCCACCGGGAGCAGGTCGGCGAGCGGGGTGGGCGCCGCCTTGCTGTCCCGCTCCGACTTCTCGCTGGCCGTGCGGTGGTCGTCGACGCGGTCCTCGAAGCGGCCGAGCTGCCAGGACCCCATGAGCACACAGAAGGGGATGGCCAGCACGACGAAGATGTTGATCCCCCACCAGCGGGGAGTCAGCAGGAACCGGTACACAGCACCACGGTACGGGGCGGGGTGGGGGCGGGGTTCTCGGGGGGCTCGCAATCCTCCGGGGGGCTCCCCCCCACCCCCACCCCACCCGTCCTCCCTCGCCCCACCCCACCCCACCCCCCGGACACGTGGCACCCACCTCAGGACACCCCGCCCCGCCCGACTCCCTCCACCTAGCCCAAGCCCAGCCCCCTCCCCGCCCCCCGGAGGACTCGCGCCACACTCAGGCGATCCCCTCACCCCCCGTCTCGGGCCCCCTCGACCCGGTCCCCTCACCCACTCCCGGCAGGCAGTCCCCCGTCCCACCTCCTCACGGCGTCCCCGGCCCCTGGAGGAACTGGAGGTAGTTGCCGACCGGGTCCAGGACCGTCGAGAAGAACCAGCCGCCGCCGACATCCTCGACCGGCCGCACCCAGGTCACCCCGAGCGTGTTCAGGTGCCGCTCGGTCTCCCGGATATCGCGCACCGTGATGTTGATCAGGTGCCGCCCGGGTTCCGCGGCCTTGTCCGCGAGGTCGTCGCGCTCGTCGAAGCCGATGATCGCCGAGTCACCGATGACGAGCATGTGCTCCTGCCAGCGGGCCCCCAGCGGCTCCAGCGCGGCGCGGTACCAGTCGACGAGCTGGTCGCGCCGGGTGGTGCCGAGGATGATCCCGAGTCCGGTGATGCTGCTCTGCTCCGGCATGAGGTTGAGCCTCCTCCTACGTACGGTGCGTTCACGGTGGTGACCGCCGCCGGAGGCGAAACTCATCGGTGCCGGCCCACAGCCACCCTCCCTTCCCCACCGGCACTCCGCTTCTCCCCGCGCCGCGCCTCTCCTCCCTATCCCCTCCCCTCCTCTTTCTCCCTTCTCCTCTCTTCTGCCCGTCCTCCCGCCTCCGCGGGCCCGTGGACCTACCGCCCCAGGTGCCGCTCCGCGAATTCCAGCTCCAGGCGGAGTTGCTTGATGCGTTCGTCGACGACCAGCGAGCCGTGGCCCGCGTCGTACCGGTAGACCTCGTGCACGGCCTCGCGGGCGGCGAGGCGGGTGACGTAGTTGTCGACCTGGCGGATCGGGCACCGCGGGTCGTTCACCCCGGCCGAGATGTAGACCGGTGCCTTGACGGCGTCCACGTAGGTCAGCGGGGAGGAGGCGCGGAAGCGGTCGGGGACCTCCTCCGGGGTGCCGCCGAGCAGGGTGCGGTCCATCGCCTTCAGCGCTTCCATCTCGTCGTGGTACGCCGTGACGTAGTCGGCCACCGGTACCGCGGCGATGCCGAGGGTCCAGGACTCCGGCTGGGTGCCGAGGCCGAGCAGGGTCAGGTAGCCGCCCCAGGAGCCGCCGGTGAGGACCAGCCGGTCCGGGTCGGCGAGGCCCGAGGTCACGGCCCACTCGCGGACCGCGGCGATGTCCTCCAGCTCGATCAGGCCGACCCGGTGCTTGAGCGCGTCCGTCCAGGCGCGGCCGTACCCGGTGGAGCCGCGGTAGTTGACCCGGACGACGGCGTAGCCGTGGTCTACCCAGGCCGCCGGGGCCGCGGCGAAGGCATCGCTGTCGTGCCAGGTCGGGCCGCCGTGGATCTCGAACACCGTGGGCAGCGGCCCGCTCGCCCCGGCCGGGCGCTGGACCAGGGCGTGGATGCGGCCGCCCGGCCCCTCCACCCAGACGTCCTCGACGGGGACGGAGGCCGGGGCCTTCATGCCCGGCGGATCCAGGACCACGCCGCCGTCGGTGGAGCGCACCACCGGCGGTTCGGCGGCCGAGGACCAGAGGTACTCGACGCTGTGGTCGGGGCGCGCGGTCGCACCGGACACCGAACCCGGGGGAGTCTCGATACGGATCAGGGCGGCCGTGGCGATGTCGTACCGCCACAGTTCGCTGCGGGCCTCGAAGCTGTGCGCGATCAGCAGCGCGGAGCCGTCCGGATACCACTCGGCGGAGACGTCGCCGGGGAGTTCGAGCCGCAGGTCGCTCTGCTCGCCGGAGGCGATGTCCCAGATCAGCGGCTCCCACCGGCCGCGGCGCTGGTGGCCGATGAGCAGCCGGGTGTCGCCGTCGACGGGGGCGAAGCCGAGGACCTCCAGGCCGAGTTCCTCGGTGCCGCCCCGAGTGTCGTCCAGCTCGGCGACCGTGGAACCGTCGAGCCGTATCACCCGCAGCGCGGAGTGCATGGCGTCGCCGTGCTCGGTGTGCTCCATGGCGATGAGCGAACCGTCGTGGGAGAGGTCGCCCACGCCCGCCGACTCGCGGTGCCGGTAGATCTCGACGGTCTCGGCGCCCGCGCGGGCCACATGGAGGGTGGAGCCGTCCTCGTCGGTGGAGCGGCCGATCACGGCGGTGCGCCCGTCCCTGCCGAGGGCGAGCCCCGCCGGATAGGAGGGGGCGAGACCGGGCACCGCCGCCTCGTCCTTGCCGCCCGCGTCCTTGCCCTCCGCGGCCTTCGCCTCTATGTCCTTGCCTCGGGCCACGGCGTCCTTGGCGGGCCCGGCCTCGCCCTCCGCGTGACCGGCGAAGGGCTGGCGGCGCCAGATGCCGAACTCGTCGCCGTCGGTGTCGTCGAACCACCAGATCCACTCGCCGTCGGGGGTGAGCACGCCGTCGGTGGTGCCGTTGGCGCGGTCCGTGGCCTGGCGCCGGCTGCCGGTGGCGCGGTCCCAGGCGTAGAGCTCGTAGGTGCCGGTGGCGTTGGAGACGAACAGGGCGCGCTCGGGGGCGTCCTCCGCCCAGTCGGGGAGGGAGACGCGGGGTGCGCGGAAGCGCTTCTCCCAGTCGGGCATGGTGGTGTCCGTGCCTGCCGGGGCGGCGGGCGGCTGGCCCGGGGTTCCGGGGTTGTTGCTCTGAGTCATGGCCCCATAGTGCACGGGAAGCGGGATTTCGTGGGGAGAGGGTCCCCAGCCTGTGGATAACTCGGGGCGGCGGGGTCGGAACCGCAGGTGGCCGCGGTGGCGGGCGGTGCGGGACGGCTGGGCCGAACGGGTAGGGCGTACGGGTCCGAGCTGGGCTTCTGCGCGTTCCGGTACCTCGTTCGAACGGCTTCCCATGTCCGGCGTCCCGCTGGTGCGTTGGACCCGGTGCGGCAGGGCGCCCGGCGGCCGCGGGTCTCCCTCGGCGGGAGGGCGCGGCAGCGGGGCGGGGCCGCTTGTCGTCGGCCCCACCTGACGAGGACGTATGACCGATTCCCTGGGCGGCTGGAAGCAGCAGCGCTACATCCCCGAGAGCCGAAGACCCCCCGGGCGGGCGGCACCCGAGCCGATCTACTCCTCTCTGCTGGAGAGCTGGTACCGGCAGGGCAGAACGGTCCCGGGGCGGCCCGATCCGGAGTGGAACGCGCTCACCTCGCGCGACCTCTGGCCCAAGGGCTGACCGGCCGCCCGGCCGCCCGCCCCCCGGCAGCCGCCTCCTCCCTCACCCCACCTCTCCTCCCACCCCCCTCCTCCTTCGGTCTCCTTTGGCCTCCTTTGGCCCGGGCTCTGGCTGTGCGTCGACTTCCGTCCTTCAATCGACGGCATTCGGGTGAAAGCCGGGGCGAAAAAGTGCTGCGCGGTTTCCTCTCCCGGTGCCGGTCGTTTCTCTCAATGCGGGTCATGGTGCGGGCCGTTCATACGTGCTCGCCCGGTATCGCCGTCACCCCGACATGCCCGTAGGAAAAGAAGGGATTCTCCGAGATGATCAAGAAGAGCTCGGCGATCGTCGCCGGTGTGGTCGTGGCCCTCGGTGCCGCCGCTCCCGCGATGGCCTCCTCCGGTGCTGAGGGTGGCGCCGCGCACTCCCCCGGCGTGCTGTCCGGCAACGTCGTCCAGGTGCCGGTGCACATCCCGGTGAACGTCTGCGGCAACACGATCAACGTGATCGGTCTGCTGAACCCGGCCGCGGGCAACACCTGCGTCAACAAGTGAATCGTTGATGCACGACCGGCCCCGAGGGCCGGTCACCGTCGGCTGTGGAGCCGTGCTCACCCGCGGGTGATCGCGGCGGCTTGCGAGCGGACGGCCCGGGCCGCGGTGGGAACACCGCGGTGCTGGCCCCCGCGTATCGATGAACGTCCTTGATCCCGGTCCGGGTTCATGGCTCCAGGGCCGGTATCTCCATCTTTCCAAGCAGGAAGACAACCAGAGTGCGACAGGCTTTCCGTGTGGGACTTCTCGCGGCCGCGACGAGCGTCCTGTCCCTGCCCGCGGCTTCCGCGTTCGCCGATGCGAACGCCGGTGGTTCGGCGGCGAACTCGCCCGGAGTCCTTTCGGGCAACAACGTCCAGGTACCGGTCGACGTGCCGGTGAACGTGTGCGGCAACACTGTTGATGTCGTCGGCGTCGCCAACCCGGCGGTCGGCAACAGCTGCGTCAACGACTCGGAACCGGCCCCTGAGAAGCCGAAGCCCGAGCCGCAGCCCGAGACCCCGGTCCATCACGAAGCACCGCCCGCACCGAAGCCTCAGGCACCCGAGCCGCAGGCGCCCGTGCTGGCCGAGACCGGCGGCGACAGCGCGCTCACCACCACCGCGGCAGCGGCGGGCGCGGTACTGTTGATCGGCGGCGGAGTCCTCTACCGCCGCGGTACGGCCGCTTCCCGCCGGGCCGCGTAACAGGGGTACGGCGACAGAAGGGCCGGGCGACCGCCACACGGCGGCCACCCGGCCCTTTGCGCTGCCCGCCCCCCGGCGGCCCCCCCCGCTACCGCAGCTCAGCCCGCCGCGCCCGCTCCGGCCGGGCTGCGCCCGTCGTCCGCCCCGGCTGCCCCGGTCCCGGCCGCACGGGCTCCGGCCGCGCCCACCTCGATCGCGCCCGACCCCACCGCGCCCGAACCCACCACGATCGCGCCCGGCCCCACCGCGCCCGCCTCGGCCCCCACCGCCGGACCCGGCACCCGTACCGGCCCGCCCCGGCGGAGCCTGCGCCGCACGCCGCGTACCAGCCGGTCCGCCGTGTACGAGGCCCCGTAGACGAAGCGCATCGACGGGCCGAAGGCGGAGGCGGTGACCAGGCCCGCGAGGAAGAGGCCGGGGCAGGAGGACTCGAAGCCCGGGCCGGTGGCGGGGGAGCCGTCGCCGAGGGTGTGCAGGGCCGCGCGGATCTCCGGGTCGAGCGGGGCGAGCCGCGCGCTGCTCGCGGTGAAGCCGGTGGCCGCGAGGACGTGGTCGGTGCGCAGGCGAAGCGTGCCGCCCGGGCCGGCGACCTCCAGGCGCACCCGGCCCCCGGCGGGCTCGGCGCGGACGATCTCGTGGCCGGTCAGCACCTCGACCCCCGACTCCACGCGTGAGCGCACCCACCAGGCGCCCGCCGGACCCAGCGCGGTGGCGCTGATCCTGGTGCGCCGCTCGGCGGGCAACAGGCGGAAGGCGCCCGGGAGCTGCGCGTAGGACCAGTTGCGCCAGCCCTGGCCGAGGCCGCTGAGCGGGGAGCGGGCGCGGCGCCACCAGGGGCGGTCGAGGGCGGGCGGCAGGTCGTTCCAGCACAGCTGCCCGGCGCGGGTCAGGACCCTGGTGCGGGTGCCCTGTTCGGCGAGCAGGGCCGCGGTCTCCAGGGCGGCCTGCCCGCCGCCGACGACGGTGACGTCCTGGCCGCGGAAGCGCGTCAGATCGCCGTGGTGGCTGCTGTGCGAGGCCAGCGCGCCGTCCGTGCCGAGCGGGCGCAGCGCCCCGGGCAAATCGACGAAGGGCAGCACACCGACCGCGAGGGCGACCGTGCGGGCGCGGACCTCCTCGCCGTCCTCGGTGGTGGCCCGGAAGCCGCCGGGGACCGGCCGCAGGGAACGGACGAGGCGCTCGTCGACGGCGGGGACCGCGCGCTCGGCGAACCACAGCCCGTACGCGGCGAATTCGGCCACCCCGATCGGCTCGCCGTGCCGGGCGCTCAGCCCGTGGGCGGCGGCGTAGGCGTCGAGGCCGAAGGCGCCCGCCGGGTCGGAGAGGTGGGAGGCCCAGGGCTCGGACTTCAGGAGCATGCCGGGCGGCATATGGCTGCGCCAGGAGTCCATCGGGCGGCCGAAGACCTTGAGGTCGAGTCCGGCCGCGGCGGCGTGCGCGGCGATCGAGAGTCCGTAGGGTCCCGCGCCGACCACCAGCAGATCGTGCGTCAGCAACTGCTCGCCTTCTTCCTGTCCGTCTTCCGGTCCGTGTTCCGGTCCGCGTTCCGGTCCGTGGGGTTCTTCTCCGTGGGGTTCTTCGCGGGGCGGAGGTCCTCCTGTCCGGCCCGAGGGGCGGACTCCAGGTCGCCGGGGCCCGCCTGGCCCGGCACCAGGGCGGTGGTGCCCGCGGCGGGTGCCCGCCGGGGGCGGGGCGGCAGGGCGCGGCGCAGCCGGGCGGCCAGCCTGGACACGGCGTGCCGGGTGAACAGCCGGCCGAGGGCGAGGCCGGGCAGCGGGTCGTCGGCCGCGAGCCAGGCGCCCTCGCGGCGGCCGCCGCGCGCGGGGCGCAGGGCGGCGAGCGGCGCGTAGTTCTCGACGACGAAGACCCGGCCGGGCCGCGGGCGGGGCGCCGGGAGCGGACGGTGGGTCAGGTCCAGGTGCTGGGCGCGCACCACGTCGAGTCCGCCCGCGTCCGCGAACAGGCGGAACTGGGCGCCGGGGCGGGGGTTGAAGTCGAGCAGGTGGTAGGTGCCGGTGCCGGGGTCGTAGCGGAAGTCGAGGTCGAGGATGCCGCGGTAGCCGAGGGCGGCGACGAGGGCGCCCGCGGCCTCGGCGAGTTCGGGTCCCGGGGTCCAGCGGCCCAGCGCGGTCAGTCCGGCGCCGCGCGGCCAGGAGCGCTCCTTGCGGCCCGCACCGCCGCCGTGGATGCGGCCGTCCCGGGCGGCGTAGCCGTGGAAGAACCAGTCGAGGTGCCGGCCGGGTCCCGGCGGCAGATACCGCTGGAGGAGCAGGCTGCCGCCCGCCCGCGCGCCGCGGGTGAACAGGGCGGCGGCCTCGGCGGGGGTGCGCAGCAGGCAGGTGCTGCGCAGTCCGGCGCCCGCGGGCAGCAGCCAGGGGCGGCTCCACTTGGCGACCACGGGCAGGCCCAGGCGCCGGGCGGCGGCCGCGGCCTGCCGGGCGTCGGCGGGCACCAGGGTCAGCGGGTGCGGGATGCCGAGCCGGGCGCAGACCCCCGCCAGGCGCTCCTTGTCGGCGACCTCCTCGGGCAGTACGGACGGGATGCCGGGCAGCAGGAAGCGGCCCGCGAGCGCGTGGTGGCGGCGGCCGATCGCGACGGCGCTCGCGTCGTCCAGCGGGATCAGCACGGCGGGGTGCGCGAGCCGCCCGGCGAGCCGGCCGAGGGCGCGCGCGATCCGCTCCTCCGGGGCGTCGGGCGGCGGCGGTACGTGCACCGCCCGCAGATGGCGGGAGCGGCCGACCGGACTGCCCGTCAGATCCGCCACCAGGTGCACGTCGATTCCGGCGCGGCCGAGCGAGCGCACCGCACCGAGGGTGCCGTGATGGAAGGGGTTCCGGTCGATCCGCAGCAGTACGGCGGGTACGCGGGTGTCGAACTGCGGCACCTGGCTGATCCTCCTCGTCGAGCCCGCCATTTGCTCACCCGGCAGAGGGAAAGGGTGGGCGGAGGGCGTTTCAGAAACTCAATCGGCGTAATAGAAATATTTATGACGTCGGGTCAGTCGGCGTGGCACAAGAAAATGAACAGGACGCGGAACAGGAAAGCGTCTCCGCGGAAACCGAGAACCGGGAGAGTCGTGCCGGGTGACGGCGACCGGGAAAGCGGACAGTGCAGGGTCGGACAATGCAGGGTCGGGCAGTGAGAAAGGGAGCGGCATGGGTATGCGCGCACACGACGGTCTCGTATCCCAGCATCGGCGCCGGGTGGCCGGCGGGCTGGTATGCGCGGCCGTGCTGGTCACGGCTGCCGCGCTCTTCACACCGGTCGGCGGCGGTGACGGCGCCGGTCCGGGGGGTACGGCCCGCGAGGCGGCGCCCGCCGCGGGGCCCGGGCCCGAGGGCGGACCGCCGGGCAGTGCACCGCCCGGCGGCGCGCCCGCTCCGGCCGCCGCGGAAACCGCCGTGGGCGCCTATCTCGACTACGGCGAGAAGGGCGTCCGGCGGATCGCCGAATTCAGCCGCTGGCTCGGCGGCGCCGAAATCCGGGTCGGGCACACCTACTTGCCCGGCGACCGCTGGGAGAACATCGAGGGCGGCCACGGATTCCTCGACAGCTGGGCGAAATGGCGCCGCGCCGAAAACGACCGGATGCTCGTCGTCAACGTCCCGATGATGGAACGCAACGAGGAGCGGCTCGGTGACGGAGAGGTCCGCACCCTGCTGCGCCGCGGCGCGTCCGGCGCCTACGACCAGCACTTCTACCGGCTCGCCCAGCGCCTGGTCGCGCTGAAGGTCCCCGACACGGTCCTGGTGCCCGGCTGGGAGATGAACGGCACCACCTACTCGCACCGCTGCGGCCCCGACCCGGCCGCCTGGAAGGCGTACTGGACCCGCATCGTCCGCGTCATGCGCATGGTCCCCGGGCAGCAGCTGCGCTTCGACTTCACCGCCACCCGCGGCCGGGACGCCATCCCGTGGACCGAGTGCTACCCCGGCGACAAGGTCGTCGACATCATCGGCCTCGACGCCTACGACCAGCCCGAGGGCCTGTCCTTCGAGGACCAGATCAAGGAGCCGTACGGGCTGCGCGACCACGCCGCCTTCGCCGCCGCGCACCGCAAGCCGATCTCCTTCCCCGAGTGGGGACTGTTCCGCGGCGGTGACAACTCCGCCTACATGCGCGGCATGCTCGACTGGATGAGCGACCACAAGCCGCTCTACCAGACCATCACCGACTACTGCCCGCACGGCGTCTGGCAGTGCGGGCAGAATCCGCGCGCCGCCGCCCTCTACCGCTCGGTGGTCTCCGGCGGCACGGCACCCGAGGAACCCGGCGAGCCCCAGGAACCGGAGTGGCCCGAGATCCCGGACCCGCCGGAGGCCGAGGTCCCCGACCCGCCGGAGGACGACGGGTCCTGCGAGTCCCGGCTGCCCGGCTGGCTGCGGGACTGGTTCGGCGACGAGGACTGCTGAGCCGGTGGAGAGGCCTGCGGATGCGGTGGCGGGGGCTGCTGAGCCGGTGGGGAGGGCCGTCGGTCCGGTGGCGAGGGCTGCTGGTCCGGTGGCGAGGGCCGGTGGTCCGGTGGCGAGGGCCGCTGGTCCGGTGGGGAGGGCCGGTGGTCCGGTGGCGAGGGCCGCTGGTCCGGTGGGGAGGGCCGCTGGTCCGGTGGCGGGGACGGATGATCCGGCGCCGGGGACTGCCGCCCGGGTGCCGAGGGCCGGGGAAACGGGGGCCGGGGAGACGCGGGCGGCGGCAGCGGTGCCGGGTGTGCGCCGCCCGTCTGCCCCCTCGGCGCCGTCTGCCCTGTCTGCCCCGGGCGCCTCGCCGGTCCCGGCAGCCCGCCTGGCCTTCGGCCCTTCCGCCGCCGCCCTCGCCGCCTCCTCCTCCGCCTCAGCTCTCACGGTCCGCCCCGCGCCCGGCTCCGGCATCCGGGGCGGTCCGCGGCGCCGGAGCGGCGGACTTCCCGCCGCCTTGCCCGCTCCGGGCCGGTGAGGAGGAGGCCGCCTCGACGCCCGCCTTCCGGGGCGGCGCCTGCCGGATCGGTGCCTCACGGAGGGCTGCCTCGCGGATGGGTGCCTCACGGACGGGCGCCTTACGGACGGGCGCCTTACGGACGGGTGCCTTACGGACGGGTGCCTTCGCGTCGGGCCTCTTCCCGTCCGATGCCTTCCCGCCGGGCGCCTTGCCGTCTGGCTCCTTCCCGTTCCGTCCCTTCCCGTTCCGCCCCTGCGCGTCCGGCGCCTTGCTCCTCTGCTCCGGCCCCTTCGCCTTCTCCTCAGGCCCCAGGGCCCGCTGACCGGCCCTCTTCCCCGTCCCGTTCCGCTCCCCCCGCTCCCACGGCGCCGCCCAGGTCCGCTCCCGCCAGGCCGCGCGCAGTGCCCGTGCCCGCTGCCGGGCCGCCGCGTCCAGGGTGACCGCGGTGAGCAGCGGGGCGGTGCTCCGACTGGCCAGCAGATAGCGCCGGTTGACGGCGGTGTCGGGGCGCCAGTGGTGTTTGTACGGTTCCTCGCCGCGCAGCAGGCTCAGAATCCCGCCGGGGGCGCCGGTGTCCGGGCAGTCCGCGAGGACAGAGCGGAGCAGCATCGTGGCGACGTCCGCCTTGCGTTCCCGCAGCCGGGGATCGGCGCCGTAGAGGTAGCCGCCCCGCAGGCGGGGGCCGCGCAGGCTCAGGTCGACGGCGGCTACCTCCCCGTCGAGGCGGAACTCGGTCAGGCGGGCCTGCCCGGCGGCCACCATCCGGCCGGCGGCGCCCACCAGGTGCTCCGCGAACCGGGGCCGCAGATGCTCGGCGGTCACCCCGCGGCCCTGCCACTGGAGCCGGTGCAGCCGCAGCAGGGTGCGTACCGCCTGCTCGGCCTCCGCGGCGGGCACCGGGCGCTGCTCGATGCCGAGGGCGTCCAGCTTGCGCAGCTTGGCGCGGACCCGCTGGGCGCGCGGCGCCGCCAGCCGGGTCAGCAGCGACTCCAGCGGTACGGCGGGCAGTTGCAGGCACACCGAGTCGTCCAGGATCCGCCGCGGGCCCGGCCAGGCCTCGTACAGCAGGGCGGTGGCCGCGCCGGGCCGGGCCTCGCCCAGGTCGAGCAGCCGGGTGCGGGCGGCGGCCGACAGTCCGCGCACCAGGGCCTCGGCGGCGGCGCCCCGGTGGTCGTCGTCGAGGAGGACGTCCATGAAGTCGGTGACCGCGCTGCCGAGCGGGACCAGCGCGGGCACCGGCCACCGCACCGCCCGCAGCGGGGCCACCGCGAGGAGCCGGCCCGCGCCGTCGCGCACCAGGGCGAGGCGCAGGCGGCCCCGGGTGCCGTAGGCGCGCCACCAGGAGTGCAGCCAGGCGTGGCTCTGGAAGGGCGTCGCGCTGCGGCAGTTGTCGTACAGGCGCTCCCACTCCGGGGCCAGCGCCGCGAACTCGCTCTGGGTGCGGCACCAGCCGAAGACGGCGCTCTGCCCGGCGGCGTCCGCCGCGGCGGAGGGGGCGCGGCGGGCGCCGGCGCGCGGCAGGCCGGTGCCGAGGGCGCTGCTCATGTGGCCGCCCGGGCGTCACCGGCCCGCTCGGCGGCGGGCGCGCTCTCGCCCGCCGGGGCCGGTACCGAGGCGTTCTCCCCGACCGTGGTGCGGCGCCGGGGCCGGGCGAGCAGGGCGAGGCCGCCGAGCAGTCCGCCCGCGCTCGCGCCGACCAGGGCGGTCACCGCGGCGGAGGCGGAGGCGGGGGAGGAGGGTTCGGTGGCGCGGGAGAACTGCACCAGCTGCACCCGCATCGCGTCCTTGGTGAGGCGGGCGTTGGCGGTCAGCGCGCGGGCGACCGCGTTGGCCATGTCGGTGGCGGTCCCCGGCGAGGCGGCGGTGGCCGACAGGGAGATCATCGGCGCGTCGGGGGAGGTGGCCGCCCGTACGCTCTCGCGCAGCGTCGCGACGGGGACGCCCGCCTCGACCTGGGCGTCGCCGAGGACGGCGAGCTGGGTGGCGACCCGGCCGTAGGCCTGGGCGAAGCCGAGCGCGGTCGCCGGATCCGCCTTGTCGCCGGGGACCGCGATGACATAGCTCGTCGCCGTGTACTGGGGAGCGCGCAGCAGCCCGTACGCGCCGCCGATCACCGCGCCGAGCAGGGCGCACACCGGCAGCAGCCACCAGGCGGGCAGCCGCCGCAGACGGGCGAGCGCGGCGCGGGCGGCCGGGCGGGGCGGGGATTGTTCGGTCATGAGCGGGTCACTCCCTTGGTCGGTGCCAGCGCCTGTGCGTACACGCCGGTCAGCTGCCGGGCACTGCGGGCGATGCTGTAGTGGTGGACGGCGCCGGGTACGTCGAGGCGGCGCGGGCCCGCGGCCCGCAGCGCGGCGAGGGCGCGGGCGAAGGAGGCGGCGCCGGGGGCGAGGCGTTCGGCGCCCGCGGTGGACTGCCGGGGCAGGTCCTCCAGGGCGGGGCAGGCCGCGTAGCGCACCGGCAGTCCCGCCGCGAGCCCTTCGACGGCGGCCAGGCCGAAGGCCTCCTCCGGGGAGGGCGAGGCCAGTACGTCCATCGCGGACAACAGGGCGCCCAGCGGCGGGCGTTGAGCGTCCCGGGGCGCGGGCAGCAGCGGGCTCTCCCCGGCGAGCACGACCCGGCCGGCGAGGCCCCGCTGCCGTGCCGCCTGCCGGAGCGCGGCCTCCTCGGGGCCGCCCCCGACCAGCAACAGGCGGCAGTCGGCCGGGAGTTGGGCGAGTGCCTCGATCAGTACGCCGAACTGCTTGCCCGCCGCGAGCCGCCCCACCCCGCCGATGACATAGGCGTCCTCGGGGAGGCCCAGCAGCGCCCGGGTGCGGCGGCGGGCGGCGGCGTCGAAGCGGAAGGCCCCGGCGTCGATGCCGTTGGGTACCAGGTGGATCCGGCCCTCGGGCACGC
Source organism: Streptomyces physcomitrii (assembly GCF_012273655.1). GTDB lineage: Bacteria > Actinomycetota > Actinomycetes > Streptomycetales > Streptomycetaceae > Streptomyces > Streptomyces physcomitrii. The sequence continues at coordinate 186,723 of NZ_JAAWWP010000005.1, read as the reverse complement.
CCCAGCGGCGCAGCCGTTCGGCGACGGTGGCGGAGACGGCGACCGTGGCACGGCCCAGGCGCTCCCCGGCGAGGTAGAGGCCGCGTACCGCGCCGGTCAGCGGGCGGCCCTCCAACTGCCTTTCGCCCAGGGAGTGTTCGGTGGCCACGATGGCCCGTACGCCCGCCAGGCGGGCGGCGATCCGGCCGTAGAGGCAGGCCCGGTACAGATGGGTGTGCACCAGGTCGTAGCCGCCGCGCTCGATCAGCGCGGTCAGTCTCGGCAGCGCGGACAGGTCCCGGTTGCCGGCCATGCCCAGATGGACCACGCGGACCCCGTCGGCGAGCAGCCCGTCCGCGACCGGGCCCGGGTTGGTGAGCGTGACCACCTCGCAGTCCACCGGCAACTCCCGCAGCAGCAGCCGAAGTTGCTGCTCGGCACCGCCGACGCCGAGGCCGGTGATGATGTGCAGCGCCCTCACACCGGGGCCGCCTCTTCGCGCGGGGCCCGGCGGCGCAGCGGGTGCAGCCTGCGCTTGAGCGCCATCCTCAAGGGGGTGTCCTGCTGCCCGATGTGCAGCCGCGGCAGCGCGAACGGCCCGCTCAGGCGGCCCGGGTCGATCGCGCAGGCGTAGCGGTACCCGGCCCTGCGGACCGCGGCCGCCACCCGGGCGTCGACGGTGCCGTACGGATAGCAGAAGCCGCTCACCTCGGCGCGCACCAGCTCGGACAGGAGGGTGCGGCTGCCCACCGTCTCGGCGCGCAGCAACTGCTCGTCGCAGCCGGTCAGATCGATGTGGGTGAGCCCGTGGGAGGCGATCTCCATCCCGGCGGCATGCGCCTCGCGGATGCCCTCCGCGGTCAGCAGCGGCTTGCGCGGGCCCAGCGGATCCCACTCGTTGACCCCGCCGAGCCGCCCCGGCAGCACGAACACCGTGGCCCGGAATCCGCAGCGCCGCAGCAGCGGCAGCGCGTGGCTGAGGAAGTCGGTGTAGCCGTCGTCGAAGGTCAGCCCGACCAGACCGCGGCCCCCGCCCGCGGCCCGCGCGGCGAGCAACTCCCCGACCCCGACGCCCCGCAGCCGGTTGCGCCGCATCCAGCGCAGCTGCTCGGCGAGCCGGTCGGGGCTCACGGTGATGCGGTACGGGTCGTCGGCGCAGCTGCCCACCGAGTGGTACATGGCGATCCAGGGCACCCCGAAGGCGGCCCGGCGGGGGCGCGGGGTGCGTCCCGGCTGCGGTTCAACGGACATCGGCGCTCTTTCGGTCGGCGGGGTCTGTGTCTGTGTCTGTGTCTTTGGTGGCGGTGGCGGTGGCGGTCGGCTCGTCGGCGGTGCGCGCCGGGTGCGGTGCCGGGCGGCCGAGCCGGGGCAGGCGTACGGAGAGCGCCGGGAAGCCGCGACGGCCGAGGAGGCAGGTCACCGCCGCGAACACCAGCGCGATCAGGGGGAGTTGGAGGGCGAGCGCGGCTGCCGGGGCGGTGGCGCCGAGGGTGCCGAGCAGGGGCGCGGCGGCGAGTCCGGCCGCCGCGGCGGCCACCGCGCCGCCGAGCGGGCACAGCAGCGCGGCGGCCACCCGGCCGGTGCGCAGCGGGACGGTACGGGTGCAGCCGTACAGGAGCAGCGCCGCGGTCAGCGTGATCCCGGCGGCGTTCGCGGCGGCGATGCCCCGCACCCCGAAGGGGCCGACGGCCAGCGCGCCGAGCAGCCCGGTCGCCGCCGCACCGGCCGCCATCGCCGCGACCGGGTACCAGGCCCGCCGGTTGCCGGAGAAGTACGCCCGGATCAGCGCGCCCACCAGGGTGTGCCCGAGCAGCCCGGCCGCGTACACCCGCATCACCCCGGCCGTCGCCAGGGTGTCGGCGGCGGTGAACGCCCCCCGCTGGAACAGGAGTTGCACCAGCTGCGGCGCGCTCGCCACCACCGCGGCGGCGCCGAGCAGTACCACCGAGGCGGCCAGCAGCAGATCGCGTTCCACCCGGTCGCGGGCGGCCTCGGTGTCCCCGTCGGCGACCGCCCGCGCCACCACCGGGAAGGTGACCGTGCACAGCATCAGCGAGAGCACCATCGGCAACTGGCAGATCTTCTGGGCGTAGTTGAGGTGCGAGATGGCCCCCGCGGGCAGCCCGGAGGCGAGGAAGCGCTCGATGAACACCTGCGACTGGCGCACCGCCGCGAACAGCAGCACGGTCAGCAGCAGCCCGCCGTCCACTGGCCAACCCGCCCCGCGCCGGGCCCCGTTGGGCGGTACGGATGTCTCCTCGGCGGTCTGGGCGCCGGAGCCGGGGGCGGCCGGGGGTGCCGCCTCCCCGGTGCGCAGGCGGCGCCAGAGCGAGGGTGCCTGCACCGCGACCATCAGGCAGCCGCCGACCGCGACCCCGACCGCCGCCGAGGCCACTCCCCAGCGCCCGCCGCAGACGAACAGGGCGGTGATGATGCCGGTGTTGTACGCCACGTAGATGGTCGCCGGTGCCAGGAAGCTGCGGTGCGCGCGCAGGGCGGCGCTGCAGTAGCCGGTGAGCCCGAAGCTGAGCAGCGAGGTCGCCGTCAGCCGGGTGCAGTCCACCGCGAGCCCCGGGTCGTCGAGGCCCGGTGCCAGCAGGTCCACGAGCAGCGGCGCGGTGGCGATCAGCAGGGCCCCGGCGCCCGTGAGCCACAGGGCCAGGCGCGGCAGGGAGGCCGCCACCAGGGCGCGCACCGGATCGCCGCCGCCGGCCGCCCGTTCGCCGCGCGCCCGCCGCGACAGCGCCACGCTGAACGCGGGCACCATCGCGAAGGCCAGCCCCTCCTCGATCAGCAGCGTCGAGGCCAGCTCCGGCACCGTCCACGCCACCAGGAAGGCGTCGGTGCCCGGACCCGCCCCGAACAGCTGCGCCAGGGTCTGGTCCCGCACCAGGCCGAGCAGCGAACCGGCCGCCGAGAACACCGCGGTGAGCAGCGCCGCCCGGGCCAGGAGGCGGTTGACGGAGGGAGGGGGAGAAGCGGCGGCCGGGGAAGTGCCCTCGGAGGTACGGGAGTTGGGGGAGTGGCTCCCGGTCGCGGCGCCGGGGATTTCCGTGCTTTCGGTGCCGGGGGGAGGGGTGGCCGGGGCCGTCATCGTCGCGGTGGCCGCCGTCCCCTGCGGCGTGGGTACCGTCGCGGCCTCCTCGGGCGTACCGGCGGTGGGCCGGGTCCGCTTGCTCACCGGGTCGCCTCCCGGGGGCCGCGGTCGGCCAGGGCCCACCAGGCGGCGAGTCCGAGGACGACCGCGGTCAGCACGGTCGAGGGGCCGCCGATGTCCGCGTACACGAAGTCGGCGAGCTGCCAGACGAGCAGTCCGCAGGCGACGAAGGCGCAGTCCTTGGCGGGGGCCCGGTCGGGGTGTCCCGGGTGCGAACTGCCTTTTCCGGGACGCGACTTGGCGGCGCGGCGCAGGCCCCGGACCAGGAGGACGGCCCAGCTGCCCGCGAGGGCGGTGAGGCCGAGCATGCCCTGCTCGCTGAGGACGAGGAGATACATGTTGTGCGGGGAGAGCAGGGCCTGGCGGTGGAAGTCGGTGCCCGCGCCCGCGACATCGCTGCCGGAGGAGAGGGCGAGCGAGGCGTGGCTGTCGCGTTCGGCGGGGAACTGCTTGAGGCCCACGCCCGTCACCGGCTGCTCCCGCCACATGCCGAGCGCCGCCGCCCACATCGTGTACCGGTCGGTCACCGACTGGTCGGGGGCCGCGGTCACCCGGCCGATGCTGCCGACGCGTTCGCTCAGCAGCTGCGAGCCGACGCCCATGCCCGCGACCAGCACCACCCCGGCCGCGGCGACGGCGGCGAACACCCGTACCGCGCGCCGTACTCCGGCCATCAGGAGCTGCACCGAGAGCGCCACCACCGTCGCGATCCACGCGCCGCGGCTGAACGACAGCGACAGCGGCACCAGGAGCAGCACCGCGCAGCCCGCCGCGAGCGGCCGCCGCCAGTGCTCCCAAGTCGACGCGGCAGAAGGGGAGTCGGCAGCGGCGGCGCCCGGGCCGAGCGCGAGCCCCACCGCGCACACCAGTCCGTAGCTGACCACCGTGGACATCCCCATGATGTCGTTCGGGCCGAAGGTGCCGACCGCGCGTACGTCGGAGCCCATGTACGAGGCGCCGGTGCCGGTGAGGTACTGGTGCACGCCGACCGCGCCCTGCCACAGCGCGAGGCCGAGGAAGGACCAGGCGACCAGGCGGAAGTCGCGGGCGTCGCGCACCAGGAGCAGCACCGCGGCCGGGACCAGGACGAAGATCTGCAGATAGCGGACCATGCCGGTCAGGCCCGTCGTACCGGCCGCGCCCGCCGCGGCCAGCGCGATGCCCGCGACCGGCAGCCCCAGCACCAGCGCCGCGAGCCGGCTGAGCGGCCGGTGCGCCCCGCGCACCAGGCGCAGCGCGCAGCCGGCGACGAGCACCGCGGAGAGCGCGTCCGCGAGGGTGCCGCCGGAGCCGTCGCCCGCCCCGAAGGGACCGCCCGCGGGCAGCGCCACCAGGGCGAGCAGCAGCACCACCGGCAGTACCGGTGCCGCCCGCCGCAAGGCGCCGAGTGCCGCCGCCCGGTCCGGCAGCGGCAGGGGTGCGGCCCACTGGCTCACGTCGTCCTCAGCTTCCCGTGCGGCGCAGCAGCGAGGAGACCGTGCGCAGCAGGATGCACACATCCCCCCACAGCGACCAGGTCTCGATGTACGCGTTGTCGAAGCGGGCCCGGTCCTCGATGGAGGTGTCGCCGCGCAGCCCGCTGATCTGCGCGAGGCCGGTGATGCCGACCGGCAGCCGGTGCCGCGCCGCGTAGCCCGGATGCAGGCGGCTGAACTCGGCGACGAAATACGGGCGTTCGGGGCGCGGGCCGACCAGGCTCATGTCGCCGCGCAGCACGTTCACCAGTTGCAGCAGCTCGTCCAGGCTGGTGCTGCGCAGGAACCGGCAGAACAGGCTGATGCGGGCCTCCCCGGCGACGCTCCACCGGGTCGCCGACTCCTCGGCGTCGGCCGGGCGGTAGGTGCGGAACTTCAGCAGCGTGAAGGGGCGGCCGTCGCGGCCGATGCGCTCCTGGCGGAAGACCACCCCGGGGCCGTCGGTCAGCCGCAGCACGCCCGCGCACAGGGCGAGCAGCGGGCTCAGCGCCAGCAGGGCGAGCGCGGAGACCACCACGTCCAGGGAGCGCTTGGCGAGGCTGAGCCGGGCGCCGCGCACCGGGGCGAGCAGTTCGCAGGGGAAGGCGGCGAGCCGGTGCCCGGTCGCGGGGGCGTAGCCGCCCGCGGTGTCGATGCGCCACAGCTCGCAGCCGAACTCGTCGAGCTGGGCGAGGAGTTGGTGCCGGGCCACGCAGGTGTCGGCGCCCACCACCAGGGCGGCGCGCACCCCGTTCTGGACCACCGCGCGGCGGATCTCCTCGGGGGAGTTCAGCACCGGCAGCCGCGGCGGCTCGGTCCCGGGCCGCTCCTCGTCCTCGTCGGCGGCCTCCGTCTCCCGGGCGCCGACGAGGCCCACCGGGCGCAGTCCGGTCCGCGGATGCCGCAGGATCGCCGCCGCCACCTGCCGGGCGGCGCCGCTCTCGCCGATGACCAGGGCCGCGCGCGGGTGGGCGAGCGCCGCGCGGGTGCGCAGCCGCGCCAGCAGCGTGCGGCCCGCGAAGCCGAGGGAGGTGTGCAGCGCGAGCGCCGCGCCCAGGGTGGCGAGCGAGAGGGCGCGCGCCGGAGCGAGCGCCGCGAGCAGCGCCGCCGTCAGGCACCAGCAGACCGCGGCGCGCAGGAACACGGCGGGCAGCTCCTCCAGGGCGCCCGGCGCCGGGCCGGTGCGCCGGGGCGCGCGGGCATGCGCGAGCGCCGCCGTCGCCACCAGGAGCGCGGTCGGCAGCGGCCGGGCCGCCGGGCCGCCGAGCAGCACCGAGGAGACCAGTGCCGCCAGCATGTCGACGATCAGGAGCGGGGGCCGGCCGCCCCATCGGCGGTCCGGGCCGCGGCCGGTCCCGCCGAGCGGCTTCCCGGCCACCGGCCGGGGCGCGAGGGCGAGTGAGCTGCGGGAGGCGGAACCGGGCGCGGCACTCTCGCCGCGGGGGCGCCCGGCGGGCGGAGGGACGGTGCTTTCGGCGGTCACGGGGTGCGGTTCTCCCTGGGATCGGTGCGCTGCATGCCGAGCAGTTCGCGGTAGAGGTCGGCGAACTGCTCGGCGGTGCGCCGCACATCGTGGGAACTCAGGACGTGACGGCGCCCCGCGAGGGCGAGCGCGTCCCGCAGCCGCGCGTCGGTGAGCACACCGACCGCCGCGCGGGCCAGCGCCCCGGGATCCTCCGGCGGCACCAGGCAGTACGGCACATGGCCCGGCGGCAGCGACTCCCGGCTGCCGCCGACATCGGTGACCACGACAGCCCGCGCGCAGGCCATCGCCTCCATCGGCGCCAGCGCCATCCCCTCCCAGCGCGAGGGCAGCACCACCAGGTCCGCCGCCCGGTACCAGGGCGCCGGATCGGCCACCGCCCCCGGGAAGGACACCGAGGCCCCGGCGCCCGTCGCCGCCGCGGCCTGCCGCAGCCGCTCCTCGGCCGGGCCCTCGCCGACCAGCACGAGCCGGGCCCCGGGCAGCCTGCGCAGCATCTGCGGCCAGGCGTCGAGGAGTACGTCCTGCCCCTTCTGCCGGCACAGCCGCCCCACGCACACCACCAGCGGGCCCGGCGCGTCCACCGGCCGCGAGCCGCCGGGCCGGCCCCCCGACTCCCGGGGGCCCGGCGCGGGGAGCGCGGCCGGGCCCGGACTGAAGAGGTCGGTGTCCACACCGTTGGGGATGACCGACCAGGCGGCGCGCACCCCGGCCCGCAGCCCGGTGCGCCGCTCCGCCTCGCTCACACACACCACCCGCGCGCTCCACCGGGCCGCGTACTGCTCCCAGCGGCGGGCCAGCGCCGCCGTCGTCCCGGTGACCGCCTCGAAGGACCAGGCGTGCGGCTGGAAGACCGTCGGCAGGCGCCCGCGCACCGCGAGCCGCGCCGCGAGCCCCGCCTTCGCGCTGTGCGCGTGCACCACATCGGGCCGCACCTCGCCGACCAGCCGGGCCAGGCGCCGGGCCTCCGACGCCACCGCGAGTCCGGGGTCCCGGCCCGCCTCCCAGGCGCGCACCTCGCTGCCGAGTCCGCGCAACGAGGGTGCCAGGCCGCCCTGTTCGGGGCAGGCGGCGCGCACGTCCAGGCCCGCCGCGAGCTGGGCGCGCACCAGGTCGGCGACGACCCGGGCCACCCCGCCCTCCGCGGGCTGTGCCACATGCAGGACCCGAAGCGGCCCGGCCCGGCCCGCGGTTGACTGCTCCATGCGCCCGTCTCCCGTACTGCCCCGGTCAGCGCCCGGCGTCGGCGGCGAGGAAGAACGCCCCGAGCCAGGCCGCGTCCCGGCGGGAGGTGAAGCGGGCCCCGAGCCGGTCACCGCCGGGCGCGAGCGCCGCGGAGGCGTCCAGGACATCCGAGTCGTAGCCGAGCGTGTTGTCGTACGCGGGCGTACGCGCCGTGCGCGCCCCGCCGGGCCCGGAGACCGTGGAGTTGAGGATGTCGTCGGCCGGGTCGGCGGGGCCGGACAGCGACACCCCGGGCCCGCGGCCGGTGGAGAGCGTCAGCGAGTCCCCGCGGGTGCCGCGGTCCCCGTTGTAGGCGACGAACCCGGCCGTCCCGCGCGCCCCCTTCGGCACCGCGACACCGGTGAGCGGCACGGTGTGGCTCGGGTGCGCGGCGTCGAAGGCGACGAAGCCGTCCCACAGGCCCAGTTCGCGGCGCGGCTCCCGCGGGTTCGCGTAGGCGACGACGAGGGTCCAGCCGCCCCAGGTGCCGGCCCGCGAACGGCCGCTGGCCACATTGACCTGGGCGACGGTGTACTGCCCCGGCCCGGCGGCGCGCACCAGGCGGGTGACGTCCGCGGAGGCCTGGAAGGCGTCCATGCCGCCCGCGACGCGGTGCCCCGTCCGGCTGTCCGCGCGGACCTCCCGGTAGGCCCCGCCCGGCTCCGCGAACAGCACCCGCCCGTTGTCCTTCGGCGGCTTCTGCTCACCGGCGAGCAGGTTCCCGCCCCAGTACAGGCGGGCGTAGCTCACCCGCGAACCGGCGGGCAGCCGCACCTCGCCGCGGCTGGAGTTGTACGTGTTCGGGTCGCGGTCCACGTCCGTGTAGAACATGTCGAAGTCGCCGTTGACCCCGCCCGCCCGGCCGCCGCGCACCGCGGGGCACCGCTTCGCGGTGGGCCCGGAGGTCCGGCAGGAGACGGCGGAGTTCGCGGCCCGGACCAGGCCGCCGTGCTGCACGGTGTGGTAGCGGGGCGCGAAGGCGAGCGCGGGCGACTCCGCGGGAGCGGGGGCGGGCGGGGCCGCCGTGGCCGGGGCGGGCAGCGCCGCCGGACAGGCGGCGAGCAGCAGCAGCGGCAGCAGTGAGCGGCGCAGTACAGGACCCAGTGGACGGCGCATGACCTAGACGGCTCTCCGGGCTTGTAAAGAATGTGTGTTGGTCAGTGCAGAGTGCGCGCTCACACTTCCGGATGACGGTGTTCGTCAGGCGTTGCGGAGAAGGATCACCCCTATGGACGCAGAACTCCCTCGGGCCGCAGGCGTTGGTCCATGAGCCGGGCATCCCGCCCCGGTGATTGCCATCAACACAAGGAGCAACACTCCATGTCGCGTACTGCGAAGGCCCTCGTCCTCTCCACCGTTGCTGCTGCCGCCGTGGCCGGCAGCGCCGGCCTCGCCAGCGCCTCCTCCGGCGCCGAGGGCGGCGCCGCCCACTCCCCCGGTGTCCTCTCGGGCAACGTCGTCCAGGTTCCGGTCCACGTCCCGGTGAACGTCTGCGGCAACACGATCAACGTGATCGGCCTGCTGAACCCGGCCGCCGGCAACACCTGCGTCAACCACTGAGCTGCTCCCGCAGTTCGCGCTGTGGGCCGCGCACCCGAAGAGGGTGCGCGGCCTTCCGCGTTTTTGGGGGCGGGGTCGAGCGCCGGTCGCGGGCCGGCCGCATGCCGGTCGGGGCCCGGTCGCGGGCCGGTAGGCCGCGGGCACATGCCACGGGGGTTCGCAGGCGGCCGGGGCGCCTTCGTCCCGCCCGGTCAATCGGGTGGGCGTCCAGGAAATTCGCGGTTGCTCGTTTCTGAGCCGTGCGGGGCTCGTTAACCACAACGAAGCACACCCGAGGGCGAGTTGTGGCCCGGGTGTCCCTCTGCCCGGCGACGGTCGTCGCCGATGAAAGGATCATGATGAAGCCCCTCAAGGCTGCCGCTGTCGTCGCCGGTTCTCTCGCCGTGGTGGGTGCCGGAGCCCCGGCGTTCGCCGCGGGACTCGTCCCCACCGGCGTCACCGACCTGGCGACCGACACCGTCAGCAAGCAGCCTCTGCTCGCCGACTCCCCGGTCTCCACGAACGCCCTCGACCCGTCGAGCGCCGGCTCCGTGACCGGTGCCCTCAACGGCGCCACCGGCGGCCTCGACTCCGGCGGCGGCAACGCCCCGATGCTCGGCGGACTGCCCCTCGGCGGCTGACACCCGCGCGCCCGACCGCGCGCCGCACCAGTGGCCGCCGCGATCCCGGGCGCGACCCACCCCGTACCGCCGCGAGAGGTCGCCCGCGGTGCGGGAGCGGGGCCGGTTCCCCACCCCCGGGAACCGGCCCCGGCGCGTGACACCCCCGCGCGCCGCAGGCGGAACCGAGCAGCCGGGGCGCCCCGGGCCGGGAAGCGCGACGGACCGGCACGACGACGGCGCAGCGGGTCGGTACGGCCGATCGGCACGGCGGACCAGCACAGCGGACCGGCACGGCAGATCAGCCGGACAGCGCAGTACGACAGAGCAGCAGGACCGAGAAGCAGGGAAGAGGCGGCGCAGGTATGGACACCAGGGTCGGCCCGCACGGCGCGCGGCATGCCGGGGAACGGGCGCGGCAGGACGGGCCGCTGCCCGACGCGGCGCGGGTGACCGCGGGCGCCGGACCCGGCTTCGGGCTGATGCTGCTGCTCACCGGGGCCGCCGGACTCCTCGCCGCCTGGGTGATCACCCTCGACAAGTTCAAGCTGCTCGAAGACCCGGACTTCACCCCGGGGTGCAGCCTCAACCCCGTGGTGTCCTGCGGCAACATCATGAAGAGCGAGCAGGCCGCCGCCTTCGGCTTCCCCAACCCGATGCTCGGCCTGGTCGCCTACGGCATCGTCATGGGCATCGGCGCCGCCCTGCTCGGCCGCAGCACCTTCCCCCGCTGGTACTGGCTCGGCCTGAACGCGGGCACCCTCTTCGGAGTCGGATTCTGCACCTGGCTGCAGTTCCAGTCGCTCTACCGGATCAACGCCCTGTGTCTGTGGTGCTCTCTCGCCTGGATTGCCACGATCATCATGTTTTGGTACGTGACTTCTTTCACCGTGCGCGCCGGGCTGCTGCCCGCGCCGGGGTGGCTGAGGAGCTTCTTCGGCGAGTTCACGTGGGTGGCTCCGGTGCTGCACATCGGCGTGATCGGGATGCTCGTCCTGACCCGCTGGTGGGACTTCTGGACCGGCTGATCCCACTCGCTCGCCGGAGCACGGACAGGCCCCGCGCCTGACCGCCCGCCCGAGCGAGCGAGACGAGGACCAGCCAGATGAGCCGAGGACCCGGAGCAGACCGCACCGATTCACCGACCGCGCAGCCGCCCACCGCCCCCCGCGACAGCGGTACGCAGCCCACGGCCCCCCGCGACAGCGGCACGCCGCCCGCCCGCGGCCCCGGCGACGGCACCGCGCCCACCCCCAACTCCCTTGCGGGCCAGGGCAGAAGACCCGGCGGGAAGCGGCGCACGGCAACGGGCGCCGAAGCGGAGCGGCCGCCGCTCCGGCTGCCCACCCGGCGGGCCGCCCTGCGCTCCCTCTTCCTGGCCGGGCCCGCCGTCGGCGTCGCCGGGGCGCTCTCCCCGCTCGTCCTGACCCGGGGGGAGAGCGCCGGGGACGGCACGGTCCAGGCACCGGGCGGCGGCGCGGCCCGGCCGGTCGCCGTCCAGCACGGACCGCAGCCGGACGGCGAGATCCTGTTCGAGGAGACCTTCCGAGGGCGCCGCCTGCGGGCCACCGCGCTGCCCGGCGGCCGGGCCGCCGTCACCGTCGACGGCCGCCCCCTGCACCTGATGCGCCGCGTCGACGGCACCTGGCTCAGCATGCTCGACCACTACGAGTCGTACCCCTCGCCCCGCGCCGCCGCCCGCGCCGCCGTCCTGGAGCTGGGCACCACCGCCCTCGCCTGAACCACCGGACCCGCGCGCCCCGGCACGTACGACCCGGGTGCCCGCGCGCGAAGCATGCGCGTGCCCGCGCGTACGCCCCGGCACGCACGCCGGTCCGGCTCTCCCGCCCGTCACCGCCCAGCCCTGCCCGCCGCCCGAAGGGACACCCATGGTCTACGTCCGCAAGAACCAGCGGCACCTCAGCCGCGCCGAGAAGCGGCGCTTCGTCGCCGCGGTGCTCAAGGTCAAACGCAGTGGACAGTACGACGAGTTCGTCGCCCGGCACATCGCCCAGTACAACGCCGACGGGGACGAGGGACTGCGCCTCGCCCATATGACGCCGACCTTCTTCCCCTGGCACCGGCGCTTCCTGCTCGAATTCGAGGAGGCCCTGCGGCGCGCGGACCCCGCGGTGAGCGTGCCCTACTGGGACTGGACCGCCGACCGCTCCGCCCGCTCCCCGCTGTGGACGGAGGAACTGCTCGGCGGCAACGGCCGCAGCGGCGACCGGCAGGTCACCACCGGCCCCTTCGCCTACCGCAACGGCTGGCGGATCCGGCACAGCGTGACCGACGGGGAGTTCCTCACCCGTGAGTTCGGGCACCCGCGCGACCCGGTCGCCCTGCCCACCGCCCGCGATGTCGACGCCGCCCTGCGCGACGGCACGTACGACGTCGAGCCCTGGGACTCCACCTCGCCCGGCGGCTTCCGCAACAAGCTGGAGGGCTGGACGGAAGGTTTCGGCAGCAACGCGCTGCGCAACCACAACCGGGTGCACCGCTGGGTCGGCGGGCACATGCTCGGCGGCGCCTCCGTCAACGACCCGGTGTTCTGGCTGCACCACAGCTTCATCGACCTGCTCTGGTCCCGCTGGCAGCAGGCCCACCCCGGCGGCCGCTATCTGCCCGCCCAGCCGCTCGGCCCCGCCGACCTCCAGGAGGGCCGGGTCCTGACCGCCCACCAGAAGATGCCGCCCTGGGACGTCACCCCGGCGGACATGGAACGCCACGACCGGGTCTACCGGTACGCGTAGCGCCGCCGCCTCCTCCGTCCCCGTGCCCGGCCCCGCTCCCGCCTTCCGCCCGGAGCGGGGCCGGGCACGGCGAAGCCCCCGTACCGCGCGTTCGTGCGTGCGGTACGGGGGCTTCGGTGCTGCCGGTGAAGCGGGCGGGGGCCGGTCAGTCGCCGTAGCCGTGCTTCTTCTCGTGGCCGAGGTTGGCGCAGGTGTTGCCGACGGCCGGGTTCAGGGCGCCGATGACGTTGATGGTGTTGCCGCAGACGTTGACCGGGATGTTCACCGGGATCTGGACGACGTTGCCCGAGAGGACACCCGGGGAGTGCTTGGCCACGCCCTCGGCGCCCGCGTCGGCCATCGCCAGACCAGCGCCCGAGAGCATGACCGCGCCCGTGCCGAGCGCGACCGCGGCCGTCTTCGCGATGCGAGACATCACGTACTCCTTTGACCTTCGATGTTTACGCCGCACTGCGCGGGCGTACTCCCCCTACAACGCGGACCCTCACGCTCGGTCACGGCCAATTCGGGCGACGACACGACAAGTAACGCGAATGGCGGGGCGCGGCGGCGGTGCCACCGGGCCGCGCGTCACTCCAGGCCGCGGGCGCGGCGGAAGCGGGCCAGCCCCTCGGAGAGGTCGACCAGCGGCTCCGGGTAGTCCAGGCGGGAGCGCTCGGCGCCGCTCAGCCGCCAGGGCTCGTGCACCGCGGGCCGCCGCAGACCGCCGAGTTCGGGCACCCAGCGCCGTACATAGGAGCCGTCCGGGTCGAAGCGCTTGGACTGGGTCAGCGGGTTGAGGACGCGGCCCGGGCGGGTGTCGGTGCCGGTGCCGGCCGCCCACTGCCAGTTGAGCTGGTTGTTGGCCACGTCGCCGTCCACCAGGAGGTCCAGGAAGTGCCGGGCGCCGAGTCGCCAGTCGAGATAGAGCGTCTTGCTGAAGAAGCTCGCGACCAGCAGACGGGCGCGGCCCGGCATCCAGCCCTCGTGCCGCAGCTGCCGCATCGCCGCGTCGACCACCGGGAAGCCGGTACGGCCCGCCCGCCAGGCCTCGGCCTCCTCCTCCGCCCGGCGCCAGTGGTCCTGACGCGGCCGGTAGTCCTCGTGCGCGGCGGCCGGCCGGGCGGCGAGCACCTGGTGGTTGAAGTCCCGCCAGGCCACCTGCCGTACGAAGGGCTCCGCGCCCGGCGAGCCCGACTCCCGTGCGCGCGCGGCCACTTCGATCGGGGAGAGGGTGCCGAAGTGCAGGTGCGGGGAGAGGCGGGAGGTGGGGGCGCCGTCCAGTTCGTCGGCGTGCTCGGCGTAGCCGTCGAGCGGCTCGCCGAGCCAGCGGGTGAGCCTGCGCCGCGCCTCCTTCTCGCCGCCCTTGGCGAGGCCCGGGGAGGTGCCGGACACGTCCGCGCGGTCTTCGAGGCGGTGCGAGACGGCGCTGTCCGGTACGTGCACGGAGCGCGGCAGCGGCACGGTCTCGCGCGGCGCGGTCGCCGTCCAGCGCCGGAAGTACGGGGTGAAGACGGCGAAGTGGTCCTTGCCCTGGGGGAGGACCTCGCCCGGCGGCAGCACGGTGGTCACCGCCTCGTGGACGTGCAGCAGGCGGTCCTGTTCCGCCAGGGCTGCACGCAGCCGCTCCTCGCGGCGCTGGGCGTAGCCGCTGCTGCCCGCCGCCACGTGCACGGCGCGCGCGCCGGTGCGCCGGGCCAGGGTGCACACCTCGCGCACCACCTCGCCCTCGCGCACCACCAGGCGCCCGCCGCGGGCGCGCAGCCCGGCGTCCAGGTCGGCCAGGCAGTCCGCGAGGAAGGCCCGCCGGTTCGGGGCGGCGAAACCGGCGTCGCGCACCCCGCGGTCGTAGACGAAGAGGGGGACGACGGAGTCGGCGCCGCGCACGGCCGCGTGCAGGACCGGGTTGTCGTGCAGCCGCAGGTCCGCGGTGAACAGGCAGATCTCGGTGGTCACTTGGGCTCCTGGGCAGGGGCGCCCCGCGAACGGGGCAGGGCCTGCCATCGTCCCTCCGGCCCGGGCGGCGGCGGGGGAGCGGCGCGCCGGGGCGGGGGCCGGGGCAGTCGGGGCTGGGGCGGCCGGTCTCGCCTGGTGGGCTCGGTCCTGGGGTCCGGGCGGCTCAGCGGGGTCGGCCGGGTGGGCTCAGTCCGGTCGGCCGGAAGGCGGTTCCGCGCCGGGGTGGGAGTCGTGCTCGCCGGGCCGTTGGTGCGGGGTGGCGGTGTCCTGGGTGTGCCGGGTGTCCTGGGCGTTCGGGGTTCCCTGGGCGTTCGGGAGGTGCTCGGTGTCCCGGGTGTTCTGCCGGGACTGGCCGTGGGCGACGCCGAAGAGCAGGCCGATCACCATGCCGAGGCCGAGGCCGAGCATGGTGTCGTCGAAGACGAGCCGCCCGAGCGTCAGTCCGAGGGCCACTCCGCAGGCCAGGCCCAGGGGGATGCCGGTGGCCAGTGGGGTGTTGGGGGCGGGGGAGTGCGGGGCGGGAGGCACCGGGGCCCGGGACGGTGAGTCCTGGGACGCCGGGTCCTGGGGTGGCGAGTCCTGGGATGCCGGGTCCTGGGGTGGTGAGTCGGGGGACGGCGGGTCCTCGGGCTGCCGATCCTGGGACCGCGGGTCCCGGGACGGTGAGTCCGGGGACTGCCGAGACCGGGATCGCGAGTCCTGGGACAGCGGGTCCTGGGGTGCGGGGTCCTGGGATCGAGGATCCCCGGATCGCCGGTCCCGGGAGGAGGACTCCGGGGACGGCTCGACCTGGGACCGCTCGTCCCGGGACCCCTCGTCCCGGGACCGCTCCTCCGGGGAAGGCGGGTCCTGGCTGGTCATGAGGGCGGGTCCTGGCTGGTCATGGGGACAGTATGGGCGGGGGCGCAAGCGGCGGACCTGGCGCCTCAGGTCGCTCCCGGCCGCGGTGGCCCGCGCGGGCCACCCGCCCCGCGCCGCGGAAACCGGCGGAAACCGGAGTACAAGCGCGGTATTCGAGCCAGCACGCGAAAGCTCCCGGCCAGGCCCGGCGCTCAGCCGCCCGCGGGTACCGCCGCACCGGCCATGCTGGTCCGGCATATGGACGGGACCGAGAGTCGCCGTGCGGTGACGAAACGTTGCGGCAATGGGTGCCCCGAGGTTCTGACGTCCTGGACCCTCGACGGCAAGGAGAACAGTTGTGGGCGCGACCCTGCGCGACATCGCCCGGATGGCCGGGGTGCACCCGGGTACGGCCTCGCGGGCCATGAACCCGGACATGGAGCACCTGGTGAACGAGGCGACCGCGCGCCGGGTGCGGCACGCCGCCGAGCAGCTCGGCTATGTGCCCAACTCCCTTGCCCGCAGCCTGAAGACGAGCCGTACGCAGTCGCTGGGCGCCCTGGTCCCCGACATCGCCAACCCGCTGTTCCCGCCGATCCTCCGGGGCATCGAGGACGTCGCCGCCGAGGCCGGTTTCAACGTCCTGATCGCCAACACCGACGACGACCCGGAACGGGAGCGCCGCCAGGTCGCGAGCCTGCGGGCCCGCCAGGTCGACGGGCTGATCCTGGCCTCGGCCCGGCGTGCGGACCCCGTCGTGCTCGCCCTGGTCGCGGCCGGGGTGCCGGTGGTCCTGGTCAACCGCGTCGAGCCGGTGCTGTGCGTCCCCGGTGTCGCGGGCGACGACACGGACGGCATCCGGCAGGCGGTGGCCCATCTGCACGCGCTCGGCCACCGGCGCATCGCCCACCTCGCGGGGCCCGCCGGCACGCCCACCGGAGCCGCCCGGCTCGACGCCTTCCGCCGGGAGACCGCGGCGCTCGGCCTCGACGCGGCGGGCTGCCCGGTCGCCCTCGCGGCCTCCTACCGCACCGAGGAGGGCGCCCGCTGCACCGCCGAACTCCTCGACTCCGCACCGGGGTTCACCGCCCTGCTGGCCGCGAACGACCTGCTGGCCCTCGGCTGCTTCGAGACCTTGGCCGCCCGGGGGCTGCGCTGCCCCGAGGACCTCAGCGTCGTCGGCTTCAACGACATGCCCTTCGTGGACAGGCTCACCCCGTCCCTGACCACGGTCCGGGTCCCCCAGTACGACTGCGGCGCCCAGGCGGCCCGCCTCCTGCTCTCCCGCCTCAGCGCACCCGTCCCGGCGGACGAGACGGCCGAGTCCGTACTGCTGCCCCTGTCCCTGGTGGTGCGGCGGTCTACGGGTCCGGTGCGGGCCGGGGAAGCGGTGCCGGCCCGATGAGGGAGGCACCGGTGATCAGGACCGGGCGGCTGGTGCTCCGGGCACCCGAGGCCCGGGACCGCGCGGCGTTCGTCGCACTGTTCAGCTCGCCCGAGGTGGGCGCCTACACGGGCGGCCACCGCACCCGCGCGGAGTGCGAGCGCGCGCTGCCCGAGACGCCCGGGAGACGCCCCGGGCTCTTCGTGGTCGAGCATGAGGGGGCGATGATCGGGACCGTCGAACTGGGCCGGCGCGACGCGGAGCACCGCAGCCGGGTCCGTCCGGACGCCGGGGAGGCCGAACTCGGCTATCTGCTCCTGCCGGAGGCATGGGGGTACGGGTTCGCCGCCGAGGCCTGCGCGGCGGTGCTCGGCTGGTTCGCCGAGACGCGTCCCGGTGAGCCGGTGGTGCTCTGCACCCAGAGCGCCAACGCCCGGTCGATGCGCCTCGCGGCGAGGCTCGGCTTCACCGAGGTCCGGCGGTTCGAGGAGTGGGGCGCCGAGCAGTGGATGGGCGTCTGGTCCCCGGCGCCGCCCGCTTGAGCCGCTCGCCTCCGGTACGGCCTCAGGACCCGTCAACTCCCCCTGTTTCCACCCTCCTTGAGTCGCCGCCGGTCATCGCCCGGCCCAGGACCGACTCGATCGCCCCGAGGCGGTCGGCGAGTCGGTCCAGGGCGGCGACCGCGCGGGCCAGCGGTTCACCCTCCCCGCCTCGGCCGCCCGCCCGCCAGGCGGCGCACAACTCCTCCCAGCGGGCCGCCTGTTCGGGGCTGAGGGTGCCGCGCAGGGCGGCCAGGTGCAGCAGGTTGGCCTCGGCGCCGGTGGTGAGGGTCTGGGCCTCCGCGGTGTAGTGGTCGCCGACGAGGGCGTCGAGTTCGCGGGTGTTCATCACCGGCTGGATGCGCTGGGCGATCCGGTTCATGTTCCGGTACGAGCCCTGGAGTCGGAAGGGCGGCCGGCTCCGGGTCCGGTCGCTCTGCACGGCCGAGGCGAGATAGGCCCCGTTGACTGCGAGGACCGTCTCCCGGGCGCGCAGCAGCAGCCGCAGCACGGCGAGGATCTGCTCCACCTCGGCGGGCGGCAGCGAGAGCGCGGCCCCGTCCGCGAGGGCGTCCACCGCGGCGGGGTCCGCCGGGAGGCCGTCGGCCGCGCTTGTGCCGGGGTCACCGGCGCTCCCCGAGGCCAGTCGCAGCAGCCGGTCCAGCTCCGGGCGGTCGCGTTCGGCGAGCGGGGCGAGGACCGGGTGGGCGGTGAGGGCGTTCTCCACGAAGCTGCGGGCGAAGACCTCCTCCTTGCCGGTGAGGACCTCGCCGAGGTTCCAGACGTCGGCCCGGTTGGCGAGCATGTCGGGGACCTGGAAGCGCGCCCCGGAGGCGGTGTACGGATTGCCGGCCATGCAGACCGCGAACCGCTTGCCGCGCAGGTCGTAGGTGCGCGGCTGCCCGTCCCGTACGCCCTCGATGCGGCGGGTGGCGTCGCACAGCGGGATGAACTTCTCCAGGAACCGCGGGGAGGTGTGCTGGATGTCGTCCAGGTACAGGAGGGTGTTGCTGCCCGCCGCCAGGGCGAAGTTGATCTTCTCGACCTCCTGGCGGGCCGCCGCGCCCGGTGCCTCGGCCGGGTCGAGGGAGGTGACCGCGTCGCCGAGGGCGGGGCCGCTGATACGCACCAGAACCAGGCCGAGGCGTTCGGCGACGTACTCCAGCAAGGTGGTCTTGCCGTAGCCGGGCGGGGAGACCAGCATCAGCAGGCCGCCGGTGCCCGCGCCGCCGCTGCCGTCCACCGTGCCGAGCTGTTTGGCGAGGCCGTCGCCGATCAGCGGGAGGTAGACCTCGTCGACCAGGCGGCCGCGGACGAAGGTGGAGAGCACCCGCGGGCGGAACTCGCCGAGGCGGAGCTTCTCCCTTTCCCTGGCCACGAGTTGGGTGCGGCGGCGCTGATAGGCGCGGTACTCCGGGACCTCGCGGGCCGTGAACTCGCCCACCCGGGCCAGGAGTTCGTCGAGACGCAGGGGCAAGGCGCCCTCGTCGACGCGGGGATGGGCGCCGCGCAGCCCGGTCACCGTCTCGGTGAGCGGGGCCTCGCCGGGGTGCCGGACCAGCTCCGGGCAGAGTTCGGCGGCCACCGCCTCGGCGAGGTCGCCGGGGTCGAGATCCTCGCCGCTGCTGTGCACCCAGGCAAAGAGCCAGGCCTCGACCAGCTGGTGACGGTCCGTCAGTCTGTCGAGCGCGGCCAGGTCCTCCTCGTAGGCCGGGGTGCCGAGGCCGCGCCGGAACTTCTCCAGGAGGGTGCGGGCCCGGGCGCTGAGCACGAAGCCCTCCGGTCCGCCGGTCAGCTCCTCGAAGAGGTACGCGGCGGCCCGCGCGGCACCGTCGCCCGCCCCGCCGTCCGGGGCCGCGGCCCCCTCGTCCTCCCCCGCGCGGATCGCCGCGGTGAGTTCGGCGCGGAAGGCGTCGAGGGCCGGGCCGGGGCCGAAGGCCTCCCGGGCGCGGGCCAGCGAGCGGGCGCGGCGGGTGAGGTCCGCGCGTGCGGCGGGTGTGGTCCGGTGCGCCCAGTGCAGCTGGGCGCGGGCGCGGGCGGCGGGTTCGTGGCGCAGCACCCCCGCCTGCTCGTGCAGCCGCAGCAGGGCGGCGAGGATCAGGGCCGCGTCGTGGTCGTGGACCCCGCGCGCATAGCCCTCGTCGTAGGCCTCCTCGGCGGCGGCGCGGACGAGCCCGGGCAGGTCGGCGGCGGCCAGTGCGGCGGGGCCGTGGGTCTCGAAGAGGCGTACCGCGAGGTATTCGGCGCGGTAGACGGCCGGTGACTCGGAGGGCAGCGGGCGGTCCCACAGGTGCCGGGTGGCGAGGAAGTCCGGGTCGGTGACGGGGGCGGTCCAGTCGGTGCCGGTGAGGCTGAGCACCAGGCCCTCCTCCCGCGGCACCAGGGTCAGGTCGAGCGGCTGGGAGTTGACCGCGAACAGGTGCCTGCCCAGGCGGACTTGGGCACCACCGGCGGCGCCCAGGTCACCGCGGTCGCGGACCGCGCGCAGGGCGGCCCGGCGGGCGGACTCCAGCTGCCCGTCGAGTTCCTGGGCGCGGGCCTGCTCGCCCAGCTCGCGCAGTTCGGCGGCGGTGCGGCGGACCTTGGCGGCCATCGGGTCGGAGACGAACCAGGTGGCCACCTCCTCGGGGCCCTTGAGCGCCGAGGCGCGGCGGCCCACGGTCTCCAGGACCCGCGCCGCGCTCTGGGCGAGCCGGGCGGCGTGCCGGGCGCGGGCGTCGGCGAGGCTCTGCTTGCGGGCGGAGAAGGCTTCGTGGATCTCGGTGCGTTTGGCGTCGAGTTCGGTGAGGAAGTCCGCGGAGGAGGTGAAGCGGGACTCCAGGTTCTCCACGTGCAGGAGCATCCCGGCGAGCTGCCGCTCGCAGTCCTCGGGGGTGTGCGCGGTGGCGAGCGCGGCCGTCACCGACTGCCCGAGCAGGGCGAACTCGGCGGCGAACTCCGCCCGTTGCTCGGTGCTGCCGAGGGCGCGGCGGCGGGCGTCGAGGGCGGCCCGGCCGCGGTTGACCCCCGCGGAGACCTCCGCGAGGCGCTCCAGGACGGCGGTGCGCACGGTGGCGTCGGAGGTGCCCAGGGAGGCGAGGACCTCGGTGACCGTCTGCAGCCCGGCGGTGAGTGCGTCGAGGCGGGTGGCGAGCGGCTCGGTGGCGGCGACGGTGGCCGCCGCCGCGATCTCCCCGTCCAGGGCGGCGAGTTCGGCGTGCGCGGAGGCGAAGGCGTCGGCGCGGGCGAGGGAGGCGGTGGCGCGGCGGCCGAATCCGGCGAGGTCCTCCTCGGTGCGGGCGTCGAGGGCGGCGATGCGCGCGCGGTCGGCGTAGCGCAGGTCCTTCAGGGTCAGCAGGCGGCCGCGGGCGCGGCGCAGCGCGGTCAGCCCGTCGACCCAGGCGGTGGCCTCCCGCGGGCTCTCGCCGCGCAGCCGCCGGACCACCGCGGTGATCTCCCGCTCGGTCCCGGCGAGCTCCTCGGCTGCCTGCCGGGTCAGCTCGCGTACGGTCGCGAACTCGGCGAGCACCTGCCCGGCGGTGACCCGCAGCCGCTCCAAGGGCTCGGCGAGCGCGCCGAGTTCGGGCTCGGCCAGCCAGTGGTGGCGGTCCGCGGCGGCGGTGCAGTCGGCGGCCAGCGCCTCGTAGCCGGAGGCCG
The DNA here is from genome assembly GCF_012273655.1 of Streptomyces physcomitrii. Classification (GTDB taxonomy): domain Bacteria; phylum Actinomycetota; class Actinomycetes; order Streptomycetales; family Streptomycetaceae; genus Streptomyces; species Streptomyces physcomitrii. The sequence goes on along the minus strand of NZ_JAAWWP010000005.1, from coordinate 166,180 downwards.
TGCCCGAGGACTCCGCGACGGCGCGGGTCAGCGAGAGGCAGTCGGCGATACCGGACACCAGGTCGGCGTTGCCGATCCGGGCGAGCGGTCCCGAGCCCGCGGGCCGGGCGGCGGCGAAGGTGTCCGCGACGAAGGGCGTGCGCCACAGCTGCACCGGGTGGACGCGGGCGCCCTCCTCGCCCGCGGCCCGCGAGGTGACCAGGGTGCCGTCGTCGAAGAGGGCGTGGCCGTGGCACTCCAGCGGGGTGGCGAGCTGCTTGCGGATGAGGTTGTAGGGCAGCAGGAGTTCGCGGCCGCGCTCCTCGTCGCGGAAGACGTAGAGCACGTCCTCGCCGTAGGGGGAGCGCACCAGGCGGACGAAGCGGAGGTCGCCGGTGCCGGTGCCGAAGACCTTGTGCGCGCCGGTGGCCGGCACATATCCGCCGGGGAAGACGATGCCCTGGTCCTCGGGCAGGCGGCGGCAGGACTGGCCGATCCCGTCGAGGCGCAGCACCTCGCCGGTGAGGGTGTGGAAGACCAGGTGGCGGTCGGCACGCTCCTTGTAGGGGCGCACCCTGAGGAGCAGCAGGACACCGACGCGGGCGTAGGCGATCTCGGCGTCGGCGAGCGACTGGAGCGGCTCCTCGACCGGCTCGCTGTACTCGGCCCGCTGGTCGGTGGTGTCGTCGCGGGTCTTGACGGTGAGCAGGCCGCCGGTGGTGCCGACCCAGACCAGGTCCTCGACGCCGATGTGCGGGTGGCGGCCGGGCACATGGTGCTCGCGGCCGGGCACCTGCCAGGTGAAGTCGTAGGGCTCGGCGGGGAGTCGGTCGCGCTCGCCCTGGGCGTCCAGGAAGGAGGCCTCGCCCGCGGCGGTGAGCGACCAGCGCAGCACCCGGACATCGCCCGCCGCCTCGCCGGTGCGGAAGACCGCGAGCAGCCTGCCCTCGGTGCGCACCAGGCGCAGCAGCCGGGTGCCCCGGAAGTAGCGGTGCAGGGCCGCGAACTCCCGTACGAAGGCGGGGTCGTCGAGGAGTCCGGGCACCGCCGAGGCGGGCAGCGGCGCCAACTGCCGGTCGTAGAGGGCGAAGACGTCGCCGGGGACCGCGTCGCCGCCGCCGCGCCGGGCGCCGTGGTGGCCGAGCAGCAGGGCCCCGCCGACCGCCACCAGATCGGCGGGGGCGCAGTTCTCCGGGGTGCGCAGGTCGCCGGTGCCGGTCAGGGCGAGCCGGGTCTCGCCGAACTCGGCGGTCCGGCGCTCGTTCAACTCCTCGGCGCGGCGCGCGAGTTCGGCGGCCTCCGCGTCGAGGCGGGCGCGCAGCACCTCGTAGGCGCCGGTGTCCTCGCCGGGGGCCGGGCCCGCGCCGGGTGCGGGGGGCGCCGCCGTACCCGCGCCCGTACCCGCGTCTGCGCCCGTACCCGTACCCGCGCCCGCTTCCGTATCCGTACCGGGTCGCGTACCGGTGTCCGCCTGCCTGCCGGTGTCCGTGGCGGGTTCCGTGCCCCGTGCCATCCTGGCCAGCCTTCCTTCGTCTCGGGGAGCCCGGGCCGCCCCCGTGGCGGCCCGGGCAGGGGGTCAGGTCCGCACCGTGCCGCCGACTTCGCCGATGGGCATGTCCGCGAGGCCCAACTCACCCGCGCGCTGGAGGAGTTGGTCCAGCCGTCCGGAGTCGGCGCCGCCGGACTTCAGCAGCTTCAGCAGGAGCGCGGAGACCGTCATGTTCTGCACATCGGCGGTGGAGACGCCGCTGAGGACGCGGCCGAGGTCCTCGGTGAAGCTGGCGGTGCCGTCCAGCCAGGGGCCCGCGAGGGTCCGCGCGGTCCGGGAGCTGTCGAGGAAGGCGTCCACGCCCTTGCCGAGCGAGACCGAGCCGACCAGGCGGTCGAAGAAGACCGACTCGCCGCCGACGATGCTGATGTCGGCGTTCTCCAGACCGGTCGAGAGCACCGCGGCCTGCGCCTCGGCGACCTGCCGCTGGGCGTCGAGACCGGCGAGCCGGACCTCCTTGTCGGCCTCCAGGCGCAGCCGGTACTCCTCGTGCCCGCGGGAGGCCTCGTCGAGGGCGGCCATCGCCGCGGCCTTCTCGGTGAGTCCGGCCGCCTCCGCCTTGAGTTTGCTGCTGACCCCCTCGGCCTCGGCGAGCGCCCGGCTGCGCGCCCCCTCGGCCTCCGCGCGCAGCCGCGCCTCGGTGGCCCGGGCCTCGGCCTCGCCGGTCTTGGCGATGGCGTCCGCCTCCTTCTCGCGCACCTGCACCCGCGCGAGGCCCTCGGCGGCGGACTCGGCCTGGACGCCCTCGGCGAGCCGCAGCTTGGCCCGGGCGTCGAGGTCGGAGGACTTCAACCGGGCCTCGGCCAGGGTGAGTTCCTCGGCGGCGCGGTGGGCGGCCGCCTGCTCCGCCGCTTCCGCCGCCTTGATGTCCTTGACCAGCCGCTCCTGCGCCTCGGCCTCGGCGGCGATGACGACCGCCTGCCGCTGCCGCTCGGCCTCCTCCACGGCCCGCAGCTTCTTGATGGACTCCTCCTGCTCGGCGACCGTGCGGTCCACGGCCACCCGCTCCCGTACCACCTCGGCGATCTCCCGCTTCTGCGCCTCGACCTCCTTCTCGGCGGAGATCCGGGTCAGTTCGGTCTCCCGGTCGCGGGCGATGACCTCCAGGACGCGGTCCTTCTCGATCCGCTCGTTCTCCACCGCGATGACCCGCTCGCGGTTCTTCGCGGCGACGGCCACCTCGCGGGCCTGGTTCTCGCGCTGCACGCCGAGCTGCTCCTCGGTGTGCAGGAAGGCGGTCTGCGCGCGCAGCCGCTCCTCCTCGACGACGCGGGCGGTCTCGGCCTCCTCGCGGGCCCGTACGGTGTCGATCTCGCGCTTCTGCTTGATCTCGGCGTCGGCCTGGCGGCGTTCGAGTTCGAGGATGGCCTCCCGGGCGTCGACGTTCTGCCGGGTGATCTCCTTTTCCTCGTTGCGCTGGTACTCGTTGGTGCGCACATGCTCGACCGCGGTCAGCTCGGTGATCTTGCGGATGCCCTGCGCGTCCAGGACGTTGGAGGGGTCCAGCTGGGCGAGCGGGGTCTGCTCCAGGTAGTCGATCGCCGCGTCCTCCAGGCTGTAGCCGTTGAGGTCGGTGCCGATGACCTGGATGATGCGGTCGCGCAGCTCGTCGCGCTTGGTGTAGAGGTCGGAGAAGTCCATCTGCTTGCCGACCGTCTTCAGCGCCTCGGAGAACTTGGCGTTGAACAGCTCCTGCAGGATGGCCTTGTCGCTGGCCCGCGCGGTGCCGATGGCCTGCGCCACCTTCACCACGTCCTCCACGGTCTTGTTGACCCGGACGAAGAAGGAGATGCGGATGTCGGCGCGGATGTTGTCCCGGCAGATCAGCCCGTCCCGGCCGCTGCGGGTGATGTCGATGGTCTTCACCGAGATGTCCATCACCTCGGCCTTGTGCAGCACCGGCAGCACGACCTGCCCGGTGAAGGTCACATCGACCTTGCGCATCTTGGAGACGATCAGCGCCTTGCCCTGCTCCACCTTGCGGAACAGTCTGCTGACGACGAGGAAGACGGCGAGGGCGAGGAACAGGACGACGGCGGCGAGTACGCCGATGCCCAGGGTGAGCGCATCCATGGCGGGTCCTTGGTTCGGAGCGGTGACGGACATGGGCGGCCGCGCGGCGGACGCGGCCCCGGACACCCCCCGTGGGAGCCCGTGCCCTGCGCCCCCGCGGACCCGGGGGAGTGCGGTGCCGGCGGCCGGCGCCGCTCAGTCCCGGGGGTCGAGCGCCTCCTCGAAGGAGGCGACCCAGAAGAACTCCCCGGTGGAGTCGTAGGCGTACAGCAGCCCGGTGCTGCCCAGGCGCAGCGGGTCGGTGCCCGTCTGCCGGACCTGGACGAGAGCGGTGGAGCCGTCCGCGGCGGCGACCTCCGCCTGGCCGAAGGCGCCGTCCACCCGGCCGGTGCGGATGGTGCAGGTCCGGCCGAGGAAGTCCTGCCGGGACGGCCCGGGTTCGTCGGGGAAGAGCCGGGCGAAGGGGCGCACCAGCAGCCGCGTCAGCCGCCAGGCGAGGAGCAGTGCCAGTACGGAGGCGAGGAGTTCGCCGAGCAGCCGTACGGTGCCCGCCCCGGCCGGTACCGCGTCCGCGATCAGCAGCGAGGAGGCCAGGCTCAGGAACCAGGCCAGCGCGGTCAGCAGCGAGAAGGCGATGCTGACCGGCACCCCGCCGAGGCCCCAGGCCCCGAAGTCGGCGTCCGCGTCGAAGCTCTCGGCCTCGCCGACGCCGACGGCCACCAGGACCCAGAAGACGAGCACCACCACCAGGGCGGCGGTGAACAGGATGGTCGGAAAGCCCGCGGCGGTCTCGACGAACGTCCGCATCCCAGCCCCCGGTCCTCTCCCGCGCCTCCGGTCAGGAGGGCAGGAGGCATCTCCGGGCCCCGGTACGGACACCTTGCCGGTGTCCGGAACCGGAGCCGCCCCCGTGTGTTCCCCTGGCATCATTGTGCCCGGCTTCGCAGGGCCCCCGCATTGCCGGAACCCGGCAGAGTTCACTACGCTCCGGGTGCCGGGTCACCGTAAAGAGAGCGTTAAGAGGCGCGTTAACAGGCCGTCAAGATCGGGGAGTTGGGCGTGACAGCGAGGGGGCAGACGTGATCGGGGCGGAACTGCCCGCCGACTGGCTGGACGGCTGCACCCGGATGCTCGCCGAGGTCGCCGCCACCGGCCGCCGCCCGCGCCGCGAGGAGCTGGACGCGCGCCGCGCCCTCGGCGAACTCGCCGCCGCCTCCGGGCTCGGGCTGCGCGCCATGGTCTCCAGCCACCTCGCCGCGGCCCGCACCGACTGGCCCGGCGTCCCCGGCTCCGCGGACCGCGTCCTCGCCGCCCTCCAGCAGGCGGTGGACGCCTTCGCCGAGGGGTACGAGCGGGCCCAGCGGCTCGCGGTGCGGCGCGAGGAGGCGGTGCGCCGCGAGTTCATCGACGACCTGCTGCACGGCCGCAGCGACCTCGGCCGGCTCGCCGCCCGCGCCGAACGCTTCGGCCTGCGCCTCGCCCAGGCGCACGCCGTCGCCGTCGCCCAGGGACCGGAGTTCTACGACGAGGGGGACTCGGTCGCCCGCCAGGTGGAGCAGGCGCTCCTCGGGCGCTTCGGCGGCCGGTCCGTGCTGCTCACCACCAAGGAGGGGCGGCTGCTCTGCGTCGCCCCCGGCGACCAGGAGGAGATCCTCAGCCACTTCGCCAAGCAGGCCTACGCCGCCACCGACGGCTGCCAGGTCGCCCTCGGCCGCCCCCAGTCCGGCGCGGGCGGCGTCATGCACTCCTACGAGGAGGCGCTGAGCGTCCTCGAACTCGCCCAGCGCCTCGACCTCGACGACCCCGTGCTGCGCGCCGCCGACCTGCTCGTCTACCCGGTCCTCGGCCGCGACCGGCAGGCCATGGCCGACCTGGTGCGCAACGTCCTCGGCCCGCTCGCCTCGGCCCGCGGCGGCGCCCGGCCCCATCTGGACACCCTCACCGTCTACTTCGACTCCGGCTGCGTCAGCGCCGAGGCCGCCCGCCGCCTCTCGCTGAGCGTGCGCGCCCTGACGTACCGCCTCGAACGCATCCACCGCCTCACCGGAGCCAGCCCCGCCGACCCGGCCCAGCGCTACATGCTCCAGACCGCGGTGATCGGCGCCCGCCTCCTGGACTGGCCCGCGACCGAGCTGTGAACGGCGGCCGGGGCGGGCTGCGGCCGGTGCCGGTCCCTTCGCCTGTCCCGCTCCCGTTCCTGGTCCCGCGATCCGGCGATCCCGGCGGAAATGGGTGCTGGGCCCGATGCGGGAGAAACCGGACATGGGGGAGAGTGGTGTTCCGGTGGAGGACTCTCCGCCGCGCCCCGGGATCCGTGGCGCGGCGCGCTTGCTCGCGGGGCCCATCCGCCCCGGGCGCACCGCCTGAGGTGCGCGTCCACCGGGAGCGGAAACCGTCCGGCGCGAGGGGCCTCCGTGGCCTTCCGCGCCCCGGTCTCCCGCGCGGCAACCGCCCGGTCCACCCGATCCCTTCGCTCCGCCCCGGCCGGCCTCCCGCCCGGCCGACCAGCCGTACAGCCGACCGCCGCACCGCCGCAGAGCGCTCGACCGGTCCGCCGCCCGCGGACCCCCGCCCGCCGCGCGGCCATGCGGCCGTGCCCGCCTCCGCCGGGGCGGCCCGCCTCCGCCGGGGCGGCCCGCTCCCGCCGGGGCGGCGCCGACCGCCTTCGGCGCGAGGGCTGTCGCGGGGAGCGAGGAGACCGACGCCGCCGCCCGACGCCGACGAGCCGACGAGCCGACGAGCCGACGAGAGGGGACGACGTGAGTGTCACCGCCGTGCTGGCGGTGGCGGTGTTCGCCGCCGTGTACGTCCTGATCGCCACCGAACGCGTCCACCGGGTCACCGCCGCCCTCGGTGGTGCCGTCGTCATGCTGGTCATCGGCGCCACCGAACCCGACCACGCCTTCTTCTCCCGGCACTCCGGCATCGACTGGAGCGTCCTGGTCCTGCTGGCCGGGATGATGCTCATCGTCTCGGTGCTCCGGCGCACCGGCGCCTTCGAGTGCGTCGCGGTCTGGGCGGCGAAACGCTCAGGGGGCCGCCCGTACCGGCTGATGGTCCTGCTGATCCTCGCCACCGCCGTGCTCTCGCCCTGGCTGGACAACGTCACCACGGTGCTGCTCATCGCGCCGGTCACCATCTCCGTCTGCGAACGGCTCGGGGTGCCGGTGGTGCCGTACCTCATCGCGGAGGTGATGGCCTGCAACATCGGTGGCGCGGCCACGCTGATCGGGGATCCGCCCAATCTGATGATCGGGGCGCGGGCGGGCCTGAACTTCAACGACTTCCTGCTGCACATGACGCCGGTGGTCGCGGTGCTGATCCTGGTGCTGCTCGGCCTGAGCCGCCTGCTCTTCCGCTCCGCCTTCCGCCACGACCCCGAACGCGCCGACCGGGTCACGCATCTGCGGGCCCGCGACGAGATCAAGGATGTGCGGCTGCTGGTGGTCAGCCTGGTGGTGATCGGCGCGGTGATGGTCTGCTTCGTGCTGCACACCACCCTGCACCTGGAGCCCTCGGTGGTGGCGATCACCGGCGGTCTGGCGCTGCTCGTCCTGTCCCGGCTGAACACCCGGGAGGTCGTCGGGGACGTGGACTGGGAGACGCTCGCCTTCTTCGCCGGGCTCTTCGTGATGGTCGGCGCGCTGGTGCAGACCGGGATCATCGGCGACCTCGGCCGCTCGGCGGCGAGCGCCGCGGACGGCCGGCTGCTGCCCACCTCGATGGCGCTGCTCTTCGGCTCGGTGATCCCCTCGGCGGTCATCGACAACATCCCCTTCGTCGCCTCCACCAGCCCGATCGTCGCCGAGGTCGTCGCCTCCTCCGGCGGCCGCGAGGAGGCCGGAATGCTCTGGTGGTCCTTCGCCCTCGGCGCCGACCTCGGCGGCAACGCCACGATCATCGCCTCCTCGGCGAACGTCGTCGCCGTCGGCATCGCCGAACGCAGCGGCCACCACATCTCCTTCTGGCAGTTCAGCCGCTACGGCCTGGTCGTCACCGCGGTCAGCGTCCTGGTCGCCGCCCTCTACGTCTGGCTGCGCTACTTCGCCCTCGCCTGAGAGCGGCAGCCCACCGGGAAAGGAGCCAGCCGCGGAAAGGAGCCCTCGGGAAAGGAGCCAGCCGGGGAAAGCAGACCGCCGAGCCGAAGGGAGCCCGCCGGACCGCAAGGAGACCGCCGAGCCGAACGGAGACCACCGATCCGAACGGAGACCGCCGATCCGCCAGGAGGCCGCCCGGCCCGCGAGAGCCCGCCGGGCCGCACCGCCCAGGAGCCCGCCCTCGCCCGTGCCGAAGGAGGCGTCATGCCCCACCCGTACGAAGACGAGCCCCCCACGGACCGCCCCCGCATCCCGCACGCCCGGGCGCCGCAGGACCACCCCCGCGCCCGGCACCCCCGCGACGGTCACCCCCGCGGCGGACACCCCAGTGGACCGGTGCGCGGCCGGGTCCCGGCCTGGCTGACGCTGGCCGCCTCCCTCGCCGCGCTGCTCTCGGGCGCGCTGCACGGGCAGGGCCTGCTGCTCGCCACCGGCCTGGTCCTCGCCGGGATCGCCGCGAACCTCTTCGATCCGCCCCGCAAGAGGCCGCCGGGGCCGCCGAGTTGGTGAGTCCGCGGGGCCCGGGCGGTCAGCGGGCCGCGCCCGCCTTCTCCGCGGGGATCTCGGGGCGCCGGCCCGCCGTCAGCCGGGTGGCCAGCGGCTCGGTCCAGCGGGCGGTGAGCGGGCCGATGACGACGAGCAGGAGCACGTACGCGGTGGCCATCGGACCCATGTCCGGCTCGATGCCCGCCGAGACGGCGAGCCCGGCGATCACGATGGAGAACTCCCCGCGGGCCACCAGGGTGCCGCCCGCCCGCCAGCGTCCGCGCGGCCCGACCCCGGCGCGCTTCGCCGCCCAGTAGCCGGTGGCGATCTTCGTACCGGCGGTGGCGAGGGCGAGGACCAGGGCGGGCAGGAGGACCGGCGGGATGCTCGCCGGATCGGTGTGCAGCCCGAAGAAGACGAAGAACACCGCGGCGAACAGGTCCCGCAGCGGGCTGAGCAGGGTGTGGGTGCCCTCGGCCGCCTCGCCGGAGAGCGCGATGCCGACCAGGAAGGCGCCGACCGCCGCCGAGACCTGGAGCTTCTGCGCGATGCCCGCGACAAGCAGGGTCAGGCCGAGCACCACCAGGAGCAGCTTCTCCGGGTCGTCGCTGGAGACGAAACGGGAGATCACCCGGCCGTAGCGGATGGCGACGAAGAGCACCGCGCCCGCCACCCCGAGCGCGATCGCCAGGGTCAGGCTGCCCGCGGCCAGGCTCACCCCGGCGAGCAGGGCGGTGATGATCGGCAGGTAGACCGCCATCGCCAGGTCCTCCAGGACCAGGATGCTGAGGATCACCGGGGTCTCCCGGTTGCCGACCCGGCCGAGGTCGCCGAGCACCTTCGCGATCACCCCGGAGGAGGAGATCCAGGTGACCCCGGCGAGCACCACGGCGGCCACCGGGCCCCAGCCGAGCAGCAGGGCCGCGGCGGCGCCGGGCAGCGCGTTGAGCGCGAAGTCGACGATCCCGGCCGGGTACTGCGTCTTGAGGTTGGAGACCAGATCGCTCGCCGTGTACTCCAGGCCCAGCATGAGCAGCAGCAGGATCACGCCGATCTCGGCGCCGATCGCGACGAACTCCTCACTCGCGCCCAGCGGCAGCAGCCCGCCCTCCCCGAAGGCGAGCCCGGCGAGCAGATACAGCGGGATCGGGGAGAACTGGAGCCGGCCCGCGAGCCTGCCGAGCAGGCCGAGCCCCAGGATGATCGCGCCGAATTCGATGAGAAAGACCGCGGAGTGCACGGCTCACTCCTGTCCGAGGATGGCCGCGGCGGCATCGACGCCCTCACGGGTGCCGATGATGATCAGGGTGTCCCCGCCCGCGAGCCGGAAGTCGGGGGCGGGCGAGGGCACCGCGCCGGAGCGCCGCATCACCGCGACCACCGAGGCCCCCGTCTCGGTGCGCAGCCGCAGGTCACCGAGGACGCGGCCGTTCCACATCGAGTGCACCGACACGTCGATCCGCTCCGCGACCAGGCCGAGGTCGGTGGTGTGCAGCACGCTCGGGCTGTGGTGGGAGGGCGTCAGCGCGTCGATCAGCGAGCCCGACTCGGCCGCCGTCAGATGGAGCGACTGGGCGCAGGCGTCGGGATCGTCGGTGCGGTAGACGTTCACCGTCCGGGTGCCGTCCCGGTGCGCGATCACCGACAGGTGGCCGCGCTCGCGCGTCGTGAGGTCGTACTGGACACCGATGCCGGGCAGGGGCGTGGTGCGCATCCGGGGAGCGGGCACGGCCCGTCCCTCCTTCGTCTCGTCTCGGGTGTACGGGGTTCAGCTGGGCCGGGGTGGCCCCGGCCGCCGGGAGCGGTCCATGGGGCACCTCGCTGACCAGCCAGAACCTCTGCATGGTGCCATCCGCGGCGGGGCCTTGGGGATGGGTGCCGGCACGGATGGACAGGGCCGGGCCCCGGCGGGCACGGTGAACGGGCCCCAGTGTGCGTCCCGGCCGCTCGGCCCGCGTTTGCGTCCCGGGGCACGGCGGCGAGGATGGGAGACCGGGCGGCACCGACCCGGCGGGGGCGGCCCCGGCTCCACCAGATCAGGAAGACGGCGCGGACCCCGGCGGTGCGGCCAGGACGGAGGACGACGCCATGTCGCTGTTCTGGCGGATCTTCCTGCTGAACGCCGCCGTGCTGATCACGGCCACCCTGCTGCTGCTCGGCCCGGTGACTGTCTCCACCCCGGTGCTCCTCGGCGAGGCCCTGGTGGTGCTCGCCGGTCTGGTCGCCATGCTGCTCGCCAACGGGCTGCTGCTGCGCATCGGCCTCGCCCCGCTGGCCCGGCTCAACCGCGCCATGACCACCGCCGACCTGCTGCGCCCCGGCGCCCGCCCCACCGTCACCGGCACCGGCGAGATGGCCCAGCTCACCGCCGCCTTCAACGCGATGCTCGACCGCCTGGAGAGCGAACGCGCCGCCAGCAGCGCCCGGGTCCTCTCCGCCCAGGAGGACGAGCGCAAGCGCCTGGCCCAGGAGCTGCACGACGAGGTCGGCCAGACCCTGACCGCGGTCCTGCTCCAGCTCAAGCACGCCGCCGACCGCGCGCCGGAACCCGTACAGCAGGAGCTGCGGCAGGTGCAGGAGACCACCCGGGCGGGCCTGGAGGAGATCCGCCGGATCGCGCGGCGGCTGCGCCCGGGCATCCTGGAGGAACTCGGCCTGGCCAGCGCCCTGCGCGCGCTCACCGACGAGTTCGGCACCCGCGCGCTCGCGGTACGCCACCACATCGCCCCCGGACTGCCCCGCCTGGACGCGGAGAGCGAACTGGTCGTCTACCGGGTCGCGCAGGAGGGGCTGACCAACACCGCCCGCCACTCGGGCGCCGACCACGTCGGCCTGGAGCTGCGCCACGGTCCCGGGGAGAGCGTGGAACTCCTGGTCCGCGACAACGGCAAGGGCATCGGCCCCGCCGCGGAGGGCGCCGGCATCCGCGGCATGCGCGAACGCGCCCTGCTGATCGGCGCCACCCTCACCCTCGCCCCCGCGCCCGGCGGCGGCACCGAACTGGGGCTGCGGGTCCGGCCCGCGGGGCCGGGGGCGGCGGCGTGCGGTGCGGCCGGCTCCGGCGCGGCCGGTTCCGGTGCGGCCGGCTCCGAGCCCGAGTCCTCCTCTCCCGACCGCCCGTCTTCCGACAAGGAGAAGCCCTGGTGAACCGGCCGTCCGTTCCGGCGCCCGCACCGGATGCCGCCGCGCCCACCGGCCGCGGCGGCCCGGCGCGTACCCGCATCCTGCTCGCCGACGACCACGCCCTGGTGCGCGGCGGCGTCCGGCTGATCCTCGACAACGAACCGGACCTGGAGGTCGTCGCCGAGGCCGAGGACGGGGCCGAGGCGGTGGCCGAGGCGCGCGCCCGGCATCTGGACCTGGCGATCCTGGACATCGCGATGCCGCGGATGACCGGCCTCCAGGCGGCCCGCGAACTCAGCCGCATCCGGCCCCAGCTGCGGATCCTCATCCTGACGATGTACGACAACGAGCAGTTCTTCTTCGAGGCGCTCAGGGCCGGTGCCTGCGGCTACGTCCCCAAGTCGGTGGCCGACCGCGACCTGGTCCAGGCCTGCCGCTCGGCCATGCGCGACGAGCCCTTCATCTACCCGGGCACCGAGACCGCCCTGATCCGCCGCTACCTGGACCGGGCGGAGGCGGGCCGCGCGCTGCCCGACAAGGCGATCACCGACCGCGAGGAGGAGATCCTCAAGCTCGTCGCCGAGGGCCACACCTCCAAGGAGATCGGCGAGATCCTCGTCATCAGCGCCAAGACGGTCGAGCGCCACCGCGCCAACCTGCTCCAGAAACTCGGCCTCCGCGACCGCCTCGAACTCACCCGCTACGCGATCCGGGTGGGCCTCATCGAACCCTGAGCGGTACGGGGGCGGGCCCGGCCTGAGGCGAAGACACCCCTAGGGCCTTTCGTTTGGATCAGGCTGGGCTCGCGGGGGCTGGCACGCACATCTGCGGCGTTGTCGTCAGTTTTCCCCAAACTCTCAACTGCGTTCGAGCAGGGGAGGCCCCAATCGCTCCGCGTCGACGCCCTCCTCCGCCTTGCAGCTGCACGCACCAGCCCCCGCTCCCTGATCCAGCACGATCCGAACGAAAGGCCCTAGCTCCGCCCCGACCGCGCCCGCCCGCCGTGTAGGGCCCGGGCCACCCGGGGCCCCAGCCAGCGCTTGGCGCGGCGCAGCGACTCCAGCTGCTCCACGGCGTGGTCCAGGCGGTAGTACAGCCGCGGCGGCAGGTAGGGGAGCAGCGGGGAGTGCCGCTGACCGAGCAGGGCGAACATCTGCTCCGGCGGCAGCTGGGTGTACCGCGGCAGGTCCTCGTACCAGCGGGCGCTGTGCCGGGCCGCGCTCTGGGTGGGCAGCAGGGCGGACCTGCGCTCGCGCTCGTAGCGGGTGAAGGCGGCGGTGAGCTGGTCCCGTGTTGTGGCGCCGCCGAGGGCGGTGGCCAGGCCGACCGCGTCCTCCAGGGCGAGGGTGGTGCCCGCGCCGATGGAGTAGTGGGTGGTGTGCGCGGCGTCGCCGAGCAGGACCAGGCGGCCGCGGTGCCAGGTGCGGTTGGTGAGGGTGCGGAAGTTCAGCCACTGGGCGCGGTCGTCGGGCTGGGCGCGGCCGATGAGCGGGTGCCCGTCCAGCGGTTCGGCGAACAGCTTCTCCAGGAGGACCAGGCCCTCGGACTCGCCCGCGCGGTCCAGGCCGAGCCCCGACCAGGTCTCGGGCGCGCACTCCACCACGAAGGTGCTCTGCTCCTCGCTGAACTTGTAGCCGTAGCACCAGATCCAGCCGTGCTCGCTCTCCACGAAGGCGAAGGTGAAGGCGTCGAAGACCTTGGTGGTGCCCAGCCAGATGTACTTGTTGCGGCCGAGCACGGTCGCCGAGCCGAAGTGCGCCTCGTGCGGGCGGCGCAGCGCACTGCCCACCCCGTCGGCGGCGACAAGGAGATCGGCCCCGTCGAGCAGCTCCTCCCCGGCGTCCTCCCCCGCTCCGGCCTCCTGCCCGAACTCCAGCCGTACGCCGAGGGATTCGGCCCGCCCGGCGAGGATGCCGAGCAGCCGCCGCCGCCCGATGCCGAAGCCCTCGTCGCCCCGGTGGCGGACGGTGGTGCCGTGCAGATGGGCGAGCCCGTCGCTCCAGCGCACCGAGTGCTGCAGGATCTGCCGCGCGGTCTCCGGGTCGCCGCGGTGCAGCACGTCGAGCAGCGAGGCCCAGTAGGTCACGCCCCAGCCGTAGGTGGAACCGGCCGGATTCCGCTCGTACACGGTGATCTCGTGCGAGGGGTCCTGCTGCTTCAGCAGGACGGAGAGATACAGCCCGGCGGGGCCGCCGCCCACACAGGTGACCTTCATGCGTGCGCCCTTCGATGCTCGGTGCCTGATCGGCGCCCAGCATGCCCAGGGGGATAAAGGGGATCAAAAGGCAACGCCGGGAGGCGCCGCCGCGCCGCCCGGACGGTCCCGCGCCGGGCGCGGGCCGGTTCTCCCGGGGGCGGCGGTCACGCGTTCCCGCTCCGCGCGGTCGCGTTCTCCCGATTCACACGGTCGCGTCCAGATCGTTCGCGTAGTGAAGGAGCGCGCGCCGGTACTCCCGTACGGACGGATCCGTGCTCGTCTCGGCGAGCAGCCGCAGCAGCAGGGTGGTCGCCTCGTGGTGCGCCCCGGTGTTGTACAGGGCCATGGCGAGGAAGGCCCGGAGCCCGCCGTCCTCGGGGAAGCGCCGGACGCCCTCGCGCAGGGTGCGCTCGGCGTCCCGGTGGCGGCCGAGGACGCGGTAGGTGCTGCCGAGGCCGAGGAAGGCGCCGCGGCGGTCCTCCTCCGGCAGGGCGTCCGGGGTGGTCAGGCTGCGCTCGTAGTGGGGGACCGCCTCCGCCTCCAGGCCGAGGCGGTCGTGCAGGTCGGCGGTCTCGTAGGCGAGCGGGGCGTCGCCGGGGCGGGCGGCGGCCAGGCGCAGGAACAGCCCGCGTGCGGCGTCGAGTTCGCCGCCTGCGCGCAGCCGCCGTGCCTCGGTGAGGAGTTCGTCCCGCTCGGTGTCGTCCATGGGTCCATCGTCGCAGTACGGGGGCCCGTTGCGCCCCCGCGGCGGAGGTCTGCGGGATCGTCGCGTTGAGAACTTGCACGGACTCTTCCCGGCGTGCGGCTTCGGTGTTAACTTCTCGCACACGCCGGTGACTTGGGCTCGGCCCCGAGGCCGCACCGAAACCCCGCCCCGGCCGGGCGGAGGCCCCCCGCGGGGCCCCACGCGCACGTCCGGCCGGGGCGGTTTCGTGCGCCCGCTCCTCCCGGTTCGTACGCCCGCGTGCATCACCGGCCGTTCGTACGCCCGCGCATGTCATCGGCGGCTGCCCGAATTCCCCTGCCCCGGGGGCCTTTTGGGGCCTCGGTGTCCTCTCGTCCACCGCTTCCGGGTGAACTTCGCCTGTCCGCCGGGAACTTGTCGCCGCCCCCGTTAGTTTCTACTTTGCTGTAGATGTATTTCCGGGCCGGGTGCGACGGATGCCGGGCTCCCCGGTGTGACGACCGGCCGATGTCGAGTGATGGAGAGTTCATGGCCCTGTGGGACCGCTTCAAGGAGTCCGCGTCGACGATGCAGACGCAGCTCCTGGCGAAGAAGAACGACCTGAAGAGCGGCGCCTTCCGCGATGCCTCCATGGCGATCTGCGCCCTGGTCGCCGCAGCCGACGGCCAGGTGGACCCGTCCGAGCGCCGGCGCGTGACCCAGCTGATCACCAGCAACGAGGTCCTGCAGAACTTCGACGCGAACGACCTGCAACGCCGCTTCGAGCAGAACCTCGACAAGCTCGTCGCCGACTTCGCCCTCGGCAAGGTCAGCGTCCTCCAGGAGATCGCCAAGGCCAAGAAGAAGCCCGCCGAGGCCCGTGCCGTCGTCCAGATCGGCATCGTCATCGGCGGCGCCGACGGCGACTTCGACAAGGACGAGCGCGCCGTCGTCCGCGAGGCCTGCTTCGCCCTGGACCTGCCGCCGCACGAGTTCGACCTCTGAGCAGCGCGTTCCGAGCGGACCCCTCGGCGGGAGCGCCGAGCCGGTGACCGACCACGGCCGGAGCACGGCGGACAGTCCAACTGCCCCCGTGCTCCGGCCGGTTCAGCGCGGCGCCCGGCCGCCGGTCACTTCTTCGGCAGCCACTCCTTCCAGACCTCCGGGTTCTTCTCCACCCAGCGCTCGGCCGCCTCGTCGGCCGACAGGCCCTGGGAGGCGATGAGTTCGGAGACGGTGTTCTGGTCGTCCTTGGTCCAGTGGAAGGCCTTGAGGAACTTCGCCGCCGCGCTGCCGCTCTTGGCGAAGTCGGTGTTGAGGAACTTCTGCAGCGGGGTCTTCGGATAGGCGCAGTCGACCGTCGTCGGGTCCTCGGTGCCCTTCTCGGCGCACTCGTCGGTGTACTTCGGGAGTTTCACCTCGGTCATCGGCACCTGGTTGAAGAGCCACTGCGGCTCGTACCAGTAGGAGAGGAAGGGCTTCTTCTCCTTGGCGAACTGCTGGATCTGGGTGATCTGCGCCGCCTCCGAACCCGCGAAGACCACCTCGTAGTCCAGCTTCAGATTCTTCACCAGGGCCTTGTCGTTGGTGACGTACGACGGCGAACCGTCCATCAGCTGGCCCTTGTTGCCGCTCTCCGGGGTGCGCAACTGCTTCGCGAACTTGTTGAGGTTCTTCCAGTCGGTCACCTCGGGGTGCTGCTTCGCCCAGTAGGTGGGGACGAACCAGCCGATGTGCCCGGTGACGCCGAGGTCGCCGCCCGCGGTGATCGTCTTCTTGTCCTCGATGTAGCGGGCCTCCTGGTCCGGGTGGCCCCAGTCCTCCAGGATCGCGTCGACCCGGCCCTGGCTGAGCGCGTCCCAGGCGGGGATCTCGTCGATCTGGACGGTGTCGACGTGGTAGTCGAGCTCGTGCTCCAGGAGGTACTTGGCGACGGCCACATTGGCCTGCGCGCCCACCCAGGTCTGCACGGACAGCGTGACCGACTTGCTGCCCGCCGCGGCGGCGAACGGCGAGGCCTGCTTGGTCATGTCCGCCTTGCCGCAGCCGGAGAGCGCGAGGAGCGCCGTCCCCGCGAGCAGGGCGGCCCCGGCGGCCCGCGTACGGGGGCGGCCGCCCGCGGTGGCCGGTGGCTGGGTACGGGTCCGGTACCGGATACGGGACACGGTCAGGCCCCCTTTCCGGTGGAGCGGCGTTCGGTGGGCTGGGTGACGCGGTCGAGGACCAGGCCGAGGCAGACGATGGCGACGCCCGCGACCAGGCCGAGGGCGAGGTCGCCGGTGGCGAGGCCGGTCACCACGTCGTAGCCGAGCGCGCCGCCGCCCACCAGACCGCCGATGACGACGACGGCGAGTACCAGGACCACGCCCTGGTTGACGGCGAGCAGCAAGGCGGGCCTGGCCAGCGGCAGTTGGACCTGGCGCAGGGTCTGCCAGCGGGTCGCGCCGAGCGAGCGCGCGGCCTCCACGGCGGCCGGGTCGACCTGCCGCAGCCCCTGGGTGGTGATGCGGATGACCGCGGGCAGCGCGTAGACCACGGCCGCGGCGACGGCCGGGGCGCGGCCCACCGCGAAGAGCGCGACCACCGGGATCAGGTACACGAACTGCGGCATCGTCTGCAGGACGTCCAGGACGGGCCGCAGCAGCGCTTCGAACCGCCTGCTGCCCGCCGCGAACACGCCCACCGCGAAGCCCAGGACCAGGGTCACCGCGAGGGCGGCGAGCACCTGGGAGAGCGTGTTCATCGAGGGCTCCCAGACGCCGAGGACACCGATCGCGGCCATCGCGAGGACCGCGGTCAGCGCGGTGCGCCAGGTGCCGATCAGCCAGGCGAGGGCGGCGACCACGAGCAGGGTGCCGTACCAGGGCAGGGCGGTCAGGCCGTCCCGCAGCGGGTTGAGCACCCAGTCGGTGAAGCGCCCCGCCCAGTCCGCGGTGCCGCCGACGACGGGCACCCCGGAGTAGAGGTGGTCGACCATCCACTCCTTGAAGTCGTTGACGGGGCGGGCGATCTCCAGGGTCCCGCCGGTCGGCCACACCCGGGAGCCCGACAGCCGCCCGGCGACGGCGAAGACGGCGGTGACCGCGGCGAGCGCCGCCCACAGCAGGGGGCCGCGCAGTCCCCCGGGTCCCGGCGGGGTGCCGCCCGCGCCGAGGCGTTCACCGGCGGCCGCGGTGGTGCGGTCCATCACGATGGCGAGCAGCACGATCGGCAGGGCGGCGGCGAGCGCGGCACCGACGTCGACGGTGGACAGGGCCTGGTAGACGCGGTCGCCGAGACCGGCGGCGCCGATCATGGAGGCGATGACGACCATGGAGAGCGCCATCATGATCGTCTGGTTGAGGCCGAGCAGCAGCTCCTTGCGGGCCAGCGGCAGCCGGGCGGTCAGCAGCTTCTGCCGGCCGGTCGCGCCGAGCGAGCTGACCGCCTCGATCACGGTGGCGTCCGCGCCGCGCAGACCGAGCGCGGTGAGCCGGGCCATCGGCGGGGCCGCGTAGATCACGGTGGCGAGCAGCGCGGCGGGCACGCCGTTGCCGAAGACCAGGGCGACCGGCAGCAGATAGGCGAAGGCCGGGAGCACCTGCATGGTGTCGAGCACCGGCCGCAGCAGCCGGAACGTACGCTCCGACAGGCCCGCGGCGAGGCCGAGCAGCGCGCCGACCAGCGCCGAGACGAAGACCGCCACGACCATCAGCGCGAGCGTCTGCATGGTCGGCACCCACATCCCGAGGCCGCCGGAGACCAGGAAGAAGACCAGGGTGAGCGCGGCGATCCGGGCACCCGCGAGGCGCCAGGCGAGCAGCGTCCCGCCGGCCGTCACACCGATCCAGCCGAGCGCGAGCAGCAGCAGGTAGACGCCGCGCACCGACAGGACCACGGCGTTGCTGAGATGGCCGAGGAAGTAGACGAACAGCGGGTGGCTGTCGCGGTTGTCGATGATCCAGTCGGTGGTGTCGCCGAGCGGACCCGAGACGTCGACGGTCAGGCCGGCGGGCCACTGGGCCCCGGACCAGGTGAGTGCCGCCACCGGCACCAGGACGGCGGCGAGCAGCGCGAGCAGGGCGAGCTTGTGCACCGGACGGGGGCGCAGCAGGGCGCGGGGCCCGCCCGCCGGGGGCGCGAGGTCGACGACGGGGCGGGGCGGGGGAGCGAGGGTGCTCATGCGCGCCACCGCCCGGGACAGCCGGGGGCCGCGGCGGGCAGGTGCGCCGCGGCGGGCAGGTGCGCCGCGGGGAGGTGCGCGCGGGCGCCGGGTGCGGGGGTGGCCGGGGCGGGGGCCGGCGGGGTGGCGGACATCAGGCGGCCACCTCGTCCCGGGGGCCCGGCTGGTCGAGGCGGGCCACCACGTCGAGCAGGCAGGCGTGGTCGACGACGCCCAGGCAGCGCCCGTCCTCGACGACCCGGACGGTGCCGCCGGAGCGGACCACCGCCTCGATCGCCTCGCTGATGAGGGTGCCGGGCCGCAGCGCCGGACCCTGCTCGGCCTCGCCCTCGCGGGCCGGGCGCATCGCCCGGCGCACGCTGAGCACCTGCTCGCGCGGCACATCGCGGACGAAGTCGCGGACGTAGTCGTCGGCGGGCGAGCCCACGATCTCCTCGGGGGTGCCCAGCTGCACGATCCGGCCGTCCCGCATCAGGGCGATCCGGTCGCCGAGCCGCAGCGCCTCGGAGAGGTCGTGGGTGATGAAGACCATGGTGCGGCCCTCCTCGCGGTGCAGGCGGACCACCTCCTCCTGCATGTCCCGCCGGATCAGCGGGTCGAGCGCGCTGAACGGCTCGTCGAAGAGCAGGACTTCGGGGTCGGTGGCGAGCGCGCGGGCCAGCCCGACGCGCTGCTGCTGGCCGCCGGAGAGCTGTCCCGGGCGGCGCTGCTCCAGCCCGTCGAGGCCGACCTTCGCCACCATCGCGGCGGCCTTCTCGCGGCGCTCCGCCTTGCCCATGCCCTGGATCTCCAGGCCGTAGGCGACGTTGTCGAGCACGGTGCGGTGCGGCAGCAGACCGAAGTGCTGGAAGACCATCGAGGCGCGGTGGCGGCGCAGTTCGCGCAGCGCGGTGCGGTCCATGGCGCGCACGTCCTCGCCGTCCATCGCAAGGCCCCCGCTGGTCGGTTCGACGAGCCGGGTCAGACAGCGTACGAGGGTGGACTTGCCGGAGCCGGACAGGCCCATCACGACGAAGACCTCGCCCTTGTGCACGTCGAAGGAGACGTCCCGGACCGCGGCGGTACAGCCGGTCCGCTCGCGCAGCTCCGCCGCGGAGAGTTCCGCGAGCGAGGCGTCCTGGGGTATCCGCTCCGCCTTCGGCCCGAAGACCTTCCACAACTCCCGTACGGAGAAGACGACTTCACGCCCGTCGGTAGCGGACCCGGTGGTCGCGGACCCGGGAGCCGCGGAGGCGGCCTGCCCGGGAGTGCCGCTCTTCGCCGGGGTGTTCTCGGACTTGGCTTCGGCGGATGCGCCGCCGGAGGTGCCGGTCATCACGCGTCACCTCCTTCTTCGGTGCGGGAATGGTGTGGTGCGGTGGACTGCTGTGCCGGGGCCTGCGGTGCCGGAGCGGGGGTCCCCCTGAGCAGGTCGGCGCACTTCTCGCCGACCATCAGGACGCCGAGCATCGGGTTGACGGCGGGCATCGTCGGGAAGACGGAGGCGTCCGCGATCCGGATGCCGCTCAGCCCGCGGATCTTCAACTGCGGGTCGACCACGGCGAGTCGGTCGTCCGCCGCCCCCATCCGGCAGGTGCCGGCCGGGTGGTAGACGGTGTGCGCGGCCTTCCGCGCCAGCTCGCTGATCTGTGCGTCCTCGGTGACCTCGGGACCCGGGAAGACCTCCCGCTTCAGCCACTTGGCGAAGGGTTCGGCCGCCGCCACCTTCCGCGCCAGCTTGATGCCGTCGACCAGGGTCTGCCCGTCGTAGTCGCTGCCGTCCGCGGCGGGCTCGAAGTAGCGGAAGTCCAGGGCGGGTTTGACCTCCGGGTCGGCGGAGGTCAGATAAAGGCGCCCGCGGGAACGGGACTTGGGAATGTTCGGCGTCATCGAGACGCCGTGCTCTGGCCGTTCGTAGCCCAGCCGCTCCGGATTGTCCGTGAACGGGATCTGGTAGAAGTGGAACATCAGGTCCGGGCCCCGGTGCTCCGGGTCCCGCTTGACGAAGAGGCCCGCGTCGGAGTCCATCGCGGAGTTGTCCGGGATCGGCCCGTGGGTCTCCCAGACGATGACCGACTCCGGGTGGTCCAGCAGGTTCTCGCCGACCCCCGGCAGATCGAGCACGCAGTCGATGCCCAGCGCCTTGAGATCCGCGCGCGGCCCGATGCCGGAGTGCAGCAGCAGCCGCGGGGTGTCCACCGCACCGGCGCAGACGATCACCTCGCGCCCCGCCTCGACGCAGACCTCCTCGCCCTCGGCGGTCCGTACCCGCACGCCCTTCGCACGGCCCTCGGCGATGTCCAGCCGGTGCGCCCAGGTCTCCAGGAGCAGACGGAGGTTGGGGCGGTCCCCGGCCTTCAGATGCGGGTGCAGATAGGCGACCGAGGCGGAGGAGCGGTGGTTGTTCTCCGGGTGGTAGGAGAGGTCGAAGAAGCCGACGCCCTCCTCGAAGGGCCGGTCGTTGAAGCCGACCACCTCGGGCACCCCGAGCGCCGACTTCACCGCCTCGATCCAGTCCGCGGCGATCTCGTTCTGGTCCTTCTTCGCCACCCGCACGATGTTGTTGCGCAGCCTGCCGAAGTACGGGTCCATGGCCGCCGCGTTCCACCCGGCGGCGCCCGCGGCCTCCCACTCGTCCCAGTCGGAGGGCAGCGGCCTGAAGGAGATCAGGGTGTTGTGCGAGGAGCAGCCGCCGAGGACCTTGGCCCGGCTGTGCAGGATGTGCGAGTTGCCGTGCGGCTGCTCGGTGGTGGTGTACTCGTAGTCCAGCTCACCGCCGAGCAGACCGAGCCACCGGCGCAGCGTCAGCACCTCCTCGCGGCCGAGGTCGCTCGGACCGCCCTCGATCACGAGGACGCTCAGCTCGGGATCCTCGGCGAGCCGCGAGGCGATCACGGACCCGGCGGTGCCGCCGCCGATGATGACGTAGTCGGCTCGGAGGGTGCGGGGGGTACGGGCGGTACCGGGGCTCGTCCCCGCGGCGGGGTCCGCGGCGGGATCTGCTGCCGGATCTGCGGGCGGGTCGGTGGGTGAGGCGTTCGCGGGCGAGGGGGGCATGGGGAGGGCTCCTTCTGCGCGGGGGACGGGGACGGGGACGGCGATGCGGGACGGGAGAGGGAACGAGGGGCGGGGTGCGGGAGGCGGGAGGCGGGTTGCCTGTGGCCTGTGGCGGTCGGTCATCGGTGTCACCGGGCCAGGGTGCGAGGACCGGGTCAGGAGGGCCGGTCTTCGGGGCCGATGACCGGGGCCGATGACCGGGACCGATTCACGGAGTCCGGATCATGGGGTCCGGATCATGGGCCCGGATCACCGGGACCGGACCACCAGCCCCCCACTGCGGAGACGAGGTCGTCACGGGCACCGGAGAGCGGCCGGGCGGGCGCGGGGCCTGCCCGGCCGGACGGCGCCCGTCAGCCGGCGAACCACTTGACCGGCTCCGGCCGCAGGTTCTCGTAGATGTGCTTGCTCTCCCGGTACTCGTCGAGGCCCGTGGGCCCCAGCTCCCGCCCGATCCCGGACTTCCCGAAACCGCCCCACTCCGCCTGCGGCAGATACGGGTGGTAGTCGTTGATCCAGACCGTGCCGTGCCGCAGCCGCGCGGCGACCCGGCGGGCCCGGGCGGTGTCCGCGGACCAGACGGCACCGGCGAGCCCGTACTCGGTGTCATTGGCCAGCGCGACCGCCTCCTCCTCGGAGGCGAAGGTCTCCACGGTGAGGATCGGCCCGAAGGTCTCCTCCCGGACCACCTTCATCTCCCGGTGGCAGCCGTCGAGAACCGTCGGCGCGTAGAAGTAGCCGCCCGCGGGCCGTACGTCAGCGGGCTCCGGCCGGGAGCCGCCGCAGCGCAGCCGGGCCCCCTCCGCCAGCGCCGAGGCCACGTACGCCTCCACCTTCTCCAACTGCTGCCGCGAGACCAGCGGCCCGCACTCCACGCCCTCCTCGGTACCGCGGCCCAGCCTGATCCGCTCGGCGCGGCGGGCCAGCTCGGCGACGAAGCGTTCGCTCACCGAGGCCTCGACGATCAGCCGGGCCCCGGCCGAGCAGACCTGCCCGCTGTGGATGAAGGCGGCGTTCAGCGCCTGGTCGACCGCGGTGTCGAAGCCCTCGGCGCTCGCGCAGGCGTCGGCGAAGACCACGTTGGGGTTCTTGCCGCCGAGTTCGAGGGCGATCTTCTTCGCGCCCTTGACCGCCGCGGCGCCGGCCGTGGTGCCGCTGGCCAGACCGCCGGTGAAGGAGAACAGGTCCACATCCGGGTGCTCGGCGAGGCGCTGCCCGACCGGCACCCCCGCCCCGGTCACCAGATTGGCGACCCCGTCCGGCAGCCCCGCCTCGGCGAGCAGCCGCACCAGGTGCACGGTGGACAGCGGGGTGATCTCGCTCGGCTTGACCACGAAGGTGTTCCCGGCCGCCAGCGCGGGCGCGATCTTCCAACTCGCCTGGAGCAGCGGATAGTTCCACGGCGTGACCAGGGCGCACACCCCGACCGGCTCGTGCACCACCACGCTGTGCACCTCGGCGCTGCCCGCGTCGACGACCCGCCCGCCGCTGTCGTTGCTCACCGCGTCGGCGAAGTAGCGGAAGGCGTTGGTCACGTCGTCGACGTCGACCCGCCCCTCCTCCAGCGTCTTGCCGGTGTCCCGGCTCTCCACCAGCGCGATCTCCTCGCGGTCGCGCTGCAGCAGCTCCGCGACCCGCCGCAGCAGCGCCGCCCGCTCCGCCACCGGCGTGGTCGGCCAGGCCCCCGCCCCACCCCCGAAGGCCCGCCGCGCCGCGGCCACCGCCGCGTCCACGTCCTCGGCACCGCCCTCGGACACCACCCGGAGCGTGCTCGCGTCCGCGGGGTCGAGGACCTCCCTGGTCCCACCGGCCGCCGCCGCGCGCCACACCCCGTCCACGTGAAGGGTCTCGATGTCCACGGGAACGCTCTCCACGTCCCCGCCCACGTGACCGGTCTCGATCGACGCCACCTTGTACTGCCTTCCGCTCACACAGTTCTGCCACTGGTCACCCAGCACTGCCACTGGTCGAACCAGCGACCCGGTTACCTCCCCGGCTCCGCCCGAGATATGCCCAAACCTTCACGGAAAGTGAGGCTGCTCACGGGAGAGGCGGAAGGAACGCGCTTACTGAGGAACAACTGAGGAACGTACGTACGGGCGGGACCGCTCGCGGCGCCGGCGATCTCCACAGACTGCGGGTCGGGCTGCGGGTGGGGCTGCCGATGGGGTTGTCGGCGTGGGGTTGCCGGTCGGGCTACTGGTAGGGCTGCTGCTGAGGCGGCTGGCCCGGCTGCCCGTACTGGCCCGGCTGCCCGTACGGGTTCTGCCCCTGCCCCTGCCCCTGGGCCTGGCCATAACCCTGACCGGGTCCCTGCCCCTGTCCCTGCCCCTGCATGTGCGCCTGGGCTTCGAGCTGCTCCGCCTGCGCCCTGGGGACCTGGACCTCGGCCCCGCAGAAGGTGCACTGCGTCGCGTACTTCGTCGAGAACGGAAACAACGGCACAAAGAACAAGGTGAACTTCGTGACCCGCTTCCGCAGCGTGTGCGCGGCGGGCGTCCCGCAACGCCCGCAGACGAGGGTGAGTATGGCCAACTGGTAGAGGTAGCCCTTGGTGCCGAAGATGATCAACGCTGCACCTGCCCTTCTTGGTTGAGTCCCGGACGCGGCATCGCCCTGCGACCGCGATATCGCACTCCAGTCCGTCCTACGGAACGCCGCTGTCAGTGTCGTCTGATCAGATAGTCCCACTAGTGCTGGTACTGGAGGACTGGAGCGACGACGTGACCGAGGGCCGGACCCTGATCAAGCGCATCGGGCAGTTCAAGGACTTGGACGCTTCTCAACGCACCGGTCGGCGCCGCCATCGCCCCTTGTTCCTGCTGTGGGCAATTGCTCAGGCGGTCCACGGACACCCGAGACAGCACTCATGGACGACCATCCGCGATGCCGTCGGCCCACTGCTCACCGAGTTCGCGGGCGCCGCCGAGGGTCCTCAGGCCACGCTGCGCGCCTTCTGGGAGCTACAGAAGATCAAACGGGAGAACAAGCTGTGGGAGGTGGCGGAGTCCGCTGATCTTCTCCCGGCGAGCGGGGGAGGAACCCCAAAGCTGCCGGCCATGAATAAGGCAAACCCACTCGCCGGTCTCCCGGAGCAGGACTACGACCGCCTCACCACAGACTTTGCGTTCGCTGCCTGGGCGGTCAGCACGCTGCTTGTACGCTTCTTCGATCACGAATCCGCGCCCTTGATCAACGCGTTGGGCCTCCAGGAACTGATGGCCGGAGAGACCCTCGATGGTCTCCGACCTCTGCGCGGGGAGCCGTACGAGCACCGCGGAAAAATCGGAGATGCCTACGGTGGAAACCGCGTGCTCGGCATCACCCCTCTCGCCGACGGAATTCTTACCGTCTACTCGGACGATAAGGGTCCCTACGATGACCAGCGTGTGCCAGATTCGGACTGGATCGCCTATACGGGAGACGGCCTTTCCGGCGATCAGACCTTGTCAGCCGGTAATCACAGCATGGCGAATTACCAGATACAGAAGAAAGCCCTGCGCTACTGGCACAAGCCCCATAACGGCCACTGGACATTCGAGACCTGGGCGGTCATCGTGCAACGCCGCCGGCGCTGGGGCCGAGGTGAAGACGGCAAGCAACGCCGCGAGTTCGTCTGGATCCTCGCCCCGGTTCCCTCGCCCCTGCCCAACTCATGGCCTCCCTCGGTGCGCGAAGCCCTCGAGCAGGACGACGGAATGCTCCACGATGACTCTGAAGATGTCGTACCTCTTGAGGTGCGGTCCGCTCCTGCGGTTACCCCTACTACGGCATCGGCCGCAGACTCCGCATCTTCGTCATCGCCGTCATCGAAGGCGCCAAAGTCGCCAAAGTCGAAGGGGCCACGCCTCAGCGATCGCGAGCTGTACCAGCGGCTCACCGCGGCAGCAATCAACACCGCGAGCGGTCGTTCAACTCCCGCCAAACTGGCTCACGTAGAGCGATACCTCCGCTCACCGGCAGCCCGCGATGCCGTGCTGATTCGTAGCAAGGGAAGCTGCGAAAATCCTTCCTGCCTCGGACATCCCACCGAACGCACCGATAAGGGCGCCCCTCTCCTGGAGGTCGACCACGTCGACGACTTGGCCCGAGGCGGCCCCGACGTCCCCGACGCAATGGTGGCCCTCTGCCCGAACTGCCACGCCCTCAAGACACGAGGAGAGAACCGACGCGAGCTGACAAAAAAGCTCCGCACCGAAGCCCGCGCCCGTCATGCGGCGTTTCTCAAGGAGGACCTCGACTAGGCAACGCTCCGCGGGGAACCTTGGAATACCTGGCTGGTATGCCACGAGCGGTGCGTCGCCGCGACGGGTGGGATTCCGTTTTGAGGGCCGAGGATCGGACGGTCCGCGAGCGCGGTGACGTGCGCGCGGGCGGCAGCGCTTCGGCCCACGAACCGCTGCGAGACCAGAATGCGGTGGCCGTCCCCTATACCGAGGATGCCCTTGTCGAAGAGCTTGTGGTGCAGCGAGCACAGGCACAGCCCGTTGTCGATGTCGTCGGGCCCGTCGAACGCCCACCACCGCACATGCGCAGCCTCCAAGCCGACCGGCACCGCGCCGATCATGCCGTCGTAACCGCAGAAGGCGCACTGGTACTCGTAGGCCGTCAGCACCAGTTCCCTCATGCGTCGATCCCGCGGTTGCCGCGTGGAGGGAGCGAGGGCATCCGTCTCCGCCAACTCCAGCTCCAGGCCCACGGCTTCGCACAGGTCCTGGTGCAGCGAGGGCGGGAAGTGCAGGTCCAGCAGCACCCGTGCCATGCGGCCCAGCAGCGACGGTTCCCGGTGGAGGGCCGCCCGCAGCTCCGGCACCAGCCGCCCGGTGGCTCGGCTGGCCCGAAGCTCCCGTACTCCGGTGCCGGGACTGCCGACTCCACTGCCGCAACGTCGCGGCGCGCTCCAGCCAGTCCATGGGGGGTGATCGTAGTGACGCCTTGGCTCACCGCAGGTCGTGAGGTCTCCCTTCGACCCCTATCGCCCGGGCCCTGCGGCAATTCCCGTCCTCCGTGGGGTTGTTGAGAACGATGAAGGCTCTCAGCCGTCGAGGAGCTGCCGGAGTTCTTCCTCGCGCATGCGCTGCTCCGGGTCGGCGGTTCCTCCGTCGAAACGCACGCCTTCCCCCGCCAGGACAGAAGCGGCCGTGTCCGTACGCGCGGGGTCGGGCCATTGGAAGCCGGGGCTGACTTCTCCGGTGGCCGTGAGGACGCGCCAGGGGCTCGGACATCGGCCGCAGGCCCTGAGGTGCTGGCCTATGGGGACCGGATGGCTGCCGACCACCGTCGCCAGATCGCCATACGTGGTCCACCGACCTGCGGTGACACCGCCGAGCAGGGTGTGCAGCTCGGTCCAGTCCTTGCGGGTGCCGGTGACCTGTCGGGCCAGAGCGGTCAGGTCGGAGCCCGCCAGCGTCGCCCATGCTTCGGGGTCGACACCGGCGGGCACGTGGGCGGTGTCCACGTCCCACCACTTCGTTCCCTGGATGCCGTCCACGCTGCGGCCGGTCACGCTGGTGAAGATGTGGTTGGCGAGCCCGGTGGGGGAGTAGGCGGCTCCGTCCGCGTCCCAGAGCAGGGGTTTGGCGGTGTCATTGGTCCAGGTGGCGGCCGCTCGGGCGGTGTCCTGCGCCACCCAGGACCGGATGTCGGCGCGGATGGCCTCCGTGACGCCGTGGCGCGGCGTCATCAGCAGCCTGGTCCCCTCGGGCAGCAGGCCCGCATCGACGAGCACATGGACGGCCTTGCGTGAATGCGAGCGCTCCTGCAACTTCCTGGCTACCGCCTCGCCTTCGACCCGGGCGGGAGCAAGCGTGAACTCCTCCACCTCCGGAGTCGGGTACACCTTGGTGAATCCGGCGACGAGATGCCCCTCCACCCGCCACAGACCGACCTGTACGAGATCGATGTCGATGCCCATCTCGGAGAGCCAGACCACGGAGTGCGTGACCTGTTTCGGAAAGTCGGCGGCCACGATGACCTGCCGCGGACGCTGGAGCAACGCGGGGCTCCACTCGCCGTCCACATGGTCCAGCAGCCGCTGCCTGCACACCTCGACGTCAAGTGCCTCCCCTCTACGGGACAGGAAGGCGCAGTGCGCATGGGCGAGGGTGTCGAGGTCGAAGCGCGAGACCAGGGCGGCGTACGTGATCGCCTGGAGGTGAACGTCCCGGTCAGCCGTGCCACGCTTCAGCTCGACCACGACGAGCCGCCCCGTCGCATCCAGCCCGAGGACATCCAGCCGGTCACGAGCCGGCACCCCGTCGGTGTCGGCCCACCGGTCGTACTCCGCGGTGACCACGAGCACCGACTCCCCGAGCACCTGGGGATGAGCGATCACCCACTCCTGAAGGTGCTGCCGCTCCAACAGGTTCTCGGCGGCCAGCCCGGTCCGCGATATCGGCGTGGCCCGCTGGCCGTCGACGGTGAAGAGATGATCCACGGTGTCCCTCGTGCGTCCGTCCGGCTGGTGAGTCGGGCACACTGAGCGTACGCGGGTGGTGGCACCGTGAGGGCCTCCCCACGGAATCACCGGATCGCCGAACCGTCGAAAACCGACTGCTTCGAGAATCAAGGGGGAACGGGACGGAGAGGGACGGTGACTCCCCAACGACTCCCAAGAAGGCCGAGAAACCACTCAGGGACCCGACCCGCGATGCGGATCAAGTCCCTGATCTGGTACTTCACTGTCGGGGTGGCGGGATTTGAACCCACGACCTCTTCGTCCCGGATGAGGGTCGGTCTTGATCATCAACGGTTGGTTTGCTGTTTTGCCTGGTCAGGTTGTTGGTGTGGGGCGGTGTCGGTTCGTGTCGAAGGGGCTTGGAGAGCGGGTTGGCTCCCAGACGGCTCCCAGGGTCCTGTACGAACGTGGATCAGCCGTGTAGCGCAGCCACAGCAGTGGTGAGTCCCTTGCAAGATGGTGACGACGGATGTCACCGAGCCGACCGCCGAGTTGAGGTCTTCCGGGTTCTCGGTGATACAACGCCTGTCGAGCGGAGATCGCTGCCCCGCCGGAGTGACCCGTCGCCTGCCAGCACGGTGACGGGCCTGTCCGCGTCACTGCTCGTCGAATGCCTCCGTCAGGCGCAGTCGCACTTTCTGGCGCCCACTCGCATTCACCTTTTCAAGAGTGATTTTTCCTTCCTCCTGCATCCTGCGGACGAAGCCCTGCCAAGCGTCGAGACCGTATTCTCGAACCCAGTTGAGCCGGTTGTCGTCGGGTGCGAAATCACGCGAGTTCACAATGATTGGCCCCCTGGCGAGGGCGATGTTCGACTTGAAGTAGCTGTCGATCTCGGTGATGTCTTCGGTAACTTCCTCGGCCAGCCCGAGCGCGTGTTTGATCCTCGACTGCCCAACCGCCAACTCGTCTTGCGTCAGCAACTCGAGCACCTGTTTGTAGGAGTCTCCCACCAGGGCGACGCCCGTCGACTTCGACAGATCCAGTCTATCGACGCGGCTGGAGGCCAGCCGAAGCTCAATATCTGGCCCCACGGTCAGGTTTTGGACATGCGCCTCCTCGAGTGAAACCCGGCCGGAGCCACCGAGCTCTAGAGACTCGACCGTGATCCGCCGCACGGAGCGAGGGCCGTCACCGGTTCCGTGAATCTTCGCCCACAGCTCGCCGAGACTGATCGCCCCAGGTAGACGCTGGTCGTAGGGCTCGGCGGCGGTCACCTTTTCCTGGAGTGCGGCGATCAGTTCGGTCGGCACGTTGCCACGCTCCGTTCGCCAAATCGAGACGATCAGCTGCGCGCAGAGCCCCGAGATGGCAACGCTGAACAACAGGGAGGCTGCCTGGTCGAGCGGCAGCCGGGCAACCTGCCGGGCGAGGAACTGCTCGGCGATGGCGAGGTGAGTGAACTTGAACGAGAGTTCATTCTCCGCCCATTCGGCGCTCATTCCGCACAGCGCGATCAGCCGACGCTTCTCCTCTTTCGTGAGGTCACGGTCCAGAGCTTGTGACGCTGCCAACTCAAGATCGTCTTCCGAGACTTCCGCAACCGCGTTCCGGGCGATCATTTCCGCAACCTCGGAGAAGATGTCGGCAAGCACTCCCGAGCTGAAGAGTTCGACGCCGGCCTGGCCAGGCTGCTTGCGCCGTTCGCGCTGTAGGTAGGTCTCGACGACAAACTGCAAGAACTCCAGCGACTTATCGGTCCGTGCCCAGACCGCGAAGGCTAGACAGAAGAACGGTGTAGTCAACATCTGCCGAATCTCCGGGGACATCTTGGCCCGGGCTTCCTCGGCAGGGAGTCTGTGGGTGAGTTCCCGTAGTTCTTCCGGCCGCCATGGCAGGAGCTCGAGCGTCGTCACATATGGCGGCCAGTCCATCGAGGCGTGAAGTTCCAGGTCCTGACGGAGGCGGGCTTCAGAGTAGCTTGACCGCGCAGACAGGATCACTGTTCCCCGGCCGCGCAGTGCGTCCAGGATCGGCCTCAGACCGCTCAGTGGGTTGTCGTAGGTACGGAAGCCGAGCAACTCGTCGAAGCCGTCGATCACCAGAATCGCCAGACCCGCGCGGCACAGCGCCAGCACGGAACGCGAGTTGAGAATCAACGTACGCCCCATACTGGCGTCGAGAAGCGTGTCGAGGCTGTTTGCACTCTTCCCGCTCGACGAGATGTAGATCGAAATGGGGGCGAGCTCCCCGCCACGGGCGAGTGACTCCCGAGCAAACTGCAGCAGGCTATGCGTTTTGCCTGATCCGGCCTCACCGGTGAGCGTGATGAGGTTCGTGTACGAACTGTAGATGCCGGTCCGGGCGGCGATCCGCTCACACGCTTGAGTGATGGTGACGTCGCTGCCATCTCCGAACGGACCATCTGCGACACAGACCCGCGCAGACACATCGGGGACATGCTGCTTGAGATCCGGGAATAGCTCCTCCCTGATCAGACTCTCTTCCGTTACCTGCTCCTCGAGCTCCTCCAGGAGTCGTTCCTTGAGGAGCTCCCAATTGCAGATGTCCGCTAGGAATGCCTTGTACGGCCTTGTGCCCGACTCGGAATGCCAGACCCGGGCGTGATCAGCATTCAGCTCGAACCGGTCGACGCGCCGGATCGTGCCACCGGACGTGCGTAGATCCCAGCGCACCACGATTGGCTCGGGCGGGGCGACGAGAGTCTGGATTGACTCCCGTGCGGCGAAACCGTCCAGATCCTTCTGGATGTCCAGCGCGAAGCTCTCCAGAAGCCGGTCGCCGCGTTGCGGCCCCAGCTTCTGGAGCGCCTCAAGGATCTCCGGCCGCGTGACATCGGTCGCGTGCCCGTGGCGGGGCCAGTAGGTTGCGGATCCCTCGGAGTAATCGTGCAGGGCGGCGAGCTCGCCGTTGATGGGAATGAAGAACGGCTCCAGCTCGGTGACGTGCCCGTGTGCATAGATCGCCACGATGTGGTCCGCGTTGGCTGAGACAACCTGATGGAGTGCATCGAGGTCTACGTTTTCCGGATCTGGGCCACCGTGGAACACCTGGTTGCGCATTCGGCGGATCGAGGTGTCTTTAGCCACCTCGGTGTTGATGCTGTCGGCGACGTCAAGCGCGGCGGATTCACAGATGTCACATCTCAGAGAACTGCGCCGTAGCAGGATGTAGCGGGACCAGACATCGAGGGATCCCGGTGTAGTCAAAGAGGTAGGTTTTCCGGTCGCAGCGGCACAGAGCAGCCCGAGCACTCGCAGTTGGAACTCGACGTGAGCCAGAGTCTTGAGCGGCGCCTGCTGCCGGTCTGGCGCTGCCACAAGGTGCGCGATAGTCACGTCATCTCCAGTGGGCACGGGCACGGGTCGGAGCGGCATTTTCACACGGCAACCCCAGTAATCCAGCGGAGTTGGTCGAGGTTACGGCCCCGGCAGTTGGCTGGGTCCGGACTTGCTTCCGACTCCGGAGTGGTGCCCGAGTCGGGAACCGACCCAGGCCGGGGGCTTGAGAGCAGCTTGGCTCCCGGAGTCCGGCATGGTGCCGATGTCTCTACGCCAGGCGTGAAAGGTCGGCCACCAAGAGGCCGAGCGTGGCCTCCTCATGGAGTGCGACGCCGAGGGCAGTCATGGCCGGCGCGAGATCAGGGTCCCAGTCCGCGCTGACCGGCTGGCCATCGAGCGCCAGTTGAGGGATGCCTTCAGCCTGGCTGCGAGCGGCCAGGTGCTCGTAGTCCGCGGTGCCCATGCGCCACGGCTGGGCTTCGTAGCGGCGGATGACCCGGTTGGTCAGAGCGATCCCCGGCCAGTCGAAGTCGCCGTGGTACGCGAAGTGGCAGCCTGTGGCGGCGAGGGCGTCGAGAAGGGTGAAGACCACCGTGGCGGCGCTGCCGGACGTGC
This sequence comes from Streptomyces physcomitrii, assembly GCF_012273655.1. Classification (GTDB taxonomy): domain Bacteria; phylum Actinomycetota; class Actinomycetes; order Streptomycetales; family Streptomycetaceae; genus Streptomyces; species Streptomyces physcomitrii. The sequence continues at coordinate 134,560 of NZ_JAAWWP010000005.1, read as the reverse complement.
ACACCAGGGGCTGGACGCAGGCCGCGTCCGCCGCGGCTTCCACCACGCGCGGGTTCTCGCAGATGTGGACGAGTGTTCCGGCGGGGAGTCTCAGCCGCAGTGAGTGTAGGTCGCGCGGCGTCAAGTGCGCTTCGGCGTGATGCTTGGCCCGCTCACGTAGGGCACGCTCCCGCCAGCCCTCGCCTTCGGGGCGCAGCCCGTAGGTCAGCACCGTGCTGGAGACCTCGTCCGGCGTGACGGACACCAGCCGCCACAGAGCGCGCCGACCTGCCGCGTCGTCGGGGAACTCGGTGCCGTGGGCGAGGGCGGCGCCGCGTTGGACGAGGCGGGCGAGCCATGTGCCGTCGTCCAGGCCGTGCGCGGAGCCGGTGGCCATGGCGGCGAGTTCTCCTCGGCCGCGTGCGCCGCCCCGCTCGGGGCCGAGGAGGGTGGTGAGGACCTGGATCGCCTGCTGGAGTGTCCACACCGCCGCGTCGGGCGTCACTCCTCGCGGAATGCCGGCCCGGCGCAACAGCTCGTACCACTGCCGGGCCCATTCCTGGCTGGCGAGCGGGGAGGCGTCCAGCGACGAAGCGAGGGATGACCACACCTGCTCCCGCCGTGCCGTCGCGTCCGCGCGGGCGGCTCGGCGGTCGGTGACGGGCGGGCCGAGTTCCTCCAGGGTCTGCCGGAGCCCGAGCCCGGCGGCCGAGGCGCGCAGCCGTGCGTCGAGTACGTCGAGCCGTACGGTCACGGCGGCACCGGTGAGAGGTTTGCCCAGGAGGAGCGACAGGTCGTTGCGTTCCTGGGGGTTTATCGCGGTCAGCCGGAGAGAGCCGGTGGCCTGTACGCCGTTGCTCTCCAGGCGTTTGCGTACGCCCGCCCAGAGCCGGGCGAGCCCAGGACCCGTCAACCAGTCGCGCGTTGCGGAGGGCAGTCCGCTCATACGGACATCAGACGCCGGTGGCGGCCGTTCCAGGTGTAGTGAAGCGTGGCTACGCCGCGCACGTGGGGGTCGCGGAGGCACTCGTAGATGTGCAAGGACGGGACCTCGGGCCAGTTGCCCATGAGCCGCTCGCTGGTGAGGACAAAGTCGAGATCGAGGTCGACGAGTATGCGGCCCAGTCGGCCGTGGGTGGGTTCGTCGACCTTGGCGAAGGCGTCGTCCAGGAGAATCAGGCGTGGTGCATGCGGTGCCGACTCGGCGAGGCTGGCGAAATGGGCGGCTGCCGCGGCGAAGAGCACGAGGTAGGAGAGAACCCGTTGTTCGCCCTGGCTGAGACCGGTCCGGCCGGTCAGTTTCCTACGGCGGCCCGGAGCCGCGTCCTCGACCACAAAGGTGTGGAAGCGGAACCAGTTGCGGTAGTCCAGCGCGGTCCGCAGATGGGCGGCGTAACCGGCTGACGGGTCGGCACGGCGGGCGTCCTCGATTCGGCGTTGCAGCACCTCGCGCAGCTGCTCGGTCTGGTCGCGCGTCCTGAGGCTCGACGGACTGCGCAGCAGCTCGACGGCCGCGCGCACATCCGCGTCCACGTCCTCGTCCAGCTTCCACAGCAGCTCGACACCGAGGCCGTGGGAGGTGCGCACGGTCCGCAGGGTGTCGTTGAGAGCGGCGACCAGATTCGCCGCGGTGATGACCTGCGCCGAGAGGTGGTCGCCGAGCTCGCCGGTCAGGAACCGCTGGAAGACCTCGCGTTCGCGCTCGGTGAGCCGTCCCCGGGCCTCCGCCGCCTGCACGGCGATCCGCTCGCCCACGGCTGCGACGTCATGGGACCCGTGGTCGTCGACCAAGCGGCACACCTTGATCCCGTCGCGCTCCTCCAGCTGCGCGTCGAACCCGCCGGCCAGTTGGTCGCGCAGATCGGTGTGACGGTTGAGCAGGGTGCTGTCCGACACCTCGCCCTTCGGGCGGCCGAGGGCTTGCTCCACGGCGTCGGCGAGAGCCCGCAGCGCTCGCAGACGGCTGCGCACGTCCGCGGCGGGATCGTCCGACACGTACTCGGACAGCGAGGACCGGTCGAGGCCGGCGCCGAGCACCACCTCCGGTCGGCCGAGAGCAGCGCGAAGAGCGCTGCCGGTGTCGATGACCATCGTTTCCTGGTCCGCCAGGGTCCCGCGCAGGCGCTTCTCGTCCTCTTCCGCGCGCACGCGGAGGTCGTGGAGGTCGTCGCGGGCTCGTTGCGCCCCGGGGAGGACGCGGACGGCGTGTGCGATGCGCTGTTTGGCCTCCTGCTCGCGGGAGAGGATCTCCTCCTCGGACGACCCGATGGCTTCCTCGCGGGTGCGCAGGTCCTGCTCAGCGGTGCGCAGTCCGGCGCGGTGGAGCCGGTAGCTCTCGTCCGCGGCCAGGCGATCCTCTTGGGCGCGTCCGTACCGGTCGGCATCGGCCTGGTTGGTACCAAGCCGCTCACCCGTGCCGCTGACGGCCCTGCGCAGATGCCCGATACCGCTGAGCAGGCCAGCCAGTGCGGTGCGCACACGGTCCAGGGAGGCGGGGTCGCCGGGCATGTCGTGGGCGGAGGCGGTGGCCTCCGCCTTGGTTCGCGCCGATACCGCGAGAGCGCGTGCCTCCTCGGCCAGCCGCGCCGCTCGGGTCGCCTTGGCGGTCAGGTCGCGCAGGGTCCGCTCGGCTGATTCGCTCCTGCTCCATGCGTCAGCAAGATTCCGTGCTTTGGGGAAGTCCCGTTCCGCGAGCGTGAGAGCCCGGCGCATGGTATCGGCTGCGGCGAGCTCTTCGCGGACCTCGGTCAGCCGCTGTTCCGTATGCGCGATCCTCTCCTCCAAGTCGGCAAGGATGCGTCGCCGAGTCTCGGCGCGTACGGCGGCCCCCACGTACTCGGTGGCGTCCTTGTCATGACGACCGCTGAGTACGCCCAGACGCCAACTGCCGTCGTAGAAGGCCGCGTTGTGCGCGGAGGTCTCCTGTGCCGATGCGAGTGCGATGGTGGCCAGGAGACTCCCCACCTGCTCGGAGGTGACGCCGCAATCTGGTTCAGGGGCTGGGCGCAGGGCCGAGGCGAGAGTCGACCCGTCGGATAGCACGGGACCCGGCTGGAGAAGGGTGTCCTGGGTGCGTGGATTGAGAAGGACGCCGTCCGCACTCACCCACGCATCCAGGATTCCGCTCGCCTCCAGCGCTCCTTCCAGACCGGCTCGGTCGGCCGGAGCCAGGTCGTCCGCGAAGTCCACGAGCCGGTAGAAAGGGGCTCCACTGCCCGGCATCCTCGCGGCGGCGCGATGGTGCGGGGCCGGTGGCTCGGGGTCGGTACGTTGCTCCCAGTCCCGCTTCTGCTCCGCCAGGCGGTCGAGTTCCTCGCCGAGTCGGCTGACGCCGAGTACCAGGGCGTCCCGGCGTTCGGTGAGTTTCTCGCCGTACGGCTCCAACGCGGCCTGAGCGGTCAGCCACGCCTGGCTGTCGATATCGGGCGGCAGCGTGCGGTCCGCGAACGGCGCATCGGTAGAAGTCTCGAGGCCGACGACGGCGTGGACGGCGTCAAGCGACGGGCAGTCGGCACCCAGCGCATTCCGCGTGCGTGCCGCCCACTCAGCGACTTGACGGGAGTAGGCGCCGCTCTCCTCAGCGACCTTCTCACGGCTGCCGTCGAGATGGCCGGCGGCGTCTTCTGCTTCGCCTTCCAGCCGTTCTCGCTCGGCATCAGCCTGGGCTGCCCCGGCCCGGGCTTCGTCCGCCCGTGAGATGAGGTGGGTCACCTCCTGAACCATCCGGGCCCGGTTCCTCGCGACCGACTCGGCGTTTTCCAACTGGTTCTGCCAGGACTGCAGCCCTTCCTGCGCCGTGACCGTGTCCACACGGGCCACCGACCGGCGCCGTACGGTACACGTCTCCCCGTCCGGAGTCGTCAGTTCGGTCTCGGTGGCCTGGGCGAGAACCGTGCGCGGCAGAGCCACCGCCTCGCCGAGATGGCCGGTAGGAAGCCCGGCCTTTTCCGCCTGTGTCAGCAACTCTCGATGTTCGGTTCCCAGCTCGGCCAGCCGGCTTCCGAGGTGTTCGACACCTTCGGCCAGCCGCTCCGCCGAGCCCTCCTCCGCGTCATGGGCGTTGCGCAAGGTGGTGAACGCGGCCACGGCGGCGGTGTGCAGCGCCTCCACCGTGCCACGGCGCTCCGACAGTTCGCGCAGGCTGCGGTAGGCGTGACTGGCGTGCAGGGCGGCCAGGTCGATCCGGGCGTCCTGTTCCTCTTCGCGCAGGGTCTCCAGTCGGCCTTCCAACTCCTCCTCCTGCGTCCTCAGGTCGCTCGTCCGCTGTGCGGCGTCTCCGGCCGCCCGGCGCCGCTGAGCGAGGACGCTCAGCTCGTGGCTCACTCTCTTGGCGGAGGTGCGCAGGACCCCGGCCAGGTAGCCGCGGTAACTGGTGAGGAACGTACGCAAGGCGGCGTCGGTGCGTTCCAGGCGGCCGAGTTCGTCCCGTACGGCGTCGAGGTCGTGGAGGTTGCGCGCCACCTTCTCGACCACGTCCTCGTCGAGTCCCGGCAGGGTCTCGCTCAGCAGGGAAACCAGGCCCCCGTGTTCGATCCGGTCGCCGACCGTCGGGCGCCGCAACCGGTGGAGGAGCTGGGTGAGATTGCGGTAGCGCGTCGCGTCGGTCATGCCGAACAGTTCCCGGGCCACACGTGAGCGGTGCTGGACCGCGCGGTCGGTCGTGTTGTCGGAGCCGACGATCTCCTTGAGCCGGTCGACCGGCAGCGGCTTACCGGCCTCGACCAGGTGCAGGTCCTCACCGATCCGCAGCGGGGTGACGAAGAACGTCGGCAGCGCCTTCTGCGTCGACTTCGAGGCGCGGATGGCGGCACCGAGCGTCAGGTGGCGGTGACCGCCGTCGTCGGCCGTACCCCGGAACTCCACCCACAGATACCCGAGACGGTTGGTCTGCTCGAACCCGTCCAACATCAGCCAGGCAAGTGTGGTGCGGCCGGTGCCTGTCGCGTCCAGTGCCCGGGAGTCGCCGTCCAGAAGATGCGGAAGCAGCATCTCCAGGGCCTTGGACTTGCCCGCGCCGTTCTTGCCACGTAGCAGCAGCCGCCCGTCGCCGAAGGAGAACTCCTGCTCGTCGTACTGCCAGACGTTCTGGATGCCCGCCCGGTGCAGCCGGAAGCGCGCGCCGGTGGCCGTCGCGTGGCCGGAGCGCGGCAGCGGAACGAGGCCACGCGCGTCGGTGGTCATAGCGGCAACTCCTCTTGAACGTCCGTGCCTTTGCCGGCTGCGGTGGCCGGGCGCACCGTGACTTGGGTGGCGTAGCGGGCCGCTGCGGCCAGCAGCACCCAGCCGTCGCCGCCGGGCCGTGCGCCATGGACATCGGTCACCGTGCGTCCTTCCGACGCCTCTTCGACGTACCCCTCCGGCAGTCCTTCGCCCTCGGCGCGCAGCCGGCCCGCGCGGGCCATCAGCCGCATGCGGACCAGCAGGTCCAGTACGGCCTCTCGCAGGGAGGGAAGGTCCTCCAGGTAGCCGCGTTGCCAGTTGCTGCGCTGCCCGTACTCGGCGATGAGCTCGGCGAGCACCTCATCCACCAGGCCGTCCGGTACGGCCACCCCGATGACGAGCGTCCCGCCGGTCGCCGGATGCCCCGGTTCCTGCGGCCGAAGCCGTTCCACGAGCCGTTCCGCCAGCAGCAGCGCGGCCTGTGCGACGGTCCCGGTGCCCGGCAGGTGCAGATCCGTGAGCTCCTCCTCGGGGTCCACCAGCGCTACGCCCTCGGCACGGATCTCCATCTCCAGACCAAGGAGTTCGGAGAAAGCCTGGGCCTCCCGGCGCTGCCGGGTGCGCAGCCAGTCACGCTCGGCGTCCGTCAGCTCGTCGAGGTGGACGACGGATGTCTCGACGAGCATCCGGCGCACGTAGGTGCGTGGTCCGCCGAAGCCCGGGTCCGCTGCCCGCCGGACCAGGTCGGCGCCGTCCCGTGCCTGGGAGAGCGGGCCGGCGACGACCACGCGTGCCAGCTCCCGGTCTATCGTGATCAGGGCTTCTCCGCCCGCCTCCTGCGCAAGTGCGGCCACATGGCCCTCGGTCTCGATGAGCACGTCCCAGTCGACGAGCTGGCGTAGAGCCGCGACCAGGGTCCGCTTCCCGGCCGCTCGGCCGGTTTCCTCCAGCTCGATTCCGGCGTCGGCTGCGGCAGCCCTGATATCGGCGACCAGGTGTGACAGGAGCATCTGCTCGGGCGCGGTCACCAGCACGGACAGGGCGAGCGCGAGGCAGGCGTACGTGTGTGGGGTGAACGGGGTGCCGGTGGAGCGCTCCAGCCGATGACCCGAATCCGTCCCCAGCCCCGCCTTGAACAGGCGGGCGTAGGAGCTGTCGACCAGCAGGCGGTAGCCGAGCACCTGCTGGAACCGTTTGCCCAGCCAGTCGGCGTGCCTGCGGATCAGCGGGAAGAGGTCGGCGTGGGGGCCGTCCGATGCGATCAGCGGGTGGGCGAGCAGCAGCCGGGCGGCGGTGCGGCGCTCGGCTGCCAGGGCTACGTCGTGAGTCGAAGGGAGCGTCATGACACGCTCTCCTCCGCTTCGCCGCCGACCGCGGCGGAGGTGCGACTGATGTCCAGCTCCAGGTCCTCCAGCTGCAGGTCGCCGTCGGCCGAGTACAGCACCGTTCGCGTGCCCGCCGTCCGGCGCACGGTGAGGCGGATACGTAGTTCGGCGTTTTCACTGCTGGCCGAGTCGAGGTCGAACACCGCCTTCCTCTCCCCGTCCGTGCTGATGGGCCTGCTGAGCTGTGCGTTTCCGAGCGCTGTGGCCAGTAGTTCCAAGAGCAGGCCGAGCGCCGCTGACGTGAGGCGTACCTCGGCGAACCGGCCGGACGCGCTGCGCAGTTCGTCCGCCGCCGCTGCTCTGGCCGCTGCCCGCTGCCGTGCGGCCTCCCTCAGCAGCTGCTTCTGCGCGGAGTGGTCCTCCACCGCGGAGGCCCGGCCCCGCTGGGCGCGGCTGCCTCTTTCACGCAGGGCCACCGGTACCTCGACCACCGGACCGGTCCACCAGCTTGTGTAGGCGGGCACCACCTCGTCGGTGGCCGGAGGTGTGCCCAGATGGCGGGCACCGTACAGCCCGAAGGCGGCGGCGGCGATGTCGTGTGCGTCCCGCGGCGCCGCTTCGTTGAACCAGCGGGCCAGCCGCAGCAGATCCTTGCGCCGGGACATCTCCCCGGTGGCCGACCGCAGCATTCGCTTGGCGTTGGCGAGCAGCGACTGCAACGCGCGCAGGGTGGCATCGCGTAGCTGGTCGACCTGGCTGCCCGAGCCGTCGGTGTTGCTGAACCAGCCGCGCAGGCCCTCCCAGTCCGCGAATTCGCGGCCCCGGCTGCGCTGGATCCGGATCTCCGCGCGGCTTTCGCCCTGCGCCTGCGCCGAAAGCCCGGTGAGCCCCTGGGCGTGGGAGTCCAGCCGGTCCAGCAGAGCCGGGATGTGCGGCCACAGGGTGTCCAACGCCGCCGATATCCGAGGTGCGCGGAATGCTACGTCCTCGGTGATCGCCTCGACGTAGTCCAGGAGCAGCTCCTTGAAACCCTGGTACTCGGTGCTGTCCAGGTCGTAGCGGGACAGCACCTGTCCGAGGTAGGCGTAGAAGTCGCGTATGGAGTCCGCGAACTCGGTGAACTGCACGAACATCGTGCTGATCCGCTCCAGCCCGTCCTGCGGCTCGACGCCGCCCGGCGCGGTCGCGAGGCCGGCCAGCTCCCGTAGTCCGCGCTCGACCAGGGCCAGCAGTTCGTTGCTGACCTCGCGGGCGGCGTCGGCCTCGGTCAGGACCCCGTCGGCGTCCCGCTGGATACGTTCGCCCAGTTTCGACAGTTGGTAGCGCGAGCGGGAACGCTGGTACTCGCTGATGCTGGACGCGTTCACCGTGTGGCTGCTGCGGAGCAGGTTTCCCCACTGGACCAGCTGTTCCAGTCGGACTGTGAGAGTGTCGGCGTCGAGCCCTACGGCGGAAGCACCGGTCTGGCGCAGTTTCGCCATGACGTCCGGGACGGCGAGATCCGCCAGCAGAGTTCCGCAGAAGACCCGCATGATCGCGACGTGCTCCAGCCGCTCGGGCGCGCTGAGGTATGTGTACGCGTTCAGCCGCCGCCGCGCCTCCTCGTCGGCGTCCTGACCTGCACCGGATGCTGATGCCTCCATGCCCGTGAGGTTACGCGGCGCATATGAGCGCTGCCGGTGGGTGGCCGAAAATGCCACGGACGTGTGCGGGCCTGTGGCGATTCCCGTGGCAGCGGCCTGTACGGCATGGGGGCGTCCGGCGTCCCCGGTTCACCCTGAACAGGCCCTTCGGTTTCCTTCGCGCTTTCCAGCTTATTGTCCGCTCCCAGGTCCTCTCGTGCTGACCTAGGATCGTCAGCGACTATGCACGCACCGTGATGGTCCGGGACGGGCCGGTTATATACATACCTTGGGGAGGCCCCCGTATGGCTCGGGGACAGCGCATCGCCGATCGTTGCGCGATGCGCACGCCGATCGGCCACAGAGCGATGCGCGAGTTATGGAATTGCACCGACCTGCATCTGAGGCGTCTGGTCGCCCTCAATTTCATTCGCCCGGAACTCCACGACTTCGACGACGAACGGCAGCGCATCGTCCGGTGCTTCCGGCGTGAGACCGCCGCTCTCGCCGGAGTCGACCATCCCCACGTCGCGATCGTGCACAACGCCCGTGGGTGGAAGACGATGCAGCATCTCGTGATGCAGCTCGTCCCCGACGTCGCGACTGTGGTGGATCTCGTGACGGAGCACAGTCCTCTCGCAGTGGACGCGGCTGGCGTCGCAGGCGCGCAGATCACTGCCGGGCTGCCCGCCGTGCGCGCCGCACGTCTCGTGCACAGGGGATCTCAAACCCCAGAACGTCGTGGTGGCGCCCAACGTCACCTTGAAGATCATCGACTTCAGTCTGGTGGCCGCGCCCGGCGCCATCCCCGCACGATTGACCGTCCTGTGAGAGGGCACGATGCACCGGACTCACGGGCCCTGGAGCAAGAAGGCGGTCTTCATTCCCACTTCGACCACCGTGCCGATCTCTACTCGCCGGGCTGCCTGCTGTACTTCATGCCGACCGAAGAGCCCCCGTCCACCGCCTTGATACCAGCGCTCGTCATGCTGGCGCACCGGACCAGTACGCCTCCGGCCCTCGCCTCATTCCGCCACGACCAGCTACCGGACCTCGAAGATCTGGTCCTCCGGTTCCTCGCGAAGCACCCCGGCGAGCGACACGCTGACGCGACCTCGGTGGAGTCCCTCCTGGCCCCTCACGTTCCTGCGTCCACACCTGACGCATCGTGGGGCTCCTTCCCGGACCCGGGTATGGACATCACGCGCCCATCCCGATTCCCGGCCTCTCCGCGACCACTGGTAACCCGGGTCGACAACAGAGCGCGGGGAAGACGATGAGGGACCATCACCTGTCTAGGGGCGAACTGATCGACGGCCGCTACGAGCTGGCGGAGCTGCTCGGTAGAGGTGGCATGGGCGAGGTGTGGGCGGCGTACGATCAGCGGCTGGACCGGTCTGTGGCGGTGAAACTGCTGACACCACGGACGGCTGTCTCCAAGATGCCGCGCAGGCTCGATCCGCAGGACCCCGCCGTCGTCCGCTTCACCAGAGAAGCACGACTGATGGCCAAGCTGGAGCATCCGTATGTACCGGTCATCCATGATGCGGGCACTCATCGAGCGAGTCGGCTCTATCTGGTCATGCAGCGCGTGTACGGACACACGCTGGACCGGCTGGTGGCCCAGCGCGGACCTTTTCCTGTGGAGTGGGCCGCCGCGGTGGGCGCCCAGGTGTGCTCCGTGCTGGTCCAGGCTCACGGACGCGGCTTCGTCCACCGGGATCTGACGCCCCGCAACGTGATGCTCACGACAGACGGCACGGTACGCGTCCTCGACTTCGGTATCGCCACCGCCCTGCAACCACCGGACGGGCCACGGTTGACCGACGCGGGCATGGTGGCCGGAACTCCGGGCTTCATCTCTCCAGAGCAAGGCAAGGGGCAGGCGGCCACTCCCCTCAGTGATCTGTACGCACTGGGGTGCGTGCTGTACGAGATACTGGGCGGACGACCGCCGTTCACGGCCGACGAGCCGCTGGCCCTGGTGGTCCAGCACATCGCCGATACTCCAGTACCACTGGAACGGCTGCGTGACGACGCACCAGCCGACCTGTGCGACCTGGTCTCCCGCTTACTTGCGAAGCGCCCGGAGGATCGGCCGGCGGACGCAGCCGAAGTCCGGGAGGCCCTCGCGCCCTGGGCCGAGCAGGCGGTGCCGAAGGCCGCCCGCGCCGGAACGCCGAGGCCCGGCAAGGCCACCGCGCGCCTGCCGCACGATGGCAGCGACCTTCCGAACGATCCTCCTTCGGACAAAGCACACGCATCCGTTCCGGAGCACGCCCCAGCCCCGCTCGCAACTGCACAACCTTCCGTTCGGCCAGCGCAACCGCCGTCCACCTCCGGGGCCGGGTCGCCCGCGGAGTCGGCGGACCTGCGCGAGCGCGCGCAACGCCTTGCGGCAGAGGGACGGTTGTCACAGGCACTGGAGCTGCTGGGCAGGGATCTCAACGAGGTGCTGCCCCGTTTCGACTCCTCCCATCCGGAGGTCGTCTCCCGCCGACTGGCCATCCTCCGGTTGCAGTTCGAAGGGCAGGAACTGCAAGCGGCACGCGAGGGCTGCCTGGAGCTCGCGAAAACCCTCGTGTCGACCCGTTCCGCGCCGGACGCGGACCTCGCGGCTTGCCGGGTGATGGCGGCCCGCTGCCTTGGCCGGCTCGGGCACAACTCCGCCGCCCTCCTGGAGCTGCGCGAGGCACTCGATCTCCAGAAGGAGGTGCTTCCCCCGCTGGATCCGGAGGTGTTGGAGACCCGCCGGGACATCGCCACCCTCCTGGCGGGCTCAGGCTCGGCTGGTGAAGCCCTGGAGGCTCTGCGCCACCTCGCCGACGACCAACGGACCGCGCTGCCTCCCGACCATCCCGCCAATGCCGAGGTGGAGCGTCTGGTCAGCCGCCTGGGCAGACTGACCCGCGCGCTCCGTCTCCCGCAGTGACCCGTCGACGCCCCGTCCACAACCAGGGGAGAAAGTATGTGATCTAGGTCAACGAACGAATCGCTTGTCAATATGAGGCACTCCGGTAGGCACCGCCGTCTCGCCGAGAGTGATAGTGGAGGATGTCCGCATGCCCGGAACCACCCGTACTTCCGAAGCCTCCGCAATCGTCGCGCCGCCGAAGGAGAATGCTCTCGTCCAGGTACGCGGCCAGAACTGGGTGGTGTCCGGAGTCGAAGCCGCCCCGGTCGGCGATGTCACCGTGGTGCATCTACAATCCGTTGCCGATGGCCGCTACGGCGACACCCTCTCCGTGATATGGGAGGTCGAGCCGGGGCGCCGCGTCCTCCCCGCCGGCTCCCTTCCCGACGCCTCCACCGGAGCGTTCGACCCGCCGGAGCAGCTCGCGGCCTTCCTCGACGCCGTCCGCTGGTCCGCCGTCGCTTCCGCTGACGTGAAGACGCTCCAGGCCCCCTTCCGGTCAGGGGTGGCCATCGAGCCGTACCAGCTGGAACCGGTCGCTCGCGCCGTCGGCGCCCCCCGCGTCAATCTGCTGCTCGCCGACGATGTCGGTCTCGGCAAGACCGTGGAGGCCGGACTGGTCGCCGAGGAGCTGCGGCTGCGAGGCCGGGCCCACCGCGTCATGGTTGTCTGCCCAGCGGGGCTCACCCTCAAGTGGCGCGACGAGATGGCCGACAAGTTCGGCCTCGACTTCACCGTGGTCGACTCTGCCTGCTGCGCCGAACTGCGCCGCACGCACAGCAGCGCCGCCAACCCGTTCCGGGTGTTCCCCTTGACCATCGTCAGCCTCCCCTGGTTGCGCACGCCCAAGGCGCAGCGGCTTATCGACGAGGTGCTACCCCCGGGAGGGTCGACGGAGCTGCCGGGCCGCCCCGGGCGCCGTACCTTCGATTTGCTGATCCTGGACGAGGCACACCATGTCGCCCCGAGCGCACCCAAGCAGATCTACGCCGTCGACTCCCAGCAGACCAAGCTGATCCGACGCCTCGCCCCCCATTTCGAGCATCGGCTCTTCCTCTCCGCCACCCCGCACAACGGCTACCAGGAGTCCTACACGGCTCTGCTGGAACTGATCGACAACCAGCGCTTCTTCCGCGGCGGCGAGCCGGACAAGGCCGCCCTCGACGACACCGTCGTACGACGTCTGAAGACCTCCGTGACCGACGAGGAGGGCAACCCCCGCTTCCACGTCCGCCAGTCGAAGGCGCTGCCCGTCGAGTATCCCGACACCGAGCGTGAGATCCACGCCCTCCTCACTCGCTACGCCGAGCTGCGCAAGAAGCGGGTCACGCCCGACCGGCGCGGCGGCAGGAAGGCCGTCGACCTGGTCACCCTGCTCCTGAAGAAGCGGCTGTTCTCCTCCCCCGCCGCCTTCGCGCACACCGTCGGCGTCCACCTCGAATCGGTACGAGCCAAGGCGAAGTCAGGCGGGAACAAGGAGGTTCCGGCCCCGGTCGAGACCCCGCTGTGGATCACGCAGTACGAGGACTACGCGGCCGAGCTCGACGACGAGGAGCTGGCCGAGGCCGAGCACGACGCGATCACCCGCGCCGCCACGGTCACCCCGGGATCGTCCGAGGAAGAGGCCGAGCTGCTGGAGCGGATGGCCCGCTGGGGCCAGGCCCACCAGGCGTCCCCTGACGCCAAGGCCAAGGAGCTCGTCAAGACCCTCAAGGCCATCTGCCTCACCGACGGGAGGTGGGGGAACGAGCGGGTCGTCGTGTTCACCGAGTACCGCGACACCCAGGACTGGCTGCTGAACCTGCTCCAGCAGGAGGGCCTGGCCCAGGAGGGCCGCGTCCTCACCCTCCACGGCGGGAAGAACGCTGAAGAGCGCGAGCAGATCCGGCTCGCATTCCAGGAGCAGCCCACCAGTCCTGAGGGCACGGTACGCATCCTCATCGCCACTGATGCCGCAAGCGAAGGAATCGACCTCCAAGATCATTGTCGACATTTGATCAACTACGACATCCCGTTCAACCCCAATAAGCTCGAACAGCGCATCGGCCGCATCGACCGGTACGGCCAGCGATACAACCCGCAGATCATGCACTTCGTCGGCGCGGCCTGGGACAAGGCCAGGACGGCCGTGTACGAGGCCGACCTGGAGTTCCTGGCCCGTATCGCGCGGAAGGTCGCGCAGATGGAGGAGGACCTCGGCGAGGTCAACGCCGTGCTCGCCGAGAAGGTCCAGCTGCGGATGACGGGTCAGCTCAACGACTTCGACATCGAGCACGCCCGCGCGAAGAAGATCAAGGGCCGTCCCACGGGCGGCAAGGTGGACGCCGAACAGAACGTCACCGAGCAGGTGCGGCGGCTCAGCGCCCAGCTGAAGCAGACGACCGTGGAACTCGGCATCACCCCGGACCGGGTCGCCCGCGTGGTGAACACCGCGCTGAACCTGGCCCGCCAGCAGCCCCTCGTACCGTGCCTCGACGAGAACGCGCCGTCCGAAGACGACTTCCGGCAGGGCCTGTACACCGTGCCGCCGCTTACCGGCTCCTGGGAGCGCGCCACGCGTGGCCTGCCCGACAAGCTGCGCCCCGACGTCCTGCGCCCGGTCACCTTCGATGCGCAGGCAGCCTTGGGACGCCCCGACATCGTGCTGGCTCATCTGAACCATCCGCTCGTCGCCATGTCGACGCGGCTCCTGCGCGCGGCCGTATGGAACGCGGACAACGTCGACCTGCGCCGGATCACGGCCGTCGTCAGCGACGACCCGGCCCTGGAGACCACTTTCGTCGGAGCGTACGCCCGCTTCGTGCTGGTCGGCACGGACGGGCAGCGCCTCCACGAGGAGATCCTGCACGCGGGCGGCTGGCTCGGCGACAACGGCTGGCAGCGACGGCTGCGCGGCGTGGAGGCGGTCGCCTCGATCCTGGACCGTGCGCTCACCGAGGGTCGCCCCGCCAAGGAGCGCCTGCTCCACCGCCTCCAGCAGAGCTGGCCGAAAACGTACGAGGGCCTCACCCAGTCCGTCGACGCGCGCGGCAAGGAACGCAAGGCGTCCCTGATGGACCGGCTGGCCGAGCGCCAGGCCGATGAGGAGCAGCGCATCAACGCCACCCTCGACCGTCTCCAGCGCACTCTGCGGAACCGGCTCGGCGAGACCACCTCCGCCACGGCGGCCTCCCCGACGGCCGGGATGGACACGCTCTTCGGCCTGGACGAGCTGAAGGATCCCGACGAACGCCGCCAGCTCGCCGACGACCGCAAACGCTGGCGGGCCCGGCTCGACGGCGTGGAGGACGAACGCGAGCGTGAACTCGCCGCGATCGCCGCCCGCTACCGCGAGCCGCAGGATCATCTCTTCCCTGTCGCCGTCGTCTTCGTCATCCCTGCCAAGGAGGCTTACTGATGACCCCCGCGCCCCGTTCCGGAGGCCGCCGCCCCTCCGCCGCCGCGATCCGTGCGGCCAAGGCGTCCGACGGCAAGCAGCAGCACCTGGACTGGCTGAACCTCGTAGAGGTGTCCGGCCCGTTTCTCACCCTGCCGGTCCTGCTGCGCAGCTGGCCACAGCTGGAAGGTGTGCCCAGCGGGCGCCGCGCCGACATCCGCCTCCACCACGGCATCTGGCAGGACGACCGCAAGGGCGCCGGCCGCCTCGACTGGATCGGCTTCCAGCTGCGCACCCTGCTGGAATGGGACGACGCCCTGCATCTGCGGGAGGGCGCCGGACAGTTCGGCGACGGCGGCGAAAGCCTGGCCGAGGACGACACGCTGCTGGACCGGTTCGCCGTCAGCCCGCCCGGGTCCGACACCACCGTCCGCCCCGACTTCGCGCTCGTCCGACCCGGAACCGACCCCACCGCCGAACCGGATACTGCTGGCACCGCCCAGCACGTACCGATCCTCGGCCTGGTCCTCCCGCCCGACACCGTGCCGACCCGCCGTATCAGGGACGACTCCTGGGCGGCGAGCGGAGTCGACCGGCTCGCCCACGTCCTGCGCCACCATGGCGTCGAGCTGGGGCTGGTCACCGACGGCCGTTGGTGGTCCCTGGTCTGGGCACCGCCCGGCGGCGTCACGACGAGCGCCACCTTCGACACCATCGCCTGGAACGAGGCGGCCGACCTGGTGGCGGTCCGCGCCTGGGTGTCCCTCCTCCGCCGCGGCCGGTTCTTCGGACGCCCGGTGGACGAACTGCTTCCTGCGCTGCTGCGCGAGAGCCTGGACGGTCAGGAAGACGTCACCGAGGCGCTCGGCATCCAGGTCCGTCAAGCCGTCGAACTCCTGGTGGACTCCATCGGCCGCGCCGAGGCCCGGATGGTCAAACGCGGCGGCAAGGGATTGTCAGGCGTACCGGCGAGCGAGGTCTACCGGGGCGCAGTCGCGGTCATGATGCGCGTCGTCTTCCTCCTCTTCGCCGAGGAACGGGGCCTGCTGCCCGCTGACAACGAGCTTTACGCGGAGGCGTACTCGGCCGGGCGACTGTACGAGACGCTGGACAAACGCCGCCGCGCGGACGGCGAGGACTCCCTGGACCACACCACCGCTGCCTGGCACCGGCTGATCGCCCTCTTCCACGCCGTCCACGGCGGAGTGGACCACCCCCTGCTCACATTGCCCGCGTACGACGGCTCGATCTTCGACCCGAAGCGCTTCCCCTGGCTGGAGGCGGTGCCGGAGGGCGCAGACGCCACGGACGACGACGCCACGCGGGCCGCAGACGGCCACACCTCCCTCCTCCCGATCGACGACCGCACCGTCCTGCACGTCCTCGACTCGGTGCAGTTCGTCGTCGTCAACAGGGAGCGGCGCCGGCTGACCTTCCGAGCCCTCGACGTCGAGCAGATCGGCTACGTCTACGAGGGCCTCCTCTCATACGACGGCAAGCGCGCCCAAGACACCGTGCTCGGACTCATCGGCAAGCCCGGCCTGGAACACGAGGTGAGCCTGACCGAACTGGAGGAACTGGCCGCCCCGTTCGGAGTGGGCGCACGCGCGGTCCCCGGCCAAAAGCCCAACCTCCCGGGCCTGTCGAAGAAGCTGTACGAGCACCTCAAGGACCCCAAGCCGCCGGCCGCGGCGTCAAAGATGGAGAAGCTGCTCGCTCCCGGCGACGACCAGGCGCGGGGCGAGGCCGTCCACCGCCTGCTCGCGGTCACCGAGAACGACCGCGACCTCGCCGAACGCATCCTTCCCTTCCACGGGCTCCTCCGCGACGACCTGCGCGGCCTGCCGGTGGTAATCCCGGAGGACGGCCTGTACGTCACAGAATCCCGCCTCCGCAAGAACACCGGCACCCACTACACGCCGCGTGTCCTGGCCCAGCAGGTCGCCGTGGGAGCACTGGAGCCACTCGTCTACCGCCCGGGCCCGCTCCAGACGGCGGACGACAAGCAGTGGAAGCTCATCGGCGCAGTCGACATCCTGAAGCTCAAGGTTGCCGACATCGCAATGGGTTCGGCCGCCTTCCTGGTTGCCGCCTGCCGCTACCTCGCGGACCGTCTGGTCGACGCCTGGGTCGAGGCAGAGGACGAAGAGGCTCTGGCCTTCCGCGGCAGCCACCGCGACCAAACGGGTGCCATGACAGCGGCGGACGCGGAGAGTGACCCGGTGATGGTCCGCGCCCGGCGCCTGATCATCGAGCACTGCCTGTATGGGGTGGACATCAACCCCATGGCGGTGGAGATGGCCAAGCTGTCGCTGTGGCTGATCTCCATGGACCCGGAACGCCCGTTCACGTTTCTGGACGACCGGTTGGTGGCGGGGGACTCGTTGTTGGGGGTCGCCAAGCTGGAGCAGATCGAGAACGTTCACCTGGATCCGGTCGCGGGGCGCAAGCTGCACGAAGGACGCCTTGATGAGCTGTGGACGGAACAGGCGCGCGCCCGTGTCCACAGCGCGTCGGGCAACCGTCAGGCCATCGCCGGAATCCACAGCGACTCCATCGCTGACCTGGACGAGAAGCGGCGCCTGCTCGCGGCCAGCAACGAACATCTTCAGCGTCTACGACTGATCGGCGACCTCACGACGGGAGCGGGCCTCGCCTCCGTGGGCGGCAGTGACTCGCTCTACCTCAAGGCCGCGGAATTGGCCAGCACGGTCGCCTCAGATGCGGTCCGTGACTCCGACCCCGTGGTCCACGAAGCTCGGACGCGGGCTCTGGAGTGGCTGAGCAAGGACCTACCTACGGACGGCTTCGTCCGCCTGCCCGTGCACTGGCCTCTCGTCTTCCCCGAAGTCTTCGAGGCCGAGCAGGGCGGCTTCGACGCGATCATCGGCAACCCACCGTTCCTCGGCGGTCAGAAGCTGACGGGAACGCTGGGGCAGGCGTATCGCGAGTACTTGGTGCTGGGGCTGGGGCGGGGGCAACGGGGTAGCGCGGACCTCGTCGCGTACTTCGAACTCCGAGCCCACCAACTGCTCAGCGAACGCGGCCAGACGGGTCTGATCGCTACTAACACCCTTGCCCAGGGCGACACTCGGGAGGTCGGCCTCGACCAGCTGCTCGACGATGGCGTCGAGGTGCGCCGAGCAGTGAAGAGTGCACGCTGGCCCTCGCGGTCTGCGGCGCTGGAATACTGCGCGGTGTGGACCACCAAGCCGGGCTTGGGCGCTGAGGCCACTCGGGTGCTGGACGATGTCGTGGTCCGAGGTATCACGTCGTCGCTTGATCCGCGGTCTCGGGTTTCGGGGCGGCCGTACCGTCTGGTATCAGGATGGGCACCAAGCGACCCGGGTGGCGGGCTAGTTGAGAGGTCACCAGCATTCATCGGCTCCTATGTGCTGGGGAAGGGGTTCATCCTCACCCCCGAACAGGCAGACGACCTGATCCAGCGCGACCCCCGCAACAGGGACGTCCTCTTCCCCTACCTCAATGGCGAGGACCTCAACTCCCGTCCGGACTGCTCAGCCAGCCGCTGGGTGATCAACTTCCATGACTGGAGCGAGGAGCGGGCTCGGAGCTACCCCGAAGTATTCACCATCGTCGAGAGGGACGTGAAACCCGAACGACTCAAGAACAACCGCAAAGTGCGACGCGAGAGATGGTGGCAGTATGCCGAGCGAGCTCCCAAGTTGTACCAAGCCATCAAAGGACTTGACCGCATCCTGGTGGTAGCAAGGGTGAGCAAGACTGGGCTGCCGCTCTTCGTACCTACTGGCCAAGTCGTCAGCGAACAAACCGTGGTCTTCGCCACTGATAGGTCTGCGGACCTGGCGCTGCTCAGCAGCGGCATCCACTATGCATGGGCGATCGCGCGAGCATCAAGCCTCAAGGGAGATCTCCGGTATACGCCGTCTGACGTGTACGATACATTGCCCTTGCCCGAGAGAGTCATCGAATTGACCGCTATGGGACAGGCCCTCGAAATTGCACGCAGTTCGATTATGGAAAATCGCCAACTTGGCCTGACGAAAATCTACAATCTGCTCCACGATGCGACTGTCATTGACAGTGACATTCTGAGGCTGAGAAGCCTCCACGGAGAAATCGATCGAGCGGTTTCAGGCGCCTACGGATGGGGTGACCTTAACCTTGATAACGGATTCTATCCGACACGGCAGGGCATCCGCTACACCGTAGATCCAGTTATGCAAATCGAGATTCTAGACCGCCTGCTCGAACTCAATCATAACCAACATGGCCTTGAGTTGGGCAATATTGCCCCCAATCGGAAAACCGGGGAGAGGCTGAAGAGCCGGAACGACGCCTCAGTGAGTTCGCCGAAGATTTTCACTTCAGTCGACGACGTTCTCTTCTGAGAGAATCGGCCGCTCAGAACAGGGCATCGTCTCCGGAGTGAGACCTGCTACACCTACTGCCCATCGACCGCTCGCCACTGTCCCCTCCGGCGTCAATAGACTCCAGATGATGCCGGTTGTGGTTCAGTTCCAGGATGCGATCCAAGATTTCCGACTGCACGGCGGGGTTAAAGGTGTATCGCAGCCCTTGCGGGGTTGGATGAAATCCACATTCAATATCGAGGTCCGCCCATTTATAAGCTTGGGCCACCATCCGATCAACCGCCGAATGTGCATTACGCAAGTCTTCGATGAAAGAATCGGTGACGGCTGGGTCATGCATTGCGGTATACAGCTTCGTCAGTCCTATCTGACGGTCCAGCATTACACTATTGCGCACCGCCTCAAGAGAATCTCCGGCTGCTTGCAAGGAGTCGATATTCTGTGGCTGCGGCAACGTTTCAGAACAGGTAGATGGAGTAAAAACAAGATCAGCAGTCCTGGTCGAACCCATTCGAAGGGTCCAGAGATACTGGAAACTACTTGCTCGAAAGCAAAGATCGGCCGTTCCTTGTCGAGGGAATACTACAAGTTTCTGGTCGAATACAGGACCAACTGGGACCCTGGCGGGCATTTGGGTCCGGCTGGTTTGGGCTACCACCAGGATGCGGTCAAGTCCTTTGATGGCTTGGTACAACTTGGGAGCTCGCTCGGCATACTGCCACCATCTCTCGCGTCGCACTTTGCGGTTGTTCTTGAGTCGTTCGGGTTTCACGTCCCTCTCGACGATGGTGAATACTTCGGGGTAGCTCCGAGCCCGCTCCTCGCTCCAGTCATGGAAGTTGATCACCCAGCGGCTGGCTGAGCAGTCCGGACGGGAGTTGAGGTCCTCGCCATTGAGGTAGGGGAAGAGGACGTCCCTGTTGCGGGGGTCGCGCTGGATCAGGTCGTCTGCCTGTTCGGGGGTGAGGATGAACCCCTTCCCCAAGACGTTGGATCCCTGGAACGACTTGCCCTTGTTGGCTACCAGACGAAAGCCGCTTGCCAAGAGTGCAGCTCAGGACGATTCAGGGGTGGATCCCGCCAAACTCATCACACCACGGTAGGAATACGACTGACGGGCACATGACGTCCCTCATGACACTCGACAAGTTCACCGAAGCCCAGCGCGCGGACGGCTACTCATCGAACACGATCGGAGCCCGCGTACGTTGCATCAACGCCATTGCTGGCTTCGCCGGCGTAAGCGTGGACCAGCTCAAAGTCGATCATGTTATCACGTACTTCGCTGCGCGCCCCTTGCGTCCATGGTCGCGCAGAACCTACCTGAACCATCTCCAGGCGTTCGGAAAATGGCTGGGAGTGGACCTGATACAAGGCATACGCAAGCCCGCAGCACCCCGGTCAACACCGCATCCGCTCCCAGAAGATGAACTCACCCGGCTCACCGCAGCCACACATGGAGAGCACAGGACCTGGGTCCTGTTGGGGGCGTTCTGCGGTCTCCGCGCACACGAGACGGCCAAACTCGCCCGGGAAGACCTGTCCGCCCTTGATGACGGCACAGCACTACTCCGGGTCACGGGCAAGGGCGGACGCACGGACACCATCCCTGTGCCGCCGGTCGTCATGAAGGCGCTCGACCTGGCAGGAAGTGGCAGATTCTGGGAAGGGACACGTGCCGAATCCGTCTCCCGCACCATCGCCGGTATCGCATCCAAAATCGGCATCCGCATGCGCTACCACCAGCTGAGACACCGATACGGAACGATGGTCTACCGCTCTTCCGGCAGAGACCTGCTCATGACGCAACGTCTGATGCGCCACGCGTCTCCAGCGACCACAGCTGGGTACGCGGCCGTCGCGGACGACCGTGTTCACGTGGTTGTGCTTGATCTTCCAGGAGCTGACCCGGGCGCATCACGGCCAAAGGGGCGGAGAACAAGCTCGCACCAATGCCTGTCGTGCCGCCAGGATGCCCGAGCCTGAAGTGGTGTCCTACCGCGGGGCTTGCGGTAGCTCGGCGGGGCCACGATGCCAGTTGAGCCCTCGATGCGGCTTTGAGTCGTTGCCGAACCAGGACGGCCCTGTGCGGCTCACCGCGACCCCACCAATGTCAGTGAGCCCCCCTATCGTTGTTCGCGGGTGCCAGTCCGCACCCAGGGAGGGATACGCGCATGCCGTCGTCACCACAGAACGCCCCCGTTCCGGAGCCGGGCGTTCCCCACCCCGTGGACGAGGTCCCGCAGACCTTCCAGTCCGGGACGTCATACGACGTCCGGGAGGAACTCGGCAAGCTGATCTCCCGGGATCTGCTGGGGCCGTGGGGCGACGAGACCGAGGCGCTGGCGCCGCACAGCGCGGGGCCCCGTGACCGCTACCTCGTTGGGCTTCTCGGACCCCGGCCCGCGCCGACCGACGCTCCCGTGAAGGTCGCGGCGGGTCAGGCGGAGACCGAGATCAGCGCTGAGGGGGACGGGCGGGACCCGGAGCTCGCAGAGCGGCTCACCCCGCAGGCCGCCGGACGGCTGTGGGCGTCGTCCATGGGGCTGAGCTTCCTGGTGCCGGCCGATGTGGGCATGCTCAGTGTCGTCGCCTCTTGGGGCCGGTACCGGCAGAGCGACAGTAAGACTGACGACGGCAAACCGGTGCGAGCGTGGTCGCGGGAGCCCGTCCGGTACGAGGTGGACATTCCCGTCGACTCACCGGGCACCGTCCGCAAGGTTCTGGAGGGTGTCGACGACACCGACCCGGACCTTCCCTGCATCCGGCTCGACGTGCACGTGCGGGAGCGCCCAGGCACGGTCGACGGTGCGGACAACCTACGTTTCGTCGACGTGTCGCTGATCAACTCTCTGGAGGAGTCCCGTGAACTGCGGGACGGGCAGTGGCTGTTCCAGACGAAGCTGGAAGTCACGGCTTTCGACGGGCAGTCCAGCGTCTTCCTGCCGATCGATGATCCGCTGTCCGATGAGCCCGGCCACATCCTGGAGAACCCCGAAGAGCAGCATCTGCGGCTGCTGTACCGGCAGGAGTTGAAGCACGCTCACGGGCGGAACGTCGCCGTGCACGCGAGTGTCCTGCCGAAGGGGCGGCGCGCGGTCAGGTTGGAGACGACCTGGCTGCCGGTGAAGGACGTGCCGGCCACGGTCGCGCCGAACACAGCTCGTCAGCCGCTGCTCGCCGGTCTTGAAGTGAGCATGGACAAGCTCGCCGAACTGGCCGTCTGGGAGCGGCGCGACGAGCTGTTGAAGGCCCTGCAGCCGCTGGCCGACGGCTACGACGGCTGGTTGCAACAGCAGGCCGCCAAGGCGGAGTCGCTGTCGGGCGAACTGCGGACCACCGCGCTGCGGGCGGTCGACGAGGCCCGCGACGCGTGCGGCCGGATCGCCCTCGGCATCGAGCTGCTGCACACCGACCGGGACGCACTGCGGGCGTTCCGGTTCGCCAACCGGGCCATGGCCATGCAGCGGCGGGCCACGGCGACGGCCGCGCTGCGGGCCGAGGGCGGTGAGAAGCCGCCCACGTACGCGGCGGCCTACGCCGAGATCGATGCGCGCGGTCCCGTGGCCGCGAGCTGGTACCCCTTCCAGCTGGCGTTCGTGCTGCTCAACCTGTGCTCCCTCGCCGATCCCGCGCACAAGGAGCGCAGGGCAGACAGCACCGCCACGGTTGACCTCCTGTTCTTCCCGACCGGCGGCGGTAAGACGGAGGCGTATCTCGGTCTCACGGCCTACACGTTCGCCATCCGACGGCTGCAGAAGGTCGTCGGGGAGGGCGAGGACGCCCGCGAGGGGCGGGACGGCGTCGCTGTACTGATGCGGTACACCCTGCGGCTGCTGACGGCGCAGCAGTTCCAGCGGGCCTCCGCCCTCGTGTGCGCGACGGAAGTGCTCCGCAGGGAGGACGAGGAGGTCTGGGGCCGCAGGCCGTTCCGTATCGGGCTGTGGGTCGGTGCCGGGGTCTCGCCGAACTGGTACGGGGACGCGGCGCAGCAGATCGCCGAGGCCAACGAGTCCGCCTCGGGGCGGCACGCGAACGTCCTCCAGGTGCTGTCCTGCCCATGGTGCGGCGAGGAACTGCGCGCGTGGCGTGACGTGGCACCGGATGACGTACGGCGGCGCGTCATCGTGTACTGCCCGCGTGGGGAGGACGCGGAGCCCTGTCCGTTCTCCCGGATGCAGGCGCGGGGTGAGGGGCTGCCGATCCTCACAGTCGACGAGGAGATCTACCGGCTGGTGCCGAGCCTGCTGATCGCGACCGTGGACAAGCTCGCCCAGCTGCCGTGGCGCGGCTATGCGGGAATGTTGTTCGGGCGCGTGAGTGCCTACTGCGATCGGCACGGCTACCGCCACGACGACCTCGACGAGGAGATCGGTTGCGGGTCCCGGCACAACGCCAAGGACCGGCACAAGGCCGTGACCAGCCGACCGATGCCGCGGCGGCTGCGACCGCCGGACCTCATCATCCAGGACGAGCTGCACCTGATCTCCGGGGCGCTGGGCACCACGGTGGGGCTGTTCGAGTCGGCCGTCGACCAGTTGTGCACCTGGCGGGCGAAGGACTCCCACGGGCAGCTCCGGGACACCGGGCCGAAGATCGTCGCGTCGACGGCCACCACCCGCAACGCCCGTGCGCAGGTGCTTGGCGTGTTCGCCCGAGACCTGGCAATCTTCCCGCCGCAGGTGGTCGACGTCAGCGACACCTTCTTCTCCCAGCAGGTCGACGTCACCCGGGACAACCCTGGGCGGCGCTACTACGGCGTCTGCGCGCACGGGGTGCGCATGAAGGCCGCCGAGATCCGTGTCGCGGAGATCCTGTTGCTCGCCGGGCAGCACATGTTCGACCTCTACGGTGCTCCCGCCGATCCGTACATGACGGTGGTTGGATACTTCAACGCGACCAAGGAACTCGCCGGTATGCGGCGCGTCCTGGACGACGACGTGCCGAGCCGACTGCGGGCCAACGGACGCCGCCGGGGCATCGCCAACCGGCTGCTGCGCGACACCGACATGCTCAACCTCCAGGAGCTGACCTCCCGTATCTCGTCGGTAGAGATCAGCGCCACCCTCAAGCGGCTGGAGATCGGGTTCAACCCGGAGCACGACACATCGGAGCGCAAGAAGGCGATCGTCGACGAGCTCAGGGACGCCGGGAGGGCCCGTCAGCCCCGGGTCCTGCCCGCCCCGCTGCACCGCAGGCCGGTCGACCACGTGCTGGCCACGTCGATGCTCCAGGTGGGCGTGGACGTCTCCCGCTTCGGCCTGATGGTCGTCACCGGGCAGCCGAAGAACACCGCCGAGTACATCCAGGCGTCCTCCCGTGTCGGACGTCAGGCCAAGCGGCCCGGCATCGTGATCACGCTCTACAACTGGGCGCGGCCCCGAGACCTCGCTCACTTCGAAGACTTCGAGCACTACCACGCGACGTTCTACCGGCAGGTCGAGGCGCTGTCGGTGACCCCGTTCACGCGGCGGGCGCTCGACCGGGGCACCACCGCCACGTATGTCTCCGCCGTGCGGCAAGCGTGCGACGAGTTCTCCGACAACGTGGACGCGGAGGGGGTGGACCTCGAAGACCCGCGGGTGCGGGACGTCGAGCGGCGGCTGCTGGCGCGCGCGGAGGCCGTGGACGGGGACCGGGCGCGCGGCTACCTCGCCGAGCGCATCGACGCCCTGCGCGACGCCTGGACGGCCAAGAAGGGTGAGCAGGGCCGGCTCGGCTACCGGGGCCAGACCCGGCAAAAGCAGACGGTGCTGGGACTGCTGCGCAACGCGGACGGCAGCGGATGGGACGTGCTCACCGTCCCGCAGTCGATGCGCGAGACGGAGAACGAGATCAACATGCTGTTGTCCGCCGACACCGTGCTGTCGGCCCCTGCCGGCAACGCCTGGGAGTTCGGACCGCCCGCCGAGGGCACCGACGGCCCGGACACCGAAAGCGGCGACGAACACGGCGAGATGCCGGACCCGGACGGGAACGGCGACGACAACGGCACGGCCAGGGGGCGGCGGTCATGAGCGGCGGCGGATACTTCAGGCGGGTGGGGGCGGTACGGCCGAGCCACCTCATGTTCACCGGCGGCGTCGGCGCCCTAGTCGACCTGCCCAACTTCTCCGTCATGGTCAAGGGCCTCGACCACTGGAGCTATGCCGGTGTGCCCGACCCGGTGATCGAGGAGCCTCGGCTCCGCGGGGCCGTCAACCGGGCCCTGCGGCGCTACGGCCCGAACCAGGTGGGCGAGTTGCGCGCCGCCCCGTGGATCCCCGGCACCGACACAGACCCGAAGGGGAACGCGGCACGGATCGGCGTGCCCGTGACCCCTTTCCCGCAGTGGCTGCGCTGTACGGCGTGCAATGAGCTGGCCTCCCTGGGTTCGGGCAAGTGGGGGTTCGAGAACAGCAACGCCCGCCGCCCTGACGAGGCGCGGTTCTACCACGAGAACTGCTACCGGAAGAAGAAGGGCCGCAAGCCCCTCGCCGTGGCCGCTCGCTTCGCGCTCGCCTGCACCAAGGGCCACCTCGACGAGTTCCCGTACACGGAGTTCGTGCACGAGGGCCGCGCCTGCCCCGACACGACGTACCCGACGCTGAGGATGCGCGACAACGGAGGCAACCTCGCGGCCAACGTCTCCCTCGAATGCCTCGTGTGTAAGAAGGCCAAACGCAACATCCGGGACGCGATGGGCGACAAGGGCCGCGAGAACCTGCCCCGCTGCCGTGGCCGGCATCCGCAGTGGGACGGCGTCTACGACACCTGCGACGAGACGCCGTATCTGCTGGTCGTGGGCGCGTCCAACCAGTGGTTCCCCGTGACGCTCAGTGCACTGGCACTGCCCGACACCGGGACCGACTCACTGCGCAAGCTCGTCGAGGAACGCTGGCCGGACCTGGAGGACTTCGAGGACGAGGCGGAGATCGCCATGTTCGCCAAGAAGTCGAAGCACCACCGCTACCTTCGCGACTACGAGCCCGCACAGGTCTGGCAGGCCATCTCCGCCTACCGCGCGGCCCTGTCGGGTGATGCGGGCGAGACCGAGCAACCGCCGGGCCCTCCGGACCTGCTGACCCCCGAGTGGCAGGTGCTGTCCGCGGCGAAGACCGCCGACCCGACCGAGGACTTCGCGCTTGTGGACGCCTCGCTCAGTGGGCCGCTGTCCACCGTCTTCTCCCAGGTGCGGCAGGTGGAGCGGCTACGCGAGGTGCGGGCCCTCATCGGCTTCACCCGGTTGGACGCCCCCGATCCCGAGGACCCCGGCCTGGTCACCCGCGTCGACCTGGGGCGGCGCGAACGCGACTGGGTGCCGGCCAGCGAGGTGCGTGGCGAGGGGCTGTTTCTGAGGGTGGACGATCACCTGATCGAGCAGTGGGAGCAGCGGGTCGCGTCGAGCGACGCCCTCGCCGCACATGCCGCGGCTTTCGGCCGGTTCCGTGAGCACCGCAGGTCGGAACGAATCCAGGACGGCTCCGATCTGATGCAAGGCTGGCCGGGCAGTCGCTACATCGCCCTTCACACGCTCTCCCACCTACTCATCCGTACCATCGCGATGGAGTGCGGCTACAACTCGGCGAGTCTGGCCGAGCGGATCTACAGCGGCGACGCCGAGGAACGGCGGACCGGCATCCTCATCTACACGGCCGTCCCGGACTCGGAGGGCACGCTCGGCGGGCTGGTCTCCCTCGCCGACCAGGACCCGAGCACCGGTGAGAACCGGCTGGCCAGGATCGTACGGACGGCACTGTACAAAGCGGGGCGGTGCTCCTCGGACCCGCTGTGCGGCGAACGCCTTCCCAAGGCGCCGGAGGACTTCCTGCACGGTGCCGCCTGCCACGCCTGCCTGTTCGTGTCCGAGACCACGTGCGAGCGCGGCAACCGCTTCCTAGACCGGCGGTTCATCACCCACCTGGCAGGCGACCCGAAATCACTGGCCCTCATCCCGGACTTCGGGTGAGCGGATCGACCGGGTGAGCCGCAGGCGCTTCGAGGCGGCGGCAGCGACGGCCGCCGCCTCGCTCGGGCCCACACGGACTAAGGCGCTGGCCACGCTCCTCTCCCAGGGCCGGTCCCCGGCGTACATCCTCGGCAGGCTTCAGACGCCGGCCGCGCTGGAAGCCGTATCGGCGTTGCTGGCGTCGATGACGGAGGACAGCGTTCCCGCGGCGGAGACGGCGGCGTATCTGCGGGGTTACGCGGCGGCCTGGACCCGGCAGCGCGAGGACACCGAGGCCCGTGCGGTGTGGAGCGGCCCTTCCACGCCTGGGACACCCAGCCGCGCCACCGCCCAGGTGCTGACGGAGGTGGTCGGCGCCGCAGAGCACCGGCTCGTCGCCGTGACCTACTCGGCCCGCTCGTACGCACCGCTGACCGCAGCGCTGTCCGAGGCCGTGGCCCGGGGCGTCACAGTGGACATCGTCGTGGAGACACTGGAAGGCGCGGGCGGGCTACTCTCCGGGCGTGAGCCGGCCGATGCCTTCTCCCGTGTACCGGGCCTGCGGCTCTGGCACTGGCCGACGGGTCAACGCCCCACTCCCGGAAGCCGGTTGCACGCGAAGCTGGCGGTGGCCGACGACCGGATCCTCTTTCTTTCCAGCGCCAACCTCACGGCGGCCGGCGCCGAGCGCAACATCGAGGCAGGCGTGCTGCTGAACGGCGGTCCCATGCCGGGACGGATGGCGGAACACATAAGGGAGTTGCAGCGTCGAGGGGTTCTCGCACGGTGGCCAGGCGCCTGATGAAGTCCGGTCACCGTCGAATCATCGCCATTTGCATGGCCGGTTGACGGCCACTTAGCCCTGACGGCCGGAACCTGGCCAACAATTGAGCCTCCGGTTTCACATGATGCAGGAGGTCACAAATGGTCGCCGTCGCTCTGGTGCACAGCACCGTGCTGATGACGGAGCGGCTCCCCGAAAATCCTCCGGCATGGCTGACCCGCGGTGAGCGGACCTTCGCATATCCGTACAGAGAATGGAGGAAGCCGCGCGTCTGGTGCCTCGCCTTCTTCACGGACCGTCACGCCCGCTATGAGCAGCGCAGGATCATCGGGGTGGGCGGCGTCTTCCCGGGCAGGCGGTCGGGCACCTACGAACGTGCCCTGCTCGCCCGCGACTTCACCGCACTCCTGGTTCCGCTGCCGCTCGTCGACCTTGAGGGCGCGATGGGGGCCAGCCGCCGATTCCTCAAGGACGACGGTCGTTTGTCTCCCGCGGCCGACGACAACCTGCTCGCCGCCATCCGGCATCTGCGGCCGGAACTGAACGCGACGCTGGATGGCTTGGAGAACAGCCTGGGGGCCAATCCTCCTACAGGTCGGGAGGGAGAACAGCGGAGCTTTGAGAAGGACGCGATGGGCACCGTCATGGAGACGTTCGGCGCGGACCGCGATCCACTCGAAGCGTGGCAGCAGCCGCTCGGCGGGGACGATCCCCGCTCCCGATCCGTCCCCTTCATCGAAGGGATGCCCGACCTCCGGCAGATCGAGGACCAGCAGATCGTCCACGACTACCTTCGCTTTCCTGGCATGGAGGGTGAAGACGCCGTGCAGGTCGGCTGGCGGATCTACCGCCGCAGCTCCGGATCCCACCATCGGCTGTTCGTGTACAACGCCAACCGCACGAACGCCGAGACCGTCATGGGCGTCGACATGATCTACGTGAACGAGCACGCCCGAAGCGTGGCCATGGTCCAGTACAAGCGGATGCGTCAGAGCGGGCACAGCTGGGTGTACTGGCACGACGCCACCGGCGAGCGGGAGTTGAAGCGGATGGAGACCGTCGACGACGAGTGCCAGGCCGAGGACGAGTGGGCTCGGACCAGCCAGGAGGGGCCGACGATGCTGGGGGATCCACGCCTGGTCCCCACGCCCAGCATGGTCAAACTGTGCCGCACCACGCCCTTCATGATGAACTCCGCCGCCCTCATCCCTGGCATGTATCTGACGCGGGAGCACTTCCAGGAACTGCTTCAACGCCCCGAGGCCGACGGGCCGTCCGGCGGGACACGTATCGTCGAGGAGTCGGTTCCCCGGTACCTGAACAACACCACCTTCACCACGCTGCTCAGGGACGGATGGATCGGCACGCGCGGCACCGGCTGGGACTACGTCATCGACCTAATACGCGAGAGCCTGTCCGCCAACGGGCCGGGCTCCGTCGTCGTGGGGATGCATCGGAGTGAGGTTCCACCCGGCAACCGCCGAGTCAACTGACCCGCGCCGCAGGCGGACGGCGATCGAGGCGATCCGGCTGCCCTGGCACGTACGGACCGGTCTCGCGAATCGGAGCCGGTCAGTAAGGTGATCGTAGTCTTCTGGAGGGGGCGCGGATGGCGACGCTGGGGATGCACCGGGACTTCCTGCTGGAGTTCGCGGCGTTGGAGAAACCAGTCCAGAAGCGGGTCTTCGAGGTGTTCGAGAAGTTCGCGGCAGCCACGCACACTGGGCTGCACCTGGAGAAGCTGACTCACCAGAAAGATCCGCGGCTGCGGACCATCCGCATCACCGGCTTCTGGCGCGGCGTCGTCCTCAAGGGCGAGTCGGGCGACAGTTACCTGCTGCTCAAGGTGCTTCCCCATGACAAGGCCAACGACTGGGCCGCCAAGCACCGCGCGTCGGTGAACGAGGCGACGCAAGGCATTGAGATACGCAACGACGTGGCCCTGGAACGGGCCACGGCGGGGCTGCGTGCGCTGGCCGCCGAGGAACCGACCCGCCTGTTCCCCGCCTCCGACTACCCGGACAAGGTGCTGCGCAGCCTCGGTGTGGACGAGGAGATCCTGCCGATCATCCGGCTGATCCCGGACGAGGATCATCTGGAGGCACTGCACAAGGTGCTGCCGGAGCATCAGTACGACGTACTGCTGGGACTCGCGACCGGCATGAAGCCCGAGGCGATCGACCGGGAACTGGTGCAGGCGTACGCCCGGACCGCCGCGCGGACCCCCGCGGCTGACGACGGTGACGAGCTGGGCACCGCGATGGCCCGTTCCCGCGGCCGGGTCGCGCTCGTGTCGGGCCCCGTCGAACTGCAGGGAATCCTGGAGCGGCCGTTCGACGCCTGGCGGGTCTTTCTGCACCCGAGCCAGTACCGGGTGGCGTACCACGAGGGCTACGCCGGGCCGGCCCGGGTCACCGGCGGGCCCGGCACGGGCAAGACGGTGGTCGCCCTGCACCGGGCGTACCATCTGGCCCGGCAACTTCCCGAGGAGGCCCCCGACGGATGCGTTCTGCTCACCACCTTCACCAGGGATCTTGCGGCCGAGCTGGAGCGCTGTCTGACGCTGCTGGTCGAGGAGGAGAACGTCCGAGCGAAGATCCGGGTGGTCAACGTCGACGCCCTGGCCAACGAGATCGTACGGGCGGAGCGCGGCGGCGCCCCACTGAAACTGGTCTTCGACCAGAAGGAGATCACCGCCCGCTGGACGCGCATTGTGCAGCGGTTGGGGATCGACTTCACGGACGTCTTCCTCGACCAGGAGTGGCGTCAGATCGTCCTCGCGCAGGCTCTGACCGAACCGGAGGAGTACCTGAAGGCGCCGCGTACCGGCCGCGGCACCGCGCTCCCGCCGCTAAAACGCCTTCAAGTATGGCGAGCCGTCACCGCGTTCGAGGTGCAGTTGCGCCAGGCCGGCGAGTGGACGTTCCTTCAGGTGTGTGCGGAGGCGGCACGTCTCCTGGACGGCCGGGAACAGAGGCCGTACCACCATGTCGTGATCGACGAGGCGCAAGACCTGCACCCCGCGCAGTGGCGGTTCCTGCGGGCCCTGGTCGCTCCCGGTCAGGACGATCTGTTCCTCGCTGGTGACACTTACCAGCGGATCTACGGGAACCGGGTGTCGCTGCGCTCGCTCGGCGTCCAGGTCGTTGGCCGCTCGCACCGACTCCGGATCAACTACCGCACCACGCAGGAAATCCTGGCCTGGTCGGCCTCACTGCTGACCGGTGAGGAGCCGGACGACATGGACGGCGGGAACGATACGCTGGCGGGATACCGCTCCACCATGCACGGAGAGCGGCCGGAGACGGCCGGGTATGCCACGAAGCCTGAGGAGATCGAGGCGCTGGTGGCCCGTGTGCGGGACTGGACCGGCGCAGGGGTGCAGGCGGAGGACATCGGTGTGGCGGTGCGCTACGTCCAGCTGGGGCGGGACATCGCCCAGGCCCTGGAGCAGGCTGGCCTCGCCGCGTGCGTGCTCGGCGCCGGGCGCGATGGCGCCGGTGTCCGGATCGGCACCATGCACCGGATGAAGGGGCTGGAGTTCCGCTGTGTCGCCGTCGCCGGGGTGAATGACGGCACCGTGCCGATGAAGTCGGCCGTCACCGCGGTCGAGGTCGACGCCCAGCAGCACCAGGAGGACCTGAACGGGGAGTTGAACCTGCTGTTCGTGGCGTGCACGCGGGCGCGCGAGGCACTGCGGGTGTCCTGGCACGGGGCGCAGAGCCCGTTCCTAGCGCCGGTCGTCAACCCGCGTCCGTAGCGTTCAAAGGTCCCGCAAGCCATGGCTACTGGGCCCATGCGTGACGTGCGTGGGGCCAGCAGAATGCCGTGCCCCCCACTCCACTGGGGGCACGGAGGATGTCAGGCAGTGCCCGGGTTCTCGTCCATCATACGGCGGGCCTCTGCCAGGGCCGCTGTATGCGCGAACCACTCCAGCACCGCGCAGATCTCCTCGCTGTGCGCGGCGAAGACCTCCACCGAGAAGGACGGGCGAAGGTCCAGTTTCGCCTCGGCCAGGTCGATGCCATCGATCCCGTTCAGGCGGTTCATCAACTCGCGCCGCAGCGGCTCGTCATCGAACGGGGGACGCTTCTTCAGATACTGGAACACGACCTCGACGGTGCCGGAGACCGGGTAGAGAGCCAGGGGCCACAGCTCTCGGGAAGCGGGCGCGTTGCCGAAACGTACTGTGGGGAAGCAACTGGTCTCGCTTGCCCGGCCGTAGGCGAGATGACCGCCCTGCTGCTCCCAGAAACGCAGGGCGTCCAGGACGCCGTCGACGGTCTCCTCGATCTGGTTGTCACGCAGCTGCGTTTCGAACCGACTGGCCGCCGACTGCTGCTCGTCGCCGTCGACCCGCGGTGACGGCTCGGCCTCATCGGCGACATCCTTGCCCAGCAGGGCTGCCAGGTCGGAGGTGGTCAGCCGGTGGGATCGGCGGGCCCGGCCCGCGTCGTCGAAGGAAACTCCCTCGGCCTCCAGACGGGTTTGCACATCACCGAGGTCCTGGCCATCCGGCCACCTGAAGCCCGCCGAGACGCGGCCGTCCGCCGTCAGCACCCGGTAGGCGCCGTGCAGGCCCACCTTGGACGCCAGATGCTGGCCGACCGGGACGGCGTGGGTGCCGATGAGCGCCGCGACGTCACCGTACGTCGTCCACGTCCCGGCCGGCATGGCGAGAAGCGCGGCCCGCAGCTCCTTCCAGCCTGACCACTCGTCGTCCACCGGGACCGTGCCCGCGACGGGACCGGGCCACAGTCGTACCACCCGGTCGGCGAGGGCGGCGGCGCGGTCGAGGATCTCCGTCTTCCCCCAGCGCTCCCGCCCTGCGATCTCCTGGTTCATCCGCAGGGAGCTGAAGTCCAGGATTTCCTGCTTGCGGCGGAACGGATGGTTTGAGAGCTTCGCGTTGTCAGCCGAGAGTGTCAGGTTGCCCAGCGTGTGGACCAGTAGGGCGTGGAGTTCCTCGGCGCCCTGTCCGTCCTCGGTCTCCTCGGCCAGCAGGTCCAGCCACTGGTGTGAGGGGCTCTGCGGCAGCACGTGCTCGACGGTCAGGTGCGCCTTGGCGTAGTCGACCGGTTCGCTGGCTCCGTAGCTCTCCTCCAGCCTGCGCAGTACCTGGAACCGCTGGTTGCTGCGGCCCGCCTTGTAGAAGGGCCGGGTGCGGATCGCCTCGCGGACGGCGTCGTCGTCGGGCCAGACACGGGCACCCGCCTTGCCCTTCGACAGGAAGCGGCTTACGGCCTCGGCCGGGTCGTCGTCCTTTTCTATCTCCTTGGCCATCTCCATGAACACCCGGTTGCTGCCCGTAGTGGAGTGCCCGGTGAACAGGCGCCGCACCATGTAGCTCTCGGCGTACGCCAGTGCCCGGGCGGCCTGGTGGGGTGTGGCCTGCCCGTCGTCCACGCGGTCGAGCAGGTGGAGTGCCAGCGGGTAGTGGGTCTGGCCGCCCCACCGGGAGAGCCTCTCCAGGACTTCGCGCAGCTCCGGGTCGGGCTCCCGCTCGGGTTCCAGGATCCGCATCAGACGCTCCGCCCGGCGGGCCAGGGAGGCGATTTCGGCCTCCAGGGCCGCTTCGTCGGAACTCAGGGACTCCAGGCGCTTCTTCTGGTCCCGGTAGATCTCGCTCTGCTTCGCCCGGCTGTTGCCGGCCACCACCAGGTCGAGCCAGACGAGGAGTTCGAGGTTGGCGGGGCCCAGCCGTTCCTGCATGGGCAGCCACAGATTCTGGTAGACGGACTCGCCCCGGTTCGGCAGACACATGAAGAGGTAGTTGCGCAGGAGGTCGCTCTGGCTGAGTCCGACCCCCGTGTTGTTGATCGACTCGAAGATCCGGTAGACGTTGTCGCCCTCCGACGCGGTGATCTCCACGATCGACAGTAGACCGCCCAGCACGGTCTCCACCGCGTCCGTCCACGTCTCACCGGCGTTATCCTCGCCTTCTGAGAGGGCGCCCAGGAAGAACCGGTAGGCGGCGCCCACGTTGCCTGGGCCGCCTGCCCTGGGTGAGCTCTCGACACAGGCGGTGAACGCGTCGCGGTCCGCTTGCGTGGGCAGAAGCCGGTAGTGGTCGTCGCCGTTTCGGTATTTGTTGACGAGTACGAGGTCATGGATGCGCTCGGCCTTCTGCTCCGCGCCGCGTTCCCGGTGGCGATCGCGCAACGCCGTAAAGGCCAGCATGAGGGTGGTGAGCCGCTGCTGGCCGTCGACAACGAGCCAACGCTGCATGCCGCCGGCGGTGATCCGGCCCGGGGCCAGCACGACGGAGCCGAGGAAGTGCGCGGCGGGGAGCCGTCCTTCCAAGTGCTCCTCGACCAACTCTTGCACATCGTCCCAGAGTTGCCGCAGCTCATCCCGCTGCCAGCTGTAGGTGCGCTGGTAGAGCGGCACTTGATACTGCTTTTCGCCTTGGACGAGTTCGTTGAACGTGGTCTCCTGCGCGTGCACGCGTGTCTTTCCCCCCGCTGGGTCTCGGACGACCCATTTTCTACTCTCGGGCTGCGTGTGTCCTCGTCCTCGACTGGATCAGTAGCGGTGACATGTTTCGGAAGCCGGGTCTCGCCAGGTGTACTGGGGCGTACATGGGCGCGCTGCCACATTTTCGGGCTCGAAGCGGGACTCCGCAGAAGTCACGTGATCGGCCGAGTCAGTCGTAGGAGACGCGGTTACGCCACTACAGGGGACACGACCTCGACGAACTAACGCGCTGCAGCACTATGGTGCGTGATGTGCGACGCCCTCTGGCTCTCTTCGATCTCGACAACACACTCGTGGACCGGCGGGGAACGCTCGCGGAATGGGCCGCCGAGTTCACCGCCCGGCACCGTCTGGCGGACGAGGAGCGGGCGTACGTCCTGAGCATGGTGGCAGAGCGGGCCTATCCGTCCACATTTGACGCGATCCGCATTCGCTACCGGCTGCCCATGTCGACTGCGGAGCTGTGGCGCGCGTACTACACCGACATCGCGGCCTTGGTGTTGTGCCAGGCCGAGGTCCTCGACGGCTTGGACGAGCTGCGTGCGGCCGGCTGGCGGGTGGGAGTGGCGACCAACGGTGCAGTGGACATCCAGCGCACCAAGCTGCAGGCCACCGGGATCGCCGAGCGCGTGGATGGCGTCTTCGTCTCCGATGAGGCCCACGCGCGCAAACCGCAGACCTGGCACTTCACCCTGGCGGCGGCCCGCTGCGGCACCGTGCTGGGCGACGGCGGCTGGATGGTTGGCGACAACCCGGTCAACGACATCGGCGGCGGACGTTCCGCGGGGCTGCGCACCATCTGGATCGGCAGCGGTAGCTCCTGGCCACCGGACGATCCCGGCCCGGACCACACGGTGCCGCATGCACGTGCTGCCATCGACCTGCTGCTTCAGCACTCCGCCGGCGGCACGAGGATCACGACATGACGTACACCATCGGGCTGTTGCACCCGGGCAGTATGGGATCCGCCTTCGGCGCCCAATTGCGCGCCCGCGGCCACATCGTCCTGTGGTGTCCTGACGGACGCAGCGTTGCAACCCGCCGCCGGGCCGAGCACGCGGGTCTCGAAGCCGAGGCGCTGGCCGAGCTCGTCTCCCGCTCCGACGTGCTGCTCTCTCTATGCCCTCCCGCCGCAGCGGAAGAGACTGCTGCGCAAGTGGCCGAGCTCGGTATGGCCGGCACGGGCGCGATCTATGTTGAAGCGAATGCCGTCTCGCCGTCGCGTGTGCAGCGCATCGCCGACTGCCTGGCCCCGATGCCGGTCGTCGACGCCGCCGTGGTCGGATCGCCCCCGGTAGGCGGCAAGTGCCCGACGCTCTATCTGTCCGGCCCCAGCAAACAGGCAGCCCGGATCGCCGAACTTCTTGCCGGCATCGACGTGCGGCCCCACGTCCTGGGCGACAGCATCGGCAAAGCCTCCGCACTCAAGCTCGCTTACTCCAGCTACCAGAAGGTCTCCCGCGTGCTGGCCGCCGTCGCGTACGGGGCGGCGGACTCGTACGGTGTCGTGGACGAGCTGCTGGAGATCGCGGCCAAGCGCACCCGCAGCTACCTCGCGGAGACCGACTACATCCCCAAGACCGCTGCCCGCGCCTGGCGGTGGGGCCCGGAGCTTGAGGACGCGGCGGCTCTGCTCAGTGATGTCGGGTTGCCCGACGAACTCATGCGCGCCGCTGCCGCCACACTCGCCCGGTGGGACGGCAGCAGAGACGAGCGCCTGGGGGTCGCCGAGGCGCTGGAAGCCTTGCGCGTCGAAGGCGACCTGAACAGCCCGAGTTGAGCGGCGAGCGTGCGTCAGTTCGCTACCCTCCTGGCCGTCAGGAACGAGGTGACGTGGCGCAGACGATGTCGTCGATTTTTTGTGCGGCCTCACGAGGCGCTGTCACATCCGTGTCCACGCGCAACTCCCAGTGAGCCTGTGGATGATTCACGAGATCGGCCCGAGTGGCGTCCCACGCGGCCAGCCGAGCCGCCGTGTCCGTGTCCCCCCGCTGCGGTGAGCGCTGGGCGGTGGTGTCCTTGGAGCACCACAGCAGGACGCGCACCCAGTGCGCCGGGAAGAGGGCGGTCACCTGCTCCATCCCTGCCATCTGGCCGAGGTGGACGACAGGAGTCCTGCTGTCCTCCGTGGCCTGGTCGAGGCCGGGGCGGTCGACGACGTAGACGTTGCCGTACCGGTCGTTGCGGTAGATGACCTCGCCGCGTGCTTCCAGGGCGGCCAGCTGCTCCGGTGTGCCCATTCGGTAGCCCTGGGTCTTCCCGGTCCCGATCTTCAGTCGGGTGAACGGCACGTACCGCTCGTCGAGTTCGGACAGTGCTGCCGTGATCGTGTCCTTGCCTGCCGCCGGAGGCCCGTACAGCAGGACGCCTCGTCTCACTGGAACACCGTGCCGAAGACCTGGCGCACCTGGTCCGTGAGGGATATCGCAGCGCCGAGCCGGTTGTCGACGACCAAGTGCGGTACGACGGGCCGTAGTTCGAGGTCGATCCCGGCGGCGTACGTGTCCCAGTTCTGGAGCTTCCAGCTGTCCCGGGCGGCGGACCGGAAGGTGATGTACTCGTGCATCGTGTCGAGGTCGCACAGGATCCAGACGACGGCCACGGTGACGCCGCGCGCTTCGCAGCGATTGATCAGGCGGCCCATCCACCGAGGGTCGGTGGACTCGGAGATGAACGGTGCGCTCAGGACCGTGCTGATCGCGCAGTCGATGTTCGCGTACGCGGTCTCCAGCAGGCACTGGTATTCCAGCGGGCGAACCTTCTCCCGGTAGAGGTCGGTGTGCCGGTCGTTGGGGTCACTGCCCATTTCTATGAGAAGGCGCTCGACGAGGGGACGCGTGATCGGATCCTTGTCGAGAACCGGCCAACCAGTGAGCTGGGATATGAAGCGGGCGAACTCCGATTTCCCGCTGCCGGCGTAGCCGCCGACCATCAGCAGTGTCGGCTTGTTCGGGTCGCCGCCGGTGTGACGGCGCTTCCAGGCGTCAAGGATTCGCTGCTGTACCCCTTGCCCGTCGGTTTCCTCCGTACCCGGCGAGAGCTGGAGTAACGCGCGCTCC
This sequence comes from Streptomyces physcomitrii, assembly GCF_012273655.1. Classification (GTDB taxonomy): domain Bacteria; phylum Actinomycetota; class Actinomycetes; order Streptomycetales; family Streptomycetaceae; genus Streptomyces; species Streptomyces physcomitrii. The sequence continues at coordinate 97,582 of NZ_JAAWWP010000005.1, read as the reverse complement.
ACCGCCAGCACGTGGGCCCCGTTGTGCGGTTCGCTCGACGCAGTGAACTTGAGCTTTCTGGCCTCGTCGGGCAAGGCATTACGGAAGCCGAGTTCGGGCTCGGTCGCGCGATACAACAGGCAGTACGCGCGGCGGTAGTGCGGTCCGGGATAGATCTCGCCCTGCTCGTGCTGCCACAACGTCTGGAAGTTGGCGGCCGGCACCGCGAGTCCCGCGGCCCGCGCCACCTCACGCAACTGCTCGCCCGCGCCCTCCAACGTCAGGCCGTGAGCTTCGCGTTGCTGCCTCAACCTGTCCGGACGCCAGCCCGGCCGACTCTTTCCCACCGCGCCTACCGCCTGCCCATCTCTGGTCGTGATCCGGAGCCTAGGTCAGCCTCTCATGGGCGCGTGTGTAAGCGGATGTTGAAAAGTCAGACCAACCAACCATGAGCCGATGATGAACAGCTCCGGCAACGGCCCGTGATACTCCGGGCGCGTCCGGACCGCTGTCATGGTCACACCGACGCGGTCGTTGTCTACCCGCCTCGGTCTCCAGTATCCGTACGAGATCGAAGGGGGCTCCGCGGTGGCTGTCGAAGTTGCTGTCCTACTGATCCTCGGCATCGTGATCGTCTTCTCATGCCGTGGTGGTGGGCTCAAAGCGGGTCACGCCGTGGTGTGTACGGTCTTCGGCCTCTACCTCGCCGGAACCCACAGCGTCGGGCCGCTCGTGCAGGACGTCACGGTGTCCCTCGCAAGGTTTCCCTCGGGATTGAGGCTGTGAACACGCCGACTGTGCCGATGGGATCAGTGGCACAGGACAGGGTCCTCGGCCTCGTGGCGGCCAAGCCGCCCCACCTCGTCGATCCGGACGGGAAGTCATCGCGGCCTGGGCGGTCGGCGCAGACACAGGAACCGCAAGCCGTCGTCCCCTGAGGAGCAGCTCCGGAGAAGCAGGGACAGCAGTCAGATAATTCCCAGCCGTCGAGCTCGGGCCAGTTACGCATCACGCAATTCAGCCCCTACTGGCGCGCGCCCAAAAGCGGTCACCAGCATCCATCCCATTCGGCCAGCAGGAAGGTGTTCTCGTGATACCCATGCATCACCTCATCGTGGTCGGTTTTGATGAGATCGTCGCCAACAAGTACCTGCAGTGCATTCGCGATGCCATCAACTCCGGTTACATCGACTCCTATTCCATCATCGATTTGGAGTCGCAGCGGGCGGAAATCGACGGGCGCATACAGGCGGCGAGTGTGAAGCCGCGAGGAGTCGTTTACCTGCCGGATTTCGGCGACCGAGCACGGGAGACACCGCAAGAGCTCATTGCGGCCGCCGTCCAACGCCTCCGAGTACCCGGCGTACCGACGAAGGTGTACATCGCCACGGAGGTACGGGCTCACGAGGCATACCTGCGATTCTGCGTGGAGAACCACATCAGCTCGCTGGTGGAGAAGCCCGTACTGGCTCCCATCGTCGACGGTCGGTTCAAGCCCTCGTACATCACGAAGACCATGGAGGAACTCATCGGTGTTGCTGCCGACTCCTCCGCGGAGCACTCGGTGATGACGCTGAGCCGGTACCACCAGATCTACAACCACAAGGTCGTTGCCTCGCTGAGGGAGCGGATGGAGCGGTGGGAAGCGCCCCTGACTTCTTTCCATCTACGGGCCGCCGGCGGTGTGTGGAACCTCCAGCGGGAGTTCGAGAGCCGCGACGATCACCCGTACAAGTACGGCTACGGGATGATGATGCACGGTGCGTACCACTACGTGGATCTCGCGACCCAGATCCTGTCGCTCAACGCGGAGCTCTTCCCCGAGCGCCAACTCGGGTTGGAAGTCAGCGCCTTCGGCGCCTTCCCCATCGACCAGCACCAGCGCCTCTCCCAGCCGATCGCCCGCAGCTTCCAGGACGCCGGCGCGCGGTGGCCGGCGGACTCGGATGAGAGCTTCCGTTTCGGCGAGACCGACGTGACCTCCACGTTCCGTCTCGTAGACGCCGCGACGGGGAGGACCGTCTCGCTCGGGACCTTGTCCTTCGAGCAGACCACCCCTTCCATCCGCGACTGGGCCGAGCTGCCGGACGGCCTCTACAACGTCAACGGCCGCACGTCGAGCGTCAACCTGGAGGCCCAGCTGTCGACGCTCTTCTCCACCCACGTCCACTGCTACGACATCCCTCGCGGTGTCAGCGCGGACGGGATCGACGCGTTCGCCCGCGTGACCACCCGCGCCAACGCCGCGCTGTTGCCCGACGAGCAGTACATGTCGGAGGAGTCGTTCGACGGGCTGTTCCACAGTGACAGCAACCGCCAGCTCATGGAGCACTGGCTGCGTGGCTCCGAGCAGCGCAGCTCCCTTGCGAGCCACCTGCGGCCCATGCAGGTCACCGAGGCACTCACCTCGTCGGTGCTCGCTCCTGGGCGCCTGGTCACGGTGCCCGTTTAGGCGCCGGCAACTCCAATCCAACCAGGGCACAGAGGAGTTACCCATGAACGAGCTGGTTTCGAAGGCATCCGTGCATGCCTTCTACGCGGACGCGATCCCGCGCGGCCGGAACACCGCAGAGAACCTCCAGGCCACAACCTCAGAGCGGTTCAACACCCTCCTGGAATCCATCGGAGACGGGACCCCAACTACCGCATTGGATCTGGGATACGGGACCGGGACCTACACCATCGCGTTAGCGCGCGCCGGGTTCCGCGTCGTAGCGGTCGATCAGATACCCACCGACGTTCTGCTTCGCCGCACCGACGGCGCGGGCGAGTGGGCCCGCCGGATCGACCCTCGGGAATGCCTCGCCGAGAACTTCGCCATCGATGAGGACTTCGGGGTCATCGTCGCCAAGGACGTCCTGCACTACCTCGCGAGACGCGACGTCGAGTCCCTCCTCACCAGCGCGGTCACTCACGCGCGTGGAGCGAACTACCACTACCTCGAAGTCTTCACGGGGATCACCCGCAGGTCCGTGGACGGCCGACTGCTGCGTATCGAAGGGGAGGCCGACTACTCCCCGGGCTCCTTCCGGCACATCGTCGAGCAGATCTACGACGGCTGGGACCTCACGCTTCTCTGGTCCGAGCACGCGGAACAGGACAGCCGAACCGGGCGCAACTGCTTCGAGGCGACCACGGCCACCGTCATTGCCGCCAACAACCGGGCAGCCTGATCAGAGACAGGGAGAACACCGTGAAGTCGAGCACGCCCGAGGGGATCAGCTTCGTCATCTCCTGCTTCAACTCGGGGGATGACCTAGTCGAGGCCGTCGAATCCCTGATCCAGCAGCCCCACACGTTCCCGTACGAAGTCGTGATCGTGGATGACGGCTCCGACGACCAGCCCACGCTTCGAGCCATCGCGCAGTGCGCCGAGCGCGCCGAGGTGCGCATCGTCCGTCAGGAGCGCAGCGGACACCACGCCGCCAGGAACGCCGGCATCGACGCAGCCTCCTTCGAGTACGTGATGCAGCTCGACGCCGACGACCGGCTCGCCACGGACCCCGAGCTGCTGAAGGCCGGCAGCTATCCGGACCGGGCCGTCAAGCTCCTCAAGACCCACCAGCACGTGGCCTTTGTCCACACCATGTCGCGGATGATCGGCGACTTCGATGGGCTCACCATCTCCTCCTACCCGTGCCGCGAGGAACTGGTCCTGCGCAAGCACCACGTCCCCACGTCCATCGCCTACCGCCGGGACGACGCCATACACGGCGGTCTCTACGACCCGGACGTACGGAAGTGGGGGGACTGGGCGTTCGCCGTGAACCTCCTCGCCGGGCGGTTCCGCAGGGGCGAAGCCAACCACATCGTGTGCATAGCCGGCCCGCTGCACGAATACCGGGTCCATACGCGGACGCAACGGGTCTCCAACGCCGAGATCTCCGAGTTCGACATGACCCTGCTGGTGGTGGAGAAGAACCTCGACCTGTTCCGGCACCACTTCAGCCGCGATGACTCGGCCGAGGACATCGCGCGCCTCGTCCTGGCCTCGAAGCCGTCCCGGCTCGTCGACCTGATCCGGATGGCCGAGTTCGACCTCGAACAGGCCCTGGCGGTTGCCCGCCAGCGGCAGTTCTCCCTGTCGAGCCCATTCGAGGCCCTCGGCATCCCGTAGCCGCGCCCGCTCTATGAAGGAAGCCCCGGACATGCGTCCGGGGCTTCCTCTGGCTGCTAGGCAGGCGGCAGGTTGTTGGTCTGGTTCTGCAGCCGGACGATGTCCTCTTCGGCCTTCGTCAGACGGGTACGGATCTTCTCGATCACGTTGTCCGGCGCCTTCGCCAAGAACGCCTCGTTGCCGAGCTTGGCCTCAGCCTGGGCCTTCTCCTTCTCCGCCGAAGCCAAGTCCTTGGCCAGCCGCTTGCGCTCGGCCGCGACGTCGATCGTGCCGGACAGGTCGAGCGCGACCGTGGCGCCGGCGACCGGGAGGGTCGCTGTGGCACTGAAGCCGTCGCCTTCCGGCTGGAGTCGGAGCAGCTGACGGATGGCGGCCTCGTGGGCAGCGAGCTCCGTACCCGAAAGGTCCAAGCGGGCCGGGACCTTCTGGCCGGGCTGCAGCCCCTGGTCCGAGCGGAAGCGGCGAACCTCGGTGATCACCTGCTGGAGGCTCTCGATCTCCGCCTCGGCCGCGGCATCGCGGAACCCGCTGTCCGTGGGCCAGTCGGCGATCACGACGGACTCGCGGCCGGTGAGCGTGGTCCACAGCGTTTCCGTCACGAACGGGACGATCGGGTGGAGCAGCTTCAGTGTCATGTCCAGGACCTCGCCCAGGACGCGTGCCGAGACCTTGGCCGCGTCGCCGCCGGCCATGAACGTCGTCTTGGACAGCTCGACGTACCAGTCGAAGACCTCGTCCCATGCGAAGTGGTAGAGGGCATCGGCGAGCTTCGCGAACTGGTAGTCGTCGTAGTACGCGTCCGCCTCGGCCACGACGGTGTTCAGCCGGGACAGGATCCAGTGGTCCGTGGCCGACAGCTGCTCGGCCGGGGGCAGTTCGCCCTCGACCGTGGCGCCGTTCATCAGCGCGAAGCGGGTCGCGTTCCAGATCTTGTTGGCGAAGTTTCGGGACGCCTGGACCCAGTCCTCGCCGATCGGCACGTCGGTACCGGGGTTGGCGCCTCGTGCGAGCGTGAACCGCAGAGCGTCGGAGCCGTACTTGTCCATCCAGTCCAGCGGATTGACCGTGTTGCCGAACGACTTCGACATCTTCTTGCCGTGCTCGTCACGCACCATCCCGTGGAACGCGATGGTGCGGAAGGGGATCTCGCCGTCCATCGCGTAGAGGCCGAACATCATCATCCGCGCGACCCAGAAGAACATCAGGTCGTAGCCGGTGACCATGGCCGAGTTCGGATAGAACTTGGCCAGGTCCGCGGTCCTCTCGGGCCAGCCCAGGGTGGAGAAGGGCCACAGGCCAGAGGAGAACCAGGTGTCGAGGACGTCGGTGTCCTGTTCCCAGCCCTCCCCGGTCGGCGGCTGCTCGTCGGGGCCGACGCACACGGTCTCCCCGTCCGGGCCGTGCCAGACGGGGATGCGGTGCCCCCACCACAACTGCCGTGAGACGCACCAGTCGTTGAGGTTGTCGACCCAGTCGAAGTACCGCTGCGACAGGTCGGCGGGGTGGATGTCCACCCGGCCGTCGCGGACCGCGTCACCCGCGGCCTTGGCGAGCGTCTCGACCTTCACCCACCACTGCAGAGACAGCCGCGGTTCCAGCGTCGTCTTGCAGCGCGAGCAGTGGCCCACCGAGTGGACGTAAGGCCGCTTCTCGGCGACGATCCGGCCGTCGGCGCGCAGCGCGGCGACAATCGCGGAACGCGCCTCGAAGCGGTCAAGCCCATCGAAGGGCCCGTGGGCCGTGATGACACCGCGCTCGTCCATGACGGAGAGCGACTCCAGGCCATGCCGCTGGCCGATGGCGAAGTCATTGGGGTCGTGGGCCGGGGTCACTTTGACCGCACCGGTGCCGAACTCGGGATCGACGTGGGCGTCGGCGACGACGGGGATGGTGCGGTCCGTGAGCGGGAGCTTGATCCGCTTGCCGATGAGGTTCTGGTACCGCTCATCGTCGGGGTGAACAGCCACGGCGGTGTCGCCGAGCATGGTCTCCGCACGAGTGGTGGCGACGACGACCGTGTCGTCTCCCTCGCCGTACTTCATGGAGACGAGCTCGCCGTCGTCGTCCTGGTAGTCGACCTCGATGTCCGAGATCGCGGTGAGACAGCGCGGGCACCAGTTGATGATGCGCTCGGCGCGGTAGATCAGGCCGTCGTCGAACATCTTCTTGAAGACGGTCTGGACGGCACGGGACAGGCCCTCGTCCATGGTGAAGCGGTCGCGGCTCCACGCGACGCCGTTGCCCAGGCGCCGCATCTGCCCGGCGATCTGGCCGCCGGACTCGGCCTTCCACTGCCAGACCCGCTCGACGAACGCCTCGCGGCCCAGGTCGTGGCGGGACTTGCCCTCCTTGGCGAGCTCCCGCTCGACGACGTTCTGGGTGGCAATACCGGCGTGGTCCATGCCGGGCTGCCACAGCGTCTCGTAGCCCTGCATGCGCTTGCGGCGGGTGAGGGCATCGATCAGCGTGTGCTCGAAAGCGTGGCCCAGGTGGAGCGAGCCGGTGACGTTCGGCGGCGGGATGACGATCGTGTACGCGGGCTTGTCGCTCTTCGCGTCGGTCTCGAAGTAACCGCGCTCTACCCAGCGCTCGTACAGCGGCGCCTCTACCTCGGCCGGCGCATATTGGGTCGGCAGTTCGGGAGCGCTGTTCGGCCCGCTGTCGGGGCGCTGAGTGTTGTCGGTCACGGCGGCCATTCTATGGGCCCGACGTCCCTGCACTTGCCTGGCTATTCGCCTCAAGATCGACAGGGGTCGGGGCATGTAAAAGGCCGTACGGATGTGATTCAAGTGTGACCAAGAACACTCCCGTACGGCCGCTCTCAGTTTACCGCCTTCGGCGCCGTCCTTCTGCAGGATGGTGGCGAATCGCGTAGTTGGATCAGCTCGTCGTCGGCTGCGGCTGCCCGCTGTGGTCCGCATGGTTCATGGGGCGGACGTGGTCCCCGCTGCTGTCCTTCTCGGCCGCTGACGAGCATGGCTGCTGCCATGGCCCCGGTCGTCAGGGCCGCGGCCCGAACAGGATCTGCGCGAGACTTCTGGTCGAGCGAGAGCGTTGCCAGTGTTGAAGAACGTGATGTTGCCCGAGTCGCTGATGAGCTGGGGCGCGAAGTACTCAAGCCCAGCGTGTTTCCGCATCACGGGGCACGTCGGTTCGGAAGCGACCCGCGTCAGTGATCTCCCCCTGCCACCTCCCCTTCTTCCTGGGAGTGGTCACCAAGCCCCGGTTCCTGAGCGCGCGGGCCGTGACGGCGAGTTCGGGGCTGTCAGAAGTGACGGGGTCGGTTCCGCCCCCGATGCGGGTGAGGAGTGTGAGCTGCCGGTCATTTGTCGGAGACCAAGCGTGCATGGCGATCGTCGTACCGTCTCAGGTCTTCGGCACAAGCCGTGCAGTGACTCATTCGGGGCGCGAGGCGTACATCGCGCTAGGAGGAGGCGGAATGCCATCCTCGTGAGTCAACCTGGGAGCCGGATCCCGAAGATCACACCCAGTTGGCTCCCAAATGGCTCCAAAACAGGGTCGAAACGCAAATCAGGCCCGGTACTGATCTCTCAGTACCGGGCCTGACCTGCTGTTACGGCTGTCGGGGTGGCGGGATTTGAACCCACGACCTCTTCGTCCCGAACGAAGCGCGCTGCCAAGCTGCGCTACACCCCGATGTCGCTGCTTCGCTGTGCACGTCGCGGCGACATCGATTACTTTAGCGGACCCGCGCCCGGAGACGAAATCCGGTTTCCGGGCCCCGGTCGATGCGGACCGACCTGCGGGCCTCCCCAGCTCAGCAGCTCAGCCTGCGGCTCTCGGGCCCCCGCGGCAGTACCCCCGGACACCCCGCCCCCGCACGGTGCCTCACCCCAGCGTGGTGACCTCACTCCGTCGCCGTTCCCGCTCCCGCCACCAGCGTCAGCAACGTCGCCTCCGGTGGGCAGGCGAAGCGGACAGGGGTGTAGCGGTTGGTGCCGCAGCCGGCGGAGACGTGGAGGTGGGCGGTGTGGCCGGCGGTGGTGTGGGTGGAGAGGCCCTTGGCGCGGTCGGTGTCGAGGTCGCAGTTGGTGACCAGGGCGCCACGGAACGGGATGCAGAGCTGGCCGCCGTGGGTGTGGCCCGCGAGGATGAGCGGGTAGCCGTCCTCGGTGAAGGCGTCCAGGGAGCGCAGGTACGGGGCGTGTACGACGCCCATGGAGAAGTCGGCGCCGGAGTCGGGGCCGCCGGTGACCCGTTCGTAGCGGTCACGTTTGATGTGCGGGTCGTCCAGGCCGGTCAGGCCGATCTCGACGCCCTCGATCTTGAGGGTGCCGCGGGTGTTGGTGAGGTTCAGCCAGCCCGCTCCGTCGAAGCCGTCGCGCAGGTCTTCCCAGGGGTTGTGGACGGCGGCGACCGCCGGGGGGTTGCCGTTGAGGCCGTGCTTGCCGGCGGCCTTCTCCAGGAGGTAGCGGGCCGGGTTGCGGAGTTTGGGGCCGTAGTAGTCGTTGGAGCCGAAGACGTAGGCGCCGGGGAACTCCATCAGCGGGCCGAGGGCGTCGAGGACCTCGGGTACGCCCTCGGGGTCGGAGAGGTTGTCCCCGGTGTTGATCACGAAGTCGGGGCGGAGCCCGGCGAGCGAGCGCAGCCACCGCTGCTTCTTGCGCTGGCCGCCGACCATGTGGATGTCGGAGACCTGGAGCATCCGCAGCGGGCGCATCCCCGCGGGCAGCACCGGGACCGTGACCCTTCTCAGGCGGAAGGAACGGGCCTCGAATCCGGCGGCGTAGGCCAGCCCCGCCACTCCGGCGGCGGTGATGCCCAGGGGTACTCCGTATCGCGCGCGCATCTCCCCATCGTCGCAGACTCCGCGGGGGCCCGGCAGCGCGGGCGGGAGGCGGGGGCGGGGTTCCGGGGCGCGGGTGCCGGCGGGGGAGGTACGTACGGTACGGGGTCGGGACCGGACCGCGGCTCGATCTGGCGGCTTGGCGGGGGTGCCGGGCAACTGCCGTTTGCGCGAACGGGGTTGACCGCCCGTAAGCCACCTGCCGACGGTCTCTTCCTGCGCCGTCTTCGGTCCCTTCCTGTCTTCGTTCTTCGTTTCTTGCAGTGGCACGGGGCACGGGGCAGGCGCGGCGGCAGCGGAGGTGCCTGTCGCCGCGCCCTCTCGCTGCCCTCTCGCGGCGCTCGTGCACCCCCCCGCGGTGCTCCCGCATTGCCTCCGCGGTGGCCCCGTACCGACGTCCCGGGCCGGAGCGCGGTTGTTGTGGACCGGCGCTCGGCCGTCGGCGCCCGCCCCGGGAAGCCTGTGCGCGCCCGTCCCAGGGAAGCCCGCACGCGCCCGCCCCGCGGAATTGGGCGGGCGGCGGGGGCCGCGTACCTGCGACACTGAGCCGCATGACCACGCTCAAGTCGAAGTTGCAGGAAGACCTCACCGCGGCGATCAAGGAGCGCGATGAGCTGCGCTCCTCGACGCTGCGGCTGACCCTCGCCGCCGTCACCAAGGAGGAGGTCGCGGGCAAGACCGCGCGTGAACTCTCCGACGACGAGGTGCAGAAGGTCATCGCGCGGGAGGCGAAGAAGCGCCGGGAGGCCGCCGAGGCCTTCGCCAAGGGCGGCCGTCCCGAGCAGGCCGAGCGCGAGCAGGCGGAGGGTGTGGTGCTCGACTCGTACCTGCCCAAGCAGCTCAGCGACGAGGAGTTGGGCGAGATCGTGGCCCAGGCGGTCGCCGAGGCGAAGGCGGCGGGTGCCGAGGGTCCGCGGGCCATGGGCCAGGTCATGAAGATCGTGAACCCGAAGGTCGCCGGGCTGGCCGAGGGCGGCCGGGTCGCCGCCGCGGTGAAGCAGCAGCTCGCGAACGGCTGACGGCGGTGGCCCGGCCGCGGCCGCGGCTCGCGAACGGCTGACGGGGGCAACTCGCCCCCAGCTCCATCTCGCGAACGGCTGACGGGGGCAACGGGCCTCAGCCCCGCCTCACGAGCACCCGGCCGCGCCAGAGCAGCCGCAGCCCGCGTACAACAGCACCCCGCGTGCAACAGCACCCCGCGAACCCCCGGCGGCAGCAACTCGCCCCCGGCCGACCGCACTCGAAGAGGGGCGCTCCCCGGAACCCACCCCGGGAAGCGCCCCTCACTCATGTCGCCAGTCGACTCATGTCGCCAGTCGACTCAGGTCACCACTCGTGCCACCGAGCCGCGCCCACCGCACCACTCACGTTCCCGCATGACCGATCACGTTCCCGCACGGCCGAGGACCGACAGCTGAGGACCATCCACAGTCCCCTCACCGCAGAGGCCACCCACCGCCCCCATTGCCGTTCCCGCCCCCGTTGCCGTTGCCGCCGTTCCCCCCGCCGCCGATGAAGTCCGGCGGGAGGGAGATGCCGGGCCAGGGGCTGTCGTCGCCGTTGCCGTCGTCGTCGGGCTTGTTGGGCTTGCCGCCGTCGCGCGGGGGCTTGGGGCGGTCCCGTTTGTCGCCGGGGATGTGGACGTCGGTGAAGCCGGGGGCCGGTTTGCCGTTCAGGGCGCCGGTCATGGCGTCCTTCCAGATCGGGCCGGGGACCTCGCCGCCGAAGACCTTGTCGTAGGGGACGCCGCCGATGTTGATGCCGACCATCCGGCGCTGGTGCTTGGGGTCGCCGACCCAGACGGCGCCGGAGAGGTTCGGCGTGTAGCCGACGAACCAGGCGGCGTAGCGGTTGTCGGTGGTACCGGTCTTGCCCGCGCTCGGGCGGGCCGCGCCGAGGCCGGCCTGCTTGCCGGTGCCGTCCTCGACCACGCCCTTGAGTAGGGCGCTGACGGTGTCGGCGGTCTTCGGTGACATGGCGCGGGTGCAGGTGGACTTGGGCACCCGCATGGCCTTGCCGTCCGGGCCGGTCACCGAGCCGATGGCGATGGGGCTGCAGTAGGTGCCGCGGGAGGCGAAGGTCGCGTAGGCGTTCGCCATCGTGAGAGGGGACATCTCCGAGCTGCCGAGCGCTATCGACGGCGTCTGCGGGATGGGCTGTCCGTTGGCGGGCTGCACGCCCATCCCCTTGGCCATCTCGATCACCGGGCAGATGCCGATGTCCGAGATCATCTGCACGTAGTAGGTGTTGACCGACTTCGCGGTCGCCTCCTTCATCGTGTACGGGCCGCGCTCGGACTCGTTCTCGTTGGTGAGCGTCTCGTTGCCGTAGTTCTTCCACCGCTTGCCGTCGCACTGGGCGACCGGGCTCGGATACGTCATCTCGTACGGCGAGGAGTAGCGCTTGCCCGCGGGGGTGCCGCGCTCCAGGGCCGCCGCGGCGACGATGGGCTTGAAGGTCGAGCCGGGCTGGTAGCCCGCGCCGCCGCCCATGCCGTGGTCGACGGAGAGGTTCATCGTCGTCTCGTCGGACTTGAAGCCGTAGGGGCGGGACTGGCCCATGGCGAGGATCTTGCCGGTGCCCGGTTCGACCAGGGTGGCGGCGGTGGCGACCTCGTCCGACTGGTTCACATGGGCGCGCACCGAGTCCTGCACGGACTGCTGGGACTGCGGGTCGAGGGTGGTGCGCACGGTCAGGCCGCCCTGGTTCCACACCTTCACGCGGTCCTTGCGGGTCTTGCCGAAGACCCGGTCGTTGAGGAAGACCTCGCGGACGTAGTCGCAGAAGAAGCCCGCGCCCTGCACGGCGGTGATGCAGCCGTTCTTGGGCTGGCTGACCTTCAGGCCGAGCGGCTTGGCCTTGGCCGCCTTCGCCTCGGCGGGGGAGATGTCGTGCAGCTCGGCCATCCGGTCGAGCACGGTGTTGCGGCGCTTGGTCGCCTCCTCGGGGGAGGCCACCGGGTCGTAGCGGCTCGGCGACTGCACGAGTCCGGCGAGGAGCGCCGCCTGCTCCACGCCGAGGTCCTTGGCGGAGGTGGAGAAGTACCGCTCGGCGGCGGCCTCGATGCCGTAGGCCTGCTGACCGAAGAAGGTGATGTTGAGGTAGTTCTCCAGGATGCGCTTCTTGCCCAGCTCCTCCTCGACCTGGATCGCGTACTTGAGTTCGCGGATCTTGCGGCCGATGTTCTGCTGGGTGGCCTCGGCGACCTTGTCGGCGTCGTCGCCCGCCTCCTCGACGAAGACGTTCTTCACGTACTGCTGGGTCAGCGTCGAGGCGCCCTGGGCGACGCCGCCGCTCTGCGCGTTCTCGTTGAGGGCGCGCAGGATGCCCTTCATGTCGACCGCGCCGTGCTCGTAGAAGCGGGCGTCCTCGATCGCGATGATCGCCTTCTGCATGTACGGGGAGATCGACTTGAGGTCGACGACGGTGCGGTCGCGTTCGTAGACCGTGGCGATCTTGCCGCCCTGGTTGTCCAGGATGGTGGTGCGCTGGCTCAGCGGCGGGTGCTTCATGTTGGCGGGGATGTCGTCGAAGCCCTCGACGCTTCCCTTGGCCGCGAGTCCGAGCGCGCCCGCCGCGGGCAGCGCGACACCGGCCATCAGTGCTCCCGCGAGCACGCTGACCCCGAGGAACTTGGCAACCTGCTGGGCGGGGGACAGGCCGGAGCCCGGGCGCTTCTTTCCCATGGGGCCAGCCTACGTTCCCAATCGCCGGACAGGCGTATATGCCTTGGCCTAAGCTGCTCTCAACTGTCACGGCAATGAGGCCTTGTGGCGCCCCTCCACCGTCCCCGAATCCGGTGGAGCCTGCCCCGAATCGCACAGTGCGTCACGAAGCGCCCGATTTACTCGCGTTGAACTGCCCTGCTATGCCGGGCTTGTCGCATATGCCCTCGGCTCACTCCGTTGGGTGATCTGCCGCGTACCCATAGTCCGTTCGGGCCATGCAAGATTGGGCCCGCAGGGGGTGTTGCGCTCTGCCCACGTTCCGTAACGTCCTCAACTGGCAGCGGTGCATATGCCGCTGTCGCCGTGGTGGGGGAGCCTCGATTCGGGAGAGGACGGCGCCGGTATGGGCTGGGTTACCGACTGGAGTGCGCAGGCGGCCTGTCGCACTACCGATCCGGATGAACTGTTCGTTCAAGGAGCAGCGCAGAACAGGGCCAAGGCGGTCTGCACCGGGTGCCCGGTGCGCACCGAGTGCCTGGCCGACGCGCTGGACAACCGCGTCGAGTTCGGCGTGTGGGGCGGGATGACGGAGCGGGAGCGCCGGGCGCTGCTGCGCCGCAGGCCGACCGTCACGTCCTGGCGCCGGCTCCTGGAGACCGCGCGCTCGGAGTACGAGCGCGACGCGGGCCTGCTGCCCGTCGGCGAGGAGGACGAGGTCTTCGAGAGCTACGCGGCGGTCGGCTGACCGCCGAGGGGACCTCGTGCCGACCGCCAAGACGCCCTCGGCGCCCGGCACTTGAGGCCGGGACGCGCTTCGGCGCGGTCTGACATCGGCCACGAGCCCCGGCCGACGGCACCTTCCGCCACGGACGGCTTCGGACGCGGCCGCGCACCACGCCGCATCCCTCGGCGCGCGCCCGCATCCCTCGCCGCGCGCCCGTGCGTCAGGGCGCGGCCTCCTCCGCGCCGCTCGCCGCGAGGCGCTCGCCGATGGTCCGCAGTCCGTCGAGGTCGTGTACGTCGCCGGGCAGCGCCGCCACCTCGGTCACGGCGACCTCGGGGTGCAGGGCGGCGAACCGGTCCCGGGTGTGCTGTTCGCGTGCCAGGAGTTCCATGCGTTCGGCGTGCAGGCGCAGCAGTCCGGCGGTGATCTCGTCCACGCTCGGTCCTTCGGCGGGGGAGCCCTGGTCCTCGGTGGCCGTACCGGTGGCGCCCGCTGCCGGTACGGGATCGTCCGAACCGGCTTGCTCCGCAGGGGAGTTGGCGCCGGATCCGGTGTCGCCCCGGTCAGCTTTCCCGTCCTCGAGATCCACAATGCCGGCCTCGGAGAGGTTTTCCGCCGCCGCCAGCGCCCGCCGCGCCGACAGCTGGGCGGCCCCGCTGGTGTGCACCCGGTTCAGGACCAGACCGGCGAGCGGCATGTCCTCCGCGGCCAGGCGCTCGACGAAGTACGCCGCCTCGCGCAGCGCGTCCCGCTCCGGGGCCGCGACCACCAGGAAGGCGGTGCCCGGCGCCTGGAGCAGCCGGTAGGTGGCGTCCGCGCGGGTGCGGAAACCGCCGAACATGGTGTCCATGGCGGCGACGAAGGTCTGCACGTCCCGCAGCAGCTGGCCGCCGAGGAGCTTGCCGAGGGCGCCGGTCATCATCGACATCCCGGCGTTCAGGAACTTCATCCCGGCCCGGCCGCCGACCTTCGCGGGCGCCATCAGGACCCGGATCAGCCGGCCGTCCAGGAAGGAGCCGAGCCGCTTCGGGGCGTCCAGGAAGTCCAGGGCCGAGCGCGAGGGCGGGGTGTCCACCACGATCAGGTCCCACTCCTCGCGGGAGCGCAGCTGGCCCAGCTTCTCCATCGCCATGTACTCCTGCGTACCGGCGAATCCGGCCGAGAGCGACTGGTAGAAGGGGTTGTTCAGGATGGCGGCGGCCCGTTCGCCGTCCGCGTGCGCCTCGACGATCTCGTCGAAGGTGCGCTTCATGTCCAGCATCATGGCGTGCAGTTCGCCCTCGCCCTTGATGTCCGGGACGCGCCGCGGGGTGTTGTCCAGCTCGTCGATGCCCATCGACTGGGCCAGCCTGCGCGCCGGGTCGATGGTGAGGACGACGACCTTGCGGCCGCGTTCGGCGGCGCGCAGGCCGAGGGCGGCCGCCGTGGTCGTCTTGCCCACCCCGCCGCTGCCGCAGCACACCACGATGCGGGTGCCGGGGTCGTCGAGCAGGGCGTCCACGCCGAGCGCGGGCGGGGTCTCGTCCAGGGGCTCCGGGGCCGCGTCGTCCAGGGTCATGCCACTCCCTGCTTCCGCAAGATCTTGGCGAGCCGGTAGAGCCCGGCGAGGTCCAACCCCCCGGCGAGGAAGGGGAGTTCGTGCAAGGGCAGGTCGAGCCCGGCGAGCACCTCGCGCTGGCCGCTCTCCAGGGCGAAGCGCTCCGCGTACTCCCCGGCCTGCTCCAACAGCGGGGTCACCAGGCGCTCGGCGCCGCCGCCCCGGCGCGCCCCGCCGAGCCCGGCCGCCGAGAGCGACTTGGCGAGGGCGGCGCGCGGCGGTGTCTCGCGCACCCGCCGGAGCGCCGCCTCGTCGAGCACCTCGGGCCGGACCATGTTCACCATCACGCGGCCCACCGGCAGCTTCGCCGCCCGCAGCTCGGTGATGCCGTCCACGGTCTCCTGCACCGGCATCTCCTCAAGCAGGGAGACCAGGTGCACGGCGGTGTCCCGGGACTTCAGGGTGCGCATCACGGCCTGCGCCTGGTGGTGTATCGGGCCGACCTTGGCGAGCCCGGCCACCTCCTCGTTGACCCCGAGGAAGCGGGTGATCCGGCCGGTGGGCGGGGCGTCCATCACCACGTGGTCGTAGGCGTACCGGCCCGCCTTGTCCTTGCGGCGGACCGCCTCGCAGGTCTTGCCGGTCAGCAGCACGTCCCGCAGCCCGGGCGCGATGGTGGTCGCGAAGTCGATGGCGCCGAGCTTGCGCAGGGCCCGGCCCGCGCCGCCCAGCTTGTAGAACATCTGGAGGTAGTCCAGGAGGGCCAGCTCCGGGTCGATGGCGAGCGCGAAGACCTCACCGCCCCCCGGCGCCACCGCGATCTTGCGCTCCTCGTACGGCAGCGGGGCCGTCTCGAAGAGCTGCGCGATGCCCTGCCGGCCCTCCACCTCGACGAGGAGGGTCCGCTTGCCCGCCGTGGCGAGGGCGAGCGCGAGTGCGGCGGCCACCGTGGTCTTGCCGGTACCGCCCTTGCCGCTGACGACCTGGAACCTGCTCACACATGCGAGCCTAACCAGTGCCGCGCCCCGCTACGCACCGAGCGGGCGCCGGCGGGAGGGGGATCACACCGCCCGCGCTCCCGCCGGGCCCGCGCGGCGGCGGGCCCGGCCCGGCTTGCCGATAGGCTCGCCCCCATGACCAAGTGGGAATACGCCACCGTGCCCCTTCTCGTGCACGCGACCAAGCAGATCCTGGATACCTGGGGCGAGGACGGCTGGGAGCTCGTCCAGGTCGTGCCCGGGCCCAACGCCGAACAGCTCGTCGCCTATCTGAAGCGGGAGAAGTCCTGATGAGCGGCGCAGTCGAGGCCAAGCTCGCCGAGCTCGGCCACCGCCTTCCGGAGGTCGTCCCGCCGCTCGCCGCCTACCAGCCCGCCGTGCAGAGCGGGGTGTACGTCTACACCTCCGGCCAGGTGCCGATGGTCGACGGCAAGTTGCACGTCACCGGCAAGGTCGGCGCCGAGGTGACCGCCGAGGAGGCCAAGGAGCTCGCCCGCGTCTGCGCGCTGAACGCCCTGGCCGCCGTCAAATCGGTCGCCGGGGACCTCGACCGGATCGCCCGGGTCGTCAAGGTCACCGGCTTCGTCGCCTCCGCCGCCGACTTCACCGGCCAGCCCGGCGTCATCAACGGCGCCAGCGAACTCCTCGGTGCCGCCCTCGGCGACAAGGGGGTGCACGCCCGCAGCGCGGTCGGCGTCGCCTCGCTGCCGCTGGACGCGCCGGTCGAGGTCGAGGTCCAGGTGGAGCTGACCGAGGCCTGAGCCGCGGGCCGCAGCGGTACGACCGCATCCCGTACGCCGCATCCCGTACGCCGTGTCCCGTACGGCGTACGGCGCGCGGCGGCGGATCGCCGGGAGGCTCCGGTTCCGGGGCCTCTCGAACATCCGTCCCGCAGCGGATAGCCTCCGGCCATGGCGAACGCAGAGTCCGACGAGCCGCAGTCCCGGAGCCAGGCCTTCCCGCCCGAGTGGCCCGCCCGCATCCGCGCGCTCGCGGCCGGGGAACTCACCCCGGTCGTCCCGCGCCGCGCCGCCACCGTGATGCTGCTGCGCGACGCCCCCGCCGGGGTCGAGGTGCACATGCTGCGCCGCCGCACCTCGATGGCCTTCGCCTCCGGCGCCTACGCCTACCCGGGCGGCGGCGTCGACCCCCGCGACGACGAGGCGCACGTCCGCTGGGCGGGCCCGGGCCGCGCCGACTGGGCCGAGCGTCTCGGCGTCGAGGAGAGCGCCGCCCAGGCCGTCGTCTGCGCGGCGGTACGGGAGACGTACGAGGAGGCGGGCGTGCTGCTCGCCGGGCCCGAGGAGGGCACCGTCGTCGCCGACACCACCGGGGCCGACTGGGAGGCCGACCGCGCCGCCCTCATCGCCCACGAACTCTCCTTCGCGGAATTCCTCGACCGGCGCGGCCTGGTGCTGCGCTCCGACCTGCTCGGGGCCTGGACCCGCTGGATCACCCCGGAGTTCGAGCCCCGCCGCTACGACACCTTCTTCTTCGTGGCCGCCCTCCCGGCCGGGCAGCGCACCCTCGTGCACGGCCGGGGCCCCGAGCGCACCGAGGCCGACCTCTCGGTGTGGATCCGGCCCGAGGAGGCGGTCGCCGGGCAGGAGAAGGGCGAGATGGTGATGCTGCCGCCCACCCTGGCCACCCTGCGCGCCCTCGTCGGCCACCCGAGCGCGGCAGACGCGCTTGCCGCCGCCGCGCGGCAGGACCTGGAGCCGGTGATCGCCCGCGCCCGCGTCGAGGACGGCGAGGTGGTCCTGACCTGGCCGCGGCACGCCGAGTTCACCACCCGCATGCCGGCCGCGGAGCCGGGGCGGCCGGCGGACTGAGCGCGGCGACCGGGGCCCCGCGGGCGCGCCCCGGAAGAACACCGTGTGACAAGTTTCCGACGGGAGCCCGCGGGGGCTCGCGCGCCGACCACCATGGGAAACCGACCACCACGGGGAGCCGACCACCATGGGAGACGGGCCGCCCGCCGCGACCCGCGCCCCGTACCGTCGCTACCGTCGTCACCGCCACCCACGCACGCCCGACCTGGGGGACCCCGCCCATGACCGACGCCGCAGCCCTTCCCGGCCAGCCCCGCGGAGGCGTGCTCTCCGGGCCGGCCACCGACCGCGCCGTGAACGTCCTCGCGCCGAACCCCTCCGCGATGACCCTGGACGGCACCAACACCTGGCTGGTCTCCGAGCCGGACTCCGAACTCGCCGTCGTCATCGACCCGGGACCGCTGGACGAGAGCCATCTGCGCCGGGTCCTCGACGCCGCCGAGCAGGCGGGCAAGCGCGTCGCGCTGACCCTGCTCACCCACGGCCACCCGGACCACGCCGAGGGCGCCGGGCGGTTCGCCGCGCTCACCGGCACCAAGGTCCGCGCGCTCGACCCGGCGCTGCGGCTCGGCGACGAGGGCCTCGCCGAGGGGGAGGCGGTCGCCCTCGGCGGGCTCGAACTGCGGGTGGTGGGGACCCCGGGCCACACCGCCGACTCGCTCTGCTTCCATCTGCCCGCCGACCGGGCGGTGCTGACCGGGGACACCATCCTCGGCCGCGGCACCACCGTCGTCGCCCACCCCGACGGCCGCCTCGGCGACTACCTGGACTCGCTGCGGCGGCTGCGCTCGCTCACCGTCGACGACGGTGTCCACACGGTGCTGCCCGGCCACGGCCCGGTCCTCCAGGACGCCCAGGGCGCGGTGGAGTTCTACCTCGCCCACCGTGCCAACCGGCTCGCCCAGGTCGAGACCGCGGTCGAGAACGGCCACACCACCGCCGCCGAGGTGGTCGCGCACGTCTACGCGGACGTGGACCGCTCCCTGTGGCCCGCCGCCGAACTCTCGGTCCGCGCCCAGCTCGAATACCTCCGCGAGCACGGGCTCATCGGCTGAGCGCCCCCGGCCGCCTCAGCCGCCCCTCTTCGGGTTCTCCTCGGACTTCACCCCGTGCACCCGGGCGTACTCGGCGGCCAGCCACGGCCCGAGGTCCTCGGTGAAGGCGGCGAGCAGGGCGCGGTCCGCGAGCGGTTCCCTGGCCACCGCGGCGGCCCGCCGCATCTGGGCGCCCCGCTGCGGATAGCAGTCGCCGAAGGCCAGGGCCGAGGCGTCCAGCTCACTGGTCCAGGCGTTCAGCCGGGGCATCACGAGCGTGAACCCGGTCCGTACCAGCTTGCGGGCGAAGGCCCGGCACAGCAGGCGCAGTTCGGCGTCCGTACGGGCCCGCGCCACCCGCTCGCGCCAGAGCGGCAGCCGGGCACCGAGATCGCCGTTGGTCTCGCGGGCGAGCAGCGAGGAGGGCCGGTAGCGCGGCAGCAGCGGTACGTGGTCGGTGCCGAACCAGGGGGTGCACAGGCAGGCCAGGAACCAGCCGCCGTCGTGGCGTTCGGCGGGGCTCAGCAGGCGCTCCCGCCCCATCAGGAGGATGCCCGCGCCGTCGATCTGCCGGAACTCCTCGTCGAGCCCGGCTGCCAGCTCCCCGGCCGCCGCCCGGTCGGCGGGCCCGGGCTCCCGGGCGAGGACGAGCAGCAGGTCCAGGTCGCTGCGGCCGGCCCGCGCGGTGCCGCGCGGCACCGAACCGTACAGATAGGCACCGTCCAGCCGGTCCGCGAAGGCCTCTTCGAGCCGGGGCCGGGCAGCGGCGAGCACCGCGTCGAAGGGCGGTCGCACCCGCGAGAGAGCACCCTCGGGTACGAAGAAGCCCTGGTCGTCGAGTCCCGTTCCGGCGCGCATGCCCCCACTCTGCGCGAGAGCGGGGGCGGGGCGCGCCTGCTTTTACGGGGCCGTCGGGCCAGGGCTTCGGTGCCGGTGGGTGCGGGCGTCCGCCACCGGGCGGGTCCGGGGCGTCAGCGCGAGCGCTTGGCCAGCCGCTCCACGTCGAGCAGGATGACCGCCCGCGCCTCCAGGCGCAGCCAGCCGCGTCCGGCGAAGTCGGCGAGCGCCTTGTTGACCGTCTCGCGGGAGGCGCCGACCAGCTGCGCCAGCTCCTCCTGGGTGAGGTCGTGCACCACGTGGATGCCCTCCTCGGACTGCACACCGAAGCGGCGCGAGAGGTCGAGCAGGGCGCGCGCGACGCGGCCGGGGACATCCGAGAAGACCAGGTCGGACATCTGGTCGTTGGTCTTGCGCAGGCGCCGGGCGACAGCGCGCAGCAGGGCGGCGGCCACCTCGGGGCGGGCGTTCAGCCAGGGCTGGAGGTCGCCGTGGCCGAGGCCGAGCAGCTTGACCTCGGTCAGCGCGGTGGCCGTGGCCGTACGCGGGCCCGGGTCGAAGAGGGACAGCTCACCGATCAGCTCGCCGGGGCCGAGCACCGCGAGCATGTTCTCGCGCCCGTCCGGGGAGGTCCGGTGCAGCTTCACCTTGCCCTCGGTGACCACGTAGAGGCGGTCGCCGGGGTCGCCCTCGTGGAAGAGGGCGTCACCACGCGCCAGCGTGGCCTCGCTCATGGAGGCGCGCAGCTCCGCCGCCTGCTCGTCATCGAGCGCCGCGAAGAGCGGGGCGCGCCGCAGAACGTCGTCCACGAGTTCTCTCCTTGTCGGCTTGTCAGGGGACCTTGCTCCCCTTTTGCCGGAGGGTTGCGGGAGGGTCCGCACAGTGCGATCAGTCACAAGTCTGCCGCACGGGCGTGCGTTGCCGTGCAGGAGGGGGCCAATTGGGGGCCCGGGCGCCCCGTGGCCGCCGGGTGTCCGTACCGGCCGGTAGACCGAACGGGTGCCGCAAAACCCCGGTGGGAGCGCGCCCGGGGCGGCCTCGCCGCGATCCGGCGTCGCGAATTCCGCTCTGGGCGAACAGCCCCTCGCCCGGGCGTCAAGAGCCCCATTCTGCGCGCTCCGGGACGGCGGGGGTCGGGTTTCGGACAGCGGTCACGGCGGCGCGGGTACGGAGCGGGAGGCCGCCGGAGGGCGGGGGCTCCCGGTCCGGAGCCCCTGCCGCCGGTTTCCGCACCCGCTGTCACCGGCGGCCCGTAGGCTGCCCGCATGGTGAAGAGTTCCGAGTCCGGGACGCAGGCCCGGCCCGCGGCGAAGAAGACCGGCGGGAAGCGAACGGCGGCGGAGAAGACGACGGCGAAGACGGCGAAGGCGACGGCGAAGAAGGCCCCGGCGGCCAAGAGCGCTGCCGCGAGGAAGACCACCGCCGAGACGACGAGCACCGCCGGGAAGAAGTCCGCGGCGCCGAAGAAGGCCACCAGAACCGCGGCTTCGAAGACCGCGGCGGCCAAGAAGACCACTGCGGCGAAGAAGACCGCGGCCAAGAAGCAGGCCCCCGCGGCCGGTGCCGCCGCCCGTGCGCCGGAGAGCCACACCGCCCTGGTCCGCCGGGCGCGCAAGATCAACCGCGAGCTGGCCGAGGTCTACTCGTACGCCCATCCCGAGCTGGACTTCGAGAACCCGTACCAGCTGCTGCTCGCCACCGTGCTCTCCGCGCAGACCACCGACCTGCGGGTCAACCAGACCACGCCCGGGCTCTTCGCCCGCTATCCGGAGCCCGAGGACCTCGCCGCGGCCAACCCGGAGGAGGTCGAGGAGCTGATCCGGCCGACCGGCTTCTTCCGCGCCAAGACCAAGTCGATCATGGGCATCGCGCGGGCCGTCCGGGACGAGTTCGGCGGCGAGGTGCCGGGGCGCCTGGAGGACCTGGTGAAGCTGCCGGGCGTCGGCCGCAAGACTGCCTTCGTGGTCCTCGGCAACGCCTTCGGGGTGCCCGGCATCACCGTGGACACCCACTTCGGGCGGTTGGTGCGGCGCTGGCGGTGGACCGAGGAGACCGATCCGGACAAGGTCGAGCGGGCGGTCGGCGCGCTCTTCCCGAAGAGCGAGTGGACCGAGCTCTCGCACCGGGTGATCTTCCACGGCCGCCGCATCTGCCACTCCCGCAAACCGGCCTGCGGCGCCTGCCCGATCACCCCGCTCTGCCCGTCGTACGGCGAGGGCGAGACCGACCCGGAGAAGGCGCGGAAGCTGCTCAAGTACGAGATGGGCGGCATGCCGGGCCAGCGCCTGAAACCGCCGCCGGACTACCCGGGCAAACCCGCCCCGCCGCTCGGCGCCGCCTGAGATCCCGGCCGCCCGCCGCGCCCGCCGCACTGCGCAGCGGGCCGTACGGAGCACTGGCCGTACGGGGAGGGGCCGTACGGGGAGGGGCGGAACGAAAGGCGGGTGGCGGGGCGTTGGGGACTGGAGAGCCGGGGACCGGGAGCCGGAGGCCGGAACAGGGCGGGGAACGAGGAAGGGGGGTGCCGATGACACACGCGAGCCAGGCCGGACACGCTGTCCCCGCGGGGGAGCCGCGCGGCCCCGGGAGACAGCCGGTGGGAACCGAGGAGCCGGTGCGGTTGCACAGGGAGGGACTGCCGCGCTGGCTGGACCCGGTCCTCGATGCCGTGGACACCGTGGAGCCCACCCAGCTCAGCCGCTTCCTGCCGCCCGAGGACGGCGGCGGCCGACAGTCCGCCGTACTGATCCTCTTCGGCGAGGGCGAGCAGGGTCCCGAACTGCTCCTGATGGAACGCGCGGGCACGCTGCGCTCGCACGCCGGCCAGCCCTCCTTCCCCGGCGGTGCCCTCGACCCGGAGGACGGTGACCCGCACGGCGAGGGCCCGCTGCGCGCGGCCCTGCGCGAGGCCGAGGAGGAGACCGGCCTCGACCCGGCGGGGGTGCAGCTCTTCGGGCTGCTGCCCAAGCTGTACATCCCGGTGAGCGAGTTCGTGGTCACCCCGGTGCTCGGCTGGTGGCGGGCGCCCTCCCCGGTCGGCGTGGTCGACCCCGCCGAGACCGCCCGGGTGTTCACGGTGCCCGTGGCCGATCTCACGGACCCGGCGAACCGCGCGACCTGCGTCCACCCGCGGGGCTTCACCGGCCCCGCCTTCCTCGTCGCCTCCGCCCTGGTCTGGGGTTTCACCGCCGGAGTGATCGACCGGCTGCTGCACTACGCAGGCTGGGAACGCCCCTGGGACCGGGAGCGGAAGATCCCGCTCGACTGGCACTCATGACAAGGTGGCCCCCGTCATGTGTACGACCGGGACCGCGCCCCGCCGCGGTCCCGGAACGATTCTCCCGGCGCGGCGGCCCGCCCCCGGACCCCGCCGGGCGGCCCGGGCACGGGACCTGAGGATCGCGAGGTGAGGCGAGGCTTGATTCGGTGAACGTGCTGGACTTCCTGCTGGCGGCGGCCGCCGTGTGGTTCGCGGTGATCGGCTACCGCCAGGGCTTCATCGTGGGCATCCTGTCCGTCGTCGGCTTCCTCGGCGGCGGACTCGTCGCGGTCACCGTGCTGCCGCTGCTCTGGGACGCCGTGACCGACGACGCCGAGGTCGGCACCACCACCGCGGTCGTCGCGGTGGTGATCGTCATCGTCTGCGCCTCGATCGGCCAGGCCTTCACCACCCACCTCGGCAACCGGCTGCGCCGCCACCTCACCTGGTCCCCGGCCCGCGCCCTCGACGCCACCGGCGGCGCCCTGGTCAACGTCCTCGCCCTGCTCCTGGTCGCCTGGCTCATCGGCTCCGCCCTCGCCCGCACCACCCTGCCCACCCTCGGCAGGGAGGTCCGCGGCTCCCAGGTGCTGCTCGGGGTCTCGCGCGCCCTGCCGCCCGAGGCCGACACCTGGTTCAACGACTTCTCCTCGGTCCTCGCGCAGAACGGCTTCCCCCAGGTCTTCAGCCCCTTCTCCGAGGAGCCCATCAAGGACGTCCGGCCGCCCGATCCGGCGCTCTCCGGCAGCCCGGTCGCCGAGCGCGCCAAGAAGTCCATCGTGAAGGTGGTCGGCACCGCCCAGGGCTGCGGCAAGGTCCTGGAGGGCACCGGCTTCGTCTTCGACGAGCGGCGCGTGATGACCAACGCCCATGTCGTCGGCGGGGTCGACGAGCCCACCGTGCAGATCGGCGGCGAGGGCAAGCTCTACGACGCCAAGGTGGTCCTCTACGACTGGCGCCGCGACATCGCCGTACTCGACGTGCCCCGGCTGAACGCGCCCGCCCTCGAGTTCACCGACTCCGACGCGGACAGCGGCCGCAGCGCCATCGTCGCGGGCTTCCCGGAGAACGGCGCCTACGACGTCCGCCCGGCCCGCGTCCGCGGCCGCATCACCGCCAACGGCCCCGACATCTACCACCGCGGCAGCGTCCGCCGCGATGTCTACTCGCTGTACGCGACCGTGCGGCAGGGCAACTCCGGCGGACCGCTGCTCACCCCGGACGGCAAGGTCTACGGAGTGGTGTTCGCCAAGTCCCTGGACGACCCGGACACCGGCTACGCCCTCACCAACGACGAGGTACGCGAGGACATCGACCGGGGACGCACGGCCGGCCAGGAGGTCGACAGCGACAGCTGCGCGCTCTGAGCTGTCCGGCTGTACGTGCTGCACGCGCTGTTCGTGCTGTCAGGTCGTCCGAGCGGTCCGGCAGTCCGAGTTGCCGGTCGTCCGGTCGTCCGGTCGTCCGGTCGTCCGGTTGTCGGGTCGTCCGTGCGTCCGGTTGTCGGAACTGTCCAGCCGTCAGGGGCGTACGTCAGACCGGCCACCGCGGGCCGGTACGTCAGCCGCGCGGGGAGTGCAGACCCAACCCACAGGACCTGCCCGGCCGTACGTCAGCCGTGCGGGCCGATCGGTCTTCGGCGGCGGCTGCCGACCCGGCCGCGGGGGCGGGCGCGTGCGGAAGGCGGCCCGGACGGACAGCGCCGGACGGAGCCGCCGGAGGCGGGGAGCACCGCGGCCTCAGCCGCGGCTGGGATGCCGCAGCCGTGCCGACACCCAGCGGGCGCGTCGGCGCAGAATGCGGGGAATGCCGATGTCGGGGGAGCCGGAACCCCGGTCCCCCTTGGGCGGCCCGGCCTGCTGACGAGGGGTCAGAGAGGCTCCTGAGCCGCGGCGGCGTGCTGCGTCACTGTAGTCGTGAGTCCAGCCCATACCCCGACGTCTGCCCGGGCCTCAAGGTCGGTAACCGCGGCCCGCACACCCAAATCGGTCCCGAAATCCGGTTCGGTGGACGGGAGTTCGGACCGAGCGGCAGGGCGGTCCCGGACCGGGTGCCGCCGGGCGCTCAGCGGTCCGGCTCGGGGTCCTTCAGCCAGTTCACCAGCTCGGTGGAGAAGGCGACCGGGTCCTCCTCGTGCGGGAAGTGCCCGAGCCCGTCGAACAGCCGCCAGCGGTACGGGGCTTCGACGTACTCGCCGGAGCCGGCCGAACTGCGCACCCGCATCACCGGGTCGAGCGAGCCGTGCAGATGCAGCGTCGGCACCCGCACCGGCCGCTTCATCCGGCGGTTGAACTGGAAGCCGTCCGGCCGCAGCAGCGAGCGCACCATCCAGCGGTACGGCTCGATCGCGCAGTGCGCCGCGGAGGGGATGCACATCGCCCGGCGGTACATCCGCACCGCCTCCTCCTCCAGCGGCACCGGCCCCGACCAGTCCCGCATCAGCTCGCCGACCAGGGCGCCGTCGTCGGCGACCAGCTGCCGCTCGGGGATCCACGGCCGCTGGAAGCCCCAGACGCAGGAGTTCGCCGCGGACTGCCGCGCGTCGCCGAGCATCGCGCTGCGCCAGCGGCGCGGATGCGGCATCGAGGTCACCGCGAGGCGGCGCACCAGCTTCGGCCGCATCACCGCCGCCGTCCACGCCAGATAGCCGCCCAGGTCGTGGCCGACCAGCGCCGCGTCGGGCTCGCCGAGGGAGCGCACCACGCCGGTGATGTCGAGCGCCAGGTTCGGCGGGTCGTAGCCCCGGGGGGTGCGGTCGCTGCCGCCCACTCCGCGCAGGTCCATCGCCACCGCCCGGAAACCCGCGTCCGCCAGGGCGGTCATCTGGTGGCGCCAGGCCCACCAGAACTGCGGGAAGCCGTGCAGCAGCATGACGAGCGGCCCCTCGCCCAGTTCCGCGATGTGGAAGCGTGCGCCGTTGGCTGCGACATCGCGGTGGGTCCAGGGGCCGTCGACATGTACGACCGAGGCCGGCTGCGCCGAGTGGGTGGCGGGGTCTGTCATGGAGTCGAGCGTGCCACAGCCTTCCGTTCACCGGCGCTCGGCAGCGCCGCCGCGTCGGTGGCACCGATCGCACGCGGGTGCGGCTTGGCGTGCTGCAGCACCGCCGCCGTCTCCTTGGCGGAGGCGACCGCCTTCTGCGGGCCGCCGCCCTGCTTGGCCTTCTTCAGGAAGACCACGCCGACCAGCGCGATCAGCCCGGCGAGCAGCACGCTCGCGGCGAAGGACAGCAGGAAGCAGACCGACAGATGCCAGTCGCTCCAGGCGTGGATGCCGTAGGCGAGGGCGAAGCTCAGCATCGGCAGCGAGAAGATCAGCAGTGCGCCCGCCACGGTGAAGGCGGCCGAGCCCACACCCGCGCGCTTGACGTCCTGTCGCAGCTGGGCCTTGGCGAGCGCGATCTCGTCGTGCACCAGGGCGGACAGCTCACCGGTCGCGTGCGCGACCAGCTGGCCGAGACTGCGTTCTGCGCCGACGGGGCCGTCGGTGTGGCTCATCGCGTTCTCACTTTCCTTGGCGTTCCCATGCTTCCTCGGCGTCCGGCCGTTCAGGTGGTGTGCCCCCATCGGAGCCGGACAGGCCCGTCAGCCACGAGAACTGACGTGCCGTAGAACGTTTCTGGTCACAGATCATGCCGGACGCTCGTCCGCGGCGCTCCCCCCGCCCGCCACTTGGGCACGCCTGCGGTGTTCCGCGGCCCTCTTCTCCAGGAGTTCCGCCATCCGCAGGTGGTACTCGGGGTCGTCCGTCTCGTAGATGTCGGGGATCCCGTCCTGGTCCTCGTCGCGCTCCTCGTCCTCGTACATCCTGCGGTAGCGGGCGTTGCGGATCTTCAGGAGCACCGTGGCGCAGACCGCGGCGATCAGCGAGCCGGTGAGCACGGCCGCCTTGACCTCCTCGGTGAGCGCCGGATCCCCGGTGAAGGCCAGCTCCCCGATCAGGAGCGAGACCGTGAAGCCGATTCCGGCCAGCACGGCGACCGCGAACACATCGGGCCAGGCCAGCTTCTCCCCGAGTTCCGCCCGGGTGAAACGGGCCGTGAGCCAGGTCCCGACGAAGATCCCCACCGTCTTGCCCACCACCAGGCCGAGCACCACGCCCAGCGTCTGAGGGGTGCCGAACACCTCCGCGAGCGCGCCGCCCGACACCACGACCCCGGCGCTGAACAGGGCGAACAGCGGCACCGCGAGCCCCGCCGACACCGGCCGCACCAGATGCTCCACGCGTTCCCCCGGGGAGTGCTCCTCGCCCTCGCGCCGCGTGCAGCGGAGCATCAGGCCCATGGCCACCCCGGCGATGGTCGCGTGCACGCCGCTGTTGTACATCAGCCCCCAGATCACCAGCGCGAGCGGTACGTAGAGGTACCAGCCCCGCACCTCGCGGCGCAGCAGCAGCCAGAAGACGGCGAGGCCCGCGGCGGCCCCGCCGAGCGCGGCGAAGTTCAGCTCGCCGGTGAAGAAGACCGCGATGATCAGGATGGCGAAGAGGTCGTCCACCACCGCGAGGGTGAGCAGGAAGGCGCGCAGGGCCGAGGGCAGCGAGGTCCCGATGACGGCGAGCACGGCGAGGGCGAAGGCGATGTCGGTGGCGGTGGGCACCGCCCAGCCGTCCGCCGAACCGCCGCCCGCGCTGTTGACCAGCAGATACACCAGCGCGGGCGCCACCATCCCGCAGAGCGCCGCGATCACCGGCAGCATCGCGGCCTTTGGGTCGCGCAGATCCCCGGCGACGAGTTCGCGCTTGAGCTCGGCACCCGCGACGAAGAAGAAGACCGCGAGCAGCCCGTCCGCCGCCCAGTGCTGCACCGACAGGTCCAGGCCCAGCGCACCGGGCCCCAGGTGCGCGGTACGCACGGACTCGTAGCTGTCCTTGAGCGGCGTGTTCGCCCAGATCAGGGCGGCGATCGCGGCGAGGAGGAGCAGGACTCCGCCCACCGTCTCGGTGCGCAGCGCGTTCACCACGAAGTTCCGCTCGGGCAGCGAGAGCCTGGCGAGAACCTTGGGGCGGGGGGTGGGCGCGGCCATGCGAAGGGCCTCCGGTCGATCGGCGAAAGGGAACGCTGAAAGCGCTGCCGACCAGACTTCCCGGCACACCATGAAATTCGGCGCCCGACTCGGTGGGTCTTGGGGAGAGGGGCGCGGGGTTCGGTTTTGGGTGGGGCTCAGCTTGGGTGGGTTGAGCTTTGGGTGGGGCTCAGTTTAGACGGGGGTGAGCTTGGTGGGGGTGGGGGTGGGGCGGGGTGGCTGACGGGTATCAGCTGGCAGGTATCAGATGACGGATGACAGATTTCAATGACTGTCATCTGTCATCCGTCATCTGTCATCCGTCATCTGTTATTCGTCAGCCGTCAGCCGTCAGCCGTCAGCCGTCAGCCGTCAGCCGTCAGCCGTCGCCCAGCAGCAGCGAAAGCCCTGCCCCCGCCGACCGTCCAGCCCCCGCACGCACCGCACCCCCACACACCGCAGGGGCCACCGGATACCCGGCAGCCCCTGCGGCAATGGGGTCCTTGTCGGTGCCCCGAGCCCGAGCCCTCAGTCCTCGCTCGGCGCCGACGGCAGCTTCGACTGGATGAGGTCCATGACGGAGGAGTCGGTCAGCGTGGTCACGTCACCGAGCTGGCGGTTCTCGGCGACGTCCCGCAGCAGCCGCCGCATGATCTTGCCGGACCGCGTCTTCGGCAGCTCGGCGACCGGCAGGATCCGCTTGGGCTTGGCGATCGGGCCGAGCGTCGCCGCCACGTGGTTGCGCAGATCGGTGACCAGACCCTCGTCCTCGCTCGCGCTGCCGCGCAGGATCACGAAGGCCACGATCGCCTGGCCGGTGGTCTCGTCCGCCGCGCCGACCACCGCCGCCTCGGCGACCGAGGGGTGCGAGACGAGGGCGGACTCCACCTCGGTGGTCGAGATGTTGTGCCCGGAGACGAGCATGACGTCGTCGACCCGGCCGAGCAGCCAGATGTCGCCGTCCTCGTCCTTCTTCGCGCCGTCGCCCGCGAAGTAGCGGTTCTCGAAGCGGGACCAGTAGGTGTCCAGGAAGCGCTGGTCGTCGCCCCAGATGGTGCGGAGCATCGAGGGCCACGGCTCGGTGAGCACCAGGTAGCCGCCGCCGCCGTCCGGGACCTCGTTGGCCTCGTCGTCGACGACGGTCGCCGCGATACCCGGCAGCGCGCGCTGCGCGGACCCCGGCTTGGTCTCCGTCACGCCCGGCAGCGGGGAGATCATCATCGCGCCGGTCTCGGTCTGCCACCAGGTGTCCACGATCGGGCAGCGGTCGCCGCCGATGTGCTTGCGGTACCAGACCCAGGCCTCCGGGTTGATCGGCTCGCCCACCGAGCCGAGCACCCGCAGCGAGGACAGGTCGAACTTGGCGGGGATCTCGTCGCCCCACTTCATGAAGGTACGGATCGCCGTCGGCGCCGTGTAGAGGATCGTGACCCCGTACTTCTGCACGATCTCCCAGAACCTCCCCTGGTGCGGGGTGTCCGGGGTGCCCTCGTAGATGACCTGGGTCGCGCCGTTCGAGAGCGGCCCGTAGGTGATGTACGAGTGGCCGGTGACCCAGCCGATGTCGGCCGTGCACCAGTACACGTCCGTCTCCGGCTTCAGGTCGAAGACGGCGTGGTGGGTGTACGAGGCCTGGGTGAGGTAGCCGCCGGAGGTGTGCAGGATGCCCTTCGGCTTCCCGGTGGTGCCGGAGGTGTAGAGGATGAACAGCGGCTGCTCGGCCTCGAAGGCCTCCGGGGTGTGCTCGGCGGACTGCCGCCCGGTGACCTCGTGCCACCACACGTCCCGGCCCTCGGTCCACTCGACGTCCTGGCCGGTGCGCCGGACCACGAGGACCTTCTCGACCCCGCTGACCCGGGACACCGCGTCGTCCACGGCGGGCTTGAGCGCCGAGGGCTTGCCCCTGCGGTAGCCGCCGTCGGCGGTGATGACCAGCTTGGCGTCCGCGTCCTCGATGCGCGCCGCGATGGCGTCGGCGGAGAAGCCGCCGAAGACCACCGAGTGCGCGGCGCCGATACGCGCGCAGGCCAGCATCGCCACGACCGCCTCGGGGATCATGGGCAGGTACACGGCCACCCGGTCGCCCTTGGTGACGCCCAGCTCGGTGAGCGCGTTCGCCGCCCGGCTGACCTCGTCCTTGAGCTCCGCGTAGGTGACGGCGCGGCTGTCGCCCGGCTCGCCCTCGAAGTGGATGGCGACGCGGTCGCCGTTGCCCGCCTCCACGTGGCGGTCCACGCAGTTGTAGGCGACGTTCAGCTTCCCGTCGGCGAACCACTTCGCGAAGGGCGGGTTCGACCAGTCCAGCGTCTCGGTGGGCTCGGTGGCCCAGGTGAGCCGCCGCGCCTGCTCCGCCCAGAACCCGAGCCGGTCGGCCTCGGCCCGCTCGTACGCCTCGGCCTTGACGTTCGCGTTCGCGGCCAGCTCGGCGGGGGGCGCGAAACGGCGCTCCTCCTTGAGCATGTTGGCGATCGACGGACGCTCGTTCATTCGCTGGCTCCCCACGTGCTGACACTGTCCCGTGTGGTGTAGACCATTTTTGTCATCGCGCGGATTCTTCAGCTCCGGTGTGACCTGGTCAACCCCTCCGATCCTGGCACCTCCGGCGGTACGGGTACAGGGGTACCGGACCGGGAGCACCCGTGTCCTGCCGGGCCGGACGGGGAGCGTGCCGGGAAAGCGCTGCCGCCGGCGACGGGGCGGTGCCTCCTGCCCCGGGTGCGCCGCGGCCCTCGCCTTCCTCCGTCTCTCCGTCTCTCCGGCTAGGCATGCACCCCTTCCCGTTCCCCGGGCGCCACCACGGAGAAGACCGGCTCCTCCCCGCTCAGCAGATATGCCTGGGCCTCGCCCACATGGAAGTACATGCCGTGCAGCGCGATCCTCCCCTCGGCCAGCCGCTTCGCCACCGACTCGTGCCGCCGCAGGTGCTCCAACTGCTGGACGACATTGCTGAGGCTGAGCAGTTCGGCGGCGTCCGCCGGCTCCCGCCCGGCCAGCCGTGGCCGCGGACCCTCGGCACCCTTCGCCCGTACGAGGCTGGGGAGCCCGTGCCGCAGCCAGCGTTCGAGCGGCGAGGACCCGCCCGCCGGTGGCGCGTTCAGCAGGGCGTGCATGGCGCCGCAGCCCGAGTGCCCGCACACCGTCACCGACTCCACTTCCAGTACGTCCACCGCGTAGTCGAGCGCGGCGGCCACCGAGTCGTCGCCGCCCTCCGCGCCCGGCGGCGGGACCAGATTGCCGACGTTGCGTACGACGAAGAGGTCGCCCGGGCCGCTGGAGGTGATCATCGAGGTGACCAGCCGGGAGTCCGCGCAGGTGAGGAAGAGCTGGGTCGGCCGCTGCCCTTCGCGCGCCAGGCGGGCCAGCTCCTCGCGCACCCGCGGGGCGGTGTCGCGCTGGAAGGCGCTGATCCCACTGGCGAGTTGCCGCCCCGAGCGCGCCGCCTCCGGAGTCCTCCCGGCTTCGGTGGCCTCCGTACCGCCGGCCGCGGTCGCCACCGGGGCCTCGGCCGCCGGTCTGCCCTTGTCCGTACGGTCGCAGTGGTGGTTGCGCCAGGCTGTCCAGGGGCGGCAGCAGGAGAGGACCGCCCGGGAAGGTTCGGCGATCCGTCCTCCGGAGCGGGCGCTGATCTCGGCCGTGCCGCCCTGGGAGCGGTGGGAGTGCTGCCAGTCCTGGAGGGATTCGTAGGCGGCGTGGTCCATGAAGGAGCCGTCGAGTTCGACCAGGGCGTCCGCGCCGCGCGGCACCAGGTGCAGGACGCGGCTGAGCCGGGGGACGGCCAGGAAGGTCAACTGGCCGCGGACCCGCACATGATGCCTGCCCCCGGTGTCCTCCTCGTGGGTGATACGGGTGCGGCTGAGCCGGTGCAGCGCGACGGCGACCGCGGTGGCGATGCCGAGACCGACCCCTTCGAGGACGCCGAGCAGGATCACACCCGCCGCGGTCACCGCGTACACGGCCACCTCGCGGTGCCTGGTGACCGTACGGATGTGGTTGATGCTCACCATCTGCACCCCCACGGCCATCACCAGGGCGGCGAGGGCGGCGAGCGGGATCAGGTCGAGCACGGGCACCAGGACCAGCGCGGCGAGGACGATCCAGACTCCGTGCAGCACCGTGGAGTTGCGGCTCACCGCGCCCGCCCGGACATTGGCCGAGCTGCGGACGGCGACTCCGGTCACGGGCAGGCCGCCGAGTGCCCCGGAGACCATGTTGGCCAGGCCCTGGCCGCGCAGCTCGCGGTCGAGGTCGGCCCGGGGGATGTGCATCCGCGGCTCGGGGCGGGCGGTGGTGAGCTTGTCCACCGCGACGGCCGAGAGCAGCGATTCCACGCTGGCGACCAGGGTGATGGTGAGCACCGCCGCGAGCAGGCCGAGCACCGGGCCCTCGGGCAGATGCGGCAGGGCGTGGCTGGACCACGAGGGCAGGTCCACCCGAGGCAGCCGCAGTCCGGCCAGCGAGGCGAAGGCGGTGGACGCCGCGACCGCGGCCAGGGCGGCCGGGACCGGCCGGGCGATACGGCCGAGGCCACCGGGCAGGCGGGACCAGCCGAGGAGCACCAGGAGGGTGAGCGCGCTGGTGGCCAGCGCCGCGGGATGCACCCGGGCCAACTGGCCGGGCAGGGACCCCAGATTGGCGAGCACCGAGCTCTCCGGGGTGCCGCCGAGGACGATGTGCAGTTGGGCGAGGGCGATGGTGACGCCGATGCCCGCGAGCATGCCGTGCACGATGGCAGGGCTCACGGCCAGGGCTGACCGCGCCACCCGCAGGAAGCCGAGCGCCAGTTGGGCCGCTCCGGCGAGCACGGTGATGGCGCAGGTGGTGCGCCAGCCGTAGTGCTGGATGAGCTCGGCGGTCACCACGGTGAGTCCGGCGGCGGGGCCGCTGACCTGGAGCACCGAGCCGCCGAGCCGCCCCGCCACCAGGCCGCCGACGGCCGCGGCCACCAGGCCCGCCTGCAATGGGGCGCCGGTCGCCAGGGCGATGCCGAGGGAGAGCGGCAGGGCGATGAGGAAGACCGCGATCGAGGCCGAGATGTCGGCGCCCGCGAGGCGCGGGCCGCGCGGGCGCGGGGGGCCGTGCGGGCTCTGGCCGGAGGCGGTGGGGGAGGTGTCGGGCAAGGGGCGTGGGCTGAGGTTCATGGGCCCGTCTCTTCAGGAGTGGCGCGGTCGCGTGGGTGCTCGGAGGTCCCTGCTGAGAAGAGGGACGGCGCGGCCGTGGAACACCGCGTGCGGTGAGGTGGGGCAGTGGTGGGATGTCTCAACATTCAGTAAATGGACCGTAATGCAGAGTAAAGACGGGGGTCGAACATTTTCGGCATTCAGTCCAGATCTTCACCCGCGGGTGTGAATAGGTGTGTTGATCGGCTGGTCGGCCCGAACTGCCCCGGCAGGCATGCGAGGTTGGCGGCTCCCCGCCCTCCCGGGAGCCCTTGACGGCCGCGCTCCCCCGCAGAAGTGCCCGGGCCGCCGCGGGCGCAGGACTCCGGCCGCGCGCGAGGGGGCGACTCCCGGAAAGAAGGTGGGCGAACCATGGCCGCCCTCGGCACAGGCGTACGACGGCTCGGCCTCGCCGCGGTCTTCGCGGCGGCGCTGGCGGGCTGCTCCGGGCCACCGCCCGACCCCGCCCGCGACACCCCGGATTCCCGGGCGGGCGCCTCGGCCCACCCCGTACGCCTGCTCGGCGACGGCTCGACCTCGTACACCGGCCCGCAGCCCGCGCTGCCCCGGCCCGTCCGGCTCGCGCCCGGGCGGCGGCCCCCGCAGTTCGTGGTCTTCACCTGGAGCGGTGTCATCGAAGACGACCGCCGCCTGTTCTCCCACTTCCGCCAGGTCGCCAAGGACAACGGCGCCCGGATGACGTACTTCCTCAGCGGCCGGGACCTGCTGCGGGGCCTTCCGCCCGGTGCCGGCGGCGGTCCGCCCCGGCGGCCCGCCCGTCGCGTGGCGGCGGCGCCCGCCCGGTCCACGGTCCGCGACACCGTGCGGCAGCTGCGCGGCGCCTGGCTCGGCGGCAACGAGATCGGCACCCTCCTCACCGGCCGCCCCTGCCGAGGCCGGAACGGTCCGGACACGGCACAGTGGAGGGTCGAACTCGCCCGCACCCGCTCCCTCGTACGGAACTGGAAGACGCGCGCCGCCCTGCCCGACGAACCCGCCCTGCCCTTCGACTTCGACCGGGAACTCACCGGCGCCCGCACCCGCTGCCCCCAGGGCAGGGCGAGCTTCCTGCCCCTCGCGCGCGGACTCGGCCTGCGCTACGACAGCAGCGGCGCCGCCGGACAGGTCTGGCCGCGTAAGGCGGACGGGCTGTGGGACCTGTCCGTGCGCCGGGTCCCGCTGCCGGGTGGCGGCCTCCAGGTCCCGGCCACCGACCGGGACTTCATGGTCCGGCAGTCCGGCGGCCCGCAGGGCGACCCCGACCGGCAGGCGTACTGGGGCGACCAGTTCCGCGACGGGCTGCTCCAGGGCTTTCGCCGCGCCTACCGGGGCAACCGCGCGCCCCTGATCGTCGGCAACCACTTCGAGGACTGGAACGGCGGCGCCTACACCCGGGCCGTCGAGGAGGCGATGGGGCGTCTGTGCCCGCAGCGCGAGGTGCGCTGCGTGTCCCTGCGGCAACTCGCCGACTGGCTCGACGCCCAGGACCCGGAGCTGCTCGCCGGGCTCCGGAAGCTGCGGACCGGCCAGGCACCGCCACGCGGCTGGTCCCGCTATCTCGCCGCCCGCCCGGTGCGCACGCCGAGCGGCGCCCCGGGCGGACCCGCGCACCCCTGACCGCGCCCGGACCGTACGCACCCGCACCCGCGGCCCGCCGAAACCGCACCCGGCCGGCCGCCCGCGGCGCGCGGCTCAGCCGGGCTGCACCCCGGCTCAGCCCGGCTGCACCACGGCCTGCTGCTCGCCCAGGACGAAGTCGGGGTCGACCTGTGCGGTCAGGTCGGTGCCGGTGCGGTCGTTGGCCCAGCTCTGGGCGTTGCGCAGATGGAAGTGCACCATCTGCTGGGTGTAGCGGGCCCAGTCCCGCGCCTCGTAGGTCTCGTCGGCGGCGGCCTGAAGAGCCGCCAGGGCCTGCTTGTTGACGTCCTCCAGGAGCGAGAACCGCGGCGGACGGCCCTTCTCCATGGCGCACACCCACTCCGAGTACCCCGCGGTCACCAGCAGGTCGTCCCCCACCTCCGCCCGCAGGAAGTCGAGGTCGTCCTGCCCCCGGACCTTGTTGCCGACGACCCTCAGCGTGATGCCGAAGTCGCGGGCGTACTCCTTGTACTGGCGGTAGACGGCGACGCCCTTGCGGGTCGGCTCGGCCACCAGGAAGGTCATGTCGAACCGGGTGAACATGCCGGAGGCGAAGGAGTCGGAGCCCGCGGTCATGTCCACGACGGCGTACTCCCCGCGGCCGTCCACCAGGTGGTTCAGGAACAGCTCGACGGCGCCGGTCTTGGAGTGGTAGCAGGAGACGCCGAGATCCGAGTCGGTGAAGGGGCCCGTGACCATCAAACGCGCGGTCCCGCCGTCGAGTTCCACCCCCCGCGCGCAGGCGTCGTACACGGGGTTGTTCTCGCGGATCCGCAGCAGCCGCGAGCCGTCCCCTGGCGGGGTCGTCTTGATCATCGTGGCGGCCGAGAAGATGCGCGGATTCGAACCGCGCAGATAGTCCTTGATCATGGTGAGCCGCGCGCCCATGGCGGGCAGCGCGGCCGCCTCGTCCTCGTCGAGCCCGAGCGCGACGCCGAGGTGCTGGTTGATGTCGGCGTCCACCGCGACGACCGGGGCGCCGGTGGCGGCGAGATGACGGATGAAGAGAGAGGACAGCGTGGTCTTGCCGCTGCCGCCCTTCCCCACGAAAGCGATCTTCATGTTCATCAACATAGGCCGCCCCGCCGCCCGGACCCGCACCGGCGTGAAGAAGACCACTCCTTCGAGGGGCGCGGGCGGCGGTTGCGTAGGGTCGTCCCCATGAGTACGACTGACCCGCTCGCCGCGCTCGGTTCGCTGCCCGGCGTCGCCGATTCCGTGGAGTCCGTGCGCAAGTCCGTGGACCGCGTGTACGGGCACCGGATCATGCGGCGCCGCAGCAACGAGATCACTTCCGAGGCGGCGCTGCGCGGGGCGCGGGGCTCCGCCGCGCTCGCGGGCGCCGACTGGGCGCTCGAAGAGGTGCGGCGGCGGACCGACTTCAGCGCCGACCCCGAGGCGCGCGTCGTGGGCGCGGCCCTGCGGTTGACGGCGGAGGCCGGGCAGCTGCTGTCGATCTGGCGGCAGTCGCCGCTGCGGGTCCTCGCGCGGCTGCACCTCGTCGCCGCCGCGGACGACTCCGGGCAGGTGGGCCGCCCGCGCCAGCCCGGCGAACCGGTCGACGAGGAGCTGTTCGACGGGTCCGGCGAACTGCCGCTGCCGGGCGCCGACGAGGTGGCCGGGCGGCTTGAGGGCCTGGCCCAGCTGATCATCGCGGGCGGTCAGGCTCCGGCGCTGGTCACCGCCGCCGTGGTGCACGGCGAACTGCTGACCCTGCGCCCCTTCACCTCGCACAACGGCCTGGTGGCGCGCACCGCCGAGCGCATCGTCCTGGTGGGCAGCGGACTCGACCCCAAGTCCATCGCCCCCTGCGAGGTGGGCCATGCCGAGCAGGGCGCCGCCGCGTACCGCGAGGCACTCGACGGCTACGCCTCCGGCACGGGCGAGGGCATGGCGGCGTGGATCGCGCACTGCGGTCGCGCCGTGGCACTGGGCGCCCGGGAGTCCACCGCGGTCTGCGAGGCCCTGCAGCGCGGGGCCGCCTGAGAGGCAGGACGAGTCCCGGCGCCGGGAGCGGCCCGCGGGGACCGGAGCCGGGCAGAAGAATGCGGCGGTACGAGATCTCGTACCGCCGCTGGCATGTCCACCGGGTTACCAAGCGTCCTCGAAGATGTGCCCATCAGGCCGGGATCTTCGCCCGTCACCTGGTGCGGCTGGCCCGTATTCGACGGGTCGACGTCGCGTGGGTGCCCAGTCTCCATGCGCGGTCCGTGGGGCCTGAATGCGTGGTGAGGTGATCCTCTCGGATGTCCCTGGTCTCGCGGGCCGTTGACTCCTTTGTACTCCGGTCCGGGGGCAAGCGGAAGCCGGGCCGCCACTTCTTTGCCTTCCGGCGCGGACGGGCCCGGGTGTTCTCGCCGCCGGCCCCCGCGGCGGCGGTCCTCAGACGGTCCCGCGGCGTCGGCTCGCGTACCAGACGATCCCGGCCGTGGCCGCCGCCGCGCCCACCGCTGCCGCCGCCATCAGGGCGGGGCGCGGCGGCACCGGGATCCGCTGCTTGAGGCGCACCGGCCGGTGGAAGTCGAGTACGGGCCACTCGCGGGC
This sequence comes from Streptomyces physcomitrii, assembly GCF_012273655.1. Taxonomy (GTDB): domain Bacteria; phylum Actinomycetota; class Actinomycetes; order Streptomycetales; family Streptomycetaceae; genus Streptomyces; species Streptomyces physcomitrii. The sequence goes on along the minus strand of NZ_JAAWWP010000005.1, from coordinate 60,449 downwards.
GGCGGCCTCCCGCCGCAGCGTCTTGTCGGGGTTGACCGCGTGCGGACGGCCGACCGATTCGAGCAGCGGGAGGTCGGTCGCCGAGTCGCTGTAGGCGTAGCTGCGCGCCAGGTCGTACCCCTCCGATTCGGCGAGCTCGCGGACGGCCTCCGCCTTGGTGGGGCCGTAGGCGTAGTAGGCGATCTCGCCGGTGAAGCAGCCGTCCTCGCCCACGACCATCCGGGTCGCGACGACCCGGTCGGCGCCGAGCAGTTCACCGATGGGCTCCACGACCTCGGCGCCGGAGGTGGAGACGATCACCACGTCCCGGCCCGCGGTGTGGTGCTCCTCGATGAGGGAGGCCGCCTCCTCGTAGATGATCGGATCGATGAGGTCGTGCAGCGTCTCGGCGACGATCTCCTTCACCTGCTGCACGTTCCATCCGCGGCACAGCGCGGACAGGTACGCGCGCATCCGCTCCATCTGGTCGTGGTCGGCGCCGCCGACGAGGAAGACGAACTGCGTGTACGCGGTACGCAGCGCCGCCCTCCGATTGATGAGCCCTCCCTGGTAGAAGGACTTGCTGAAGGTGAGCGTGCTCGACTTGGCAATGACCGTCTTGTCCAGGTCGAAGAAGGCCGCTGTCCGGGGCAAGGAGTGGTTTTCCACACGCTGAGCATATGCGCCCGCCATTCGGCGTAAGGTGTGGCGCGTGTGTTTGCCTGAGAAGGCCCTCGGGTACACCATGAAGGTCACGGATCGTTCGCGACCGTGCTAACCCGGTCCGGCTCCTCCCCCCCCGAGTCGGCCGTGGGGACGACCCCCGCTCTCCCCCCCCGGCGGGGGTCGTCGCATGTCCGGATGGGTTTTCCTCCGATCGCCTCCGCGGTGCTCCCCTCTACGCGCGTCCGCGCGCTCCTCGCGCGCCCGGCGCCGCCCTCACCATGATCCGTGACTGTGCGTGAGGGGTTCCGGGGTGCCGAATAAGGCTCCGGACTCCCCCGAACGGGTCGGGGAGTTATTCACCTCCGTCGAGTTATCCACAGGTTTTTACCAAGATCCACAAGATTTCCCGGATGCCTGCACGGTGATTCCTGCGCGTCCTGCTTGCGAAGTTCACGAGCGGTTCGGTTTGCCGTGGCCCGGATGTCCCAAGGGATTCGGGGCCCGGCGAAAACCGTCCGCCCGTCCTTTTGCCGGCCAGGGCCGCGGGCTCGACGGGGAGCCCGCGGGGGACGCGGCGAAGGGCGGGAGACATGGCAGGAACCGGGGTGCACGAGCACCGTCCGGCGGCCGAGGGACGCCGGGACGGACCGCTGATCGTCACCGAGGACATGGCGCTCCTCGACGACCTGCTGCGGCTGTGCGCCGCGGCGGGAGCGGAGCGCCCGGTGGTGCACCACGGCGTGCCCCCGGCGCGCGGCACCTGGGAGTCCGCTCCACTCGTCCTGGTCGGGGACGACGCGGCGGGCCGGGTGCGCTCGGCCCGCCGCAGAGGCGGAGTGGTCCTGGTCGGCCGGGACCAGGACGACGCGGGCGTCTGGCGGCGAGGGGTCGAGATCGGCGCCGACCATGTGCTGGTGCTGCCGGGGGACGAGCGGTGGCTGGTGGACCGCATCGCCGACGCCGCGGAGGGCACCGGCCGCCCGGCGTTCACGGTCGGCGTCCTCGGCGGCCGGGGCGGCGCCGGGGCCTCCACCCTGGCCTGCGCCCTGGCCGTGACCGCGGCACGGGACGGGCGGCGCACCCTGCTCGTCGACGCCGATCCACTCGGCGGCGGCCTCGACGTACTCCTCGGCGGCGAGGGCGCCGAAGGGCTGAGATGGCCCGCCTTCACCGAGTCCCGCGGCCGGGTCGGCGGCAACGCCCTGGAGGAGTCCCTCCCCGAACTGCACTCGCTGCGCGTCCTGAGCTGGGACCGCGGGGAGACCGTCAGCGTCGCTCCCGAGGCGGTACGGGCGGTGCTCGCCGCGGCCCGCAGGCGGGGCGGCGTGGTCGTCGCGGACCTGCCGAGGCGGGTCGACGAGAGCGCGGGCGAGGTGCTCACCCAGCTCGACCTGGGCCTGCTCGTGGTCCCGGCGGAGCTGCGCGCCGTCGCCGCGGCCCAGCGCATCGCCGCCGCCGCGGGCATGCTGCTGCGCGATCTGCGGGTGGTGGTGGCGCCGCCCGGGCACGGCACCAGCGGCGTCGGCGGACTCGCCGCCGATGAGGTCGCCCAGCTGCTCGGACTCCCGCTCGCGGGTGAACTACCGCTCGAAAAGGGCCTGTTGGCGGCACAGGAGAAGGGGCGCCCACCCGGTGGCGACGCGCGCGGACCGCTGGCCCGCTTCAGCCGCCGGTTCTGGGCGCAGGTCCCGGTGGCCGGAGGCGCGGCATGAGCGCGGTCGTCGGCGCGAAGATGCTGGACGGGGTGCGGCAGTGGCTGGCCGAGAGCGGCTGCGAACCGACACCGGCCCGGGTCGCGGAGGCCCTGCGCGCCCAGGGCCGCCTTCTCGGCGACGCCGAGGTCCTCGGCACCACCGACCGCCTGCGCGCGGAGCTGATCGGCGCCGGCCCGCTGGACCGCCTGCTCGCCGATCCCGAGGTGACCGACGTACTGGTCTCGGCGCCGAACCGCGTCTGGGTCGACCGCGGCACCGGACTCGAACTCACCGAGGTCACCTTCCCCGACGCCGCCACCGTGCGCCGCCTCGCCCAGCGCCTGGCCGCCGTCGCGGGACGCCGGCTCGACGACGCCCGGCCCTGGGTGGACGCCCGCCTGCCCGACGGGACCCGGCTGCACGCGGTGCTGCCACCGGTCGCGGTCGGGGCGACCTGCCTCGCCCTCAGGGTGGTCAGGCCCCGCGCGTTCACCCTGGACGAACTCGTCGCCGCGGGCACCGTCCCACCGGGCGGCGACCGCATCCTCAGGGCACTGCTCGACGCCCGCCTCTCGTATCTCATCAGCGGCGGTACCGGCTCGGGCAAGACGACCCTGCTCGCCGCCCTCCTCGGCCTGGTCGGACCCGGCGAACGCATCGTCCTCGCCGAGGACTCCGCCGAACTGCGCCCCGAGCACCCGCACGTGGTGCGCCTCGAAGCCCGGCCCGCAAACCAGGAGGGGGCCGGACTCGTCACCCTCCAGGACCTGGTGCGCCAGGCGCTGCGGATGCGCCCCGACCGGCTGGTGGTCGGCGAGGTGCGCGGCCCCGAGGTGGTCCACCTCCTGGCCGCGCTGAACACCGGGCACGAGGGCGGTTGCGGCACCGTGCACGCCAACGCGGCAGCCGATGTCCCGGCCCGCCTCGAAGCGCTCGGCACCGCCGCGGGCCTGGACCGGGCGGCACTGCACAGCCAGCTGGCCGCGGCCCTGTCCGTGGTCATCCACCTGGTCCGCGACCGCGGCGGTCGCAGACGCCTCGCCGAGGTGCATGTCCTCAGACGGGATGCCTCCGGACTCGTCGAGACCGTCCCCGCGCTCCGCTGGGGCACCAAGGGCTTCTCCTACGAGGCGGGCTGGCCCCGGCTCGAAGCACTCCTCCTGAAGGGCGCCTCATGAGCCAGGGCGGGGTGTGGGGCGCGGCCTGTGCCGGAGCCTGCTGCGCCGGTGGGGCCGCCTGGCTGGCCACCGGGTCACGCACCGGGGTGCGCAGACTCCGCCGACTGTGCGGGGCGCGGACCGGTTTCGCGCCGGGCCGCCTGCTGCGCGAGCGGCTGACGCCACGGCTGCGGGGCCGGGCGGGCGGCGAGTGGTGGTGCCTGGTGGCCGCCGCCGCGCTCGCGCTGCTCGGGCGCTCGCCGCTGCCCCTGGTCCTCGGCGGCCTGTGCCTTCCGGCGGTACGGCACGGCCTGCGCACCTCGGCCGCACGCGCCCGGCGGGAGCGCGGGGCCGAGGCGGTGGTCGCGCTCTGCGGAGTCTTCGCGGGCGAGGTGCGTGCCGGACGGCAGCCGCCCGGTGCCCTCGTCCTCGCCGCCCGGGAGACCGGCGGCCTGGGCGCGGCACGGGCGCCGGTGATCGCCGCGGCACGCTTCGGCGGCGACGTCCCGGCGGCCCTGCGGACGGCCGCGCGGCAGGAGGGCGCCGAGGGCCTGCTCGGACTGGCCGCCTGCTGGCGGGTGGCCGTGGACCGGGGAGCGGGCCTGGCCGCGGGCGTACAGCGGCTGGAGCGGGCCCTGCGCGAGGAGCGGGCCCAACGAGCCGAACTCCGCGCCCAGTTGGCCGGAGCCAGATCGACCGCGGCGCTGCTCGCCGGGCTTCCGGTGATGGGACTGCTCCTCGGCAGCGCCCTCGGCGCGCGCCCGCTGGACGTCCTGCTGCACCGCCCGGCGGGCCTCGCCTGCCTCGCCGTGGGGGTCTCGCTGGAGGCCGCGGGCCTCTGGTGGGCGCTGCGGATCGTGCGCGGAGCGGAAGAGCAATGAAAGTTATCCACAGCCTGGGGGTGGTCTTGTGCGTGATGACAGTGGCCTGGTGCATGGTGGCCTCGACAACGGAGCGGAGGCGTCGGCGGCACAGCAGGCGCCGCCTGACAGCGGTCCTGGGCGTACGGACGAAGCCGCGCCCGGGAGCGCGGTCGGCCCGGAGCCGCGCGGTGCTGCGGCGCTGGGTGCCGGTGGTCGGAGCGGTCTGTGCCGGGTATGTGGTGTTGGGCGGCCCGCTGGGACTCCTGGCGGGTCTGGCGGGTGGCTGGCTGTGCTGGCGGCGGCAGCGCGGGCCCGGCCCGGAGCCGGACTTCGACGCGGCACGCGCCGCACGGGAACTCCCGCTGGCCGCCGACCTGCTGGCCGCCTGCATCGCCGCCGGAGCCGCCCCGGTGGAGGCGGCGCAGGCGGTGGGGGAGTCGATGGACGGCCCGGTGGGGACACGCCTGTCCTCCGGCGCGGCCCAACTGCGCCTCGGCGGCGGCCACACCGGCGCCTGGCAGCGGCTCGCGACGCTGCCGGGGGCGAGACCGCTGGCTCGGCTCCTGGAGCGCGCGGGCGAGTCGGGTGCCCCGGCTGCCGAGGCGGCGGCCCGCCTGGCGGCTGAGACCCGTGCCGAGTGGGGACGCGCGGCCACCGCCCGCGCCCGCCGCGCCGCGGTCCTCGTCACCGCTCCCGTCGGCCTGTGCTTCCTGCCCGCCTTCGTGGCGATCGGGGTGCTGCCCGTGGTCATCGGGCTGGCGGGTGGGTTGTTGAGCGCAGGCGGCGGATGACCGTACGCGCTCCGGCGGGGGCGGTGCCCCCGACGCGGGCACCGCGGCGGAGGCGGCGACAGCGCGACCTCCGCGGATCCGCGGAGACAGCGATCCGGGACCAGCGGCCCGAGACGGCCGCCCGAGACAGAGATCAGAGAACCGAGACAGCGACGCAGGACAGGGGTTCATTCATGGGGGTTGAGATGTACCGAGCGATGTACGGAGCGCGGAGGACGGGCGTACGCGTGCGGGCCGTAAGGGCGCGAGCCCGGTGCCGGGACGCGGGAATGGTCACCTCGGAGTACGCGATGGGCCTGATCGCGGCGGTGGGCTTCGCGGGGCTGCTCTACAAGGTGATCACAAGTGCCGCGACCCGCAAGGCACTTCAGGACATCGTAGAGAAGGCGCTCCATGCGCTGTGAGGCCGGGCGGCGGCCCAGGCGGGAAGCGGAGGGCGCGCGCCACCGGGCGGGACGGGGAGCCCCGCGCCGCCGGGCGGGACCGGGAGCCCCTGACCAGGGTCTCGTCACCGCCGAGACCGCGGTGGTCCTGCCCGTGCTGGTGGCCTTCGTCGCGGGCCTCCTGTGGCTGCTCCTGGCCGCCGGGGCCCAGCTCCAGTGCGTGGACGCCGCCCGGGCGGGGGCTCGGGCCGCGGCACGGCAGGAGCCCGAGGAGGCCACCGTCGCGGCGGTGAAGGAAGCGGCGCCGCGGGACGCCCGCGTGGAGATCCGGCGCGAGGGCGAACTCGTGAAGGTCAGGGTCACCGCGACCTCGCCCGGGCCCGACCCACTGGCGGTGCAGCTCACGCACGAGGCGGTGGCCTTCGCGGAGGAGATGGTCGGGCAGCGCGGCGACACGGGTGAGCAAGGCGAGATAGGCGGGATGGGCGGGATGGGCGACAGAGGTCGGCCCAGCAGCGCGGGCGAGTACGGCGACGCGGGCCAGTACGGCGACGCCGGGCGGAACGGCGGCAGGGGGCGGAACGGCGGCACGGGGCAGAACGGCAGTCGCGACCAGGACGGCGGTCTCGGACGGAACGAGGCAGAGGGCGGGGTGGTGATGGGTGGTGACGTATCCGCCCATGCCGAGGACCCAGCCGTTCACGAACCGAACGGGACGGCATCGACAACAGCCAGGAGAGCGGGGGCAGGTGACGAAGACGGGATACCGGCGGGCGGGCGGCTCCCGCATCGGTAGGCCGACGGGCAGGGCCGCTCCGCAAGGCATCGGTGCACCCCCGCAGCGGGACCGCGGTTCGGCAACGGTCTGGGCCCTCGCGGCACTTACCTGCTTGTGCGTGGTGTGCGGAGCCTTCCTGGCGATGGGCCAGGCCATGGTCGTCCGCCACCGGGCCGCCGGAGCCGCGGACCTCGCGGCCCTGGCAGCCGCCGACCACGCCGGAGCGGGGCGGCAGCCCGCCTGTGCGAGCGCCGCCGAAGTGGCCCGCGCCCAGGGCGCCCGGCTCCTGCGGTGCGAAGTCCAAGGCGAGGTCTCGGATGTGACCGCGGCTTCCGGTGCGGGCTTCTTCCGCGCCGAAGCCCGAGCGAGGGCGGGTCCGGCGGGTGCACCGACGGATCACCGGGAAACACCGGCCACAGATCCCGGCCGTATCCGAACAGGCTGCGAGGCCTGCACAGGCACATGCACGGACAGGGAACCATCCACAACGGACAGGGAGACAGGCCCAAAGGACAGGGAGGCATGCACAGAGGAGCGCACGGACACGGCGGCCATGCGGACAGGGAGGCATGTACAGAAGTGCGCACGGACACGGCGGCCCGCCCGTAGGCGAAGCCCGCCCGCTCGCGGACTGCCCTCAACCGGCCCCGGACTGAGGCCCTCCGCCCCCGGCCACCACATCGCTGGGCTCGGCGTCGATCTCCGTACCGCTCGGCTCGGCGTCTATCTCCGTCAGAGCCCCCGTCTCCGCCCCCGTTTCCGCCGGGGCCTCGGTCGCCGTCTCGGTCCCGGTCTCCGCCCCCGCACCCCGCAGCAGCACCGTCAGGAGTCGGACCGCGCCCGCCTTGTGCAGGGGGTCGTTGCCGTTGCCGCACTTGGGGGACTGGATGCAGGACGGGCAGCCGCTCTCGCACTCGCAGGAGGTGATCGCCTCGCGCGTGGCCGTCAGCCAGTCGCGGGCCGTGTGGAAGGCCCGTTCGGCGAAGCCCGCCCCGCCGGGGTGGCCGTCGTAGACGAACACCGTGGGCAGCAGGGTGTCGGGATGCAGGGGCACCGAGACGCCGCCGATGTCCCAGCGGTCACAGGTGGCGAAGATCGGGAGCATGCCGATCGAGGCGTGCTCGGCGGCGTGCAGGGCACCGCCCAGGATCTCCGGTGGGACCCGGGCGGCGTCCAGTTGGTCCTCGGTCACCGTCCACCAGACGGCCCGGGTCCGCAGGGTGCGGGGAGGCAGGTCGAGCTTGGTCTCGCCGAGCACCTCGCCGGTGAGCAGCCTGCGGCGGAGGAAGGAGACGACCTGGTGGGTGACTTCGACGGAGCCGTAGCACAGGCGGCCCTCGCCCCAGGGGACTTCGGTCTCGGTCTCCAGGACGGAGACCGCGGTGGTGTCCCGTGCCACCGTCGAATACGGCGGGCTGGCCTCCTCCACCAGGGCCACCGCGTCCTCCAGGTCCAGGCGCCGGACCAGGTAGGTGCGGCCCTGGTGCAGGTGGACCGCGCCCTCGTGGACGGTGCCGTGCGCGGCCGAGGCGTCCACCGTGCCGAGGAGGCGGCCGGTGCCCTCCTCGACGATCTGCACCGGGCTGCCGCTCTCCCCGCGTATGCCGGTGAGGTCGGCGGCGCGTTCCCGGCGCGTCCAGTGCCAGGCGCGGGCGCGGCGGCGCAGCAGCCGGGCGGCTTCGAGCTGCGGCATCAAGCCCGGTGCCGCGGGGCCGAAGAGAGCCAGGTCCTCGTCGGCCAGGGGGAGTTCGGCCGCCGCCGCGCAGAGGTGGGGGGCGAGGACGTAGGGGTTGTCGGGGTCCAGGACGGTCGACTCGACGGGGCGCCGGAAGAGCGCCTCGGGATGGTGCACCAGATAGGTGTCCAGCGGGTCGTCCCGGGCGACGAGCACGGCCAGGGCGCCCTCGCCGGAGCGTCCCGCGCGGCCCGCCTGCTGCCACAGCGAGGCGCGGGTGCCCGGGTACCCGGCGATGAGGACGGCGTCCAGCCCGCTGACGTCGACGCCGAGTTCCAGGGCGGTGGTGGCGGCGAGACCGAGCAACTCGCCCGAGTGCAGGGCCCTTTCGAGACTCCGGCGCTCCTCGGGCAGATAGCCGCCACGGTAGGCGGCCACGCGCCGGGACAGGGCGCGGTCGACCTCGGCCAGGCGTTCCTGGGCGATGACGGAGATGAGCTCCGCCCCGCGGCGGGACCGTACGAAGGCGACCGAGCGCACGCCCTGCACGGTCAGGTCGGTGAGCAGCTCGGCGGTCTCGGCGGTGGCGGTGCGCCGGACCGGGGCGCCCTTCTCGCCGCGCAGGTCGGTGAGCGGGGGCTCCCAGAGGGCGAAGACGAGTTCGCCGCGGGGGGAGGCGTCGTCGGCGACCTCGCGCACCTCCAGGCCGGTGAGGCGGCCCGCGGCGACGGAGGGCTCGGCGGCGGTCGCCGAGGCGAGGAGGAAGACGGGCTCGGAGCCGTAGCGGGCGCACAGGCGGCGGAGGCGGCGCAGCACCTGGGCGACGTGCGAGCCGAAGACGCCCCGGTAGGTGTGGCACTCGTCGACGACCACGAAGCGCAGGGCGCGCAGGAAGGAGGACCAGCGGGGGTGGGAGGGGAGGATGCCGCGGTGCAGCATGTCCGGGTTGGTCAGCACGTAGTTGGCGTACTGGCGCACCCACTCGCGCTCCTCGACGGGGGTGTCGCCGTCGTACACGGCGGGCCGGACGGCCTTGCCGAGCGGGTCGGCCAGCTCCTTCACGGCACGGCACTGGTCGGCGGCGAGGGCCTTGGTGGGCGCCAGGTACAGCGCGGTCGCGCCCCGCCCGTTGGGGGCCTCGGAGCCGTCCAGGAGGGTGCTGAGCACCGGTACCAGGTAGGCGAGCGACTTGCCGGAGGCCGTACCGGTGGCGACGACGACGGAGTTCCCGTCCAGGGCGTGCTCGGCGGCCTCGGCCTGGTGCACCCAGGGGTGCTCGATTCCGGCGGACTGCACCGCGGCGATGATCTCTGGCCGGATGCGGTCGGGCCACACTGCATGGCGGCCCGCACGAGGGGGCAAGTGCTCCGTATGGGTGATGCGCGAAGTGCGGCTCGGGCCCGGTGCCAGGCGGTCCAGGACCGCCTTCGGGTCGAGCCGTTTCGGAGTGTGGTCCTGGCCTGTACGGGCAGGATGATTCTCGGCCATCGGCACCGAGTCTGTCACTGACGTGCCGGACAATGGGCAGAAGGCGTCGTGCATGCCCGCTTGTAAGTGATTGAATGCCATCGCGGCTGGCGATCCGTCTTGGGGGGTCATGCCGAGGTGTCCCTAGGGCGACCGCTCGAGAGCAAGGTGCTGGAGGATTCGTGGACCTGTCCCTGTCGACCCGTACCGTCGGCGATCGCACGGTCGTCGAGGTCGGTGGCGAAATCGATGTGTACACCGCGCCCAAGCTGCGTGAGCAGCTGGTCGAGCTGGTCAATGACGGGAGTTTTCATCTCGTCGTCGACATGGAGGGCGTGGACTTCCTCGACTCCACCGGTCTCGGCGTGCTCGTGGGCGGACTGAAGCGCGTGCGTGCCCATGAGGGTTCGCTGCGTCTCGTCTGCAACCAGGAGCGCATTCTGAAGATCTTCCGGATCACCGGACTGACGAAGGTCTTCCCGATCCACCAGTCGGTCGAGGAAGCGGTAGCTGCCACCGACTGAGATCCTGGTGTCGCTCCGGGCCGTGTGCCCGGGGCGGATCAGCCGGGGGACCGGGCCCTGGGCCCGGCCCCCTGACAGTTCGTCCGTACATCCGAGGGGGATGGATGGCCACCGTTGAGCTCCGCTTCAGCGCGCAGCCCGAGCACGTCAGGACCGCCAGGCTCGTGGCGGCCGCGGTGGCGCGCCGTGCCGGAGTGGACGAGGCCGTACTGGACGAGGTGCGCCTCGCCGTCGGTGAGGCGTGCAGCCGTGCCGTGGGCCTCCATCAGGCGAGCAGTATCGCGGCCCCCGTGCATGTGCAGTTGATCGAGGACGAGAAGCAGTTCTCCATCGAGGTGGGCGACGAGGCACCCAGCGGCGGCGACTCCGCCTCCGGTGCCGGGGACGGCGACGCCGAGAGCGAGGACGAGATGGGTCTCGCGGTCATCAGCGGACTCGTCGACGACGTCGAGGTCTCCGCCGGTGAGAACGGCGGCCTCATCCGGATGTCCTGGCCCACCACGCCCGACCACCCCGAGCCCGTCGCCTGAGTGGTCCCGCCCTCGCTCCCGCACTGAGCCCCGCTCCGGCGCCCTCGTGCTGAGCCCCGCTCCGGCCGCCTCGCCGCCCGGCCCTTGCCGGACCACACTCCTCCGTATCTCCACACCTCCGAGCCACCCGCGCTCCGGGACTCCTCCGCGCGAGCCCGTATGAGCCCGCACGAGTCCGCATGAGCCCGTATGGGCCTGTATGAGCCAAAGCCCCGGCGCCCTTCGTACGAGCCGCTGAGCCTCATGAGCCGTACGGGCCGCCGCACGAGCCGGTAGGGCCCTCCTCCTCCGTACGGCTCAGCCCCACCGTCCGGGTTCTGTTGCCTACGCTCCGGAACGGTCGGCGCGCGGGGCGGCCGTCTTCCGGGCGGCGGTGGGCCCGCGCCGGTGGGTGGTGGAGCGCGAGTGGCGGGGGCCGCCTCACGGGTCTTCCGGGGGCGAAGCGGCACCGTCCGGAACGGCAGTGCACAGCCATGAACAGCGGTTACCGCTTCCGTGCCGGTCCTGCGAATTCCGGCGGGCGGGGGCGCTCAATGCTTTAGGGGCATTAGCACGTTCGGGCTGTTCTCGGCGGAGTGATCGATTTCCGGGCCCCTCACGGGCAGTAATTCCTATTGCAGTGCTCTGTATTGATGAGTGCCCGGTCCCTAGAATCTTCGTCCACATCGTGAGCTCGGCCCCAGCGTCAAGGAGGACGAATGGCGGGGCTATCCCTCCCACAGCGGTTCGACCATTCCCACACTCTCGCAGCCGCGGAACTGACCGACGGCAACCGGCTCATCGTGATCCTCATCGGCGCCGTGGCGCTCGCGGCCCTGGTGGTCGCCGCGGTGCTGGTCCGGCAGGTCCTGGCGGCGGGCGAGGGCACCGACAGCATGAAGAAGATCGCCGCCGCGGTCCAGGAAGGCGCGAACGCCTATCTGGCCCGGCAGTTGAGAACACTCGCGGTTTTCGCGGTGGTGGTGTTCTTCCTGCTCATGCTGCTGCCCGCGGACGACTGGAATCAGCGGATCGGCCGGTCGCTGTTCTTCCTCATCGGCGCGGCATTCTCCGCGGCCACCGGCTATATCGGTATGTGGCTCGCGGTGCGCAGCAATGTGCGTGTGGCGGCTGCGGCGAGAGAGGCGACTCCCGGAGAAGGGGAAGCGCCGAAAGATCTCACCACTGTTTCGCACCGGGCGATGAAGATCGCATTTCGCACCGGTGGAGTGGTGGGCATGTTCACGGTCGGCCTCGGCCTGCTCGGTGCCTCCACCGTCGTGCTCGTCTACGCGGCGGACGCGCCCAAGGTGCTCGAAGGCTTCGGCCTCGGGGCGGCCCTGATCGCGATGTTCATGCGGGTCGGCGGCGGCATCTTCACCAAGGCCGCCGATGTCGGCGCGGACCTCGTCGGCAAGGTCGAGCAGGGCATCCCCGAGGACGATCCGCGCAACGCCGCCACCATCGCCGACAACGTCGGTGACAACGTCGGCGACTGCGCGGGCATGGCGGCGGACCTCTTCGAGTCCTATGCCGTGACCCTGGTGGCCGCGCTGATCCTCGGCAAGGTGGCCTTCGGGGACGCGGGGCTCGCCTTCCCGCTGATCGTTCCGGCGATCGGTGTGGTGACCGCGATGATCGGCATCTTCGCGGTGGCGCCCCGGCGTTCCGACCGCAGCGGGATGTCCGCCATCAACCGCGGCTTCTTCCTCTCCGCGGTGATCTCGCTGGTGCTGGTGGCCGCGGCCGTCTACGCGTACCTGCCGTCCTCGTACGCCGATCTGGACGGGGTCACCGACTCCGCGATCAGCGGGAAGGACGGCGATCCGCGGCTGCTCGCGCTGATCGCGGTGGCGATCGGCATCGTGATGGCCGCGCTCATCCAGCAGTTGACCGGCTACTTCACCGAGACCAGCCGCCGTCCGGTGCGCGACATCGGCAAGTCCTCGCTCACCGGGCCCGCGACCGTCGTCCTCGCCGGGATCTCGCTCGGCCTGGAGTCGGCGGTCTACACGGCGGTCCTGATCGGGCTCGGGGTGTACGGGGCCTTCCTGCTCGGCGGCACCTCGATCATGCTGGCGCTGTTCGCGGTGGCGCTCGCCGGTACCGGGCTGCTGACCACCGTCGGCGTCATCGTCGCGATGGACACCTTCGGTCCGGTCTCCGACAACGCGCAGGGCATCGCCGAGATGTCGGGCGACGTCGAGGGCGCGGGCGCGCAGGTGCTCACCGACCTCGACGCGGTCGGCAACACCACCAAGGCGATCACCAAGGGCATCGCGATCGCGACGGCCGTGCTCGCCGCGGCGGCGCTCTTCGGCTCGTACCGCGACGCCATCGTGAGCGCGGCGGACGACGTCGGGGAGAGCGTCAGCGGCAAGGACGCGCCGCTGAACCTGCTGATGGACATCTCGCAGCCGAACAACCTGGTCGGCCTGATCGCGGGCGCGGCGGTCGTCTTCCTCTTCTCCGGGCTCGCCATCAACGCGGTCTCGCGCTCGGCGGGCGCGGTGGTCTACGAGGTGCGGCGGCAGTTCCGCGAGAAGCCCGGGATCATGGACCACACCGAGACGCCGGAGTACGGCCGGGTCGTCGACATCTGCACCAAGGACGCCCTGCGGGAGCTGGCCACGCCGGGACTGCTCGCGGTCATGGCGCCCATCGCGGTCGGCTTCACCCTCGGCGTCGGCGCGCTCGGCGCCTATCTGGCCGGGGCGATCGGCACCGGCACCCTGATGGCCGTCTTCCTCGCCAACTCCGGTGGCGCCTGGGACAACGCCAAGAAGCTCGTGGAGGACGGGCACCACGGCGGCAAGGGCAGCGAGGCGCACGAGGCGACCGTCATCGGCGACACCGTCGGCGACCCCTTCAAGGACACCGCGGGCCCGGCGATCAACCCGCTGCTGAAGGTGATGAACCTGGTGGCGCTGCTCATCGCGCCCGCGGTGGTGAAGTTCAGCTACGGCGAGGACGCGAGCGCGGGCGTGCGCGCGCTGATCGCCGTGGTCTCGCTGCTCGTCATCGTCGGCGCGGTGTACGTCTCCAAGCGCCGCGGCATCGCCATGGAGGACGGCGAGGAGACGGCGGGCGGCGGCCCCGACCGGCCGGCGCGGTCGGCGGGGGCGGCCCCCGTGCCGTAGTCCGGACCGGGGCGGCCCCGGCGACCCGGGCGAGCCGACTCGGCGTCAAACGGCGGGCGGAGAGCGCGAATTGACGCGCCCTCCGCCCGTCGCGGTTTCCGTGGAACCCCGTGAGGCTTCTCTCCCTTGGTGCAAATGGCTGCAATAGCGGTCATATCACTGGCACGACGCGCGGATGTCGCCCACTTGGCGTGTAAGTTCCGGGGCCGAGAGCCATGGAAGGGACCAAACCGGTGAACAAGAAGCTTGCTGCCGCACTGTCCGGCGGTGCGGTACTCGTACTGGCGCTGTCGGGTTGCGGCGACGACAAGAACGAGGAACTGGACAAGTGGGCCAAGTCCGTCTGCGATGACGTCCAGCCGCAGGCCCGGAAGATCGAGGACGCCAACGCGGCCATCCAGAAGCAGACCTCGGACAACAGCAGCCCGAAGGACGTCCAGAAGACCGACTCCAAGGCCTTCCAGGACATGTCCGACGCGTACAAGGCGATCGGCAAGGCGGTCGACGATGCGGGCGCCCCGCCGGTGGACGGCGGCGAGGACAAGCAGAAGAACGCGGTGAAGGAGCTGAACGGCATCTCGAAGTCGTACGGCGACCTCAAGACGCGGGTGGACAAGCTCGACGCCGGTGACCAGTCGAAGTTCGCGGACGGCCTCAAGGGCATCGCCACCGAACTCGACAAGCTCAGCAAGAGCGGCAACAACGCCCTGCAGGACCTGGAGGAGGGCGACGTCGGCAAGGCGATGGCGAAGCAGGAGAGCTGCAAGAACGCCTCCGCGCCGCCCGCTGGCAGCTGACCCGGGCTTCCGCCGGCGCGCATCCGGACCCGCGGGCCCGGATGCGCGTCCGCGCGAGGGCCGCCGCCGAGCGGACACAATGGGGCGCGTGAGTACTTCCCGCCGCACACCGCTGCCCTCATCCGACCGCACCGACGTGGCCGCGCGGCTGCGCGAGGCGCTGCTCGCCTGCGACTTCACCGCGGACGGCCTGCTCGAACTCCTCGGCGCGCCCGCCTACGCGGCGCTCGCCCGCAGCGAGACGGTGCCCGCGCTGCACGCCACCCGCGGGGACTCGCCGCTCGAAACGCTCGTCCGGCTCTTCCTGCTCCAGCAGCCGGTGCCAAGGGAGAGCGCCGCCAAGTCGCTGCCGGTGGCGGACTGCCTGGCCGGCGGCTGGCTGGTGCCGGCCGGCGAGGGCGAGGTGGCCGCGGTCGTCGACGTACGGCCCTACGGCGGTCCCGCGGGCGAGGACTGGTTCATTGTCTCCGACCTGGGCTGCGCGGTCGGCGGGGCGGGCGGCATCGGCAGCGCCGACGAGGGCGTCGTCCTCGGCGTGGGCGGCGCCTCCACCACGCTGGCGCAGCTCACGGTGCGCACCCCGGTGGACTCCGCCCTCGACCTCGGCACCGGATCCGGCGTCCAGGCCCTGCACGCGACGCGGCACGCGACCCGGGTGAGCGCCACCGACGTCAACCCGCGTGCGCTGGAGATCACCCGGCTGACCCTGGCGCTCTCCGGGGCGGCCGAGGCGGATCTGCTCCGGGGCTCGCTCTTCGACCCGGTGGGGGAGCGCACCTTCGACCTCGTCGTCTCCAATCCGCCCTTCGTGATCTCGCCCGCGGGGCCCTTCGGCGACGAACCGGCGGGATCCGGCGAGCAGGGCGCGGGGCGGCTCGTCTACCGGGACGGCGGGATGAACGGGGACGATCTGTGCCGGACGCTCGTTCAGCAGGCGGGGGAGCGGCTCAACGAGAGGGGGTACGCGCAGTTTCTGGCCAACTGGCAGCACATCGAGGGCGAGGAGTGGACCGAGCGGGTCCGCTCCTGGGTGCCGCGCGGCTGCGACGCCTGGATCGTGCAGCGCGAGGTCCAGGACATCACCCAGTACGTGGAGCTGTGGCTGCGGGACGCCGGGGCGCACCGCGGCGATCCGGCCCGGTATGCCGCGCGCTACGACGCCTGGCTCCAGGAGTTCGAGGCGAGCGGCACCAAGGCGATCGGCTTCGGCTGGATCACGCTGCGCCGCAACGCCACCGCCGAGCCCTCGATCACCGTCGAGGAGTGGCCGCACCCCGTGGAGCAGCCGCTCGGCGACACGGTGCACGCCCACTTCATGCGGCAGGACTATCTGCGGGCGCATGACGACGCCGCCCTGCTCGAAGGGCACTTCCGGCTCGCCGCCGAGGTCGTGCAGGAGCAGATCGGCCTGCCCGGGGCGGAGGACCCCGAGCACGTCGTGCTGCGCCAGCACCGGGGCATGCGCCGGGCGACCGAGGTGGACACCGTCGGCGCGGGCTTCGCCGGGGTCTGCGACGGCAGCCTGAGCGCGGGCCGGATCCTGGACGCCATCGCCCAACTGCTCGGCGAGGACCCGGTGCTGCTCCGCGACCGCACCCCCGCGCAGATCCGCCTCCTGGTCGAGCAGGGATTTCTGGAGCCCGTGGCGGGCTGACCGGCCGCCGCCGCCCGCCGCCGGATGTGAACCCGGTCGCATCCGCCGGGCCCGCCGCGGCGGCCTCCCTCCCCGCTCGGCTGCCGGTCCCCGCGGACGGGTTTCCGGCATTTCCCGCGGACCCGGCGGCCCCGGCCACCGGGGAGCGGGCCACCGCCCCGGCCGCGGTCCTGACCAGGCCCAGGGCCCTCGCCGGGCGGTCTGCGGCGAGGCGGGGAAGGGGTGCGCTCCGCCCGCTCCCCGGGTGGCCGGCGGACGGCCCGTGCGGCAGAAACGCCGGTAGTCGGGTTACCGTTCGAGTGGCCGTTGCGGGCTTTTCCCGTTTGACACGGGGGCGGGCTGTACCGTCACACTCCGCAGCGTCGCACCAAGACCGCCCCCCGGCCCCAGGGCCGAGCGGGGAGCCACAGCGCCGACGGAGAGAAGAGCGAAGTTGTCCCCGACCAGCGAAGCCGCGCAGGGCGGCCGCCGACTCGTCATTGTCGAGTCGCCTGCCAAGGCGAAGACGATCAAGGGCTATCTCGGCCCCGGGTACGTCGTCGAGGCAAGCGTCGGGCACATCCGCGACCTTCCCAACGGTGCCGCCGAGGTCCCGGACAAGTACACGGGTGAGGTGCGCCGCCTCGGCGTCGACGTGGAGCACGACTTCCAGCCCGTCTACGTCGTCAACGCGGACAAGAAGGCGCAGGTCAAGAAGCTCAAGGACCTGCTGCGCGACTCCGACGAACTCTTCCTCGCCACCGATGAGGACCGCGAGGGCGAGGCCATCGCCTGGCACCTGCAGGAAGTGCTCAAGCCCAAGATCCCCGTCCACCGGATGGTCTTCCACGAGATCACCAAGGACGCGATCCGCTCCGCCGTCGCCAACCCGCGCGAGCTGAACAAGAAGCTCGTCGACGCCCAGGAGACCCGCCGCATCCTCGACCGCCTCTACGGCTACGAGGTCTCGCCGGTCCTGTGGAAGAAGGTCATGCCGCGGCTCTCGGCGGGCCGCGTCCAGTCGGTGGCCACCCGCCTGGTCGTCGAGCGGGAGCGCGAGCGCATCGCCTTCCGCTCCGCCTCGTACTGGGACCTCACCGGCACCTTCGCCACCGGCCGCGCGGGCGACGCCTCCGACCCGTCCACCCTGGTCGCCCGGCTCGCCGCGGTCGACGGCAAGCGGGTGGCGCAGGGCCGCGACTTCGACTCGCTCGGCAGGCTCAAGAGCGACACCCTCCACCTGGACGAGGCGAACGCCCGCGCGCTCGCCGCCGCCCTGGAGCAGACCGCGTTCGCGGTCCGCGCCGTCGAGTCCAAGCCGTACCGCCGCTCGCCGTACGCGCCCTTCCGCACCACCACCCTCCAGCAGGAGGCCAGCCGCAAGCTCGGCTTCGGTGCGAAGTCGACGATGCAGATCGCGCAGAAGCTGTACGAGAACGGCTTCATCACCTATATGCGTACGGACTCCACGACCCTCTCCGAGACGGCCGTGGGCGCCGCCCGGGCGCAGGTCACCCAGCTGTACGGCGCCGACTACCTGCCGGAGAAGCCGCGCACCTACGCGGGCAAGGTCAAGAACGCCCAGGAGGCGCACGAGGCGATCCGCCCCTCGGGGGACCGTTTCCGCACCCCGGCCGAGACCGGCCTGAGCGGCGACCAGTTCAGGCTGTACGAGCTGATCTGGAAGCGCACCGTCGCCTCCCAGATGAAGGACGCGACCGGCAACAGCGTCACCGTCCGCATCGCGGGCACCGCCGCGGACGGCCGGGACGCCGAGTTCACCGCCTCCGGCAAGACGATCACCTTCCACGGCTTCCTCAAGGCCTACGTCGAGGGCGCGGACGACCCCAACGCCGAGCTGGACGACCGCGAGCGCCGCCTGCCCCAGGTGAACGAGGGCGACGCGCTCTCCGCCGAGGAGATCACCGCCGACGGGCACGCCACCAAGCCGCCCGCCCGCTACACCGAGGCCAGCCTGGTCAAGGAGCTGGAGGAGCGGGAGATCGGCCGCCCCTCCACGTACGCCTCGATCATCGGGACGATCCTGGACCGCGGCTACGTCTTCAAGAAGGGCACCGCGCTCGTCCCCTCCTTCCTCTCCTTCGCGGTGGTCAACCTCCTGGAGAAGCACTTCGGGCGGCTGGTCGACTACGACTTCACCGCCCGCATGGAGGACGACCTCGACCGCATCGCGCGCGGCGAGGCGCAGGCCGTGCCGTGGCTGCGCCGCTTCTACTTCGGTGAGGGCGAGGGCACCGGGGTCGCGGCCGAGGCCGGCAACGGCGACGGCGACCACCTCGGCGGCCTCAAGGAGCTCGTCACCGACCTCGGCGCCATCGACGCCCGGGAGGTCTCCTCCTTCCCGGTCGGCAACGAGATCGTGCTCCGGGTCGGCCGCTACGGCCCGTACATCGAGCGCGGCGAACGCGACAGCGAGAACCACCAGCGGGCCGACATCCCCGAGGACCTCGCGCCCGACGAGCTGACCGTCGAGATGGCCGAGGAGCTGCTCGCCCGGCCCAGCGGCGACTTCGCGCTCGGCACCGACCCGGTCAGCGGCCACGAGATCGTCGCCAAGGACGGCCGCTACGGCCCGTACGTCACCGAGGTGCTCCCCGAGGGCACCCCGAAGACCGGCAAGAACGCCGTGAAGCCGCGGACCGCCTCGCTCTTCAAGTCGATGGCGCTCGACACGGTCACCCTTCAGGACGCGCTCCGGCTGATGTCGCTGCCGCGGGTGGTCGGCACGGACGCCGAGGGCGTGGAGATCACCGCGCAGAACGGCCGCTACGGCCCATATCTGAAGAAGGGTACGGACTCGCGCTCGCTGCAGAGCGAGGACCAGATCTTCGGCATCACCCTCGACGAGGCCCTCGCGATCTACGCCCAGCCCAAGCAGCGGGGCCGCGCCGCCGCCAAGCCGCCGCTGAAGGAACTGGGCGAGGACCCGGTCAGCGGGAAGCCGGTGGTGGTCAAGGACGGCCGCTTCGGCCCGTACGTCACCGACGGCGAGACCAACGCGACGCTGCGGTCCGGCGACAGCGTCGAGGAGATCACCGCCGAGCGCGGCTTCGAACTGCTCGCCGAGAAGCGCGCCAAGGGCCCGGCCAAGAAGACCGCGAAGAAGGCGGCGAAGAAGGCCCCGGCCAAGAAGACGGCGGCGAAGAAGACGGCCGCCAAGAAGACCACCACGGCGAAGAAGACCGCCGCGAAGAAGACGACCACGGCGAAGAAGAGCACCGCCAAGAAGGCGACGGCCGCCAAGACCACCACCGGCGGTTCCGAGGACTGACCCCTCGGGGCCGGCCTCGGGCCCGCGCCCGCACGCCTGCGACTTCGGCCGCCTCCGCACTCCGGTGCGGGGGCGGCCTTGTCGTCGGCCGGGCGGGTCCGGGGCGTCGGCTGGGCGAATCGGCGGGGCGTACGCGAGCGGGGTGCGCGCGGGCGTATGGCGGTGGCAGGCGCGGGGCGTGCGCGAGAACTGGCCACTCGGGCGTGCGCGATCCGCGCGTGCGCCGGGGCCGGTTTGCGAGCGCACTCCCGCCCGGACCGCGGGCACCTCGCGTCCGGTTCGCGCAGGGCAGCCCCCTTTGGCCCGTGCGGGCGGGCCGAAACGGAGAGAAGACGTGCACATGTTCGGACGGGCCCGACGGCGAGCGGGAGCCTGCGGATAGGCTGTCAGGATGACGCGAACCGAGCAGCGGGCGGCCTTCCAGGCGGCCCCCGACGACGATCTCGCCGCCGATTCCCGGGAGCGCGCCGTTCGCGCCCTGCTGCGCGCGCCCCAGCTGAAGCGGCTGTGGAGCGCGCAACTGGTCACCGGGGTCGGCGACGTCCTCGCGCTCTTCGTCCTGGTGCTCCTGGTGCTCCAGGCGGCCATCCAGGAGAGCGCGTTCGGCGGCGGCTACCGCGGGGTGGCGTTCGCGCTCGCCGCGGTCTTCGGGGCACGCATTCTCGCCACCCTGCTCTTCGGCGCCGTCCTGCTCGGCCCGCTCAGCGCCCTCATCGCGCCGGGCACCAGGCGCGAGAAGCCCGCGAAGGCCACCGCGACCGGCGCCACCGCCACCGGGGAGAAGCAGCCCGGCGCGGGCAGGCGCGAGGCAGGCGCCAAGCGCGAGGGCGGACTCCTCGACCGCCGCTGGACCATGGCCGGCGCGGACGGACTGCGCGCGCTCCTGCTGATCGTCGCCCCGCTGTGGATCGACTGGTCCCCGCAGAACGCCCTCGCGGTCCTGCTGGTCACCGTCTTCGTCGCCGGGGTCGCCGAGCGCTTCTGGACCGTCTGCCGGGAGAGCGCCGCCCCCGCCCTGCTGCCCGCGCCGCCGCCGGAGGGCGCCAGCGTGCGCCCGCTGCCCGACCACCAGGACGCGCTGCGCCGCCTCTCGCTGCGTACCGCCTTCGTCGCCGTGCCCCTCGCGGCGGCCGCCCTCGTCGTCACCGGCCTGCTCACCAAGGCTCTCGGCACCGGCATCGACTGGTTCGGCGCGCACCAGGCCTCGCTCACCTCGTATGTGGCCGCGGGCCTGTTCGCCGCCTCGCTGTCCGTCGTCGTCTTCCTCGAACTGCCCGCGACCGCCACCCCGCGCCCGCGCTCCCCGCTGGAGGGACTGCGCCGCCCCCGCCACCAGGACGGCCGCGACAAGGGCCGCACCGGCGCCATCCCGCTCCTCGTGCTCGCCTGCGCCGCCCTCGCCGGGGCGGTCTCCGCCGCGGTCGCGGTCGCCGTGCTGCACGGCACGGACCTCGACGGCGGTCCGGTCACCTACGGGCTCCTGGTGCTCGCCCTGAGCGGCGGCACCGTGGCGGGCATCCGCCTCGCCCCCTCCGTACTGCCGGTCCTCTCCCGGCGCCGCCTGCTCGCGCTCTCGCTCGCCGTGACCGGGATCGCCCTGCTCGCCGCCGGACTGGTACCGGACCTCGCGACCGTCGTCGTCATCCTCGCCCTCGGCGCGACCGCCGCGGGCATCGCCGCCCACACCGGCCACCTCCTGATCGACCAGGAGACCGAGGAGCCCCGCCGCGCCCGGATGACCACCCATCTGCAGGCGGTGGTACGGGTCTTCGTCGCGCTCGGCACCCTCGCCGCCCCGCTGCTGGCCGCGGCGATCGGCCCGCACCGCCTCGGCAACGGCGACTTCGTCTTCGCGCACGGCGGCGCCGCGTTCACGCTGATGCTGGTCGGCGCGCTGCTGCTGCCGGTCGCCGCCCTGGTCCTCGCCAAGTCCGACGACCGCTCCGGGGTGCCGCTGCGCCAGGACCTGCGGGAGGCGCTGCGCGGCGCGGACCCGGTCCAGGCGCCGCCGGCCACCGGCTTCTTCCTCGCCCTCGAAGGCGGCGACGGCTCCGGGAAGTCCACCCAGGCCGAGGCGCTCGCCGAGTGGATCCGCGCCAAGGGCCACGAGGTCGTGCTCACCCGCGAGCCGGGCGCCACCCCGGTCGGCAAGCGGCTGCGCTCCATCCTGCTCGACGTCTCCAGCGCGGGTCTCTCGCACCGCGCCGAGGCCCTGCTCTACGCGGCCGACCGCGCCGAGCACGTCGACACGGTGGTACGGCCCGCCCTGGAACGCGGCGCCATCGTCATCAGCGACCGCTACATCGACTCCTCCGTCGCCTACCAGGGCGCCGGACGCGATCTGTCGCCGACCGAGGTCGCCCGCATCTCGCGCTGGGCCACGGACGGACTCGTACCCAATCTGACCGTGCTGCT
The DNA here is from genome assembly GCF_012273655.1 of Streptomyces physcomitrii. Lineage (GTDB taxonomy): Bacteria > Actinomycetota > Actinomycetes > Streptomycetales > Streptomycetaceae > Streptomyces > Streptomyces physcomitrii. The sequence goes on along the minus strand of NZ_JAAWWP010000005.1, from coordinate 38,686 downwards.
GGACGTCGCGCCCGAGACGGCGCGCGAGCGCTTCACGGAGGCGCCGGACCGGCTGGAGTCGGAGCCCGCGGAGTTCCACGCCCGGGTGCGCTCCGGGTTCCTGACGCTGGCGGCCGGTGACCCCGGGCGCTACCTCGTGGTGGACGGCGGGCAGGAGCCCGAGGCCGTCACGGCGGTCGTCCGGCACCGGCTGGACACCGTACTGCCGCTCTCCGAGGCCGAGATCGAGGCCCGGGAGGAGGCGCGCCGGGCCGCCGAGGAGGAGGCCAGGCGCCGCGCGGAGGAAGAGGCGCGGCGCAAGGCCGAGGAGGAGCGCCTGGAGCGCGAGCGGCAGGCCGAACTCGCCCGCCTCCGCGCCGAGGAGGAGGAGCGCAAGCGCCGCGAACTCGAAGAGGCCCAGGCCCGCGAGGCCGAACGCCAGGCCGAGGCCGCCCGGCTGCGCGCCGAGGAGGCCCGCCGCAAGGCCGAGGAGGAGCAGGCCCGGATGCTCGCCGAGGAGCAGGCCAGGGCCGCCGAGGAGGAGCGCCGCCGCAAGGCCGAGGAGGAGGCCCGCCGGGTCGCCGCCGAGGAGGCCCGGGTGCATGCCGAGGCCGAGGAGCGCCGCCTGGAGAAGCAGCGCAAGGCGGAGGAGGCCCTGCTGCGCGCCGAGGAGGCGCGCCGGGCCGCCGCTGCCGCGGCCGCCGAGGCGAAGGCGCGCGCCGAACGCGAGGAGGCCGCCCAGCGGGAAGCCGCCCTCGCGGAGGCCGCCCGCCAGGAGGCCGCGGAGCGTGAGGCCGCCGCGGCACAGGAGGCCGCCCGCGCCGAGGCAGCCCGGCAGGCCGCGGCCCGCGAGGAGGCCGCCCGCGTCGCCGAGGCACGAGCCGCCGATGACCGGGAGACCACGGTGGAGACGCCCATGGTGGGCAACCCGCCGCCCGGGACCGGCCACCCGGACAACGAGATCACGGTCGAGAACCCCGTGGTGCGGGACACCGGCCGTGCGGACAGCAGCCGTCACGACAGCGGCCGTCCGGACAACGAGACCACGGTGCCGACCCCGGTCGTGGCCCCGCCCGCGGACGCGGCGGAGACCACGGTCCTGCCGCCGGTCCGCCCCGAGGACCACCACGACTCCGAGGAGACCACGGTGCTGCCCCAGCCCGGGGCGCCGGAGCCGGGTGCCCGCGGGGCCGACGAGACCGCGGTGCTGCCCCAGGTGCGCGAGGAGCGCGGCGACCCGATCGACCGGGTCCCCTCGCACTACTTCCGGGAGGACTCCGGCAAGGGCCAACAGCCTCCGGAGCAGCCCGAGTCGAACGACCGCACCCGCGAACTCCCGCAGATCGACCCGGAGTCCGGCCGCCCGCGCCGCCGCTCCGACTGGGCCGAGGAGACGCCGCTCGACGACCTCCCGACCCTCGCCGACGAACTCCTCGGCCCGCACGAGGACGAGGACGAGCAGCCGCGCCGCCGCTGGCGCTGAGGCTCCGCCTCGGGGCAGGGCGCGTCCGACCACGCTCGCCTGATCGGGATCGCGCGGCTCGCCTCGCGGCGGGTCGCGCGCCCGGTGTCCGGTGAGGTGCGTGCCCGTCGTCCGGCGGGTGCGTGCACGCCGTGTGCCGTACGGGGCCCGGGTCCGCCGCTCACCGCGGGGGCCCGGGTCTTTGTTCGGCGGGGCGGACCGGTGTGCGGTGGGGCTGGGCTCGCGTGCTGTGTGCGTGAACTGGTGTGCGGCAGGGGCGGGTTCGGCCGTGGCGCGCGGGGGAGTTGTCCACAGGGCGCCCGGTTGTCGTAGGTGTGGACCACAATGGCCGCAGCGGAAACGCGGCGGCCCGGCAGTGGGGCGGGCTTCGGTTCCGCGGGCTCGGCGGCGGTGACGGTCGGCGGCGCGTGCCGGCGCCGAGGACTGCAGGACAGCAGGACTGCAGAACGGCGGGTCAGCAGGTGGGCGGAACCGAAGGACAGAGGGACAGGAGGCGGGTGACTCAGCCATGACCGTGTGGGACGACGTGGTGGGCCAGGAACAGGTCGCGGTACAGCTCGGCGCCGCGGCCCGGGACGCCGACGCCCTCGTCACGGCCGTGGAGACGGGCCAACCCCCGCCCGAGGCCTCGAAGATGACGCACGCCTGGCTCTTCACCGGGCCACCCGGTTCGGGGCGGGCGACCGCGGCCCGCGCCTTCGCCGCGGCACTGCAGTGCCTCAGCCCCGACCGCGCGCTGGGCGGCGCCCCCGGCTGCGGATTCTGCGACGGCTGCCACACCGCCCTCCTCGGTACGCACGCGGACGTCGAGGTCATCCGCACCGACCTGCTCTCCATCGGAGTGAAGGAGACCCGGGAGCTGGTCCGCAGAGCCCAGCTCTCCCCGGCCGGGGGGCGCTGGCAGGTCATCGTCCTGGAGGACGCGGACCGGCTCACCGAGGGCGCGGGCAACGTCCTGCTCAAGGCCGTGGAGGAACCGGCCCCGCGTACCGTGTGGCTGCTGTGCGCGCCCTCCATCGAGGACGTGCTGCCGACCATCCGCTCCCGCTGCCGCCTGCTGACGCTGCGTACGCCGCCGGTGGAGGCCGTCGCCGACGTCCTGGTGCGCCGGGACGGCATCGAGCCCGAGGCGGCCGCGGCCGCGGCGCGCGCCACCCAGGGGCACATCGGCCGCGCCCGCCGCCTCGCCACCGACGAGCGGGCCCGCAGCCGCCGCCGCGCCGTGCTCAAGGTGCCGCTGCGCGTCGAGGACGTCGGCGGAGCCCTGCGCGCCGCGCAGGAACTCGTGGACACGGCGGCCGAGGAGGCGGCCCAGCTCGCCGAGGAGACCGACGTCAAGGAGACCGAGGAGCTCAAGGCCGCCCTCGGCGGGCAGAGCGGCGGCCGCATGCCGCGCGGCACCGCGGGCGTGATGAAGGAGCTGGAGGACAAGCAGAAGCGCCGCCGCACCCGTTCCCAGCGCGACAGCCTCGACCTCGCCCTCACCGACCTCACAGGCTTCTACCGCGACGTCCTCGCCCTCCAGCTGGGTTCCCGCTCCGCCCTCGCCAACACCGAGGTCCAGGACGCCCTGGAGCGGATGGCCCAGGACACCTCGCCCGAGTCCACGCTCCGCCGCATCGAGGCCATCGGCGCCTGCCGCGAGGCACTGGAGAGCAATGTGGCCCCCCTCCTCGCGGTGGAGGCGATGACCCTGGCCCTGCGCGCGGGCTGACCTGCCCGGGGCCGGCGGCCTCGGCGGCCGCCGCCCTCCCGGCCGCCGCCCTCCCGGACACCGCCCTCCCGGACACCGCCCCCCGGACCCCGGCCGCCCCGCCCGGACCCCGGCCGCCCCGCCCGGACCCCGGTCTCCGCGCCCGGGACACCCGGATCCGACGCCCCCTTTCCTGTTCCTGCTCGCCTCCCATCTCGCCTCCCGATTCCCGCGCGCCACTCACCACACAGGCCGCCTCCTCACGCGGCCCAACTCCTCACACGGCCCACCTCCTCACCTACGGCGATGAAGCACATTCGGAGCGTTACCCTCGCCGCATGAGATCCCGTCCCCGCGCCCGCGCCCGTGCCAGTGTCCGCGTCGGAGTCCTTGCCGGTGCCGGTGCCGGTGCCGGTGCCAGTGCCAGTGCCGGTGCCGATGCCGGTGCCGGTGCGAGCGCCGGTGCCACTGCCGGCGCCGGTGCCCGTGGCACCCGCCGTCCCGGAGCCGTCCGAGTCGCCGGTGCCCTGCTCGCCGCCGCCGGACTGCTCGCCGCGGGCTGTGACTCGGGCGGCGACCGCGCGGACGCCGCCATGGCCGCGCTGCCCGAGAAGACCCCGTCCGCGCTGGCGCACTTCTACGGCCAGAAGCTCAGCTGGCGCTCCTGCGGCTCCGCCGGTTTCCAATGCGCCACCCTCAAGGCGCCGCTCGACTACGCGCACCCCGCGCGCGGTGAGGTGAAGCTCGCGGTCTCCCGGAAGAAGGCGACCGGCGACGGCAGACGCCAGGGCTCCCTCCTGGTGAACCCGGGCGGCCCGGGCGGATCCGCGGTCGGCTACCTCCAGTCGTACGCGGCCCTCGGCTACCCGGCCAAGGTGCGCGGCGCCTACGACATGGTCGCCGTGGACCCCCGCGGCGTCGCCCGCAGCGAGCCGGTGACCTGCCTGGACGGCAAGCGGATGGACGCGTACGCGCGCACCGACGTGACCCCGGACAGCAAGGCCGAGCAGGACGCCCTGGTGGCCGCGTTCAAGAAGTTCGCCGCGGGCTGCGAGAGCCGCTCCGCCGCACTGCTGCCGCACATGTCGACCGTGGAGGCGGCCCGCGACATGGACGTCCTGCGGGCCGTACTCGGCGACAAGCGCCTGAACTACGTCGGCGCCTCGTACGGCACCTTCCTCGGGGCCACCTACGCCGGTCTGTTCCCCGAACGCGTCGGCCGCCTGGTCCTCGACGGCGCGATGGACCCCTCGCTGACCGCCCGCCGGATGAACAGGGACCAGACGGCGGGCTTCGAGACGGCCTTCCAGTCCTTCGCCCGCGACTGCCTGACCCGCAAGGACTGCCCGCTCGGCACCAAGGGCACCACCACCGAGAAGGCCGGCGCGAACCTCTCGGCCTTCTTCGCCCGGACCGACGCCCGCCCGCTGCGCACCTCCGCCCGGAAGCGGAGCCTCACCGAGGCACTGGCCACCACCGGCGTCATCGCCGCGATGTACGACGAAGCCGCCTGGCCCCAGCTGCGCGCGGCCCTGAACGCCGCCATGAAGAAGAAGGACGGCACCAGCCTGCTCGCCCTCTCGGACAGCTACTACGAGCGCGAGAGCGACGGCACGTACACGAACCTGATGTACGCCAACGCCGCCGTCAACTGCCTCGACCTCCCCGCCTCCTTCAGCAGCCCCGCCGAGGTCGAGGCCGCGCTCCCCGACTTCGAGCGGACCTCCCCGGTCTTCGGCCGCGGCATGGCCTGGTCCGCCCTGAACTGCTCGTACTGGCCGGTGAAACCCTCCGGCGGACCCCACCGCATCGAGGCGAAGGGCGCCGCCCCCATCGTGGTCGTCGGCACCACCCGCGACCCCGCCACCCCCTACCGCTGGGCCCGCTCCCTGGCCGCCCAACTCGACTCCGGCCGCCTCCTCACCTACACCGGCGACGGCCACACCGCCTACGGCCGAGGCAGCGGCTGCGTCGACTCAGCCGTCAACACCTACCTCCTCACCGGCCGAGCCCCCACCCCCGGCAAACGCTGCACCTGACCACCCCCACCCCCCCACCAGCACCCCACCCATCCCGCGAACCCCCAGCTCAGCGCTCACCTTCACCCACCGACCGCACCCCCGAGGGCCGCCCCGAAAGCCGGTACGGAGCACCCCTCGAACCTGTGTAGACTTGGCGAGGCCGCCATCCGCACCCACGGATGCACAGGCACGCCGCCTTAGCTCAGATGGCCAGAGCAACGCACTCGTAATGCGTAGGTCTCGGGTTCGAATCCCGAAGGCGGCTCCGCTGAAGCCCCAGGACTCACTCGCCGTGACCTGGGGCTTTTGCTTTTAACGGATGCGGCGACGGCGCTGAGCGCGAGCCGCGCGGGTGTCGGCGGTCTCAGTTCTGGTCTCAGTGGGGCCCGCAGACGGCGGGGCGAAGAACTCTCCCATTCGCCGCATCGCGTCCTTCGACAGGTGTGATCTGCCCGTCACGTAGCGCCTCGTCTGGCTGATCTGGGTGTGCCGCAGGATCTCCATGATGGTGGGCATGTCTACGCCCAGCTCGTTCAGGATGGTGCCGGCAGTGTGGCGGCTCCCGTCGTAGAGGCGGCGGTCGTCGATCCCGGCCTCTCGGAGCAGCTCTTTGAACTCTTCGTAGTCGGCGCGGGGGTCGAGGGGGCGACCGTCCGGGCGCGAGAACACGACGTCGTATTCCTCCCACAGTTCCTCCGCTGCGGTCCGCAGCTCATCTTGCTGTGCCTTGTGGTCGAGCAGGAACGGGAGGAACACGGGCGGGATTGGTACGGCGTTCTGGCTCTTCTTGGTCTTGGGTCGGGTGAAGACGAGACCGCCCTCCTTGCGCTCAGGGCAGGCACTCGCGTGCTTCGAGCACGTCTTGGTGCACGGCTTGGGGCAACCGCGCTTGTAGCCCTTGTGCGTGGTGCAGTTCGGCGGGCACGGCTCGAAGCGGTGGAGGCGCGTCCCGCAGGCGCGAGGGTCGGTGCAGCCGTGCCGCCAGGTGAGGCGCTGTAGCTGCCACTTGGGGTGGAACAGCTCTGCCTCCAGGTCGACGTACGCCCAACGCAGGCCGAGCGTCTCGCCCTGCCGGAACCCCATGCCGACACCGACGATCCACCGCATGAAGGTGGGCCGCTTCGAGGCCGCCTCAAGGAACGCCTTCGCCTCTTCCTTGGTGAAGGGGTTCGCCTCGGTCTCGTCGACGCTGGGTGGGTCCACGAGCGTGGCGACGTTCTCGCCGACGATGCGGCGGCGGTGGGCAATCTTCAGGGCGCGAGACAGGATGCGGTGCACCTTCACTACGTGCGAGGGAGCGCGCCCCGCGTCGAGCAACGCTCGGTACATCCGCTCCAGGTGCTCCGGCCGCAGCTTGTCGATGCGGTGCTGACCGACGCCGGGGATGATGTCGTTGCGCGTCTTGGACCAGTAGTCGTCCAGGGACCGCGGCTTGAGCTTCAGGCTGGCGATGTCGGTCAGGTAGGTCTCCATCCACTTCGCGACGGTGGGCTTGCGGCCTGCGGCGGGTGCGTTGCCCTGGTCGCGCTGCCGTTCCAACTCCCGGACCTTGCGCCTGACCTCGGGCTCGGTCTTGGCGCGGCGGTGCCGACGGTCGGGGCTTCCGTCGTTCTTGACGCCCATCGTCACGCGGCCGTGGAACCAGCCGTCGGCGCCGAGGTAGATGGACGATTCCATGTTGGGCTTGCGGGGGCTCATGAACTCCTCCATGCGGGAGGCGCCCCAAGCGGAGTGCTCGGGGCGCCTCAGGGGGTGTGCGGATCAGTTGGGGAGAACGGCGAGGCTTTCCACGAAGGCTTCGAGGTCAGCACGCCGAATCCGGCGCGTGCGGCCCAACTTGATGTACTTCAGGGCGCCTTCGGCCATCAGCTCGTAGACGGTGGAGCGTCCAAGCGAGAGTGCCGTGGCAGCTTCCTCGGGCTTGTAGAGGAGTCGGTCGACAGGGGCAGCGATAGCCGTGCTCATCCGGGGGGTGCCTCCTCGGCAGTACGTCTTTGGGTGCCGTGTGTGTCCGAGCTGGGGATTTCTGCGTCATTGCGTCATCAGCGTCATTTGGGCTTCTGACCAGGGCTTTTGCATGACGCAGTGGTGTGGGTCTGCGTCATGCGTGTGTCATGGGCTGCGTCATCGGTGACGCAGCCCATGACGCAGATGACGCAGGATGACGCAGAGGTTGCCGTCTGCGTCATGTCTGTTTCCGCAGGTGCGGGAGCGTTTTTCGGCTTGCATGACGCAGATGACGCAGCATTTCCCTCCTTAGGAAAAAGGAGGGCGGTGTCTGTTGGTAGTGCATGCGCTCAAGAGCGAAGAAGGGGCCGCTTCGCGGCACGTCCTTTGGGCGGCGGCGAGCCGCCGAACAGCAAGAGGAGCACCCCTCGGCGCGGCGTGCTCCTCTTGCCTTTTGAACGCGGTCCGCGCCGGTCAGAACATCTGCTTCTGCTCGTTCGGGGGCGGGTTGCCCGCTCGTGCGATTTCGACGTAGCGGCCCTCGGCGGTGCGGCCCGAGTCGATGAACGTGCCGCGTGCGGCCAGTGTGGGCTGGATGCGCTTGAGGCGGTCGGAGAGGACCTTGCCCGTGGTCGGCCAGCCCTTGGGCAGGGGACGGCAGTCCTCGCCGCTGTAGAGCCCGCTGAGGAGGTGCAGCCACTCCGTGGACGTCATCCGCTCGTTTCCGCCCGGCTCGATGCTCTCGGCGTGCTTGAGGACGGTCTGCGCGAGCAGGTCCCCCTCGATCACGTCGTCGTTGAGATCGTCCAGGGCGGCCCGGTAGGCGGCGAGCGCTCCGAGCCCGGTCGCGGTGTCGAGCTGCGCGCACAGGTGCGCGAAGTCTGCCATCCGAAGGTCGGTCGGTGTCTCCGCCTCGACCGCGCGGACCTGGACGGTGAGGTCCAGGAGCGAGCCGAGCACGACCGGCAGGATCTCCGCGTACTCCGCCCACAGCTCCGCTTCGGTGCGCCGCACCGTGGGCCGCTCCAAGCGCAGCGGCAGGAGCCGTTCAGCGAGGTCGGGCCGGATGATGCCGACGTCAATGCCGGTCAGCAGCAGGGGGCGGCGGTAGCCAGTGCGGTAGACATCCCCGTCGGTGAACAGGGCTCGCTTGACGTCCTCGGCGCCGGTGACGATGCAGCACATGGCGTCGGACAGGTCAGATGCCATGTGGGAGAGGTTGTCCAGGGCTGTGACCCACCCGGCGGCGACGGCCGCGATCAGGTTCGCCTCGTCCTTCGGGGCGCGCCTCAGATCGCCGCTCATGCCCTCAATGATCCTCATGAGCATCCGCCCGCCCGTGGACTTGCCCGCGCCCTGAGGGCCGGTGAGGAACGGTGCTGGGACGGGCACGGACGGGCCTAGGCAGCCGATCAGCCACGCGATGGCCAGCGACTCGCTCGCGGCGGTGGCGAAGTTGCACAGCCGCAACAGCAGATCGATGCCCTTGCCGTCGGTGTCCTTGACGGGCAGCGGGAGTTCCCCGGTGAGCTGCGTGCGCCGCCAGCACACCTCATGCGGGTCGGGGGTGAGGATGTCCCACCCGGTGGGATGGATGCGCACCGACTGCCCGTCGTCGCGGCCCAGGTCGAGCCAGGTCGCGCCGTCGAATCCGGGCGCGACGCGAATGTTCACAGCCTGCGTGTCCTCGGTCAGAGCCAGTGCCTCGATCAGATCCAACGCCTCCTTCAGTGCGGTGCCGTTGAAGACGCCGATGCCGTCTTTGAACAGGCCGACCATGAGTTCCTGCCGATGGCTTCCCGTCGTGCCCTGGGAGCGGATAGGGCGGGCCACGGGGTGGCCGTTCTTCTGCGCGTAGACGGTGCCGTCGGCGGTGCGGAAGTAGCGGAAGTGCGCCTGCGCGTAGTCGGTGATGACCTCGCGGGCCGGGTTCTTCTCGTCCTCGGACATGGTTCACATCCCCAGTGCGGTGCGGGCGTTGGCCCACGCGTCGGTGCAGTGCCGGGCGGTCTCGCCCTTGGCCTGAGCGGCGGTGAACAGGCGCGCAATGTGCGTGTCGGTGAGGCAGCCGCACCGGCCGTGCGTGGAGAGCACCGCCAGGAAGGTGCGGTAGACGGTGGCGTGCACCGCGCTGGAGGCGTCGGTGACGCGCTGTTCGGCCATGGCAAGGCCACGCTCCAGATAGGTCGGCGTGCGGTGCGGGCACGGCCCGTTCCTGCCCGGTGCGCGGACCGTGACGGCCACCGGCCGGACGGAGGCGCGTTCCTTCACAATCAGCGCGCGCACCACGTCCGGGAGTGCCGTGAGGGTGCCGGTGCCGGGGCCGAGCCACCGGGCGTACTGCATGGTCGACTTGATGTCGACGCCGGGCCGTACCGCGTTGGCGGACTGCATGGCGCCCTGGTAGAGCCAGTGCTCGCCCCGAGTGGTGAGCACGGTCTGGGTGGCAGGCAGGCTCTCGCGTGCCCAGGCGAGGGCGTCGGCATCGTCTAGATCGACGACGGTGAGACCGGCGCCGCCGGGGTGGTAGGCGACCGCAGAAGCCTGCACCCAGGCGCGCCGCCAGATGCCCGAGGTGATGACGGTCGGGTTGGTGGTGGCGGCGGCCCAGCCGTGGCAGGGCGCCGGGCAGGCGCACGGGCCGGGGGTCCTCATGTTCGGCCGGCCGCCGCACGCGTTGCGGGTGCAGGTGCGGCAGTTGCCGAACGGCACCTTGCCCACCCTCAGCGGCAGGACCGGGAAGCCTGACGCAGCGAGCTGTAGGGCGGCGTATTGGTGCTCGTTCATGCCGTACAGGCGCAGGTACTCTCGCCGAATATCGGTCGGTTGAGTCATGCTAGGAGACCTCCACAGGTCTGTTGTGGGCAGGTGGACAAGGGCGGCCCCAGTTCTTTGGCGAGATGCGGGGGCCGCCCTTGGCGTAGCTACTGCTCGGCGGTGGCGCTGTAGCCGAGCGGGGAGAGCGCGTTGTGCGTGCGATCCAGGTGCTCGGTGAGCGTCTGCGCGATAAGTGCGGCGGAGGCGAGCGCGGACCGGGCCTCCCCGATGTGCTCCTCCGGGTCGCCGTAGTCGGCTGTGACGGCGCCAACCTTGCCGAGCCGTTCCACGAACGCGGAGAGCTGGTCGAAGGTCTGCGGGAGGCGCTGGGTGAGCGTCTTGAGCGAGGCGACCACGTCGTACGCGTCGCTCGGGTAGGCCAGCTCGCCCTTGACGTGCTGGGTGGCGTGGTTGAGGCTGCGGACCGATTCAGCGGCCTGGTCCGCCACCGCGGCGGGGGTCGGGTGCGTGGTCATGCGGTGCTCCTCTTCAACTGTGGAAGTGGTTGCGCTTGATGACGGCCTTGCGGATGTTGACCGTCGTTCCGCCGCCCCGGCCCGATCCGAGGACCTGAGCGGCAATGAACCCGCCGAAGATGACCGCGGCGAGGATGACGAGTTGCTGGATGAGCGCGGCGAGTGCGGCGATGAACGTGGTGAGCATCAGCAGGCCGCCGCACACCGCGGCGAAGCCGATACCCCCGAGCGCGATGTTCACCGCGGCCCGGGAGACGGGCGGCTTCGCAGCGAACGGTTCGGGCTTGGCCGCGTCCATGGCGTAGCCGGTGACCACGCGGCCGTCGGGCAGCACAATCGACTGCACGGCGGAAATCTGGTCCGGCTGCATGGGCACCATCGGTGCCGGGGCCGGTACGGGGGCCGGGTAGTGGACCGTGCTCGCCGTGGTGGGCGGGCAGTGCAGGGTGGGTTCGTTCACGGCCGGTCCCTTCAGCTTCCAAGGTTCGGGATGGCGCTGGTGATGGCCGATACGAGGCCGTTGATGGTGCCGTTGGCGTCGGTGGAGGAGAGGTAGAAGCCGAAGAGCACGGCGACCACGGCGGCGCCGCCACCGAGCGCCCGGAAGCGCAGCAGCGCGAGCAGCCCGGCGGCGAGCAGCAGAACGAGCGGGATCGTGACGGTCACGAGAGCCGCCTTTCAGGTCAGTGGGCGAGGCAGGACGTGAGCAGCAGCCCGAGCGGCGATGCCGAGCGCGGCGAGGCGCAGCATGGTGGCGACCATCAACGGGTGCCGGCGCGGTAGGTGCGGCGGCTGACGTTGTAGAGGTGGCGACCGACGCGTATCCGCTTGCCGGTGGCCTTGCATCGGCGGCAGTCCTTGCCGCGCTTGGGCTTGCCCTTGCGGTCGTGCTTGATGGCGTGGCCCATCCCGTCGCAGTGCCGGCAGTCGCCGAACGGGGACAGCCAGCACCGCACTCCGTAACCAAGCGTGACGAGGAACAGGAAGGCGGTAGTGAGCGCGGAGAGAGTCATGGCAGGGCCTCTCGGGCGGTTTTGAAGGGTTTCCGCAGGTGGGCCGCTACTCGCTAGCGACCTGATCAGGGGCGGTTTGGGTCGCTAGCAGGGTTGCTACCGGTAGCGACGCTCGTCGCTACCGGTAGCACGCCGTGAGACCTATCCGGCGTCCCTCTTCTTGTTGCGCTCCGTAATCGCCTTGGTGATGTCGTCGCGCTTGATGCCGCGCTTGTTGAACTGCTCGCCGTTCACGCGGCGACTGATCTGCTCGGTGCCGATGCCGAACGGCTTGAGTGCCGCGGTGAGCGCTTCGGCCTTCGGCTTGGGCTCCATCTCCGCCCACGCCCCGTAGGCCTCGGGGCGCAGTTCGGCGAGGCGGTCGACGATGGTCTCGGACCACAACTTGGTCTCGCCCTTGCCGAGGACCTGCGCGACGTCGTCGAGCACCGTGGCCGCGTTTTCGGCGGCCGGGGCCTGTCCGGCGGCGTCGCCGGACAGGGTGTCCTCGGCCTCGCGCAGGGCGGCGGCGCGGGTCAGGATGCGTTCCGCGTCGCGACCGTCGGCGAGGTAGGTGCGTACGATTCCCGAGTCGTCGGACATGCCCTTGAGCAGGCCAACTCCCTTGTGGGACTTGAGCAGCTTGGACGCGTCCAGACCCTCGCTGTAGGACCCGGCACCGAGGATGGTGTCCGAGACCTGGTAGGCGCCGACCCGCAGCGCGAACCGGGCCTGGTGCTGGTCACGCAGCTCGGAGGGGCAGGCCTTGTCGTCCGGCTTCTGCGTCGACGTCATCACGCTCACGCCGACCGCGGGGGCGACGCGGGCGAGGTAGACGAGCAGGGCCAGGATCTCCTTGCCGTGCTCGGGATGCTGCAAGTACTCCTGCACCTCGTCGACGACGAACAGCGTGAGCGGCATGTTCAGCTTCTTGTCCCGGCTGATCTCCGGGGTGAGCTTGCCCTCGGGGCAGATGTGCAGCGGCAGTTCCGACAGCCGGTGGTAGCGGTCCTCCACGTCCGCCTTCAGCTCGCGCAACGAGGCGAGCAGGTGCTCCACCGGGTCGAGGCCGTTCTTGGGCACGATGCCGAACCCGATCCGGTGCGCGACCAGCGCGAACTTCCGCCAGTCCGGCGACGCCTTGCCGTCGAACACGTACAGCCTCACGTACGGGTCGAGCGCCGCGGCGAGTGCGATGGTGCGCGCGGAGAACGTCTTGCCCTGCCGCGGCACCGCACCAACCAGCAATGACAGCCACAGCATGGTCGCCATCACCGGGTTGCCGCGCTCGTCGACACCCCACGGGAACGGCTTCCAGAAGTCCACCCGAGTCGCCCCGAGCAGCGGCGACTTACCCGACGGCACGGCGAGCGGGTCACGGTCCGCGATCCAGTACGACACGCGCCGGTTGCTGGTCTCGTCCGGGTCCATGAACAACTGCGTGGGCGCGATGTCCATGCCGGAGGCGAGGCGGCCGTGGGCCTTGAGCGCGTCCTTGAACGTTTTGCCGTACGGCAGGTCGACGACCACGCGCCACCCGTCCCCGTCCCGGCCGATCGGGCGCGGGAACGCGACGGACATGTCCTTCTCCGTCAGCCCCGCCACCTCATGCGCGCGGATCACGATGTCCGAGGACAGCTTGCGCTTGCGGAACGTCACCTTGGCCCGGTCGATCAGCGGCCGGTCCACCGGCGCCCCCGCCGCCCCAAGTGCCGTGGTCAGCGCGGCCATCGCGAGCATGAGCAGCCACGACGGCGCCATCACATACAGGGTCAGCGCCGCGGCGAGGCCGATGAACGTGCCGAGCGCGGCGACGATGCCGCGCAGCCGCACCCGATCATTGCGCTGGTGAGAAAGCCGCAGATACTCCGCGGCGTCCTCCTTGACGACGGAGGCGAGGCGCAGGGCCTTGCCTTCCGCGTCGAAGACCCACCGGCCGATCGCGGTCGACCAGCGCCACGCGCCGATCGGCGAGTACGCCACGATCTTCGGGGTGTAGACGATCGGCAGGCGCACCGCGTGATAGCCGACCATCGTCGAGTAGTGCCGCACCGCCCACTTGCGGACGGCTTTGCGCTGGTCGGGCAGCTTCACCCAGTCCGGCAGGACCGGAAGGCGGGCCTTGTCCTTGGCCTCCATCCACTCCGCCGCAGACGGCGGATACGCCTGCTTGGGCGGGTCGACCTCGGCGCCCTCGGTCAGCCCCTCGGCCTCCGGGTCGTCGCTGTCGGGGAGGTAGGCCTCCCACTCACCCGGCTTCGCCTCCTCCTCGGTCGGCACCGTCGCGGCGGCGGGGGCGGTCTCCTTGCGCAGGAACGGCAGCACCCGCGCACTGGTCTCGGTGGTCTCCTCTTCCGGCGCCTCAACGGGCGGACCGGATACGTCGATCTCGGTCATGCTGGGGGTTCTCCTTCACGGGAGTTGAAGGGGTTCGGCCGCCGCGGTGGAAGGTGAGCGGCCGAACCCTGGTCAAGCTGCGTTGTGCTGGTCTTGGAGGTAGGAGCAGCACAACGCACCTGCACAGCGAGGTCGGCAGGCAGTAGTTGCAGGTCACGCCGCAGACGAGGCGCGCTCGGCACGCAGCGTCTCGCGCAGCATTCGAGCGTTGGCCGGGGACGTGTGCAGCTCACGGCGCAGGCCCTCAGCGGTCAGCTTCACGTCCGGCCAATCCGCCGTCATCGCGCGCGCCTCGCCGAGCAGTTGCTCAGGGGTGCGCTTCGATCGGATCGGCTTTGCGACGTCCGGCACGCGGCCGGTGGCGCGGCGCGGCCTGCTCGATTCGGCGGGGGCCGTGCGGCGCTCGATCGAGGCGGCCGGGGACGGCTCGATCGCCTTCACAGGCTTGCTCGGAAGGGTCGACTTCAGGAACCCGACCGGCACCGCACGCGGCAGCACGAGCGGGCCGCCAGTGATCGGTGCGGGGGCCGATTCGGGCAGGTCAGCCATAGACCGTTTCCCTACGATCTCGATTGATTCCTCCTGCTTTGCACCCTCGGTCGAAGGCCCGTCCGGGGTGAGGTGGAACATCGATCCAAGTGCGGCGTCCGCGCCGACTGTGACGCGCTCGCGCTGCACATCGAGCAGCCTCGATCCCAACTCCGCATCCCCGACCCCGACCCTGCGGGCGAGCCGCCACGATGCCCGATCCGAGCGCTGCCGCACCCTCTTGTCGGGGTGGTTGGCGGCGCGGGCCCGGTGATAGGCGAGCCGTTGCACGGTCTCGACCGCATGCCGCTCGCCCTCTGCGTCGCGACCCTCGGTGTGCACCGCGATCCGGCGCGCCAGGAACGCCATGCCCTCGGCAGAGACGCACATGCCCATCGGGGTGATGGCGTAGATGACCGTGGTGCCCGGATCGTCGGCCGCCATCGCTGCCATCGCGGACGCGGCGGCCGGCAGCGCCCACAGCCCGAGGCGCACGATGCGCGGCGAGGACTGGCCCAGCATCGTCAGCCCGAGCAGGACCAGGGCGAGGACGGCAGTCGCGCCCTCACCGGCCGCCACGGCCCCGAGCGCAGTGCCCTTGCCGTAGGCGCCGCTGATGTTGGAGTAGGTGCCGATCCCGCCGAACACCCCGGTCGCGAGCATCGGAACGAATGCCGCTCCCAGCACGACCTTCTGAGTTTTGCTCAGTTCCTTGCGGGCCTCAGAGGTCATGCTGCACCGCCAAGCGTGATGACGGTGGCTGCGACGAGCAGCGTGCCGCCGATTCGGGTCAGGTCGATCGCACGTTGCAGGGCGGTGAACTTGGTGACGGCGATCCGAGACAGTCCCGCGATGTCGGTGGCGATGTCGGTGGCCACCGCATCCCTGATCTGCTCAGGGGTGAGCGTGGCCCACAGCGGAAAACCGTGCCGACCGGACAAGTTCGGTCGCACCGAGGAAAGCAGCAGCGAGGCGGCACCCAGCAACGTCGCGATACCGGCCAGGCCGGGGGCGAGCGTGTAGGCGGTGAGCGGCAGATCCTTGCCCGCGCTCCACACACCGGCCAGAACGGCGCCGATGAAGGCGAGCAGGAGACTGGCCTTGCTGTCGGTCCGCGTGATCTCCGCCTTCACCTCAGCGTGTGCGGCGGACAGGTCCCGCACGGCGGCGCTCATGCGGCACCGCCCGCCTGCTCAATGGTGCGGTTGACCAGGGCCACGCGGGCGGCCAGCGCGCGGCGACGGGCCCGGCGGATGCGCCGCTCGTCCAGCTCCGTCGGAGTGCGATCGAAGGTGGCAATCTCCGCGTCGAGCAGGTCGACATCGGCGAGAATGACGGGCATCTCAGCGTCGATGGCGTCCAGCTCAGCGTCCGTGGGCTCCATGAACGGAGCGAACGCGGTAACAGCGTCCTGAACAGTGACGATGTGGTTCATGGGTCGTGGCCTCCAAGCAGGTCACAACGGCCCGAACAGAGCCCCCGGTGTTAGAGCACCGGGGGCTCGCGCCGTTGAAGTCGGAGTTTCCGGCTCCCCTCAGCGCTGCTCGTACGAGACGAGCAGCGGAGGCAACCGCCGCAGCCGATGAGCTGCGGAAAGGGTTGGGGTGGTGCGTTGTCTCCTTCGGGAACACGAGCTCCCGTTGCAGGCGCATGGAGTGGCCTTTCGGCCTAAGCCCTCCGGTTGACCAGGGATCCGGGACCCTCGGCCCGATCTATCCCGGGCCCCTTGGCGCCGAATCCGGAGACTCGACGCCCGTTCGTGCAGGTCAAGCAATTGCGATCGAACCGATGAGGCCCGTTTCTGGGCTCTCGCTCCGTCGCAACTTCAGATTGACCCATGTCAATCTAAGTGTCAAGCGGTCCCATCGAAGCGATCGGAGATTGACCTAGGTCCGGTTACGCTCGGAGGCATGGATGAGAGCCCCGAAGCGCCCCAGCAGCCGCCGACGGCGAAGGACATCGCAGCCGAGTACCGCGCAAAGATCACGGCCCCTGACAGCGACTACAAGCCCGGCGACCGGCTCCCCGCAGCTCGTGCGCTCGCCAAAGAGCTGCACGTTCAACTCATGACCGTGCAGAGCGCCTACAGCCAGCTTCGGGACGAAGGGCTCGTGCTCAGCCAGCAGGGCCGTGGCACGTTCGTCCGCGATCCGTCCGTGCCTCTCGGCACCGAACCGGGCAGCAGCCCTGCGTTCACCGCCTTGGCGACTGAACTCAGCACGATCCATGACGCCCTGCGCGTGCTGGGTGAGCGACTGGACCGCCTTGAACAGATCGTTGGTAGCGAGACTCCACCCGCACCGTGAGTTCGCCGGCACGTTCCACCAGTCGTCCCACGGTGGCGTGCGCCTCCCTCAAGCTCGCTTTGATCAAGGCGAGTTCGGCAGGGGTCATACCTTGCAGTTCGCCGCTCTGCTCGTTGATGCCTGACATGCCAATGAGCATGTGGGACGGAACGGCAGAGGACCCGGACAGAGTGTCCGGGTCCTCTTTCCTTGCAGGTCAGGCAGGTTGACGACCAGTCATTTAGCGCTGGCCTCCACGGCGTCCAACACCGCGTCCCACGGGAGGTCACGGCCCGCCGGCGCCTCCCGCGGCTCGTACAACGGCCATACGTCCGGCTCATCGACGACGCGGACGCCACCGGACCGAAGGGCCTCGATGTGGTGCTCCCAAGCCGGATGGCGAGCGTGAGCCGCGTTCACCCGTGGGAAGACGACAACCGGCAGCGAGAGCGTGCCAATGGCCTCGCCCACCTGCGTCAGCGCCTGGTTGTCCATCAACCCCATGGCGAGCTTGGCCACCGTATTGGCCGACGCGGGAGCGACCACGTAGCAGTCGACTTGCGGGTGCGGCCGTGCGTCGCCTGGGAGCCGCGGTTCGTACCGGACGGGCAAGCCGGTGGCCTCCTCCAAGCGCTCCGCCTCGCCAGTGAGCCGAAGCCACTGTCCAGCAGTCGGCGTGAGGGTTACGGCCACCTGCCATCCGCGGTCGATCGCAGGCTCTACGAGGCCGGTACGCAGCGCCTCTACGCCTCCAGCCGCCGATCCGACGACCCCGAGCACCCCGCGCTTGCTTGAACTCACTGCACCGCCTTGCATCGTTGAGCCATCACGAACACCTCGGACGAACGCGAGCCGCTGGAAACAGGCGCCTGCTTGATCAGGTCACGCAGGGTCTCGCGCACCCTGGGATTGTTGCGTACAAGCTGTGGCGACGTGCGCTCAGCCGTCCGCAGCTCGGCGAAGGACTCGTCGCTTTGCCCAGCCAACGACAGCGCACGCGCGTAGTCGATGCGGTGCGAGACGCTGCGTTCCTGCGGCATGTGGTCGACGTTGATCCGGCCGTTCTCGACCACGTACGCGATGTTGTCCAGGTCCAGTTCGATGGACAAGCGGTGCAGCACGACGTTCGTGGGCCCGAACCCCGTCTGCCAGTAGTTCTCATCGGATCCGAGGTCGTCCGCGAGTTCCTCGGCACGGTCCAGCAGCCCATTCGCGATGGAACGGTCTTGATGGCGAGCAGCCGCTACGGCGGCGCGCAGGTGAATCATGCCCAGCAAGCTCAGCGCCTCCGGGTCCTGCTCGGTGACCTGAGACGACAGCCATGCAGCGGCAGTGTTGCCCAGCTCCAGGGCGTCGTCGTACCGGCCGTTGGCGAGTAGGGCGTGCGTTCCGGAACGCGCGGCCGACGCGAGCACAAGCGGGTTGTCCGACTCGTCAGCGGCCCGCATCGCGCGCTCAGCAGCCAGCCAGGAGATATCGGACTCGCCAATCTTCGCGAGCGTCGTCGCGGCGAGGTGGTGAGTGCGGGCGGACACGGCCCAGCAGTCTCCGCGATCCTCGCCGCGCCGTGTCGCCCGCTCCTCCAGTTCCTGCGCGGTCTGGAGAAGCCCCGGAAGGGCCGCGATGACGCTGCCAAGCCGCCCGCCCTGATAGTCGTTCCACGACTGCTCTACGCGCACAGCCACCGGCGCAGGTGTAGGGAGCTGCGTCTCAGCCTCGGGGCCGAAGAGCAGTCGGGACAGCCGGCGCGGACTCATGAGGGCGTCGCGCACCGCAGGTACGTCGTCCTGTTGCCGCTCGTCTTCCATGAGCACGGTCTGCCCGAGCAGGTCCCCGAGCGGAACGCGCAGGATGCGCGCCAGCTCGGCGAGCATGTCGACACGGGGAGGATTCCGGCTCCCTCGTTCGATCTTCGCCAACCAGTCGGTGCTTCGGCCGACAAGTCCGGCCAAGACCTCCTGCGTGTGGCCGCGACGCCTGCGGTAGAACGCGATCCGCTCGCCGATGCTGAGGTGATCTCCGAGACCACGCATTGCGTCTTGCCTCCTACTGGTGGTGAGGGGCCAGTTTCACGGTACAGAGCCACTGCTGCGGCTGGTAGCGGGCCTTGCCATGCTTGCCTCGGCACAAGGGTCAGGGCTACGCAACAGAAAGACCCGGACAGTCTGTCCGGGTCTCTGATTAGGATCTGAACGTGCGTTCGCTCAACGGCCGGGGGACGCTGAACGCATGGCTGCCCTACCTGTTGTGATCTATCCGCCCGACGAGGACGGCGGTCGGCGAGTGCGGGTTGACGGGACAATCCTCGGCCGCGCGCATTCCGTCCAGGACGTCGCCCGGTTCATGCAGGAGGCAGGGCTACAGGACTGGGATGAGATGGACGTCGTCCGCTCCACACTCATCCAGTGGCGGGGCGGAGGCCCTGACGACTGGACGCACTGAAATGTGACACGGCGCTTGGGGTGCAGCCCGCATGGTCGCGTGCGAGGGCCTGCTCGACTCCGCCCGAAGAAGCACCACGCAGTGGGCTCCCTCGCCGCTCTCCCGTGTACTGCTCTGGACTCGTACGGAAGGAAACGTACGCAGCTCCCTCGTAGGGATGCGTACGTTTCTCTCCGCACTCACGATGCGTCAGGTTTTCGCATGTCAGTCGATGTGATCGATGTCTGTTTGCCCGCTGGATGCCTTCAAGGCAAGCTGCACCGTGTTGGCTTTCAGCAATCTACTGATTGCCAGATCTCTGTCGTCCTCATCCCGCAGCAACAGCTCAACCTGATTGTTGTTCACAGTCACTCTTCCCTGCAATTCTTTCTTATTTAGCAGGGTCGCCATGCCGTGAACTATCTTGCTCTTGAGTGGGCCGATCTCCTTGGCGTGCCACTTATCCGACACCCCATATGTAGCCTTACGGAAAAGCTCGTCACCCTTGATAACCACGCATTCCGGAACATCTGCGGTTCCGATTATCTGGACGGCGGCTACATAACATCGTTCAAGCAGGATTTGGTGACAGTACTCCCGTTCCTCACGGGATTGATTGTCAGCCGCAGTTGGGTCGTAAGGGATCAAGTATAAAGGACGGGCTTCCTTGGGATCCCCAGCAACTATCAGGAATCTATCCTCGAGGCTCGCCAAATGCGGCGATGAATCTTGGCCGATTCGCAGTTCGACCCACAGGCCTTCATCGTCAATCTTGAGTCCGAGCACTCCGTATATTGCGGTCAGAAAACCATCTTCCGTCAGCTCACTGGCCAATTCTTGCAGTGTTGCCGCCTGGAGTGGGTAATCCTCACTTGGCAGTACGTAGACCACCACGGCTTGACCATCTATCCCGACCGCTGTAGTGGAATCTGCACAGGAAACCAGAAGCTTACGGGCTTGGCCAGCAGTACTAGACTCTCTGCTAAAACTGGAAGCCTTGCATTCCAGGACTAGATGGT
Source organism: Streptomyces physcomitrii (assembly GCF_012273655.1). Lineage (GTDB taxonomy): Bacteria > Actinomycetota > Actinomycetes > Streptomycetales > Streptomycetaceae > Streptomyces > Streptomyces physcomitrii. Next base: position 18,628 of record NZ_JAAWWP010000005.1, on the reverse strand, counting down.
CACCGGAAGCGAGGTGATGGAATAGCAAGTCAGGCTCGGGCGGATTAGGCCCCCATCCTCGCTGTGCGAGTTGTGTACGCAACTCCGCGCTGAAAGCAAGCTTTGCCCCTAGAGAGCGAAGCCTGTATCCCGCGTCAAAAAACGGTCGGTTACCATCTTTAGCCGGCGTCGACTTTGCAACCAGCCACAAGCACGTGTTGACCTGGAACACCGGGTCACGAGTAAGCAATTCCCCCCCTGGGCTTAGACTGCCACCCCTTGAATCAAAGCCCCGTACTCTTGATCGCCGATGTACGCTGTCACCTTAGGATCAACGAAGCGCTGAATATTCGACACGAGTCGATTGATCGAATTACCGCATGTGCCGTGAGGCAAAACAGCAATAACCCGCTCTGGCGTCATTTCAAGCACTAGAGGCTGCCACAAATGCTGATCTATCGCATTGGCGTGAACTTTCCTGTCACTGAGCCAAGTTGGGTAGCCAGTAACCCTGAAACGATTTCGCCTGTTATTGAACAGGCTAATCACCCAGCGTTTAAATAGGTCTTCCGGGAGAGTTTTGCTGAATACGATCTCGGCAATCGATCCAAAATTCCCGTCGGCGATCCCGTGAGGACCAGATGCAGAAACCCATAGCTGCTCTTCGACGCGCTTAGTTAGCGCACGGTACAGATCTACAACTCCACGAACAGTGGCACGGTGATCCAAAAATGAACTGCTTCGATTGGTCAACTTGCCGTCGTAGTAGAGATCGTGACCTCCGCGACCTTGAGCAGGAATTCGAAGCTGCGTGATTGACGCGAGCGGAGCATACTCCTGGGACAGTGGGTCCATCTTCTGGGAAATTACTTCCAGCTTGTCCACCATCGTAAAGCGTGATGTCCTGCGTTCATCCTGGAAATATTCCTCGTCGCCCTCGTGAGTTTCATAGATCGACTCGTGCTCGAAGGTGATTTTCCCGTATCGCTTATTGTTGTTATCTCGGAGGACTTGCGTCCAGAGCGTAAGGAAACTTTGCGACGAAAGCCACAGATGGTCAAGGAAAGGGTTAGCGGCTACAGCATCCTTGACGAGCTTATCTGATTCCACCGAAGGCAAGAGCGTATACAAAGCAAGATATCTGGAGTCAACTTCCTCCAGAACTGCTACACGCTCTCCCGATGGCGCGTAGAGCGCGTGCACTCCGTCATCGCCAGAAAGCTCATCGATGCGAATTTCGCTACGCTGGAAAATTTCCGCTAAAGATGGACCGCCCCCCGCGTTGCCACCGTCGACAGTTTCCAACAGATACGTCTTCTGTAGACCAGCCTTCAAGCGCTTATCTTGAAGTTGCTGAACGTCCGGAACTTCACTGCCGGAAAAGTAATCGAAATAATCTGTCTGTCGTTCAAACTGGGGAAGCAGTGCATTCTTTGAGATTTTCATGCGTCCCCCGATCGTCCAGTCTTGATCAATACGCCAGAAGGGAAAATTCTACAGGTCGTAGTCCAACAAGTGTAGACGTTGGATGGGGATCGGCTCAATATGTTGAAGGTGTCGCATGTGGGTTTAAGTGCGAAAGTGCACTCTGCTAGGGCTTCGCTACAGGCAGGACGGACGATGCACGGCCCCACGCCTCGTTGGACAGCACGCCAGCACAGGATGGCAGCCGGGACATCAACGCGTCGGCAGAGAGCTGGCTGATCGCGCGAACTAGTTGCTGCCCTCTCCAAGCGCCCCTGGCGCCCAGCTAAGCCGTTGCGTTCCTGGGTCCCAGAGGGGGCCAAACAGGGGGCCAATCGCCGCAGCCGAGTCCGGACGGCCCTGGACGGTAATGGACAGGGTCGGAACAGAACGAGCAGGTCAGCACGCTCGATCCCAGGTCGCTGTGGCCTTGATCGCGTTCGGGACGAAGCGGTCGCGCGTCCCACGCGGCTGGCGCTGACGAGCCACTTCGGCTGGAATCGCTCGCGTCGAAGATCGCCTTCGCTGGCATGCTGACTGGGTCGAGCATCAGACGGAACCCCAGGGGGACGGCGTGATCGTGAACCGGTACTTCGGCAGCAAGCAGCCTGATGAGTACGACGAGTTGGAACAGCACCTCGCTCAGGATCTCAACACCCCCCTCGACTGGCCCGAGGACGGCGGCCTCACCGTCAAACACGTGGCCAAGATCGCCTCTGCCGCAACCTGCGACTCCGCGTACAGCCGAGCGGCTAATGGCCACTTGATCGACCTCTTCGCAGCGCTCCCGTTGCCGGGCACCCCGGAGGGGGGCACCTTCTGGAGGCGCATCCTCGAAGCCGCAGGCGAGGCCGCATGGAACATCGTCCCGGCCAACATGGGGGGGGGTCCCTTCTTCGATCGCATTCACGAAGGAAACGAAGGCGGCATCGCATCGCGTGTCCTGAGCTTTCTGGAGGAATTGGCGCCGTCTCAGCGTGCCGACGTCGCGGAGGTCATCGGCTCGACCCTGGATGGAAGCGCTGTCGGAGTTAGCGGGCGATACGGCGGTGAACTCTGGCTGCGGGATGCAGAGATGAGCGCGTGGCACGTTGCCCTGGCCGGGCGGCGGCAGTTCGAGACGGCGCAGGACCGGGAGCGGTTCTTTGAGGCGTGGCGTAACGCCTGAACGGTCGCGGTCACCCTGCTCAACGCGTGCCGGCGGCAGTGGTGCTGGGCGGTGCCCGCCACCCGAGCGTGGCGCGCAGGAGCGGGTCTCACTTGTGGTCTCGATTGATGAGCCGCCCGCAGTCATCCGCTGTCCTCCGCCACTGTCCAAGACGAGGGGTGACCTGGGATTTCGGATGCGCATGGAGACTGCCGGACCAAGATCGGACAACTCGTAATGCGTAGGTCTCGGGTTCGAATCCCGAAGGCGGCTCCATTGAACCCCAGGTCACATAGTTCGTGACCTGGGGTTTTGTGTTCTTCGTGATCGAAATGGGTGCGTTACTGCCAGCCCGGGGCGCGCTGATCGTCCGCGGTGGATCGGCGGTGGACAGGCGCGGCTGTGGTTCTCCCGGCATCCGTAGGTCGACATGTGAGCTGCCGAAGGGCGTAGTCGGTTGCCCGGGAGCGAGGTCCGGCATGGACGGACTGGGGACCGTCGGGGGGTGATGCGGAGGCCGCCGTCGTTCCGGTGGTGCAGAGAGGGCGTGCAGGCGGCCGGTTCCGTGTGGCTTCCGTGCCGGTGCCGGACGGCATGAGCGGCGGTGTCGGAGACACCTGCGGCTGCCTTGCCCGTTCGAGGACGGGCAAGGCAGCCGGGTGGAGGGCGGGGTCACCGGGCCGGAGAAGGCTCCGGTGGCGTGTCGAGGTGGGGGACGCGGCGGGCCAGCATCCTCAGCGCCAGGATCTCCAGAGCGAGGGTGACCAGGCCGATGAGCGCGCTCGTCCACGAGCCCGGCATCATGAACGCCGTGTGGGAGATGAGGATCCCGCCGATCAGCCAGAGCCGGTGGCGGTCGGTCCAGTTGCCCGCGCTCCGCCAGCGCGCAGCGAGCCAGGCGAACGGCACCGCGGTCATCGCCGCGGCGATCAGCCGGAAGGGCTGCGACATCGCGTCGCCGAAGAGCAGGTCTCCATCGAGGCCGAGCGGCAGCAGCGTGGTCAGGAAGGCCATCGTCAGGTAGAGGGAGACGAAGCCGACCACGCCGGGGCGCGGTGCCCGGCGCTCGGATTGCACCGTGTTCCGCGGCCGGCGTCGCGGCAGTACGCGCAGGGCCAGCCAGGCCAGCAGAGCGATGGCCACCAGGTAGACGAGGGTCCAGCCCAGCGGGGTGCGGTAGCCGGAATCCTCGGTGGCCGAGACGAAGACACGCAGGCCGACGACGCCGAGGACGGCCAGCACACCGGTGACGGTGAGGCCGCCGCCGCGCAGATACGCGCGACCGCGCAGGTGAGGGAAGAGCAGGTCGGCGATCATGACGGGGAGCAGCACGCTCAGCACGACGTGGACACCGATCTGGCTTTCCCAGTACGTCCAGTTGATGCCGAGGGCACGCAGGCCCCAGTCGGCGGCGTCGTACATGTCCGGGCTGTTCAGGGCCTGTAGGCCGAGCCCGTCCTCGGACAACTGGTAGGCCAGCCCGAGCAGTACGAGGCTCGGCCATCCGCCGCCGGAGCGGACCACGGCCTCGCGGACGAGGAGCACACCGGCGCCGTACATCACCAGCAGCAGGGGCAGGAGCACCCAGGTGCTGGGGACGGCGACGGCGGTGAACGTCAGTTCCGCACACAGCGTCGTCAGCAGAGCCAGGGTCCACGCCGCGCGCACGCGGCCGTGCGTCGGCTGCGCACGTCCTGGGCGGATGTGCCGCCGGGGTGTGGGGGGACTGGTGGAGATCATGGGTTCGTGCCTTCCGCGGGGTGTCAGGCCTGGGCTGCTGCGTGGGCGTCGACCAGGACCTGGATGTCGATCCTGGTCATGGAGTGCAGAGCGGTGAGGACGCGCTCGGCGGTCATCGGGTCGGCGTCGCGCAGGAGTTCGCGCAGGCGGCAGGGGTAGACCTGCCAGGTGACCCCGAAGCGGTCGACCAGCGAGCCGCCGGGGCCCTCCTTGCCGCCGTCGGTCAGGCCCGCCCACAGGGCGTCGAGCGCCGCTTGGGTGTCGCACTCCGCGTAGAGGGAGATGCCGGGGGTGATGGGGTACTGCGGGCCGCCGTTGTAGACGACGTACCGGCTGCCGGCCAGAGTGAAGTCGACGGTGGTGACGTTGCCGTCCGGGTCCCGCTGCACGTCACCGATCACGGAGTCGGGGAACAGCGACGTGTAGTGGGTCGCGAGGGCTTCGGCCTGGCCGTCGACCCAGAGGAAAGTGCTGACGCTCATGGTGTGCTCCTACGTTTCGGCCACATGGCCACATGGCCACATGGAGGGGTGGATGCATGGAGGGGTGGATGCATGGATGGATGGGTGGACTGGTGTGTGGGGGAGGGGTGGAGTCAGCGGTGGGCCGGGCTTGCGTAGTCGTCGAGGACGACCGTGTGGGCCACCGGCTCCAGGCCCCGGCCCGCGATGCGTCGGGGCAGGTACGGCAGGGCCCGCACCGACTGGTTGCGCAGCCACATCTGCCGGGGTGAGTCGGGCAGCAGCCCGTTGTCGCCGGACGTGCGGGCGAACTCCTGGGCCCGGTCCGTGAACCCGCGCATCGCCGACTCGTAGGCGGCGTGGGCCGTGCGGTGGTCGCCGTCGGCCCTGGAGAGCTCGCCGGCCAGGATGTAGGCGCCGACCAGGGCGAGGCTGGTGCCGATCCCGGACATGGGGGAGGCGCAGTAGGCGGCGTCGCCGACCAGCACGGTCCGTCGGGTGGACCAGGTGTCGAGGTGCACCTGCTCGACCCGGTCGAAGTAGAAGTCGGACGCGTCCCACATCTTCGCGAGCAGACCCGGCACCTCCCAGCCCGCGTCCCCGAAGTGGCGTGCCACGACGTGCTTCTGCGCGATCGTGTCACGGCGGTCGAACTCCAGCCCGGGATCGCGGAAGAAGAACCCCGCCATCGCCCTGCCCGGCTCGGCGAGCGGCCGCAGGGCCGCCGTCCTGCCGGGGCGCCCCGCGCGGCCGGGCAGGGTGTACATCAGCTGGCTGCCGCCGAGGTCGGTGTCCCAGTCGACGGAGTAGAGGGAGATGAAGGAGTTGAGGTCGCGGACGCAGTGGTCGTCCGGGCCGAAGGTCAGGCCGCGGACGGCGGAATGGACGCCGTCCGCCCCCACGAGCAGGTCGAACCGTCGCTGCTCGCCCGACGCGAACGTGACGGTGACGCCGTCCTCGTCCTGCCGTACCTGGGTGATCGCGTCGTCGAAGACGTACTCGACGTCGTCGCGGATCGCGTCGTAGAGGATCCGGGCCAGGTCGGTGCGCAGGAGCGCCCACTCCGCTACGGGGCCGCCGGACGGGCCGAACACGTCGAGGTTCATCCGGGCCACCGGCTTGCCCTTCTCATTGATCCAGGCCATGCCGCGGTTGCGTATGCGCGCGTTCTGGACCTGCGCGACGAGGCCCATGCGCTCGATCACCTGGCGCGCGGTGCCGCGGATGTCGATCCCGTGGCCGCCCGTGCGGGGGGCGGGGGCGCGTTCGACCACGGTCGGCCGGAATCCGTACCGGCCCAGCCAGTAGGCCAGGGTCGCTCCGGCGATGCCTCCCCCCGATACGAGGATGTCCCGATTCTGCATAGTCCCGTCTCCTCCGTTCTCCGATACGCCGTCTGGTGCATCGCTGTGCGTACAACGTATTGGCTGAATGGGCTGGGAAGTGCGCGATCCAGGCGCGTAGTGCACTAGTGCTGTGGGTCAAGTGAACTAGTTCAATGTGTCTGGCATCCTGGAGTGCGCCCCAGCCAGCGGAGGAACCCGTGCCGTCAGCGCAGCAGTCCGAACCGCCCTACCGCGTGATCGCCGCGGAGATCCGCTCCCGGATCCTCGGCGGCGATCTCCGCCCCGGTGACCGGGTGCCGTCCATCCGGGCCATCGCGCAGCGGTGGGGGGTCGCGATCGCGACCGCGACCAAGGTGACGGCCGTCCTGCGGGACGAGGGCCTCGTCGAGGCGAGCGTCGGGTCCGGCACGGTGGTCAGCGCGCGGGCCGCCCGGCCGCCGGCGCCGTCGGCGGACCGGAGCGCCACTCCGATCGCGCGGGGGACCGAGACGCCCGACCAGGAGGCGCTGCGGCTGCGCATCCTGCGGACCGCCGTCGAACTCGCCGACACCGACGGGCTCCAGGCCCTGACGATGCGCAGGCTCGCGGCCGAACTCGACCTCGGTCCGATGTCCCTGTACCGGTACGTCGCGGGCAAGGAGGAACTGCTGACGCAGATGGCCGACCTGGTCTTCGGCGATCTCGGTCTGCCCGAGGAGGGGCCGCGGGGGTGGCGCGCCAAGCTCGAACTCGCGGCCCGTCAGCAGTGGCGGCTGTGCCGCCGGCACCTGTGGCTGCCCCACGTCGTGTCGTTCACACGTCCCGCCCTGGTGCCGAACATGATGGCGTACACCGAGTGGACGCTGCGGGCCCTGGACGGCCTCGACCTTCCCATGGACGTCCGGCTCCAGGAGACGCTCACCCTGCACGCGCTCGTCATCACCGTCGCGCTGTCCAAGGCCGACGAGGTCCGGGCCGAGCGGAACAGCGGCATGACGTTGAACCGCTGGTCCGACAGCCAGCGCTCCCGGCGCCGGCAGCTCCTGGAGAGCGGCAGGTACCCGCTCCTGTCGACCTTGTCGGACGACACGCCGCCCGACCTGGACGTCCTGTTCGAGTACGGTCTCGTCCGCCACCTCGACGGGTTCGCGGTCATGATCGGTGGCTGCCAATAACCCTTCGAACAGCGGCAGTTGACCCTGCTACGTTTCCGGCGTGGCGAAACTCAACCAGATCATCGCAGTGGAGAAGGGCGTCAAGTCCAAGTCGCATCAGGACCTGACGGCGGCTCATCACGGGCTGCAGAAGCCCGCCTTGCTCGCAGGCATCTCGCGGACGTACCAGCCGAAGGACGAGGAGGGTGAGCAGTTGCCGCCCGAGTCGACGCGGGTGCAGGTGAAGGCCGAGGATGTGCTGCGGGACACGGCGAGCACATTGAGCAGGCTGTTCGATGTGACCGCCACGAAGGACTGGGCCAACTGTTCGGCGCGTGCCGATGTCACGGTCGAGGGGCGCACCCTGCTCAGCCAGGTGCCCGTCTCGTACCTGCTGTTCCTGGAGAAGCAGCTCACCGACATCAACACCTTCGTACGCAAGCTGCCGGTGCTGGACGCCTCCGAGTCCTGGGTGCAGGACCCGTCGACGGACGCGTGGAAGACCGAGCCGGTGCGCACGGTGCGGACCAAGAAGGTGCCGCGCAACCATGTGAAGGCCGAGGCCACCGAGAAGCACCCGGCGCAGGTCGAGGTGTACTACGAGGACGTGCCCGTCGGGTACTGGACCACGGTGAAGTTCTCCGGGGCGCTGCCCGCCCGCCGGGTCAACGAACTCCTGGACCGGGTCGAGAAGTTGCAGCAGGCGGTGAAGTTCGCCCGCGAGGAGGCGAACGGCGCGGAGGTCACCGACGAGCGGGTGGGTGAGGTCGTCTTCGGCTACCTGTTCGGGTAGCGTCATCAACTCCCCTGCCGCTGCTACGCGGTGGGGGTGCGCGAGGAGCGCAAGCTGAAACTGAAGCTTGTCGTGACACACGCGGTTGTCACTGGAGGTTCGAATCCTCCCCGCGGCACACCTGCCGCGGTGGCCCAAGTCCGGCAGAGGCGGACCGCGATGAATCTCAGACTATTGCTCCAGGCTCAGCATTCGCCGCCGATCGCCGGATCGACCGGGCCGGACCTGGTCGTCGGATGCCGGTTCAAGTCCGGCCCGTGCAGCTCTCTTTCACGCCGGTCGGCGGGTGGTACCCGTCAACCGGCGTCCGGTGCACGGTAGTTCAAAGGCAGAACACGACGACATGATGACTGATCCGCGCTCTCAAGCGTGCCGGCGTGCCAACTGGGCGGCATCTCAGGGCTCGGGGACAGGCTACGTCCCCGGGCCCGCTCCCGCTCCCGGGCCCGGACCCTGCCCTGCGGTACGCGGGCTCAGTCTGGCCGGAAGGAAAGGCCCTAGCCGTCCTGGCTGTGCCCGGCGGTCCAGTACGGGGTGAGCCGGGTGCGGTCCCGGGGGATGGCGTGGCCGCGGACGAAGTGCTCGCGCAGGGCGCCGGTCACGCCGCGTTCGGCGGCGCCCCAGATGCGGCCGGGGCCGGGCGGCAGGGAGAGCGCGGACACCGCCTTGTGCAGCAGGCTGCCCGCCGGGCGGCCGTTGCGGTGCAGCCAGGTGATCTCGGTGCCGGAGCCGGTGTAGAGCGGCAACTGCTCTTCCGCGTCGGCGACTTCGATGACAACGCGGGCCCTGCTGCCGGGCGGCAGCTGCTCCAGGCTCGCCGCGAGGGCGGGCAGCGCGGTCTCGTCGCCGAACAGCAGCCACCAGGGGGTCTCGGGGTCGAGGGGGTTGGCGGGGCTCGGCCCGTACCAGATGCTCTCGTCCCCGGGTTTCGCGCGCGCGGCCCAGCCCGAGGCGAGCTGGTCGCTGCCGTGCAGGACGAAGTCCATGTCGACCTCGCCGAGTTCGGGCCGGTCGGCGCGGATGGTGTAGCGGCGCAGCCGGGGCCGGGCGACGGGCAGCAGTTCGCGTGCGGCCTCAGGGGTGAAGGGCCGCGGCAGGTCCACCCAGGGTTCGTAGAAGTAGAGCGCCACGTGCTGGTCGGTGCCGTTGCTCAGGAAGGCCGACAGATCCTCGGATCCGAAGGTGACGCGGACCATACGCGGGGTCAGCTGCTCGGTGCGCCGCACCCTGGTCACGTACAGCCGGGCGGGCCGACGGCACTGGAAGCGGTCTTCCCGTACTGCGGTCAACGCGCCCATCTCCCGTGCTCCTCACGTCGGTTGGGATCATCGGTACGGCGGATCCGGTCGCATTTCCGCGTCCGCACCGTCCGGAGTCAAATTAGGTAAGGCTTACCATACCTGGCAAGGTGGTGGCGGGGATCGGGCTTTGTCCGAGGGCCCGGTACGCAGGCCTTGCGGCAGGGCGGTTCCGCCCCGCGGGGAACGGGGCGGAACCTGTGCTGAGCAGCGGTCTTCCGGGTGGCGGGGGAGGGGCTCAGTCGGCCGGCAGGAGCACGATCCCGTCGTCGTCCGCGTGCAGGATCCGGCCCGGGCGGAACGTCACCCCGCCGAAGGTCACCGGGGTGTCGACGCTGCCCTCGCCCGCCTTGCCGCTCTTGCGCGGGATGGTTCCGAGCGCCTTGACGCCGAGGTCGAGCCCGCCGAGCGCGGCGCTGTCGCGCACCGCGCCGTACACCACCACCCCGGCCCAGCCGCTCGCGACCGCCGACCCGGCGATCACGTCCCGACGAGGGCGCTGCGCAGCGAGCCCCGCCCGTCGACGACGAGCACCGCGCCCTCGCCCGGGGTGCGCAGCAACTCCCGCAGCAGCGCGTTGTCCTCGTGGCAGGCGACCGTGCGCACCGGCCCGGCGAAGGACCGGCGCCCGCCGAACTGCCGGAACTGCACCTCGGGGACCTCCAGCCGGGTTCCGTACTCGTCCACCAGATCAGCCGTCGCAACAGGACGTACACGTACAGACATCGCTCTTTCGACTCCTCGGGTTGTCCGGGCCGGGTTCCACCGTAGAACGGGGCGGGGAGACCGGGCCGGGACGCACGGGTCCGCGCCGGGTGGTCACGCGCCCTTGAGGTGCCGTACGAGGCGTTCGTACTCCTGCCAGCCGGAGAGGTCCGAGGGGTCGCCCGGCAGCGGATAGTAGAGGGCGGGGCGGGTCCTCGGGCCGAGGGGGAACGGCGGTTCGGGCAGCGGGGTGCGCCGGGCCCGGTCGCCCGGTACCCCGCGGACCTCCTCCGCGCCGAGCACGAACGCCAGCGGCACCCCCGGTCCCTCGAAGCAGGGCGGTACCAGCAGATCGCGCCGGGCCTTGCGCAGCTGCACCAGCATCGACTGCAGACGGTGGCGGGTGGCCAGGGTGCCGGCCGCGCGCCGCAGCGCGTCCAGGGGTGGCTCCTCACCGGGCCCGTAGCCGAAGGCCAGGGTGACGTCCTCCTCCACGCCCGCCGTCGTGCGGCTGATCTGAAGTGTGGCGAGCCCCGGCCGCCCGGTTCCGCCCACGGCCACCGCCCAGGTGGGTTCCGGAGACCGGTCGTGGGCGACATCCGTCAACTGCCGCGGCGACCAGGGCAGGCTGACCGGCTCCGCGGTGCTCCAGCCGGCGGGCGGGGCCCCGGTGAGTTCACGCCAGAGGGCCTCCAGTGCGCCGCCGAGCACCAGCCGGTCGTCGGCGGGGTGCACGGTCCGGAAGGAGACGGCCAGCTGCCGTTCGCCGGTGTCCGTGACCCGGCCGAAGGCCGGTGCCACCGCGGGCTCCGCGTCCCCGCCCGGCCCCCCGGCTTCCGGCACGGGCGCGAACATGCCGTCCTGCCAGCTCAGCACGGATCCGGAGAGCCCGTCGTAGTAGCCCGACTCCTCGTCCTGGACGACCCAGCGGTTGGGCCAGCCGCCCAGCACGGTGCGGACGGCGAGGGAGAGCCGGGCGGACGCGGGGGTGACGATCTGGAGGGCCAGACCGGCCAGTGCGGTGGCCCGCAGCGCGTCCGAGAGCCAGGCCGTCATGGCGATCACCGGGCGGTCCTGGATGATGACCGCGGCCTTCTCGGTGAGGACGTCCACGGCGGGCTGCGCGGCCGCGGGCGGCGGCGCCACCTGGACGCCCTCGGACTCCACCACCGCCAGCGAACGGGCCGCCTCCGGGGGCCAGGTGGTGCCCGCGGACAGCGAGGCCAGCCGGGCCGCGAAGCCCCCGGCGATACGTTCCGCCTCCTCGACCCCGGTGGTCGCCCGTGCCTCGGTCCACCAGTACGGCAGCGGCGGCGCCTCGGCCCCGAGGAGGCGCTCCGCCTCCCCGGGCACCTGCACCAGGAAGGGCGCCTCGACGGAGACCAGCGGGCGGCCCCGCTCGTCGCAGAGCTGCACCACGGCGTCCTCGCCGGCGGTGCCGAGGAACCTGTCGGGGCCCCCGGCGAAGAGGCTCGCGAGGACGCCCAGGGGCTCCGGCATGCTGGCGCTGAGGGTGATGACGTCCTTGGTCACGGTCGCTTGCCCTTCGGTCTGCGGTCGTCGTCCTGCTGCGGGCGTGCCGCGCGGTTCAGGCGGTGTGCACGGTCTGGACCAGGCGGTTCGGCCGGCCGCGCTGGATCAGGACGCCCCGCCCCGGCGGCTGGGGGGAGGCGTAGACGCCGGGGAAGAGCTGGCCCTCGCCGCGGTCCCCGGACATCAGCAGCGCCGAGGCGCCCGACTCGCGCAGGCCGAGCACCAGCGGCTCGTACATCCCGCGGGAGGCGCCCGCGACCCGGCGGGTCAGGACGAAGTGCAGGCCGATGTCGGCTGCCGAGGGGATGTACGGCAGGAAAGGCGCCAAGGGGGCCTGGCCCGCGGTGGTCAGGACGTCGTAGTCGTCGACCAGGGCCACGATGCGGGGGCCGCCGCCCCAACTGCCCGGCTCCAAGGCCTCGTTGTCGGCCGACTCGTCCGGCAGCCGCTTCTCCAGCTGGCCCGCCACCCCTGTCGCGAGAGCCGCGCAGAGCTTGGCGTTGTAGGCGTAGCCGCCGCGGAACTCCTCCGGGATCGCCCCGCGCAGGCCCCGCCGCGGGTCCATGACGGCGAAGACCAGTTCCTCCTCGCCGTACCGCTCGATCAGGCCCTGGGCGACGGCCTTGAGCAGATTGGTCTTGCCGCACTCGCTGTCGCCGAGGATCAGCAGATGCTGGTCGTGGGCGAACAGGTCGAGCAGCGCGGGGCGCAGCGCCGACTGGTCGAGTCCGATCGGCACCCGCCGCGGCTCCTCGGCGGGCCCCGGGAGTTCGTGCGGGGCGAGGACGCGCGGCAACACCCGTACCGGCTGGGCGAGTTCGCCGGTCCAGGTGGCGCGTACGGTGCGTACCGTGCGTTCGAGGGCGGCGCCCAGCTCCGTCGTCTCGGGGAGGGCGTCGGTGCGCGGCAGCGCCGTCTGCGCGAAGAGCTTGGCGTCGGTCAGGACCCGGCCGGGCTCGTCCGCGGACAAGGTCTCGGCGAGCTTGCGGTCGATGCTGGACTCGCTCGGGTCGTTGAGCCGCAGTTCGGCGCGGGTGCCGAAGCTGGACTGGGCGGCGATCCGGACGTCGTTCCAGCGGAGCATGCCGGCCACCACATGGATGCCGTAGCCGCTGCCGCGCTTGAGGATGTCGCCGACCGCGTCGTCCAGTTCCTCGAAGTCGTCGCGCAGCGCGCCGAACCCGTCGATCACCAGGATGATCTCGGCGGAGGCCAGTTCGGGCAGCTGCCCCGCCGCGTGCCGGGTCCGCAGCTGCTCCACCGAGTCGATGCCGTGCCGGCGGAAGAGCTCCTCGCGCTCGGCCAGCATCGTGCGGACCTCCTCGACCGTGCGGGCCGCGCGCTCCCGGTCGGCCCGCCCGGCCACCCCGCCGACATGCGGCAGCCCGGCCAGCGCCTGCAGCCCGCCGCCGACCAGGTCCAGTCCGTAGACACCGACCTCCTGCGGGGTGTGGGTCAGCGCCGTCGACAGGACCAGGGTGCGCAGCAGGCTGGTCTTGCCGGACTGCGGTCCGCCGATCACGGCGGCATGTCCGCCCGCCACGGTCAGGTCGAGGAACCACTGGCCCTGCCACTGCTTCGCGGGATCGTCCAGGAGGCCAAGGGGCACCTGCAAGGGGCCGCGCCGGGCGGCCAGTTGCATGCCCCGGGCGCCGACCGCCACCGGCCCCGCGGCCCGGTCCAGGGCGATCGCCTCCGGCAGCGGCGGCAGCCAGATCCTGCGCACCGGCTCGGCCGCGCCCTCCAACTGGTCCACGACGACAGTGAGTTCGGTGGGACCGGTCTCCCGGCGTCGCATCGCGAGCTCCTGCTCGCCCGAACTCTCCGGCTCGGCAAGGGTGTTGAAGGCCTCGTACGGCAGGGCCAGTGGACCGCTGTCCTCCTCCGCGTCCTGCACCACAGGACCCCGGTAGGCGCCGGAGACGTAACTCGCCTTGAAGCGCGCGTAGTGGCTGGTGTCCACCTTCAGATAGCCGAAGCCCGGCAGCGGCGGCAGGTGGAAGGCGTCGGTGGTCTCCAGGACGGTGCGGGACTCGTCGGCGGAGAAGGTGCGCAGCCCCAGCCGGTACGAGAGGTAGGTGTCAAGGCCCCGCAGCTTGCCGCTCTCGATGCGCTGGCTGGACAGCAGCAGATGGACGCCGATGGAGCGGCCGATACGGCCGATCGACAGGAAGAGGTCGATGAAGTCCGGTTTGGCGGTGAGCAGTTCACCGAACTCGTCGATCACCACGAACAGGTGCGGCAGCGGGTCGAGTTCGGGCCGTTTCTCCGCGCGCAGGGCCGCGTAGTGGCCGATGTCCGCGATGTTTCCCGCGTCCTTCAGCACCTGCTGGCGGCGCTTGACCTCACCGGCCAGTGAAGAGTGCACGCGCTCGACGAGCCCCGCCTGGTTCTCCAGGTTGGTGATCACGCCCGCCACATGCGGCAGACCGGTGAAGGGCGCGAAGGTCGCACCGCCCTTGTAGTCGACGAGCACCATGGCCAGGTCCTCCGGCGGATGCGTGGCCACCAGGGCGAGCACCAGGGTGCGCAGCAGTTCCGACTTCCCGGAACCGGTCGCGCCGACGCACAGTCCGTGCGGCCCCATGCCCAGCTCGGAGGACTCCTTCAGATCGAGGAGGACCGGCTCGTGCGTGTCGTCGATGCCGATCGGCACCCGCAGAAAGGCCCGTTCCCCGCGCGGTGCCCACAGCCGTGCCGGATCGAGCCGGGCGACATCCTCGATGCCGAGCAGCCCGGCGAAGCCGACCGGGCCCGACAGCGGCGCGTCGACCAGCGACTCCGCGGACAGCCGGAGCGGCGCGAGCATCCGGGCCAGGCCCTCGGCGAAGGGGACACCGACCTCGTCCACGGTGCCGTGGGCGCTCACCGGCTGCTCTTCCCGCAGGTCCTCGATGTGCACCCGGCCGTCCTCGACGGTGATGCGGACGCTGACCTGCCCCGGTTCCCGCACCTGCTTGTCGAGCAGGTGCAGCACGGTGATCCCCATCTCGCGCAGGCCGACCGCCTCGTCGGGGCGCGGCAGTTCGACGGCGTCCTCGCCGTGCCCGTCGCAGACGACGAGCAGCCGGGAGTTCATCGCCAGCGCGTCCTTGCCGGACAGCCCCCGCCGGACCTCCGCCGCGTAGGAGGCACGCCGGCGCAGCTCCGCGCCCATCCCCCGGGCGAGCTGCGGCGCGGAGGGGGCGATCCGGCGGGCGGCCACCGGCCCGTCGAAGCGCTCCGCGTCGAGCAGATGGGGCAGCCACTTGGCCCACTCCCAGTCGGCAAGGCGCTCCCCGGGCACGGCGAGCGCCATGGCCACGTCGTCGGGGGCATGGGTGGCCGCGGCCTGGACCAGCAGGGCGCGGGCCAGGCGCAGGCAGTCCGCCCGGGGGCCGATGACGCTGACGTCGCCGACCCGGTCCAGGGGCACGGTGAGCGGCAGCTCCGTCCCCGTACGGAAGCGGGACATCAGCGCGGAGGCCTCGTTCAGCATGAAGCGGTCGGGCGGGGTCAGCGCCGAGGAGCCCTGCTGGGCGAGCTGGAGATCGCGGACCGGCATCTCGCCGGTGCCGGTGCGCACGCGCAGGAAGTCCGGGTCGGTACGGCGACGTTCCCACAGCCGCGCCGGGTCGCGCACCAGGTCGTACAGCGCGTCCGGCGGCGGGCTGAGGATGTCGGCCAGTTCCCGGCGGGCGCGCTCCTCGCCGGACAACTCCTCGCGCAGCTCCTCCAGATAGGCGAGGTAGGCCTCGCGCTGGTTGCGGCGGGTGCGCTGGGCCTTGCCCCGCTGGGAGAAGACCAGCCCCACGGAGCCGATGACCGTGACGACCAGGATGATCGCGCCGAGCGCCGCGAACTGGCTGTTGCGGATCACCGTCATCATCACGACCGAGGACATCACCCCGGCCACCGGCAGCAGCGACATCGCGATATTGCCCGCCTTCCCCTCGGGGAGATTGGGCGGGGCCTCGACGGTGCGTGCCTCGGGGGCGGCCGCCGGCCGGGCGGTCCGGGCCGGGCGGTGGATCAGGCGGGTGCTCATCGGTGTCCGTCGCTCATGGTCGTCCGTCGCTCGTCGTCGGGTGCGGCCGGGCGGTGCGGGCGGCCCGGCCGCTGCGTCAGCGGCGCTGCTGCGCGCGGTGGAAGGCCTCCGCGGCCAGGCGGGCGGCGGCCCGGCTCGCCGCGTGCGAGAGCAGCTCCGTACGGATCGCGCCTCCCGACGCCAGGTGCCGGTCGTAGGGCAGCACCTGGACACCGGCCCCGGTCGCGGCGAGCGCCCGGGACGCCTTGCCGAGGTCGAGGCCCCCGTGCGGGGTGAGTTCGGTGAGGACGACCACGGTGCCCGCGATGATGCGCGGGGGCAGCCCCTGCATCCACCGCAGCACCGCGTGCGTACTGGTGACGCCTTCCAGGGTGGCGGGCGCCGTCAGGATCCGGGCCTGCGCCGCGGAGAGGGCGACCCGGGCCACTTCGGCGGGCAGGGTCTCGCAGTCCACGACCGTCACCCCGAAGTACCGGCGCAGCGAGACCATGACCCGCTCGTACGCCCTGATGTCCAGGGTCGCGCCGATCTGCCCTTGGCTCCCCGGCAACAGCCAGGCATTCTGCGGCAGTTGGACCAGATAACCGGTGACGTCGAGCAGCGACATCTGCGGTTCGACCAGCCGGGCGAGGTCGCCGGTGGTCCAGCGCAGCGTCTTGGCGCCGAGCCGCAGCGGCAGCGAACCGAGCGCGGGATCGGCCTCGACCAGCAGCACCGGGTCCTGGCGGTAGTGCGCGAAGGCGGTGCCGAGCAGCGCGGCGACCGTCGACTTGCCGGCGCCGCCGCGGATCGAGGTCACCGCGATCTGGCGGCCGGTCGTCACCGGCTGCTGGAGCACCTCGGCGGTGGCGGCGGCCTCGGCGACCTCCCGCGCCGCCGAGGAGGAGACGGTACGGCGCAGCAGCCGCACGGCACGCGCCACGGGCGGCTCCCCGCGCCGTGCTCCGCGCCCGGCCGCGGCGAGGTCCTGGTCCAGGACAGGGCGGGAGTCGGGGGTACGGACGGGGTGAGCCGGAGCGCTCGCGGGAGGCCCCGGACGGGCCTGCGGAACCGGCGCGGCGGGCGCGGCCGGAGGCGGGTGGTGCGGGGGAGGAGTCCGCTGCTGCGGGGCGCTCTGCTGCGCGCGGGCACCCTGATGGACGGTCTGCTCCGGCGCCCCGGACGGTTGCTGCCCGGCGCTTCGCGCACCCACCGCGGCGGGCGCGTCCGCGGTGCCCCGCAGGTCGCGCAGCACCTCGCCCTGCCAGTTGTCTCCGTTCGGCATGCCGGTCCTTCTCTCCTCTTCGCCTCTCCCGATGCCCCACCCGGAGCCGTGTGCGCTGCGGTGACTCAGAACTTGTCGAGCAGCTGCCCGTAGATGCCGAACACCCCGATGGCGAGCGGGAAGAGCGCCACCACCCCGACGGACTCGACCAGGTCGGCCGTCCGCCGCAGCCGCACCCGCACGTGCTCGGGCGGCTGCACCGCCAGCACCAGGAGCGGCAGTACGGCGGCCGCGCACAGCACGGTCAGCGGAGCGGCACCGCCCGCGTGCCGCGTCCACACCACCACCAGCCGCACCAGGAGCACGGCGGCCGCGGCGAAGAGCGCCACCACCTCGGCGACCAGGGGGAAGGCCCGCGCCCGGGAGAGCAGGACCAGGGCGGCCACCGAGGAGAGGGTGACCGTCCACGCGGTCGGCTCCTCGGACACGGTGAGCAGCCAGCCGCCCGCGGCCGCCGAGACGGCGGTGGCCAGGGTGGCCAGCGCGAGGCCCCGGTGCGTCGCCGCGAGGGCGTTGCCGACCTGGTGGCGGCTGACCGAGGCACCACCGGAGCGGCGGTCGTCGAGCGCGGTCAGCCCGGAGGCCATCAGCGCGAGCCGGGGCAGCACTCCGAGGGCGATCAGCGAGAACACGGCCATCACGGCACCGAGCCGGGCCGGTTCGTCCTGCACCCCGGCCGCCGCCTCCCATACCGCGAGGAGCCCGGCGGTCGCCGCGGACCCGACGAGTCCGCCCCGGCCGAGCGGAGTGCAGAGGCCGAGGACCGCGAGCGTGAGGACGAACGCCCCCGCCACCGCGGCCAGTCGGGCCGCGGGTGCCCAGTCGAAGGCGTCGGCGGCGGTCCACGCCGTGAGCACACCGAGGCCTCCGGCGACGAGCAGCAGGGCCGTCGCCAGGCCCCGGTTGCGCTCGCCGATCCGGGAGACCAGCGCGCCGCCCGCAAGGAGTACGAGGCTGACCGCCGCGAGGACACCGGCGAGGGAGCTGAGCGCGAACTCACGCCGGGCGAGCAGGGCGGCGGTCATCGCGAAGGCGATCGTGGCGAGACCGGCGCTGGTCCGCCGCGCCGCGGGCCGCCAGCGCCAGGCCCGCAGGTCGAGGTCGTCGGCCACCAGCTCGGTGACGTCGTGCACCACCGGGGCGGGCGGCGCGGAGTGGGCCCTGACGAGCCTCAGCACGGCGCCGTCGGGGACGTCCGCCGAGGCCAGGGTGCTGTCGTGCGGGAGGGCGGAACCGTCCGCCGTGATCAACTGCCGTGTCATCGGCCGGGAGGCGGCCCGATCGTCCAGCAACTGCAATATGTCCGGCAGCAGTTGCCCGATCGGGGTGTCGGAAGGAAGAACGATGTCCGCCCGGCGCCGCTCGCCGACGAGAGTCACCCGGCTGAGCTGTGCCCCGGCCGTCATTGCTGTGCTCACCACGTGCGGGAACCTATCGTCGCGCCGCTGAGGACTTGGGCCAGTGACGTGCCCATGCTACTCGTGCCCGTTCCTTCACTCTGCGTCAGGGTGCCTGGCCGACCGGTGCCGACAGCTCGGCTGTCCGTCCGGAACACTGCCTGTGCTGACAGCTCGGCCGTCCGTCCGGAACGCTGGGTCGCCCACCGGGTGTCCGCCCCCGTTATCTTTTTCGCGGTCCTGCAAGAGGGCCGCTGGCCTCCGGGCCCGGTATGACTGTGTCCCCCTGTCGACGGGATGACCTGGGGGGTGGTGTCACCGGGTCCGAAGGGTGCCGTCGG
>NZ_JAAWWP010000049.1 GCF_012273655.1 Streptomyces physcomitrii | reverse complement strand
ACGATCTTCGACTCCGGGACGGTCGCGATGACCTCGCCCTTCACGAAGATCTGCCCCTTGCCGTTGCCCGAGGCCACCCCGAGATCCGCCTCCCGCGCCTCACCGGGACCGTTGACCACACACCCCATGACCGCCACCCGCAACGGAACCTCCATCCCCGTCAGACCCGCGGTCACCTCCTCCGCCAGCTTGTACACATCCACCTGCGCCCGCCCGCACGAAGGACACGAGACGATCTCCAGACCCCGCTGCTTGAGATTGAGCGACTCCAGGATCTGCAGACCCACCTTCACCTCCTCCGCCGGAGGCGCCGACAACGACACCCGCAGCGTGTCCCCGATCCCCTCACTGAGCAGCGCACCGAACGCCACCGCCGACTTGATCGTCCCCTGGAACGCCGGACCCGCCTCCGTCACCCCCAGATGCAACGGGTAGTCACAGGCCTCGGCGAGCTGCCGGTAGGCGTTGACCATCACCACCGGATCGTTGTGCTTGACCGAGATCTTGATGTCGTGGAAACCGTGCTCCTCGAACAGCGAGGCCTCCCACAGCGCCGACTCCACCAGCGCCTCGGGAGTGGCCTTGCCGTACTTCTGCAGCAGCCGCCGGTCCAGCGAACCGGCGTTGACACCGATACGGATCGGAGTCCCGGCCTGGCCGGCGGCCTTGGCGATCTCCCGGACCTTGTCGTCGAACTGCTTGATGTTGCCCGGATTCACCCGGACCGCCGCACAGCCCGCGTCGATGGCGGAGAAGACGTACTTGGGCTGGAAGTGGATGTCCGCGATCACCGGGATCTGCGACTTTTTGGCGATGGTGGCCAGCGCGTCCGCGTCGTCCTGGGTGGGACAGGCCACCCGTACGATCTGGCAGCCCGAGGCGGTCAGCTCCGCGATCTGCTGGAGCGTGGCCCCGATGTCGGAGGTACGGGTCGTGGTCATCGACTGGACCGAGACAGGAGCGTCCCCGCCCACCGCCACGGTACCCACCTGGATCTGGCGGCTCTTACGCCGCTCAGCCAGCCTGGTCGGAACGGACGGAATACCGAGAGAAACCGCGGTCAT
>NZ_JAAWWP010000048.1 GCF_012273655.1 Streptomyces physcomitrii | reverse complement strand
CTCGGCCGCCGACGCGGTGCGCCGCCGCCGGTACGCGGGCACCGAGCACATCGCCACGTACATCATCGAGCGCAACATCAACTACACCAACGTCTGCGTGACGGCCTGCAAGTTCTGCGCCTTCTACGCGGCGCCCAAGGACAAGGCCAAGGGCTGGACCCGCGACCTCGACGACATCCTGCGCCGCTGCGCGGAGACCGTGGAGCTGGGCGGCACCCAGATCATGTTCCAGGGCGGGCACCACCCGGACTACGGCGTCGAGTACTACGAGGAGCACTTCTCGGCGATCAAGAAGGCCTACCCCGAGCTGGTCATCCACTCGCTGGGCGCCTCCGAGGTCGAGCACATGGCGCGGATCTCCAAGGTGAGCGTGGAGGAGGCGATCACCCGCATCCACGCGGCGGGCCTGGACTCCTTCGCGGGCGCGGGCGCCGAACTGCTGCCCGCCCGGCCCCGCAAGGCGATCGCCCCGCTCAAGGAGTCCGGCGAGCGCTGGCTGGAGATCATGGAGATCGCCCACGGCCTGGGCGTGGAGTCCACCTCGACCATGCTGATGGGCACCGGCGAGACCAACGCCGAGCGCATCGAGCACCTGCGGATGATCCGCGACGTGCAGGACCGCACCGGCGGCTTCCGCGCCTTCATCCCGTACACCTACCAGCCCGAGAACAACCACCTGAAGGGCCGCACCCAGGCCACGGTCTTCGAGTACCTGCGGATCCTCGCGGTGGCGCGGCTCTACCTGGACAACGTGGCGCACATCCAGGGTTCGTGGCTGACCACGGGCAAGGAGATCGGGCAGCTGTCGCTGCACTACGGTGCGGACGACCTGGGTTCGATCATGCTGGAGGAGAACGTGGTCTCCTCGGCCGGTGCCAAGCACCGCTCCAACCGCCTGGAGATCATCGATCTGATCCGCCGTGCGGGCCGGGTTCCCGCGCAGCGGGCCACCACCTACGAGCACTTGGTGGTCCACGAGGACCCGGCGAACGACCCGGTCGACGACCGCGTGGTCTCGCACATCTCCTCCACCGCCATCGAGGGCGGCACCGCCCACCCCGAACT
>NZ_JAAWWP010000047.1 GCF_012273655.1 Streptomyces physcomitrii | reverse complement strand
GCTTTTGATCTGTACCGGCCGTCGGAGGAGCACGAGATGCTCCGGGAGACGGTGCGCGCGCTCGCCGAGGCGAAGATCGCGCCGTTCGCCGCGCAGGTGGACGAGGAGGGCCGCTTCCCCCAGGAGGCCCTGGACGCCCTGCTCGGCGCCGACCTGCACGCCGTCCACGTCCCCGAGACCTACGGCGGCGCCGGAGCCGACGCCCTGGCCACCGTCCTGGTCATCGAGGAAGTCGCCCGCGTCTGCGGCTCCTCCTCCCTCATCCCCGCCGTCAACAAACTCGGCTCCATGCCCGTGGTCCTGTCCGGCGGCGAGGAACTCAAGCACACCTACCTCGGCGCCCTGGCCCGCGGCGAGGGCATGTTCTCCTACTGCCTGTCCGAACCCGAAGCAGGCTCCGACGCCGCCGGGATGAAGACCCGCGCCGTACGCGACGGCGACCACTGGGTCCTCAACGGCGTCAAGCGCTGGATCACCAACGCCGGCGTCTCCGAGTACTACACCGTCATGGCCGTCACCGACCCCGCCAAGCGCTCCAAGGGCATCTCCGCCTTCGTCGTCGAAAAGGGCGACGAGGGGGTCTCCTTCGGCGCCCCGGAGAAGAAACTCGGCATCAAGGGCTCACCGACGCGCGAGGTCTACCTCGACAACGTCCGCATCCCCGCCTCCCGCATGATCGGCGCCGAGGGCACCGGCTTCGCCACCGCCATGCGCACCCTGGACCACACCCGCGTCACCATCGCCGCACAGGCCCTCGGCATCGCCCAGGGCGCCCTGGACTACGCCAAGCAGTACGTCACCGAACGCAAGCAGTTCGGCAAGCCCATCGGCGACTTCCAGGGCGTGCAGTTCATGCTCGCCGACATGGCCATGAAACTCGAAGCCGCCCGCCAGCTCACCTACTCCGCCGCCGCAAAATCCGAACGCGAGGACCGCGATCTGACCTTCCACGGCGCCGCGGCCAAGTGCTTCGCCTCCGACATCGCCATGGACGTCACCGTCGACGCCGTCCAACTCCTCGGCGGCTACGGCTACACCCGCGACTACCCCGTCGAACGCATGATGCGCGACGCCAAGATCACCCAGATCTACGAAGGCACCAACCAGGTCCAACGCATCGTCATGGCCCGCAACCTGCCGTAACCGGCACCAACCCGCCAACGAACAGCCGCCAGTTGCGGCACAGCACACCGAAGGGCGCCCCGCACACGCGAGGCGCCCTTC
>NZ_JAAWWP010000046.1 GCF_012273655.1 Streptomyces physcomitrii | reverse complement strand
CCGCGCCCGGTGCGGGACGCGCCCGTACTCATCTGTTGTATCTGGCGGTGATCGTCGCGGTGGCGGCGGGTATCGCGGTGGGTTTCATCTGGCCTGATGCGGCGGTGGAGTTGAAGCCGATCGGTACCGGGTTCGTGAATCTGATCAAGATGATGATCTCGCCGATCATCTTCTGCACGATCGTGCTGGGGGTGGGGTCGGTCCGCAAGGCGGCGAAGGTCGGTGCGGTCGGCGGTCTGGCGCTGGTGTATTTCATGGTGATGTCGACGGTGGCTCTGGCGATCGGTCTGGTGGTCGGCAATCTCCTTGAGCCGGGCAGTGGTCTGCATATCACCGAGGCGGTGCGTGGTGCGGGTGAGGCGCAGGCCGAGGGTGCGAGTGAGTCGACGACGGATTTCCTGCTGGGGATCATTCCGACGTCGTTGGTGTCGGCGCTGACGGCGGGTGAGGTGCTGCAGACGCTGCTGGTGGCGTTGCTGGTGGGGTTCGGGTTGCAGGCCCTTGGTGATGCGGGGCGTCCGGTGCTGCGGGGGATCGAGCACGTCCAGCGGTTGGTGTTCCGGATTCTGTCGATGGTGATGTGGGTGGCGCCGATCGGTGCGTTCGGGGCGATCGCGGCGGTGGTGGGGGAGACGGGGACGGATGCGCTGACCTCGCTCGCGGTGATCATGATCGGGTTCTACACGACGTGTGTGCTGTTCGTGGTCGTGGTGCTGGGTACGTTGCTGAAGCTGGTGACGGGGGTGAACATCTTCCGGTTGCTGGCGTATCTGGGGCGGGAGTTCTTGTTGATCCTGTCGACGTCGTCGTCGGAGTCGGCGTTGCCGCAGTTGATCGCGAAGATGGAGCATCTGGGAGTCAGTAAGCCGGTGGTGGGGATCACCGTGCCGACGGGGTATTCGTTCAATCTGGACGGGACGGCGATCTATCTGACGATGGCGTCGTTGTTCGTGGCGAACGCGATGGACGATCCGCTGAGTGCGGGTGAGCAGGTCTCGCTGCTGGTGTTCATGATCATCGCGTCGAAGGGTGCGGCGGGTGTGACGGGTGCGGGGCTGGCGACGTTGGCGGGTGGTCTGCAGTCGCATCGGCCCGAACTCCTGGACGGGGTGGGTCTGATCGTGGGGATCGACCGGTTCATGAGTGAGGCGCGGGCGTTGACGAACTTCGCGGGCAACGCGGTGGCGACGCTGCTGGTCGGGACGTGGACCAAGGAGATCGACAAGGGCCGGGTCCGTGAGGTCCTGGCGGGCAGGGCGCCCTTCGACTACGGCAGGCTCGACAAGGCCGCCGCCGACGGCCCGGACGG
>NZ_JAAWWP010000045.1 GCF_012273655.1 Streptomyces physcomitrii | reverse complement strand
CCGCCCCCGTTATCTTTTTCGCGGTCCTGCAAGAGGGCCGCTGGCCTCCGGGCCCGGTATGACTGTGTCCCCCTGTCGACGGGATGACCTGGGGGGTGGTGTCACCGGGTCCGAAGGGTGCCGTCGGAGACGCTGATCAGAGGCCCGACCGCCGCCCGGCCGGGCGCAATGCCCGGCCGCACTCGGGCGGCAGGTCTACATAACGTGGATGCGCGCGAACGGACCCACCGCCAAGGCCGGCACCGGATCGAACCATGTGGGGGCACGGTGATCGAGATCGGCGAGGTGGGTGTCTTCCTCGGCCTGGACGTCGGGAAGAGCGCACATCACGGCCATGGGCTGACCCCGGCCGGCAAGAAGGTACTCGACAAGCCGCTGCCCAACAGCGAACCGAAACTGCGGGCCGTCTTCGACAAGCTGCGGGACAAGTTCGGCACCGTTCTGGTGGTGGTGGACCAGCCCGCCTCCATCGGCGCCCTGCCTCTCACGGTCGCCCGCGAGACAGGCTGCCAGGTCGCCTACCTGCCCGGACTCGCCATGCGGCGGATCGCCGACCTCTACCCCGGCGAGGCCAAGACCGACGCCAAGGACGCAACCGTCATCGCGGACGCAGCCCGCACGATGCCCCACACCCTGCGCTCCCTGGAACTGACCGACGAGGTCACCGCCGAACTCACCATGCTCGTCGGGTTCGACCAGGATCTCGCCGCCGAAGCCACCCGCACGTCCAACCGTATCCGCGGCCTGCTCACCCAGTTCCACCCCAGCCTGGAACGCGTCCTCGGCCCCCGCTTGGACCACACGGCCGTCACCTGGCTCCTCGAACGCCACGGATCCCCGCAGGCCCTGCGCAAGGCAGGCCGGCGCAAGCTCGTCGAGGTCATCCGCCCCCGAGCGCCGCGCATGGCCCAGCGGCTCGTCGACGACGTCTTCGACGCCCTCGACGAGCAGAGCGTCGTCGTTCCCGGCACAGGCACCCTCGACGTGATCGTGCCCTCGCTAGCCAGATCGCTGGCCGCTGTCCATGAACAACGCCGGGCCCTCGAAGTCCAGATCGCCGCTCTGCTGGAGGCCCACCCTCTTTCCCAGGTCCTGACCTCGATGCCCGGCATCGGCGTCAGGACCGCCGCAGTCCTCCTGACCACCATCGGTGACGGCAGCTCGTTCCCGAGCGCCGCCCACCTCGCCTCCTACGCCGGACTCGCACCCACAACCAGACAGTCCGGAACCTCGATCCACGGCGAACACGCACCCAGAGGCGGAAACCGGCAGCTCAAACGCGCGATGTTCCTCTCCGCGTTCGCCGCCCTCCACGACCCCGCCTCCCGCGGCTACTACGACCGCTGCCGAGCCCGAGGCAAAACCCACACCCAGGCCCTCCTCCGCCTCGCCCGCCAACGCATCAGCGTCCTGTTCGCCATGCTCCGCGACGGCACCTTCTACAAGCCGAGAACCCCACGCCTCACTTGACGAAGGACATAGAGGCACCCCCCC
>NZ_JAAWWP010000044.1 GCF_012273655.1 Streptomyces physcomitrii | reverse complement strand
CCCAGCGGCGGCTATCGCGTAGAGACCAGGACCGGTAGATCATGGAGCATGGTAAGTACCGTTTCATTGTGGGGTTTTTGGTTGCTCCACTGGCCTTGTATGCCGTCTTCGTCATCTGGCCGTTCATCCAGGCGATCTATTACTCGTTCACGGACTGGACGGGGTTGAGTTCGGATTTCCAGATGGTGGGTTTCCGGAACTACAGCAAGATGCTGGATGACGGGGTGTTCTGGAAGTCGTTCCAGCACAGTGTGCTGTTCGCGCTGTTGCTGCCGCTGGTGACACTGTCTTTGGCGTTGTTCTTCGCCTACATGCTGAATGTGGGCGGGCGGCGTCGTAGGGACGCGGCGGTGGGGGGTGTGCGGGGTGCGGGGTTCTACAAGATCGCGTATTTCTTCCCGCAGGTCCTGTCGATCGCGATCGTGGCGTTGTTGTTCCAGTTCGCCTACGACCCGCGTCAGGGGGCGATCAACGGGGCGCTGGAGGCGTTCGGGGTCGCGGACCGGCCGAACTGGCTGGGGGATCCGGATCTGGCTCTGTGGTGTGTGATGGCGGTGCTGGTGTGGTCCACGGTGGGGTTCTTCGTGGTCCTGTTCTCCGCGGGGATGGCCTCGATCCCGAAGGATTTCTACGAGGCGGCGTTGCTGGACGGGGCGTCACGGTTCACGACGTTCTTCAAGATCACGTTGCCGTTGCTGTGGGACACGGTCCAGTCGGGCTGGGTCTACATGGGCATCCTCGCTCTGGGCGCGGAGGCGTTCGCGACGGTGCAGATCATGACGGTGGGCCCGGGCGGTCCGGCGGACTCGACCACGGTCTTGCCGCTGTACGTGTACCAGAAGGCCTTCGCAGGCGGTCAGGCCGCCTATGCCACAACGATCGGTGTCGCCCTGCTGATCATCACCCTGCTCTTCGCCGCCGTGGTGATGCGACTGGGCCGACGCGAACGGCTGGAGTTCTGACGTGAAGACCACCGACACCCCCAACAACCCCGACACCCCCGACAACCCCGGCACTCCACAAACCCGCGGAACCACCGGAACCGCCGACACTTCCGGTGTTCCTGCGGTGCCCGGTGCGGTGGGCGGCGGCAGGGTGGGCAAGGATCCGCTGAAGACGCCCGCCCCTGTCGCCGGTCCTGCCGGCAGGTCGGGACAGGGTGTGGGCGGTGGGGTCCTGAACGTGTTCTCCCACGGCATCCTGATCCTGTGGGCGATCCTGGTCGTGCTGCCTTTGGCGTGGGCGGTGATGACCTCGTTCAAGTCGGACAGCGCCATCTTCGCCTCGCCCTGGTCCCTGCCCGACCGGCTCCACTTCGAGAACTGGTCACGGGCCTGGAGCCAGGCCCACATGGGCCAGTACTTCGCCAACACCCTCATCGTGGTGGCCTGCTCCCTGACCGGCACCCTGATTTTGGGCTCGATGGCCGCCTACGTCCTGGCCCGCTTCGAGTTCCCCGGCCGCCGCTTCCTGTACTACCTCTTCGTCGGCGGCATGAGCTTCCCGATCATGCTCGCCCTGGTCCCCCTGTTCTACGTCATGAACAACGCGAGCCTGGTCAACACCCTGCACGGCCTGGTCCTGGTCTACATCGCCTACTCCCTGCCGTTCACCGTGTTCTTCCTGACCGCGTTCTTTCGCACCCTGCCCTCCTCCGTCGCCGAAGCCGCCTTCGTCGACGGCGCCTCCCACACCCGCACCTTCTTCCAGATCATGCTCCCCATGGCCAAACCCGGGCTGATCAGCGTGGGCATCTTCAACTTCCTCGGCCAGTGGAACCAGTACATGCTCCCCACCGTGCTCAACACCCAGCCCGAGAAGAAAGTCCTCTCCCAAGGCCTGGTCGAACTCGCCGTCTCCCAGGGCTACAAAGGCGACTGGTCCGGACTCTTCGCAGGCCTCGTCATGGCCATGCTCCCCGTCCTGGCCGCCTACATCATCTTCCAACGCCAAGTCGTCCAAGGCCTCACCGCCGGCGCCGTCAAATAACC
>NZ_JAAWWP010000043.1 GCF_012273655.1 Streptomyces physcomitrii | reverse complement strand
ACACAGTGGACGCGAGCAACTGAGGACAAGCCCTCGGCCTATTAGTACCGGTCAACTCCACCCCTCACAGGGCTTCCATATCCGGCCTATCAACCCAGTCGTCTCCTGGGAGCCTTACCCTCTCAAAGGAGGTGGGAACACTCATCTCGAAGCAGGCTTCCCGCTTAGATGCTTTCAGCGGTTATCCCTCCCGAACGTAGCCAACCAGCCATGCCCTTGGCAGAACAACTGGCACACCAGAGGTTCGTCCGTCCCGGTCCTCTCGTACTAGGGACAGCCCTTCTCAATATTCCTACGCGCACAGCGGATAGGGACCGAACTGTCTCACGACGTTCTAAACCCAGCTCGCGTACCGCTTTAATGGGCGAACAGCCCAACCCTTGGGACCGACTCCAGCCCCAGGATGCGACGAGCCGACATCGAGGTGCCAAACCATCCCGTCGATATGGACTCTTGGGGAAGATCAGCCTGTTATCCCCGGGGTACCTTTTATCCGTTGAGCGACGGCGCTTCCACAAGCCACCGCCGGATCACTAGTCCCGACTTTCGTCCCTGCTCGACCCGTCGGTCTCACAGTCAAGCTCCCTTGTGCACTTACACTCAACACCTGATTACCAACCAGGCTGAGGGAACCTTTGGGCGCCTCCGTTACCCTTTAGGAGGCAACCGCCCCAGTTAAACTACCCATCAGACACTGTCCCTGATCCGGATCACGGACCCAGGTTAGACATCCAGCACGACCAGAGTGGTATTTCAACAACGACTCCCCCGCCACTGGCGTGACAAGTTCACAGTCTCCCACCTATCCTACACAAGCCGAACCGAACACCAATATCAAACTGTAGTAAAGGTCCCGGGGTCTTTCCGTCCTGCTGCGCGAAACGAGCATCTTTACTCGTAGTGCAATTTCACCGGGCCTATGGTTGAGACAGTCGAGAAGTCGTTACGCCATTCGTGCAGGTCGGAACTTACCCGACAAGGAATTTCGCTACCTTAGGATGGTTATAGTTACCACCGCCGTTTACTGGCGCTTAAGTTCTCAGCCTCGCCCACCCGAAAGTGAGCTAACCGGTCCCCTTAACGTTCCAGCACCGGGCAGGCGTCAGTCCGTATACATCGCCTTACGGCTTCGCACGGACCTGTGTTTTTAGTAAACAGTCGCTTCTCGCTGGTCTCTGCGGCCACCCCCAGCTCACCCAGCACGTGGGATCACCAGAAATGGCCCCCCTTCTCCCGAAGTTACGGGGGCATTTTGCCGAGTTCCTTAACCATAGTTCACCCGAACGCCTCGGTATTCTCTACCAGACCACCTGAGTCGGTTTAGGGTACGGGCCGCCATAAAACTCGCTAGAGGCTTTTCTCGACAGCATAGGATCATCCACTTCACCACAATCGGCTCGGCATCAGGTCTCACCCCCATGTACGACGGATTTACCTATCGCACGGGCTACACCCTTACCCCGGGACAACCACCGCCCGGGCTGGACTACCTTCCTGCGTCACCCCATCACTCACCTACTAACCGCTTGGGCCGGCGGCTCCACCACTCCCCTCAACTCCGAAGAGATCAGGGCGGCTTCACGGCCTTAGCATCACGATGCTCGATGTTTGACGCTTCACAGCGGGTACCGGAATATCAACCGGTTATCCATCGACTACGCCTGTCGGCCTCGCCTTAGGTCCCGACTTACCCTGGGCAGATCAGCTTGACCCAGGAACCCTTAGTCAATCGGCGCACACGTTTCTCACGTGTGTATCGCTACTCATGCCTGCATTCTCACTCGTGAACCATCCACCACTGCCTTCCGGCGCGGCTTCACCCGGCACACGACGCTCCCCTACCCATCACAGCCTCCGTTAGGAGTACATGCTGCAATGACACGACTTCGGCGGTACGCTTGAGCCCCGCTACATTGTCGGCGCGGAATCACTTGACCAGTGAGCTATTACGCACTCTTTCAAGGATGGCTGCTTCTAAGCCAACCTCCTGGTTGTCTCTGCGACTCCACATCCTTTCCCACTTAGCGTACGCTTAGGGGCCTTAGTCGATGCTCTGGGCTGTTTCCCTCTCGACCATGGAGCTTATCCCCCACAGTCTCACTGCCGCGCTCTCACTTACCGGCATTCGGAGTTTGGCTAAGGTCAGTAACCCGGTAGGGCCCATCGCCTATCCAGTGCTCTACCTCCGGCAAGAAACACACGACGCTGCACCTAAATGCATTTCGGGGAGAACCAGCTATCACGGAGTTTGATTGGCCTTTCACCCCTAACCACAGGTCATCCCCCAGGTTTTCAACCCTGGTGGGTTCGGTCCTCCACGAAGTCTTACCTCCGCTTCAACCTGCCCATGGCTAGATCACTCCGCTTCGGGTCTTGAGCGCGCTACTAAAACGCCCTATTCGGACTCGCTTTCGCTACGGCTTCCCCACACGGGTTAACCTCGCAACACACCGCAAACTCGCAGGCTCATTCTTCAAAAGGCACGCAGTCACGACGCTGAGTGCAAGCACTCAACGCGACGCTCCCACGGCTTGTAGGCACACGGTTTCAGGTACTATTTCACTCCCCTCCCGGGGTACTTTTCACCATTCCCTCACGGTACTATCCGCTATCGGTCACCAGGGAATATTTAGGCTTAGCGGGTGGTCCCGCCAGATTCACACGGGATTTCTCGGGCCCCGTGCTACTTGGGTGTTCTCCAAACGAGCCGTTAATGTTTCAGCTACGGGGGTCTTACCCTCTACGCCGGACCTTTCGCATGTCCTTCGCCTACACCAACGGTTTCTGACTCGTCGACCAACCGGCAGATTGATCAAGAAGAATCCCACAACCCCACATGCGCAACCCCTGCCGGGTCTCACACACACATGGTTTAGCCTCATCCAGTTTCGCTCGCCACTACTCCCGGAATCACGGTTGTTTTCTCTTCCTGCGGGTACTGAGATGTTTCACTTCCCCGCGTTCCCTCCACACTGCCTATGTGTTCAGCAGCGGGTGACAGCCCATGACGACTGCCGGGTTTCCCCATTCGGACACCCCCGGATCAAAGCTCGGTTGACAGCTCCCCGGGGCCTATCGCGGCCTCCCACGTCCTTCATCGGTTCCTGGTACCAAGGCATCCACCGTGCGCCCTTAAAAACTTGGCCACAGATGCTCGCGTCCACTGTGCAGTTCTCAAACAACGACCAACCACCCATCACCCCGGGACCACATCCCGAGTTCACTGGGGCCGGCACCGAAGACACCAGGCATACAGCCCGTGCCCTCAGACACCCAACAGCGTGCCCGACACCCAGACCCTCCATGAACCGCGTTCCACGCCCCGAAGAGCAGTACTAACCGTCACGAAGTGACCCAAAATGCCGAGTAGTCAACGTTCCACCCATGAGCAACCAGCGCGAGACGTTCGCTCGCGATCTGGCCTCTGACCCGGACAAGTCCGAGTGAGAAGTGCTCCTTAGAAAGGAGGTGATCCAGCCGCACCTTCCGGTACGGCTACCTTGTTACGACTTCGTCCCAATCGCCAGTCCCACCTTCGACAGCTCCCTCCCCACAAGGGGGTTGGGCCACCGGCTTCGGGTGTTACCGACTTTCGTGACGTGACGGGCGGTGTGTACAAGGCCCGGGAACGTATTCACCGCAGCAATGCTGATCTGCGATTACTAGCGACTCCGACTTCATGGGGTCGAGTTGCAGACCCCAATCCGAACTGAGACCGGCTTTTTGAGATTCGCTCCACCTTGCGGTATCGCAGCTCATTGTACCGGCCATTGTAGCACGTGTGCAGCCCAAGACATAAGGGGCATGATGACTTGACGTCGTCCCCACCTTCCTCCGAGTTGACCCCGGCGGTCTCCCGTGAGTCCCCAGCACCACAAGGGCCTGCTGGCAACACGGGACAAGGGTTGCGCTCGTTGCGGGACTTAACCCAACATCTCACGACACGAGCTGACGACAGCCATGCACCACCTGTACACCGACCACAAGGGGGACCCTGTCTCCAGAGTTTTCCGGTGTATGTCAAGCCTTGGTAAGGTTCTTCGCGTTGCGTCGAATTAAGCCACATGCTCCGCCGCTTGTGCGGGCCCCCGTCAATTCCTTTGAGTTTTAGCCTTGCGGCCGTACTCCCCAGGCGGGGCACTTAATGCGTTAGCTGCGGCACGGACAACGTGGAATGTTGCCCACACCTAGTGCCCACCGTTTACGGCGTGGACTACCAGGGTATCTAATCCTGTTCGCTCCCCACGCTTTCGCTCCTCAGCGTCAGTATCGGCCCAGAGATCCGCCTTCGCCACCGGTGTTCCTCCTGATATCTGCGCATTTCACCGCTACACCAGGAATTCCGATCTCCCCTACCGAACTCTAGCCTGCCCGTATCGACTGCAGACCCGGGGTTAAGCCCCGGGCTTTCACAACCGACGCGACAAGCCGCCTACGAGCTCTTTACGCCCAATAATTCCGGACAACGCTTGCGCCCTACGTATTACCGCGGCTGCTGGCACGTAGTTAGCCGGCGCTTCTTCTGCAGGTACCGTCACTCACGCTTCTTCCCTGCTGAAAGAGGTTTACAACCCGAAGGCCGTCATCCCTCACGCGGCGTCGCTGCATCAGGCTTCCGCCCATTGTGCAATATTCCCCACTGCTGCCTCCCGTAGGAGTCTGGGCCGTGTCTCAGTCCCAGTGTGGCCGGTCGCCCTCTCAGGCCGGCTACCCGTCGTCGCCTTGGTGAGCCACTACCTCACCAACAAGCTGATAGGCCGCGGGCTCATCCTGCACCGCCGGAGCTTTCCACCCACTTGGATGCCCAAGCAGGTCAATATCCGGTATTAGACCCCGTTTCCAGGGCTTGTCCCAGAGTGCAGGGCAGATTGCCCACGTGTTACTCACCCGTTCGCCACTAATCCCCCACCGAAGCGGGTTCATCGTTCGACTTGCATGTGTTAAGCACGCCGCCAGCGTTCGTCCTGAGCCAGGATCAAACTCTCCGTGAATGTGTACCGGTAATCCGGTCACACACACGAGAGCGGAACCAGGA
>NZ_JAAWWP010000042.1 GCF_012273655.1 Streptomyces physcomitrii | reverse complement strand
GTAGAAGGCGCAGAACTTGCAGGCCGTCACGCAGACGTTGGTGTAGTTGATGTTGCGCTCGATGATGTACGTGGCGATGTGCTCGGTGCCCGCGTACCGGCGGCGGCGCACCGCGTCGGCGGCCGAGGCGAGGGAGTGCAGCGGCGCGTCGCGGTAGAGCTCCAGTGCCTCCTCGGTCGTGATCCGGCCGCCTTCGGCGGCACGGTCGAGTACGGGCTGGAGGCGGTGCTGCGCGGGTCGGGGCATGATGGCCGGCCTTTCCGGTTTCTGTGAGTGGTCAGGAGGGGGAGTCGAGCAGCCGGACTTCCGCGTCCGGGGCGAAGCCGTCGGCCTCGCCGCCGACGCGGCGCGCGAACTCCCTGATCCCGGCGAGCTGTTGCGGGCCGAGGCGGAAGTCGAGTGCCGTCGTGTAGTACTGCTCCAGCGTGGCGGCGTCGAACTCCTCCCACTGGGAGGCCTGTTCGCAGACCTTGGTCACCTCGGACAGGGAGAGGTCGCGCGAGGCGAGGAGGTCGGCGTGGACCTGGCGCACCAGCGCGGGTTCCCGTGCGAGGAAGTCGCGCCGGGCGGCGAAGACGGCGAAGACGAAGGGCAGGCCCGTCCAGTCCTTCCACATCCGGCCCAGGTCGTGCACCTGCAGGCCCATCCGGGGAGCCTCGTGCAGGGCGGCGCGCAGGGCCGCGTCGCCGATCACCACGGCCGCCCGCGCCTCGGACATCATGGTCCGCAGATCGGGCGGGCAGACGTAGTACTCGGGCCGCACGCCGATCTTCTCCGCGAGCAGGAGCTGGGCGAGCCGCACCGAGGTACGGCTCGTCGAGCCCAACGCGACGCGCTCGCCGTCGAGTTCCTCGAGCGGGACCTGGCTGAGCAGCAGGCAGGACATCACCTCGCCGTCGCTGCCGACCGCGATGTCGGGCAGCGCGACCAGCTCGTCCGCGTGCCGCAGGAACTCGACCAGGCTGATGGGCCCGATGTCCAGATCCCCGTTGGCCAGCGCCTCGTTGAGGCCGTCCGGGGTGTCGGTCCGCAGGTCGAGGTCGAGGAGGGTTCCGGTGCGCGCCAGGCCCCAGAAGAGCGGCAGGCAGTTGAGGAACTGGATGTGGCCCACCCGCGGGCGGCGCCGCTTGCCGGACGGCGCTCCCACGGACTCCTCGGAGAGTTGCTCGGTCATCGGTACACGCTCCCGGAACGGGTCGGAGGAAGGAGAAGGGCGGACGCCGCCGTCAGGCGTGGCGGGCCGGTGCCGCGGTGAAGTGCTCGTTCAGCACGGCCAGTACGTCGGCGGGCCGCTCGGAGAGGAAGAAGTGGCCGCCGGGGAAGACCCTGACCTCGCTGTCGGCGGTGGTGTGCTCGCTCCAGGCGCGGGCCTCCTCCAGGGAGGTACGGGGGTCCGCGTCGCCGGTGAGCACCGTGATCGGGCAGTCCACCGCGGCACCGGGCTCGGCGCGGTAGGTCTCCACCGCCCGGTAGTCGCTGCGGATGGCGGGCAGCACCATGCGCAGCAGGTCCTCGTCCTGGAAGACCTGGGCGTCGGTGCCGGAGAGCGCCCGCAGTTCGGCGATCACCCCGTCGTCGTCGCGGGTGTGCACCGACTCCGCACGGGTGCGGGAGGGAGCGCGGCGCCCCGAGGCGAAGATCCGTACCGGGGTCCGGCCCGCGCGGCGGGCCACCTCGAAGGCCACCACGGCCCCCATGCTGTGGCCGAAGAAGGTCACCGGGCGGTCGTCCCAGGTCCGCATCGCCTGCGCCACCTGCTCGGCGAGGGCGGCGACGGAGGAGGGCCCCGGCTCGTGCCGGCGGTCCTGGCGCCCGGGGTACTGGACGGCCACGACGTCCACCCCCGGGCTGAGGGCGCTCGCGACGGGGACGTAGAAGCTCGCCGAACCGCCCGCGTGCGGGAAGCACACCAGACGTTCGGCCGCCTCGGCGGAGGGCCGGAACCTGCGGAACCACAGGTCGTCCGTGGAGGGGGAGGCCATCGGGGCGTGTTCCTTCCGTAGTGCGGCGGGAGTTCGGCAGGACGGGCGCGCGGGGGACGCTGCCGGAGCGCGCCCCGGCAGGCCCCTCGCGGGTCAGTCCTCCTCTGCGTTCGGGCCGTACACCTCGACGCGGTCCGCGGACCTGCGGACGTGGATGCACTCGCCCGGGCACTCCTTGGCGGACTCCACCACGTCGTTGAGGATCTCCAGCGGGATCCTGGTGGTGGCACCGGGATCCTGGAGCAGCTCGTCCTCGCCGTCCTTGACATAGGCGAGGCCGTCGATATCCAGCTCGAACACCTCGGGCGCGTACTGGGCACAGATTCCGTCGCCGGTGCACAGATCCTGGTCTATCCAGACTTCCAGATCCTGGCCGTCCGTCGTCTGCGGGGACATTCACACCTGCCTAGCAGTGTCGTCATCGGATCGGGCGCGGTCCGTCGCCGCCGTCGAGCGGCGGCGCGGGGGACCGGGCACGGGGGGTGTGTGCGGGGAGCGCGGCGAGGGCCGCCCCGGCGGGGGCGGCCCCGGTGTCAGACGCGCATGGGCTGCGGCTTCTCGCGGCGCTGCGCGTCCGGGCCCTCGAACTCGCGGATGATCTCGTAGCGCGTGTTCCGCTCGACCGGCCGGAAGCCCGCGTCGCGGATGAGGTCGAGCAGGTCGTTCCGGGTGAGCTTGTTCGGGGTGCCGTAGTCGTCGGCGTCGTGGGTGATCTTGTACTCGACGACCGAGCCGTCCATGTCGTCCGCGCCGTGCTGCAAGGCGAGTTGGGCGGTCCCCAGGCCGTGCATCACCCAGAAGACCTTGACGTGCGGGACGTTGTCGAAGAGCAGCCGGGAGACCGCGAAGACCTTCAGGGCCTCGGCGCCGGTGGCCATGGTGGTGCGGGCCTGGAGCTTGTTGCGGACCTTGCCGTCCTTCATGTCCACGAAGTCGTGCTGGTAGCGCAGCGGGATGAAGACCTGGAAACCGCCGGTCTCGTCCTGGAGTTCCCGCAGCCGCAGCACGTGGTCCACGCGGTGGCGCGGCTCCTCGATGTGCCCGTACAGCATCGTGCAGGGCGTCTTGAGGCCCTTCTCGTGCGCCAGGCGGTGGATCCGCGACCAGTCCTCCCAGTGGGTGCGGTGGTCGACGATGTGCTGGCGGATCTCCCAGTCGAAGATCTCCGCGCCGCCGCCGGTCAGCGATTCGAGACCGGCGTCGATCAGCTCGTCGAGGATCTCGCTCGCGCTCATCCCGGAGATCGTCTCGAAGTGGTGGATCTCGGTGGCGGTGAACGCCTTCAGCGACACCTGCGGCAGCGCCTTCTTCAGCTCCCGCAGCGAGCGCGGGTAGTAGCGCCACGGCAGGTTCGGGTGCAGCCCGTTGACGATGTGCAGCTCGGAGAGGTGCTCGTTCTCCATCGTCTTCGCGAGCCGGACCGCCTCCTCGATGCGCATCGTGTACGCGTCGGTCTCGCCCGGCTTGCGCTGGAAGGAGCAGTACGCGCAGGAGGCGGTGCAGACGTTCGTCATGTTGAGATGCCGGTTGACATTGAAGTGCACGACATCGCCGTTCTTGCGCGTGCGCACCTCGTGCGCGAGTCCACCCAGCCAGGCCAGGTCGTCCGACTCGTACAGGGCGATGCCGTCCTCGCGGGACAGCCGCTCACCGGAGAAGACCTTGTCCTCCAGCTCGCGCTTGAGCCCAGCGTCCATGGCCGGGAACCTCCTCGATCAGTGCCTGGCGGCACGGTTGATGAGTCCGGGCTCCGCTCCGCGCGCAGTCCTTGACTCGTGAGCGGGCCCTGCCTCGCGTCTCCCCTCCACCGGACGGGGAGGCCCCGCCCGGCAGGGGGAACGACCGGGCGGGGCACGACGGAGCCGTGCGGCCGTCGACCCGGGCAGGAGCCGCGCGTCCGGTCCGCAGTGCCGGGCGCGGGGCGGGTTCCTGCCGGACGGCAGACACTGACGCCGCGTCGGTGGGGCGTCTCCATCCTTACGGAGGACGGTCTGGGGAAACCCCCACACTGGCAACGGGTTTGCTGACCGCACACGATCGCGGCGCCACTGTCGAAGAGCGGGGGCGGTACACCCGGTCCGCCCGCCGAGCCGCCCGGTCACGAAAGAAGGCAGCCCCATGACGACACCGCTCGCGCTGGCGTACTCCCCGTGCCCCAACGACACCTTCGTCTTCCACGCCTGGACCCACGGACTGCTCCCCGGCGCCCCCGGCACCGAGGTCACGCTCGCCGACATCGACCGCACCAACCACCTCGCCCAGGACGGCGGCCTGGACCTGCTCAAGGTCTCCTACGGGGTGCTGCCGCACATCCTCGACGACTACGCGCTGCTGCCCTGCGGCGGAGCCCTCGGCCGCGGCTGCGGCCCGCTCGTCTTGGTGCGGGAGCCGCGGCAGCCGACGGCCCTCGCCGGGGCGCGGATCGCGGTGCCCAGCACCACCTCGACCGCCTACCTGCTCTTCCGCCTCTGGGCGGACACCGCCGTGCCCGACGGTGTCGGGGAGATCGTCGTCCTGCCCTTCCACGAGATCATGCCCGCCGTCCGGGACGGGGAGGTCGACGCGGGCCTGGTCATCCACGAGGCCCGCTTCACCTACGGCGACTACGGACTCCACTGCCTGGCCGACATGGGCGAGGAGTGGGAGAAGGAGACCAGCCTGCCCATCCCGCTCGGCGCCATCGTCGGCAGACGCAGCCTCGGCGAGGAGGTGCTCAAGGACGTCACACGGGCCATCCGCGCCTCCGTGCAGGCGGCCTGGCTCTGCCCCCAGGCCTCCCGCGCCTACGTCCTGGAGCACGCCCAGGAGATGGAGACCTCCGTGGTCGACCAGCACATCGGCCTGTACGTGAACAGTTTCACCGCCGACCTCGGCGACGAGGGCCTGCACGCCGTACGCACCCTCCTGGAGCGCTCCGCGGACCGCGGCCTGGTCCCGCCCGTCCCGCCGGAGGCGTTCCGCGCGACGAGCCGTCTGTGAGCCGGGCCCCGCGGCCCCGCGACCCCGCCCGCCCGGCGCACCGCACACCCGGCGTCACCACAGGTGGGCAACGCTAGGAGTTCTCTTAGAGCCCCTCGCGCGCCCCCTCGGGAACGACGGAGCGTCACCATAATCGGCCACGGGGAGCTGCCCCGCCCGGTGCGATCCGCGGACCGCGCCCCCGAGAGGACGAACTGCCGCGCTCCGCCCGCGACACCGCGAGGGGAGACCGCAGGCCGGTGCCCCGTGCCCGCCGGCGCGACGCCGTGCCCACTGCCGAAGGGAATCGATCCGTGAGCGAGGACAGGCTTCGCGACTTCCTGACCCGCGTCTCCTCCGACCTCCAGCGCACCCGGGCCCGGTTGCGCCAGGTCGAGGGCAGGGCGACCGAACCCATCGCCGTGGTCTCCATGAGCTGCCGCTACCCCGGCGGCGTCCGCAGCCCCGAGGACCTGTGGCACCTGGTCGACTCGGCCACCGACGGCATCACCGACTTCCCCGAGAACCGCGGCTGGGACCTCGACGCCCTCTACGACCCCGACCCCGCCCACCCCGGCACCTGCTACACCCGCGAGGGCGGATTCCTGCACGACGCCGCCGACTTCGACGCCTCCTTCTTCGGCATGTCCCCCCGCGAGGCCCTCGCCACCGACCCGCAGCAGCGCCTCCTCCTCGAAGTCGTCTGGGAGGCCCTGGAGCGGGGCGGACTGCGCCCGGCCGACCTGCGGGGCAGCGCCACGGGTGTCTTCGCCGGCGTCATGTACAACGACTACGGCACCCGCTTCGCCGAGATGCCCGCGGGCTTCGAGGGCTACCTCGGCAACGGCAGCGCCGCCAGCATCGCCTCCGGCCGCATCTCGTACACCTTCGGCTTCGAGGGCCCCGCGGTCACCGTCGACACGGCCTGCTCCTCCTCGCTGGTCTCACTGCACCTCGCCGCCCAGGCGCTGCGCGGCGGCGAGTGCGACCTCGCGCTCGCCGGAGGCGTCGCGGTGATGTCGACGCCCGTCACCTTCCTGGAGTTCAGCCGCCAGCGCGGACTCTCCCCCGACGGCCGCTGCAAGTCCTTCGCCGACGCGACCGACGGAACCGGCTGGGGCGAAGGCGTCGGCATGCTCCTGCTCGAACGCCTCTCCGACGCCCGCCGCCACGGCCACCCCGTCCTCGCCGTGCTCCGCGGCTCCGCCGTCAACCAGGACGGCGCCAGCAGCGGCCTCACCGCCCCCAACGGCCCCGCGCAGGAACGCGTCATCCGCGCGGCCCTCGCCGCCTCCGGCCTCACCCCGGCCGAGGTGGACGCGGTCGAGGCGCACGGCACCGGCACCACCCTCGGCGACCCCATCGAGGCGGGGGCCCTGCTCGCCACCTACGGGCAGGACCGCCCCGCGGGCCGCCCCCTGTGGCTGGGCTCCCTGAAGTCGAACATCGGCCACACCCAGGCCGCCGCCGGAGTCGGCGGTGTGATCAAGATGGTGCAGGCCCTGCGTCACGGCCGACTGCCCCGGACCCTGCACGTCGACGCCCCCACCACCGAGGTGGACTGGACCGAGGGCGAGGTACGGCTGCTCACCGAGGCCGTCGACTGGCCCGCCGGTGAGGCCCCGCGGCGCGCCGCCGTCTCGGCCTTCGGCGTCTCCGGCACCAACGCCCACCTCGTCCTGGAGGAGGCCCCGCCCGCCCCGGAGGACGAGCCGGAACAGGAGCCCGAGCCCCGGGCCGCGGCCCGCCCCGGGCTCCTGCCCTGGACACTGTCCGCCCGGGGCGAAGAGGCCCTCCGGGCACAGGCGGCCACCCTGCTCGCCCACCTCGACGAGCAGGACGAGGAGACCGCGGACCCCCTCGCCACGGCACACACCCTGGCCGCGCACCGTTCGCTCTTCACCCACCGCGCCGTCGTCCTCGGCGACACGACCGAGACGCTGAAGCAAGGCCTCCGCGCCCTGGCCGCCGGGGAGCCCTCGGCCCACCTCACCCTCGGAACAGCGAGCCGCCGGCAGAAGAAGGCCTTCCTGTTCGCTGGTCAGGGTGCTCAACGGCTGGGCATGGGGCGGGAGTTGTACGAGGCCTTCCCGGTGTTCGCGGAGGCTTTCGACGCGGTGTGCGCGTACATCCCCGGGTTGAGGGAGGTCGTCTTCGAGGGCGAGGACCCGGAGGTTCTGCGGCGTAC
>NZ_JAAWWP010000041.1 GCF_012273655.1 Streptomyces physcomitrii | reverse complement strand
GTGTCGCTTCGGAGCTGACCTACGACACGCCTTCGGTTCCGGTGGTGTCGAATCTGACCGGTGAGCTGGTGACCGAGTTCGATGCCGCGTACTGGGTGGAGCACGTGCGCCATGCCGTGCGCTTCGCGGACGCGATCGGTTTCCTGGCTGCTGAGGGCGTGACCCGCTTCGTGGAGCTGGGGCCGGACGGCGTGCTGACCGCGATGGCGCGGGACTGCCTCCCGGAGGCCTTCGACGGGCTCCTGGTGCCGGTGCTGCGCAAGGACCGCCCGGAGGCCGCGGCCTTCCTCGCCGCGCTCGGCGAGGCCTGGACCAAGGGCATCCGGCCCGACTGGACGGCGCTGACCGCCGGGCAGGCGGCACGCCATGCCGAGCTGCCCACGTACGCCTTCCAGCGGCTGCGCTACTGGCCGAAGCCCGCCCGCCCGGCGGGGGATGTGGCCGCCGCCGGTCTCGGCGCGGCCGGGCACCCCCTGCTCGGCGCCACCGTGGCCGCGGCCGACGGCGGGCAGATCCTGCTCACCGGGCGCCTGTCGCTGAGCAGCCACCCCTGGCTCGCCGACCACGCGGTCGCCGGGACCGTACTGCTGCCGGGTACGGCCTTCGTCGAACTGGCCCTGCGCGCGGGCGAGGAGGCGGGCGTCCCGCACCTCGCCGAGCTGGTCCTCGAAGCACCCCTGGTGCTGCCCGCCCGGGAGGCGGTGCAGATCCAGGTGCTGGTCGGCCCCGCCGAGGAGGACGGCGGCCGTGCGGTCTCCGTGCACTCCCGGGCCGGGGCGCCGGGGGAGAGCGACGCCCTCTGGGTGCGCAACGCCGCCGGACGCCTCACCCACCCCGCCCCCGAAGCCCCCGCCGAGCCCGGCAACTGGCCGCCCGCGGGCGCCGAACCGGTCGACCTGGACGGCTTCTATGCGGGGCTCGCCGCGGCCGGTTACGGGTACGGCCCGGCCTTTCAGGGGTTGGCCAAGGCCTGGCGCTCGGGCGACGGTGACCAGGTGTTCGCCGAGGTGGAGCTGCCCGAGTCGCAGCAGGACGAGGCGGGCCGGTTCGCTCTGCACCCGGCCCTGCTCGACGCTGCCCTGCACGGGCTCGCAGCCGCCGGGCCGGCGACGGCGGAAGGACAGGTGCGGCTGCCCTTCTCCTGGAACGGTGTGCGTCTGCACGCCGTCGGCGCCTCCCGGCTGAGGGTCCGGATGGCGACGGCCGGCCCGGACTCCCTCTCCCTCGACATCGCGGACCCCGAGGGCCACCCGGTCCTCGGCGTGGAGTCCCTCGCCACCCGTGCCGTCCCCGTCGAGCAGCTCGCCGCCGCGGCCACCGCGAGCACCACCGAGCACCTGTACCGCCTCGACTGGTCCGCGGTTC
The DNA here is from genome assembly GCF_012273655.1 of Streptomyces physcomitrii. Taxonomy (GTDB): domain Bacteria; phylum Actinomycetota; class Actinomycetes; order Streptomycetales; family Streptomycetaceae; genus Streptomyces; species Streptomyces physcomitrii. The sequence goes on along the minus strand of NZ_JAAWWP010000041.1, from coordinate 7,938 downwards.
CCGCCGCCTCCGCCGCCGAGCCCCCGCACCTGCTGCGGATCGGCGCCGAGGAGGCCCCCAGTGCCCCGTACCGGACGAGCCACCCGGATGTGGCGGCCCTGACCGCCGCCCTCGAAGCGGATGCCGCCTTGCCGGACGCCGTCGTGCTCGACGTCCCCGGCGGCACGGCCTCCGGCGCGGAGGCGGCCCGCGAGACCGCCGCCGCGGTGCTCGGCGTCCTCCAGGAGTGGCTGGCCGCCGAACAGCTCGCGGACGTGCGCCTGTTCGTGCGCACCCGGCGGGCCGTGGCGGTCCGCTCCGGCGAGGACGTGACCGCGCTCGCCCAGTCCCCGGTCTGGGGCCTGGTGCGCGCCGCGCAGGCGGAGAACCCGGGCCGACTGGTCCTCGTCGACACCGACGCCGACTGGGACGCGCCGCTGCCCGAGGCGGTCTTCGCCGCCGCGGAGGAGCCGCAGCTCGCGGTGCGCGAGGGAGCGCTGCTCGCCCCGCGCCTGGTGCGCGGCTCCGCGCCCGGTGCCGCCCCCGTCCTCCCGGCCGGTGGCGCCTGGACCCTCGACACCACCGGCGGCGAGACCCTGGAAGACCTCGCCTTCCTGCCCTGTGAGGCGGACCGGATCCCGCTCGCCGAGGGCGAGATCAGGGTCGCCGTGCGGGCCGCCGGGCTGAACTTCCGCGATGTGCTCATCGCGCTCGGCATGTACCCGGGGGCCGCCCGGATGGGCAACGAGGGCGCCGGAATCGTCACCGAGATCGGCCCCGGCGTCACGGGCCTCGCGGTCGGGGACCGGGTCACCGGCCTGATCCGCGGCGCCTTCGGCCCCCTCGCCGTGGTGGACCGGCGCCTGGTCGTCCGCGTCCCGGAGGGCCTCAGCTTCGAGCAGGCGGCGGCCCTGCCCACCGTCTTCCTCACCGCCTACTACGGGCTCGTCGACCTGGCCGGGCTCCGGCGCGGCGAGAAGGTCCTCGTGCACGCGGCGGCGGGCGGCGTCGGCATGGCCGCCGTGCAGCTCGCCGAGCACCTGGGCGCGGAGGTCTTCGGCACCGCCAGCGAGGGCAAGTGGGACACCCTGCGCGCCCTCGGCCTGGACGAGCGCCACCTCGCCTCCTCGCGCACCACGGCCTTCGAGGAGACCTTCTCCGCGGCGACCGGCGGCGCGGGCGTGGACGTGGTCCTGGACTGCCTGGCCGGTGAACTGGTGGACGCCTCGCTGCGGTTGCTGCCGCGCGGCGGACGCTTCCTGGAGATGGGCAAGACCGACGTACGCGACCCGGCCGAGGTCGCCGCGAGCCATCCGGGCGTCGACTACCGCGCCTTCGACATGGTCGAGGGCGCCGGTCCGGACCGTATCGGGGAGATGCTGGCGGAGCTTGCGCGGTTGTTCGAGGCGGGGGTGCTGAAGCCGCTGCCGGTGCGGTCGTGGGACATCCGTCGTGCGGGTGAGGCGTTCCGGTTCATGTCGCAGGCGCGGCATGTGGGCAAGATCGTGCTGACGGTTCCGCAGGTCTGGGATCCGTCGGGGACGGTGCTTGTGACCGGTGGTACGGGCACGTTGGGTGCGCTGGTGGCCCGGCATCTGGTGGCCGAGCACGGTGTGCGGCATCTGGTGCTGGCGGCGCGTCGTGGTCCTGAGGCGCCGGGTGCGGCCGAACTCGTCGCGGAACTGGGCGAGTTGGGTGCGCAGGCGGAAGTGTTGGCCTGTGATGCCGCTGACCGGGGGCAGTTGGCGAAGCTGCTCGACGGGATCGACGGGGCGCGTCCGCTGCGTGCGGTGGTGCACACCGCCGGAGTCCTCGACGATGCGGTGCTCGCCGCCCAGACCCCCGAGAAGCTGGACCGGGCGATGCGGCCCAAGGTGGACGCCGCGCTCAACCTCCACGAGCTCACCCGCGACCTGGACCTGACCGCCTTCGTCCTCTACTCCTCCGTCGCCGGGGTCCTCGGCGGCCCGGGGCAGTCCAACTACGCGGCGGCCAACGCCTTCCTGGACGCCCTCGCCGCGCACCGCCGCGCCCAGGGGCTGCCGGGCCTCTCGCTCGCCTGGGGCCAGTGGGCCGAGGCGAGCGGTATGACCGAGGGGCTCGCGGGCGCCGACCTGGCGCGCATGAACCGCAGCGGGGTGCTGCCGCTGCCCAGCGAGCAGGGCCTCGCCCTGTTCGACGAGTCCGCCCGGCACGACGAGCCGCTGCTCGCCGCCGTACGCCTCGATGCGGCCGCGCTCCGCAACCAGGCGGAGGCGGGCAGGCTGCCCGCCCCGCTGCGGAGCCTGGTGCGGACCGCGGTGCGCCGGGCCGCCGCCGGTACCGCCGTCACCGCGGCCGGTGCCGCCGCGCTCGGGCAGCGGCTCGCCACGCTCGCCGAACCGGAGCGCGCGGACGCCCTGCTCGACCTGGTACGCGGCCATGTCGCCACCGTCATCGCCCACCCCGACCCGGCGGCGATCGACACCGAACGGGGCTTCCTCGACCTCGGCTTCGACTCGCTGACCGCCGTCGAGCTGCGCAACGGCCTCGGCGCCGCCACCGGCCTGCGCCTGCCCACCACGCTGATCTTCGACTACCCCTCACCCGCCGCGCTCGCCGGGCACCTGCTCGCCGAACTGCGGCCCGAGGGCGGCGAGGACGGGGCGGCGGACACCGCGGTCCTCGGCGCGATGTCCGAGTGGGAGGCGGCGATCGCCGCCCTGCCCGCAGGCAGCGAGGGGCGCGAGAAGGCCGTCAAGCGGCTGCGCTCGCTGCTGTGGAAGTTCGACCGGACCGAGAACGAGACCGACGAGGAAGCGCAGGGCCAGGAGGGCGGCAGCACGCTCACCGCGGCCACCGACGACGAGATGTTCGCCCTGATCGAGAACGAACTCGGCCTCAACTGAGACCACCGGAGGCAGCGCCCAGATGGCCAGCGCCAGCAACGAAGAGAAGCTCCGCGACTACCTGAAGCTCGTGACCGCCGACCTGCAGCAGACCCGCAGGAGGCTGCAGGCCGTCGAGGCCAAGGGCCAGGAGCCGGTGGCGATCGTCGGCATGGCCTGCCGCTATCCGGGCGGCGTCGACTCGCCGGAGGACCTGTGGCAGCTGGTCTCCTCCGGCGAGGACGGCATCACCGCCTTCCCCACCGACCGCGGCTGGGACCTGGACGGGCTCTACGACCCGGACCCGGACCACCCCGGCACCAGCTATGTGCGCGAAGGCGGCTTCGTCCACCAGGCGGGCGGCTTCGACGCGGAGTTCTTCGGGATCCCGCCGCGTGAGGCGCTGGCCATGGACCCGCAGCAGCGGCTCTTCCTGGAGTCCTCCTGGGAGGCCTTCGAGCGGGCGGGCATCGACCCGACCACGGTCAAGGGCAGCCGCACCGGCGTCTTCGTCGGCGCGGGCAACCCCGGCTACCTCGGCGGCGGCACCGGAACCCCGCCGCAGGAGGTCGAGGGCTACACCCTCACCGGCAACGTCAACAGCGTGATCTCCGGCCGGGTCGCCTACACCTTCGGCCTCGAAGGCCCGGCGGTCACCGTCGACACCGCCTGCTCCTCCTCCCTGGTGGCGATCCACTGGGCCGCCCAGGCGCTGCGCGGCGAGGAGTGCACCATGGCGCTCGCCGGGGGCGTCACCGTCATGCCCAACCCCTGGCTCTTCCAGGAGTTCAGCCGCCAGCGGGGCCTGGCCAGGGACGGCCGGGTCAAGGCCTTCTCCGCCGCCGCGGACGGCACCGTCTGGGGCGAGGGCGTCGGCGTCCTCGTCCTGGAGCGCCTCTCCGACGCCCGCCGCAACGGGCACCGCGTGCTCGGCCTGGTCAGCGGCTCCGCCATCAACCAGGACGGTGCGAGCAGCGGGCTGACCGCCCCCAACGGCCCCTCCCAGCAGCGGGTCATCGAGGCCGCGCTCGCCGGCGCCCGCCTCACCCCCCTCGACGTGGACGCGGTCGAGGCCCACGGCACCGGCACCGCCCTCGGCGACCCCATCGAGGCGGGGGCCCTGCTCGCCACCTACGGCCAGGGACGCGGCGCCGAGAACCCGCTGCTGCTCGGCTCGGTGAAGACCAACATCGGCCACACCGCCGCCGCCGCGGGTGTCGCGGGCGTCATCAAGATGGTGATGGCCATGCGGCACGGCACCCTCCCGAAGACCCTGCACGCCGAGGAGCCCACCCCCGAGGTCGACTGGTCCCCGGGCACCGTCCGCCTGCTCACCGAGAACACCCCCTGGCCCGCCGCCGACCGCCCCCGCCGGGCAGGCGTCTCCTCCTTCGGCATCAGCGGCACCAACGCGCACGTCATCGTCGAAGGAGCCCCCGCGGAGGAGGACTCGGCCCCCGAGACTCCCGCGGCCCCCGCGCGCGGCCCGCTGCCCTGGGCGCTCTCCGGCCGCTCCACCGCCGCCGTACGTGCCCAGGCCGCCAAGCTGCTCGACCACCTCGCCGCCGCCCCCACCGACCCGGCCGACCTCGCCACCTCGCTGCTCACCACCCGGGCCGCCCTCGACCACCGCGCCCTGATCCTCGCCGAGGACCTCGACCAGGGCACCGAAGCCCTGCGCGCCCTCGCCGAGGGCACCCCGCACCCCTCCGTCACCGAGGGCACCGCCCGCCCCGGCAAACTGGCCTTCCTGTTCTCGGGTCAGGGTGCGCAACGCCTGGGTATGGGGCGGGAGTTGTACGGGGCGCAGCCGGTGTTCGCGGCTGCTTTGGATGAGGTGTGCGCCGGTTTCGGTGCGGATTTCCGGGAGCGTGTGTTCGCTGCTGAGGGTGGGGAGTTGGACCGTACGGGTCTGACTCAGCCTGCGCTGTTCGCCGTCGAGGTGGCGTTGTTCCGTCTGGTGGAGTCCTTCGGTGTACGTGCGGACTTCCTGGCGGGTCATTCCATCGGTGAGTTGGCGGCGGCTCATGTCGCGGGTGTGCTGTCCCTGGAGGACGCCTGCACATTGGTGGCTGCTCGTGGTCGGTTGATGGAGGCGTTGCCCGAGGGTGGCGCGATGGTCTCCGTACGGGCGAGTGAGGCCGAAGTCCGGTCGCGTATCGGGGAGTTCGAGGGCCGTGTCGACATCGCGGCGGTGAACGGTCCCGAGTCGGTCGTCCTGTCCGGTGAGGAAGCGGCCGTCCTCGAACTCGCGGAGGCGCTGGCGGAGTCGGGCCATAAGACCAAGCGGCTGCGTGTCTCCCACGCCTTCCACTCGCCGTTGATGGAGCCGATGTTGGAGGAGTTCCGGCGTGTCGCCTCGGAGCTGACCTACGACACGCCCTCGATCCCCGTGGTCTCGAACCTGACCGGCGAACTGGTCCGCGAGTTCGACGCCGCGTACTGGGTGGAGCATGTGCGGCGTGCCGTGCGCTTCGCCGACGGCATCGCGCTGCTCAGCGCCCGCGGGGTCACCCGCTTCCTCGAACTCGGTCCGGACGGCGTCCTGTCCGCCATGGCGCAGGAGTGCCTGCCCGAGGACTTCACCGGGCTCCTCGTCCCGCTGCTGCGCAAGGACCGCCCGGAGGCCGAGGCCTTCCTCGCCGCGCTCGCGGAGGCCTGGACCCGGGGCGCCGGACCCGACTGGTCCCCGCTCTTCGCCGGGCGCCCCGGCCGCACCGTCGACCTGCCCACCTACGCCTTCCAGCGGCGCCACTACTGGCTCACCCCCGCACTCGGCGCCCGCGACGAGGCCGAGGAGGAGTTCTGGCGCGCCCTCGACGAGGAGGACATCGACTCCCTGGTCGACGCGCTCGGCATCGACGCCGGGCGGAGCCTGCGCGAGGCCCTGCCCGAGATGGCCTCCTGGCTGCGCCGCCGCCGGGACCCGGAGACCCGTAAGGCCCTGGCGGCCCTGCGCGCCGAGCCGAGCGCCGAGGACAGCGAGACGGCCGCCGCGCTCCGCGCCACCCTGCGCGAACTGCCCGAGCCGGAACAGCTGCGGACCGTCCTCGACCTGGTCCGCACCCAGGCCGCCGTCGTCCTCGGGCACAGCGGCAAGGAGGCCGTCGACGCCGGACGCGCCTTCAAGGAACTCGGCTTCGACTCGCTGGCCGCCGTCAATCTGCGCAACCGCATCAACAACGCCACCGGCCTTAGGCTGCCCGCCGCCTTCGCCTTCGACTACCCCACCCCGGAGGCGGTCGCCGCCCACGTACGCGCCGAGATCCTCGGGGAGAGCACCGCCGCGAGCGCCGTACTGCCGAGCGCGGCCTCGGACGAGCCGATCGCGATCGTCGCCATGGCCTGCCGCTACCCCGGCGGGGTGCGGTCCCCCGAGGACCTGTGGCAGCTCGTCGACTCGGGAGCCGACGTCATCTCCGGCTTCCCCACCGACCGCGGCTGGGACCTGGACGGGCTCTACCACCCGGACCCGGACCACCCCGGCACCAGCTATGTACGCGAGGGCGGATTCCTGCACGACGCCGCCGAGTTCGACCCGGCCTTCTTCGGGATCTCCCCACGTGAGGCGCTGGCGATGGACCCGCAGCAGCGGCTCGTCCTGGAGACGGCCTGGGAGGTCTTCGAGCGCGCCGGCATCGACCCGGCCCGGGTGAAGGGCACCCCGACCGGCGTCTTCGCGGGCGCCACCCAGCCCGGCTACTTCGGCGGCATGACGACGATGGGCGAGGGCGCCGAGGGCTACTCGCTCACCGGCAACCTGACCAGTGTCATCTCCGGCCGCATCGCCTACACCTTCGGCCTGGAAGGCCCCGCGGTCACCGTCGACACCGCCTGCTCCTCCTCCCTGGTCGCCATGCACCTGGCCGCGCAGGCGCTGCGCGCGGGGGAGTGCCGTCTCGCGCTCGCCGCCGGGGTCACCGTCATGCCGACCCCGGACCTCTTCGTGGAGTTCAGCCGCCAGCGCGGCCTCGCCAAGGACGGCCGGGCCAAGGCCTTCTCCGCCGAGGCCGACGGCACCGCCTGGTCCGAGGGCGCCGGCGTACTCCTCCTGGAACGCCTCTCGGACGCCGAGCGCAACGGGCACCAGGTCCTCGCCGTGCTGCGCGGCTCCGCCACCAACCAGGACGGCGCCAGCAACGGACTGATGGCGCCCAACGGCCCCTCCCAGCAGCGAGTGATCCGCCAGGCTCTCGCCAACGCCCGGCTCAGCCCGAGCGAGGTGGACGCCGTCGAGGCGCACGGCACCGGCACCGCCCTCGGCGACCCCATCGAGGCGCAGGCCCTGCTCGCCACCTACGGCCAGGAACGGGACGGGGACCGGCCGCTGCTGCTCGGCTCCCTGAAGTCCAATATCGGCCACACCTCCGCCGCGGCCGGTGTCGCGGGCGTGATGAAGATGGTGATGGCCATGCGGCACGGCAGGCTGCCGCGCACTCTGCACGCCGAGCAGGCCACCCCGCACGTCGACTGGAGCAGCGGCTCGGTCGCCCTGCTCACCAGCGCCGCCCCCTGGCCCGAGACCGGCCGCCCGCGCCGCGCCGGTGTCTCCTCCTTCGGTGTCAGCGGCACCAACGCCCATGTCATCGTCGAGCAGGCACCCGTGCCCGCGCCGGTCACCGCCGAGGCCCCCCGCGAGGGCGAGCCGCTGCCGTGGCTGCTCTCCGCGCGCACACCCGACGCCCTGCGCGAACAGGCCCGCCGCCTGCGGGACTTCCTCACCGGGACCCCCGGTCTGCCCGCCGCCGAGGTCGCCACCGCCCTGTACACGGGCCGCGCCCAACTCGACTTCCGGGCCGCCGTCCTGACCGACTCGGAGCCGGACCTCCTCGCCGCCCTCGACGCCCTCGCCGAGGGATCCACCGACCCGGCCACCGCCCAGGGCACGGCCACCCCCGGACCGCTCGCCTTCCTGTTCTCGGGTCAGGGTGCGCAACGTCTGGGTATGGGGCGGGAGTTGTACGGGGCGCAGCCGGTCTTTGCGGCTGCTTTGGATGAGGTGTGCGCCGGTTTCGGTGCGGATTTCCGGGAGCGTGTGTTCGCTGCTGAGGGTGGGGAGTTGGACCGTACGGGTCTGACGCAGCCCGCGCTG
>NZ_JAAWWP010000040.1 GCF_012273655.1 Streptomyces physcomitrii | reverse complement strand
TGGCGACGCTGCTGGTCGGGACGTGGACCAAGGAGATCGACAAGGGCCGGGTCCGTGAGGTCCTGGCGGGCAGGGCGCCCTTCGACTACGGCAGGCTCGACAAGGCCGCCGCCGACGGCCCGGACGGGCATCAGGGCGGCGAGCCCCAGGACACCGCCGAGGCCCCCGCCGAGGTCCCCGCCGAGGTCCCCGGCGACGGCCCCACCGGCAAGCCCGCCAAGACCGCCCGCTGAGCGTCCCGACTCCCGGCTCCCCGGCCCTCGTACTCCTCCGCCCGGACTGGTTCCATGGGGCGCGTACCGGCGCCGAGGGGGGCCGGGCGCCGAGCAGCAGATGGAGGAATGGACCGGATGGTACGAGGCAGGATCACGGCGGCCGCGGTGGCCGCCCTGGTGGTGGCGGGGGCCCTGGGCGGCGGCACGGCGAGCGCGGCGGCGGCCCCGCCGCCCGGTGACGTGGACGGCGACGGCTACGCGGACCTGGCGGTGGGCGCCCCCGACGGCACCATCGCCGGGCAGGCCAAGGCGGGTTACGTCTCCCTCACCTACGGCACCGCCGACGGGATCCGGGTGAGCCGCAAGAAGGGGCTCACCCAGAACACCGCCGGGGTCCCGGGGGTGCCCGAGCCGGGCGACGCCTTCGGCTCGACGGTGGCCGTCGGCGACCTCGACGGCGACGGCCACGGCGACCTGGTCGTCGGCGCCCGCGGCGAGTCCATCGGGACGGTGAAGGGCGCCGGTTCGGTCACCGTCGTCTTCGGCGACGCGAAGGGCCTGTCCACCGACGCGATCGCCTTCCACGCCCCGACTCCGGTCACCAGCCGCGGATTCGGCTCGGAGCTGGCGATCGGCGACTTCGACAAGGACGGGCGCGCGGACCTCGCCGTCGCCGACGGGGAGAAGGTCCGGGTGGTGCGCGGCGCCAAGAACCTCCGGGACACCCCGGCGCCCCGCCTCACCTCCTTCACCCCGCCCGGCGGCGGGGCGGGCATCGGCAACCTCACCACCGGGGACGTCGACGGCGACGGCTACGCGGACCTGATCAGCACCGCCTACTTCGACGACCCGGCCGACGAGGGCACCCTCGGCGTACTGCCGGGCACCGCGAGCGGGTTGAGCACCAAGCCGCTGGGCAAGAGCGTCGGCCTGCCCTTCGCCGGCTACGTACCGGTGGCCGGGGACATCGACGGCGACGGCCGGGACGACGTGGTCGTCGACACCTCCTTCGAGGACGGCCCCGAGGACTTCAAGCTGCGCACCTTCCCCGGCACCGCCGAGGGCCTCGGCGCGGGCACCCCCTACGGCGGCGACCCGGTCCCCGGGCGGGCGGCGCTGCTCGCGGACACCGACGGCGACTCGTACGCGGACCTGGTCGTCGCCGACCCGCAGGCGCCGGACGAGGACGGCTACAACAACGCCGGTTCGCTCACCGTCGTGCCGGGCGCCGCCGGGGGCCTCACCCCGGACGGGGCGCGCGAGCTGAACCTGGGCACCCCGGGGGTGGTCGGCGCCCAGGAGACCAACAACCTCTTCGGCGCCGCCGTCTCGGCCGCCGACTTCGACGCGGACGGCCGGGCGGATCTCGCGGTCGGCGCCCCCGGCAAGTTCCTGGGCACCGGCGCGGTCAGCGTCCTCCCGGCCGCGGCGGGCGAGGGCTCGCTCCTCATCGACCCGGAGAGCTTCGACCACCCGGCGGTCAAGGCCCGCTTCGGGTCGGCGGTCTCGGCGGTCCCGGGGCACTGAGGCCCCGCGCCCGCGGCGCATCCCGGCGCCCCCGCCCCGGCGGGCGTACCCGCCACCGCCCCGGCAGCCGTACGGCCCGGTCCACCTTCCTCGGTGGGCCGGGCCGTTCGCGCGCCGGCGGGCTCAGACCCCGGCCGGGTGCCGCTCCTTCGGCTGCTCGGCCGGGGCGCCCTCCTTCAGGCCCAGCCGGGCGTGGACCGCGCGCAGCGGCCGGGGCGCGTACCAGGCCGTGCGGCCGAGGAGGCGCATCGCGGCGGGGACCAGGACGCCGCGTACCGCCACCGCGTCGATGAGGATGGCCAATCCGCTGCCGAGGCCGAACATCTGGATGAAGCTGACCTTGGCGGTGCCGAAGGCGAAGAAGCTCACCGCGAGCAGCCCGGCGGCCATGGTGACGATGCGGCCGGTGTGCGAGAGCCCGCCGGAGACGGCCTCGCGGGTGTCGGCGCCCTGGTCGTGGAGTTCCTTGATGCGGCTGGTGACGAAGACCTCGTAGTCCATGGACAGGCCGAAGGCGATGCAGAACAGGAGCACCGTCATCGAGGTGTCCATGGGCTGCGGGGTGAAGCCGAGGAGACCGCCGAGGTGGCCGTCCTGGAAGATCCACACCATGGCGCCGATGGCCGCGCTGAGGCTGAGGCCGTTGAGGACCAGGGCCCGCAGCGGCTGCACCACGCTGCCGGTGAAGAGGAAGAGGATCACGAAGGTGCTGCCCGCGACCAGGCCGATCGCGGCCGGGAGCCGGTCGGCGATGGAGTCCTTGGAGTCGACCAGGCGGGCGTCGGCGCCGCCGACCAGGGTGGTCGTCCCGGCGGGCGGTGCGGCCGCGCGGATGTCCTTCACCAGGTCCTGGGCGGCACCCGACTTGGGCGCGAGAGCGGTGACCACGGTGATCCGCTGGGCGTCCGGGCGGCCGAGCGCCCTGCTCGCGGGCCCGGGCCGCTCGAAGGCGCCCTCGCGGTAGGTGCCCGCCGAGGTCTCCACCCGGGCCGCGCCGTCGAGCCCGGCCAGCCGCTGTGCGTAGGAGCGCAGTTCGGGCGCGGCCACCGGTCCGCTGGTGACGATCTGCACCGCCGACTCCTCGCTGCCGGTGAAGTCGTCCTGGACGGCGCCCGCGACCTGGCGGCTCTGCGCGCTCTCGGGCAGGACGCGTTCGTCGGGGGTGCCGAAGGTGACGCCGAGCAGCGGGCTCGCGGCAAGGAGCAGCACCCCGAGCACCGGCAGCGCGGTCAGCGCGGGCCTGCGCATCACCGTGCGGGCGAGCCTGCCCCACAGCGGGGCCTCGGCGCCGCGGAGGCGGTGGGCCCAGGGCAGCCGCCCCTTGTTGACCCGGTGGCCGAGCACCGCGAGCAGCGCCGGGATGACCACCAGGGCGCTGACCGCGGCGATGGCGACCACGCCGATGCCCGCGTAGGCGAAGGAGCGCAGGAAGTACATCGGGAAGACGAGCAGCGCGGCGAGGGCGGCGGCGACCGTCGCGGCGGAGAACAGGATGGTGCGCCCCGCGGTGTGCACGGTGCGGCGCAGCGCGTCCGGCACCTCGGCCCCCTCGGCGAGATGCTCGCGGAAGCGGCTGATCATGAGCAGCGCGTAGTCGATGCCGAGGCCGAGGCCGAGCGCGGTGGTCAGGTTGACGGCGAAGACCGAGACGCTGGTCGTGCTGCCGAGGACGTACAGCTCGGCGAAGGTGCCGACGATCGCGATCAGCCCGATGGCCAGCGGCAGCAGCGCCGCGACCAGGCTGCCGAAGGCGAGCACGAGAAGGAGCAGGGTCAGCGGTACGGCGATGGTCTCGGCGAGGGCGAGGTCCTTGGCGACCTGGGTGGGGATCTCGTCGTTGACCGCGGCGGCGCCGCCCGCCCGCACGGTGAGGCCGTCCCGGTCGCCGGTGTACTCGTCGAGCAGGGCGGCGGCGTTGTCGCCGCGCTCGGTCTCGTCGCCGCGCACATGGGCGAGGATCAGCGCCTGGTCGCCGTCCCGGGAGGTCAGCGCGGAGGCGCCGGTGTCCCAGTAGGAGACGACATTGGCGAGGGCGGGCTCGTCCTTCAGCTCCGCGGTGAGGGCGCGGCCCTCGCGCGCGGCGGCGGGGGCGTCCAGCGGCCCGTCCGCGGAGCGGACCAGGAGCACCAGATTGCTCTCGCCGCCGAACTTCTCGTCGATGACCGCCTGGGCCCGGGCGGAGGGCGCGGCCGGGTCCTCGAAGCCGCCGCCGAGGAGCTTGCCGAAGGCCCCGAAGCCGAGCGCGGCCATGGCGACGACTGCCGCCAGGGTGAGCCCGAGCAGGAGGCGGCCCCGCCGTAGGGCCAGATCGGTAACGCGATCGAACACGGTCATCACCCCGTAGTGAATGTTTACGTGATTAACATCTACCGTGGCACACTCTTGTTAACGGCGTCAACATTTATCGGGGTCATCAGGCAGGATGGAGTCATGGACGGGAACGAGTCATGAAGGCGACCCACGGCGGCAGGGCCCGCTACCACCACGGCGACCTCCGCAACGCGCTCATCGAGGCCGCGATCGAACTCGCGGCGCTCGGCGGCCCGGAGAAGGTCGTGCTCCGCGAGGCCGCCCGCACCGTCGGCGTCTCCCCCACCGCCGCCTACCGGCACTTCGGCGGCCACGGCGACCTCCTGGAGGCGGTGAAGGTGCGCGGGCAGCAGGCGCTCGCCGATTCGATGGCCGAGGCCGTGGCGGCGCTGCCGGGCCTGGACGACCCGGGCGAGGAGGCCGAGCGCACCGCCAAGGCGATCGGCCGCGGCTACCTCCGCTTCGCGCTCGACCAGCCGGGCCTGTACCGCACCGCCTTCTGCCGCACCCCCCTCGACGAGGAGGACGACTTCAACGGGCTCCAGGCCCCCGACCGGCCGGAGTTCGCGGCCTTCGTGCTGCTCTCCGAGGCGCTGGACGCGCTGGTCGCCGCGGGCCGGATGCGCCCGGAGAACCGGCCCGGCGCCGAGGCCGCCGCCTGGTCCTCCGTGCACGGACTCGCGCTGCTCATCCTGGACGGCCCGCTCGCCCGGCTCCCCGGCGAGGAGCGGGACGCGGTGATCGAGGGCACCCTCGCGACCCTCGTCGCCGGCCTCACCCGCTGACCGGCGCCCGCGCCCCCGGGCTCGCGACCTCACGACCTCACGACCTCACGAGCTGGAGCGAAACCTCCCCGTCCGCGCCAATTCCCTTAGAGCCGCGGCCAATTCACCGCGGGAATTCGCCGAAGCCGCCGCCGCGTATCGCGCGGGCTCATTCCTTCCGCTTCCTTCCGCTCCCCGGCGGATCCCACCTTCAGGGGTGGCGGACGTGAATGAGCCGAACGTTTCCGGGCAGCCGAAAATGAGCCCCAACGGGAGCGTGATACGCATGGAACAGCGCACTGTCGAGCGAGAGCGCACCGCGACCCTCGAACCGGCCGACCTGCCGGAAGAGCTTCCGCGGAAGGCGGCGGCCGCCCGCGAACAGGTACGCGACCTGGTGAGCGCGGGGGAATTGCCGGGCGCCGACGAAGCCGCGGCCAAGGCCTTTCTCGGTGACGCCCTCCTGGTCACCTCGGAACTGGTCACCAACGCCCTGCGGCACGGTGACGGAATGACGGACTTCACCGCTCAACTCACCGCGGACGGACTGGAGATCACGGTCAGCGACCGCAGCCCGCTGCTGCCCCGCCCGCAGTTCAAGGAGGGCGACCCCGCCATCGGCGGCTACGGCTGGTTCCTCATCCAGCACCTCAGCGCGGGGACCACCATCTCCTCGCTCCCCGACGGCGGGAAGCGGATCGCCGTACGGGTGCCCTTCGGCGCGGCGGAGCCCGACCGGGCGGCGGCGGACGACCAGGACGGTCAGGGGGTGTCTTCGAAGTCCCGTACGTCGGCGGAAGGTTGAGCGCCGGCCGTACGGAGGCGGGGAGGACGCTCTTGCGGGCCGTACGAACGGGCCGTAGGGAGGAGCACGGCGAACGGGTCGTACGAAGGAGCGTGCGGGTCGCGCGGAAGGCGGCGACCGGAGGGGAGGGAAGCGACCGGACGGCGGGCGCGGCTAGGCAGTCGCCGCCGAGTCGTCGTGTCTTCGTGGGGAGCTTGCCTCCACCGCGGACTGGAAGCCCCGCAGTCCCTCCAGGAGTGCCTGGCGCTGGGCGGCGGGCATCGCGGAGACCATGGTGAGCAGGGCCTCGTCCCGGCGGCGGCGGAGGTCGGCGAGGTAGGAGGTGCCCTGGGCGGTCAGGCGCAGCTCCAGCTCGCGGCGGCTGGCGGGGCTGGGGGCGCGTTCGACGAAGCCGAGCGCCTGGAGCCGGTCGCACATCCGGCTGACCGAGGACGGGGTGGAGCCGAGCACATTGCCGAGGGTGCGCAGATTGATGCCGGACTCGCGGTCCAGGGTGTAGAGCACCCGCAGCTGGGAGGAGGACACCGGCGCCGGTGACACCGCGTCCCGGCCGCGCTCCCAGAGGACTTCGAGCAGTTCGGTGACCTCGCGGGCGGTGCGCGCTGCTTCGGCTGTGCGGCGATCGAGGGAAGACGGGTTCGCATCCTTCACTGGTACTCCTCTTCCGGATCGGCCACGATTTTACTCCTCGCTCCCGGGCACAGCTGCCCTGTCGCTCCTGGGCACAGCTGCCCCGTCGAGCGGCGCCGACACCCCCTGTTCCGCGGGGCGGCGCCCGGGGTCCCGCGCGGTGCCCTCACGGCTCCTCCGCGGCCGGTGCGCGGCGGACCGCGAGGGCGAGGGTGTCGTCGGAGTGCAGGATGACGGTGTGCATGTCGGCGGCGAGGGCGCCGGGGATCTCCGTCATGGGCCGGCGCCGGTGGCGGCGGGCGGCGGCGAGCAGCCGCAACTCCCCCTCGCTCGGGTCGCGGCGGCTCTCGGTGAGCCCGTCGGTGTAGAGGACCAGCAGGTCGTCCGGGTCCATCCGGGTGCGCAGGGTGCCGTCGCTGCCCGGCATCGGGAAGCCGATGCCGCGGCCCCGGATCTCCAGGAACTCGCCGGTGCCGTCGGCCCGTACGAGCAGGCCGGGCGGATGGCTGCCGTTGGCGATCTCCGTCTCGCCGGTCGCCGGGTCGATGCGGACCAGGAGCACGGTGGCCATCAGTTCGCGGTCGAAGGGCAGCAGGATCTCGTCGGTGCGCGCGATGATCGAGTCCAGCGGGTGGCCCTCCAGGGCCAGGGTCCGTACCGCGTGGGTGACGTTGAGGGCGCTGCGGGTGCTCTTGACGCCGTGGCCGAGGGCGTCGACGACGGTGATGTGCAGGGTGCCGTCGGCGAGGGTGAACCAGTCGTAGTGGTCGCCGCCGGTGGGGGCGTCGCTGTCGGCGGGCGCGTAGTGGATGCCCAGTTCGAGGCCGGGGACGCGCACCGGCGGCGGGCGCAGGGCGTCCTCCAGTTCGCGCAGCACCTTGCCGTGCGCGCGGCGGACCTCCTCCTCCTGCTCCTCCAGCTGGACGTAGAGGGCGAGTACGCCGCTGTTGGTCTCGGCGAGTTCGTGCTTGAGGCGGCGCTGCTCGGCGGTGAGTTCGTCGATACGGGCGAGCGCGGCCTTGAGTTCGTCCTCGTCGGGGGCGCCGGAGCCCTTCGGCAGCCGCCAGACGACGGCGGAGTCGCCGAGCAGTTCCGCGGGCAGCGGCAGGTCCAGCTCCTCGGGGTGCGGCGGCACCGCCGGGGGCGCGAACCAGGCGGTCAGCCGGGCGGGCCCGGAGCCGGGGGCGCCCGCGGTGCCCGGCGGCCGGTAGCCGAGGACGACCTCGCCGCCGCGGCCGAGGGCGGCCTCGGCGACATGGACCACGGAGAGCACCAGGCGGCTGCGGGTCTCCGGCGGCAGGGCCCGGATCTCCGTCATCGCCCGCAGGGTGTCGCGGAGTTGGCCGACGTCGCGGCAGGGGATGCCCTGAGCGCTCACGGCTGCCTCCCCGGTACCCGTACGGCCAGGGCGGTGGCGTCGTCGCGGGTGCGGCGGCGGTCGCGGCAGAGCGCGGCGGCCAGCAGCGGGGGCGGCAGGCGCAGCAGGAAGGGCGAGGGCGAATCCGCCCAGCGGTGGTCGATGCCGTCGCTGCACAGGACGAGGCCGGCGCCCGCGGGGGCGTCCAGGCGCTGCACCCGGGGCACCGGCAGGGTGAAGCCGACGATGCCGGGCTGGCCGGTGACCCGGGCGTGCACCCGCCGGTCGTCCAGGAGCATCAGGCGGATGTTGCCGATCCCGCAGGACTCGGCGGTCCCGGCCCGCAGCCGTACCAGGCCCGCGGCGGCGCCCCGGGTGCGGCGCAGCGCGCGGTGCATGCCGGTGAGGAGTTCGGGCAGCGGGCGCCCCGGTTCGCGCAGGAAGTGGCGCCGGGCGAGCTGGGCGGCCTCCGCGGCCTGCTCCCCGTGGCCGAGGCCGTCCACCACCAGCGCGGTCACCCCCTCCTCGGACTCGGCGACGGCCCAGGCGTCCCCGCAGGCGCTCTCGCCCTCCAGGGGCAGGCACACGACCCCGGCCGCGGTGTGCGGCGCGGGGGCGCCGGGGCGCCGCATCCGGGCGGACATCAGGGTGCCGCCGGCCTCGGTGCGGATGGTGAACTCGTCCGCGATCCGGCCGACCGCGCCGAGTCCCGCGCCGAGGGTGCCGGTGGTGCTGAAGCCGTCGGTGAGGCTGAGCGCCAGGTCGCCGATGCCGGGCCCGCGGTCCACGGCGAGGATCTCGATGCCCTCGCCCGCGGGCAGGTGCTGGAGGTAGAGGCTGCCGTCGCGGGCGTGCTTGTCCAGGTTGGCCGCGAGTTCGGAGGCGATGACGGCCGCCCGGTCCGGGAGCGCGCCCGGCAGCGCGCCCTCCCTGGCCACCGCCCGCGCCGTCTCGGCCGCGAGGTGGACGGCGCTGTGGTGGTCGACGCGGACCTGGCGGGTGGTCGTGCCGGGCACCGCCTCGGTGCCCGGGTCCACCGCGCTCACGCCCGGGTCCACCGGGTGACCACGACCCGTGTCCCGCGCCCCGGTTCGGAGCAGACCTGGAACTCGTCCATCAACCGCCGCGCCCCGCCGAGTCCGTGGCCGAGTCCCGCGCCGGTGGTGTAGCCGTCGGCGAGGGCGGCGTCGAGGTCGGCGATGCCGGGGCCCTGGTCCTCGAAGGTGAGCCGGAGCCCGCGCCGCGGCCCGTGCAGGTGCTCCACGGTCAGGGCGCCGCCGCCCCCGTGGACGTAGGTGTTGCGGGCGAGTTCGCTGGCGGCGGTGACCACCCGGGTCTGGTCGACCAGCCCGAATCCGGCCTCCACCGCGGCGCCGCGCACCGCGTGCCGGGCGGTCAGCAGGTCCTCCTCGGCCCTGATCGCGATACGGGCGGGGGCGCTCGGCGGGGGTGGCTCCTCGCCGGGTCCGCCGCCGAGGGCCCGCAGATCGTCGTCGTAGAGGGTCACGGTGAACCCCCGGGATCTCCGAGGGCGGCGGGCGCGGACGGTCCCGGCACGTGCGCGACCTGCTCCCAGCCCAGGGCGGCCATGCCCTGCTCGGCGTTGAGCGCGGTCTCCACCCCGGTGAGCTGGAGGCCGAGTTCGACGAGGGTGAGGGCGACCGCGGGGCGCATCCCGGCGACGATGACACGGGCGCCGAGCAGGCGGGCCACCGTGGTCAGCTCCATCAGGGTGCGGGCCACGAAGGAGTCGATGAGCTCCAGGCGCGAGACGTCGATGAGGACGCCGCGGGCGTCGTCGGCGGAGATCCGCTCGGTCAGCTCCTCGGTGAAGGCGGTCGCCGAGTGGTCGTCGAGTTCGTTGAGCAGTCCGGTGACCAGGACGTCACCGAGCCGCAGTATCGGCACTCCGGCCGTGCGGCCGGTCACCGGAGCACGGCGCCTTCGGTACGGGGACCGGACTGCCCGGTGAGTCTGAGCGACTCGGCGAGCGCGTCGGCGAGGGTGGCGCGGGTGAGGATCGCCGAGAGGTCGATGCCCAGTTGGGCGATGGTCTGCGCGATGGGCGGCCGGATGCCGCTGATCACGCAGTCGGCGCCCATCAGCCGCACCGCGTTGACGGTCTGCAGCAGATGCTGGGCGACCGCGGTGTCCACGGTCGGCACACCGGTGATGTCGATGATGGCGACCCGCGACTCGTTCTCCTGGATCGCCTCCAGGAGGTTCTCCATCACCACCTGGGTACGGGCGGTGTCCAGGGTGCCGATCAGCGGCACCGCGAGCACCTTGTCCCACAACCGGACGACGGGCGTGGACAGTTCGAGCAGCTGCCGGCTCTGCCGCTGGATGATCTCCTCGCGGCCCTCCACGTACGTCTCGAAGGAGAGCGCGCCCGCGGCGTCCAGGAGCCGGTTGATGAGCAGCGCGGCCGAGAGCAGTTCGCCGGTGTCGCTGGTGTAGCCGCGCACCGCCTCCAGGAGCGCCTCCTTGAGGGCGAGGACGGCGAGCGAGGTCCCGGTCGGAGTGGCGCCCGCCCGGGCCCGGCGCAGCGAGAGGGTGATCACGGCCTGCCGCAGTTCGCGGTGGGTGGTGACGACCCGCGCGACCGGTACGTCGTCCCGCAGGCCCGCGCCCAGGGCGTCGACGAGGGTGTCGGCCTCCTCGCGCAGCTCCGCCTCGGAGATGCCGGTGCCGAGGGCCGCCTGCTCCAGCTGGAGCTGGACCCATCTGTCGGCGACCACCTCACCGCGTTCCCGCAGCGCGCTGCTCACCAGCTCCCGGACAGCGGCTTCGTCGGCAGTCACGCCAGGTACCTTCCCCACTCCGTCGTGGTCGGTGCGGGGAGGATTCCGGGCTGGTGCCCGCGCCTCCACACTGACCCTTATTGTTGTCGGGAGACAACAGTATCCGCTGCCCTCGGACCCGCATAGCCTCCTTTGCGTACCCCTGTTCCCTTTCGGCACAGCGGCAGCGAGGTCTGGCCGCCCGAGCGCACCCGCCCCATCATCCACCCCAGAGAGCGGTCGCCTCCCCTTGGAAAGATTCTCGGCAGTGGAACGCGCGCTGCGCGGAGCTGCCCCCGACACCCTCCCTGACGTCCTGCGCGAGCAGTTGCGCGCCCGCTACGCGGCCACCGGCGGCGAACTGCTGATGGGCGACTACTCGATGACCCGGCTCCAGCCGATCGGCGGCCCTCCCGGCACCGCCCCGCTGCCGATGCACAGCGGGCCCGCGGGCCGCGCCTTCGGCGCCCAGGAGGCCCAGACCGTCCTGACCACCAGCCCCGCCCTGGCCGAGGTGTACCTGCCGGTCACCGTCCACGGGGACCGGCTCGGTGTGCTCAGCGTCACGCTCCCGGTCGAGCGGTACTCGGAGGAGATCCGCGACGAGCTCCAGGAGGTCGCCGAGGCCCTCGGCCACCAGATCGTGGTCGCCGAGCGGCACACCGACCGCTACGTACGGGCCCGCCGGGCGGACCGGCTCACCCTGGCCGCCGAGATCCAGTGGGAGCTGCTCCCCGGCCGCTCGCACTCCCACCCCGTCTTCGACCTCGGCGCCCAGCTGGAGCCCGCGTACTCCATCCACGGCGACAACTTCGACTGGACCACCTCGGACGGCCGGCTGACCCTCACCGTCACCAACGGCATGGGCGAGGGCATCGAGGCCGCGCTCCTGACCAGCCTCGCGGTCAACGCGCTGCGCAACGCCCGCCGCGCGGGCCTGGACCTGGTCGGCCAGGCCAACCTCGCCGACCAGGCGCTCTACGGGCAGCACCGCGGCGAACGGCACGTCTCCGCGCTGCTGCTGCGGTTCACCCTGGCCGACGGGCAGGCCGAGGTGGTGGACGCCGGTTCACCGCGGATGTGGCGGCTGCGGGAGGGCCGCGTCGAACCGGTCGAGCTGGAGGCGCAACTGCCGCTCGGCATGTTCGAGGACACCGTCTACGCGGTGCAGCGCTTCCAGGTCGACCCCGGGGACCGCCTCGTCTTCGTCAGCGACGGCGTCTACGACGCGGACTCCCTGCTCGGCGAACGCTTCAGCGACCGCGCCCTGACCCGCGCCCTCACCCGCAGCCGCCTGCTCCCGCCCTCCCAGGTCCCGTACGCCGTCCTGCGCGAGGTGGCGGACCACCGCGGCGAGGCCGACGCCGAGGACGACGCCATGGTGGTCTGCCTGGACTGGCACGGTCCGCAGGACGGAGCCGGGCGGGCGGAACCGACCACTTCATAATGGGATCCATTTTCATATAGCCTGGCGGCCCCACCCCCAGCCAGGAGTCAGCCATGGCCGTTCCCAAACGGAAGACGTCCCGCAGCAACACCCGCCACCGCCGCGCCCAGTGGAAGGCCGCCACCCCGCAGCTCGTCCCGGTCACCGTCGACGGCACGCCCCACCTCGTACCGCAGCGCCTGGCCAAGGCCTACGCACGCGGACTGCTGCGCCCCTGACACCGGGCGCACCACCGGGCGCACCACCGGACCCCAGGGCCACCGGCAGCCCCGCCCCGCGGCGGGACCGCCGGTGGCCCTTCCCGCACTCCACCCCGGCCCCCTTCCGCCGACTTCGCCCAACTCCCCTCCCCCGCAGGCCACTTCGGGCTCCGGCCCCCGACACCGGACACCGGACACCGGGGAACGGCGGCTTCGGGACGAGGGCCTTCGGCCGCCGGGCCCCGCGCACTGGGTACCCTCGGCGGCAGACAGAAGGAGACAGAGGCGACCGAAGGAGGGGGAACCCGGCAGCCCATGCTCGACGAGACCACCATCTCCTGCGCCCACGTTCCCCCCGCCGACCGCTTCGACTTCTGGAACGAGGTCATGCGGCGCACCATCGCACCCCTGGAACTCGTCAGCGCCCACCGCTCCGACTACTGGGCCGACCAGCGCATCCTCGAACTCGGCACGGTCACCGCCTGGCCGACCAAGAACCGGCCCACCCTCTACCGCCGCACCGCCCGGCACATCCGCCAGTCCGACCCCGAGTTCGTGCACATCGGCCTCTCCGTGGCGGGCCCGCTCCAAGTCACCCAGGACGACCGGCAGTTCCTCGTCCCCTCCGGCGACCTGCACATCGCGGACAGCTCCCGCCCGCATGAGGTCCGGGTGGGCACCTCGGGCCGGCTGCACATCGGCTCCTCCGTCAAGGTCCCCCGGGCCCTGCTCCCGCTCGGCCGCGACCAGATCGACCGCGCCTGCCCCCGGCACGTCCCCGGCGACCAGGGCTACGGCGCCCTGCTGCGCGAACTCCTCCTCCAACTCGCCGGGAGCAGCCACTCCTACGGCTCCGCGGACGGCCCGCGCCTCGGCATGCTCGTCGCCGACCTGCTCTCCGCCCTCCTCGTGCAGACCCTCGACGACGGCGCCCGCACCCTCAGCCCCGAGTCCCGGCGCCGCACCCTCCTGCTCCGCGTCAAGGAGTTCGTCCGCGCCCACCTCCACGAGGCGGACCTGACGCCCCGCACCATCGCCGCGGCCCACCACATCTCCCTGCGGCACCTGCACCGCCTCTTCGCCGACGAAGACCTCACCCTCTCCGCCTGGATCCGCCGGCAGCGCCTGGACCGCGCCCGCCGCGACCTCACCGACCCCACCCTGCGCAAGGTCCCGGTCCAACAGCTCGCCGCCCGCTGGCAGTTCCACAGCCCCTCCGACTTCAGCCGCGCCTTCCGCACCACGTACGGGGTGCCGCCGACGGAGTACCGGGCGAGGAGCGGGGGGCAGGAGAGCGAGGAACAGGCGCTCGGGGGGCCGGAGTTCAGGGGCCCGGAGTCCGGGGAGCAGGAGAGCCGGGGCAGGGACCGAGACGCCCACGGCCCGCAAGCCGTGACGCACGAAGTCCCCCGCCCGCCCCGATAGACGGTTCCCGCTTCCGCCCGGACCCGCCTCGCACCGCACCGCACGGAGCACCACCGCGGCAACCGGTGAGCATCACCGCCGCACCCGTCGACGCAACGCAACCCATCGACGAACCTATCGATTTACGATAGATTCCTATCGCCACTCGATAGATCAAGGAGTCTCGGTGACACCTCTCCTCACGCGCTCCCTGCGCGCCGCCCTCTGCGCGGTGTTCGCCCTCACCTTGGCCCTGCAAGCGTGGACGGTGGTCCTCGTCAGCACGGACCCCGCCCAGGACGTCACCGCCTCCGGCGAGCCCGTCGCCGCGACGGACGACGGCACCCTCGCCGAGATCGTCCAGGGCCATGGCCTCGCACTCGCCCTCTGCGCCCTCCCGGCCCTGCTCCTGCTGCAGGCCGTCGTCGTCTGCGTCTGGCGCCTGACCGGCCTCGCCCAGGACGGCAAGGCCTTCACCCCCGCCTCCCTCCCCTACCTCACCACCACCATCCGCGCACTGATCGGCATGACCGTCCTGCTGGCCGCCCTCGCCTTCCGCCTCGGCAGCACCCACGCCCTGCCGCTCACCTTCACCCTCTACCCCTACGGAGCCGCCCTGGCCGCAGCCACCGGTGCGCTGGTCATGCTCCTGCTGCGCACCCTGCTGCACGAGGCCATCCACCGCGACGGCGAAGCCACCCGCCTGCGCGGTGAACTCGCCGAGGTGATCTGATGCCGATCGTCCTCGACATCGACGTCATGATGGCCAGACGCAAACTCACCGCCGGCCGCCTCGCCGCCCGCGTCGGCATCTCCCCCGCCAACCTCGCCGTACTGAAGAACGGCCGCGCCAAGGCCGTCCGCTTCACCACCCTCGAAGCCCTGTGCGAGGTCCTCGACTGCCAGCCGGGCGACCTGCTGCGCTACGTCCCCGCCACCGACGACGACCCCGAACCCGCCGAACAGGACGGCCGGGAGGGGTGAGCGCGTCCCCGGCTGAAGGCGCGGTCGCCGGGCACACCACCTCGTACGAGGCGAAGATCGCCCGATAGCTGATGACTGATGCCCGATGCCCGATGCCCGATGCCCGATCGTGATCCACGGGCGGGCAACCCCGAGCGGCCTCCCGCTGTCTGTAGTGCGCCGGAGGACGAGCCTTCGGCGCCTTTCGGTACGGAGATCGGGGATCAGGTGGGGAAGAAGGTCTGGAGAGCTGCCGTGGCGGTCGGCGCGGCGGCGGTCTTCGCGGGGGTGGCCGCGGCACCGGCCGGGGCGGCCGAGGGCGGGGTCTCGTTCACCCGCGTCCAGGTGAACGGCGGCAAGCCCATCGTGATCGGGGTGTCGAAGGAGGTCGCGGTGCCCGTCACCTTCCGGATGGCGACCACCCGCCGGTGGGAGTGGCCGGCGGTGTTCCTGTACCGCAGCAATACGGACGACCGCCTGTGGCACGCCATCGAGACGGGCGATTGCATTCCGGCGGGCCGGGGCGTGTGCGACATCAAGGAGACGATGTTCTTCGACCCGAGCGTGTGGGACATGGACAACAGCGAGGCCGGAGCCTGGAAGGTCGCGGCCGAGGTCCACTTCGAGGACGACGGCGGCGACACCGACGACGAGGGCCTCACCGCCTACGTCAAGCGCAACTCCCGCCTGACCGTGAACGCCTCACCCGAGCCGGTGGCCAAGGGCAAGACCCTCACCGTGACCGGAAAGGTCACCCGGGCCGATTGGGAGACCAGGAAGTACGCCTCCTACCCGGGCCGCCGGGTGAGCCTCCAGTTCAAGCCCACCGGCACCACCACCTACACCACGGTGAAAAAGGTCTACGCGAACAACTCGGGCAACCTCAGCACCACCGTGAAGGCCTCCAAGACGGGCACCTGGCGCTGGGCGTACTACGGCAACACCACCACGGGGCCGTCGACTTCGACGGGGGACAACGTCGTGGTGAGGTGAGACTCCGGGGGGGTTGCCGGAACACCGGGACCGGGGCTGGGGCCGATTGAAATCCACCCGGACGTGACTACCGAGATTTCTCACGTTTTTCCTCGGCGGTCAGCAGCTTCAGACCGGGTTTCTCCAAGTCATCCTCAACCCCCCAGTAGTCAGTGTACTTATACGGGGGCAGAATCCCGGAGAGACGAAAAATCCCCACACCCTCACTGGGGTCATGAACTTCGAGAGAATTCGCCCTGCCGAGAGAATCCACATAGTCAACCTTCAGATGATACTCAACATAGTAATCTTCGACATTCGCATCCACGAAAATCTCAAAGCTCTTGCCGGCCGCAACGTTGCGTGACTCACTCGTGAAGTAGGGCTTCCCTCGCCTCGTAAAACTCGGATGACGAACATTCAGGTCGAGATCTACGAAGACCTCCCCCGGATTGGCTCCCCCGAGGGGCTCGATAAGCGTCTCGGATAAGGGCGCAGAACGCCTGCTCACCACCGGAGAAACATTGACTATCTTGATTGCGGAAGCGGAGGTGTTGGTAATGACGAGCTTATAGAAATTTCCCCCCACCTGCGTGGATCTCAACCGCTTGTGCAACTTCATAAAAGATTCCGGCTCCATCGCGTACGGGTCTTCCAGGACTTTCTTCTCCCCGGTACTCGTGACGCGCCCCGCGGAGACCAGCAGGCCACCACCCTCCAGAGGGGTTACAGCAGTTTTCACTTCCGCTGGAGAAGTCCCCTGATGACCTTCCTCCCGGAATATGCTCTTTATATTCTCCTCAACGAATGCACCCGCGCCCGTGATCGTGGTGGCGATGACGGCGGACAGTCCGGCTAATACAGCTGCGACTAACCAGTTGCGGGCCGGCGTCAAGCGTGTCGGCGGCTCGTCCGGCCGACGACGTCGCTCCGCGACCCTCCTCAAATTCTCCCTGCGCCCATTGCGTCCCACCATTGCGTTACCCACCCTCTGTCACACCTGAGGCACATCTACGGAGACGAACGATGAGCCTGACCGATCGGGCGCCCGCACTCTCCGAGGCGCTGCTCGCTGAACCACTGCGGGCCACTCGAAGGAGGTGACAGGACGTGCCCACGATCATGGAGTCCTCGGACACCCAGAGCACAGCCGGAACCGCCGCTCCGTCAAGGGCCGCTCCCACCTCACCGAGGAGGCCATGCGCCGCACGGGGGACACCACCCGCACCGGGCACCGGCGACGCATCCGGTGAACGAGAAACCCCAGGCCAACGACTTCCTGACCTGGGGTTCCACCAGAGCCCCCTGTCGGATTCGAACCGACGACCTACGCATTACAAGTGCGTTGCTCTGGCCATCTGAGCTAAGGAGGCGGGTGCGTCGCCGGGGCGGCGCGTAGACCGCACCAACCTTACACAGCCGGTGTTTCCCCGGACCAGCAGGAATAGCGGCCCCGAGGGGCCCGAGGCGCCGCCCGGCCCGACCCAGGCCGGACCGCGGGCCCCGCCCTCACCCCCGCTGTCACCAGCACGCCCGTACCTGCTGACATCCGGCCATTCCCCGGGTACTGTCGCCCCCAGTCCACGCAATGGACTACACCATCTCGATCCGCCCGGGCCCCGGCGCCCGGTCCCGGGGAGCGGTGGTGTCCACCTTTACTCGGATCGTCCGGCACGTTCCTGCCGGTGAAGGGGGCCCTCACCATGGCCACTGTGACGTTTGACAAGGCGACCCGGGTCTACCCGGGCTCGGAGAAGCCCGCGGTAGACGGGCTGGACATCGAGGTCGAGGACGGCGAGTTCCTCGTACTGGTCGGTCCCTCCGGTTGCGGCAAGTCGACCTCCCTGCGGATGCTCGCGGGTCTCGAGGACGTGAACCGCGGCGCCATCCGCATCGGCTCGCGCGATGTGACGCACCTGCCGCCCAAGGACCGGGACATCGCGATGGTGTTCCAGAACTACGCGCTCTACCCGCACATGTCGGTCGCCGACAACATGGGCTTCGCCCTGAAGATCGCCGGTGTGCCGAAGTCCGAGATCCGGCAGAAGGTCGAGGAAGCGGCCAAGATCCTGGACCTCACGGAGTACCTCGGCCGCAAGCCGAAGGCCCTCTCCGGCGGTCAGCGCCAGCGCGTGGCGATGGGCCGCGCGATCGTGCGCGAGCCCCAGGTCTTCCTCATGGACGAGCCGCTGTCGAACCTCGACGCCAAGCTCCGCGTCTCCACCCGTACGCAGATCGCCTCGCTCCAGCGGCGCCTCGGCATCACCACCGTGTACGTCACCCACGACCAGGTCGAGGCCATGACCATGGGCGACCGCGTCGTCGTCCTCAAGGACGGCCTGCTCCAGCAGATCGACTCGCCGCGGAACATGTACGACCGCCCGGCGAACCTCTTCGTCGCCGGGTTCATCGGCTCCCCCGCCATGAACCTGGTCGAGGTGCCGATCACCGACGGCGGCGTGAAGTTCGGCAACTCGGTGGTGCCGGTCAGCCGTGAGGCCCTGACCGCCGCCGCCGACCGGGGCGACACCACGGTCACCGTGGGCGTCCGCCCCGAGCACTTCGACGTCGTCGAGCTGAACGGCTCGGCCGCCAAGTCCCTCTCCAAGGAGGACTCGGACGCCAAGGCCGGCCTCGCCGTGCAGGTGAACGTCGTCGAGGAGCTGGGCGCCGACGGCTACGTCTACGGCAGCGCGCGGGTCGGCGGCACGGACAAGGACCTCGTGGTCCGTGTCGGCGGCCGCGACGTCCCGGAGAAGGGCGCCGAGCTGCACATCGTCCCGCGCCCGGGCGAGACGCACGTCTTCTCGACGTCGACCGGCGAGCGCCTCAGCGACTGAGCGACTGAGCTGCCGGGTCGGCCGATGAGTTGAGTCGACGGGTCGGCCGAGCTGAAGCCATGAAGGCATGAAGGCATGAAGAGGAGCCTCCGCACTTCGGTGCGGAGGCTCCTCTTCTTTGTCACCCGCCTACGCCGCAGCACGCTTCCTCAGCGGCCGTGAGACCACCAACGAAGGTGACATAGAGTCCAATTCGCCCGTATTCGTCAACACGGCAGATGAATTTTGCGGCCGTCCGTCGCTCGACAGAGTGACTAAATGTCGCCAAATCATCACTGCCCGCTACGCTCACTCGCGTGACACGACTCCACAAGCCGCAGCACCGCCGGGGCCCCGCCCTCGGCATCGGCCGCACGCTCGCTCTCGTACTGCCCGTCGTCCTGGTCCTGTCCGGGACCCTCGCGGTCACCCGCGTCAACTGGTCCGGCCACGGCTCCGATTCGATGCTCGCCGCCTCCGCCTCGGACGCCTCCACCCGTGCCGGTGCGCGCGCACCGCAGGACGTACTGCGCGACCGGCTCCTCCTCGAACTCCAGGAGGAGGATCCCGGGGTGGCGCTCACCCACCTCCAGGAGGAGGTCGACCGCAAGCCCTCGCTGGCCGCGCACTGCGCCTCCCTCGCACGGGCGCTGGGCCGTGCGGCGGTGAAGCAGTACGGGGCGACGCGGGCCCAGTCCTACGCCCGTCCCGTCTGCGACACCTCCTACGCCACCGGCGTGGCCGCCGCGATCGGCTGAGAACTGCCGGTCCTGTAGAGCTGAGGACCCCGGGTCCCGTCGAGCTGAGAACTGCCGGGCTCCGTCGGGACGAACACCTGGCTCGGGTCGGGAACAGCACGCACGTGGCGGACCTCGCACCGCCCGCGCCGCCGGGCGCCCGGCCCGCGGGGCTCCACGGGCCCCGGTCCCGGCCCTGGCCCTAACCCGCAGGGCTGCACAGACCGCGGCCCCAGCCCGTAGGGCCCCCTCCCGCGCGGCCACGTACAGTGCCGTCATGAGTGATCCGCACACCGAGGCGTACCCCACGCAGGCCGTCGTCCTGGCCGGAGGGCAGGGCTCGCGGCTGCGCCCGTACACCGACGACCGGCCCAAGCCGATGGTCGAGATCCCCGGTACGGGCACGCCGATCATCGGCCACCAGCTCGCCTGGCTGGCCGAGGAGGGTGTGACCGACGTGGTCGTCTCCTGCGGTCATCTGGCCGAGGTCCTCGAAGAGTGGCTCGACGCGGCCGATCTGCCCCTGCGGGTCACCACCGTGGTGGAGAAGGAGCCGCTGGGCCGCGGCGGCGGTCTGAAGTTCGCCGCCGCGCACCTGCCCCACGCCGACCGGCCCTGGTACGCGACCAACGGCGACATCTGGACCCGGTTCTCCCTGCGCGAGATGGCCGCCTTCCACGCCGAACGGGACGCCAAGGCCACCCTCGCCCTGGCCCGGCCGCGGATCCCCTGGGGCGCCGTCGAGACGGATGCCTTCGGCCACATCACCGACTTCATCGAGGCCCCGCCGTCCCCGTACCTGATCAACGCGGGTGTCTACGTCTTCGCGGCCTCCTTCACCGGTCTCCTGCCGGACCGCGGCGATCACGAGCGCGCGACCTTCCCCCGGCTCGCCCGCGAGAAGAACCTGGCCGGCTTCCCGATCCCGCACGGTGCCTACTGGCGTGCGATCGACACCGCGAAGGACCTGACCGAGGCGAGCAAGGAACTGGCCGCACTGGGCCGTTGACCCGCCTCCCCACCCCGGCCGGCGACCCGCTTCCGTACCGACCCCCGCCCCGGCCGGCGACCCGCTTCCCTACTGACTGACCCCGCACCGAACCGCGCTGCCCGCATCCCACCGCACTGCACTCACTGCACCGCACTCACAGCACTCACCACACCGCATCCAACCTGCGGTACACCGCAGCGAAATTATGCGGTTTACCGCAGTCCGCCCCGGCTTGCGGCTGGCTAGCGTTTCCGCCATGAGAAAGCTTCTGCGCCGCTGGGCCCGCCTCTCCTTCGGAATCCTGCTGGGCTCCCTGACGGCACCGGTCGAACTCCTCCTCGTGGCGCTCGGCGGCGGATGGCTGCAGGGCGCCCCGGACCGGGGTCCCGAAGGCCCCGGCACCCTGAGAGCGACGCGGTACGCATGGGGCCTGGCCTACACCGGCCAGAGACGCATGTCGCGGTACTACGGCACCTCCCCGCCCTGCCCGCACCCGGTCCCGGGCTCCCGCGTACTCGCCTATCTCGCGGCGCGCTCCGGGGTGGGACTCCTCGGCGGCGCGGCCCTGTTCACCGGAATCGTCTGTACGGGCTACGCCTCTTTCCTGCTCTGGGGCTGGTTCCTGCTCCCCGAGCTGGACCACCCGGGCACGGTCTTCCTGACCGCGCTCGGCGGACTCTTCGGGCTGTTCCTCTCCGCCCAGGGCATACGAGGCGTGGCGCGCTGGGAGGAGTCCCTCGCCCGCCGCTTCCTGCGACCGTCCGACCGCACCGCGCTGGAGCGCCGCATCGGCGAGCTGTCCGAGAGCCGGGCCGGTGTGATCGAGGCGGTCGACGACGAACGGCGCCGTATCGAGCGGGACTTGCACGACGGCGTGCAGCAACGCCTGGTGGCGCTGGGCATGCTGCTGGGGCGGGCCCGCCGCGCCACCGACCCGGACCGGGCGGACGCCCTGCTGCGCCAGGCACACGAGGAGTCCCGGGACGCGCTCACCGAACTCCGGGACGTGGCCTGGCGGGTGTACCCCTCGGCCCTTGACCACCAGGGCCTGGAGGCGGCGCTGGAATCGGTCGCCGAACGCGCCGGGATATCGGTCGACCTGACGGCGGAGGTACCCGGCAGGCTGGCCTCCAGCGTGCAGACCGCGGCGTACTTCGTGGTCGCGGAGGCCGTCACCAACGCGGCGAAGCACTCCGGCGCCACCCAGGTCACCGCTCGGGTGACGCGGCACCGGGCCAGGCTGTGGATCCGCGTCGAGGACAACGGCGCGGGCGGCGCCGACCCGGCCGCCGGAAGCGGACTGAGGGGACTGGCCCGCCGCATCGCCGCCCTGGACGGCGCCTTCGCGATCGACAGCCCGGCGGGCGGCCCCACCGTGCTCACCGCGGAGGTGCCCTGCAGAAGCTGGACCTGAACCTGAACCTGAATCTGATCTGAACCAGGGCCGGGCCCGAATCCGAACCAGGGCCGGGGACACGGTTGTTGAAGGGTACGGGTCAGCGAGGGCAGGAGGCGGCCTCCGGGCACGGAAGCCGGTAGCTCCGGCGGTCCGGGACGGTCCTGGCCCGCGCTCGCCCTCTGCCTATCCGAGCAGCCCGCCCACCAGCCCGCCCGAGTTGCCGCTGCTGCTTCCCCCGCCAGTGTCGCCACCACGCTCGTTGCCGCCGCTGCCCGGGTCGCCGCCCGTGCCGCCGGTGGAGGTGGTGCCGCCGCTGCCGCCGGAGGAGCCGCTTCCGGCGGGCGGTTCGGCGGGGGGCGCCTGTTCCTGCGGTGCCTGTTCGCCCGGGGAGTCCCCGGGGCTCTGGACACCGTCCTGGGCGGAACCTCCGGTGCCCTCCTTGGAGACTCCCGAGCTGGGCGCGGAGGACGCGGAGGAGCCCGGCTCCTCGCTCCCGGCCGAGGGACTGGTGGCGGAGGGGCTGCTGCCGCCGCGTTCCTTGTGGGACTCCTGCGGCAGCGGGGTACCGGGGAGCTGGTTGCGCGGGGTCTCGCCGGGCCCGGGCACCGTGACCCGGTCGGCATCGCGCACGGCGCCGCCGAGCACCGCGCCGACCAGCATCGCCAGGCCGACGGTGACCGCGGCGAGGAGGACACCGCGGCGCAGCACCCGTCGCCGCAGGTCCCAGAGGGCGGCCCGCGGGCCCAGGGTGCGCCAGGCCTCGGAGCTGAGCCTGCCGTCGGCCGAGTAGACCGGCGCCCCGGCGATGATCAGCGGGGACCAGGCGGCGAGGTAGATGATGTCGGGCGCGTCGTAGGCGGGGACGGTACGCCAGCTGACCGTCACCAGGAGGGCGGCGGAGAGGAGGGCACCGATGGCGGCGGCGAACCGCTGCCACAGACCGAGGATCGTCAGCACACCGACGAAGACCTGGAGGAAGGCGATGGTGAGTCCGGCCCCGACGGGGTGCGCCAGGGCGAAGTCACGGAGGGGTTCGGCGAGCGGCCAAGGGTGCAGGGAGTGCAGCCACTTGACCATGGAGCCGCGTTCGCCGCCGTCGAAGTAGACGGGGTCGCACAGCTTGCCCATGCCCGCGTACACGGAGATGAGGCCGAGGAAGACCCGCAGCGGCAGCAGCACCACGCCGAGGTTCATCCGGCGCCCGGGGTAGTAGGCGTGCCGTACCGCACGGTGCCTGCGGGCCGCCGCGTCCTCCGCCGGGTCGGCGGCACCGGGCAGGGGCCCCGGGTCGATCACCCGCTCCAGGACGAAGGTGTCGTCGTCAGCGAAGACGCCCTCGGTGTAAGGGAGTTGCTCCTCGGCGCCGCTGTTGGCGCCGGTGGCGTAGTCGTCGGCGTAGCCGAAGTCGGCGGTGCCGGTACTGCCGGGTCGGCCCGGGCGATCGGCCCCGCCGGAATCCACGCTGCCGAAGTCGGCACTGCCGGAGCCCGACCTGCCGGAGTGGATGCCGGAGCCCGACCTCTCCGGGCCGGAACCGGTGCCGGGGTGATGCGGGGCGAAGGCCGAGGCCTCCGTGTCAGCCGTGCGGCCCTCGCGCGCGGACTGGCCGGGGAGACCGATCGTGGTGTGCTCCGAGGCGTACCCGGCGGGGGCCCCGTGGTCGCCCTGCTCATAGGGCTCGGGTGGGCGGGTGTGCTCGCGGGGACCGCCGTCGAGGAAGCCGGTGCTGTCCCGGCCGGCCTCGTACAGGGAACCGCCCTGGAGCGTCGGGCCGGGCAGGGTGCCGTCCAGCAGGGCGGTCTCGTCCGGAGCGCCGGGGGCCGGACGCGCGGAGAAGGTGGAGGGGGAGGCGGGGTGG
>NZ_JAAWWP010000004.1 GCF_012273655.1 Streptomyces physcomitrii | reverse complement strand
CGCGCGCGAGCCCGGGCGGTGGCGGGGCTCCCGCCGCCGCGCCCTACCGCCCCAGCACCTCGCGCTCGACGTCCGGGTCGAGGCCGACCGGCGGCCGGTCCGGCCGCACCGGCGCCTCGCCGCCCACCGCGCACAGCCACCGCCAGGTGTCGGCCACCGTCTCGGCCACCGGGCGCGCCCGCAGCCCCGCCGCGAGCGCCGCCGAGACATCGACCCGGAACAGCGCGTCGTAGATCTCGGAGTCCGGCGGCGCCCACACCGGCAGCTGGGTCCACGGCTCGATGCCCGCGGCGAGCACGGTCCCCGGATCGGTCCAGCGCAGCTCGGCCGCCGAGCCGGTGACCCGCAGGCAGTGGTCGAGCAACTCCCCGATGGTGGCGTGCCCTTGGGGACCGACCAGGTTGTACGGGCCGCTGAGCCCCCGCTCCGCGGCGTCCAGGATCCACTCGACGAGGTCCCGTACGTCGATGTACTGCAGCGGCAGCCCGCGCGGCCCCGGGGCGAGCACCCGCCCGCCGGCGGCGATCCGGTTCAGCCAGTACGGCAGGCGGCCGATGTTCTCGTAGGGGCCGAGGATCAGCCCGGCCCGCACGAGGAGCGAGGCCCCGGGGCCGAAGGCGGCGAGGGCGGCCAGTTCGCCGCCGCGCTTGTCGGCCGCGTAGTCGGTGGACTCGGCGTCCGGGGCGGCCGCCACCACCGGGGCGTCCTCGGTGAACCCGGCGGGCGGCGGCCAGGCGTAGACCGAGCAGCTCGACACGTAGACAAAGCGCCCCACCCGGCCCGCGAGGGCGCGCGCCGCCGTGTCGACCGCGGCCGGGGCCGCCGACCAGGTGTCCACGGCCACGTCCCAGCTGCCGTCCGCGAGCGCGTCGAGGCCGCCGGGCGCGGTGCGGTCGCCGTGCAGGACGCGGACGCCCGCCGGTGCCTCGTGTCGGCCGCGGTGGAAGACCGTGACCTCCCAGGACCGTGCGAGCGCCGCCTCGGCCAGCGCCCGGCCCGCGAACTGTGTGCCGCCCAGAATCAGAAGTCTCATGCCGCTGACTCTGCCCCGCTCCGGGCCGCGGGCGGTAAGGATTCTGCCGCCAGGCGAAATCCGCAGTACGCGGGCGGCGGCCACCCCGCCGGGGCGGCCACCGCCGTGCTCAACGGCGCGTGGCGGGCGCGTACTTGTAGCCGACCCGGCGGACCGTCTGGATCATCTGGCGGTGCCGGGCGCCGAGCTTGCGGCGCAGCCGGGCGATGTGGACGTCGACGGTGCGGCCGTCGCCCACGTGCCCGTACCCCCACACCGTGGTGACCAGCTGGTCGCGGGTGTGCACCCGGTGCGGGTGGGCCACCAGGTGGGCGAGGAGCTCGAACTCCAGGTAGGTCAGGTCGAGCGGTGCGCCCTCGACGGCCGCCGTGCGCTGCACGGGGTCGATGAGGACGAGGTCCTCGCTGCCCCGGGGGGCCGGCCTCTGCTCCGCCTCGGGCACGGTCGCCGGTACGGGCCGCGGGGCCTTCTCGGCCACCGGCGCGGGCTGCGGGAGACCCGCCTCGGCGAGCTGCCCGGACAGCAACTGCTGCTGCTGGTCGGCCGGGACGAGCAGCAGATAGCCCACCATCGGCGGGCGGCCCGGCAGGGTGGGCAGCGTGTGCGGCGGCGCGGGCAGCCAGGTGGCGCCGGGCGGCAGGAACTCGGAGACGTCGACCACCTCGTCGCGGTCCACGGCACGCAGGCGGTGCCGGGGCGGTGCGGCCGTGGCGGCGGAGGGACGGGCGGCGGTGGACAGAGTGCGGCTGTCAGCCATGATGTGCTCTCTTCGCGCGGAAGTCGTCGGATTCGTCGGGGTCATCGACGTATGCGTCGGATTCGCCGGATTCGTCGAAGGACGTGTCGTGCGCGCTGGCCGAAGGCCGGGGGACCGGGTTCGCCGGGATACCGGGTTTAGAGGGCCTGCGCGTTCCTCGCGCGGCAACACACCCGGTCGAAGTCATGGTGCTGACGGGAAGGCCAGAACGGCTCGAGGTCGTGGCGACCCGTCGCGGTGATCTGATAGCTGGCCATGCGCCCATTGAAGCAGACGACACGTGTTCGCAGCAGACTTCTCACATACGGTCTCGCCAGGTGATACGGAACCGGGCCCGCCGACCGCCCGGCGCCGCCCCCCGCTCCGCTCAGCGCGGAGGCCGCTTCCGCCAGTGCAGTTCCGGTACGCGCAGGGTGTCGGCCAGCTCGCCGTCCCACTGCGCCCGCAGCCCCGCGCGCTCCAGCGCCGCCACCACCTCGTGGCCTATCTCACGCGGCGCCCAGCCCGGCCGGAACGCCCCGTAGTACAGGGTGAGTCCGCCTCCGGCCGCCGCGTGCTCGGCCGACTGCTGGTCGAAGAAGACGAAGCCGCGGTCCGGGCCGCCCCCCTCCGCGAGGGCGCCGAGTCCGCAGTCGCGGCAGCAGGCGAAGTTCTCCCGGGCGGTCAGGCCCCCGGCGTCCAGCTCCGCGAAGGCCCGGCTCACCCGGTCCGGATCGGTCACCTCGGGCCAGCGCCGGGTCTGCGCGTGGCGCTCCTGCCAGAGCGCCTCCACCAGCTGCCGGGCCTGCGCCGCCGAGACCGGCTGCTCGTCCTCGTCGCTGAGCCACCGCTCGGCCGCCTCCGCGAGCTGATCGCGCGAGGCGTACCCAACCCGCAGCAACTCCCGTACGTACTCCTCGATTTCGGCCCGTACGTCCTTCGGCAGCTCGGAGACGTCCACCCCGGGGCCGACCGCCATCGGCTCCCAGAGCAGTCCCGCGTCCCAGTCCGCCTCGGCGCGTGCCCAGCCCACCACGGTCTCGGCCACCCGCCCCGCCTCGTGCAGATCGGCGCCCAGGTGGGCCCCGGCGGCGGTGCGGTGCTCCAGCTCGAAGGGGGCGCCGTGCTGGTGCCAGACCTGGAGGAAGGCGCCGAAGCCGTCCGTGCGGCGGCGGACGACGAGGAACCGGTCCGCGCCGCCGAGCGACCGGACGATCTCGCGGAGGCGCGCCGCGGAAACCCTCCCGGGCGAGGCCCAGTTCTCCGTCTCCGCAGTGATGTCGAGCATGTGTTCCACCCTGGCACGCGGTGCCGGGGCAGAGTATGGGTGCTGGGCCCCATTGCACGGGCGCCGGAGGGCGGCCCGGCTCGGCCCGGATACGTACCCGGGCCCGGTCGGCGGGCATGCCGGAGAGCGTCCGCGCGGTGCCCGCGCGGACGCCCCCGTGGACGGGCGGTTCGGCCTGGACGGCGGCCGGGGGACGGGGCAAGTGGCCCTGGGCGGCGGCCGGTTCAGACCTGTCCGGCCTTCTCCAGGGCCGTGCAGCAGGTGTCCACCAGGAGGCGGGTGACCACGTACGGGTCGACGTTGGCGTTGGGGCGGCGGTCCTCGATGTAGCCCTTGCCGTCCTGCTCGACCTGCCAGGGGATGCGGACCGAGGCGCCGCGGTCGGAGACCCCGTAGCTGTACTCGTTCCAGGGGGCGGTCTCGTGCAGGCCGGTGAGGCGGTCGTCGATGCCGGCGCCGTAGTGCTTCACGTGGTCCAGCGGCTTGGAGCCCTCGCCGAGCGACTCGCAGGCGGTGACGATGGCCTCGTAGCCCTCGCGCATCGCCCGGGTGGAGAAATTGGTGTGCGCGCCGGCGCCGTTCCAGTCGCCCTTGACCGGCTTCGGGTCCAGGGTGGCCGAGACCTTGAAGTCCTCGGCGGTGCGGTAGAGCAGCCAGCGGGCGACCCACAGCTGGTCGGAGACCTCCAGCGGGGCCAGCGGGCCCACCTGGAACTCCCACTGGCCGGGCATGACCTCGGCGTTGATGCCGGAGATGCCGAGCCCGGCGGTCAGGCAGTTCTCCAGGTGCGCCTCGACGACCGCGCGGCCGTGGATCTCGTCCGCGCCGACCCCGCAGTAGTAGCCGCCCTGCGGCGCCGGGAAGCCGCCGACCGGGAAGCCGAGCGGCCGCTCGCCCTCGAAGAAGGTGTACTCCTGCTCGATGCCGAACACCGGCTCCTGCCCCGCGAAGCGCTCGGCCACCTCGGCGAGGGCGGCCCGGGTGTTGGAGGAGTGCGGGGTCAGGTCGGTGTTCAGGACCTCGCACAGCACGAGCAGGTCCGCACCGCCGCGGATCGGGTCGGGGCAGACGAAGACCGGCTTGAGCACCCGGTCGGAGGCGTGCCCCTCGGCCTGGTTGGTGCTGGAGCCGTCGAAGCCCCAGACCGGCAGCTCGGTGCGGCTGTCCCCGTCGGCGAGGATCTTCGTCTTCGAGCGCAGCTTGGCCGTGGGCTCGGTGCCGTCGATCCAGATGTACTCAGCCTTGAACGTCACGGGGCCCCATCCTCCGTCGCGGGTTTCTGTGCCGCAGCCCTCGTGGCGCTGCGCAGACGCCCGCAGGGTGTCAACAGACGGTTTCCCGGCCGTTGCCCGAGGATGAACCCCGTGTTACCCCGCCCGCCGAGTGCGCCCCGGTCCGGCTCCCGCGCCCAACTGCCCTGCCCGGGGCCCTACTTGCGGCCCAGTGCCGCCCGTACCGCCTCCGGTGAGCGGGCGACCACCGCGCTGCCGTCGTCGGCGGTGAGGATCGGGCGCTGGATCAGGCGGGGGTGGGCGGCCAGGGCGGCGATCCAGCGGTCCCGGCCGGAGGCGTCCCGGGGCCAGGCGGTGCGGTCCTTGAGGTTGAGCTGCCGGGCCTCGTCCTCCTGGGTGCGCAGCAGGTCCCAGGGTTCCAGCCCGAGCCGTTCGAGCACCGCCCGGATCTCCGCCTCGCTCGGCACGTCCTCCAGATAGCGCCGCACCGTGTACGAGGCGCCCTCCTCGTCCAGGAGCTTGACGGCGCTGCGGCACTTCGAACAGGCGGGGTTGATCCAGATCTCCATGAGGTCACGGTACGCGGCGATGATCACCGCGTCTCGGCAGAGCGGCAAGGCGCCGGCGCCGCGGGGGAGTTGGGGGATCCCGGTGCTCCGAACGTCGTCCCGGTGCTCCGAGCGTCCGTCCGCCCCGCTCTCTGTTCGAATATCCCGGGGCCTCGCCCGTCGCTTCCCGAGCAGGTGTCACAGGGCGCCAAATCCGTTGCTGTACTGGGCTTTTGATGCCCTCGCGGACTGCCGGACTGTCAGTGCGCGGCGGTAGAATAGGGGCAGTGTTCGAGGGAGGGTACGGGGTTTCCCGGGCCCTGCCGACCACGACAGGAGGATGCCTGTGCCGGCTGCCGTTCTCGACCAGATGCCCCTGCCGATCGACCTCCCGTACCGTCCGCTCGCGAAGAAGCCGCTCCCGCCGGGCCGCCCCCGGGACTGGTACATCACCCACAACCGGCGCCTGAAGGCGATGCGCCTGGCCATCGCGCTGCTCGACTCCGGGGTGCACCTGCCGAACCAGGCGCCGGACACGAGGATCCGCACCACCGCCGAGCACATCGGCATCCATCCGCCGTCGGCCACCACCTGCCACATGGTGCGGGCGCTGATGCGGTACAGCCGCTGAGGCGGGGCCGCCGCGTCGAAGGGCGCGGCGGTCTCCGGAAGAAAACGGAAGAAACCAGAAGGAAGCAGAGAAAGCAGAGAAAGCGGTGCCGGGCGGGCATTCCAGGAGTTGGGGGAGACCTGGAATGCCCGCCCGGGCCTTGTGGGGGGTGGCGGTCCATGAGGGGTGGTTCACGCAACCGCTCGCCGTTGCCGCACTCAGCCGCAGGCGTCCGCGAGCAGCGGACCGTCTCCGGTCTCGCCGCCCGGGCCGCAACCGGCCTCGTGCGGCCGGACGCAGGGGGCACGGGATGGGGACACCCGGCTCTCCGCGATCCGGTGGACCTCGCGCAACGATTCCGTCAACTGGACTGCCAGAAGGTGCAGTTCACCGGAAGTCCAACGACGTTCACGCAGCACGTGCGCCGCCTGTTCGAGCAACTCGGCCGCTGTCACCAGCCGCGCACTCTCACCGCTCGGAACGGCGCATGACGGGCAGCCGTGCCCTGAGTCCAGGAGCGGGCCGTTTCCGCCCCCCGGCTCAGTACCCGGCGAGAACCTTGGTGGGGTCCGCCCGTCAGCCATGAGTACACCGTTGTGGATGGCGGCGCTCTTGCCCAATGCCGAACGGGTATAGCTTCGGACTATCATCGCCCTGAGCTGCGGGGAAGCCCTCTGAAGCCCATGCGCCGCCCGATATCGCCGCCCTCTCCCGGCCCCTGCCGGACCGGCGGTCCGGGGCGGCTGCGGCTGTTGTGCCGGGGCACCCGGTTTCGGTGGGAGGGGGCGCGATCCTACGGCATGTCCGGCAGGGTTGTCCGCACCGGACCGCGCCGCTGTTCGCTGTCCTTGCGGAGCCGGTCGGTGTGCCGGGTCAGGGTGTCGACGCGGTCCGCCAACTCGGGGTGCCCGGCGGCGAGATGCGGCCGGGCGGCGGCCAGCGGGGCGATCAGGGCGGCGGGGTCGTCGTGGGCGAGGGCCGCGTCCAGCGCGCCGAGCGAGGTGCGGGAGGCCGCCGGAAGTCCGGTGAGCGCGGTGATCTGCCCGGCCAGGCGCCGCAGTTCGGCCGCGTGGTCGCGCGCCCAGACGCTGACGGTGCGCTCGGCGGCGCGGCGGTCGCGGGTGGCCCGCACCCGCTGCTCGCCGGTTGATCCGGCGGGCCCGGGGCGCTGGCGCAGATAGCGGCGCTCGGCGGCCTGGCGGCTGGCGACGCCCAGGGGGTGGGCGAGATCGGCCCAACTGGCCCCGGAGGAGCGGGCGGTCTCGATCAGCCCGGCCTCCCAGCCCGCCAGCTTCTCGCGTACCTCGCGCAGCAACAGGAGCGAGGCCAGGGCCTGTTCGGGGCCGGTGAGCGGGTCGGAGGCCCCGTCGGGCTGGTCCGCCTGCGCGCCGCGCACCGCCGCGTCGATCGCCTCCAGGGCCGCCGCGGCGGCGAGGAAGGAGGCCGGATGTCCTTGGCCGGGGTGGTGCGGATCGACGTGGTGGTGCGGGTCGATGGGGTCGGCGGGGGCCACGGCGGGCCTCCTCTCCGGTGGTGTCGGGCGTTGGCGGGTGTCGGTGAGTGGTGCGGGGGGAGCGGTGCGCGGGGTCGTCGTCCATGTGATGACCCCCTGCTTGTCATCCATTGGACGACATGCTACAACAGTGCCAGGTGAAAGCGCATTGGCAGTTTCTGCCTGAACTTTCGGAGGTGTTTTCGCGATGTTGATGCGCACCGATCCCTTCCGCGAGCTGGACCGTCTCACTCAGCAGCTGCTCGGCCCCGGCACCTGGTCCCGGCCTTCCGCGATGCCGATGGACGCCTACCGCGAGGGCGATGAGTACGTGGTCGCCTTCGATCTGCCCGGGGTGACACCCGAGGCGATCGACATCGACGTCGAGCGCAACATGCTGACCGTGAAGGCCGAGCGGCGCCCGGCGGCCAAGGCGGAGAACGTCCAGCTGGAGCTGTCCGAGCGGCCCCTCGGCGTCTTCTCGCGGCAGATCGCGCTCGCCGACACCCTGGACACGGAACACATCGAGGCCGACTACGCCGCGGGCGTGCTGACCCTGCGCATCCCGATCGCCGAGCGCGCCAAGCCCCGCAAGGTCGTCATCGGCGGGGAGCGCAAGGAGATCTCCGGCTGATCCCGGGATCCCGCGCGCGGCCCGGCGCGGGTCTCCGGCGCCGGGCCGCCGCGGCGGTCCCCTCCGCGGTCGGGGACGAAAACGGAAGAGGAAAGCGGAAGAGGGACGCATACACCGGCGCGCAGTGGACAAACGGAGTCAGGGCAGCAGGACGCCGGTGCGCGCCGAGGCCCGCGAGGCGGGCTCCCGGCCAAGAGGAAGACCAATTCCCTTCGGCCGGAAGCGAGTTCGAGGACACCGGACACCAGAGCCGCGCAGAGATCAAGAAGCACGAGAACAGCTAGAGACAGAAGCACAAGAACAGCAGAGACAAGAGAAGAGGCAGAGGGCGAAAGGTGACTGCGAGCGCGATGTACCGCCACCCCGAGACCGCGATGCAGGGTCAGGCCGAACCGGTCCGCCGGATACCCGCGATGACCTTCGAGCAGATGCTGGAGAAAGTCCGCTACGAAGGGGTCTACCCCACCCGGGAGCGCGCCGAGGAGGTCACCCGCCTCGTACTCGCGGGCCTGGGACGGCAGTTGACCGGTGAGGAGCGCGTCGACCTCGCGGCCCGGCTGCCCGTGGAGGCCGCCCGCGTTCTGACCGCCGAGGTCCCGGACCCCGAGCCGCGTACCGGCGGGGCCTTCGTGACGGACCTCGCGGCGCGGACCGGCGCCTCGCCCGCCACCGTGCGCTGGGACGTCGGCGCCGTGCTCGGCACCGTGGCCGTGCTCGCGGGCCCCGGGCTGCTCACCCGGATACTCGCCCAACTCCCCGCAGGACACGCCCTGCTGTTCGGCCAGGCCGAACTGAGGACGGCGGCCTGAGCCTCTCCCGGGCCGGGCTGGCGGTCGCAGCGGCGGGAGCGGCAGCGGCGGCGATTCGGCGCTGAGGCCGGATCCGCCGCTGCCGCCCTCACAGGGCGTGCCCGCCGAAGGCGAAGGGGCACAGCGCCGGGGCCGTCTGAGCACGGTTCACCGCGACCCGGGCTCACCGCATCCTGGGCTCACCGCACCCCCGGTTCACGCATCCCGGGCTCACCGCGACGCCAGGTCGGCGGCCTGCCATCTCCCGCCCGTCCGAGGGCGGACGCGCAGGTCAGGCGGGCGGTTGCCTGCCACCTCCTGCCCGAGAGCGGACGCGCACGGTCGGCGGTGGCCGCCACCTCCCGCCCGGTCCCCACGTACCGCCACGGATCAGCCCTTCCGTACATCCTGCGCCGGGTCCGCCGAGTCCTGCGCCGGGTCCGGTGAGGGCTTGCCCGCGATCAGGTCGTAGGTCCGCACGCGCAGCACCCGCATCCAGTTCTCGCGGGTCTCGCGCTTCAGGGCGCGGGCCGCCTTGCGGCTGCCGGGCGGGTAGCGGCGGCGGGCCCACGGGGAGCCGGGGCGGGCCAGGCGCAGCGCCCCGACCAGGGCGAGCACCGGCACGAACAGGCCGATGATGCCGGTGAAGACCTTGCCCTTGGAGAGCGCGATGAGCGCGAGGGTGCCGTTGACCAGGACCGTGGTCACCGCGTCCCAGCCGACCACCGCCGAGCCGTCCACGGTGTCGTCGTTCACGCCGAAGGGCGCCGAGCCGATCAGCAGCAGCCCGCCGAGCGCGGCCCCCACCACCACGGCGTCCACCGAGAGCCGCCCCTCGCCGGTCCAGTACACGTCCTTCAGATGCAGGACGAGCGCGAACTCGTCCAGTACCAGGGCGGTGCCGACCCCGAAGAGCCCGGCCAGGATCTCGGTCCAGGGCCGATGGGTGCCCGCGGGCGAGACCAGGCCGAAACCGGCGATCACCATGAAGACGATGCCGAAGACCACATGGTGCAGGTGGAAGCCCTCGCCCTCGATGTTCCCCGGCCACCACGAGACCTCGGCCCGGATCATGCGCACACTGAGCCGGATGAAGAGGAACGCGACGACGAAGGCCACCAGCAGGATCAGCAGCGGCTGCTTGCCGGAGTCCAGGATGGTCCGCGTGTACCAGTCGGCCACCTCTCCACCCTGACACCGGGCGCGGCCGCCCGCACGACGACGCCGGCGGCGCGGGCGATCCGTGCGGACGCGCGCCCGCACGGATCCTGGGGCACGGTGGAGAGGACGGAAAGGGAGCGGACCCAGTGGGGGAGCGGGGCGCGGGAGCCCCGCCCGGCATCGGAGCGGCACCATGGCACACACCACCTGGCACACCCCCGAGGCGGCCCCCGGCGGCGCCGAAGTCCTGCCCGAACTGGACGTCCCCGCCCCGGGCAGGCAGCGCCGCTGGACCGTGCTGCTGCGCTGGCTGCTGCTGATCCCGCAGTTCCTGGTCCTCGCGGTGCTCGGGATCGCCGCCTTCGTGATGACCGTGGCCGGCTGGTTCGGCGCCCTCTTCCTCGGGCACCTGCCCGGCCCGATCGCGCGCTTCCTCTTCGGCTACCTCCGCTACGAGACCCGGGTGCGCGCCTACGGGATGCTGCTCGTCGACCGCTATCCGCCGTTCTCCTGGCGGGGGCCGGAGCATCCCGTACGGATCGAGATCCACCCGACCAAGCTCAACCGGCTCGCGGTGTTCTTCCGGCTGATCCTCATGATCCCCGCGGCCGTCGTCAACGGGCTGCTGATGTCCGGCTGGTACGCGGTCGGCTGGATCTTCTGGCTCATCACCCTGGTCCTCGGCCGCCTTCCGGAACCGTTGTACCAGTCCACCGCCGCGGTCCTGCGCTACGCGATGCGCTTCAGCGCGTACGTCATGATGCTCACGCCCGCCTACCCCAAGGGCCTCTTCGGCGAGGAGCGCGCGCCCGTGCCCGGCGGGACGGCGGAACCGGCCGCGCCCGGCGGCACCGCCCGTTCCGGGACCCGGCCGCTGGTGCTCGGCGGCGCGGCCAAGGTGCTCGTCGTGCTCTTCCTCGCCCTGGGCCTCGTCTCGGGCGCCACCTCCTCGCTGACCGGCGGCGACGACCCGCCCGACAAGGACTACGGCTCCGCCGCCGTGCCCGCCGCCGCCCGGCGGTGAACGGCCCCGGCCCCCGGCCGGCCCGCTCCGGCCGCCCGCCGCACGCGCCCCGACCGGCCATATGAGCCCTACTCGGCCGTATCCCTGACCGCCCTGTCCACAACCGGACAATCGTTGGGCGACCGGTCGGATCGGTTTGTACCATCGGCCCGTTGTCACGTGTCGGCCGAGCACGTACGGGGAGGATCGGCACTCATGCACGAAGGCGCGCGAGGCGGGCAAGGATGCCGCCTCCCAGCCGGGAGGAGAACCCGGTGGCCGGTGCGGCGCCCTGCCGCGGCCGGTCACCGCGCTCCCGGCCCGCGGCCCGGCCCGAGGGCACGCCTGCGTACCGCGCCGCGTGAGCACGGACCACTGTCCGGCCCGGCGCCCCTGAGACTCCCCGCGGCCGCCTGAGCGAGCCGCCCTCGCCGGCCGGTCCGGCCGCCGCCCCGTACTCCGGGGCGGACCGGTTCCGCGCCGGGAGCACCGGCCCGCCCCCTGTCCCTGCCCACTGAGTGCCTGCCCGACGGCGGAGAACGAGGCCAGGACGCCGAGCACTTCGGCGTACCCGGCCCCGCCCTCCGGCTGCACAGTTCGAGAACGGTTCGGCTGCAATGAGCGAGATCGCCCGAGGCGCCCCCCTGCCCCTGCGCAGAAGCGCCCTCCTGCTGCTGCGGAGTTGCAGCATCCGCTTCGCCGCGTACTACTGGGTCGGCTACGCGGTCGGC
Source organism: Streptomyces physcomitrii (assembly GCF_012273655.1). GTDB lineage: Bacteria > Actinomycetota > Actinomycetes > Streptomycetales > Streptomycetaceae > Streptomyces > Streptomyces physcomitrii. The sequence continues at coordinate 443,953 of NZ_JAAWWP010000004.1, read as the reverse complement.
ATGGCCGCCGTGGAGCGCCTGACCCCCGCCACCGCCCTGCTCGGGGTGCCGATGTGGCTGGCCTGCTGCCTCGGTACGGAGTCGGTGAACCGGCTCGCCGACCGCGAGGCGGATGTCCTCAACCGCCCCGAACGCACCGCGCTGTGCGAGGAGTTCGGCTGGCGGCGGCTGGCCGTGGTCGCCTGGCTGAGCTGGGCCTGCTTCCTCCTCATGGGCCTGGTGCTCTTCCTCACGGGGCCCACCACCGCCCTGCCGGTGATGCTGCTCGTCGACGTCGCGCTCGCCGTCGGCTACTCCATCGGCCCCGCGCTCAAGCGCCACCCGGTCCTCGCCCCGCTGATGCTGATCACCCCGCTGGTCAACCCGATGCTCACCGGCTGGGCCACCGAGGCCGACCCGGACACCCTGTGGTCCCCGGTGCTCCCGGCCGCGGCCGTGCTCGCCGCCTTCACCCTCGGCCTGTCCGGCATCAAGGACATCACCGACGTCGAGGGCGACCGCAGGCTCGGCTACTCCAGCCTCTGGCTCAGCCTGATGCGCCTGTGGCGCGGCACCGCCGTCTACGTACTGACCGGCGCGCCCTTCGCCCTGCTCACCGTCTTCGCGCTGACCGGCGCGCTGCCGATGACCGCGCTGACCCTGCTCCCCGCGGTGGTGGTCTCGGTCCTCGTGGTCTCGGTCGCCGGACGCGCGGTGCGGACCGCGGACCGGGAGGCCGCCCGCGAGGTCATGCACCAGTACACCTTCTACTTCCTCCTCCTGGTCCTGCTGGTGGCCGTGCCCGGGGCGCCGACCGTCTGGGCCGTCGCCGCCGCCGTCTGCCACTGGCTGGCCGCCTCCCGCACTCTGCACTGGTCCGACGGACTCACCCCGGAGCGCATGCGGCGCTGGACCGCCCTGGTCGCCCCCTCCCACCGAAGCAAGGAGTTCTCATGAACCGCCCGGACGTCCTGAACGGGGTCAGCGAGATCGTCGCGCAGGTCCTCACGGTGCCCCTGGACCAGGTCACGCCCACCGCGGACTTCTACGAGGAACTCGGCGGCGACTCCCTGCAGAAGCTGGAGGTCATCGCGCACATCGAGGCCCGGTTCGGCTGCTCCCTGACCGACGGCCAGGCCGCCGAGAGCGACACCGCCGAGGCGCTGGCCCGCGAGGTGCTCACCCATGTCGGCTGAGAGCAAGGGGCCCCCGCGGGTCGTGGTGACCGGGATGGGGGTGGCCTCGCCGCTCGGCTGCGAAGTCCCCGAGTTCTGGGCCAAGGTGACCTCCGGGGTGGTCGCCACCGCACCGGTCACCCGCTTCTCCACCGCCGGGTACCCGACCGACCAGGCCGCCGAGGTCGACCCGGCGGGCCTCGACGAGGACGGGCTCGACGGCGCCGCCGCCCTGCCCCGCTCGGTCCGCTACGCCCACCACGCCACCGCCCGCGCCCTCGCCGAGGCGGGGCTCACGGGCCCGGAAGCAGCCGGGGCGGCCGATCCGCGGCGGGCCGGAATCGTGCTCGGCACGGTCATGGGCACCCGCCCGCACCTGGAGGAACTCCGCCGCCGGGGACGGGACTTGGGCGAGGACCCCAGCTGGGACACACCGCAGCTACTGGCCGCCTCACCGGCCCGCAGATTCGCCCTGCACGGCCCCCGGCAGGTGGTCGGCGCCGGCTGCGCGGCCGGGAACACCGCGCTCTCGCTGGCCGCCGATCTGATCCGCTCCGGCCGGGCCGAGGTGATGGTGGCCGGCGGGGTCGACGAACTCTCCGAGGCCGTCTTCCAGTTGTTCACCACCCTGCGCGCGGTCGCCCCCGACCGGGCCCGCCCCTTCGACCGGGACCGCCGCGGCATGCTGCCCTCCGAGGGCGCCGCCGTCCTCGTCCTGGAATCCCTCGACCACGCCCGGCGCCGGGGCGCGACCCCGCTCGCCGAACTGCGCGGCTGGTCGGTCGCGGCCGAGGCCTACCACATGACCGCCCCGCACCCCGAGGGCCGCGGCATCCGCCGCTGCATGGAACAGAGCCTGGCCCGGGCCGAGTTGACCCCGCGGCAGGTGGACCACGTCAGCGCCCACGGCACCGGCACCCCGGCCAGCGACGGCCTCGAAGCGCTCTGCCTGGCCGAGTACTTCGGCACCCACGGGGGCCGCCCTGGCGTCTCCTCCGTCAAGGGCATGCTCGGCCACGCCCAGGGCGGCGCCAGCGCTCTCGAAGCCGTGGTCTGCGTCCAGGCCGTCCGTACCGGAGTGGTCCCCGGCAACCCGACCATGCGCGAGCCCGACGGCAAGTGCGCGGACCTCGACCTGATCCCCGGCACCCACCGCGAACAGCCGGTACACACCGCCCTCAGCAACGCCTTCGGCTTCGGCGGCAACACCTCCACCGTCGTCTTCAGCACCTGCTAGGCATCCCCGACCATGCACGCCCACCGCCGCCCGCCGCCCCGCATCCGCTTCCGTCGCACTGGGCGGGGTTCGGGGTGCGGTTCTTCGGGGTGCGGTTCGGGGTGTGGTTCGTACGTGGGGCTGTGTCTGGTGCGGGTCTCGTTCGCGGGGCTGTGTCCGGCCCGGATCCCGTACCCGGTGCCGTGTCCGGCCCACATCCCGTACGCGGGACCCCGCCCGGCCCGGGTCCCGTACCCGAGGCTGTGCTCGGCCCACATCCCATACGCGGCGCCGTGCCCGGCCCAAACCCGTACCCAGGACGGCACCCCCCACCGACCCCCCACCAGGAACCGCCCCCGGCACCGCGAGACCACGCGCCGGACGCCATCCAGCCGGCCCCCCGGGCGACGACCACGCGCAGGGCCGGACAGCCTCCGGCCGACCCCGACGTGCGCCTGCCGAACGGCGTTCGGCCCACCCTTCGGCCGCGGGACGGACCTCCGCACTCGCTTGCCCAGGGCCCACCGGCACCCCGACCCCTTGAGGAACTGACGTGCACACAGCCGACTCCCGGCCGCCCGCCGCCCGCACCGCGGTCACCGGCCTCGGCGTGGTGACCGCCTCCGGCACCACCGTCGCCGCCCTCTACGACGACCTGCGGCACGGGCGGGAGCGCTTCACCACCGCCGCCCCCGCCCCCGTGGCCAACGCCCTCCCGCCCGGGCCCGGCAGTGCCCCCGCCGAGGCCCCGGCCCCGGTACGCGCCGGACATGTGCCCGGGCCGCTGCCGCTGACCGACTTCCTCGGCGCCCGCACCGACCGCACCCTGAGCCGGGACAGCCGCCTGCTGATCCACGCCGCCGCCACCGCGGGCACCGGACCCGCGGCCGAGCGCACCGCGGGCGAGCGCACCGGCGTGGTCCTCGGCACCATCCGGGCCGGGCGCAACGAGTACTTCGCCATCCACGACGCCGCGGGCAGCCCGGGCCACCGGGTCAACCCGGTGTGGGGACCGCACTCCGGTTACAACGCGGCGGCGGCCCAACTCTCCCTCGCCCTGGGCGCGGAGGGCCCCTGCCTCACCCTCTGCGCCGGGACGACCGCCGGACTGGACGCCGTCGCGACCGGGGTGCGCCAGCTGCGGGACGGCGTCTGCGACACGGTCCTCGCGGCGGGCGCGGACACCCTGTGCGCCGCCGCCGGAACCCGCGCGGGCGAGGACGGCCTCCCCGAGGGCGAGGGCGCGGCCCTGCTCGTCCTGGAGCCCGCCCCGACGGCCGGCGCCCGCGCGCTCGCCCAGGTCCTCGGCACCGGCGAGGCCATCGCCCCCGCCGAGGACATCCCCACCCCGGACGCACTGGGCCGCGCGGCCACCGAGGCGGTTCAGGCCGCGCTGCGGGAGGCCGGGCGCCCCGCGGCGGAGATCGGCCTGATCGTCCTCGTCGGCAGCGGCGACACTCCGGCCGACCGGGCGGTCGAGGCCGCCCTGCGCCAACTCACCTCCCCCACCGTCCCGTTGAGCGAGGTCGCCCGGGTGACCGGACGCACCGGCGGCGGCGACGGGACGCTGGCCGCCGCCTTGGCCGTGGAGGCACTGCGCCGCGGCGCCGCACCCGCCCCCGGCGCCGCGCCCCTGGACGGAACCGCCCTCTGCGTCGGCGCCGACCCGGCGGGCACCGCCACCGCCCTCCTCCTCGGCCGCCCCGCACACCAGGAGTCCGGCACATGAGCGCCGCCGACCACAACGCCGTCCGCTGGTACCTCGACCGCCACCTGGACGGGCCCGGCGCCGACGCCCCCTGCCTGCTGACCGAGCGGGAGGAGCTCGACTACCGCGCCCTGCACGCGCTGGTGTGCCGCACCGCCCGCGTCCTGACCGACGGGGGAGTGGCGCCCGGCGACCGCCTCGTCGTGGTCCTGCCGGACTGCGTCACCTCGGTCGCCGCCATCCTGGCCGCGATGCGGATCGGCGCCGTCCCCGTACCGATGAGCCCGCTGCTCACCCTCGACGAGCAGTGCTACGTGATCGAGGACTCCGGCGCCCGTGCCGTCCTCCTCGACGAGGGCCGGGGAGCCCTCGCCGCCGAGGCCGCCTCCCGCTTCCCCGGCACCGCCCTGTGGAGCCGCACCGGCGGCACCCCCACCGTCCCCGCCCTCCCCGAACTCGCCGCGCATGCCGAGGAGTTGGCACAGATCACGCCCCGTACGGCACAGGACCCGGCCCTGATGCAGTACACCTCCGGCAGCACCGGCCGCCCCAAGGGCGTGGTCCATCTGCACGGCGCGCTGCTCGCCCTGCCCGAGGGCTTCGCGCGGCATCTGCGCCTCACCGCCGCCGACCGGATCCTGTCCACCGCCAAGCTCCCCTTCGGCTACGGCTTCGGCAACTCCGTACTGCTCCCCCTCTCCGCGGGCGCGAGCGCCGTGCTCCACCCGGGCCGCACCGACCCCTTCACCGTCTCCCGGCTGCTCACCCGCTTCCGCCCGAGCCTGCTGTTCTCCGTACCGACCCTGTACGCCGCCCTGCTCGCCCTGCCCGACGCGGCCGACCGCCTCCAGCTCTCCTCCGTACGGATCGCCGTCTCCTCCGGCGAGCACCTGGGCGAGGCGCTCGGCACCCGCCTCACCGAGGAACTGGGCCTCCCCCTGATGAACGCCCTCGGCTCCACCGAGTGCCTGCACTCCTTCCTGGCCACCGCCCCCGGCGCCTACCGCCCCGGCGCGAGCGGCGCCCCCGTCCCCGGCTTCCAGGCCGAGATCCTCGACGAGGACGAACGGCCGCTGCCACCGGGCGAGTGGGGACGGCTGCGGGTACGCGGCCCCGGAGTCGCCACCCGCTACTGGAACCGCCCCGAGCGCACCGCGGAGACCTTCCGGGACGGCTGGGTGTACACCGAGGACGTCATGCGCCGCGACCCCGACGGGAGTTGGCACCACCTGGGCCGCACCGACAGCGTCCTCAACGTCGGCGGCATGAAGATCATCACCGCCGAGATCGAGGAGGTCCTCCTGAAGGTCCCCGGCGTCCGCGCCTGCGCCGTCGTCGGCGTCCCCGACGCCCACGAACTGACCCGGATCGTCGCCTACCTGGTCGCCGACTCCCCGGAGGACGAACTCGCCCTGCCGGAACGGGTCTTCGCGGCGGCTCGCGCCGGGCTCCCCGCCTTCAAGCGCCCCGGCACCGTCCGTACCGTCCCCGAACTCCCCACCACCTCCACCGGCAAGACCTCCCGGCACCTCATCCGCCGGACCGAGTCGGAGCGCGCGCGATGAGGGGCCGCACGCAACGCCTCGTCCTGCGCGACTCCGGTCCCCGCCGCCTGATCTGCGTCCCCTTCGCCGGAGGCTCGGCCCGGTCGTTCACCCGCCTCGCCCGCGAACTCGGCGAGGACTGGAGCGTGGTGGCCGTCCAGCCGCCCCCGCCGCCCGGCGGCCACGGCAGACCGCCCCGCCCCGGCGACCCGGAGCCGCTCGCCCTCACCGCCCTCGCCGAGGACTATCTCCGGGTCCTCGACGGGGACTTGCACGGCCCGGGCCTGCTGCTCGGCCACAGCCTCGGCGCCGCCGTGGCGCACGAGATGGCCCGACTGCGCGGCGCGGACTGGCCGTTGGACCTCCGGGTGGTGCTGAGCGCGCCCCCCGCCATGGGGGCCGGCGGCAGCCTGCACGAACTGACGGACCATCAACTCCTGTACACCGCACGGCAACGCGGCATCCTTCCCGAACTCCCCGTCTCCGACGACTTCGTCGTCCGCATGCTGCTCCCCGACTTCCGCCGCGACCTCGCGGTACTCCGCGACGGCTGGCACCCGGCCCCCGTACCGGCCTCCCTCGCCCTCCTCGGCGGCACCGAGGACGAGGCCTGCCCGCCGGGCACCCTGACCGCCCTGGCCGAGCAGGTCGGCGCGGACTCCTGCGGCCTGGTGCCCGGCGGACACCTGTACGTGGTCGACCGCGCCGCGGAGAGCGCGGCGGCCCTGCGGGCGATCGACTCGGGTCAGTCCCTGCTCTCCCCGGAGGCCTGGCGCCGGGCCTCCCGCCGACCCGCGTAACGCTCCTTGCGGTTGGCGCTCTTCCTCATCCCCTGCCACTCCGCGGTGCAGGAGCGCTCCCCGCACCCGGAACAGCAGCTGTGCCCGAACACCAGCACCCCGGGGTGCTCCCACCGGCACCGGGTGTCCGCCACCTCCCGCCCCGGAGCGGGCGGCAGGTCGCAGCCGCCCTCCCGGTGATCGTGGACCGGCCGGGGGTCATGCTCCGCATAGCGCACCCACAACGGCTTCGTCCTGTCCGTACGGGACATCTCGTTCCTCCCGGAACCCGCCGCCCGCAGCCCGGACCCTCCGGACGGACGGCCGGCTTCGCCAGCGCATGACGAGACCTCCGTTTCCTCTCCTCGGCAACGGCTCGCGCGGTCCGGTGATCCGGTGATCCGGTGATCCGGTGATCCACGGCGAGCGGAGAACCGTTCAGGATAGGAGTGGCACGGAGCGTGCACAAGGGAGGCCCGGGCATCGATGGCGGTCCGGCCCTGTCGCGCGGAGAGCGAGGCGGTCGGGTCAGGGGCGGGGCGGTCAGGCCAGGTCAGGGGTGGGGCGGTCAGGTCAGATCAGGTGCGCGGGACGTCGAGCGGCAGAGCGCGGTGGAAGACGGTCATGGCCCGACCGGGACCGTTGTAGTCGTCGACGATCTCGGCGTCGAAGCCGAGGCCTCGATGGAAGGCGAGGGAGCCGGCGTTCTCGACCGAGGTGACCGCCTTCAGCCTCCGCGCACCCTGCCCCGCCGCCGCTTCGGCGAACGCCCTGTACAGACGACGCCCCAGCCCGGTCCCGCGGGCGTCGTCCCGCGTGGCGATCAGATGCACGTACCCGGTGCCGTCCGGGGTGACGAACCCGAAGACGTACCCGCGGATCCCGTCCTCACCCCGGGCGACCAGACAGGTGGCACCGAACTCCTGCACCAGGGCCAGCAGATGCAGCGAGCGAAGATCGCGCTCACCCCAGTAGCGGGAGTGATCCGCCAGAACCTGATGGAAGTCCGCCACTTGGGCCGGTGCGATGTGTGTTCCCATGACGGGGATCATGGCAGGCGCCTCGGCGCTCGCCGCCCGTCGTCCGTACGGGCCGGGCCACCCGACACGCGACGAGGGCCGCCACTCCGAAACCGGAGTGGCGGCCCTCGCTCGCCGGAACAGGGCTCTCGGACATCCGCCCGGCCCCGCTCTTTAGATGTCGAAGTAGAGCTTGGAAACGCTTCTGACCTGCTACGACGCGCGCTCTACGAGGAGGCTGGTGCACAACCGGTGCACATCGCGGGGGAGTGGCGGCAGACTGGTGTTTCGAGCGCTCGTCGGTAGCGGATGTAGTCCCCCATGACCGACACACCACAGGAACAGCTCGACGGTTTCATGCGGGCCATCAACGACCTTCACATAGCCACCGTGCCTGCCGAGGACGCCCGTTTAGCGTCCGAAGCACTCAGGGAGCGGCTACCTCAACGCACCGGTGGAGGTCCTTGAGGCGTTCTCGCGGGCCATCGAGATCGGTTACGCGGCGGCCCTCCAGGACGTGCGCCGAGGCAGACTCGACACGGAGATCCAGGAGTGGCGGCCCGACCTGTTCGAGGCCGAGTGACGCGCGTGCCCCTCGTTCGCGCGGCCAGCCGGTAGCGCCGGCCGATCGCCTTCTGGGCCTTCTCGACCGCGAACTCAACCTCTACCGCAAGTACTTCGACCTCGTGGCCGCGGGCACCAAGACCATCGAGGTGCGAGTGAAGTACCCGCATCTCGAAGACCTCGCCGCAGGCGACACCATCCGCTTCCGCATCAAGGGCAGCGACGAGATGTGCGACGTCCGCGTCCTGCGGGTCACCGAGTACGGGTCCTTCGAGGCACTCCTGGACGGCGAAGGGCCTGCCAACGTCAACCCCAGCGCGACTCGCGACGAACAATTGGTCAACATTCGCTCCATCTACGGCTTGGAGAAGGAAGCGCTCGGCGCTCTTGCCATCGAGATCAGAAGGGGCGTCCGCGAGGCGGAATAGCCGGTGCGAGACATGTGCCGCAGGCTTCGGGGACCGCCGTGGTCATACGGTGTCATCGAGGCGGATCGCTTGAAGGTTGCCGTTTCCGGTGACGACGTACAGGACACCGTCCCATACCTGGGGAATTCCCTGATCGGCAGGATTCCAGGGCAAGTCCTCACACTCACCTGGGAGACGTCGCCGGGTGTCAAGACTCCAACCCTGGAGCACCCCTGCTCGGCTCACCGCCCAAGCTGAGCTGTCCGTGAGGTACGCGGGGGTCATAAGCGAGGCTGCTCGCCGCGGCCTGCCCTGCCACGCGATCGTCCCCTGGGTGTTGTCCAAGGCGAAGAGTCGGCCGGGATCCCAAGACGTGATCAGCACCTGCTCACCCGTCGCTACGGGGTGGGTGCGGAGAGACTTAGCAACCTTGACTGTCCATCGATTCTCACCGGTAAGCGCATCAAATGACGAGACGTGGCCATCAGAGTGGGCTAAATGGAGTGACTTCTCGGACGCCATCGGCTTGCCGACGACTCGGTCGCTCAGTTGTTTCTGCCATAGCAAGGTCCCGCTGTACACGTCGTGCATGGCCAACCAAGGCGCCCCTGTGCCGACTCCGGAGGTTATCGCGAAGAGTTTGTCGTCGGAGACCATCCAGTGCTCCGGAGAGGGCAGGCGGAGAGGCTCGGGCCAGCGTGGGTAACCCGTGTCGGCATGGAGGGCCTGAAGTGCCCAGGGTTGGGACGAACCGGATTCGGTCCAGGCAACGAACACGCTGTCATCAACGACGCAAGGGGCTTCGAGGAAGCCCGGTGCTGTCGGCTCAGGACGCCAATTCCACAAATGTCGCCCCGAGTCCGTGTCGTACGCGTGCAGGGAGCCCTGCAGATCCGGCACATAGAGCGTGCCGCGATCGCACACAGCCTGTGCCGCGGCGCAGCGGTTCACACGGGGGCCGGTCTCCGTTCCGGAGCGGATGTTCCGGGGGCGGAGAGTGTTCCCCATCCCTGAAGTGAAGACGGTGGTGCCGTCCACGGGCGGCTGGTTGTTGTGCCCCATCGGCTTCGGCCCCCACAAAGGTTCGCCCGAGGTGGCATCGAAAGCGTGGAGGGTGTGGCCGTCCACGACCAGCAGTGTGTCGCCGTGAAGCCGGGGTTGACAGGCCCCTGGCCGCAAACGATTCGGACGCGACCACAGAGGATGGGGAAGACTCCGACCTGCGGCCCGCCCGCGGCGGGGGCGCGGCGGCTTGGGCGGAGGGGGCGTTGCCTTGTCGGGAACAAATGACAGGCCACGCAGAGCTCGTAGTAGGGACTCACGGGTCACGGTCGCACCAGCGGGCGCGCAGTCGCTCGCAAACTCCCTCAGCCGCGAGAAGAGGGCATCGCCGTCAGCTGCTTCCACCCGGGTGGCCATCGGCAGAAGACGCTCCACGGCTGCCGTACGGTCCAGAGGGCGAACTCCCTCCAAGCGAAGGTCCAGCACTGACAGATGGGCCAGAAGCCGCCAGGTAAGAGTGTCAGGCGTGCACCCTGCATCAGGGCCGCCAGAGCTCACGGCCGCCGCAACCAGCCCCTTGAGATTCGCAAGAGTGTCGCGATCTGACTTGTTCAGTCGCCCCGGCTCGGCCACGCGGCTATGGAACACACTGGGGCTCCCGGCGGCGACAGCAGCGGTCGTCAGAGCCTGTAGCGATGCTGCCCGCGGATAAGGAGCGGCCACTGCTAGGGCCAGCTGCCACCGCCCTGCAGCTAGAAGTGCCCAGCGTTGCTGCAGGGTAAGCAGAAACGACTTCATCAACTCGACCGAGAGTAAGTCCCCCGGAGTGAGCTTCGGGCGCCGCCGCACGGCAATCGACATGCGATGGGGGGTGCCCCTGTCGGTGAGTCCGGTGACCAAGTAGTCGTCCACCGCAGCGACAGCACGGGCCTGAAACCGGACTTCGACCGGCGTGACATGGTCGCCCAAGCCGGGGACTGGGGCGCCGGTGAGAAGGTACGAGAGTAGGACGGCCCCGAAGTGGTGCTCGAACACAGTCCCACCCCCACCTGTCGAGTACGGACTCGCGCCGGCCGATGCGTTCATTTGGGCCTGGTTCCTTCCGGCCGTCCGCGCGAGTGTTACTCGCTGCGTCTTTCCTGCCTCACGAGGTGGGTATGGAGTCGCTGCCTCGAAGTCTACGGGTCGCGCTGCTGCCCCATCCGCGATGTGGAGACAGGGCGCACTGGACACGACGAGAGCGCGGTCACGCGCAAACGAGGGCCGCTACCCCGTAAAAAGGGGTAGCGGCCCTCGTGAACGCTGCTGACGTTACGTCAGCGAACCGGTCAAGCGGTGCACACTTGGTGCACAAGGCAGTGGAAAGCAGGCTGCACCAGTGAGATCCGATGAGAACCATTCTCGCAGGTCACAGGCTATTCTCAGATATTCACCCTGCTCGCCCGGCCCCGCTCTTTAGATGTCGAAATAAAGCTCGAACTCGTGCGGGTGCGGGCGGAGTTGGATCGGGGCGATTTCGTTGGTGCGCTTGTAGTCGATCCAGGTCTCGATGAGGTCGGAGGTGAAGACGCCGCCGGCCTGGAGGTACTCGTTGTCCGCTTCGAGGGCGTCGAGGACCGCCGGGAGGGAGGTCGGGACCTGGGGGACGCCCGCGTGCTCCTCGGGGGCGAGCTCGTAGAGGTCCTTGTCGATCGGCTCAGCGGGCTCGATCTTGTTCTTCACGCCGTCCAGGCCCGCCAGCAGCAGCGCCGAGAAGGCCAGGTACGGGTTGGAGGACGGGTCCGGGGCGCGGAACTCGACGCGCTTGGCCTTCGGGTTCGAGCCGGTGATCGGGATGCGCATCGCGGCCGAGCGGTTGCGCTGCGAGTAGACCAGGTTGACCGGCGCCTCGAAGCCCGGGACCAGGCGGTGGTACGAGTTCACCGTCGGGTTGGTGAAGGCGAGCAGCGAGGGGGCGTGCTTGAGGATGCCGCCGATGTAGAAGCGGGCGGTGTCCGAGAGGCCCGCGTAGCCCTGCTCGTCGTAGAAGAGCGGGGAGCCGCCCTGCCACAGGGACTGGTGGACGTGCATGCCCGAGCCGTTGTCGCCGAAGATCGGCTTCGGCATGAAGGTGGCGGTCTTGCCGTTGCGCCAGGCGACGTTCTTCACGATGTACTTGAAGAGCATCAGGTCGTCGGCGGCGGCGAGCAGGGTGTTGAACTTGTAGTTGATCTCGGCCTGGCCCGCGGTGCCGACCTCGTGGTGCTGGCGCTCGACCTTCAGGCCGGACCTGTCCAGCTCCAGGGAGATCTCGGCGCGCAGGTCGGCGAAGTGGTCGACCGGGGGAGCCGGGAAGTACCCGCCCTTGTAGCGGACCTTGTAGCCGCGGTTGTCCTCGAGCGCACCGGTGTTCCAGGCGCCCGCCTCGGAGTCGATGTGGTAGAAGCTCTCGTTCGCCGCGGTCTGGAAGCGGACCGAGTCGAAGACGTAGAACTCGGCCTCGGGACCGAAGTACGCGGTGTCGGCGATGCCGGTGGAGGCGAGGTAGGCCTCGGCCTTCTTGGCGATGTTGCGCGGGTCGCGGCTGTACTGCTCGCCCGTGATCGGGTCGTGGATGAAGAAGTTGATGTTGAGCGTCTTGTCGCGGCGGAAGGGGTCGACCCGGGCGGTCGACAGGTCCGCGCGCAGCGCCATGTCGGACTCGTGGATGGCCTGGAAGCCGCGGATCGACGAGCCGTCGAACGCCAGCTCGTCGGCCGGGTCGAACGCCTCGGCGGGCACCGTGAAGTGCTGCATCACACCCGGCAGGTCGCAGAAGCGGACGTCGACGAACTTGACGTCCTCGTCCGCGATGAACTTCTTGGCCTCGTCGGCGTTCTGGAACATCCAGCTCCTCCTACCCCGCGCCCGAATCCCGGGGCGGGCGTTGTAGCTCGGTGGTGCGGCCAGTGCGGTGGCACACGCTGGGACCCGACCATAAGGAGGCGGGATTTCTCGAGCATGACCCATTTGTTTCGTCCAAGTTAACCAGCCTGAGGGGTGCGAAGGCGACAGATCGTGGCAAAGGGGAATGGAGGGTGAGGGTCCGGCGCGGGGGCCGGGTGGAGGCGGGGGCGGAGTTCTCCACCCGTCCGGTTCCACCCGAAACCGGAGGCAGTACCGTGGACGGGTGGACAAGAGGCATGCGATCGGATCGTGGCTGTCCGGCCCCCGCGCGGCGGCCGAGGACATGGGTGTCGACTTCGGCTACCGCGGCCAGCAGCTCGGACTCCCCGAGGAGGGACCGGGCTCGGTGGCGCCGCTCGGGCGCCGCTTCGGTGCCCTCCTGGTGGACTGGGGCCTGTGCACGCTGATCGCATACGGTCTGCTGGCGGGTGGTGATCAGCGGGCCACGAGCAACTGGGCGCTGGCCGTCTTCCTCCTCCTGAGCCTGGCGACCGTCGGCACCATCGGCTCCACCCCCGGCAAGCGGCTCTTCCGCCTCCGCGTGATCTCCGAACACGGCGAGCGCCTCGGCTTCGGCCGCGTACTCGTCCGCAGCGTCCTGCTCTGCCTCGCGGTCCCGGCCCTGATCTGGGACCGGGACAGCCGCGGGCTGCACGACAGGTTGGCGCGGGCGGTTCAGGTGCGGATCTGAGCGTCTGAGGAGCCTGCCTGGCGCAGTGCGGCGGCCGTCGCGCGGCACGGCGGTCGCAGCGGTCGGCTGACGCACTGACGTACGCGACGGGGCAGCCAGCCTCTTGACGGTCTGGCGGTCTGGCGGTCCGACGAGCTCGATGCGGCGTGCGTGTCGGCGAATGCGACGCGCGCGCCTACGGGTACGGCCTACGGGTACGTACGTCCGCGTACGCGAGACCACACGCACGGGATGCAGTGCGGGAAACGGGAAAGACGAGAGCGGCCCGGGGGTTCCGGGCCGCTCTTCGGGTCTTCGGGTTCTCTCAGGGGTGCCTGAGGGGCGGTACGGGTGCGGGTGGCTGACGGGCCGCGGGCGGGGTGCCCGGCGGTGCTGCCGACTGTGTTCCGCTCAGCGCATCTTTCCGCCGCGGGGCATCCGCATGCCCTTGGGCATCGGGCCCTTCGGGAGTGGCATGTTGCTCATCAAATCGCCGAGGGCGCGCAGGCGGTCGTTGGTCGCGGTGACCTGGGGGCCGGTGAGGGTGCGCGGGAGCTTGAGCATGGTGGTGCGGACCTTCTTGAGGGGGACCTGGCCCTCGCCCTCGCCGACCACGATGTCGTGCACCGGCACATCCGCGACGATGCGGGCCATCCGCTTCTTCTCGGCGGCGAGGAGGCCCTTGAGGCGGTTGGGGTTGCCCTCGGCGACCAGCACGATGCCCGCCTTGCCGACCGCGCGGTGCACGACGTCCTGGCTGCGGTTCATCGCCACCGCGGGGGTGGTGGTCCAGCCGCGGCCGACGTTGTCCAGGACCGCGGCGGCGGCGCCGGGCTGGCCCTCCATCTGCCCGAAGGCGGCGCGCTCGGCGCGGCGGCCGAAGACCACGGCCGTCGCGAGCAGGGCCACGAGCAGGCCCGCGATGCCCAGGTAGACGGGATGCCCGATCAGGAATCCGATCGCGAGGAAGACACCCAAGGTGCCGATTCCCACGGCCCCGAGGACCAGGCCGATCTTGGAGTCGGCCCTCCGGGTCATCTTGTACGTCTGGGCGATCTGCTTGAGCCGCCCGGGGGTCGCAGCCTCCGCTGCGGGTTCCTTCCTCGCCATACCTCGGAGTCTACGTGGCCCCGGAGAGGCCGACGACACTCGGGCGGCCCGCACCGGGCCGGGCGGTCCCGAAGGGTCCCGTACGGGGCTTCTCAGGAGGTGCGGGCGGAGACCGCGGCGTCCAGGACGCGCTGGGCCTCGACGCGGTCCTTGGCGCGGCGGCGGTCCTCCAGTACGGAGGTCCAGGCGTTGCGGCGGGCGGTGCGCTGGCCGCCCCCCATCAGGAGCGATTCGACGGCGCGCAGCGCGTCGGTGACGGTCGGGATGGCGTGGGCGCGGACGGGCGCGGCCTGCATGTCGGGGATCCCCTCGGTGGTGGCGGTGGGTGACACGGCGATGAGCCGACGCGGCGGTGACGGAGGGTGCACGCGACGTAGAAGCAGAGTCACTCATTGTTGTTACCAGTGTGTGACCCGGCGGTCAAACGCCAATGAAGCCTGAAAAGCGGGCGGTTCGCCCAGGTGGAGGGGTGGGGGAGCGGGCGGTGGTCGTCCCAGCTGCGGCGATGCGCGCGGCCGGTCGGGTGGCGTGACTACTGAGCGGTAGCTTCTTGTGCTCGGTTTCACACGAGCCGAGGCCCGGACAGACGCGTGCCCGGCGGCCTCAACGGGCGCGCCGGGCACGGCAATTGGTCCTGAGGGCGGAGTCGGGGCGCCGGTCGCTTCCGCGCGCTGCGCCCCTCGGTCCGACCCTGCGATCGGCTCTCGGTCAGACCGCCTGCGAGGCCACGTACGAGCCCCGCTTCTCCACGGCCATCTGGTAGAGGCGGCCCGCGCGGTACGAGGAGCGGACCAGCGGGCCCGACATGACGCCGGAGAAGCCGATCTGCTCGGCCTCGTCCTTCAGCTCGACGAACTCCGCGGGCTTCACCCAGCGCTCGACGGGGTGGTGCCGCACGCTCGGGCGCAGGTACTGGGTGATGGTGATCAGCTCGCAGCCGGCCTCGTGCAGCTGGCGCAGCGCCTCGCTGATCTCGGCGCGCTCCTCGCCCATGCCGAGGATCAGGTTCGACTTGGTGACCAGGCCGTACTCGCGGGCCTTGGTGATCACGTCGAGGGAGCGCTCGTAGCGGAAGCCGGGGCGGATGCGCTTGAAGATGCGCGGGACGGTCTCGACATTGTGGGCGAAGACCTCGGGGCGGGAGGAGAAGACCTCGGCCAGCTGCTCGGGCACCGCGTTGAAGTCGGGGGCCAGCAGCTCCACCTTGGTGCGGCCGCTCGCGCGCTCCGCGGTCTGGGCGTGGATCTGGCGCACCGTCTCCGCGTACAGCCAGGCGCCGCCGTCCTCGAGGTCGTCGCGGGCGACGCCGGTGATGGTGGCGTAGTTCAGGTCCATGGTGACCACGGACTCGCCCACCCGGCGCGGTTCGTCGCGGTCCAGGGCCTCGGGCCTGCCGGTGTCGATCTGGCAGAAGTCGCAGCGCCGGGTGCACTGGTCGCCGCCGATCAGGAAGGTCGCCTCGCGGTCTTCCCAGCACTCGTAGATATTGGGGCAGCCCGCCTCCTGGCAGACCGTGTGCAGGCCCTCGCTCTTCACGAGTTTCTGCATCGCGGTGTACTCGGGGCCCATCTTCGCCCGTGTCTTGATCCACTCGGGCTTGCGCTCGATGGGGGTCTGGCTGTTGCGGACCTCCAGGCGCAGCATCTTGCGTCCGTCGGGTGAGACTGCGGACACTGCGGCTCCCTGTAGCTTCGTGGGCTTCCACGCCGGTTCCCGGCGCCTTGCTCGGCCTGATGTGGCTTGGATTCCTCGGTGCACCCCAAGGGTACGCCCGTGATTATGCGGTCTTCTCACCCGGCCAACCTCTGCCAGCGCGGGTTCATTCCGCCGCCCGTGGCTCAGGGGGCGGTGGTGGCCACCGGATCCGCTCCGGCGGCGGCCCGCAGCGCGGCGGGGTCGAGTACCTCGGCCAGGTGCTTCTCCACCAGTGGCAGGACCTCGGCCAGGGTGATGTCGCGGCCGAGTTCGTTCGCCAGCGAGGTGACGCCCGCGTCGCGGATGCCGCAGGGCACGATCCGGTCGAAGAAGGTGTTGTCCGGGTTCACGTTCAGCGCGAAGCCGTGCATGGTCACGCCCCGCGCCACCCGGATCCCGATGGCGGCCACCTTGCGGTCCTCGCCGCGCTGGCCCGCGTTGGAGGGGGCGTACTCCGGGCCGTTGAGCCGCGGGTTGTACTCGGAGGTGGCGCGGACCGGCCGGTCGAGGCCGGGCGCGAGGTCCAGGGCGAGGCCGCCGGTGCCGGGTCCGGGCGCCGGGGCGGGCCGGGTCTCGCCGAGCACCCACACCCCGCTGCGGCCCTCCACCCGGCTGGTCTGAAGCCCCAGCTCGGTGCAGGTGCGGATGAGCGCCTCCTCCAGGCGGCGCACATGGCCGATGACGTCGCGGGTGTTCGGCAGCCTGGTGATCGGATAGCCCACCAGCTGGCCGGGGCCGTGCCAGGTGATCTTGCCGCCGCGGTCCACGTCGATGACCGGGGTGCCGTCGAAGGGCCGCTCGTCGTCCTTGGTGAGCCTGCCCGCCGTGTAGACGGCCGGGTGCTCGAGGAGGAGGCAGGTGTCCGGTATCTCGTCGGCCGCCCGCAGGGCGTGCACCCGCCGCTGCTCGGCGAGCGCCTCGGGGTAGCCGACGGACTCGGCACCGAAGCCCATCCGGACGAATCGCAGTTCGTTCACCGCAGTGTCCTCTTCCTCGAAACCTCGCCCGCCCCGGTGTACGAAGGAGCGCCCCCGCCACTGTACGACCCGGGCCGCCGCGTCAGAACTCGGGGCATTCCTCACACGAACGG
This sequence comes from Streptomyces physcomitrii, assembly GCF_012273655.1. GTDB lineage: Bacteria > Actinomycetota > Actinomycetes > Streptomycetales > Streptomycetaceae > Streptomyces > Streptomyces physcomitrii. Next base: position 427,070 of record NZ_JAAWWP010000004.1, on the reverse strand, counting down.
ATGAAGAAGGGGCGAAAGTGGCGGGGCGGAAATTGCGCAGCGTTACATTCGCGCCGTTCGCGAGGCCGCGGTGCCGACCGTGCCGCGGCCGCTCCCGGCCCGGTGGTCGCGCCGCGCGCCTCCCACGGATCGACCCGGTCCCGCCGGGCAGGCCCTACTCGTGACACCCCCCGGCCCGGAAGGCAGGAGACCGCACAGCTGATGACGGAACAACCCCCGCAGCGACCGCAGAACCGACGGCTCGCCGCGCTCATCGCCGAGGCCGGATTCTCCAACGCGGGCCTGGCCCGCCGGGTCGCCCAGCTCGGCCTGGAGCACGGACTCGACCTGCGGTACGACAAGACCTCGGTCACCCGCTGGCTGCGCGGACAGCAGCCCCGCGGCACCACCCCGGCCCTGATCGCCGAGGTGTTCACCCGCCGCCTCGGCCGCCGGCTCACCGCCCAGGACCTCGGCCTGGACGCGGGCTCCCCCGTCTACGCGGGCCTGGAGTTCGCGGGCACCCCCGAGGAGGCCGTGGAGATCGTCGGCGGTCTGTGGCGCAAGGACTCCGGCAGCCATGCCGAGCTGCGCAAGATCGCCTTCTCCCCGGCAGGCCTCGTGGTGCCCAGCCGGGACTGGCTGATCGGCCGCCCCGACGACCGGGTGGCCCGCGGCGAGCAGACCCCCCGGGTCCCGGCGCAGGGCAGCAGAGCTCCCGTGCCCCGGCCCCGCGGCGGTCCCGAGCGCGGCCCGGGCCAGCGGGTCACCAGCGGCGACGTGGCCGCCCTGCGCTCCGTCGGCGAGCTCTTCCGCACCCTCGACCACGCCTACGGCGGCGGCCACGCGCGGCAGGCCCTGGTGCGCTACCTGGAGCACGAGGCGGAGCCGATGCTGCGCGGCAGCTACGGCGAGCAGACCGGCCGCCGGCTCTTCGGCGCCGTCGCCGACCTCACCCGCCTCGCGGGCTGGACCTCCTACGACATCGCCGCCCACGGCCTCGCCCAGCGGTACTTCGTCCAGGCCCTGCGGCTCGCCCAGGCGGCGGGCGACCGGGCGTACGGCGCCTACGTACTCGTCACCATGAGCAGGCAGGCGGTCTACCTCGGCCACGGGCGGGAGGCCGTGCAGCTCGCCCGGGTCGCGCAGCAGGGCATCGGGTCCTCGGTGCCGCCGCTGGTCCAGGCCCTGCTGCACGCGGCGGAGGCCCGGGCGCACGGGGTGCTCGGCGAGAGCCGGGCCTGCGCGGCGAGCCTGGTGCGCGCCGAGCACGCGCTGTCCTCGGCCAAGCAGGGCGACGAAGTCCCGTACTGGGCGCGGATGTTCGACGAGGGCCAGCTGGCTGACGAGTTCGCGCACTGCCACCGGGACCTCCAGCAGTTCCGCACCTCCGCGCTGCACGCGGAACGCTCCCTGGACCTGCACGCCCCCGGCTTCGCCCGCAGCCGCCTCTTCTGCCGGGTCGTCCTCGCCTCCGCCCGGCTCGGCCTCGGCGAGCTGGACCAGGCCTGCGCCCTCGGCGCGGAGGCCGCCCACCAGGCCGCCGACATGCGCTCGGTCCGCGCAGTGGAGTACGTCCGGGAGTTCGAACGCAGGCTGGAGCCCTTCCGCGACGCTCCTCCGGTACGGGGATACCGGGACCGGGTGGCGGCGCTGGGCTGAGGCGGGCGGAGGTGCTGCGTCGACGCGGGCGGAGGCGCCGGGCCGAGGCGGCTGCGGTGCCGGGCTCAGGTGGCCGAGGTGCCGGGCTGAAGTGGCCGCGGTGCCGGGCAGACGTGGCCCCACGGCACCGGTTGGGACAGCACCACGGCACCGGGCTGAGGCGGCCCCGGAAGCGGCCACGGCGCCGGGTTGAGGCCCGCCGCGGCGCCGGGCCGCCGTGGTGGCGCGGCCGAACTGCCCGGTGCCCGCGGGCGGTTCAGGCGATCGCGGGCATCGGCTCCTCGGCGGCGACCGGCTGGACGCCCAGGTCGCCAAGGATCGCCCGGGCCGCGCGGCGGCCGGAGTGCAGCGCGCCCTGCACGGTGCCGGTGTCGCGGTGGTCGCCGCAGACGTAGAGCCCCGCGAGCAGCCGTACCGCCCGGCGCAGGTCGTGCGGCGGCGGCATCGCGGGGACGGCGTCGGGGGTGTGGTGCACGGCGAGGAGTTCCCAGCGGGCGGTGGAGGTGCCGTACAGCAGGGCGAGATGCCTGCGTACCGCGGCGTCGAGGTCCTTCGAGGTGCGGTCCGGCGGGGTGCCGAGCACGGTCGAGGAGATCAGCGGGCGGCCCGCCGGGGCGCGGCTGGGGTCGACCTCGCTGACCACCGCGGTGTGCGCCACGGGGCCCCGCCGGTCCGCGTCGAGCAGCAGCGCGGGCCCGGTCGGCGGGGCCGTATCGGCGGTGTGGTGGACCACCGTCAGCGGATGGAAGCCGGGCGTGCGCAGCCCCGGCAGGAGCGCGGCGGCGCTGCGCGCGCCGGTGGCCACCAGGACGCCGCGACAGCGCAGCCGCCCGTGTTCGGCGGTGCCGACCCGGTCCGCCGAGACCGAGGTGACCCGTACCGAGGTCCGTACGGTGCCGGGCGGCAGGGCGGCGGCGAGCAGCCGGGGCAGTTCGGCGGCGCCCCCCTCGGGCAGGCAGAGCGGGCCGCGCGCGAAGGCGTACAGGGCGAGGTCGGCCGCCCGGCTGGAGGTGCCGAGGTCCGGGTCGCCGAGGAGCGCGGCGAGCAGCGGGCGGACGAAGCCCTCGATGGTCTTCGGCGGCAGTCCGCGTGCCCGCAGCGCCTCGGCGGCGGGTGCCTCCGGCCGGGCGAGCAGCTCCGGGACCCCGGTCGCCGCGAGCCGGGCGAGGGCGGCGCCGAGCCGGGCCTGCCCGAGCGGCCCGCCCGCGGGCGAGAAGGCCGCCCCCGGCAGCCGCGGGCGCGGCACCCGGGGCGCGAGGGCGCGCGCGGTGGACAGCGCGCCCCGCCCGCCGCGCACCCCCGCGAAGTCCCCGGCCCGGTGGTGGCGGCCGCCGCTGTGCAGCAGGACCCCCGGCGCGAAGGGGCGCAGCATGAGTTCCGCGAGCGCCGGGTTACGGTGCAGCTCCGGGTACGAGGCGCACAGCAGCTGCCCGAGCCGGTCGAGCCGGAAGCCGTCGAGGAGTTCGGTGGACATCCGCCCGCCCACCTCGGGAGCGGCCTCCAGGACCCGGACCCGTAAGCCCGCGGAGGTCAGCCGGTGGGCGGCGCTGAGTCCGGCCATCCCGGCTCCCACGACGACGACATCCGCACGATCCGACGGCTCTCGCACGTGCCCCTCCCTGACGCCGGGCGGCTGGTGGGAACCTCATGCCCCCAACGGGTCAGCCCGATACCCGGGTCCGGCCATGAGGGTAAGGACAGCCGCCCCGCACCGGGGGTCGCGCACCGACCGGGCACGGTGGCACAGGGGGCTCGCACTGAGGTGCGCGGGGGCGTGTCAATCCTGCTGCGCGCCCCCCTGTGGGGGCGGGGCTCCGAGCCGGTACCGCCGAAATCCGGCCGGTGGCGACGGGGCGTCGGGCCGTGGCGGTCCGACTGCGGGCTGCGGCGTCGGACTCGGGCTGTGGCGAGGCGCACCGGGTCCGGCCAGGGGGCGACGCACTCGACCCCGGTCGCTCCTCGCGAGGTTCCCGCTCGCGGCGCCTCTGGCGCGGTGGACGACCCCGCCCGTGCGAGAGGTGCCCCGCCCGGAAGCCGCTCACTCGTTCGGCGGGGACTGCCTGGTCGTGCCGCCGGACGGGGCGGAGTGTGGGGAGGGTCCTGCACGTCTCCGGCAGCAGCCGAGGAGTCCGCATGATCAAGAAACTGTACGAGCTGGGCCTGCGCAGCGAGCACGCCTACACGGCGGCGGTGGTGTCCGTCGGTCTGTCGTTCCTGTCGTGGGCGGGGTCCATGAAGGGCGAGTCCGCCGGAGTGGACCGCGCCGACCGGTGGGGCATCTTCGTAGGGGAGTGGGCGCCGACGTTCTTCGGTCTGGGCCTCGCCCTGAAGCAGGAGGAGCTGGAGCGGTAGCCGCTCCCGGACAAGCGCGAGGCCCCTGCCTTCCGGCGGGGGCCGTTGTGCGCGTCGCCCGGAGCGGGGGTGGCGGCCGACCGGTCCGGCCCCGGGACCCTCGGTCCAGGGCGAAGGCCGAAGGCCGACAGTCCAGGGCGGGGCCGGCCTGATCCCGCGACCCTCAATCCTCAGTCCAGCGCCGCCCGGATCGCCTCCTCGATGTGCGGGAAGGCGAAGCGGAAGCCGGAGTCGTTGAGCCGGGTGGGCAGGACGCGGGAGCCGCCGAGGACGTCGCCGGCCATCTCGCCGAGGACGAGTCGCAGGGCCGGGGCCGGGGCGGGAAGGAGCGCGGGCCGCCGCAGGACCCGGCTCATCGCCCGGGTGGCCTCGGCGTTGGTCACCGGGTGCGGGGCGGTGAGGTTCACCGGGCCCGTGAGGCTCTCCTCGTCGATGAGGTGGCGCAGGGCCGCGACCTCGTCGTGCAGGGAGATGAAGCTCCAGAACTGGCGGCCGTTGCCCATCCGGCCGCCGAGCCCGGCGCGGAAGAGCGGGATCAGCCGCTGCCAGGCGCCGCCCTCGCGCGAGACCACCAGGCCGGTGCGGGCGAACACGGTCCGTACGCCCGCCTCCGCGGCCGGTGCCGCGGCGCCCTCCCACTCCACGCACAGCTCCGGCAGGAAGCCCTCGCCCGCCGGGGAGTCCTCGTTGACGATGCGGGCGCCGGTGTCCCCGTAGTAGCCGATGGCGCTGCCGTTGACGAGGACCCGGGGGCGTTCGCCGGGGGAGAGCGCGGCGAGGGCCGTGGCCAGGGTGGCGGTGCTGTCCACCCGGCTGTCGTGGATCCGCTGCTTGTACTCCGGCGTCCAGCGGTGGTCGCCCACCCCGGCACCGGCGAGGTTCACCACCGCCTCGCAGCCCGCCAGTCCGGCCGCTTCGAGCCGTCCGGCCGCGGGGTCCCAGCGGACCTCGTTGCCCGCTCTGGGGTCCCGCCTGACCAGCCGGACCACCTCGTGTCCTTCGCTGTTCAGGGAACGTACGAGTGCCGTGCCGATGAGTCCGGACGAGCCGGCGACCGCGATGCGCATGAGGGCATCCTCGCGCATCCGGGCCGCGCGGGGGCCGACTAACAGGCCGTCGCGTACGGCGAGTTCCCGCCCCTTTCCCGGTCGGGGCGGGCGGGGAGCGAGCCCTCGCCGCCACCGGCGGGGCGGGTGACCGGTGTCACGGGCCGGGCGGGTGGCGGGTCCCACGGGCGCGGGGGCCGTCTCCTCATCAAAGCCTCAGGTTCCCCTTTCGATCATGGCATCGCTGACGACGTGTCTGCGAAAGGGATGAGGAACCACCACATGGACGGACATCACGCGGGACGGCACGCCGCCCACCCCAACAGGCGCCGGATGCTGATCGGTTCGGGCCTCGCCCTCGCCGGTCTGGCCGCCGCGACCCCGCCGGCCCTGGCCGCGCTGCCGGAGAACGGACCGGCCGGGCGGGCGGCGCCCGACGGGCCGATGCGCTTCGACGAGGTGTACCGGGGCCGCCGCATCCAGGGCTGGACGGAACCGGTGACCCACCACGGGCCCGGCGGCGACGGGCACCACCGCTCCGGCGGCCACGGCCACGACCGGCACGGCGGCGGCGCGCGGGTCCTCGTCGACGGCAGGGACCTGCACCTCATGCGGAACGCCGACGGCAGCTGGATCAGCGTCGTCAACCACTACCAGACCTACGACGACCTCCGCGCCCTCGCCCGCGGTGCCGTCGACGCGCTCGACGGCGCCGCCCTCATACCGCTCCCTTGACCCCCGCCGAGGACAGGAAAGACGCACCATGCGCAAGAACCAGGCGACGCTGACCGACGCCGAGAAGCAGAACTTCGTCGAGGCCGTACTCGCCCTCAAACGCCGTGGCCGCTACGACCGTTTCGTGCGCACGCACCAGGAGTTCGTGATGAGCGACACCGACGACGGGCCGCGCGTGGCGCACCGCGGCCCGTCCTTCCTGCCCTGGCACCGCCGCTTCCTCCTGGACTTCGAGGAGGAGCTGCGGGGCATCGACGACACGGTCGAACTCCCCTACTGGGACTGGACGATGGACCAGGACCCCGAGGCGGCGCCGTGGACCGGGGACTTCCTCGGCGGCACCGGGCGGGCCGCCGACGGCCAGGTGACGACGGGCCCCTTCGCGCGCGGCGGCGGCCGATGGCGGATCAGCGTCCGGGTCGACTCGCGGGACTTCCTGCGCCGCTCGCTCGGGGCCGGCGGCGGCGTACGGCTGCCGACCCGGGCCGAGCTGGACTCCGTACTGGCCCTGTCCACCTACGACCAGTCCCCCTGGCACAGCCGCGCGGAGGGCTTCCGCAACCAGCTGGAGGGCTGGCGCGGGGTCAATCTGCACAACCGGGTCCACCAGTGGGTGGACGGGCACATGGCGACCGGTGCCTCGCCGAACGACCCGGTCTTCTGGCTGCACCACTGCTTCGTCGACAAGCTCTGGGCCGACTGGCAGCGCCTGCACCCCGACTCCGGCTATCTGCCGCGGCGGCCCACCCGGGATGTCGTCAGCCTGGAGGAGCCGATGCGGCCCTGGGGCGATGTGACCCCCGCGGACATGCTGGACCACACCCGGTTCTACGCCTATGACACCGATGCGGAGACGGGGGCGGGAGGGGGCCCGGGGGCCTGAGCCTCGCCGTCGCGGGACGGGGCCTGCGCCCGGCCCCGCCGACCGGGCCCGGAGGCCTCAGCCACTGAAGCGCTCCCACAGGCGCGGGTAGCGGGCGGCGAGCACCGCGTCGTCCTCGAAGTCGAGGGCGGTGCCCTCCGGCTCCTCGGGGGCGGCCGGGAGTCCGAGGTCGGGGGCGACGGTGCCGGTGAGCTGCTCGTAGGCCTCGTCGGCGGCGTAGCCGAGGTCCTCGCCGTCGCCGTCGGTCTCCTCGTCGAAGGTGTCGAGGAGGTCGGCGAGGGAGTCCGGGTCGTGCAGGGCGCCCTCGAAGACCTCCCGGCCCTGGCCGATGAGCCAGCAGCGGAAGAAGTCGAAGGCGTCGTCGCTCACCCCGTCGAGCAGCACCCAGGCCGCGCCCCACAGATCCCAGCGGTAGGCGCGGTGGTAGCGGGACTCGAAGTGGCGGGCGAAGTCGAGGACGGCGTCCGGGTCCAGGCCGAGCAGCCGGTCGACGAGGAGGTCGGCGTGCTCCTCGGGATCGCCCCCCGCGGCCTCGCGCGTGCGGTCCACGATCTCCCAGAACTCCGTCTCGTCCATCACGGGTCCAGCATCGTGCCTGGCGAGGGGCGGCGCACTCGGAACCGCGCTAGTCATGTGAGCTGCCCGGTGCGGCGGGAGTACACGGCGGCACCCTTTGCGTGAATCAGGCAGGTATAGCCTGAAAAGGGAGGAAGGCCAGTCGAGCCGAAGAGGTGTGTCATGCGGAAAGTAGTGGACTGCCGGGACTTCCCCAGTGAATCGGGATGCACGCTCACCATCTCCGGTGAGGAGGAGGAAGTGGTCCGCGCCGCCACCGAGCACGCCGTCTCCGTGCACCAGCACGCCGACAGCCTCGACCTGCGGCAGCAGATCCGCTCCTCCCTCAAGGACGAGGTCCCCGAGCACGCCTGAGCCGCGGCCCCGACCGGGCCGCGCGCAGGCGGAGGGGCCGCCCCCCTACGGGACGGCCCCTCCGGCGCGGGCGTGCGGTTACAGGCCGTACCGCTCGCGGGCTTCCTTCACCGCGCTCGCGCGGACCTCGCCGCCGCGGGCCAGCTGCGCCAGCGCCGCCGCGACGATCGACTCCGCGTCCACGCCGAAGTGGCGGCGGGCCGCCTCCCGGGTGTCGGAGAGGCCGAAGCCGTCCGCGCCGAGCGAGCTGTAGTCCTGCTCGACCCACTGCGCGATCTGGTCCGGCACCTGCCGCATGTAGTCGCTGACCGCGAGCACCGGACCGGGCGCGCCCTCCAGGGCCTGCCGGACGTAGGGCACCCGGACCTCGCCGCGCAGCAGGGCCTCGTCGGCCTCCAGGGCGTCGCGGCGCAGCTCGCTCCAGGAGGTCGCCGACCAGACGTCCGCGGCCACGCCCCACTCCTCGGCGAGCAGCCGCTGCGCCGTCAGGGCCCAGTGGATCGCGGTGCCCGAGCCGAGCAGCTGGATGCGGGGCGCGTTCTCCGGGACCATCAGGCCCGCCGACTGGGCGGTGTTGAAGCGGTACAGGCCGCGCAGGATGCCCTCGCCCACGCCCTCGGGGCGGGCCGGCTGGGGCAGCGGCTCGTTGTAGACGGTGAGGTAGTAGAAGACGTCCCTGTCCTCGCCGGGGGCGGCCTCGCCGTACATCCGGCGCAGTCCGTCCTTGACGATCGCGGCGACCTCGTAGGCGAAGGCCGGGTCGTAGCTGAGCGCCGCCGGGTTGGTGGCCGCGATCACCGGGGAGTGGCCGTCGGCGTGCTGGAGGCCCTCGCCGGTCAGGGTGGTGCGGCCCGCGGTGGCGCCGACGAGGAAGCCGCGGCCGAGCTGGTCGCCGAGCTGCCACATCTGGTCGGCGGTCCGCTGCCAGCCGAACATCGAGTAGAAGATGTAGAAGGGGATCATCGGCTCGCCGTGCGTGGCGTACGAGGTCGAGGCGGCGATGAAGTCCGCCATCGAACCGGCCTCGGTGATGCCCTCGTTGAGGATCTGCCCCTCGGTGGCCTCGCGGTAGTACATCAGCTGGTCGCGGTCGACCGGCTCGTACGTCTGCCCCTTGGGCGAGTAGATGCCGAGCGAGGGGAAGAGCGACTCCATGCCGAAGGTGCGGGCCTCGTCCGGGACGATCGGCACCCAGCGGCGGCCGGACTCCTTGTCGCGGACCAGGTCCTTGAGCAGCCGTACGAGGGCCATCGTGGTCGCCACCGACTGGCTGCCGGAGCCCTTGTCGAAGGCGGCGAAGGTCTTCTCGGCGGGGGCGGGCAGCGCGGGCACGGGGTGGGTGCGGCGGGCCGGGGCCGGGCCGCCGAGCGCGGCGCGGCGCTCCTGGAGGTAGCGGACCTCCGGCGCCTCGGTGCCCGGGTGGCCGTAGGGGACCCGGCCGTCGGCGAAGGCGCTGTCCGGGATGGGGAGTTCGAGGACGTCCCGCATCGTCTTGAACTCGTCCACCGTCAGCTTCTTCATCTGGTGGTTGGCGTTCTTCGAGGCGAAGCCGGTGCCGAGGGTGTGGCCCTTGACCGTCTGGGCGAGGATCACGGTCGGCGCGCCCTGGTGGGCGAGCGCCGCGCGGTAGGCCGCGTAGACCTTGCGGGGCTCGTGGCCGCCGCGGGAGAAGTGGAAGCACTCCAGGATCTTGTCGTCGCTCAGCAGCTTCGCCAGCTCGGCGAGCGCGGGCTCGGCGCCGAAGAAGTCCTGCCGGATATAGGCGGCGTCCCGGGTCTGGTACGTCTGCACCTGGGCGTCCGGCACCTCGCGCAGGCGGCGGACCAGGGCGCCGGTGGTGTCCAGGCGCAGCAGCTCGTCCCAGGCGGATCCCCAGAGCGATTTGACGACATTCCAGCCCGCGCCGCGGAACTGGGCCTCCAGCTCCTGCACGATCTTGAAGTTGGCGCGCACCGGGCCGTCGAGGCGCTGGAGGTTGCAGTTGATCACGAAGGTCAGGTTGTCCAGACCCTCGCGGGCGGCGAGCGCGAGGGCCGCGGTCGACTCCGGCTCGTCCATCTCGCCGTCGCCGAGGAAGGCCCAGACGTGCGAGTCGGCGACGTCCTTGATGCCGCGGCTGGTCAGATAGCGGTTGAAGCGCGCCTGGTAGATCGCGGAGAGCGGGCCGAGGCCCATGGAGACCGTGGGGAACTCCCACAGCCAGGGCAGCCGCCGCGGGTGCGGGTAGGAGGGCAGGCCCTCGCCGCCCGCCTCCCGGCGGAAGTTGTCGAGGTGGGTCTCGGTGAGGCGGCCGTCCAGGAAGGCGCGGGCGTAGATGCCGGGGGAGGCGTGGCCCTGGATGTAGAGCTGGTCGCCGGAGCCGTTGCCGCCCTCCTTGCCCTTGAAGAAGTGGTTGAAGCCGGTCTCGTAGAGCCAGGCCGCCGAGGCGAAGGTGGCGATGTGGCCGCCGACGCCGTACTGCGCGCCGCGGGTGACCATGGCCGCCGCGTTCCAGCGGTTCCAGGCGGTGATCCGGCGCTCCAGCGCCTCGTCGCCCTCGATCGCGGGCTCGGCGCCGGTCGGGATGGTGTTGACGTACTCCGTCTCCAGGAGCTTCGGCAGCGCGAGACCGGCGCCCTCGGCACGCTCCAGCGTGCGGCGCATCAGGTACGCGGCGCGGTGCGGCCCTGCCGCCTCGGTGACGGCGTCCAGGGAGGCCTGCCACTCGGCGGTCTCCTCCGGGTCGCGGTCCGGGAGCTGGTCCAGCTCGCTGCGCGGGATGCGGATGGTGTCGGTCACGACGCCGCCTTCCGGTCGAAAGGGGGTGGGGGTGCCCAGGTCTTTGGCAGGACAGGGCGAAGGCGCCCCGGTCGGGGACAGCCGGATCCGACTCTAAGCATCCGATCGATGATCGATCAAAGTTTCCCGGGCAAAATCTGCCGCCACCGGCGAAAGTCGGCATGGAGTGTCGCGAAAGAGGGCACCGAGTGCCAGAAAATACGGGTGTTCTCGCAGGTCGGAGCACGGATGAGCGGGGCCGCGGGGGAGTGAGCGGGACCCGCCCGGCGCCTCAGGCGCTGCGCGGAGCGCACCCCAGGACATGGGCCTTCACCAGCTCGGCTATCCGCGGATCCCGGCCGCGGAAGGCGTCCACCAAGGCCTCGTGCTCCTCGGCGTAGGACTGCTGCACGGTGCCCAGCCAGCGGATCGACAGGGCCGTGAACACCTCGATGCCCAGCCCCTCCCAGGTGTGCAGCAGGACGCTGTTGCGGGCCGCGCGCACCAGTTCCCGGTGGAAGGCGACGGTGTGCCGCACCTGCGCGGTGCCGTCGTTCTCCCGGTCGGCGCGGTAGAGGGCGTCCACATGCGGTTCCAGTACGGAGCAGTCCTCGGCGAGCCGCGGGGCGGCCAGCTCGGCCGCGATCTGCTCCAGGCCCGCCCGCACCGGATAGCTCTCCTCCAGGTCGGCCGCGGTCAGATTGCGCACCCGTACGCCCTTGTTCGGCGCCGACTCGATCAGCCGCAGCGACTCCAGCTCCCGCAGCGCCTCGCGTACGGGCGTCTGGCTGACCTCCAGCTCGGTCGCGATACGGCGCTCCACGATCCGCTCGCCCGGCTTCCAGCGCCCGCTGACGATGCCGTCGACGATGTGCTCGCGGATCTGTTCGCGCAGGGAGGTGACGACAGTCGCGGTCATGACGGCTGCTCCTTCTGCCGCGGCTGCGGCTCGGAGTGGCGCTCCCGGACGGGCGGCCGCCGGGAGCGGTGAATGCTTGCGGTGACTCCTAGACAATACGGCGGCGCCCCCGTACGGAAGACTCCGGACGGGGGCGCTTTGCGCAGGTGAGACGAGCCTTACACGCCCGTCACCGCTGCCGTGGGCTCAGAGCCCCAGCTCGACCTCGAACTCTCCTGCTTCCAGGATCGCCTTGACGGCCGTCAGGTAGCGGGCGGCGTCGGCGCCGTCCACCAGACGGTGGTCGTAGGAGAGCGCGACGTAGGTCATGTCGCGGATCGCGATGGTCTCGCCGAGGTCGGGGTGGTCCACCACGACCGGGCGGCGCACGGTGGCGCCGATGCCCAGGATCGCCACCTGGCCCGGCGGCACGATGATCGTGTCGAACAGGGCGCCGCGCGAACCGGTGTTGGAGATGGTGAAGGTCGCCCCGGAGAGCTCGTCCGGGGTGATCTTGCTGCCGCGGACCTTGCCCGCCAGCTCCGCGGTGGCCTTGGCGATACCGGCGAGGTTGAGGTCGCCGGCCCGCTTGATGACCGGGGTCATCAGGCCCTTCTCGGAGTCCACCGCGATCCCGATGTTCTCGGAGTCGAAGTAGGTGACGGTGCCCTCGGACTCGTTGATCCGGGCGTTGACGACCGGGTAGGCCTTCAGCGCCTGGGCGGCGGCCTTCACGAAGAAGGGCATCGGGGACAGCTTGACGCCCTCGCGGGCGGCGAAGGAGTCCTTGGCCCGGCCGCGCAGCTTCATCAGCTTGGTGATGTCGACCTCGACGACCGAGGTCAGCTGGGCCTGCTCGTGCAGCGCCTTCATCATGTTGTCGCCGATGACCTTGCGCATCCGGGTCATCTTGACCGTCTGGCCGCGCAGCGGAGAGGTCTCCAGGGCCGGGGTCCTCGGCGCGGACGGGGCGGCGGCGGCCGGAGCCGGAGCGGCGCTCCTGGCGGCCTCGGCCGCGGCGAGCACGTCCTGCTTGCGGATGCGGCCACCGACGCCGGTGCCCTTGACCGCGCCCAGGTCGACACCGTTCTCGGCGGCGAGCTTGCGCACCAGCGGGGTGACGTACGCGCCCTCGTCACCGGCGGAGCGCGCCGGGGCCGGAGCCGCCGGAGCCTGCGCGGCCGGGGCGGGTGCCGGGGCCGCGGGCCGGGCCGGGGCGGGAGCGGGCTTCTCGGGAGCCGGAGCCGGCTTCTCGGCGGCCGGAGCCGGGGCGGGCTTCTCCTCGGCCGGGGCCTCCTGCGCGGGGGCGGGAGCCGCCTCCTGCTTGGGAGCCTCCTGCTTCGGGGCGGCCGGGGCGGCGCCCTCGGCACCGATCACCGCGAGCTTGGCGCCGACCTCGGCGGTCTCGTCCTCGTTCACGGTGATCTCGAGGAGGGTGCCAGCGACCGGGGCCGGGATCTCGGTGTCGACCTTGTCGGTGGACACCTCCAGCAGCGGCTCGTCCGCCTCGACGCTGTCGCCGACCTGCTTGAGCCAGCGGGTCACGGTGCCCTCGGTGACGGACTCGCCGAGCGCCGGCAGGGTCACGTCGGTGCCCTCGGCGGAGCCGCCGCCGGAGGCCTCCTGCCGCGGGGCCTCCTCGGCGGGCTCCGACTGCTCGGCCTGCGGGGCCTCGGCGGGCTGCTCGGGTTCCTCGGCCGGGGCCTGTTCGGCGGCCGGGGCGGAGTCCTCGGCGGGCGCGCCGGAGCCGTCGTCGATGAGGGCCAGTTCGGCGCCGACCTCGACGGTCTCGTCCTCGGCGACCTTGATGGAGGACAGGGTGCCCGCGGCCGGCGAGGGGATCTCGGTGTCGACCTTGTCGGTCGAGACCTCCAGCAACGGCTCGTCCTGCTCGACGCGCTCGCCCTCGGCCTTCAGCCAGCGGGTGACTGTGCCCTCGGTGACGCTCTCGCCGAGCGCCGGAAGGGTTACGGAAACCGCCATGGTTTCGGTTGCTCCTCTTTCAGTGCGGAAGTCTGTGGTCGTCGTGTCCGGTCCGGACCGGCCCTGGCGGCGCCGGCCGTCCGGGCCGCCGGATCAGTCGTGCGCGTGCAGCGGCTTCCCGGCCAGCGCGAGGTGCGCCTCGCCGAGGGCTTCATTCTGCGTCGGGTGGGCGTGGATCAGCTGCGCCACCTCGGTGGGCAGGGCCTCCCAGTTGTAGATCAGCTGGGCCTCGCCGACCTGCTCGCCCATGCGGTCGCCCACCATGTGGACGCCGACCACGGCGCCGTCCTTGACCTGGACGAGCTTGATCTCGCCCGCGGTCTTCAGGATCTTGCTGCGGCCGTTGCCCGCGAGGCTGTACTTGAGCGCGACGACCTTGTCCGCGCCGTAGACCTCCTTGGCCTTGGCCTCGGTGATGCCGACGGAGGCGACCTCGGGGTGGCAGTACGTCACCCGGGGCACGCCGTCGTAGTCGATCGGGACCGGGGTGAGGCCCGCGAGGCGCTCGGCGACCAGGATGCCCTCGGCGAAGCCGACGTGGGCCAGCTGGAGGGTGGGGACCAGGTCGCCCACCGCCGAGACGGTCGGGACGTTGGTGCGCATGTACTCGTCGACCACGACGTAGCCGCGGTCCAGGGCGACACCGGCCTCCTCGTAGCCGAGGCCCTGGGAGACGGGGCCGCGGCCGATGGCGACGAGCAGCACCTCCGCCTCGAAGGTCTTGCCGTCGGCGAGGGTGACGCGGACGCCGTCCTCGGTGTACTCGGCCTTCTCGAAGAAGGTGCCCAGGTTGAACTTGATGCCGCGCTTGCGGAAGGCGCGCTCCAGGAGCTTGGAGCTGTTCTCGTCCTCGGCGGGCACCAGGTGCTTGAGGCCCTCGATCACGGTGACCTCGGTGCCGAAGGACTTCCACGCCGAGGCGAACTCGACGCCGATGACGCCGCCGCCGAGGATGATCGCGGACTGCGGCACCCGGTCCAGGGTCAGCGCGTGGTCCGAGGAGATGATCCGGTTGCCGTCGATCTCCAGGCCCGGCAGGGACTTCGGGACCGAGCCGGTGGCGAGCAGCACGTGGCGGCCCTGTATGCGCTGGCCGTTCACGTCCACCGAGGTCGGCGAGGACAGGCGTCCCTCGCCCTCGATGTAGTGGACCTTGCGGGAGGCGATGAGTCCCTGCAGGCCCTTGTACAGGCCCGCGATGACATCGTCCTTGTACTTGTGGACGGCCTTGATGTCGATGCCCTCGAAGGTGGCCTTGACACCGAACTGGTCCGCCTCGCGCGCCTGGTCGGCGATCTCACCGGCGTGCAGCAGGGCCTTGGTGGGGATGCATCCGTTGTGCAGGCAGGTGCCGCCGACCTTGCCCTTCTCGATGAGGGCGACGTCGAGCCCGAGCTGGGCGCCACGCAGGGCCGCGGCGTACCCGCCGCTGCCACCGCCGAGGATCACTAGGTCGAAAACGGTGCCGGCGTCGTTCGCCACGTCACGTCCTCCATGCATGTGCGCCGTAGTCCCGGGCCCCGACTGCGCGGGGTGGTGCCGGGCGCTCGGCTGGTGTTCGGCCGCTCTTCTTCGGCCCTGTGGTGGGGCCCTGTCCTGCCGAGAACCCATCTTTGCACTTGTCGCCGACTGCCGGGACGGCGGGCCCGGCCCGGGACACGGTACGTACGGTGTCCCGCCGGGTCATCGGCGTGCGTGCCAGAGCGGATTTCGTCCAGGGCTTAATCCCCTCGTCGTGCGCGGGGTGTGTGCCGGATCACTGCCGGGGTGGCCGTCAGGATCGCTGCCGGGTGCCCGCCCGCCGGGGCCGGACGCGGTGGTCCGGCCCCGGAGCGGGCGGCGCCTCAGCCCAGGTCGCCGGCGGCGGTGTGCTCGGCGAGCGCCACCAGGGTGCGCACCGCGGTGCCGGTGCCGCCCTTGGGGGTGTAGCCGAAGGGCGCCGACTCGTTGAAGGCCGGGCCCGCGATGTCCAGGTGCGCCCAGCTGATGCCCTCGCCGACGAACTCCTGCAGGAACAGACCGGCGACCAGGCCGCCGCCCGCCCGCTCGCCCATGTTCGCGATGTCCGCGGTCTGGGTGTCCATGCCCTTGCGCAGGTGCCCGGGCAGCGGCATCGGCCAGGAGGGCTCGCCCGCCTCCTCGGCCAGCTCGTGCACGGTGGTGCGCAGCGCCTCGTCGTTGGCCATGATCCCGAAGGTGCGCAGGCCGAGCGCGAGCATCATGGCGCCGGTCAGGGTCGCCACGTCGACGATCGCGTCCGGCTTGTCCTCGCTGGCCTTGGCGATCGCGTCGGCGAGCACCAGGCGGCCCTCGGCATCGGTGTTGAGGACCTCGACGGTCTTGCCGCTGTACATCCGCAGCACGTCGCCGGGGCGGGTGGCGCTGCCGGAGGGCATGTTCTCGGCCAGGGCGAGCCAGCCGGTGATGTTGACCTCCAGGCCGAGGCGGGCGGCGGCGACGACCGCGGCGAACACCGCGGCGGCGCCGCTCATGTCGCACTTCATCGTCTCGTTGTGCCCGGCCGGCTTCAGTGAGATGCCGCCCGAGTCGTACGTGATGCCCTTGCCGACGAAGGCGAGGTGCTTCTTGGCCTTGCCGTGCGTGTACGACAGCTTCACCAGGCGGGGCGGGGAGGCGGAGCCCGCGCCGACGCCGAGGATGCCGCCGTAGCCGCCCTTGGTCAGCGCCTTCTCGTCGAGCACCTGGATCTTGAGCCCGTGCTCCTTGGCGGCCGTGGCGGCGAGCGCGGCGAAGGCCTCCGGATTCAGGTCGTTCGGCGGGGTGTTGATCAGGTCGCGGGCCCGGTTCAGCTCCTCGCTGACGGCCAGCGCGCGCTCGACGGCCGCCTTGTGCGCCTTGTCGCGCGGCTTGGCGCCGAGCAGGGTGACCTCGCCGAGCGGGGCCTTCGCGGTCTTCGGGTCCTTGGCGCTGGCCTTGTACGTGTCGAAGGAGTACGCGCCGAGCAGGGCGCCCTCGCCCACCGCGACGATGTCCTCGGCGCCGGTCAGCGGCAGCGCGAAGGCGGCCTTCTTCGCCCCGGCGAGCGCCCGGGCGGCCACCCCGGCGGCGCGGCGCAGCGACTCCAGGCTGTGGTCCTCGTCCTTCTCGGGCACCGCGCCGAGCCCGACCGCCAGGACCACCGGGGCCTTGAAGCCGGAGGGGGCGGGCAGTTTGGTCACCTCGCCCTCGGCGCCGCTCGCCCCGAGGGTCTCCAGGGTGGCGGCGAGCCTGCCGTCGTAGGCCTTGTCGACGGCCTCGGCGCCGGTCGCGAGCACGGGGCCCTTGGGACCCTTGGCGACGCCGACCACGAGGGCGTCCGCGCGCAGCCCTGCTGCGGCGGCGGTACTGAGAGTCAGAGCAGTCACGGTAGTGAGATCTCCCTTGTGAAGTTCCTGGCCGAGGCTGTGGGGTCGGCCGGACCCGTCCGGAAGCCTAGAGCGTCCCCGGGTGGGGCTCCGGGGCCGGAGCCGCCGGGGAGCCGAGGCCCGTGCGCGGGCCGCCCTGACAGGGGACCGGGCACGGAGGACGGATGAGTGCCCGCGGCACCCCGCCGCGTCGCTGCGGTCGGGTTCTCGCGCGCACTCATCCGGTCTGACCGGAAGGGTGCCGGTAAGGAGCCTACGCTCCGTGAAGTGGCCGGTGTTCGCCGGTGGCCGGGGCCGCCGGGCACCGCCCCGGCCCCGGGAGGCGCCCGGCGGATCACGCCCCGGCCCGTCGGGCTCAGCCGGAGCCCAGCGCGAGCACCACGAGCGAGGCGGTCCCGGCGGTCTCGGCGAGGCCGCCGAAGACGTCCCCGGTCACCCCGCCGAAGCGCACCAGGCAGCGGCGCAGCAGGAGTTCGGCGGCGGCGCAGCCCACCACCACGGCCAGCGCGCAGCGCAGCGCACCGCCCCCGCCGGAGAGCACCCCGGCCCCGGCCGCGGCCACGAAGACACCCCCGGCGACGAAGAGCGCGGTACGCGCGGGCGCCACCGAGGCCACCACGGCGCCCAGACCCTCCGCCCGGGCCGCGGGCACCCCCTCCCGCGCGGCCAGCGTCATGGCCAGCCGCGCCACCGTCCCGGAGACCGCCGCGGCGAGCGCGCCCTGCGCCCAGGAGTCCCCGTACAGCCGTGCCAGGACGGCGACTTGGGCGAGGAGGACGAGTACGAGGGTGAGCACCCCGAAGGGGCCGATGTCCGACTGCTTCATGAGGCGCAGGGCGGCGGGGGCGGGCTTGGCGCTGCCGAGTCCGTCGGCGGTGTCGGCGAGCCCGTCGAGGTGCAGTCCCCGGGTGAGCACCGCCGGTACGGCCACGCTCGCGACGGCGGCGAGCAGGGCCCCCGTGCCGAGCAGGAGCAGCAGCCCGCCCACCAGGGCGGCGGCCACCCCCACGGCGAGCCCGACCAGCGGCGCCCAGAGCATCCCGCCGCGCGCCGCCGCCCGGTCCCAGCGCACCGCCCCGACCGGCAGCACGGTCAGCGTCCCGAAGGCGAAGCGGAGGCTGTCCTCGACGCTGACGGCGGCCTCCGCGGAGCTGCCGGAGCCGACGGGGGCGTCCTCGGGGGGAGGGGAAGCGGAGGCGCCGCCCGGGTCGGCGGCGCCGGGTCCCGGGGGCGGCGCGGCCCCGCCGGGGGGCGCGGGCCGTGGCTCGTCCGCGAGGCCCTCGGTGCCTTCCGCCGGTGAACTCGGGCCGGGGGCAGGAGTGTTGGCGGCGGCGGGGCCGGTGTCCTGGGCCGCCGGGATGTCCCGGCCGGTGCCGGTCCGCTCGGCCGCGTCCCGCGGTGCCGGGCCGGACGGCGGGTGAGCGGAATCCTCGCCGGTGCCGGTCCGCTGCCTCCGGTGGTCTTCTTTGCCGGGTGCCGGGCCGCTCCGCGGTACCGAACCGGAATCCCGCGGACGCGGGGAGGCGGGACGGGCCCCGGGGCCCTCTGGTTCGTCCGGGGAACCGGACGGCGGTGCACTTTCGGCCATCGGCCGAGGCTATCGCCCGACGGCCGCGCTGAGCAGTGGCGGGGCGGGGGGATCCGGCGGCGGGCCGGAGGGGCGAGGGCGCCGGTCCATGGGGAGGACAGGCGCGCAGGCCGACGGGGCGGAGGCGCCGTAGCGCTCAGGGGCAGGCGCGCAGACCGACAGGGGAGAGGCGCCGTGGCGCTCAGGGGCGGACACGGCAGTGCTCAGGGGCAGACGCGACGGCGGTCGACGGGGAAGAGGGGCGGCGGGCGCGCGCACCCGGTCACTCCCGGCCGACCGCCCGCCGCCTTGCCGCTCCTCAGGCTTCCGGCTCCGCGTGGGTCGGCCGGGGGCGCTCCGGGAGTTCGCCGAGCAGGGCGGCGGCGGCCTGGACCAGCGGGAGGGCGAGCAGGGCGCCGGCGCCCTCGCCGACCCGGACGCCGTGGTCGACCAGGGGCTCGACCGCCATCCGGTCGAAGGCCTTGGCCTGCCCGGGCTCGCCGCTGTCGTGGCCGGCCAGCCACCAGTCGGGGGCGCGGAAGGCCACCCGCTGCGCGACCAGGGCGCAGGCCGCGGAGACCACGCCGTCGAGGAGTACCGGGGTGTGCCGTACCGCGCTCTGCAGCAGGAAGCCGGTCATCGCGGTGAGGTCGGCGCCGCCGACGGCCGCGAGCAGTTCGAGCTGGTCGCCGAGGACGGGGCGGGCCCGGCGCAGCGCGTCGCGCACCGCCGCGCACTTGCGCATCCAGGCCAGGTCGTCGATCGGTTCGCCGCCGCGCCCGGTGACCACCGAGGCGTCGGTGCCGCACAGGGCGGCGATGAGGACCGCGGCGGCGGTGGTGCCGCCCACGCTGATGTCGCCGAGGACGACCAGGTCGGTGCCGGAGTCGGCCTCCTCGTCGGCCAGCGCCATCCCGGCGCGGAAGGCGGCCTCGGCCTCCTCGGCGGTGAGCGCGTCCTCGATGTCGATCCGCCCGCTGCCGCGCCGGATCCGGTGGCTCACCACCTCGGCGGGCAGCGACTCCGGCTCGCAGTCCAGCGCCAGGTCGACGATCCGTACCGGGACGCCCAGCCGCGCGGCGAGCACCGCCGCCGGGCTCTCGCCGTCCAGGACCGCCCGTACGAGCTGTTCGGCGCCGCCCGCGGGCCGCCGCGAGACGCCGAGCGAGGCCACCCCGTGGTCGCCCGCGAACAGCAGCAACCGGGGCCGGGTGAGGGGGCGTACGGGGACCGCTGCCTGGGCGGGGGCCAGCCACTCGCCCAGCTCGTCGAGGCGTCCGAGCGAGCCCTGCGGAACGACGAGCCGGGCCCGGCGTTCCTCGGCGTCGCGGCGCACGCCGCCGTCCGGCCGCTCGATCAGATCGGAGAAGTCGTCGAGATTCAGCGTGCTCATTGGCGGAACGTTACCGGCAGCCGTGAGCGGGCTCACTCACGGTCCCGGGTCCGCCGAGGACGCCGTTCACCTGGAGTGAAGAGTTCACCGCATGGCGTGATTGCGTGCCTCTCGGCTATCCCATACGTTCCGTTTCGTGGCGAATTCTCGCGGTGCTCGGGCGCGGAGGGGTCCGGCGGCCGGTACGGCCCCGCCGGGCACCCGGCGCCCGGCCGCCGCCCGGCACCCCGGAGGAACCATGCCGCCGAACCCGCCCGTTCCCGAGCCGGGACCCGCGGCTCCGGGCGCCCGAAGTCTCTTCCACCCCCGACTCCCTTTCCGCGGCGGGGTGTTGCCCACCCGGTGGTACACCGGCTGCGCCTGGTGCGGCACCCCCGTCCGGCGCCGTGTGGCGGACCTGCTCGGGCGGCGCCCCGGGGCCGCCGGGTGCCCGGCGTGCACGTACCGCTTCGGCAGCCTTCCGCCGCCCTTCGGGCAGCCGGAGCCGAGGAGCTCCGAAGCCGCTGCCAGTGCCGGTGCCGGTGCCGGTGCCGGTGCCGTCGCGGGAGCGGGAGCGCGAGTGGGAGCCGGCAGCGGATCCGGGGCCGCCCGCGGATTCGGCGCCGTCCGCGGGTCCGGAGGGCCGCCCGCCGCGGCGGGCGTGAGCGGCGCCCTGGAGCCGGGCCGCGTGCTGCGCTCCCGGGCCCGCGCCCTGCTGCCGTACGCCGAACCGGAGTCCTGGCTCGACATCGAGTCGGGGGCGGCCCGCTTCCCCCGCGCGGCGCGTGAACTGCTCCCGTACACCGCCTTCGACGCGCTGGGCGCCACCGGCGTCGCGGAGGCGCTCGCCGCGGGCCGGATCGACGCCGGACTGCCCGGCACCCTGCGCGCCCTCGCCCCGCGTATCGCGGGCCACTACGACGCGCTGAGCATGTTCCACCGGCTCCAGCACTCCGCCGAGCCGGGCGCCGAACTCCGCGCCGCCCGCACCGTGTTGCGCCCCGGCGGGCATCTGGTCCTCGACTGCGCCAACCCGGCGTCCTGGTCCGGGCGGCTGCTCGCCCGCAGAGCGGCCGCCGCAACCGGGCGCGACCCGCGGGCAGTTCGCCCGCTCCTGCTCACCTCCGCCGCGCTGGAAGGGGAGTTGACCCGGCTGGGCTTCATGGTGCTCGGCACCGGGCATCGGGGCGGCGTTCACGTCCCCTGTGAACTCACCGCCCTGGTCGCCCGGTTGCTGCCGGGCGGCCGCGGTCCGGGTGCGCCGGGGCGCCGGGTGCCCGCGCTGCCCGGCGCGCTCCGCCTGCCCCTGCTCGCCGCCGCCCGCCTGCTCGACCAGCTGCTGGCCCTGGCCCTGCGCGGCCCCCGCCTCGCCAACAGCTACCGGATCGTGGCCCGCCGCGAACCCGATACGGCGGCGGACCCGCTGGACTCACCGGAGCCGCCGACTTCCGCTCTCTGAGGGGGAGTCGGCCCTCACCCCCGCAGCACCACCGCCTGCCCCGCCACCACGAGCAGCACGTGCTCGCACTCCGCGGCGAAGGCGGCGTTGAGGCGGCCGAGGGCGTCGCGGTAGCGGCGGCCGGAGGCGGTGGCGGGGACGATGCCCGAGCCGACCTCGTTGGAGACCGCCACCACGGTGCGCCGGGTCTCCCGTACCGCCTTGACCAACTCCCTCACCTTCTCCTGGAGTTGGCGCTCGCCGCCGCCCGCCCAGGCGGCCTCGTCCCAGGCGTCGGCCTCGTCCATGGCGTGGGTGAGCCAGAGCGAGAGGCAGTCGATGAGCAGCGGGGGGCCCGTCTCGGCGAGCAGGGGCGGCAGTTCGCAGGTCTCCTCGGTACGCCAGGAGCCGGGGCGGCGTTCGCGGTGGGCGCCGACCCGGCTCGCCCACTCGGTGTCCCCCTCGCGGGTGCCGCCGGTCGCCACGTACACCACCTCCGGGAAGGCCTCCAGGCGCCGCTCGGCCTCCACCGACTTGCCGGAGCGCGCCCCGCCGAGGACCAGGGTCCGGCGCGGCAGGTCGGGCACCTCCTCGTAGGCGCCGACCTCCAGGGTGGTGCCGTCCGGTACGGCGCGCGCGCCCGCCGCCGCGAGGCGCCGGGTGGTCTCCGGGCCCGGCGGCAGCCCGTGGTCCAGGTGCACGGCGATCACCTCGGTGGCGGGCCCCAGGGTGCCCGCGGCGCGGAGCCGGGCCAGCGCGTCCGGGCGCCCCGTCACATCGGCGCACACCATGGCGTAGGGCCCGCCGTCCAGGGTGCCCGCGGGGGCGGCGCCCGGCGGCAGATAGAGCAGCCGGAGGCCGTCGGGACCGGTGACGGCGTAGCCGGTGCCGGGGGAGTCGAGGGCGAGGGCGCGCACCCGGTGGCCGCTCAGCAGGGTCAGCTCGCGGCCGTCCGGCACCCGTACCGGCCGGGGCAGCCCCGCCGGGATCTCGACCGCGGGGCCGTCGTGCGGATGCGAGAGCAGCACCTGGCGCACCCCGCCGAGCGAATGTCCGGCGCGGGCGGCGGCCAGTGCCGCCCCGGGGGTCAGGTCGAGCAGCAGCACCTCGTCCACGAGCAGCGAGGTCGCCGCCCGTACCCAGGGGCCGAGCGCGCTCGCGCAGGCGGCGCAGGGGCAGCCGGGGCGGGGCAGTCCCGAGGGGCCGCCGGTGCCGAGCAGAGTCACTTCCACACGAAGATCCTCCCGCGTCCGCGCCGCGCGTGCTCGCCCGGATAGGCTTCGGGACGATCTGAAGCAGCGTGTGAGGCCCGGGAGGCGACATGGCGGCGTGGACATGGCGGTTCGAGAAGTCCGACGGGGCAGAGGTCGAGCCGGCCGTGGAGCCCGAGGAGTTCACCACTCAGGGCGACGCGGAGTCGTGGATCGGCGAGTTCTTCAAGGAGCTGGCCGAGGGGGGCGCGGACCAGGTCACCCTTTTCGAGGACGGTGCCAAGGTCTACGGCCCGATGAGCCTGCACCAGGGCGACCCGGAGGCGGAGGACGAGAGCGAGTCCTGAGCGCCCCGAGGCCCGCGAGGGCCGCGGGACGTCACCGGCCGGGGGCGGTCGCCGCGCAGCAGCGCGGTGGCCGCCCCCGGCCGCGTGTGTTCCCGGCACCGTGTGCTTCCGGCCATGCGTGCTCCTGGCCGCGTGCGCTGCCGGCCGCGTGCTCCCGTGGCGGTCGCGCCCCGGCGCGCGGGTCCCGTGCTCCGGTGCGCCCCTCAGCCCCGTACGCCGCACAGATGCAGCAGCTCGGCCACCTGCCGGTAGGGGTCGGTGCGGCCCGCGCGCTCCTCGGCGGCGAGCAGGGTCTCCAGGTCCTCCGGCGGTGCGGTGTCCGCCGCCGAGGCCCGGCCGGTGAAGACGCGGATGCCGTACCAGGTGCTCAGCGGCGCGCCGATGCCCGCGAGGTTCTCGGTCAGGGAGGCGAGCCGGTCGGCGCGGGCCGTGACCCCGAGCGGGTCGGTCCAGTGCACGGAGTCGAAGGCGGCGAGCGCGCCCCGCCAGTCGCCGGTGAGCCCGGGGCGCAGGGCGAGCGCGTCGGCGTTGCGGACCACCAGCGAGAGCAGCCCGCCCGGGGCGAGGACCCGGGCCAGGCCCGCCAGCAGCGGATCGGGCTCCTCGACGTACATCAGCACCCCGTGGCAGAGCACCACGTCGAAGGCGCCCGGCAGGAAGTGCGCGCCGGTGTCCCGACCGTCCCCCTGGAGCATCCGGACCCGGTCCCGGATGCCCTCCGGCTCCCGGGCGAGGACCTCCCGGGCGGCCGTGAGCAGCCCGGAGTCGGTCTCCACACCGGTGACCGCGTGCCCGGCGCGGGCCAGCCGCAGCGCCTGGCTGCCCTGGCCCATTCCGACGTCGAGGACCCGCAGCCGCTGCCCGAGCGGGAAGCGCTGGCCTATCTGCTCCTCGACCTGCCGGGCGACCAGTTCCCTGCGCACCACCCGCGGCAGTCCGCCGGAGCCGGGCGGCCAGGCGGCTCGCGGGCCGGGGCCCGGCGGATCCGGCTCCTGGCTCAGGGCCGCTCTCCGCGCTTGACCTGCGGCTTGGGCATCCGCAGCCGGCGCATCTGGAGGGTACGCATCAGGGCGTAGGGCACGGCGCCGCGGCGCGGCTTGTCCGGGAAGCGCTCCGCGAGCTGCTTGCGCAGCCGGAACACCAGGACGACCGAGTCGACGATGATCAGCACGATGACGGCGAGCCACAGCAGCAGCGCAGAGTTCTGCAGCTGCGGGACGCGGATCATGCTCAGGACGAGGATGACCACCGCCATCGGCAGGAAGAACTCGGCGACGCAGAAGCGGGAGTCGACGAAGTCGCGGGCGAACCGGCGCACCGGTCCCTTGTCCCGGGTGGGCAGATACCGCTCGTCGCCGGTGGCGAGCGCCTGGCGCTGCTTCTCCATCTGCGTACGGCGCTCCTCGCGCTGACGCTTCGCTGCCTCCTTGCGCGTCGTCGGAGTGGTCACGCTGCGGCGCTGGGACTGGGCCACGGCGCGCTTGGGCGTGGGCCTGCCCTTGGGGGCCTGCGGATCGCGGGGCTGAGTGGAGTCGGCCACGGGCGCCTTGGCGGCGGGGGCCTTCTCTTCCTTGGAACGGCTACGGAACACAAAACCCAAGGGTACGGGTAGCCGGAGCATGGACCGGCGCCCGGTGGGGAACAATCCGGCAGCGATACCCGGGCACGAGAACGGCATGCCCGTACGAGCCGGACAAACCGCAGGGCTTCTCCCGGTGTCCGGCCCGTGACGGCGTGCGAGCGCGCGAGCCGTGCCGGTGAGAGGCGCGGGCCGGAGTGCCCCGGCGCGGTGCGTACAGGGGGCCGCCTACTCCCTGGGCCGGAGCGCCGGGCCGGGCAGTCGTCCTTGGGGAGGAGTCCATCCGTCCCTGAACAGTGCGGTAATGGAAGCAGGACCCGTACTGTGGGTTCTGTTGGGTGCTGTAGGCCGGAGTCCGTCAGAAGGGGGCGCGCGAAGCCCATGAGCGGTGTCATGAAGCGTATGGGAATGATCTTCCGCGCGAAGGCGAACAAGGCCCTTGACCGGGCCGAGGACCCGCGCGAGACCCTCGACTACTCGTACAACAAGCAGCTCGAACTGCTGCAGAAGGTGCGCCGCGGCGTCGCCGACGTCGCCACCTCGCGCAAGCGGCTCGAACTCCAGCTCAGCCAGTTGCAGAAGCAGTCCGGGAAGCTGGAGGACCAGGGCCGCAAGGCGCTCGCCCTCGGCCGCGAGGACCTGGCCCGCGAGGCGCTGTCCCGCCGGGCCGCGCTCCAGCAGCAGGTGACCGACCTGGAGACGCAGCACGAGACCCTCCAGGGCGAGGAGGAGAAGCTCACCCTCGCGGCCCAGCGCCTCCAGGCCAAGGTGGACGCCTTCCGTACGAAGAAGGAGACCATCAAGGCCACCTACACCGCGGCCCAGGCCCAGACCCGGATCGGCGAGGCCTTCTCCGGCATCTCCGAGGAGATGGGCGACGTCGGCATGGCCATCGAGCGCGCCGAGGACAAGACCGCGCAGCTCCAGGCCCGGGCCGGCGCCATCGACGAACTGCTCGCCTCCGGAGCCCTCGACGACCAGTCCGGGATGGCCAAGGACGACATCCAGGCCGAGCTGGACCGGCTCTCCGGTGGTACGGATGTGGAGCTGGAACTGCAGCGGATGAAGGCCGAGCTCGCGGGCGGCCCCGCCCCGCAGCAGGCCATCGAGGGCGGCGGTCAGAGCGAGCAGCCCCAGCAGCAGCCGCAGGACACCCCGCGCTTCGACAAGCAGTAGGCACCGCTCGGCTCCGAGGAGGGCGACATGATCGTACGGATCATGGGGGAGGGGCAGGTGAGGCTGGCCGACAGCCACCTCGCCGAACTCAACACGCTGGACGAGGAACTCGCCGCGGAGATGCAGCAGGGCGACGGCCCGGGCTTCCGGCGCACCCTCCAGGCGCTCCTGGACGAGGTACGGGCGCTCGGCGAGCCCCTGCCCGACGACTCCCTGGAACCCTCGGAGCTGATCCTGCCCTCGCCGGAGGCCACCCTGGAGGAGGTCCGGGCGATGCTCAGCGACGACGGGCTGCTGCCCGGCTGAGCAGGGCCCCGGGGGCGCGCAACCGGGCGTGCGGTCGGGCGCGCACTCCGGCGCCTGGCCCGGGCGCGAGCCGCCCGCGCCCGCCCATGTTCCCCCGCTCGCTTCTGTCCGCCCCCAGGTCCCCCCAGGTCTGCCAGCCCGCTCAGGCACCCGCGACCAGTCCCGAGAGCAGCCCGTCCGGCACCGGATACGGCGGCTCCTCGGGCAGCAGCGCCCGCGCCCGCTCCGGCTCGCCCGCGCGTACATGCGCGTGGACCCGCCGCTGGAGCGCGGTGACGTCCCGGATGCCGGTGATCCACTCGTCGGCGTAGCGCCGCGCGGCCTCCCCGGCGAGGCCCAGCTGGAGCGAGCGGTAGGGCAGCGGGCGCAAGTGCAGATCGCGCTCCGGATCCCACTGGACGCGCGCCGGCGCGGAGTTCAACCGCCGCTTCCAGTCGGCCTGGCCGGCGTGGACGGCGGGCTCGTAGTGGGAGAGGCAGGCGTGCCGCAGGGCCCACTCGAAGCCCTCCCGGGTGATCTCCACGGCCAGCACCGTCTCCTGGCCCTCCTTGGTGCCCCAGCCGCAGCGGTAGGCCATCCACAGGAACGAGGGCTTGATCCATGTCATCCGGTCCCGCTTCCAGGCCGCGGGAAAGCGCCCCGCGCGCGCCGCGGGCAGCCCGAGGGCCGGGGGATAGGCCTGGTAGACGGTCACGGTCGTATCCGAACGGGCCGCGCGGATGCGGTACTTGGGTTCTTCCGGCACCGGACGAGCATGCCCGCCGCGCCGGGCCGGCGGCCACCGGATTTCCGGTAGGGGCGCGCGCCGCCGGGTGCTCCCGGGCGGCCCGGCTCACCCCCCGGTTCCGTTCCGCGCGGTCGCCGTGCCCCGTACCGTTGGCTGGTGAGCACTTTCCAGCGAGCCCGGCACTGGCTCCAGGCGCATCCGCTGGCCCTCGACGCGGCTCTGGCCGCCGCCGTCCTCGCCTGTGTGGTGGTGGCCTCCTTCACCGACCCGCACGGACCGCACGGTCCCGAGTGGTTCACCCGGGTCCCGCACGTCTCCAGCCTGGTCCTCACCTCCATCGGCGGTCTCGCCCTGGTCTTCCGGCGGCGCGCCCCGATGGTGGTGCTCGGCGCCACCGGCCTCGTCGCCACCGTCGAACTGGTCACCGGCGACCCGCGCGCCCCCGTCGCGATGTGCGCGGTGGTCGCCCTGTACACGGTCGCCGCCAGCACCGACCGGCCGACCACCTGGCGGGTGGGTCTGTTCACCATGACCGTGCTCACCGCCGCCGCGATGCTCTCCGGTCCGCTGCCCTGGTACGCGCAGGAGAACATCGGCATCTTCGGCTGGACCGGCATGGCGGCCGCCGCCGGGGACGCGGTGCGCAGCCGCCGCGCCTTCGTGGACGCGATGCGCGAGCGTGCCGAACGGGCCGAGCGCACCCGCGAGGAGGAGGCCCGCCGCCGGGTCGCCGAGGAGCGGCTGCGCATCGCCCGCGATCTGCACGACGTGGTCGCCCACCACATCGCCCTGGTCAATGTGCAGGCGGGGGTGGCCGCCCATGTGATGGACCGCCGCCCGGACCAGGCCAAGGAGGCGCTGGCCCACGTACGCGAGGCGAGCCGCTCGGCGCTGAACGAACTCCGCGCCACCGTCGGCCTGTTGCGCCAGTCCGGGGACCCGGAGGCCCCCACCGAACCGGCGCCGGGCCTGGACCGGCTCGACGAACTCGCCGACACCTTCCGGCACGCCGGGCTGCCGGTGGCCGTGCTCCGCTCACCCGAGGCCGGCGGGGCCGGGCCGCTCGGCGGCGAGGAGCCCGGGGCCGCCCGGCTGCCCGCCGCGGCGGACCTGGCCGCGTACCGGATCATCCAGGAGGCCCTGACCAATGTGCGGAAGCACGCCGGACCCGGGGCCGCCGCCGAGGTCAGCGTGATACAGGTCGGCACCCGTCTGGAGGTCACCGTCCTGGACAACGGCACCGGTCCCGGCGGGGCCCCGGACCACGGGGAGCCGACCGGCTCCGGCGAGGGCGGCGGACACGGGCTGCTCGGCATGCGCGAGCGGGTCTCCGCCCTCGGCGGCAGCTGCACCGCCGGGCCCCGCTACGGCGGCGGCTTCCGGGTCCATGCCATCCTGCCGGTCACGGCCGGGGCGCATCCGGCACCGGCACCCGCGGGAGGCGGCGCGTGACGATCAGGGTGGTCCTCGCCGACGACCAGGCGCTGCTGCGCAGCGCGTTCAAGGTGCTCGTCGACTCCGAGGCGGACATGGAGGTCGTCGGCGAGGCCTCGGACGGCGCCGAGGCGGTCGCCCTCGCCCGCTCCGCCGCGGCCGACGTCGTCCTGATGGACATCCGGATGCCCGGCACCGACGGCCTCGCCGCCACCCGCGCCATCAGCGCCGACCCGGCGCTCACCGGAGTACGGGTGGTGATGCTGACGACCTTCGAGGTCGACGAGTACGTGGTGCAGTCGCTGCGGGCCGGCGCCGCGGGCTTCCTCGGCAAGGGCTCCGAACCGGAGGAACTGCTGAGCGCGATCCGCGTCGCGGCCGCCGGGGACGCGCTGCTCTCCCCGGCGGCCACCAAGGGCCTGATCGCCAAGTTCCTTGCGCAGAGCGAGAGTTCACCGGGCGGCGAGCGGGTGCACGCCGAACGCCTCGCCGCCCTGACCGGCCGCGAGCGCGAGGTCCTCGTCCAGGTCGCGGGCGGCCACTCCAACGACGAGATCGCCGAGCGCCTCCAGGTCAGCCCGCTCACCGTCAAGACCCACGTCAACCGCGCGATGGCCAAGCTCGGCGCCCGGGACCGCGCGGGACTCGTCGTCATCGCTTACGAGTCCGGGTTGGTGCGGCCGAGGGGGGACTGACCTGAGGTGAGGCGGTTCCCGGGCTCTGAGCACCCGTAGGGCAAGGCAGTTCGGGTCTCGTGCGATTCGGGGAGCACGTCACGATCGCCAGGGACAGGTACCAGGGACGTTCGAGGTAGTGCCCGAGAGAGATGTCCCCTCCGCAGCCCAGCTGTTGAGCCGCTGAGGCGACGCGAGCGGTCAGGTGGACGAGGTCGCGGTCCCGTTCCGTGAGGAACCGGTGCGCGTGGACGCGTAGTTGTTCCTCCAGCCACGCTGTCGCTTCCTCCGTCTCGGTCCATGTGCCGCGTACCAGTGAGCGTGGTTTCACGAGCCAGTAGGCCGTTTCGAGCGGAGGAAGGTCGATGGCCGGAAATTCCGCCGAGACCTCGCGATAGCGCCCCAAGAGCTTCTCGGTCGCTGCGTCGTGCGGTGGGCCGGGCGGCTCCGGATGGGGAGGCCGCCGCAGTGCCTCCTGGTCGAAGCGCTCTTTTGGACCTGCCCAGAGGTAGCCGTGGTGGTGCACCAGTCATTCCGTTCGGGCGGAGAAAGGGGCCGACCGGGCCGGAGAAGCAGCAGCCCTGCCCCGGTCGGCAGTGCGGTGGGTCAGGAGTTCAGGCCGAACCGGGCCGGGTCGATACCCGCCTGGTCCAGTTCCTCCGTCGTGAAGCGGAGCGGCTGCGCCTCCGGGCGCTTGCTGTCGCCCAGGGCCCAGGCCTGGTCGCCGATCCGGGCCAGCGTCACGCACCCTTCGGTGCACGGTCCCCCGCAGGCCTTCACGAAGGAGGCGCTGTCGATGTCGAGTGAGTAGAGGTCGATTCCGTTCTGCACGTCTCTGCACCTTTCTGCCTGGACAATGGAAGGTGGCCGTCACGTGACCGCCACCGCCCTTTTCAGGAGCGGGATTTCAGGTGAGGAGTGCGAGGCGACGGAAAATCCGCCCTTGCTTTCACTGCCGGAGGTGTGCCAGCCGTGCTGAACGCGCGCTCACTCGCCGTGCATTCATCGTGGCGCTTCCATCGGAGCTTCGGAAGCGCTAGTCACGTTGACGCATGAATGCCTGCGAGGCTTCTTCCAGGAAACGGGTGGCGCGGTCTCCTGTGAGTGCGTGTGACCAGAACAGCTCGAAGAGATTCAGATGCTGCGTCACATCTCGCGGGTCACGCAGTACGACTTCCCCGGAGAACAGTTCCACTGTCACGAGACGGTCGTCGTAGACGACGAAGATATTCATCGGGGTGCCGGGAACGTGAATTCCCTGCGGGAGTACGCCGATCTCGACATTGGGCTTCCCGTTGATCTCGGCCATATGGGCGCACTGCGCGGCCATGGTCCCCGTGGCGGCGCGCTGCCACCGCACTGCCTGCTCGGTCATCAGGAACCAGAACGAGCGGGCACGGTCGTCCAGGATCGCTTGGCGTTCCATACGGGCCTCGACCGTGCGGCGCACATCTCTTGCCGGTTCGCCCGCCACCGCAGGGGAGAGAGTGGCGGCGGCGTACTCACGGACGTGCAGCAGCCCCGTGGGGATCGCCGGGAGGAAATGCCGTATGGCGTGCGAGGAGGACTCGAGTGCCTTGAGCTCTGCTTGCTTGCGATAAAGGCCGATGCGGGCATACGTACGCCAGGAGGCGTAGTCGACGTTCGCCTGCCGAGCCAGGTCGAGCAGATCCTGCGAAACCCCGTCGGGCACTGCGAGGGCTTTCAGAATGCGCTCGACATCGATCACCGACGGGAGTGCCCTGCCCGTTTCGATTCGGCTGATCTTCGTCTGGCTCATGTTGCAGCGGACCGCGAGGCGTTCGCCGCTGAGACCGGAAGCGAGGCGGAGGCTCCGCAGCGCCTCCGCCAGGTTCCTCCGCTCCCGTTCCTGTTCTTCAGGTTCGATAGGCACGGAATGCTACGGCGTTCTCCAGTGCAAGATCCCGCCACGCGAGATACGAGGGGATATCAGGATTCCGGATCAGCTCCCGGTTGATCTGGGTCCCGTCGTCGCGGTAGTTGAGGTGCACGACGGTCTCCTCGTCGAACAGCCAGAAGTCCTGCCGCGGGAGCCCGGGGTCCGGCCGGTCGGTGAGATCGACGATCCGGTAGTCCTCACCCGCCGCCACATTCCCGGGGATGCACCAGTCGAAGAGGTACCGGTTGTACGGCGTGAGCGGCCGGACCACGATCTTGGCCCGGGTCATCGTCCGGCCCGCCGCCGCGTGGTCCTGAATGGTGCGATGCCACGGGGAGTTGAACTGCCGGGGCTTCGGCTCACCGGCCAGGAAGGCGCGAACGGTGGGTGTCTCGGCGGGCATGGTGTACGTCTGGTGCATCTCAAGGCGGAAGGCCGACCTCCTGAAGTCCCGGAAGTACGCCTGCCATTCCTCACCGTCCAGGTACACCGGGTCAGTACCATCCACGGGCACGGGCCGCCTCCCTCAGTACGTCCTCCGGAATCAGTACCACCGACTCGCCCTCGGGCGTCGGGTGCGCCGCCTCGTAGCCCTGGACGGCGATCATGCCCGGCTCGGGCGTCATGTACACGGTGGGGCAGTCGCCGTTTCCGCACTTGTCGTCCTCATCGCTCCTGCACGGGCCACCGGCGATGATCTGCAATCCGTTCACCGAACCTTCTCTCCTGGTGTGAGCGGGACGTTACGGAAAGTGTGTTCCGGACGGCAAGGCCGGATGCACCTCAGTCACGAAGTCGCATAAAGCGCGCCGACGCGCGGTGTCTTGGGCGGCTCCAGGCCGCCGTCGTCGTCTTCGGCGGCCTCATCAGCTCCACCCTCCTGCCCCTCCTCGTTCCGACGGCGGGGCTGGGGTTTTCCGGACGGCGGGGCGGTTTCCAGTAACGGAAACGAGATGCTCTTGTCACTCTCGGTCTCCATCCGGAAGTATTGATCACGACACTCACGAGAGGGGCGGCGCTGTGAAGCTGACCAGACTGGTAGGCGAATGCCAAGACGGCTCATGCCCGACCATCTACGCCACAGATCGAGGCGCGCTGGCCGTTCAGGGCAGCCGGATTTCTTCCCATGGGCTGGAGATCCCGTCGCACGAAACTCTGGTAGAGATTTCCGTAGAGCTCATCCGAAAGGCCGCACGTGACCACATCGCCTAAAACGCTGGACGCTTGCTTCAATGAATTCGAGCGGGAAGCTTTCCGGCTCGAAACATTGGACGACTACAGTAAGTCGGGTGGCCTGGGTGCCTTTGAGGCGTTCCTCGAAGGGAAGCCGCAGCCGGAAGACTTCAAGACTGCGAACTGGGTCACGACCGTCGGGGACGCGGTTCGTTCGGGCAAGCGCATGTACCGCGTGCACATCCTGAGCCGCCCGCTCAATGACTATCTGCGGTTCGAGCTGGGCTGGGGATATCTGCGGAACGTGAAGGCGGGGGAAGAGTTCTTCATCCTCGACACCACGGAGCAGGCCAACCCGATCCCTGATGCTCCGGACTTCTGGCTCTTCGACGAGCAGGTCATCGCCGCCATGAACTACGACGGCAAGGGCAAGTTCCTCGGTGCTGACCTCCTGAGTGAGGAGAAGGTCTCGACCTTCCTCGCATACTGGGACAAGGCCCTGGCCAAGGCTGTGCCGTTCGCTGAATGGTGGGCAGAGTACGGCGAGTGAACAAGTCGGCTCTGGGCTCCGCGCTGCGGGCACTGCGGGTCTCCTCGGGGCTGGAGGCCAAGGCGGTCGCCCGCGGCGCTGCCATGTCTCGTTCCAAGCTCTCCAAGATCGAGAATGGGAACGTGGCTCCGAGTCTCACCGATGTGGACTCCGTCCTCACCGTCATAGGGGTATCGGAAGAGGTCAAGGCCGAGTACATGGCGGCGGCCAGGGAGGCTGCCACCGAGGTCACGGCGTGGCGCCTCTTCCGACGCCTGGGCTACAGCAGGAAACAGCAGCAGGTGCAGAGTCTGGAGGCCCGGACGGCCCTGTTGCGCCTATTCCAGCCCTCGCTCATCCCAGGCCTGCTTCAGACGCCTGAGTACGTGAGAGCGGTTTTCGAACCGAAGGATCTGACCGACGGTCAACTGGAAAGTACCATCAGTGCGAGACTTGCTCGGCAATCCGTTCTCTATGCGCAGGGCAAGGACTTCCAGTTCTTGATCACGGAGTCTGTGCTGAGATGGCTTGTTGTTCCACCTTTGGTCATGGTGGGGCAGCTGGATCGATTGCTGTCTCTCTCGCGTCTGCCCAACGTGGATATTCGCGTAGTTGCCCTTTCTGTGCCCCAGAAGGACTTCGCCGGTCACTCGTTCTGCCTCTTCGATGATCGCACGGTCACCGTCGAAACGGTTCATGCCGAAATAGTGGTGACCGACCCGAGGGATGTCGCCCTCTACGTATCGAAGTTCGAGCGCTTCCGGGAATCCGCTGTTTCCGGCGACGCCATGCGTGCCCTGGTCGAATCCATTCGGGATGGCTATTTGCGCGAACAGGAAACCGGCTAGAGTCGGGTTCCTTTTCTGTCGATGATTGCCGCACAAGCCTCCGTGACAAGGAAGGGCAGGGCAATGGTCGACCTGTACGAACTCCCCGTCGAGGGAATCGAGTTCTCGAAGGCCTGCGGCGGCAACACGCATCCCGACGGTGAATCGTGTGTGACCCTCGCGAAGATCGGTCCGGACGCCTGGGCCGTGGGTGACAGCAAGCGCCCCGATGCGCTGTCGCTGCGCTTCACCACGGCGGAGCTGGCCGCCGCCGGTATCGACCCGGCCCGCTTCGGTCTCTCGGCCTGACTCACCGCTCCACCTCAACTGACGGCCCTGCCCTACGCGTTGGGCGGGGCCGTCGCGCTTTCCGGAACGGAGCGGCATGTGCGGCAGCATCATCACGGTTACGCATGGCTGGGGGAGAAGAGGGAGTTCGATCGGGAGAGCATTCGAAGGCCTCCTGGCCAAGCGCCTTCGGCGACCAGTGAGAGGGACATCCATGAGCGGTACCGAGAGGCCGTGGCCGTCTTCCCGGCCTCCGAGGTGCCTCCGATCCAGACGGCACACTGGCTCATGAAGCCGCCCTCGCTGATCCGGGGGACATGGGAAAACCCCGGAGAAGCGGGGGAGTGGCTGGGCCGCCAACTGACCGAGTTCGCCCCTCGGTTCGCCTCCGATCAGGACCGGGAGGCGACCCGGCTGGTGCTCCTGGTGCAGGCCGCCGTCGAGCGTCTGCGGTGGGGCGGGGACGTATCGCTGGGCCACTATCTGCGGGGCGCGGTCTTCCAC
Source organism: Streptomyces physcomitrii (assembly GCF_012273655.1). GTDB lineage: Bacteria > Actinomycetota > Actinomycetes > Streptomycetales > Streptomycetaceae > Streptomyces > Streptomyces physcomitrii. The sequence goes on along the minus strand of NZ_JAAWWP010000004.1, from coordinate 393,428 downwards.
TCGGTGGCCGTGGTCACGTGCTCCCCGAACCGGGCGGCCCCCGAACTGCCCTGTCCGGCCGTGGCCGCCGGCCCCGGGTGAAGCACCCGTACCCACGCCGGAGGGGCGTCCCACCCGCTCGGACGCCCCTCCGTCTGCCCCTGCTTCGCGTCCTACGGCAGTGCCAGCATCCGTTCCAGGGCCAGCTTGGCGAAGCTCTCTGTCTCCTTGTCGACCTGGATGCGGTTGACGAGGGTGCCCTCGGCGAGGGATTCCAGGGTCCAGACCAGGTGGGGGAGGTCGATGCGGTTCATGGTGGAGCAGAAGCAGACCGTCTTGTCGAGGAAGACGACCTCCTTGCCCTCGGGTGCGAAACGGTTCGCCAGGCGGCGGACCAGGTTGAGTTCGGTGCCGATCGCCCACTTCGAACCGGCGGGGGCGGCCTCCAGGGTCTTGATGATGTACTCGGTCGAGCCCACGTGGTCGGCGGCGGACACGACCTCGTGTTTGCACTCGGGGTGCACCAGGACGTTGACGCCGGGTATGCGCGCGCGGACGTCCTCGACCGAGTCCAGCGAGAAGCGGCCGTGCACCGAGCAGTGGCCGCGCCAGAGGATCATCTTCGCGGCGCGCAGCTGCTCGGTGGTGAGGCCGCCGCCCGGCTTGTGCGGGTTGTAGACCACGCAGTCGTCCAGGGACATGCCCATGTCGCGTACCGCGGTGTTGCGGCCGAGGTGCTGGTCGGGCAGGAAGAGGACCTTCTCACCCTGCTGGAAGGCCCAGTCCAGGGCGCGTTCGGCGTTGGAGGAGGTGCAGATGGTGCCGCCGTGCTTGCCGGTGAAGGCCTTGATGTCGGCGGAGGAGTTCATGTACGAGACGGGGACGACCTGTTCGGCGATCCCGGCCTCGGTGAGCACGTCCCAGCACTCGGCGACCTGCTCGGCCGTGGCCATGTCGGCCATCGAGCAGCCCGCCGCGAGGTCGGGCAGGACGACCCGCTGCTCGTCGCTGGTGAGGATGTCCGCGGACTCCGCCATGAAGTGGACACCGCAGAAGACGATGTACTCGGCCTCCGGCTTGGCCGCGGCGTCCCGGGCCAGCTTGAAGGAGTCGCCGGTCACGTCGGCGAACTGGATGACCTCGTCGCGCTGGTAGTGGTGGCCGAGCACGAAGACCTTGTCGCCGAGCTTCTCCTTGGCGGCGCGGGCGCGGGCCACGAGATCCGGGTCGGAGGGGGCGGGCAGGTCGCCGGGGCAGTCGACACCGCGCTCGCTCCTCGCGTCGGCCTCGCGGCCGAGCAGCAGCAGGGCGAGGGGGGTCGGCTGGACGTCGAGCTCCTGGCGGGTTGGGGCGGTGGTCACGGCACGCACCCTTTCTTCTCGCGGGAATCTTCTCGCGGACTCAGCGGCTCTCCTGCGAGGCCGTTTCCGGCTCGTGCGGCTGCACGAAGGAGTCTTTTCGTCGAATTGACGTTATCTATCATAACCCGCTTCACGTCAGTTTGACGATGGCGGTCGTGTCAATGTGACGCAATCCGCGGCGGCTGTTCCCGGGCGCCGGGCCCGCGGCCGGCCCGGGGCGTTCCCCGGGCCCCCGACCGCGGTCCCGTGACCCCGCCCGGCCGGTGTGCGAGCATGGGTGGACCAGGGAGACCTGGCGTACACGCTCGGCGCGGAATGAATCCGCGACCCCGGCGGTTGTCACCGTCGGCAAGCAGTCTCCGTACCAACCCGGGAGAGATGTAGATGTCCGTATCGGACGAGACCACCACCGTCACCGACGGCATCGTCCTGACCGACGCCGCCGCGGCCAAGGTCAAGGCCCTGCTCGACCAGGAAGGCCGCGAGGACCTGGCGCTGCGCGTCGCTGTCCAGCCCGGTGGCTGCTCCGGCCTGCGGTACCAGCTCTTCTTCGACGAGCGCTCGCTGGACGGCGATGTCGTGAAGGACTTCGGCGGCGTCAAGGTCGTCACCGACCGGATGAGCGCCCCCTACCTCGGCGGCGCCTCGGTCGACTTCGTCGACACCATCGAGAAGCAGGGCTTCACCATCGACAACCCCAACGCCACCGGCTCCTGCGCCTGCGGCGACTCCTTCAGCTGACGCCCCGGGGGCGGGCCCGAGCGGCCCGCCCCGACGGGACATGACAGAAGGCGGCGGCCCCCTCGCGGGAGCCGCCGCCTTCTGTGTCTCCGGATGCCCTCCCCACAAGGGCGGCCGGAGATCGCGGGACCCTGGCGCTCCCCCACAGAGCGCGCGCGTCCCGAGGTCCTACTTCTCCTTCACCAGGGAACCGTGCTGGGTGACCACCTCACGGTCGCCGAGCGGCTTGTCGAGCTGCACGCTGACGTCGGTCTTCTTGGCCATCTGCACGCACACCTTGCCGGGCTTGGCGGCCGGCTCGGTCACCTTCACGGTCACCTTGCCGCCGGTCTCCTTCGCGGTGGCGGAGTACTTCTTGCAGACGCTGCCGTAGAAGTGCAGGGTCAGCTCCTTGCCGTCGGTGGAGAACGTGTCCACCTTGGCCTCCTTCAGCGGCGCGACCGGACCCGAGGAGTCATGGCCCGGCTGGGCCGGACCCTCGTTCTTCGGCTGCGTCACGAACCGCGGGTCGACCGCCGGGTGCACCACCCGCTGCTCACTGGTCGCCCCGGCCGGACGGACCTGGTAGAGCCAGGACGGTACGAGGATCTGGCGGCCCTTCTCCTGCTGGGCGGAGAGGCCGAAGACGGCACTCTTCACGGTCGCGGGCTCCGGCTTCGAGGGCTTGTCGCAGTCCTTGCTCCCGGTGGGCGCGGGCTTGGCGTCCTTCGTGTCCTTGCCCAGCGGGACCGGGTCCGCGCAGCCGGGGGCCGAGCGCAGCGTGCCGCCGGTCCGGTTCAGCTCGTCCAGGGTCCGCTTCGCGCTCAGGACCGGGTACGAGTCGCCCTTCTCGGGGGACTTCAGGAAGCCGCCGCCCGCGGTCACCGTGCCGTCGAAGGCGATGTTCACGGAGGTGGTCCAGCCCTCGGTGGGCAGTCCGCCGATCTCCGGATTCGCCTTCACCACACGGGAGTTGCCGACCAGCTGGCTGGCCTCCAGCTTGGCGTCGTCCACCCCGATCGCCTTCAGTACGGGCGCGGCCTTCTTCTTCGCCAGCTCCTCGTTGGGCACCACATCGCCCTCGGGCTCGGTGTTGCTCGCGCACATCTTGCCCTTGGGGCAGTTGTCGCCACCGGGAGGCGCGTACTTCTGGAAGGTCCAGCTGCCGGGGGCCTCGACCGCGACCTGCAGCCGCGGGCTGCCGCCGTCGTTGCCGCCGATACGCCAGGTGCTGCCCGCCAGGTGCGGGGTGCCCTTCAGGCCGAGAGCCTTCCCGAGCCGCGTCACGTCCTCGGCGCTGACCTTGCCCTCGGTGCGGTAGACGGGTGCGGAGTCGGGGCCCTCGGGCAGCTCGCCGGAAGCGCGGTAGACGGTGCCGTTCGGGTTCGGCTCGCCCGGCGCGATGCCGGGGCCGCCGTCACGGTCCTTGTCGCCCGGTGCCTTCGCCTGGCCGCTCAGCGCCAGCGGCGGCAGCTTGTCGGTGCTCTCCTTGCCGGCCGAGCTCTTGCTGTCGTCGTCGGAGGCGGCGGAGGCGAGGTAGACCCCGCCGCCGCCGGCCAGGAGGACGGCCGCTGCCACCGAAGCGGCAACCAGCCCCGTGCGTCGCTTCGGCGCGCTCGTCGCTTCGTTCCGGTTCTCCTCGGTGTTCACCGCATCGCTCCTATCGCCTGCGTTCACCACCACGTTCCTCCGTGGCGGACAGCAGTGTGACGTGAGAGGTCCGCGAGCGGTTCCCTCCGTTTCCGGGCGGGACGGAGAAAACTCCGGATGTCCGCGCCCCGGTCCCTCAGTCGCCGTACTGGGACATGCCGTCGACCAGGTGCGCGGAGCGCTCGGGTACCACGATGGCGCGGATGCCCGCCTTCGCCTCCGGGCCCGGCTTCTGCTCGGTGTACGCGAGGGTGGGGGAGGACCAGCGGGATGCCATGCTGGCGCAGTCCCCGCGCAGGACGTCGAAGCCGCACTCCAGGTCCTGCGGGGCGGATTCACGGGAATCGAGGTTCGTCATATCCGAACGGTAAGCGTGGGATCACAGGCGAAGAAAGCCCTACTATCGGGTAGTTTCGGCTGGTCGGCCGGTGCGGGGTGGAACCGGTAGCGTAAGGGGACCCTTCCTCTTCGCCCAGGAGCGTTCCAGCCGTGCGTATTGCAGTCACCGGCTCCATCGCCACCGACCACCTGATGACCTTCCCCGGCCGATTCAGCGACCAGCTCGTCGCCGATCAGCTGCACACGGTCTCCCTCTCCTTCCTCGTCGACAACCTGGAGGTGCGCCGGGGAGGTGTCGGCGCCAACATCGCCTTCGGCATGGGCCAGCTCGGCACCGCCCCGGTTCTTGTGGGCGCGGCCGGCTCCGACTTCGACGAGTACCGCGCGTGGCTGGACCGGCACGGGGTGGACACCGCTTCCGTACGGATCTCCGAGGTGCTGCACACCGCCCGCTTCGTGTGCACCACGGACACCGACCACAACCAGATCGGCTCCTTCTACACGGGGGCGATGAGCGAGGCCCGCCTGATCGAGCTGAAGGCCGTCGCCGACCGGGTGGGCGGCCTCGACCTCGTCCTGATCGGCGCCGACGACCCGGAGGCGATGCTCCGGCACACCGAGGAGTGCCGCACCCGCGCCATCCCCTTCGCGGCCGACTTCTCCCAGCAGATCGCCCGGATGAACGGCGAGGAGATCCGCACCCTCCTCGACGGCGCCGCCTACCTCTTCTCCAACGAGTACGAGAAGGGCCTCATCGAGAACAAGACCGGCTGGACCGAGGCGGAGATCCTCGGCCGCGTCGGGCACCGGGTCACCACCCTCGGCGCGGCGGGCGTGCGCATCGACCGGGTCGGCGAGCCCTCCCTGGAGATCGGCGTCCCCGAGGAGGAGGCCAAGGTCGACCCCACCGGCGTCGGCGACGCCTTCCGCGCCGGGTTCCTCTCCGGCCTCTCCTGGGGCGTCGGCCTGGAGCGCGCCGCCCAGATCGGCTGCATGCTGGCCACCCTGGTCATCGAGACCCTGGGCACCCAGGAGTACCAGCTGCGCCGCGCCCACTTCATGGACCGCTTCACCAAGGCCTACGGCCACGAGGCCGCCGCCGAGGTCCGGGCCCACCTGGTCTGAGCCCCGCCGCGCACACCTCCGGCCGCCGCCCCGTCGCGTACGGGACGGCGGCCGGAGGCGTACGGCACCGCGCCTCAGGAGAGCCGGCGCACCGTGTACGCGCTGCCGCGCCCGGCCGGCTCCTCGCCCACGTACTCCTGGCCGCGCATCGCGCACCAGGCGGGGATGTCCAGACGGGCCGCCTCGTCGTCGGCGAGCACCGTGACCGTGCCGCCCACCGGGACCCCGCCGATCGCCTTGGCCAGCTCGATCACCGGCAGCGGGCAGCGCTTGCCGAGGGAGTCGACCACCAGGCCCTCGGCGGGAGGCGCCGCCGCGGGTGCCCCGGCGGCGGGGGCGTCCAGCTTCCGGCGGACCCCGGCCACCGCCCCGGGCAGCACGCCGAGGAAGGACTCCACCTCCTCGCGCGCGGTGCCCGCCGGGAGCGAGACGCGGACATTGCCCTCGCTCAGTACGCCCATCGCCGTCAGCACATGGCTCGGGGTGAGCGTCGAACTCGTACAGGAGGAGCCGGAGGAGACCGAGAAGCCCGCCCGGTCCAGGGCGTGCAGCAGGCTCTCGCCGTCCGCGTAGAGGCAGGAGAAGGTGACCAGGTGCGGCAGCCGCAGCTCGGGGTCGCCGGTCACCTCCACATCCGGGACCAGCTCCGGCACCCGCGCCCGGATCAGCGCGGTCAGCTCCCGCAGCCGGGCCGCCTCGGCCGCCGCCTCGGCGTGCACGGCCCGCAGCGAGGCCGCCGCCGCCACGATCGCCGGGATGTTCTCGAAGCCCGCGGCGCGCCCCGACTCCCGCTCGTCCACCGGGCCCGGCGGCGCGAAGCGCACCCCCTTGCGGACCGCGAGCAGACCGACCCCGGCCGGCCCGCCCCACTTGTGCGAACTGGCCGTGAAGAGCGACCAGTCGGGCACCTCGGGGACCAGCGGACCCCAGGGCAGCGACTGGGCCGCGTCCACCAGGAGCGGCACCCCGGCCTGATGGCAGACCCCGGCCACCTCGGCGACCGGCTGGACGGTCCCCACCTCGTGGTTGGCCGACTGCAGGCAGGCGAGCGCGGTGTCCGGGCGCAGCGTGCGGGCGTACTCCCCGGGGTCGACCGCGCCGCCGCGCCCGACCGGGACCTCGGTCACCGGGTGGCCCGCGCGCTCGTGCGCCTCGGCGCCGTGCAGCACCGAAGAGTGTTCGACCGCCGACACGATCAGGTGGCTTCCGGTGCGCCTGCGTCCGGCGAGCGCCCCCGCGATCCCGGTGTGCACGGCCCGGGTGCCCGAGGTGGTGAAGGACAGCTCGTCGGGGCGGCAGCCCACCGCCTCGGCCGCCGCCTCGCGCGCCGCGTCGAGCAGCAGCCGGGCCCGGCGGCCCTCCCGGTAGAGGCGGGCCGGGTCCGCCCAGCCCTCGTCCAGGGAGGCGTGCAGGGCCTGGCGGGCGACGGGGTGCAGCGGGGCCGAGGAGGCGGCGTCGAAGTAGGACACGCCCACACGCTAACTCCGGGGGTGCGCGGGCGGGCGCGCGAGGGCTCCCGGGGCGGGCGCGAGGCCCCGAGGGCCCGTCAGATGGGGGCTGGAGTGGGGCATTCCACCCCTTCGGGGAGTGCGGCGGCGCGTTGGGCACCCTCCCCGCGCGACCCCAAATTGCGTCCAGTAGGGTTTGGTCCGCATAAACATCCAAACCCCTGCCCGCGGCGGGACGGCGACCGACCAGAGCGAAGGCCGCAGCACGCGCGGGCGAGACTCTCGGGAAGGCGCTACGTGAGTCCCAACGGCTCCGACCTCCCCCATCGCCTGAAGGGCGTGGGCGGTACCCCCATGTCGCGGCGCCCGATGCGGCGGAAGCTGCTGCAGGGCCTGACTGCGGGGCTGATCCTGGCCACAGCCTCCGGTTGCTCGTACAACTGGGAGGACTTCCCTCGCCTCGGTATGCCGACCCCGGTCACCGAAGAGGCGCCGCGGATCCTGTCCCTGTGGCAGGGCTCCTGGGCGGCCGCGCTCGCCACCGGTGTCCTGGTGTGGGGCCTGATCCTGTGGAGCGTCGTCTTCCACCGGCGCAGCCGTACCAAGGTCGAGGTGCCACCGCAGACCCGGTACAACGTGCCGCTCGAGGCGATGTACACCGTGGTCCCCATCATCATCGTCTCGGTGCTCTTCTACTTCACCGCGCGTGACGAGTCCAAGCTCCTCGAACTGGACGACAAGCCCGCCCACACGGTCAACGTGGTCGGCTTCCAGTGGAGCTGGGGCTTCAACTACGTGGAGGACGTGGACGGCAACAAGGCCACCGGCGACGCCCGCAAGGCCGGCGAACTCGCCGCCGTGCCGGACCGCTTCGCCGAGGACTTCCCGGCCGGGGCGGAGGGCGTCTACGACATCGGCGTCCCCGGCGACCGGAACCCGCAGACGAACAACCCGGGTCCGACGCTGTGGCTCCCCAAGGGCGAGAAGGTCCGCTTCGTCCTCACCTCGCGGGACGTCATCCACTCCTTCTGGGTGGTGCCCTTCCTGATGAAGCAGGACGTCATCCCGGGCCACACCAACTCCTTCGAGGTGACCCCCAACAAGGAGGGCACCTTCCTCGGCAAGTGCGCCGAACTCTGCGGCGTCGACCACTCCCGCATGCTCTTCAACGTGAAGGTCGTCTCTCCCGAGCGCTACCAGCAGCACCTCAAGGAGCTGCAGGAGTCGGGCAAGCGCGGGTTCGTCCCGGCCGGCATCGAGCAGACGGGTCATGAGAAGAACCGGGAGACGAACAACCTGTGAGCATCCTCAACGAACCCCAGGGTGCCGACGCAGCCGAGGACTCGTACGAGAACGAGCTGCCCGTCCGGCGCAAACAGCCCGGCAACGTCGTGATCAAGTGGCTGACCACGACGGACCACAAGACCATCGGTACGCTCTACCTGGTCACCTCGTTCGCCTTCTTCTGCATCGGCGGCGTCATGGCGCTCTTCATGCGCGCCGAACTCGCCCGCCCGGGTACGCAGATCATGTCGAACGAGCAGTTCAACCAGGCGTTCACGATGCACGGCACGATCATGCTGCTGATGTTCGCGACGCCGCTCTTCGCCGGGTTCGCCAACTGGATCATGCCGCTGCAGATCGGCGCGCCCGACGTGGCCTTCCCGCGGCTGAACATGTTCGCCTACTGGCTCTACCTCTTCGGCTCGCTCATCGCGGTGGGCGGCTTCCTCACCCCGCAGGGCGCGGCCGACTTCGGCTGGTTCGCGTACTCGCCGCTCTCCGACGCGGTCCGCTCGCCGGGTGTGGGCGCCGACATGTGGATCATGGGCCTGGCCCTCTCCGGCTTCGGCACCATCCTCGGCTCGGTCAACTTCATCACCACGATCATCTGCATGCGCGCCCCGGGCATGACCATGTTCCGCATGCCGATCTTCGTGTGGAACGTGCTGCTGACCGGTGTGCTCGTGCTGCTCGCCTTCCCGGTGCTCGCCGCCGCGCTCTTCGCCCTGGAGGCGGACCGCAAGTTCGGGGCGCATGTCTTCGACGCGGCCAACGGCGGGGCCCTGCTCTGGCAACACCTCTTCTGGTTCTTCGGCCATCCAGAGGTGTACATCATCGCCTTGCCGTTCTTCGGGATCATCTCCGAGGTGATCCCGGTCTTCAGCCGCAAGCCGATGTTCGGCTACGGCGGCCTGATCGGCGCGACCATCGCCATCGCGGGCCTGTCCGTGACGGTGTGGGCGCACCACATGTACGTCACCGGCGGTGTGCTGCTGCCGTTCTTCTCCTTCATGACCTTCCTGATCGCGGTACCGACCGGTGTGAAGTTCTTCAACTGGATCGGCACCATGTGGAAGGGCTCACTGTCCTTCGAGACACCGATGCTCTGGGCCGTCGGCTTCCTGATCACCTTCACCTTCGGTGGTCTGACCGGCGTCATCCTGGCCTCGCCCCCGATGGACTTCCACGTCTCCGACTCGTACTTCGTGGTGGCGCACTTCCACTACGTGGTCTTCGGAACCGTCGTCTTCGCCATGTTCTCCGGCTTCCACTTCTGGTGGCCCAAGTGGACCGGCAAGATGCTCGACGAGCGCCTCGGCAAGATCACCTTCTGGACGCTGTTCGTGGGCTTCCACGGCACCTTCCTGGTGCAGCACTGGCTCGGCGCGGAGGGCATGCCCCGCCGGTACGCGGACTACCTCGCGGCCGACGGCTTCACCGCCCTCAACACGATCTCGACGATCAGCTCCTTCGTCCTCGGCCTGTCGATCCTGCCGTTCCTCTACAACGTCTGGAAGACCGCCAAGTACGGCAAGAAGATCGAGGTCGACGACCCCTGGGGCTACGGCCGCTCCCTGGAGTGGGCCACCTCGTGCCCGCCCCCGCGGCACAACTTCCTCACCCTGCCCCGGATCCGCAGTGAATCCCCGGCCTTCGACCTGCACCACCCGGAGGTCGCCGCGCAGGACCAGCTGGAGAACGCCGGAGTGGCCGCCGGTGCGGTCACCGGTGGCAAGGAGGCCGGCAAGTGAAGATCCAGGGCAAGATGTTCCTCTGGCTCAGCCTCTTCGTCCTGATCATGGCCGTGGTCTACGGCGTGTGGTCGAAGGAGCCGGCCGGCACCACGGCGCTCTTCCTCGCCTTCGGCCTGTGCGTGATGGTCGGGTACTACCTGGCCTTCACCGCCCGCCGGGTGGACGCGATGGCGCAGGACAACGACGAGGCCGATGTCGCGGACGAGGCCGGCGAGGTGGGCTTCTTCAGCCCGCACAGCTGGCAGCCGCTGGCGCTCGGCATCGGCGGCGCCCTCGCCTTCATGGGCGTGGCCGTCGGCTGGTGGATCATGTACTTCTCCGCCCCGATCATCCTGGTCGGCATCTGGGGCTGGGTGTTCGAGTACTACCGCGGCGAGAACCAGACGCAGTAGCACCGAGGTACGCGAACGGGCCCGGACACTCCGCGAGGAGGTCCGGGCTCCTTCGTATGCCGCAGCAGGACCACCCGGACGGATCACCGGCCGCGCCGAGCGGCCCGGTCCTGCCTAGCGTGACCGCCATGAGGCACACAGCGCACATACCCACGGTATTGAGCAGCACCCTGCTGGTGGCCGCCCTCGGCGCCGGCCTCACCGCCTGCGGCGGTACCGACGACTCCGCGCTCTCGGGCAACCCCTACGACGCCGGGGACCAGATCTCCTTCGGCGGTCCCACGGGCGAGAAGGCGGACCCCGACAAGCCGCTGGAGATCAGCGCCAAGGACGGCGGCCGGATCACCGATGTGACCGCCACCGACGCGAGGGGCCGCCAGGTCGCGGGGGAGCTGTCCGAGGACGGCCACCGCTGGCACAGCTCCGCGGCGCTCAGCCCCGGCGACCGGTACACCGTCCACGTCCGCACCGAGAACGGCGACGGCGAGCCCGGCCGCAAGGTGCTCAGCTTCCGCGCCGCGAAGGCCGACAAGAGCCGGGGGCGCCTGAAGGTCGCCTTCGGCCCCAAGTCCGGCCAGTACGGCGTCGGGCAGCCGGTCACCGCCGAACTCAGCCGCCCGGTCAAGAGCCGCGAGGCCCGCGCCAAGGTCGAACGCGGGCTGCGGGTGGACTCCAGCCCCTCGGTCAGCGGCTCCTGGTACTGGGTCGACAGCAAGACCCTGCACTACCGGCCGCAGAACTACTGGCCCGCCCACGCCACCGTGAATGTGCACTCCACGCTGGCCGGGGTGAAGATCCAGGACGGCGTCTGGGGCGGCGCGGCCAAGGGCCTCAAACTCACCACCGGGGACCGGGTGGAGGCGATCACGGACGCCGCGACGCACACCATGAAGGTCCTCCGCAACGGCCGGGTCGTCAAGGAGCTGCCGGTCACCACCGGCAAGCCCGGCTTCGACACCCGCAACGGGATCAAGGTCGTGCTCGCCAAGGAAGCCTTCGTACGTATGCGCAGCAGCACCGTGGGCATAGCCGCGGGCAGCGCCGACTCCTACGACCTGCCGGTGCACTGGGCGACCCGGGTCACCCTCAGCGGCGAGTACGTGCACGCCGCCCCCTGGTCGGTCGGCTCGCAGGGCGCGGCCAACGTCAGCCACGGCTGCACCGGCATGAGCACCGAGAACGCCGAGTGGTTCTTCAACACCGTGCGCGAGGGAGACCTCGTCAAGGTGGTCAACAGCGGCGGCGAGATGATGGCGCCCTTCGACAACGGCTACGGCGACTGGAACCTCAGCTGGGCCAAGTGGCGGCAGGGAACGGCCCTGAAGGCTGACAGCGGCGAGCAGGCCGGACCGGAGCGGGTCGCCGCCTCCCGGCTGCGCCCGCAGGTCTGAGCGGCCCGTACGGGGGCGTCCGGGGCGCCCCCGGACATGCTTGAGGGCCCGCACCGGTGTGCGGGCCCTCAAGGCGTACCGGCGTACCCGGGGGTGCGGCTCAGGTGCCCACGGAGAGCCGGGTGCGCAGCAGGCCCGCGAGGGCGGCGGCGAACTCCACCGGCTCCACCGGCAGCGTCACCGCGGCCTCGGCCCGGCTCCAGGTGGCGAGCCAGGCGTCCTGCGGGCGGCCGATGGTCAGCAGCACCGGCGGGCAGTCGTACACCTCGTCCTTGATCTGGCGGCAGACGCCCATGCCTCCGGCGGGCACCGCCTCGCCGTCCAGGACGCAGACGTCGATGCCGCCGCGCTCCAGCTCGGCCAGGACGGCGGGGAGGGTGGCGCACTCGACGAACTCGACCTGCGGGACGTCCGCCGCGGGCCTGCGGCCGGTCGCCAGGCGGATCTGCTCGCGGGTGGTCGAGTTGTCGCTGTAGACCAGCACCGTGGCGGTCTGCTGCATGTGTTCCTCCACGCGTTTCGGCTGCGCCCTGCTCTCCGTCGAGCCGGCGACGGTCAGAGCCGCTGGCGCGGATGCTACCCCTTCCGACACCCCGTCAACAGCGGTCCCGCACACCGCGTGAGCACCGGTCCGGCCCCGGCAGGGGGCCCCAACACTCCGAACGGCACCCCCGGGGGTGAGGGCGGGATAAGCGACCGACATAATGTCGGCGTGGCGACAGCAACGACAGTAGATACCGGGCACGCGCACCCGTCGGTCAACCGGCCGAACCTCACCAGCGTCGGAACCATCATCTGGCTGAGTTCCGAGCTGATGTTCTTCGCGGCCCTCTTCGCGATGTACTTCACCTCCCGATCGGTCACCGGGCCGGATCACTGGAAGGAGATGGCGCATGCACTGAATGTGCCGTTCTCCGCGACGAACACCACCATCCTGGTGCTCTCCTCGCTCACCTGCCAGCTCGGCGTCTTCGCCGCCGAGCGCGGTGACGTGAAGAAGCTGCGGATGTGGTTCGTCGTCACCTTCGTGATGGGCGCGATCTTCATCGGCGGGCAGATCTTCGAGTACACCGAGCTGGTCAAGAAGGACGGCATCTCGCTGTCCTCCGACGCCTACGGCTCGGTGTTCTACCTGACCACCGGCTTCCACGGACTGCACGTGACGGGCGGACTCATCGCCTTCCTGCTGGTCCTGGGCCGGACGTACGCGGCCAGGAGGTTCACCCACGATCAGGCGACCGCGGCCATTGTCGTGTCCTACTACTGGCACTTCGTCGATGTGGTCTGGATCGGCCTCTTCGCCACGATCTACCTGATCAAGTAACCGGGTCGTTCCCGACGAACCGGCCCATTCCAGAAGCATCGACGCAGAAGATCCTGACACCGGGGTAATCCGTGAAAAAGCTCTCCGCACGACGACGCCATCCGCTGGCGGCGGTCGTCGTCCTACTTCTCGCGCTGGCGGCCACCGGGGGGCTGTACGCCGCGTTCGCGCCCGCGGACAAGGCCAAGGCCGAAGAGTCCGCGCAGTCCCTGACCATCGAGGAGGGCAAGAAGCTCTACTCGGTGGGCTGCGCAAGCTGCCACGGCACCGGCGGACAGGGGACCACCGACGGGCCGAGCCTGGTCGGCGTGGGCGCCGCGGCGGTCGACTTCCAGGTCGGCACCGGCCGGATGCCCGCCCAGCAGCCGGGCGCCCAGGTGCCCAAGAAGAAGAACATCTACTCGCAGGCCGAGATCGACCAGCTCGCGGCCTACGTGTCCTCGCTCGGCGCCGGCCCGGCCGTGCCGACGAAGAAGCAGTACGACCCGTCCGGCGCCGACATCGGCAAGGGCGGTGAGCTGTTCCGCACCAACTGCGCGCAGTGCCACAACTTCACCGGCAAGGGTGGCGCCCTCACCCACGGCAAGTACGCCCCCGACCTGAACGGCGTCTCGCCCAAGCACCTCTACGAGGCCATGCAGACGGGCCCGCAGAACATGCCGTCCTTCCCGGACTCGACGATGCCGGAGAAGAACAAGAAGGACATCATCGCGTACGTCAACGCGGTCAACGGTGACGACACCGAGCACCCCGGCGGTCTGGAACTGGGCGGCCTCGGGCCGGTCAGCGAGGGACTGTTCGGCTGGGTCTTCGGCCTCGGCACCCTGATCGCCGTCGCCGTCTGGATCGCCGCCCGGACCGCAAAGGCCAAGAAGTCATGAGTACCCACGAAGAGACCCCAGAAGAGCACCTGCCGAGCGAACAGCGCGAGCACGGTGCGGAAGCGGTCAAACGCCCGGAGAACCCGTTCGCGGACCCGGGCCTGCCGCCGCACGAGCACCGCGTCCAGGACATCGACGAGGCCGCCGCCAAGCGGTCCGAGCGCGCGGTGGCCTTCCTCTTCGCCCTCTCCATGGTCGCCACGGTCGGCTTCATCGCCGCCTATGTGTCCGTGCCGCAGGACAAGAGCATCTACGTCTGGCCGCTCGGCCACATCAGCGCGATGAACTTCTCGCTGGGCATGACGCTCGGCATCGCGCTGTTCTGCATCGGGGCCGGGGCCGTGCACTGGGCCCGGACGCTGATGTCGGACGTGGAGATCCCGGACGACCGCCATGAGATCGGCGCCTCCCCGGAGGTCACCGCCAAGGTCAAGGCGGACTGGGTGCAGGGCGCCAAGGAGTCGGGGCTCGGCCGCCGCAAGCTCATCCGGAACACCATGCTCGGCGCGCTGACCCTGGTGCCGCTGAGCGGCGTCGTCCTGCTGCGCGACCTCGGTCCGCTGCCCGGGACCAGCCTCCGGCACACCGCCTGGAAAAAGGGCAAGCTGCTCGTCAACATGAACACCAACGAGCCGCTGCGCCCCTCCGACGTCGTCGTCGGGTCGCTGACCTTCGCCAAGCCCGAGGGCCTGGAGGAGCACGACCACGATTTCCAGAAGGAGATCGCCAAGGCGGCGCTGATGATCGTCCGGCTCCAGCCGGAAAACATCAAGGACAAGCGCGAACTGGACTGGTCACACGAGGGAATCGTGGCCTACTCGAAGATCTGCACCCACGTGGGATGCCCGATCTCCCTGTACGAACAGCAGACGCACCACGCGCTCTGCCCGTGCCACCAGTCCACCTTCGACCTTGCCGACGGAGCCCGCGTCATCTTCGGCCCGGCCGGACACGCTCTTCCGCAACTGCGGATCGGCGTGAATGATGAGGGGTACCTCGAGGCCCTTGGCGACTTCGCGGAGCCTGTCGGTCCTGCATTCTGGGAGCGCGGATGAGTATTGATACGACCGAGAAGCCGGAGCCGAGCGGCGGCAAGAGCCGCGGCAAGGCCTCCGGAGGCGAGCGCTTCGCCGACTGGACGGACGGACGGCTGGGCATCTACAGCCTCGCCCGCGCCAATATGCGCAAGATCTTCCCGGACCACTGGTCCTTCATGCTGGGCGAGATCGTCCTGTACAGCTTCGTCATCATCATCCTCACGGGTGTGTACCTGACGCTGTTCTTCCACCCCTCGATGAACGAGGTGGAGTACACCGGCAGCTACGTCCCGATGCAGGGCCAGCTGATGTCCGAGGCCTTCAACTCGACGATGCACATCAGCTTCGACGTCCGCGGCGGTCTGCTCATCCGGCAGATCCACCACTGGGCGGCCCTGGTCTTCCTCGCGGGCATGTTCGTGCACATGATGCGGGTGTTCTTCACCGGCGCCTTCCGCAAGCCGCGCGAGGTCAACTGGCTGTTCGGCTGGCTGCTGTTCATCCTCGGCATGTTCACCGGCTTCACCGGCTACTCGCTGCCGGACGACCTGCTCTCGGGTACCGGTGTCCGCTTCATGGAGGGCGCGATCCTGGCCGTGCCGGTCGTCGGCACGTACCTGTCGTTCTTCCTCTTCGGCGGGGAGTTCCCCGGCGGGGACTTCGTGGCGCGGTTCTACTCGGTCCACATCCTGCTGCTGCCGGGCATCATGCTGGGCCTGCTCGCGGCCCACCTGTTCCTGGTCTTCTACCACAAGCACACCCAGTGGGCCGGTCCCGGACGGACCAACAAGAACGTGGTCGGTATGCCGTTCCTGCCGGTGTACACCGCCAAGGCGGGCGGCTTCTTCTTCCTGGTCTTCGGCGTCATCTCCGTCGTCGCCGCGATCGCCACGATCAACCCGATCTGGGCGATCGGCCCGTACCGCCCCGACCAGGTGTCCACCGGTGCCCAGCCCGACTGGTACATGGGCTTCTCCGAGGGACTGATCCGGGTGATGCCCGGCTGGGAGGTCAACTTCTGGGGCCACACGCTCGTCCTGGGCGTGCTGATCCCGCTGCTGATCTTCCCGCTGGTCCTCGTCTCGATCGGTGTCTATCCCTTCATCGAGGCCTGGATCACCGGCGACAAGCGCGAGCACCACATCCTGGACCGCCCGCGCAACGCCCCGACCCGTACCGGTCTCGGCGTCGCCTGGATCACGCTCTACATGGTGCTGCTCGTGGGCGGCGGCAACGACCTCTTCGCCACCCATCTGCATCTGTCGATCAACGCGATCACCTGGTTCGTGCGGGTCGGGTTCTTCGCGGCCCCGGTCATCGCCTTCCTGGTCACCAAGCGGATCTGCCTCGGCCTCCAGCGCCGGGACCGGGACAAGGTGCTGCACGGACGCGAGTCCGGCATCATCAAGCGCCTGCCGCACGGTGAGTTCATCGAGGTGCACGAGCCCCTCGCCCAGGAGGCGCTGCACAAGCTCACGGCGCACGAGCAGTACGAGCCGGCCGCGATCGCCCCGCCGACCGACGACAACGGCGTCGCGAAGAAGCTCACCCGGGGCGAGAAGCTGCGGGCCAAGCTCTCCCGCGGCTACTACGCGGAAGGCAACCAGATCCCCAAGCCGACCGTGCAGGAGTACGAGGAGATCACCAGCGGCCACGGCCACCACTGATCCCCTCCCGCCACGCCCGAAGGGCCCCGTCCAGGACACGGACGGGGCCCTTCGGCGTACCCGGGGCTGGATAGGGTGGGACCCGGACCTTCTCCGTCCGGATCTCGCGGTCCCACCCACACCCAGGAGCGGCAGATGAGCGCTGTGACCCCCGCTGGAGGCACCGACACGGCGGGCCGCTCCTGGCCCGAGGTACTGAACTCCCTGCTCTACGGGCAGGACCAGAGCGCGGACGCCACCGCCTGGGCGATGGACCGGATCATGCGCGGCGAGGCCAGTGACGCGCAGATCGCCGGCTTCTCCGTCGCGCTGCGGGCCAAGGGCGAGACCGTGGAGGAACTCTCCGGCATGGTCCGCGGCATGTACGAGCACGCCAGGACCATCGAGGTGCCCGGGCCCACCGTGGACATCGTCGGCACCGGCGGCGACGGCTCCAACACCGTCAACATCTCCACCATGTCCTCGATCGTGGTGGCGGGCACCGGGGCGAAGGTCGTCAAGCACGGCAACCGCGCCTCCTCCTCGGCGAGCGGCGCCTCCGACGTACTGGAGAAGCTCGGGGTCAATCTGGAGCTGAGCCCCGAGCGGGTCGCCGAGGTCGCCGAGGAGGCCGGGATCACCTTCTGTTTCGCGGTCAGATTCCACCCCGGTCTGCGGCACGCGGGCGCGGCCCGCAAGGAGCTCGGCATCCGCACCACCTTCAACTTCCTCGGCCCGCTGACCAATCCGGCCCGGGTGAAGGCGCAGGCCACCGGCGTCGCGGACGCGCGGATGGCGCCGATCATGGCCGGGGTGCTGGCCGCGCGGGGCTCCTCCGCCCTGGTCTTCCGCGGCGACGACGGCCTCGACGAGCTCACCACCACGGCGACCTCCCGGGTCTGGGTGGTCCGGGACGGCGCGGTCGCCGAGGAGTCCTTCGACCCGCGCGAGGTCGGTATCGCGCTGGTGCCGGTCGAGGCGCTGCGCGGGGCCGACGCCTCCTACAACGCCGAGGTGGCCCGGCGCCTGATGGACGGCGAGCGCGGCCCGGTCCGCGATGCCGTCCTGCTCAACTCGGCGGCGGCCCTCGCGGCCCTCTCACCGAGCACGGCGCCGCTGACCGAGCAGATCCGCGGCGGCCTCGACCGCGCCGCCGAGTCCATCGACTCCGGCGCGGCCCGCCGGGTCCTGGAGCGCTGGGTGCGGGTCAGCAACGCCTGAGCGGCGAACGGTACGGCGGCGGGCGCGGACGGGTTCTCCCCGGGTCGCGCCCGCTTCCGTACGCGCGCCTGCCTCCGCCCGTTTCCGTACGCGCGCCCGCTTCCACCTGCCCCCACGCGCGCCCGCGGGGACCCGCCCCCGTGCCCGCGCCTGCGCGGGCCCGCCCCGTACCGGTGTGGTCGAGGTCTCAGGAGCCCGCGATCCGGACGGACTTGCGTTCCTTCTGGGCGATGACCATACTTTTGGCCAGGTCATGAGTGACAGCGAACAGGCCCCGGCCCGCTGTCCGGCAACCCTCCGTCCGTGGCGGGGTGCCCCGGGTGAAGACCAGGCAGCAGACAGCAAGGTCTGCGGCAAGCGCGGACCCCTCGCTTCCAGGGGTCCTGGTCGTCGAGGAGAGCTTCTCGTGAGCAAGCGAATGATCTAGGGGTCGTCCGGATTCCCTCCGGGTGCACACCCCCTTTTCCCAGATCCAGGAATCAGGCCCCGTGCCCGCCGCGGCCCGGCCAGCCCCTCCTCCTTCTGCCTTCGCACCGCGCCGCCGCGATCTTCGCCCGCGCGGTGATCTCGCCTGCCTCACAAGGGAGTTCGCCATGTCCGCCGACACCGCCACCGCCGCCTGCCCCGCCTTCGACGCCGCCGACACCGCCGCCCCGGTCACCTCCGTCGGAGAGCCCCTGCCGGTCCTCGGCAGCGAGGTCACCGTCCCGCTGGTCACCGGCGGAAACGTCGGCTACGCGGCCCTCGACTACGCCGCCAGCGCCCCCGCCCTCCAGCGCGTCTGGGACGATGTGGCCGCCTACGCCCCGTACTACGGCAGCGTGCACCGCGGTGCCGGGTACCTCTCCCAGCTGTCCACCGAGCTCTTCGAGCAGGCGCGGGCCACCGTCACCGAGTTCCTCGGCTGCCGCCCGGACGACCAGCTGGTCTTCACCCGCTCCACCACCGACTCGCTCAACCTGCTGGCCGCCGCCCTGCCCGAGGGCTGCCACGTCTACGTCTTCGAGACCGAGCACCACGCCTCGCTGCTGCCCTGGACCGCGCACACCGTCCACTACCTCGACGCCCCGCGCTCCCCGGAGCAGGCCGTCGCCACCCTGCGCGAGGCCCTCGCCGCCCGGCCCGCCCAGGCCCCGGCCCTGGTCTGCGTCACCGGCGCCTCCAATGTCACCGGCGAGCTGTGGCCGGTACGCGAACTGGCCGCCGCCGCCCACGAGTCCGGCGCCCGCATCGTCCTCGACGCCGCCCAGCTCGCCCCGCACCACCCGGTGGACGTGGCCGCCCTGGACGTCGACTGGGTGGCCTTCTCCGGGCACAAACTGTACGCCCCCCTCGGCTCCGGGGTGCTCGCCGGCCGCGCCGACTGGCTGCGCGAGGCCGAGCCCTACCTCGCGGGCGGCGGCGCCTCCCGCAAGGTCGCCCGCCGCGCCGACGGCGGCGTCGAGGTGGAGTGGCACCGGACCGCGGCCCGGCACGAGGCGGGCTCGCCCAATGTCATCGGCGCCTACGCCATCGCCTCCGCCTGCAAGGCGCTCACCGAGGCGGGCTTCGCGACCCTGGTGGCCCGCGAGAACCATCTGATCGACAAGGTCCGCGCCGGCCTCGCGGACGTCCCCGAGGTGCGGGTGCTGTCCCTCTTCGGCGAGGCGGCACCCCGGGTGGGCGTGCTCTCCTTCGTCGTCGAGGGCTGGAACAGCTCCCACTTCGCCGCCGCGCTCTCCGCCGAGTACGGCATCGGCGTACGCGACGGCCTCTTCTGCGCCCACCCCCTGCTGCGCACCCTGCTCGGCGCCGAGGACGAGGCCCCCGGCGAGTGCGGCGCCCCCGAGGCGGCCCCCGGCGAACGCGCCCTGAACGCGGTCCGGGTGAGCTTCGGCGCGGGCACCCCCGACGAGCACGTGGACCGCTTCGTGGCCGCGGTACGGGAACTGGTCCGCGACGGCGCCCGCTGGAACTACCGCACGGAGGACGGCCGTTGCGTGCCGGACCGGGACGCGGCGGCGGCGGCGACGGCGGAGGCCTGAGGGCGCGGGCGGAACCGTACGGCGGCGGCCGGGCTCAGGAGGCCGGGCTCAGGAGTCCAGGCCGATGGCGAAGGCCGCTTCCAGGTCGTGCTGGGAGTAGGTGCGGAAGGCGACGTGGGTGTCGGTGCCCTCGACGCCGGGGATCTTGCTGATCCGGCCGGGGATGACGTCCGCGAGGTCGTCGTGCGAGTTGACGCGGACCATGGCGATCAGGTCGTAGGTGCCGGTGACCGAGAAGACCTCGCTGACGCTGTCCAGCGCGGCGATCGACTCGGCGATCTCCGGGATCCGGTCCACGCTGGTCTTGATGAGCACGATCGCGGTGATCACGGTGGCAGTTCTCCCTGGGGTGACCGGGCGGGGGCGGCTCTCACTCTAGAGGAGCGGCACCGGGCAGCCGCCCCTTCGCCGCTGCCTCCGCCTCGGGTGCGGGGCGGCCGTGGCAGCGCAGCCAGGCGTAGGCGAAGCCGACCGAGAAGCCGATCAGATGGGCCAGATAGGCGACCCCGGGGCCCTGGCCGCCCCGGCCGAGCGCCAGCCACTGGAGGGTGACCCAGAAGGGCAGCACCACCCAGGCCGGGAAGCGCAGCGGCAGGAAGAGGAGGAAGGGGAAGAGGCTGGTGACCCGGGCCCGGGGGAAGAGGTAGAGGAAGGCGCCGAGTACGGCGGAGATCGCCCCGGAGGCGCCGACCAGGGGCTGCCCGGAACCCGAGTGGGCGAGCGCGTAGCCGAAGAGGGCGAGCGCGCCCGAGCCGAGGTAGAAGCCGAGGAAGTGCAGCCTGCCCAGCCGCGCCTCGGTCATTGCGCCGAAGACGTACAGGAAGAGCATGTTGCCCAGCAGGTGCAGCCAGCTGCCGTGCACGAAGAGCGCCGTCACGGGGGTGACCAGGGCCCGGGCGGTGGGGGCGAAGAGCTCCGCGGGGATCACGCCCCAGCGGGCGAAGAAGGACTCCTGCGCGGTGGCGAGGCGCTCGCCGGTGCCGTAGCCGGGGTACAGGCCCGCGATCGGGCTGCACAGGAAGGCCAGGCAGCACAGGGCGATGAGCCCGTGGGTCACCGGGGCATCGCCGTGCGGCACGGCCCGGCGGAGGCGGCTCACCCCTCGGCCCCTGTTCCCGTCGTCCGTGTCTCCGCGGCCGCTGCCTCGATCGATCATGGACAGATCATGACGTACCGGGCGGGAAGCGTGCGGAGCGCCTCGCCGCCGTGGACGGCAGGGCGCCGGTGGAGCCGCAGGCCGTAGGCTTGGGGGCCACGCACCACCGGGCAGGGGCACCATGGAGAAGACCGCGCCGTCCGGAAAGACTCGTAGGAAGCGACAGGCACGATGACGGTCCCCCTGGCCACCGCCACCACCCGCTGGCGCTGCACGATGTGCGGCAACCTCACGCGCTTCGATGTCACGCGGTCCTCGAAGGTGGTGGAGTACGTGCATCTCGACCTGGCCGGTGAGCCCACGGTGGAGGAGCGCGAGGTGGTCAGTGAGACCATCGAGTCGGTCCGCTGCCGCTGGTGCAACGCGGTGGACCGGATCGAACTCGTGGACAGGCCGGGCGCCGGCTCCTGACGGGGCCGCGCCCCCGCACCTTTGGGGTGACGCATGGTGGAGAGCGCAGGCGGGGAGCCGGCCGACGGCGCCGCTGAGATGCTCGACCGCCCGCTGCCCGAAGGGGTGCGGCGCCGGGTGGTGCAGCTCGTCTCGGACGGCTTCGGGGCCCTGACGCCCGCCGAACTGCCCGCGCAGCTGCGGCAGTACGCGCGTTTCACGCCGAACCGGCGGGCCAGGTTCGCGGGCAACGCGATGGCCGCCGCCGTGGAGGGCGACACCGTCTTCCGGCAGCGGATCGCCGAGCGGCTGCGCGCCGCCGAACCGGAGCTGGCCGCCGCCCTGGACTCCGGGACCCCGCCGCCCGCCGCCGATCCGCTCGACGTCGCGGCGGCCGCCTATGTGCTGCGGCCCGACGACTGGGCCAAGCTGGTCGCCGCCGCGGGCGAGGAGGCCCAGCGCGCGGACGCCGAGCGCGCCGACGAGCAGTCCAGGGCCGAGGCCGAGCGGCTGCGCGCGGAGCTGGCCGCCGCCCGCGGCCAGACCAAGGCCGAGACCGAGCGGCTGCGCGCCGAACTCGACAGCGCCCGGCGGGAGTCGGAGTCGCTGCACCGCAAGCTGCGGGCCGCGCTCAGCGATGTGAAGCGGGGCGAGGCGGCGCTGCGCAAGGCCGAGGCGGAGTTCGAGACGGAGCGCGCCGAGGGGCAGGCCCAGCTGACCGCCGCGGAGAGCGAGTCCCGGCGGCTCAAGTCCCGGCTCGGCGAGGCGGAGGCCGCCCTGGAGGCCGCGCGGCGGGCGGCGCGCGAGGGCCGCAGCATGGAGGACATGCGGATGCGCCTGCTCCTGGACACCGTGCTCGACGCCGCGCAGGGCCTCCGGCGTGAACTCGCCCTGCCCCCGGTGTCGGTGCGGCCCGCGGAGACCGTGGATGCCGTCGAGCCCGGCCGGATGACGCCGAAGGACATCGCCGCCCGGGCCCTGTCCGAGAACGACCCGGCGATCCTGGACCAGTTGCTGGCGCTGCCGCAGGCCCATCTGGTGGTCGACGGCTACAACGTCACCAAGACCGGCTATCCGCAGATGCCCCTCGACAAGCAGCGGCTGCGCCTGCTCGGCACCCTCTCGCAGCTCGCCGCCCAGACCGGCGCCGAGGTCACCTGCGTCTTCGACGGGGCCGAACTGGCCGCCCCGGTCCTGCTCGCACCGCCGCGCGGGGTCCGCGTCCTTTTCTCGAAGCCCGGGGTCACGGCCGACGAGCTGATCCGCCAGCTGGTGCGCGCCGAACCGCCGGGCCGCCCCGTGGTGGTGGTCTCCACCGACCGCGAGGTGGCCGACGGGGTGGCCAAGGCGGGGGCGCGGCCGGTCGCCTCCGCGGTGCTCCTGAAGCGCCTCTCACGGGCCTGAGCGGCGGGCCCGGGGCGCCGCCTCGGCCCCCGGCCGCGAACGTCCCCCCGTTGGCGTCCGCAACTCCCTTTCGCGCGGCCGGACTTCCCGCCCCCGAGCCGTTCCGCCGGACCGCGTCGCGCGCTGTTGCGGCTGGGGCGCACGCCCGGTTCGCACCCCTTGCGGAGGGTCTGCGCCGCGTACCCTCCGACGCCCCTAGGAAACATCTGTCCCAAGCGCAACCTCTGGGCCTGATGCCCCGATTGGCGGCTTCTCGGCGCGACGTAAAGTCAATCGGACCTCACTGCTGGTGAGTTGTGGGCAAAGAATGCTGTCTGTGACCGATTTTTTTCCCGTGAGGATTTGAACTGATCACAGGAAGGTCACTAGGGTCGGGCCGAACCTTCGCTCGGGTGATCACTCACAAGGGGTGATTTGGCGAGGGGGCACCGCCGACCGTCCCCGGTAGGCGGCTCGAGGAAGAAGGAGCTCGCCTCCGTGGCGTCCCACCGTCGACCGAAGCAGACGAGCCGCACCCGTGTGACCGTGCTCACCGCGACCGCCGCCGCAGCCGTGGCGCTGACCTCCCAGGGCGGCGCGCAGGCCGCGCCGAAGTCCAATAAGGACCAGGTCAAGCAGAAGGTCGACAAGTTGTACGAGGAGGCCGAGCAGGCCACCGAGAAGTACAACGGTGCCAAGGAGAAGCAGCAGAAGCTCAACAAGGAGATCGACAATCTCCAGGACAAGGTCGCGCGCGGCCAGGACGAGCTGAACGACCTGCGGGACGGCCTCGGTTCGATGGCCAGCGCCCAGTACCGCTCGGGCGGCATCGACCCCTCCGTGCAGCTGTTCCTCGCCTCCGACCCGGACAGCTACCTCGACAAGGCCTCCACCCTCGACCAGCTCAGCGGTCAGCAGGTGGACTCCCTGAAGAAGATCCAGGAGAAGCAGCGCTCGCTGGCCCAGCAGCGCAAGGAGGCCTCCGACAAGCTCAAGGACCTCGCCGAGACGCGTGAGCAGCTCGGCAAGAAGAAGAAAGAGGTCCAGAAGAAGCTCGGTGACGCCCAGAAGCTGCTCAACACGCTGACGGCGAAGGAGAAGGCGTCCCTCGCCGCCGAGGAGGCGCGCGCCAACCGCGACAGCGCCCGCGACGTCATCGGCAACCCCGGCAAGCCGCCGTCCGGCTTCGCGGGCCAGGCCTTCTCCGCCGCGCAGAGCAAGATCGGCTCGCCGTACGTCTACGGCGCCACCGGCCCCAGCTCCTTCGACTGCTCGGGCCTCACCTCCTGGGCCTTCAGCCAGGCCGGTGTCTCCATCCCGCGCACCTCGCAGGCGCAGGCCAACGCGGGCACCCGGATCTCCTCGCAGAGCGATCTCCAGGTCGGCGACCTGGTCATCTTCTACAGCGACCTGCACCACGTCGGCTTCTACGCGGGCAATGGCCAAGTGCTGCACGCCCCGCGCACCGGCGCCAATGTGCGCTACGAGTCGATCAACAACATGCCGTACCAGTTCGGCGTGCGCATCTGAATTTCCGCTCCACCGCCCGGCGGGTACCCGCCGGGCGACCGCCCGAGTCCGGCCCCCGCGGCCGGACTTCGTGCTTTCCGGGGTACGTGCGTCCGCGCCCCGGTGCCGCGCCCCCTCGCCGGGCGCCCGAATGAGCGAATCGCGCGGACCGCCCGCCGCGGGCGCCCCTCCCGTGACCTGCGGCGGCGCCGGAATCTCACCCTCCGTACCCGGTAAGGGCGTTGGTCGTCACGCTGTGCCGCGGTTACTGTTCGGCCGCGTTCCTCGCACCGCACCGCACCCGGCAGCACCGGGGACCTCACGGAAGGGAGAGCCGGCACCATGGGCTCACATCGCCGTTCCCCCGTTTCCCCCCGCGCCCTCACCGGGCAGGGCGCCCGCGTCACCGTCCTGTCCGCCGCCTTCGCGACGGCCGCCACCACGCTGGCCGCCGCGCCCGCGGGCGCCGCGCCGCCGGAGCGCCCCGAGCGGGCCCGGGCCGAGGTGCGGCGGCTCTACACGGAGGCCGAGCGCGCCACCCAGGCGTACAACGGCGCCGGGGAGAAGGCCCGGACGCTGCGTACCGCGCTCTCGCGCACCCAGGACCGGATGGCCCGCACCCAGGACCGGGTCAACGCGCTGCGCGAGGCGCTCGCCCCGGTCGCCGGGGCCCAGTACCGCTCCGGCGGCCTCGACCCCGCGCTGATGCTGCTGCTCAGCGCCGACCCGGACGGCTATCTCGACCAGGCCACCACCCTGGAGCGGATGGGCGTGGTCGGCGAGCAGCGGCTGCGCGGACTGCGCGACGCCCGGCGCACCCTCGACCAGGAGCGGCGCGAGGCGGACGCCCTCCTCGGCGAACTGGAGCGCAGCCGCCGCACCCTGGCCCGGCACAAGGACACCGTGCGGCAGCGGCTGGCCCGTGCCAAGGCCCTGCTCGCCGCGCTGCCCGAGGGCGAACGCGCCCTCGACGCCCGGGCCTCCCGCTCCGGCCGCCCGGACGCGGGACTGCCGCCGACCGGCGCCGCTGCCTCCCCGCACGCGGCGGCCGCGCTCGCCACCGCCCGCACCGCGCTCGGCAGCCCCTACGTCTGGGGCGCCAACGGCCCCTCCCGCTTCGACTGTTCGGGCCTGATCCAGTGGTCCTACGCGCGCGCCGGGGTGGGCCTGCCGCGCACCTCCCAGGCCCAGGCGGGCGCCGGGCGCCGGATCCCGCTGTCCGAGGCCCGCCCCGGCGACCTCGTCGTCTACCGCGCCGACGCCAGCCACATCGGCCTCTACGCGGGCGGCGGCCGGGTCATCCACGCCCCGTACCCGGGCGCCCCGGTCCGCTACGACCCGGTCGGCATGATGCCCGTCTCCTCGGTCACACGGGTCTGAGGCGGCCCCCACTGCCCCGTACGATCTGGAGAATGGCTGGTCGACGGTACGGTGCGGGCGTCGCGGCGCTGTGCCTGGCGCTGCTCGCGGGGTGCGGGGGCCCGGCGCGGGGCGGCTCCGAGGAGCGCGCGGTGCAGCGGCTGCTCGACGTACGCGCCCGGGCGGTGCTCGACCGCGACGAGCGGGCCTACCGCGGCACCGAGGAGGGCCCCGCCCGCGAGGACCCCGAGTTCGGCAACCTCGCCGAGGTCCCGCTGACCTCCTGGACGTACCGCCTCACCCGCCTGGAGAGCACCGGCTCGGGACGGGCCCGCGCCCGCGCCGAGCTCGGCTACCGGCTGCGCGGCTACGACCGGGCCCCGCTGACCGCCACCCGCACCCTGGACCTGCGGCGGCACGGGGGACGCTGGTACGTCACCGGGGAGCGCTCCGCCGGTCCGGCCCGGCAGTTCTGGGAGCAGGGCGCGGTGGACGCGGTGCGGGGCGCGCGCTCGCTGGTGCTCGGGGTGGGCCAGTCCGGGGCGCGGCTGCGGGAGTTCGCCCGGCTCGCGGACGCGGCGGTGCCCCGGGCGACCCGGGCCTGGGGTGACGACTGGCGGCAGCGGGTGGTGGTCCTGGTGCCGCGTTCGCCGGCGGACATGGCCGGGCTGCTCGGCGCGGAACCCTCGGTGTACCGGGGCATCGCGGCGGTGACCACCGGGGAGGTCGGCGGCACCGGGCGGGCGCCCGCGGACCGGGTGATCGTCAATCCGGAGGCCTTCGGACTGCTCGGCGAGACGGGCAGGCAGGTGGTGATGACGCACGAGACCACCCATGTGGCCACCCGCACCCGGACCACCGCCTCGACCCCGCTCTGGCTCTCCGAGGGCTTCGCCGACTGGGCGGGCTACCGCGGCACCGGCCGCTCCGCCCCGGAGGCCGCCCCCGAACTCACCCGCGCGGTACGCGAGGGCCGCCTGCCCCGGGCGCTGCCCGCCGACGCGGACTTCGGCTTCGGCCGGGAGGCGGGCGCGCTCGCCGAGGCCTACGAGGGCGGCTGGCTCGCCTGCCGGCTGATCGCCGAACGCTGGGGCCTGGCCCAACTGCGGGAGTTCTACCGGGCGGTGGGCGCCCACGACGGACGCGAGGGGGCCGTCGCCGCGGCCCTGGACTCCGTACTCGGCCTCCGGGAGGGGGAGTTCACCCGGCAGTGGCAGAGCTATCTGCGTGCGGAGCTGGGCGGGGAGTAGGGCGGGCGCCGCTGTCGTGGAGGGCGAGGGCGGCGACCGCGGTGGGCCGCCGGGCGGTGGAGTCGTGCGCGGAGACGCAGGCCCGCGCTGCTCAGTCGAGGTCCGGCGGTTCGTGGTCCGCCGGTTCGTGAAGCATCCGGGATGTCGGGTGCCGGTGCCCGGGTCAGGAGCGCGCGGTGTGTTCCGTGCCGTGTGCCGGCTGCCGGGGCAGGTCGCGGTGCCCGCCGGCCCGGGGTCCGGTCACCGTCTGCCGCCACAGCACCCGGGCCGCGAGCACCGAGGCGAGCACGAGCAGGCCGTTGCGGAGGAACATCAGGGTGAGCCCGCGGGTGTCGCTGCTCACCACGTGGACGAACCACATCGGGAACTCCAGCATCGTCACCAGGGTCGCCGCGAGCACGAGCAGCGCGGGCACCCCCATCCGGCTCGCCCGGTGCAGCAGGCAGACCGCGGCCAGGCCGACCAGCCAGATCATGTACTGGGGGCTGATCACCCGGCTCGTGGTGGTGAAGAGCAGCACGGCGACGAAGGCCGCGTCCGGCAGGGTCGTCGCCGACCAGTGCCGCGCCCGCACCCGCCACAGCACCAGCCAGCCGAGGGCGAGCAGCGAGAGCACCTGCGCCAGCGTGCTGACCAGGCCGACGTGCGGGCCGAGGAACTCCATGGACCCGTAGTGCAGTTCGATCCGCCCGGACCAGCCGTGGTGCCGGGCCACATGGAAGACCAGGGCGCCCAGCGACTCCACCTCGGTGCCCCGCTCGCGCTGCGCGCCGAGGAAGTCCAGAGAGCCGGGCATGGCGAGCGCGAAGGCCAGCAGCAGCCCGAGCCCGGTGGCGGCGGCGCTCAGCCAGGAGGTACGGGTCACCCGGCCCCGCTCGGTGCCGAGCAGCGTCAGCGCGGGCCAGACCTTCACCAGGGCGCCGAGCGCGGCGAAGACCCCGAGCGCGGCCGGACGCCGGGCGCCCGCCAGCAGCGCCGCCACCGCGAGCGCGGTCACCATCAGGTCGTAGCGGGCGTACGCGGTCGGGCCGAGCAGCGGTACTCCGGCGATCCAGACCCAGGCGCCGCGCGGGCTTCGGCCGGGCCCGCGGCCGGCGCGCACCAGGAGCGCGGTGACCACGGCGTCGGTCAGCAGGGCGAGGACGAAGAAGGCCTCGGCGTAGCCGAGGAAGGGCAGCAGCGCGGGGGAGACGATGGCGAGGGCGGCGGCCGGGGGGTACTGCCAAGCCACATCGCCCTCGGGGAAGCGCCCGTCGCCCAGCGTCTCGTACCAGCCCTGGTAGATCACCGAGACATCGCTGGTCACATCGGGGCCCGGCATCACCACGACCTTGAACACCCAGAGCAGGAGCAGGGTCCGGGTCCCCGCCCAGCAGAGGGCCATCGCCGTGTGGGTGCGGATTCCGCTCGGCGGCGCGCCGCGCATGTGCCTCCCCGTTCCGTTCCGGCCAACCGGCCGTCGTCCGCCGGGCACCCTCGCCCGGTTCCGTGCTGTGCGGCCGTACGGTCCGCGCCGGGCGGGAGGTCAGCCCTCGCACGGCTCTGAGCAGCCATCATGCAGGGCGCGGCGGGACGACGGCCACCGGGTGCCCGCGTGGCGGACTCTTCGGTACTGTCGGCCGCGATGCACAAGACGCTGATCGTGACCAACGACTTCCCTCCCCGCCCTGGCGGAATCCAAGCCTTCCTGCACAACATGGCGCTGCGCCTGGACCCGGAGCGGCTGGTCGTCTACGCCTCGACCTGGAAGCGCGGCCGTCAGGGGGCCGAGGCCACCGCCGCCTTCGACGCCGAGCAGCCCTTCGAGGTGATCCGGGACCGCACCACCATGCTGCTGCCGACCCCGCGGGTGACCCGGCGGGCCACCGAGCTGCTGCGGGCGCACGGCTGCACCTCGGTCTGGTTCGGCGCGGCGGCACCGCTCGGCCTGATGGCGCCCGCGCTGCGGCGGGCCGGTGCCCGGCGGCTGGTCGCCACCACCCACGGGCACGAGGCCGCCTGGGCCCAACTCCCCGTCTCCCGCGGCCTTCTGCGCCGTATCGGGGCGGGCACCGACACCCTCACCTACCTCGGCGAGTACACCCGCTCCCGGATCGCGGGGGCCCTCGGCCCCGAGGCTGCGGCGCGGATGGCGCATCTGCCGCCGGGCGTCGACGAGAAGACCTTCCACCCGGGCTCCGGCGGCGCGGAGGTGCGGGCCCGGCTCGGGCTCAGCGAGCGTCCGGTGGTGGTCTGCGTCTCCCGCCTGGTCCCCCGCAAGGGGCAGGACACCCTGATCCGCGCGATGCCCCGGGTCCTGGCCGGACACCCCGGGGCCGTGCTGCTCGTGGTCGGCGGCGGCCCCTACGAGAAGGAGCTGCGGCGGCTCGCCGAGCGGACGGGGGTGGCTGCCTCGGTGCACTTCACCGGCGCGGTGCCCTGGGCCGAACTGCCCGCCCACTACGGCGCGGGCGATGTCTTCGCGATGCCCTGCCGCACCCGCCGCGGCGGACTCGACGTCGAGGGGCTCGGCATCGTCTACCTGGAGGCCTCCGCGACCGGACTGCCGGTCGTCGCGGGCGACTCGGGCGGCGCCCCCGACGCCGTACTCGACGGGGAGACCGGCTGGGTGGTCCGCGGCGGCAGCGTCGAGGAGACCGCCGAGCGGGTGGGCATGCTGCTCGCCGATCCCGAGCTGCGGGAGCGGATGGGGCGCCGCGGCCGGGAGTGGGTCGAGGAGAAGTGGCGCTGGGACCTGCTCGCGGACCGGCTCCGGCAGCTGCTCTGAGACCGGTCCGCCCCCGCGTACGGAGGCGGGCGCCGCTCCCCTCAGGGCCCGTACCGGGTCGGCTCGGCGTTCGTACCGGGTCGGCTCAGTCCCCGTACCGCTTCGGCTCAGCGCTCGTACGGAGTCGCCTCAGCGCTCGTACAGCGCGTCGATCTCGCCCGCGTAGTCCTTGGCCACCACATTGCGCTTGAGCTTGAGCGAGGGCGTCAGATGGCCGCTCTCCTCGGTGAACTGCACGCCGAGGATCCGGAATTTGCGTACCGACTCGGCCTTGGAGACCGCCGCGTTGCCGTCGTCGATCGCGCTCTGCACGGCGAGCAGCAGCTCCGGGTCCTCGCGCAGCGACGCGGGGCTCGCGTCCGCGGGTCTGCCGTGGTCGGCGGCCCAGCGGGCGAGGAACTCCTCGTCGAGGGTGACCAGCGCGCCCACGAAGGGGCGGCCGTCGCCGACCACCATGCACTCGGCGACCAGGGCGTGGGCGCGGATGCGGTCCTCGATCACGGCGGGGGCGACGTTCTTGCCGCCCGCGGTGACGATGATCTCCTTCTTGCGGCCGGTGATCCGCAGATAGCCGTCCTCGTCGAGGGTGCCCACGTCTCCGGTGTGGAACCAGCCATCGGCCAGCGCCTCGGCGCTCGCGGACTCGTTGTTCCAGTACTCCCGGAAGAGGTGCTCGCCGTGCAGCAGCACCTCGCCGTCGTCCGCGATCCGCACCACCGAGCCCGGCAGCGGCTGCCCGACCGTGCCGATCTTCTGCCGGTCCCAGGGGTTGAAGGCGGTCGCGGCGCAGGACTCGGTCAGGCCGTAGCCCTCCAGGACGGTGAAGCCGATGCCGCGGAAGAAGTGCCCGAGCCGCTCGCCCAGCGGGGCGCCGCCGGAGATCGCGTACTCGCCGCGGCCGCCGAGCACCGCCCGCAGCTTGCTGTAGACGAGCCGGTCGAAGAGCCGGTGCTTCAGGCGCAGCCCGAGGGCGGGCCCCGAGGGGGTGTCGAGCGCCCTGGAGTAGGCGATCGCGGTGTCCGCGGCCCGGTCGAAGATCCGGCCCTTGCCCTCGGCCTGCGCCTTGGCCCGGGCCGAGTTGTAGACCTTCTCGAAGACCCGCGGCACCCCGAGGATCAACGTCGGCCGGAAGGCGGCCAGTTCCTCGGTGAGGTTCTTGATGTCCGGTACGCAGCCCAGCTTGATCGGCGCCATCATCGGCGCCATCTGCACCATCCGGCCGAAGACATGGGCCAGCGGCAGGAAGAGCAGCACCGAGCACTCGCCGGTACGGAAGAGGGGCCGCAGCCGCTCCACGATGTTGCCGCACTCCGCGAAGAAGTTGCGGTGGGTCAGCACACAGCCCTTCGGGCGCCCGGTGGTGCCCGAGGTGTAGACGAGGGTGGCCGGGTCGTCGGCCTTGGCGAGCGAGCCGCGCTCCTCGACCACGGAGTCGTCCACGTCCGCGCCGAGCCGGGCCAGCTCCTCCAGGGCGCCGTTCTCGATCCCCCAGACGTGCTTGAGCTCCGGCAGCCGCTCGCGCACCGACTCCACGGCCGCCGCGTGCACCTCCAGCTCGACCAGGCAGGCCACCACCCCGGAGTCGCCGAGCACCCACTGCACCTGCTCCGGCGAACTGGTCTCGTACACCGGCACGGTGACCGCGCCCGCGCTCCAGATCGCGAAGTCCAGGAGGGTCCACTCGTAGCGGGTGCGGGACATCAGGCCCACCCGGTCGCCGGGCTGCACGCCCGCCGCGATCAGGCCCTTGGCCGCGGTGTTGACCTCGCGCAGGAAGTCGGCGGCCGTGACGTCCTGCCAGTTCCCCGCGGTCTTGCGCGCGATCACGGCGACATCCGGGTGCCGCGTCGCATTGCGGCGGACGATGTCGGTCAGATTCCCGTCCGAGGGGACCTCGTACAGGGCCGGAAGGCTGAACTCGCGCAAGACTGCTGCTCCTCACAAGCGCCGGCGCCACGACGTTGTGTGATGCGACGGTGCCGTCCATGGGCTCGGGCGCACCCGGAATCCTCGGCGGAAACCGGGCACTGCTGGACTGCCCGGACGTTACCCACCGGTATGGACCCGCGGGTAGAGCCCCAGGCCAGATGTTCGGTGCATCACACGGCATGACGGTGCCATCGGAAGGGTAGTCCACGGCGTGGTGAGGCAGGAAGGAACCGCAGGTCGGGCGCCCCTACCCAGTCGGCGGGCGGGCGGCTTAGGCTGACCGGCATGGCAGGCACCACGGCGGATCCCCAGGGCGCACCGGCCGAGCGCGCGCGCCCCGCACGCACACGCGTCCATGTGGTCAGCGACGTGCACGGCAACGCGCGCGACCTCGCCCGCGCCGGAGAGGGCGCCGACGCGCTGGTCTGCCTCGGGGACCTGGTGCTCTTCCTCGACTACGCCGACCACTCGCGCGGCATCTTCCCCGACCTCTTCGGCGAGGAGAACGCCGACCGCATCGTCGAACTGCGCACCGCCCGCCGCTTCGCGGAGGCCCGCGAATTCGGCGCCGGGCTCTGGGGCCGGCTCGGCGCCGACCGGGCCGCCGCCATCGAGGAGGCCGTCCGCAAGCAGTACACCGAACTCTTCGCCGCCTTCCCCGATCCGACGTACGCCACCTACGGCAATGTCGACATCCCCGGCCTCTGGCCCGAGTACGCGGGCGAGGGCACCCGGGTCCTGGACGGCGAGCGGGTCGAGATCGGCGGGCGGGTCTTCGGCTTCGTCGGCGGCGGACTGCGCAGCCCGATGCGTACGCCCTACGAGATCAGCGACGAGGAGTACGCCGCCAAGATCGAGGCGGTCGGCGAGGTCGACGTGCTCTGCACCCACATCCCGCCGGACGTCCCCGAACTCCTCTACGACACGGTCGCCCGCCGCTTCGAGCGGGGCAGCGGCGCCCTGCTCGACGCCATCCACCGCACCCGCCCGCGGTACGCGCTCTTCGGCCATGTCCACCAGCCGCTCGCCCAGCGGATGCGCATCGGCGCCACCGAGTGCGTGAACGTCGGGCACTTCGCGCGTTCCGGCAGGCCCTGGGCCCTGGAATGGTGAGCTCCTCGCGGGGGGTAGCCTTCGGCTGCATGCAATGACCCCGCAGCGGAGCACCCCAAGGAGCCACGGAGATGGCGGAACACACCAGCTCGAGCATCACGATCGAGGCGGCACCTGCCGACGTGATGGGAGTGATCGCCGACTTCGCCCGCTATCCGGACTGGACCGGCGAGGTCAAGGAGGCCGAGGTCCTCGCCACCGACGACGCGGGCCGCGCGGAGCAGGTCCGCCTCGTCATGGACGCCGGCGCCATCAAGGACGACCAGACCCTCGCCTACACCTGGACCGGTGAGCACCAGGTCAGCTGGACCCTGGTCAAGTCGCAGATGCTGCGCTCGCTGGACGGCTCCTACCTGCTGGAGCCCGCCGGATCCGGCACCGAGGTCACCTACCAGCTGACCGTGGACGTCAAGATCCCCATGCTCGGCATGATCAAGCGCAAGGCCGAGAAGGTCATCACCGACCGCGCGCTCGCCGGGCTGAAGAAGCGCGTGGAGTCCGGCGCGGGCAAGTAGCCGCGGTCCCGCGCGGGACGGCGGCCGCGGTCCGCGGCCGGCCGGCGGCGGAAGGCTGCCTCGCGGCGGACGGCTGCCCGGCGGCGGGATCCGCGGCGGGGCGGCGGCGATCCGCGCCGGTGCTCCGCGCCGAGGCGATGACGATCCGCGCCGGAGCGGTGACGATCCGCGGGTGAACGGCGGCGATCACTTCGCGCCACTCCCGGGCCGGGACACCGGGGCCCCGGAAGCATGGCCGGCCCGCCCCCCGCTTGGCTCCGCGGCCTCCGCCGGTCGCTCATCCGCCGCGTACGGCAAGGGAGTTGAGCCACCTTGCGGCCGGGGCGAGCCGCTCCCGGCGTCGGGGCCCGGCGCCCCTGACGTACCGTTTGGCCCCATGCGCACCCTCTTCGTCACCGGCCCCGGCGGCAGCGGGCGGACCACCCTCGCCGCGGCCACCGCCCTCGCCGCGGCCCGGCGGGGGAGCCGCACCCTGGTGCTCTCCGCGGACCCGGTGGACAGCCTCGGCACCGCGCTCGGCATCCGCACCGGCGCCGTGGCGACCGAGGCCGAGGCGAACCTCAGCGCGCTGCGGGCCGACCCCGCCGAGGACTTCCGCCGCGAACTGCTCGCCCTCCAGGACCGGTTCACCGGCGCCCTCGACCTGCTCGGCGCGGGCCGACTGGAGGCCGAGGAACTCCTCCCGCTCCCCGGCGCCCGCGAACTCTCCCTGCTCAGGGCCCTGCACACGGCGGCGGTCGGCCCCCGGCCACGGGGCGGGGCTCCGGCCGGCATGGCTCCCGGCGGTACGGCTCCCACCGGTACGGCTCCCGCCGAGGCGGGGACCCCCGGTGAGGGGGCCGGTCCCGTATCCGAATCCGTGACGGGTTCCGCCCTCCCGTACGACCTCCTGGTCGTCGACCTCCCTCCGGTGACCGAGGCGATCGGGCTGCTCGCGCTTCCGGGGCAGCTGCGCCGGTACCTGGCCAGGCTGCTGCCGCCCGAGCGGCAGGCGGCGCGGGCGCTGCGGCCGGTGCTCGGCAGGCTCGCGGGGGTGCCCGTGCCGACCGAGGCGCTGTACGAGGCCGCCGCCCGCTGGGACGCCGAACTCGCCGCCGTCCAGGGCCTGGTGGAGAGCGCCGACAGCCGGGTCCTGCTGGTCGCGGAGCCCGGTCCGGCCGGAGCCGAGGCGGTGCGCACCGCCCTGACCGGACTCGCCCTGCACCGGCTCGACCTCGCGGGCCTCGCCGCCAACCGCGTACTGCCCGAGAACGCCGAAGGGCACTGGGCGCAGGAACTGGCGGCACAGCAGCGCAAGACCCTCGCCGAGTGGCGGGGCGGGGGGCTGCGCGCGGCCCGTGTCGAGGT
Organism: Streptomyces physcomitrii; assembly: GCF_012273655.1. GTDB lineage: Bacteria > Actinomycetota > Actinomycetes > Streptomycetales > Streptomycetaceae > Streptomyces > Streptomyces physcomitrii. The sequence goes on along the minus strand of NZ_JAAWWP010000004.1, from coordinate 359,134 downwards.
GGGGGCCGCGGGGACCGGGGCGGGCTCCGCTGACGCCGGGCTGGGGGCGGCCTCGGCCGAGGCCGGGCCGGCCTCCGCCGACGCCGGAGCCGGGGCGGGCTCGGCAGCCCCCGGAGCCGGTACGCGTTCCGCCGGGGCCGGGGCTGCGCAGGTGCCGCTGAGCGAGGTGCCGCACCTGGGCCGGGATCCGCAGGGCACCGACGACCTCGCCGCGCTCGGGCAGGTACCGCCCGCCGGGGGCGGCCCCGTACCGGAGTGGCCGGTGGTGGACCGCCTCGCCGCGGACGGGCTGCTGCTCTGGCGCATCCCGCTGCCCGGCGCCGCCCGCGAGGAGCTGGACCTGGTGCGCCGGGGCGCCGAACTCGTGCTCACCGCGGGCCCGTTCCGGCGGATCGTGCCGCTGCCCTCGGCCCTGCGGCGCTGCCGGGTGGCGGGCGCGGCCCTGCGGGACTCGGTCCTCGAACTGCGCTTCGCGCCCGACCCGGCGCTGTGGCCGCAGGAGCAGTGAGGCAGCCGGGTACGCGGGGGCGGCCGGGCGGGGACCCGCGCCACCGGAGACGTACTCCGGGAGCCGCGCCCCGGTCGCCGATGCCGGTGGTGCTCCTGGTGCCGAGGGCCGTGCGCGCCCGGTGCGCGGCCCGTTCCGGCCGGTGATCCGGGCCCCGCGGTCAGGTACCGTCGAAGGTACGAACCCGGGGCCCGCCATGAGGGTCCGGGTGGACGAGGGAAGAGCCTGCCCGCCATGAGTGATCCCACCGAACGCCCCGCATCCGAGTCCGCGGAGGAACCGGCGACGGCGACCGACACGGACGCCTGGGCCACCGCCTGCGCCGAGGACCTCGCCGCCGAGAAGGCCCGTCGGCGTACCCGCGCGGGGCAGGCCCCCGGCTCGGCCTCCGAGGAGCTCTTCAAACTGGTCGACGCGGTGGGCGAGAAGCTGTCCGAGCTGCGCGGGCCGCTGCTCGGCGCGGTCGGCCAGGGCGCGGCCGAGCAGGCCGCCGGACAGGCCCTGCGGCAGATGGTGGAGCAGGCCAAGGCCGCCGCCCGGCCGGTGGTCGAGCGCAATCCGCAGGTCTTCGACCATCTCGCCGCCGCCGGTTCCGAACTGCTCGCCGCCTACCGCTCCGCCGTCGTCGGGCAGGAGGGCCGCTGGACCCGGGAGAAGAGCACCGGGCTCGGCGAGGAGGGCGAAGCGTCCCCGGACACGGGCGAAGCGCCCCGGGACAAGGGCACCGGGCCCGAGGATGCCGGACCGGGCGAGCACATCGATCTGGACTGAGCCGGGTGTGGGGTAGCGTTTGCCCCGACGACACCGGTCCGACGCCGTACCGGGCTCAGGGCGCGCGCGGGCGAGCAGGCTCTCCCCGTGCCGGCCGCCTCCCCCGAAGCGCCGGACGGCCATCGGGAGCGCGCGGTCACGCGGCTCAATCTGACTGAGGGACACATGGGACTCACCATCGGCGTGGACATCGGCGGCACGAAGATCGCGGCCGGTGTGGTCGACGAGTCGGGGAAGATCCTCGAAACGCACACGGTTCCCACCCCGCCCACCGCCGAGGGCATCGTCGAGGCGATCAGCGCCGCGGTGACCGGCGCGGGCAAGGGCCACCAGATCGAGGCCGTGGGCATCGGGGCCGCCGGATACGTGGACGACAAGCGGGCCACCGTCCTCTTCGCGCCGAACATCCACTGGCGGCACGAACCGCTCAAGGACAAGATCGAGCAGCGGGTGGGCCTGCCGGTGGTCGTGGAGAACGACGCCAACGCCGCCGCCTGGGGCGAGTACCGCTTCGGCGCGGGCCAGGGCCACGAGGACGTCATCTGCATCACCCTCGGCACCGGCCTCGGCGGCGGCATCATCATCGGCAACAAGCTCCGCCGCGGACGCTTCGGGGTCGCCGCCGAGTTCGGCCACATCCGGGTCGTCCCCGACGGACTCCTGTGCGGCTGCGGCAGCCAGGGCTGCTGGGAGCAGTACGCCTCCGGGCGCGCCCTGGTCCGCTACGCCCGCCAGCGTGCCCTGGCCACCCCCGAGAACGCCGAGGTCCTGCTCGCCCTCGGCGACGGCACCGCCGAGGGCATCGAGGGCAAGCACGTCAGCGCCGCCGCCCGGGAGGGCGATCCGGTCGCCGTCGACTCCTTCCGCGAGCTGGCCCGCTGGGCCGGGGCCGGACTCGCCGACCTCGCCTCGCTCTTCGACCCCTCGGCCTTCATCATCGGCGGCGGCGTCTCCGACGAGGGCGACCTGGTGCTCGACCCGATCCGCAAGTCCTTCCGGCGCTGGCTGATCGGCGCCCAGTGGCGCCCGCACGCCAAGGTCGTCGCCGCCCAACTCGGCGGCAAGGCGGGCCTGGTGGGCGCCGCGGACCTCGCGCGCCAGGGCTGAGCACCGGCGGCGGGCGGAGCCCGGGCCCCGAGCGCGAGGCGCCGCCCACCGCCCGCCCGGCGGCGTTATCTTGATCGGCATGCCGACCAGTACGCTGCCCGACTCCCGTACCGAGAAGGACGGTTCGGCCGTCGTCCGGGTGCTCAGCTACAACGTCCGTTCGCTCTACGACGACTTCGAGGCGCTCACCCGGGTCATCCGGGCCTGCGCCCCGGACCTGGTACTGCTCCAGGAGTCCCCGCGCTTCTTCCGCTGGCGCAAGAAGCTGGCCCGGCTCGCCGCCGCCACCGACCTGGTGATCCTCGGCGGCGGCGGTCCCGCGGCCGGGCCCGCGCTGCTCTGCTCGCTGCGCGCGACCGTCGAACGCACCGAGGACGTCCTCCTCGAACTCACCCCCGGGCTGCACCGGCGCGGCTTCGCCACCGCGGTGGTGCGCTTCGGCGGCGCCCGCCTCGGCGTGCTGAGCTGCCATCTCTCCCTGGACGAGGAGGAGCGGTACCGCCAGGGCGGCCGGCTCCTCGCCCAGCTGGACCGCCTCGGCGCCCCGCACCTGCTCGCGGGCGGTGACCTCAACGACCGCCCCGACGGCCGGACTTTCGGCCTGCTCGCCTCCGCGCTGCGCGACTGCCGGGCGGAACGGCCCTGGGGCGGGGAGCACACCTTCTCCGCCGGTGCGCCCCGGCGCCGTATCGACGCGCTCTTCGTCAGCGAGGGCGTCGAGGTGCTCGGCTGCGGGGTACCGCTCGGGCACCCCGGGGTCAGCGAGGCGGATCTGCGCGCGGCGACGGACCATCTGCCGGTGCTCGCGGCACTCCGGATCCCGGCGGAGCGGCCGGGCGGCGGACGCCGGGCGCGCATCTGAGGATCGCGCCCGGCCGGATCGGCGCCCGGCCGGTTCGCGCGCCGCCTGGATCGGAGGGCCGGTCGGTTCACGCGCCGCCCGGGTCGCGGCGGACCGCTCGGTTCACATGCCGGACGGAGCGCGCGCTCGGTTCGCGCCGGACCGCTCGGTTCACGCCGGACCGCTCGGTTCGCGCGCCGGACGGCTCGGACGACCGCCCGGATCACGCGACCGTCCGGCTCAGACGACCACCGAGCTCACACGACCACCGAGCTCAGACGACCGCCCCGCGCCCCGGGTCCTCGTCGTCCTCGTCGCCGTCCTTCATCCGGACGACCAGGGTGGCGATGCCGCCGAGGAAGCCGCCGACGGACAGGGCCGTCAGCCACCAGGTCATCTCCCAGCCGAGCAGCACCGCGAGCAGGAGGAGCAGCGGTCCGCCGAGCGCGCCCAGCCAGGCGAACTTGGCGGTGGGGTCGGCGTCCGGCAGCGGCGGCGGCTCCGGCGGGACGAAGTGGCCCTCGTCGTCGTCGAGTTCCTTCCCGCCGGGCTCCGGGGGGCTGTGGTCGCGCGGGCCCGCGGCCGGGGGGAAGACGACCGAGCTGCCGAGCGGGCGGTCCGCCGGGCCCTGGCCGCCCGGCGGCTTGCTGAACTTGTCCGGCTTCTCCGGGCCGTCGGCCGCGCCGGTGCCCTCCGCGGCGCCGCCCGGCTCGCCGCCCTCGGCGGTGCGGGGCGCGGTCCGGGTGCCGCCGTCCTCGTCCTCGCCGCCCGGGGGTTCGAGCAGGGCCAGGTCCTCCACCGAACGGAAGGGCTTGGTGCCCGGCGGGTCCGGCGGCTCCTCCCCGTAGCCCGCGACGATCTGCGCCCAGACGGCGTCCTCGTCGAAGGCGGGCACCGCGTCCGGGGCGGGCGCCGCCTGCTCCGCGCCGTCCTCGGGCTCGCGTCCCTCGCCGCGGTCCGCCTCGTGCTCAGCCACCGGTGGCCGTCCCTTCCTTGCCGAGACTGGGAGCGAGCCGGGCGAAGAAGGCGTAGCTCTCCTCGAAGATCCGGTCCGCGTCATGGTCCAACGTCGCCACGTGGTAGCTGTGTTCCAGCAGGATCTCGGTGACATCGGTGGAGGAGACCCGGCTGAGGATGCGCGCCGAGTCGGCGGGTGACACCACGTGGTCGACGGTGCTGTGCATCAGCAGCAACGGCTGGGTCACCTGCGGGAGTTCCCCGTCCAGGCGCTGGGTGAAACGGCGCAGGGAGTACGCGGCGTGCAGCGGGACCCGGTCGTAGCCGACCTCGGTGGCGCCCGGTTTGACGATGTCGCCGACCAGGCCCTTGGTGGTGGGCACCAGATGCCGCAGCACCGGCAGCGCCTGCGCGGCGAGCCCGTGGATGCGGTTCAGCGGGTTGACCACCGCGACGCCGCTGACCGCCTCGCCGTGCAGCGCGGCGAGCCGCAGCGCCAGCGCGCCGCCCATGGAGAGCCCGCAGACGAAGACCCGCGCACAGCGCTCGGTGAGGGCGGTCAGCTCCCGGTCCACCTCGGCGTACCAGTCCTGCCAGCCGGTGACCGCCATGTCCTCCCAGCGGGTGCCGTGCCCGGGCAGCAGCGGCAGCGAGACGGTCAGTCCCTGGGCCGCGAGATACTCGGCCCAGGGGCGCATCGACTGCGGGGTGCCGGTGAATCCGTGGCAGACCAGCACTCCGGTCTCGCCGCCGTCGTGGCGGTAGGGCTCGGCTCCGGGAAGCACCGGCACGGCGGCTCTCCACTTCGTGTAGGTGATCGTCGACTGCGGGATCAGGGCGTACGGGAGTGTCGGGAGCGGGCGGTCGGGGCGCCCGGCTGTCGGAAGGCACTTGCTGAGGCACGGCTTTCGCGTCCGGCGGCGGGTCCCGTGGACACGGCGTACTTCACCGTACGCGAGCGGACCGACACCCGACCAGATCCGCAGAGCCCCCGGCGGCCGCGGGCGGCCCGGAGCCGCCGCGGGGCGGGCCGGGAGGACCCCGCGCGACACGGTGGAGCGAATGTCAGTAATGTCGGTGCGACCACACACCAGGAGGCAGCGGACGTTGATGTACGGCGCGATGAAGTTCACCGTCGGAGGTCCGCTGAAGCTTGCCTTCCGCCCCTGGGCCGAGGGTTTGGAGCACATCCCCGAGACGGGCCCGGCGATCCTCGCCAGCAACCACCTCTCCTTCTCCGACTCCTTCTTCCTGCCCGCGGTGCTCGACCGCAAGGTCACCTTCATCGCGAAGGCCGAGTACTTCACCACCCCCGGGCTCAAGGGCCGGATGACGGCCGCCTTCTTCAAGGGCGCGGGCCAGCTGCCGGTGGACCGCTCCGGGGCGCGCGGCGCGGGCCAGGCCGCCATCCGCAGCGGACTCGACGTACTGGAGCGCGGGGAGCTGTTCGGGATCTACCCGGAGGGCACCCGCTCGCCCGACGGCCGCCTCTACCGCGGCAAGACCGGCGGCCTCGCCCGCCTCGCGCTGGCCGCCGGGGTGCCGGTGATCCCGGTCGCGATGATCGACACGGAGAAGATCCAGCCCCCGGGCAAGGTCGTCCCCAAGCTGATGCGCCCGGGCATCCGGATCGGCACGCCCCTCGACTTCAGCCGCTACCAGGGCATGGAGCAGGACCGCTTCGTCCTGCGCGCGGTGACCGACGAGGTGATGTACGAGATCATGAAGCTCTCCGGCCAGGAGTACGTGGACATGTACGCGACCGCCGCGAAGCGCCGCCTTGCCGAGGAGGCCAAGGCGCGCAAGGGCGGTTCCTGAGCCCGGCGGGCCACGGGCGAGAAGCGGGGAGAGCGGATGGCGCGGCGCGAGAGAGTCATGCGGATGTCGGTCGAGCTGCCGCTGTGGCGTGCCCTGACCTTCTACCGGCCGCTCACCATGGCGTACGCCGTCGGCCTCTTCGTCAGCGACTACGACCGGTACATCCGGCCCGGCGTCGCCGTCGCCTACTACGCGGTGCTGGCCCTGTGGACCTTCGCCACCCTGCGCAAGGTCTCCGGCGCGGCCGCCTGCACCGGCCGCTTCCTCCTCTGCGACCTCGCCGTCGCGCTCACCGGCATCCTGCTGACCCCGCTCGCCGTCGCCCACGACCGCATCGTCGAGGGCGGGCCCACCCTGCCCTCGATCTGGACCGCGGGCGCCGTCCTCGCCTTCGCGCTCAAGGGCGGCTGGCGCTGGGCCGCGGGCGCCGCGGCCCTGGTCGGCATCGCCAATGTGATCCAGCGCGGCGCCCTCAAACAGGACACCCTGCACAACGTCCTGCTCGTCTTCGTGGCCGCGATCGCCATCGGCTACGTGGTCGAGGTCGCCCGCGCCTCCGAGCGCACCCTCGCCAGGGCGCTGGAGATCGAGGCCGCCACCCGGGAGCGGGAGCGCCTCGCCCGGGACATCCACGACGGTGTGCTCCAGGTCCTCGCGATGGTGCAGCGGCGCGGCAACGCGCTCGGCGGCGAGGCCGCGGAGCTCGGCCGGATGGCCGGCGAGCAGGAGGTGGCGCTGCGCTCCCTGGTCGCGGGCGGCCTGGTGCCCGCCTCCCGGGTCAGCGAGGACGCCGCCGAGGGCGCCCTGGTCCGCCTGGTCGAGGAGCCGGACGAGCCCGGCCGGGACGCGGACCCCGGGGAGCCGCGCGATCTGCGCCCGCTGCTCGCCCCGCACGCCGGCGCCCGGGTCACCCTCTCGGAACCCGGCGCCCCGGTGCCGCTGCCCCCGGTCGCCGCCCGGGAACTCGCCGCGGCCGTCGGCGCCGCCCTGGACAATGTGCGGCGGCACGCGGGCGAGGAGGCCCGGGCCTGGATCCTGGTCGAGGACGAGGGCGAGGCGGTGCTCGTCACCGTCCGCGACGACGGCCCCGGCATCCCGGAGGGCCGCCTCGCCCAGGCAGAGGGCGAGGGGCGCCTCGGCGTGGCGCAGTCGATCAAGGGCCGGCTGCGGGACCTCGGCGGCACCGCCGAACTGGTCTCCGTACCCGGCCAGGGCACGGAAGTGGAACTACGGGTCCCGCGCGCGGACCGGGGGAAGGGACGCAGATGAGCGAGCAGGAGGCGGCCGGGGCCGCCGAGGGGCAGGCGGGCGGCCGGGGGCCGGTGCGGGTGATGGTGGTGGACGACCACCCGATGTGGCGGGACGCCGTCGCCCGGGACCTCGGGGAGGCCGGTTTCGAGGTGGTCGCCACCGCGGGCGACGGGGAGCAGGCGGTACGCCGGGCCCGTGCCGCGCGGCCCGAGGTGCTCGTCCTCGACCTCAATCTGCCCGCCAAGCCCGGGGCCCAGGTCTGCCGCGAGGTGGTCGGCGCGGACCCCCGGCTGCGGGTCCTGGTGCTGTCCGCCAGCGGGGAGCACGCGGACGTACTGGAGGCGGTGAAGTCCGGCGCCACCGGCTATCTGCTGAAGTCGGCCTCCACCGAGGAACTGGTGGACGCGGTGCGCAGGACGGCGGTGGGCGATCCCGTCTTCACCCCCGGGCTCGCCGGCCTGGTCCTCGGCGAGTACCGCAGGCTGGCCGCCGAGCCCGCGCCCGCCGCCCCGGACGAGCCCGCCGCGCCCCGGCTGACCGAGCGCGAGACGGAGGTGCTGCGCCTGGTCGCCAAGGGCCTCGGCTACAAGCAGATCGCCGAACGCCTGGTGATCTCGCACCGCACCGTGCAGAACCACGTCCAGAACACCCTCGGCAAGCTCCAGCTGCACAACCGGGTGGAACTCGTGCGGTACGCGATCGAGCAGGGGCTCGACAGGGACTGAGCCGGGCCTGGTCAGGGACTCAGGGCTCACGCACACGGACTGAGGGCCTGAGGGCCCGGCGACCGTCTGCCCGGCCGCTGGCGGGTGCGCACCCGCCCGCGCCCGCGACCGTGCGCTCGCCCGCAGCCCCTCACTCGCGCCCGGGACTGCGCGCCCGCTCGCGCCCCGCCCCCACCCGCGACCATGCCCCCCCCGCAGACGAGCGCGACGTCCGCCCGCGGAATCCCCGCGGGCAGACGTCGCGCTCCGTCAACGGGCCTCGGGCCCCCGGCTCACCGACCGGACCCGGCGCCACTGTCCGGCCCGGGTGCGCCCTTGCGACGGCCCTTGCGCTCGCCGGTGCCGTCGTCGAACTCCAGCTGCTCCTTGCGGACCTCGGCGTTGACCTCCTGCTGCTCGGTCACCCGCCGGGTCTCCAGGTGCACGCGCTCCACCGGCACCGTCTCCTTGCTGACGACGGCGCGCTCCTCGTGCAGCACGATCTCGTAGTCCTTGCCCGCCTCACCGATCTGCGATTCGCCGCGGCCCATCCGGGCGCGGTCCTCGTCGCTGATCTTCTCGCGCGTCATCCGCACCTCCTCGTGGCTGATCGGCACGGTGCGGCTGACGTTCTCGGTGACCACGGTCTTGCGCAGGTGCGCGCGGCCGCTCTCGTGCTCCTCGGTGCCGATGTTGACCCGCTCCTCGTTGAGGACGATGTCCGGCACCTGCTCGCTCTGCGTGCGGCTCTCGCGGGAGGGATCCTGGGCGCCACGCGACATGGCCATGTCGCGCTGACCGGTGCCCGTACCGGCCATCGGCTTCTCCGTCGTGGTCTCCTCATGGCGGGCGTGCCGGCCACCGCCCGCCGCGGCCGCCGTACCGGCCGCGCCCGCGGCGCCACCGGCCGCGGCGGCGCTCTCCCCGCGGCCCATGCCCGCGTTGCCGCGCCTGGTCAGCCCGTAGTGGGCATAGAGCTCCTCCTCCTCGGCGGGGTCGAGGTGCCCGTCGGCGTCCATCCGCGGCGCGTCCTTGATCTGGTCCTTGGTGTACGGGACCTGGAGGGCGTCGTCCGCGCGGCGGGCGCCCGCCAGCGGCACGAAGGTCTCCTTCATCCCGAACAGGCCGGTGCGCACGGTGATCCACTCCGGGGCATTGGTGGCGTCGTCCCGGTAGACCTGCTGGACAGATCCGACCTTGCCGCCGTCCGCGTCGACGACGTTCAGGCCGGCCAGATCCTGAGGGCTGTCACCCAGAGGTGCATTCATGGCGTCTCTCTCCTTCCGCACGCGCCGGCAGGAGAGGCGCGCACAACTCCTATTGCGCGCCCCCTCGGGGTTCCCAGCGAATCGGGATTCGGCCCGCGGCACCCCGGTCACGGTGCGTTTGCGCCGCTCACGCCCTTGTCCCGGGGGTACGGGCGACGGCGGCGGGGGCACGCGGGGCTGGCCCGAACGGGTGATGCCGGTCCCGCCCGGAGTGTCGCTACCGGGCCCGGGACGGGGAAGAAGACACACGCGGCGGTCCGGACCGCCGGCCGCCGGGCCGCACGGCTCGACGGGCACCGGCAGGCGGGCCGGACCCGCGCCGGGGAACAGCGGACCCGTACCGGGGAACAGCAGCCCCGTACCGAGGAGCAGCGAGACAGCAGGACCGGTCAGGACCGGTACCGCGCAGGCGCAACCAGGGAGACCACCAGGGCGAAAGGACGTGGGCCATGTCGGTCACACGCATCGGAGTGCTCACCGGGGGCGGCGACTGCCCCGGCCTCAACGCCGTCATCCGGGCCGTCGTCCGCAAGGGCGTGCAGAGCCACGGCTACGAGTTCACGGGGTTCCGCGACGGCTGGCGGGGCACCCTCGACGGACGCACCGTGAAGCTGGACATCCCCGCGGTCCGGGGCATCCTGCCGCGCGGCGGCACCATCCTCGGCTCCTCGCGCACCAACCCCCTCAAGGAGCCCGACGGCGTCCGGCGGATCAAGGAGACCCTCGCCGAGCACGAGGTGGGCCCGCTGATCGCGATCGGCGGCGAGGACACCCTCGGCGTCGCGGCCCGGCTGCACGAGGAGTACGGCATCCCCTGCGTCGGCGTGCCCAAGACCATCGACAACGATCTCTCCGCCACCGACTACACCTTCGGCTTCGACACCGCGGTGCAGATCGCCACCGAGGCCATCGACCGGCTGCACACCACCGCCGAGTCCCATATGCGGGTCCTGGTGGTCGAGGTGATGGGCCGCCACGCGGGCTGGATCGCCCTGCACTCGGGCCTCGCGGGCGGCGCCAACGTCATCCTCGTCCCCGAGCAGCCCTTCGACGTCGACCAGGTCTGCGCCTGGGTGACCTCCCGCTTCGAGGCCTCCTACGCGCCGATCGTGGTCACCGCCGAGGGCGCGGTGCCCAGGGACGGCGAGGTGGTCCTCAAGGACTCCTCGCGGGACTCCTTCGGGCATGTGCGGCTCTCCGGGGTCGGCGACTGGCTGGCGCACGAGATCGAGCGGCGCACCGGGCACGAGGCCCGCACCACGGTCCTCGGGCACGTCCAGCGCGGCGGCACCCCGAGCGCCTTCGACCGCTGGCTGGCCACCCGCTTCGGGCTGCACGCGGTGGACGCGGTCCGCGAGGGCGACTTCGGGAAGATGGTCGCCCTGCGCGGCACCGACATCGTGCGGGTCCCCCTCGCGGAGGCGGTCGCCACCCTGAAGACCGTCGACCCGGCCCGCTACGCCGAGGCCGGGGTCTTCTTCGGCTGAGTGCCGAGACCGGCGAGCAACTCCCGTACCAGGAGCGGTCCTTCCAGGGTGAGCACCGACTCCGGATGGAACTGCACCGAGGCGAAGCCCGGGCCGCGCAGCGCGTGCACCTCGCCGCTGCCCGGCTCGCGGCTCACCTCGACGCCGTGCGCGGCCAGCTCCGCCGCGGCGGCGTCGTCGCAGCGGGCGGTGAAGCTGTTGTAGAAGCCGACGGTCCGCCGCCGCCCGAAGAGGCCGATCACGGTCTGCGCGCCCTGGTACGGCACCTCCTTGCGGACCAGGTCCAGGCCGAGTTCCGCCGCGATCAGCTCGTGGCCGAGGCAGACCCCGAGCACCCCGTGCCCCCGGTGCTCCGCCAGCGCCTCGGCGGTCAGCGCCCGCAGGAAGCGCATCCTCGGATCCCGCGGGTCGGCGGGGTCGCCGGGACCCGGGCCGAGCACCAGCGGCCCCGGGTGGGCCAGCGCCGCCTCGCGCAGCCCCGGCTCGTCGTGGCGGCGCACGGTGACCTGCAGGCCCGAGGAGCGCAGCAGGTGGGCGAGCATCGCGGTGAAGGTGTCCTCGGCGTCGACGACCAGGGCGTGGCCGCCGAGCGCGGTGCCGGGCTCCTGCATCCGCAGCCAGAACGGCGCGAGCTGCTCCCGGCGGGCGTCCAGGGCGGCCCGCACCCGCGGGTCCTCGGCGAGCGCGGGGGCGCCGCGCCTCGCCGCCCGGCGCGGGCCCACCCCGAGGGCGGCGAGCACCCCGGCCGCTTTGGCCCGGGTCTCGGCCGCCTCGCCCAGCGGATCGGAGCCCCGTACCAGGGTGGCGCCGACCGGTACCCGCACCCGGCCCGCGGCGTCGATGTCGGCGGTGCGGATCAGGATGGGGGAGTCCAGGGTCTGGGCGCCGCCCGCGTCCCGGCCGAGCAGGGCGAGCGCGCCCGCGTAGTAGCCGCGTCCGGTGCCGTCGGCGTCCAGCGGCTCGTAGCGCTCGATGACCCGGCAGGCGTTCTGCACGGGGGAGCCGGTGACGGTGGCCGCGAACATCGTCTCGCGCAGCACCTCGCGCACATCCAGCGTGCTGCGCCCGCGCAACTCGTACTCGGTGTGCGCGAGATGGGCCATCTCCTTGAGCCGGGGGCCGATCACCACGCCGCCGCGGTCGCCGACCGCGCACATCATCTTCAGCTCCTCGTCGACCACCATCGACAGCTCCTCCCGCTCCTTGCCGTCCGCGAGGAAGGCGAGCAGGCCCTCGGCGCTCGGGCCGTCCGCCGGGTAGCGGTAGGTGCCGCTGATCGGGTTCATGGTGACGGTGCCGCCGGACATCCGCACATGCGCCTCGGGGCTGGCGCCGACCAGGGTCCGCCCGCCGTGCCGGGCGCCGGTGTACACCACGTATGTCCAGTACGCGCCGCGCTCGCCCGCCAGGAGCCGCCGGAAGAGGGCGAGTGCGTCGGCCGGGCCGAAGCCGGGGATCTGCCCCCGGAAGGTGCGCCGGATGACGAAGTCGGCGCCCTCGCCGCTGCCGATCTCCCGCTCCAGGACTTCCCCGACCAGGCGCGCGTACTCCTCGTCCGGTACGTCGAACTCCCCGCCCTCAAGCCGCACTTGATGCCCGGGCAGCTGCCGCAGCGCCTCGTCGAGCGGCAGTTGCGTGTACTCCTCGGCGGTGAGCACGGCCAGCGGGGTGCCGTCGTCGCGCACCGCGAAGCCGCGTTCGCGGAGCTGGCGGAAGGGGACCAGGGCCAGCGTGGGCAGCTCTCCCACCGGCAGCTCGGCCAGGCGTTCCGCCTCGTGCACCGGGCCGCGCAGCACCTCCACGGTGTCGGCGGGGCGGCCCGGGGTGCGCCGGTGCAGCAGCGCGAAGGGCTCGCCGCCGAGGGCGAGCCGGGACAGGGCGAAGGGGGTGCGGGAGGGTTCCACGGTCGTCTCTTCCGTTCGGTGCGCGGCGTACGCACGGGGAGAGGGAACGGCCCGGGAAACACCGAAGGCCGCCCCTCGGGGCGGCCTTCGTTCGCTGGGTACGCGCAGTCAGCGGGCCGCCGGATGAGCGGTCCACCACCAGGAGCGGGTCGAGTGCGCGAACATGGGCGGCACCTTACCCGACGGGCGCGGAGGCGGGGCGGCTCCTTCGCGACGGCCCGGCCGATCCCCGCGTACCGCCCTGCCGGTCCGGGCCCCGACGGATCGGCCCGGCGGGGCAGTGGGTGCCGCGCGGGCGCTTCCCGGTCCTCGACCGCACCGGCGGCGAGCTGGTCGGCCGCCGGGGCCTGTCCGCCCGCGCCTCGCGGTACGTGGACCGCGAGGCACGCCGTGTGAACCTCGCCACGGTCGTCCGGGGCGAGAGCCTCGCCGGACGGTTCGCCTCCGGCCCCGCTCTCGCGCGCCCGCCCCGTCCTGGCCCGGACCGTGCCGCGCCGCGAACACCGCGGGACGGCCCGCTCCGCTCCGGGGGCGGCGGAGCGCGTGCGGCGGCGGGTGGTGGCGGGCGCCGGTGAAGGGGAGGTGTCCGCCGTATTTCTCAACAGGTGAGCAGCGGCCGGACCCGGGCCCGCGACCCCGTAATGTGGGGGAGGTGACCGTGAATGCTAAGACCACCGCAACCGGTGGCAACACCTGGCGTGACCTGCCCGCGGCGCAGCAGCCCGAGTACCCCGATGCCGAGGCTCTGCGCGATGCCGTCGCGGACCTCGAATCGTATCCGCCGCTCGTCTTCGCGGGCGAGTGCGACCAGCTGCGCGCCCGGCTCGGGGCCGTCGCCAGGGGCGAGGCGTTCCTGCTCCAGGGCGGCGACTGCGCCGAGGCCTTCAACGCCGTCTCGGCGGACCACATCCGCAACAAGCTGAAGACGCTGCTGCAGATGGGCGCCGTGCTGACGTACGCCGCCTCGGTGCCGGTCGTGAAGGTCGGCCGTATCGCCGGCCAGTACTCGAAGCCGCGCTCAAAGTCGACCGAGACCCGGGACGGGGTCACCCTGCCCACCTACCGGGGCGACTCGGTCAACGGCTTCGACTTCACCGAACAGGCGCGGGTCCCCGACCCCGAGCGCCTCAAGCGGATGTACCACGCCTCGGCCTCCACGCTGAACCTGGTGCGCGCCTTCACCACCGGCGGGTACGCCGACCTGCGCCAGGTGCACGCCTGGAACCAGGACTTCGTGAAGTCCTCGCCCTCCGGCCAGCGGTACGAGCAGCTGGCCCGGGAGATCGACCAGGCGCTCAACTTCATGCGGGCCTGCGGCGCGGAGCCAGAGGAGTTCAAGACGGTCGAGTTCTACGCCTCCCACGAGGCCCTGCTGCTCGACTACGAGTCCGCCCTCACCCGTGTCGACTCCCGCACCGGGCAGCTCTACGACGTCTCCGGCCACATGGTCTGGATCGGCGAGCGCACCCGCCAGCTGGACGGGGCGCACATCGAGTTCGCCTCCAAGGTCCGCAACCCGATCGGCATCAAGCTCGGCCCGACCACCACCACCGAGGAGGCGCTGCAGTACGTCGAGCGCCTCGACCCGGACCGCGAGCCGGGGCGGCTGACCTTCATCGTGCGGATGGGCGCCGACAAGGTGCGCGACCGGCTGCCCGAGCTGGTGGAGAAGGTCACCGCCTCCGGCGCGGTCGTCGCCTGGGTGACCGACCCGATGCACGGCAACACCTTCGAGGCGGCCTCCGGCCACAAGACCCGCCGCTTCGACGACGTCCTCGACGAGGTCAAGGGCTTCTTCCAGGTCCACAAGGAGCTGGGCACCCACCCGGGCGGCATCCATGTCGAGCTGACCGGCGACGACGTCACCGAGTGCGTGGGCGGCGGCGACGAGATCTTCGTCGACGACCTCCACCAGCGGTACGAGACGGCCTGCGACCCGCGCCTGAACCGGCGCCAGTCGCTGGACCTGGCCTTCCTGGTCGCGGAGATGTACCGGGACCACTGAGGGCGGTGCGGGGCCGGCGCTCGCCGGTTCCCGCGGTCGGCAGACGGCGGTCGGCAGACGGATGGGGCGCGGATCTGTGATCCGCGCCCCATCGTCGTCGGGGGGACTGTTCGCCCCGGTGGACCCGTGGGTAAGGTTAGGTTAGCCTCACCGATAAGCCGCACCTGTCGGGACGGCGTATCCATTGGTCCGAGGGTTCCCGTGCGTTCCCGGGGAGGTGAGCCGCGTGTTCGTCTGCAACTGCTTCGGGGTGACCGAAGCGCAGGTGAAGCAGCACGCGCAGGACGGCGCCTGCACTCCCCGCCAGATCGCCTCCGCCTGCAAGGCCGGCACCGACTGCGGTTCCTGCGTCCGCCGCATCCAGGCACTCCTCGGCCGGACGGCCCAGCCGCGCGGTGAGGTGCGGGAGCGGAGGGACACCGCCGCCGTCCTGGCCGCCGAGCCCGTGCTCGCGAAGGCTTTGGACGAGGCCGCCTGAGCCGCCACGGCCGCCGTGGGAACCCCGCTTCCGATCCGCCGGGAGCAGTCCCCGAAACGATCCCTCAGCTGTCCGGCTGCTCGATCAGCTGGGCGATGTAGAGGGCCTCGCCGAGCTTCTCGATCAGTTCGAGCTGGGTGTCGAGGTAGTCGATGTGGTGTTCCTCGTCCTTGAGGATGTCCTCGAAGATATTGGCCGAGGTGATGTCGCCCTTGGTGCGCATGACCTCGATGCCGCGGCGCAGCCGGTCGATCGCCTCCACCTCGACCTCGCGGTCGGCCTGGAACATCTCGGTGACCGTCTGGCCGACCCGGACGTGGAAGAGCCGCTGGTAGTTGGGCAGGCCCTCGAGGAAGAGGATGCGGTCGGTCAGGATCTCCGCGTGCTTCATCTCGTCGAAGGATTCGGCCCGCGTGTACTTGGCGAGCTTCGTCCAGCCGAAGTTCTCCTGCATCTTGGCGTGCAGGAAATACTGGTTGATCGCGGTCAGCTCGGCGGTCAGCTGCTCGTTGAGGAACTCGATGACCTCGGGGTCGCCCTGCATCGGTGAGGCTCCTTCTCCCATGGCTCGGCGGATGTGGCGGCATCCTCGCACCGGCGCGGGAGGGCCGTCCAGTAAGTGCAGGCTTAGTCTGAGTTGCCCGAATCGCCACAGACCTGGTCACGGTGACCCCGGCAGGTCTGTCAGGATGGAAGACATGGGGCATCCGGCGCAGGGCGAATCTCGGCAGGCAGGGCAGCCGGAGCTCCCGCCGGGACAGCGGCTCCAGCGCGGCTGGCCGGTCACCCACTACGGCCCCGTCCCCAAGTTCCGCCCGGAACGCTGGGAGTTCGGCGTCTTCGGCGCCACGGAGAGCGGCGAGAAGTACCGCTGGACGCACGAGGAGTTCACCGCCCTGCCGTACGCGACCGTCGAGGCGGATCTGCACTGCGTCACGAAGTTCAGCATGCTCGGCGCCGAATGGGGCGGGGTGCTCGCGCGGACGCTGTACGACCTCGCGCCGCCCGCGCCCGAGGTGAGCCATGTGATGGTCTGGGCCGAGTACGGCTACAGCGCCAATCTGCGGCTCGCGGACCTCGCCTCCGCGCGGACCGTCTTCGCCACCCACAAGGACGGCGAACTGCTCACCGCGGAACACGGTTTCCCGCTGCGCCTGATCGTGCCGCACCGCTACGCCTGGAAGGGCCCCAAGTGGGTCCGCGGCATCGAGTACATGACCGCCGACCGCCGCGGCTTCTGGGAGGAGCGCGGCTACCACAACCTCGGCGACCCCTGGCGGGAGCAGCGCTACTCGTACCAGGAAGAGCCGGGCGACGGGCCGGAGTTGTAGGGAAGCGGGACGCCCGGCCCGCTCAGCCCTCGCGGAGCTTCTTCAGGAGTTCCACGTCGGCGGCGTGGCCCTGGGTGCCGCCCGGCGTCTCGATGATCAGCGGGACCCGTGCGGTGGCGGGGTGGGCGAGCAGGGCGCGGAAGCCGTCCTCGCCGATATGGCCGCGCCCGATGTTCTCGTGCCGGTCCTTGTGGGCGCCGACCACGTCCTTGGAGTCGTTGGCGTGGATCAGCTTCAGCCGGTCCGCACCGGTCACGGCGAGCAGCGCGTCCAGTGACTCCCGGGCGCCCCGCGCGCTCGCGAGGTCGTGGCCCGCCGCGAAGAAGTGGCAGGTGTCCAGGCAGACCCCGAGCTTCGGGTGGGCGTCCAGCGCCGCGAAGTAGGGGCCGAAGTCCTCGGCGCGGGAGCAGAGCGAGGCGCCCTGTCCCGCGGTCGACTCGATCAGGAGGTACGGGTCGTCCTCGTGGTCCAGCTCGTCGAGCAGCGGCAGCAGCCGCTCGCGTACCTGGCGCAGCGCGGTGGCCCGGTCCCGGCCGCCGGTCGCCGAGCCGGTGTGCACGACCACCCCGCGGGCGCCGATCGCCCGGCCCCGGCGCAGCGAGTGCCGCAGGGAGGCGACGGAGCGCTCCGCCGTCTCCGCCGTCGCGGAGCCGAAGTTGATCAGATAGGGCGCGTGGACATAGGCGGGGATCCCCTGCTCGGCACAGGTCTCCCGGAAGAGGGCGTCCTGCCGCGGGTCGCCCGGCGGCGTCGCCCACCCCCGCGGATTGGCGACGAAGACCTGCACGGTCTCGGCACCGATCTCGCGCGCGTAGCCGAGGCCCCGCTTGGCGAGCCCGCCCGCCACGGGGACGTGTCCGCCGACCGGGCGGCTGGGAAGAGGTGAGGTCACGGCGTCCAGGGTGGCACGGGCGGCTCGGCGGGCGGTAACCGCCGCCGGTTGCGCGGGGCCTCGTGCGACCGGTTTCCGTACGACGGCTTTCGTACGACCAGCCTCCGTACGGGCGCCTTCCGGGCCGGGAGGGTGGCGCCACCGCCCTCCCCCGTGCGACCGGCCCTCGCGAAGCGAGCCCCTCGGCCGCTCCGGCCCGGACCCCTCAGCCCACCTCGATGGTGATCTCGCTGCCCTTCGGGGCCTGTTCGCCCGGGTCCACCGACTGGTCGCTGACCTTGTCCTTGAAGATGCCGAGGATGCCGCGGTCGACATGGACCACGAAGCCGAGGCCGGAGAGCTTCTCCCGGGCGGCACCGACCTTCATGCCCTCGACGTCCGGCACCCGCACCATCACCGGGCCCCTGGAGACGGTCAGGGTGATGGTGTCCCCGGTGGCCGCCTCCTTGCCGGAGGGCGGATTCTGATCGGCGACCTGGCCCTTGTCGAAGGCGGAGTTGACGCGGTTCGGGGCGATCTCGACCTTGAGACCCTCCTCGGTCAGCTCCTCCTTGGCGTCCGCCACGGACTCCCCGGTGACATCGGGCACCTCGACCGGGGCGCCCCGGCTGACCGTCAGCGCGATCGCCGAGCCCGCGCGGCGGGTGGCGCCCCGCTCCGGCTCGGTGGCGAGGACCTTGCCCTGGGCCACGTCCTCGTCGAAGGCGCGGGTGACCATGCCGGGGGCGAGGTTCGCCCGCTTCAGCCGCTCCTTGGCCTCGGCGAGGCTCATGCCGGTGAGGTCGGGGACCTTCACGTTCTTCGGGCCGAGCGAGACGGTCAGGCCCACCTCGGCGTTGCCGCGGATGCGCTCGCCGGGGGCGGGACGGGTCGCCATCACGGTGCCCCGCTTGTCGGTGTCGCTGTACTCCCGCCGGATGTCGCCGACGTCGAGCCCGGCCTCCGAGAGCCGGTCCTCGGCCTGCGCCTGGGTCTTGGTGAGCAGCGGCGGGACCGTGGTGAACTGCCCGGAGTTGATGTACCAGAAGCCCGCGACCAGGGTCACCGCGAGCGCCACGGCGGCCGCCACGAGCAGGAAGACCCGGCGCCTGCGGGGATCGGCCGCCGGGTGGGCCGGGGCCTCGGGCGGAGGCGGCGGCAGGCGCAGCCGGCTGGTCCGGTTCAGGCGGTCCTCGGCGGCCGGGTCCGGCCGCGGTCCGGTGCCTCCCGCGGCCCGGGGGATCACGCTGGTGCGGTCCTCGGCGCCGTCGTGCCGTTCGCCGTGCGCCTGCGGCGGCCGGGCGTCCAACTGCTCGGCGCCGAGGGCGGAACGCACCTCCCGCACCTGGGCGAGCAGCTCCCGCGCGTCCTGCGGCCGGGCCGCCGGATCGCGCTCGGTGGCGCCGGTGACCAGCCGGTCGAGCCCGGGCGCGAGCCCCGGCACGGCGGCCGAGGGCAGCGGCATGTCCTCGTTGAGGTGCCGGTAGAGGACCTGGGCCGGGGTGTCGCCGCCGTGCGGTTTGGCGCCGGTCAGCATCTCGTAGAGCAGCACCCCGCAGGCGTAGACGTCCACGCGGGGTTCGGCGGTGCCGCTGTCGATCTGCTCGGGGGCGAGGTAGGAGACGGTGCCGAGCACGGTGTCGGTGGAGGTGGTCACCGTGTCGACCGCGCGCACCAGGCCGAAGTCGGCGACCTTGACCCGGCCGTCGTCCCCGATGAGGACGTTCTCCGGCTTCATGTCGCGATGTACGAAGCCCGCCCGGTGTGCCGCGCCGAGGGCCGCGAGCACCGGCTCCAGGATGTCCAGGGCGGCCCGCGGGGTCAGCGCGCCGCGCTCCCGGAGGACGTCGCGCAGGGTGCACCCGGCCACGTACTCCATCGCGAGATAGACATGCGCGCCGTCCGCGCCCTGGTCGAAGACCGCCACCACATTGGGGTGCGCGAGCCGGGCGACCGACTTGGCCTCGCGGATGAAGCGCTCCACGAAGAGGGCGTCGGCGGCGAGCGAGGGATGCATCACCTTGAGCGCGAGCACCCGGTCGAGCCGGGTGTCCACGGCCCGGTACACCGTGGCCATCCCGCCCGTCGCGATGCGCGCGTCCACGCGGTAGCGGCCGTCGAGCACCTGCCCGACGAGAGGGTCCTGAAGGGTCGTGTCCACGCAGGTGAGTGTACGAGGAGCCACTGACGCCCGGCGCGGCCGCCGGAAGCCCGGGACCGTACTGCAGCCGAGCTGTGACAGCCTCCGGGGCCCGTCCGGGACCCGTTCGGGGCCTGTCCGGCGCCCGTCCGGGGCCCGCCCGGCGCCGCTCAGAAGGCCGGGCGCTCCGGGTCGAGCCGGGCCAGGCCCTCGGCCGGGGAGGAGGCCTCGGCGAAGTGGCGGCGCGGGATCCGACCGGCCCGGTGGGCCAGGCGCCCCGCGCGGACCGCGTGCCGCATCGCCTCCGCCATCAGCACCGGCTCCCGGGCGCGGGTCACCGCCGAGGCGAGCATCACCCCGGCGCAGCCCAGCTCCATCGCCTGCGCCGCGTCCGAGGCCGTACCGGCGCCCGCGTCGAGGATCACCGGTACCCGGGCCTGCTCCACGATCAGCTGGAAGTTGTGCGGGTTGCGGATGCCGAGCCCGGAGCCGATGGGGGAGCCGAGCGGCATGATCGCGGCGCAGCCGGCCTCCTCCAGGCGCCGGGCGAGCACCGGGTCGTCGTTGGTGTAGGGGAGGACGGTGAAGCCGTCGTCGACCAGCGCCTCGGCGGCGTCCAGGGTCTCCACCGGGTCCGGGAGCAGGGTCCGCTCGTCGGCGATGACCTCCAGTTTGACCAGGTCGGTGCCGAGCGCCTCCCGGGCGAGCCGGGCGGTCAGCAAGGCCTCGCCCGCCGTGTAGCAGCCCGCGGTGTTCGGCAGGACGCGGATGCCCAGCCGGCCGAGCACGGAGAGCACCGAGCCGTGCGCCTCGGCGCTGACCCGGCGCATCGCCACCGTGGTCAGCTCGGTGCCGGAGGCGGTCAGCGAGCGTTCGAGGACATCGAGCGAGGGCGCGCCGCCGGTGCCCATGATCAGCCGGGAGCCGAGGCTCAGGGAGCCGATCCGCAGCGGGTCCCCGGCGCCGGGGGCGTCGGCGGGTACGGCGGCGGGGGTCAGGACGTGCTCGGTCATGCTCAGCCTCCCTGGACGGCGGTGAGCACCTCGACGCGGTCGCCCTCGCGCAGCGCGGTGGCCGCCCACTCGCCGCGCGGCACCACCGTCTCGTTGAGCGCGGCGGCCACCCCGGAGGGCGCGGTGGTCAGCGCGGCGACGAGGGCGCCGAGGCTGGTGGCCGGGTCGAGGTCCCGGCGGGCGCCGTTGACGGTGACGCTCAGGCGCGGGGGTCCGTCGGGGCGTGCGGGCCCGTCGGGGAGCGCGGCCGAGGTGAGGCCGCCGGTCCGGTCGGTACGTACGGCCGGCCCGGGGTGGTCCGGGTGTGCGGGCTCGGGGTGTGCGGGCTCGTTCATACGGGCTGCTCCGTGAGTGCCGTGCGGAATCGCTGGGGGCTGAACGCGCGTGCCTCCGCCGGAAGTTCACCGGTGACCAGGGCATGCGCCAGGACGTCGCCGGTGACCGGGGTGAGCAGGACGCCGTTGCGGTGGTGGCCGGTGGCGAGCAGGAGCCCCGGCAGTGCGGTGGGGCCGAGCAGCGGGGCGTTGTCCGGGGAGGCGGGGCGCAGTCCCGCGCGGGTCTCGGTCAGCGGCAGTTCGGTCAGCCCGGGTACCAACTCATGGGCGTCCCGCAGCAGTTCGTACACCCCGCCCGCGGTGACCGTGGTGTCCCAGCCCTGCTCCTCGCTGGTGGCGCCCACCACCAGCTCGCCGCTCTCGCGCGGCACCAGATAGACCTGGCTGCCGCGGACCACGGCGCGCACCGTCCGGCTGAGGAAGGGCGCCCGCGCCCGGGGCACCGTCAGCCGCAGTACCTGGCCCTTGACCGGGCGCACCGGCGGGCGCACCTCCTCGGGCACGCCGTCCAGGCGGCCGCTGCGGCTGCCCGCGGCGAGCACCACCCGGTCCCCGGCGAGCGCGGTGCCGTCGTCGAGGACGAGTCCGGTGGCCCGCTCGCGCACCACGGTCAGCCGCCGCGCCCCCTGCCGGTGGAAGGCCACCCCGGCGTCCTCGCAGGCCCGCAGCAGGGCGGCGGCCAGGCGGCGCGGGTCGACCTGGTGGTCCCCGTCGACGCGCAGCCCGCCGCGCACCCCGGGCGCCAGCATCGGCTCCAGGCGGCGGCACTCGCGGCCGCTGAGCCACTGCGAGGACAGGCCCGACTGCTCCTGGAGGGCGTGCAGTTCGCGCAGATGGGCCCGGTCGTCGGCGTCCAGGGCGACGGCCAGGGTGCCCGAGGCGCGGTAGCCGAGATCCTGCCCGGTGGCCTCGGTCAGCTCCCGCGCGAAGTCGGGATAGCGGGCAGCGGAGGCGAGGTTGAGGCCGAGCAGGGTCTGCTCGCCGTAGTGGAGTTCGGTGACCGCCGCCAGCATTCCGGCCGCCACCTGGGCCGCCCCGCCGCCCGGTTCGGGATCGGCCACCGCGACCCGCAGTCCGCGCTGGGCGGCCCGCCAGGCCGTGACCAGGCCGATGATCCCGCCGCCGATCACCAGGACATCCGCCGCGGGACCGCCCGCCGGTGCTCGCACCATCGCTCAGCTCCTCCCTTCGCCGGCATGACCCGGATCAGGTTCCTACGGTCGGAGGCCGCTCAGCCTCCCTCTCAGCCCGCTGCGACGGGCTCCCGCGAGTGCTCTACGTTGGTCAGCCTAACGCGGAGCCCTCCGGGACCGGACACGCGCCCGGGGCGGCTCCGGCCCGTCTGCGCAAGGGAGCCGCCGATGACCCGCTCGCTCGACCGCGTCCGCTTCGCCCCGCTCGCGGACCAGGCCCCGGGCCAGGTGGGTACGGGCACCCGCTTCACGTACCACGAGCAGGACGGGCGGATCTGGGCGGAGTACGAGGGCGGCGACATCGTGCACGGGCGGCTCGTCGGCACCCGGGCGGGCGACCGCCTCGACTTCCGCTATGTGCAGCTCACCCGGGACGGGGCGACGGCGAGCGGGCACTGCGTCTCGCGCGTGAGCGAACTGCCCGACGGGCGGCTGCGCCTGGCCGAGAGCTGGGAGTGGGAGTCCCGGCAGGGCGCCGGTACCAGCGTGGTGGAGGAGCTCGCGGGGGAGGGCGGGGTGGCGCCGGTCACGGGATGATCGTTCCGCTTACCGGCCCTGTGCCGGGTGTCTAGAGTGAGCGGATGACCGAGCAGACACGGCCTGAGCAGCCGGGGCGGGACCAGGGACAGCCGGAGCGGGTCGTCATCGCCGGGGCCGGGATGGCCGGGGTGCAGACCGCCGTCGCCCTGCGCGAACAGGGCTGGCCCGGCCGCGTCACCCTGCTCGGCGCCGAACCGCACCAGCCCTACGACCGGCCTCCGCTGTCCAAGGCGATCCTGCTCGGCAAGGCGGAGGGCTCCGCCTTCGAGGTCGACTTCGAGGCGCTCGGCATCGAGCTGCTGCTCGGCTGCGAGGTCACCGCCCTGCGGCCCGAAGTACGCACCCTGGACACCGAGTCGGGCCCGCTCGGCTACGACCGCCTGGTGCTCGCCACCGGCGCCGAGCCGGTCGGCCTGCCCGGCACCTCCGGCATCGCGGGCGTCCACCTGCTGCGCACCCTCGACGACGCGGAGCGCCTGCGCCCGGTACTGGAGCGGCAGCACCGGATCGTGGTCGTCGGCGCGGGCTGGATCGGCGCCGAGTTCGCCACCGCCGCCCGGGAGGCGGGCTGCGAGGTGACCGTGGTCGAGGCGGCCGAGGTCCCGCTCGCGGGCGCGCTTCCGCGCGAGGTCGCCGCGCCGATGGCCGCCTGGTACGCGGACGCCGGTGCCGAACTGCGCACCTCGGCGCGGGTCGCCGCCGTCGAGGAGGGCGCGGTGCGCCTCCAGGACGGCACCCAGCTCACCGCGGACGCCGTGGTCGTCGGGATCGGTGCCCGGCCCGCCACCCGCTGGCTGCGCGACAGCGGCATCGCCCTCGGCGAGGACGGCGCGATCCTCGCCGACGAGCAGCTGCGCACCTCCGCCCCGGGCGTCTGGGCGGTCGGCGACTGCGCCTCCTTCCCCTCCCGCCGCTACGGCCGCCGGATGCTGGTCCACCACTGGGACAACGCCCTGCAGGGCCCGCGCACCCTCGCCGCGAACCTCCTCGGCGAGGAACCGGCGGCCTACGATCCGGTGCCCTACTTCTGGTCCGAGCAGTTCGGCCGGTTCGTGCAGTACGCGGGGGACCACGGCGCCGCGGACACCCTGGTCTGGCGGGGCGAGCCGGACGGCGCCGCCTGGTCGGTGTGCTGGCTCCAGGCCGACCGGCTGGTGGCGGTGCTCGCCGTCGGCCGCCCGCGCGATGTCGCCCAGGGCCGCAAGATGATCGAGGCGGGCGCCACCGTCGACCCCGTACGCCTCGCGGACCCGGCGTCACCGCTCAGGTCCGCGCTGCTCTGAGCCGCCGCCCTGCTCTGAGCCGCCGCCCTGTTCCGAAGCCCCCGCGCGGTGGCCGGGAGTGGGCGCTCCGCATGGTCCGGGACCCCGGTCACCGGCCGCGGCGACGTACCGGGGCGCGGCCGTCCGAGCCCCGGCCGAGCTGCGGGGAAGCCGCCCCCGCGACCTGCCGCGGGGCGGCCCGGCTTCCGACTGTCGGTCCTGGATGGCACGCTTGTCCTCGTGACTGAGATTGACGCGAAGATCGATGCTCTCGTCCCCGCCTGGCTCACCCTCCCCGACATCGCCGAGCAGCTCGGCGTCGAGGTGACCCGCGTACGGCAGCTGGTCAAGGAGGGCCAGCTGATCGCCGTACGCCGTGGTGAGAACCGGGCACTGCACGTCCCGGCCGCCTTCATCGACGGCGACAGGGTCGTCAAGGGCCTCACCGGCACCCTGACGCTGCTGCGGGACGACGGCTTCACCGACGAGGAGATGCTGGAGTGGCTCTTCACCCCTGACGACACCCTGCCGGGAACCCCGGCGCAGGCCCTGAGCGAGAATCGGGGCACCGAGGTGAAGCGCCGGGCACAGGCGCTCGCCGTCTGACCTGACACCACCACCGGTGTCCGGGCCCGGCTTCCGGGTCCGGACACCGCAGCCCGGGGGGACACCGCTCCATGCCGAGGACCACGCCGCGCGAACAGCTCGCGTCGGCCCGCCTGTACCTGTGCGTGGACGCCCGCACCCGGCAGGGCGATCTCCCCGAGTTCCTGGACGCCGTCCTCGCGGGCGGCGTCGACATCGTGCAGCTGCGGCAGAAGGGCCTGGAGGCCGCCGAGGAGCTGGACCACCTCGCCGTCTTCGCCGAGGCCTGCCGCCGGCACGGCAAGCTGCTCGCGGTGAACGACCGCGCCGATGTGGCGCACGCCGCCGGAGCCGACGTCCTGCACCTCGGCCAGGGCGATCTGCCGGTCCCGGCCGCCCGCGCGATCCTCGGGGAGCGGACCCTGATCGGCCGCTCCACCCACGCCGGGCCCGAAGCCGCCGCGGCGGCCTCCCAGCCCGGCGCCGACTACTTCTGCACCGGGCCCTGCTGGCCCACCCCGACCAAGCCCGGACGGCACGCCCCCGGCCTCGACCTGGTCCGGTACGCGGCGGGCCTGGGCACCGCCCGCCCCTGGTTCGCGATCGGCGGGATCGACCTCGGCACGCTGGACCAGGTGCTCGACGCGGGGGCCCGCCGGGTCGTCGTGGTCCGCGCGCTCACCGAGGCGTCGGATCCGGGCGCCGCGGCGGCGGAGTTCGCCCGGCGGCTGCGCGAGGTCTGAGGGCGGCGCCCACCTCTGAGACCGTCCCCGCCTGCCCTGCGAGCGGGACGGCGGGGGGCCGCAGCGTGACCCCCGTGTCCGGTACGTGGACAGCGAGGGCCCGAAACCGGTCGAATCCGGGCCCTCTGGTTGGGGGAGCACGGTTCGCTGACTAACCTTCGGGTATGGCCCTCGGCACTGCTTCCACCAGGACTGATCGCGCGCGGACGGTGCGCGAGATGCTCGCCGCGCAGGCGACCACGTACTCCTTCGAATTCCACGCGCCCAAGACCGAGAAGGGCGAGCGGAACCTGTGGAACGCGCTGCGCAGGGTCGAGGCGGTGGCCCCGAGCTTCGTCTCGGTGACCTACGGCGCGGGCGGCTCCACCCGGGACGGCACGGTGAAGGCGACCGAGCAGATCGTCGCCGACACCACCCTGACACCCATCGCCCACCTCACCGCCGTCGACCACTCGGTGGCCCAGCTGCGCAACATCATCGGGCAGTACGCCGACGCCGGGATCCGCAACATGCTCGCGGTGCGCGGCGATCCGCCGGGCGATCCGACGGCCGAGTGGGTCGCGCACCCCGAGGGGCTGACCTACGCCGCCGAACTGGTCGAACTGATCAAGGAGTCCGGGGACTTCTGCGTCGGCGTCGCCGCCTTCCCGGAGATGCACCCGCGCTCCACCCACGAGGAGAGCGACATACGCCACTTCGTGGACAAGTGCCGGGCGGGCGCGGACTACGCGATCACGCAGATGTTCTTCCGGCCGGAGTCCTATCTGCGGCTGCGCGACCAGGTCGCCGCGGCGGCCTGCGACACCCCGATCATCCCCGAGGTCATGCCGGTGACCAGCGTGCGCATGCTGGAGCGGCTGCCCCAGCTGAGCAACGCCTCGATCCCCGCCGAGCTGAAAGAGCGCATCCTCGCCGCCAAGGACGACCCGGCGGCTGTACGCTCCATTGGCATCGACTTCGCGACGGAGTTCTGCGCGGGGCTGCTCGCCGAGGGTGTGCCCGGACTGCACTTCATCACGCTGAACAACTCCACCGCGACGCTCGAGATCTACGAGAATCTTGGTCTGCATCACACACCGGCCTAGGCCGGCCGTATCCGTCAGGGCCGCGGCCGTACGAGAGGGGCGTACATGGGCTGGACGGTCCTCTACATAGCGTTCGCGATCGTCGCGCTGTGGCTGCTCGGCGAGGTGCTGCTCCAGTACAAGGCGCGGCTGCGCTGGCGGATGCTGGCCTTCGCGGGCTTCCTCGGTGTCGTGCTCGGGGTGCTGATCCCCTCGATCTTCGTCATCGTGCTCGGCGCCCTCGGCTTCGCCACCGGCCAGGCCTTCGTCACCCTCTCCTTCCGGCGCGGCTTCTCCACCGGCTGGGCCCTCGGCGGACGCCCGGGTGCCAGCAAGCGCCGCCGCACCCCCGGCGAAGGCCGCCAGGACCCCACGCTCTCGGTCTCCGGAGTCGAGCCCGCCGAGGCCCCGGCGGGCCCGGGCGGCCCCGGGGACTACGCGCGTCACGCCGAGGACCCCTACGGCTACGGCACCGGTGACCCGGACCACCCCGGTCAGGACCAGGGCGGCCCCGGCGAGCGGGACGAGCGCGAGGAGAACCGCACGCCGCCCGCCCCGCCCTACCCGGACCAGGCCCCCGCCGGACCCGCCCAGGACACCGCCTACACCCCCGGCTTCACCGACCCCGGCTACGCGACCTCCGGCTACCCGCTCCCCCCGGAGCGCCCCGCCTACGCCGAGGACGCGTCCGGCGCCCCGGCCTACCAGCAGAGCGGGTACCAGGACACCGGCTACCGCGGCGGGGAGTACGCGGAACCGGGCTACGCCGGGGCGGGGTACGAGAACGCGGGGTACGAGAACGCGGGGTACGACGGTGCCGGGTACCCGGATCCCGCGGGGGCGTACCAGGCAGGCTCCGGGTACCAGGAGCAGCAGTACCCGGACCGCCCGTACCAGGACCGGCAGTACCAGGAGCAGCAGTACCAGGAACACGGATACCCGGAGCGGCCGTACCAGGACCGTGACTACCAGGACCGTGACTACCAGGACCGTGACTACGGGGACCCCGGGTACCAGGATCGCGGTTACCCCGAGCACGGATACCCGGACCAGCCCTACCCCGGGCCGGGCGGCCCGCAGGACGGCGGCTACGGCCAGGAGCCGTCCGGCGGCTATGCCCCCTACCCGCCGTACTCCGCCCAAGTCCCCGAGGAGCAGCCCGAGTTCTCGGCCTTCGGCCAGGAGGCGCCCTCCTACGCGCCGCCGCCCGTCTACCGGCCGCAGCCGATGCCCGACGACACCGGGAACTACGGCGTCTACAGCGAGGAGGCCTATGCGGCCGCCTCGGCGCCCGGCTACGGGGGCGAGCCCGCCCCGGGCTACGACCAGCCCTACCCGCAGGACGGCGGGTACGCCGGATACCAGGATCCCTACTCCCAGGACCCGGGATCCCACGACTCCTACGGCGGGCAGGGGACATACCCGGCGGCCGGTGGCGGCTGGGCGGGCCCCGGGGACACTCCGCCCGGCGGGGTGTGGGTGCCCCAGCAGCGCGAGGCCGACGAGACCGACCCCTACGGCGGCGCCCTGCCACCGGAGCAGCCCGCCGCGTACCCCTCCGAGAGCGGGTACGAGGGGTACGACGGCCAGCAGTACCGGTACTGACACCGCGCGCCCGGGCCGCCCCGAGGCCCCCGCGGGGCCGTGCCGACGTACCGCTGCCAGGGCGCAACGGGGCCCCGCGGACGTACCGCCGCTGAGGCGAAGGCCGTCCGGGTCGCGCGGCCCGGTGGCGTGGGGCGTCGCGGGGTGCTGTCAGTGCCGCTGCCTACAGTCGGGCGGCATGGCACTCTCCCGAGAAGCACGTGAACAGTTCCTGGCCGAGCCCCGGGTCGCCGCGCTCGGCGTCACCGCGGGCGCGGACCGCGGCCCCCTGCTCGTCCCCGTCTGGTTCGGCTACGAACCCGGCGGCCGGCCCTGGATTCTCACCGGCGCCGACTCCCGCAAGGCCCGACTGATCAAGGCGGCGGGCCGGTTCAGCCTCCTGGTCGAGGATGTGCAGCCCACGGTGCGGTACGTCTCCGTCGAGGGCACGGTGGCCGAGATGACCCCGGGCACCGAGGACACCCACCGCGAGATCGCCTCGCGCTACCTCTCCGGCCCGGAGCTGGAGCGCTACCTCGGCTTCGCGCAGGACACCCTGGGCGAACAGGTGGTGATCCGGATGCGGCCGGAGCACTGGCTCGGCGCGGACCTCGGCGCGGTCTGAGCGGCTCGGCGCGGCGACGTGCGCAACTCCGGCCATGCACCGCCCCGTTGAGGACCGCCCCGTTGGAGGACCGCCGTCACTGCGAGCCGCGGAAGTCCGGGCCCTCCACGATCAGCCCGGCGACCAGCGCCCCTGACATCCCCGCGTGCGCCAGCCCGCCGCCGGGGTGCGACCAGCCGCCGACGGTGAACAGGCCCTCGACGGCGGTGCTGTTGGCGGGGTGCAGCCATCGCCCGCCGCCCGCCGCGAGGGCCGGGGCGGGCACCCCGGGCGTACCGGTGGCGGCCTCGATCTCCCGGGGGGTGCGCACCTCGCGCCACAGCAGGCGCCCGTCGAGGTCCGGGATCTCGCGCCGGGCGGCGGCCGTCATCCGGTCCGCGAAGGAGGTGAGGGGGCCGGGGGAGGGGGCGGATACAGCGTCGTCGGCCGCCTCGGCGGCCTCGCCCGTCGCCGCCGGGACGGTCGCCGTGACCGTGACCGCCTCATGGTCCGGGTCCGGGACGAGCGAGGGGTCCGGCAGCCGGTGCACGGTCACCGTCGGCCGCTCCGGCAGCCCGGGCTCCGCGCCGAACAGGGCCGCCAACTCGCCCTCCCGGTCCGGGGTGTGCACCACCGTCCGGCAGGCGGCCTCCGGGGTCCGGGCGCCCCGCAGGGCGAGCAGCAGGGTCACCCTGCTCCGGGCGGTGCGCCGGGCGGGGACCCCGGTCTCCTCGCGGGCCGGGACGCCGTCGAGGAGCGAGTCCAGTACGTCCGGGGCGACCCCCGCGACCACATGGTCGGCTTCCTCGACGACATGGGCGGCTTCCTCGGCGACGGTGGTGGCCGGGCCGCCGCCCGCCTCCGCCTGAGCGGCCCCGGTACCCTCCGCCCCGGCGTCCCGCACCCCGGTGTCCACGGCCACCCCGACGGCACGGCCGCCGCGGATGACGACCCGGCGCACCGGGGTGCCGAAGCGGAAGCGGACGCGGCGTTCCCGGCACCGCTCGTACAGGGCGTCCGCCAGGGCACGCATGCCGCCCTCGACGGACCAGAGGCCGAAGGTCTGCTCCATGTACGGCAGCACGGCGGCGCTCGCCGGTGCCGTGCGCGGATCGAGCCCGGCGGCCAGCGCGTACTGCTCCAGGAGGGCCCGCAGCCGTGGTTCGTCGCCGAGTTCGAGCGCGGCGATCTCCGCGAGGGTGGTGGCCCTCAGCTCGCGGCGCAGCAGTCGCCGCCGGGGCACGGCCGGATAGGGCTCCCGCTCGGCGAGCACCTGCCAGTTGGGCCACAGGGGCTCCTCCAGCAAGGGCCTGCGGCTGCGGTCCCAGGCCTCCCTGGCCCGGTTCACGAAGGCGGCCCAGCGCTCCCCGCTGCCCGCGCCGAGCGCCGCGTCCAGGGCCTGGCCGACCCCGGCCCGCGAGGCGTTGGGCAGGTCCACGCGGGTGCCGTCGGCGAAGAGATGGCGTACCGCGGGCTCGACCTGGGTCAGGCCGAGACGGTCCTCCAGGGACTTCCGGCCGGTCTTGACGAAGAGGTCGCGGTAGACCGCGGGGAGGGTCAGCAGCACCGGGCCGGTGTCGAAGGCGAAGCCGTCCCGGGTGCTTCGGCCGAGGGCTCCGCCGTGGGTGGCGCCGCGCTCGTACACCACCACGTCGTGGCCCGCCACGGCGAGCCGGGCGGCCGCCGCCATGGCGCCCATGCCCGCGCCGATCACCGCAATCCGTGCCATGCCAGGGACTGTAGCGGGGCGCCGGAACCGGCTGCGTACCGGACCGGGCGGCAGGCCCGCGCACCGCGCTCACCCACCGGGTCACCCCGCGGGCTCACCCGCCGCGCCCGCTCACCAGGGCGCGGGCCGGCCCACCCCCGCGGCCCGGGCCGCGCGCCGTTCGGCCCGGCGCCGCCAGAAGCGCCGGATCCGGGAGAACAGCAGGAACACCAGGCCGATTCCGGTGAGCAGCAGCAGGGCCGCGAGCGCCGCCGCCAGTTCCGGGTGGAACAGGGCGAAGGTGAGCAGGCCCGCCACCCCGAGGTCCTCCAGGAGCGAGAGGACGATATTGCTGGCGGGCTCCGGGGAGGTGTTCACCGCCATCCGCGTGCCCGCCTTCACCAGATGGCTGACCAGCGCGGTGGAGCCGCCGAGCGCCCCGGCCACCAGGTCCGGGAGCGAGCCGCTCTGCCCGGCGAGCAGGGCGCCCACCACGGCACCGGAGACCGGCCGGATCACGGTGTGCGCCACGTCCCAGACCGAGTCGACGTACGGGATCTTGTCGGCGACCGCCTCGCAGAGGAAGAGCACGGCGGCGGCGCACAGGACCTCGGGCCGCTGCAGTGCCTCGGGGACCTCGTCGCTCACCCCGGTCGCGCCGAAGAGGCCGAGCAGCAGGACGACGGCGTAGGCGTTGATCCCGCTCGCCCAGCCGCTGGTGAAGACAAGCGGGAGTACGGACACCGGCCGATGGTAACCAGCGCGGTACCGGGAGCGGCACCCGTGCGGGGACTGAGTATCCGTACCCAGAAGGGCAGTTGAGTATCCGCACGGATAGGAACGGGCGCGGCGGCGGGCCAGAGTGGGGGACACAGCGGGGCACGGCACCGGACCGCCGACACGGGGCGGCGGAACGGGCCGGCCCGGCTGACCGGCTCCGCGGACCACGGAGCGCGGGGGATTCGGGGGCAGGCAACGGGGGCGCCGGCCCGGTGCATCGGCACCGGGCCGGCGCTGTGCTCGTCCGCTCGGGGTACGCAGCACCCTCCGACCCCGGCGGTCTTCGGCCAAGTTACTTCCGCCCCAAATCGCCGGTGCCTCGCGGGTCCCGCGCGGCCGGTCCGCCTCAGCGGCGGGTGGCCACCCGGCCCTGGAGGAGCAGCGAGAGGGCGGCGTGGACGTCGGCGAGGCTGCGGTCCGGCTGGAAGGTGCGCCAGTCCAGGGCGACCACCAGGACCATCCCGATCATGGCCGAGGCGGTCAGCGGTACGTCCATCTCGCCGCTGAACTCCCCGCTCGCCACACCCGCGGCGAGCACCTTCTCCACCACCGCGACCGCGTCCTGGCGGACCACCCGCAGGACGCCGGTCCAGTCGTTGTTCGCCCGCCACAGCTCGCTGACGTACATCGTGGTGATCGCCGGATAGCGCTCGATGAAGCCGAGTCCGGCCCCGATCATCGCGTCGAGGGCGTCGACCTGGCTGCCGCCCGCGCGCGCCGACTCCTCGGCGGCCCCGCTCAGGGAGGCGGTGAGCAGGGCGACGCCATGGCGCAGCAGCTCCTCGAAGAGGACCGACTTGCTCGCGAAGTTGTAGTAGACGGTGCCCTTCGCGACGCCCGCCCGTTCCGCGATCTCGTCGACCGTGGTCGCGGAGAAGCCCTGCTCGGCGATGAGGGCCACCGCCGCCTCGAAGACCTTCTGCCGGGTCGCCCCGCGTCGTCCACTGCTGCTGCTCGCCATGGCACTGATTGTCACAGGCTCAGCTCCGGGTGGAGACGGTCGAAGGTCCACACCTGCTTGCGCCGGGCCGAGAGCGCGGTCAGCGTGAGCGCGCCGAGCAGGAAGGCGAGCAGGACCACCGAGCCGGTCCACACCGGGGCGAGGCCGCCGCCGGTGATCAGCCGCCGGAGCGCCTCGACGATGTAGCTCATCGGCAGGAAGGGGTGGATCCAGTTGAAGAAGCGGGGGCTGGTCTCCACCGGATAGGTGCCGCCCGCCGAGGTCAGCTGGAGCATGAGCAGCGCGAGGACGAGGATCCTCCCGGCCGCCCCGAAGCGGGCGTTGAGCCACTGCACGATCGCCGCGTAGCAGCCCACCACGAGGACCAGGAAGGCGGCGGTGCCCGCGGCCCGCTCCACCTCCAGGCCCATGCCCGGGGCCCAGTGCAGCACCGCCATCAGCGCCGCGGCCTGCGCGACCCCGAGCGCCGCCACCGGCAGCCAGCCGGCCAGGGTGATCCGCCAGGCCGAGGCGCCCGCCGCGAGCGCCCGCTGGTTCAGCGGCGTGATCAGCATGTACGCCACCATCGCGCCCACCCACAGGGCCAGCGGGATGAAGTACGGGGCGAATCCGGTGCCGTAGTTCGGCGCCTTGTGCAGGGCCTGGGAGGCGAGTTGCACGGGGTCGGACATGACGCCGGTGCGCTGGTCGCGGTCCTTGTCCCCGTAGTCGGGTATCTGCTCGACACCGTCCTCGAGTCCGCCCGCCAGCCGGTGCGAGCCGTCGGCCAGCTTGAACATGCCGCCGTGCAGCTTGTCCGCGCCCTTCTCCAGGCGGGTGAGCCCGGAGTCCAGCTTCTTTGCGCCCCGGTGCGCGGTGCCGAGGCCGGTGTGCAGTTTCCCGGCGCCGCCCGCGACCTGGTGGGCACCGGAGTTGAGCTTGTTGACCTGGGCGACGGCCTTCTTCAGGTCCTTGTCCAGGTGCGGGGCGGCCTCGGCGAGGGCCGCGGACTGCTTCTGCAGGGTGGCGAGCTGCTTGTCCAGCCTGCCGACGTCGTAGTCGTAGTCCTTGAGGACCTCGTCGACGTCCGCGGTCAGCTTCGCCGCCTTCTCCGCCGCGTCCCTGGCCTTCTTCAGGTCCGCGCAGGCCGGGTCGGCGACGGCGGCCTGCTCACAGCGGCGGGTGTAGACCTCGTCCAGGGTGTCGGCGGCCTTGCGGGTGCCCTCGGCGGCGACCGGGGCGACCTTGACGAAGGTGTCGAGGTGCTCGCGGATGACGCCGGTGGAGTCGGCGACGAGCTGCGCGGTGTGCGCGATCGCCTTCTTGTTGTCCCGCAGGAAGGGGGCCAGCTTGCCGTTGACGCCGTTGACCTTGTCGGCGAGCTGCTGGGTGCCGTCCGCGACCTGGGTCGCCCCCGAGGCGAGGTCCTTGGACCCCTTGTCCAGCTTGGTCATCCCGTCGTTGAGCTTCCCGCTGCCGGTCTTCGCCTCCTTCAGCCCGTCGACGAGCTGCTGGGAGCCGCCCTTGGCCTGCCCGATGCCGCCTTCGAGCTGGGAGGCGCCCTTGGCCGCCTTCGCGGTCTGGTCGTGCAGATCGGAGAAGGCGATGAAGATCCGGTCGAAGAAGGTGCGCGAGGCCTTGCTGGAGGCCGCCGAGCGGACCTCGGAGAAGACCGTCCGGGAGATCTGCCCGACGATGTAGTTGTTGGAGTCGTTGGTCTCCACGCGCAGCGGACTGGTCTCGGGGCGGTCGCCCGCACTGGAGGCGATCCGCTTGCTGAAGTCCGCGGGCATGGTCAGCGACAGGTAGTACTTCCCGCTCGCGACACCCGACTCGGCCTCCTCGGCGCTGACCTCCCGCCAGTCGAAGGTGTCGCTGCCGTGCAGCCCCTCGACCAGATCGGCACCGGCGGCCACCTTCTTCCCGTCGTCGACGGCCCCTTTGTCCTCGTTGACCAGGGCCACCGGGATGCGGTCGAGGCGGCTGTACGGATCCCAGAAGGACCACAGGTACAGCGCGCCGTAGAGCAGGGGCAGCAGCAGGAGCGCGACCAGCGCGGCCCTCGGCAGCCGCCCCCTGGCGAACCGCTTGAACTCAAGCGCGGCCAGTTTCGGCGAGCGCATCCCCGTTCTCCTTCCCGGTGGTGCCGGTGGTGCTGCTGTCGTCCTCGGGCCGCGCGTCCGCCTGCGTACCGCCGTCGGGGGCCGTTCGCGTACCGTCCTCGGGGGCCGTGGACCGGCCGCTCTCCTGCCGGGGTGCGGTGGAGACGACCAGGGCGCCCGCGGGTGCCTCGCTGCACACGGCGAGGACGGTGAGCCCCTGGCCGGCGAGGGCGGCGAGCAGCTCCCAGATCTCCGCGCGCTCGGCGTCCGAGAGCTTCAGATCGGTGTCGTCGACGCCGAGCAGCCGCGGGCGGCCGATCAGCGCCAGCGCGATCGACAGCCGCAGCGCCTCGGTGCGCTCCAGGTCGCGGACGGCGGTACGCAGGCCCTTGGGCAGCGTCGCGGGATCGAGTCCCGCGGCGGCCAGCGCCTCGTCGACCCGCTGCCGCGCCTCGGCCCGGCGCTCGCTCCGGGGGCGCAGCAGTCCGCGCAGCGAGCCGCCGAAGCGGCGCTGGAGCAGGGCCCGTTCGCGCAGGTGCTCGGCGACGGTGAGCGCGGGTTCGAGCTCGGCGACGCCGGGGGTGTGGCCCAGCGCGCTGATCCGGCGCAGGGCGGCCAGTTGCTTCGGCAGCCGCAGCCCGCCGATCCGGGCGGTGCCCTCCGTGGTGCGCATCCGGCCGGTGAGGGCGAGGAGCAGACAGGTCCGGCCCGAGCCGGAGGGCCCTTCGAGGGCGATCAGGGAACCGGCCGGTGCGTCGAGGGTGACCCCGCGGAAGGCCCAGCCTCTCGGGCCCCGCAGGCCGAGGTCCTCGGTCGTGACGGCGGCGCCGTCGGTGCTCGCGGCCGGTTTCGCGGCCTGGGGCCCGTCCACCTGTCTCCCCTTCTGTCCTGCTGCCTTCTGCGGCATCTCGGCTGCCCCGGCCAGTTTTTGTACTGACCGGTCAGTTCAAAAATAGCCACGCCCCTCCGCGAGGTAAAGCCGCACTGCCCCAACTCCGGTGCGCGGGCCGGGCGGAGAGGGCATCACCGCAGGTCGCGCCGGATTGTCAGTGGTGTACGTCACGATGTGGGCATACGGGATGACGAGCCGCGACCGAGCGGTCCGGTCCCGTACCAGTGCCGTACATGCGCACTCATGGACGACAGGAGGTTCGTCATGGCCGCCTCATCCAGTGCCGCCGCGCGCCGGGCCCGTCCCGGCGCACAGGTGCCGACCGGCAGGGCGTCCGACGTCCACCCGGTGCTGCGCAGGGCCGCGGCGCCGCCGGCCGCGCTCGACCTGCTCGCCCAGGCCCGCGAGGGCCTCGACGAAGCCGCGCTCCTGCCCACCTCGAACGAGCAGTACGCCACCGCCCACCTCGCCGCCCTGCGCACCGCCGCCGCGGTGCTCGCCGCCCGGGGACGGCCCGAGAGCTCGCCGCGCCGCCGGGAACGCATCCGGAGCGCCTGGGAGGTCCTGCCGGGGATCGCCCCCGAACTCACCGAGTGGTGCGCCCTGTTCGCCTCCGGGGCGCAGCGCAGGGCGCGCGCCGAGGCCGGCATAAAGGGCGCGGCCGGGCAGCGGGACGCGGACGATCTGCGCCGGGACGTGGAGATGTTCCTCGGCATCGTCGAACGCCTCCTGGTCCCGGAACCGACCCTGCCCCGGCCGCGTACCCGGGAGGAGGAGCCGCCGGGTGCGCAAGGGGGCGGCGGGGACGCCCCGGAGATACGGGCCCGCACCGGCTGAGCGGGGGAGGCCGCCGCGGCCGGGCCCCTGCGCGCGCCGGTGCGCGCGGGGGCGGCGGGGCGCGTGCCCGCCGGGGGCACGGGCGCCCCGGCCGAGGCAATAGGCTGGCACCCCTGCCGCGCCGCGGACCCCGTGAGCCGGCCGCAAGCAGCCCATCGCTCCGCCCTTCGGGGGCGGTGCCGCGCCGAGGAGTCAAAGCCGTGCCGGACCCGATGCGCCCCCGCGCCGCACTGAGAACCGCCGTGGTCTGGGACGTGCTGCGCGAAGCCCTCGACGACCGGGTCGCGGTCACCGGCCGCAAGGCGCTCGACGTCCTCGACACCGGCGGCGGCAGCGGCCACTTCGCGGTGCCGGTCGCCCGCCTGGGCCACCGGGTCACCGTCGTCGACCCGAGCCCCAACGCCCTCTTCGCCCTGGAGCGCAGGGCCGCCGAGGAGGGCGTCGCCGAGCGGGTGCGCGGCGTTCAGGGCGATGCCCACGGCCTCTTCGAGGTGGTGGAGCGCGAGGGGTACGACGCGGTCCTGTGCCACGGCGTCCTGGAGTACGTGGACGACCCCGCCGAGGGCCTGCGCAATGTCACCGGGGCGCTGCGCGAGGCGGGCGCCCTGAGCCTGCTCGCCGCGGGGCTCGGCGGCGCGGTGCTCGCCCGCGCGCTCGCCGGGCACTTCAAGGAGGCGCGGCGCGCGCTCACCGACACCGAGGGCCGCTGGGGCGAGGGCGACCCGGTGCCCCGGCGCTTCACCCCCGAACAGCTCACCGCGCTCGCCGAGGAGGCGGGCATCGGCGTCGGCGCCGTGCACGGGGTGCGGGTCTTCGCCGACCTGGTCCCCGGCGCGCTCGTGGACACCGAGCCCGGCGCCCTGGACGCCCTGCTCCAGCTGGAGGCGGCCGCCGCCGAGCTGCCCGCCTTCCGCTCCGTGGCCACGCAGCTGCATGTGCTCGGAGTGAAGCGAGTGACGCAGGGTGAGTGAGAGCCCGGATTCCGGTCCCGCCGGCCCCGCCCCGGGGGCTGATCAGCGACGAAGCGGTGGATGGAGTACGCCACAGCCCCTCCGCTGAGGGCCCGGGCGCCGTATGATCGGTGCAGGAGCCTGCCTCTCGGATCCTGGCGGGTCGCCGTCGGCGTTCGCGTCGGCGCCCGGCCGCCCCGGCGAGATCCGAGAGACAGGCCCTGACGGTCCGGCATGACGGACCGGCCGCTGGGGAATGACGGCTTCAGCGGGTCCGGTCTCCATGGCGGTCCGGTATGGCGAAGTTGGCGTAGAGGGGCGGGTTTCACGGGGGCGATTCCCTGCCTATCCTGAAGGGGACCCCCGGTCGCCCCCGGCGACTGCACGATGAGGAGGACTCCGTGCCGCTCTCAGAGCACGAGCAGCGAATGCTCGAGCAGATGGAGCGAGCGCTGTACGCCGAAGATCCCAAGTTCGCGACAGCGCTTGAGGGAAGCGGGCTGCGTACGTACACCCGGCGACGGGTCTACC
Organism: Streptomyces physcomitrii; assembly: GCF_012273655.1. GTDB lineage: Bacteria > Actinomycetota > Actinomycetes > Streptomycetales > Streptomycetaceae > Streptomyces > Streptomyces physcomitrii. The sequence continues at coordinate 322,030 of NZ_JAAWWP010000004.1, read as the reverse complement.
AGGCGGTCGCAGGCTTCCTGGTGGGTATCGCGCTCCTCATGGCCGGAATGGTCGCCCAGCAGATCTGGATCAGCGTGGTGGGCTTCCTCGTCATGCTGGGCTGTGCGGTGCTCGCCGTCACCGGCTGGCGCAAGGCTCCCAAGCCGGGCGAGCAGCAACAGCAGTCCGGATCCGGCAACCGGGGCGGCGGCAGCGCGCGGCGCCAGTCCCGCCAGCGGCGTTCCGTGATGGACCGCATCGAGCAGCGCTGGCAGCGTCGCCGCGACGAACAGGGCCACTGAGTCTTCGCCGCCCCCGCGGGCGGCGGCAGTACGCATCCGAGGGGTGACCGGCAGGCCGGTCACCCCTCAGGCGTATCCGGGGCCGGGCAGTTTCCCGGGGCTCCGGCCGATCCGGTTCATGACCTCCCGAGGCCGTGCCGTTCCCGGCGCCCCGGGTTCCCCCGGCGGGCGCCGCACCCGCGCTTCGGAGGAGCCGGGCCGATCCGGCTGAAGTCCCGCCCCGGAACCGGTCGCCGGGACCGAGTTCCGGGCTCTGAAGTCCCGGGCTCTGAAGTCCCGGGCTCTGAAGTCCCGGGCTCTGAAGTCCGGGCTTCGAGGTCCGGGCCTCGGGCTCCGAGGTCCGTGCCCCAGCCCAGACTCTGAGGTCCCGCCCCCCCCGACCGCTCAGCCGCCCTCGGACCCGGTGGCCTTCGCGGGCGCCCCGGCCGTACGCGCGCCGGACCGCCGCGGCAGGATCCCGTACGCACGGGAGCGGAGGCCGCGCCAGTGGTCCGCGAGGGCGCGGCCGAGCCGGGCGTTGGAGCGGGGCAGCAGCAGGGCGCGCAGTCGGGCGCGTCTTCCGGCGGAGGCGCCGAGGGCCGTGCCCAGGCGGCGCGCGTCCTCGGTCAGGCCCGGCACCGGCTCGGGGCTCGGGGCGTAGAGGGTCTGCTCCACGGCGGCCGCGACCCTGCTCACGGCGCCGGCCGCCTCGCCCTCCAGGCGCATGCCGCGCACGATGCGTTCGGCCGCGCGCCGGGGGGTGAGCGAGGCGTCGGGCGGGATGCCGTAGTCCCAGGCGCTGTCCTGGACCTCATCCCAGACCCGCAGGGTGCCGGCGCCCGCGAGCACGGGGGAGGAGCGGGCCGGTCCGAGCCGCCTGGCTCTGGTGCGCCTGCGCCAGAGCATCGGGGTCAGCGGCAGCCCGAGGAGGAGCAGTCCGCCGAAGCTGAACAGCAGGATCTCGGGCAGGGCGCTCGGTCCCGAGCCGCCGCCGGAGCCGGTGGAGGTCTCCGGGGCCCCGGAGCAGGTGCCGGTCCTGCGCTGGTCCGGCGGGCAGCTCTCCGGTGCGGAGGGCGCGGCCGAGGGCTCCTCGGAGGCGGACGGGACGGGCTCCTCGTCCGGCTGCGGAGGGCTCCCGGGTGTCCGGCTCTGGGCGTACTCGGGGATCGAGCCCCGCGAGGGCGTCGGTTCGAAACGGGTCCAGCCCACGCCCTCGAAGTACAGCTCCGGCCAGGCGTGCGCGTCCCGCAGGCCGACCGACATGGCGCCGCCGGACTGCGGGGAGCCCGGGGTGAAGCCCACCGCGACCCGGGCCGGGATCCCGAGGGTGCGGGCCATCGCGGCCATCGAGAAGGAGAAGTGGACGCAGAAGCCCTCCTTGTCCTTCAGGAAGCGGGCGATGGCCTGGGTGCCGCTGCCCGCCTGGACCGAGGTGTCGTAGGTGAAGCCGCCGTCGACGGCGAACCAGTCCTGGAGCTTGACCGCGGCCTCGTAGTCGTTCGCGGCGCCCCGGGTGACCTGGCGGGCGGTGCGCGCCACGACCGGGGGCAGCGAGCCGGGCACCTCGGTGAACTCCTCCGCCAGACCGGGGGAGGGCGCCGGGGCCTGGGCGAGCTGATAGGGCGTCGGCTCCACGGCCAGGCTGGAGACGAGGTACTCCTTGCCGCGGGTGGTCTGCCCGCCGTCGCCGAGGACGGTGCGCCCCACCGGTTCGAAGCGCCAGTCGCCGTCGATACGGACGTTGGTGGCCGGGTAGGGCATCGGCAGCCAGCCCTGGGCGTAGGAACCGGAGGCGGTGACACGGGTGTTCAGCTCGGTGCTGCGCACTCCGGCGGCGAGGCCCACCGGGGCGGGCAGCGGCGAGGGCACGTCCGAGATGCGGCGGACCGCGGGCTTCCAGGACTTCCCGTCGAAGTCGTCGAGCGCGACGATGCGCAGATACAGGGGCTGCGACTGGGCGCCGTCGGTGCGATAGCTCAGCACCTCGCGGTCCTCGTCCTGGTTGAGGTTGTTCTGCAGCGAGACCACCGGGTTGACCGCCGAGATGGTGCCGCCGTTGCCCGGCCCCTCGCCCTTGCCGCGGGCCGGGTCCACCAGCCCGCCGTCCAGTCCGGGCAGGGCGAGCGGCACCACCAGGGCGACGCCGAGCGCCACCATGCCGATGCGGCGGCCGGTGCGTACCGGCGCGATCGCGGTGCTCTCGGCCGCCGCGGGGGAGCCGCCCGGTCCGCGGGGGCCGCCGCTGAAGACGCGGCCCCACTGGGCCAGCCGGTCGCGGCCCTCGGCGAGCAGCAGCAGGAGGTATCCGGCGGCGGCGAGGAGGAACCACAGCCAGCCCGCGCCCCCCTCGGACAGGCCCGCGGCCACCGAGTACAGGGCGAGCAGCGGGAGCCCGGCGGGCGCGGCGCTCCGGTAGGTGACGGCGAGGGTGTCGACCACCAGGCCGACCACGAGGACTCCGCCGACCAGCATCAGCCGGATGCCCTCGGTCAGCGGGGCCGGTATCGAGTACCGGCTGATGTCGTCCGAGCCGGCCTGGAGCAGGCCCCCGAGTTCGCCGAGGGCCGCCGGGGTGGGGATCACCCCGGCCACCGCCTGGGCACCGGCGAAGAAGAGCGTCAGGAGCATCAGGCTGACCAGGGCCTGGGCGGCGGTCGTCGCGGGCCTCGGCAGCGGGGCGCGGCGGGCGAGGGCACCCACCGTGGTCTGGATCAGGACGAGGGCCGCCGCCTGGAGGAGCCAGGTCGACCGCTCGACCAGCGGCAGCAGGGCGCAGGAGGCGAGCAGGGTGGCCGCCGCCGCGCACAGCGCCAGCCGGGTGCGTCCGCTCATGCCGCACCTCCCGGTGCCCCGGCCGCCGTACCGGCCGCGCCGCGCAGTTCGTCGGCCTGGCGCCACATCGCCGCCATCGGGGCGCCCGGTCGCACCGGCACCACCGTCCAGCCGGAGTGCCGCAGCAGCCGCAGCCGCTCCTCGTCCCAGGAGCGGCCCGCGGGGACCAGGTCCGGGTAGCCGGGTTCGTGTTCGTGGGCCCAGTCCGCGCTGTCCAGGACGAAGGCGACGGCCGCGCCGCTGCGCCGGCACATCCGGGCGATCACCGCGGCCTGCTCCTCGTCCACGTCTCCGAAGAAGGCCACCAGGAGGCCCTCCTTGCCCTCGCCCGCGCCGGGCCCGCCGCGCAGCTGGTCGTAGGCGAGCGAGAGGCCCGGGGACTCGGAGTGGTCGACCACCGCGAGGGTGTCCAGCATCAGCCCGGCGGCCTCGGCGCTGTCCTGGCCGGTCAGGGTGGCCTCGGCGCCCGAGCGCGGCACCGAGGCGCCGGTGTCGGTCAGCAGCCGTGCGGCGAAGCCGCGTTCGAGCAGGTGCAGCACGGTGGAGGCGGCCCCGGCGACCGCCCACTCGAAGGCCGAGCCGGGGCCCGCCCCGTAGAAGGCGGAGTCGCGGGTGTCGAGCAGGACGGTGCAGCGGGACTGCTGCGGCTGCTCCTCCCGGCGCACCATCAACTCGCCGTGCCGCGCGGTGGAACGCCAGTGCACCCGGCGTATGTCGTCGCCGTGCCGGTACCCGCGCGGGATGACGTCGTCCTCCCCGGAGAGGGCGGGCGCGCGCAGTCTGCCCTCTCCGTATCCCTTGGCCTCGCCGGTGAGGCGCACCGGGGGCAGCGCCTCCACCTGCGGGACGACGGTGAGGATGTCCTGGGTGGAGAAGGAGCGGGTCAGCTCGCACATGCCGAAGGGGTCGGTCAGGCGCAGCTGGAGCGGGCCGAGCGGATAGCGGCCGCGCAGATCGGACCGTACCCGGTAGGCGACTTCGCGCCGCCCGCCGGGCTCCATGCGGTCCAGGACGAACCGGGGCCGGGGGCCGAGCACGTAGGGCACCCGGTCCTGGAGCATCAGCAGGCCGGTGGGCAGCCGGGAGACGTTCTCCACCCGGAGGTGGACCCGCGCCTCGGAGGCCGCGGAGACCCGGGCGGGGGAGAGGCGGCGGCTGCCGGTCACCCGGTGGCGGGTGCGGAAGAGGACCAGCGCGCAGACCACCGGCAGGGAGGCGAGCAGCAGCCCGACCCGCAACAGGTCGCTCTGGCCCAGCACATAGGCGCACACCCCGGCCGCGAGGCCCGCGGCGAGGAAGGAGCGCCCCCGGGTGGTGAGCCCGGAGAAGGCGGCGCGCAGCCGCTGCTCCCCGGGCCCCGGTGCGCTCTCCTGGGCCACCGGGGCAGCCGGGGCGGACATCACGGCCTCCTGGCGCCGTGGGGCTGGTGGCGCGGCAGCGGCGGACGGCCGCCGGTGGGGAACCCGCCGCCCGGGACCGCGGTGGGCACCGGGACCCGGCCCAGGATCTCCTGCACCACCTGCTCGGCGCTGCGGCGGTTCAACTGGGCCTGGGCGGTGGGCAGCAGGCGGTGCGCGAGGACCGGCACCGCGAGGGCCTGGAGGTCGTCGGGGAGGGCGTACTCGCGCCCGGCGAGGGCGGCGGCGGCCCGGGCCGCGCGCACCAGGTGCAGGGTGGCGCGGGGCGAGGCGCCGAGGCGCAGGTCGGGGTGGCCCCGGGTGGCGGCGACCAGTTCGACCGCGTACCGCCGGACCTGTTCGGCGACGTGCACCGTGCGCACCGCCTCGATCAGCTTGGCCACCTCGTGGGCGTGCGCCACCGGCTGGAGGTCGTCGAGCGGGGAGGGCCCGCCGTGCACGTCGAGCATCTGCAGCTCGGCGTCCGCGCTCGGATAGCCCATGGAGACCCGGGCCATGAAGCGGTCGCGCTGGGCCTCCGGCAGGGGGTAGGTGCCCTCCATCTCCACCGGGTTCTGGGTGGCGACGACCATGAAGGGATCGGGGAGTTCGTAGCTCTGCCCGTCGATGGTGACCTGGCGCTCCTCCATCGACTCCAGGAGCGCCGACTGGGTCTTCGGCGAGGCGCGGTTGATCTCGTCGCCGATGACGATCTGGGCGAAGATCGCGCCCGGCTTGAACTCGAAGTCCCGGCGCTGCTGGTCCCAGACCGAGACCCCGGTGATGTCCGAGGGCAGCAGGTCCGGGGTGAACTGGATGCGCCGCACCGAGCAGTCCACCGAGCGGGCGAGCGCCTTGGCCAGCATCGTCTTGCCGACGCCCGGCACATCCTCGATGAGCAGGTGCCCCTCGGCGAGCAGCACCGTCAGCGAGAGCCGTACGACCTCCGGCTTGCCCTCGATCACGCCTTCCACCGACGCGCGGATGCGTTCCGCGGTCGCCGTCAGGTCAGTGAGGCTCGCTCGATCCTCATAGGTCGTCAACCGGCCCTCCTCGCTTTCCCCCGCCCGCGAAGGAGCGGGGAAACCATTTGCGGGCCGACGCCGCGTGACGCGAACCGGCCCCACCCCATACACGGACACCGAGGACGGGAAGTTCCCCGCGGTGCCACCCCAGCATTCTTGATGCCGTTACCGGTTCGTGTCACTCGCCTGTGGACAACTGGCGCCGATATGCCAGCTTTTGCTGCCGAACGCCGGTACGCGAACGCGTCCGGCCGGTCACCCTCGGTCGTTCGGCGCGGACGCCTTCGCCCGCTCTCCGGTCCGCTCAGGCCGGGTCGACCTCGCGCAGCAGACCGGTGTGCACGTCGAACACGAATCCGCGCACATCCTCGGTCGAGACCAGGAACGGCGAGGTGCGCACCCGCTGCATGGACTGGCGGACGTCCTGGTCGACGTCGCGGAAGGACTCCACCGCCCAGGACGGACGCTGGCCCACCTCCATCTCCAGCTCGTGCCGGAACTCCTCGGTGAGGCTCTCCAGACCGCAGTTGGTGTGGTGGATGAGGACCACACCGCGGGTGCCCAGCGCGCGTTGGCTGATGGTCAGGGAGCGGATCACGTCGTCGGTGACCACGCCGCCCGCGTTGCGGATGGTGTGGCAGTCGCCGAGCGAGAGGCCGAGCGCCTCGTGCAGGTCGAGGCGGGCGTCCATGCACGCCACGACGGCGACCTTGAGCACGGGCCGGGCGTCCATGCCGGGGTCGGTGAACTCGGTGGCGTAGCGGCGGTTGGACTCGACGAGGCGGTCCGTCACGGCGGAGCCGGGGGCCTGGGCGGGGGCATCCGCGGAGGACGCTGCGGATGCGGTGGACGCGGAAGGCGCATGAGTCGACATGGCGTCGAATCTATCCGGCCGCCCCCGGCCGGGCCCGTCGCGGGACGGGACAAAGAGCGCCATTGACCGCTCCTGTGAGCTAACCCACAGGTCCTGGCCCTGCTCACCCGCACGAGTGAGCAGGACACCGGCCGCGCCCCGCGCACCGGTCCGGGCGGCCCGCTCCGGACACAGCCCGCGCACAGCTCCCGCCACGCGCGGGCCAGTTGATTGACCGCAAGACAGTGTGGACTAAAGTGACGCGAAGCGGCAGGCGAGAGGGTTTCCTGCGGCTCGGACGCCCCCTGGAGGCCCCGTTGACCGGGGCTCATCCGCGTGCGCGGCACGTACACGTACGGCCCGGCCTCCACCCCTCCCGTCCGGCCGCCGCCGTTTCCCGGCGCGGGCGGTGCGTTCCCCCTCCGTACGGGGGCGCCCTCCGGCGAGCGGCCGGGGGAGGGCGGGACCGGGATGCGCGTGCGCCGCCCGGGAGCGCGGCAGAAGCAGAGGGCGAGGACGCCGAGCGGCCCCCGGGGCGCGGCGCCAGACGGGAGGGCCGATGCGCGAGGACGAGGTGCTCCCCGACGCCCCGGGCGAGGAGCGGGCACCGCAGGGGGAGCAGGCACGGCACGTACCCGTGATGCTCCGGCGCTGTCTGGACATGCTGGCCCCGGCCCTCGGCGGCACCCCCGGGGAGCCCCCCGTGGTGGTCGACTGCACGCTCGGGCTCGGCGGCCACAGCGAGGCGCTCCTGACTGCTTTCCCCGCGGCCCGCCTGGTCGCCCTGGACCGCGACAAGGAGGCGCTGCGCCTGTCCGCCGAGCGGCTCGCCCCCTTCGGCGAGCGGGCCACCCTGGTGCACGCGGTCTACGACGAACTCCCCGACGTACTCGACCGGCTCGGCCTGCGCGAGGTGCAGGGCGTCCTCTTCGACCTCGGCGTCTCCTCCATGCAACTCGACGAGGCGGACCGCGGTTTCGCCTACGCCCAGGACGCCCCGCTGGACATGCGCATGGACCAGAGCACCGGCATCAGCGCCGCCGAGGTCCTCAACACCTACCCGCCCGGTGAACTCGTGCGGATCCTGCGGGCGTACGGCGAGGAGAAGCAGGCCAAGCGGATCGTCTCGATGGTCGTACGGGAGCGGGAGAAGGAGCCCTTCGCGAACAGCGCCCGGCTGGTCTCCCTCATCCGCGACGCGCTGCCGCAGGCCGCCAAGCGCACCGGCGGCAACCCGGCCAAGCGCACTTTCCAGGCCCTGCGCATCGAGGTCAACGGCGAACTCTCGGTTCTGGAGCGGGCGATCCCGGCCGCGGTCGCCGCGCTCGCGGTCGGCGGGCGCGTCGCGGTGCTCTCCTACCACTCCCTGGAGGACCGGCTCGTCAAGCAGGTCTTCGCCGCGGGTGCCGCCAGTACCGCGCCCCCCGGGCTTCCGGTGGTGCCCGAGCGCTACCAGCCGCGGCTCAAGTTGCTGACCCGCGGTGCCGAACTCCCCACCGAGGAAGAGGTCGCCGCCAACCGGCGGGCGGCCCCGGCACGGCTGCGAGGTGCGCAGCGCATCCGCCCCGAGGAGGGCGGGGCGGCGTGAGCGCGCAGTCCGCACGGGACGACGGGAAGGCGAGGGCGGCGGCATGAGCAGGGCACCCGAACTCAGGGGCCGGGCGGCGCGTTTCGCCGGTCTCTTCCCCACCCGGCCGAGCGGCGCCGCGCGCACCCCTTTCGTGCTCCTCGTGGTCGTCCTCCTCGGCGGCGGCCTGATCGCCCTGCTGATGCTCAACTCCTCGCTCAACGCGGGCTCCTTCGAACTCAGCGAGCTGAGGAAGGACACCACCTCGCTCACCGAGGAGCGCCAGGAACTCGAACGGGACGTGGACGGCTACTCGGCCCCCGGCGCCCTCCAGCGCCGGGCCGGTGAACTCGGCATGGTGCCCGGCGGCGACCCGGTCTTCCTCACCCCGGACGGCGGCCTGCGCGGGGTGCCCGGCGCCGCCGAGAAGTCCGCGGCCCCGCCCGCACCCAAGCCCCAGACCGTGCCGAGCCCGCCCGCCCCGTCTCCCGCCGCCACCCCCGGCCGTACCGCGGCCCCGAACCGCACGGCCCCGGCCCCGAGCGGTACGGCCGCATCCGCCCCGGCCGCCACACCCCGCGGCCGCCCCGGAGCCGCGCCCTCCACCGCCCCCCAGCCCGCACCCTCGACCACCGGCAGGTGACGCCGTGACCGACAGGCAACCCCCGCGGCGCCGGGTACCGGGCCCGGCCCGGCCCGAGCGCTCCGGCGGCAGGCAGGGCGGACGCCCCCGCCCGCCGCGGCAGAGCTCCCGGCAGCCGCGCGGCGGCCGCCCGCCCGCCCGGCCGCGCACCATCCGGCTGGGCCGCCCCCGGCCCCGGCTGCGCATGGTCGGCCTCGGCCTGACCCTGGTCATGCTGGTCTTCGTGGTGCGGCTGCTCCAGGTGCAGGCGGTGGACGGCCCCGCCTACGCGGCCAAGGCCGAGAAGGACCGCTACCTCACGCACACGCTGGCCGCCGAGCGCGGCCGGATCACCGACCGCAACGGCGTCTCCCTCGCGCTCAGCGACGACGCGTACGACATCACCGCCGACCCCTCGATGTTCACGCCGGAGTTCACCGAGACCCAGGACGCCCCGGAGCAGGCCGCCGGATTCCTCGGGCCGATCCTCGGCCAGGAGACCGAGGAGCTCGCGAAGAAGCTGCGCACCAAGGGGCGCTACGTGGTCCTCGCCCGCCGCCAGGAGCCCTCGGTCTGGAAGCAGATCAAGGACCTGCGCTCCACCCTCACCGAGCGGGCCCAGCGGGACGGCACCGTCAACGTCCTCTCCGGCGTCTTCCAGGAGGCCAGCAGCAAGCGCGTCTACCCGGCCGGCGACCTCGGCGCGGGCATGCTCGGCTGGGTCAACGCCGAGGGCAAGGGCGGCGGCGGACTCGAACAGCAGCTGCAGAAGGAGCTCGCGGGCAAGAAGGGCAAGGTCACCTACGCCCAGTCCGGCGGCCGCCGGGTGCCCACCGCAGGCGGCACCGAGAAGCCGCCGGTGCCCGGCTCCGAGGTCGAGCTGACCATCGACCGGGACATCCAGTGGGCCGCGCAGGAGGCGATCAGCAAGCAGGTCGCCAAGTCCAAGGCGGACCGCGGCTACGTCATCGTCCAGGACACCCGGACCGGCGAGATCCTCGCGATGGCCAACGCCCCCGGCTTCGACCCCAACGACCTCTCCTCCGCGAAGGGCGGCTCGCTCGGCAACGCCGCCGTCCAGGACGCCTACGAGCCGGGCTCCACCGCCAAGGTCATGTCGATGGCGGCCGTACTGGAGGAGAAGGCGGCCACCCCCGGCACCCATGTCACGGTGCCCAACCGGCTGCACCGCGGCGACCGGCTCTTCCAGGACGACATCGACCACCCGACCTGGCACCTCACCCTCAACGGGGTGCTCGCCAAGTCCAGCAACATCGGCACCATCCTCGCCACCGGGCAGCTGGGCAAGACGCAGCCCAAGGCCAACGAGGTGCTCCACTCCTATCTGCGCAAATTCGGCATCGGCGTCCCGACCGGCCTCGACTTCCCGGGCGAGACCCCGGGCATCCTCGCCCGCCCCGGCGACTGGTCCACCTCGCAGCAGTACACGATCCCCTTCGGCCAGGGCTTCTCCATCAACGCGATGCAGGCGGCCTCGGTCTACTCGACCATCGCCAACGGCGGCACCCGGATCGAGCCCAGCCTGGTGCGCGGCAGCCGCGGCGCCGACGGCCGGTTCACCCCGGTCGCCAAGCCCGGCACGACCCGGGTGGTCAGCGAGAAGACCGCGGGCACCCTGGCGAAGATGCTGGAGTCGGTGGTCGACGACGAGGAGGGCACCGGCGTCAAGGCCCGTATCCCCGGCTACCGGGTCGCGGGCAAGACCGGCACCGCCAACCGCGTCGACCCCGAGACCGGCCGCTACCGCGGCTACACCTCCTCCTTCGCCGGATTCGCGCCCGCCGACAAGCCCCGGGTCACTGTCTACTGCGCCATCCAGAACGCCACCAAGGGCGGCTACTTCGGCGGCCAGATCTGCGGGCCGATCTACAAGAAGGTCATGGAATTCGCCCTCAAGACGCTCCAGGTACCGCCGACCGGCGCCGAGCCGGCCCGGCTGCCCGTAGCCTTCACACCCTGAAAGAACGACCGGGAATCGCCTGTGACGACGAACGACCTGCACCCTCGCGGCAGCCAGGAGACGATTGCTCCGCCGCGCCCATCACTTCGCTCCGGCGGGGGCGGGGCCGGTACGGTTACCGCCGTGCCACACGCCGACCAGTCCCCGAACACCGCCGGGACCGCCGAGAACACCGCCCCTGTGACCTACCCGGGGCCGCCTCGTCCGGACCGTACCGAGGCCACCGCGCTCAGCGCGCTCGCCGCCCAGCTGGGCATCGAGTCCCCCGCCGAGGCCGAGGTCACGGGCATCACCCACGACTCCCGCGCGGTGCGCCCCGGTGACATCTACGCCGCCCTGCCCGGGGCCCGCTACCACGGGGCGGACTTCGCCCCGCAGGCCGCGCAGCTGGGCGCCGCCGCCGTCCTCACCGACCCGGCGGGCGCCGAGCGGGCCGCCGCGACCGGGCTGCCGGTGCTCGTCGTCGACAGCCCCCGGGCCCGGATGGGCGAGCTGGCGGCGACGGTCTACGGCCACCCCGGCCGCGCCCTGCTCCAGCTCGGCATCACCGGCACCTCCGGCAAGACCACCACCGCCTACCTCGTGCAGGGCGGACTCGACGAGGCGGCCGGCGGCGTCCCCGGACTCATCGGCACCGTCGAGATGCGCATCGGCGAGGAGCGCATCAAGTCCGAGCGCACCACCCCCGAGGCCACCGACCTGCAGGCGCTCTTCGCGGTGATGCGCGAGCGCGGGGTCGAGGCGGTCGCCATGGAGGTCTCCAGCCACGCCCTGGTCCTCGGCCGGGTGGACGCCTGCGTCTTCGACGTCGCGGTGTTCACCAACCTCAGCCCGGAGCACATGGAGTTCCACTCCGGCATGGAGGACTACTTCCAGGCCAAGGCGCAGCTGTTCACCCCGCTGCGCAGCAGGCAGGGCGTGGTCAACTTCGACGACGAGTACGGCAGGCGCCTGGTCAAGGAGGCCTCGCTGCCGATCACCACGTACTCGGCGGAGGGCCACCCGGACGCCGACTGGCACGCCGAGGACGTCGAAGTCGGGCCGCTGGGCTCGACGTTCACCGTGGTCGGCCCGAAGGGCGAGCGCATCGCGGCGCGCGCCCCGCTGCCGGGTCCCTTCAACGTCTCCAACACCCTCGCCGCGATCGTCACGCTCGCGGTCGCCGGGCTCGACCCGCAGCGCGCCGCCGTCGGAGTGGGCGCGGTGCCGGGTGTCCCCGGCCGCCTGGAGCGCGTGGACGCGGGCCAGGACTACCTCGCGGTCGTCGACTACGCGCACAAGACGGACGCGGTCGAGTCGGTGCTGCGCGCCCTGCGCAAGGTGACCGAGGGCCGGATCCACATCGTGCTCGGCTGCGGCGGCGACCGCGACAAGACCAAGCGCGGGCCGATGGGCGCGGCGGCCGCGCGGCTCGCCGACACCGCGATCCTCACCGCGGACAACCCGCGCTCGGAGGACCCGCTCGCCATCCTCGCCACCATGATCGCGGGCGCCGCCGAGGTGCCCACCCACGAGCGGGGCGACGTCGCCGTCTTCGAGGACCGGGCCGCCGCCATCGCGGCCGCCGTCGCCCGCGCGGAGCCCGGGGACACCGTCCTGGTCGCGGGCAAGGGACACGAGCAGGGCCAGGACATCGCCGGGGTGATCCGCCCCTTCGACGACCGCCAGGTGCTCCGCGAAGCCATCGACAAGACCCAGGGATGAACTCTTGATCGCCCTCTCCCTCGCCGAGATCGCCACAGCCGTCGGCGGGCAGATCCACGACATACCGGATCCGGCCGTCGAAGTGACCGGACCGGTGGTGAAGGACTCCCGTGAGGTGGAGCCCGGTTCGCTCTTCGCCGCCTTCGCGGGCGCCCGCAGCGACGGACACGACTACGCCGCCGAGGTGGTCGCCAAGGGGGCCGTGGCGGTCCTCGCCGCCCGCCCCGTCGGCGTGCCCGCGATCGTGGTCGAGGACGTGCAGAGCGCCCTCGGCGCCCTCGCGCGCGCCGTCGTCCAGCGGCTCGGCGCCACCCTGGTCGCGGTCACCGGCTCCGCGGGCAAGACCAGCACCAAGGACCTGATCGCCCAGGTGCTCACCCGCAAGGCGCCCACCGTGTGGACGCCGGGCTCCTTCAACAACGAGATCGGCCTGCCGCTCACCGCGCTCAGCGCCACGGAGGGGACGCGCTATCTCGTACTGGAGATGGGAGCGCGCGGAATCGGCCATATCCGCTACCTCACCGGGCTCACCCCGCCGCGGATCGGTGTCGTCCTGAACGTCGGCAGCGCCCACATCGGGGAGTTCGGCGGCCGGGAGCAGATCGCCGAGGCCAAGGGCGAACTCGTCGAGTCGCTGCCCGCCGAGGGCGCCGCGATCCTCAACGCCGACGATCCGCTGGTCCGCGCGATGGCCTCCCGCACCAAGGCGCGGGTGCTGCTCTTCGGGGAGGCGGGCGAAGCCGACGTACGAGCCGAAAACGTGCGGCTGACCGCCGACGGGCGGCCGTCCTTCGCCCTCCACACACCCTCCGGGTGCAGCGAGGTGACCTTGCGCCTGTACGGTGAGCACCACGTGTCGAACGCGCTCGCCGCGGCCGCCGTCGCCCATGAACTGGGCATGTCCGCGGAAGAGATCGCCCTCGCCCTGTGTGCGGCGGGCTCCCTCTCTCGCTGGCGTATGGAGGTCACCGAGCGCCCGGACGGCGTGACCGTGGTCAACGACGCCTACAACGCGAACCCCGAGTCCATGCGAGCGGCGCTGCGCGCGCTCGCGGCGATGGGCGAGGCCTCACGGGCCGAGGGGGGCCGTACGTGGGCGGTGCTCGGGCAGATGGCCGAGCTCGGGGACGAGGCTCTCGCCGAACACGACGCGGTCGGGCGGCTCGCCGTCCGGCTGAACGTGGGCAAGCTCGTGGCTGTCGGGGGCAGGGAAGCCGCCTGGCTGCGGATGGGCGCATACAACGAGGGTTCGTGGGGTGAGGAGTCGGTGCACGTGTCCGACGCACAGGCGGCGATCGATCTACTGCGCAGCGAGCTGCGGCCGGGGGACGTCGTACTCGTGAAGGCATCCAGGTCGGTCGGCCTGGAGCGGGTGGCCGAGGGGCTGCTCGAAGGCTTCGCCGCGTCTTCCGAGGGGCAGGTCGCCGGCCGATGAGGCAGATCCTCTTCGCGGGTGTGATCGGGCTCTTCCTGACCCTGGTCGGCACCCCGCTGCTGATCAAGTTCCTGGCCCGCAAGGGATACGGGCAGTTCATCCGGGACGACGGCCCGCGCGAGCACCACAGCAAGCGCGGCACCCCGACCATGGGTGGTATCGCCTTCATCCTGGCGACCCTGATCGCCTACGCGCTCGCGAAGGTGATCACCGGCGAGGACCCGACCTTCTCCGGTGTCCTGGTGCTCTTCCTGATGGCGGGCATGGGCCTGGTCGGCTTCCTCGACGACTACATCAAGATCGTCAAGCAGCGCTCGCTCGGCCTGCGGGCCAAGGCGAAGATGGCCGGTCAGCTGATGGTCGGCATCGCCTTCGCGGTGCTGTCCCTGCAGTTCGCCGACAGCCAGAACAACACCCCCGCCTCCACGAAGCTCTCCTTCGTCACGGACTTCGGCTGGTCCATCGGCCCGGTCATCTTCGTGGTCTGGGCGCTGTTCATGATCCTCGCGATGTCGAACGGGGTGAACCTCACCGACGGCCTCGACGGACTCGCCACCGGCGCCTCGGTGATGGTCTTCGGCGCCTACACCTTCATCGGGATCTGGCAGTACCAGGAGTCCTGCGTCAACGCCGCGACCCTGACCAACCCGGCCGCCTGCTTCGAGGTCCGCGACCCGCTGGACCTCGCGGTGGTCGCCTCCGCCCTGATGGGCGCCTGCTTCGGCTTCCTGTGGTGGAACACCTCGCCCGCGAAGATCTTCATGGGCGACACCGGCTCGCTCGCCCTCGGCGGCGCCCTCGCCGGCCTCGCGATCTGCTCCCGTACGGAGCTCCTGCTCGCGCTCCTCGGCGGCCTGTTCGTCCTCATCACCATGTCCGTGGTGATCCAGGTCGGCTCCTTCCGGATGACCGGCAAGCGCGTCTTCCGGATGGCGCCGCTCCAGCACCACTTCGAACTCAAGGGCTGGTCCGAGGTCCTGGTCGTGGTCCGCTTCTGGATCATCCAGGGCATGTGCGTGATCGTCGGCCTCGGCCTCTTCTACGCAGGGTGGGCAGCCGAGAAGTGACCTTCGAGGGACAGCACATCACCGTCGCCGGTCTCGGGGTGAGCGGCATCAGCGCCGCCCGCGCCCTGGCCGGCTTCGGCGCGAAGGTGACCGTGGTGGACGGCGGCGACAGCGAGACCCACCGGGCGCGCGCCGCCGAACTGCGGGCCGAGGGCGTCGCCGTACGCCTCGCCGACGCCGAGACCCTGCCCGAGGGCACCTCGCTGGTGGTGACCTCGCCGGGCTGGAAACCGTCCAGCCCGCTCTTCGCGGCGGCGGCCGAGGCGGGCGTGGACGTGGTCGGCGACGTGGAGATCGCCTGGCGGCTGCGCGGCCCCGGCGCCCCGCCCTGGCTCGCGGTCACCGGCACCAACGGCAAGACCACCACGACCCGGATGCTCGCCTCGATCCTGGAGGCGGCGGGGCTGCGCACGGCCGCGGTCGGCAATATCGGCACCCCGATCATCGACGTGGTCCTCGACGCGGAGCGGCACGGCACCCTCGACGTGCTCGCCGTCGAACTCTCCAGCTACCAGCTGCACTGGGCACCGAGCCTCGCCGTCCACTCCGGCGCCGTCCTCAACCTCGCCCCCGACCATCTCGACTGGCACGGCTCGATGGAGGCGTACGCGGCCGACAAGGGCCGGGTCTACGAGGGCAATCAGGTCGCCTGCGTGTACAACGCCGCCGACAAGGCCACCGAGGACCTGGTCCGGGAGGCGGAGGTGGCCGAGGGCTGCCGCGCCGTCGGCTTCACCCTCGGCGCCCCGGCTCCCTCCCAACTCGGCGTGGTGGACGGCCTGCTGGTCGACCGCGCCTTCGTCGAGAACCGCCAGGAGCGGGCCCAGGAGCTGGCCGAGGTCACCGACGTCCGGCCGAGCGTCCCGCACAACATCGCCAACGCCCTCGCCGCGGCGGCCCTCGCCCGCGCCTTCGGCGTCGAACCCGCCGCCGTACGCGAGGGGCTGCGGGCCTTCCGCCCCGACGCCCACCGCATCGAGCACGTCGCGGAGGTGGACGGGGTCGCCTACGTCGACGACTCCAAGGCCACCAACACCCATGCCGCCGAGGCCTCCCTCGGCTCGTATCCGCACGTGGTGTGGATCGCGGGCGGTCTCGCCAAGGGCGCCACCTTCGACGAGCTGGTCAAGGGCGCGGCCGGGCGGCTGCGCGGGGTGGTCCTGATCGGCGCCGACCGCGCGCTGATCCGCGAAGCACTGGCGCGACACGCGCCCGACGTCCCGGTGACCGACCTCGAACGGACCGACACTGGTGCGATGTCGGCGGCGGTCCGGGAGGCGGCACGCCTCGCGCGGCCGGGCGATACGGTGCTGATGGCACCGGCCTGTGCCTCGATGGACATGTTCACCAACTACAACAAGCGCGGTGAGGCGTTCGCGGCGGCGGTCCGCGAACTGCCCGCCGCCAGCGCCTGACCGGGCCGCCCTGGCCCGGCGGTGCCGGGCACCTCGGAGGGGAACGTGACATCTTCGCGGCTGGGCCCCGACTCCCGGGCGGGGGACGGGGCGGCGCTGCGCGGCGGCGGCCGCGCCCCGGCCCGCCCGGTGCGCGGATCCGCTGGGCGCCGGGTCCCTGCGGGCCGCCCGCGCCCGCCGCGTGAGCCCCTGGCGCTGCGGCTGTATCTGCGCTTCCGGCGGGCCTGGGACCGGCCATTGACGGCGTATTACCTGATCTTCGGCAGTGCGCTGCTCATCACCGTGCTCGGCCTGGTGATGGTGTACTCCGCCTCGATGATCAAGGCGCTCCAGCTCTCGCTGCCCGGCGCCTACTTCTTCAAGAAGCAGTTCGTGGCGGCGGTCCTCGGCAGCATCCTGATGTACGCCGCCGCCCGGATGCCGGTGAAACTGCACCGCGCCCTGGCCTATCCCATCCTCGCAGGATCGGTTTTTCTGATGATCCTGGTGCAGGTTCCGGGGATAGGAGTCGCGGTCAACGGCAACCAGAACTGGATCTCGCTCGGCGGCCCCTTCCAGCTCCAGCCCAGCGAGTTCGGCAAGCTGGCCCTGGTCCTGTGGGGCGCCGACCTGCTCGCCCGCAAGAGCGACAAGCGCCTGCTGACCCAGTGGAAGCACATGCTGGTGCCGCTCGTGCCGGTCACCTTCATGCTGCTCGGCATCATCATGCTCGGCGGCGACATGGGCACCGCCATCATCCTCAGCTCCATCCTCTTCGGGCTGCTCTGGCTCGCCGGGGCACCGACCAGGCTGTTCGCCGGAGTTCTCGGTGTCGCCCTGTTCATCGGCGCGATCCTGATCAAGACCAGCCCCAACCGGATGGGCCGCCTCGGCTGCCTCTTCGCCACCGACCCGGGCCCCGACGACCAGTGCTGGCAGGCGGTGCACGGCACCTACGCGCTCGCCTCCGGCGGCTTCTTCGGCTCCGGCCTCGGCGCGAGCGTGGAGAAATGGGGCCAACTCCCCGAAGCCCATACGGACTTCATCTTTGCCATCACCGGGGAGGAACTGGGCCTGGCCGGGACGCTGTCCGTACTCGTGCTCTTCGCCGCTCTAGGCTATGCGGGTATCCGCGTGGCCGGACGCACGGAGGAACCCTTCGTGAGGTACGCCGCGGGCGGTGTGACCACCTGGATCACGGCCCAGGCCGTGATCAACATCGGTGCGGTGCTCGGTCTGTTGCCGATCGCCGGGGTTCCGCTCCCGCTGTTCTCCTACGGGGGCTCGGCCCTGCTGCCGACCATGTTCGCCATCGGGCTCCTCATCGCCTTCGCGCGCGAGGAACCCGCTGCGCGGGCGGCGCTCGCACTGCGCCAGAGCACGGGCCCCAGGCTGCTTGGGCACTGGGGGGCCGTCTTTGGTAGAAAGCGGGCTGCGGCAAAGGGCGCTCCGGGAGACCGGGAGCCCGCCAGATGGAAGACGATGAGACGGCGCGCACGGGCGCGTTCGTCCGGAGAGCGGTGAATTTCGGTGCATGTCGTACTCGCCGGTGGGGGGACCGCCGGTCACATCGAGCCCGCGCTCGCCCTCGCGGACGCCCTGCGCAGGCAGGACCCCAGCACGGGCATCACCGCCCTGGGCACCGAACGCGGCCTCGAAACCCGCCTGGTGCCCGAGCGCGGCTATGAACTCGCCCTGATCCCGGCGGTTCCGCTGCCGCGCAAGCCCACCCCGGAACTCATCACCGTGCCGGGCCGGCTGCGCGGCACCATCAAGGCGGCCGAGCAGATCCTCGAACGCACCCGCGCCGACGCCGTGGTGGGCTTCGGCGGCTATGTCGCCCTGCCCGGCTACCTCGCGGCCAAGCGCCTCGGGGTGCCCATCGTGATCCACGAGGCCAACGCCCGCCCCGGCCTCGCCAACAAGATCGGCTCGCGCTACGCGGCCCAGGTCGCCGTCTCCACCCCCGACAGCAAGCTGCGCGGCGCCCGCTACATCGGCATCCCGCTGCGCCGCACCATCGCCACCCTCGACCGCGCCGCGGCCCGCCCCGAGGCCCGCGCGATGTTCGGCCTCGACCCGCAGCTGCCGACCCTGCTCGTCTCCGGCGGCTCCCAGGGCGCCCGGCGGCTCAACGAGGTCGTCCAGCAGGTCGCCCCGGTCCTCCAGCGCTCCGGCATCCAGATCCTGCACGCGGTCGGCCCGAAGAACGAACTGCCGCACGTGGACAACATGCCGGGAATGCCGCCCTACGTGCCGGTACCGTACGTGGACCGGATGGACCTCGCGTACGCCGCGGCCGACATGATGCTCTGCCGCGCGGGCGCGATGACCGTCGCCGAACTCTCCGCCGTCGGGCTCCCCGCCGCCTACGTCCCGCTGCCCATCGGCAACGGCGAACAGCGGCTCAACGCCCAGCCGGTGGTCAAGGCGGGCGGCGGACTCCTGGTCGACGACGCCGAACTGACCCCCCAGTGGGTGCAGGGCAACGTCCTCCCGGTCCTCGCCGACCCGCACCGGCTGTACGAGATGTCCCGTGCCGCCTCGGAGTTCGGCCGCCGGGACGCCGACGAACTCCTCGTCGGCATGGTGTACGAGGCGATCAGGTCGCGGCAGAGCGCGTGACCTAGGAACACGGCCGCGCCCCCGCGCGCGGCAGAAGGCAGGGGAGCGTGGCCGGACCCACCACCGCCGAACGCGGTGCCGCCGAACAGGAGCAGACGAGGTCCGGCCCGCCCCGGTTCACCCGGCGGCGCCTGCTGCTCCTGCTCCTCCTGCTGACCGTGCTCCTCGCGGGATTCACCACCTGGGCGCTGTACGGCTCCAGTTGGCTGCGTGCCGAGAAGTCGCGGGTGAGCGGCACCCGCGTACTGAGCCAGGAGCAGGTGCGCGAGGCGGCGGCCCTGCCGCTCGGCAGCCCGATGGCCTCCGTCGACACGGAGGACATCGAGGCGCGGCTGCGCGAGAGGCTCCCGCGCCTCGACTCGGTGGAGGTGAGCCGCTCCTGGCCGCACACCCTCACCGTCGAGGTCACCGAGCGCACCGCGGTCCTCCTCGTCCGAAAGGACGGCCGCTACACCGAAGTCGACGCCCAGGGAGTCCGCTTCGCCGAGCGGGAGCGGGCCCCCGAGGGCGTGCCCGTACTGGAATTGGCGACCGCCGACTCCCCGAGCCTGCGCCGCTTCCCCGCCTCCCGGCTGGTACGCGAGGCGGTGCGCGTCGCCGGGCACATCCCGGCGGCGGTCGCCCGTGAGACCCGTCTGCTGAAGGCGAGTTCGTACGACGCCTTCTCGCTGGAGTTGAGCAAGGGCCGCACGGTGCGGTGGGGAAGCAGCGAGAACAGCGCGGCCAAGGCGCGTACGCTCACGGCCCTTCTGAAAGCCGCACCGAAGGCGGACCACTTCGATGTGAGTGTTCCCACCGCCCCTGCCTCATCGCGGAGTTGACGCACGTCCTCGCAGGCCAGCACCCTGGTTGAGCAGCGCAACGGCTGATCACATAGGGTGAAAAGAAAAGAGGGAGGTTCGGCGTGTTCGTTGAACGCGCGCCGCTCGTCGACTTAGTGTCCTGCTCGGAACAGTCAATGAAGTCCAGCAAGAGACACACTGGTAACCCTAAACTTCAGCGTTAGGGTTCGGGTCGGCGTTCGAACCGTCCCATTCGGCATCAGTCGCCGCTCGCAGGACCGCGAAGCAGCGACACGTAACTCGAGGCGAGAGGCCTTCGACGTGGCAGCACCGCAGAACTACCTCGCAGTCATCAAAGTCATCGGTGTCGGCGGCGGTGGTGTCAATGCCATCAACCGGATGATCGAGGTCGGTCTCAAAGGCGTCGAGTTCATCGCCATCAACACTGATGCGCAAGCCCTGTTGATGAGCGACGCCGACGTCAAGCTCGACGTCGGCCGGGAACTCACCCGCGGACTCGGCGCCGGGGCCAACCCCGCCGTCGGCCGCAAGGCCGCCGAGGACCACCGCGAGGAGATCGAGGAGGTCCTCAAGGGGGCCGACATGGTCTTCGTCACCGCCGGAGAAGGCGGCGGCACCGGCACCGGCGGCGCACCCGTCGTGGCCAACATCGCCCGTTCGCTGGGCGCCCTCACGATCGGCGTGGTCACCCGCCCGTTCACCTTCGAGGGCCGCCGCCGGGCGAACCAGGCGGAGGACGGCATCGCCGAACTCCGCGACGAGGTCGACACCCTCATCGTGATCCCCAACGACCGGCTGCTCTCCATCTCGGACCGCCAGGTCAGCGTCCTCGACGCCTTCAAGTCCGCGGACCAGGTCCTGCTCTCCGGCGTCCAGGGCATCACCGACCTCATCACCACCCCCGGCCTGATCAACCTCGACTTCGCCGACGTCAAGTCCGTGATGTCGGAGGCGGGTTCGGCCCTGATGGGCATCGGCTCGGCCCGGGGCGACGACCGCGCGGTGGCCGCCGCCGAGATGGCGATCTCCTCGCCGCTCCTGGAGGCCTCCATCGACGGCGCCCGCGGGGTGCTGCTCTCCATCTCCGGCGGCAGCGACCTCGGCCTCTTCGAGATCAACGAGGCCGCGCAGCTGGTGAGCGAGGCCGCCCACCCCGAGGCCAACATCATCTTCGGCGCGGTCATCGACGACGCCCTCGGCGACGAGGTACGGGTCACCGTCATCGCCGCCGGCTTCGACGGCGGTCAGCCGCCCTCCAAGCGGGACGGCGTCCTCGGCTCGGCCTCGGCCAAGCGGGAGGAGTCCGCGGCCCCCTCCCGCCCGGCGGAGACCCGCCCGGCCTTCGGCGGCCTCGGCAGCGTCACCCCGCGTGAGGAGCCCAAGCCGCTCACCCCGGAGCCCGCCGCCGAGCCCGCGAGCCCCGTCCCGGCGAGTGAGTCCCCGGCACCCGCCTCCACCTCGGGTTCCTCGGGCACCCCGCAGGTGCCCCCGGCCCGCTACCAGGACAGCGCGGCCGAGGAACTGGACGTGCCGGACTTCCTGAAGTGATAACCGCACACACGGATACGCCGAGTGGCGCCCACTTCGCCTTCACCGACCGGTGGGGCGGGGTGAGCGCCACTCCGTACGCTCAGCTCAACCTCGGCGGCGCGGTCGGTGACGACCCCGCCGCCGTCGGCGGCAACCGGGAGCGTGCCGCCGCCGCGCTCGGCCTGGACCCCGCGCGGGTGGTGTGGATGCGGCAGGTGCACGGCGACACCGCGGTGGTGGTCGACCGGCCCTGGGCCGCGGACCAGGAGATCCCCGAGGCGGACGCGGTGGTGACCGCCCGCCGCGGCCTCGCCCTCGCGGTGCTCACCGCCGACTGCACCCCCGTACTGCTCGCCGACCCGGTGGCCGGGGTCGTCGCGGCGGCCCACGCCGGGCGCCCGGGCATGGTCAAGGGAATCGTTCCGGCGGCGGTCGAGGCGATGGTCTCGCTCGGCGCCGAACCCGCGCGGATCACCGCCCGTACCGGACCCGCCGTCTGCGGACGCTGCTACGAGGTGCCCGAGCGGATGCGGGCCGAGGTCGCCGCGGTGGAGCCCGCCGCCCGCGCCGAGACCAGCTGGGGCACCCCCGCGGTCGACGTCACGGCGGGTGTGCACGCGCAGTTGGAGCGGCTCGGGGTGCGCGACCGGCAGCGTTCGGCGGTCTGCACCCTGGAGTCGGACGATCATTTCTCGTACCGCAAAGAGGGCACCACGGGCCGTCTCGCGGGCTATGTGTGGCTGGACTGAGGTGGGGATGAGCGACCGCGAGGCCGAACTGGCCGCGAATCTGGCCGCAGTCGAGGAGCGCATCGCCCGGGCCTGCCGGGCCGCGGGCCGGCGGCGGGAGGAGGTGACCCTGATCGTGGTCACCAAGACCTACCCGGCCGAGGATGTGCGGATCCTGTCCGGGCTCGGTGTCCGCGAGGTGGCGGAGAACCGCGACCAGGAGGCGGGACCCAAGGCCTCCGCATGTGCAGATCTGCCCCTGAGTTGGCATTTCGTGGGGCAGTTGCAGACCAACAAGGCGCGTTCCGTGGTCGGTTACGCCGATGTGGTGCAGTCCGTGGACCGGCCGAAGCTGGTCACGGCGCTGTCCAGGGAGGCCGTCCGCGCGGAGCGCGCGGTGGACTGCCTGATCCAGGTCGCGCTCGACGCGGACGAGGACAAGAGGGGCGAGCGCGGTGGCGTGGGGGCGGGCGGGATCGAGGAGTTGGCCTCGCTGATCGCCTCGGCCGAGGGGCTGCGGCTGGCCGGTCTGATGACCGTCGCGCCGCTCACCGGGCCGTACGCGGGCAGGCAACAGGCGGCGTTCGAGCGGCTGATGGAATTCTCAACCCATATGCGCGCGGCCCATCCGGCTGCGAACATGGTTTCCGCAGGGATGAGTGCGGACCTCGAACAGGCCGTCGCGGCCGGGGCGACACATGTGCGCGTCGGTACGGCGGTACTCGGAGTCCGACCACGGCTCGGGTAACGTCGCCAAGAAGTCGGACCACAGCACAAAATATGGTCATTCCCGCAGTTGAAGCGGGGTGCACCTCGTGGATCGCGGACCTGGTTCACCGGGTCGTGGCAGTCGATCCACCACAGAGCGGAGGACTCAGAGCATGGCCGGCGCGATGCGCAAGATGGCGGTCTACCTCGGCCTCGTGGAGGACGATGGGTACGACGGCCGGGGCTTCGACCCCGACGACGACTTCGAACCCGAGCTTGATCCGGAGCCCGAGCGGGACCGTCGGCGCCATGAATCGTCACATCAGTCACACCAGTCCCATTCCTCTGGGCGCGAGGAAGCGGTGCGCGCGGTCGCGCCTCCCGCCCAGCGCGAGCCGTCCCGGTCCTCTTCGCTCTCCGCGGAATCCGGACGTCCGGCGCGAATCGCCCCCGTGGCATCCATCACACCTGAACGCCAGAGCCTGGAGAAGAACGCACCTGTGATCATGCCCAAGGTGGTGTCCGAGCGGGAGCCCTACCGCATCACCACACTGCACCCCCGGACCTACAACGAGGCCCGTACCATCGGGGAACACTTCCGCGAGGGCACTCCGGTGATCATGAACCTGACGGAGATGGACGACACCGACGCGAAGCGACTTGTCGACTTTGCCGCCGGACTCGTCTTCGGTCTCCACGGGAGTATTGAAAGAGTGACTCAGAAGGTCTTCCTCCTCTCGCCTGCTAACGTCGATGTAACGGCGGAGGACAAGGCCCGCATCGCAGAGGGCGGGTTCTTCAACCAGAGCTGAGACGCAAGATCCGGTAGACCGGTCCGAGGACCAGAGCATCAGGGGAGAGGGACGCGCGGAGATGAGCGTGGTACTGGAAGTGCTCTACATCGCGCTGATGGTTTTTCTGATCGTGCTGATCTTCAGGCTGGTCATGGACTACGTGTTCCAGTTCGCCCGCTCGTGGCAACCCGGCAAGCCGATGGTGGTCGTACTTGAGGCCACCTACACTGTCACCGATCCACCGCTCAAGCTTCTGCGGCGATTCATCCCGCCGTTGCGTCTCGGGGGCGTGGCGCTCGACCTGTCCTTCTTCGTTCTGATGATCATCGTGTACATCCTCCTCACCCTTGTCGGGAAGGCGATGTGAACGATGCGATCCCCCAGTTCAGTGGGGATGATCCCGATACGGTCTTGCCGGATGCCGAACGCCGATGGAACCCAGTTGAGGTGAAGAGATGCCGTTGACCCCCGAGGACGTGCGGAACAAGCAGTTCACGACCGTCCGCCTCCGAGAAGGCTATGACGAGGACGAGGTCGATGCCTTCCTCGACGAGGTCGAAGCAGAGCTGAACCGCCTGCTCCGCGAGAACGAGGACCTGCGGGCGAAACTCGCCGCGGCGACCCGTGCTGCCGCCCAGAACCAACAGCAGCAGCAGATGCGCAAGCAGGAGCCCCAGGAGCGGCCCGGCGCCCCGGTGCCCGCCGCCATATCCGGACCGCAGCCGGTCCCGCCGCACCAGCAGCAGCAGATGGGCGGCCCGCCCCAGCTGCCGGGCGGCGCCCCGCAGCTGCCCCCCGGCCCCGGCGGCCACGGCCCCGGCGGTCCCCAGGGCGGCCCGCACGGTCCCGGCCCCATGCAGCAGCAGGGCGGCCCGATGGGCGGACCCATGGGTGGCCCCGGCGGTCCCGGTGGTCCCGGCCACGGCGGCCCGCAGCTGCCCGGTCCCGGTCAGGGCCCCGGTGGCGACAGCGCCGCCCGTGTCCTCTCGCTGGCCCAGCAGACCGCCGACCAGGCGATCGCCGAGGCCCGCTCCGAGGCGAACAAGATCGTCGGTGAGGCCCGCAGCCGTGCCGAGGGTCTGGAGCGTGACGCCCGTGCCAAGGCCGACGCCCTGGAGCGGGACGCGCAGGAGAAGCACCGCGTCGCGATGGGCTCCCTGGAGTCCGCCCGCGCCACGCTGGAGCGCAAGGTCGAGGACCTGCGCGGCTTCGAGCGCGAGTACCGCACCCGCCTGAAGTCCTACCTGGAGAGCCAGCTGCGCCAGCTGGAGACCCAGGCCGACGACTCGCTGGCGCCGCCGCGGACCCCCGCGACGGCCTCGCTCCCGCCGTCCCCGGCGCCCTCCATGGCCCCGGCAGGCGCGAGCGCTCCCTCCTACGGCGGCAACCAGACGATGGGCGGCAACTCCCCGTCCCCGTCCGGCGGCCCCTCGTACGGCGGGCAGCAGCAGATGTCCCCCGCGATGACCCAGCCGATGGCGCCGGTCCGGCCGCAGAGCCCGCAGCAGATGCAGCAGGCTCCCTCGCCGATGCGCGGCTTCCTCATCGACGAGGACGACAACTAGGCGGCGCCGCACCACGCCACAGGCGTCGGCAAGGCGTTCAGGGCAGGGCCCCCGGTCTTCCGGGGGCCCTGCCCTTTTGCGCGCGGGGAGCGCGGCGTGCGGGTGCGGTGGCGGGAGTGGGCGTGCGGGAACGCCAGTCCGTACGGGATGGGGCGGACGCAGGTCTCCGTGCCGTCCGTGCCGGACCGTCCGTGCCGTACCGGACTGCCCGTGCCGTACCGGACCGCCCGTGCCGTGCCGGACCGCCCGTGCTCAGCCGTCCGTTGCCGGGCCGTACATGCGTGCGGGCGTACGCAATGCCGAGGCCCGGGGCGCCGCGGACTTTCTTCGCGGCGGCCCGGGCCTCGGTTCCGGTCGGGGGCTTCCGGCCGGTCAGGCCTTGCGGAGGCGGAAGGCCAGGCCGAGGGGCTCGTCGGTGAAGGGCTCGCCGTAGGAGTCGTCCGCCTCGCCCTCGGCGAAGTCCGTGGCGAGGACCTCGTCGGCGATCAGCCCGGAGTGCTCGGACAGGGCGCTCGCCACGGCCGGATCGGTGGCGCGCCAGCGCAGCGCGATCCGGTCCGCGACGTCCAGGCCGCTGTTCTTGCGGGCCTCCTGGATGAGGCGGATGGCGTCCCTGGCCAGGCCCGCGCGGCGCAGCTCCTCGGTGATCTCCAGGTCGAGCGCGACGGTGGCGCCCGCGTCGGAGGCGACCGACCAGCCCTCGCGGGGCGTCTCGGTGACGATGACCTCCTCGGGGGCGAGGCCGACCGTCTCGCCGCCGACCTCCACGCTCGCGGTACCGGCCCGCAGCGCCGCCGAGAGCGCGGCGGCGTCGGCGGCCGCGATCGCCTTGGCGACGTCCTGGACGCCCTTGCCGAAGCGCTTGCCGAGCGGCCGGAAGTTGGCCTTCGCGGTGGTGTCGACCAGGGAGCCACCGACCTCGGAGAGCGCGGCGACCGAGGAGACGTTCAGCTCCTCGGTGATCTGCGCCCGCAGCTCCGGGGAGAGGGACTCGAAGCCGGTGGCCGCGACCAGGGCGCGGGAGAGCGGCTGGCGGGTCTTGACCCCCGACTCGGCGCGGGTGGCCCGGCCCAGCTCGACCAGCCTGCGCACCAGGGCCATCTGCCGGGACAGACCGGTGTCGACGGCCGAGGGGTCCGCCTCCGGCCAGCTCGCCAGGTGCACCGACTCCGGCGCGCCCGGGGTCACCGGCACCACCAGGTCCTGCCAGACCCGCTCGGTGAGGAAGGGGGTCAGCGGGGCCATCAGCCGGGTGACCGTCTCGACGACCTCGTGCAGGGTGCGCAGCGCCGCCGCGTCGCCCTGCCAGAAGCGGCGCCGGGAGCGGCGTACGTACCAGTTGGAGAGGTCGTCGACGAAGGCGGAGAGCAGCTTGCCGGCGCGCTGGGTGTCGTAGGACTCCATCGCCACCGTGACCTGGCCGGTCAGGGCGTGCAGTTCGGACAGGAGCCAGCGGTCGAGCAGCGGGCGCTCGGCCGGGGCCGGGTCCGCGCCGGTGGGCGCCCAGCCGGAGGTGCGCGCGTACAGGGCCTGGAAGGCGACCGTGTTCCAGTACGTCAGCAGGGTCTTGCGGACCACCTCCTGGATGGTGCCGTGGCCCACCCGCCGGGCCGCCCAGGGGGAGCCGCCCGCGGCCATGAACCAGCGGACCGCGTCGGCGCCGTGCTCGTCCATCAGCGGGATCGGCTGGAGGATGTTGCCCAGGTGCTTGGACATCTTGCGGCCGTCCTCGGCGAGGATGTGGCCGAGGCAGACGACGTTCTCGTAGGAGGACCTGTCGAAGACCAGGGTGCCGACGGCCATCAGCGTGTAGAACCAGCCGCGGGTCTGGTCGATGGCCTCCGAGATGAACTGCGCCGGGTAGCGGCTCTCGAAGAGCTCCTTGTTCTTGTACGGGTAGCCCCACTGCGCGAAGGGCATCGAGCCGGAGTCGTACCAGGCGTCGATGACCTCCGGGACGCGGCTCGCGGTGAGCGCGCAGCCCTCGTGCGGGCAGGGGAAGACGACCTCGTCGATGTACGGGCGGTGCGGGTCGAGCGCCGACTGGTCGGTGCCGGACAGCTCGCTCAGCTCCGCGCGGGAGCCGACGCAGGTGAGGTGGCCCTCCTCGCAGCGCCAGATGGGCAGCGGGGTGCCCCAGTAGCGGTTGCGGGAGAGCGCCCAGTCGATGTTGTTCTCCAGCCAGTCGCCGAAGCGGCCGTGCTTGACCGAGTCCGGGAACCAGTTGGTCTTCTCGTTCTCCGCGAGCAGGCGGTCCTTGACCGCGGTGGTGCGGATGTACCAGGAGGGCTGCGCGTAGTAGAGCAGCGCGGTGTGGCAGCGCCAGCAGTGCGGATAGCTGTGCTCGTAGGGGAGGTGGCGGAAGAGCAGTCCGCGGGTGCCGAGGTCCTCGGTGAGGGCCTCGTCGGCCTTCTTGAAGAACTGCCCGCCGACCAGCTCCAGGGACTCCAGGAAGGTGCCGTCGGCGTTGACCGGGTTGACCACCGGCAGTCCGTAGGCGCGGCAGACCTTGAGGTCGTCCTCACCGAAGGCGGGGGCCTGGTGGACGAGGCCGGTGCCGTCCTCGGTGGTGACGTACTCCGCGTTGACCACGAAGTGCGCGGGTTCCGGGAACTCGACCAGGGAGAAGGGGCGTTCGTAGGTCCAGCGCTCCATCTCGGCGCCGGTGAAGCGGCGGCCGGTGGGCTCCCAGCCCTCGCCGAGGGCCTTCTCGACGAGCGGCTCGGCGACGACGACCTTCTCGGTGCCGTCGGTGGCCTCGACGTAGGTGACCCCGGGGTGGGCGGCGACGGCCGTGTTGGAGACCAGGGTCCAGGGGGTGGTGGTCCACACGAGCAGCGAGGCCTCGCCCGCGAGCGGGCCCGAGGTGAGGGGGAAGCGGACGTAGACCGAGGGGTCGACGACGGTCTCGTAGCCCTGGGCCAGCTCGTGGTCGGAGAGGCCGGTGCCGCAGCGGGGGCACCAGGGGGCGACCCGGTGGTCCTGGACGAGCAGGCCCTTGCCGAAGATCTCCTTCAGCGACCACCAGACGGACTCCACGTACTCGGGGTCCATGGTGCGGTAGGCCTCGTCCAGGTCGACCCAGTAGCCCATGCGGGTCGTCAGCTCGGCGAAGGCGTCGGTGTGCCGGGTCACCGACTCGCGGCACCTGGCGTTGAACTCGGCGATGCCGTACGCCTCGATGTCCTTCTTGCCGCTGAAGCCCAGCTCCTTCTCCACGGCCAGCTCCACCGGCAGCCCGTGGCAGTCCCAGCCGGCCTTGCGGGCCACGTGGTAGCCGCGCATGGTGCGGAAGCGCGGGAAGACGTCCTTGAAGACGCGGGCCTCGATGTGGTGGGCGCCGGGCATGCCGTTGGCGGTGGGCGGGCCCTCGTAGAAGACCCACTCGGGGCGGCCCTCGGACTGCTCCAGGGACTTGGCGAAGACCTTCTGCTCGCGCCAGAAGTCGAGCACCGCGTGCTCCAGGGCGGGAAGGTCCACCTGGGCGGGCACCTGGCGGTACTGCTGCGGGGCGGCCGGATTCGGCGACTGCGGCGACTTCACGGGGATGCTCCTCCAACGGACTGCTGCCTTCCGTCGGAGGGACGAGAGCCGTCGTGCCCGGACTCCCGCGGTACCACCCTCCTTGGCCGCGCGGCACACCGCACGGCCCCCTCATTGGGGTCGCGAAGCCGGTTCTACCGGCCGCGGCGGACTGGGTCGGCTGCGGCTTTCTTCCGGCGGCTCCGGGGTGATCTTCACGTCGGGCAGGCCCCCGGGCTCGCACCGTCCCCGGGTCGCTCATGGCTGCGTACGGCGTTACTCGTCCCCATCCACGCTTCTCGCTGTGCCCAGTGTACGGGCCGCGGCCCGGGGCGCATGACCGGTTTTTCGGGGTGGGGAGCGCCGGGAGGGCGGGGCCCGCGGGCGGTGTGGTGTCCGGCCGTATCTGACCCGAATGGGCATACGGGGCGGTACGGGGCCGGGGCGGAGAGGATCCGCGCAGCTCGGCGGATTACCGGGCGGGGAGTTGGGCACAACGGAGGCAGATCGGCCGTGGCCCCCGCCGGGGTGGGCCTCTCGGGCGGCGTGCCCCGTTGCCGCGGGCCTGGAGTCGATTTATCGTCCCAGCACGATTCGCGTGCAAGATCACAATATGTGAAGGGGCCGCGGCCATGGTGGCGAAGAAGTCGACCTCCGAGAAGTCGACGGCGCAGGGGACGGCGGCCGGGAAGCGGGCCGGTACGGCCCCCGCGAAGACGAAGGCGAAGGCGAAGACGGCCGGGACTTCCGCGAAGGCCGGGGCTCCGGCGAAGAAGGCCCCCGCGAAGAAGGCGGCTGCCAAGAAGGCGGCGGCCGAGAAGGCGGCGGCCGAGAAGGCGGCGGCCGAGAAGCCGGTCACCAAGAAGACCGCGGCCAAGAAGTCGGCCGCGAAGAAGACCGCGGCGAAGAAGTCCGCAGCGAAGAAATCCGCGACGACGACGGGAGCCACGCCGGTGGTTGCGAAGAAGGCGGCAGGGGACAGGGGTACGGCCACCAAGGACGGGACCGCGGTGCCCAAGGCGCGTCAGACGGCGGCCGGGCCCGGGGAGCTGGCGGTACGGCCCGGGGAGGACCCCTGGACGCCGGAGGAGGTCGCCGAGGCCCGGGCCGAACTGACCGCGGAGGCGCTGCGGCTGCGCAGCGAGATCGAGTCCTCCGAGGAATCGCTGGTGGGCCTGATGCGGGACTCCCAGGACGGGGCGGGCGAGGACGACGCCGACACCGGCTCGAAGAACATCACCCGTGAACACGAGCTCGGCCTCGCCGCCAACGCCCGCGAGGTCCTGCTCCAGACCGAACGCGCCCTGGACCGGATCGAGGCGGGCACCTACGGCATCTGCGAGAACTGCGGGAACCCGATCGGCAAGGCGCGGATGCAGGCCTTCCCGCGGGCGACGCTCTGCGTGGAGTGCAAGCAGAAGCAGGAACGCCGGGTCTGAGGCGGGCCCGCGCCCGCTCGCCACCCGCCATCGCCCCTCCTCGCACCCGGCATCGCCCCTCCTCGGCGCCGTCCCCGGTACCCCGGTGCCGTACCCTCGTGCCCAGGCCGGGCATCCAGATTGAGGGACTTACGTGGCAGAGGCGGAGCGCATCATCAGTACGCCGGAGAACCCCGAGACCTCGGGCGCCGAGCAGCCCCCCCAGGTGCCCGGCGGCCGGAGTCCGGAAGCCGCCGCGGACCAGCCCGCCGAGAGCACCGAGCCCACCTCGTCCGCCGCGGGCACGGAGCGCACCGGGGCCGGAGCCGCCGGGGACGCAACGGGACGCGGCAGACGCCGGATCGCGGTGCTCTTCGCGGTGGCGGTGCTCGCGTACGTCCTGGACCTGGTCAGCAAGATGATCGTGGTCGCCCGGCTGGAGCACCACGCCTCGGTCGAGGTCCTCGGGGAGTGGCTGCAGTTCGAGGCGGTGCGCAATCCCGGGGCCGCCTTCGGGATGGGCGAGGCCTTCACGGTGATCTTCACGCTGATCGCCGCCACCGTGATCGTGGTGATCATCCGGCTCGCCCGCAAGCTCTACAGCCTGCCCTGGGCGGTGGCGCTCGGACTGCTGCTCGGCGGCGCGCTCGGCAATCTCACCGACCGGATCTTCCGTTCGCCGGGTGTCTTCAAGGGCGCCGTGGTCGACTTCATCGCGCCCAAGCACTTCGCCGTCTTCAACCTCGCCGACTCCGCGATCGTCTGCGGCGGCATCCTGATCGTGCTGCTCTCCTTCCGCGGCCTCGACCCGGACGGCACCGTCCACAAGGACTGAGGCACCAGGACCGGGGCGCGCAGGGCCGGGCGGATACCTGTAAGGCCGCGACCCGCACGCGCGCACCGGTGCGGCCGGCGCCCGACTCCCCGGACCTGACCCCCGTGGGCGTCCGGCATACTCGACGGGTGAGCACGATTCCCGAAATCCGCACCCTGCCCGTGCCGGACGGCCTGGAGGGCGAGCGCGTCGACGCCGCCATCTCGCGCATGTTCGGCTTCTCCCGTACGAAGGCGGCGGAACTGGCCGCGGCAGGCAAGGTGCTGGTCGACGGCGCGGCGGTCGGCAAGTCCGAGCGGGTGCACGGCGGTGCCTGGCTGGAAGTGGAGATGCCCCGGGCGCCCGCCCCGGTGCAGGTGGTCGCGGAGCCCGTGGAGGGCATGGAGATCGTGCACGACGACGACGATGTGGTGGTCATCGTCAAGCCGGTCGGGGTGGCCGCGCACCCGAGCCCCGGATGGCGCGGGCCGACCGTCATCGGCGGCCTGGCCGCGGCCGGTTACCGGATCTCGACCTCGGGCGCCGCCGAGCGCCAGGGCATCGTGCACCGGCTCGACGTGGGCACCTCCGGGCTGATGGTGGTCGCCAAGTCCGAGTACGCCTACAGCTCCCTCAAGCAGCAGTTCCGCGAGCGCACCGTGGACAAGCGCTACCACGCCCTGGTCCAGGGCCACCCTGACCCGACCAGCGGCACCATCGACGCCCCCATCGGGCGCCACCCCACCCACGACTACAAGTGGGCGGTCACCGCGGACGGCAAGCCCTCGGTCACCCACTACGACCTCCAGGAGGCCTTCCGCGCGGCCTCGCTGCTCGATGTGAAGCTGGAGACCGGCCGCACCCACCAGATCCGGGTGCACATGGCGGCCCACCGGCACCCCTGCGTGGGCGACCTGACCTACGGCGCCGACCCGACCCTGGCCGGGCGCCTCGGCCTCGAACGCCAGTGGCTGCACGCGGTCCGGCTCGGCTTCGAGCACCCGGGCGAGGCCCGCTGGGTGGAGTACGAGAGCGCCTACCCCGAGGACCTCCAGCTGGCCCTGGACCGGGTGCGCGCGGAGAGCTCATGAGCGGCCCGCGGGTGCGCGAGGCGGTGGAGCCCGCCGAGCGCGAGGCCTGTTTCGCGGTGCGCCGGGAGGTCTTCGTCGGCGAGCAGGGCGTGGCCCCGGAGATCGAGTACGACACCCTGGACGCCCTCGCCGTGCACGTACTGGCGAGCGACGACGAGGGCACCCCGCTCGGCACCGGCCGCCTGCTGCACGGCCCCGGCACCGAGGCGAAGACCGGCGGCGACCCCGGGGTGGGCTCGCTCGGCAGGCTCGCGGTGCGGGCGCGTGCGCGCGGGCTCGGCGTGGGCGCGGCCCTGGTGCGCGGCATCGAGGAGGCGGCCCGCGGCCGGGGCCTCGGCGCGGTGGACCTGCATGCCCAGACCCACGCCCTCGGCTTCTACGAACGCCTCGGCTACACCGCCTACGGCCCCGAGTTCCCGGACGCGGGCATCCCGCACCGGGCGATGCGCAAGAAGCTCTGAGCGCCGCCCGGCCGTTGCCTGCGGGCCGGACCGCCCGGTCCCGCCTGTCGTCCTGAGCGCGCGGCCGGGCTCTCATCCGCGCCGCGCGAGTCGGGCCCCTCACCCGTACCGCGCGACGGGCCCTCAGCCGCACCGTGCGAGCCGGGCCTCTCAGCCGTACCGCTCGAAGAGCGCCGCCACCCACTCCTCCAGGCGCCGTGCCATGCGCTCCTCGGTGAGGTCGGCGCGGCCGAGTTCCCGCCAGGGGGCGGCGACCTGCTCCGCGTACGGGGCGAAGGCGAGCGCGTCGAGCAGGTGCCAGTACAGGCGGGCCCGGGGGTCGCCGGTGAGGCGGCCGCCCGCGTCGAGGTAGTGGCGGGTGAAGCCGAGCCCGGCCGGGGCGCCGTAGAGCAGGGCCAGATTGGTCGAGCAGTGCGCGAGGTCCAGCTCGGCCGGTCCCCAGGAGGTCTCCACCCAGTCGACCACCCCGGTGATCCGGGCACCGGTCCGTCCGTCCCCGCCCGGCGCGAACAGCACATTGCCGGGGTGGAAGTCCCGGTGCAGAAAGCGGGGTTCGTACAGGGGCGGGGGCGCCCGGAGGATGTCGACGGCGCGTTGCCACAGGGCGGGCCGGGTGCTGTCCCCGGGGACGCGTACGGTCTCCGGCGAGGTCCAGGGCCGGTAGGCGGGCGGCCGGTCGCCGCCCTCGGCGGAGACGCGGTGGACGCGGACCAGCTGCGCGGCCAGTGCCCGGGAGCGGTCGGCCGCCCCGGACTCGTCCAGGCAGGGCCGCCCCGGCAGCCTGGTCATCAGCAGCGAGGGGGCGGCGCAGCGGCGGCCCTCGGGGTCGACGGCGAGGAGAGCGGCCACCGGGATGTCGGTGTCCCGCAGCAGGCGCAGCACCCCCGCCTCGCGGCGCAGCATGCCGGGGGCGTGCCGGACGGGGAAGGGCTTCACGAAGGAGCGCAGCACCCACTCCCGCTCGCCCGCCGGGCCCCGCAGCCGCAGCAGCCGCATCTCGGCGGACCAGCCGCCCGTCAGCCGGGTCACCCGCACCAGCTCCTCACCCGCGGCGAGCTGTGCGCGCACCCAGGCGCGGGTGGCCGCGGGCAGGGGGTACTCCGGCTCCTCGGGTGGCATGCGTCAGAGCCTAGGGGGCGCGCCCCGAGCGAGCCCGAAGTCCCTTGCGGCGGGCGGGACTTCGGGCCGGTCGTCCGCTGGGTCCCCGGAGGGCGCGGGGCCGCGGAGGCGACGGCACGGACCTCGGGTGTGCGGGGCGGAGGCGGGGCGGCGCAGGCCTCAGGTGCGGGGAGTCGGGGCGCCGGTGGCGGTCAGGATGAACTGGGCGTAGGAGTCGGCGTTCATCAGGGCGCGGCGGCCCAGGGCGTACCAGTTGCGCTGCATGGCGGGCTGGCTCTCGTGCTGCCCGGTGTACTGGCCGGGCGGGCGCACCGCCCGCTTCCCGATCATCGCGCGGTCCCGCTCGGCCGCCTCGCCCGGGCCGACGGCCCCGGCCATCCCGGCCTCGAAGGACTCCTCCTTCAACTCGTCCTCGTAGGGGCTGTACTGGTAGTCCAGTGTCCCGGCGAAGCGGTGGGTCGCCTCGTGGACGAGGTACCAGGCGCTCTGGCCGGACTCCATCAGATGGATCGGCCCGGAGCGGCCCGCGTCCATGGTCGGCAGCTCCTCGCTCTTCATCTGGTTCGGGTTGGTCAGGCGGGTCAGGTAGTCGCGCGGGCCGGGGTCGACCCAGGCCTTGACCGTGGGGTCGTCCTGGGCGTCCCGGCCGGCCAGGGCGATCTTCGCGCCCTCCGCGTTCAGGCCCGCCCGGATGCGGCTCACGACCTCGGTGATCCGGGGCAGCAGCTCGGCGATCTGCTGGGGTGAGGCGGTCCGGAAGGCCGGGAAGCCGGAGTGCAGGGCGGCGAGGAGCGGGCCGCCGGGCCGGTCGCCCGCGGCCTTCAGCATGGCCAGGGCCGTGGCGATCCGCTGCTTGGCCTCGACGAGCGCGCGGCGGGCCTGGAGTTCGCGCCCCGGGTATCGCTGGTCGGAGACGGTGCCCTTCCGGGAGAAGTCGGCGTTGGCGCTGCTGTGCACCTCCCGGGTGGCGTCGTCGTAGGTGTCGCCCGCCACGGGGGCGCTGCGGGCGTCGATGCCCAGCTGGGCGGAGGTACGTACGTCGGCGGGGTCGGTGGTGCTCTGCCACCGCGCCTGGTGGCCCGTGACCGGGTCGGTCCAGCTGGAGCCCGGTTCGAACTGCCAGACCGTGCGCTGCACGCTCGGCGCCGGGGCGCGCTGCACGCTCGGCTGCGTCTGCGGCCGCCGCTCCGGCGCGGCGGCCGGTTCGGCGTGCCCGCAGCCGGGGCCGTGCGCGTGGCGCTCCGCCTCGACGGCGCGGGAGACGGCGGCGTTGCCCGCCGTCCGCTGGAGGGCGAGCATCCGCTGGACCGGAGCGCTCGCCGGGGGGACGCGGCCCGCCGCTTCCCGCTCCTCGGACTGCGGCTTCCGCTTGCCGTGCGCGCGCACGAGGCTCCCTTCGACACCGGACGGTCGGTCCGGCGCACGGTACCGGGGCGCCCGGCTCACGGACGGTCCCCGGGGGCAGCATCCGGGGCAGTGCCGCCGGGCCCGAGGGGCCCTGGGTGCGGGCGGTCGGGGGCGCGCGGGTCCGGACCGCATTGATCCGGTTGAACCGGGGGCCCGTGGCACGCTTTAGGCCGCACTTGCTGGAAAGCGATCAGCCGAGACCGCCACTGATCATCTACCCCGCTCCGGAGCGTTCCGTGGAACAAATGGCCCTGCTGTTCGTGCTGTTGCTCGGGGCAGTGGTGAGTGTGCCGCTCGGGGAGCGGCTGCGGCTGCCCGCGCCGGTCCTGATGACGGTGCTCGGCATCGTCCTCGCGCTCCTGGAGTTCGTGCCCAATGTGGAGATCCCGCCGGAGCTGATCCTGCCCGCCCTCCTTCCGCCGCTGCTCTACGCGGCCGTACAGCGCACCTCCTGGCGGCAGTTCGCGGCGAACAAGCGCCCCATCTTCCTGCTCGCGGTCGCCCTGGTGTTCGTGACCGCCACCGCCGTCGCCGCGGTGGCGAACGCCGTACTGCCGGGCGTCCCGCTGGCCGCCGCGGTGGCGCTCGGGGCCCTGGTGGCGCCGCCCGACCCGGTCGCCGCCACCGCGGTCGCCGGTCAGCTGGGGCTGCCGCGGCGCCTTGTCTCGATCCTGGAGGGCGAGGGCCTGTTCAACGACGTGACCGCGATCGTGCTCTACAACGTCGCCATCGCGGCCGCGGTGAGCGGCACCTTCTCGCTCCGGGACGCGGCCCTCGATCTGGTGCTCTCCGCGGTCGTCGCGCTGGTCCTCGGTCTCGCCCTCGGGTGGGGCGCCAACAAGGTGATGACGCTGCTCGACGACTCCACCCTCCAGGTCGGGCTGACCCTGCTCGTGCCCTATGCCTCGTACATCCTCGCCGAGGAGCTGCACGGCTCCGGGGTGCTCGCCGTGCTGGTGACCGCGCTCTATCTGGCGGAGTTCGGGGTCGACCCGGACGATGTGATGACCCGGCTCACCAGCAGCGCCTTCTGGGGGGTGCTCGACACCCTGATCACCGGTGTCGCCTTCGGGCTGATCGGCCTCGAACTCCACAACGCCCTGGACACCGCGAGCGGCCGCTGGGGGCAGGTGCTCGGCTGGGCGGGCGCGGTGGCCGGGGTGGTCATCCTGGTCCGGCTGCTCTGGCTGCTGCCCGCCACCTGGCTCACCCGGCGGCTGCACGCCCGCCGCGACTACGACGAGGACATCCCGACCACCTGGCGGGAGACCGTCGTCGTCTGGTGGTCGGGGATGCGCGGGGTGGCCTCGGTCGCCCTGGCCCTCGCCATCCCGCTGGAGATGGACAACGGCTCGCCCTTCCCGAACCGCGACGAGATCATCTTCATCGCCTTCGGCGTGGTGATGACCACCCTCGTCCTCCAGGGGCTCACCCTGCCCTGGCTGGTGCGGACCCTGGACGTGCGCCGGGACACCGAGGCGGAGAAGAAGTTCGAGAAGGAACTCGCGGTACGGGCCGCCAAGGCCGCCCGCCGGCGCCTGCGCGAACTGGAGCGGGACGAGGGCCTCCCCGAGGAGATGACCGAGCAACTCCTGCGCCGGGCACTGGAGATGGGCGTACGGATCAGCCCGGACATGGCGGAGGAGGAGCGGCGCGAGGCGCACGGCAAGCGGATGCAGCGGGCCCAGTGGTCCCGCCGGATGCACGGCGAGATGCTCTCCGCGGCCCGGCACGAGATCCTCGCCGCGCGCAGCGAGCCCGGCGCCGACCCGGAGATCGTGGACCGGGTCCTGCGCCATCTCGACGTGCGCAGCATGCGCTGAGCGGGGCCGGTTCCTCACGCGGTGGGGCCGGGCCCGCGCGACCCTCGCGCGACCCCGGGCCCGTGCCGTCTCCGGCCGCCCGCGCCGCCCTCCGCTACCGCGCCGCGCCCGGGTGCCGGTCCGGGGCGGGCTGCCACTCGGCGGGTACGGGCTGCCCCGGGGCCGGGACCGCGGGTGCGGAGTTGACCCGGGGCAGGGCGTAGGGGTGGTGCTCGGTCAGCCAGGTGATGAGCTGCTCGCGCACCGTGATGCGGACCGTCCAGACGTCGTCCGGGTCCTTCGCGGTGGCCAGCGCCCGTACCGTGATGGTGCTCGGCGTGGTGTCGGTCACCGCGAGGCTCCAGGCGCGGCCGTCCCAGGCGGGGCACTCGCGCAGCACCTCCTCCAGGCGGGTGCGGAGCTTGTCCACCGGGGCGCTGTGGTCCAGGTGCAGGGTGACCGTGCCGGTCATCTCGGTGCCGCCGCGGGACCAGTTCTCGTAGGGCTTGCTGGTGAAGTAGGAGACCGGCATGGTGATCCGGCGCTCGTCCCAGGTGCGCACCGTCAGATACGTCAGGGTGATCTCGTCGACGGTGCCCATCTCGTCGTCGACGACCACGGTGTCGCCGATGCGGACCATGTCGCCGAAGGCGATCTGGAACCCGGCGAAGAGGTTGCCGAGGGTGGACTGCGCTGCCACACCGGCGACGATGCCGACGATTCCGGCGGAGGCGAGCAGCGAGGCGCCGAAGGTCCGCATGGCCGGGAAGGTGAGCAGCATCGCCGCGGCGGCGACCACGGCGACGACCGCCGAGACCACCCGCTGGATCAGCGTGACCTGGGTGCGCACCCGGCGGACCCGGGCCGGGTCGCGGTGCATGGTGGCGTAGCGGGCGTAGGAGGACTCCACGATCGCGGCGGCGATCCGCACCAGGAGCCAGGCCGTGGAGGCGATGGTGACCAGGGTCAGGATCTGTCCGATGCCCGCGGCGTGGTCCTCGGCGACCCTCGCCTCCCGGTAGGCGCCTCTGAGCAGGGCGGCGCAGAGGGTGAAGAGGAAGGGGAGGCGGGCACGGCGCAGCAGACCCCACAGCGGGGTCTCGCGGTGCCGTGCGTCGGCGAGCATCAGCAGGCGGTCGGCCAGCCACACCACGAGGAGGGTCAGCAGGACCGCACCACCGATGACGATCAGCGGGCGCAGCACGTTGTCCATGTCCTCGAACCTAACCGGCATCATGGGCGCATGAACATCATGCTTTTTCACTCGGCCTTCGGTCTCCGCCCGGCGGTACGGGCCGCGGCGGACCGGCTGCGTGGCGAAGGTCACCAGGTCTGGACCCCGGACCTCTTCGAGGGCCGGACCTTCGGCACGGTCGAGGAGGGGATGGAGTTCACGGACGGCCTGGGCAGCGAGGAGCTGCTCAAGCGCGCGGTCCTGGCCGCGGCGCCCTACTCGGAGCGCGGGCTCGTGTACGCCGGGTTCTCCTTCGGCGCCTCCGTCGCGCAGACGCTCGCCCTCGGGGACGAGAAGGCGCGCGGGCTGCTCCTGCTGCACGGCACCTCGGACATCGCCGAGAGCGCCTCGGTGGACGAGCTGCCGGTGCAGCTGCATGTCGCCGAGCCCGACCCCTTCGAGAGCGACGACTGGCTCACCGCCTGGTATCTGCGGATGGGCCGGATCGGCGCCGATGTGGAGGTCTACCGCTACCCGGGCGCCGGCCACCTCTACACCGACCCCGATCTCGACGACTGGGACGCCGAGGCCGCCGAGGCCACCTGGCGGACCGCGGCGGGTTTCCTGGCGAGCCTCTGAGGGCGAGCCGCCGGGGGCCGAACTCTCCGGCCCCCGGCGGCAGTCGGCCCCGTGCCTCAGCGCACCGGCGAGTCCGCGCGCTCCACCTTCTGGGTGCCGTTGAGCGTGCGGTAGCCGCGGGTCCAGGAGGCCGTCGCGGCGGGATCGGCGCGGTCGGAGAGGGCGTAGTAGTCCATCTGCGAGGCCTCGGGCGTCACATCGAGCACCCCGTAGCCGTGCGCGTCCATGTCCAGCCACTTGATGTGCCGGTTGGCCAGCTTGATGGCGCCCTCGGCCACCGTGGAGACCGTGTTCGCCGGGACGTTCAGGATGTCGTCGACGTTGTCCGAGGTCACCGAGGTCACCACGAACTCGGTGGCCGCGCTGCCGGAGAGCGGGTACGAACCGGCCTTCACCGGCACCTCGTTGGCGAAGGCCATGTGGATGTCGCCGGTCAGGAAGACGGTGTTGCGGATCGAGCGGTCCCGCAGGTGCGCGATCAGCTCGCTCCGGTCGTGGGTGTAGCCGTCCCACTGGTCGACGTTGACCGCGAGCCCGCCCTTGGGCAGCCCCAGCAACTCCGCGAGCGGGGCGAGGAGTTCGGCGGGCAGCGAGCCGAAGGCCAGCGGGGAGATCATCACCGAGGTGCCGACCAGGCGCCAGGCGGTGTCCGAGGCGGAGAGCCCCGCCTTCAGCCAGTCCAGCTGCTTGCGCCCGGTGAGGGTGCGCTCGGCGGAGTCGACCTCGCCGTTGCCGATGCCGACCTGCTCGGAGCGGAAGGAGCGCAGGTCGAGCAGGTGCAGATCGGCCAGCTTGCCGAAGCGCAGCCGCCGGTAGGTGGTACCGGCCACCGAGGGCCGTACCGGCATCCACTCGAAGTAGGCCTGCTTGGCCGCCGACTGCCGCGCGGCCCAGTCGCCCTCGGACTCGGGGGTGTGGTTCTCGGCCCCGCCCGCCCAGGCGTCGTTGGCGAACTCGTGGTCGTCCCACATCGCGATCACCGGGTGCGCGGCGTGCAGCGCCAGGAGGTCGGGGTCGGTCTTGTAGGAGCCGTGCCGGGTGCGGTAGTCGGCGAGGCCGATGATCTCGTGCGCGGGGACGTGGGTGCGCACCACCCCGTCGGTGGGGTACTCGGCGTGCCCGTACTCGTAGATGTAGTCGCCGAGGTGCAGCACCGCGTCCAGGTCCCCGCGCGCGGCGAGGTGGCGGTACGAGGAGAAGTACCCGGCCTCCCAGTTGGCGCAGGAGACCACGCCGAAGCGCAGTCCGGCGGTGTCCGCGTCGTGTGCCGGGGCGGTCCGGGTGCGGCCGGCGGGGGAGAGGGTCTCGCCGGAGCGGAAGCGGTACCAGTAGGCGGTGGCCGGGCGCAGTCCGCGTACCTCGGCCTTGACGGTGTGGTCGCTCTGCGCGCTGCTGGTGGTGCTGCCGCGGACCACGATCCTGGCGAAGTCCTTGTCCTCGGCGACCTCCCAACTCACCTCGGTGGCGGGCCCCTTGCCGGAACCGGGCACCGCCTCCGCGGAGGGGGTGAGCCGGGTCCACAGCAGTACGCCGTCCGGCAGCGGGTCGCCGGAGGCGATGCCGTGCTGGAAGAGGGGGACCTCGGCGGCCCGCGCCGGGCCGGCGGCGAGGGCGAGCGGGGTGAGGACGGCGCCGGCGGCGGCCGCCTTGACGAGGGTGCGGCGGCGCGGGGTGAGCGCCTCATCGGTGTTCTCGGCAATGGTGTGGGTCACGAGTGGTCAGATTACTGACCGGTTCATGCCGAGAGTGGGCGAACCCGCAAGAGTTCGCCCACACTTCAGCCGCGGGACCGGGTGCCGAGCGGCCCCGGGGAGCCGCGCCGGGCCTCAACCGGCCCCGGCGGCAGCCCCGTTGGGGCCCTCCTCAGCCCTTGAGCGCCGCGTCGATCGCAGTCCGGTACTCCTGCACCGAGCGGGGCGCCTGCTTCTTGTCGCTGCCCGTCACGTGCTTGCCGTCCATCACCAGCGTGGGCGTGCCCTGGACGTCGTCCTCGTTGTCCTGGAACAGCTTCGACATCTCCAGCGCCCAGCGGTCGTAGGTGCCCTTCTGCACGGCCTTCCGGAAACCGGCGTCGTCCTTCAGCGCGGGCACCGCGTCCGCCACCTTCAGCAGATAGGCGTCGGACTTGAACTTGTCGTCCCGCTCGTCCGGGTGGTATTTCGCCGAGTACAGCTGGGTCTTGTAGTCGAGGAAGGCGTCCTTGCTCACGTTCAGCGCGGCACCGAGGGCGCTGAGCGCGTTCTTGGAGCCCTCGCCGGTGGCGGCGTCGTCGATGAAGGTGGCCCCGACGTACTGGAGCTTGTACTTGCCCGCCTCGACGTCCTTGGTCACCTCGGCGCCGACGACCTGCTCGAACTCGGCGCAGGCCGGGCAGCGCGAGTCCTCGTAGATCTTGAGGGTCTTCTCGGCGCTGTCCTTGCCGAGGACGACGGTGGTGCCCTTGGCCCCGGCGGTGTTGCGGGGCTTGACCAGCGGGTCGTCCTTCGCGGTCTCCCAGTAGCCGGGCTTGTTGTTCTGCACCACCGCGTAGCCGATGCCGCCCGCGGCCGCCAGCACGCCGACGACCGTACCGGCGACGATCAGTTGCCGCCGCACCCGGTCCTTCTTCGCCTGGCGCTCGCGCTCCAGCCGGATGCGCTCGCGGGCGGCCTGCTTGGCTTCCTTGCTGTTCCTCTTGCTCATGAGTGGTCTGCTCCGTGGGGTGATACGTGGGTGTGCGGGCGCCGGGCCCGCGCGGTCAGCCGGGGGAGACGGCCACCCACGGCGGCCCGCGCCGCCCCACGGAGTGCACCCAGGTACGGGAGCGGAACGGCGCCGCCCACGGTGTCATGCGGCCGCGCGGCGCAGGCGCCCGGCGGGGAGCGCGCCCCGCGCCGAGGGCGAGGAGCAGCGGGCGGAAACCGCTGACCGCGGCCGCCCGCAGCAGCTCCGCGAGGGCCCGCTCGCCCCGCCGCAGCCAGGCCGCGGCGAGCAGCGAGACGCCGACATGGACGGCGAGCAGCAGCCAGGGGAGCGCCGGGTCGGTGCGCGCGAGGATCTCGGCCGCGTCCCGGCCGCCCTCGGAGACCCCGGTGAGCGGGGCGCCGACCGCGCCGCCGCAGAGCAGGTCGATGCCGACGGAGCGCAGCGGTCCGGTCACCGGGCCGCCCGCCTCGCCGTAACAGGCGTGCTGGCCGGCCGTGAAGACGGTGTCCGCGGCCAGTTCCAGCGGGATCAGCAGGGCGGCGATCCGGGCGAAGCCGCGTTCGCGCCCGGCGCAGGCGAAGGCGAGGGCGAAGACGGCCGCGGACAGCGCCGCCACCGTGCTCAGCGGCAGCGGGGCGCGCGTGAGCAGCACATGGGAGCCGGCGGAGAGCAGCACGAGCAGCGCCGTGAAGAGCGCCGCGCGCACCGCCCGGAATGCCGTCTGACCGAGTTCCACCGCTGTCTTCGCCGTCTCGTGGTGCGGGGCGCGCCCTGAGCTGCTCGGGGCACGCCGGTCCTGTGTCCTGTCGCCGAGGAGTGTGGCACGGCCCTCGGTAAGGGAGCCGTGAAGAGTCGCTGTGAACCCGGCCGCACCCCCGGCGCCCCCGGCTCCCGGGCGGCCCCGGCACGGCTCACCGCGCGGGGCCCGTCCGGGGCTCTCCTCCAGGGTCTCAGACGCCGCGGATGCGTCCGTTGCGGAAGAGGTCGACGAAGATCTGGTGGTCCGCGCGGGCCCGGGCGCCGTAGCTGTGCGCGAACTCCACCAGCAGCTCCGGGAAGTTCTCCTCGTCCCCGGCGATCGCCGCGTCGATGGCCCGCTCGGTGGAGAAGGGCACCAGCTCCGAGTGGCCGCTCTCGTCGTCCGCGGCGGAGTGCATGGTCGCCGTGGCCCGGCCGAGGTCGGCGACGACCGCTGCGATCTCCTCCGGGTCGTCGATGTCGGACCAGTCCAGGTCCACCGCGTACGGCGAGACCTCGGCGACCAGCTGCCCGGAGCCGTTCAGCTCGGTCCAGCCGAGCCAGGGGTCGGCGTGCGCCTGCAGCGAGCGCTGCGAGATGACCGTGCGGTGGCCCTCGTGCTGGAAGTACTCGCGGATCGCCGGGTCGGTGATGTGCCGTGAGACCGCCGGGGTCTGCGCCTGCTTGAGGTAGATCACCACGTCGTTCTCCAGGGCGTCGCTGTTGCCCTCCAGGAGGATGTTGTACGAGGGCAGGCCCGCCGAGCCGATGCCGATGCCGCGGCGGCCGACGACGTCCTTGACGCGGTAGGAGTCCGGCCGGGTCAGCGAGGACTCCGGCAGCGTCTCCAGATAGCCGTCGAAGGCGGCGAGCACCTTGTAGCGGGTGGCGGCGTCCAGCTCGACCGCCCCGCCGCCCGGTGCGAAGCGGCGCTCGAAGTCGCGGATCTCGGTCATCGACTCCAGGAGCCCGAACCGGGTCAGCGAGCGGGCGTCGCG
The DNA here is from genome assembly GCF_012273655.1 of Streptomyces physcomitrii. Lineage (GTDB taxonomy): Bacteria > Actinomycetota > Actinomycetes > Streptomycetales > Streptomycetaceae > Streptomyces > Streptomyces physcomitrii. The sequence continues at coordinate 279,272 of NZ_JAAWWP010000004.1, read as the reverse complement.
CAGCGCGTCCAGCAGCGGCCCCTGCGCGGTGTCCAGGGTGAAGGGCGGCACCTCGTCGCTCTTCGCGCCGGTGGCCAGCGCCCGCACCCGCTCCCGGTAGGCGGTGGCGTAGGTCCGCACCAGCTCGGTGATCTGCTCGTCGCTCAGCGCCTTGGCGTACCCGATGAGGGCGATGGAGGCGGCGAAGCGCTTGAGGTCCCAGGTGAAGGGGCCGACATAGGCCTCGTCGAAGTCGTTGACGTTGAAGATCAGCCGGCCCTGGGAGTCCATGTAGGTGCCGAAGTTCTCCGCGTGCAGATCGCCGTGGATCCACACCCGCGCGGTGCGGTCGTCCAGGTACGGGCCGCCGCGCCGCTCCGCCTCCAGGTCCTGGTAGAAGAGGCAGGCGGTGCCCCGGTAGAAGGCGAAGGCGGAGGAGGCCATCTTCCGGAACTTCACCCGGAACGCGGCCGGATCCGCGGCGAGGAGGTCGCCGAAGGCGGTGTCGAAGACGCTGAGGATCTGCTCGCCGCGCTCTTCGCCGACGGGCTGCTGGACCGACATCGCTGGATGCCTCCTGGTGCGGTGTGATACTGCGGCGGGTGGCGGGGCCCGCCCCTCGGGCGCGCGCCCCGGGGCAGCTGTTCTGCCCGGTGCCTGTCCTGTTCCAACGCACGAAGGTACGCCCGAGTGCCCGCCGCGTCACGCCGCTTCACCCCGGGCCGGTCCGCCCGGATCCGGCGGCCGGGCCGCGTTGTCGGTGGCTCTCAGTAGACTTCGCCACTGTCCCTCCGGACCGCCCGCACACCGCCACCGAACGCTCCGCTGGAGGCCCCCGCAGTGACCGGCACGTCTGCCCCGACAGCTCCTTCAGGTTCCGCAGGTTCTTCTTCGGGTTCCTCGAAGAAGCCCCCCTTCACGCACCTGCACGTGCACACGCAGTACTCGCTGCTCGACGGTGCCGCGCGCCTGAAGGACATGTTCAACGCCTGCAACGAGATGGGCATGACGCACATCGCCATGAGCGATCACGGCAACCTGCACGGTGCCTACGACTTCTTCCACTCGGCGAAGAAGGCCGGCGTCACGCCGATCATCGGCATCGAGGCCTATGTGGCGCCCGAGTCGCGGCGGACCAAGCGCAAGATCCAGTGGGGCCAGCCGCACCAGAAGCGCGACGACGTCTCGGGTTCCGGCGGTTACACCCACAAGACCATCTGGGCGGCGAACGCCACCGGCCTGCACAACCTCTTCCGGCTCTCCTCGGACGCGTACGCGGAGGGCTGGCTGCAGAAGTGGCCCCGGATGGACAAGGAGACCATCGCCCAGTGGTCCGAGGGCCTGATCGCCTCGACCGGCTGCCCCTCGGGCGAACTGCAGACCCGGCTGCGGCTCGGCCAGTTCGACGAGGCGCTGAAGGCGGCCTCCGAGTACCAGGACATCTTCGGCAAGGACCGGTACTTCCTGGAGCTGATGGACCACGGCATCGAGATCGAACGCCGGGTCCGCGACGGCCTGCTGGAGGTCGGCAAGAAGCTCGGCATCCCCCCGCTGGTCACCAACGACTCGCACTACACCTACTCGCACGAGGCCACCGCGCACGACGCGCTGCTGTGCATCCAGACCGGCAAGAACCTCTCCGACCCGGACCGCTTCCGCTTCGACGGCACCGGCTACTACCTCAAGTCGACCGACGAGATGTACGCCATCGACTCCTCGGACGCCTGGCAGGAGGGCTGCGCCAACACCCTCCTGGTCGCCGAGCAGATCGACACCAGCGGGATGTTCGACAAGCGCGACCTGATGCCGAAGTTCGACATCCCCGAGGGCTTCACCGAGGTCACCTGGTTCAAGGAGGAGGTCCGCCGCGGCATGGACCGCCGCTTCCCGGGCGGCGTCCCCGAGGACCGCCAGAAGCAGGCCGACTACGAGATGGACGTCATCATCTCGATGGGCTTCCCCGGGTACTTCCTCGTGGTCGCCGACTTCATCATGTGGGCCAAGAACAACGGCATCGCGGTGGGCCCGGGCCGCGGCTCCGCGGCCGGCTCGATCGTGGCGTACGCGATGGGCATCACCGACCTCGACCCCATCCCGCACGGCCTCATCTTCGAGCGCTTCCTCAACCCCGAGCGCGTCTCGATGCCCGATGTCGACATCGACTTCGACGAGCGCAGGCGCGTCGAGGTGATCCGGTACGTGACCGAGAAGTACGGCGCCGACAAGGTCGCCATGATCGGCACCTACGGCACCATCAAGGCCAAGAACGCCATCAAGGACTCGGCCCGGGTGCTCGGTTACCCGTACGCGATGGGCGACCGGCTCACCAAGGCGATGCCCGCCGACGTCCTCGGCAAGGGCATCCCGCTCTCCGGCATCCTCGACTCCTCGCACCCGCGCTACAGCGAGGCGGGCGAGATCCGGGGCATGTACGAGAACGAACCCGACGTGAAGAAGGTCATCGACACCGCGCGCGGCGTGGAGGGCCTGGTCCGGCAGATGGGCGTGCACGCCGCGGGCGTGATCATGTCCAGCGAGACCATCACCGACCACGTCCCGGTCTGGGTGCGGCACACCGACGGCGTCACCATCACCCAGTGGGACTACCCGAGTTGCGAGTCGCTCGGCCTGCTGAAGATGGACTTCCTGGGCCTGCGCAACCTCACGATCATGGACGACGCCGTCAAGATGGTGAAGTCCAACAAGGGCCTGGACATCGACCTCCTGAGCCTGCCCCTCGACGACCCGACGACCTTCGAACTCCTCCAGCGCGGCGACACCCTCGGCGTTTTCCAGTTCGACGGCGGGCCGATGCGCTCCCTGCTGCGGCTGATGAAGCCGGACAACTTCGAAGACATCTCCGCCGTCTCGGCCCTGTACCGCCCGGGCCCGATGGGCATGAACTCCCACACCAACTACGCGCTGCGCAAGAACGGCCAGCAGGAGATCACGCCGATCCACAAGGAGCTGGCGGAGCCCCTCGAAGAGGTCCTCGCGGTCACCCACGGCCTGATCGTCTACCAGGAGCAGGTCCAGAAGGCCGCCCAGATCATCGCCGGGTACTCGCTCGGCGAGGCCGACATCCTGCGCCGCGTGATGGGCAAGAAGAAGCCCGACGAACTCGCCAAGAACTTCGTCCTCTTCCAGGAGGGCGCCCGCAAGAAGGGCTACAGCGACGAGGCGATCCAGGCCCTGTGGGACGTCCTGGTCCCCTTCGCCGGATACGCCTTCAACAAGGCGCACTCCGCCGCGTACGGCCTCGTCTCGTACTGGACCGCCTTCCTGAAGGCGAACCACCCGGCCGAGTACATGGCGGCGCTGCTCACCTCGGTGCGGGACGACAAGGACAAGTCCGCGGTCTACCTCAACGAGTGCCGCCGGATGGGCATCAAGGTGCTGCCGCCCAACGTCAACGAGTCGCTGGCCAACTTCGCCGCCCAGGGCGACGACGTGATCCTCTTCGGCCTCTCCGCGGTGCGCAACGTCGGCACCAACGTCGTCGAGTCGATCATCCGCAGCCGCAAGGCCAAGGGGAAGTACGCCTCCTTCCCCGACTACCTCGACAAGGTCGAGGCGGTCGCCTGCAACAAGCGCACCACCGAATCGCTCATCAAGGCCGGCGCCTTCGACGAGATGGGCCACACCCGCAAGGGCCTCACCGCGCAGTACGAGCCGATGATCGACAATGTCGTCCAGGTCAAGCGCAAGGAGGCCGAGGGGCAGTTCGACCTCTTCGGCGGCATGGGCGAGCAGGACACCAGCGAGCCCGGCTTCGGCCTGGACGTGGAGTTCTCCGCGGAGGAGTGGGAGAAGACCTATCTCCTCGCCCAGGAGCGGGAGATGCTCGGCCTGTACGTCTCCGACCACCCGCTCTTCGGCATCGAGCACGTGCTCTCCGACAAGACCGACGCGGCCATCTCCCAGCTCACCGGCGGCGAGCACGCGGACGGCGCCGTGGTCACCATCGGCGGCATCATCTCCGGCCTCCAGCGCAAGATGACCAAGCAGGGCAACGCCTGGGCGATCGCCACCGTCGAGGACCTCGCGGGCTCCATCGAGTGCATGTTCTTCCCGGCGACCTACCAGCTGGTCTCCACCCAACTCGTCGAGGACGCCGTGGTCTTCGTCAAGGGCCGCCTCGACAAGCGCGAGGACGTGCCCCGCCTGGTGGCGATGGAGCTGCAGGTCCCCGACCTCTCCTCCGTCGGGGCCAACGCCCCCGTGGTGATCACCATCCCCTCGGGCCGGGTCACCCCGCCGATGGTCGGCAGGCTCGGCGAGATCCTCAGCCACCACAAGGGCCAGAGCGAGGTGCGCATCAAGCTCCAGGGCGCCCACAAGACCACGGTGCTGCGCCTCGACCGGCACCGGGTCCGCCCCGATCCCGCGCTCTTCGGCGATCTGAAGGTGCTGCTCGGCCCGTCCTGCCTGGCGGGTTAGGGGAAGAGCGGGTACCCAAGGAGGGCGGGACGCATCCGGTGCGTCCCGCCCTCCTGCGTGCTGCCGTCCGTCAACCGCCTTGGTGAAGGCGTCAGTTGTGCCCGAAGCGCCGCTGGTGCTTGCGGGCCACGTCCGCGGGGCTGCCCTGGGCGTGCTGCTGCGTCTGCGACATCGCCTCCATGGACGACTGCTCGGCCCGCTCCTTGCCCTGCTCGGCCGGACTGCTCTTCTGCTGCTTACGATCTCGCTTGTTCTTGGCCATGGTGATCTTCCTCCTGGGGGTGATCCGAGTGCCAGGACCACCTCCACATTCACATAGGATGTAAACAGTCGCATTTCAGACAATTACCCTGCGTAAAAGGAGGAATGGGGCAGCGGTGGCGGCCGGGCGCCACGCCGAAGATCGAGTTCGAACCGTTAAGCCCCGCGCAGTCGGGCAGACTCGAAGGAAACCCGAAGCAGAGCGCTGGTGTTGTCCGGATGAGGCACCGAAGATCTCGGGAGCACCTTTCGGATACTCCCCAGGGAAAGAGGGTGGACCGCGTGGACCGCTGCATCGTCCTGGTGGACGCCGGGTACCTGCTGGGCGCCGCGGCGAGTCTGCTCGCCGGGGAGCCCTCCAGGTCCCGCATCACCGTCGACCACTCCGCCCTCATCCAGGGACTGCGCGAGCGTGCCGAATCCGACACCCGGCAGCCGCTGCTGCGGATCTACTGGTTCGACGGCGCCCCCGACCGCGTCCCCCAGCCGGAACACCGCAGGCTCAGGGTGATGCCGCGGGTGACGGTCCGCCTGGGCGCGCTCACCCGCAGCGACGGGCGCTGGGCGCAGAAGGGCGTGGACGCCGCCATGCACGCCGAGCTGACCGAGCTGGCCCGCAATGGTGCCTGCTCGGACATCGTCCTGGTGACCGGCGACGGCGATCTGCTGCCGGGCATGATGTCGGCCAAGGAGCACGGCGTCGCCGTCCACCTGTGGGCGGTCCAGGCCGCCGACGGGGACTACAACCAGTCCGAGGACCTGGTCGCCGAGGCGGACGAGCGCCGGGTCCTGGACCGCGCCTGGATCACCCAGGCGGTACGCGCCAAGGAGGTCGGCGGCCTCTGCGCCTCCCCGCCGGCCGCGCGCCCCGAGATCGCCGCCATCCTCTCCGCGCCGCTGCCCGAGTCCGCCCTCGGCACCGCCGAGACCGCCGACCGCCCGCGCGAGGAGGGCTCCGCGCACCCCGCCGAGCCGCCCGCGGCGGGCGGCACCGCCGAGCGCGGCTCCACCGTCCGGGGCGTCCCCACCCCCAAGGACCTGGCCGGAATGCGCCCCCACCCGGCGCCCGCGGGACCGCCGGGGGCACCGCATCCGCCGAGCGCCACCCTGCGCTGGTCCTCCGACCGGGGCTGGGTGGACCGCCCGGGCGCACCCGCCGAGCCCGCGGACGCCGCGGCCCTGCCGATGCTCGCCCAGCTCACCTCCGCCGAGCAGCGCTGGGCGGACCGCGAGGAGGACATCACCACGGTCGGCGGCGACCCCTACGAGGTCGGGCAGGTCTTCGCCCGACGCTGGATGGAGCGGCTGCCGGACACCGGGCAGGTACGCGTACTGGCCACCATGTACCCGCGGATCCCGCACCGCGTCGACGGCGAACTGCTGCGCTACGCCGCCCGGTTCGGGCTCCTCGCCCACAAGGACGACCAGATCGACGAGAACGACCGGTACGCGATCCGGGCCGGGTTCTGGCGCCAGGTGGACGTGCCCGGAGCCGGGGACCACGGCACCCCGCCGGGGAACGGCGACGGCCCGGGCCACCGCCCGCACACCGCTCCCTCGGAGCACCCCTCCGGCGGCCACGAGCCCCGGCCGGGGCCCGCCAAGGCCCAGGGCCCGGGCACGGCGGAGCCGGGGACCGCGGGCGAGGGCGCCCCCGCCCAGCAGGACGCGCGCGTCTCGGAGCACCCGGACCGGGCACCGGAGGCGCACCCGGGACAGAAACCGGAGCAGTCCGCGGCAGACACATCCGGCCAGCCCGCCGGGCAGAAGCCCGGGCCCCATCCGGGTCAGAAATCCGGCCCGCACCCCGGGCGCAAAGCCGAGCGGCCGGGATCCGAGGCGGAGCACCCGGCACACAAATGACCCCGAGCCCGGCGCGGGCCCGGCGCCTCCCGGCAGCACCCCGGCGCACGGAAGCCCGGCCCCGGGCACTCCGGCCGGCGGCATCTCGCCCCGCGGTACAGCGGCCCGTGGCTCCCGGGCTCCCGGCGGCATCTCGCCCCGCGGCACACCGGCCCATAGCCCCCGGACCCCCTGCGGTACCCCGGCCCGGGGCATCCCGCCCGGCCGCCTCACTCCCGGCCGCCTCCGGACTCCCGGCCGTCTCCGGACTTCCGGCCGCACACCGCCCCGCCACCCCCGGACTCCCGGCGGCGGACCTTCCCCCGGCGGCCCTCTCTCTCCGGCCGAACCCCCGCCCACCGCGCCGGATCGGCCCCTTACGGGCGGGATCGGCGCCCCGGGCGCGGTGCGCACCCCCGGACCCCGTAGTCTCGTACTTCGTGAGTACCCGCACGGCACAGGCAGGCCCGCACGGCCGTGGCGCCGATGCGGTGTGCGCGGTGCGGGACCTGGTGAAGACCTATCCGGCGGTCCGCGGGCGCCGCGGCGCACCCGGTACCCCCGCGGTGCGCGCCAACGACAAGGTCACCTTCGACATCCGGCGCGGCGAGATCTTCGGGCTGCTCGGCCCGAACGGCGCCGGGAAGTCCACCCTGGTGCGCCAGCTCACCGGGCTCATGCGCCCCGACGAGGGCAGCATCGAGATCCTCGGCCACGACATCGTGCGCCACCCCGAGCGGGCCGCCCGCATCCTCGCCTACCTCGGCCAGGAGTCCACCGCCCTCGACGAGCTGAGCGTGGCGCTCGCCGCCGAGACCACCGCCCGGCTGCGCGGACTCACCGCCGCCGACGCCCGTGCCGAGCGCGATGCCGTACTCGACGAACTGGGCCTGACCGAGCTGGCCTCCCGGCCGGTCAAGAAGCTCTCCGGCGGGCAGCGTCGGCTCGCCTGCCTGGCCTCCGCGCTGGTCGCCGAGCGGCCGCTGCTGGTCCTGGACGAGCCGACCACCGCCATGGACCCGGTCGCCCGCCGCGCCGTGTGGGCCGCGGTGGACCGCCGCCGCGCCGAGTACGGCACCACCGTGCTGCTCGTCACCCACAACGTCATCGAGGCGGAGACCGTCCTCGACCGGGTCGCCGTCCTGGACCGCGGCCGGGTCATCGCCTGCGACACCCCGGTCGGGCTCAAGGAGCGGGTGGCGGGGGAGGTGCGGGTGGAGCTGGTCTGGCGGGAACAGGCACCGCTCGACGTACCGGAGGTCGCGGCTCTGCGGGACATCGCCGTACGGTCGGGTCGCCGGTGGTCGCTGCGGCTCGCCCCGGACGAGGCGCGGGCCGCCCTCGCCGCGGTGACCGGCGGCGCGGCCTTCTCGGCGCTGGACGATTTCACTCTGGCCACGCCGAGCCTGGAAGATGTGTACCTCGCCCTCGGCGGCGACACGAGGAACCTGAAGGGGCTGGTGAAGACATGACTCGCAGCGCAGGGGCCGCGGTCCGCCCGTCCCGGGCCAGGAGCAGCCGGTGAGTGTGCTTCCCGCGGAGATCCTGTCCGGCCGCGCGCACCGGGGCGCGCAGGCGGCGGCCCCGAGCGGGGCCCCGGCCGAGCCGCTCGCGCCGCGCGCCCGGCTGCTGCCCGCGCTCGCCGCGGTCTACCGCGCCCAGCTCTCCCGGGCGCGGGTGGCCCGTATCCCGCTGCTCTTCGTGGCCACCTTCCAGTCCGTCGGGATCATGGTCCTGATGCGCGGGGTGGTCGACGGCGGGGCCGAGGCCCAGGCTGTGGTCGCGGGCTCCTCGGTCCTCGTGGTCGCCTTCGTCGCGCTCAACCTGCTCGCCCAGTACTTCGGGCAACTGCGCGCCGACGGCGGGCTCGACCACTACGCGACGCTGCCGGTGCCGCCCGCCGCGGTGGTGCTCGGCACGGCCGCCGCCTACGCCTCCTTCACCGTGCCCGGCACCCTCGTCACCGCCGTCACGGGCTGTGCGCTCTTCGGGCTGCCGATGGGGAACCTCTGGGTGCTCGCCGCGGTGGTCCCGCTCGCGGGCGCCGCGCTCGCCGGGCTCGGCGCCGCCCTCGGGCTGCTCGCCCCGCGCCCCGAACTCGCCACCCTGCTCGGCCAGCTGGGCATGTCGGCCGCGCTGCTCCTCGGGGTGCTGCCGCCGGAGCGGCTGCCCTCCGCGGTGCAGTACGCGCGGGACCTGCTGCCCTCGACGTACGGCGTGGAGGCCTTCTCCCGCACCTTCGCGGCCGAGCCCGACTGGGCACTGGTGGCGCTCGACCTCCTGGTCTGCGGCGCCGTCGGCGTCGCCTCGCTGGCCGCGGCGACCTGGGCCTACCGGCGCGCGGCCGTCCGGTGACGCGGCCCGTGCGCGGGCCTGGCACGATGGCAGGGTGACCGCTCCGTTGACTCCTCCGCACCAACCCCCCTCCGACCCCTGGCAGGCGCCGCCCGCCGGGAGTTCGGCGATCCCGCCGCGGCCCGGCGCGGACACCGAGGGCCCCGGCCTCGCCGGTGAGCTGCGGGCGGCCGCCGTCGTCCTGCTCGCCCTGGTGGTGAGCGGACTGCTGCTCGGGCTGCTCTGGTGGCAGCTGGCGCCGCACGTCCCGCTGGTGCTGGACGGGAACTCGGTCTACCTCAAGGACTCCGAGGGCGAGCAGGCGATCGGCGTCGACGGGGTCTTCACCCTGCTCGGCATCGGCTTCGGCGCGGTCGCCGGAGTGCTGCTCTTCCTGCTGCGCAGGCGCGGCGGAGTGCCGCTCGTGGTCGCGCTGATGGCCGGGAGCCTGCTCGGCGCGGTGGTGGCCTGGCGGTTCGGGATCTGGCTCGGCCCCACCGAGGACGTGGTCGGGCACGCCAAGGAGGTCGGCCAGGGCGTCACCTTCGACGCGCCGCTCGAACTCAAGGCCAAGGGCGCCCTGCTCGCCTGGCCGATCGCCTCGCTCGCCGTCCACCTCGCCCTCACCGGCCTCTTCGGCCCCCGCGACCCCGAGCCGGAGCTCCCGTACACCTACGGCCCCGGGAACGGCACCCCGCCGCAGCAGCAGGACGCGAAGGACGCCTAGCAGCTCCCGCGGGCCCGGCCCCGGCTCCGGTGCGGCCCCGGGGCTCAGTCCGGCGCGGCCCCGGGCCTCAGACCCGGCCGATCTCCGCGAGCACCGCCCCGGTCAGTGCCGCCAGGTCGCCGGGGCTCAGCTCGACCTCCAGGCCGCGCCGCCCCGCCGAGACGCAGACCGTGGGGTGCCCGGCGGCGGAGGCGTCGAGGACGGTGCGCAGGCGCTTGCGCTGGCCCAGGGGGGAGATGCCGCCGCGTACGTACCCGGTGGTGCGCTCGGCGAGGGCCGGGTCCGCCATCGCGGCGCGCTTGCCGCCGACCGCGGCGGCGAGCGCCTTCAGGTCGAGGCTGCCCGCGACGGGCACCACGGCCACCGTCAGCTCCCCGTCCACCTCGGCCACCAGGGTCTTGAACACCCGCTCGGGGGCCACGCCCATCGCCTCGGCCGCCTCCTCGCCGTAGGAGGGGTGGGCCGGGTCGTGGGCGTAGGCGTGCACGGTGAAGGCGGTACCCGCCTCGGTGAGCGCCACCGTGGCCGGGGTTCCGCCCTGCTGCTTCTTCGGCTTCTTCGCCATGGCTCTCCGGGCCGCACTCGCGGGTACGGGGCCGGGTCCTCCCGGCGCCCCGAGTCGGCGCTGCTCGTCAGTCGAGGCTGGTCGTCAGTTGAGGCTGGTCGGGTTGCGGGTGAGGTCGATCGCGGGGAGCGAGGGCAGATGGCGGATGACCGCCGTCTCGCGGCGCAGTAGCTTCAGCTCGGCGCGCAGCCGGGAGGCGATGTCCCCGGTCTCCAGGAGCCGCTGCTTGGTGGGGGTGTCGAGCACCGCCGCCGCGGCCACCAGATAGGAGACCACCGAGGGGTCGTCGGGCAGCTCCGCGGCCGAGGAGAGCGAGCGCTCGCGGGCCCCGGCCAGCTGCTTCTGGTAGTTGCGGAAGGAGCGCAGCACCCCGGCCGCCAGCGCGCCCGCCTCCTCGCCCGGCTCCTCGGGGAGCTCCTCCAGGTCGGCCATGAGGAAGGGCCCGGAGGCGTCCACCGCGTCGATCCGGACCCGGGTGGTGCCGGTGGCGAGCACCTCGAAGCTGCCGTCCGGGCGTTCGCGTACGTTCGCCGCGTCCGCGATGCAGCCCACCGAGTGGAAGGCCTTGAGCGGTTCCGCGCCGAAGCCCGCGGCGGGCCCGCGCTCGGGCGGTGAGGTCTGGTCGGGCAGGCCGGGGGCGCTCGGGGCGACCTCGTGGCCGTCGCGGATGGCGACGACGGCGAAGTGGCGCGGCTCGTCCTCGGGGATCTTCACCAGCTCGTGCATCATGGCGCGATAGCGCGCCTCGAAGACGTTCAGCGGCAGCACGAGCCCGGGGAACAGCACCGAGTTGAGCGGGAAGAGCGGCAGTCGGACGGTGGTCACGACGGGCAAGCCTAGACGAGGACCTGCCCCACCTGGCCCGCACCGGCGCGCTCCCGCGCGGACCCGCCCCGGCGCCGCCGCCCGCGGCCCGGTCAGGGGCGGCCCGTGCGGGTGTCCCCGGGGCCGCGGCCCCGGCCTCCGGGCCGCTCCCGCGCCGCCTCGCGGAGGGTCGCCTCGCGCAGCCCCAGGAAGTGGCCGAGCGGGTCCTCGGAGAACCGGTCCCAGGGGAAGGAGGTGGCGTACGGGCCGATCAGGCGCAGCTGCTCGGCGGCGTCCTGGTGGCGGCCGAGCCGGGTGAGCACGCAGAGCAGGACGTTGCGGATCTCGGCGTGCCAGGGGTCGTGCGGCGGGAAGGTCACCGACAGCTCGATGCCGAGGTCGGCCGCGAGGTCGAGACGCTCCCGGGGCACCAGGGAGGACAGTCCGGCCACCGGTCCCGGCGGGGGCCCGGTCAGATAGGCGAGGGCGGCCCGGGCCGGGAGGGCGCGCAGCAGCGAGCCCTGGTGGGCGTCCTGCGCGGCGCGCTCGGCGAAGTCGAAGCACTCGCGGTGCGAGCCGTACCAGGCGGCCGAGAGGTACTGCAGGGCCGCCACATGGCTGCCGTAGTGGTGCGGGGCGCGGCGCAGGGCCTGCTCCCAGAGCAGCTCGAAGGCGGTGTGCGAGTCGTTGCCGCCCCGGGCCTGGTCGAGGGCGAGCCGCCAGGGCACCGGATCGCGGATGTCCCCCTCGGCGGCGGCGGAGATCAACGGGCCCACCCCGCGCAGGAGTTCGGCCCTGGCCGGGGACTGCCAGCCCTGGTCCAGGGCGAGTTGGGCCTTGACCAGGAGCATGTCCGGGTCGTGCGGGGCGGCCGCCTGCCAGTCGGCGAACCACTCCGGGCGGCTGCGTGCGAAGGCGGCGAGGCGCAGGGTGACCCGGTCGCGGCGCTCCCAGTCGGCCCGCTCCCGGGTGGTGGCGAGGAGTTTCGCCGCCTCCTCCCAGGCGCCCGCGGCGGCCTGGACGAGCGCGGGTCCGAGCAGCGCGTCGGGCGCGTCGAGGAGTACCTCCTCGTCCGGGGGAGGTCCCGGCGCCCGGCGCCCGGCGCGTCCCGCCGATGCGGGCGCCACCGTGCGAGCCAAGCGGCGCAGCGTACGGAACAGAGCCATGGTGTGGACCATTGAAGAGCCGGCGGCGCCGGGGTGCCAGAGGGCATCGGGTGTCGATTTCCTCACTCCCGGCCGCGGCATGCCCCGCGGCCGGTCCGGGCAGGCGCGGCGGGACCCCCGTGGTCAGGCGTTTTGCGGCGCGGGCACGCCGTTGCCCGCCCGTGCGGCCGGGAAGGCGTCCGGGTGACTGCGCGTCAGGGACTCCGTGGTGTGCCCGGCATTCCGTGGTGTGCCGGTCCGGTTCGTGCACATACCGACACGGAGGTCCGGGCCCCCGAAGCCGGGCGCGCTGGACGCCCACCCGACCGGCGGGCAGGGCCTCAGCCGACGAGCAGCAGGAGCTTTCCGCCCGAGCCGCCGCGTTCGCCCCAGCGGTGGGCCTCGGCGGCCTCGGCGAGCGGCAGGGTCACGGGCACCGGCAGGGCCAGGGTGCCCGCGCGGTGCAGGACGAGCACCTGCTCCAGGGCCGCGGCGGTGCGGTCCTCGTCGGGGGTACCGGCGGAGAAGCGCACCCCGTGCTGCTCCGCGGCCACCGGGTCGACGAGGCTCAGCACGCGCCCGGTGCCGCCCGCGAGGGCGACGGAGAGCCCGAGGACATCGGCGCCCGAGGTGTCCAGGACGGCGTCGACACCCTCCGGTGCCGCGGACCGGAGCCGCTCGGCCACCCCCTCGCCGTAGACCACTGCCTCGGCGCCGAGCTCCCGTACCCGGTCCTGCGCCGGAGCGCTCGCGGTGCCGAGGACCCGGGCGCCGCGGGCCCGCGCGAACTGCGCGGCCATGCTGCCGACCGCGCCCGCGGCCCCGTGCACCAGCAGGGTCTCGCCCTCGGTCAGGCCCAGCTCGTCGAGTGCGCGGTAGGCGGCCTCGGCGGCGACGGCCACGCCCGCGGCCGGTACCGGGTCCAGGTCCTCCGGGCGCCGGACGAGCTGGTCCGCCTCGGCGAGGGCGTACGCGGCGTAGGCACCCCGCGCCTTGCCGAAGACCTCCTCGCCGACGGTGAGGCCCTCGACGCCCTCGCCGAGCGCGTCCACGGTGCCCGCCAGCTCCAGGCCGGGCACATGCGGCAGCGCGAGGGGCATCACCGCGGCCATGGCGCCGCCGCGGAGCTTCCAGTCCAGCGGGTTGACCCCGGCGGCGCGGACCGCCACCAGGACCTGGCCGGGGCCCGGCTCCGGCCGGGGGCGGGTGACGGCTTCGAGTACCTCGGGCGGGCCGTACTCGGCGAAGGCGATGGCCTCGGGCATGGGGGCTCCTGGTTCGGTCGGGGCCGGGTCCGTTCTCCAGCCTGCGCCACCCAGCCTGCTCCCGCCCGGGACGCGGGCCGCCCCGTCGTACGGCCGGTTCCACCCGGCCGGAAGACCAGGCCGCCGCCCGGGGCGCCTGACTACGGTGGAGGGCATGGACCATGCGGAGGAGTCGGCCGACCGTACGAAGGAACCGGCCGACCACGTGGAGCAGCAGTCGGCCGCCCGTGCAGAGGAACTGGTCGACCCCGTGGAGGAGTCGGCCGACCGTGCGGCGGAGGCGGCCGACCGTGCGGAGGAGCCGGCCGCGGGGCCCGAGGGCGTCGGGACCGGGCGCGTCTCCGTCTCCGTCCCCGTCCCCGACTGGACCGACCCGGCCGCCGTGCTCGCCGCCGCGACCCGGGTGCTCGGGGCGCCGCTGGGCGAGACGCTCGGGCGGCTGTCGGCGGAACTGGGCGCCCTGGTGCCGCACCGCGCCGCCGCCGAACTCAGCGGCTACTGCGCGCACTCCCCGCTGAAGACCGCCGGGGACCGGGAGCTCGCCGCGCGGGTCACCGGCTCCGAGCTGGGGCGGCTGGCGGCCACCGTGCCGGTCGACCGGCCGTGGCAGGGCGCCGCACAGCTGGCGGGCGAGGCGCGCCGGGTGCTCGCGGTGGCCTCCCGGGAGGCCGGCGGCGCGGGTGCCCTGCTGGTGCTCGCCGAGGTCTCCGGCCAGCCGGTGCCCGCGCCCGTCCTCCGGCTGGTCCAGCGGCTCTGGGACCTGGTGACCGCCCGGGAGCTGCGCCGCGCCCTGGCGCCGGAGCCCGCCCAGCTCGGCCGGTCCAGGGCCGCCGCCAGCGAGCGCGGCCGGGTGACCGCCGAACTCGCCGCCGCGCACTCCGCCACCCTCACCGGTCTGCTCACCACCCTGCGCGCGCCCGCGCTCGGGGACGGCCAGGCCCGCGCGGCCGCCACCGAACTCGCTCTCTCCGCGCTGCTCGCGCTGCGCTCCTACGCCGAGTGGGACCGGGGCCTGTCCGAGGAGAGCCTCGCCGAGGCCTTCGCCCGCAGCGCCGCCGAACTGCGCCCGCTGCTGCGCTTCGGCAGCGTCCGCCTGGAGCTGCGGGCCCCCGAACCGGACCGTACGGTCCCCTCCGACCTCGCCCACACCGCGGGCGCCGCCACCCGGGCCACCGTCCTCGCGATGCTGGAGCAGGACGGGGTGCGCCGCCTCCGGCTGCGCTGGCACACCGCGGCGGACCGGCTGCGGGTGGTGGTCCGCGACGACGGGCCCGGCACGCTCGACGCGGACTCGCTCGGCGCGCACCGGGTGGGCGAACTGCTCGACGCGCTCGGCGGCACGCTCACCGTGGACGCCGAACCCGGCTGGGGCACCACCGTCACCGCGGCGCTCCCGCTCGGCCCGCTCACCGCCCCCGCCCCGGGACCGCTCGCGGAACTGCACCCCCGGGAGCTGGAGGTCCTCGGCCTGCTCACCCGCGGGCTGCGCAACCGGGCCATCGCCGCCGAGCTGCACATCAGCGAGTCGACGGTGAAGTTCCACGTCGCCAACATCCTGGGCAAGCTGGGCGCCGCCTCCCGGGGCGAGGCCGCGGCACTCGCCAGGGAGGCCGGGGTCCAGGGACCGTGAAGACACCCCCAGCACCGCCGGGCGCCTGACACCGGGGCGGCGAGCGGCCCGGACGCGCCGTCGGCCGGACGCGGTCGATCCGTACGAGTCGATCCGTACGAAGGGCGCTAACCCCGCCGCAGCATCCGCGTCGCCCCCGCCGCGACCGTCGTGGCGAGGATCCAGCCGAGCAGGATCAGGGTGGTGGAGGCCCACTGCCAGGGGCCGCTCATCCGCCAGTAGCCGTCCTGGCCCAGATCGATCACCGGGAGCAGCAGGTCCAGGGCGAAGAGCGCGGCGTTCCAGTCCGGGTGCTCCTCGCCCTTGAGCGAGGGGTGCGGGGCGTGCGCGAAGGCGAAGGCACTGACCGCCCAGAGCACCGCCATCCACACCGCGGCGCGGCCGGGCCGGTATCCGTAGGCGACCGTCCAGTCCTGGGCGTAGCCCCAGAGTTTTCCGGCCAGCGGCAGGGTCTCGCGGCGTCGGCGCTGCTTGGCGAGGAGCACCTCGCGGGCGTCGGCGTCCTCGCCGGTGGTGCGCAGGACGGTGGCGAGCTTCTCGTAGGGCTCGGGGTTGTACTCGGCGGTGGCCGCGGAGACCCACTCGATGCGGCGGCTGAGCGGGAAGGAGCCGCGCGGTACGAGGTTCTCGTAGGTGAAGCCGCCGAGGCGGAGGCCGCCGACGCCCGGCCAACTGGTCGACTTGTCGACCAGGTTGACGACCTTGGCGCCGGAGAGCACCACCTGGCCGCGGCGCGGGCGCTCGCAGGTGAAGCGCAGCTCGGGGGTCTGGATGCGGCGCAGCGAGAGTTCCTGGTCGTTCTCCAGGGCGAAGCGGGCCTGGTCGAGGTCGACGGCGTCGCCGAACCGGCCGTCGTCCAGGCGCAGCCCGCCCTGGCACTCGAAGCGCTGGATGCGGGTGCCGCGGGCCGGGGTGCCGCCGGTCTGCAGGGTGTTGCCGAGGCTGGCCGGGGTCAGGTAGAGGCTGCGCTCCACGGTCAGCTGGGGGGCGTTGAGCGCCCGGCGGCCGTAGGGGTTGGCGAGGTGGCTGCCGCGCAGGCTGAGCGAGACGCCGACCTGGGCGCCGCGCAGGCTCAGCTCGCCGTGCGACTCCATCATCTCGGCCTGGAGGTCCTGGCCGACGTTGAGCCCGTCGGCCATGATCGAGCGGCCGCGCCGGTCCCGGTAGACGATCGCCTGGTTGAGCAGCAGGTCGGTGCCGATATGGGCGTCGCTCAGGCGCATGCCGTTGTGCAGGCGGCAGCGCGGCAGATGCAGATCGCCCTCGGTGTGCAGCCGGGCGCCCTCCAGGCGCGGGATCGAGCAGTCGACCATGCGCAGGGTGGAGAACCGCGCCTCGGGCAGCAGGATCTCCTTCTCGAAGCGGCAGCCCTTCATCTCCACGTACGGATCGACCACGCCGCCCGCGAGGTCCATGACGCCGATGATCTGCAGGCCCTGGAGCTTGAGGGAGGAGACCCGGCCGGAGAGCGGGGGCGGGCCGTCGAGCAGCAGCATGCACAGGATGCGGGCGCGGACGGTGCGTTCGGGGCCCCAGGGGTGGCCGCCGTGCGGGTCGTCGACGACCGTGTCGTGGGTGCGCAGGTCGTAGACGCTGCCGTTGCGGAAGGCCTGCCACATGCCGATCTCCGCCGCGGTCAGCCAGTCCGGCGGATCTCCGACCTCGGTGACGTCGACCACGTACCCTCGTCCCTTCCCCCATGCTGTGCGGCGGTTGAGGTCCGGCGGCTCCCGCGCTGCGGCCCCGCGCACATGTACGGCCCACCAGCGTCATGCCCGCTCGGTGACCGCTTGAACGCCGAACGCTAGTGGTGAAGGGGATCTTCCGGGACCTTTGGGGGACGGCTTTCGGCCACTGTCCGAAGCATGCCGGTACCTGCCGGGGCGCGGCGTATCAGCCAGTGGAACGGCGCGACGGGCGGTCTCGCGGGTCTGAGAGAATTGGCCACGTGATCTCCCGAATCGATCTGCGCGGCGAGGCCCTCCTGGAGGGTGCCGCCCTGCGCGACCTGCTGCCCCGTGCCGACTTCGACGTCGCGGCCGCCCTGGACAAGGTGCGCCCCCTCTGCGAGGACGTGCACCATCGGGGGAACGCGGCGCTGATCGACTACGCGGAGAAATTCGACGGCGTGCGCCTGGAGCGGGTCCGGGTGCCCGCCGAGGCGCTCACCGAGGCGCTGGCCGGGCTCGAACCCGCCGTCCGCGCCGCCCTGGAGGAGTCGATCCGCCGCGCCCGCCTGGTGCACCGCGCCCAGCGCCGCCCGGCCCACACCACCCAGGTGGTCCCCGGCGGCACGGTGACCGAGAAGTGGGTGCCGGTGGACCGCGTCGGCCTCTACGCGCCGGGCGGACGCTCCGTGTACCCCTCCTCCGTGATCATGAACGCGGTCCCGGCGCAGGAGGCCGGGGTGCCCTCGATGGCGCTGGCCAGCCCGCCGCAGAAGGAGTTCGGCGGACTGCCGCACCCGACGATCCTCGCGGCCTGCGCGCTGCTCGGCATCGACGAGGTCTACGCGGTGGGCGGCGCCCAGGCGGTCGCGATGTTCGCCTACGGCACCGAGCGCCCGGGCGAGGAGGAGGGCTGCGCGCCCGCGGACATGGTCACCGGGCCCGGCAACATCTGGGTCGCCGCCGCCAAGCGCTACTTCACCGGCCGGATCGGCATCGACGCCGAGGCGGGCCCGACCGAGATCGCGATCCTCGCGGACGCCACCGCCGACCCGGTGCACGTGGCCGCCGACCTGATCAGCCAGGCCGAGCACGACCCGCTGGCCGCCGCCGTCCTGGTCACCGACTCCACCGAGCTCGCGGACCGGGTCGAGAAGGAACTCGTCCCGCAGGTCGCCGCGAGCAAGCACGTCGAGGACCGGATCGCCCCGGCGCTGGCCGGCCGGCAGTCCGCGATCGTCCTCGTCGACGGGATCGAGGAGGGCCTCCGGGTCGTCAACGCCTACGGGGCCGAGCACCTGGAGATCCAGACCGCCGAGCCCACCGCGGTGGCCGAAAAGGTGCGCAACGCGGGCGCTGTCTTCCTCGGCCCCTGGGCGCCGGTCTCGCTCGGCGACTACTGCGCCGGCTCCAACCACGTGCTGCCCACCGGCGGTTGCGCCTGCCACTCCTCGGGCCTGTCCGTGCAGTCCTTCCTGCGCGGCATCCACCTGGTCGACTACAGCCGGGACGCGCTCGCCGAGGTGGCACACCACGTGGTCACCCTCGCCGAGGCCGAGGATCTGCCCGCGCACGGCGCCGCCATCAAGGCGCGTTTCGGCGGAGCCGGACCGGATGCGCTGGGCGGAGCCGGACCGGATCAGCTGGGTGGAGCCGGACCGGATCAGCGCGGCGACGGGAAGGTGCCGGGCCAGTGAGCGAGTCCACCAGCCGTATCGACGCGCTGCCCATCCGCGCCGAGCTGCGCGGCAAGTCCCCTTACGGCGCACCGCAGTTGGACGTACCGGTACGCCTCAACACCAACGAGAACCCGTACCCGCTGCCCGAGCCCCTCGTCGAGCGGATCGCGGAGCGGGTGCGGGAGGCGGCGCGCGGACTCAACCGCTACCCGGACCGGGACGCGGTGGAGCTGCGCACCCGGCTCGCCGCCTACCTCAGCCGCACCGGCGGGCACCCGGTCGCCCCGGAGAACGTCTGGGCCGCCAACGGCTCCAACGAGGTCATCCAGCAGCTGCTCCAGGCCTTCGGCGGCCCCGGCCGCACCGCGCTCGGCTTCGAGCCCTCGTACTCCATGCACGGGCTGATCGCCCGGGGCACCGGCACCGGCTGGATCTCCGGGCCGCGCGCCGGGGACTTCACCCTGGACCCGGAGAGCGCCGCCCGCACCATCGCCGAGAACCGGCCGGACGTGGTCTTCGTGACCACGCCCAACAACCCGACCGGCAACGCGGTCCCGGCCGAGACCGTCCTCGCGCTCTACGAGGCGGCGCAGTCCGTGAAGCCCTCGATGGTGATCGTGGACGAGGCCTATGTGGAGTTCAGCCACGGGGACTCGCTGCTGCCGCTGCTCGCCGGGCGCCCGCATCTGGTGATCTCGCGGACCATGTCGAAGGCCTTCGGCGCGGCCGGGCTGCGCCTCGGCTACCTGGCCGCCGACCCGGCGGTCGTCGACGCGGTCCAGCTGGTGCGGCTGCCGTACCACCTCTCGGCGATCACCCAGGCCACCGCGCTCGCGGCCCTCGAACACACCGACACCCTGCTCGGCTATGTCGAGCAGCTGAAGGCCGAGCGGGACCGCCTGGTCACCGAACTGCGCGCCGCGGGGTACGAGGTCACCGCCTCGGACGCCAACTTCGTCCAGTTCGGCATCCCCGCCCCGGGTGGCGAGCCGCGGGAGGCGCACGCGCTCTGGGAGGGTTTCCTGGCGCGCGGGGTGCTCGTACGGGACAACGGCGTCCCCGGCAGGCTGCGGGTCAGCGCCGGGACCCCCACGGAGAACGACGCGTTCCTCGACGCGGCACGCGCACTGATCAAGGAAGACGAGGCGGGAACAGCATGAGCCGCACCGGACGCACCGAGCGGACCACGAAGGAGACCTCCGTCCTCGTCGAGATCGACCTCGACGGCACCGGGCGCACCGAGATCTCCACGGGCGTCGGCTTCTTCGACCACATGCTCGACCAGCTCGGCCGCCACGGCCTCTTCGACCTCACCGTGAAGACCGAGGGCGACCTGCACATCGACACCCACCACACCATCGAGGACACCTCCCTCGCGCTCGGCGCCGCCTTCAGGCAGGCCCTCGGCGACAAGGTCGGCATCTACCGCTTCGGCAACTGCACGGTCCCGCTGGACGAGTCCCTCGCCCAGGTCACCGTGGATCTCTCGGGGCGGCCGTACCTGGTGCACACCGAGCCTGAGAACATGGCGCCGATGATCGGCTCCTACGACACCACCATGACCCGGCACATCCTGGAGTCCTTCGTCGCCCAGGCGCAGGTCGCCCTGCATGTGCACGTGCCCTACGGACGCAACGCGCACCACATCGTGGAGTGCCAGTTCAAGGCCCTGGCACGGGCCCTGCGCTACGCGAGCGAGCGCGACGCGCGCGCCGCCGGAATCCTTCCTTCCACAAAGGGTGCGCTGTGAACGGTCTTTCCACGCTGCTGATCGTCGTCGGTCTGTTCCTGCTCGGCGGCATCTACTCCTTCGTCAAGCAGGAGATGCCGAAGAGCCTGATCGTCCTGCTCTCGATCGGCGCCGGCATGTGCCTGCTCGCCGGGGTGATGAGGCTGGAGGTATGGAATTGAGCACCGCGAGGCCACCCAGGGTCGTCGTCTTCGACTACGGCTTCGGCAACATCCGCTCCGCCGAGCGCGCCCTCGCCCGGGCCGGCGCCGAGGTCGAGATCACCCGCGACTACGAGGCCGCGATGAACGCCGACGGGCTGCTCGTGCCCGGCGTCGGCGCCTTCGCCGCCTGCATGAAGGGCCTCACCGCGGCGCGCGGCGACTGGATCATCGACCGCCGCCTGTCCGGCGGGCGCCCGGTGCTCGGCATCTGCGTCGGGATGCAGATCCTCTTCAGCCGCGGCGTGGAGCACGGCGAGGAGTGCGCGGGCCTCGACGAGTGGCCCGGCACCGTCGGCCCGCTCAAGGCCGAGGTCGTCCCGCACATGGGCTGGAACACCGTCGAGGCGCCCGCCGGCTCCCGGCTCTTCGCCGGGCTCGACCCCGGGACCCGCTACTACTTCGTCCACTCCTACGCCGTCCACGACTGGACCCTGGAGACCGGCAACCCCGCGATCCGCGCGCCCCTCGTCAGCTGGGCGACCCACGGCGAGCGCTTCGTGGCCGCGGTCGAGAACGGCGCCCTGTGGGCCACCCAGTTCCACCCCGAGAAGTCCGGCGACGCCGGTGCCCAGCTCCTCACCAACTGGATCGAGACGCTCTGATCATGGCTTCCACGCTCGAACTCCTCCCCGCCGTCGACGTCCGCGACGGCCAGGCCGTCCGGCTCGTACACGGCGAGTCCGGTACGGAGACCTCCTACGGCGCCCCCCTGGAGGCCGCCAAGGCCTGGCAGCGCGCGGGCGCGGAGTGGCTCCATCTGGTCGACCTGGACGCGGCGTTCGGCACCGGCGACAACCGCGCCCTGATCGCCGAGGTCGCCGAGAGCCTCGCCGCCGACGGGGTCAAGGTGGAGCTGTCCGGCGGCATCCGCGACGACGACTCGCTCGCCGCGGCCCTCGCCACCGGCTGCACCCGGGTCAACCTCGGCACCGCGGCCCTGGAGCGCCCCGAGTGGGTCGCCGAGATCATCGCCGCCTACGGCGAGAAGATCGCCGTCGGCCTCGACGTGCGCGGTACCACCCTGCGCGGCCGCGGCTGGACCCGCGACGGCGGCGACCTCTACCGGACGCTGGCCCGCCTCGACTCCGAGGGCTGCGCCCGCTACGTCGTCACCGACATCGCCAAGGACGGCACCCTCCAGGGCCCCAACCTGGACCTGCTCAAAGACGTCTGCGCCGCGACCGACCGCCCCGTCGTCGCCTCCGGCGGGGTCTCCTCGCTCGCGGACCTGAAGGCGCTCGCCGCGCTCGTCCCGCAGGGGGTCGAGGGCGCGATCGTCGGCAAGGCGCTCTACGCCAAGGCGTTCACCCTCGAAGAGGCACTGGAGGCGGTGGCCTGATGGCCGGCACAGCACGACGGGTACGCAGCGGCTCCTCCTGGGAGCAGACCTTCGGCTCGGCACGGGCCGTGGAGGCGGGCGACCGGGTCCTGGTCGCGGGCACCACCGCCTTCAGCGGCACCGTCCTGCACGGCGAGGGCGACCCCTACGAACAGGCCAAGGCGGCCTTCACCAACGCCCTGGACGCCCTCGCGGAGTTCGGCCTCGGCGCCGACTCCGTGGTGCGCACCCGGATGTACCTCGTGCACGCCCGCGACGTGGACCCGGTCGGCCGCGCCCACCGGGAGCTCTTCGAGGCGGTGCTCCCGGCCGCGAGCCTCTTCGTCGTCTCGGGCTTCGTCGACTCCCGGGTCCTGGTCGAGGTCGAGCTGGAGGCCTACCGCCCCGCCGCCCGCGAGGACCGGGGAGCGCCGCGCCCATGACGCTGGCGGTCCGAGTCATCCCCTGCCTGGACGTGGACGGCGGCCGGGTCGTCAAGGGCGTCAACTTCCAGAACCTGCGCGACGCGGGCGACCCGGTCGAGATGGCCAAGGTCTACGACGCCGAGGGCGCCGACGAGCTCACCTTCCTCGACATCACCGCCTCCTCCGGCGACCGCGAGACCACCTACGACGTGGTCCGCCGCACCGCCGAGCAGGTCTTCATCCCGCTCACCGTCGGCGGCGGGGTGCGCACCGCCGAGGACGTGGACAAGCTGCTGCGCGCGGGCGCCGACAAGGTGGGCGTCAACACGGCGGCCATCGCCCGCCCCGAACTCATCCGGGAGATCGCCGAGCGCTTCGGCCGCCAGGTCCTCGTCCTGTCGGTGGACGCCCGCCGGACCCCGGACGGCGGCTTCGAGGTCACCACCCACGGCGGCCGCCGGGGCACCGGCCTGGACGCGGTCGAATGGGCCCACCGCGCGGCCGAGTTGGGCGCCGGGGAGATCCTGCTCAACTCGATGGACGCGGACGGCACCAAGGACGGCTACGACCTGGAGATGATCCGCGCGGTCCGCGCCCGCGTCGGCATCCCGGTCATCGCCTCCGGCGGCGCGGGCCGCCTCGGCGACTTCCCGCCCGCCGTCGACGCGGGCGCGGACGCGGTGCTCGCCGCCTCCGTCTTCCACTTCGGCGACCTGCGCATCGGCGAGGTGAAATCCGCCCTCCGGGAGTCCGGCGCTCCGGTGCGGCAGTCCGCCTAGGGCTCCGCGCACTCGTCCGCACGCGGTGGGGCTTCCGCGCACCCGTCCGTACGCGGTGAGGCTTCCGCGTACCCGACACGTACGCGGTAGAGCCTCCGCACGTACGCGGTGCGGCCTCCGCGTACCCCGCCCGTACGCGCCCCGTACGCGCCCGCCACAGAACCGCGGTGATCCGGCTCCGGCCGGGTGCCGCGGTTCCGGCTTTCGCGCTCCGCCCCGCGCGTCCGGCGTCCCGCACCCGCCGTACCCGTGGATGCCGCCGCCCGGGTCCTCGTGTCGGCGGCTGGTGGATCACCTCCGCTGTATCGTCCGGTATCTCCCTTTATCGGGTGATCTGTTGCCCGGATGGCCGGGTGACCGGCTGCCCGGACGGCCATCCGGGCGCCGGACCGGCCGGGCACGGCACCAGGCCGAGGAGGCAGCGATGGTACGGACGACGACGGTGCGCACCCCGCGGTGCCCGGGGCGGACACGCCTGCCCCGGGCGGGGGTCCGGCCCGGAGCGGCACGGTGACCGCGCCCCGCGGCGCCTCACCGGACCGCCCGGCGAAGGGCCTGCTGCGGCGCCTCGGCGAGTGGTGCGCCCGGCACTTCGTGCGCGTCCTGGTGGCCTGGCTGCTCGCCCTGCTCGCGCTCGGGGCCCTCGACCGGGCCTTCGGCGGGGAGTTCTCGGACAACTTCACGCTGCCGGGCGTCCAGTCGGAGAAGGGCCTCGACGTCCTGCGGAAGCACGACAAGCAGGCCGCCGGGTACAGCAGCCAGATCGTCGTCCACGACTCCGCCAAGTCGCTGACCGGCCTCGGCTCGCAGATGTCCACCGCGGTCGGCGCGCTCGCGAAGCTGCCGCAGGTGCTCTCCGCGCAGAACCCGCTCACCGCGAACGGCAGTTCCTCCACCGGGCCCCTCTCCGGGGACGAGAAGACCGCGTACATCACCGTCCTCTTCGAGGTGCAGCCGTCCACCCTCGGCGACTCCTATCTCGACGGCGTGGACAGTGCGGTGAAGCCGCTGCGCCAGGCGGGCGCCCAGGTCGAGTACGGGGGACCGCTCGGTGAGCTGGCCCGGCCGGCCGCCGACGACCGGGTCTCGGAGCTGATCGGCTTCGGGGTCGCGATCGTGGTGCTGCTCGTCGGCTTCGGCAGCGTGCTCGCCGCCGGGGTGCCGCTGCTGACCGCGCTGCTCGCGGTGGTCTGCGGGCTCGCCTGCCTCGGACTGCTCGCCGCCGCCTTCGACTTCGCCACCGTCTCCCCGACCCTGGCCACCATGATCGGCCTGGGCGTCGGCATCGACTACGCGCTCTTCCTGCTCACCCGGCACCGCCAGCTCCTGATGGACGGCGCGGACCCGGTGACCGCCGCCGGGCGGGCCGTGGCCACCAGCGGCCGGGCGGTCCTGGTCTCCGGCTGCACCGTCATCGTCGCCCTGACCGGGCTCGCCGTCTCCGGCGTCGGCTTCATCGCCAAGCTCGGGGTGGCGGCCGCCCTCACCGTGGTGACCGCCGTCGCGGGCGCCCTCACCCTGGTGCCCGCGGTCCTCGGCCTCGCCGGGCGGCGCCTCGACCGCTACCGGGTGCGGCGCCCGATCGCCGAGGTCGAACCGGGGACGGCGGGCGGCCGTACGGAAGACGGGGCGCCGGGTGACCCTACGGAAGACGGGGCGGGCGGCCGTACGGGGATGGCACGTGAGCGTACGGAAGGCGGCGCCGCGGAGGGGCACGGCACCTGGCACCGCTACGCCCGGCGGGTGGAGCGCCGCCCCTGGTGGTTCCTGGCCGCCGGTGCCGCGGTGGTCGTGGTGCTGGCCGTGCCGGTGTTCTCGCTGCGACTCGGGCACATCGGGGACGGCGCCGACCCCACCTCCTTCACCGACCGCCGCGCCTACGACCTGATGTCCGAGGCCTTCGGGCCCGGCTCCAACGGCCCGCTGACGGTGGTCGTCGACCAGAGCGCGGTCTCCTCCGGGGACCGTTCCGCGCTGGCCTCCCAGGCGCAGCAGGCGCTCACCGGCGTACCCGGCGCCCGCAGCATCACCAAGCCGCAACCGGCCGGGGACGGCGACATCCTCCTCGCGACCGCGTACTCCACGGCCTCCCCGCAGAGCGCGACCACCACCGACCTGGCCAACCGCCTGGTCGACCAGACCCTGCCGCAGGCGGTCTCCGGCACCCCCGCCCGGGGCTATGTCACCGGGACCACCGCCGCCCAGGTGGACTTCCGCGATGTGGTCGCCGCCCGGCTGCCGCTGATCGTCGCGGTGGTGGTGGCGCTGGCCTTCCTGATCATCCTGCTCGTCTTCCGGGGACCCCTGGTCGCCCTGAAGGCCGCCGTGCTCAACATCTTCTCGATCGCCGCCTCCTACGGCGTGGTGGTCGCCGTCTTCCAGTGGGGCTGGGGCGGCGGCGCCCTCGGCGTCTCGGGGAAGGTGCCGATCGAGAGCTATGTGCCGATGATGATGTTCGCGATCGTCTTCGGCCTGAGCATGGACTACGAGATCTTCCTGCTCTCCCGGGTCCACGAGGCCTGGCGGCGCACCGGCGAGGCGCGGGCGAGCGTGGCGCACGCCCTGGAGATCACCGCCCGGGTGATCAGCTGCGCCGCGCTCATCATGGTGAGCGTCTTCGCCGCCTTCCTGGTCAGCGACAGCGTCGTGGTCAAGATGCTCGGCCTCGGCCTCGCCGTCAGCGTGCTGATCGACGCCACCGTGGTACGGCTCCTGCTGGTCCCGGCGGTGATGACCCTGCTGGGCCGGGCGGCCTGGTGGACACCGCGGTGGCTGGACCGGATGCTCCCGCACCTGGACACCGAGGGCGAGGGCGGCCGGTCCTGAACACCGGCCGCCGGGACCCCCGCCCGGCGGGCGGCCGGCTCAGATGCCCAGTTCCTTGGCGCCGTTCAGCCGGGTGACCGCCTCCGGCTCGCCGTCGAGCTGGACGTCCGCCACCGACTGGCGCCCGTAGACGTACATCAGCAGCTCGCTCGGCTCACCGGTGACCGTCACCACCGGGGCGCCCTTGCGCGCGACCACGGTCCGGCCGTCGGGGCGGCGGAGCACCACGCCCGTCGGCGCCTTGCGGCCGACCACCCGGGCGGTGCGCTCCAGCCGCGACCAGAGGACGTCGGAGAAGACCGGGTCGAGCCTGCGCGCGGTCCAGTCCGGCTGGGCGCGGCGGACGTCCTCGGCGTGCACGTAGAACTCGACGATGTTGGTGGCCTCGTCGACCTGCTTCAGGGCGAAGGGCGAGAAGCGCGGCGGGCCGGTGCGGATCAGCCGCAGCAGCTCCTCGTAGGGCTTGCCGGCGAACTCGCCCTCGACGCGTTCGAGGCGGCCGGCGAGCGGCTTGATCAGGATGCCGCCCGCGGCGTCCGGGCGGCGCTCGCGCACCACCACATGGGCGGCGAGGTCGCGGGTGAGCCAGCCGCCGCACAGGGTCGGCGCCTCGGGTCCGGCCGCCTCCAGGAGATCGGCGAGCAGGAGTCGTTCACGCTTGGCATGAGTGGACATGCGTTAACCCTACGGCCGCCCGGGGGAGACGGCCACGTCCCCGGGCGGGGCGGGTGTTCCACCGGGCGGACGCCTGCCCGAAGGGCCCGGCGGATCGCGCACAATGGCACCCATGACCACGTCCAGGCAGCCCAGCCAGCTCGACCCGGAGATCGCCGCGCGCCTCAAGCGCGGCGCCGACGGGCTCGTCCCCGCCGTCACCCAGCAGTACGACACCGGCGAGGTGCTCATGCTCGGCTGGATGGACGACGAGGCGCTGCACCGCACGCTCACCACCGGCCGCGCCACCTACTGGTCCCGCAGCCGCCGGGAGTACTGGGTCAAGGGCGACACCTCCGGCCACGTCCAGCACGTGAAGTCGGTGGCCCTGGACTGCGACGCGGACACCGTCCTGGTGCGGGTCGACCAGGTGGGCGCCGCCTGCCACACCGGCGACCGCACCTGTTTCGATGCCGACGTCCTGCCGCTCGGTCAGTAGGGTCGGCGGCCATGGACCTCGACACCTTCCGCAAGCTGGCGGCCGACCGCCGCGTCATCCCGGTCAGCCGCAAGCTCCTGGCCGACGGGGACACCCCCCTCGCGCTCTACCGCAAGCTCGCCGCCGAGCGGCCCGGCACCTTCCTCCTGGAGTCCGCGGAGAACGGCCGCTCCTGGTCCCGCTACTCCTTCGTCGGGGTGCGCTCCTCCGCCACGCTCACCGAGCGCGGCGGCCGGGTCCACTGGGAGGGCGTGCCGCCGGTCGGCGTCCCCGCCGAGGGCGATCCGCTCGCCGCCCTGCGCGCCACCGTCGAGGCGCTGCACACCCCCCGCGACCTCGCCTCCGGCATGCCGCCCTTCACCGGCGGGATGGTCGGCTACCTCGGTTACGACATCGTGCGCCGCCTGGAGAAGATCGGCCCCGGCGAGCGCGACGACCTGAAGCTGCCCGAGCTGACCATGCTGCTCACCAGCGACCTCGCGGTGCTCGACCACTGGGACGGCACCGTCCTGCTGATCGCCAACGCCATCAACCACAACGACCTCGACACCGGCGTGGACGAGGCGTACGCGGACGCGGTGGCCCGGCTCGACGCCATGCAGGCCGACCTCTGCCGCCCGCTCGCCCAGCCGCCCGCGGCCCTGCCGCCCGCCGAACTGCCCCCGTACCAGGCGCTCTGGGGCGGCACCGACTACCAGGCGGCCGTCGAGGACATCAAAGAGCGCATCCGCGCGGGCGAGGCCTTCCAGGTGGTGCCCTCGCAGCGCTTCGAGACGCCCTGCGCGGCGAGCGCGCTCGACGTCTACCGGGTGCTGCGGGCCACCAACCCCTCGCCGTACATGTACCTCTTCCGCTTCGACGGCTTCGACGTGGTCGGCTCCTCGCCGGAGGCCCTGGTCAAGGTCGAGGACGGGCACGCCATGGTGCACCCCATCGCGGGCACCCGGCCGCGCGGGGCGAGCCCCCAGGAGGACCAGCAGCTCGCCGAGGAACTGCTCGCCGACCCCAAGGAGCGCGCCGAGCACCTGATGCTGGTCGACCTCGGGCGCAACGACCTCGGCCGGGTCTGCGAGCCGGGCAGCGTCGAGGTGGTCGACTTCATGTCGATCGAGAAGTACTCGCACGTGATGCACATCGTCTCGACCGTCACCGGCCAGGTCGCCGAGGGCCGCACCGCCTTCGACGTCCTCACCGCCTGCTTCCCCGCGGGCACCCTCTCCGGCGCCCCCAAGCCGCGCGCCATGCAGATCATCGACGAGCTGGAGCCCTCCCGCCGCGGACTGTACGGCGGCTGCGTCGGCTACCTCGACTTCGCGGGCGACTCGGACACCGCCATCGCGATCCGCACCGCCGTCCTGCGGGAGGGCACCGCCTACGTCCAGGCGGGCGCCGGGGTGGTCGCCGACTCGGACCCGGTCGCCGAGGACACCGAGTGCCGCAACAAGGCGGCGGCGGTCCTGCGCGCGGTGCACACCGCGGAACGGCTCGGCGGGTAGCGGGGGTTCGGGCCGCCGTCCGTCACGTGCCGCCGGGCCCCTTCTTCTCGTAGGTCTGCCCGTACGTCTTCCCGTACGTCCGGGGCGGCCGACCCCTCTCAGGCGCGGCGGCACCCGCGATTTCCGGCCATGATGTGACGAAATCGCCGCAGTGATCTGCGTCCCCCGGGCCGCCCCGGGTGACGCCGGGGGGCGGCTTGGGGCGATAGTGGGGGGGTGACTGCTGTACCCCACCCCCGAACCGAAGCCGCGGCGCGCGCCCGCTCCGGTCGCCGCAGCCTGGCCGTCGCCCTGCTCGCGGGCGCCGGCGGTGCCGCCGTGACGCTGCTCGCCTCGCGTCAGCGCTGGGCCGAGGGCACGGCCGCCGTCGCGGGCGGCGACTTCCCGCTCTCCGCGAAGGGCGGCGATGTCACCGGACTCCCCGCGGCGCTCGCCGTCGTCGGGCTCGCCGCCCTGGTCGCCGTCTTCGCCGTGCGCCGCACCGGCCGGTACCTGGTCTCCGGGCTGCTCGCGCTCGCCGGCGCCGGCATCGTGGCGGCCTCGCTGCTCGGCGCCTCCGACAGCGGCGCCCTGGACGAGAAGGCTGCCGAGGCCTCGGGCAACACCTCCGCCACCGTCGAGTCGCTCAGCCACACCGCCTGGCCCTATGTCGCGGTCGCGGGCGGGGCGTTGATCCTGCTCGCCGGAGTGATCGCGCTGCGCTGGGGCAGCGGCTGGCCCGCCATGTCCGGCCGGTACGAGCGCTCCGGGGCCCCGCGTCCGCGCCGGTCCGCCCCCGCCGACCCGGACCACCCGGGGGAGCTGTGGAAGGCGCTGGACCGCGGCGAGGACCCCACCCGCGGCACCCCGAGCGGCTGAACCCGCCCCGCCGCACGTGCTCTTCGCCACCCCGCGCCGGATCGGCGTCCGGCGTACGGGACAATGGGCGGCGAGGGTTCGACCACGACCACGCACCCGCCCCGCCCCAGCAACAAGGAGCACGTCATGTCGGCGAGCAGCCACGGACACGGACACACCCCGGCCGCCTGGACCGGTGTCATCATCACCTTCATCGGTTTCTGCGTCGCGGGTGCCTTCATGGTCATGGCGGAGCCCGTCGGCTTCTGGGCCGGGATGGTGCTCACCGTCCTCGGCGGCGTGGTCGGCGGCCTCATGAGCCTGATGGGCCTGGGCGCCAAGCCGAAGAGCGCCCCCGCGGCCGCCCCCGCCGCCAAGGCCACCGCCGAGCCGCAGGCCGAGGCCGCCGTCTGACCTCCGCGGGCCGGGGGCACCCCGCCCCCGGCGCCCCGTCCGCGCGCACCCGGCGGCCCCGCCCCGCGCGCGGGCTCCGCGCAGAGGACACAATGCACGGGTGAACGCTGAACCCGAGCCCGCACTCGCCCCGGCGCCCGGCGCCGCCCTGAAGCGCATGCTGGTGCCCGCGGGCGTCCTCGCGGCGGTGGTGGCGGCCTTCGGCTATGTGGCACGCGTCGACCCGAACGACCCCGGCCACTACCCGGTCTGCCCGCTGCTGCGCCTCACCGGTGTCTACTGCCCCGGCTGCGGCGGACTGCGCAGCGCCCACGCCTTCGCCCACGGCGACCTCGGCGCCGCCCTCACCGACAACGCCCTGGCGGTCCTCGGCTACGGGGCCTTCGCCGTGCTCTGGGTGGTGTGGATGATCCGCGCGGCCCGCGGACGCCCCTTCGCTCTCGTCCTGCGCCCGGCGCAGATGTGGGTGGTGGGCGCCCTCGCCCTGGTGTTCACGGTTGTCCGGAATTCGCCCTTCGGCGGCTGGCTGCATCCTTGAAGCGGTGGCGGACGTCCAGGTAGTGGGACCGCGCCCGGGTGAATGCGGGAGCATCGCCTCCCTGCGGCTACCATCGCAGTGACCAGGGACCTTTGCGCGCCCGCACAGGCACAGCCGCAACGGCAGGAACGGCAGGGAGAGGGGAACGCTCGCGTGAGTGTGCTCGACGAGATCATCGAAGGAGTCCTCGCCGACCTCGCCGAACGGCAGGCGGCGGTCAGCCTCGATGAGCTCAAGGAGCGCGCCGCGGCCGCCCCGCCGGCCAAGGACGCCGAGGCCGCGCTGCGCGGCGAGGGCGTCCAGGTGATCTGCGAGGTCAAGCGCTCCAGCCCGTCCAAGGGCGCGCTCGCGGCGATCGCCGACCCGGCCGCCCTCGCCGCCGACTACGAGGCGGGCGGCGCCGCCGTCATCTCCGTCCTCACCGAGCAGCGCCGCTTCGGCGGCTCGCTCGCCGACCTGGAGGCGGTCCGCGCCCGGGTGCAGATCCCGGTGCTCCGCAAGGACTTCATCGTCACCTCCTACCAGCTGTGGGAGGCCCGGGCGCACGGCGCCGACCTCGCCCTGCTGATCGTGGCCGCCCTCGACCAGGAGGCGCTGGTCTCCCTCGTCGAGCGCGCCCGCTCCATCGGCCTCACCCCGCTCGTCGAGGTGCACGACGAGGAGGAGGTCGAGCGCGCGGTCGCCGCCGGGGCCCGCGTCATCGGCGTCAACGCCCGCAATCTGAAGACCCTGGAGGTCGACAGGTCGACCTTCGAGCGGGTCGCCCCCGAGATCCCGGACGAGCTCGTCAAGATCGCCGAATCGGGGGTGCGCGGCCCGCACGACCTGATCGCCTACGCCAACGCCGGGGCGGGCGCCGTCCTCGTCGGCGAGTCCCTGGTCACCGGCCGCGACCCCAAGGCAGCGGTCTCCGACCTGGTCGCCGCGGGCGCCCACCCGGCACTGCGCCACGGGCGGAGCTGACCGGCCGATGCGGGGTACGGGACGGTGCCCGGGAGAGGTCCGCGGCAGCGCGGGCCCGGTGGCCCTCGCCTGCCCCGGCGCGGGTGAGGCCGCCCCGGTCCGGTACGCCCGGCTGGCCCGCGGCTGCCGCCCGCGCGGCTGCCGCGCCCCCGCCCGCCGGGTGCACGGCCGCCGGGTGCGCTATGTGATCGGCGACGAGCCCGGCCAGGTCAACGGCATGCGATGGCATGGGCGCCCCGCGCGCCCCTGACCCCGCCCCCGTGATCCGCCTCGCCCGCGAGCCCCCGCGCCCGCGCGGCCGAGGTCCCCGCGGGCGGTCCGGTGCGCGCATACGGTGATCACCGACCGACCGAGCATCCCGGGGCGCGCCGCGCCCCGCGAGGAGCATGCGCATGCCCAGCGAGTTCTTCCTTCCCGACCCCGAGGGCCGAGTGCCCAGCGCCGAGGGCTACTTCGGCGCCTTCGGCGGCAAGTTCATCCCGGAGGCGCTGGTCGCCGCCGTGGACGAGGTGGCCGCCGAGTACGACAAGGCCAAGGGCGACCCCGCCTTCGCCGCCGAGCTGGAGGACCTGCTCGTCCACTACACCGGGCGCCCCAGCGCGCTCACCGAGGTGCCGCGCTTCGCCGAACAGGCGGGCGGCGCCCGGGTGTTCCTCAAGCGCGAGGACCTCAACCACACCGGCTCGCACAAGATCAACAACGTCCTGGGCCAGGCCCTGCTCACCAAGCGGATGGGCAAGAGCCGGGTCATCGCGGAGACCGGGGCCGGCCAGCACGGCGTCGCCACCGCCACCGCCTGCGCCCTGTTCGGCCTCGACTGCACCATCTACATGGGCGAGATCGACACCGAGCGCCAGGCCCTCAACGTCGCCCGGATGCGGATGCTCGGCGCCGAGGTCGTCGCGGTGAAGTCCGGCAGCCGCACCCTCAAGGACGCCATCAACGAGGCCTTCCGCGACTGGGTCGCCAACGTCGACCGCACCCACTACCTCTTCGGTACGGTGGCCGGCCCGCACCCCTTCCCCGCCATGGTCCGCGACTTCCACCGGGTCATCGGCGCCGAGGCCCGCCGCCAGCTCCTGGAGCGCACCGGGCGGCTGCCGGACGCCGCGCTCGCCTGCGTCGGCGGCGGCTCCAACGCCATCGGCCTCTTCCACGCCTTCCTCGCCGACGCCTCGGTGCGCCTGATCGGCTGCGAACCCGCCGGACGCGGACTGGACACCGGGGAGCACGCGGCCACCCTGACCGCGGGCGAGCCCGGCATCCTGCACGGCTCGCGCTCGTACGTGCTCCAGGACGACGAGGGCCAGATCACCGAGCCGTACTCGATCTCGGCGGGTCTGGACTACCCGGGCATCGGACCCGAGCACGCCTACCTCAAGGACAGCGGGCGGGGCGAGTACCGGGCGGTCACCGACGACGCGGCCATGCGGGCGCTGCGGCTGCTCTCCCGGACCGAGGGCATCATCCCGGCCATCGAGAGCGCGCACGCCCTCGCCGGGGCGCTGGACGCCGGCCGGGAGCTGGGCCCGGACGCCCTGCTCGTCGTCAACCTCTCCGGGCGCGGCGACAAGGACATGGACACCGCGGCCCGCTGGTTCGGGCTGTACGACGAGGGCGCCGACGCGGCGGTCGAGGCCGACGCGGGCAGCGAGCCCGCCGAGATCCAGGGGGACGTGAAGTGAGCGGGACCATCGAACTCCTCGACGAGACCCTGGCGGCGGCGAAGGCCGAGGGCAGGTCCGCCCTGATCGCCTACCTCCCGGCGGGCTTCCCGACGGTGGACGGCGGCATCGAGGCGGTCAAGGCGGCCTTCGCGGGCGGCGCGGACGTCGTCGAGGTCGGCCTGCCGCACAGCGACCCGGTGCTCGACGGCCCGGTCATCCAGACCGCCGACGACATCGCGCTGCGCGGCGGGGTGCGGATCGCCGATGTGCTGCGCACGGTGCGCGAGGCGCACGCGGCCACCGGCAAGCCGGTCCTCGTCATGACGTACTGGAATCCGGTCGACCGCTACGGCGTCGCCCGCTTCACCGCCGAGCTGGCCGAGGCGGGCGGCGCGGGCTGCATCCTGCCCGACCTGCCGGTGCAGGAGTCGGCGAACTGGCGGGAGCACGCCGCCAAGCACGGCCTCGGCACCGTCTTCGTGGTCGCCCCGAGCAGCCGGGACGCCCGGCTCGCCACCATCACGGCGGCCGGTTCCGGCTTCGTCTACGCGGCCTCGCTGATGGGCGTCACCGGCACCCGCGCCTCGGTCGGCGCCGAGGCGCAGGAGCTGGTGCGGCGCACCCGGGCGACCACCGAGCTGCCGGTCTGCGTCGGCCTCGGCGTCTCGAACGCGGAGCAGGCCGCCGAGGTCGCGGGCTTCGCGGACGGCGTCATCGTCGGCTCGGCCTTCGTCAAGCGGATGCTCGACGCCCCCGACGAGGCGGCCGGACTGGCGGCGGTCCGCGAACTCGCCGCCGAGCTGGCCGCGGGGGTCCGGCGCGGCACCGGGCCCGGGTAACTCGTACGGGTGGATCAGGGACCGGGGAGGCACGCTGGTGCCTCCCCGGTTCGTTTGCGGGGTGTGAGCGAGAACAAGCCTGAGGGAAAGCGCGCCGCCCGCGAGCGGCTGGCCGTCGAGCGAGAGCGGCAGAAGGCGCAGGACAAGCGGCGGCGGACGACGATCGTCGGCGGCGCCGTCATCTGCGTCCTCGCGCTGGCCGCGGTCGTCGGCGTGATCGCCGCCAACGCGGGCGGTGACAAGGAGGAGAGCAGCGGCCCCGTGGTGGCGCCCAAGGGCGCGGCGGGCAAGGACAACCTCGCGGTGCCGGTCGGCAGGCCCGGAGCGAAGGCCACGCTGACGGTCTGGGAGGACTTCCGCTGCCCGGCCTGCAAGCAGTTCGAGGACACCTTCCGGGGGACCGTGCACGAGCTGACGGAGAGCGGAAAGCTCAAGGTCGAGTACCACCTGGTCACGCTCATCGACAAGAACATGGGCGGCAGCGGCTCCCGGCGCTCGGCCAACGCAGCGGTCTGCGCCCAGGACGCCGGGAAGTTCGCCGCGTACCACGACGTCCTCTTCGGGAACCAGCCCCCCGAGACCGAGGACGCCTACGGCGACGACGCCCGTCTCGTCACCCTCGCGGGCAAGGCCGAGGGCCTCGACACGCCCGCCTTCCGCGCCTGCGTCGAGCAGGGCCGCCACAACAGCTGGGTGCAGAAGTCCCAGCAGGCCTTCACGGACAGCGGCTTCCAGGGCACCCCGACCATCCTGCTCGACGGCAAGAACATCTACGGCGACCAGAGCGACCCGCTGACCCCGGCCAAGCTCAAGCGGATGGTGGAGGAGGCCGACAAGGCGTGAGACCCGCGGGGGGTGCCGCGACCGCGCGGCGCCGCCCGTTACGGACCCGTTGCCGGGTGGGCGCCCGTGCCCGCGACCCGGCAGGGTAGCGTCGACCCTGCCATGGACATTGCCTTCATCCCCAGCCCCTCGCGCGGAGTGCTGAACCTCGGCCCCATCCCGCTGCGCGGCTACGCCTTCTGCATCATCCTCGGTGTCTTCCTCGCCGTCTGGATCGGAAACCGCCGCTGGATCGCCCGGGGCGGGCGCGCCGGAACCGTCGCCGACATCGCGGTCTGGGCGGTGCCCTTCGGCCTGGTCGGCGGGCGCCTCTACCACGTGATCACGGACTACCAGCTGTACTTCAGCGAGGGCCGTGACTGGGTCGACGCCTTCAAGATCTGGGAGGGCGGGCTCGGCATCTGGGGAGCCATCTCGCTCGGCGCCGTCGGCGCCTGGATCGGCGCCCGCCGCCGGGGCATCCCGCTGCCCGCCTACGCCGACGCGGTCGCCCCCGGCATCGCCCTCGCGCAGGCCGCGGGCCGCTGGGGCAACTGGTTCAACCAGGAGCTGTACGGCAAGGCCACCGACCTGCCCTGGGCGCTGAAGATCACCAGCTCCGACGACGGCCGCGTCCCCGGCACCTACCACCCGACCTTCCTCTACGAGTCGCTGTGGTGCATCGGCGTCGCGCTCCTGGTCGTCTGGGCGGACCGCCGCTTCAAGCTGGGCCACGGCCGCGCCTTCGCCCTGTACGTCGCCGCCTACTGCGCGGGCCGCGGCTGGATCGAGTACATGCGGGTCGACGAGGCGCACCACGTCCTCGGCCTGCGCCTGAACGTCTGGACCGCGATCCTCGTCTTCGCCGCCGCGGTCGCCTACATCGTGGTCTCCGCCCGGCTGCGCCCCGGCCGCGAGGAGATCGTCGAGCCGGGCGCCGCCCCGGCGGAGGGCGACGGCGCCGCCGCGAAGTCCGCCACCGGGGAGCCCGGCACCGCCAAGTCCGGGGACGCCGAGACCGCCGCCGGGGAGAAGCCCGGCCGGGACGGCACCGGCGCCTCCGGCCGCACGCGCGGCACCGGCAGCACCGACACGAGCGCCGACGAGCCCACCGACAAGAACGGCGACAAGGCAGGCTCCTCCGGCAAGGGCTGAGCCCCGGCCGCAGCCGCCGACGGCGATCTGGCGGGCAGCTCAGCTGCCGCCCAGGTCGCCGTCCTCGATTTCGCTGCGGAAGGGCATGGCGGCGATCGCCCCCGGCTTGGTGACCGCGAGCGCCGCCGCGCAGACCGCCCAGCTCAGCGCCTGCGGCATGGTCCGCCCCTCGCCGAGCGCAACCGCCAGCGCGCCCACGAAGGTGTCCCCGGCCCCGGTGGTGTCCACGGTCTCCACCTTCGGCGCGGGCACATGCAGCGGCTCGTGCTCCCGGCTCGCGTACAGGCAGCCCTCCGCGCCGAGGGTGAGCACCGCCTCGGGGACCTTCTCCAGCAGGGCGGCCAGGGCGGTGCGGTGGTTCTCCTGGCCGGTCAGGGCCGTCGCCTCGCGCTCGTTGAGGACGAGGAGGTCGGTCACCGCGAGCAGCTCGGCGGGCAGTTCCCGGGCGGGGGAGGGCGTCAGCACGGTACGGACGGTGTGCCGGTGCGCGGCCTTCGCGGCGGCGAGCACCCCGCTCATCGGGATCTCCAGCTGGAGCAGCAGGGTGTCGGCGGTGGCGATCAGCGCCTCGTCGCCCGGGGGGAGGTGGGTGAGGGTGCCGTTCGCGCCGGGGATCACCACGATCGCGTTGGAGCCCTGCGCGTCGACCACGATGTGCGCGGTCCCGCTCGGTCCCTCCACGGTGCGCATCAGGTCGGTGTCCACGCCGTTGTGCGCGAGCTCGGCCAGGAGCGCGGGCCCGTACGCGTCGGTGCCGACCGCCCCGATCATGGCGACCTCGGAGGCTCCGGCCCGGGCCGCCGCGACCGCCTGGTTGGCGCCCTTGCCGCCGGGCAGGGTGCGCAGTTCGTGCCCCGTCACGGTCTCGCCGCGGCGCGGGGCGCGCGCCACGTAGGTCGTCAGGTCCATGTTGATGCTGCCGAGTACGACGACGGCGGTCATACGGTCAGGCCTTCCTGGAGCCGGGGTCGGGCGGGGCGGCGCGGCCGGTGCCGGGAGCGCCGCCAGGGGGAAGACTGCCCCGCGGCGGCGTGATCAAGGGCACAGGCACGCCGCGTACCGCGGACAGCCGCCGCCCGAGGGGGCCTTCGGAGCCGGGCGCCACGCCGGTAAGCACGGCCTTCCTTGCTGGCGAGAGCGATTTTTCGCGCGTACTTTCGAAGACGTCGCGGGGGTGCCGGGCCACCGGGGGTGGTACCGGGAGCGGAGCGAGAGAACGCGCGGGAGCGCCCCCGTCCCGGCGCGGAAGGGGATGTCACATGGCCGTCGTCGAGACCGGTGCCACGCCGCACGCGGCGCACCGCGACAACCACACCCACCGCGAGGTCAACGGCGGCTGGCTGCGGCCCGCGGTGTTCGGCGCGATGGACGGCCTGGTGTCCAATCTGGCGCTGATGACCGGTGTCGCGGGCGGCAGCGTGGGCCCGGGCGCCATCGCGCTGACCGGGCTCGCGGGACTGGCGGCCGGGGCGTTCTCCATGGCGGCCGGCGAGTACACCTCGGTGGCCTCGCAGCGGGAGCTGGTCGAGGCGGAGCTCGCGGTGGAGCGCCGGGAGCTGCGCGCCTACCCCGAGGACGAGGAGGCCGAGCTCGCCGCGCTGTACGTGGGCCGCGGCGTGGAGCCCGCGGTGGCGCGGCAGGTCGCCCGGCAGCTGTCGAAGGACCCCGAGCAGGCCCTGGAGATCCACGCCCGCGAGGAACTCGGCGTCGACCCCGGCGAGCTGCCCTCCCCGCTGGTGGCCGCCTTCTCCTCCTTCGGCGCCTTCGCGCTTGGCGCGCTGCTGCCCGTACTGCCCTATCTGCTCGGCGCCACCTCGCTGTGGCCCGCCCTGCTGCTGGCGCTCGCCGGTCTCTTCGCCTGCGGTGCGGCGGTGGCCGCGGTGACCGCGCGCAGCTGGTGGTACAGCGGGCTGCGGCAGCTGGCGCTCGGCGGGGCGGCGGCCGGTGTGACGTACGCCCTGGGCCATCTGATCGGTGCGGCCGTAGGGTGAGTGGTTGCGGAGCTATACGGAACCCTGCATAAGTAGTTGTTACCAGGCGGTTTCGAACCTGGGAACCGGGGGCATGAGCCGTAAGCACGG
Organism: Streptomyces physcomitrii; assembly: GCF_012273655.1. Taxonomy (GTDB): domain Bacteria; phylum Actinomycetota; class Actinomycetes; order Streptomycetales; family Streptomycetaceae; genus Streptomyces; species Streptomyces physcomitrii. The sequence goes on along the minus strand of NZ_JAAWWP010000004.1, from coordinate 241,668 downwards.
CGGGCAATGAAGCTCGCGCCGCACCCGGGTCCGCGTCGGCTCAGCCAACCGTCCGGCCCCTCTCACTCCTCTCGGTCGCACGAGCGATGGCACGCGCGATGTCCGCATGCTGGAATGAACTATCCGGTTTTCGAGAAACGTTCCATCATGTAACCTGCACGAAATTTCGCAGAGGGCCAACGTCGTCCCTCGGCACGCACATTGCCACGACGACGACGGGAGAGCCGATGCGTTCGCCGCGCCAGCCGTCCCAGCACTCCTCGCCCCAGGCCGCCACCGCCTGGTCGCACATGGATGCTCGCCCTGCCGCGCAGGGCATGTACGACCCGCGCAACGAGCACGACGCCTGCGGTGTCGGCTTCGTCGCCACCCTCACGGGCGAGGCGAACCATCAGCTGGTCGAGCAGGCGCTCACGGTGCTGCGGAATCTGGAACACCGCGGCGCCACCGGCTCCGAGCCCGACTCCGGCGACGGCGCGGGCATCCTCACCCAGGTCCCGGACGCCTTCCTGCGCGAGGTCACCGACTTCGAGCTGCCCGAGCAGGGTGCCTACGCCGTCGGCATCGCCTTCCTGCCGCGTGCCGAGAACGCCGAGGCCCTCGCCCGTATCGAGGCCATCGCCGCCGAGGAGGAGCTGACCGTCCTCGGCTGGCGCGAGGTGCCGGTCGCCCCCGAGCTGCTCGGCAGCATCGCCCACGCGACCATGCCCGCCTTCCGGCAGATCTTCGTCGGCGACGGCGAGAACACCGGCATCGCCCTGGACCGCAAGGCCTTCGCGCTGCGCAAGCGCGCCGAGCGCGAGGCCGGGGTGTACTTCCCCTCACTGTCCGCGCGGACCCTCGTCTACAAGGGCATGCTCACCACCGGCCAGCTGGAGCCCTTCTTCCCGGACCTGTCCGACCGCCGCTTCGGCAGCGCCATCGCCCTGGTCCACTCCCGCTTCTCCACCAACACCTTCCCGAGCTGGCCGCTGGCCCACCCGTACCGCTTCGTCGCGCACAACGGTGAGATCAACACCGTCAAGGGCAACCGCAACTGGATGCGGGCCCGCGAGTCGCAGCTCGCCTCCGAGCTGTTCGGCGAGGGCAAGGACTTCTCCCGGACCTTCCCGGTCTGTACGCCGGACGCCTCCGACTCGGCCTCCTTCGACGAGGTCCTGGAACTGCTCCACCTCGGCGGACGCTCACTGCCGCACAGCGTGCTCATGATGATCCCGGAGGCCTGGGAGAACCACGCCTCGATGGAGCCGGCCCGGCGCGCCTTCTACCAGTACCACTCCACCCTGATGGAGCCCTGGGACGGCCCGGCCTGCGTCACCTTCACCGACGGCACCCAGGTCGGCGCCGTCCTCGACCGCAACGGACTGCGCCCCGGCCGCTACTGGGTCACCGACGAGGGCCTGGTCGTGCTCGGCTCCGAGGTCGGCGTCCTCGACATCGACCCCGCCAAGGTCGTCCGCAAGGGCCGCCTCCAGCCCGGCCGGATGTTCCTGGTGGACACCGCCGAGCACCGCATCATCGAGGACGACGAGATCAAGGCCGCCCTCGCCGCCGAGCAGCCCTACGAGGACTGGCTGGAGACCGGCGAGATCGAGCTGGAGGACCTGCCCGAGCGGGAGCACATCGTGCACACCCACGCCTCGGTCACCCGCCGCCAGCAGACCTTCGGCTACACCGAGGAAGAGCTGCGCGTGCTGCTCGCCCCGATGGCCAAGGCCGGTGCCGAACCGATCGGCTCGATGGGCACCGACACCCCCATCGCCGCCCTCTCCAAGCGCCCCCGGCTGCTCTTCGACTACTTCACCCAGCTCTTCGCGCAGGTCACCAACCCGCCGCTGGACGCCATCCGCGAGGAACTGGTCACCTCGCTGTACTCCTCGCTCGGCCCGCAGGGCAACCTCCTGGAGCCGACCGCGGCCTCCTGCCGCAGCGTCACCCTGCCCTTCCCGGTGATCGACAACGACGAGCTGGCCAAGCTCATCCACATCAACGCCGACGGCGACATGCCCGGCATGAAGGCCGCGACCCTCTCCGGCCTCTACCGCGTCGGCGGCGGCGGGGACGCCCTCGCCGCCCGCCTGGACGAGATCTGCGCCGAGGCCGACGCCGCCATCGAGGCCGGCGCCCGGCTGATCGTGCTCTCCGACCGGCACTCCGACGCCGAGCACGCGCCGATCCCCTCGCTGCTGCTCACCTCGGCCGTCCACCACCACCTGATCCGCACCAAGCAGCGCACCCAGGTCGGCCTGCTCGTCGAGGCGGGCGATGTGCGCGAGGTGCACCACATCGCGCTGCTCATCGGCTTCGGCGCCGCCGCCGTCAACCCGTACCTGGCGATGGAGTCCGTCGAGGACCTGGTGCGGGCCGGCACCTTCCTGCCCGGCACCGAGCCCGAGCAGGCCATCCGCAACCTCATCCACGCCCTCGGCAAGGGCGTCCTGAAGGTGATGTCCAAGATGGGCATCTCCACCGTCGCCTCCTACCGGGGCGCGCAGGTCTTCGAGGCGGTCGGTCTGGACGAGGAGTTCGTCGCCAAGTACTTCGACGGCACCACCACCAAGATCGGCGGAGTCGGCATCGACGTCGTCGCCAAGGAGGTCGCCGCCCGGCACGCCAAGGCCTACCCGGCCACCGGCATCGCCCCGGCGCACCGCGCCCTGGAGATCGGCGGCGAGTACCAGTGGCGCCGCGAGGGCGAGCCGCACCTCTTCGACCCGGAGACGGTCTTCCGCCTCCAGCACTCGGCGCGCAGCGGCCGCTACGACGTCTTCAAGCAGTACACGGACCGGGTCAACGAGCAGTCCGAGCGCCTGATGACGCTGCGCGGACTCTTCGGCTTCACCTCCGGGCGCCCCTCGGTGCCGATCGAGGAGGTCGAGCCGGTCAGCGCGATCGTCAAGCGCTTCTCCACCGGCGCCATGTCGTACGGCTCCATCTCCCAGGAGGCGCACGAGACCCTCGCCATCGCCATGAACCAGCTGGGCGGCAAGTCCAACACCGGCGAGGGCGGCGAGGACGCGGACCGGCTCTACGACCCCGCGCGCCGCTCGGCGATCAAGCAGGTCGCCTCCGGCCGCTTCGGCGTGACCAGCGAGTACCTGGTCAACGCCGACGACATCCAGATCAAGATGGCCCAGGGCGCCAAGCCCGGCGAGGGCGGCCAGCTGCCCGGCCACAAGGTCTACCCCTGGGTCGCCAGGACCCGGCACTCCACGCCGGGCGTCGGCCTGATCTCGCCGCCGCCGCACCACGACATCTACTCCATCGAGGACCTCGCCCAGCTCATCCACGACCTGAAGAACGCCAACCCCGAGGCCCGCATCCACGTGAAGCTGGTCTCCGAGGTCGGCGTCGGCACGGTCGCCGCGGGCGTCTCCAAGGCGCACGCGGACGTGGTCCTCATCTCCGGCCACGACGGCGGCACCGGCGCCTCCCCGCTGACCTCCCTCAAGCACGCGGGCGGCCCCTGGGAGCTGGGCCTCGCCGAGACCCAGCAGACCCTGCTGCTCAACGGGCTGCGCGACCGCATCACCGTGCAGACCGACGGCCAGCTCAAGACCGGCCGCGACGTGGTCATCGCCGCCCTGCTCGGCGCCGAGGAGTACTGCTTCGCCACCGCGCCGCTCGTGGTCTCCGGCTGCATCATGATGCGCGTCTGCCACCTGGACACCTGCCCGGTCGGCATCGCCACCCAGAACCCGACGCTGCGCGAGCGCTACTCCGGCAAGGCCGAGTACGTGGTCAACTTCTTCGAGTTCATCGCCGAGGAGGTCCGCGAACTCCTCGCCGAGCTGGGCTTCCGCAGCCTGGACGAGGCCATCGGCCACGCCGAGCACCTGGACACCAGCCGCGCCGTGGACCACTGGAAGGCCCAGGGCCTGGACCTCGCCCCGCTGTTCCACGTCCCCGACCTGCCCGAGGGCGCCGTACGCCACCAGCTCGTCGACCAGGACCACGGCCTGGAGAAGGCGCTCGACAACCAGCTGATCAAGCTGGCCGCCGACGCCCTGTCCGCCGAGTCCGCGGGCGACGCCCAGCCGGTGCGCGCGCAGATCGCCATCCGCAACATCAACCGCACCGTCGGCACCATGCTCGGCCACGAGGTGACCAAGAAGTTCGGCGGCGGCGGACTGCCCGACGACACCATCGACATCACCTTCACCGGCAGCGCGGGCCAGTCCTTCGGCGCCTTCGTGCCGCGCGGCATCACGCTGCGCCTGGAGGGCGACGCCAACGACTACGTCGGCAAGGGCCTGTCCGGCGGCCGGATCGTGGTCCGCCCGGACCGCGGCGCCGACCACCTCGCGGAGTTCTCCACCATCGCGGGCAACACCATCGCCTACGGCGCCACCGGCGGCGAGCTGTACCTGCGCGGCCGCACCGGCGAGCGCTTCTGCGTGCGCAACTCCGGGGCGACCGTCGTCTCCGAGGGCGTGGGCGACCACGGCTGCGAGTACATGACCGGCGGCCACGCGGTCGTCCTCGGCGAGACCGGGCGCAACTTCGCGGCCGGCATGTCCGGCGGCATCGCGTACGTCATCGACCTCGACCCGGACAACGTCAACGCCGGCAACCAGTCCGCGATCGAGGAGCTGGACGAGACCGACCGCCGGTGGCTGCACGAGGCCGTGCGGCGCCACCAGGAGGAGACCGGCTCCACCGTCGCCGAGAAGCTGCTCGCCGACTGGGACGCGAGCCTGGCCCGGTTCTCCAAGATCATCCCCAGTACGTACAAGGCAGTGCTCGCCGCCAAGGACGCCGCCGAGCAGGCCGGGCTCTCCGAGTCCGAGATCACCGAGAAGATGATGGAGGCGGCGACCAATGGCTGATCCCAAGGGCTTTCTGAACCACGGCCGCGAGGTCGCCGAGTCCCGTCCGGTCGAGGAGCGCGTCAAGGACTGGAACGAGGTCTACGTCCCCGGCTCGCTGCTGCCGATCATCTCGAAGCAGGCCAGCCGCTGCATGGACTGCGGCATCCCCTTCTGCCACAACGGCTGCCCGCTCGGGAACCTGATCCCCGAGTGGAACGACTTCGCCTACCGCGAGGACTGGCAGGCCGCCAGCGAGCGGCTGCACGCCACCAACAACTTCCCGGAGTTCACCGGGCGGCTGTGTCCCGCGCCCTGCGAGTCGGCCTGCGTGCTCGGCATCAACCAGCCCGCGGTGACCATCAAGAACGTCGAGGTCTCCATCATCGACAAGGCCTGGGAGACCGGTTCGGTCGCCCCGCAGGCCCCGGAGCGCCTCTCCGGCAAGACGGTCGCCGTCATCGGCTCCGGACCGGCCGGACTCGCCGCCGCCCAGCAGCTCACCCGGGCCGGGCACACCGTCGCGGTCTACGAGCGCGCCGACCGCATCGGCGGCCTCCTGCGCTACGGCATCCCCGAGTTCAAGATGGAGAAGCGGCACATCAACCGCCGTATCGAGCAGATGCGCGCGGAGGGCACCAAGTTCCGTACCGGGGTGGAGATCGGCCGGGACCTCGACGCCGCCAAGCTGCGCAAGCGCTACGACGCCGTGGTCATCGCCGCCGGGGCCACCACCGCCCGCGACCTGCCGGTGCCGGGCCGGGACCTGGACGGCATCCACCAGGCCATGGAGTACCTGCCGCTCTCCAACAAGGTGCAGGAGGGCGACTACGTGGCCCCGCCGATCACCGCCGAGGGCAAGCACGTCGTCGTCATCGGCGGCGGCGACACCGGCGCCGACTGCGTGGGCACCGCCCACCGCCAGGGCGCCGCCTCGGTCACCCAGCTGGAGATCATGCCGCGGCCCGGCGAGGACCGCGCCCCGCACCAGCCGTGGCCGACCTTCCCGATGCTCTACAAGGTCACCTCCGCGCACGAGGAGGGCGGCGAGCGGGTCTACTCCGTCTCCACCACCCACTTCGAGGGCGACGAGGACGGCAGGGTGCGGTCGCTGCACCTGATCGAGGTCGAGTTCGTCGACGGCAAGCTCACCCAGAAGCCGGGCACCGAGCGGGTCATCCCCGCCCAGCTGGTCACCCTCGCCATGGGCTTCACCGGCACCGACCAGGACAACGGCATGGTCGGTCAGTTCGGCCTCGACCTCGACGAGCGCGGCAACATCGCCCGCGACGCCGACTACGAGACCAATGTCCCCGGCGTCTTCGTCGCCGGTGACGCGGGCCGCGGCCAGTCCCTCATCGTGTGGGCGATCGCGGAGGGCCGCTCGGCCGCCCGCGGCGTCGACAAGTTCCTCACCGGCGTCAGCTCGCTGCCCCGCCCCGTCCGCCCCACCGACCGCTCGCTGGTGGTCTGAGGCTCCGGCCCGCTCCACCAGCGCGCACCCCGCGTGCCGTACAAGGAAGTACGGACCACGACCACGGCGCCCGCCTCGTCCCCGACCGGACGGCGGGCGCCGTGGAGGTTTCCGGGGGCGGCGGGCGGCGCGGAGGGGCTGGGGGCTCGGGGGGCCGCCCCTCAGCTCGGGGCGAGCCAGGTCACCAGGACCGCGGCGGCCACCGCGCAGATCGCCACCAGCGCCAGCCAGCGGCACCACTCCACCAGCCGCCACACCACCCGGGTGCGCCGCACCTCGTAGGTGAGCAGCCGCATCGGCTCCGAGCAGACCTGCACCCCGGGGCGCCCGTGCACCGCGAGCACGCTCAGCCAGGACGCCGCGATCAGCAGGACGAAGCCGCCGGCCAGCAGGGCGATCACCAACAGCCGCGCCCGGCCGCCGAGTTGGCTCAGGTCCTCCTGCCCCTTGAGCACGAAGACCGCGGTCAGCAGCCCGGTCAGCGAGGCGAGGAAGTTCCGGTAGCCCTCGGCCTGGGCGAGCGCCTGGGCAAGCTGGCGGTGCGGGTCGAGGAGGGCGTCGCCCCGGCGTTCGGCCGCGCGGAGCTGGGCGTCGGTGAAGTTCACGCGCCACTGCCTCCGGCCGGGTCTCCGCTCGGCGGCGGGGCGATGGGGAAGAAGGCGCCGCAGCCCCGGGGCTCCTCCGCGGGCCGGGACAGGTGCAGGCTCTCGCAGCGGCAGGAGGTGTGCCAGGCGCCCGGCCCCGGATCCTTCCGGCGGCCGAGGAAGCCGCCCTTGGCCAGCGGCGGCTGGACGAATCCGTAGCTCCGGGTCATCTCGCAGCGGCAGACGGGGCAGGACCCGGTGGCCACATAGGCGACCCCCGCCTCGTCCTCCCGAACGCTCCACCGGAAGACCACCAGCCCCTCGTGGCGGACTTCACGGTACTCCACGGGCGCGCTCATACGGCGTCCTCCTCGGCGGCGGGCGGAAGCTTCAGCTGGAACAACTCGGCGTAGTGGAGCAGGCGTTCGCGTACGGCGGCCTCCTCCCACTCGGTCTCCTCCGCGCCCAGGACCAGATGGTCGGGCGCGACCTCACCGCTGAGCGCGGGCGCGGAGCCGGTGAGCTGCTCGGTCAGCAGGATGACGTCCCGCCAGGTGGGCACGGTGTCCACCTCGGCGCCCTGCGGCTCCCGGACCCGCACGTCGAGGCCGAGCAGGCGGAAGGGCGCGTAGCGGGCGTAGGCCTTGCCGAGGGTCCAGCCGAAGCGGCCTGCCGTGCGGACGAGTTCGAGAGGGCCGAGGAGTCCCGGTCCCAGCAGGCCGTCACCGAAGGCCGCCTTGTCGAACCGGTCCGGGTGGAAGTCGCCGAAAGCCTTGTCGAGGGCGGGGCCGGGGAGTTCGCCGGGGGGTGTGGGGGCGCCGACGACGGTGAACTCGTGGAGGCGGGTCACGGTGGCGGCCAGGGGGGTGTGGGTGCGTTCGGCGTGCCGGAGGAGGCCCGGGATCCGGAGGCGGCGCCGGAAGCGGTTCACCTCCACGGGGCCGTCCTCGTCCGTCAAGGTGGCCACTTCCGCTGCCGTCGCCTGAAGCTTGCGGGCCTCGGAGGGCAGGGTGGGGATGCGCAGCGGCAGCACATGATCGGTCGTGGCGATCCGGTCCATCACCGTGCCCAGGTCGGTGCCGTCCATGACGGTCAGGGCCAGCGCATCGAAGAAGGTGACACCGTCCTCGTCCAGGTCGGCACTGACACGGAGGTACTGGTGGCGCCGCAGCGCCTGGGTTTCCAGATCCTCCCTGCGTACGCCGCGCCAGTCGATCAGCCCCAGCGCCTCCAATTGACCGACAGCGGCGGAGAAGGCCGAGGGGTCCTTGGGCTCCATGGACGAGTAGGAGCCGACCAGTTCCCATGGGAGTACGGGCTTGCGTTCCTCCCCCAGCGAACGGCGTGAGAAGACGGAACCGACCCAGGGAGGCACCAGCCAGTCCTCCGCGGCCTCGGGGATCACCGGAGCGGTCACTCCTGTCGAGGGTGAGGCACGATTCACCCGCCGCGCCACCTCGCCCAGCGGGGCCAGGAGCTCCGCGGCTCGAACGAGGAGGGCCGCCAAGGGGAGGGGACCCTCTCGCCACGGGGGGTCGTCAGTGTGGCGGATCGGGAGCAGGAGCCGCTGCTCCGGGACGAGTTCGGTCGCCTCCAGCGCGGCGGAGGCCGGTTCCCGGGCCAGGCTCAGGCCGAGCGGGGCGAACTGGGTGATGCGGCGGGCCAGTTCGGAAACAGAGAAAGGAGGCGCGGCCCGGCTCAGCAGATCGACGGGGCGCACGCGTCCGGGCAGCCACTGCCCCGTGAGTCCTTGGAACCTGAACTTGGAGTAGCGCCAGCTAAACTGCGCCGTGTCGTAGACCAGCGGCGCCACCTCGTCCTTCGACACCCTCGCCGCCGCCAGCTCCGGTGAAAGGCACGGTGGGGGCGGAAGAGTCCGGTCGAGATTCCGCAGCCGGCCGAGCCGGGACACCAGGTCGCCCAGCGGGAGTTCGTGTTCTGCGGCACTGATGATCATCGGCCCGTGCACGGCCGGCAGAGCTGCCCGGCGGAACTCCGCGGAGCGTCTCAGGTACGAGTCCTGCGGGGCACGCAAGCTGCGGACCTCCTCGCCGCGATCGACGTAGGCGAAGTGCAGATCCACGTCGATCTGGTCCACGGTCTCGTCGCCGAGGGCCCGGATGTCCTCCGCGGACGGAACCGTGACCCCGGCGATTGCATGGCGGCGGATGGCCCGAAGAGCCGTCCGCACGGAGATGCCCGCCTTCGCGGCGGTCTCCAGTACCGAAGCCCATCCGCGCGGAGCGTCGTGAAGATAGAGGAGCGCGTCCAGGCTCTGGGCGGGGGCATACCCCTCGGGTGCGAAGGGCTCGCTGTCCTGACGAATGCCCAGACGGGTGCACTGCCAGCTGTTGAGCAGCGCGGCCTCTTCCCAACGGCTGTTCTCTGCACCGGGGTTGAACTCTACAAGCGAACCCCGCATGACCAGCCGGTCAGAGGGATAGCAGCCGGTGTTCCCCAGCCGCAGGCGGTCATGGCCGAGTCGGCCCCCCTCCTCGGAGCCGAGCACGGCGATTGCCTGACCGGGCAGCGACTCCAGTACCGCGACGGCCAGCCTCGGGGCGTCGTCGACCAGCTTCCAGAGCCATCTCAGCGAGACCTCGTCCATGCCCGGCGCCGCCTGGACCACCGCCTCCAGCAGTTCTTCCAGCACCAACGTCTCGTCGTACGAAAGCAGTTGCTTGCGGTCCACGCTCGGTACCGGGCTGTGCCGCTCGCGCAGGTTCACCACCCGGCCGTAGACCTTGGGCGCGTCCTGCATGACGATGCCGTCGAGGAGGAGCTGTCCCTCGCCTTGGACGAGCCAGGCGTCCCCGGTCAGCTCGACGGGGTTGCCGTGCCAGCCGTCCCGGCTCTTCAACAGGCCCGGCTGCCAGTGGAGTTCACGGAGGACTACGCCGTTCTCGTCGTGTTCCACCGCGTGCACCTCGTGCTCGGTCACCCACAGCAGGGCGCGCAGGGTCTCCACGACGGAGGGGCGCTTCTCGTTCTCGCGGGGTTCGGCGAGGTAGAGGCGGACCCGGGTGCCGCCGTCGGCGGGGACGAGCGGGTCGTCGCTCTCGTTGATCTGGAGCAGGCCGGAGCCGGACTGGATGTCGGCCCGCTGCGCGCGTTCCCCTGCGACCCGGCCGAAGTGGTCCACGGCCTGGCTCCACACCACGACCTCGTCGGCGAGCATGAAATAGCTGAACACCCCGATGCCGAAACGGGAGTTCATCGCCCGGTCGACGATGCCCGCCCGGCGCCAGTTGCGCCGTTCGAGGACGAACTCGGGGTCCTGCTCATAACGCTTGCCCGCACGGGCGAACATCGAGGTCAGCCGGGACCGCGACATCCCGGCCCCGGTGTCGGTGCACTCGATGTACTGCCGCCCCTTGTCCCAGCCCTGGGTCAGCACGATGGCGCTGCGCACCGGCTGCTGGGCCCTGCCGTACTGGTGGCGCATCTCCCGGTAGCGGCAGGCGTCCAGGGCGTTCTGGTAGAGCTCGCGCACGGCCAGCATGCGGTCGCCGTAGAGCTGGGTCCCCATCAGCAGCGGCCGGATCTCGTCCTCGGCGAGCCGGAAGCGCTCCAGGGGCTCCTTGTACCGGCCCGGCAGGGCACGCAGCTGCTCGGTGGTGACCCGGTGCGGCAGGCCGCGGAGCAGGGGGCCCGCCGAGGTGTCCGCGTGGACCGCCCGTACGGTGGCGTCGGCGGCCAGGGCGAGTTCCTCCACGGCCGCGTGCAGGGCGGGGTGCGGGCAGGCGAAGCGCACCGCGAGGCCGTAGGGCGCACCGGTGTCCTCCGGGCCAGGACCGTTCCGGCGCCCGCTCGCCTCGTCGTAGTCGAAGCCCGTGCCGAGCGCGCCGACGACCTCGCCGGCCCGCAGCGGCTCATGGGCTCCCAGGTGGTCGACGAGCACACTGGCCAGGCGCCGCGGGTCCGCCGCGAGCAGTCCCGCGGTCCACAGGAGGCGGGCCAGCTGCCTGCCGCGCCACTGGTTGCCGCGGACCGGCCGGGAGGAGATCCAACGGTTGCCGTGGTCCGGGTCGTTGATCCGCGGGCTCAGCCCGGGCTTCACCGTCAGATGCCCGAGCACCTGCCGTACCTGGCTGTCGATCTCCCGGCGGGCCTCGGGGGTACGGGGACCGGCGCTGTGGGAGTCGGCCGCCGCCTCGATGGCCTGCACCACCCGCTCGATGAGCTTGTCCACCGCCGAGTAGTCGCCGGTGCGCTCCCACAGGCGGTCCCAGTCGGCGATGAAGCGGTGGCGCAGCCAGTGGTCGGCCGCCAGGGTCGCCTCGGTGAGACCGCGTCCGCGCAGCGTCTCCACGGTGCGCAGGACCAGGGAGTGGGCGCGGCAGACGTCGCGTGCCGCGTCCCGGACCAGCCGGTCGTGGGTGCCCGTGCCCTCCTCGCGGCCGCGCGGCCCCGGGTCGAGCTGCCGGGGCTGCAGATGGCGCAGTTCCTCCAGGGCGACGGCGACGATGCCCTCGTGGACGACGGCCGAGGCGAGCAGGCAGGCGGTCTCGGCGGGGGAGAGGAGGTCGTCGCCGCGCAGTTCGGCCCGGGCGACCAGTTCGCCGAGCCGGGTCTCCACCCGCGCCGGGTAGTTCGGATCCGCCCAGGGGTCGTCCTGGTGGGCGCCCGCGCCGCTGAAGCTCTCCGCCACATGGTGGACCAGCTCGGCCAGCTTCTCCCGCACTCGTTCATGGGTGGAGGCGGCGCCCGAGGTGTGGGCCCACAGCGCGGAGTGGCGGATCGTCTCCGCCCAGGCGAGGGTCTGCCGCGAGCCCTCGCAGAGGAGGGGGTCGCCGTGCTGCGCGTCCTGTCCGGGCAGCGGCAGCACCGTCTCGATGCCCGGCGGCTCCACTTCGGGGTGGCGGTCCGCGATCCGGCGCAGTTCGGTCCCGGCGTACTGCACGACCTCGTGGAGGGTGGTGGGCCGGGTCGAGGGGGAGAGCGCCTTCACCAAGGCCTGTGCGAACCAGCTGCCCTCCGTGGGGTCGGCGTAGGAGCGCTGGCCCGCGCCGCAGCTGTAGATCCAGTAGGCGTCCTGCCGCCCCGACTGCCAGGCGCCCTGGTCCACATCCGGGTCGCTCTGCTCCGCGACCCGGCAGATGTCCAGGCACACCACCGCCGTCACCCCCGCCGGGAGGGAGCCGAGGAGTTCCGCCGGGGCCGCGCGCAGCAGGGTGTGCGGGTGGAGGCCGCGGGTGCCGTCGTCGCGGGGGCGGCCGGGCTGGCTGTCGGCGAGGACCAGGTGGTCGCGGCCCGCCAGGGTCTCGCCGTGGCAGGAGATGTAGAGGAAGGCGGTGTCACCGGCCTCGCAGGAGGCGAAGAAGTCGCTGATGCAGCCGACCACGGGGCCGCGCCCGGTGTCCTCGTGCTTGACGGTGACCGTATAGCCGGACTGCTCCAGGGCGGTGTGCAGCAGGGTGACGTCGCGGGCGGCGAAGTCCAGCGGCGGGAAGCGCTCGGCGAGTTCGGGGACCTGGTCCAGGTAGGTGGTCCGCCGGACCCCGAGCAGCAGCGCCCGTCTGGCCCCGTCCCGTGCACCCTCCGTGTCCGGACCCATCCGCACCGCCTCCCAGCCCGCCCAGAAACAGGCGGACATCATCCCAGAAGTCCGGTGCGGGAAAGGGGAGTTGGGGCCAGAGGGGGTGCCGTTCGGCCACTCGGCGCGGCCCTGTCCCGCCGGGTCAGGGAATCCGGTACTCCTCCCCGTACACCCGCCACGTCAGCGGCGTGCGCAGCTCCAGGTTGCCGTCGTAGAGGAACTGGCGCTCGGCGGTGTCGATGCGGCTGGTGTCGCGGTCCGGGCGGTGCTTCCTCATCGCCGCGCGGCGCTTGTCGAGGAAGATGTCGAGGTAGGCCTTCTCGCTGCCGCCCTGGGAGGGGAGGTCGGTCTCGTCCAGGGTGGCCTCGCGGATGCCGTAGAAGCCGTCCGGGCCGGTGCCGGGGCCGTGCAGCACCATGGCGTCGTAGTAGGCGAACTGGCCCAGCGTGCCGAGGCCGTCGAGTTTGGCCAGCCGGACGGCGGGCTCGAAGTAGACGCGGTCGCGTTCGGCGTCCTGGGCGGCGCGGAAGGCGGGGCGGGCGGCCTCCGCGCGCCAGGCCGCGGTGAAGGCGGGGCCGAGGCCGGTGTGCGCGTCGCTGCCGTCGACCGCGCGCAGGGCGGGCAGGAAGCGGGCGAGCCGGTTGCCGGGGTGGTCCTCGCTGTAGCGCGCGACCAGGGTGAGCAGATCGTGGGTGCCGCTGCAGAAGCCGATGATCCCGGCGGTGTAGCCGCGGCCGTCGCCGATGTCCTCGATATAGCCGTACTGGCCGCGCCAGTCGAGGGTGGAGTTCTCCGCGCTGGCCACCAGCTGCTGGGCGATCTCCTTCTTGGCGGGCGCCGCGAGCCCGGGCGGCAGCTTGGCGATCTGGGCGTCGTCCCGGGCGCGTTCGGCGGCGGCGGAGTGCGCGCCGCCGTCCGAGCCGCCCGAGCCGCCTTCCTCGGAGCCCGGGGTGAAGAGGAAAACCAGCGCCGTCGCCACGGGCGCCACCGCGAACAGGGCCCAGCCGGTGCGCCTCACGCGGCACCCGACCCGGTCAGCGAGGACACCTTCACGGCGGCCAGGACGAGGAGGACGAGGAGGACGCTCGCGCAGGCCGCGCCCTGGACCGGGAGACGGCGGGCGCGCGGCGCCCAGGCGAAGGCGGCCGCGACCAGGGCGCCGGTCAGCAGCCCGCCCAAGTGCCCCTGCCAGGAGGCGAATCCGGCGGAGACCAGCATCCACACCAGGAGTCCGCCGAGCATCCGGTTCACCGCCTCGCGGGGTGCGCCGAGGCGGCGGCCCACCACGTAGCAGGCGGCGCCGAGGCCGAAGATCGCGCCCGAGGCGCCCACCGTGTCGGTGTCCGGGGCGAGCAGCAGCACCAGCACCGAGCTGCCGAGGGCGGAGAGCAGATACAGGGCGAGGTAGCGGACCCGGCCGAGCTGGAGCTCCACCACCCGGCCGATGTTCCACAGCGAGAACATGTTCAGCCCGATGTGCAGGATCCCGAAGAGGCCCTCGGTGGGGGAGAGGTGCAGAAAGGCCCCGGTCAGCAGCCGGTACCACTCGCCCGCGACCACGCCCTCCGCCGTGAAGCCGGGCGGTACCGGGTCCTGGTGCACATAGTGCTCCCCGTCCGGGCCCCGCATGCCCGCGCCGAGCATCCCGAACTGGTCCAGGATCTCCGGGCGCAGCAACTCGCCGAGGAAGCAGAGCAGATTGAGCCCGATCAGCGCGTAGGTGACCACGGCCACGGGAAGGGCGCCGCCTCCGAAGGCGGTACCCGGCTGCCGCTGTGCCGCCCCCTCGCCCTCGGCGGAGCACTCCACGCACCGGGGGCCGTCCGCGGCCTCCCGTACGCAGTCCGGGCAGACGGGCCGCCGGCACCGGGCACAGTGGACAGGGGTCTCCACCTCGGGGTGGCGGAAGCAGGTGGAGACTGCGGCATCCACGCGCGGCTCCTCGGGGGTCGGGGACGGGACGGGCGCTGCGCCTCGCGGGGGCGGGCAGGGCCGGGAGCCGGTGGGGCGGCGCGGCGAACAATGTAGCGAACGGGATGAGTGGGGCCGAACTCCCGCTGCCGGGCCGGGTGGAGTGGACGGGTGGAGACGGCCGGACCGGGCCGCCGTCCCGGCTGCGCCTCTGCCGCCCCGGGCATTCCGCTCTCCACCCGCCTCCACCCGCTCCCGGGGCGGCTTGGCCGCCGCGGTGGGTCGTCATCGGCGGAGCGCGGCGCATCCGTACGCGGGTGTCCGGGTCCTGGGGGCCGACGTCCCTCAGCAGGGTGCCCGCGTGAGCAGGGTGCCCGCGTGCCTTGGCCGTACTCCGTGATGTGACTCTCGCCGTTCCGCTCTCCCCCCTGGTGGGGGCCGCCGTCTAACGTCGGCAGCCTACGATCGGAGCCCCGCACATGCCGCGTACCTTCACCGTCTCGGACAGCATCGTCATCGCCCTCGACCCGGGGGAGGTCTACGAGCAGATCAGCGATCCGCGCCGGATGGCGAGCTGGAGCCCGGAGAACCAGGGCGCCACGCTGGGCGAGGGATGGGGCCAGGGGACCAGGGTCGGGCTGCGTTTCGCCGGGCACAACAAGCGCGGTGGCGTGAAGTGGACGACCCAGTGCGTGGTCACCGCCGCCGAGCCGGGGGAGCGGTTCGCCTTCCGGGTGCGGGCGTTCGGGCCCCGGCGCCTCGCGCTGCCCTCCAGGATCGCGAGCTGGGAGTACCGCTTCGAGGCGGTGGACGGCGGCACCCAGGTGACCGAGACCTGGACCGACGACCGCCGCTCCTGGCCGGATTTCCTCGCCAACGGCTTCGACAAGGCGGTCACCCGCGGCAAGGTCTTCGCCGACTTCCAGCGGGGCAACATCCGGCACACTCTCGCGACGCTCAAGCGGCAGCTGGAGCGCGGCGGCGCCACCCGCGGGGAGTGACCCGCGGCGCCCTGGGCGGGTGAGCGACGCCGCCCGGTCCGGTGAGCGCCGCCGCGGTCAGGTCTCGCAGTCGTGCACCGTGCCGCACAGGGAGCACCGGGCGCGCAGCCTGCCCCGTACCGGCACCCGGATCCGCTGGAAGCAGGCCGGGCAGGCGAAGGAGACCGAGGCGGGGCCGAGGCCCTCGAAGCGGTAGGGGGCGGTGGTGAGCGGGTCGCCCGCCCGGGCCAGGCGGCGGTCCCTGGCGTAGCGGCGGCGATCGGCCCAGGCCGCTGCCGCGAGCGGGGGGCGGCGTCCCTCGTGCCGGGCCAGGGCCAGGCCCTCCTGGTAGGCCGGGTACGCCTGGGGGCTGGTGAACCAGGGCGCGGGGTCCTCGCCGAAGTGCCGGGCGCGCAGGGCCAGTACGTAGCCGAACTCCTCGGGGGTGAGGTAGCCGAGCTTCTGCGAGGAGAGGGCGTCCGCGCGGAAGGCGTCGAGCAGCAGCCAGCCCGCGCCGAGGTAGGCGGTCACGGTGTCGGTGAGGATCTCGTTGTCCCGGGTGCCGGGGAAGGACAGGTCCAGGCGGTGCAGCAGGACATGCGCGATCTCGTGCGCGAGGGCGGCGCCGATGTCCCTGCGGTGGCCGCGGAAGCGGTTGTTCAGCTCGATGAAGTACTCGGGCCCCGCGGTCGGTTCGACGGTGGCGGCGTGGGTCATCTCCCGGAAGCTCACCACGGCGCGGGCGTCCGGCAGCCGGTAGTGCCGCACCAGCGCGCCCGCGATCCGCTGCGCGCCGTGGTGCAGGTCCTCCTCCTCGTCGAAGGCCACGTCCGAGGGCGGGACGCTCAGGCCGAAAGCCTGGACCCCGCTGGCCGAAAGTCGCCGATACAGCGCGGTCAGTGCCGCGTGGACGGTGTCCAGATGCGGAAAACCGCGAGTCACCGGTCCGCTGTCCGCCATGCACACACCCCCGGTCAGGAGTCGAAGCCGTCCCGTTTTCGGACGGTATCCGAGAGCGCTTTCCGGCCGCTGGCTGGTTTTTGCCCTCTTGTCGTTTGGTGACGCGCATCCCCATAATCCAACAACGCTTTGACGGGCCCATGCCACCCCCACGCACACGGCGGGCGGCCCGTGGCCTGTTGGCGCGTTCAACCCCCCACGAAAGGAAGAACGTTGAAGCGCTCTACGAAGATCACCACGACGAAGAGACTTCTCGCCGCCGGCGCCGTCACGCTCGCCGCCTTCTCCCTTCAGCCCGCCGCCCAGGCCGCCCCGGCGCCCGTCGTCGGCGGAACCCAGGCCGAGCAGGGCGAATTCCCCTTCATGGTCCGGCTGTCGATGGGCTGTGGTGGCGCACTCTACGAGCAGGACATCGTCCTGACCGCGGCCCACTGTGTCGACGGCTCCGGCCCGGACACCAGCATCACCGCCACCGGTGGTGTCGTGGACCTGGAGAGCAGCGACGCGATCACCGCGCAGTCCACCGAGGTCCTGCAGGCCCCCGGCTACAACGGCAAGGGCAAGGACTGGGCCCTGATCAAGCTGGACAAGCCGATCGACCAGCCCACCCTGAAGATCGCCACCGACGCCAGCTACAACGAGGGTGACTTCACCATCGCCGGCTGGGGTGCCGACAAGGAGGGTGGCGACCAGCAGCGCTACCTGCTCAAGGCCGAGGTCCCCTTCGTGGACGACGCCGCCTGCGGCAACGCCTACGGCGACGACCTGACCCCGGACGAGGAGATCTGCGCCGGCCTCATCGAGGAGGGCGGCGTCGACACCTGCCAGGGCGACTCCGGCGGTCCCATGTTCCGCAAGGACGACTCCGGCGCCTTCATCCAGGTCGGCATCGTCTCCTGGGGCCAGGGCTGCGCCCAGCCCGGCTACCCCGGCGTCTACACCGAGGTCTCGACCTTCGCCGCGGACATCGCTGAGGCCGCCCAGGGTCTGTGACCCGGCAGCACCACCGTCCCCCCACCGGCGGGCGCCCGCGCTGAACCGAGCACCCGCTCGACCGGACGCGCAGCACTGACGCACCACCGCAGCACTGGTGCACCGCAGTACCCGTACGACGAGCAGGACCCGGAGCCGCTGTGCCGCTCCGGGTCCTGTTCCGTGTCCGGCCCGCGTGCCGTTCCCCGCCCGTTCACCGCGGGGTCCGCCGCGCGGGTGCGGACGTTAGTCCAAGACCTGCGCCTCCTTTGTCCATGGGCCTGACCGGCCGGTCAGCAGCATGGTTACGGCCACGGAAGTTGATCCTCAGGAGGGTGTGCCTTGCAGTCAGACACGTTTGCGCCGAGGAGAAGGACCGTGGTCGCGGCGGGAGCCCTGGCCGGAGCCGGAGTAGCCCTCGGGGGCCTCGGGGGCACCGCCGCCGCGGCGCCCGCGGACGGTGTCATCCGCTCCCGGGAGCTGGAGGTGCGGGTGGCCACCGGCTTCCCCCGCGTCATCAGCTACACCGACCGCGCGGACCGCGCCGTGCTGCACGGCCAGGAGGACGAGGTCACCACCGTCCTGATCGACGGCGCGGAGCACACCCCGAAGGTCGGCTCCCGGCTGCGCGGCGACCACGCCGACTACCGCCTCGACTTCGAGGGCGGCACCCGGATCGAGGTCCGCATCTCGGTCGAGGGCCGCCGCGTCGACTGGCGGGTGACCCGGATCGCCGACACCGGGGCCCTGCGGGTGGGCACCCTCCAGATCCCCGGTCTCGCCCTGCTCTCCGTCCGCAGCGACCAGCCCGGGGCGACCCTCCTCGCGGCCAAGGTGCAGCTGGACAAGGCCAAGAGCGGCGACACCTTCGTACGGCCCGGTAAGGACACCCCGGCCGCGGCGCCCGCCGGGTGCGCCTACGCGGTCCTCGCCCACGACCGGCTCGGCGGCGCCTTCGAGACCAACACCGTCTGGGACCGGACCGACGAGAAGACCAGCTGGGAGAACGGGCGGCTGTGGCACAGCACGGTCCGCGCCGAGGGCTATGTGAAGGCCCAGCTCGCCCCCGGCCAGTGGACGCACCGCGCGGCCACCTCACCGGTGGACGCCACCGAGCCGCTGCCCTACGCCACGGTGATCGTCACCGGGGACCGCAACGACGACGGCGAGGTCGACTGGCAGGACGCCGCGATCGCCTTCCGGGACGTGATGGTCACCCCGCGCGGCGCCGAGGACCAGCATCTGCGCGTCGTCGCCCACATCCCCTTCAACTTCGCCTCCCAGGCCACCAACCCCTTCCTCGCCACCCTCGACGAGGTCAAGCGGATCAGCCTGGCCACCGACGGGCTGCGGCAGTACACCCTGATCAAGGGGTACGCCTCCGAGGGCCACGACTCGGCGCACCCCGACTACGCGGGCAACTACAACAAGCGCGCGGGCGGGCTCGACGAGCTGAACGCCCTGGTCCGCGAGGGCCGCAGGTGGAACAGCGACTTCTCGGTGCACGTCAACGCCACCGAGTCGTACCCGGTGGCCGAGTCCTTCTCGGAGACCCTGGTCGACAAGGAGGACAAGCAGTGGGACTGGCTGGACCAGTCCTACCGGATCGACCCCCGCCGCGATCTGGTCTCCGGCGACATCGTCAAGCGCTTCGCCGACCTGCGCGCCCAGACCGACCCGGCGCTCAACACCCTCTACATCGACGTCTTCCGCGAGTCCGGCTGGAACTCCGACCGGCTCCAGCGGGCCCTCGCCGAGCAGGGCTGGATCGTCACCACCGAGTGGGGCCACGGCCTGGAGCGCTCCTCGGTCTGGTCGCACTGGGCCAATGAGCCCGACTACGGCGCCGACACCTCTCGCGGCCTCAACTCGCAGCTGATCCGCTTCGTACGCCACCACCAGAAGGACGTCTTCGCCGACAAGTGGCCGACGCTGCTCGGCCACGGCCGGATGGGCAACTACGAGGGCTGGGTCGGCAAGACCGACTGGGCGGAGTTCTACGAGATCATCTGGACCGACGCCCTCCCGGCCAAGTACCTCCAGGCCCAGCCGATCAAGAAGTGGAGCGCGCACGAGGTCACCTTCTTCGGCGCCACCCGCACCGTCGTCTCCGACGCGGACGGCACCCGGCAGATCACCACCGACGGCCGCCTCGTCTACGACGGCGGCAGCTATCTGCTGCCCTGGCAGCCGCGCCGGGCCACCGACCCGGAGAAGCTGTACCACTACCACCCGAAGGGCGGCCGCAGCACCTGGCAGCTGCCCCGCGGCTGGGCGCACCGCTCCACCGTCAGCGTCTACCGGCTGACCGACCAGGGCCGCGTCCATGTCACCGACGCCCGGGTGCGCGGCGGGAAGGTCACCCTGGACGCCGAGGCGAAGCAGCCCTACGTGGTGCATCCGCGCCGGGTCCGCGAGGGCGCCGAGGCCGACTGGGGCCAGCACACGCCGGTGCGCAACCCGGGCTTCCACTCCGGTGATCTGTCCGGCTGGCGCGCGAAGGGCCCGGCGAAGGTGGTGCGCAGCGAGCGCGGCGACCACGAACTCGTGATCGGCGCGGGCGGCGCGGCGGCCGTCTCGCAGACCCTCGGCCGCCTCGCCCCGGGGACCTACGCGGCCTCGGTGCAGGTCGAGGTCGGCGAGAAGGCGGGGGAGCGGCGCCGGGCGGCCCTGGAGGTGCGCACCGCGGACGGCGAGCGTGCGGTCAACTTCACCGAGACCTCCACGGCCGGGAACTACGTCGCCTCCGACCGCAAGCAGAAGACCCGCTTCCAGCGCCTGTTCACCTGGTTCACCGTCCCCGAGGGCGGCGGGCCCGTCGAACTCGCCCTGACCGCCGGGGAAGGCACGGCCCGGGTCCGCTTCGACGCGGTACGGGTGGTGCCCGGGCGGCGGTCCGCCAAGGAGGGCGCCCTGGTCTTCGAGGACTTCGAGCACGTGCCGCAGGGCTGGGGCCCCTTCGTCAAGGGCGACGCCGGGGACAGCACCGACCCGCGCACCCATATCGCGCAGAAGCACGCCCCGTACACCCAGCGCGGCTGGAACGGGAAGGCGATCGACGACGTCATCGAGGGCGGCGAGTCCCTGAAGTCCCGGGGCGAGAACGAGGGACTCGTCTACCGCACGGTGCCGGGCACCGTCCGCTTCGAGCCGGGCAGGAGGTACCGGGTCTCCTTCCTGTACGAGAACGAGAAGGCGGACCAGTACGCCTGGATCACCGGCGTCGACGAGCCCGGCGCCCGCGAACTCGACCGCAGGAAGCTGCCGGTGGCCACCGAACCGGCCGCGCTGAGCTACGAGTTCACCGCCCCCGAGAAGGGCGAGGCCTGGGTCGGGCTGCGCAAGACCGGCAAGGACGGCACGGCCGAGTTCGTCCTGGACGCCTTCGAGGTCCGGGAGGTCTGACCCTTCGGCAGGGGGCGGGCGGACCCGCAACCGCCCGCCCCGCGCGAGGGACCGCGGCGGCGGTCCCCCCGCGGAGAGCGCCCACCTCCTCGGGCACTCTCAGCCCCCGGACCGGCCGGGGCCCCGCGCCCCGGCCGGTCCCCCGATCGGGCGCCCCACCGGGGCGCCGGGGGAAACCGCTCGCGCCGGGCCCGACCACCCGGCGCGGGCGGTCCGCACAGGGCACGGCAGGGCCCGGTTCCGTACGTCGGAACCGGGCCCCGTGCGTGGAGCGGGACCGCGCTCCGGGCGTGGCCCGCGGGTGAGCGGAGCGGCCCGCGGCCCGACCAACTCGCCCTGCCGGCAGCCCCGTTCACCTTCCCGGGCCCCGCGCCCTCCTCAACTCGCCGACCGGGCGGCCCTGTTCACGCGCCTTCCTCAACTCGCCGAGCGGGCGGCCCTGTTCACGTGCCCTCCTCAACTCGCCGAGCGGGCGCCCCTGTTCACGTGCCGATGCCCACGCGCCGATCCGGCTTCGCCGCCCAACTCGCCGTGTCGAGGACCCCGTTGCTCGTCGTGTCGAGGACCCCGGTCAACTCCCGGGGCCGCTCACCCCGCTCAACTCCACTGCCGTGCCCGCCTCCTCCAGTTCCAGGACCCAGACCTCGCAGGCGCCCTCGCGCAGCACCGGGCCGGGTACGTACAGGGAGTCCTGCGGGCCGAGGGACCAGTAGCGGCCCAGGCAGAAGCCGTTGACCCAGACGAAGCCGCGGGTCCAGCCGGGCAGCCGCAGGCGCGCGTCGCCCGCGCCGCGGATCTCGGCGCTCGCCCGGTACAGGCCCGCGGCGCCGTCCCCGGGGGCCGCCGTGAAGGGCAGGGCGCGCACCCGCTCGGCGGCGTCGAAGGCGTCCAGGCGCAGCCCGCGGGCCCGCACCCCGTGCAGGAACTGGCGCTCGTGCCGCAGGCCGCCGGTGGCGCCCTTGGGCTCGCCGGTGCGCGGGCCGTAGCCGACCCGGCCGAGCGACTCGGTCCACAGCTCCACCTCGGCGGGGCCCGCGACCGGCTCCGGCAGCACCGGCTGCTCCTCGGTCAGCACCCCGGCGCGCCGCCCGTCCACGTACACCACCGCGCGGTCCCGCAGCCCGGGCGCGCTCAGCGGGTACGGCTGCCGCGGACCCGGCACCCGTACCGTGTAGCGGACCAGACCGCGGTCCACGTCCAGCTCCTCGAAGCTCGGCGGGAGCGGGCCCTCGGTCTCGGGGCCGCCGAGCGCGGCAAGCACCTCGGCGAGCGGCACCCGGTCCCGGACCGGGGCGAAGACCGGGGCGCCGAGGGACGGGGGAGCCGGGGGCAGCCCGGGCGGCGGCTCCTCGGCGTACGCGGCGAGCACCTCGCGGAAGGCGAAGAACTTCGGGGTGGGGCGGCCGTACTCGTCGATCGGCGCGTCGTAGTCGTAGGAGGTGACGTCCGGGAGCAGGCGGCCGTCGTGCAGCTCGCCCGCCCGGTTGGCGCCGGCCCAGCCGCCGAAGCTGGTGCCGCCGTGCGCCATGTACAGGTTCACCGAGGCGCCGCACTCCAGGATCTCCCGCAGCGCCTCCGCCGCGTCCCCGGGTTCGCGTACGGCATGTCCGGCGCCCCAGTGGTCGAACCAGCCGCACCAGAACTCCATGCACATCAGCGGGCCCTTCGGCCGGTGCCCGCGCAGGGTCGCGAAGGCGGCCCGCGCCCCGGAGCCGAAGTTCGCGGTGGCCAGCACCCCGGGGACGCCGCCCCCGGTGAGCATGTGGTCCTCGGGGCCGTCGGAGGTGAACAGCGGCACGCTCACCCCGAGGTCCAGGAGCAGGTCCCGCAGCTGCGCCAGGTAGCGGGCGTCCGAGCCGTAGGAGCCGTACTCGTTCTCGACCTGGACCATCAGGACCGGGCCGCCGCGGTCCACCTGCCGGGCGACGACCTGGGGGAGCAGCGCGGCGAACCAGCGGGCCACCGCCGCCCCGTAGACGGCGTCCCGGGTGCGGGCGCGCGGGCCGAGCGGGCCGGTGATCCAGTGCGGCAGCCCGCCGTTCTCCCACTCGGCGCAGATGTACGGGCCGGGGCGCACGATCGCCCACAGGCCCGCCTCGTGGGCGGCGTCCAGGAAGCGGCCGAGCGCGTCCAGGTCGCGGTACTCGCCCGGGCGCGGCTCGTGCAGGTTCCACGGCACATAGGTCTCGACGCAGTTGAGGCCCATGGCCCGCAGCATCGCGAGGCGGTGCCCCCACTGGCTCTCGTGGACCCGGAAGTAGTGGAGGGCGCCGGAGAGCAGCCGCAGCGGGCGGCCGTCCAGCTCGAAGTCGTCCTCGCCCACCCTGAACTCGTGCATCTGGCGCCTTTCGCTCGCAGTCCCGCACCGGACACCCTCACCCCTGGCGGCGACCCGGTCCATGGACAAAGATCGGCGGGACATGGATTCCGCGGAGGGGCCGTGGCGAGGCGCGCGGACACCCGGGCCGGTGCCCGCCCTTCCGCCCGCTTCCGCGCCCGTTCTCCGGTCCCGGGCCCGGTTCGCCGCCCGTGCGGGCGAACCCCCGGCGGAATCCGGCCATCCACCGGAGCGGGCACCACGCGAGAATGGACCCGGCGAGCCGCGCACCGAAGAGGGAGGAAACGGGATGTACCACACCTGGATGCGGTATTTCACTCCGAGCCCGGCCCACTACCGGCTCGGGCTCGTCTGCCTCGGCGTCGGCCTCCAGCACGGCACCCTGCCCACGGTGGGCCCGCGCACCCTCGACCACCATGTCGCCGTCGTCCTCAGCTCCGGCCGCGGCTGGTTCGCGGGCGCCGACGGCCGCCGCGTCCCGGTCCGGGCCCCCGCCCTGCTCTGGCTCACCCCCGGCGTCCGCCACCACTACGCCCCGGACTCCGGCACCGGCTGGGACGAGTGCTTCGTCGACTTCACCGGGCCCGCCACCGCCACGTACACCGAACTCGGCTACATCGAGCCCGAGCGGCCCGTGGTCCCCCTCTCCGACCCGGCCGCCGCCCGCGCCGTCGTCGGCCGGATGACCCGGGCCGCCCGCCGCGACAACCCGCTCCTGGAGGTGGAGACCGCGGCCGCCGTGCACGAACTCCTGGTCGCGCTGCGCCGGGCCCGCGCCGACCTCGGCCCGGACGGGGACCCGGTGCTCGCCGCCCTCGCCGCGGACGCCTTCCAGCCGCTGTCGGTCGCCGAGCACGCCGCCCGGCACGGCATGACCCCCGCCGAGCTACGCACCGCGGTACGGCGCGGCGCCGGGTGCAGCCCCAAGGACTACCTGCTCGGCATCCGCCTCGGCCGCGCCAAGGAACTCCTCGCCGTCACCGATCTGCCGGTCGCCGCGGTCGCCCGCCGCGTCGGCTACGACGACCCCGCCTACTTCTCCCGGCTCTTCACCCGCCGCGTCGGCATGGCCCCGGTCCGCTTCCGCGCCCAGCAGGGCCGCAGCGTCCCCGGCGGCTGGAGCAACGCCGTTCCCGACCCGGACGATCCGCCGCTGGTCCAGCAGCCGGACGCCCCGGACGCCGCGCCCGGGGCGACGTAGGGTGTCGGGCCATGACCTCCCGTGACCCGCAGCAGGCCGAAAGCGCCGGGGCCCTCGACACGGTGGCCGAGGCCGACGCCTCGGTGCGCGCCGAGCTGACCCGGCTGCGCGACAGCATCGACAACATCGACGCGGCGGTCGTCCACATACTGGCCGAGCGCTTCAAATGCACCCAGCAGGTCGGTCGCCTCAAGGCCCTGCACCGGCTGCCGCCCGCCGACCCGGCCCGCGAGGCCCGCCAGATCGAGCGCCTGCGCCAGCTCGCCGAGACCGCGAAGCTCGATCCCTCCTTCGCCGAGAAGCTCCTCGGCTTCATCGTCGCCGAGGTCATCCGCCACCACGAGCAGATCGCGGACGCCGAGTCGGCGGAGCCCGCCCGCGGCAACGGGGCCTCCCGTACGGCCGCCA
Source organism: Streptomyces physcomitrii (assembly GCF_012273655.1). GTDB lineage: Bacteria > Actinomycetota > Actinomycetes > Streptomycetales > Streptomycetaceae > Streptomyces > Streptomyces physcomitrii. The sequence goes on along the minus strand of NZ_JAAWWP010000004.1, from coordinate 217,088 downwards.
CCGCGGACTGACCGGACCCGCGCCTCCGGTCCCTCGGCGCACCCGGCCCCCGGTCCCCTGGGTTCAGGACCCGGACCGGGCCGGGATCCGGGGGAGCCCGGACCCGGCGTGCGCCCCGCGCGCGGGCCCGCCCCGAGGTCCCCGCTCAGGCCCTCGCCCGCAGGTCGGGGCGCCAACCGCCCGCCATCCAGGCCCCGTTGAGAAGGGGCGCACGCGGCGCGCGTCGCGCCGGGCCGCGCACCTTCACCTCCGTACCCCCTCGGCGTACGCCGGGAAATAGGGCATCCTACGCTGAGTGCTCTCCCACTCACCGTCCGTCCGGCCGGGCGCCGGACACCCAAGCGAGGGGACGCGGGCCTTGCCGACACAAGCGAGCATCCTGATCGTCGACGACCACGAGGACACGCTGTACGCGCTCGAATGCGCCCTCGCCCCGCTCGGCTATCCGGTGCGGAGCGCCACCAGCGGCGACGCCGCCCTCAAGGACGTCCTGCGCGGCAGCATCGGCCTCCTCGTCCTCGACGTCCGCATGCCCGGCGTCAGCGGAGTCGACGTGGTCCGCTACCTGCGGCGCCTGGAGCAGACCCAGCACATCCCCGTCCTGCTGCTCACCGGATTCGGCGCCGACGCCGCGCTCACCGCCGACGCCTACGAACTCGGCGTCGCCGACCTCGTCCTCAAGCCGATCGACCCGCTCGCCCTGCGCACCAAGGTCCGCTACCTCTACGAGGCCCACCAGCGCACCCGTGCCCTCGAAGCGGAACTGCGCGAACTGCGCGCCGATCCCGAGACCCGGCCCACCGCCCCGCCGCGCCGCCGCCGCGGTCAACCCGCCACCGGGCCCGACACCCGCGTCCCCGTCCAGCGCGAGTCACCCGCCCGGCCGGGCCGGGCCGCCGGATCCGAAGCCCTTGGCGGCGTCTGACCCCGCGCGCCGCCGCCGCGGCCCGGCCCCGTCCCTTCACCGCCGCGCACGCCGGGTGAAACCCCCTGTTCCCCCGCCGGGACCATCAGGCAGCATGGCCACCATGTCCGTACTGACGCGCGACGAAGCGCAGACCCGAGCACAACTCCTCGAAGTCCACCGGTACACGGTCGACCTCGACCTCGACCGCGGCGAGGAGACCTTCGACTCCCGCACCGTCATCCGCTTCACCGCACAATCGGACGCGGACACGTTCGTCGAGCTGAAGCCCGTCACCCTGCGCGCCGCCACCCTCGACGGACAGCCCCTCGACCCCGCCGCCCTCGACGGCAACCGCCTCCCGCTGAGCCTCACCGCGGGCCCCCACGAACTCACCGTCGACGCCGAGATGCGCTACTCCCGCACCGGCGAGGGACTGCACCGCTTCACCGACCCCGCCGACGGCGAGACCTACGTCTACAGCCAGCTCTTCCTCGACGACGTACAGCGCGTCTTCGCCGCCTTCGACCAGCCCGACCTGAAATCCGTCTTCGAGCTGCGGGTCAACGCCCCCGAGAGCTGGACCGTCCTCGGCAACACCCTCACCACCCGCGACGCACAGGGCCGCTGGCAGGCCGCCCCCACCCTGCCGCTCTCCTGCTACCTCGTCGCCGTCGCCGCCGGCCCCTGGTACTCGGTGCGCACCGAGCACCGCGGCATCCCCTTCGGACTGCACTGCCGCCGCTCCCTGGCCCCCGCCCTCGACGCCGACACCGGTGAACTCCTCGACATCACCCGCGCCTGCTTCGACCGCTACCACGAGAAGTTCGAGGAGCCCTACCCCTTCGACTCCTACGACCAGGCCTTCGTCCCCGAGTTCAACGCGGGCGCCATGGAGAACCCCGGACTCGTCACCTTCCGCGACGAGTTCCTCTACCGCTCCGCCGTCACCGACACCGAACGCCAGACCCGCGGCATGGTCATCGCCCACGAGATGGCCCATATGTGGTTCGGCGACCTCGTCACCCTCACCTGGTGGGACGACATCTGGCTGAACGAGTCCTTCGCCGAGTACATGGGCTACCAGGTCCTCAGCGAGGCCACCCGCCACACCGGCACCTGGACCGACTTCGCCATCGCCCGCAAGGGCTGGGGCTACGACGCCGACCAGCGCCCCTCCACCCACCCCGTCGCCCCCGAGGCCGTCGACGACACCGCCGCCGCCCTGCTCAACTTCGACGGCATCTCCTACGCCAAGGGCGCCAGCGCCCTGCGCCAACTCGTCCACTGGATGGGCGAGAAGGACTTCCTCGCCGGGATCAACACCCACTTCGCCCGGCACAAGTTCGCCAACGCCTCGCTCGCCGACTTCCTCGACTCCCTCGCCGGCCACACCGACCGCGACATCCACGGCTGGGCCGCCCAGTGGCTGCGCACCACCGGCGTCGACACCCTCACCCCCGAACTGACCCCCGTCGACGCCCGCAGCACCACCCTCACCGTCAGCCGCGAGGGCAGCCGCCCGCACCGCATCGCCGTCGGCGTCTACGACCGCGACCCCGGCGACGGCAGCCGCCTGGTGCTCCGCGAACGCTTCGACAGCGACATCCCCGGCGCCCCCCGCGACCTCGGCGCCCCGCCCGCCCTCCTCGTCCTCAACGACCAGGACTACGGCTACGCCAAGATCCGCTTCGACCCGGCCTCCGCCCGCACCGCCCTCGACGCGCTGGCCGGAGTGCCCGATCCGCTCACCCGCGCCGTGGTGTGGAACGCGCTGCGCGAGGCCGTCCGCGACGGCGAACTCCCGCCCGCCGCCTACCTCGACGCCGCCCGCACCCACCTCCCGCACGAGCGCGACCTCGCCGTCGTCAGCGGCGTCCTCACCTTCAGCCGCCTGGTCGCCGACCGCTACCTGCCCGCCGAACGCCGCCCCGCGGCCCTCGCCACCCTCGGCGAACTCTGCCGCGACCTGCTGCGCCGCACCGAGACCGGCGACCACCCCGGGCTGCGCCTGCTCGCCGTGCGGCACGCCATCGACTCCGCCACCCAGCCCGATGTGATCCGCGACTGGTACGACTCCGGCAGCGTCCCCGGCGGCCCCGAACTCGACCCCGAACTGCGCTGGCGCATCCTCGGCCGCCTGTGCGTCCTCGGCGCCGTGGACGACGCCGTCGTCGAGGCCGAACTCGTCCAGGACCCGAGCGCCACCGGCCAGGAGGGCGCCGCCCGCTGCCGCGCCGCACTGCCCGACCCGGTCGCCAAACAGGAGGCCTGGCGGGCCCTGTTCGAGGACGACACCCTCTCCAACTACCTCTTCACCGCCACCGCCCAGGGCTTCTGGCAGCCCGAACAGGCCGATCTGGTACGCGACTTCGTCCCCCGCTACTTCACCGAGGTACCCGCCCTCGCCGCCCGCCGCGGCGCGGCCATCGCCTCCGCCGCGGGCCGCCACGGCTTCCCCGGCCACCGCACCGACCCCCGCACCGCCGAACTCGCCGAGCAGTGCCTGCGCGCGGACGACCTGCTGCCCGCCCTCCGCCGCGAACTGGCCGACCGCCTCGACGACCTCCACCGCGCGCTGCGGGTGCAGGCGGGCGAGGAGGAGAGCGGGGCCGCGCACTGACGGCAGCCACCGATTCCGGCCGGCGGCACGGGCCCGGGCCGGGGACGTAGCCCCGGGCCACCCCGGACACCCGGGGCGGGCGGGGGAGCGGCGGGCAGGCCGCCGACTCCGGCGTCCGGCGTCCGGCGTCCGGGGCCCGGGCATGGGCGCGGGTGCGGGCGCGGTCCGCGGCTGGAGGCGCCGGGGCGAGCTGGCAGCGCAGGCCTCGGGCAGCCGACCTGGGGTGAGAGGAAGCTGCGGTCGGGATGTGCGGGCTGCGGTCCGGGTCTGTCTTGGGTGTACGGCTGGTTCTGCGGTCGGGATGTGCGGGTTCCGGCCTGGGTCCGTCTCGGATGTACGGCCGGTTCTGGCCCCGGCATCGCGTCCGGGCCCGCCGCCGGGTGCCGTCGCACGTGCCGCGAGCGGACCGCGCTCCTCGCAGCCCGGCCGCCCCCGCGCCCCCAACTCCCGCCCCGCTTCCCTCTTTCGGGTCGCATCGGCGCTGCTTGGCGCCTGCGCCGCGAGGCGGTCCTACAGGCTTGGTGCGCCGCTGCCCGCATCCCACCTGAAGGACCGCCATTGAGCACCCCGCCGCCTCTCGCCGGAGGGGCCGCAGGCCCGACCGCCCTGCGCCCGATGCTCGACACCGTCCTCGCCGCCCTCCAGGAAGGCGCCCTGCGGCGACAGGGCCCGCTGCCCGCGGGCGGACCCGAGGCGGTGGCCGCCCGCGTCCGCCGGGCCCTCGGCACCGCCCTGCCCGAGCAGGGCATCGGCGCCCACCCCGCCCTGCACAGCCTCGTCACCGCCGTCGCCGAGGGCGCCGCCGACCCCGCCGACCCGCTGTGCGCCGCCCATCTGCACTGCCCCCCGCTCGCCGTGGCCACCGCCGCCGACCTGGCCGCCTCGGCGCTCAACCCCTCGATGGACTCCTGGGACCAGGCCCCCGCCGCCTCCGCGCTCGAAGCCCTCGTCACCCGGGCCCTCGCCGCCGAGGTCCACCCCGCCGCCGACGCCCTGGTCACCACCGGCGCCACCGAGGCCAACCAACTCGCCGTACTGCTCGCCCGGGAGCTTCGCCCCGGCCCCGTCCAGGTGGTCTGCGGCGCCAACGCCCACCACTCGCTGCACCGCGCCGCCTGGCTCCTCGGCCAGCCCCCGCCGCTGACCGTCCCCACCCCGGACGGCACCCTGCGCCCCGAAGCCCTCGGCGCCGCGCTCGCCGGACTCGACGGCCACCCGAACCTGCTCGCCGCCGCCACCGCGGGCACCACCGACGCCGGGCTCATCGACCCCCTCGACGCGCTCGCCGACACCGCCGCCCGGCACGGCGCCCGCCTGCACATCGACGCGGCCTACGGCGGCGCCCTCCTGTTCAGCGCCCGCCACCGCGGACTCCTCACCGGCCTCGACCGCGCCCACACCACCGCACTCGACCTGCACAAACTCGGCTGGCAGCCGGTCGCCGCCGGACTCTTCACCAGCCGCGACCCTTCCGAGCTCGCCGCCCTCGACCACCGCGCCGACTACCTCAACGCCGACGACGACACCGAGGCCGGGCTGCCCGACATCCTCGGGCGCTCACTGCGCACCACCCGCCGCCCCGACATCCTCAAGATCGCCGTCACCCTGCGCGCACTCGGCCGCGAAGGACTCGGCGCCCTCACCGACCATGTCTGCGCCCAGGCCCGCGAACTGGCCCGCCTGGTGGCCGCCCACCCCCGCTTCACCCTCTGCGCGGAGCCCGCCCTCAGCACCGTCCTGTTCCGCCCGACCGGCATCGAGGACCGCACCCTCGCCGCCGTCCGCAGGGACCTGCTCGGCGCGGGGCACGCCGTCCTCGGCCGGGCCCGCCACGGAGGCCGCCTCTGGCTCAAGGCCACCCTCCTCAACCCGCACACCCAGCCGGGCGACCTCGCCGCACTCCTCAAACTGGTGGAAGGAAACCTCCCGTGACGAGCACCAGCGAAACCGCCCCCCACGACCTGGTCGGCATCGGCATCGGCCCCTTCAACCTCTCCCTGGCCGCCCTCGCCCAGCCCCTCACCACCCTCGGCACCGCCTTCTACGACCAGAACCCGGCCTTCGCCTGGCACCCCGGGCTGCTCATCGAGGGCACCACCCTCCAAGTCCCCTTCCTCGCCGACCTGGTGACCCTCGCCGACCCCGCCAGCCGGTGGAGCTTCCTCAGCCATCTGCGCCACCGCGAGCGGCTGTTCCCCTTCTACTTCGCCGAGCGCTTCCACATCGACCGCGCCGAATACGCCGCCTACTGCCGCTGGGTCAGCGAGCACCTGCCCGCGCTGCACTTCGGCCACCGCGTCGAGGCCGTCCGCTGGGACAGCGCCCACGCCCACTTCGAGGTCGACTACTCCCGCCTCGGCGCCGACGGCGAGACCGAGTCCCTCGGCCGTACCCACGCCAGGAACCTCGCCCTCGGCATCGGCACCGCGCCCCATCTGCCCGGCGCCCTGCGGCCCCTCGCCGACTCCCCGGGCACCCTGGTGCTGCACTCCGCGGACTACCTCCGCCACCGCGACCGGCTCCTCGCCGCGGGCCATGTCACCGTCATCGGTTCCGGGCAGTCCGGCGCCGAGGTCTTCCTCGACCTCCTCAGACGCAGGCCCACCGGCGGCGAACGACTCCACTGGCTGGCCCGCACCGAGGCCTTCGCGCCCATGGAGTACTCCAAGCTCGGGCTCGAACACTTCACGCCCGACTACACCCGCTACTTCCACCAGCTGCCCGAGAGCGCCCGCGACAGCCTGCTGCCCCGGCAGTGGCAACTCCACAAGGGCATCGACAGCGGCACCCTCGGCGCCATCCACGACGAGCTGTACCGGCGCACCCTCAACGGCCACTGGCCGGACGCCACCCTCACCCCCGGCGTCACCGTCCGCACCGCGGGCCGCGTCGGCGACGGCCGCATCGAACTCCACCTGGAACACGGCCGCCAGGGCACCCGCACCCGCCACACCACCGACGCCGTCGTCCTCGCCACCGGCTACCGCGAACGCCCCCTCGACCAGCTCCTCGGCGCCCTCGAACCCCACCTGCGGCGCGACAGCTCGGGGCGCCTCGCCGTGGACGCGCACTACCGGCTCGCCCTCGACCCCGCGCTCACCCGCGGCGGCAGCAACATCTACGTACAGAACGCCGAACGGCACACCCACGGCGTCGGCGCACCCGACCTCGGGCTCGCCGCCTGGCGCAGCGCCACCATCCTCAACGCCCTCACCGGCACCACCGCCTACCCGCTGCCGCAGCGCACCGCCTTCACCCGCTTCGGCCTGCACCAGCCGACGGCATCCGCACCCGGGACGGCAGGGACACTCGGGATGCCCAGGACATCCGGGACACCTGGGACGCCACCGGGGACCGCATCCGCTTCCGGGACCGGAAAGGGGTCCGCACCCGGGTCCGTACGCGCGCTTGGATCCGTACCGGCACCCGCGCCCGTACCCGCGGTTGAGTCCGCCCCCGCCGGGAGCCCCACCGCCCCGCCGGGCATCACCGTCCCCCCGCCCGACTCGGCGGGGTCCGCGCTCAGGACTCCGCGGGACGCAGCCGGCCCCCCGCCCGCGGTGAGGGATTGAGCGGATCGTCGACGAGACCGGCGACCCGGCGCACCTCGTCCAGCGGGTCCTCGTCCACCTGCCCGCCCGCCGCCCGCGCCAGCACATGCAGCGAGGCGAGCAACTGGGGGCGGTCCCCGGCCGGGAGCCGGTCCACCAGGGCGCGTATCTCCCGCTGCCGGTGCCGCAGCACCCGGTCGACCAGGGACTGGCCCTTGGCGCTCATCCGCAGCACCACCTCGCGGCGGTTGCCCGGATTGGGCGCCCGGTGCGCGAGGTCCTGGGCCTCCAGCCGCTCCACCATCCTGAGCGCCGTCGAGGGATTGACCCCGAGGACCGAGGCCAGCGCCGCCAGCTTCACGGGTCCGCAGCGCTCCAGGACCACCAGCGCGCGCAGCTGCGGCAGGGTCAGGGTTCCGTCGACCGAGGCCAGCGAACGAGCCGATATCTCCACGAAGAGGCGGGAGACCGCGGTCACGGCCAGCGCGACCTCCTCGGCCTCGTCGACCTGTCGGCCGATCTGCTCACCGCCCCCCGGCTGGGGACCCGTCAGACTGCTCTGCTCGGTCATACGGCTCGTCGTACCCTTCCGATGGTTCCCGCCGGGGCAGCGGCAACCGCTGCACCGCACCCGCCCCTGCACCCGGTCGTGACCCCCTACCGGCCCCCGCCCGGACCGGACCGGTGCCACAGGCACGGCCCCCGGCCACCGAAGAGGCGAACAGAGGCCGTCATTACCCGGCCTTTGCCAAGCCTATACCTGCCTCCGGCGCCCTCCCACCCACCTGTGGACAACTCCCTCTCGGGCACCTCGGCACCGGCTCCTGGCCCGTGCCCCGACCGGCCTCCGTCCGGGCATACAAAAGACCGCGACCGGCAGTCCACCCAACTGCCGGCCGCGGCCGCACCACCCCGCCTCAGCACCCGCGCCGCAAGCCCCGAAGGCCTGCCGCGCCGGACGCGAGCCGGAGAGAACCCAAAGCACCGGACGCCCGGAAATCCGCGCGATCCGAAGGAACACGAAACCGGGGATCCGAAGACCTCCGAGAGCCAACCGGCCCTCGCGAGCCGGCGACCTCGAAGAGCAGCCGCCCGGGAAAGCCACCGCTTCCCGAAAGCCGCCCCCGAAAGCCACCGCCCCCGAAACCCGGCGATCGCCAAGTCGGCGAGCGCGAAAGTCAGCGACCCCGCATTCCGTGATCCCCGCTCAGAACACCGGAGTTCCGTCCCGGGTCAGCTTCCACTCCACCGCGGCGAACTCCGCGGGGTCGATCTCGCCCTTCTCCTTCACCCAGGTGATCATCGTGTTGCGGATCTCCTCCGAATTGGCCCACAGCTGCTTCGCGCCGGCCACACCCGGGAAGTTCCCGCCCCCGCTCGCCCGGTAGTTGTTCACCGCGAGCACGAACTCCGCCTTGTCGTCCAGCGGCTTCCCGTCGAACATCAGCTCCGCCACCCGCGACCCCGCGGCCTTCGCCACGTCGATCTCGTACGAAAGGCCGCCCACCACGTCGTAGTTGTAGTCCGGGATGTTGTCGGCGTTCGTCAGCTTCGCCGGGTCCACCGGGGCGTCGGCGGCGGTCTGCACGAAATAGTTCGCGGAGAACTCCAGATAGGCGCGGAGCTGCGCGCCCGTCATCAGCCGCGCCTCCAGGGTGTTCTCGAAGGTGTAGAGACCGGCCACGTCCCGGATCGTCACCTCGCCGCCCGGAATCACCGCCGCCCGCGAGAAGCACGCCGCCTGCGAGAGCACCGGAAGCTCGGCGTACTCCGTACCGGCCAGCGCCTCCTTCACCGTGGCCGCCTGGATGTGGTTGATCAGATCGATGATCGGCACATCCTTGTACGGGGCCTCGGCCGAGGACATCTCCGTCTTGTTCGTGCCGATCACCTGGTTCACATAGGCGACGACCTTCTTGTGCTCCTTCGTGAGCATTCCGGAGATCCGCTTGTCCTCGGGCACCGTATTGGAGTTCAGGACCTTCGCGCCCGCGCTCTGAACGACCCAGCGGCCCCGCGACCACACCACCTCGAAATCGAAGAGCGTCAGCCGCTGCCCCCACTTCGCGGGCTCCGAGAGGACGACCTGCTTCCCGGTCTCCTTGTTCGTCACGAAATACTCGGGTACCTCGAGATGCGCGTGCCCCACCAGAATCGCGTCGATCCCCGGCACCTGCTCGGCCACCAGACCCGCCGCGTTCTCCACATACGGCAGTTGGTCACCCCACGAAGAGGTCCCGCTCGCCCCCGAATGCGCCGAGACGATCACCACATCCGCGCCCATCGAACGCAGCCTCGGCACCCACTTCGCCGCCTGCTCCTCCAGACCGGGAAAGGTCATCTTGCCCTGCACATTGGCCTTGTCCCAGATCGCGATCCCCGGATTCGTCAGACCGAGCACCGCCACCCGCACATCCCGGCCGCAGGGCGTCCGCAGCCGCTTCATCACATACGGCCGGAAAGCGGGCCGCTCGGTCCGCGCGTCCAGCGCGTTGGCGCCGAGCAGCGGGAAATCGCACTGCTCCTCGAACTTCCGCAGCACCGGGATCCCGTAGTTGAACTCGTGGTTGCCGAGCGCCGCCGCGTCATAGCCGATCGCGTTCATCGCCTTGGCCATCGGATGCACCGGGCCGTGCTGCGCGGTGATCGGGTCGACCCGCGCGTAGTAGTACGAGAGCTGGGTGCCCTGGATGGTGTCGCCCGCGTCGATGAGGAGGGTGTTGCGGGCGCCCTTCTCACGGCGCACCTGCGAGACCAGCGTGGAGATCTTCGCCAGGCCCACGTCGTTGTGGTCCTTGTCGTCGTACTCCTTGTCGGTGAAGTAGTCCCAGTTCAGGGCGTTTCCGTGCAGGTCCGTGGTGCCCATCACGGTGAAGGAGTAGCGCCGCTCGCGCCCGTGGCGGCCCGCCGCGCTCCCCGCTGCCGCCTCCGCCGCCGGGGCGCCGGCGGCCACCAGGCCCGCCCCCGCGCCTGCCGCGACCGAACTGCCCAGGAACTTCCTTCTGCCGAGCGCCATTTCCACTCCCAGTCGTACCGACGGACCACGCAGCCGCGTCCACCGCGGACACAACGCGCGTAGATTCTGGCGCAATCCCACCCGCCGCAACACCCCCTCCCGATACCGAACAGGCAACCATCCCCGGCCCGGCACCTCCCTCGCCGCCCCGCCGATGCACAGTGGACCCACCCCGCCACCACCTGTGACCGCCAACTCCTCACCGGCAGAAGGGCCCGCCATGACCCACCCCCCGCACGGCACACCCGAAGCACCCCGTCTCGCCGTCCGCGGTGAGGCGCGGCTCGAAGTCGACCCCGAGGTCGCCCGCCTCGACATCACCGTCAGCGCCCGCGGCACCGACCGGCACGACGCCCTCGCCCAGCTGACCCGCCGCAACAACGCCACCCTCGAACTCGTCCGGAGCTATGCGGACGCCGTCCACAAACTGGAGACCGGCGCCTTCTCCCTCACCCCCGAACTCGGCCGCCACGGCCGCACCGAACGCGTCCGCGCCTACCACGGCCGCGTCCATCTCACCGCCCACCTCACCGACTTCACCGCCCTCGGCGAACTCACCACCCGCCTCGCCGGGAACGAACTCACCCGCCTCGGCGGACCCTGGTGGGACCTCCACCCCGACTCGCCCGCCCACCGCGAGGCCCGCCAGCTGGCCGTCCGCGAGGCCGTCCAGCGCGCCCGCGAATACGCCGAGGCCCTCGGCACCACTCTCGACTCCCTGCTCGAACTCGCCGACATCGGCGCCGAAAGCCCCGCGCCCCAGCCCGGTTTCGGCCGCGCCGGCCGCGGTGCCCGCCGCGCCCTCGGCGGCAACGCGGAGGAGGAGCCCGCCCCGCTCGACCTGGAACCGCAGCGCCAGACCGTCCACGCCCAGGTCAACGCCCGCTTCACCCTCCACCCGCCCCGCTTGTGACCCGAGGCCCCGGGAGGACCGCGAGAGCTGGAACCCGGCCGCGCATCGAGCCCCGCCCGCGCCGGGCCGGAGAAAGTAATGAACTCGGCAAACGAGCCGCATAAAGCACAGACGAGCGCGGTACGCCGAGAATCCGGCACCGCCCGGCCATTCCTTCCGGCAAACGGTCAGGAAACCGCGACGAGAACCCCCGGCGGCGGAGATCGGCCGCTCAGAAGAGCGGCACCCCTCACATATTCAACTCTTGTCAACAGCCCTTCGGGCAAAGGCCGTTCGGCGGTCACGCGGAAAAGAATGTCTACCCACAAGTAAGGCCTAGGCTCGGACCATGCGCCGAGCAAAAATCGTCTGCACCCTGGGCCCTGCCACCGATACATACGAGCAGATCAAAGCCCTCGCCGAAGCCGGAATGGACATCGCCCGGCTCAACCTCAGCCACGGCACCCTCCACGACCACGAACAGCGCTACCACCACGTGCGCAAAGCCGCCGAGGAGACCGGCCGCAGCATCGGCGTCCTCGCCGACCTTCAAGGCCCGAAGATCCGCCTCGGCACCTTCACCGAAGGCCCCGTACTCCTCGAACCCGGCGACACCTTCACCCTCAGCACCGACCCCCACACCCCCGGCGACCACCACCAGTGCGCCACCACCCACCCCCACCTCGCCAACGACCTGCACCACGGCGACCACATCCTCATCGACGACGGCAAGGTCACCCTCCAGGTCACCGAGATCGACGGCCCCCGCATCCGCACCCTGTGCACCGACGGCGGCCTGCTCTCCGACCACAAGGGCCTCAACCTCCCCGGCACCGCCGTCACCGTCCCCGCCCTCTCCGCCAAGGACCGCACCGACCTGCGCTGGGCCCTGCGCACCGGCTGCGACCTCATCGCCCTCTCCTTCGTCCGCACCGGCGAGGACATCGACGAGGTCCACCGCCTCATGCGCGAGGAAGGACGCACCCTGCCCGTCCTCGCCAAACTGGAGAAGCCCCAGGCCGTCGAGCACCTCGACGACATCGTGGCCGCCTTCGACGGACTCCTCATCGCCCGCGGCGACCTCGGCGTCGAGATGCCCCTGGAGCAGGTCCCGCTGGTGCAGAAGCGCGCCATCAAGCTCGCCCAGCGCAACGCCAAACCCGTCATCGTCGCCACCCAGATGCTCGACTCGATGATCGACAACCCGCGCCCCACCCGCGCCGAGGCCAGCGACGTCGCCAACGCCATCATCGACGGCACCGACGCCGTCATGCTCTCCGGCGAGACCAGCATCGGGCGCTTCCCCGCCCAGACCGTCAAGACCATGTCCCGCATCGTCGCCTCCGCCGAGGAAGACCTCCTCGCCAAGGGCCTCCCGCCGCTCACCGCCGGCAGCAAGCCCCGCACCCAGGGCGGCGCCGTGGCCCGCGCCGCCGCCGAGATCGGGGACTTCCTCGGCGCCCGCTACCTCGTCGCCTTCACCCGGTCCGGCGACACCGTCCGGCGCCTGTCCCGCTACCGCTCGCCGATCCCGCTGCTCGCCTTCACCCCCGACGCCGCCACCCGCGCCCAACTCGGCCTCAGCTGGGGCGTGCAGACCCTGCTCGGCCCCCAGGTCGACTCCACCGACGCCATGGTCGACCAGGTCGACGAACACCTCCTCCGCCTCGGCCTGTGCAAGCGCGGCGACATCGTCGTCATCACCGCGGGCTCACCCCCCGGCGTCTCCGGCTCGACCAACCTGGTCCGCGTCCACCATGTCGGCGAGGACGACAGCCCGAAGTAGACGGGCCGCAATGCGCCGTCAGGGCTCAGCACTTGGGGCCGGGGTGCCGGTCCATGAGGGCTGCGGAGGCTCGGCGCGCACGGTCCAGGCGCGCGGAGCCGAGCGGGAAATTCCCGTCTGCCCGCTCACCGAATTGAGGCTCTGGCCCTGGCCTGTGAGTGCCAGGGCGCGACGCCGGGTTTCCAGGTCGTAGATATGGGCGACTGTGCGGGAAAGGATTACCGACGTGCCCGGCTGATCTCAGTCGATTAACACGAACGAGTGATCAACATCCGTTGATGTTGTGACCTTGGAATTCAAGGAAAAAGTGCCCCGGGTGGGATTCGAACCCACGCTGTCGGTGGTTTGAGCACCGTGTCTCTACCGCTGGACTACCGGGGCATCCTGTGAAACGAAGTTCAACGGGTACCCGTTGCCCGATCACCATACCGCAGCTGGGTACCCTCATGGCAGCAGTATCTGCCAGCACCGAGGAGCTCCCGTGACCGCCCCCGAGCCGCCCCAGCCCGTCAATGACGACGACAAGTCGCATGTGCCTCCGCTCACCACGCGTGTCGTCATCGCCGAGGACGAGGCGCTCATCCGTCTCGACCTCAAGGAGATGCTCGAGGAGGAGGGCTACACCGTCGTCGGAGAGGCCGGGGACGGGGCCAAGGCGGTCGAGCTCGCCCGGGAGCACCGGCCCGACCTGGTGATCCTCGATGTCAAGATGCCGATCCTGGACGGGATTTCGGCGGCCGAGAAGATCGCCGAGGAGTCGATCGCGCCGGTGCTCATGCTGACCGCGTTCTCGCAGCGCGACCTGGTGGAGCGGGCGCGGGACGCGGGCGCGATGGCGTATCTGGTGAAGCCGTTCAGCAAGTCGGACGTGGTGCCGGCGATCGAGATGGCCGTCTCGCGGTTCACCGAGCTGAAGACGCTGGAGGCGGAGGTCGCGGACCTGACGCAGCGGCTGGAGACCCGCAAGCTGGTGGACCGGGCGAAGTCGATTCTGCAGACGGAGTACGGGCTCACCGAGCCGGCGGCCTTCCGGTGGATCCAGAAGACGTCGATGGACCGGCGCCTTTCGATGCAGCAGGTGGCGGAGGCCGTGATCCAGGACTCCGAGGAGAAGAAGGCGAAGGGCGGCGGCCAGTAGCCGCCCGCCCGGCCCGGCGCCGGGCATCGGGGCCGACAGCACCACGGAGGCCGCGGCAGCACCGCGGAGACCGCGAGCAACAGCAGCGAGGCCCGCCCCCCGGCCAGGGGAGCGGGCCTCGCCGCTGCTTGCGGGTGCCGGTGTCAGTCCTCGCCGAGGTAGGCCTTGCGGACGGACTCGTCGGTGAGCAGGTCGGAGCCGGTGCCGGAGACGACGATCTTGCCGACCTCCATGACATGGCCCTGGTCGGCGAGGGAGAGCGCGGCCTGCGCGTTCTGCTCGACGAGCAGGATGGTGGTGCCCTGCGCCTTGAGTTCGGCGATGGTCGCCATGATCTTCTGCATCATGATCGGCGAGAGGCCCATGGAGGGTTCGTCGAGCATGAGCAGCTTGGGCTGGGACATCAGGGCGCGCCCCATGGCGAGCATCTGCTGTTCGCCGCCGGAGAGGGTGCCCGCGGCCTGCTTGCGGCGTTCTCCGAGGATGGGGAAGAGCTCGTAGGCGCGCTGGATGTCCTTCTGGATGCCCTCGACGTCCTTGCGGAGGAAGGCGCCGAGTTGCAGGTTCTCGGTGATGCTCAGGCGCGGGAAGATGTGCCGGCCCTCGGGGGAGTGGGCGAGTCCGAGGGCGACGATCTTGTGCGCGGGGGTGCCGTTGAGCGGCTTGCCGTCGAAGAGGATCCGGCCGCCGGAGGGCTTGAGGAGCCCGGAGAGGGTGCGCAGGGTGGTGGTCTTGCCGGCGCCGTTGGTGCCGATGAGGGTGACGACCTGGCCCGCTTCGACGCTGAAGGAGATGCCCTTGACGGCCTCGATCTTGCCGTAGGCGACCTTGAGGTCCTGGACCTCGAGAAGTGCGGTCACTTGTCGTCTCCTTCGGTGCCGGTCCCGCCTGCGGCGCGGGGTTCGGCGGTCTTGCCGGTGCGCGGGGCGGCCGCGGCTGCCTCGGCGGACTGGACGTCGCCCAGGGCCTCGTCCTCGGGGGCGCCCTCGTAGGGGGTGCCGAGGTAGGCGGCGACGACGCGTTCGTCGCTCTGGACGACGTCGCTGGTGCCTTCGACGAGCTTCTCGCCCTGGACGAGGACGGCGACGCGGTCGCAGAGGTTGAAGATGAACCGCATGTCGTGCTCGATGACGAGGACGGCGGTGCCCTTGTCCCGGATGGCGAAGACGAGTTCCTCGGTGGCGCGGGTCTCCTGCGGGTTCATGCCCGCGGTGGGCTCGTCGAGCAGGAGGAGTCCGGGTTCGCTGGCGAGGGCGCGGGCGATCTCCAGCTTGCGCTGTTCGCCGTAGGGCAGGTTGCGGGCGAGGTGGTCGCGCTTGTGGTCGAGGCCGATGAACTCCAGGAGTTCCATGGCGCGTTCCTCGCTGGCGCGTTCGGCCTTCTTGAAGCCGGGGCCGCGCAGCAGGGCCGACCAGAGGCCTTCCTTGGTACGGGTGTGGCGGCCGACGAGCACGTTCTCCAGGACGGTCATGTTGGCGAAGAGCCGGATGTTCTGGAAGGTGCGGGCGATGCCGGCCTTGGTGACGAGGTGGGGCTTGGGCGGCAGGACGGTGCCCTTGTAGGCGACGGTGCCCTCGGTGGGCACGTACAGGCCGGTGAGGCAGTTGAAGAAGGTGGTCTTGCCGGCGCCGTTGGGGCCGATCAGGCCGACGATCTCGCCGCTGTTGACGGTGAGGTCGACGCCCTTGACGGCGGTGAGTCCGCCGAAGCGCATGGTGACGCCGCTGGCCTGGAGGACCGTGGTGGTCGCGGTCTTGGTGGGAGCTGTGGTCATGAGGGTTACGCCCCCGCCTTGCTGAGGGAGGTATCGGTGCCGAGTTCGGTGGTGGGTACGTCGAGTTGGCCGGTCTCGTGGAATTCGAGCTGCTGCCTGCGGTTGGCGATGATGCCCTCCGGCCGGAAGCGCATGAGCAGGACGAGGGCGATGCCGAAGACGAGCAGGCTCTTGTTCTGCAGGAAGGTCAGCTTCTCGGGGATGAGGTAGAGCAGGGCCGCGCCGAGGATGGGTCCGCTGACGGTGCCCATGCCGCCGAGGACGACGGCGGCGAGCAGGAAGGCGGAGTTGGGCGGCGTGGATCCGGCGAACTGGTACGGCGTCGGGACCACGCTGTAGGTGACGTGGGCGCTGACGGTGCCGGCGAGTCCGGCGAGGCTGGCGCCGAGGGCGAAGGCGATGAGCTTGACCCGGAAGCCGTTGATGCCCATGGCGGTGGCGGCGGTCTCGTCCTCGCGGATGGCGATCCAGCTGCGGCCGATGCGGCTGTCGCTGGCGCGGGTGTAGACGAGGACGACGATGGCCATGATGAAGACCATCAGCAGGTAGTAGTTGGCGAAGCGGCCCAGCGTGAACCCGACGATGTCGTGGCTCTCTCCGAAGTTGAATCCGAAGAAGCTGAGGTCGGGGATGGAGGAGATGCCGTTGGGCCCGCCGGTGATGTTGGGTCCGGAGACGCCGTCCATGTTGTTGACGGCGATACGGAAGATCTCTCCGAAGCCGAGGGTGACGATGGCGAGGTAGTCGCCGCGCAGCCGCAGGGTGGGGGCGCCGATGAGGACGCCGAAGACGAGGCTGGCGGCGGCGCCGGTGAGGGCGGCGGCCCAGAAGGGGAACTGCACGCCGGAGAAGCGGCTGAACTCGGAGCCGGAGACGAGGGCCGCGGTGTAGGCGCCGACGCCGAGGAAGGCGACGTAGCCGAGGTCGAGGAGTCCGGCGAGGCCGACGACGATGTTGAGGCCGAGGGCGACGGTTCCGAAGATCAGGATGTTGACGCCGAGGTTGGCGTAGTGGTCGTCGCTCTGGGTGAAGGGGAAGGCGATGGCGGCGACGAAGCCCATGGCCAGGGTGAAGGCCCGGTTGTCGGCGGCGAGCCTGCTGAGCCGGTCGAGGAGGCCCGCGCTGTGCAGGGCCCAGGCGGCGAAGACGACGACGATCAGGTAGCCGATGAAGGTCTCGCCCTCGTCGGAAGGGGTGTCGATGCCGTACGTGAAGATGAACAGCCCGGCGACGGCGGCGAGGGTGATGACGCCGCGCTCCAGCCAGCCGTTCAGCGGGGCGGCCGGGGCGATCCGGTCGGGCTTGCCGATGCGGGCGAGGAAGGCTTCCTTGTCGGTCTGGCCTTCGCTGCGGTCCTGCGGGAGGGCGAGCACGCCGAGCAGCGGCAGCGCGGAGGCCACCGCGGCGACGTACGCGCCGGGTTCGAGGTTCACCAGGCCGTTGAGGGTGATGGCGATGGCGAGGACGGTGAACCAGGTGACGCCGAAGGCGCCCAGCGCGGTGAGCGTGAGCGGGGCGTTGCTGCGGCCGGGGTTGAGCCACTTCAGCCCGGGGACGCCGTAGGACTCCAGGGCATAGAGGGTGACGAGGGCTCCGGCGATGAAGGTCATCCACTGGAGGCCGCCGGGGTAGGCGTAGACCGTCAGGTCGCCGGGGAACTCGTCGGTCCACGTCCAGGCGAGGAAGGTGGAGACGAGGGTGGCGATGCCGCCGAGGAGGGTGAGGGCCCGGGCCGCCGCGAGGGGCAGCGGGACGATCGTGGACGCCGCGCTCTTGGTGGCCGTGGCGGGCGTGGTGGTGGTTTCGGTGGTCATGTGGATCACGCCCTGTCCGCGACGCGTTCGCCGAGCAGGCCTTGCGGCCGTACCAGGAGTACGAGGATGAGGAGGCAGAACGCCCAGACGTTGGCCCAGCTGGAGCCGCCGAACTCGCCCATGCCGGGGATGCCGTCGATGTAGGCGCTGGCGGTGACCTCGGCGATGCCGAGGACGAGTCCGCCGACCATGGCGCCGTAGATGTTGCCGATGCCGCCGAGGACGGCCGCGGTGAAGGCCTTGAGGCCCATCAGGAAGCCCATGCGGTATTCGACGTGGCCGTACTTGGCGCCGTACGCGACGGAGGCGACGGCGGCGAAGAAGCCGCCGATGGCGAAGGCGATGACGATGATGCGGTTGGTGTCGATGCCCATGAGCTGCGCGGTGTCGGGGTCCTGCGCGGTGGCCTGCATGGCGCGTCCGGTGCGGCTGCGGCGGACGAAGAACGCGAGTCCGGTCATGCAGACGACGGCGGCGACGATGAGGAAGAGGTCGGCGTTCTTGAAGGTGATGCTGCCGATCTCGTAGCTGCCCTCGCCGAGTTCGGGGAAGACACGCGGCTTGTCGGCCTGCGGGTAGAAGTTGCGGATGGCCTCCTGGAGCGCCAGGGAGAGGCCGATGGCGGTGATCAGAGGGGCGAGGCGTGGCGCCCCTCGTAGTGGTCGGTAGGCGAAGCGTTCCGCGCCGACGGCGATGAGGACGGCCACCAGGCCGCCGCCTATCAGCATCAGGGGCAGGGCGACCCAGATGTTGATGCTGTCGGGGAGGATGAGGTAAACGCTGAGCGCGCCGAAGCCGCCGGTCATGAAGATCTCGCCGTGGGCGAAGTTGATGAGCTGGACGATGCCGTACACCATCGTGTAGCCGATGGCGATGAGCCCGTACATCGAGCCGAGGAGCAGCCCGTTGGCCAGCTGCTGCGGCAGGGTGTTCACCGCATGGCCTCCATTGTCGCTGGAAGTGTGCAGGGGTGGTTTTCCGGGAGTTGTCCGGTCAGGTCGGACCTCGGTCCGATTACCGGGTTGTGCTCCCTATGGGTCGGGCCGCGCGGTGGGGTCTGCCTTCCGCGCGGCCCGTCGGTGGTGCCGTTGGTGCTGGGGGCGTCAGTTGGCCTCGCCCGTGTACTCGTCGGTCTTGACGGCCTTCCACTCACCCTTGGTGACCTGGTAGACGGTCAGCTGCTTGTTGGTGGTGTCGCCGTACTTGTCGAAGGCGACGGTGCCGGTGATGCCGTCGAAGTTGGACTTGCCGACGGCCTCGAGGACCTTCTTGCGCAGCTCGTCACCGGTGGGCAGCTTGCCGCCGTTGGCGTCCTTGACCGCGCCGACGGCCTTGATGATGGCGGTGGCGCCGTCGTAGGAGTAGCCGCCGTAGGTGCCGTAGTCGCCCTTGTACTTCTTGGCCTTGTAGGTCTTGATGAAGTCCTGGGCGCTGGGCAGGGTGTCGGCGGGCACGCCGACCGAGGTGGCGAGGTCGCCCTCGGAGACCTTGCCGGCGGTCTTGATGTAGGTCGGCGTGAACATGCCGTCGCCGCCCATGAGCGGGATCTTGGCCCCGGCTTCCTTGAGCTGCTTGGTGATCAGCTGCGACTCGTCGTACTGGCCGCCGTAGTAGACCATGTCGGCCTTGGAGTTCTTGATCTTGGTGACGAGGGAGCCGAAGTCCTTGTCGCCGGTGTTCACGTGGTCGGTGCCGGCCGCCTTGCCGCCGAGCTTGACGAACTGCTCCTTGAAGATCTTGGCGAGGCCGGCGCCGTAGGCCTGCTTGTCGTCGACGACGAAGACGCGCTTCTTCTTCAGGTCCTTGACGGCGTAGGCCGCGGCGAAGCCGCCCTGGTTGGCGTCGGTGGTGGCGGTGCGGAAGTACGAGGCGTACGGCCGCTTCTTGTCGCCGCTCTGCCAGTTCTTGCCCTGGGTCAGCTCGGGCGCCGTGTTGGACGGCGAGATCTGGACCAGGTTGGCGGCGTTGAAGACCTGCTGCATCGACTGGGCGACGCCGGAGTTCAGCGGGCCGACGGCGCCGACGACGGTCTTGTCGCCGACGAGCGCGGAGGCGTTCTGCTGGCCGGTGGCGGGCTGGGCCTTGTCGTCCAGGGCCTTCAGCTTGAACGTGACGCCGGGGACGAGGTTCTTCTTGTTGGCGTCGTCGACGGCGATCTGGGAGCCGTACTGGATGCCGAGACCGGTGGCGGAGTTCTCGCCGGACAGCGGGGCGTCGACGCCGATGGTGAGCGTGGTGCTCTCGCCGTCGCCGGAGTTGTCGCCGCCGTCGTCGTCACGCGAACCGCATGCGGTAAGGCTCAGGGCTCCGGTGGTGAGAACGGAGGTAAGGATCAGCAAGGAACGCTGGCGCACAATCAGTCCTTTCCGCGGGCACACTCGTCTTTGATTCGACAGTTTTGTGCCGCGTTGGTACCGAACTCCCACATGGAGCGGTGACTGGCCGTGACTCTAAGCCTCCATCAGGGGTGGGGGCAGTGGCCGAGGGCATGCTGTGACTTTCTTGTTATGCCGCGCCGTATTGAGCGCTTCTGGCCGGGGGATTCTTGGCCGGTTTGCCGGAATTTGCCAGTCGTCCGCATTTTGAGAATGTGCACTTCCGGTCATGCGTGGCGTCGCCGGCCGGTGCTTCCGGCTTCCGTCGCTGGTGGGAGGCGGCTTCCGGGGCCGGTGGTGCGGTTGGGGCGAACGGCCGCGTATTGCCCCCGTGTTACCCAGTGTTACGACAGGGGGTCTCTGGACGACATTCCGCGATCGATGGCGTGCGGACTTGTGCGAATTCCGCGCGCGCGAGCCGTCGGTCGCGGTATGGGGCATCCATTTCCGGCCAGGTGCCGAGTGTGGCAATCACCCTGTGAAACTGGGTGTGAAAGCCTCGATCCGGCTTCGATTGTGCCGAGATGATGCGGTGATCCGGGAAATGACGAAGGCGCGAGCCGAAGCGGTCCGCGCCTTGTTGCCATGCCTTTCTGCTGTTTTGTTCCGTCGCCCGCCGGGCCGCCCGGCCGCAGCGGTCAGGCCTCCGGCTCCGACGGTTCGAGGTCGCGCAGCAGACAGGTCAGGCGCGCGCTGCAGACCCGCTTGCCCTGCTCGTCCTCGATGGCGATCTCGTACGTGGCGGTGGTGCGGCCCCGGTGCAGCGGGGTGGCGGTGCCGGTGACCAGGCCGCTGCGGGCGGAGCGGTGGTGGGTGCAGTTGAGGTCGACGCCGACGGCGAGCTTGCGGATGCCGCCGTGCAGCATCGAGGCGATGGAGCCGAGGGTCTCGGCGAGCACCGCGGAGGCGCCGCCGTGCAGAAGTCCGTAGGGCTGGGTGTTGCCCTCGACGGGCATGGTGCCCATCACGCGCTCGGCGGAGGCCTCGACGATCTCGATGCCCATCCGGGTACCGAGGTGCCCGGCGGAGAAGAGGGCCGGCAGGTCCACCCCGAAGGAGGCGTACTCCTCGACGACCTCCTGCGGGAACTTCACATGCTTCTGCTCGCCCATGGCGCCGGCTCCTTCGTACGGGAATGCTTCCGCTGACTCTAAGCGAACGCTTAGTGCGCTGGCGATTCTTCCAGCCGTACGATCACCGACTTGCTCGCGGGGGTGTTGCTGGTGTCGGCGGTGGCGCCCAGCGGCACCAGGACGTTGGTCTCCGGGTAGTAGGCGGCGGCGCAGCCGCGGGCCGTCGGGTAGTGCACCACCCGGAAGCCGTCGGCGCGGCGCTCGGTGCCGTCCTCCCACTCGCTGACCAGGTCGGCGTAGCAGCCGTCGGCGAGGCCGAGCGCGCGGGCGTCCTCGGGGTGGACGAGGACGACGCGGCGGCCGTTCCTGATGCCGCGGTAGCGGTCGTCGAGCCCGTAGATCGTGGTGTTGTACTGGTCGTGCGAGCGCAGGGTCTGCAGCAACAGCCGCCCCTCGGGCACCCGGGGCCAGGTCACCGGCGCCGAGGTGAAGTTGGCCTTGCCGGTGGCGGTGGGGAAGCGGCGCTCGTCGCGCGGGGCGTGCGGCAGCGTGAAGCCGCCGGGCTCGCGCACCCGGGCGTCGAAGTCCTCGAAGCCGGGCACCACCCGGGAGATCCGGTCGCGCACCCGCGCGTAGTCGCCCTCGAACTCCTCCCAGGGGGTGCGGCTGGCTTCGCCGAGCACGCGGCGGGCCAGGCGGCACACGATCGCGGGCTCGGAGAGCAGGGTGGAACTCGCGGGCTTCAGCCCGCCGCGGGAGGCGTGCACCATGCCCATCGAGTCCTCGACGGTGACGAACTGCTCGCCGCCCGCCTGCACATCGCGCTCGGTGCGGCCGAGGGTCGGCAGGATCAGCGCCCGGGCGCCGGTGACCACATGCGAGCGGTTGAGCTTGGTCGAGACGTGCACGGTCAGCCGGGCCCGGCGCATCGCCGCCTCGGTGACCTCGGTGTCGGGGCTCGCGGCCACGAAGTTCCCGCCCATGGCGAAGAAGACCCCGGCCCTCCCGTCGCGCAGCGCCTCGATGGAGCGGACGACGTCCAGGCCGTGGGCGCGCGGCGGGGCGAAGCCGAACTCCTTCTCCAGGGCGTCCAGGAAGGCGGGCGCCGGGCGCTCGAAGATGCCCATGGTGCGGTCGCCCTGCACGTTGGAGTGGCCGCGCACCGGGCAGACCCCGGCGCCCCGGCGGCCGATGTTCCCGCGCAGCAGCAGGAAGTTGACGACCTCGCGGATGGTGGGCACCGCGTGCTTGTGCTGGGTCAGGCCCATCGCCCAGCAGACGACGGTGCGCCGGGAGGCGAGCACCAGCGCGAGGGCCTTCTCCACCTCGGCGCGCTCCAGGCCGGTGGCCCGCAGCGTCTGCGCCCAGTCGGCCTCCCGGGCGGCCGCGGCGAACTCGGCGAATCCGTGGGTGTGTTCGCGTACGAAGAGCTCGTCGACGGCGCCCTCGGTCTCCAGGATCAGCTTGTTGAGGAGGCGGAAGAGGGCCTGGTCGCCGCCGAGGCGGATCTGCAGGAACAGGTCGGTCAGCGGCGCCCCGGTGAGCATGCCCTTGGCGGTCTGCGGGTTCTTGAACCGCTCCATGCCCGCCTCGGGCAGCGGGTTGACCGTGATGATCTTCGCGCCGCCCGCCTTCGCGCGCTCCAGGGCGGAGAGCATCCGCGGGTGGTTGGTGCCCGGGTTCTGCCCGGCGACGACGATCAGATCGGCCTCGTAGAGATCCTCCAGGAGGACGCTGCCCTTGCCGACGCCGAGCGTCTCGGTGAGCGCCGAACCGGAGGACTCATGGCACATGTTGGAGCAGTCGGGGAGGTTGTTGGTGCCGAACTCGCGGGCGAAGAGCTGGTAGAGGAAGGCCGCCTCGTTGCTGGTGCGGCCCGAGGTGTAGAAGACGGCCTCGTCGGGCGAGCCGAGCGCGGCCAGCTCCTCGGCGATCAGGTCGAAGGCGCGGGTCCAGGAGACCGGTTCGTAGGTGTCGGAGCCCTCCGCGAGGAACATCGGGTGGGTGAGGCGGCCCTGCTGGCCGAGCCAGTACCCGCTGCGCCCGGCCAGCTCGCTCACCGGGTGCTCGGCGAAGAACGCCGGGGTGACCCGCCGCAGGGTGGCCTCCTCGGCGACCGCCTTCGCGCCGTTCTCGCAGAACTCGGCGGTGTGCCGCTTCTCCGGCTCGGGCCAGGCGCAGCCCGGGCAGTCGAAGCCCTTCTTCTGGTTGACGCTCAGCAGGGTCAGCGCGGCCCGGCGGGTGCCCATCTGCTGCTGGGCCATCTTCAGCGAGTGCCCGACCGCGGGCAGCCCCGCCGCGGCGTGCCGGGGGCCGCTGACCTGCGGCGCGTCCTGGACCGGATCGCCCTTGGGTGCCTTGGCGGCCATCGTCGGCCTCCCCTTCTGCCGCGGGCGCGCCCGGCACCCGTACTGACTGACCTCGCTGTCGCACAAATCCTCCCACGCGCCTCTGACAGCGCCAGGGGTCCGGCACCGCGGGTGGCACCGGCTGTCAGTGGGGCGTGGCAGGATCGGAGCGTGGCCAAGACAGCATCGAAGAAGACCGAGCAGACCGAGAACCAGGGCGCCCAGGCCCGGCCGAGGCTGATGCTCATGGACGGGCATTCGCTGGCGTACCGGGCGTTCTTCGCGCTGCCCGCGGAGAACTTCACCACCCAGACCGGGCAGCCGACGAACGCGATCTACGGCTTCGCGTCGATGCTCGCGAACACGCTGCGCGACGAGACGCCCACGCACTTCGCCGTCGCCTTCGACGTCTCGCGCAAGACCTGGCGGTCCGCGGAGTTCAGCGAGTACAAGGCCAACCGCTCCACCACCCCGGACGAGTTCAAGGGCCAGGTCGAGCTGATCGGCGAACTGCTCGACGCGATGCACGCCGAGCGCTTCGCCGTCGACGGCTTCGAGGCCGACGACGTCATCGCCACCCTCGCCACCCAGGCCGAGGCCGCCGGGTACGAGGTCCTCATCGTCACCGGCGACCGGGACTCCTTCCAGCTGGTCAGCGAGCACGTCACGGTGCTCTACCCCACCAAGGGCGTCTCCGAGCTCACCCGGTACACCCCCGCCCAGGTCGAGGAGCGGTACGGCCTCACCCCGCAGCAGTACCCCGACTTCGCCGCGCTGCGCGGCGACCCCTCGGACAACCTGCCCGGCATCCCCGGCGTCGGCGAGAAGACCGCCGCGAAGTGGATCAAGCAGTTCGGCTCCTTCGCCGAGCTGGTGGAGCGCGCCGAGGAGGTCAAGGGCAAGGCCGGGCAGAACTTCCGCGACCACCTGGAGTCGGTCAAGCTCAACCGCCGCCTGACCGAGATGGTGCGGGACGTGGAGCTGCCGAAGACCGTCGCCGACCTGGAGCGCCTGCCCTACGACCGCAAGGCGGTGGCGCTGGTCCTGGACACCCTGGAGATCCGCAACCCCTCGCTGCGCGAGCGGCTGCTCGCCGTCGACCCGGGCGCCGAGGAGAGCGAGCAGGAGGAGCTGGCCGAGGGCGTCGAGATCGACGGCACGGTGCTCGCCGCGGGTGAGCTGGCCCCCTGGCTCGCCGAGCACGGCAAGGCCGTCCTCGGCCTCGCCAGCGTCGACAGCTGGGCGCTCGGCAGCGGGAACGTCGCCGAGGTCGCCCTCGCCGCCGCCGGGGGAGCGGCCGCCTGGTTCGACCCCGCCGAGCTGGACGCCGCCGACGAGAGCGCCTTCGCCGACTGGCTCGCCGACCCCGCCAAGCCGAAGGTGCTGCACAACGCCAAGGGCGCGCTGCGGGTCTTCGCCGAGCACGGCTGGGGCATCGAGGGCATCACCACCGACACCGCCCTCGCCGCCTACCTCGTCAAGCCGGGCCGCCGCTCCTTCGCCCTGGACGCGCTCTCCATGGAGTACCTCCACCGGGAGCTGGCGCCCGCCTCCGCCGCCGACGGGCAGCTCGCCTTCGGGGCCGAGGACCAGGCCCAGGCCGACGCCCTGATGTGGCAGGCCCGCGCGGTGCTCGACCTCTCCGTGGTCTTCGGCGAGAAGCTCCAGGAGGTCGGCGCCGCCGATCTGCTGCGCGACATCGAACTCCCCACCTCCCTGCTCCTGGCCCGCATGGAGCGGCACGGCATCGCCGCCGACCGCACCCATCTCGAAGCGATGGAGGAGATGTTCGCGGGCGCCGTCCAGCAGGCCGTGAAGGAGGCGCACGCCTCCGTCGGCCACGAGTTCAACCTCGGCTCGCCCAAGCAGCTCCAGGAAGTCCTCTTCGGCGAACTCGCCCTGCCCAAGACGAAGAAGACCAAGACCGGCTACACCACCGACGCGGACGCGCTGGCCTGGCTCGCCGCCCAGACCGAGCACGAACTGCCGGTGCTCATGCTGCGCCACCGCGAGCAGGCCAAGCTCCGCGTCACCGTCGAGGGCCTGATCAAGTCGATCGCCCCCGACACCCGGATCCACACCACCTTCAACCAGACCGTCGCCGCCACCGGCCGCCTCTCCTCCACCGAGCCCAATCTGCAGAACATCCCGGTGCGCACCGACGAGGGCCGCGCCATCCGCCGCGGCTTCGTCGTCGGCGAGGGGTACGAGGCCCTGATGACCGCGGACTACAGCCAGATCGAGCTGCGCGTCATGGCCCATCTCTCCGAGGACGAGGGCCTGCTGGAGGCCTTCACCTCCGGCGAGGACCTGCACACCACCGTCGCCTCCCAGGTGTTCTCGGTGGCGGGCTCCGCGGTCGACGCCGAGATGCGGCGCAAGATCAAGGCCATGTCGTACGGACTCGCCTACGGACTCTCCGCCTTCGGCCTCTCCCAGCAGCTGAACATCGAGGCCGCCGAGGCGCGGGCACTGATGGAGACGTACTTCGAGCGCTTCGGCGGGGTGCGCGACTACCTGCGCCGGGTCGTCGACGAGGCCAGGGCCACCGGCTACACGGAGACCCTCTTCGGGCGCCGCCGCTATCTCCCGGACCTCAACAGCGACAACCGGCAGCGCCGGGAGGCCGCCGAGCGGATGGCGCTGAACGCCCCGATCCAGGGCACCGCCGCCGACATCGTCAAGATCGCCATGCACAACGTCGACCGGGCGCTGACCGAGGCCCAGCTCAGCTCGCGGATGCTGCTCCAGGTCCACGACGAGATCGTGCTGGAGATCGCCCCCGGCGAGCGCGCGAAGGCCGAGGAGATCATGCGCCGGGAGATGGCCGGAGCCGTCCGGCTGCGCGCCCCGCTCGACGTCTCGGTGGGTGTCGGCCCGGACTGGGAGTCGGCCGCGCACTAGCCCGGACATCAGCCCCCGGCCGCACCTCTCCACCGGGCCGCCCGCCGGCCTCCGCCGGACTCGGTCAGAGGCGCCGTACGCGGCTGTGACCAGCGGTTTCATCCTCGGGTGAGCGGGCGGTCACCACCGGCGCTCACCCGGACGGGCCACGAGCGGGGGCCCGTGCCGCGAGGCCGGGGCCACGATGGGCGGCATGGGTCCCTGTACCCGGCGTACGCGCCGCTCCTTCGTTGCCGTCGCGCTCTCGGCGCTGCTCGTGCCGATCGCCGCGGTCGCCGCCGACACCCGCGCCGAACGGCGCACCGCGACCGAGGAGGCCCGCGATCCGCAACCGGCCGCGCGGATCTCCCGCGACCTGCGGACGCTGCCCTCCCGAAGCCGGGACCTCGGACGCCGGGCGCTGCGGCGGGGCCGCGGCCGGACGGTCTGCCCCACCGCCGGCAAGATCCGCTGCGACTCGGGCCTCGGCCTGCGCACCCTGCTCGTCGACACCGTCATGCGCCGCGCCGAGAGCCTGCGCCGCCGGCTCGGCGGCCGTGAGGCGGGGGTGCTGACCGTCACCGTCCGGCTCCCCGGCGGCAGCGTCCGCCTCGCCCTCGGCGAACCGCACCCCAGCTGATCCCCGCCCGGCCGGATTCCTCCCCGGCCCGTGGAACCGCTCCGGCTCCCGCCGCGTCCGTACGACGGGGCATGCGCACCCCGCGGACGGATTCCGCGGGGCGCCGCCTCGCGTAAAGTGCCCCGCGCGGTACCCCTGTTCGGCCCCGGAGAACGAACCGACCTGCGCCCTTGACCGGACGTCGGGAAGGCCGAGGCCCCCCAGGGGGAGGAAAACCCCGGCCCATGGGTGCCCGATCGGGCGAAGTTGCGTAGTGTCGGGTGGACGCCGTGCGGGGGAGCACAGGTGTGAGGCAGGTCCACGGGAGGGGAGCAGGATGTCGGCGTTCTTCGGGTCAAGGCTTCGCAGAGGTGCGGGTACCGCGGCAGTGGCCGCGGTCGTCGTCGCCGCCCTCTCCGCCTCCCAGGCCCCCGGCCTGAGCAGCGCGCCCGAGCGCGACCGGCACGCGGGCGCCGAGGACACCCCGCCGCCCGGCGAGGACACCTCGGTCAGCGGCAACTCGCCCTACTACACCGACCTTCCGCCCCTGGAGAGCCCGGCCCCGGTGCCCGGCGCCAAGGACCCCGAGGGCTCCCGGCCCACCGAGTCCGGCATCCCCGCCACCGTGCTCGACGCCTACAAGAAGGCCGAGTCGGCCCTCGCCCGCAGCCGCCCCGGCTGCAACCTGCCCTGGCAACTGCTCGCCGCCATCGGCAAGGTGGAGTCCGGGCAGGCCCGCGGCGGACGCGTCGACGCCGCCGGCACCACGCTCACCCCGATCCTCGGCCCCGTCCTCGACGGCAACGGCTTCGCCCGGATCACCGACACCGACGGCGGCCTCTACGACGGCGACACGGTCCACGACCGCGCCGTCGGACCCATGCAGTTCATCCCCTCCACCTGGGAGAACTGGGGCGCGGACGCCAACGGCGACGGACGCAAGGACCCCAACAACATCTACGACGCGGCCCTGGCGGCGGGCAGTTACCTCTGCGCGGGCGGCCGCGACCTCGCCGACGAGAAGGACCTGCACGCGGCGATCCTCGGCTACAACCGCTCCGAGGAGTACCTGCGCACCGTCCTGTCCTGGCTGGAGTTCTACCGCAAGGGCATCCACGAGATCCCCGACGGCACCGGCGGCCTGCCCAGCACCCCGCCGTACACCCCGAAGCCGAAGCCCGGCCCCGCCAAGCCCGGCGGCTCCACCCCGAACCCCGGCCCCGCCAAGCCGGACAAGCCCGGAAAGCCCGAGGAGCCCGGCAAGCCCGGCGACCCGGAGGAGCCCGGCGAGGAGACGCCCACCCCGAGCGAGAACGTCTTCCGCCTGGAGGACGCCGGGACCGGCACCCTCACCTCCGCGACCGGCGAACTCTTCGCCGAACAGGTCACCGTGCGCGCCGAGGGCAAGAACGGCAAGCCGATCGCCAAGGCGAAGATCCGCTTCGAGATCGTCGGGGAGACCGACAGCCGCTTCCCCGACGGCCAGAAGCGCGTCACCGTCCCCACCGGGGCCGACGGCAAGGCCCTCGCGCCCGCGCTGCGCGCCGGGAAGAAGGACGGCACCTTCACGGTCCGCGCCACCGTCGAGGGCCGCGACCTCGCCCCCGTCGACCACACCGCGACCGTCACCGCGCCCCCGCCGCCCGCCGCCGACGCCCTGGTCCGCACCGACGACGCCCCGCTGACCTGCGCCCCGAACGCCGCCTTCGCCCAGCGCGTGAAGCTGAAGGCCACCCTCAAGGGCGCCGCGGCACCCGGCGTCGCCACCACCGCCACCCTGATCAAGGCGGAGAACGACCCGAAGGAGAACGACAAGGGCCCCTTCTTCAAGGACGCCGACGGCAAGCCGGTCCGCACCCTGAAGAACCTCAAGACCGACGACAAGGGCCTCCTGACGCTGGACCCGCTCTACAGCGACCAGAGCACCGGCGACTTCCTGCTCCGCCTCACCACCGAGGGCGGCGCCACCCTGACCGTCAAGCTCACCGTGCAGGCACCCGCCGCCTGACCCGCGCACCGCACCACCGCCGCCCCGCGCCCGGACGTACCACCGGGCCCGGGGCGGCGGTCGTATACGCCCCCAACTCCCCTGCGGGGCAACGCCCTTGCGAGGCAACCCGCCTTGCAGGGCAACTCCCTTACAGCGCAACGCCCTTGGCGGCCCGGCCCGCTCCGCCGCCCGGCCCGCTCAGCGCCGCGGATTGGCGCGCCGGGTCGCGGGCGCGCTCGACGGGTCCTCGGGCCAGGGGTGGCGGGGGTAGCGGCCGCGGAGTTCGGCGCGTACCGCCTGATAGCCCTCCCGCCAGAAGGAGGCGAGGTCGGCGGTGACCGCGGCCGGGCGGCCCGCCGGGGAGAGCAGCTCCACCACCAGCGGCACCCCGTCCACCGCGGGCGTGACCGCGAGGCCGAACATCTCCTGCAACTTCACCGCGAGCATCGGGCGTTCGGGATCCGTGTAGTCGATACGGATCCGGGAGCCGCTCGGCACCTGAAAGCGCTCGGGCGCCAGTTCGCCGAGCCGGGCGGCCTCACCGCCCGCCCACGGGAGCAGCCGCTGCAGGGCCTGACCGGCGTCGATCCGGCCGAGGTCGGCGGCCCTGCGCGCCCGGCCCAACTCCGGCTCCAGCCAGTCACCGGCCCGGTCCAGGAGGACGGCGTCGCCGACCTCGGGCCAGGGCGCGCCCCGCCTGCGGTGCAGAAAGGCCAGCCGCTCGCGCAGCTGCCGCGACTCCCGCGTCCAGTGCAGCAGGCCGAGCCCCTCGGTCCGCAGCCCCTCCAGCAGCGCCGCGCGCACCCGCTCCGGATCCACCCGGCCCGGCGCCGAGGGACGCTGCCTCAGCGTCACCGCGCCGAGCCGGCTCGTCTCCCGGGCCGCCACCTCCCCGTCCTCCCACACCACCTCCGCCGACTCGGTACGCAGCGGGGCCGCCGCCCGCAGTGCCACCTCCTCGTCCACCGCGGCGGCGAGCCGCACCCGGGCCTGCCCCGCACCCACCGGCCGGTCGGCCACCGCGACCGCCAGCCACCGGGCACCGCGCAGCGGCGAACCCTCGGCGGTCTCGGCCCGGGTCCCCGACACCATCTGGTACGTGCCGCCGCCCCGCTCCCGCGCGAGCCGCTCCGGAAAGGCCAGCGCGGCGACCAGCCCCGCCACCTGCTCGTCGCCGTCCGCCACCCGCTCGCCCCCGGCCACAGCCCCGCCCGAACCTCCTTGACCGGTACGGGACTTGCCGCCACCCGCACCGCCTCCGCCCGCCCGCGGACCACCCTCGTACGTGCCGCTCCGGTGCGCGCCCGGACCACCCGCACCGCCTCCGCCCGCCCGCGGACCACCCTCGTACGTGCCACCCCCGTGCGCGTCCGGACCACCCGCACCGCTCTCCCGTTCGCGGCGCGTGCCCGTGGAGCGGTCAGCGGAGGGGCCCGGACCGGAGGCGCCGCCGGACGAGGACAGTGCCGAGGTGAGCCGCCGGGCCTCGGTCTCCCAGCGGCCGGCGTAGGCGTCCCTGCCGCGTCGTGCGGTGCGCCAGGCCGCCGCGAGGTCGTCGCCGTACTCCCGCGGCGGCTCCTCACTGAGCAGGGCCACCACCTCCGCCGCGCGCCGGGTGCCGGTCTGCCCGGCGGCGTCCAGGAGGGCGCGGGCGAGCCGGGGGTGCAGGCCGAGGCGTGCCATCCGCGCCCCGCGCCCGGTGGCCCGGCCGGTGTCCGGGTCCACCGCGCCGATCGCGGTGAGCACCTCGCGGGCCGCCGCCATCGCCCCCGGCGGCGGGGCGTCGAGCAGGGCAAGGCCCCCGGCGGTGGGGTCGCCCCAGCAGGCGGCCTGGAGGGCGAAGGCGGTGAGGTCGGCGAGCCGGATCTCCGGCGCCGGGAAGCGCGGCAGCCGCGCGTCCTCGGCCTTGGACCAGCAGCGGTAGACCCAGCCCGGCCCCTGCCGCCCGGCGCGGCCCGCCCGCTGGCGCCCCGCCGCCTGCGAGGCACGCACCGTGGTGAGCGCGCTCAGCCCGCGCGCGTGGTCGACCCGCGGCTCCCGGGCCAGCCCGGAGTCGACCACGATCCGTACCCCGGGCACCGTCAGGCTGGACTCCGCGACCGCCGTGGCGAGCACCACCCGCCTGCCCCCACCCGGCGCGAGCACCGCGTCCTGCACGGCCGCCGGGGCCCGGCCGTGCACCTGGAGCACCTCCACCCCGCCGAGATCCCCCAACTGCCCGGCCACCCGGGCGATCTCGCCCACCCCGGGCAGGAAGCAGAGCAGATCGCCGGGGCGTTCGCGCAGCGCCCGCCGGACGACCGAGGCCACCTGGGCGAGCAGCGCCGGATCGACCCGCATCCCGTGCGGCGGCCGGACCGGGCGGGCCGGGGGAGCCCACACCACCTCCACCGGGTGGGCCGTGCCCGCCGCCTCGACCACGGGGGCGTCGCCGAGCAGCCGCGCCCAGCCCGCCGCGTCGGTGGTCGCGGAGGCCGCGAGCAGCCGCAACTCGGGCCGCAGCGCCGCCTGGACGTCGAGCAGGAAGGCGGCGACGGTATCGGCGTCCAGATGGCGTTCGTGGCACTCGTCGAGGACGACCACCTCGGCACCCGCCAACTCCTGGTCCCGCTGCAGGCGTTGGAGCAGCACCCCGGTGGTCACCACCTCGACCACGGTGTCCGGCCCCACTCTGCGCTCGCCGCGCACCGTGTAGCCGACCCGGCCGCCCACCGGTTCGCCGAGCAGCCAGGCCATCCGGCGGGCGGCGGCCCGGGCGGCGATCCGGCGCGGCTCGGCGACCAGCACCCGGCGCGCGGGCCCGGCCCCGAGCAGACCGGCCAACTCCAGCGGTACGAGCGTGGTCTTGCCGGTGCCGGGCGGTGCGCAGAGCACCGCGCTGCCGTGGTCCTCCAGGGCCTCGCGCAGCGCGGGCACGGCCGAGGCGACGGGCAGTCGGGCGAGGTCATCGGTGCGGATCACCCGCCCAGTCTCCCGGACGGCGCGCTCGCCCCTCCGGGACGGGCGCGGGTCTCCCGCGCGGCCCCTCGCCCTCGGCTCGGCATACGGCCCGCGCGGCCCGCCCCGCCCCTCAGCCCGGCCCCGCTCCGGTCAGCTCAGGCCCGCTCCGGTCAGCTCAGCCCCGCTCCGGGTCCCGTACGCAGACGAAGATCGCCGTGCCCGGGAGCAGGGCGCCGCGCAGCGGGGACCAGCCGCCCCACTCCTGGGTGTTCCAGCGCGGCCACTCCGGCTCGACGACGTCCACCAGGCGCAGTCCGGCGCCGACCACGTCGCGGACCCGGTCGCCGAGGGTGCGGTGGTGCTCGACGTACACGGCGCGGCCCTCCTCGTCCTGTTCCACGTACGGGGTGCGGTCGAAGTAGGAGGCGGAGACGGTCAGGCCCTCGGGGCCCGGCTCGTCGGGGAAGGCCCAGCGCACCGGGTGGGTCGCCGAGAAGACGAACCGGCCGCCCGGGCGCAGCACCCGGCGCACCTCGCGCAGCACCCGCACCGGTTCGGCGACGAAGGGCAGCGCCCCGTAGGCGGAGCAGGCCAGGTCGAAGGAGGCGTCGGCGAAGGGCAGCGCGCCCGCGTCGGCCTGGACCAGGCCGATGTCCTCGCGGCCGATGCGCAGCGCGTGCTGGAGCTGGCGGTGCGAGAGGTCCAGGGCGACGGGGCGGGCGCCCTGGGCGCGCAGCCAGCGGGAGCACTGGGCGGCGCCCGCGCCGATCTCCAGGACCCGGGCGTCCTTGAGCTCCTCGACGGGGCCGAGGAGTTCGGCCTCCACCTCGTCCAGGCCCTCGGGGCCCCAGACGAAGCGGTCGTCGCCGAGGAAGGTGCCGTGCTCGCGCTGGTACTCGTCGGCGTTGCGGTCCCACCAGCCGCGGTTGGCGCGGCTGCTCTCCGTGACCCCCGCCGTGCGCCGGGTCGCCTCCGGCTCCTGGGGTGTTCCGGGCTCTTGGATGATCGGCTCCCTCGTCGTATTCTCCGGTGATCCGCCGCGGGTCCCCTGCCGGAACCGGTGGCGGAGACGCGCGCCGGGCGTGCGTGGCCACGGCGAACAGGAATTGTGCCGGGTATGCGGCGATCCGCCCCGGGTGTCCGTCTTCGTGCGTTGACCCTGCCCGGCTGCCCCCGTATGCTACAAGTTGCGCTGCGAGCCTGCGCTCCTCGGACCGAGCAGGCTGCGCTCGCCTCTGTTGTATGTCTCTCGGTTGTCGAGGCGCTTTCCCCTCTCCGGAGTTCCGGAGGGTCCGGAAACCGCGCTTCCCAGGCTGTCCGGCTTCTTCAGGGCGATACGGGCTCCCGGCGTAGCAGTACCTACGACTTCAATGTCCGTACCGGAGCCCTTTCCCACATGACGAGCAGCACCGAGACCACCGCCACCACCCCGCAGGTAGCGGTCAACGACATCGGTAACGAGGAAGCCTTCCTCGCCGCGATCGACGAGACGATCAAGTACTTCAACGACGGCGACATCGTCGACGGCGTCATCGTGAAGGTCGACCGGGACGAGGTCCTGCTCGACATCGGTTACAAGACCGAAGGTGTCATCCCGAGCCGAGAGCTCTCGATCAAGCACGACGTCGACCCCAACGAGGTCGTCGCCGTCGGTGACGAGATCGAGGCCCTTGTTCTCCAGAAGGAGGACAAGGAAGGCCGCCTGATCCTCTCGAAGAAGCGCGCCCAGTACGAGCGTGCCTGGGGCACCATCGAGAAGATCAAGGAAGAGGACGGCATCGTCACCGGTACCGTCATCGAGGTCGTCAAGGGTGGTCTCATCCTCGACATCGGCCTCCGCGGCTTCCTGCCGGCCTCCCTCGTGGAGATGCGCCGTGTCCGCGACCTCCAGCCCTACGTGGGCAAGGAGCTCGAGGCGAAGATCATCGAGCTGGACAAGAACCGCAACAACGTGGTCCTGTCCCGCCGCGCCTGGCTGGAGCAGACCCAGTCCGAGGTGCGCCAGACCTTCCTCACCACCCTGCAGAAGGGCCAGGTCCGCTCCGGCGTCGTCTCCTCGATCGTCAACTTCGGTGCGTTCGTGGACCTCGGTGGCGTCGACGGACTGGTCCACGTCTCCGAGCTGTCCTGGAAGCACATCGACCACCCCTCCGAGGTCGTCGAGGTCGGCCAGGAGGTCACGGTCGAGGTCCTCGACGTCGACATGGACCGCGAGCGCGTCTCCCTCTCGCTCAAGGCGACGCAGGAAGACCCGTGGCAGCAGTTCGCCCGGACCCACCAGATCGGCCAGGTCGTTCCCGGCAAGGTCACCAAGCTGGTTCCGTTCGGTGCGTTCGTCCGCGTCGACGAGGGCATCGAGGGCCTGGTCCACATCTCCGAGCTGGCCGAGCGCCACGTGGAGATCCCGGAGCAGGTCGTCCAGGTCAACGACGAGATCTTCGTCAAGGTCATCGACATCGACCTCGAGCGCCGTCGCATCAGCCTCTCGCTGAAGCAGGCCAACGAGTCCTTCGGTGCCGACCCGTCCGTGGTCGAGTTCGACCCGACCCTGTACGGCATGGCCGCCTCGTACGACGACCAGGGCAACTACATCTACCCCGAGGGCTTCGACCCCGAGACCAACGACTGGCTCGAGGGGTACGAGAAGCAGCGCGAGGAGTGGGAGCGCCAGTACGCCGAGGCGCAGCAGCGCTTCGAGCAGCACCAGGCGCAGGTCATCAAGTCCCGCGAGGCGGACGCCCAGGCGGCCGCCGAGGGCGGCGACACCGCGGCGGCTCCGGCTGCCTCCGGTGGCGGCGGCGGTTCGTACTCCTCGGAGCCCGCGGACAACTCCGGCGCCCTGGCGTCGGACGAGGCCCTGGCGGCCCTGCGCGAGAAGCTGGCCGGCGGCCAGAGCTGATCGCCCACGGCGGCTGATCCGAGCCGTCACCGCGGCCCGCACCCTTCCGGGGGTGCGGGCCGCGGTGCGTGTGCGGCCCGGGCGGGTGTGCGCGGTGGCCGAATAGGTGCGCCCGGGGCCGGGATTCGGCGGGGCCGGGAATGATCGCCCCACGGGCCGCGTTCTCCACGAAGACACGAGGAGGAGCGGTCACTGTGCTTGATCCACAGGGTTTGTTCGCATGGGAGCCCAAGGGCCTGTCGGTCGTCGACGTGGCTCTCGCCCAGGAGTCGGCGGGCCTGGTCATGCTCTATCACTTCGACGGCTACATCGACGCCGGTGAGACGGGGGAGCAGCTCAACGGGCACCTCCTCGACACCCTGCCGCAGCAGGTCGTCGCCCGCTTCGACCACGACCGGCTGGTGGACTACCGCGCCCGCCGC
This sequence comes from Streptomyces physcomitrii, assembly GCF_012273655.1. Lineage (GTDB taxonomy): Bacteria > Actinomycetota > Actinomycetes > Streptomycetales > Streptomycetaceae > Streptomyces > Streptomyces physcomitrii. Next base: position 182,041 of record NZ_JAAWWP010000004.1, on the reverse strand, counting down.
CCGCTGCTGACCTTCAAGCGGGACCGCTGGGGCTCCTACGAGGAACCCACCCTGGACGTCCGCCTGCTCCAGGACGCCACCGGCGCCCCCTTCCTGCTGCTCTCCGGTCCCGAACCGGACGTCGAGTGGGAGCGGTTCGCCGCCGCCGTGCAGCAGGTCGTGGAGCGCCTGGGTGTCCGCCTGAGCGTCAACTACCACGGCATTCCCATGGGGGTGCCGCACACCCGGCCGGTCGGCCTGACCCCGCACGGCAGCCGGACCGACCTCGTCCCCGGCCACCGCAGCCCCTTCGAGGAGGCGCAGGTGCCGGGCAGCGCGGAGGCGCTCGTCGAGTACCGCCTGATGAACGCCGGGCACGATGTCCTCGGGGTCGCCGCGCACGTCCCGCACTACATCGCCCGCTCCCCGTATCCGGACGCCGCCCTGACCGTGCTCGAATCGATCACCGCGGCGACCGGTCTGGTGCTGCCGGGGGTCGCGCACAGCCTGCGTACCGAGGCCCATCGCACCCAGACGGAGATCGACCGCCAGATCCAGCAGGGCGACAGTGAACTGGTCGCTCTGGTCGAGGGACTTGAGCACCAGTACGACGCGGCGGCCGGTTCCCAGACCCGGGGCAATATGCTCGCCGAGCCCGCCGATATCCCCTCCGCCGACGAGATCGGCCGCGACTTCGAGCGCTTCCTCGCCGAGCGCGAGGGCGACAGCTAGGGGCTCAGCGGGTCCGGCTCCCCGGCCGGGCGGCCCGCCCCGCGTACGTCTCGTCCGGAACCCCGGTGCGCCCACGGCCCGCCGGGGTTTCCGCTGCCGCCGGGGCGCTCAGGGGGCCGGCCGCACCGCGGTGCACCACGCGGACCGCGGCGAGGGCGAGCGCGAGGCCCAGTACGGTCCCCGGGCCGAAGGGCTCGCCGAACATCAGGGCTCCCCACAGCGCGGTCACCGGGGCCATCAGGAACATCAGGGTGTTGACCCGGGTGACGCCCGAGCGCCGCAGGATCAGCCAGTAGAGGCCGTAGCCGCCGAAGGTCGAGAGGACCACCAGCCAGGCGACGGCCCACCAGAACCGGGGCTCGGCGGGCGGGACCGCGGTGCCGGTGGCGAGGGCGAGGGTGCTGAAGACGACGGCGCTGGTGGTGACGTGCACGGTCAGGGCCGCGACCGGGGAGGGCGCCCGGGCGGCGCGGCTGCCCTGCAGGAAGGTCGCCGCCACCAGGGCCAGCATCCCGGCGAAGGGGACGAGGTAGGTCCACCGGTCCACGCCCTGGCTGCCCGCCGCGTCCGCCAGGGTGACGACCAGGACCCCGCTCACCCCGAGCCCGAGGCCGAGCCACTGGCGCCGGGTGACGTACTGGCCGAGCAGCGGGCCGGCGAGGGCGCCCGCGACCAGGGGCTGGGTGCCGTCGATCAGGGCGGTGGTGCCGCTGGAGACGCCCAGCTGGATCGCGTAGTAGACGCTCAGCAGATAGCCGCTCTGGGAGAGCAGCCCGATCAGCGTCTGCCGGGCGAGGCTCCCTGGCGACCAGGGCCGCGCGGCCCGAGGCGGACGCGCGAGCGCGCGGGCGGCGGTGCGCCGCCGGGCCGCCCGGAGCAGTGCCGCGGCGGCGAGCAGCAGCAGGGCCAGCGGCAGGAAGCGCCACATCAGGAGGGTGGGGGTCGCCGCGCTGCCCGCGCCGAGCTTCGCGCCGATGAAGCCCGAGCTCCAGCACAGGACGAACGCGGCCGAGATCAGCGGCTTCATGCGGGGGCCACCTCGCGGGGGCGGTGCCGTTCGTGGAGTAAACAGATCGGTATACCTCGCCCACTATACAGATCGGTATACCATGGGGCCATGGACAGCGAAGGACGCTCACCGCACCGCATCGCCATGACCCCCGCGGCGAGACGGGTCCGGGACGCCGCCGCCCGGCTCTTCTACGCCCGCGGCATCCACGCGGTCGGGGTGGACCTCATCGCCGCCGAGGCCGGGGTCACCAAGAAGACGATCTACGACAGGTTCGGCTCCAAGGACCAGCTCGTCGTGGAGTACCTCGCCGACCGCGACGAACGCTGGCGCGCCTTCCTCGCCGAGCGGCTGGCGGACGCGGGCCCCGACCCCCGGGCGCGCGTCCTGGCCGTCTTCGCGGCCTCCGCGCGGTGGGCCGGAGAACACAGCGGCCGGGGGTGCAGCATGGTCAACGCCCATGTGGAGGTCGGCGATCCGGCGCATCCGGCACACGCCGTCATCGCCGGTCAGAAGCAGTGGATGCTCGACTGCTTCCGCCGCCTCGGCGAGGGACTCGGGGCGCCGGACGCCGAGCGACTGGCCCGCTCACTCATGCTCCTGCACGAGGGCGCCCTCGCCACCCACGGCCTGGAGGTCTTCCCCGGCGCGCTCGAACTCGCCGCCGCCCAGGCCGCGTTGCTGCTCGACGCACACACCGCGAGCCGCTGAGCGCGGGCCCCGCCGAGCGCTCGGGGCCGCCCGTACTACGCTGGCGTCCATGCTGAAAGTGGGCCTGACCGGTGGTATCGGCGCCGGCAAGAGCGAGGTGTCCCGGCTGCTCGTCGGGCACGGTGCGGTGCTGATCGACTCGGACCGGATCGCGCGCGAGGTCGTGGCGCCCGGCACTCCCGGCCTCGCCGCCGTGACCGAGGCCTTCGGCACGGAGGTGCTCGCCGCCGACGGCAGCCTGGACCGCGCCAGACTCGGCGGCATCGTCTTCGCCGACCCGGAGAAGCTCGCCGCCCTCAACGCGATCGTGCACCCGCTGGTGGGCGCCCGCTCCGCGGAGCTGCAGCGCGCCGCCGGCGCGGACGCCGTGGTGGTGCACGACGTCCCGCTCCTCACCGAGAACGGCCTCGCCCCCCTCTACGACCTGGTCGTCGTGGTGGACGCCTCGCCCGAGACCCAGCTCGAACGCCTGGTGGCGCTGCGGGGCATGAGCGAGGAGGACGCCCGCGCGCGGATGGCCGCGCAGGCCACCCGGGAGCAGCGGCGCGAGATCGCCGACCTCGTCGTCGACAACGACGGCGAACTGCCCGCACTGCGTGCCCGGGTCGAGGAGGTCTGGGCCGAACTGGCGAAGCGGGCCCACGAGCAGAGCACCGCGGGTCCGGAGGCCTGAGGCTCGGGGGCTGGACACCTGGGCGCGGGGGTCGTACGCCGCCTGGGGCGCGGGTCCGGGTGCCCGAGGTCCTCGAGGGCCGTACGTCCGAGGCCTGAGGTCCGGGGACTGTACTTCTGAGGCTTGAGGTCCGGGGACTGTACGTCTGAGGGGTGCGGCCCGCCGTCGCGGTGATCGGCCGGGTCTCCCGGACTCGACCGGGTCGAGTCCTCCTGCCCGGGGGACTCGTCCGGCCAAGTCCCCCGGGCAGGAATACCCTCCCCGGCCGCGTGCGTTTAACCTCCCCGACGAGGGAAGGAATTCCGCCGTGCCCGAGAGCAGTGGATCCGCAGGACGTACGCCGGAGACGCATGTCATCGACTTCCGCGCCGCCGAGCAGTTGCTCGCCGCGCGCGATCCCCGGGGCGCGGTGAAACTCCTCGACCCGGTGATCGCCGCCCACCCGGAGAACACCGCCGCCCGGCTGCTGCGCGCCCGCGCCTTCTTCGCGGCGGCCCAACTGCGCCCCGCCGAGCTGGAGTTCACCATCGTCCTGGAGCGGGAGCCGGACAACGCCTTCGCGCACTTCGCCCTCGCCCGCACCTATGAGCGCGCCGGGCGGCCCGAGCAGGCCCTGCGGCACTTCCGGCTGGCGGCGGCGCTCGACCCGCGTCCGCAGTATCTGAAGGCCGCGCGCTTCGACTCCTGAGTTCTCCCCGGTCAGCGGGTGCGGGCCCTGAGCGGCCAGGGTGCGGCCGGTGCGGGGTCAGTGGTGGCGGGGCGGTTCGTACGGGGGGACGTCGCGGCCCGGCTGGAAGTGCGGGCCCTGGCGGATATGCCGGATCACGATGATCAGATCGGTCACCACGACGATCCCGAAGACCCCGCAGGCCACCGCCCAGCCGACCCGCCCGGCGAAGGCGAAGGCGAGCGTGCCGCCGACCGCCCACAGCAGGCCCCACAGACTGAGCCAGAACCGCATCCGCAACGGGCTGCGCGCGGTGAGGGGCTCGTTTCCGGTACGCATCCTGCGCCTCGCCTGCCTCTCTGCTCCGGCGGCCGACCTGCCCTTTCCCCGTCCTTTCCTCGGTCCCTTCCCCCGTCTCTTCTCCCAGTGTGCGACCGCCGGGCGCGGGAGGAGACATCCGGGCCTGGCCCCGGCGAGACCGGATGGTCGCCAAGTGTGTGCGGGTGGGAACGCTCGGTGGCGGCCGGGCGTTGGAGAAGGCATGGACGTACGGATGAGAGAGGGACATCAGGGCACCGGCCCCGGCGCGATCACCCCGGACGGCTGCGCGGTCGAGCTGTACGCCCGCCTGCCCGTGGGCGAGGAGCCCGAGATCGTCGCCGCCGCGATACCCGCCGGGGCGCACCTCCTCGAACTCGGCAGCGGGGTGGGCCGGATCACGCACCCGCTCCTGGACCGCGGCTTCCGCGTCACCGCCGTCGACGAGTCGCAGCAGATGCTGGACCGCGTCACCGGCGCGCGGACGGTGTGCAGCCCCATCGAGTCGCTCGACCTCGGCGAGACCTTCGCCGCCGTGCTGCTCGCCTCCTTCCTGGTGCACGCCGGGGACGCCGCGGTGCGGCGCGCCCTGCTCGCCACCTGCCGCCGCCATCTCGCGAAGGGCGGGGTCCTGGTGATCCAGCGGGAGGGCGAGGACTACCACACCCGCCTGCCGCGCGAACGCGTCGACCCGGGCGGCTTCACCCTACGGATCCTCTCCTCGGAGCCGGTCGGCGACGGGGTGCACTCGGTGCGCGCGGAGTACGAGTTCCCGGACGCCACCTGGAGCCAGACCTTCCGCGCCCGGCCGCTGACCAGGGAGCAGTTCGAGTCGGCGCTCGCCGAGGAGGGGCTGGCCGTCGACCGGTACCTCACCGAGGACCGGATCTGGGTACGGGTGGTCGCGGCGGACTGAGAGCGGGGGAGAGGGAGCGGGGGAGGGAGAGCGGAGCACCGGACCGAGGAGCGGAGCGGGGGTCGGCGGGGCGTGCGCCGGGGTCGGGTGGTTGTCGTGTTGCGGGGGCGCTGACCCGGCGGTGTCCTGGCGGTGTCCTGAGGTCGGTTCCGTCCGCCCTGGTTTCGGTTTCCATCCGTCGCGGGGTCGGTTTCGTCGACCCCGGGGTTCGGATTCCGGCCGCCCGGTTCACGCAGGACGGCGCCGTACGTCAGGCCTCCGGACGCCCGCCTCCGCGCCTGCGGTGCGAGCGCTCGGGTTCGCCGCTCCGGCCACCGGCGCGCTTGCTCTCACGTCCGCTTCTGTTGCCGCGGCCGTCTCCGCTGTCGCGGTCGCCTCTGCTGCCGTGCCCGTCTCCGCTGTCCCGTCCGCGTCTGCTGTTCCGTCCGCTTCTGTCGCCCTGTCCGCCTCCGGTGTCGCGCCCGTCCCGGCTCTTGCGTCCGGCTCGGTTCTCGCGTGCGTCCGTGCGGTCCGGGTGGGCGGCCCCGCTGCCCGGGCTGTCGTGGGGCGCGGCTTGCTGCTCGTCGGCGGTGGCCTCGTCGGCCGAGCGGGTTCCGGCGCCGCCGCCGAGGGGGTTCGGGCCCTGGAATCCGGGGGGTACGGGGGAGGGCGGTGCGGCGAAGCCGCCTGCTCCGCGCAGGCGTTCCATTTCGCGGCGGTCCCGCTTGGTGGGGCGGCCGGTGCCGCGGTCCCGGATCCCGGCCGGGGCGACGGCCTCGCGCGGGGGAGGCGGCGGGCTGTTGTCGACATAGCACTTCACCGCCTCGGGAGCCCCGACCCGCTTGCGCAGCAGCTGCCTGACCACGACGATCCGCTCCCGGCCCGCGTGGCGCAGCCGGACCTCGTCGCCCACCCGTACGGCCTGGGAGGGCTTGACCCGGTCGCCGTTGACCCGGACATGGCCGCCACGGCAGGCGGTCGCGGCCAGCGACCTGCTCTTGACCAGGCGTACGGACCAGATCCAGCTGTCCACGCGTACCGAACCGCCGTGCCCGGCACCGCTGTTGGTCCTGTCCCCGGCCCCGCTGCCACCGGCGCCGGAACCCTGGTCCCGGCCGCCGTCCGCGGGCTCTGTGGCTTGGGCCCGGCCGTCGCCTGAGGGCTCCGCAGCTTGGGCTTGGCCCTCGGTCCAGCCCTCGGACCGTTCCCCTGCCCGGTCTTCCGTCCGGGACTCGGCCTCGACCGGGGCCGGGTCGGTCGGCTCGGGCTCCGGGGTGTTCTGCGACGGATGCGGCGTCATGGGGCGACCCTAACCGCTGGGCATCGGCAGGACTCCTGGATTTCGCGGCGCCCGCACGCCCGCATGCTCGTGCGCCTGCACGCCTGCACGCCTGCACGCCCGCACCTCCGCAGCCCCGCGCCGCCGGATGCCTCAGCCGATACGCGTATCACTCGCAACATCAGTAACACCCGTACCGCCGGAGGGTGTTCGTACGGACGAAGGCGTACGCCCCGTTCAGGCCGGGCGGTTCTGGTCCTGTCGGCGGCGGCGTTCCGCGGGGGACTCGACGAACTGGAGCTCCAGGGTGAGCGGGGCGGGGGCGAGGCCCGGGCCGCCGGAGTGGGCCCAGCGGATGATCTCCTCGGTGCAGTCCGCGCCCATGGACCAGCCGATCCAGGCCGGGCGGCCGCCGCGCCGCCGTCCTTCGGGGGAGGGGCGCAGTACGACGATGTTCGCCTGGTCGCAGGGGCCGAGGCAGTCGGTCACCCGGACCGCGAACCGGCCCTCGGAAGCGGTGGCGGCCGCGCTGAACCGGCGCAGCTGTGCCGCGTGGTCCCAGCCCGGGTACTTGAGCGGCTGGCCGCAGCAGCAGCCGCGGCACACCACGAGCGTGCACGGGCGGCCTCGGGCGGGCCGGATCGCCGTAGGCATGGTCTTGGGCTCCTTGGCTGGCGGCAGCCGGACGCTCCGGGCCGCCGGTCAGGGTGATTGTCGCCGCCGCGCGGGCGCGGGAGGTCGCCGGGGTCGCGGACGCCAGGCGGCCCCGGCCCGTGGTGCGGGCCGGGGCCACCGTGCGTACCGTCAGCCGTCTCAGCCGTCTCAGCCGTCTTGGCTGTTCCGGCTGGTTCAGCCGTTTCAGCTGTCAGCTCGGCTGTGAGTCGTGCGTCGTGAGCTGTCGGCCGGAATACGTGGGCTCAGCGGCGGGTGGGCTTGGGCAGGGTGCAGCCCTCCGCGGCGAGGTCGAGCTTGTTGCCCTCACCGAAGCAGGCGGGGATGTTGTAGGTCTCCTGGGCGTAGTTGGTGCCCTTGTGGACGGTGACGTTGCCGTTCTCGTCCACCTCGCACGGGTTGTTGTCCGTGCACTCCTCGCCGTCCTCGTTGCCCGTGTTGTTCACGGCGACGACCTTGCCGCTCTCGTCGTCCACCACGGGCGAGCCCGAGGTGCCGCCGATGGTCTGGCACTCGGGGGTGTAGCGGACCGAGTCCTTCCAGGTCCAGTCGCCCTCGCGCAGCTCGTGCACGAAGCCGTCCACGCTGCAGCTGTAGGTCTTCTTCCAGTAGCCCGAGACCACGGTGATGGCCTTGCCCTGCTCGGGGTGCTGGTCGGCGAGTTCGAGCGCCTTGATGCCGGACTCGTCCTCGATCTCCTGGTAGGTGCTGTCCAGTTCGTAGACGGAGACGTCGGTGTCGGTCATCGTGCCGTAGGCGACCTTGGTGGCCTTCAGCGTCGCGGCGTCGGAGGCGTCGGCGTTCAGCAGGGTGAAGGTGCGGCTGGAGGGCTGGTCGACGACGACCTCGCCGGGGCCGGGGAAGCCGCTCTCCAGGCAGTGGCCGTTGGACATGACGAGCGCCGGGTCGCCGGGCTGCGAGTCCGGCATGCGGATGAGCGAACCGGAACAGTTGCTGAGCGCCACCGTTCCGGCGAAGTCGACGGCCTTGGCCTTCGACTGCTTGGCGGGCGCGGCGTCCTGGGCCGTGGCCGAGGCGGCCGGGACCGCACCCGCGCCGACGAGGGCGACGGCGGCGAACAGTGCGCCGACAAGAGGCTTCTTCATGTGGGGGGTTCCTCTTCGAATCGACCGGAGCGCTTCGGTCCTTTGGGCCGGAGTTCTTCGGTTTATCGGATTTGGCTAGGGCATTGTGGGGTGCCCGGTACGTGACGGACAAGGGCGCACCGCTGGTGAACGGCCCCTGGCCCAGGTCTTTTTGGCAAAGAAACGGCCAAGAAGCACCCCTTTCGGGGCCGGTCGGAGGTCCGCCCAAGGCCGGTCCGCGGCCGGTCCGAGGCCTGTCCACGGTCTGTCCGGGAACGGTCCGAAGCCTGCCCGGGGTCCGTGCGCGGACCCGCCCCGGCAAGCCGCCGTCTTCCGCCCGGTCATACAACTCCCTTACCGTGCAGGCGATTTGCAGGAAATCCTGCGGGGTCTCGAAGGGAGCCGGGAGATGGTCAGACGTACGGGTGCCGTGGCGACACTGGTGGCGGCGGGGGTGTTGGTGCTGGGCAGCGGCCCGGCGGGCGCGGCGGATCCGGCACAGCTGCCGTACGCGTCCACCACCGGTGTCGGTGTGCACAACGCCTACGAGAAGTCCACGTACCCGTACTTCGCGGACGCGCTCGACTCGGGCGCGGGCATGCTCGAACTCGATGTGTGGGCCAACGCCCTCGGCAGCTCCTGGCGGGTCTCGCACAGCAACCCCCTCGGCAACGACAACAACTGCGAGAACGCCCAGCGCCCCGAGGACCTGCGCACCGGACCCACCAGCCACGACCTCGGCGGCTGCCTGTCCGACATCCGCGCCTGGCACGAGGCGCACCCCGGCCACCGCCCCGTCGTCCTCAAGCTCGAACTCAAGGACGGCTTCCTCGCCAACCGCGGCCGCGGACCCGCCGCACTCGACACCCTCCTCGGCGAGAAGCTCGGCGACGCGCTCTTCCGCCCCGGTGACCTCGCCGCGGGCCACGCGGACCTGGACGAGGCCTCCCGCGCCGGAGCCTGGCCCCGCCGCGCGGACCTCGCCGGCAAGTTCCTCGTCGAGCTGATCCCCGGCACCGTGGAGGAGTCCAACCCGCTGGACACCCTGTGGACCGACCGCGAGTACGCCATCCACCTGCGCGACCTGGCCGCAGCGGGCCAACTCGACCGGGCCGCCGCCTTCCCGGCCGTGCACAAGGCCGCCGCGGGCGACCCCCGCACCCGCTACACCGACGCCTCGCTGCGCCCCTGGTTCGTGGTCTTCGACGGGGACGCCGCCACCTATCTGGGCGGCTCCATCGACACCGACTGGTACGGGCGCGGCAACTACCTCCTGATCATGACCGACGCCCACAACGTGCCCCCGGCCATCGACGGCACCCGCCCCACCGAGGCCCAGGCCCGCGAACGGGTGGCGCTGCTCGCCGCCCACCAGGCCACCATCGCCTCGTCGGACTGGTATCCGCTGCCGGGCGTCGTGTCCTCCGTGCTGCCGCGGGGCGACGGGAGTTGAGCGAGCGCGGCCGGGCGGGTGGGCGACGGTGGGGCCCGCCCGGCCGGGTGAGCGGATGGCTGGGTGACCGTGTGCCCTGCCCCCGCCCCGGACCGTCCGGCCGCGCGTCTGCCCCTCCGGTGCCTCAGCCGAGGAGTACCCCCGGGTTGAGCACGCCCTGCGGGTCGAGGGCCGACTTCACCGCGCCGAGGGCCCGGGCGAAGGGCTCGGGGCGCTGCCGGTCATAGCCGGGGCGGTGGTCTCGGCCGACGGCGTGGTGGTGGGTGACGGTCGCCCGGTGGCGCCCGAGCACCTCCATGGCGGCCGCCTTGACCTCGTCCCACATCCGCAGCTCCGCACCGCGCCGCCCCGCCGCGATCACCGTGAAGTACGGGGCGGCGCCGTCCGGATAGACGTGTGTGAGGCGGCAGTTGACCAGGCCCTCGGCGCCGGTGACCTCCTTGACCGCGGCGGCGGTCTCGGCGCGTACCGCCTCGTAGAGGGCGGGCAGCCGGTCCCAGGTGCAGGCCGTCTCGAAGGTCTCCACGATGCCGCTCATCCGGGCCAGGGCATCGCGCTGGTAGGGCATCCGCAGGAAGGCCGCCCGCCAGGAGTCGACCGCGCCCCGCGCCCCGGCGGGCTCGGGCGCGGGCCGCCCGCCGTGGTCGCGGGCGAGCGAGACGGCGGCCGCGAGGCTCCCGCCGACCGGGGTGTGCGCGGACTCGAAGCCGAGCACGAGGACCGTCGAGCCGTCCGCGGCGGCGCCGGAGAACGCGGCCTCGCCCCGGTCCAGCAGGCGGCAGTTGGCGGGGTGCAGCCCCGACTGGGCCAGTACCCGTACGGCCTCGGCGGCGGCCTCGAAGGAGGGGAAGAGGACGGCCGCGGAGGCCTTGTGGACGGGCCGGTCCTGGAGCCGCATCCAGGCCTCGGTGATCACCCCCAGGGTGCCCTCGGAACCGAGGAACAGCCGGTCGGGGGAGGGGCCCGCGCCCGAACCGGGCAGCCGCCAGGAGGAGTTGACGCCGATCGGGGTGACCACGCGCAGGGACTCGGTGAAGTCGTCGACATGGGTGTGCAGGGTGGCGTAGTGGCCGCCGGCCCGGGTGGCGAGCCAGCCGCCCAGGGTGGAGAACTCGAAGCTCTGCGGGAAGTGGCGCAGGGTCAGCCCGTGCGGACGCAACTGCCGCTCCAGGTGCGGGCCGAGCACCCCGCCCTGGACACGGGCGGCGCGGCTGACCCGGTCCACCTCCAGGACCTGGTCCATCCGCGTCAGGTCCAGGCTCAGCACCGCCGGATGCGCCTCGCCCCGGTACTCGACACCGCCGACGACCGAGGAGCCGCCGCCGTAGGGGATCACGGCGGTGCCGGTGCGGCCCGCCCAGTCCAGGAGGTCGGCCACGTCCTGTTCGCTACGGGGCCGTGCCACCAGGTCGGGCACCCGGGCCGGGGTGCGGTGCAGGGCGCGGACCACATCGCGGTACGCCTTGCCGAGGGCGTGCGCGGCACGGTCGGCCGGGTCCGCGGTCACCAGCGGGGCGAGCGGGGCGGGCACGGTCACGGCGGGTACGGGCAGGTCGAGGTCGGCGACCCGGGGGACCGGCAGCGGGTCCGCGGGCAGCCCCGGCAGCAGGGCGCCGAGGGCCGCGCACTCCGCGTCCGGCAGCGCCTCCTCACACCAGCCCCAGCCCCACCACGACCGGGTGCGGTGCTCGGCCGGCTGCTCCTTCGGGTGCCCCTCGTCCATGGCGAACTCCTTGTGCGGGTCGGCTTGTTCGGGTCGGCGTTCCGCTCGGCACGTGGATCGGGGTGCCGGGATGCGGATCGGGATGCCGAGCGGCGTGCGGCTCGGTGGCGGGCGCTCCGGGAGCGAACTTACCCAGAGGTATATTACCGTAAGGTAAGATGCCGTTCATGGAGAAGGCAAGAGCGGCGGCGGCCCGCGCGGGCACCAAGGGCGTCCCGCGCCGCGACCGCGAGGAGCAGATCCTCGCCGTGGCGACCGAGGAGTTCGGCAGGCACGGCTACACCGGGGTGTCGATGGCCGCCCTCGCCCGGCGGATCGGCGTCACCAAGCCGCTGCTCTACCAGTACTTCGGGTCCAAGGACGGCCTCTACACCACCTGCCTGGACCGGGTCGGCGAACCCCTCGCCGCCGCCGTACGGGCCGCGATGGACCGCCCCGCGGCCGAGCCCGCCACCCCGATCGCCGTACTGCGGGCGGTGTTCACCACCCTGGAGGGCCGCCCGGGCGCCTGGTTCCTGCTGTACGACCAGTCCCTGCCCGTCGGCAGCGCGCCCTACGGGACCGCGCGGCGCCACCGGGACGCGATCGACGCACTGGCCGCGGGCGGCGCCCAGGACGTCCTGCGCGCCGGAAACATCGAGGACCCGCTCGACGCCGACCTGCTCAAGTGCCTGTGGAACACCCTCGTCGGCCAGAGCGTCGTCTGGTGGGCCCGCCATCCCGAGGAGAGCGCCGCGAGCATGGGGGAGCGGTGCGCGCGGATCCTCGGGACGGTGCGCTTCGGCGGCTCCGCGGGCGGTGAGGGCGAGGACCATCGGGGCGGGGGCGAGCGCCACCGCGGCGAGCGCGAGGGCTGACGCGTACGAGGGCCGAGGGGGCGGAAGGGGCCGCGGTCGACCCGGTGCAGTGGGGCGCGGAGGGGCGCATCGAGGTGGGCGGGGCGCGTGCCAAGGCCTGGCAGTGCGCGGGGGTGGGGGCCGTCTGCCTGGGGTTTCGCGATGTCTTTCCGGTCACGTTGTGAGCGCGGGCACAGCCGGAGGGGACGATCCGCGGTCATGATCTGCGAGCCGTCGGGTGACAAGACGGCGTGGAGCGTCGTTGCAGGTGCACCGGCCGGGACCCCGGCCGCGGGGCGCCGCCGTGGCGCGCGAGCGGAGGTGCCGGATGGCCGGGCGGACGGTTCTGGAGCGTTTCCCCGCCGGGGGGCCGCGGGGGTCGTGGCCCGCGGAGGAGTTCGCGCGGGCCCGCCGCCTGGAGGGTGAGCGCGCCGAGGTCGTGATGGACCTGGCGAGCGACGCCTTCCTGGTGATCGTGCGCGCCCGCGAACCCGTCGAGTAGCCTCCCGCCCGGCGGTGCCCGGGACACAGCTGAGCCCCGGTGCCACGAGCGGGCGCCGGGGCTCAGCTGCACCTGAACCGAGAAAAGGACTGCGGGCCGGTCAGGCGCTCACCGGCCGGGACCAGGCGGGCGGCGTACCGGTCAGGCGGCACAGGGCCAGATACAGCGGGATCGGCGGCGTGTACGGAACCTCCGCCTCCGGGAGATGGATCAGCCCCGGGCGGGCGGGCGCGTCGGGCACCAGGGCACCGGCCGCGTAGTGCGCGGGCTCGGGCCACTTCAGGGCCACATCGGAGTCCGAGGGGACGATCCACCACCAGCGGCTGCCGTCCTCGTAGACGCAGCCCGCGCGCGGCAGCCGGGCCAGCAGCAGCCGCCCGTAGACCGCGGGCACGGCGACGGCGTCGCAGCCCAGCGGGGTGGACATCGAGCCCGGCACGGCGAGCCGCACCCGCGGCGGGGCGGTGGTGCGCCGCGCCCGGGAGAGGCGGACCAGGCTGTCCATCGTCGGCATCGGGGCCGCGCTCACACCCATACCCGCTCCCCTCCGCCCGTCCGGTCCGGCTCGGCATCGCGCGTACCGGCGCGACCCTGCCCGGCACCGTCGGCCCGCGCGCCGCGGTCCCGGTCGCCCGACTGCCGGGGCAGTTCCGCCCAGACGAGCAGTCCCGGGCCGGTGTCCTGCGTACCCCAGGCACTGCACATCGCGGAGACGAGGAGCAATCCCCTCCCGTGCTCCTCTTCCGGCTGCTGTGCGGAGGGGCGCGGAGCGCCGTCGGGACAGCCCTCGTCGCGCACCGCGATCCGTACCACTCCCGCCGCGTCGTCGTGCAGTTCGCAGACGATGCGGCGCGAGACGGTGTGCACCACGGCGTTGGTGACGAGTTCGGAGACGACCAGTTCCGCGGCCTCGCGGGTGTCCTGGCAGACGGACCAGCCGCCGAGGCGGTCGCGGGTCACCTGCCGGGCATGCGCGGCCGACCCCGGGTGCGGGGTCAGCTCGAAGCGGAAACGGCGCGCGCCGGGCCCCGTCCGGTCCGCCGGAGCGGCGGCGCCGTGGGGGGCGGCGGTGGCGTCTGTTCCTAACGGCGCGGACAAAGTCACGCTTGCCACTATCGCGGCGCCACGGACACTTGGCAAGTGGCACTTTGAAAATTGCAGAGTGGTGTGGGCTGTTGGTGGAGCCCGTGGCACACTGCTCGCAACAGCGTCCCGGGCGCCCCGAGTTGGGACACGGCCGGACGTACGGGACATCGTGTGACGCGACTTCGTGGAGGAACGACGTGAGCGAGCCGCGGTCCGCGCCGACGGTCGGCCAGGTCGTCCTCGGGCGGCGACTTCAGGACCTGCGCGAACGCGCCGGCCTCAAGCGCGAGGAGGCCGCCAAGATCCTCCGCGTCGCGCCCGCCACGGTCCGGCGCATGGAGATGGCCGAGGTCGGCTTCAAGATCCCCTACCTCCAACTCCTCCTGAAGTCCTACGGAGTCGGCGAGGAAGAGGCCGAAGCCTTCGTCACCCTCGCCGAGGAGGCCAACAAACCCGGCTGGTGGCAGCGCTTCCACGACATCCTGCCCGGCTGGTTCTCCATGTACGTCAGCCTGGAGGGCGCCGCCAGCCTCATCCGCTCCTACGACCCGCACTTCGTCCCCGGCCTCCTGCAGAACGAGGACTACGCGCGTGGCGTCATGGTCTCCGGCGCCATCGGGCAGACCGTCCCCGAGGACACCGAACGGCACGTCGCCCTGCGCATGCGCCGCCAGGAACTGCTCACCCGCGAAGAGGACCCCCCGCGGCTGTGGGTCGTCATGGACGAGACCGCGCTGCGCCGCCCGGTCGGCGACAACGCCACCATGCGCGCCCAGATCGACCGGCTCCTCGCCTCCATGGACATGCCGAATGTGACCCTGCAGATCGCCGAGTTCGCCGCCGGTCCGCACCCCGGCACCTACGGGCCCTTCGTGCTGTTCCGATTCGCCATGCCCGAACTCCCGGACATGGTCTACAGCGAGTACCTGACCGGAGCCGTCTACCTCGACGCCCGCGCCGAGGTGGCCACCCACCTGGAGGTCATGGACCGCATGGCGGCACACGCCGCGACGGCACACCGCACGAAGGAGATCCTGCGCGATCTCCGCAAGGAGTTCTGAGTGGACCGCTCCCGGATATACAACGGCATGCCCGCACGCGAACTCGGCACCGAAGGCTGGCTCAGGCCCTGGAGCGGCGGCAACGGCGGCAACTGCGTGGAAGCCATGAAACTCGCCGACGGCCGCGTCGCCGTACGCCAGTCCGCGGACCCCGACGGACCCGCCCTCATCTACACCTCCGGCGAGATCACCGCCTTCATCCAGGGCGCCAAGTCCGGCGAAGCCGACTTCCTGCTCTCCTGACCTCCGCCCCCATGCCCCCGGCCGCCGCTTCGACCCCGAGCCCCCGCCGACCGCACCCGTCACCCGCCCAACGCCCCACGGACCTACGGAGTTCCTCATGACCGGGCACGACGCCACCCCCAGCTCCCGCATCGACACCAGCAAGCCGCACCCGGCACGGATGTACGACTGGTGGCTGGGCGGCAAGGACAACTACCCGGTCGACGAGGAAATGGGACGCCAGCTCCTCGCCATCGAACCCCGCATCCCGATCATGGCCCGCGCCAACCGCGCCTTCATGCACCGCGCCACCCGCTGGCTCGCCGGCCAGGGCGTCAGGCAGTTCCTCGACATCGGCACCGGCATCCCCACCGCGCCCAATCTGC
This sequence comes from Streptomyces physcomitrii, assembly GCF_012273655.1. GTDB lineage: Bacteria > Actinomycetota > Actinomycetes > Streptomycetales > Streptomycetaceae > Streptomyces > Streptomyces physcomitrii. The sequence goes on along the minus strand of NZ_JAAWWP010000004.1, from coordinate 166,752 downwards.
ACCAGGTCGCCCAGCAGATCGCCCCCGACGCCCGCATCGTCTACTGCGACAACGACCCCATCGTCCTCGCCCACGCCGAAGCACTCCTGGTCAGCACCCCCGAAGGCAGCACCGAATACCTCCAGGCCGACGTCCGCGACCCCGAGACCATCATCGAACGCGCCCGCGAGGCCCTCGACTTCACCCGTCCCATCGCGCTCTCGCTCATCGCGCTCCTGCACTTCGTCCCCGACGAGGACGGCGCCTACGAACTCGTCGACCGCTTCATGGACGCCCTGCCCTCCGGCAGCTACCTCATGCTGTCCCACGGCACCGGCCAGTTCACCCGCGAGAACGCCGACGAGGCCGACGACCTCTACAAGAAGAGCGGCATCACCCTCGCCCTGCGCGACCGCCACGAGGTCGAACGCTTCTTCCACAAGCTCGAACTCGTCGAACCGGGCGTCGCCGTTCTCGACACCTGGCACCCCGAACTCGGCGAACCCGTCGAAGGCCAGGAGGACTTCCAGCCCATGCCGGGCTTCGGAGCGGTGGCTCGCAAGGCTTAGGGGCAGGGGCAAGGGAAGAGGCAGGGCAGGGGCGCAAGGGTCCGGGCTGGGCTCTGTCCCTCCCGCTGCCGGGCAGGGCAGGGGAGTGATCAGCGCCCGGGGCGAGGTGGCGGGCCGGGCGGTCGCTCACCGCCGCCGACTGCCACCGCCTCCCCGGTCACACCCGCATCGGACTGTCGTACGGACCGATCGGCGACGGCAGCCGCGTACTCCCGGACAGCCAGCGATCCACCGCCGCCGCGACCGCCCGACCCTCGGCGATCGCCCAGACGATCAGCGACTGGCCCCGCCCCGCGTCGCCCGCCGCGAAGACCCCGGGCACATTGGTCGCGAACCCCGCGTCGCGCGCGTACGTCCCCCGGATGTCGACCTCCAGACCCAACTGCTCCGCGACACCGTCCGTACGGTCCGGTCCGGAGAAGCCGAGCGCCAGCAGCACCAGATCCGCGGGCAGCGAGCGCCGGGTGCCCTCCCGGGTCCGCCGCCGCTCGTCCACCTCCACCAGGTGCAGCTCCCGCACATGCCCCGCGGCGTCCCCCGAGAACCGCACCGTCGAGGAGGCGAAGAGCCGCGCGTCGGCATCCGCCACGGGGGCCGCGCGCACCTCACGGGCCTCCTCGTGCGCGGGCGTCAGCCGGTAGATCTTCGGATACGTGGGCCAGGGCTCCGCCTCCTCGTCCCGCCCCCGCGCCGGTCGCGGATAGATGTCCAGCTGGGTCACCGAGGCCGCCCCCTCGCGCACCGCCGTACCCAGGCAGTCCGCGCCCGTGTCCCCGCCGCCCACGATCACCACATGCCGGCCCGAGGCGCTCAGCGGAGACCGCGCGAGATCCCCCTCGCCCACCCGGTTCGCCAGCGGCAGATACTCCATCGCCTGGTGGATCCCCGCCAACTCCCGGCCCGGCAGCGCCAGTTCACGCCCGGCGGTGGCACCCACCGCCAGCACCACCGCGTCGTGCCGCGCCAGCAACTCCTTCGCCCCGACGTCCTTGCCCACCGCCGTCGACGTACGGAAGACCGTCCCCTCCTCCGCCATCTGCCGCAGCCTGCGCTCCAGATGCACCCGCTCCATCTTGAAACTCGGGATCCCGTACCGCATCAGACCCCCGGCACGGTCCTCCCGCTCGTACACCGCGACCGTGTGCCCCGCCCGCGTCAACTGCTGCGCGGCCGCCAGACCCGCGGGACCCGAACCCACCACCCCGACCGAGCGCCCCGACAGGCGGTCCGGCGGACGCGGCGGCACCAGACCGTCCTCCCAGGCGCGGTCGGCGATCGCCGCCTCCACGTTCTTGATCGTGACCGCCGGCTGGTTGATGGCCAGCACACACCCCGACTCACAGGGCGCCGGGCACAGGCGCCCGGTGAACTCGGGGAAGTTGTTGGTGGCGTGCAGGCGCTCCGACGCGGCCCGCCAGTCGTCCCTGGCCACCAGATCGTTCCAGTCGGGGATCAGATTCCCCAGCGGGCAGGCCTCGTGGCAGAACGGCACCCCGCAGTCCATGCACCGGTCCGCCTGCTCCGAGATGATCGGCAGCAGCCCGCCCGGCACATACACCTCGTCCCAGTCCCGGACCCGCTCGTCCACGGGACGACGCGGCCACTCCTGCCGGCCGGTGGTGAGGAAACCCTTGGGGTCGGCCATGGGCCGTCTCCCTTGCCTGGGGTGCGGCGAACGCCCGGGGCACGGCGAACACCTCCAGCCCACGATACGACGGAGGGGGCGGGCGGCGCGAAGGTCGGGGGTGCGGGATTTCGGGTGCGGGGGTGGTGTGAGGGATGCGGTACGTGGTGCGGCGGGTGCGGGGGTGGTGGTGGGTGCGTCGTGCTCAGGTGAGGGCGAGGAGGAAGCAGGCCGTGGCGGCCAGCGCGGCACCGGCGCGGATGTGGTTCCACGCGGTCCACTCGCCGACGTAGGCACGCCAGGGCTCCTCACTCTCCGGCGCCTCCGGATCCAGCTCCGCCAGAGCCGTGTTGCGGGGCACGTTCGCGGCCATGGTCACGCCGAACGACCCCGCCAGATACAGGGCCGCGCCGAGCAGCAGCTCCACGGCGGCCTCCTCCGGCCACTTCACCAAGGTGAACACGGCGACCACCGCGCTGAGCACCGCGGCGCCCAGGAACAGCGCCATGAAGGCCGGCCGCACCGCCGCCACGTTGATCGACTGCATCGCGGCGAGCCCCCGGTTCGGCGGCAGCGCGGCGAGTCCCCGCATCACAAAGGCCGAGAACGCGGTGAAGACCCCGGCCACCAGACCACAGGCCAGCGCCGCCAGCACGGTGAACACGAAGTACGGTCCTTCGACCATGGGCTGCTCCTTGAGTTCTGGGGGCTGAGCGCTGGGGCTGGGGCTGGGGCTGGGTCCTGGTTTTCGGGAGTGGGGGAGGGCGGGGCTCGGGTCTGCCGGGGCTGGGGTCGCCGCGCGCGCCGGGGGGCACACCGGGGGTCGCCGTCGGTCACCCCGGCGTGCGCCACTGTGTCAGGAGGTTGCCCTCGTGGCCAGGATCGCGGCGTAGGCGGTGTGCGGGGAGGGACGGGGGAGGGCGATGCCGGGCGGCTTCTTCGGGGACGGACGCGGCTGTCCCGTGCGTTGGCCGAGGGGCATCATGATCAGGTGCGACTCGAACCGATCACCTGGGAACGGCTCGGCCGGAACCTCGCCGAGCGGCTGCTCCGCGTGGAACCGCAGGACGGCGGGGCACACGTACGCGCGGCCGTCGACGGAGCCCCCGCCGCCCGGCCCGGCGAACTGGCCGAACGCCTCGCGGCGGAACTGCGCCTCCGCGGACGGCCCGCCCTCGTCGTCGGTACCGAGGGGTTCCTGCGCCCCGCCTCCCTGCGCTTCGAGTTCGGCCACGAGGACCCCGAGTCCTTCTACGACGGATGGTTCGACATCAAGGCCCTGTGGCGGGAGGTCCTCACACCCCTGGACGAGGGCGGCACCGGCCGGGTCCTCCCCGACCTCTGGGACCCCGCCACCGACCGCGCGACCCGCAGTCCCCGTACCCGACTCCCGCCCGGCGGCATCCTGCTGCTCCACGGGCCCCTGCTGCTGCACCACTGGTTCCCCTTCGACCTCACCGTCCACCTGAACCTGTCACCCGCCGCGCTGCGCAGACGCACTCCGCAGGACCAGCAGTGGACACTGCCCGCCTTCGCACGGTACGAGCGGGAGACCGACCCCGTCAGCGCCGCCGACGTGGTGGTACGCGCGGACGACGACCGGCATCCGGCTTGGGGTGGGGCGGGGGAGTGAGGTGGGGGTGGGGGGTGCGTGGGGGTGGAGGGTACGTGTGGGGTGGGGGCCCCCCCCCCCCCCCCCCCAAATGGGGTGACCCCCCCCGCCCCGGGGGGGGGGGGGGGGGGGGGGGGTGGGGGGGGGGGGGGGGGGGGGGGGGGGGGGGGTGGGTACGTGTGGGGTGGGGGCCCCTCCCCCCCGCCCGCAAGTGCGTGTCCCCCGCCTCGCCCCCACAATGAAGGGGCCGGGACTTGCGACGTGTCCCGCGCCGCGCCGGCTGCCGATGACCGGGAGGCCGTTCATGACCACCGCTGCGGACATCATGCATCCGGGGGCCCGCTGGATCCCCGCCCACGAAACCCTGGACCGCGCCGCCCAGTTGATGCGCGAACTCGATGTGGGGGCCCTGCCCATCAGCGACGAGAACGAGCGGCTGTGCGGCATCCTCACGGACCGCGACATCGTGATCGGCTGTGTGGCCATGGGGCATGACCCGGCCCGGACCACGGCCGGCGACATGGCCCAGGGCACACCCCGCTGGGTCGAGGCCGACGCCGATGTGAGCCAGGTCCTCGGCGAGATGCAGGGCCATCGCATCCGGCGGCTTCCGGTCATCCAGGACAAGCGGCTCGTCGGCATGATCAGCGAGGCGGACCTCGCCGGGCACCTCTCCGAGGAGCAGCTCGCGGGCTGGGTGGAAAGCGTCTACGCCAAGGCCTGACGCCCACGTCCTGACACCTGCGTCCTGAGGTCTACGGCGAACTCACAGCCATCCGTTCCTCCGGAAGCCCCGGTACAGCACCGCGCAGACCAGGGCGATGGCGCCGAGCGTCACCCAGTATCCGTAGCGGGTGTGCAACTCGGGCATGTGGTCGAAGTTCATGCCGTAGATCCCGCAGGCCATCGTGGGGACGGCGACGACCGCGGCCCAGGCGGTGATCTTGCGCATATCGGCGTTCTGCGCGACGGTCACCTGCGCCAGGTGTGCCTGGAGTATGGAGTTGAGCAGTTCGTCGAAGGCGGCGACCTGTTCGGTCACCCGGAGCAGATGGTCCTCCACGTCCCGGAAGTACGCCTGTATCTCGGGCTGCACCACGCTCAGGGGGCGGCTCGCGAGTTCCTGGAGCGGGCGGGCGAGGGGGACCACCGCACGCTTGAACTCCAGGAGTTCGCGCTTGAGCTGGTAGATGCGTCCCGGATCCACCCCGGCGCTGTCCTCGGCGAAGACATCCGTCTCCACCTGGTCGATGTCCGCCTGGACGGATTCGACGACGTTCAGGTAGTCGTCGACCACGTGGTCGGCTATGGCATGCAGTACCGTCGCCGGTCCCTTGGCCAACTGCTCCGGGTTGGACTCGAGTTCCTCGCGGACGTGGCCCAGTGAACCGTGCCGGCCGTGGCGCACCGTGATGACGAAGTCGTGGCCGACGAACACCATGATCTCGCCGGTGTCCACGACCTCGCTGGTGGCGGTGAGTTCGGCGTGGTCGACGTAGTAGCAGCTCTTGAAGACGGCGAAGAGGGTCTGCCCGTACCGCTCCACCTTGGGGCGCTGGTGTGCCAGGACCGCGTCCTCGATGGCGAGCGGGTGCAGGTCGAAGAGTTCGGCGATTCCCTCGAACTCCCGCACCGTGGGCTGGTGGAGTCCGAGCCAGACGAAGCCGTCCCCCTGGGCGCGCACCTGCTTGACGGCGGCCGTGACGTCGCTGCTCCCGGGCTGGCGTATGCCGTGCCGGTAGGTGACGCAGTTGACGACGGCCGAGCCGAGCGGTGAGCGCGCCGGGTGGCTGAGGTCGACCCGGGGTTTTCTGCGGCCAAGGCGCGCCACCTTCCGCAGGCTGTCGACCCCGCGGAGGCTGCCAACCTTCCGCAGGTTGCCGGCCATGGGCATGTGTGGCTCCTTGCACTGAGGTGAGCTGGGCGGACGGTGAATCCGTGCTTGGCGGGCAAGTCTGCCAGCCGGGGGCGGGGTCCGGCGGCGGCCCTGTGGAAAGGGGACATTCCGCTCCGCTCTTACGAGGGTGTGCTTGCCGGACCATCGGACAGACGGCGGGTTTTCCACAGGCCCGGGGCTCTCCTCACACCACGGGCCGGCCTCCGGTGTGCCGCACCGCAAGTGCCCCCGCCCGGCACCCCTCCGCCGCCGCGGCCACCGGCAGCGCACCGGCGAGCAGCGCCGCGAGCAGGGCCCCGGTGAAGGCGTCCCCGGCACCCGTGGTGTCCACCGGGACGGCGGGCTCTCCCGGCACCCGGGGCGCCACCCGGCCGTCCTGGGCGACGAGTGCGCCCTCGGCACCGAGGGTCACGACGACGAGCGGGAACTGGCGGCTCAACTTGGCCGCGGCACCGGCCGGATCGGGAAGTCCGGTGAGCAGCCGGGCCTCGTCCAGATTCGGCAGCAGGACCTCGACCCCCTCCACCATTTCGAGGAAGCGGTCCACGCCCAGTTCGGAGAGGAAGCCGGTCGAGGCGGGGTCCACGCTGACCCGTACCCCGCGTGCGCGTGCCGAGGCCAGGGCGGCCCGTACCGTCGCGCGCGAGGTCGGGGAGAAGAACAGATAGCCGGAGAGGTGCAGATGAGCGACGCCGTCGAGTTCCGCGGCGGACCAGTGGGCCGGGGTCAGCCCGAGGGAGGCCGCGCTCTGGGTGAGGAAGGTCCGCTCCGCCGCGGCGCTCTCGTCGACCAGACTGATCACCGTGCCGGTCGGCTCCCCGGGCAGGACGACGAGCCGCGGCTCGACACCCGCCGCGCGCAGGGCGCTCTCGTGCCAGTGCGCGGAGTCCGCCCCCGCGCTGCCGAGCATCCGCACCCGCGGGCAGCCCCAACGCGCCGCCCAGCAGGCCACATTGGCGCCCGCCCCGCCGGGCAGCGTGCGGATCTCGGCAGCCGTGTCGGTACCGGAGGCCAGCGGACCGTGATATCGGGCCACCACATCCGTGACCACCTCCCCGAGCACCAGCAGGGCCCCGACCCCGGACTCGACGGAGCCACCTGACTCGACGACATCACCGGACCCGGCGGAGCCACCGGACTCCGACGAGCCACGGGACCCCGCGAAGCCACCAGCGGCCCCGGGCCCCGTGGAACCCCCGGCCCCGTCGGAGCCCCCGGCCGCTCCCGCTTCCCCCCGCGGTCGCTCCCTCACCGCCGCGACCAGGACACCGCGATACGGGCCGCGAGGCGGACATTGCCGCGTACGGCGGCGAGGTTGGCTTCCAGGGAGGCGCCGTCGGTCTCGCGGACGAAACGGCCGAGCAGGAAGGGGGTGACGGCCTGCCCGGTGATGCCCTCCTCGGCGCAGGCGGTGAGCGCGGCCGCCAGGGCGCGGGCGTGCACCGCCGGATCGAGCTGCTCGGCCTCGGGGACCGGGTTGCCCACGATCAGCGCCGAGTCCGGGGCCGCCAGGTCGTCCTGTGCCCGCATGACCTCGGCGACCTGCGCGGGCGTGTGCAGGGTCCAGTCGACGGGGCTGCCCGAGTCCGTCACGTAGAAGCCGGGGAAGCGGTCGGTGCCGAATCCGGCGACGGCCACCCCGAGCGTCTCCAGGCGCTGCAGGGTGGCGGGCACGTCGAGCAGGGACTTCACCCCCGCGCACACCACGGTGATCCGGGTCCGCGCCAGCAGTTCCAGGTCCGCCGACTCGTCCTGGGTCTGCACCCAGTCGCGGTGCACCCCGCCGAGCCCCCCGGTGGCGAACACCCGGAGTCCGGCGCGGGCGGCCAGCAGCGCGGTGGCCGAGACCGTGGTGGCGCCGCTCGCCCCCGTCGCCCTCGCGAGCGGCAGGTCCCGGTGACTGAGTTTGCGTACGGAGGCGTCGTTGGCCACCCGCTCCAACTCGGCCTTGCTGAGGCCGACCAGGGGGCGCCCGTCGAGTACGGCGACGGTCGCGGGGACGGCGCCCTCCTCCCGTACCGCCGCCTCCAGTTCCTGGGCGACCTGGAGATTGCGCGGGCGGGGCAGCCCGTGCGCGATGATCGTGGACTCCAGGGCGACGACCGGCCGTCCGCTCGCCAGTGCCTCGCCCACCTCCTCGGAAAGCTCCAGCACTGCGCACCTCCGCGCTCGGGGACCTCCTCTCATCCCTGGCGGGCGCGCCCGCGGATCAAACCCCTTCGGCCCGCGCGCGTCCGCTCGCGCGCTCTCTTACCGACTTCTTCCGTCTTCTTCCGTCCTCTTCAGCCATCCGGTGTCCGGCCGCGCGGGGCCCGGCGCGCGGCAGCGCTCAGAACAGCGGCTGCGGAAGTACCCCTTCCAGGGCGAGCAGTTGGCGTTTGGTCTCCAGTCCGCCGCCGAAGCCGCCTATGCCGCCGTCGCTCTCCACCACGCGATGGCAGGGCACCACCACCGGCAGCGGGTTGGAGCCCATGGCGATCCCCACCGCCTGGGCGGCCCTCGGCCGGCCGACCCGGCTCGCCAGATCCCCGTACCCGGCGACGCTGCCGAAGGGCACGTCCGCCGCCAGTGCTTCCAGCACCTGCCTGTTGAACCCCCTGGCGCCCCCGAGCATCCGCCAGTCGAGCGGCAGGGAGAAGTCGTGCAGTTCACCGGCGAAGTAGGCGGTGAGCTGGCGCAGCGGTTCCGCGAGCAGCGGCGAGGCGGGCTCGTGGACCGGCGGTATCCCGAGGCGGCCCGCCAGCCTCTCCAGTGCCTTCCCGCGCACCCGCTCCGAGGCATGGAAGACCACGTTGACCAGGCCGACTTCGGTGGCCGCGAGCAGCAGCGGGCCGATGTCCGTGCGGACCACCGTCCACACCAGCCGCTTAGCCGCCCACGGCCCGGCGCTCTGCCCGGCACCCTCGCCGGTGTCCGGCGCCGCGCCTGTCCCGGTGCCCGTCGCGGGGCCCGTGCCGGTCTCCGCCGGGGCCCCGGCAGTCCTCTCGGTGTTCATGCGGACACCGTACGGACCACCACTGACATCGCCGGACCGCCGCCGGGGTCGAACGGCGGCGGACAGCGGTTTTCGGCCTCGGCCCGGCTGGACGCGCCGGGCCGTGACCTGTCCGCGGTCAGCGGGACTCCAGCGCCTCCCGCACCGTGTCCGGGACGTTGGTGATGATGCCGTCCACGCCGTAGCCGGCGACCCGGCGCGTGGTGTCCGCGTCGTTCACCGTCCAGGTGGACACGTGCAGCGGCCGCCCGTGGACGCCGTGCACCGCGTGCACGGAGGTGACGTAGTCCGCGGTCAGGGTGGCGGCGGTCGGATTGATCTGATCGGCGAACTCGGCGTACGTACCGAGGTCGGAGACCGCGGGGGTGCCGAGGAAGCCGGTGGTGACCCCGCCGCGCAGGCCGTGCAGGGTGCGCAGCGAGGGCGCGCTGAAGCTCTGCACCACCAGCCGCCGGGAGGAGCCCGAGGCGGCGAGCCAGTGCTCCTCGTCCAGGGTGCGCAGGATGTCGCGCTCGATGCCCGGGTACAGCTCCGGCGCCTTGATCTCCAGGAGCAGCTTCTGCCGGTTCTCGTCGACGCGCTCCAGGTACTGCTTGAGGGTCGGCACCCGCGCCCCGGTGAACTCGGCGCCGAACCAGCTGCCCGCGTCGAGTCCGGCTATCTCCGCGGCGGTGAAGTCGGCGACCTTCCAGGGCGCGCGCCCGGGGTAGAGCTCCTCCGCGTTCGTGGTGCGCTTGAGGTCGGTGTCGTGCAGGACGACCAGCTCGCCGTCCTTGGTGCGCTGCACATCGTTCTCGACCCAGGTGAAGCCCAGCTCGTGCGCCTTGTCGACGGCGGCGAGGGTGTTCTCGGGGGCGTAGCCGGAGGCCCCGCGGTGGGCGATGACGCTGATTCTGTCCGTGGCGGCGGGGGCCGCCGGACGCGCGGCGGAGGTCTGCGTGGACGCCCGGGCCGGGAGCGGGGGCTGGAGCAGTGCGGTGGCTCCCAGGACGGCGGCGGACGTGATGGCGACTGCACGTACTAGCACGGCGACTCCTCGTGTCTGAACCTCACGGTCGGGGGGACTGTGGCAGCGGAGAGTCAACGGACGGCCAGTCCAGGATTGCCACAGGTTGAAGACCGGCGCTCCTTTGGTCACTCCGGGGACACAAGTGGGGAGTCACCGTGATTCTTTGCCGGAAAACCGTTCGGGGCCCGGATGGCGGGTCATAATCTCTGTTTCGGCCACGGCCCCCCGCCCGCGGACCCGCGGGCAGGCACGGGACGGCGGCTCCAGGCGCGAGACGGGAGGGGAGAGCACCGGCGCATGCACGGCACGGTCGACGGATTCAGCTACGGGCTCGTCACACCCCTCGTCGCCTTCCTGATGGGCTGCCTGGGCGGCGCCCTCGGGCTGCGGTGCACCGTGCGCTCCCTGGCCGAGCCCCCGCGCCGCCGGGCCGGCTGGCTCGCCCTCGGCTCCCTCGCCATCGGCTCCGGGATCTGGTCCATGCACTTCATCGCGATGATGGGCTTCGACGTACGGGAGAGCACCCTCGCCTACGACCGGCTGACCATGGTCGCGAGCCTCGCGGTGGCCGTCGTGATGACCGGTGTCGGGATCTTCATCGTCGGCTACCGGGGCCCGCGCGGCACCGCACTTTTCACCGGTGGGACGGTCACCGGCCTCGGCATCGCCTCCATGCACTACCTCGGCATGGCCGGCATACGGCTGAACGGGCGAATCGACTACAACACCCTCCTCGTCACCGCCTCGGTGCTGATCGCGGTCGGCGCCGCCACCGCCGCGCTCTGGGCCGCCGGGCAGGTGCGCGGCTTCGCCTGGAGCGTCGGCGCCAGCCTCGCCATGGGCCTCGCGACCGCCGGGATGCACTACACCGGGATGGCCGCGGTCGACGTGCGCCTGCACGACCACGGGGCCGCCGCGGACCCGGCGGGCGACTCACCCGCCTCCCTCCTCGCCCCGATGCTGATCGGCCCTCTCGGCTTCCTCCTGCTCGCCGGGGCGATCGTGCTCTTCGACCCGATGCGGGTCATGGGCCGCCCGCGCGTCGGACGCCCCGGCCGGGGCCCCGAGACCCTGCCGTCCGCCGTCAACCCCGGCGGGCGCATACCCCACCAGCGGCCCCGGGTCCGCACCCCGCAGCGCTGAGCCCGCCCCGGTCGCGAGGCCGCCGGGAGCCGGTTGTCGGTGCGGGGTCGTACGGTGGTCTTCATGCGGCCCGTAACCCAGATCGAACGCACCGTGGCGCCCTTCGAGGTCGTCAGCCCCTACCAGCCCAGCGGTGACCAGCCCACCGCCATCGCCGAGCTGGAGAAGCGCGTCACCGCGGGGGAGAAGGACGTCGTCCTCCTCGGCGCGACCGGCACCGGCAAGTCCGCGACCACCGCGTGGATGATCGAGAAGCTCCAGCGCCCCACGCTGGTCATGGCGCCGAACAAGACCCTGGCCGCACAGCTCGCCAACGAGTTCCGCGAGCTTCTGCCGAACAACGCCGTCGAGTACTTCGTCTCGTACTACGACTACTACCAGCCCGAGGCGTACGTCCCGCAGTCGGACACCTACATCGAGAAGGACTCCTCGATCAACGAGGAGGTCGAGCGCCTGCGGCACTCCGCGACCAACTCGCTGCTCACCCGACGCGACGTCGTCGTGGTCGCCTCCGTCTCCTGCATCTACGGCCTCGGCACACCGCAGGAGTACGTGGACCGCATGGTCTCCCTCAAGGTCGGCGACGAGATCGACCGGGACGACCTGCTGCGCCGCTTCGTCGACATCCAGTACACCCGCAACGACCTCGCCTTCACCCGGGGCACCTTCCGGGTCCGCGGCGACACCATCGAGATCTTCCCGGTGTACGAGGAACTCGCCGTGCGGATCGAGATGTTCGGCGACGAGATCGAGGCGCTGTCCACCCTGCACCCGCTCACCGGCGAGGTCATCAGCGACGACGACCACCTCTACGTCTTCCCCGCCTCCCACTACGTCGCCGGGCCCGAGCGCCTGGAGCGCGCCGTCGGCGACATCGAGAAGGAGCTGGGCGAGCGGCTCACCGAACTGGAGAAGCAGGGCAAGCTCCTGGAGGCCCAGCGGCTGCGCATGCGCACCACCTACGACATCGAGATGCTCCGCCAGATCGGCTCCTGCTCCGGAGTGGAGAATTACTCGATGCACTTCGACGGCCGCCTGCCCGGCTCCCCGCCGAACACCCTCCTCGACTACTTCCCCGACGACTTCCTCCTGGTCATCGACGAGTCCCATGTCACCGTCCCGCAGATCGGCGCCATGTACGAGGGCGACGCCTCCCGCAAGCGCACCCTCGTCGACCACGGCTTCCGGCTGCCCTCCGCGCTGGACAACCGCCCGCTGAAATGGGAGGAGTTCCAGGGGCGCATCGGGCAGACGGTGTACCTCTCGGCCACCCCCGGCAGCTACGAGATGTCCCGCTCCGACGGCCATGTCGAGCAGATCATCCGCCCCACCGGCCTGGTGGACCCGGAGGTCGTCGTCAAGCCGACCGAGGGCCAGATCGACGACCTGGTGCACGAGATCCGCAGCCGCACCGAGAAGGACGAACGCGTCCTGGTGACCACCCTCACCAAGAAGATGGCCGAGGACCTCACCGACTACTTCCTCGAACTGGGCATCCAGGTCCGCTATCTGCACAGCGACGTCGACACCCTGCGCCGGGTGGAGCTCCTGCGCGAGCTGCGGGCCGGTGAGTACGACGTCCTCGTCGGCATCAACCTGCTGCGGGAGGGCCTCGACCTGCCGGAGGTCTCCCTCGTCGCCATCCTCGACGCCGACAAGGAGGGCTTCCTGCGCTCCGGGACCTCCCTGATCCAGACCATCGGCCGCGCGGCGCGCAATGTCTCCGGCCAGGTCCATATGTACGCCGACAAGATCACCCCGGCGATGGAGCGGGCCATCGAGGAGACCAACCGGCGCCGGGAGAAGCAGATCGCCTACAACACGGCCAACGGCGTCGACCCGCAGCCGCTCCGCAAGAAGATCAACGACATCGTGGCGACCATCGCCCGCGAGCAGGTCGACACCGAGAAGCTGCTCGGCACCGGCTACCGGCAGGCGTCGAACGGCAAGGCCAAGGCGCCGGTGCCCGCGCTCGGCAAGGCCGGGGCGGACGGCGGGAAGCCCGCCGGGAAGACGAAGGCGGGCAAGACCACGCCCACCACCACCCCCGCCGCCGAACTCGCCCAGCAGATCGAGGAGATGACCGAGCGGATGCGGGCCGCCGCGGCGGACCTGCAGTTCGAGATCGCGGCCCGGCTGCGGGACGAGGTCTCCGAGATGAAGAAGGAACTCCGCCAGATGCGCGAGGCCGGTCAGGCCTGAACCCCCGGCGCGGGCCGGGCGGCGCACCCGGGGCAGGTGGGCCGCCTGTGCCGCCTGCGCAGGTCCGGCCGCGTACCGGAGGGCCGGATGTGTTGCAAGAGCGACACAAAGTCGGCCTGGGGGAGGGCGCTGTCAGTGGCGCTGCGTAGGGTTTCCTGCACGACCGCGGAGACCGCGGGGGAACAGCTCGACGAGGGGAAGAGCGCGTGACGGTCAATATGACCAAGGGGCAGGCGATCAGCCTGCAGAAGAACGACGGCGGCTCGCTGACCGCCGTCCGGATGGGCCTCGGCTGGCAGGCCGCGCCGCGCCGCGGGCTGTTCGGCTCGCGCACCCGGGAGATCGACCTCGACGCCTCGGCGGTGCTCTTCGCGGACAAGCAGCCCGTGGACGTAGTCTTCTTCCGCCACCTCGTCAGCGACGACGGCTCCGTGCGGCACACCGGCGACAACCTGGTCGGCGGCGTCGGCCAGGGCGGCGACGACGAGGCCGTCCTCGTCGACCTCCAGCGCGTCCCGGTCCACATCGACCAGATCGTCTTCACGGTGAACTCCTTCACCGGCCAGACCTTCCAGGAGGTGCAGAACGCCTTCTGCCGCCTGGTCGACGAGACCAACGGCCAGGAGCTCGCGCGCTACACCCTCGCGGGCGGCGGCCAGTACACCGCGCAGATCATGGCCAAGGTGCACCGCGCCGGCCAGGGCTGGCAGATGACGGCCCTGGGCACTCCGGCCAACGGCCGCACCTTCCAGGACCTGATGCCCGCGATCCTGCCGCACCTCTAGGCGGCCTCCGCGCGGTCTCGTCCGCCCCGCCCTCCGGGCGGCGGCGAGACCCCGCGGACACCACCTGGGCGAACCGGGCAGCACAGGCGGACGGCCCCTCCGCACCGCGGAGCGGGCCACCCGGCGCGAAAGACCGCGCCGCAGACACGGCCCGCCGCGCGGCGGGCACAGCGGACGGCGCCGCTCGGGGCGGCACCGGCGAGGGGGAGCAGGGCGATGTCGGCCGAGCTGGTACGAGGGCAGAACCACGCCCTCACCCAGACCCGTCTGGAGATCCGGATCTCGGCGGGGGCACCCGTCGCCGCCGGGGCGACACTCAGCGACGACCAGGACCGGGTCCGCGGCAGCGACTGGGTGGCCCACCCCGGCAACCCGGCCCTGCCCGGACTCGAAGTCCCCCAGCAGGCCGCCGCAGCCCACCGGCTCGCCGTCGACCTGGACGCCCTCCCCGCCGAGGCACAGCGCGTCAACATCCTCCTCGCCCTGCCGCGCACCGGCGGCGGACCGGCCCACTTCGGCTCCTTCGCCGCGCCCTTCGTCGCCGTCACCGGCCTGGACGCCACCGAGATCGCCAGCTACACCCTCACCGGACTCGCCTCCGAGTCCGCGGTGGTGGCCCTGGAGCTCTACCGCCGCGGCGAGGCCTGGAAGGTCAGGGCCGTCGGCCAGGGCTACGCGGGCGGACTCGCCGAGCTGCTGACCGACCAGGGTCTGGCCGAGGCACAGCACCTCGCCACCGCCATCGACGAAGCCGTCGCCCAGGGCCTGGCCCGCTCCGTCGCCGCACCCCCGCCCCGCACCTCCGCCGGCGACTCCCCCCGGACCGCGGCCCCGGACCCGGCGGGCACCGCCCCCGCGCGGGACCCCCAGCCGACATCGGCGGCCCCGGACCCCCAGCCGACATCGGCGGTCCGACCCGCCCCGGACCCCCAGCCGTCGACAGCCGCGCAGCCCGCTCCGGACCCCCGGCCGTCACCGGCCACGCAGCCCGGGCAGGCGGCCCCGCCCGCGCCGGAGCCCGCGCGCCCGCCGTCCACGGGACCCATCGACTACGCGCACCCCGGCCGCCGTACGGCCACCCCGCCGCCCCCGGCCGCGCCGCCCGCCCGGCCCGCGGTGCCCGTCGCGGGCGACGCCAACGGCTGGTCCATGGAGGAGCGGCTGTACAACCAGGTCTGGGGAGTCTTCGAGGACCTGGCCCGGACCGTCGCCGCGTACCGCAGCGCCGTCGACTTCGCCGACTCGCGCCTGGAGCAGGAACTCGACAAGGTCCTCTCCGACCCGCGCGGCCGCATCGGGGGCCAAGCCGAGGCCGCCCGCGCCGCGGCCCAGGACCGCAACACCGCACTCGTCGAGCAGGCCCGCCAGGCCCTCGACCGCGACCTCGCGCAGCTCAGCGCCGAGGCCGAGGTCGTCGAGCCCGCGCTGCCGCCCGCCTACGCCCGCTGGGACAACCCGGTCTGGCACGGCTACCAGGTGCCCACCGAACCGCCGATGGCGCTGCGCCTGGGCGACCTGCACCTGCCCGAGAGCCCCCTGCGCATCCCCATGCTGGTCCGCCTGCCGCTCGAACGCGGGCTGTGGATCGACAGCGGCGCCCGGCACGCCTCCGGCGCCACCCTCACCGACGAGGACGACCTGCGCCGCCTCGCCCTGGAGACCGCCGTCGCGCTCGTCGCCCGGCTGCTCGCCTCCTACCCGGCGGGCGAGTACAGCGTCCATGTCATCGACCCGGCGGGATCGGCGGCCACCGCGCTCGACCCGCTGCTGCGCACCGGCGTGCTCACCGCACCGCCCGCCACCGGCGCCGCCGGGGTCTCCGAGACCCTGACCCGGCTTGCCCGCCGCGTCGACCTGGTCCAGATGGCCGTCCGCAGCGGCGCCGCGGACGCGCTGCCGCCCGACATCGACACCGGCGAACACCTGCTGCTGGTCCACGACTTCCCGCACGGCTTCGACGACCGCGCCGTCACGCAGCTGAGATACCTCGCCGACGAGGGCCCCCAGGTCGGCGTCCACCTGATGATGATCGCCGACCGCGAGGCAGCCGCCGCCTACGGCCCCCTGCTCGACCCGCTCTGGCGCACCCTGATGCGCCTGACCCCGGTGGCCGACGACCACCTCGCCGACCCCTGGGTCGGCCACGCCTGGACGTACGAACCACCCCTCACCCCACCCGGCAGCCGGATCCTGCACCAGGTACTGGACCGGATAGCGGCGGGGCGGGAGTACCGGCGCTAGGCCGCATCGGGATACGACCTGAGGGCGCCGACACCGAGCGGGCACCGACTGGTTGCACCCCTCCCGGCCCGGGCGGGCCCCCTCACAACGGCACCCCCTCCACCCCCGGCCCCAGCGTCGTCGTGCCCGGGGCCGCGCGGTGGCCGAGGCCCGTGCGGTAGATGTCGAGGGCGGCTTCCACGCGGCCGAGGCGGCGGAGGAGGTCGCCGAGGAGGCGGCAGATGTCGGCGAGGTCCCCGGCGGCGCCGGTGTGGGCGAGGAGGGAGAGGGCGTCCCGGTAGTGGCCCTCGGCGGCGCCGGTCTCGCCCTCCTCCTCGCTGATCAGGCCGAGCAGGCGGTGCGCGGCGCCCGCGTGGACGGCGCCCCGCTCGGCGCCGATGCCGTCGAGGAGCCGGTCCAGCACGGCGACCGCCTCCCCGCGGCGACCGCGGCGCCGCAGGACGTCCGCCAGTTCCACCCCGACCTGCGCGGCGAACAGCTGGGCACGCTCGGCCACCAGCATGTCCTGGGCGCGCCGCAACTCCCGTTCCGCGGCGGCCAGATCGCCCTCCTGGGCGCGCCCGTAGCCCCGCATCCAGTGGCAGTGCGCCAGCTCGGTGCGGATGTGCAGCTGACCGTAGAGTTCCTGCGCCTTGGCCAGCGAGGCGTCGGCCTCGGCGGTCCGGCCGGCGGCCAGCATGGCGCGGGCCACCCCGCGGTGCATCCGCGCCACCAGCGCCGGATCCTCCACGCGCGGGGCCAGCGACAGGGCCAGTTCGGCGCTCTGCGCGGCGCGGGCGTAGGCGCCCATGTCGACGTAGGGGGCGATGACCGCGCTGTGCAGCAGCACCAGGGCCTCCGGATCCTGGAGGCCCTGGGCGCCGAGTTCCTCGATCGCGGACTCCAGGAGATAGCAGGCGTAGCGGAGTTCACCGGCGAGCAGGTGCGTCACCGCCCGGCCGCGCACGGCGGCGGCGCGGCGGGGCAGGGGAGCATCGGACAGGAGCCGCTCGGCCGACTCGTAGTTCTCGCGGGCGAGGTCGAGGTCACCGAGGTCCAGGGCGCAGTCGCCGAGCGCGGTCCGGGCGCTGGCCTCCTGCTCCGGCAGGGCGAACCGGGCGCATTCCGCGGCCAGTTCACGCAGGCGGGCGGCGGCCTCCCGCGCGTCGCCGGAGCCGGCCGGCCGGCGGGCCTCCGTAATGCGCAGGCCCAGCTCGGTGGCCAGATGCGCGGGGCGCCCGGTGGCCAGCTCCTCCTCGCTCACCGTCAGCCGGGCGGCGAGATGGCGCAGCGCGGCCGGGGAGGGGCGGGCCTTGCCGGACTCCACGGTGGAGATATAGGCGGCGGTGTAGGCCGGTTCGGCCAACTCGCGCTGGGTGAGGCCGCGTTCGGTGCGCAGCCGCAGCACCCGCCGTCCGATGCCGGTGTCGGTGTCTGTGGAGTCCGTCCGCCGCCGGGCCTTGCCGCCTGCTGCCATCCGTGCACGCCTCCCGGTGTCCGCCGTACCGGACCCCGCCCGCTCGTCCGGTACGTGGACCAAGGCTAGTTAACCGACGGGTCGAGCACCATGGAAAGGCCGAAGGGCCACCCGTGCGAACCGGGTGCCCCGCATGTCGGGTGGCGCTTCCAAGTCGTCCGCGGAGAAGGGGAATCGGGCCGCCGGGGCATTGTCATGCGGCACACCGGCTCCTATCTTTGCTCACTGAATCAAGTGCACTTACATCGGCACTTAACTCGCCTCGGTACTCCCTTGCCCCCGCCCGTCCCCCACCGGGAGGTAACAACCGTGCACAGAGCCAGAGTCGGCGCAGCGGCCGGCGCGATACTCGCCGCCGTCCTCGCCGCCGCCACCGCACCCGTATCGGCCGCTCCGGATCCCGGGGCGGCCGATACGTCCCCGCGGGGCGGCAGCCACCACGTCGAATACTTCTCCTCGCCCACCGCGCACCCGCGCCCCGTGGAGGTCCCGGCCGCCACCCCCGAGCGGATGGCCCGCGCCTCGGCGGCGGCACCGGCGCCCGCCGGGGACGGGGACGTCGGCCAGGTCGTCAACAACGGCTCCACCGCCGACAAGCTCGACGTGGTGGTCATCGGGGACGGCTACACCGAGGGCGAGCAGGAGCGGTTCCACACCGACGCCAAGGAGAAGTGGCAGGACATCACCGGCGTCGAGCCGTACACCACGTACCAGAACCTCTTCAATGTGTGGACCGTGGACGCGGTCTCGCGCGAGTCCGGGGTCTCCGGCGACCCCGGGCAGGATGTCGTCAAGGACACCGCGCTCAGCTCGTACTTCTGGTGCGACGGTCTTGAGCGGCTGCTGTGCGTGGACACCGGCAAGGTGGAGGGCTACGCCGCGAAGGCGCCCGCCGCGGACCTGGTGATCGTGATCTCGAACAGCACCAAGTACGGCGGCGCGGGCTACAACGACGTGAGCAGCACGGTGGGCTACGACGGCATCGCCACCCTCTCCGGCGGCAACGAGCAGTCCGGCCAGATCGCCGTGCACGAGACCGGGCACTCGCTCGGCAAGCTCGCCGACGAGTACACCTACGAGGAGTACGGCCGCTACACCGGCGCGGAGACCGGCGAGAGCAACACCTCGGTGTACGACGCGGGGCAGCTGGAGGCCCGGCAGGCCAAGTGGTACCGCTGGCTCGGCGAGCCGACCCCCGACGGCGGCGTCATCGGGGCCTTCGAGGGTGCGGGCTACTACCCGCTCGGCCTGTACCGCCCGAGCGAGGACTCGATCATGCGCACACTCGGCCGGGAGTTCAACGTGGTCGGCCGGGAGGCCATGATCGCGGGCTTCCACCGCCACGCGAGCATGCTCTCCGCGAGCGCCCCCGCCGGGCGGAGACTGACGGCCGGGGACACCGTACGGGTCGGGGTGACCCGGCTCACGGGGACCGGTGCCCAGCCGGAGCTGCGCTGGTACCTCGACGGCCGGGAGCTCACCGGGGCCCGCGGCGCCCGCTCCCTCGGACTCGACGGCCTGCTCCCGGCGGGCGACCGGCGCGCGCACCGGCTGACCGCCACGGTCAGCGACCCGACCGCCGCCGTACGGGACCCGGGGCTGCGCCGGGGGCTCACCGATTCGCTCACCTGGCCGCTCGCGCGCTGACCGGATCGCCCGGGCGCCGCACCAGGCGCCCGGGCCGCCGATCACCGCCGCGCACCACGCGGCCGATCGCCCCGCACGGGCCCTTCCCGCCGGACGGACGCCGGAAGGGCCCGTGCGGGGCGATCGCCAACTCACCTGTCCCAGCTGGGCACTTGAGCGCCCTTTACCTTTTTCTTTACTCTTCCTTGGTTATTCGTGTACTCTTCCTTGGTGCGGAGGGGAGTACTCCTACTGCGGCGTTCCCGTCAGTACGGACCGGTCACGGTCCCGGGGCGCCGGCCCGCCGGGCGCAGTGCCCCGGGTGGAAGAGACCTCCGGCAGCGACGACGCTGACCTTGCCGTTACGTACTGCCGGAGGCGCAGTGGATGTTTCGACGACCCTGTGGGTCTGCACGATCCTGGGGCTGAGTGCCCTCATCGCGATCGACTTCTTCATCGGCCGCAAGCCGCACGAGGTCTCCCTCAAGGAGGCCGGGATCTGGACCGTGGTCTGGATCGCGCTCGCCGCCCTGTTCGGCTTCGGCCTGCTCGCCTTCGCGGGCGGCCAGCCCGCGGGCGAGTTCTTCGCGGGCTTCATCACCGAGAAATCGCTCAGCGTGGACAACCTCTTCGTCTTCGTGCTGATCATGGCGAAGTTCTCGGTGCCCACCCAGTACCAGCAGCGGGTCCTGCTCATCGGCGTACTGATAGCCCTGGTGCTGCGCGCGGTCTTCATCGCCGCCGGTGCCGCGATCATCGCCAGCTTCTCCTGGATCTTCTTCCTCTTCGGCGCCTTCCTCATCTGGACGGCCTGGAAGCTCATCCAGGAGGCGCGCCAGGACCAGGAGGACGAGGAGTTCGAGGAGAACCGGCTCCTCAAGGCCGTCGAGCGCCGCTTCGGCGTGGCCGACCGCTACCACGGCACCAAGCTGTGGGTGCGCGAGAACGGCAAGCGCGTCATGACGCCGATGCTCGTCGTCATCCTCGCCATCGGCACCACCGATGTGCTCTTCGCACTGGACTCGATCCCGGCGATCTTCGGCCTCACCCAGGACCCGTACATCGTCTTCACCGCCAACGCCTTCGCGCTGATGGGCCTGCGCCAGCTGTACTTCCTCATCGGCGGGCTGCTCAGGAAGCTGGTCCACCTCAGCTACGGGCTGTCGGTGATCCTCGGGTTCATCGGCGTCAAGCTGGTGCTGCACGCCCTGCACGAGACCGGGGTGCACGTACCGGAGATCTCCATCCCGGTCTCCCTCGGCGTCATCTGCGGTGTCCTCGTGATCACGACGATCACCAGCCTGCGGGCCTCCCGCAAGGCCGAGGCCGCCGCGCGGGAGAGCGAGAGCAAGCACATCGACGCCTGACCCGCCCTGCCCCTGTGAACCTGTGAACCGACGCATGACGACCACGGTCGCCGCCCCCGCACGAGGGGCGGCGACCGCGCATGCACCTGCCGGAAAGGACTGCCAGTATCAGCCGCATGACGTGGGGACCCCGCACTCTGGCCGCCCAGTGGACCACGGCTGTCCCCGTACTCGCCGTGGTGCTGCTGATCTTCACCTGGGGGCGTTCGCTCGCCCCGCTCCTCGTGGGCCTGGCCTCCGTGGTCCTCGCCGTGTCCGTCCTCGCGGCCGTGCACCACGCCGAGGTCGTCGCGCACCGGGTCGGCGAACCCTTCGGCTCCCTCGTCCTCGCCGTCGCCGTGACGATCATCGAGGTCGCCCTCATCGTCACCCTCATGGCCGACGGCGGGCCCAAGGGCGCCACCCTGGCCCGGGACACCGTCTTCGCCGCAGTCATGATCACCTGCAACGGCATCGTCGGCATCAGCCTCCTGGCGGCCTCGCTCCGCCACCGGGTCGCCGTCTTCAACCCCGAGGGCACCGGCGCCGCCCTCGCCACCGTCGCCACCCTGGCCACCCTCAGCCTGGTGCTGCCGAAGTTCACCACCAGCAGGTCGGGAGCGGAGTTCAGCACGGTCCAGCTGATCTTCGCCGCGCTCGCCTCCCTCGTCCTGTACGGGCTCTTCGTCGCCACCCAGACCGTGCGGCACCGCAACTACTTCCTGCCGCTCACCCGGCACGGCGAGGTCGTCGATCCGGAGAAGGAGTACGCCGAGGGCCCCGGCCGCCGCACCGCCCTGCTCAGCCTGGCCCTGCTCGGGCTCGCGCTGATCGGCGTCGTCGGCCTCGCCAAGGGCGTCTCCCCGGCCATCGAGTCCGGGATCAGGGCGGCCGATCTGCCGCAGGCCGTGGTGGGCGTGGTCATCGCCCTGCTCGTGCTGCTGCCGGAGACCATCGCCGCCGTACGGGCCGCCCGCCGCGACCGGGTGCAGATCAGCCTCAACCTCGGCTACGGATCCGCCATGGCCAGCATCGGGCTGACCATCCCGGCGGTGGCGGTGGCCTCCTTCTGGCTCTCCGACCCGCTCGTCCTCGGCCTCAACTCCACGCACATGGTGCTGCTCCTGCTCACCGTCTCCGTCGGCACCCTCACCGTCGTCCCCGGCCGGGCCACCCCCCTGCAGGGCGGCGTGCACCTGGTGATACTCGCCGCCTATCTGCAGTTCGCCCTCACCCCCTGAGCGCGGGCGGCCGGTCAGCGGCGCACTCCCGCGAGGGCCCGCCCCGCCCCGTGATAGACCGGCTGCGGAACACGCCGACGCAGCCACCGGAGGACCCCGTGCCGCGCACCCTTGCCAGCGCCCCCGTCATGATCCTGAACGGCCCCAACCTCAACCTGCTCGGCGAGCGGCAGCCCGAGATCTACGGCAGCGACACCCTCGCCGACGCCGAGGCGCTCTGCGCGAAGACGGCCGAGGCGCACGGCGGCACCGTCGACTTCCGCCAGTCCAACCACGAGGGCCTGCTCGTCGACTGGATCCAGGAGGCCCGGCTGCACCACGCCGGGATCGTCATCAACCCCGCCGCGTACACCCACACCTCGATCGCCCTCCTCGACGCGCTCAGCGCCTGCGACGGGCTGCCGGTGGTCGAGGTCCACCTCTCCAACGTGCACCGGCGCGAGGAGTTCCGCCGCCACTCCTACGTCTCGCTGCGCGCGGACGCGGTCATCGCGGGCTGCGGGATCCAGGGGTACGCCTTCGCGGTGGAACGGATCGCCGCGCTCGCGGCCCGGGGGAGCGCCCCGGCCTGAGGCCGCGCGGCCCGGGGCGCGAACCCGCCCCGGGCGCCCGGCTCACCAGCCCGTGGGCTGTCCGGGCGCGCACTGCCGCGTCCTTGTGCGACCGGTTCGACACCCGCGCGTGAACCCTCCTGGCAGCTTCGGACAACAGGGAGTGGACCGCACTCCACTCCTACTGCACGAAGAAGCGAGGGCCTCGTGGGGGAGCCACCCACCGACGACGCGCTGGTCATCCAGGAATCCCTGGAGCGGCCGGAGACATTCGCCAGGCTTTACGACAGACACGCCGCCGAGATCCACCGGTATGTGCTGCGCAGACTGGGCGACAGCCACGCCGACGACATCACGGCGCAGACCTTCCTCATCGCCTTCCGCAACCGCGCCCGCTACGACCTCGCGCGCGCCAGTGCCCGGCCGTGGCTCTACGGCATCGCGGGCAACCTCATCGGCAGCCACCGCCGCTCCGAGGTACGGGCGCTGCGGGCGCTGGCCCGTACCGGCGTCGACCCGGTGGCCGAGTCCTGGTCGGAACGGGCCGACGAGCGGGTGACGGCCGAGGCCTCGCAGCAGGCGCTGGCCGGGGCGATCGCGGCCCTGCCCGCGAAGGACCGGCATGTGCTGCTGCTGGTCGCCTGGGCGGACTTCACCTACCAGGAGTGTGCCGACGCCCTCGGGGTGCCGGTCGGCACGGTCCGCTCCCGGCTGAGCCGGGCGCGCCGCAAGATGCGGAAGGCGCTCGGCGCCGACCCCACCCTCGTCAGCGACCACAACGGGGCGGTAACCCATGGATGACATGACCAAGGTGCACGAGTTGCGCGCCGATGCGCCAGCGCCGGACCGGGCGCGGCTGGTCCCCGGCCGCCAGAAGCTGCTGGGAGCAGCGCGGAAGGGCTCCGGCCGCGGGATGCGGCTGGACTGGCGTGTGGCGGCCGCGGGGGGCGCCGCGACGGTCGTCACCATCGCGGTGATGGCGGCCATGCTCGCCGGTGGCGACGGATCCGAGCGCGGCGTGCGGCCCGCCGGCCCCGACCTGACGTCCGCCACGGCACTCCTGGAGCAGGCGGCGGACGTGGTGTCGCGACAGCCTGAACCGCATCCGCGCGACGGCCAGTGGGTCTACCTGAAGACCGCGCAGTGCCGCTCCGGGTCGTCGGACGCGGCACCCGGCGCCGCGCCCGAGGTGGGCGAGGAGTGGGTCCAGTACGACAGTCCCGTGCGGGAGGACGACACGGACGGCGACACCGAGCCCTCGCAGCGGCGGCTGTATCGCCTGCTCGCCTCGCTGCCGGACGATCCCGCCGGGATCCGGAAGCGGGCGGCGGACATGTTCCCCATGGGCAAGGACACCGGCCTGACGCGTGAGCAGGCCGAGACCTTCGCGCTCCTGTCGACCCTCGACGAGGCCTATCCCGTGCATCCGCGGGGGATGGCCAGGCTGTTCCGGGCCCTCGCCGCGGACCCCGGGATCGAGGTGGTGCCGCACCTGGTGAAGGACCCCCTGGGCCGGGACGCCGTCGCCCTCTACCCGGACCTGGGCAGCAAGGCCGTCGAGCGCCAGGAGTACCTCCTCGACCCCGCCACCTTCCAGTACCGGGGAACCCGGTCGGTCGCGGCGCGGGACTACGAGGAGAAGGTGGACGGTGTGCCGAGCGGGACCTCGCACAAGAAGGGCGAGGTCAGCTTCTGCGAGATGAAGACGACCCAGGCCCTCGTCGACCGTGACGGCGAGAAGCCCTGACCGACCGGGCGGCAGCGGCCCGGCTCCCGTCCTGGGCCTCGGGCAGGACGCCGCCCGAGCGCCGACGGGCCTGGACGCGCGAACGCCCCCGCTTCGTTGCGAAACGGGGGCGGTCGTCCTGGGACGGTCACCAGCCCCGCGCGCGCCACTCCGCGAGGTGCGGCCGCTCCGCGCCGAGGGTGGTGTCGTCGCCGTGACCGGGGTAGACCCAGGTCTCGTCGGGCAGCGGGCCGAAGATCTTCGCCTCGACATCGCCGAGGAGGCTGGCGAAGGCCTCCGGGTCCTTGTGGGTGTTGCCGACGCCGCCGGGGAAGAGGCAGTCGCCGGTGAAGACGTGCGGGTGGCCGTGCGGGTCGTCGTAGACCAGCGCGATCGAGCCCGGCGTGTGCCCGACCAGGTGCCGCGCGGTCAGCGGGACCCGGCCCACCCGCACCGTGTCCCCGTCCTCAAGGGCCACCTCGGTGGGCACCGGGATGCCCTCGGCGTCGTAGCGGCCCGCGTAGGTACGGGCGCCGGTGGCCTCGACCACCTCGGCCAGCGCCTGCCAGTGGTCGCCGTGCCGGTGCGTGGTGAGGACCGCGGCGATGCCGTCCTCGCCGATCAGGGTGAGCAGGGTCCCCGCGTCGTTCGCCGCGTCGATCAGGAGCTGCTCGCCGGTGGCCCGGCAGCGCAGCAGATAGGCGTTGTTGTTCATCGGGCCCACCGCGACCTTGGAGATCATCAGGTCCGTGAGCTCGTGCACGTCCGCGGGACCGCCGACCGTGACTTCACCGCTGTAGGTCATGGCACCCAGCGTACTCAGCGCCTCACAGCGAGGGCAGGGCGGGCAGCTCGCCGCCGGAGACGGTGAGGGCGGTGCCCGGGCGCCGCCCGGTGAGCCAGCCGAGGAGTTCCGCCTGCGGCCCGGTGACCGTCGCCGCGACCTCCTCGCCGCGGCCGGTGGTCAGGGTGCGCCCGTCCTCCTGGCGGATCAGCACCCGGGGCACCTCGCCGATGCGGCGGAAGCGCGCGGCGAGGAAGCCGATCTCCTGCTGGGTGAACTCGGCCGGCAGGTCCTCCAGCTCGTAGCCGATGTCCAGGTCGACATGGTGCAGCTCGACCTCGAAGAGGCGGCGGAAGGGGATCCGGGAGGCCGTGTCGGTGATGCCGTTGCGCAGTTCCACCGTCCGCGACCAGTCGGCGGGGGCCTGGCACAGTTCCCAGAAGCGGGCCGCGCTCTCGCGGAGGTCGGTGATCTGCGTCTCCAGATCACGATCCGCGCCCGCGGCGATCGCCGCGTCCCTGGCCTCCGGGCTCGGGTACATCGGACGCCCCGAGAGCGCGTTGGCGAGCGCGTCGGCATTGCGCGCGAGGTGGGTGAGGACATGGCCGCGCGACCAGCCCGGAAGCCGTGACGGCCCGGCCGGCGCCGCGTTGTCCAGCTTGGCGGTCGCGTTCAGCAGCCGCTCGGTGGCCTCTCGTACGGAGAGCAGATCCCGCCCATGATCGTTCATGGGGCCGACGATAGCGCCGCCCCACCATCGGGTGAAAGAGTGCGGACCCTGCCGCAAATCGAATGCACGTGCTATAAGCTCGGTCTCCGTATCAGGCATCCTTGGCCGGGTGCGGGGTTTTTCCCCAACCAGTCCACCGCTGAGGCGGCCCCCCATAGTCTTGCGGACGCAGGGGCCCCGCCCCTGTCGCTCTCTCTAAGAAAGGTGCGGACCGGCGTGGCCGACCGTCTCATCGTCCGTGGCGCGCGCGAGCACAACCTGAAGAACGTCTCGCTCGACCTTCCCCGTGACTCGCTCATCGTCTTCACCGGGCTCTCCGGATCCGGCAAGTCCTCGCTGGCCTTCGACACCATCTTCGCCGAGGGCCAGCGCCGGTACGTGGAGTCGCTGTCCTCGTACGCCCGCCAGTTCCTCGGGCAGATGGACAAGCCGGACGTCGACTTCATCGAGGGGCTGTCCCCCGCGGTCTCCATCGACCAGAAGTCGACCTCCCGCAACCCGCGCTCCACGGTCGGCACCATCACCGAGGTCTACGACTACCTCCGGCTGCTCTTCGCCCGCGTCGGCAAGCCGCACTGCCCCGAGTGCGGGCGGCCCATCACCCGGCAGTCGCCGCAGGCCATCGTCGACAAGGTCCTCGAACTGCCCGAGGGCAGCCGCTTCCAGGTGCTCTCGCCGCTGGTGCGCGAGCGCAAGGGAGAGTTCGTCGACCTCTTCGGCGAACTGCAGACCAAGGGGTACAGCCGCGCCCGCGTCGACGGGCAGACCGTCCAGCTCTCCGAGCCGCCGCAGCTCAAGAAGCAGGAGAAGCACACCATCGAGGTGGTCGTCGACCGCCTCACCGTCAAGGACAGTGCCAAGCGGCGCCTGACCGACTCGGTGGAGACCGCGCTCGGCCTCTCCGGCGGCATGGTGGTGCTCGACTTCGTGGACCTCGCCGAGGACCACCCCGAGCGCGAGCGGATGTACTCCGAGCACCTCTACTGCCCCTACGACGACCTCTCCTTCGAGGAGCTGGAGCCGCGCTCCTTCTCCTTCAACTCGCCCTTCGGCGCCTGCCCGGACTGCACCGGCATCGGCACCCGCATGGAGGTCGACCCGGAGCTGCTCGTCCCCGACGAGGAGAAGTCGCTCGACGAGGGCGCCATCCACCCCTGGTCGCACGGCCACACCAAGGACTACTTCGGCCGCCTGGTCGACGCCCTCGCCGACGCCCTCGGCTTCCGTACCGACATCCCCTTCGCCGGTCTGCCGCAGCGCGCCAAGAAGGCCCTGCTGAACGGCCACAAGACCCAGATCGAGGTGCGCTACCGCAACCGCTACGGCCGCGAGCGGGTCTACACCACCGCCTTCGAGGGCGCGCTGCCCTACGTCAAGCGGCGGCACAGCGAGGCCGAGAGCGACGCGAGCCGCGAGCGCTTCGAGGGCTATATGCGCGAGGTGCCCTGCCCGACCTGCGAGGGCACCCGGCTCAAGCCGATCGTGCTCGCCGTCACCATGATGGGGAAGTCCATCGCCGAGGTCTCCGCCATGTCGATCAGCGACTGCGCGGACTTCCTGGGCGAGATGACGCTGAACGCCCGCGACAAGAAGATCGCCGAGCGGGTCCTCAAGGAGGTCAACGAACGCCTGCGCTTCCTCGTCGACGTCGGCCTCGACTACCTCTCCCTCAACCGCGCCGCGGGCACCCTCTCCGGCGGCGAGGCCCAGCGCATCCGGCTCGCCACCCAGATCGGCTCCGGCCTGGTCGGCGTCCTGTACGTGCTCGACGAGCCCTCCATCGGCCTGCACCAGCGCGACAACCACCGGCTCATCGAGACCCTGGTCCGGCTGCGGGACATGGGCAACACCCTCATCGTCGTCGAGCACGACGAGGACACCATCAAGGTCGCCGACTGGGTCGTGGACATCGGCCCGGGCGCCGGTGAGCACGGCGGCAAGGTCGTGCACAGCGGCCCCTTGAAGGGACTCCTCGCCAACAAGGAGTCGATGACCGGGCAGTACCTGGCCGGCAAGCGGGCCATCGCGCTGCCGCCGCTGCGCCGCCCCGCCGACCCCGGCCGGCAGCTGACCGTGCACGGCGCCCGCGAGAACAACCTGCGCGACATCGACGTCTCCTTCCCGCTCGGCGTGCTCACCGCGGTCACCGGCGTCTCCGGCTCCGGCAAGTCCACGCTGGTCAACGACATCCTGTACACGCACCTGGCGCGCGAGCTGAACGGCGCCCGGGGCGTACCGGGCCGGCACACCCGCGTCGACGGCGACGACCTGGTCGACAAGGTGGTGCACGTCGACCAGTCGCCCATCGGCCGCACCCCGCGCTCCAACCCGGCCACGTACACCGGGGTCTTCGACCATGTGCGGCGGCTGTTCGCGGAGACCACCGAGGCGAAGGTCCGCGGCTATCTGCCCGGGCGCTTCTCTTTCAACGTCAAGGGCGGCCGCTGCGAGAACTGCTCCGGCGACGGCACCATCAAGATCGAGATGAACTTCCTGCCGGACGTGTACGTCCCCTGCGAGGTCTGCCACGGGGCGCGCTACAACCGGGAGACCCTGGAGGTGCACTACAAGGGCAAGTCCATCGCCGAGGTCCTGGACATGCCCATCGAGGAGGGCCTCGCCTTCTTCGAGGCGGTCCCGGCGATCGCCCGCCATCTGAGGACCCTCAACGACGTCGGTCTCGGCTACGTCCGCCTCGGCCAGTCCGCGCCGACCCTCTCCGGCGGTGAGGCGCAGCGCGTCAAGCTCGCCAGCGAACTGCAGAAGCGCTCCACCGGGCGGACCGTCTACGTCCTCGACGAGCCCACCACCGGTCTGCACTTCGAGGACATCAGCAAGCTCATCAGCGTGCTGTCCGGACTCGTCGACAAGGGCAACACGGTCATCGTGATCGAGCACAACCTCGATGTCATCAAGACCGCCGACTGGGTCGTGGACATGGGCCCCGAAGGCGGCAGCGGCGGCGGCCTGGTGATCGCCGAGGGCACCCCGGAGCAGGTCGCCTCGGTGCCCGCCAGCCACACCGGCAAGTTCCTGCGTGAGGTGCTCGGCGCGGACCGGGTCAGCGACGCCGCCTCCTCCGAGCCCGCCCGGAAGACCGCGACCAGGGCGAAGTCCGCCAAGGCGGCCGCCGGGAAGACGACCGCCGCGAAGGCGACGGCCGCGAAGAAGACGGCGGCGCCCCGCAAGCGCGCCGCGAAGAAGACCGCGGGCTGAATCCCGGCCGGATCAGGCCGGATCGGCGGGGGAGGGGCCGTACTCCGGTTCCTCCCCCGTCTCCATCTCCCGGGCCGTGGGCGGCTGCGCCCCCGCGCGGGAGCAGGTGAGCGCGGCGGCCCGGGCGGCGTAGCCGAGGACATCGCGCCACCGCTCCGCGCCCAGCTCGCCGAGCGACCCGGGCGCGAGCACCCCCTGGGCCGAGAGCCGGTGCAGCAGCGCCGCGTTGACGGTGTCGCCCGCGCCGATGGTGTCCACCACCCGCACCGGCACCGCGGGCACCTCGCACCGCCCCCACCGCCCCAGTACGTCGAGGCCCCCGGCGCCCCGGGTCACGACGACCGCCTCGGGCCCCGCCGCGAGCCACTCCTCGGGGGTGCCGCCGAGCCACTCGGCGTCCTCCTCGGAGAGCTTCAGCAGGGTGGTGTCCGCCAGCCAGGAGCGGAACCGGGCGCGGTAGGCCCCGGGGTCCGGGATCAGGCCCTGCCGGATGTTCGGGTCGAGCATGGTGAACAGCCCGCGCGCGGAGGCCCGGCGGAGCACCTGCTCGTAGGCGCTCGCCCCGGGTTCCAGCGCGAGGGAGCAGGTGCCGAAGCAGAGCGCGCGCAGGCCCTCGGGCAGCCGCTCGGGGCGGCGGAAGAGCCGGTCCGCGGTGCCCTCGACGTAGAAGGTGTACCGGGCGGAGCCCTCCTCGCCGACCGAGGCCAGCGCCAGTGTGGTGGGCTCCGGCCCGCGCTGCACCGGCGAGACGTCCACGCCCGCCTCCCGCAGCCCCGCCATCAGGGACTGCCCGAAGGCGTCCGTGGAGATCCGGGAGAGGAAGGCGGGGGCCGCGCCGAGCCGCCCGAGCGCGACCGCGGTGTTGTACGGGCCGCCGCCCCGGGAGGGCGTCAGCGCGGACAGGGCACCCGGCTCCCCGGGCACGAGATCGATCAGGGCCTCCCCGGCGACGGCGATCACGTGGCGGGTCCTCTCGGTGTGCGGACGGCTGGTCCTCCGGCGCGGCCACGCCGAGGGCGCGGGGCGGGGCCGCCCGGCGAACGTATCGCGGCCGGGGGTGCGCGCAGGTCAGGGGTGCCGGGGTCGCGGCCGCGGGTCCGGGGGCCGGGGCCCGCGCCCGCGCCGGATCCGGGGCGGGCCCGCGCTCAGTCCCAGTCCCAGCCGATGCCCAGGATCCCCGTGGTGACGTCGGTCTCCACCAGGTGCACCGAGCGGTGGCGGCCGCTGAGGGTCAGCTCGCGGCGGTCGCTCGGCGGGGCGGTGGCGGTCAGCCGGGCGAAGCGGTGGCAGCGGACCGGCAGCACCTCGCCGGTGAAGCGCACCTGGAGGGCGTACTGCCCGCCCGCGAAGCTGAAGCCGCGCATGTACTCGGTGGCTTCGCCCGCCGTGCCGTCACCGATCCCGTACCGGAAGACATGGGTGTCGCCCATGCTCAGCCGGACGTCGAAGAGCAGCTCGGCCACGACCACCCCGGAGTCGCCGTCCCACCGCACCCGCCCCCGGCGGCAGTTCTCCAGGGCGCGCACCTCGACGCGCTCCGGCGCGCACCCCGGATCGCCCTGGTGGATCACCACATAGCGGTCCACGCCCTCCTTGTGGGCGCGCACGATGTGGTGCGAGTCGCGCTCAAGCAGCTCCCGGCGGGCGCCGATGCGCACCCCCTCGTGGTGGCTGAGGGTGTGCAGCCCGCCGTCCAGGGGCGCGTCCAGCTCGCCGAGCAGGCTCTCCACCGCGGCGGACTCGCCGGTGATCGCCCGGTACGAGCGGGCGGGCGGGCGTTCGGGGTCGGCGCGCCCGCCGGGCTGGGCGAGCAGCCGGATCAGCGAGTCCTGCGGGAGCTGGAGGATCTCCTCCAGCATCCGCACGGCCCGCAGCGACTCCGGCCGCTGCGGGCGGCGGGCGCCCTGCTGCCAGTAACTCAGGCTGGTGACACCGAGCTTGACCCCGCGCCGGGCCAGATGGTGCTGCACCCGCTGGAGCGGCATCCGCCGCGCGGCCAGGGCCGCCCGCAGCGCGAGGGCGAACGGGCCGGTGCGCAGGGCCTCTTCGAGGCGCACCGTGGCGGCGTCCACATGGCCGGCGTGGGGCATACAACTGGCCTTTCTGTGAATGTTCACAGCGCCCGGCCGCTCCCGCCGGGTCCGGGCGGCGGGGCTCCCTGGTGGGCGTGGCCGGTGCGTTCACATCCGTACGCCGCGCGTTCACGTCGGCGGGTCATCCCGTATTGAAGCGTGTTGACCTGCACTGGACAACACCCGATGCTCATCGCAACGTCCGGACGTGCTCCTCACCTCCTCCACCCCACGGCAGGCAGGAACACGATGCGTCACAGAAACCCAACCCCCCTCCGGCACAGACGGCTCGCCGCGCTCACGCTCGCCGCCGCGGCCCTCTTCACGGTGCCGGCCACGACCGCCTCCGCCGCTCCCGCGCCCACGGGCCAGACGGCCCCGGCCGCCGCGGCCGCCTCGAACCAGCTCGGCATCACCATGCAGGCGCAGGAGCAGGACAACTGGTGCTGGGCCGCGAGCGGCAACACCATCGCGGACTACTACGGCCACGACTACAGCCAGAACACCTTCTGCAACGCCGCCTTCGGCCGGGCCACCGACAGCAGCTGCCCCAACTCGCAGGCCACCCTCGGTGACGTGCAGAACGCCTTCGACTGGGCGGGCATCAACTCCGGTTCGTATGTGAGCGGTTGGCTGAACTACTCGACCGTGCAGAGCGAGATCAACGCCGACCGGCCCGTCGAGACCCGCATCGGCTGGACCAGCGGCGGCGGCCACATGCACGTGATCTACGGCTTCGACACCGCGAGCAGCCTGGTCTACTGGGGCGACCCCTGGCCCTCCAGCGACCGCTACAACTGGGCCTCGCACTCCTGGTACACCAGCAACAACTCCTTCGACTGGACCCACTCGCTCTACCGGATCGGGGCGTGAGGACGATGACCGCAGCGCTCCACCGCCGCCTGCCCGCGGCCCTCGTCACCTCGGCCGCCGCCGCGCTCGTCCTCGGGCTCGGCGCCCCGGCGGCCACCGCCCAGGACAAGCCGGCCGCCCCCTCCGGCGCCAGCCTCTCGGCCGCGCACCGGGCCGCCGACTCCGCCGAGACCCGGGAGACCCTCGCCCGCTTCTTCGCCCGCGACGGCGCCCTCTCCCGCGCCGCCGCCGACCCCGAGGTGGGCGCCGAGACGGTGCCCGTCTACTACCTCTCGCCGCGGTTCGTGGCGGGTGAGAAGGACGCCGCCGTCGGGGAGTTGCAGTTCCTCGCGGGCAGGGCGGTCGCCTCCGACGGCCAGAAGGCCTCGCTGTGGACCGCGAAGCAGGGCGGCAGCTGGCAGGTCGTCAACATCGCCACCGGCGACGACGAGACCCGCTACGCCGCCCTCGGCGAGCGGAAGCTGCCCGGCGGCACGGTCTTCCACGAGCCGCAGATCGGCGCCTGGTACGTCCAGGGCGGGCAGCGGGTCCTGCCGCTGAACGCCGACGCGAAGAAGGCGGTCGGCAAACAGGGCACCACCCTCGCCGCCTACCAGAAGCGCGTGCACCGGGCCTACGGCGACAAGCTGCCCGGCTCCGCCTACGACAAGGCGGGCGAGGCCGGCGGCTTCGACCAGAAGGGCGCCGTCACCCAGCCCGCCGCCGGGCACCGCCACGCGCCCCCGGCCGCGCCCCGGGCCGGGGAGTCCGCGGATCCGGCCGTCACCACCGCCTCCGCCCTCGCGGGTGCGGGCGCCCTCGCGGCGCTCGGCCTGAGCGGGGCCTGGCTGGTGCGCGCCCGCCGCAACGCCCGGTGAGCTGAGGCCGGGCGGGGCCGCTCCTCCTGCGGCCCCGCCCGAGCGGCCCTCCGCCCCGGGAAGCGGCGCGGGCGGGCCCCGCGGGCGTCCCGGCGGGCGCCCGCGGGGGCCCGCTCCGTCGGTGCGCGGACGTAGGGTGTGGACCATGGCCGACCCCTCCAGCTACCGCCCGAAACCGGGACAGATCCCCGACTCCCCGGGGGTCTACCGCTTCCGCGACGACCACCGCAGGGTGATCTACGTCGGGAAGGCCAAGAGCCTGCGCCAGCGGCTCGCCAGCTACTTCCAGGACCTCGCCCACCTCCACCCGCGGACCAGGACGATGGTCACCACCGCCGCCTCCGTGGAGTGGACCGTCGTCTCCACCGAGGTCGAGGCGCTCCAGCTCGAATACTCCTGGATCAAGGAGTTCGACCCCCGGTTCAACGTCAAGTACCGCGACGACAAGAGCTATCCGTACCTCGCGGTCACGCTGAACGAGGAGTTCCCCCGGGTCCAGGTGATGCGCGGCCAGAAGAAGAAGGGCGTGCGCTACTTCGGTCCGTACGGCCACGCCTGGGCGATCCGGGACACCGTCGACCTGCTGCTGCGGGTCTTCCCGGTCCGCACCTGCTCCGCCGGGGTGTTCAAGAACGCGGTGCGCACCGACCGCCCCTGCCTGCTCGGCTACATCGGCAAGTGCGCGGCGCCCTGCGTCGGCCGCGTCGACGCCGAGGAGCACCGCGAACTCGCCGAGGAGTTCTGCGACTTCATGGCCGGACGCACCGGCACCTACATCCGCCGCCTGGAGGCGCGGATGACCGAGGCCGCCGAGGACATGGAGTACGAACGCGCGGCGCGGCTGCGCGACGACATAGAAGCCCTGCGCAAGGCGATGGAGAAGAACGCCGTCGTCCTCGCCGACGCCACCGACGCCGACCTCATCGCGGTCAGCGAGGACGAACTCGAAGCCGCCGTGCAGATCTTCCACGTCCGCGGCGGCCGGGTGCGCGGCCAGCGCGGCTGGGTCACCGACAAGGTCGAGGCCGTCACCACCGCCGACCTCGTCGAGCACGCCCTCCAGCAGCTCTACGGCGAGGAGCGCGGCGACGCCGTACCCAAGGAGGTGCTCGTCCCGGCGCTGCCCGAACCGGTCGAGCCGGTGCAGGAGTGGCTCTCCGGGCGGCGCGGCTCGCAGGTCTCGCTGCGCGTCCCGCAGCGCGGCGACAAGAAGGCGCTGATGGAGACCGTGGAGCGCAACGCCCTCCAGGCGCTCGGTCTGCACAAGACCAAGCGCGCCTCCGACCTCACCACCCGCTCCCGCGCCCTGGAGGAGATCGCCGAGGCGCTCGGCCTGGACAGCGCCCCGCTGCGCATCGAGTGCTACGACATCTCGCACCTGCAGGGCGAGGACGTGGTGGCCTCCATGGTCGTCTTCGAGGACGGCCTCGCCCGCAAGAGCGAGTACCGCCGCTTCCAGATCAAGGGCCGGGTCGGGGACACCCAGGTCTGGCACGGCGAGGGGCAGGACGACGTCCGCTCCATGCACGAGGTCGTCGCCCGCCGCTTCCGCCGGTACCTGGCCGAGAAGGAGCGGACGGGGGAGTGGGTCGACGGCGAGGAGCCGGAGGGCGAGCAGGCCGCGGGCCCCCGCGAGGAGGACGGCCGCCCCCGGCGCTTCGCCTACCCGCCGCAGCTGGTCGTCGTCGACGGCGGCGCGCCCCAGGTCGCCGCCGCGGCCAAGGCCCTGGGCGAGCTGGGCATCGACGACATCGCGGTCTGCGGACTCGCCAAGCGCCTGGAGGAGGTCTGGGTGCCGGGCGAGGGGGATCCGGTGATCCTGCCGCGCACCAGCGAGGGGCTGTACCTTCTCCAGCGGGTGCGCGACGAGGCGCACCGGTTCGCGATCACCTACCAGCGCAAGAAGCGCACCAAGCGGCTGCGGTCCGGACCGCTCGACGCGGTGCCGGGGCTCGGCGAGGCCCGCAAGCAGGCGCTGGTCAAGCACTTCGGCTCGGTGAAGAAGCTGCGGGCCGCGACCATCGAGCAGATCTGCGAGGTGCCCGGCGTCGGCCGCAAGACGGCCGAGACCATCGCCGCCGCCCTGGCCGGCTCGGCACCCTCCGCGCCCGCCGTGAACACCGCCACCGGAGAGATCATGGACAGCGAGGAGTCCGCGGAGGCGCAAGACTGGGTCGCGGAGCGGGAGCCGGGGACCGCGACGGTCCCCGACCACGGCCCCGCTCCGGACACCGCGGACCTCACCGACCGACAACGGGGGCAGGAATCATGAGCGAGCACGAGACACAGCAGACCGGCACCGCACCGGCGCCCGGCCCGGCCGACGACCGGCAGCAGGCGCCCGAGGCGGGCACCGAACCGGTCATCCCCGAGCTGGTGATCATCTCCGGCATGTCCGGGGCGGGCCGCTCCACCGCGGCCAAGTGTCTGGAGGACCTGGGCTGGTTCGTCGTCGACAACCTGCCGCCCGCGCTGATCCCGACCATGGTCGAGCTCGGCGCCCGCTCGCAGGGCAACGTCGCCCGGATCGCCGTCGTCGTCGACGTGCGCGGCAGACGCTTCTTCGACAATCTGCGCGAATCCTTCGCCGATCTGGAGACCCGGCACGTCACCCGCCGGATCGTCTTCCTGGAGTCCTCCGACGAGGCCCTGGTGCGCCGCTTCGAGTCGGTGCGCCGCCCGCACCCGCTGCAGGGCGAGGGCCGCATCGTCGACGGCATCGAGGCCGAGCGCGAGCTGCTGCGCGAACTGCGCGGCGACGCCGACCTGGTGATCGACACCTCCAGCCTCAACGTCCACGAGCTGCGGGCCAAACTCGACGCCCAGTTCGCGGGCGAGGAGGAGCCCGAACTGCGGGCCACCGTCATGTCCTTCGGCTACAAGTACGGGCTGCCCGTCGACGCCGACCTCGTGGTGGACTGCCGCTTCCTGCCCAACCCGCACTGGGTGCCGGAGCTGCGGCCGTTCACCGGACTCAACGAGGAGGTGTCGGGGTATGTCTTCAACCAGCCCGGTGCCAAGGAGTTCCTCGACCGGTACACCGAGCTGCTCCAGCTCATCGCCGCGGGGTACCGCCGCGAGGGCAAGCGCTATGTGACGATCGCGGTCGGCTGCACAGGTGGCAAGCACCGGTCCGTCGCCATGTCGGAGAAGCTCGCCGCCCGACTCGCCACCGAAGGTGTGGAGACCGTCGTCGTCCACCGGGACATGGGACGCGAATGACATCGAGCACTTCCCGGCTGCGCAGAATGCTCCGGGAGACCCCCGCCGTACCGGCGGCACGGACCGGCCGCGCACGCCGGGCCAGCCGCCGCGGCACCCAGCCGAAGGTGGTCGCCCTCGGCGGCGGGATGGGGCTCTCCGCCTCGCTCGCCGCCCTGCGCCGCATCACCGGGGACCTGACCGCCGTGGTCACCGTCGCCGACGACGGCGGCTCCAGCGGGCGGCTCCGCGACGAGCTGGGCGTGCTGCCCCCGGGCGACCTGCGCAAGGCGCTGGCCGCGCTGTGCGGCGACGACGACTGGGGCCAGACCTGGGCCCGGGTCATCCAGCACCGCTTCCACTCCCAGGGCGAGCTGCACGACCACGCGGTCGGCAATCTGCTGATCGTCGCCCTGTGGGAGCAGCTCGGCGACCACGTCCAGGCCCTCGACCTGGTCGGCACCCTGCTCGGCGCACACGGCCGGGTCCTTCCGATGTCCGCGGTCCCCCTCGAACTCCAGGCCCTGGTGCGCGGGCACGACCCCGCGCGCCCCGAGGAGGTGGAGACCGTCCGCGGGCAGGCCACCGTGGCGCTCACCCGCGGCGAGGTGCAGTCCGTGCACCTGGTGCCCGAGGACCCGCCCGCCGTACCGGAGGCCGTCGCGGCGGTGCTTGACGCCGACTGGGTGGTTCTCGGCCCCGGATCCTGGTTCTCCTCGGTGATCCCGCACCTGCTCGTGCCCGAACTGCTGGAGGCCCTGACCCGCACCAAGGCGCGCCGGGTGCTCTCGCTGAACCTCGCGCCCCAACCCGGCGAAACCGAGGGCTTCTCCCCGCAGCGTCATTTGGAGGTTTTGGGCCGACACGCCCCTAAACTCGCCCTCGACGTGGTGCTGGCCGACGAGGCCGCCGTGCCCGACCGCGAGGTGCTGACCGAAGCCGCCAAGAGCTTCGGCGCCGCGGTCGAACTGGCTCCGGTGGCCCGGACCGACGGCAGCCCGAGGCACGACCCGGAGCTGCTGGCCGCCGCGTACGACCGTATTTTCCGGATGCATGGAAGGATCGGCCCATGGCGATGACGGCAGAGGTCAAGGACGAGGTCTCCCGGCTCCCCGTCACCCGGACCTGCTGCAGAAAGGCGGAGGTCTCGGCGATCCTGCGCTTCGCGGGCGGGCTGCACCTCGTCAGCGGCCGCATCGTGATCGAGGCGGAGCTGGACACCGCGATGGCGGCCCGGCGGCTCAAGCGCGACATCCTGGAGATCTTCGGGCACAGCTCCGAACTGATCGTGATGGCCCCCGGCGGACTGCGCCGCGGCTCACGCTATGTCGTACGGGTGGTCGCCGGCGGTGACCAGCTGGCCCGGCAGACCGGACTCGTCGACGGCCGGGGCCGCCCGATCCGCGGGCTGCCCCCGCAGGTGGTCTCGGGGGCCACCTGTGACGCCGAGGCCGCCTGGCGCGGGGCCTTCCTCGCGCACGGCTCGCTCACCGAGCCGGGCCGCTCCTCCTCGCTGGAGGTCACCTGCCCGGGACCGGAGGCCGCCCTCGCCCTGGTCGGCGCGGCCCGCCGGCTCTCCATCGGCGCCAAGGCCCGCGAGGTGCGCGGCGTCGACCGGGTGGTGGTCCGCGACGGCGACGCCATCGGGGCCCTGCTCACCCGCCTCGGCGCCCATGAGTCGGTGCTCGCCTGGGAGGAGCGGCGGATGCGCCGCGAGGTGCGGGCCACCGCCAACCGCCTCGCCAACTTCGACGACGCCAATCTGCGCCGCTCCGCGCGGGCCGCGGTCGCCGCCGGTGCCCGGGTGCAGCGCGCCCTGGAGATCCTCGCCGAGGAGGTGCCCGAGCACCTCGCGGCCGCCGGCCGGCTGCGCATGGAGCACAAGCAGGCCTCCCTGGAGGAGCTGGGCGCGCTCGCCGATCCGCCGCTGACCAAGGACGCGGTGGCGGGCCGGATCCGCCGCCTGCTCGCGATGGCCGACAAGCGGGCCCAGGACCTCGGGATCCCCGGCACCGAGTCCAATCTGAGCGAGGAGCTCGCGGACAATCTCGCGGGCTGACCGAGGACCGTTCACGGAGCGGACCGCGGGGGCCGCGAGCCGCCGAAGGGCGTACGCGGCGGCCCCGTTGACCGGCCCCCTTCGAGTGCACCGCCGCGGCGGCCACCACCCGTACTCACGGGTAGTGGCCGCCGGCCCGTTCACGGGGCGGCTCGATGTCACTGAAGGGAGCCGGGAGAGGTAGGGTCGGAGGCGGTCGGGGACATCCCATACAACTCGCCGGCGTCGAAACCCGGCGTACCAACGAGGAGATCGGTTCGTGACGATCCGCGTAGGCATCAACGGCTTCGGCCGCATCGGGCGTAACTACTTCCGTGCGCTCCTTGAGCAGGGTGCGGACATCGAGATCGTGGCTGTCAACGACCTGGGTGACACTGCGACGACGGCGCACCTGCTCAAGTACGACACCATCCTCGGACGCCTGAAGGAGGACGTGTCGCACACCGCGGACAGCATCACGGTCGGCGGCCACACCATCAAGGTCCTGTCCGAGCGCAACCCGGCCGACATCCCCTGGGGCGAGCTGGGCGTGGACATCGTGATCGAGTCCACCGGCATCTTCACCAAGCGTGAGGACGCCGCCAAGCACCTCGCCGGCGGCGCCAAGAAGGTCCTCATCTCGGCTCCGGCCAAGGACGAGGACATCACCATCGTGATGGGCGTCAACCAGGAGAAGTACGACCCGGCGAAGGACCACGTCATCTCCAACGCCTCGTGCACCACCAACTGCGTGGCGCCGATGGCCAAGGTCCTCGACGAGAACTTCGGCATCGTCAAGGGCCTGATGACGACGGTGCACGCGTACACCAACGACCAGCGCATCCTGGACTTCCCGCACAAGGACCTGCGCCGCGCCCGCGCCGCCGCCGAGAACATCATCCCCACCACCACCGGTGCCGCCAAGGCCACCGCGCTGGTCCTGCCCCAGCTCAAGGGCAAGCTGGACGGCATCGCGATGCGCGTCCCGGTCCCGACCGGCTCGGTCACCGACCTGGTCGTCACCCTGGACCGCGAGGTCACCAAGGACGAGGTGAACGCCGCCTTCCAGAAGGCCTCCGAGAGCGCCGAGCTCAAGGGCCGCCTCACCTACACCACCGACCCGATCGTCTCCTCGGACATCGTCTCCGACCCGTCGTCGTGCACCTTCGACTCCTCGCTGACCATGGCCGAGGGCACCCAGGTGAAGATCATCGGCTGGTACGACAACGAGTGGGGCTACTCCAACCGCCTCGTCGACCTCACGGTCTTCGTCGGCGAGCAGCTCTGATCCGTATCTGACACGGCAGGCACCGCGATGTGATCGACAGGGCTCGGGCAGCACGCCCGGGCCCTGTCGCGCATGCCTGCCGGGCAGCCCCCTGACCTCAGAGCTCTCCTAGGAGTTGAGTTGTGAAGACGATCGACGAACTTCTCGCCGCGGGTGTCGAAGGCAAGCGGGTCTTCGTCCGCGCCGACCTCAACGTGCCGCTCGCCGACGGCGCCATCACCGACGACGGCCGCATCCGCGCCGTGCTGCCCACCGTCGAGGCGCTCGCCGGGGCGGGCGCGAAGGTGGTCGTCGCCTCCCACCTCGGCCGCCCCAAGGGCGCGCCCGACCCGGCCTTCTCGCTGCTGCCCGCCGCCGAGCGGCTCGGTGAACTCCTCGGCGCGCCCGTCGCCTTCGCCGAGGACACCACCGGACCCGCCGCGCAGGCGGCCGTCGACGGCCTGCAGCCGGGACAGGTCGCCGTGATCGAGAACCTGCGCTTCAACCCGGGCGAGACCAGCAAGGACGACACCGAGCGCGGCGAGTTCGCCGACCGGCTCGCCGCGCTCGCCGATGTGTACGTGGGCGACGGCTTCGGCGCGGTGCACCGGGGGCACGCCTCGGTCCTCGACCTGCCGGCCCGGCTGCCGCACTACGCCGGTTATCTGATCGGCGCCGAGGTCGAGGTCCTGCAGAAGCTCACCGAGGACGTGAAGCGCCCGTACGCGGTCGTGCTCGGCGGGGCCAAGGTCTCCGACAAGCTCGGCGTGATCGACCACCTCCTGGAGAAGGCCGACCGCATCCTGATCGGCGGCGGCATGGCCTACACCTTCCTCAAGGCCCAGGGCCACGAGGTCGGCAAGTCGCTGCTCCAGGAGGACCAGGTACCGGCCTGCCGGGACTATCTGGACCGGGCGAAGGAGCGCGGCGTGGAGTTCGTGCTCCCCGTCGATGTCCTGGTCGCCCCCGACTTCCCGGACCTGAAGACCAAGGCCCCCGCCCACCCCACCACCGTCCCCGCGGACGCCATCCCGGCCGATGAGGAGGGGCTGGACATCGGCCCGAAGACGCAGGAGCTGTACGCCGCCAAGCTCGCGGACGCGGCCACCGTCTTCTGGAACGGCCCGATGGGTGTCTTCGAGCACCCGGACTACGCCGGGGGCACCAAGGCGGTCGCCCGGGCCCTGCTCGACAGCCCGGCCTTCACCGTCGTCGGCGGCGGTGACTCGGCCGCGGCCGTGCGCCTGCTCGGCTTCGACGAGAATGCCTTCGGCCACATCTCGACCGGCGGCGGCGCCAGCCTCGAATACCTCGAGGGCAAGACGCTCCCCGGCCTCGCCGCACTAAAGGACTGAACACCTGATGAGTGAGACCCGTACGCCGCTGATGGCGGGCAACTGGAAGATGAACCTCAACCACCTGGAGGCCATCGCCCACGTCCAGAAGCTCGCCTTCGCGCTCGCGGACAAGGACTACGAGGCCGTCGAGGTCGCCGTCCTGCCGCCGTTCACCGACCTGCGCTCGGTGCAGACCCTGGTCGACGGCGACAAGCTGAAGATCAAGTACGGTGCCCAGGACGTCTCCGCGCACGACTCCGGCGCCTACACCGGCGAGATCTCCGGCCCGATGCTCGCCAAGCTGAAGTGCACCTATGTGGCCATCGGCCACTCGGAGCGCCGCCAGTACCACGACGAGACCGACGAGATCGTCAACGC
Organism: Streptomyces physcomitrii; assembly: GCF_012273655.1. Classification (GTDB taxonomy): domain Bacteria; phylum Actinomycetota; class Actinomycetes; order Streptomycetales; family Streptomycetaceae; genus Streptomyces; species Streptomyces physcomitrii. The sequence continues at coordinate 125,997 of NZ_JAAWWP010000004.1, read as the reverse complement.
CAAGGTCAAGGCCGCCTTCAAGCACGGCCTCACCCCGATCATGTGCGTGGGCGAGGGCCTGGAGGTCCGCAAGGCCGGCAACCAGGTCGCGCACACCCTCGCCCAGGTCGAGGGCGGACTGAAGGACGTCCCCGCCGAGCAGGCCGAGTCCGTGGTCATCGCCTACGAGCCGGTCTGGGCGATCGGCACCGGCGAGGTCGCCACCCCCGAGGACGCCCAGGAGGTCTGCGGGGCGATCCGCGACTCCCTGGCCAAGCTGTACTCGCCGGAGCTGGCCCAGAAGGTGCGGATCCAGTACGGCGGCTCGGTCAAGTCGGGCAATGTGGCCGCGATCATGGCGCAGCCCGACGTGGACGGTGCCCTGGTGGGCGGCGCCGCACTGGACGCGGACGAGTTCGTCAAGATCGTGCGCTTCCGCGACCAGTGAGTATGCGCTAGCGCAGTTCCGTCGTACTCTTGCGGGGCCGGAGCACCTGAGTCCGGCCCCGCTGTCCGTACAGATCCGGGGGAATGCCCCGGAAAGGGAGTCCAGCCGTGGAATTGGGGTTCTCGATCGCCCTTATCGTCTTCAGCCTGCTGCTGATGCTGCTTGTGCTGATGCACAAGGGCAAGGGCGGCGGCCTCTCCGACATGTTCGGTGGCGGTATGCAGTCGTCCGTCGGCGGCTCCTCGGTCGCCGAGCGCAACCTCGACCGGATCACGGTCGTGGTCGGTCTGCTGTGGTTCGCGTGCATTGTCGTGCTCGGGTTGCTGATGAAGGTCAACAACTGACGTGCACCACCGTGCCGTATGACCTGACGCCGGCCCCATGCCGGGTACGCGCTCGCGAGCGCGGCCTATCATGGGGCTTGCGTGTCCGCCGGGGCCGTTCTCTCCCCTCACCGGACGCGGGTTGAGCCTTACGCAGACTTCAGGCGCCGCAGCGGAGGGGGGTCGTCCCTCGCGGCACAGCCGCTGCCGACGCAGTGCAGCACTTCACGCAGGGAGTTACGACCGTGGCAAGTGGCAACGCGATCCGGGGAAGCCGGGTCGGGGCGGGGCCGATGGGCGAGGCCGAGCGCGGTGAGTCCGCGCCCCGGGCGCGCATCTCCTTCTGGTGCTCCAACGGACACGAGACCCAGCCCAGCTTCGCCAGTGACGCGACCGTGCCCGACACCTGGGACTGCACGCGCTGCGGCTTCCCGGCCGGGCAGGACCGCGAGAACCCGCCGGACCCGCCGCGCACCGAGCCGTACAAGACGCACCTCGCGTACGTACGGGAGCGGCGCAGCGACGAGGACGGCGAGGCGATCCTCGCCGAGGCCCTCGCCAAGCTGCGGGGCGAGATCTGAGAATGCCGGCCGGGTGCCCAAGTGCGCCCGGCCCGCGGTGTTTTCACGGGTCCTGACGGCGGCCTGACCACGGGCCGCGCGCGGGACGGCACCGCTGGGGCGCGTCCGTTCCGCCGCGCGCGTGCCCCGGGCACCGGCTCCGCCCTGCGGTCCGCCGCCGCCCGCTCTGATCAATTAGGTTGGAGCGGCGGGGCACGACGTACGCAAGGACGAGAGAAGGCGGAAGCCCGTATGAACGCAACAAGCCCTTCCCGGCTCGACCGGACCGCCGCGTGGCAGGCGCTGGACAAGCACCGGCAGGAGCTGGGGGAGGTGCGGCTGCGGGAGCTGTTCGCCGCGCACCCCGGGCGCGGGGACGCGTACACCCTCCAGGTCGGCGATCTGCACCTGGACTACTCCAAGCACCTGGTGACCGACGAGACCCTGCGGCTGCTGCGGGAACTGGCCGAGGCCACCGGGGTGTTCGCCCTCAGGGACGCGATGTTCCGCGGCGAGAAGATCAACACCACCGAGGACCGGGCGGTGCTGCACACCGCGCTCAGGGCCCCGCGGGACGCGGTGATCGAGGTGGACGGCGCCGATGTGGTGCCCGAGGTGCACGCCGTCCTCGACCGGATGAGCGCCTTCGCCGACCGGGTCCGGGGCGGCGAGTGGACCGGCCACACCGGGCGGCCGATCCGCAATGTCGTCAACATCGGCATCGGCGGCTCCGACCTCGGCCCCGCCATGGCCTACGAGGTGCTGCGCTCCTTCACCGACCGCGCGCTGACGGTGCGTTTCGTCTCCAACGTCGACGGCGCCGACCTCCACGAGGCCGTCCGCGACCTGGACCCCGCCGAGACCCTCTTCGTCATCGCCTCGAAGACCTTCACCACCATCGAGACGATCACCAACGCCACCTCCGCCCGGGACTGGCTGCTCACCGAGCTGCGGGCCGGTCAGGAGGCCGTGGCCAAGCACTTCGTGGCGCTGTCCACCAATGCCGAGAAGGTGGCCGCCTTCGGCATCGACACGGACAACATGTTCGAGTTCTGGGAGTGGGTCGGCGGCCGCTACTCCTACGACTCGGCGATCGGCCTCGCGCTGATGATCGCCATCGGCCCCGAGCGCTTCCGCGAGATGCTCGACGGCTTCCACCTGGTCGACGAGCACTTCCGCACCGCGCCCCCCGAGGCCAACGCCCCGCTCCTGCTGGGTCTGCTCGGCATCTGGTACGGCAACTTCCACGACGCCCAGTCGCACGCCGTACTGCCCTACTCGCACTACCTCTCGCGGTTCACCGCCTACCTCCAGCAGCTCGACATGGAGTCCAACGGCAAGTCCGTGGACCGCGCGGGCGAGCCGGTCGACTGGCAGACCGGACCGGTCGTCTGGGGCACTCCGGGCACCAACGGGCAGCACGCCTACTACCAGTTGATCCACCAGGGCACCAAGCTGATCCCCGCGGACTTCATCGGCTTCGCCAACCCGGTGCACGACCTCCAGCCCGGGCTGATCGCCCAGCACGACCTGCTGATGGCCAACTTCTTCGCCCAGACCCAGGCGCTCGCCTTCGGCAAGACCCCCGAGGAGGTACGCGCCGAGGGCACCCCCGAGGAACTCGTCCCGCACAAGACCTTCCGGGGCAACCACCCCACCACCACCATCCTGGCCGGGAAGCTCACCCCCTCGGTGCTCGGGCAGCTGGTCGCCCTCTACGAGCACAAGGTCTTCGTACAGGGCGCGATCTGGAACATCGACTCCTTCGACCAGTGGGGCGTCGAGCTGGGCAAGGTCCTCGCCAAGCGCATCGAGCCCGCGCTCACCGAGGGCGCCGAGGTGCCGGGCCTGGACCCCTCCACCCGGGCACTGGTCGCCAAGTACCGCCAGTACCGGGGGCGTTGACCCGCACGCGGCAGGGCGCGGGGGCGCGCGGACAGCGCCCGTTCCCGCGCCCGCGCCGCCCGTAATGGGGATGCGGGAGCCGCCCGCGTGGACAAGACTGCGCGGGCACCCCCCGACTCCCGAGGAGAGACCCATGGACCACCTGCTGGCCGCGCTCGCGGACCCCGAACGCCAGCGGCTGTACGCGCGGATCGTGCTCGGGCAGCTCGCGCCCCGCGAGGTCGAGCAGGTGCGGCGCCCGCTCGCCCGGCTGCTGCAGAGCGGTCTGGTCCAGCGGCAGGAGGACGGGAGCCTCACCGCCGACCCGGAGGTCTTCCGGCGGGTCCGCCCCGCGGAGCCGAGACCCGAGGTGCCCCGGGCCCTGGTCGGCTTCTTCGCCCGCGGCCGCCTGACCGCCATCCCGGTACGGCCCGCGGTCCGCCATGAACTCCTCGTCCACCTGACGGCCAAGTTCTTCGCCGCCGACCGCAGTTACACCGAGCGGGAGATCAACGAGGCCTTCGCCGAGGTGCACGACGACACCGCGGCCCTGCGGCGCCACTGCGTCATCGAGGGCCTCCTCGTCCGCGAACGGGACGGCAGCCACTACCGCTTGGCCGAAGCCGCCTGAGGCCCGTACCGCCACCGCGGTACGGGCCTCTTCGCGGGCCGGGGGCCCCGGGCTCAGGCGACCGCCGGGGGCCGCAGCTCCACCGGGAGTTGGGAGGCCGCCGCCCGGTCGAGCAGCCACAGGGTGCGGGCGCGGCCCCGGGCGCCCGCGGCGGGGGCCTGGATCTCGCCCGCGCCGGAGAGCGCGATGGCCGCCGCGTTCGCCTTGTCATCGCCCGCCGCGAGCAGCCACACCTCGCGGGCCGCCCGGATCGCGGGCAGGGTCAGCGAGACCCGCAGCGGCGGCGGCTTGGGCGCGCCGTGCACCCCGACCACCGTGCGCTCCCGCTCGCGGACCCCGGGCAACTCCGGGAAGAGCGAGGCGACATGGGTGTCCGGACCGACGCCGAGCAGCAGCACGTCGAAGCCGGGCACCCCCGAGTGGTCCTCGGGGCCGGCCGCCGCCGCGAGCTCGCGGGCGTAGGCCTCGGCCGCGGCGTCCACATCCGCGTGCGCCCCGTCCGAGGCGGGCATGGTGTGCACCCGTCCCGGGTCGAGCGGCACCGCGTCGAGCAGCGCCTCGCGGGCCTGGGTGGCGTTGCGCTCCGGGTCGCCCTCGGGCAGGAAGCGCTCGTCGCCCCACCACAGGTCGAGCCGGGACCAGTCGATCGCGTCCCGGGCCTTCGAGGCGCCGAGCGCGGCGAGCAGGCCGTTGCCGTTGCGCCCTCCCGTCAGCACCACCGAGGCGGTGCCGCGGGAGGACTGGGCGTCCACGATCCGGGTGATCAGCCGGGCCGCCGCGGCCTGGGCCATCAGCTCCTTGTCGCGGTGGACGACGAGCTGCGGTGCGCTCACTTCGCCGTCGCCTTCTTCGCCGGGGCCTTCTTGGCGGGGGCCTTCTTCGCCGGCGCGCTCTTCTCCGCGGCGCCGGAGCCGGTCTGCTCCCCGTCCGGCCCGGCGGTCTCCCGGGCCTCGGAACCGGGCTCGCGCACCGGCGCACCGGTCGCGTCGTAGAGGTGCTCCACGCCGAAGCTCAGCGCCGCCGCGTAGGTGTCGTCCGGGTCGAGCCTGCGCAGCTCCTCGGCGATCAGCTCGGCGGTTTCCCGCCGCTTGAGGGCCACCGCCCGCTCCGGCTGGCCCTGCACCGAGAGGGTGGCGAGCGAGCCGTCGGCGCGGTCGAGCGCGACCGGCCCGCAGTCCGTCTCCATCCGCACCGCGGTCAGTCCGGGGCCCGGCGAGAGGGTGCGCTCCACCGGTACGCCGAGGCGCTCCGCGAGCCACATGGCGAGCAGCTCACAGCTCGGGTTGAACTCCTCGCCCTCCACGACGACCGAGGTCACCGTGCAGTTCACCTGGTCCAGCGCGGCGGCGATCATCGAGCGCCAGGGCGTGATCCGGGTCCAGGCGAGGTCGGTGTCCCCGGGGGTGTAGGCCTCCGAGCGCGCGGTCAGCTCCTCGATGGGCTGCTCGGCGGCGTAGGTGTCGGTCACCCGGCGCTGGCCGAGCTTGCCGAGCGGGTCCTGCGCGGGGTCGAGCGGCGCGTTGACCGGCCACCAGACCACCACCGGGGCGTCCGGCAGCAGCAGCGGAAGCACCACCGACTGCGCGTGGCCCACCACCTCGCCGTACAGCCGGACCACCACGGTCTCGCCGGTGCCCGCGTCGGCGCCGACCCGCACCTCCGCGTCGAGCCGGGAGCTCGTACGGTCCCGGGGCGTGCGCGAGACGCGGCGGATGACGACGAGGGTTCGGGAGGGGTGTTCGCGCGAGGCCTCGCCCGCGGCGCGCATCGCGTCGTAGGCGTTCTCCTCGTCGGTGACGATGACCAGGGTGAGCACCATGCCGACGGCAGGGGTGCCGATGGCGCGGCGGCCCTGCACCAGCGCCTTGTTGATCTTGCTGGCCGTGGTGTCCGTGAGGTCGATCTTCATGGCCGACGCCAGCTCCGTCCGTCTCGTTCGAGCATTTCGTCCGCCTCGACGGGGCCCCAGGTGCCCGCGGGGTACTGCGCGGGCTTGCCGGACCGGTCCCAGAACTGCTCGATCGGGTCGAGGATCTCCCAGGACAGCTCCACCTCCTCCGTGCGCGGGAAGAGGTTCGAGTCGCCGAGCAGCACATCGAGGATCAGCCGCTCGTACGCCTCGGGGCTGGACTCCGTGAAGGACTCGCCGTACGCGAAGTCCATCGAGACGTCCCGCACCTCCATCGAGGTGCCCGGCACCTTCGAGCCGAAGCGCAGGGTCACGCCCTCGTCCGGCTGCACCCGGATGACCAGGGCGTTCTGCCCCAGTTCCTCGGTGGCGGTGGAGTCGAAGGGGGAGTGCGGCGCGCGCTGGAAGACCACCGCGATCTCGGTGACCCGGCGGCCGAGGCGCTTGCCGGTGCGCAGATAGAAGGGCACGCCCGCCCAGCGGCGGTTGTCGATGCCGAGCCGGACGGCCGCGTAGGTGTCGGTCTTCGACTTGGCGTCGATGCCCTCCTCCTGGAGGTAGCCGATCACCTTCTCGCCGCCCTGCCAGCCCGCCGCGTACTGGGCGCGCACGGTGGCGGAGCCGAGGTCCTTGGGCAGCCGGACCGCGCGCAGCACCTTGGTCTTCTCCGCCGCCAGCGAGGCCGCGTCGAAGGAGGCGGGCTCCTCCATCGCGGTCAGCGCGAGCAGCTGGAGCAGGTGGTTCTGGATGACGTCGCGGGCGGCGCCGATGCCGTCGTAGTACCCGGCGCGGCCGCCGATGCCGATGTCCTCGGCCATGGTGATCTGCACGTGGTCGACGTAGGACCGGTTCCAGATCGGCTCGAAGAGGGTGTTGGCGAAGCGGAGCGCCAGGATGTTCTGGACGGTCTCCTTGCCGAGGTAGTGGTCGATCCGGAAGACCTGGTCCGGGGCGAAGACCTCGTGCACGATCGCGTTGAGTTCCTTCGCGGAGGCCAGGTCGTGCCCGAAGGGCTTCTCGATGACCGCGCGCCGCCAGGAGCCGTTCTGCTCGTCGGCCAGCCCGTGCTTCTTGAGCTGCTGGACGACCTTGGGGAAGAACTTCGGCGGTACGGAGAGGTAGAAGGCGAAGTTGCCACCGGTGCCCTGCGCCTTGTCCAGGTCCTGGATGGTGGCGCCCAGCTGCTCGAATGCGGCGTCGTCGTCGAAGTCGCCCTGGACGAACCGCATCCCTTGCAGCAGCTGCTGCCAGACCTCCTCGCGGAAGGGGGTGCGGGCGTGCTCCTTGACGGCGTCGTGCACGATCTGGGCGAAGTCCTCGTCCGCCCAGTCGCGGCGGGCGAAGCCGATGAGGGCGAAGCCGGGCGGCAGCAGTCCGCGGTTGGCCAGGTCGTAGACCGCGGGCATCAGTTTCTTGCGGGACAGATCGCCCGTGACCCCGAAGATCACCAGACCCGACGGCCCCGCGATACGCGGGAGCCGCCGGTCCGCGGGATCACGAAGCGGATTCGCTTCGTGCGCAGATGACAAGGTGTCAGCCCTCCGAGGGCGCGAGGCGCTTGAGCTCTGCCTCGGTCGACTTGAGCAGGTCGTTCCACGAGGACTCGAACTTCTCGACGCCCTCCTTCTCCAGGAGCAGCACCACCTCGTCGTAGGAGATGCCCAGCTTCTCGACGGCGTCGAGATCGGCCCGGGCCTGCTGGTAGGTGCCCCGGACGGTGTCGCCCGTGATGGAGCCGTGCTCCGCGGTCGCCTCCAGGGTGGCCTCCGGCATGGTGTTGACGGTGCCGGGCGCGACCAGGTCGTCCACGTACAGGGTGTCCTTGTACGCCGGGTCCTTCACGCCGGTCGAGGCCCACAGCGGGCGCTGGCGGTTGGCGCCCGCCTTCTCCAGGGCGGCCCAGCGGCCGGGGGCGGCCGTCGAGCCGTCGGCGGAGCCGAAGACCTCCTCATAGGCCTGGTAGGCGAGGCGGGCGTTGGCGACGGCGGACTTGCCGCGCAGCGCCTTCGCCTCGTCGGTGCCGAGCGCGCCGAGGCGCTTGTCGATCTCGGAGTCGACCCGGGAGACGAAGAAGGAGGCCACCGAGTAGATCGTGGCGAGGTCGAGCCCCGCGGCCTTCGCCTTCTCCAGGCCCGCCAGGTAGGCGTCCATGACGGCCCGGTAGCGCTCCAGGGAGAAGATCAGCGTGACGTTGACGCTGATGCCCCGGCCGATGACCTCGGTGATCGCGGGCAGGCCCGCCTCGGTCGCCGGGATCTTGATCAGGGTGTTCGGCCGGTCCACCAGCCAGGCCAGCTGCTTGGCCTCGGCGACGGTGGCCCGGGTGTCGTGCGCGAGGCGCGGGTCGACCTCGATGGAGACCCGGCCGTCCTGGCCGCCGGTCGCCTCGTGGACCGGGCGCAGGATGTCGGCGGCGTCCCGGACGTCCGCCGTGGTGATCATGCGGAGGGCTTCCTCGACGGTGACCCTGCGGGCCGCGAGGTCGGCGACCTGGGTCTCGTAGCCGTCCCCGGCGGAGATCGCCTTCTGGAAGATCGACGGATTGGTGGTGACACCCACGACGTGCTGCTGGTCGATCAGTTCGGCGAGGTTGCCGGACGTGATCCGCTTGCGCGACAGGTCGTCCAGCCAGATCGCGACGCCCTCCTCGGAGAGGCGCTTGAGTGCGTCTGTCATGGAAATTGCATCTCCTGCTTCGTCTGCTTGTTCAGCTCGGCGGGCGCACCGCTTCGTGCGCCCCGGTGGACGCGAGGACCGACGGCTCGGTTGCCGTCTGCTCGCGTCAGCGTCCTGCGGCGTCGAGGGATTCCCGCGCGGCGGCGACGACGGCCTCGGCGGTGAACCCGAACTCCTCGAAGAGGACCTTGCCGTCCGCCGAGGCACCGAAGTGCTCCAGGGAGACGATCCGGCCCGCGTCCCCGACGAAGCGGTACCAGGTCAGGGCCACGCCCGCCTCGACCGCGACCCGGGCCCGCACCGACGGCGGCAGCACCGAGTCCCGGTAGGCCTGGTCCTGCTCCTCGAACCACTCCACGGACGGCATCGAGACCACCCGGGCGGGCACGCCCTGGGCCTGCAGCTGCTCGCGCGCGCCGACCGCGAGCTGCACCTCGGAGCCGGTGCCGATGAGCACCACCTGCGGTTCGACGGTCTGCCCGTCCTTGTCCTCGGCCTCCTGGAGGACGTAGCCGCCCTTGGCGGTGCGCTCGTCGGGCTCGTAGGTGGGCACGCCCTGGCGGGTGAGGACCAGGCCGTGCGGGGCCCCCTTGCCGTACACCTTGGTGTGGCGGCGCAGGATCTCCCGCCAGGCGAGCGCGGTCTCGTTGGCGTCGGCGGGGCGGACGACGTTCAGGCCCGGGATGGCGCGCAGCGAGGCCAGCTGCTCCACCGGCTGGTGGGTCGGGCCGTCCTCGCCGAGGCCGATCGAGTCGTGCGTCCAGACGTAGGTGACCGGCGCGTGCATCAGCGCGGAGAGGCGTACCGCGTTGCGCATGTAGTCGGAGAACACCAGGAAGGTGCCGCCGTAGATACGGGTGTTCCCGTGCAGCGCGATGCCGTTCATGGAGGCGGCCATCGCGTGCTCGCGGATACCGAAGTGGATGGTGCGGCCGTACGGACTGGCGCCCGGCAGCGGGTTGCCCGCGGGCAGGAACGACGAGGTCTTGTCGATCGTCGTGTTGTTGGAGCCCGCGAGGTCGGCGCTGCCGCCCCACAGCTCCGGCACGACCGGGCCGAGGGCCTGGAGCACCTTGCCGGAGGCGGCGCGGGTGGCCAGCGACTTGCCCGTCTCGAAGACCGGCAGCTCCTTCTCCCAGCCCTCGGGCAGCTCGTCCGCGGCGATCCGGTCGAAGCGCGCGGCGTGCTCGGGGTTGGCGGTGCGCCAGGAGGCGAAGGACTTCTCCCACTCGGCGCGGGCCTCGCGGCCGCGGTCCAGCAGGCCCCGGGTGTGCGCGAGGACCTCCTCGCCCACCTCGAAGGACTTCTCCGGGTCGAAGCCGAGCACCCGCTTGGTCGCCGCGACCTCCTCGTCACCGAGCGCCGAGCCGTGCGCGGCCTCGGTGTTCTGCGCGTTCGGGGCGGGCCAGGCGATGATCGAGCGCATCGCGATGAAGGACGGGCGGTCGGTGACGGCCTTGGCCGCCTCGATCGCGCGGAACAGTGCCTCGGGGTCGAGGTCGCCGTCCGCCTTCGGCTCCACCCGCTGCACGTGCCAGCCGTAGGCCTCGTAGCGCGCGACGGTGTCCTCGGAGATCGCGGCCTCGGTGTCGCCCTCGATCGAGATGTGGTTGTCGTCCCACAGCAGGATCAGATTGCCGAGCTTCTGGTGGCCGGCCAGCGAGGAGGCCTCCGCGGAGATGCCCTCCTGGAGGCAGCCGTCGCCCGCGATCGCGTAGACGTAGTGGTCGAAGGGGGAGGTGCCGGGCGCGGCGTCCGGGTCGAAGAGGCCGCGCTCGTAGCGGGCGGCCATCGCCATGCCCACCGCGTTGGCGACGCCCTGGCCGAGCGGCCCGGTGGTGGTCTCCACGCCCGGGGTGTGCCCGTACTCCGGGTGGCCCGGCGTCCTCGAACCCCAGGTGCGGAAGGACTCCAGGTCCTCCAGCTGGAGCCCGAACCCGCCCAGGTACAGCTGGATGTAGAGGGTCAGGGAGGAGTGGCCCGCGGAGAGGATGAACCGGTCGCGGCCCGTCCAGTCGGTGTCTGCGGGGTCGTGCCGCATCACCTTCTGGAACAGCGTGTAGGCGGCCGGGGCCAGGCTCATCGCCGTCCCGGGATGACCGTTGCCCACTTTCTGCACGGCATCCGCTGCCAGTACGCGAACGGTGTCCACCGCCCGCTGGTCCAGATCGGTCCACTGAAGGTCTGTGGTGGTCGGCTTGGTGCTCACCCTGAGTCAGGGCTCCTCTCCACAAGTCGGATGCCGGCGGTCTTGACGCGCACCGGCCATTGCCGAGCCTACCGCCCGTGCGGTCCCGGTCCGGCCCGCGAATCCAGAGTGCCCGCCGATGCCGGGATCCGCCTCCTGACAAGGCATCCGGCACTTTGAGGGCCGTTCACAAACGGGTGCGGCGGTGCTCAGCCGAGGGGTGCCCAACTGGGGCAAAGCGCGCTCAGTCGAGTGCTCGTCCGAGCCGGCTCCCGCGAGGGTGATCACTGCCCGTTCACCTCCCTCCCCCCACCGGACACGGGCCACCCCGGCGGAGGGCGAGGTATGGGCAACGTCTAGAGTGGCGTGGTACGCGCGGGCCTCGACGGGGACTTCACGTCGCCGGGCCTGCTTTGATTTTGTCTCTGTCAGGGGTGTGCGTGACGGCCGTCGATTCCCGTCCTGGGGGCACCGCCCGTGCCGTTGAGGGCATGGCGGCCGGGGAAGCCCCCCGCGCCGGCAGGACCACGGCCGGCCGGCGTCCGGGCCGCCGCCCCTTCGGCGCCCGTGTGCTGGCCTTCGTCGCGCTGACGAAGCCGCGGATCATCGAGCTGCTGCTGATCACCACCGTCCCCGTGATGTTCCTGGCCGAACAGGGCGTCCCGGACCTGTGGCTGGTCCTCGTCACCTGTCTCGGCGGCTACCTCTCCGCGGGCGGCGCCAACGCGCTCAACATGTACATCGACCGCGACATCGACGCGCTGATGGACCGCACCGCCCAGCGCCCGCTGGTCACCGGCATGGTCTCGCCGCGCGAGGGGCTGGCCTTCGGCCTCGCCCTCGCGGTGGTCTCCACCCTCTGGTTCGGCCTCCTGGTCAACTGGCTCTCGGCCTGGCTCTCGCTCGGCGCGCTCCTCTTCTACGTGGTCGTCTACACGATGATCCTCAAGCGCCGTACCTCGCAGAACATCGTCTGGGGCGGCATCGCGGGCTGCATGCCGGTCCTGATCGGCTGGTCCGCGGTCACCGACTCGATGTCCTGGGCCCCGGTCGTCCTCTTCCTGGTGATGTTCTTCTGGACCCCGCCGCACTACTGGCCGCTGTCCATGAAGGTCCGCGAGGACTACGCCCGGGTCGGCGTCCCGATGCTGCCGGTGGTCGCCTCCAACAAGGTCGTCGCCAAGCAGATCGTGCTCTACAGCTGGGTGATGGTCCTCGTCTCGCTGCTGCTCACCCCGCTCGGCTACACCGGCTGGTTCTACACCACCGTCGCCCTGGTCACCGGCGGCTGGTGGCTCTGGGAGGCGCACGGTCTGCAGAACCGCGCCAAAGGCGGCCTGACCGGCGCGAAGCTCAAGGAGATGCGTCTCTTCCACTGGTCCATCACCTACGTCTCGCTGCTCTTCGTCGCCGTCGCGGTGGACCCCTTCCTGCGCTGAACCGGCCCGCCCACGTGGCCGAGGCCACGCCGCAGGGCCGTCGCGGGATGATCTACCCGCCGGTAGCATCCAGCTATGGCAGAAACGCAGCAGGCTGAGGACAGTAAGCAGGCGGCACGCGCCGAGCGCCGTGCGGCCAGGCTCGCCAAGCAGATCGGCTCCTTCGCCAAGGAGCACGGCGGCACCGAGGGCCAGATCGCCTACATCGGCGAGCGCGGCGCCCGGATCGCCCTGGTCGGTCAGGACGGCGAGTGGGGCACCCTGGTCGCCCCCTCCGTCGCGATCGCCGAACAGGCCGTGGAGAAGGCCGGTATCGAGGTGCACGAGGACTTCGACGGCGACTTCGCGGCCAAGGTGAAGACCGGCCGGTACGAGTGGTCGCGCATGGCGGGCATCCAGATCGGCGGCCCGAAGAACGGCTGAGGCCCCTCGGGTACCGTCCCGCGAGACACGGCCCCGAGAAGACGGGTCCGAGAAGACGGATACGAGAACCGGGTGCGGCCCAGTGCCGCCGCCCGGTTCTCGCCGTTCTGTGGCTTGTTTCCCGCGGCGAGCGGTCTGGAACGCCCGTGCCCGAGCCGCGAGAGTGTGCCCATGCCCGACGTATCCACCTCGCTGCTCCTCGACCACTTCGTCACCGCGCTGCGCACCGGCGTCCGCCCGGTCGCCGTCTGGGCGCACGGCTCGCTGGCCGGCGGCGACTACCAGGAGGGCCGCAGCGACCTCGACCTGATCGCGGTCCTCGACGGGCCGGTCACCCAGGACCTGCGGAGCCGCCTGCGCCGGCTGCACCGGAACCTGCGCGCCACCCATCCGCTCGCCGCGCGCCTGCACTGCGGCTACCTCGACCGCGAGCGGCTCACCGACGCGGACCTGGCGCACCCGGCCTGGGCGCACGAACGCCTGCTGGACCGCCCGGTCACCCCGGTCACCCGCCGCGAACTGCACGCCTTCGGCCGGGTCTTCCAGGGCCCGGGCCCGGTGGACCTGCTGCCCCCGGTGGACCCCGCGGAGCTGCGGGACTTCCTCGTCCGCGACCAGCGCGACTACTGGCGGCCCGCGGTGGACCGGGCGGAGCTGTGGCGCCGGGACATCTGGGTCGACCTCGGCCTGCTGACCCACGCGAGGGCCGCGGTGGCGCTGCGCGAGGGCCGGTTGATCACCAAGGGGGAGGCGCTGACCGTACTGGCCGGGGCCGGGGCGCCCGCGGAGGTCCTCGCCGACATCCGTGAACGCCGTTACGGAGAGGCCGAGTCGCGCGAGTCCCGCGGCGAGGGGGCGGACGGCGTGCGGAAGGACGGCGCGGACGGGGCGTGGCTCGGGCGGCGGGCCGCGCTCACCCGGGACTTTCTGGCCCCGGCGATCGACGCCCTGGTGGCCGCGTACCGCTGAGCGGTGGGACCGGGCCCGCGGCTCAGCCGGCGGCCGCGCCTTCGAGCACCTCGTCCTTCGCGGGCTCGGGCACCCCCGCCGGGGCGCCGGGGCGCTCCCGCAGCGAGAGGCAGACCCGGAGGACCCCGATCCACACCAGGCAGGAGCCGAGCATGTGCACCCCGACCAGCACCTCGGGCAGGTCGGTGAAGTACTGGACGTAGCCGATGGCGCCCTGGGCGAGCAGGATCAGGAAGAGGTCGCGGGTGCGGTGCAGCGGGCCCCGGGGGGCGTCGACCGCCTTGAGGACGAACCAGAGGGCGAAGGCGAGGGTCACCACGATCCAGGCGAAGACCGCGTGCACCTTGCTGACGGTCTCCCAGTCCAGCGGCATCCGTTCCACATCGCTGGAGTCGCCCGCGTGCGGCCCGGCCCCGGTGACCACGGTGCCCACCGCGATCAGCACCACGGTCGCGGCGGTCAGGACCCGGACCAGCTGGACCACCGCCGGGCCGACCAGCGGACGCGGCGGGGCCTGGCCCTCGCGGGTGCGCTGCCACATCACCGTGGCCACCGCGATCAGCGCCGTGGTGAGCAGGAAGTGGCAGGCGACGGTGTAGGGGTTGAGGCCGACCAGGACGACGATTCCGCCGAGTACGGCGTTGCCCATCACCAGCCAGAACTGCGTCCAGCCGAGCCGGGTCAGGTCCCGGCGCCCCGGCTTCGCCGCGCGGGCGGCGATGATCGCCCAGCCGACCGCCGCGCAGAGCACATAGGTGAGCATCCGGTTGCCGAACTCGATGACGCCGTGCAGGCCCATCTCGCCAGTGGTGGTGAGGGATTCCTCGGTGCACTTGGGCCAGGTCGGGCAGCCGAGCCCGGAGCCGGTGAGACGGACGGCGCCGCCCGTGACCACGATGGCGACCGCCATCACGAGGGCGGCCAGGGCCGCGCGCTGGACGGTCCGCGGGGTGGGCGTCCAGCGTCCGGCGAGGAAGGCGAGGGGGTTGCGCAGGGCGGAGATCGACTCGGCGCGGGTCAGATTCGGCACGCGCACCATGGTAGGCGCCCGCTTGTGCACGGCTTCACGAGGGGGGCGAGGCGGACGTATCCGCGCCTCTCGCCCGCCCGGCGCGGGCAGCGCGCGCCCGCGCCCGAGGCCCGCATGCCCGCGCCCGAGGCCGGTGTACGCCCGCGGGCGCGCCCGGAGGCGCAGGCCCCGGGCTCACTCCCAGCGGAAGAACCGGCCCGCCGCGCCCAGCCCCAGCACCGACCAGACCGCGAGGATCCCCAGCTCCCGCCAGGGCATCGCGGCCCCGTCCTGGAGCACCGCGCGCAGACCGCCGGAGAGCGCCGAGATCGGCAGCAGTTCCAGGGCGGCGCGGGCCGCGTCCGGGAACTTGTCCAGCGGGACGAGGACGCCGCCGCCGACAAGCAGCAGCAGGAAGACCAGATTGGCCGCCGCGAGCGTGGCCTCCGCCTTGAGGGTCCCGGCCATCAGCAGACCGAGCCCGGAGAAGGCGGCGGTGCCGAGGACGAGCAGCAGCAGGACGGCCGCCGGGTTGCCGTGCGGGGACCAGCCGAGGGCCAGGGCGATCACGGTCAGGAGCGCCACCTGGAGCAGCTCTGTCACCAGTACGGAGAGGGTCTTGGCGGTCATCAGGGCCCAGCGCGGCAGCGGCGAGGTGCCGAGCCGCTTCAGTACCCCGTAGCGCCGCTCGAATCCGGTGGCGATGGCCTGGCCGGTGAAGGCGGTGGACATCACCGCGAGGGCGAGCACCCCGGGGGCCAGGAAGTCGACGGCCTCGCCCTCGCCGGTGTCCACGATGTCCACGGCGGAGAAGAGGACGAGCACCAGGGTCGGGATGACGACGGTGAGCAGCAGCTGCTCGCCGTTGCGCAGCAGCATCCTGGTCTCCAGGAGGGCCTGCGCCGTGATCATGCGGGGGAGCGGGGCGGCGCCGGGGCGCGGGGCGTAGCTCTCGCGCCGCTCGCCGTGGGCGGTCGGGGTGCTCATCCGCGCAGCTCCTTGCCGGTCAGTTCGAGGAAGACGTCCTCCAGGGAGTGCCGTTCGACCGAGAGGCGGTCCGGCATCACCCCGTGCTGGGCGCACCAGGAGGTCACGGTCGCCAGCAGCTGCGGGTCGACCTTGCCGCTCACCCGGTAGGAGCCGGGGCTCAGCTCGGCGGCGGCCGAGTCGGCGGGCAGGGCCTTGAGCAGCGAGTGCAGGTCGAGCCCGGGGCGCCCGGTGAAGCGCAGGGTGTTCTCGGCGCCGCCGCGGCACAGCTCCTCGGGCGTGCCCTGGGCGATGACCCGGCCGGCGTCGATGATCGCGACGTCGTCGGCGAGCTCCTCGGCCTCGTCCATGAAGTGGGTGGTGAGCAGGGCGCTGACCCCGTCGGCGCGCAGTTCGCGCAGGAGCTCCCAGGTGGCGCGGCGGGCCTGCGGGTCGAGGCCCGCGGTGGGCTCGTCCAGGAAGACCAGTTCGGGGCGGCCGACCACGGCCAGGGCGAGCGCCAGGCGCTGCTGCTGCCCGCCGGAGAGGCGGCGGTAGGGGGTGCGGCCGCAGGAGCCGAGGCCGAGGCGTTCGATCAGCGCGGAGACGTCGAGCGGGTGGGCGTGCAGCTTGGCGAGGTGGCGCAGCATCTCCTCGGCGCGGGCGCCGGAGTAGACGCCGCCGGACTGGAGCATGACGCCTATCCGGGGGCGGAGCGCGGCCGCCTCGCGGACCGGGTCGAGGCCGAGGACCTCGGCGGTGCCCGCCTCCGGCCTGCGGTAGCCCTCGCAGATCTCGACGGTGGTGGACTTTCCCGCGCCGTTCGGGCCGAGGACCGCGGTGATGCCGGGCCCCGCCGTGAGGTCGAGGCGGTCGACGGCGGTCTTGGCCCCGTACCGCTTCACCACGCCGCGCAGCCGGACCACGGGCGCGGCGCCGACGGCCGCGGGCTCACTGTGCATGGCGCAGAGTCTAGGCAGCGCGCGGGGGCGCTCCCGCCCCGGGGTTCCGGGCCCCGGAGCGCCCCGGGGAGGCGGAGGGCAGGCGTCCGGTCCGTCTACTTAGGTGACCCTTAGTGATCGAGGCCACCACCTGCATGGACCCGGGCGGCTTGTCCGGCCCCGAGGAATTACGCAACAATGGCGTTGTGAAAAAGGCTGGCGAGGTTCCGCAGGAGGAACTCGCGACCGGCTCGCGCGCGGACCGTTCGACGCGCGACCGCGTCGCGCGCTCCATCCTGGACCACGGCCCCTCCACGGTGGCCGACCTCGCGAAGCGGCTGGGCCTGACCCAGGCCGCGGTGCGCAGGCACCTGGACGCACTGCTCGCCGAGGACGTCGTACAGGCCCGTGAGCAGCGGGTCTACGGGGCCCGCACCCGCGGCCGCCCCGCGAAGGTCTTCGCGCTCACCGACTGCGGCCGGGACGCCTTCGACCAGTCCTACGACCAGCTCGCCGTCGACGCGCTCGACTGGATCGCCCGTACCGTGGGCGACGAGGCGGTCGCCCGTTTCGCCCGCGAGCGGATCGAGGCCCAGGCGGGCGCCTACCGCGCCGCGGTGGAGGCCGCGGATCCGCGGGAGCGCACCCAGGCACTGGCCGCGGCGCTCAGTGCGGACGGGTACGCTGCTACGGCGCGTAGCGCACCCGGTCAGCAGCAGGGCGAGCAGCTGTGCCAGCACCACTGCCCGGTCGCCCATGTCGCCGAGAAGTACCCCCAGCTGTGCGAGGCGGAGACCCAGTTCTTCTCCGAGCTCCTGGGGACCCACGTCCAGCGGCTGGCGACCATCGCCCACGGGGACGGCGTCTGCACGACGTACATCCCGCGGGGCGAGCCGGCCCCACGGGGCGAAGCGGCCCCGCACGGCGAGCCGGCTCCGCCAGGCGAACCACCCCAGAACCACGCACACCCATCAGCAAGCACCGCCGGGAGGAACCCCGCATGACTCTGCCCACGGAGACTGCTCACCCCGAGCTCGAGGGTCTGGGCAAGTACGAGTACGGCTGGGCCGACTCCGACGCCGCCGGTGCCTCCGCCAAGCGCGGACTGAGCGAGGCCGTGGTCCGCGACATCTCGGACAAGAAGTCCGAGCCCGAGTGGATGACCAAGCTGCGGCTCAAGGGCCTGAAGCTCTTCGAGAAGAAGCCCATGCCGCACTGGGGCTCGGACCTCTCGGGCATCGACTTCGACAACATCAAGTACTTCGTGCGCTCCACGGAGAAGCAGGCGGAGTCCTGGGAGGACCTGCCCGAGGACATCAAGAACACCTACGACAAGCTCGGCATCCCCGAGGCGGAGAAGCAGCGCCTGGTGGCCGGCGTCGCCGCGCAGTACGAGTCGGAGGTCGTGTACCACCAGATCCGCGAGGACCTGGAGGAGCAGGGCGTCCTCTTCCTGGACACCGACACCGCGCTGCGCGAGCACCCCGAGCTGTTCAAGGAGTACTTCGGCACGGTCATCCCGGCCGGCGACAACAAGTTCGCCGCGCTGAACACGGCCGTGTGGTCCGGCGGTTCCTTCATCTACGTGCCGAAGGGCGTGCACGTGGAGATCCCGCTGCAGGCCTACTTCCGTATCAACACCGAGAACATGGGCCAGTTCGAGCGGACGCTGATCATCGTCGACGAGGACGCCTACGTCCACTACGTCGAGGGCTGCACCGCCCCGATCTACAAGTCGGACTCCCTGCACTCCGCGGTGGTCGAGATCATCGTGAAGAAGGGCGCCCGCTGCCGGTACACGACCATCCAGAACTGGTCGAACAACGTCTACAACCTGGTCACCAAGCGCGCCGTGGCCTACGAGGGCGCGACCATGGAGTGGGTCGACGGCAACATCGGCTCCAAGGTCACCATGAAGTACCCGGCCGTCTACCTGATGGGCGAGCACGCCAAGGGCGAGACCCTGTCCATCGCCTTCGCGGGCGAGGGCCAGCACCAGGACGCCGGCGCCAAGATGGTCCACATGGCCCCGAACACCTCCTCGAACATCGTCTCCAAGTCGGTGGCCCGGGGCGGCGGCCGCACCTCCTACCGCGGTCTCATCGAGATCGGCGAGGGCGCGCCCGGAGCCAAGTCGAACGTGCTGTGCGACGCGCTGCTCGTCGACACCATCTCGCGCTCCGACACCTACCCGTACGTGGACGTCCGCGAGGACGACGTGTCCATGGGCCACGAGGCGACCGTCTCCAAGGTCTCCGAGGACCAGCTCTTCTACCTGATGAGCCGCGGCCTCTCCGAGTTCGAGGCGATGGCGATGATCGTGCGCGGCTTCGTCGAGCCGATCGCCAAGGAGCTGCCCATGGAGTACGCCCTGGAGCTCAACCGGCTGATCGAGCTGCAGATGGAGGGTTCGGTCGGCTAGTCGCCGCCCGCACGCGGGCGCCTGCCGGGCGCCCGCACCGCCCGGACCTACCGTGGCCGGTGGCATCCACCACCGGCCGCCGGCCCGCCCGTACCGCGCCGAGCCGCAGAACACCGACCGCAGGAAGAGAGCACAACGACCGCCATGGCTGAGGCCCCTATTACCCCGGTGGGCTCCACCACCGCCGGCTCGATCGCGGTTGCCGCCGAGTCGACCGTCGCCACGCGCATGAGCGCCCCGCCCTCGTACGACGTGGCCGACTTCCCCGTGCCGCACGGCCGCGAGGAGGAGTGGCGCTTCACCCCGCTGGAGCGCCTGCGCGGGCTGCACGACGGCAGCGCCGTCGCGACCGGCTCGGGCCTGCGGGTCGAGGTCAGCGCCCCCGAGGGCGTCACCGTCGAGACCGTCGGCCGCGAGGACGCGCGCGTCGGCAGGGCCGGTGTCCCGGTGGACCGGATCGCCGCCCAGGCCTACTCGGCCTTCGAGAAGGCCTCGGTCGTCTCGGTGCCCAAGGAGTCGGTGCTCACCGAGCCCATCCGGATCGCCGTGCACGGCGAGGGCGGGACCGCCTACGGCCACCAGATCGTGGAGCTCGGCGCCTTCGCCGAGGCCGTCGTGGTCCTCGACCACACCGGTGACGCGGTGCTCGCCGCCAACGTGGAGTTCCTGGTCGGCGACGGCGCCAAGCTCACCGTGGTCTCCGTGCAGGACTGGGACGACAAGGCCGTGCACGTCGCCCAGCACAACGCGCTGATCGGCCGGGACGCCTCGCTCAAGTCGGTCGTGGTCACCTTCGGCGGCGACGTGGTCCGGCTGCACCCGCGGGTCGCCTACGCGGGCACCGGCGGCGAGGCCGAGCTGTTCGGCCTGTACTTCACCGACCGCGGCCAGCACCAGGAGCACCGCCTCCTGGTCGACCACAACACCCCGCACTGCAAGTCCAACGTGGTCTACAAGGGCGCGCTCCAGGGCGAGGACGCCCACGCGGTGTGGATCGGCGACGTGCTCATCGAGGCCGCCGCCGAGGGCACCGACACCTACGAGATGAACCGCAACCTCGTCCTCACCGACGGCGCCCGGGTCGACTCGGTGCCGAACCTGGAGATCGAGACCGGCGAGATCGTCGGCGCCGGCCACGCCTCGGCCACCGGCCGCTTCGACGACGAGCAGCTCTTCTACCTGATGGCACGCGGCATCCCGGAGAAGGAGGCCCGCCGCCTGGTGGTGCGCGGCTTCTTCGCCGAACTCGTCCAGCAGATCCAGGTCCCGGACGTCGAGGAACGCCTCCTCGCCAAGATCGAGGAAGAGCTGGAGGGGGCGGTCGCATGAGTTTCCTGCGCGCCTGCGGGATCGAGGAGCTGGACGAGGACACCCCGAAACGGGTCGAACTCGACGGCGTCCCGATCTCCGTCGTGCGCACCCAGGGCGAGGTGTTCGCGATCAACGACATCTGCTCGCACGCGAACGTCTCGCTGTCCGAGGGCGAGGTGGAGGACTGCCAGATCGAGTGCTGGCTGCACGGCTCCGCCTTCGACCTGCGCACCGGCAAGCCCTCCGGCCTGCCCGCGACGCGCCCCGTCCCCGTATACCCCGTAAAGATCGAAGGGGACGACGTGCTCGTCTCCCTCTCCCAGGAGTCCTGAGGCACCCATGGCAACGCTTGAAATCCGAGACCTGCACGTCACCGTCGAGGCCGACAACGCCACGAAGGAGATCCTCAAGGGCGTCGACCTCACCGTGAAGCAGGGCGAGACGCACGCCATCATGGGCCCCAACGGCTCCGGCAAGTCGACCCTCGCCTACTCGCTCGCGGGTCACCCCAAGTACACGGTCACCAGCGGCACCGTCACCCTCGACGGCGAGGACGTCCTGGAGATGACCGTCGACGAGCGCGCCCGGGCCGGCCTCTTCCTGGCCATGCAGTACCCGGTCGAGGTGCCCGGCGTCTCCGTCTCCAACTTCCTGCGCACCTCCGCCACCGCCGTCCGCGGCGAGGCCCCCAAGCTGCGTACCTGGGTCAAGGAGGTCAAGGAGGCCATGGAGCGCCTCAACATGGACCCCTCCTTCGCCGAGCGCAACGTCAACGAGGGCTTCTCCGGCGGCGAGAAGAAGCGCCACGAGATCCTCCAGCTGGAACTGCTCAAGCCGAAGATCGCGGTCCTCGACGAGACCGACTCCGGCCTCGACGTCGACGCCCTGCGCGTCGTCTCCGAGGGCGTCAACCGGGTCCGCGAGAGCGGCGAGGTCGGCACCCTGCTGATCACCCACTACACGCGCATCCTGCGCTACATCAAGCCCGACCACGTCCACGTCTTCGCGGGCGGACGCATCGCCGAGTCCGGCGGCGCCGAGCTGGCCGACAAGCTGGAGAACGAGGGCTACGAGGCATACGTGAAGGGAGGCGCGTCCGCGTGACCACTGCCCGCCAGGGGCTTACCGGGCTCCTCGACACCGAGGCGATCCGCAAGGACTTCCCGATCCTGGAGCGCGAGCTCCACGACGGTAAGAAGCTGGTCTACCTGGACAACGCGGCGACCTCCCAGACGCCGCGCCAGGTGATCGACACCCTCTCCGAGTACTACGAGCAGCACAACGCCAACGTCCACCGCGGTGTGCACGTACTCGCCGAGGAGGCCACGGCGCTCTACGAGGGCGCCCGGGACAAGGTCGCCGAGTTCATCAACGCGCCCAGCCGCAACGAGGTCATCTTCACCAAGAACGCCTCCGAGGCGCTCAACCTCGTCGCCAACATGCTCGGCTGGGCGGACGAGCCCTACCGCGTCGACCACGAGACCGAAGTGGTCATCACGGAGATGGAGCACCACTCCAACATCGTGCCCTGGCAGCTGCTCTCGCAGCGCACCGGCGCGAAGCTGAAGTGGTTCGGCCTGACCGACGACGGCCGCCTCGACCTGTCGAACCTCGACGAGATCATCACCGAGAAGACGAAGATCGTCTCCTTCGTGCTGGTCTCCAACATCCTCGGCACCGTCAACCCGGTCGAGGCGATCGTGCGCCGCGCCCAGGAGGTCGGCGCGCTCGTCCTCGTCGACGCCTCGCAGGCCGCCCCGCACATGGTGCTCGACGTGCAGGCCCTCCAGGCCGACTTCGTGGCCTTCACCGGCCACAAGATGTGCGGCCCGACCGGGATCGGCGTGCTCTGGGGCCGCCAGGAACTCCTGGAGGACCTGCCGCCCTTCCTCGGCGGCGGCGAGATGATCGAGACCGTCTCGATGCACTCCTCGACCTACGCCCCCGCGCCCCACAAGTTCGAGGCGGGCACCCCGCCGATCGCGCAGGCCGTCGGCCTCGGCGCGGCGGTGGACTACCTCAGCTCGGTGGGCATGGACCGCATCGCCCAGCACGAGCACGCGCTGACCGAGTACGCGGTGCGGCAGCTCCAGTCCGTACCCGGCCTGCGGATCATCGGCCCCACCACGGCCGAGGACCGCGGCGCGGCGATCTCCTTCACGCTCGGCGACATCCACCCGCACGACGTGGGCCAGGTACTCGACGAGCAGGGCATCGCGGTACGCGTCGGCCACCACTGCGCGCGCCCCGTCTGCCTGCGGTACGGAATTCCCGCGACCACGCGGGCGTCGTTCTATCTGTACTCCTCCCCGGCCGAGGTCGACGCTCTGGTCGAGGGGCTGGAGCACGTACGGAACTTCTTCGGATAGGACGTGACTGACCGGTGAAGCTGGATTCGATGTACCAGGACGTCATCCTGGACCACTACAAACACCCGCACGGCCGGGGACTCCGGGACGGCGACGCCGAGGTGCACCACGTCAACCCGACGTGCGGCGACGAGATCACGCTCCGCGTACGGTACGAGGGCTCGCGGATCGAGGACATCAGCTACGAGGGCCAGGGCTGCTCGATCAGCCAGGCCAGCGCCTCGGTGCTGAACGACCTGCTGGTCGGCAAGGACCTCGGCGAGGCACAGAAGATCCAGGGCGTCTTCCTCGAACTGATGCAGTCCAAGGGGCAGATCGAGCCGGACGACGCGATGGAGGAGATCCTGGAGGACGCCGTCGCCTTCGCCGGGGTCTCCAAGTACCCGGCCCGGGTGAAGTGCGCGCTGCTCAGCTGGATGGCATGGAAAGACGCGACGGCCCAGGCTCTCGACCAGGAGGCGAAGACCGCATGAGCGAAGAGACGACACAGGACACGCTGACCAAGCCCGCCTCCGAGGAGGAGGTCCGCGAGGCGCTCTACGACGTCGTCGACCCGGAGCTGGGCATTGACGTGGTCAACCTCGGTCTGATCTACGGCATCCACGTCGACGACTCCAACGTGGCCACCATCGACATGACGCTCACCTCCGCGGCCTGCCCGCTCACCGACGTCATCGAGGACCAGGCCAAGGCCGCCACCGACGGCATCGTCAACGAGCTGCGCATCAACTGGGTCTGGATGCCGCCGTGGGGCCCGGACAAGATCACCGACGACGGCCGCGAGCAGCTGCGGGCGCTGGGGTTCAACGTCTGATCCCTCAACCCGCAAGTCCCGCACGGCAGTTCACGCACCCTGCCGCGCGCGACCGCCTCGTACGGCACTGAGCCCCCGGTCAGCCGGGGGCTCAGTCATGTCCGCACCCGCCCGCGGGAGACGGGCCGGCGGTGGCGTCCCGCGTCCTGCGGGCAGAACGCCACCGGATCGCGGGAGGTCATCGCCGGACCGTCTCGCGGGGCCGGGCGGCGGTCAGCAGGCAGGCGGCCGCCGGGAGCAGCCAGCCGCCCTCCTGCAGCACGGCCGCCTGGACCGAGGGGGACATCACCAGCACGATGCCCAGTACCAGCGTGGCCACGAAGGCCACGCTCATACACGGCAGGTCTATTCTGAAGTCGACGAGCACGAGGTTCTCCTTGTGTGTGGTCAGAGGGCCGCTCCCTGCTTCCGCCCAGAAGCACCAGGGGGCGGCCCCGGCTCTTGCCGCAGGGCCCGGCAACGCGGGCCGGTGGCGCGGTGGTTCGGCAGCTCACATGGCAGGTTGCTCCCTTCTCTCGCCGGGGCGGCCCCCGACGGCCGCTGCTTCGAGTCTGGAGCCGGTCCTCAACTGCGACAATGGCTGGAAGACGCGCGGGGAACTCCCCGGGCGAAGCCGGACACTCCCGACCGCTGGCGAAGTTCTGCAGCACTGACGGACAATGACGGACCGTCAGCATCTTTCTGTGTCGTTCACGGGGGTGGACCCATGTCTGACCAGCGGAGCTCCTCCCAGGCGCCGGAGCCTCAGCTCGCCTTCGCAGCCGAGTTGCGCGAGCTCCGGCGGCGGACCCTCAAGAAGCCGACCGAGGAGGCGCTGGCCCGGAAGATGGGGTGCGGCCGCAGCACCGTCTCGGCGATTCTCAACGGCCGCCGCTTCCCGAACTGGGAGCACACGGCCTCCCTGGTGGAGGCCTGCGACGGGGAACCGTCGAGATGGCAGGACCGCTGGCTGCGGGCGGGCAGGCAGATCGAGGAGGCCACCAAGGGCCCGCGCGCGCCGATCCCCCAACTCCCGCTCCTCGGCGGGCCCGAGACCCCGGGGGACGCCCTGCTGTCCGCTCACTGGTACCGGGACAACCGCGAGTTCTACGAGGCGGCCTCCGCGCGTGTCCGCCAGGCCCGCTCGGAGATCCGGGTCACCTACACGCGCCGCTACCCGCCGACGCAGTACACCACCCGGGCGTCCGCCGACTACTTCCGGACCATTCTGGACTGGGCCGGCGAGGAGAGCGACGACGAACGCAGCGTCCGGCGCATCATCGGGATCCCCGAACGCGACGGGCTCCCCGATCGGGACATGTTCTCCTGGGCCCGCCAGCACCACGAGGACAGCAAGGACATCCTCAACTACGAGGCCAATGTGCTGCGTTGGACCCCGGCGGCGGACGGTCTGAACATGGCCCTGATCGACGACAGCGTGGTCTTCCTGGCCTTCTCCGGGGGACCGCGGCAGCGGCTGAACGGCTTCAGCGTCGAGGACCCCATGTTCATGACCTACTTCGCCGCCTACTTCGAGCAGCTCTGGGCCGCCCTCCAGCCGCTGGGCACCTATCTCGGCGAGGCGGACGGCAGCCGCACCGGGGAGCCGGTCTGAACACCGCCGTCGACGGGCGGGCCGGCCGGGCCCCCGGGTCGTACCCTCGCCCCGGTCGTACCCTCGCCTCATGGGATACGTGCTGCTCGCGGGAGCGATAGCCGCCGAGGTCGGAGCGACCACGGCGATGAAGTACAGCGAGGGCTTCAGCAGGCTCTGGCCCTCGCTGGTCACCGCACTCGGCTATCTGATCGCCTTCGCCCTCCTCGCCCAGACCCTCAAGTCACTGAGCGTGGGCACCGCCTACGCGATCTGGGCGGGCACCGGGACCGCGGCCATCGCGGCCATCGGCGCGCTGTTCCTGGGCGAGTCGATGACGGCGGCCAAGGCGCTGGGCATCGCGCTGATCATCGCGGGGGTCGTGGTGGTCAACCTGACGGGCGGGGCGCATGGCTGAGGGGCGCGACCCGGGGGATGCCGTAGCGCCGGGCGCCGACACCAGCACCGGGCACCGACACCGCTGAGCTGCGCCTCTGCCGCTGCGCCGCCGCGCCGCTCCGGGCCGCCCGGCCCTCCGGGGCACCGGGCGCGGCACCTAAACTGTCCCCATGACCGACACCACTGCCCCTCGTACCACCGGTGCCGTCGCCGCCGGCCTCGCCACCCTCACCGCCGACGGCACCGTCCTCGACACCTGGTTCCCCGCGCCCGAGCTGAGCGAGGCGCCCGGCCCGGCGGGTACCGAGAAACTGAGCGCCGAACGTGCCGTGGAACTGCTCGGCGAGGGGGCCGCGAAGGCGATCGGGACCGACGCCCGCCGCGGTGTCGAGACCGTCGCCGTACGCACGGTCATCGCCTCCCTCGACGAGAAGCCGCTCGACACCCACGACGTCTATCTCCGCCTGCACCTGCTGAGCCACCGCCTGGTGCGCCCGCACGTCCAGAGCCTCGACGGGATCTTCGGCCTGCTCGCCAACGTCGCCTGGACCTCGCTCGGCCCGGTCGCCGTGGACGACCTGGAGAAGGTCCGCCTGAACGCCCGCGCCGAGGGCCTGCACCTCCAGGTCACCTCGGTCGACAAGTTCCCGCGTATGACGGACTACGTGGCCCCCAAGGGTGTCCGCATCGCCGACGCGGACCGGGTACGGCTCGGCGCCCACCTCGCCGAGGGCACCACCGTGATGCACGAGGGCTTCGTCAACTTCAACGCCGGAACCCTCGGCACCTCCATGGTCGAGGGCCGCATCTCCGCCGGTGTCGTCGTCGGCGACGGCTCGGACATCGGCGGCGGCGCCTCCACCATGGGCACCCTCTCCGGCGGCGGCAACGTCCGGATCAGCATCGGCGAGCGGTGCCTGATCGGCGCCGAGGCCGGGGTCGGCATCGCCCTCGGCGACGAGTGCGTGGTCGAGGCGGGCCTGTACGTCACCGCGGGCACCCGCATCACCCTCCCCGACGGCCAGATCGTCAAGGCCCGCGAACTCTCCGGCGCCTCGAACATCCTCTTCCGCCGCAACTCCGAAACCGGCACGGTCGAGGGCCGCCCGAACAACGCGGTGTGGGGC
Source organism: Streptomyces physcomitrii (assembly GCF_012273655.1). GTDB lineage: Bacteria > Actinomycetota > Actinomycetes > Streptomycetales > Streptomycetaceae > Streptomyces > Streptomyces physcomitrii. The sequence goes on along the minus strand of NZ_JAAWWP010000004.1, from coordinate 99,637 downwards.
GGGCTGAATGAGGTGCTGCACAGCCATAACTGAGCGGGGGCGGCTGGGACTTGCGGCCGTCTCTTCGATCAACACTCTGAACTGCGGCTTAGCTGTCGCCAGTTGTCAGCGTCGGTCACCAACGAGCGCCCTTCCACGGCCCCAGGACGGCCCGGGAGGGCGCTCGTTCCCTTGTCCCGGCGGCGGCCTGCCGGTGGGCGACCTCGACTAGCTCTGATCGGGAGCTGAAGGAGTGTGATGGATACGCCACTGCTGTTGTGGCGCTCCTGCGTATGATGCGTGCGGCGGTTAAAGTGGTTGGACCGCCTTAACGTTCTGCGTCTCAGGGGGGAAAGTGAGCAAGGAAGTCTTTCGGGCCAATGACGTATTCGGGATCACGCGCGATCTTCCGTTGAACTATGTCACGAGGCCTGCTGTAGATGATGAGTTGGTTGCCGCGTTGACTCGGGACCAGCATCTGGTCATCTATGGGAGTTCTAAACAAGGCAAGACTTCCGTTCGTAAGTACCACTTGAAGGATGACGAATACATTGTCGCCACTTGTTCGAACAGGTGGAACCTTGGGCAGCTAAATTCGACCATCCTCAAGCAGGCCGGTTACACGGTCGTTCAAACGGAGACTCGAGCGGCTAGTGGGCATTACAAAATCCAGGCCAGCGCCAAGCTTTCAGCAAAGCTGTTCGGCAAAGGTGTTGAAGGTCAGCTCGGCGGGGAGGGCGGTCGTGAGAACACGACCGAGGTGACTACGGCTCCACTTGAGCTAGACCCCTTCGATGTCAATGATGTGATCTGGGCGTTGAAGGAAATCGGATTCGAGAAGTGGATCGTCCTTGAAGACTTTCATTATCTGCCTGAGGAGACTCAGAAGGACTTTGCGGTTGCCCTAAAGGCGTTCCACGAGAGCTCCAATTTTACCTTCATCATTGTTGGTGTTTGGTTGCAGGAGAATCGCCTGGTGCAATTTAACGGCGACCTGAGCGGCCGAATCACCACGATCAATGCCGATAAGTGGCTTCGCCCGGAGTTGGAAGCGGCCATAGATCTCGGCGAGGAGAAGCTTGGCATTACGTTTGACGCCGCTTTTCGTAATGTCTTGCTGAATAGCTGTTACGACAGCATTTACGTCGTTCAGGAATCCTGCTTGCAGGCCTGCATTAAGAATGGCGTTCACGAAACGCAAAGGCCGACGCGATCGGTGGCTGTAGGTGAGTCCGCAAACGGAATCATCAAAGAAGTCGTTGATAAGCAGTCAGCGAGGTTCAGTGACTTCCTGACCAACTTTGCCGCTGGCTTCGGGCAGACTGATCTAGAGATGTATCGCTGGCTGCTTGTTCCGCTTATTGGGGCCTCTACTGAGGCACTGGAAGACGGGCTGCAGTACCGCCATATTCGTCGGGCGCTTTCGCGAGTCCACCCGCGGGGTTCGTCGCTCAATGCCGGGAACGTGACCCAGGCGCTGAAGGGAGTGGCGAGTCTCCAGGTGCAGCAGGGGGTAAAACCTCTAGTACTTGACTACGACCAATCGCTCAAGCGACTGAACATTGTCGATCGAAGCTTCCTTATCTGGCTAGTTCAGCAAGACAAAGAAGATCTTGTGGACATGATTGATGTTCCGATGAATGTCCTTCAGTCTTTGGATGCAGAGGAAGAGGAAGAGTGACCTGTCTGAGCCTCCAGGCGTAAGCGCCGACCGCCCCAGCCGCAGAGGGTGTCTCCTCACAACTGAGCGGGAGCGGCTGGGACTTGCGGCCGGCCGAGCGATCCTCGCCCTGAATTGATGCCGGGCTGCGGGCAGTTGTGCGTGCCCGTAATCGGCGAGTGCCCTTCCATGGCCCCGATGGTGGCCTTGGGAGGGCGCTTCCGTGCCTTCACGGCAACGAGCGTGTCAGCCAGGCCACTTCGCCGCTGTCCTCCGTGGAGAGGTGATCCCGCCCGAAGCCGAGTTTTTCGAGGACGCGGAACGAGGGGGTGTTCCAGGTGCCGACGGTTGCCCACAGGCGTCTGCGGCCGGTCGCTCTCGCGGCGTCGAGGACCGCTTCGGCCGCCTCGGTGGCGTAGCCGCGGCCGTGTGCGCGCCGGAACAGCTCGTACGCGATCTCGGGTTCCTCCAGGGTGGAGCGGCCGATGGTCAGTCCGCAGTAGCCGATGAAGTCGCCTTCCTCGCGGCGCTGGAGGGGCAGGAGGGCGATGCCCGTGGTGGCCGTCGCGGTGAGCTGCTTCGCGATGAGGGATCGGGTGTGCTCGACCGTGGGTGTTCCCTTGCCGCGTTCGGAGTGCAGGGCGCGGAGTTCGGCGGCGTCCGATTCGCCCCATGGGCGCAGGAGCAGCCGCTCGGTCCTCAGGTGGAACGGCATCGTCTGGTACGGGGGCATGCCCCCACTCTGCCCTGCGGAAGTCTGGGGAGGGTGAGGGAGGCAAGCCCCGCGACAATGACCCCGTGAACGACACCGTCGCCGTTGCCCTGATCACCTCCTTGTCCACGCTTGCCGCGGCGGGGCTCGCCGCGCTGGTCGCCGCGCGGAGCACGGCCCGGCAGTTGCGGTACCAGGCCGCGCTTGCCCGGGAAGAGCGGGCCGAGCAGCGGGAGTCGGGGCGCCGGGAGGTGTGTGCGGCGGCCTGTGAGCGGTTTCTCGCGCAGGCGGATGCCGCCTACCGGGTGCTGGACGAGGGTTGGGCGGCGCGGCCGTTCCGGGAGCCGTTGCCGTGGCAGGACGGGTTCGCGGCGCGGCGGGCGCTGGACGAGGCGTATGTGCGGGTGCAGTTGACCGCGCCGGAGGCGGTGGTACGGGCGGGGCGGGCGGTGGTCCAGGGGATCGCCGCGGAGTTCCGTACGCATGGACGGATCGTCGGGGAGGCCGTCGGGGGAGGCGGTGGCGTCGGGGCCGGTGCGGAGGGCGAGGGTGACCGGGGCGTGTCAGCGCTCAGTTTCTCGGAGCCCAGTGCCTCGGGGCTCAGTGCCTCGGAGTCCGACCCCGCTGCTCGTTCCCGGGCCTTGCGCGAGCGGTTCGCGGGGACGGAGCGGTTTGTCGCTGCGGTGCGGGTGGCTCTGGGAGTGGGGGAGGAGGCAGCCCCGGTTACCGGGTCGGTGGTCGGGGAAGGGGCGGGCGAGCCCGGAGTGTGAGGAGGGTGGAGGGCGGCGCGGAGAGAGCCCCCAGGCTGGGAGCCTGCCCTCTCAGGCCGGGGGCCTGCCCTTCGGGTAGGGGAGTGGGCCGTCTCGGGAGCGGAGGAGCGTCAGGCTGTGGGCTCCGGGGTGGGGTTCGGGGCGGGCTCGTGTGTGGGTGTGTCGGCGGGTGTCAACTTCTCGTAGGCGCGGAGCAGTTCGGCCGTGACCGCGGGGTCCGCGGGGAGCAGGGGTGCGCGGGGTGGGCCCCCGGGCAGCCCCAGCGCGTCGAGGAGGGCCTTAGCCGTGACGGTGCCCGGCAGGCCGCCCGCCATCATCAGGCTGATCAGGGGGAGGACGGCGCGCTGGGCCGCGGCCGCGGTCGTGGTGTCGCCGTGGTCGAAGGCGTCGAGGACGGCGCGGAGTCGGCGCGGGGCGGCGTTGGCGACCGTGGAGACGTAGCCCGCGCCGCCCACCGCGTACAGCGGGAGTACGAACTCCTCGCAGCCGGTGTAGTAGGCCAGCTCGGTCTCGGCCATCACGAGTTGGGAGCCGAGGAGGTCGTAGGCGCAGTCCTTCACCGCCCTGATCCGGGGGTGTCCGGCGAGGCGGAGCAGGGTCTCCGGCGCGATGCGGGTGCCGGTGCGGCCGGGGATGTCGTACAGCATCAGGGGGAGACCGGTGGCGTCCGCGACCTGGCGGAAGTGCGCCTCGACGGCCTCCTGCGGCGGGCGGCTGTAGTACGGGGACACCACCAACAGGCCGTCCGCGCCCGCCTGTTCGGCCTCCTGGGCGAGGCGCACGGTGTGCCGGGTGTCCGCGCTCCCGACGCCCGCGAGGACCGGCGCCCTGCCTTCGACCGCCTCGCTCACCGCACGTACCAGCCGGGTCTTCTCCTCGTCCGTGGTGGTCGGCGACTCGCCGGTGGTGCCGGAGAGGACGAGTCCCTCGCAGCCCTCGTCGAGGAGGTGGCGCGCGAGCCGCTGTGCTCCGGGGAGGTCGAGGGCGCCGTCCGGTGTGAAGGGCGTGACCATCGCGCAGAGGGCGCGGCCGAAGGGGGCGGTGGTGCGGACGGCCGGGGCCGTGGCGGGTGCGAGAGAGGCCCTGGGGGAAGTCGGGCCGGAGGCGATCGGGGAGGTCATACGGGGAGTCTCGGCCGCCCCTGCGTGAAGCTCCACTTAATTCTTCTACCCAAGCCTCCGGAGCAGTGCTAAAGGGTAGTAGACGGGCTCCTCTTCCCTCCGGCGGTCCTGCTCACCCGGGCGAGAAGAGGGTAGAGGGGACGGATGGACCCAGGGGGCGGCGTCACCGTGGTCGGGGCGCCGAATGCGGAGGAGCAGATGCCATGTCCGAGCCCGAGCACCGGAGATTCGAGATACGCCGCTCCTTCGCCGTGGACGCCACCCCGGAACAGGTCTGGGCCGCGCTCACCGAGGGCGGCGCGGGCTGGCTGCGGCCCTTTGCGTACGAGCCCCGGGCGGGCGGTGCCGCGCCCTGCGGCGGAACGGTGGTGACCTGGGATCCACCCCGGCAACTCACCTGCACCACCGGGGGATTGGGACCCTGGGACTCGGGATCCTGGGCGTCGGGATCCGGGGATCCGGGATCCTGGGATTCCCGGTCCGGGGATTCGGGCTCCCGGGATTCCCGGTCCGAGGACTCCGGCTCCCGGGACCCCCGGCCCCCGGATCCCCGCACCCCGCCGGTGCCGCCCCCCGGCAGGCTGGACCACTGCATAGAGGCGCGGGACGGAGGCCGCCGCTCCTGCGTGTGGTACGTCCACACCGGCCGGCTCGCCGTGGCGCCGCCCCGGCGGAACGTGCTCATCGGCACCCCCGGCATCACCGCCGGCACTCCTGACGAACAGCTGGAATCCCTGGCCAGGCGTACCGACTTCGCCCTGCACACCCTGCGCGAGTACCTGGTCCACTTCCCCGGGCGACCCGCCACCTTCACGGCCCTGCCGGCGCCCCGGCGTGCCGCGCGAACCCCCGTCGACCCGGCCGCCCCCGCCCCGGGCACCCTGGCCCGGATGGTGCGGGCGCTCGGGCTTCCGGAGGACGCGGCCCAGGGCGCGCGGGTGCGGGCGACCGGGCCGGAGGGGCAGGAGCTGGACGCCCTGGTCGACTTCCGCGATCCGTACTTCCTCGGGCTGCGCACCGACGAGGCCCTGTACCGCTTCTGCGGCAGTGACCACCCGGGCGGCCCGGCCGGGCTCACCGTGCACGACTTCGCGCCGGGCGCGGACGCCAAGGGCACCGAACTCGCCTGGCGGAACTGGTTCTCCCAGCTCTTCGGCTGAGGGCGGTGCCGCCGCGCTCCTGGCCGCGTACCGCCGCCCCGCCGCGCTCCCCGGCCGGGGACCGCCGCCTTGCCGGGGAAGTGCGGAAGCGGGCCCGCCCCCAAGGGGAGCGGGCCCCGAACTCACGGCCGGAACCGCAGCACCTGCGGGTCGTGGTCGCTGTTCTGGTCCGCGAACTCGGCGTTGATGTGCACGCTGTCGTAGCCGAAGCCGTCCTTGCGGATCTTCGGGCTGACCAGGATCTGGTCGAGGACCTGGCTGTTGCCCTGGTAGTCGTAGCTGTAACGCTCGTTCCGGGGCAGGGACTTGATCGCGGAGTAGAGGGCGCGGCCGTCCTCCAGGTGCGCGGTCGTACCGGAGAACTCGAAGTCGTTGATGTCGCCGAGGGCGATCACCCGGGCGTCCTTCTGGACGGCGAGGAGTTCCTTCACGAAGGAGTTGACCTCGTCCGCCTGCTGGTGGCGCTGCTTCTCCGAGACGCGGGCCGGCGGCTGGAACTGCGAGTGCAGCGCCTGGTCGCCGCCCTTGGAGGAGAAGTGGTTGGCGAGCACGAAGACGGTACGGCCGCGGAAGACGAACTCCCCGGCCAGCGGCTTGCGGCTGTCCTTCCAGGCCTCCGCGGAGGGGCTGACACGGCCGGGGGAGGCGCTGAGCGCGGCCTTCCCGTGCTCGCGGACCACCTCGGTCGCGGAGGTCGCGGTGCCGCCGGGGCGGTCGGTGAAGGAGACCCGCCCGGGGTTGAAGAGGAAGACCTGGCGGATGTTGCCGCCGGGCTCGCCGCCGTCCGCCTTGTCGGCGGGGTCGATGCCGCGCCACTCGTAGCGCGGGCCGCCCTTGGCCTCGATGGCCGCGGTGAACTTCCGTACGGTCTCCTCGGCGGAGACCGTGCCGTCGTCCTTCGCGCCGCTGTTGTCCTGGATCTCCTCCAGGGTCACGATGTCCGGCGAGGCCAGGTGCTCGACCACGCCCTCCGCGAGCCGGTCGAACTTCTCCTGGGGGTCGGCCGGGTCGAGGTTCTCGACGTTGTACGTGGCCACCGCCAGCTCGCGGTCCTTCTGCGGGCGGGTGCGCTCGCGCTCCAGGCCCTTGTCCTGGACGGTGCCGAGGGTGCGGGCGGTGAGCGTGTAGCCGCCGAACTGGCTGTAGTCCAGGGGGCCTTCGGTGCGTCCCCGCAGGCTGTCGCCGACGTTCGCGGTGGGGAAGGGCTGCTCGGCGGCCGGGACCAGGGACTGGATCTGGAGGCGGCCGGTGTTCTGCGCCGCGTAGCCGTTGTAGAGGGCGCCGCCGCGGGCCGTGGGGCGCTCGTGCGGCTTCACGGTGACCCACAGCTCGGCGTAGGCGTCGGTGGCGGTGACCACCCGGGAGGTGCCGATGCGGACGTTCATGCCCTCCAGGGACTCGTAGCGGTCCAGGGCGTAGCGGTCCGGGCGCAGCGGCAGGTCGTTGACCGAGCCCTCGGCGGAGTCCTCGCCCCGGGGCGCGTAGCGGTCGGGCAGGCTGCGCGCGTCGAGCACGGCGGCCTTCGGCAGCGGGTTGCCGGAGGAGTCCACAGTCACGGTGGGCTTGCTGATCTGGGTGAGCGACTGGTTGCCGCTCTCGGCGCCGCCGGGCACGTACTCGGTGACGGTGCCGCTGACCCGTACCGCGTCGCCGGTGGCGACCTTCGGCGCGGAGCCGGTGAAGACGAAGATGCCCTCGCTGGTGGCCGGGTCGCGGTCGGCCCGCGGATCCTGGAACCAGAAGCCCTTCGAGGAGCCGTAGGCGCGGACGCCGGTGACGATGCCCGGCACCTCGGTGACCTGCTTGCCCGCGAGCGGGGAGAGCCGGGTGGCGCCCTGGATGTCGTGGACGCGCACCTCGTCGGCCGAGGCGGGCGAGGAGAGCGCCACGGCGCCCGCGGCGGTGCTGACGGCGGCGACGGTGAGTGCGGCGAGGCGCCACGAGGTCTTGCTGGGCACGGGAATCCCTCCGGGGACGGAGATCGGGACGGAGATGAACGACTAATACGGACGGAGACGAATACGGGACGGGAGGGCGGATGGACGGGACGCGGGACGGCCGGGGAGCGGGCTCTGTCCGGGGCCCGCGGCCGTGGCCGCGTCCGTGGCCACAGGCGTGACCGTGACCGGCGTTCGATTTCTACGCGCGTCAATCTCGTGCGCATGTACACCAGTTGTCAAGGTTTCCCGGATGTACGGCGATCGAAGCTCCCGTGAAGCGGGCGGCCTGGGAGAAAAGGCCGTCGCGGGCGTCTAGGCTGATCTGTCGACACGTCATCCGGAGGAGAACCGTCCGATGCCAGATAGCTCCCCCCTGCCGCCGGTGCGGCTGCGCCCCGCAGCGGAACTCGCCCGGGACGCGCTCGCGACCCCGCTGCTCTCCCGCGCGGCGCGGCTGGCGCGGTGGGCGGACGGGACCACCCGGGTGGGAGCGGGCGGCGAGCTCATCGACGAGCAACTTCCCGCGGCGGCCGAGGAGTTGGGCTTCAGCGCGGCTGCGGACCCGGACGGCGACGGCCCCGTGCACGCCGCCGAGGCCTGGCGCATCGCGCTGGACTGCGGACTGGTGGAGATCGCCGACGAGGAGGAGGGCACCGTCACCGCCGGGGACGCCCTCGCGAGCCTCGCCTCCGGCTCCCCCGACGACGTACTGCACCTCTGGCTGACCGCCCTGGAGGCCACCCTCGCCGACGCCTCGGTGCCCGCCCTGGAGGACCTCGCGGGCTCGGTCGGCGAGGACGGCACCCTCGACCTGGGCAGCCTGGACTGGGACCCGGAGTCGGAGGCCGACTTCCTGGACGGGGTGCTCGGCAACCTCTATCTGATGACCGTCGGCGAGGAGGGGCCCGCCGAGGAGAGCGCCGTACCGCTGCCCGTGCTCGCCGCCTCGATGCTGGTGCCCGAGGGCATGGAGCAGCCCAGCGACGAGATCCTCGAAGAGGTCTCCGAGGCGATGGTCCGCCTGGACGAGCAGTTCCAGCTGATCGAGCCCATCGGCCTGGTGGAGTTCCAGCCGGTCGACGAGGCGCTCCTGGCGGAGGACGACGGCGAGGAACTCCCCGCCCAGGTCGACGAGTCCGACATCTCCCGGTACGGCATGGTCCGGCTGACCCCGCTCGGGCTGTACGGGATGCGGACCCGCCTCGCCGAGGCCGGGATCGCCGCGCCGCTCGTCGGTGACCTCGCGGACAAGGGCGCGGACGCCCTCCTCACGGGCACCTCCGGGTATCCGCAGGCCGCCGCGCAGAGCGAGATCGAGCAGTGGCTCGGGCGGCGCGAGACCCTCGGTGCGGCGCGTGAGCTGCTCGCGGCGGCGCGCGGGGGCGACGAGGGCGCACCGCTGCGACGGCTGCGCTGCCAGCAGGCGCTCTCGCTGGTCGACGACTCGGCCGAACCAGCGCTGCGCGAGGTGCTGGGCGACCCCGAGCTGGGCGGCCTGGCCCGTGTCTGGCTCGCCGAGCACGGAGCCGCGGACGTGCCGCCGCCCTCCGAGTCGATGATCTTCTGGCTGACCGTGGACACCCTGGCCGCGCAGCTCGACGCCGAGGGGAACTCCCCCGAACTGCGCTCCCTGGTGGAGGGCCTGGCCCAGCAGCACAGCGGCTTCTTCGACACCGTCTGGCGGGTCGACCACCCGGACACGGCGAAGGTCCTGGAGGCCATGGGGCGTCTGCACCCCGACAAGAGGGTCGCCAAGGAGGCCCGCAAGGCCGCCTTCAAGGCGCGCTCGCAGAAGGGGATCTGAGGCCGGTCGTCGCGGCGCGCCCGGAAGGGGCTGCGGCGGCCTTCGTGGTGCCCTGCCGGCAGGGGATCTGCGGCGGGCCGGACGGCTCGTCTCGCGGGTACGGGTGGGGAGCGCCGCGGCCCTCGGTCCTTCGGCGTGTGCCCGGAGTCCGGCCGGCCGATCCACTCCCTTCCGCCGCCGTTCAGCTCCCGTCCATGTGCGGGCGCCAGCCTGGGGCCGAAGCCGGCCGAAGCCCGGCCGCCCGCGAGGCACCGGTCGTCGGTTGCTGATCGCCGGTTGCCGTTGCGGCCGTCAGCCGCAGGTCACAGGCCCCAGGTCACAGGGAGTATGCATGCCGCTCACCCGCAGGGACTTCGGCCGGCGTTCGGCGCGGGCCGGTGCCGGAGTCGCGCTCACCGGTGCCGTCGGCGTCCTCGCCACCGCGCCGGGCGCCCTCGCCGCGCAGGACACCGAGGTCTCCGGAACCGGCGAGGAGCACGGCGGGTACGGCCACGGCGGACCCGGCCACCACGGCGTCGGCTACGGCCCGCTGCTCGACGACCCCGAGGGGCTGCTCGCGCTCCCGGCCGGGTTCTCGTACCAGGTGCTGGCCAGGGCGGGGCAGACCCGCCTGGAGAGCGGCGAGTTCACGCCCTCGAACCAGGACGGCACCGCCGCCTTCGCGGGCCGCCGGGGCGCCACCCTGCTGGTCACCAACCACGAGCTGAAGGGCCCGCGCGCCGACTGGCCGCACCCCGTCCCGCTCACCGAGGGCCTGGTCTACGATCCCGCCGCCGCGGGCGGCTGCACCGTACTGGAGGTGCGGCCGCACGGGGAGACGGCCGAGTGGGTCGGCATCGCGGGCACCTCCACCAACTGCGCGGGCGGCAGCACCCCTTGGGGCACCTGGCTCACCTGCGAGGAGACCGAGGACCGGGCCGGCCAGAACGGCATGACCAAGGACCACGGCTACGTCTTCGAGGTCGACCCCGAGGACGGCCGGGCCAACCGCGGCCCCGAGCCGCTCAAGGCGCTCGGCCGCTACGCCCACGAGGCCGTGGTCGTCGACGGCCGCCGCGGGCACTTCTATCTCACCGAGGACGCCGACAACCCCAACGGGCTGCTCTACCGCTGGAGTCCGCCGGGCGGCTTCCGGCACGGCCGCGGCATGCTGGCCCGGCTCGCGGACGAGGCGGGCGTGCTCCAGGCCTTCAAGTGCTTCGACTCGGGCGGTCGCTTCGTCGACGATCTGTCCCGGGCCACCCGGATCGGCACCGTCTACGGAGTGGACTGGATCGACGTCCCCGACCGCGACGCCCGCGAGGTCTCGGTGCGCAAGCAGTTCGGGGCGGGCGAGGTGACCCGCGCCCGCAAGCTCGAAGGCATGTGGTGGGGCGACGGCGGTGTCCACCTGGTCTCCTCCTACGCCCGTGAGGAGAGCCCCCGCCGCCACGACGGGCAGGTCTGGTTCTACCACCCGGGCCGCCGCACCCTCACCCTGAAGGTGCTGCTCGGCGCGGACCCGGTCCGGGGAGCGGAGCACGGGGCCCCGGGCGGCGAGGAGCGCTTCGACGGGCCGGACAACATCACCGTGTCCCCGTACGGCGGACTGGTCGTCGCCGAGGACGGCGAGGGCGTCCAGCACCTGTTCGGCGCCACCGAGAGCGGGCGCACCTATCCGCTCGCCCGCAACCAGCTCAACAACGGCACCGAGGACGAACCCGAGTACAGCGAGTTCACCGGGGTGACCTTCTCGCCGGACGGGCGCACCCTCTTCGCCAACATCCAGACCCCCGGCATCATGCTCGCCATCACCGGCCCCTGGAAGCGCCTGCCCCGCGGCTGAGCCGCTCCGGCATGGCACCCCGCCGCCCCCGGATCCTCCGGCGGGCGGCGGCCGCGTCCTGCCGTACGGTCCGGGACTCCCGTCGTCAATGGCCGGTCGTAAAACCCTTCGCCCGTGCGCAGTTCGCCTTCTAGAGTTCTACTCGTCCAGGTGCGAAGGCGGGACCTACTTCCACTCCTCATGGGGAGGTCGCAGGTTCGAATCCTGCCACCGGCACTCCATGCCGGTGTAGCTCAGGGGCAGAGCACCATCGTCGGTCCAGCCGGCCTTGATCTCTGGACAACTGAATGCATGCGCCTCCCGGTGCGTGGGCCGCGGTTACTTCTCTCTCCAGGAAACCGACCGCGGCCGGGTTGAACTCGGGAGGTACACACGGGGGTGTCCGGTGCGCAGGCAGCGGATACTTCGGGATCACGAGGTTGCGGGTTCGAGTCCCGTCATCGCTTCGGGCGGTGTAGCTCAATTCGGCAGAGCACGCGATTATGTTCCGCGGCCGACCACGAACTCGGACACTTCCGTGTGTGCTTTCCCCCGTGCTTCTCCTTCTCCTGCTTCCTCTTCTTCTCCCTCTTCTTCGTTCGTTTTCCCGATGTCGTGTTCTCCGGCATCCTTCCTCGGCTTGTCCATCGCTCAGAATTCGGGGGAATTCTCATGGCGCGCTTCAACACCCGTTTCCGGAAGGCCGCCCGCGGCCTCTCGCCGGTCCGTTCGGCCGGCCCTGCCCGTACCCATGAGGGCGGCAAGGGGCAGCGGCGGGACGCGCGCGGCGAGCTCTTCCTGCTCGCGGTCGCCAACTTCGTCTCCCAGCGCACCTTCTACGAGGACGGCGCCGACCGGGACGACCGGTTCGCCGCCCTGGTACGGCAGTTGGCGGTCGAGGACCCGGAGTGGACCGCGGGCCTGCTCGGCTGGCTGCGCGGACCCGGCGGGCTGCGCACCGCCTCGCTGGTGGGCGCCGCCGAGTACGTCCGCGCCCGCCTGGACGCGGGGCTGACCGAGGGTCCCACCGGGCGGCAGGTCGTCGCCTCGGTGCTCCGGCGCCCCGACGAGCCCGGCGAGCTGCTCGGCTACTGGACCTCGCGGTACGGCCGCGCGCTGCCCAAGCCCGTGAAGCGGGGCGTCGCCGATGCCATACGGCGCATGTACACCTCCCGGGCGCTGCTGAAGTACGACACCGCCGCCAAGGGCTACCGCTTCGGCGACATCCTCAACCTGGTGCACGCGGCGCCGGATCCGGACAAGCCCGGGCAGGGCGCGCTCTTCCAGTACGCCCTGGACCGGCGCCACCACCCCGAGACCGCCCTGCCGCCCGCCGCGGACCGGATGCTCACCGCGCACCGGGCGCTGATGGCGCTGCCGGTGGAGCGGCGGCGGGCCGTGGTGACCGCCCCGGACGCGGCCGAGCGGCTCGCGGAGGCGGGGATCACCTGGGAGGCGCTGGCCGGCTGGCTCCAGGGGCCGATGGACCGGGCCGCCTGGGAGGCCGTGATCCCCTCCATGGGGGCGATGGCGCTGGTGCGCAATCTGCGCAACTTCGACGAGGCGGGGGTCTCGGACGAGGTGGCCGCGCGGGTCGCGGCGACGATCGCGGACCCCGAGCAGGTCGCGCGCTCGCGGCAGTTCCCGTTCCGCTATCTCGCCGCCTACCGGCACGCGCCCTCGCTGCGCTGGTCGTACCCGCTGGAGCAGGCCCTCGGGCACTCGTTGGCGAACGTGCCCGCGCTGCCCGGGCGGACGCTGGTGCTGGTCGACCGGTCGGGTTCGATGTTCTACTCCCGCCTCTCGGAGCGCTCCGAGCTGAACCGGGCGGACGCGGCGGCGGTCTTCGGCTCGGCGCTCGCGCTGCGGGCGGCCGGGGCGGACCTCGTCGAGTTCGGCACGAGCAGCGCGCCGGTGCGCTTTCGCAAGGGGGAGTCGGTGCTGAAGGTGCTCGGGCGCTTCGGCGACCTGGGCGGCACCGACACGACCGGAGCGGTGCGCCGCCACTACCGAGGGCACGACCGGGTCCTGATCGTCACCGACGAGCAGGCCGCCCACCACGGCGCCGGGGATCCGGCCGCCCAGGTGCCGGCCCAGGTCCCGGTCTACACCTGGAACCTGGCCGGTTACCGCACCGGGCACGGGCCCGCCGGGCGGCCGGGACGCCACACCTTCGGCGGGCTGAGCGACGCGGCCTTCCGGATGGTGCCGCTCCTGGAGGCCGGGCGGGACGCCGACTGGCCGTGGTGCGACTGACAGGTGCGGAGCCGGGGCCTTGGCCCGGTGAACAGCGCGGCGCCGGACGGGTGTCCGGCGCCGCGTGCCGCCTGCGGGGTTTGCTGCTCGGAGTGCCCGCGGCTCAGAGTGCCTGGGCCGCGGGCTTCACCATGCCGCGTACCGTACGGGACTTGACGAAGTTGCCCATCGCGGTCATCTCCCACTCGCCGGAGAACTGGCGGATGAGCTTGCACATCATCACGCCGGTCTGCGGCTCGGCGCCGGTCAGGTCGAAGCGGACCAGCTCCTCGCCGGTCGCCGCGTCGAGCAGGCGGCAGTAGGCCTTGGCGACATCGGTGAACTTCTGCCCGGAGAAGGAGTTGACCGTGAAGACCAGGCCGGTGGCCTCCTGCGGCAGGCGGCCGAGGTCGACCACGATCACCTCGTCGTCACCCGCGCCCTCACCGGTCAGATTGTCGCCGGAGTGCTTGATGGAGCCGTTGAGGATGGACAGCTTGCCGAAGTAGCAGCTGTCCAGGTGGTTGCGCTGCGGGCCGTAGGCGATGACCGAGGCGTCCAGGTCGATGTCCTTGCCGCGGAAGGCGGGCTCCCAGCCGAGGCCCATCTTGACCTGGGAGAGCAGCGGACGGCCGCCCTTGACCAGCGAGACCGACTGGTTCTTCTGCAGGCTGACCCGGCCCTTGTCCAGGCTGATCTTCCCGGCGCCCGGCGCCCCCGCGGGAGGCGCGGCCGGGGCGGCGGGCGCAGCGGCCCCCACCGGGGGAGCGGACGGCGGTCCCGCCGGAGGCGCGGACGGGGGCCCGGCCGGAGGAGCGGACGGCGGTGCCGAGGGCGGCGCGGGTGCGGCCATCGGGGCGGCCGGGGGCGCGGACTGCGGGGCGGGGGCCGGTTCGTCGGCGACGCTCACACCGAAGTCGGTGGCGATTCCGGCGAGGCCGTTCGCATAGCCCTGGCCCACGGCGCGGACCTTCCAGGCGCCGTTGCGCCGGTAGATCTCCATCACGACGAGCGCGGTCTCGGTGCCGAGGCCCGGCGGGGTGAAGCTCGCCAGCGCCGCGCCGGTGGCGGGGTCGCGGACGGTGGCCGTCGGCTCGATGCCCTGGAAGCTCTGGCCCGCCGCGTCGGGGCTGGCCGTCACGACGATCTTCTCGATGCCCGGCGGCACCGCGGCGGTGTCCACGGTGACCGAGTCGGGGCCCGCGCCGTTCCCGCTGCGGTAGGTGACACCGGGGCCGGAGGGCTGGTTGTAGAAGATGAAGTCGTCGTCGGAGCGCACCTTGCCGTCGCCGGTGAGCAGCAGGCCCGAGACGTCCAGCCGCACCGGGGCGGCGACCTCGACCGCCACCGTCGGGACGGGCAGGGGGATGTTCGAACCGGGGGTCATAGCTGTCATGCCAGGAGTAACGAGCGACCCCGCTTTACCGTTCCCTTACCCGGGGGAGATGTTTTCCGGCCGTCCCGGACCCCGCCGCTCCCCGCTCCCGCCGGTCCGCGAACCCGCTTTGCTACGGGCGAGCGCCCCCGCGCAGAGCAGGCCCGCGGCCCCCGCCAGGCCGAGCAGCAGCCGGTGGTCGGCCACGGCGACCAGGCCCGAACCGAGGCCGAGGGCGAGCGCGTTCGGGACGAAGACCACGGTGCTCGCGGTGGCGGCGACCCGGCCGAGGAGCGCGGGCGGCGTCCCCCGCTGGACGGCGGTGAACGCGGCGATCAGTACGCAGGGCAGGCCCGCCCCGATCAGCAGGCTGCACCCCACGGCGAGCGGGGCGTACGGCAGCGCGCGCAGGGCCACCGCGACCGCGAAGACGCCGATGCCGAGGACGGCCAGCCCGCGCTCCCCGCAGCGGCGCAGCAGGGCGCCCGAGGCGAGCCCGCACAGGACCGAACCGGCGCCCTGGGCCGCGTAGAGGATTCCGGCGAAGGCGGCGGGGCGGCCGAGTCCGCGGTCCACGACGGCGAAGAGCAGCGCGCCGTTCAGTCCGGCGAGTCCGAGGGTGGCGCCCGCGGCGAGGACGAGCGGGCGCAGGGCCGCCGTGTGCCAGAGGTGGCGGGCGCCCGCGAGGGTCCCGGCGAGGCGGTCCCCGGTGCGCGGCGGCGGGCTCTCCCGTACCCGGAGCAGCAGGACCAGCCAGGCGGTGAGCAGGAAGCTCGCGGCGTCCAGGAGGGCGACCGCGCGGATGCCGGAGGCGGTGTAGAGGGCGGCCCCGGCGAGCGGGGCGAGCAGTTTGGTGCCCTCGCCCGCGGCCGTCCGCAGTCCGTTCATCGCACCGAGGAGCGCGCCGTCCAGGGCGGTGGCCACCAGCGCCGTCTCGGCCGCGTCCAGCACCGCGCCGAGGGCGCCGTACAGGAAGAGCACGCCCAGTACGTACCAGAGGCGGGAGCCCGCGAGGCAGAGGGAGGCGACGAGGGGCGCGAGGGCCAGATTGCCCGCGAGGAGCAGGGGCCGGCGCCGGTGGCGGTCGGCGAGGGTGCCGAGCAGCGGGCCCGCGAGCTGCGGTGCCCACAGGGCGAAGGCGCACAGCGCGGCCAGGCTGTCCGAGCCGGTGCGGTCCTTCACCCAGATCCCGGCCGTCAGCCAGAGGGCGGTGGAGCCGAAGCCCGAGACCAGGACGGTGGCGAGGCAGAGCCTGGCGTTGCGGTCGGCGAGCACCGGCCGGAGAGTGCCCCTGAGGGCGTTCGTGGTGTCCACGGAAGTGATCCTGCGCGGCGGGACACCGCCCGGGCATCGGGCACCTGCCGTATCCCCGGACGCCCCGGCCACCTCAGAGGCGGCGACGGGAGACCGGCCCGGCGGCGCGGCGATGAGTTCCGGCGGCGGGCGCGGTCTACCTCTGTACGGGCGCCGGGCGCTCCCGGGCTGTCGAGCGCGGGCGCATCCGAGACCGCTCACTCACCCGCAACCGCACCCGAGGCCCATCCCCGACAAGAGAAATCAAGAGAGAACCCACAGGTCACAAACCACAGCCCACAACCGACAAGTCGCGACCCACAACTCACAATCAGCGACTCACAACCCACGACCCGCAACTCACAACCCACGACCCACGACCCGCAACTCACAACCCACGACCCACGACCCACAACTCAGAACCCACAACTCACCACCAGGGAGAAGCACCATGGCCGACATCCTCGATCTGGGTCCGCAGACCAAGGAGGTGCTGCGCCTCGCGGAGGGGGTGCGGGAGGAGCAGTTCGCTCAGCCGACGCCCTGCCCGGACTACACGGTGCGGCAGTTGCTCGGGCACCTCGTGGAGTTGACCGGTGCCTTCGCCGACGCGGGCCGCAAGAACCTCGGTCCCGGACTCGACGTCTCCCCGGACTCGCGGACGCCCGAGCTGCGCGAGGACTGGCGCACCGCTCTGCCGCGCCTCTTCGCCGAACTGGCCGAGGCCTGGCGGGAGCCCGCCGCGTACCAGGGGATGACCAGGGCCGGCGGTGTCGACCTGCCCGGCGAGGTGGCCGCCCTGGTGGTCGCCGACGAACTCCTCGTGCACGGCTGGGATCTGGCCCGCGCCACCGGTCAGGAGTACGCGCCGGACCCGGCCGCGCTGCGGGCCGCGCACGGCTTCCTCGCCCAGGCCGCCGAGGAGAGCGAACGCCCGCCGATCTTCGGGCCGGTGGTCGAGGTGCCCGCCGGGGCGCCGCTGCTCGACCGGACGATCGGGCTGAGCGGCCGCGAGCCGGAGTGGAGCCCGCGAAGCTGACCACCGCGACCGCTTCCCGGGGGTCACGCGGGCGGATTGGCGCGTGACCCCTGGACGTTCCCGGTGGCCGGGGCCACGCTGGGCGCCCGATTCCGTAACACGCCGCACACCTGCCGGGGCCTCGCGCGCGGCACAATCCGGCCGCAGACGGAATCCGTCCGTCCCCGAGCGGGCCCGCGGGCCCCGGAGCGAGGAGCGCGCATGGCCAGGAGCAGCAGCCCGGTGAGAGACAGCGGTACCCGGCCCGGGGGCGCGGGCGGCCTCGACCGCTTCTTCCACATCAGCGCCCGCGGCTCCTCCCTCGGCCGGGAGGCCCGCGGCGGCCTCGCCACCTTCTTCACGATGGCGTACATCCTCGTCCTCAACCCGATCATCCTCAGCGGCGCGAAGGACAAGTACGGCCACCAGCTCGACGCCGCCGAACTGGCCACCGCCACCGCCCTGGTGGCCGCCGTGATGACGGTGATCATGGGGGTCGGCGGCAATCTGCCGCTGGCGCTCGCCGCCGGGCTCGGCCTGAACGTCGTGGTCGCCTACCAGATCGCGCCGATGATGAGCTGGTCCGACGCGATGGGCCTGGTGGTCCTGGAGGGGCTGCTGATCTGCCTGCTCGTGGTCACCGGGCTGCGCGAGGCGGTGATGCACGCGATACCGCAGCCGCTGAAGGTGGCGATCAGCGTGGGCATCGGCCTGTTCATCGCCTTCATCGGCTTCGTCGACGCGGGCTTCGTCACCCGTATCCCGGACGCCGCCGAGACCACCGTGCCGGTACAGCTCGGCGGCAGCGGCGAACTCAGCGGCTGGCCCGCCCTGGTCTTCTGCCTCGGGGTGCTGCTCACGGTCAGCCTGCTGGTGCGCCGGGTCAAGGGGGCCATCCTGCTGAGCATCGTGGTGATGACCGCCCTCGCCGTGCTCGTCAACGAGGTCGCCACGGTGGACAACTGGGGCCTCACCCGGCCCACCGTCCCCTCGGACGTGGTCGCCGCCCCCGACTTCGGACTGCTCGGCGACTTCAGCCTCTTCGGGGCCTTCGGCGAGGCGGGCGCGCTCACCGTGGTGCTGCTGCTCTTCACCCTGGTCCTCTCGGACTTCTTCGACACCATGGGCACCGTCGTCGCCATCAGCACCGAGGCGGGCCTGGTGGACCAGGACGGCCGGGTGCCGAACCTCGGCCGGGTGCTGCTCATCGACGGCGCCGCGGCGGTGGCGGGCGGCGCGGCCTCGGCCTCCTCCAGCACCTCGTACATCGAGTCGGCGGCGGGCGTCGGCGAGGGGGCGCGCACCGGCTTCGCCAACCTGGTCACCGGCGGCATGTTCGGCCTCGCGCTCTTCCTGACGCCGCTGCTGACCATCGTGCCGATGCAGGCCGCCGCGCCCGCGCTGATCGCCGTGGGCTTCCTGATGATGGCGCAGGTCGGCCGGATCGACTGGCAGCAGCCGGAGATCGCCGTGCCCGCCTTCCTGACCATCGCCGTGATGCCCTTCACCTACTCGATCACCAATGGCATCGGCGCCGGTTTCGTCTCCTTCGTGGTGCTCAAGACCGTGCTCGGCAAGGCCCGTTCGGTGCACTGGCTGCTCTGGGCGACCGCCGCGCTCTTCGTCGTCTACTTCGCCATCGACCCGGTCAAGCAGGTCCTCGGCGTCGACTGAACCCGGGCGCGGCCGACTCGGGCGTACGGGAGCCGGGCGGGGCTGACCGCGGGTCGGTTCCGCCCGGTGGGCCCGGCGCGGTGGTCGTCGGGGCGCTGTCGACCCCGGTTCCACCGCCCGGGCGTCCTTGGGCCCACCGCCTAGGCGTCCAGCCGCAGCACGACCTCCTCGGTCTCCTCGCCCCGGCCGTGCGCGAAGCCCCGGTCCCGGCCGACGAGACGGAATCCGCACTTCTCCAGGACCCGCCGCGAGCCCGCGTTGTCCGCCGCCGCGCGGGCCCGCAGCGGCCGTTCGGACACCTCGCCGAGCAGGGCGCGCAGCGCGGCCGTCGCCACCCCGCGTCCCCAGTAGTACCGGTCGATCCAGTACGTCACCTCGCGCTCCTGAGGCGGGCCGTAGACCGCGACGCTGCCGACCACGTCCCCGTCGAGCAGCACCGTGCGCAGCACGTCGCTCGACGGGACCGCCCGTATCCGCGCCCAGTGCGCGTCGAAGCGGTCGCGGTCCGCGTACTCCTCGGGGCCGAAGGCGGCCATCCGCACCGACTCGGGGTCGGTCCGCTGCCGGAAGAAGACCGGCAGGTCACTGTCGTGCACCGGGCGCAGGGCGACGTCCATCGAGCCTCCGTGGGGCGGGTGTGAGCCCGAAGACGGGCGTACGGATACGGATGTGGAGCGGCTACCGGGCGCCGCGTCCTGCGAGCCCGGCTTGCTGCGGAAGCCTAGGCGCTGGCACTGACAACGCCCGCCTCCCGGTGGGCGGCCCGGCCCCGCGGCAGCCGCCAGGTGGCCGCCGCCGTCAGGGCGAGCAGCGCGGCTGCGGCCAGCAGTCCGGTGTGCAGGCCCGAGGTGAAGTCCGCGCCGGTGGTGGTGCCCCCGGCGCCGCCGCCCTCGACGAGCGAGCCGATCCCGGCGATGCCGAGGCCGCCCGCCACCTGCCGGGCGGAGTTCAGCACCCCGGCGGCGAGCCCCGCGCGCTCGGCGGGCACCGCGTCCATCATGGCGGCGGTCAGCGGCGGGATGGTGAGCGCGCAGCCGAGGGCCAGCGGGACCAGGGCGAGCGCGAGCAGTCCGCCGGGGGTGTCCGCGCCGACCAGCAGGAGCAGGAGCAGCCCGGCCACCGCGAGGAGCTGGCCCGCCAGCATCGGCGGGCGCGGGCCGAGGCGTCCGGCGAGCCGCCCGGAGAGCAGGTTCACCGCCGAGATCAGGCCCGTCATCGGCAGGAACATCAGGCCCGCGTAGAGCGCCGAGTGCCCTTGCACCCGCTGGAAGAAGAGGGCGAAGACGAAGACCGCCCCGTAGAAGGCCACGCTGCACGCGGCTCCGGCGGCGACCGCGATGGCGGCCGTGCGGTCGCGGAAGAGGGTGAGCGGGACGGCGGGGTGCGGGTGGCGCGACTCCACCAGGAGGAAGGCGGCGAAGGCCGCGGCCGCGAGGGCGAGCGCGAGCAGTCCGGTGCCGCCCCGCTCGATGACGGCGAAGGTCAGCGCGGTCAGGGCGAGGACGGCGAGCAGCTGCCCGGGCAGGTCCACCGGGGCGGGCCGCCGCCTCGCCGCCGGGGCCCGGCGCAGGAGCAGCAGGACGAGGGCGCCCACGGGCAGGTTGAGCAGGAACAGGGCGCGCCAGTCCCAGAAGGTGGTGAGCGCGCCGCCCGCGACCGGACCGAGTGCCACCGCGACCGAGCCGCCCGCCGCCCAGAGCGCCACCGCGCGGGCCCGCCGGGCGGGGTCCGGATAGGCGCCCCGGACCAGGGCGAGCGAGGCGGGCAGCACCACGGCCGCGCCGACGCCCTGCACCACGCGGGCGGCGAGCAGCACCGGCAGGGCCGGGGCCGCGCCGCAGGCGGCGGAGGCGAGGGTGAACAGGGCGACCCCGAGGGCGAAGGCCCGGGTGGCGCCCGCCCGGTCGGCGAAGGCGCCGGTGGAGAGCATCAGGGCGGCGAAGGGGAGCGTATAGCCGTCGACCACCCACTGGAGTCCGGCCATTCCGCCGCCGAGCCGGTCGCCGATGGCGGGCAGCGCGACGGTGACGACGGTGGCGTCGAGGGTGATCAGGCCGAAGCCGAGGAGGGCGGCGAGCAGGGTGCCGCCGGGGGAGAGGGGGCGGGGGCGCGGCGGGGCGCCGGGGACGGGCCGTGCGGTGGTCTTCGCGGACATGCCCTCAGGTTCGCCGGGCGCGGCCCCGTACAGTAGTGGCCTGAATGCCATGGCTCCGGAGGTTCTGGCCATCATGACGCATCCGACCGACGCCCCCGTCCCTACGGCCGCCGAGCCGGGGTCGCCCGTGCCGGGCGGGCCGCCGTCCGCCGGGCCGCGGGAGGGCGGGCGGCAACCGCACCGGGTCGCGGTCGTCGCCCCGGCCCCGCTGTCCATGTTCAATCTGGCGATCCCCGAACTCCTCTTCTCCAAGGTCGACTTGGCGGGCCGGCCGGGCTACGAGGTCACGATCTGCACGCCCGAGCCGGGCCCGGTGCCGACCACCGGCGGGCTCGCCCTGCACGTGGACCGCGGCCTCGACGAGCTGGCGCGGGCCGACACCGTGCTGGTCGCGGGCACCGGCGACCGCTACGAGCCCGATCCGCGTGCCGTACGGGCCGTCCGCGCGGCCGCCGCGGCGGGGCTGCGGGTCGCCTCGCTGTGCAGCGGCGCCTTCCTCCTGGCCGAGGCCGGGCTGCTCGACGGGCGCAGCGCCACCACCTACTGGCAGCTCGCGGCCGAGCTGCGCGGCCGCCATCCCGCGCTCGATCTCAAGGGCGACGTCCTTTATGTCGAGGACGGCCGGATCCTGACCGCCTCCGGGTACGCGGCGGGCATCGACCTGTGCCTGCACATGATCCGCTCCGACTACGGCGCCGCCGTCGCCAACGAGGTCGCCCGGCTCGCCCTGGTGGCCCCCGTACGTCCCGGCGGCCAGACCCAGTTCACCCAGACCCCGCTGCCGCCCGAGCGGGGCACCGCCTGTGCCGACACCCGCGGCTGGGCGATGCGGCGCCTCGACGAGCCGCTCACCCTGGCCGACCTGGCGCGGCACGCGGGCGTCTCGGTGCGCACCCTCACCCGCCGCTTCCACGCGGAGAGCGGGGTCAGCCCCCTCCAGTGGCTGCTGCACCAGCGCGTCGAACGGGCCAAGGAACTCCTGGAGACCACCACGCTCGGCATGGACCGCATCGCCGGGGCCTGCGGACTCGGCACCGCGGACTCGCTCCGCACCCATCTGGTCCGCCGCACCGGCCTGACCCCGAGCGCCTACCGCGCGCAGTTCAGCAGGATGGCGGCGGCCACCGGACAGGCGGAGGAGAGCGGCAGGGCCGGTCGGCCCGCGCGGGTCTGACGCACACGGGGGCGGACGGGACGAACGCGGGACGCGAGGCGGACCCGCCCGCGATCAGGGCCGCGTAACCCCAGCTCAGCGCCCACTCATAAGGACTGCTTGGAGATACCCCGCAATTCCGGGCAATGGACTTCAGGTCGGCCGGGGCGCAGAGTGGCCCCATGGAGAATCTGGCAGGCAGCCTCGCAGGCGAGCAGTTCGCCCCCCGGTCCACCTACCTCAACACCGCGAGTGCGGGACTCCTCCCGGCCCGGAGTGTCGCCGCGCTGCACGAGGCGGCGCAGTCCGTCGCCGAGGGCGCCCCCCTCGACATGTTCGCCGACGTGGAGGCCGCGCGGGCGGGCTACGCGCGGCTGGCCCAAGTGCCGGTGGAGCGCGTGGCGGCCGGTTCCTCGGTCGCCACCTATGTCGGACTCATCGCCACCTCGCTTCCGTCCGGCGCCGAAGTCCTCACCGCCGAGGGAGACTTCGCCTCCGCGGTGAACCCCTTCCACGTACGCGCCGATCTGAAAGTCCGTACCGTCCCGCTGGAGCGGATCGCCGAGTCCGTGCGGCCCGGCACCGCGCTGGTGGCGGTCAGCGCCGTGCAGTCGGCCGACGGGCGCGTCGCCGACCTGGCGGCGATCCGCTCGGCCGCCGCCGCGCACGGCGCCCGTACCTGCATCGATGTCTCGCAGGCGCTCGGCTGGCTCGACTTCGACGCCGGGCAGTACGACTTCACGGTGGACGTGGCCTACAAGTGGCTGCTCTCGCCGCGCGGCGTCGGCTTCCTGACCGTGCCGGAGGACCTCGGCGGGCTGAGCCCCGTCTTCGCGGGCTGGGTGGCGGGGGAGAGCCCCTTCGACAGCTGCTACGGGCCGGTCACCGAATTCGCCCGCTCGGCACGGCGGTTCGACGAGAGCCCGAGCCTGCTCTCCTTCACCGCGGCCCGGCACGCCCTCGACCTCGTCGAGGAGATCGGGCTCCCGGCCATCCGGGCGCACGATCTCGCCCTCGCCGACCGCTTCCGCGCCGGGCTCGACCGGATCGGCCGGGAGCCGGTGCCCGCGCCCGGCTCGGCGATCGTCTCGGTGCCGGGGCTCGGCGGCCTCCAGCCCGCGTTCCAGGAAGCCGGGGTCTCCGTCTCGGACCGGGCCGGCAATCTGCGGGCCGCCTTCCACCTGTACAACTCCGCGGCCGATGTGGACCGGCTCCTCGACCTGCTGGCCGCCGCCTGAGCATCGCGCACGCCGAAGGGCCCGGTCCCCCGAGGGGAGCCGGGCCCTTCCGCGGCCGTGCTCAGCGCACGGGCGTGAAGTCCCGTGCCCCGATGAACTCCGGACGCCGCACCGGCGCCGCGAAGGGTTCCACCGCCTTGTTCTCCACGCTGTTGAAGACGAGGAAGAAGTTGCTGCGCGGGTACGGGGTGATGTTGTCCCCCGAGCCGTGCATGGCGTTGCAGTCGAACCAGGTCGCCGAGCCGGCCTTGCCGGTGAACAGCCGGATGCCGTGCTGGTCGGCGAACTTCGTCAGGGCCTCGTCCGAGGGCGTGCCCGCGTCCTGCATCTGCAGGGACTTCTTGTAGTTGTCCTTCGGGGTGGCGCCCTCACAGCCGAGGAAGGTCTTGTGCGACCCCGGCATGATCATGAGACCGCCGTTGGTGTCGTAGTTCTCGGTGAGCGCGATGGACACCGAGACCGTGCGCATGTTCGGCAGGCCGTCCTCGGCGTGCCAGGTCTCGAAGTCCGAGTGCCAGTAGAAGCCGGTGGCACCGAAGCCGGGCTTGACGTTGATCCGGGACTGGTGGACGTACACGTCCGAGCCCAGGATCTGCCGCGCCCGGCCGACGACGCGCTCGTCGGCGACGAGTTTCGCGAAGACCTCGCTGATGCGGTGCACCTCGAAGACCGTGCGGATCTCCGCCGACTTCGGCTCCACGATGGAGCGCTCGTCGGCTTTGATCTGCGGGTCCGTGACCAGGCGCTCCAGCTCGGCGTGGTACTCCGCGACCTCGTCAGCCGTGATCAGCTGCTCGATCGGGAGGAAACCGTCACGCTCATAAGCCTGAAGCTCGGAGGCGGGGATCGGGCCCGGGGCGCCAGGCGCACTCCAGACGACCGGGTCCATGCGCGGCAGAGCCACCTCGGTGGCGCCACGGCTCGGGTAGAGGTCGTTGATCTCCGGTGTGACGGTCATTGTTCAGCCCTCCTCAGTCAGCAGCGGGTAGACACCGTTCTCATCATGGTCCTCCCGTCCTGTCACGGGAGGGTTGAAGACGCACACACACCGGAAATCCGTCTTGGGACGCATGGTGTGGCGCTCATGACCGTCGAGGAGGTACATGGTCCCGGGCTTGATCCAGTGCTTCTCGCCGGTCTCCTCGTTGGTGAGCTCCGCCTCACCCTCCACGCACAGTACGGCCTCGATGTGGTTCGCATACCACATCGATGTCTCCGTACCCGCGTACAGGATCGTCTCATGCAGGGAGAAACCGACTTTCTCCTTGGCGAGGACGATGCGCTTGCTCTCCCATGTGCCCGACTTGCTCTTCACATGGCGGTCGGTGCCTTCGATCTCCTGGAACGATCGGACGATCACAGTCTGTTGACGCCTTTCTTGCTTGTACGGGGGTGCCCTGCGAGCCGTCAGATGGTCTCGCGCACCGCGCGGGCGAGGATCCGCAGACCCTCGTCCAGCTCTTCGGGGGTGATGGTGAGCGCGGGAAGCAGCTTCACGACCTCGCTCTCGGGGCCCGAGGTCTCGATCAGCAGACCCAGCTCGAAGGCCCGCTTGGCGACGGCCGAGGCCTTCGACTTGTCGCGGAACTCGGCGCCCCAGACCATGCCGCGGCCCCGGTACTGCTTGATCTCGTCGCTGTGCTCCTCGCGCAGCGCGGCCAGGGTCTCCTCGATCTGCTGGCCGCGGCTGAGGGTCTGCTTCTCCATCGCGGCGCCGTCGGTCCAGTAGGTCTCCAGGGCCGCGGCCGCCGTCACGAAGGCGGGGTTGTTGCCGCGGAAGGTGCCGTTGTGCTCACCCGGCTCCCAGATGTCCAGCTCCGGCTTGAACAGGCACAGCGACATGGGCAGTCCGTAGCCGCTGATCGACTTCGAGACCGTCACGATGTCGGGGACGATGCCCGCCTCCTCGAAGGAGAAGAAGGCACCCGTACGGCCGCAGCCCATCTGGATGTCGTCGACGATCAGCAGCATGTCGCGGCGCTTGCACAGCTCGGCGAGCCGGCGCAGCCACTCGACACGGGCCACGTTGATGCCGCCCTCGCCCTGCACCGTCTCCACGATCACCGCGGCGGGGGTGTTCAGGCCGGAGCCCTGGTCGCCGAGGAGCCGCTCGAACCACAGGAAGTCGGGGGTCTTGCCGTCCAGGTAGTTGTCGAACGGCATCGGGGTGCCGTGCACCAGCGGGATACCGGCTCCCGCCCGCTTGAAGGCGTTGCCGGTCACCGCGAGGGAGCCGAGCGACATGCCGTGGAAGGCGTTGGTGAAGGAGACGATCGCCTCGCGGCCCTTGACCTTGCGGGCCAGCTTCAGCGCCGACTCGACGGCGTTGGTGCCCGTGGGGCCGGGGAACATGACCTTGTAGGGCAGGTCCCGGGGGCGCAGGATGATGTTCTGGAAGGACTCCAGGAAGGCGCGCTTGGCCGTGGTCGACATGTCCAGGCCGTGGGTGACGCCGTCGCGCTCCAGGTAGTCGATGAGAGCGCGTTTGAGGACGGCGTTGTTGTGGCCGTAGTTCAGCGAGCCGGCGCCGGCGAAGAAGTCGAGGTAGGCGTGGCCGTCCTCGTCGTACATGTGGCTGCCCTGAGCTCGGTCGAAGACGGCGGGCCAGCCGCGGCAGTAGCTGCGCACTTCCGACTCCAGAGTCTCGAAGACGCTCAGGTCGGGCTGGGTGATGGTCACAGCGATCTCCTGGGAGATGAGGGCTTGCGGGGGGTGTGCGAGGAAGTCCGGGACTGCTCGGACGGCAGGCGGGGGTGCGTCTGTGTGATCACGAAGCTTGGGCCAAGGGGCTGATCCGGTACAGCACCTCGGGCTCGTGTCCCTCTTCGGGAAAGAGACCCGCGTCGAAGAGGGCCGAACGGGCGACATCGGCGCCGCAGCGTTCGGCGAACGAGGTGAACAGCCGCTGGGAGGCGGTGTTGTCGGGGCTGATCGTGGTCTCCAGCGAATCGATTCCGCGCTCGGCCCCGACCTTCGCGGTCAGACCGTCGAGCAGGGCGGAGGCGAGACCCTTGCCCCGCTGCGACTCGTCCACGGCGACCTGCCAGACCATGAGGGTCCGGGGGCGCTCCGGCCGGATGTAGCCGGTGATGAAGCCGACCGGCTCGGCCGACTCCTCCTCGCGGGCCACCACCGAGGTGCCGGCGAAGTCACGGCACCACAGCAGGTAGCTGTACGAGGAGTTGAGGTCGAGGGTCCTGGAGTCCCGGGCGATGCGCCAGATGGCGGCTCCGTCGTCCACCTGAGGGGTGTCGAGCCGCAGTCCCTCCGGCATTTCCACAAAGCTCTGTGGGGCACGTACAAGGTCTGCCTGTGCAGCGGTCATGGAAATTAAATTTACCGAGCTATTCCGAAAATTGCATCGGCAGGCGGGGTTACGGGGAACGCGCTTCTGTGTTATCGCGCGTGCGCGCCCACACGCACGTGCTTCCGGCGAAAGATGGCGATTTGCCCGGGAGATTCTACGCATAACGGAGAGCTTGTGGATTGTGTCACAAGAGCGTAACTCTCTGGAGACCCGGTGGAATTATGTGGTCCGGACTACAGGAAACCTCTGTGTTTAGGTCCCGGAAAACCGGGCAGAAGCGAATGGGAAGCTACGCTGAGATATGCGTACTGGATTATGCGTGGATGTGACACGCGAGGAAATAAGAAATTCCTGTTTCCGTTGAGCCGTACGGGTCGACGCAGTGATCATTTCCTCCTCCTGTTCCCGCCCCGCCACGGAGCGTCGCCGGACCACCGCCCGCATCTCAGCCCCACACCGCCGCGGCCGCCCTGCGTGCCGCGGTCACCTCGGGGGCGCCGCCCAGCGCGATGAGCGCGCCGCCGAGCGCGCTCAGGCTCGCGTCGACCACCTCCGGGGTGGCCAGCGGACCGTAGTGGTTGACCCGGACCATCTCGCCCGCGAGCGCGCCGCCCCCGGCCGCCAGCGGCAGCCCGCCCGCCGGAGCCAGCGCCCGGGCCACCAGGGCGGCGGCGTCGATGCCGCCGGTGGTGCGCAGCGTGGTCGCCACCGGGGCCGCCGCCGCGCTGTCGTGCACAAACGGTTCCAGGCCGCCGCCCATGGCGAGGGCTCCGGCCCGGCAGGCCGCCGCGGCCCGCGCGTGCCGCGCGGTCACCGTGGCCAGGCCGTCCGTCTCGATGCGCTCCAGGCAGGCGTCCAGGGCGAGCATCTCCAGCTGGGCCGGGGCGTGCGGCAGGGCCGCGCGGCCGGCGTCGATCCACCGCTCCTTCCAGTCGAGGAGGGAGAGGTAGGAGCGGCGTGGCGCGCGCTCATTGGCGGCGATGCGCTCCCAGGCGCGCTCGCTGACCGAGACCGCCGAGACGCCCGCCGGACCGCCCATCGCCTTCTGCCCGCCGATGACGCAGAGGTCCACGCCCCACTCCTCGGGCAGCAGCGGCTCCGCGGCGACCGAGGCGACGGCGTCCACCATGAACAGCGCGCCATGTGCCCGGACCGCCTCGCCGATCTCGGCCACCGGGTTGGTGTTGCCGGTCGCCGCCTCCGCGTGCACCAGGGAGACGAAGTCGATCTCCGGACGCGCGGCGAGGGCCTCGGCGATCTGTTCGGGCCGTACCGCGCTGTCGAAGGGCACCGCCAGGTCGACGACCTCGGCGCCGCAGTCGCGCAGCCAGCCGCCGAAGGTCTGGCCGTAGGGACCGGTGATGACGTTCAGTGCGGTGGTGTCCGGGCCCGCGGCCGCGCGGATACAGCCCTCGAGCGGCAGCAGGGCCTCGCCCTGCATGATCAGGACGTCCTGCCGGGTGCCGAGCAGCCGGGCCACCCGCTGCTCGATCGCGGCGAACTGCGCCGCGCTCATCGGCGGCAGGTCGAGGAAGGGGTGGCTCATGGTGTGCGGTCTCCCAGTACGTGTCCGGCTGCCCCGACCCTAGAGCCTCGCCTCCGGTCCGCGCCGGGCCTGTGGAAAACCCGCCGCCCGGCCCGGGAGCGCGCCCGGGAGGGGGCTCGCTGCCGGGGACCGCGAGGTTCCCGGGCGTCCGGCTCCCGGTGCCTTCCCTTTGGTTGGGGCCGGCCAAAGCTTTCCTTATAATCACAGGATGCCGGAGCAGAGGGAGGAGCCGTGGTGCGCGCCGCGCGCCCGTGGCGGATCCCTCCCGCCGGGCCCCTCCCGCCGGACCGGGGCACCGACACAGCGGTGGACGGGTTCCGCGGCTTCGGCCCCCGGGCTCCCGTTTGGCCGTACAGTCGGCACGCTCCCGCACCCGGGGCCCCTGACCGACCGCGCCCGCCCTGGCCGCGACCCGGCCGCCCTTCCCCCGGTACCCCGCCCGCCGCTCCCGGCGGGCCGCCGCATTTCTCCTTGGAGGTTCCCGTGAATCCGACGGTCTTCGGCCGCAGAGCCCGCACCCTCGCCGCCGTCACCGCCGCCGCCGGTCTGGTGCTCGCCGCAGGCTGCTCCTCCGGGGACAAGAAGGGCACCGCCGCGGGCGGCGTCGAGGTGGTCAAGGCGGGCAAGCTGACCACCTGCACCCACCTGCCGTACCCGCCGTTCCAGTCGGAGATCGACGGCAAGGTGCAGGGCTTCGACGTGTCCCTCGTCGACATCGCCGCCAAGAACCTCAAGGTCGAGCAGGACATCGTCGACACCCCCTTCGAGAACTTCAAGACCGGCGCCTTCCTCAACTCCGGCCAGTGCGACCTCGCCGCCGCGGGCATGACGATCACCGAGGAGCGCAAGAAGAACGTCGACTTCTCGGACCCGTACTTCTCCGCCACCCAGGCTGTCCTGGTCGACAGGAAGAGCGGCATCACCTCGCTGGACGACCTCAAGTCCAAGGGCAAGAAGCTCGGCGCCCAGGTGCAGACCACCGGCGAGGAGTACGCGGCGAAGAGGAAGCTCGGCGCGACCTCCTTCGAGAGCTCCGACGCCCTGCTCAACGGGCTGCGCACCGGCCAGGTCCAGGCCGTCATCATCGACTACCCGGTGGTCCAGGGCTGGCTGAAGAACAAGGACAACGCCGAGGCCTTCAAGATCGCCGACAACCTCGACACCGGTGAGCAGTACGGCTTCACCGTGAAGAAGGGCAACACCAAGCTCCTCGCGGCCCTCAACAAGGCCATCCGGGACGCCAAGGCCGACGGCACCTACAAGAAGCTGTACGAGAAGTGGATCGGCCCCTACGAGGCCGCCGCCGAGCCCTCGGCCTCCGCCTCATGAGCGGTGTCGAGGCAGGCCGGACCCCCGTCAAGACCGGTATGACCCGGCGCCGCAAGCGGGCCCTCTCGCGCGGGGCGCAGTACCTGGTCTTCGTCGGCGTCCTCGTCTTCATCGGGCTCTCGGCCGACTGGGGCCGGCTGCGGAACCAGTTCGCCCAGACCGACCTGGCCCAGCGGCTCTTCCCGGACATCATCACCATCGCGCTGCGCAACACGGTGCTCTACACCCTGTCCGGCTTCCTGCTCGGCCTGGTGCTCGGGCTGCTCATCGCGCTGATGCGGCTGTCCTCGGTCGGGCCGTACCGGTGGGTCGCGGGGATCTACATCGAGGTCTTCCGCGGCCTGCCCGCCCTGCTGATCTTCATCTTCGTCGGCGTGGCCGTACCCCTGGCCTTCCCCGGCACCGAGATCCCCGGCGGCACCTACGGCAAGGTCGCCCTCGCGCTCGGTCTGGTCTCCGCCGCGTACATGGCCGAGACCATCCGGGCGGGGATCCAGGCGATCCCCAAGGGGCAGATGGAGGCGGCGCGTTCGCTGGGCTTCTCGCACACCCGGGCCATGGTCTCGATCATCATCCCGCAGGCCTTCCGGGTCGTGATCCCGCCGCTCACCAACGAACTCGTCCTGCTCTTCAAGGACTCCTCGCTGGTGCTCTTCCTCGGCGTGACCCTGGAGGAGCGGGAGCTGACCAAGTTCGGGCGCGACCTGGCCAGCGAGACCGCGAACTCCACCCCGATCCTCGTCGCGGGCCTGTGCTACCTGCTGGTCACCGTCCCGCTCGGTTTCGTGGTGCGCAAACTGGAGGCACGAGCGGCGGAGGCCACCCGATGAGCGAGCACGGCGGCAGCGGACTGCGCAAGGAGACGACCGCGGACCCCGCGCCCGGGCCCGAGATCCTGGTCGAGCAGCTGCACAAGTCCTTCGGCGACAACCACGTACTGCGCGGCATCGACCTGGAGATCCGCCAGGGCGAGGTCGTCTGCGTGATCGGCCCCTCGGGCTCGGGCAAGTCCACCCTGCTGCGGTGCGTGAACCTGCTCGAACAGCCCAGCGGGGGGCGGGTGTTCGTCGGCGGCAGCGAACTCACCCACCCCGATGTGGACATCGATGCCGTACGGCGCCGTATCGGCATGGTCTTCCAGCAGTTCAACCTCTTTCCTCATCTGTCGGTCACCGAGAACCTCGCGCTGCCGCAGCGCAGGGTGCTCGGCCGGGACAAGGCCGCGGCGGGACGTGTCGCGGCCGAGAACCTGGAGCGGGTCGGCCTCGCCGACAAGGCGAAGGCCTTTCCCGCTTCCCTCTCCGGCGGTCAGCAGCAGCGGGTGGCCATCGCCCGCGCGCTGGCGATGGGGCCCGAGGTGATGCTCTTCGACGAGCCCACCTCCGCACTCGACCCCGAACTCGTCGGTGACGTCCTCGCGGTGATGCGCATGCTCGCCGACGAGGGCATGACGATGATGGTCGTCACCCACGAGATGAGCTTCGCCCGCGAGGTCGCGGACCGGGTCGTCTTCATGGACGACGGGGTGATCGTCGAGGAGGGGCCGCCGGCCGAGGTCATCGGCAATCCGCGGCACGAGCGCACCCGCCACTTCCTGGCCCGGGTCCTCGACCCGGCCGCGGCCCAGGTCGAAGAGGGCATGCCGCCCGTCGACAAGCGGCCGTAGCCCCGCCGGGCCCTCGCCGCAGGGCCCGTCCCCGGCGCATCGGACCCTCCCGGGCGCCTTGGTCCGGACACCCGGCGGCCCTTCAGTGGGCCGCCGGGAGCGCCGCCGCCAGCACCTCCCGCATCGTCGTGGCCGGTCGGCCGACGCGCTTCGGCAGCTCCGGTCCCACCTCGGCGAACTCGCCCGCACGGCTCGCGGCGAACATGCCCAGGTACAGCTCCGCCGCCTCCTCGGGCAGGCCCTGGGCGCGCAGCGACTCCCGGTACACGGAGTCCGGGACGACCACCCGGCGTATCGGCCGCCCCGCCAACTCCGAGGCGAGCACGGCGACTTCCGCCATGTCGAGCGCCTCGGCACCGGTCAGGCCCGGGGTCGGTCCCTGGGGGCCGTCCTCGGTCAGCGCGACGGCCGCCGCCTCGGCCAGATCCGCGTGGGCGGTCCAGGAGACCGGCCCGTCCTCCGGCAGGACCAGTTCGCCGCTCTCCAGGGCGGCGGGCAGCAGCGCCGCCGCAAAGGAGGCGTAGAAGCCGTTGCGCAGCGAGGTCCAGGGCAGTCCGGACTCCCGCAGCAGCCGCTCGGTGGCGGCGTGGGTGTGCATGGGGGAGAAGGCCGAGGCGGCGCCGGCTGCCTGATGGCTGGTGTAGAAGAGGTGGTCCGCCCCGGCGCTCGCGGCGGCCTCGACGGCCGCGCGGTGCGCGCGCAGGGCGCTCTCGCCGGTCCGGCCGACGGACACCAGCAGGATCCGGGAGGCCCCCTCGAAGGAGTGGGCGAGGCTGCCCGGGTCGAGGAAGTCGCCCCGGCGGACGCGTACGCCGGACTCCTCCAGCTCCGCCGCCTTGCCCGGATCGCGGACGCTCACGCCGAGCTGTCCGGCGGGCACCCGGGTGAGCAGCCGCTCCACGACGGCCCGGCCGAGCTGACCGCCGGCTCCGGTGACGATGATCATGAGGTTCCCCCTCTGTCCGTGTACGTATGGGTGCGGTGACGCCTGGGCGTGTGCGGTGGCACAGCGGTCCCGGCGGGCACGGAAGCGTGCTCCGGAGGGATTCCGAAACCGCTGCTTCCATCGCTAACGACTTCACCGTAGCATCGTTACGAGAGGAGTGCTAACGTGCTCCTGTTATCGTTGGAAACATGCCTGGAGAGCTGCCTGCCGATGTGCACGACACGACGACCTCGCCCGTCCCGACCGGCCCCGCGGTCGAGCGCGGTCCCCGCGAGCGCATCCTCGACGCCACCACCGCACTTCTCGCCGAGGGCGGGCGGGAGGCCGTCTCGACCCGGGCGGTCGGTGCCGCCGCGGGAGTGCAGGCCCCGACGATCTACCGGCTGTTCGGCGACAAGCAGGGGCTGTTCGACGCCGTGGCCGCCGAGGGCTTCCGGGCCTATCTCGACAGCAAGACGGCCCGGGAGCCCCTCACCGACCCGGTGGACGACCTCCGCGCGGGCTGGGATCTGCACATCGGCTTCGGCCTGGCCAATCCCGCGCTCTACCAGCTCATGTGCGAGCCGCGCCCCGGAGCGGTACCGCCCGCGGCGGCCGCCGGTGCCGATATCCTCGCCGCCCATATCCGCCGGATCGCCGAGGCGGGGCGGCTGCGGATCGGCGAGGAGCGGGCCACCCATCTCGTCCAGGCCGCCGGGACCGGGGCCGCCCTCACCCTGATCGCCATGCCCGAGGAGCGCCGCGACCTCGATCTCTCGCTCGACGCCCGGGAGGCCGTCATCGCCGCGATCACCACCGAGGCCCCCGTCCTGGCCGACCCCGGGCCGGTCGGTGCCGCCGTGGCGCTGCGTGCCGCCCTGCCGGGGGCCACCGCCCTGACCGACCTCGAACGCGCCCTGCTGCGGGAGTGGCTCGACCGCATCGCGGGCACCGCCGAACCGCGCTGAGGCCTCGGCCGCGCGGCCGGTGGCGGACGGGTTCGGTGCCCCGCCGAGAGGCCCGATCCGGCGGGCGGTCGGGCGGCCCGAAGGGGCCTCCTGCGGGGCGCCCGGACGGGTTTAGGGTGCGGGCATGAGCGATCACACGGTGCTGCACGTGAAGGGGCGGGTTCTCCTCGGGCCCGAGGAGGTACGGGACGAGCTCTGGGTGGTCTCCGGCCGCGTCACCTACCAGCGGCCGGCCGGAGCGCGCGAGGTGCGCACCGTGGAGGGCTGGGCGCTGCCGGGGCTCGTCGACGCCCACTGCCATGTGGGGCTCGACGCGCACGGACCGGTGCCCGACGAGGTCGCGGAGAAGCAGGCGCTCACCGACCGGGAGGCGGGCACCCTGCTGATCCGGGACGCCGGTTCGCCCTCGGACACCCGCTGGATCGACGAACGGGAGGACCTGCCGAAGATCATCCGGGCGGGCCGCCACATCGCCCGCACCCGCCGCTACATCCGCAACTTCGCGCACGAGATCGAGCCGGAGGACCTGGTCGCCTATGTCGCCCAGGAGGCCCGCCGCGGCGACGGCTGGGTCAAGCTCGTCGGCGACTGGATCGAGCGGGAGGCCGGGGACCTCACCCCGTGCTGGCCGCGCGAGGCCGTCGAGGCGGCGATCGCCGAGGCGCACCGGCTCGGGGCCCGGGTCACCGCGCACTGCTTCGCCGAGGACTCGCTGCGCGACCTCGTCGAGGCGGGCATCGACTGCATTGAGCACGCCACCGGGCTGACCGAGGAGACCATCCCGCTCTTCGCCGAGCGCGGGGTCGCCATCGTGCCCACCCTCGTCAACATCGCCACCTTCCCGAAGCTCGCCGCGGGCGGCGAGGAGAAGTTCCCGCGCTGGTCGGCCCATATGCGCAGGCTGTACGAGCGCCGGTACGACACCGTGCGGGCGGCCTACGACGCCGGGGTGCCGGTCTTCGTCGGCACCGACGCGGGCGGCTCGCTGCCGCACGGGCTGGTCGCCGAGGAGGTCGCCGAGCTGGTCACGGCGGGCATCCCGCCCCTGGAGGCGCTCTCGGCCACCACCTGGGGCGCCCGCTCCTGGCTCGGCCGCCCCGGCCTGGAGGAGGGCGCCCCCGCCGACCTCGTGGTCTACGACAGCGACCCGCGCGCGGACGTACGGGTCCTGGCCGCCCCGCGGCGGATCGTGGTGAACGGCCGTGTGACCGCCTGAGGTCCGAGGGCGCGGGTCGCGTGATCTCGGAGCCCGGAGCCCGGAGCACGGGGGTGGGGGGCGGGCCCGGGTCCCAGCGCAAAACACGAGGTCTCAGTTCCCAGGCCTGAGGCCGAGGCGTGAGTTGTGAGGCCTGAAGCCTGATGAGGCGTGAGCTGCGAGGCCTGATGCCTGAGTTGTGGGGCGGGTGCGGAGGAAAGCGCGCGTGATGGCGCAGGGTTGACCGAGGCGTGACGTGGGGTGGACGGGGCTCGTTCTCTTCCCCCGTTCCTGTGCGGGCGTCAACTTGCGTACGCGGTCGGTGTGATGGGCCCGGTCTGGTTGAGGTGCCGTGGTGAGCGGTGCGGTTCCCGTGGTTCCGTGCGGGGCGGCGGCTGGGGCGTCGGGGAAGTCCTGTGGTCAGGGAATCGAATGCGGGAGCGGAAACCCCCCTTTGGGGTGAACTCACTCCAGGTTGCCGCCTGTTCACTCCATGTGCGTAAGGATTCCGGGCACGGACACCGCACCGCCGTTGCCGGTCCCCCAGTGCGCGGCGGAGGCGGGGTCCCTCACCAATGTCTCCTGTGAGGTCCCACCACCTTGAACAGCAACACTTTCCGCATGCCCGTACGCCGTCTCGCCGCCACCTCGGCGAGCCTCGCGCTGCTCACCGCGCCCGCGGCGCTCGCCACCACCGGCACCGCGCACGCCACCACGGAGCAGGGCCGGGCGAGCGCCGTCGTGCTGCGTACCGGGCTCGATGTCTCCCTGCTCGACAAGACCGTGCAGGTGCCGCTGGACCTCAGCCTCAACGAGGTCCAGGCGCCCCGGAGTTCGGAGAAGACGGCGCTGACGGCCACCCTGGACGGCGTCGACCACGGCAAGCCCTTCACCGTACTGCGGGCCGATGCGGCCTCCGCCGAGGCAGAGGTGACCAAGCACAAGGCCGAGGGACGTACCGAACTCGCGCACGCCAAGGTGCATGTGCCCGGGCTGCCGCTGCTCTCGCTGATCGAGGTGGGCGCGGTGTCCTCCCGTGCCACCTGCGAGGCCGGTAGGAAGCCCGTCGCCGAGGCCGATCTGCTCGGCGCGGTCACCGTGCTCGGCAAGAAGGTCTCGCTGACCACCGGCGGCACCACCGAGGTCAAGGTCCCGGGGGTCGGCGAGGTCGGCCTCGCGCTGTCCTCGACCCGTACCACCTCGCGTACCGCGGCGGCCTCCGCGCTCGAACTCAAGGTCTCGGTCAACCCCCTGGAGCTGAACGTCGCCGAGGTCGAGGGCACCGTCACCCTCGCGGGCGCCACCTGCGAGGCGCCCACCGCACCCCCGGCCGCCAAGCCGCAGCCGAAGCCCGAGAAGCCGGTGGCTGACGTCGAGCCGAAGACCTCCGAGGCGAAGCCCGAGCAGAACCTGGCCGAGACCGGCGGCAGTTCCACCACCCCGTACCTCGCGGGCGGCGGCGCCGTACTGCTCGGGCTGGGCGGTGGCGCGGTGCTCCTCGCGCGGCGCAACCGGAACAACCGCGCGAGCCGCAGCGGTAGTTGAGGGCTTGCCTCCGGGGTCGCTCTGACCCGGGAGCGGCAGTCCTGGGACGGATGATCCGGGGCCGAGCGCTCCTGTGACCACCGCTCCCAGGGACCACCGCTCCCAGGGACCACCGCTCCCAGGGACCACCGCTCCCAGGGACCACCGCTCCCAGGGACCACCGCTCCCAGGGACCACCGCTCCCAGGGACTCCCGCACCCAGGGGCTCCGGCCGGCTCCCGGGGACTGCCACTCCCCGGGAGCGGCAATCCCCCGCTGCCCCGGTTACCGCACTCAGCCCCTGCCGAGGGCCTCGTCCAGGGCCCGCAGAAAGCTCCTCGTGGTGGCCTCCCCGCGTACCGCGAGCCGGAGCCAGTCGCGGTCCAGGCCGGGGAAGGTGTCGCCGCGCCGGACCGCGAAGCCGAGGGTGCGCAGCCGGTCGCGCAGTGCCTCGGCGCCGGGGGCGCGGAGCAGGACGAAGGGGCCCTCGGCGCCGCGGACGTACTCGAGGCCCCGGGCGCCGAGGCCCTCGCACAGGCGGGCGCGGTCGGCGGCGACGGTCCGGGCGGCGGCCTCGGCCTCGGCCAGGGCGCGGGGTTCCATGCAGGCCTCGGCCGCCGCCAGGGCGGGTGAGGAGACCGGCCACAGCGGCTGGGCGCGCTCCAGGGCGGCCACGGTCTCGGGTGGTGCCAGTACGTAGCCGATGCGCAGTCCGGCGAGGCCCCAGGTCTTGGTGAGGCTGCGCAGGACCACGAGGCCCGGTAGGTCGGTGCGCGCGGCCAGGCTCTCGCGTTCGCCCGGGACCGCGTCCATGAAGGCCTCGTCCACCACCAGGCAGCGGCCGGGGCGGGCGAGCCGGGCGAGCTGTGCGGCCGGGTGCAGTACCGAGGTCGGGTTGGTCGGGTTGCCGAGCACGACCAGGTCCGCGCTCTCGGGCACCGCCGCCGGGTCCAGCCGGAAGCCGTCCTCGGCACGCAGCAGTACCCGTTCCACCGGGTGGCCGGCGTCCCGCAGCGCGGCCTCGGGCTCGGTGAACTGCGGGTGCACCACGACCGGTCGGCGCACCGCGAGCGCCCGTGCGAGCAGCACGAAGGCCTCCGCCGCGCCCGAGGTGAGCAGCACCCGCTCCTCGGGCAGCCCGTGCCGCGCCGCCACCGCCCCGCGCGCCGCCCGGCCGTCGGGGTAGGCGGCGAGCCCCGGCAGGGTGGCGGCGATGCGCTCGGCCAGCCAGGCCGGGGGAGTGCCGGTGCGCACATTGACCGCGAGGTCCGTCAACCCGGCGCCCCTGTCGCGTACTTCGGCGTCACCGTGGTGCCGCAGATCGTGTCCGGGGTCGGTGCGCGGGGGAGTGTTCATGGCCGCCGTGAGTCCTCGTTCAAGGGCGGGGGCGCGGCCGGAGCCGCCCCGGTGCCGGTCGCTGTCTCTGCTCACTGTCCCGGTGTCCGGCGCTGCCCGGGGCCCGGCTCCGGGCCTGGCATCCGCCCCGGTCCCGGTCCCGCGCAGCACCACCACCCGTTCCCCCTCCCGGGCGGCGCGGACGGCGATCGCGTCCCCTTCCGCCGCCCCGGGGCCACCGCCGTACCGAAGGACCCGGACGCCAGGCCGCAGCAGGGAGCGTACGGATGCCTCGGGCGCGTGCCCGGGATCCGCCGGAGTCCGCTCCGGCACCAGGACGAGTGTGGCCTGCCGTAGTGCCGCCGCCACCGCCGGTGCGCCGCCGCCCGTACCCGACTCCCCGTCCCCCACGCCGGCCTCGACGAGGCTGCCGGACCGGTGCTCGCCCTCCCGGCCCCCGCCCGCACCCGCGAGACGTACCACCGCGCAGGTGGCCCGGGCCGGGCTGCCCGCCGACTTCCGCTTCGGTACGAGGAGTTCCCCGCCCCTGGCCCCCGCCTCGGCCAGCGCCGCCGCCTCGGCGACCGAGGGGGTGCCGAGGGCGGTGCGGACCCGCGCGGAGGGGTGCGGGACCGGGACGGCCGCCAGTTCCGCGGCCGGGCGGGCGCGCAGCGGGACGCCGAGCCGGGTGGCGGCCCGGAGGAGGCCGGGTTCGCCGTTCCGGGTCTCGGCCGTGACCAGGGCGGCGAGGCTCAGCGGGGACAGGCCGCCGTCCCGGAGCGCGGCCCGTACCAGGGTCAGCACCTCCTCGGCCGGGACGTCCCGGGAGGCGCCCACCCCGACCAGGAGCGAGGCCGGACGCCGTACCGCCGCTCCGCACGGCGGCGAACCGAGCCGGTCGTCCACCGGCAGCGGGCCGCTCGGCCCCGGATCCACCGACGGCGAGCCACCCGCCGAGGGACTGGCCGGCTCGGGCTCGGTCGCCGAGGGAGCGGTCGGCTCGGGCTCGGTGGCCGACGGGCCGGTCGGCCCCGGCCCCGCCGCCGACGGGCCCGCCCGCGACGGAGCCCCCGGCTCCGGACTCTCCGCCCCGCGCGGCGTGCACGCCGTCGGGTGATCGGCTAGCAAGGGGGCATGGCCGTGCTCGTGGCGCTGGGATCGCTGGTGATGACGCTGGTCGGCGGCTGGGCCGCGCGGCGGGTCACCGACCGGCTGCATCTGGTGCTCGGCTTCGCGGGCGGGCTGATGCTCGGGGTGGTCGGGCTCGACCTGCTGCCGGAGGCCTTCGAGGCCGCGCACCAGGACTGGTACGGAGTGCCCGCCGCCCTGGTGCTCTTCGTCGGCGGCTTCCTGCTCGCCCATCTCGCCGAGCGGCTGCTCGCCCTGCGCGAGGCCGAGCACGGGGCGCACAACGGAGGCGGGACGCGGGAGCTGGGGCTCGGCGCGGCCGGGGCGATGGTCGGGCACAGCCTGGCCGACGGCGTCGCGATCGGCGCCTCCTTCCAGGTGGACGCGCGGATAGGCGCGACCGTCGCGGTCGCCGTGATCGCCCATGACTTCGCCGACGGCTTCAACACCTACACGCTGGCCGCCGGCCTCGGGAACGCCCACGGCAAGGCGCTGGCCCTGCTGCTCGCGGACGCGCTCGCGCCGATCGCGGGCGCCGCCTCCACCCTCCTGTTCACCATTCCGGAGCAGGCGCTCGGCTGCTGTCTCGGCTTCTTCGCGGGCACCCTGCTCTACATCGCCGCGGCCGAGATCCTGCCCGAGGCCAGTCACCGGCATCCGGCCCGCTCCACCCTGCTGTGCACCCTCGCGGGGACCGCGCTGATGTGGCTGGTGATCGGGACCGCCGGCGGCTGAGACGGGGCTCATGGCGCGGCACACCGCTCGGTGAACCTGCGCGCCGCCCCGGGCCGCCCCGCCCAGTGGGTGTGCAGATAGCTGGCGTGCACCTGCTGCTGCAGGAAGCCCTCGGTGCGCCGCTGCGGGGAGGTGAAGCCCCAGGCGGGCGAGGCCCCCGCGCCCGGGGTGACGGCCGTACGGTGGAACTCGTGCCCCCGGGCCCGGCCGCCCGCCGCGTCGAGGGGGCCGTCCGCGAGGGCGACGGCCTCGCGGTAGCCGAGCGTCAGCCGCCCGGACATCCGCGCCTCGGCGTCCAGGACCCCGCACATCGGCCGCCCGTCCAGGGACCGGCTGAGGTAGAGCAGCCCGGCGCACTCGGCGGCCAGCGGGGCGCCCGAGGCGGCGAGGTCCGCCACCGACGTGCGCAGCGGTTCGTTGGCGGACAGCTCGGGCCCGTACATCTCCGGGAAGCCGCCGCCGATCACCAAGCCCGCGGTCCGCTCCGGCAGTTGCTCCTCGCGCAGCGGGTCGAAGGGGACCACCTCGGCACCGGCCGCGGTGAGGAGTTCCGCGTGCTCGGCGTAGGAGAAGGTGAAGGCGGCGCCGCCCGCGACCGCGATCCGCGGCCGACCGGGCACGGCGGGCCCCACGGCCGCGGCCGGGTCCCAGGCCGGGGCGTCCAGCGGCGGCGCGCTCCGGGCCAGGGCGTACAGGGCGTCGAGGTCGCAGCCCAGGGCGACCTGGGCGGCCATCGCCTCGACCGCCGTGAGCGCCTCGGTGTGCCGCTCGGCCACCGGGACCAGGCCCAGGTGCCGGGAGGGCGTGTCCACCTGGGGAGCGCGGCGCAGCACGCCGACGACGGGTACCCCGGACTCCTCCAGGCCCTCGCGAAGCAGCTCCTCGTGCCGGTCGGAGGCGACCTTGTTGAGGATGACCCCGGCCAGCCGCACGCCCGGGTCCCAGGAGGCGAAGCCGTGCACCAGGGCGGCCACCGAGCGGGACTGCGAGGAGGCGTCGACGACGAGGACGACCGGGGCCCGCAGGAGCTTGGCTACCTGGGCCGTGGAGCTGAGTTCGCCCGCGCCCGCGGCCCCGTCGAAGAGGCCCATCACCCCCTCGACCACGGCCAGTCCGCAGCCCCGGGCGCCGTGCGCGAAGAGCGGCGCGATCAGCTCCGTACCGCACATGTAGGCGTCGAGGTTGCGGCCCGGGCGGCCGGTGGCCAGGGAGTGGTAGCCGGGGTCGATGTAGTCGGGGCCCACCTTGTGCGGGGAGACGGCGAGGCCGCGGGCGGTGAAGGCGGCCATCAGGCCCGTGGCGACGGTGGTCTTGCCGCTGCCGGAGGCGGGCGCGGCGACGACCAGCCGGGGCACGGAGTTCACCACTCGATCCCCCGCTGGCCCTTCTGGCCCTCGTCCATGGGGTGCTTGACCTTGGTCATCTCGGTCACCAGGTCGGCGAAGCCGAGGAGTTCGGGCGGGGCGTTGCGGCCGGTGATCACCACATGCTGGGTGCCGGGCCGCTGCCGCAGTACGGAGATCACCTCGGCGGTGTCGATCCAGCCCCAGTGCAGCGGGTAGGCGAACTCGTCGAGGACGTAGAGCCGGTAGCGTTCGGCCGCCAGATCGCGCTTGACCTGCTCCCAGCCCTCGCGGGCCTTGTCCTCATTGGTCGACTCGCCCTCGGCGGGCGCCCGCTGGATCCAGGACCAGCCCTCGCCCATCTTGTGCCAGTCGACGGTGCCGCCCTCGCCGGAGGCGCCGAGGGTGCGCAGCGCGTTCTCCTCGCCGACCTTCCACTTCGCCGACTTCACGAACTGGAACACCCCGATCGGCCAGCCCTGGTTCCAGGCCCGCAGCGCGAGCCCGAAGGCCGCGGTCGACTTGCCCTTGCCGGGGCCGGTGTGCACGAAGACCAGCGGCCGGTTGCGGCGCTGGCGGGTGGTGAGCCCGTCGTCGGGGACGACGGACGGCTTTCCCTGCGGCATCAGGCTGCCCTCCTGGCGGTCGGGGCCGACTGGACGTCCTTGACCAGACCGGCGAGCGAGTCGGCGCGCAGCTCGTCCAAGGTGGTGGCGGTGCCGCCGAGTTCGCGCGCGAGCTGCCCGGCGAGGCCGAGCCGGACCGGCCCCGTCTCGCAGTCGACGACCACCGAGGCGGTGCCCTCGGCGGCGAAGAGCCGGGCGGCGCGGGCGGCGTGGGCCAGCGGGTCGGGGCCGCCGGTGGCCCGCCCGTCGGTGACCAGGACGAGCAGCGGGCGGCGCGCCGGGTCGCGCAGCCGCTCCACCCGCAGCGCCTCGTGGGCACGGAGCAGACCGGCGGCGAGCGGGGTGCGGCCTCCGGTGGGCAGCGTCTCCAGGCGCGCGGCGGCGGCGTCCACCGAGGAGGTCGGCGGCAGTGCGAGCTCGGCGGCGGCACCGCGGAAGGTCACCAGGCCGACCTTGTCGCGCCGCTGGTAGGCGTCCAGGAGCAGCGAGAGCACCGCGCCCTTGACCGCGCCCATCCTCCTGCGGGCCGCCATCGAACCGGAGGCGTCCACCACGAAGAGGACCAGATTGCCCTCGCGGCCCTCCCGGGTGGCCTGCCGCAGATCGTCCCGGCGCACCACGAGTCCCGCCCCGCTGCGGCCCCTCGCCCGCTGGTGCGGCGCCGCGGCCTGCACGGTCGCCGCCAGATGCAGCTTGGTCAGCGTCCCGCGCGGCCTGCGGGCGCCGGTGGTCCTGCCGTGCTCGGTACGCGCCCGGGAGCGCCGCCCGGCCGCCCCCTCGCCGAGGCCCGGCACGCTCAGCACCTTCGTACGGAAGGGCTCGCCCGCGCCCACGGCCCGCTGCTCGCCGCCCGCGCCCGAGGGCTGGGGCTCACCGCGGCCCTGCCCGGGGACCTCGGCGCCGGGCTCCCCGGGCGCATCAGAGGTCTCCGACTCGGCCCGGCCGCCGTCCGCCGGGTCCTGATCCGCCGGGGGCCGCCCGCCGCCGTCGGGGCCATCCGGGCCGTCGGGGCCTCCGGGGCCGCCGTCCGGGTCGTCCTCGGGGCCGCCTTCAGGGCCGCTTCCGGGGCCGCCGTCGCCGCCGGGCGGCGGGTCCTCGGGGCCGAACTCCTCCAGGGTCTCGTCGAGTTTCTCCTCGTCCAGGCCCGGGGCGTCGAAGGGGTTGCGGCGCCGCCGGTGCGGCAGCGCGAGCAGGGCGGCCTGCCGTACGTCCTCCTCGCGGACCTCCTCGCGGCCCGCCCAGGCGGCCAGCGCGGTCGCGGTGCGGGCCATCACCAGGTCCGCGCGCATCCCGTCGACCTCGAAGGCGGCGCAGGTCGCCGCGATCTGGCGGAGCACCCCGTCGCCGAGCCGCACCGCGGGCAGCAGCGCGCGGGCCGCGGCGACACGTTCCCGCAGCGCGCCCTCCTCGGCGGCCCAGCGCCCGGCGAAGGCCTCCGGGTCCTCGTCGTAGGCCAGGCGCCGCCGGACCACCTCGACCCGCTGGTCCGGCTCCCGGGAGGCGGCGACCTCCACGGTCAGCCCGAACCGGTCGAGCAACTGCGGCCGCAGCTCGCCCTCCTCGGGGTTCATCGTGCCGACCAGGAGGAAGCGCGCGGCATGCCGTACGGAGACGCCCTCGCGCTCCACATAGGAGGCGCCCATCGCGGCCGCGTCGAGGAGCAGGTCGACCAGGTGGTCGTGGAGCAGGTTGACCTCGTCCACGTAGAGGATGCCGCGGTGCGCGTCGGCGAGCAGGCCCGGTTCGAAGGCCTTGACGCCCTCGGCGAGCGCCCGCTCGATGTCGAGCGCGCCGACCAGGCGGTCCTCGGAGGCGCCGACCGGCAGTTCGACCATCCGGGCCGGCCGCGCCGCGCTCTCACCGGGGCGGTGCGGGCCGTCCGGGCAGCCGGGGTCGGGCGCCGCCGGATCGCAGGAGAAGCGGCAGCCGGGGACCGTGGACACCGCGGGCAGCAGCGCCGAAAGGGCCCGTACCGCCGTGGACTTGGCGGTGCCCTTCTCGCCGCGGACGAGCACACCGCCGACCGCCGGGGACACGGCGTTCAGCAGCAGCGCCAGGCGCAGGTCGTCCTGGCCCACCAGCGCGGTGAACGGATAGGGGGTGCTCATGCGTCGCCCTCCAGATTGCCTTCGGGTGCGGGGTGTACGGGGTGTGCGGGGGCGCTGCCGGGTACGGGGTTCACGGCGCCCCCGGCGGGACGAAGGGCAGGTCCGCGGGCGTGCCCGACTCGATGAGCCGCCACAGGGCATCGGTGTCCGCGTGCTCCTCGATCAGGTCGCCCAGGTGGTCGAGCTGCTGCTCGCGCAGCGCGGCGAAGGAGGTGCCGGGCGCGGGCACGAAGCGCCGGCCCGCGACCGCCGCGACCTCGCGCAGGAAGGCCCGCCGGAAGCCGTCCGACTCCAGTGAGCCGTGCCAGTGCGTGCCCCAGACCGAGCCCGCGCGGCAGCCGTCCAGGAAGGCCTCGCCGCCGGTGACCTCGGCGAGGCCGTGGTGGATCTCGTACCCCTCGACCCGCTCGCCGAGCGCCTCGCCGTGCGGCCTGCCGAGGGTCTTCTCGCGGGCGAAGCGCACCCGCAGCGGCAGCAGCCCGAGCCCCTCGACGGTGCCCGCGCGGGACTCCACCTCGTCCTCGATGCGCTCCCCGAGCAGTTGGAAGCCGCCGCAGATGCCGAGCACCGGGCGCCCCTCGGCGGCCCGCCGCGCCAGGGCCCCGGCGAGCCCGCGCTCGCGCAGCCAGCCGAGGGCCCGCACGGTGCCGCGGGTGCCGGGCACGATCACCAGGTCCGCGTCGGCGAGTTCCGCGGCGCGGTCCACGAAGCGCACCACCACGCCCGGCTCGGCGGCCAGCGCGTCCACATCGGTGAAGTTCGACATCAGCGGTACGGCGCAGACCGCGACCCGCAGCACCTCAGGACCGGCGGGCTCGCTGACCGCCGACTCGCGCACCGCCCCGCGCAGCGAGACGGCCAGGCCGTCCTCCTCGTCGATGCCGAGGCCGTGCCGGAAGGGCAGCACGCCGTAGGTGCGGCGGCCGGTGAGCGAGCGGAGCATGTCCAGGCCCGGTTCGAGCAGCGAGACATCGCCGCGGAACTTGTTCACCAGGTACCCGGCGAGCAGCGCCTGGTCCTCGGGGGCGAGCAGCGCCGTCGTACCGAAGAAGGAGGCGAAGACCCCGCCGCGGTCGATGTCGCCGACCACCAGGACCGGCAGCCGCGCCGCCCGGGCGATGCCCATGTTGACCAGGTCGGTACGGCGCAGATTGATCTCGGCGGGGCTGCCCGCGCCCTCGCAGATCACCGCGTCGTGGCTGCTCCGCAGCTCCTGAAGGCACTCCACGACGGTGGCGAGCAGGGCCTCGCGTCCGCCGCCGTGCAGGCCGGTGCCGAGGCGCGCGTCCCCGGTGCCGAAGAAGCCGCGGGCGCTCAGCTCGCCCA
This sequence comes from Streptomyces physcomitrii, assembly GCF_012273655.1. Lineage (GTDB taxonomy): Bacteria > Actinomycetota > Actinomycetes > Streptomycetales > Streptomycetaceae > Streptomyces > Streptomyces physcomitrii. The sequence continues at coordinate 55,485 of NZ_JAAWWP010000004.1, read as the reverse complement.
CCGGGCGCCCCTTCAGGACGACTTGGCTGGTGCGGTCGCCGCCCGGCTTCAGCAGGACCGGGTTCATCAGGGCGCTCGGCTCGACGCGGCAGGCCTGGGCCTGCATCGCCTGGGCCCGGCCGATCTCCGCGCCCTCCCGGGTGACGAAGGAGTTGAGGGACATGTTCTGGCCCTTGAAGGGCGCCACCTTCACGCCCTGCCGCACCAGCCACCGGCAGATGCCCGCCGTGACCACGCTCTTGCCCGCGTCCGAGGTGGTCCCCGCGACGAGCAGCCCCCCGCCCTTCACCGGGCACCCGCCCGGGCCCGCGCGAGGCCCGCCGCCGCGCACACCAGCAGGCTGAGCACGGTGATCCGGCGCGAGAGCCGCACCGCCCGCCGGATGTCGGCCACCTCGACCTCCCGGCCGCCGCCGCCCAGCACGGGGCGGTGCTCGATCCGGCCCCCGTAGGAGAGGGTGCCGCCGAGCCGTACGCCGAGCGCGCCCGCGAACGAGGCTTCCACCGGGCCCGCGTTGGGGCTCGGGTGCGCGCCCGCGTCCGCGCGCCAGGCCCGGGCGGCGCCCCGCGGGTCCCCGCCCGCCAGCACGGCGAGGGCGGCGGTGAGCCGGGCCCCGGGCGCGCCCGCGAGGTCGTCGAGGCGGGCGGCGGCCCAGCCGAAGCGGCGGTGGCGGGGCGACTTGTGGCCGACCATCGCGTCCAGGGTGTTGACCGCGCGGAAGCCGAGCAGCCCCGGCACCCCGGCGAGGGCGCCCCAGACCAGGGCGCCGACCACCGCGTCGGAGGTGTTCTCGGCCACCGACTCGACGACCGCGCGCGCCATGCCCGCCGCGTCGAGGGACTCCGGGTCCCGGCCGCACAGATGCGGCAGCCGGGCGCGGGCGGCACCGGTGTCACCGGCGGCGAGCGCCTCGCCGATCGCGGTGGCCTCCCGGGCCAGCGAGGTGCCGCCGACCACCGCCCAGGTGGCCGCCGCGGTCAGCGCGGTGGCGGCGGCGGGGGAGCGGCGCACCAGCCGGGCGGCCAGCGCGCCGGCGCCCACGGCGCTTCCGGCGCAGAGGGCGGTGTGCAGTGCGCCCCAGCCCCGGTGGTCGCGCCACAGGAGGTGTTCCAGCGCCGCCGCGCCGCGTCCGAACACGGCGACCGGATGCCCGCGGCGGGGATCGCCGAACAGGAGGTCACCGAGGAGACCGGTGGCGGCGCCGCAGGCGAAGACCCGTTCGGCACCCATCGCTCAGGCCGCCGGCTCGCCTCGGCGGGGTGCGGTGGCGCGCGGGGCGCGTTCGGCGGGGGAATCCACAGGCGGGCGGCCCGGCATCGCTATGTGTCCTCACTCAGGGTCCGCGCCCCGGTTCGACGTGATGACGACGGCGAGAGTCTCCTGGCTTCCGGATCGGCGGCTCCCCGCGGGCCGGGACCACCCTGGGTGGGCCGCGGCTCGTACGGGGGGAGCGTGCTCTCCGGTGACAGTGGCGGGACCGCGCCGGACTCGCACCGGCTTCCTCTCTGCCGCCGTACTTCGGCTCGGGGCAGTCCACCACGCACCGCCACCCCCGTCAACTGGCCGCTGACCTGGGCGGGAAGAGTGTGCCGATCCCCACAGCCGGGACCCGGCGGGCTACTTGGCGCCGGGCACCGACGTACGGGCGCCCCGGTCCCCGGCAGACGGGGTTCCGGGGCGCGCGTCGTGCACGGGCCGCGCGGAGGGCGGCCCGTCGGTGTATCAGGCGACGATCAGCTGGATTCCGTATCCGACCACCGCGGCGCAGACCGCGAAGCAGAGGCAGGCGCCGGTGGTGGCCAGTGCCGTGCCCCCCTGCCGGCTCACGGCGGCCTCGCGGCGGGCGAGGCCGACGACGCCGAGGGTGAAGACGCCGACCATGGCGACGGTCACCACGAGGCTGACTCCGAAGACGGAACCGAGCGCTGCCCAGTCGATGTTCATGCCGGCTCCTCAGGCGGTCGCGCGGAGCGGGGGTGCCTGCTCCGCGGTGGCGGTGTCGGTGGTCGCGGCCGCCTCGGCGGCCTGGGCGGCGGTGGGCGGCGGGGTGACGGCCGCGATCGCGGTGGTCACCACCCCGGCGGGTTCGGCGCTGCCGATGTCGTTGACGTTGTGCTGGTCCACCGGCTGCCTGCGGGAGAGCAGCCAGATGGTCCCGGAGCCGCCGACGAGCAGCGCGCCGGTGAGGACGGTGCCCCAGGTGCCCTGTTCGGTGAGGAGTTGGGCGCCCGCGCCGACCAGGCCCGCGGCCGGGAGGGTGAGCCCCCAGGCGGCGAACATCCGGGTCGCGGTCGACCAGCGGACCACCCCGCCCTTGCGGCCGAGCCCCGCGCCCATCACCGAGCCCGAGCAGGCCTGGGTGGTGGAGAGCGAGAAGCCGAGGTGCGAGGAGGCGAGGATCACGGTCGCCGCGCTGGTCTGGGCGGCGAAGCCCTGCGGCGGCGCGAGATCGGTCAGGCCCTTGCCCATGGTGCGGATGATGCGCCAGCCGCCGAGGTAGGTGCCGAGCGCGATGGCCAGACCGGCCGAAGTGATCACCCAGACCGGCGGGTTGGAGCCGGGGGAGAGCACGCCGCCGGTGACGAGGGCGAGGGTGATGATGCCCATCGTCTTCTGCGCGTCGTTGGTGCCGTGCGCGAGGGAGACCAGACCGGCGGAGGCGATCTGCCCGGCGCGGTACCCCTTCGCGGTGGCCTTCTCGTCGGTGCCCCTGCCGAGCCGGTAGGTGAGCCGGGTGGCGAAGGCCGCCGCGATCCCGGCGACCAGGGGTGCGGCGAGCGCGGGGAGCAGGACCTTGGTGACGACCGTGGAGCCGTTGACCGAGGACCAGCCCGCCGACATCACCGCGGCGCCGATCAGGCCGCCGAAGAGCGCGTGGGAGGAACTCGACGGCAGGCCCAGCAGCCAGGTCAGCAGATTCCAGAGGATGGCGCCCACCAGCGCCGCGAAGATCACTTCGGTGCGAATGCCGTCCTCGTCGATGATCCCACCGGAGATCGTCTTGGCGACCTCCACGGAGAGGAAGGCGCCTACGAGATTCAGCACGGCGGACATGGCCACCGCGGTCTTGGGCTTGAGTGCGCCCGTCGAGATGGTGGTGGCCATCGCGTTGGCCGTGTCGTGGAAACCGTTGGTGAAGTCGAACACGAGGGCGGTGATGATCACGACCCCGAGCAGGAGGGTGAAGTGTTCCATTAACCCAGGCTTCGAGTGGACGTCATTGGCTCGATGAACGTAAGCAGCCTGAGTGAACACCAGATGAACTGACCAGGGCCCTGAGGTGACCGCATCGAGGGTTCCGCGTGCGCGTCGCCCGCGGCCCGGACGGCGCACCGCCGCCGCCCGCGGAAGGCGGACGGCGGCGGAGGCGGACGGCGGGCCGGTCGGCGCCGGTCCGCGGCCCTCGGCGGTGTCTGCCGCCTGCTACCGGGAGGCGAACCTCTGCAGCTGCGACATCGCGCCGTTGAAGACGTTCTGGTCCCCGGGCAGCGAGCCCTTCGTGGCGTGCTGCCAGAAGGTCTGGAAGGACCAGCCCGCGGGCATCGGGCCGGGTGTGGAGGCCCAGTTGGCCAGCCAGAGCGGGTGGTCCTTGGCGAAGGCGCTGCTCCGGCCGGTGCAGGTGTTCCACCACTTGGCGCTGGTGTAGATGACCGGGCGGCGCTTGGTGACCCGCTTGATCTCGTCGCTGAAGGACTTGATCCAGCTGACCATCGAACCGGTGCTCAGCCCGTAGCAGTTGGCGCCGTACGGATTGTGTTCGATGTCCAGCGCGGGCGGCAGCGTCTTGCCGTCCGCGCTCCAGCCTCCGCCGTGCTTGAGGAAGTACTGCGCCTGTGTCTTGCCGGAGGACTTGTTCGGCAGGGCGAAGTGGTAGGCGCCGCGCAGGATCCCCGCCTTGTACGAGCCGTTGTACTGGCTCGCGAAGTAGGGGTTCCGGTAGTTCGTGGCCTCCGTCGCCTTGATGTAGACGAACCGGGCGCCGTTCTTCTTGGCCTGGGGCCAGTTGATCTTTCCCTGGTGCGAGGACACGTCGTGGCCTCGTGGTTTCGCCGCCGCCACGGCTTCGGAGGACGTGGCGAGCGTGCTGCCGGTGATGGCGAGGGAGGCCACGGCCACCGAGAGGAGGCGGGCGCGGCGGCGAGTGGGTTGCGGGACGTGAGCCATGTTGCCCCCGGGTCGCGATGTGCAGGACAAATCTTCGGCGAGATTAGTCATGGTTTGTCTAGATTCTGTGGAGTAACACGCTTATCTGATCAATATTCATAAATGGGGCGTACGGGGCGTGGTGAGGCCCCGTCACGGGAGTACGCCCAGGTCGCCGGTCCCCGCCCGGCAGGAGCCCGGCGGCCGCCCGCCTGGCAGGATCACCGCCATGGACGAGGACACACCCCCGGCAAGGACCGGAGACGAGCGCACGACGGGACCGGACGCGGAAGCTCCGGCGGCACCGGACGCGGAAGCCCGGATGGCATCGGGCGCGGAGGCTCAGGCGGCATCCGCATCCGTATCCGCATCGGCACCGGGCGCGGACGCCCGGGCGGTTCCGGCCGGAGGGGTCCCGGCGGCATCGGCCGCGCGGCTCCCGGCGGCCGGGCGCCCCGCGCTCGACGCGGCCTGGGCCGCGCTGGTGGCGACCGCGCGCAGGACCGTGGCCGAGGGGCTGGTCGTCGGCACCTCCGGCAATGTCTCGGTCCGGCTCGGCGACACCGTCCTGGTCACCCCGACCGGCGTGCCCTACGACCGGCTGACCGCGGCGGACCTCCTCGCCGTCGACCTCCGGGGGCGCACTGTCCACGGCCACCTCAAGCCGACCAGCGAACTCCCCCTGCACCTCGCCGTGTACGCCGCGACCGACGCCGCCGCGATCGTCCACACCCACGCCGTCCACGCGACGGCCGTCTCCACCCTGGTGGACCGGCTCCCGCCCATCCACTACATGGCAGCCGCCCTCGGCGGCCCGCCCCGGGTGGCCGACTACGCCCTCTACGGCAGCCCCGAACTCGCCGAGGCCGCCCTGCGCGCCCTGCGCGGCCGCACCGGCTGCCTGCTCCGCAACCACGGCGCCCTCACCTACGGCGAGAGCCTCGACCAGGCCTACGACCGCACCGCCCAGCTGGAGTGGATGTGCCGCCTCTGGCTCACCGCCAGCACCGTCCCCGGCCGCGCCCCCACCCTCCTGACCGAGGCCCAACTCGACGAGGCGGGGGAGCGGCTCGGGGGGTACGGGCAGGGAGTCGACGCGGGGGGCGGGGAGCCGGGCTGAACGGGACCGCTTCCGGCGCTGCGGCGGACGGGGCCGAGCGGACGAGGCCGAGGTGGGGCCCGCTGGGCGGCGGGGCGTACGTGCGGGCCCCCTGCCGACCGGGTGCCGGGTCGCACGTGCGGGTCCCGCGCAGGCGGAGCCCATGCGGGTCCCGTACCGGCGGAGCGCCGGGTCGTAGTCGCAGGTCCGGGTGTCGGTCGAGCGCCGGACCGCACATGCCGGTCCCGTATCGACCTGGCGCCGGGTCGTGGGCGTACGCCGCGTACCGGTCGGACCTCGCATCGCGGGTGCAGGTCCCGTACCGCCCGCGCGGTCCCGCGGGCGGGGATCGCGTCCCCCGGCGGCGCCCCGCGGGACTTCCTCCGCTGGCCGACCCCGCGTCCCGCACCCACACTGGAGCGGTGCGCACTGTCACAGCGACGGCGGCGACCGTCTCCGCGGTACTCGGCGTGGGCGCGGCGGCACTGGCTGCCGGCCGCCTCGCCAGCGAGCCCGCCCTACGGGCCGAGCCCGGCAGACCGCTGCCCACCGAACCCCGGCTGACCGTCCACGCGGCGGGAGCCGGACGGATCATGCTCACCCGCTCCCTGGCCTCGCTGCGCCCCGGCGTCTTCGGCCTCACCGGCGACGGCTGCCACGCGGTCACCGGCCCGGTCCTGGAGGCGGACCCCGCTTCGCCCGCCGACACCGTGGTGCGGCGGCTGGACGCCGTCACGCACGGCAGCGTCCGGTCCGGCACCCGGGTCCGGTTCACGCCGCAGGTCTATCGCGGCGATCCGCTGAGCGCCCTCGGCCTCGACTACGCCGATGTGGACGTGCCCGGCGAACTCGGCGACCTCCCGGCCTGGTTCGTGCCCGCCCCCCGGACCACCTGGGTGATCGCGGTGCACGGGCTCGGCACCACCCGGGAGCACCCGATGGTGCTGATGGAGCAGCTCCAGCACTTCGGCCTGCCGGTGCTCGCCCTCTCCTACCGTGGCGACCTCGGCGCCCCGCGCAATCCGGACGGCGTGAGCAGGCTCGGCGAGCGCGAGTGGCGCGATGTGGACGCGGCCATCCGCTACGCCGTCCGCTACGGCGCCGAGCGGGTCATCCTCCTCGGCTGGTCCACCGGCGCCGCGATGGCCCTGCACGCGGTCACCCACTCCCCGCTGCGCGAGCGCGTGGTGGGCCTGGTGCTCGACTCCCCGGTGCTCAGCTGGCAGGCCGCGCTGCGCGGGCTCGCCGCCGCGCGCCGCACCCCGGCGCCGATCCTGCCGCTTGCGGTGCGCGCCGCCCAGGGGCGCGCCGGACTGCGCGGCGACGGGCTCGCCGCCGGTGCCGCGGCCGCCCTCGACACCCCCACCCTGCTCTTCCACAGCCCCGAGGACCGGCTCGCCCCGTACGCCCTCTCCCTGGCGCTCGCCGAGCGGCGGCCGGACCTGGTCAGCCTGCACACGGTCCCGCGCGCCTCGCACGCGGCGCTGTGGAACGCGGCCCCCGCCGAGTACGAGGAGGCCCTGCGGCGCTTCCTCACTCCGCTCGTCTGAGGTCTCCGCCCGGGGGCTCTCCCCTCCGGCCGGGGTGTCCTCCCTCTCCGGGCGGGGCGTGCTCGCCGCTTCCCCGCGGCTCCCTCGCGTCACTCCTCTTCCGGTCTCCTCTCCCTCCAGGCCTCCTCCGGCATTCCTCCGGTGCCTCCCCGACGATCTTGCCGGGCCGTCCCGCACGGCGGACAGGCGGCGGGCAGGGGGCGGAAACCGGCCAGTAGTGGCACTTCCGTTTCGCCCTGTCCGGGGCGGTCCTCACCCCGTTCATCCGGGGGTCCAGGGAGCGGTGTACGTCATTCCGTTTGGGTTTTCGGACCGTCAACCGGAAGACTGCACCTGTGACGTCCCGTACCCCGCGCGACTCCAGACTCCGACTCGTCCGCTCCCGTCCCCTCGCTGCCGCGTCACGCCCGGCGGCCCAGCGAGCCTCCAAGCGCCCCGCGCCACGGCCGCCCGAGGGCACCCCGGCACAGGGCGAGCTGGCCGGGCTCGCGCGCCGTTCCCTCGCCGGTGCGGCCCGGCTCGCCCGCTGGGCCGGGACCCGGGTGCGCTCCGGCAGCCAGACCCCGGCCGACGCGGGCGGCGCCCTCACCGAGGACGCCGTCGAACTCGCCGCGCGCACCCTCGGCCTGACCCCCGCTCAGGTACGGGCCGACTGGGACACCGCGCGGCTGGCCGGTCTGGTCGAGGCGCAGGACGGCACCGCCCGCCCCGGCTGGCGGCTGCGGGCCTGGGACCGCGACGACAGCGCCGTGCTGCGCGGCTGGGTGGCGCTCTTCGACGCCTGGTCGCTGGTGCGCCAGGGCCCGGAGGGCATCGGCGGGGCCGCCGTCGGCGAGGTCGTCGGCGCCATGCCCCAGGTGCTCTCCCTTCTCCAGCTCTCCGCGGGGCCGGTCCCCGTGGAGCAGCTCCTCGACCTCCTCGACCAGCGGGTCAGCGAACTGCGCAGCGGCCGCTGCGAGATCCCCTACGGGCCGCAGCCGGAGCCGCTGCCCGAGGGCGCCGAACAGGCCCAGCTCGCCCCGCTGCTCGACTGGGCCCTCGGCGCGCTCACCGCGGTGGGCGCGCTCACCTGCGCAGACGGGCAGGCCGCCCTCACCCCGCTCGGCAACTGGGCGGTGTGGGTCAAGCTGGAGCAGATCTGCGTCGCCGCGCAGAGCCCGGCGGGCAATATCGAGCAGTCCGCCGAGGACATGCTCCGCGGCTGCGCCCCGCTGCGGCCGAACGCGGCCCGCGCGGAGTACCGCGCCTGGCTCGCCGCCCGCCCCGTCGGCAGCGCCGTCCACGAACTCCTCGCCGCCGCCCGAGGGGAGGACGCCCTGCTCCGCGGGCTCGCCTTCGACGCCCTGCGGGTGGTGGGCGCCCCCGCCGAGGGCGAGGTGCGCGCGGTGCTCGGTGAGATCTCGCTGCGGCCCTACGCCCTGCTGTGGCTCGCCGAACTCGCCGGTGCCGACCCGGAGGACGCCCAGCTCGCGCTGACCCGTACCGAGGCCACCTGGCTCTGGGTGGACACCGCGGCCGCCGTGGCCGACCACGGTGAGGCCCAACTCCTCGTCCGCCACCTGGAGTCGGCGCTCGAACCCTCCATCCCGGCCTTCCTCAAGGCGGTCCAGGCGGTGGGCCACCCGCGCACCGTGCAGGTGCTCGTCGCCCTGGCCGCCGCGCACCCCGACCCTGCGCTGGCCAAGGCCGTGCGCCGGGCCGCCTTCCAGGTGCACACCGGCGGCGCCTGAGCCCGCCTCCGGGGTGTCCGGACCGCCCGCCGCCGAGTGCTACCGGGGCAGCTCGGGCGCGTACGTACCGAAGCTCCACACATTGCCCTCCAGGTCGCGGGCCATGTAGTCCCGGCTGCCGTAGTCCTGATCGGTCGGCGGCATCAGGATCTCCGCGCCCTGCGCGGCCGCCCGCGCGTGGTGGGCGTCCACCTCGTCCACCACGATGTAGACCCCCGCGGGGCCCGCGTTCTTCATCGCGGCGTCGAAGGCGCCGCCGCGGCCCTTGGAGCCCAGCATCACCGCGCCGTTGCCCTGGGCCAGCTCGGCGTGGAGCACGGTGCCGTCCTCGTCCTCGTACACGGCCACCTCGGTGAAGCCGAAGGCCTCCTTGAGCTGGGCGATGGCCGCCTTGGCGTCGGCGTAGAGCAGGGTGGGGTAGATGCTCGCGGTTCCCGCCGGAGGGTTTGCCATGGTCTGTCTCCTCGTGCGCCTCGTGCGTCGTACGGTCCTGATGTGACCGGTTCCACAGTCTGGCACCCGGTACTGACAACGGCCCGGACTCCGCGGGCAGCCACCCGCCGCCCGGCCTCGGGCGCGGCCTCGCCCGGCGGCCGGGAGCCGCGCCGGAGGGCGTATCGGCCCGGTCCGGGCGCCTGTTGGGCCGCCGGGCCCGGGAAAAAGCGCTTGCCGCCGCCGTTAGGATTGGCCCATGGCCATTCTCCTTGTGCATTAGACGGCGTCCGACGCCCCCGTCCGTCCGCCCGCCGTCCTTCCACCCTGCCCGGAGTATGACCGTGATCACCGCCTCTGGCGTCGAGCTGCGAGCCGGCGCCCGCATCCTCATCGAGTCCGCCACCTTCCGCGTCGCCAAGGGCGACCGCATCGGCCTCGTCGGCCGCAACGGCGCGGGCAAGACCACCCTCACCAAGGTCCTCGCCGGTGAGGCCATTCCCGCCGCCGGCACCGTCGCCCGCTCCGGCGAGGTCGGCTACCTCCCGCAGGACCCGCGCACCGGCGACCTCGACGTCTTCGCGCGCGACCGCATCCTCTCCGCGCGCGGGCTCGACACCCTGCTGCGCAAGATGCGCGAGAACGAGCAGCGCATCGCGAGCGGCAGCGGCAACACCCGCGAGAAGGCGCTGCGCCAGTACGAGCGCCAGGAGACCGAGTTCCTCACCAAGGGCGGCTACGCGGCCGAGGCCGAGGCGGCCACCATCGCCGCGGCGCTCAACCTGCCCGACCGGGTGCTCGGCCAGCCCCTGCACACCCTCTCCGGCGGCCAGCGCCGCCGCGTCGAACTCGCGCGGATCCTCTTCTCCGACGCCGACACCCTGCTCCTCGACGAGCCGACCAACCACCTCGACGCCGACTCCATCGTCTGGCTGCGCGACTATCTGAAGACCTACCGCGGCGGCTTCATCGTGATCTCCCACGACGTCGACCTGGTCGAGACGGTCGTCAACAAGGTCTTCTACCTGGACGCCAACCGCTCCGCGATCGACGTCTACAACATGGGCTGGCGGCTGTACCAGCAGCAGCGCGAGGCCGACGAGAAGCGCCGCCGGCGCGAACGGCAGAACGCCGAGAAGAAGGCCGCCGCCCTCAACTCGCAGGCCGACAAGATGCGGGCGAAGGCGACCAAGACCGTCGCCGCGCAGAACATGGCCCGCCGCGCCGAGAAGCTCCTCGCGGGCCTGGAGGACGAGCGCCGCAGCGACAAGGTCGCCAAGCTCCGCTTCCCCGAGCCCGCGCCCTGCGGAAAGACCCCGCTCACCGCCGAGGGCCTGTCCAAGTCGTACGGCTCCCTGGAGATCTTCACCGACGTGGGCCTCGCCATCGACAAGGGCTCCCGGGTCGTCATCCTCGGCCTCAACGGCGCCGGCAAGACCACCCTGCTCCGCCTGCTCGGCGGCGTCGAGAAGCCGGACACCGGGCAGGTCCTGGAGGGTCACGGACTCAAGCTCGGCTACTACGCCCAGGAGCACGAGACCCTCGACCCGGAGCGCTCGGTCCTGGAGAACATGCGCTCGGCCTCGCCCGACCTGGACCTGGTCGAGGTGCGCAAGGTGCTCGGCTCCTTCCTCTTCTCCGGTGACGACGTCGACAAGCCCGCGGGCGTGCTCTCCGGCGGCGAGAAGACCCGGCTCGCGCTCGCCACCCTGGTGGTCTCCTCGGCCAACGTCCTCCTCCTCGACGAGCCCACCAACAACCTCGACCCGGCGAGCCGCGCGGAGATCCTCGGCGCCCTGCGCACCTACAAGGGCGCCGTCGTCCTGGTCACCCACGACGAGGGCGCCGTCGAGGCGCTCCAGCCGGAGCGGATCATTCTGCTCCCGGACGGCGTCGAGGACCTCTGGGGCGCGGACTACGCGGACCTCGTCGCGCTGGCCTGAGGGCCGGCGGCGGGCGGCGGCGGCCCCCTTCCCGGGGTCGCCTTTGCTTGATCGAATAGCTGATCCCCGGCTTATGGATCATTCGGCCGACAAGTGATCCCTCATCTGTGTGAGGCCCGCCGGCTCCGCGGTGTGTCGTACACGGAATTTCCCCGGCGCCGCCGCGCTCCGGGAAATTCCGCGGCCGTACCGCGCTGACCTGGTAATTCACTCGACAAACCGGCAACTCTGTTTCTTTATCCCGGCCGCCTCCCGGAATTCGGCGGACGTCGCCGAGGCCTCCCGGGTTCCATGTTTGTCGGAGAGACCTTGCCGAATGGGTGGCCAGGAAGCCCGGGAGGGGTGATCATGAGAACCCAGAGCGCACTTCCCATGAGGAGGACCGGGTGGCCGAGACTCTCAAGAAGGGCAGCCGGGTTACCGGCGCCGCGCGCGACAAGCTCGCGGCAGACCTGAAGAAGAAGTACGACTCCGGTGCGAGCATCCGAGCGCTGGCCGAGGAGACCGGCCGCTCGTATGGCTTTGTGCACCGGATGCTGAGCGAATCCGGTGTGGTTCTGCGTGGTCGTGGCGGAGCGACGCGGGGCAAGAAGGCCTCGGCCGGCTGATTCCGGGCGGCACGACTGCCTTCGGCGGTGGTCACCCGGTCGGTCCTGCGGGCCGCCGGGTGGTTACTGTGCAGTCACTTACGGGTTTCCGCGGGAACCCGTGCCCGACTGCACCCACCGGAGGGGCCCATGACTTCGCTCGCACCTGTACTGGACAAGGACGGCGTGCGGCTCACCGTCGAGAACGACCTGGCGACGGTGACCCTCGTCAATCCCGACAAGCGCAATGCCCAGAGCCCCGCGTTCTGGCGTGCCCTTGTCGAGGCCGGCCGCGCGCTGCCCGGCAGTGTGCGCGTGGTGGTGCTGCGCGCCGAGGGCAAGTCCTTCTCCGCCGGTCTCGACCGGCAGGCCTTCACGCCCGAGGGCTTCGAGGGCGAGCCCTCCTTCGTCGACCTCGGGCGCGGTCCCGAGGCGGAACTCGACGCGACGATCGCCGAGTACCAGGAGGCCTTCACCTGGTGGCGGCGGACCGACCTGGTGACCGTCGCCGCCGTTCAGGGGCATGCCATCGGGGCCGGTTTCCAGCTCGCGCTCGCCTGCGATCTGCGTGTCGTCGCCGAGGACGTGCAGTTCGCCATGCGGGAGACCAGCCTCGGCCTGGTGCCCGACCTGACCGGCACCCAGCCGCTCGTCTCCCTCGTCGGCTACGCCCGCGCCCTGGAGATCTGCGCCACCGGCCGCTACGTCCACGCCGAGGAGGCGGAGCGCACCGGTCTCGCCAACCTGGTCGTTCCCCGCGAGGAACTGGACGCCGCCGCCAAGGACCTCGCCGCGGCCCTGCTCCAGGCGCCCCGCAACGCGGTCATCGAGACCAAGGCCCTGCTCCAGAAGGCCGCCACCGCCAAGGACCTGGACACCCAGCGGACCGCCGAGCGCGCCGCCCAGGGCCGCCGGCTGCGGGACCTGGTCGGGCTCGGCGAGTGACTCCTCCGGGGCCCGGTCGGCGTCCCGGGCCCCGGCCCTGACGGGCCGCTCTCCTTCCGATGCACCGACCGCCCGTCAAGGGTGTCCGCTTTCGGTCCGGCGAGTGCCCGTCAGGGGTGTCCGCTTCCGGTCCCGCGACCGCTTGTCCGGCGTGTCCGCTCTCGGTCCGGTGACCGCCCGTCAGGGCCGATCGCCTCCGGTTCACCGACCGCCCGTCAGAGCCGACCGCGGCGCGGGCGCATCCCGGGTGCCCGGGTTCCCGCCCGTGCTCGGTCACTTCCCTGCCGGTTCCCCGTCGATGGCCGTGACCACCACGGCGACCGAGGGCTCGTCCGGCAGGGCCGCGCCCACGGCCCGCCGGACCGCCAGGGCCACCTCCAGGGCCTGGTGTCCGCGGGCCACCGCCAGCTCCACCCGGGCATGGCGCCGGGGCAGCGCCGCCGAACCGCCGTCCACCGTCTCCAGATGGACCGGCCGGCCGAGGCCGCCCAGCATCCCCGTCAGCCGGGCCACCCCCGGCACCCGCACGGCCGCCTGGCGGACGCGCTCCTCCTCCGCGCTCGCGCCCCCCGGACCGGTGGTGGCAGCGGCGGAGTCCTGACTCCCGGCGGTGCGCGCATCCTCGGCTTCCCGACCGGCCGCGTCCTCGGTGCGGGGCGCGGCCGCCTCGGCGTCGACGTCGAGGAGCCCGGTGGCGCGCAGATCGATCCGGGCGAGGTCGAGTCCCAGCCGCTCACCGGCCGCCGCCTCCAGTACGGCACGCAGCTGGGCCCCGCTCGCGGGCAGCGGCTGGGTCCCGGCCGCCGCGAACTCGGCGGTGAGGCGGAGCGGTCCCGGCCGCAGGGCGCTCGCGGGCGGCGGCACCGCGGGCTCCCGGGTGGCCGCTCCCTCCAATGGACCCACCCGCAGCGCGCCGACCCGTACGCCCGCCAGGTGGGCCGCGGCCCGCAGCAACTCCCCGCGCGCCGCCGACTCCGCCAGCCAGGCGCCGCCGTGCACGCCGCCGAGCGGCAGCAGCCTGCCGAGGCCCAGCTGCTCTCGTACCCTGCGCGTCCACTGGTCCGCTGTCATTGCCCCAGACTGCCTCATCCATGGCGCGAAACCCGGCAAAGGCTCCTAATCTGTGCGAGGAAGCAGATCTCCTTCCGAAAAGGATGTAGAGCGATGCCTGAGACCACCGACTGGAAGAAGAACGAGCCCGGGCAGGGTGCCCCGGCCGAGGAGACAGGCCGCCGCCCCGGCGGCAGGCGCGGCGGCGGCTCCGGTGAGCGGGGCAAGACCACCATCGCCGACGGCGTGGTCGAGAAGATCGCGGGTCTCGCCGCACGCGATGTGGCCGGGGTCCACGCGATGGGCGGTGGCATGTCGCGCGCCTTCGGCGCCATGCGCGACCGGGTGCCGGGCAGCTCCAAGTCCGTCTCGCGGGGCGTCAAGGCGGAGGTCGGCGAGTCGCAGACCGCCCTGGACCTGGAGATCGTGGTCGATTACGGGGTGTCGATCGCCGATGTCGCCCGCGATGTGCGGGAGAACGTCATCAACGCCGTGGAGCGGATGACCGGACTCGAGGTCGTCGAGGTCAACATCGCCGTCAGCGACGTGAAGCTGCCGGACGAGGAGGACGACGAGGAGAGCGAGTCCCGGGTTCAGTAGCCTCCGGACAGCCTCTCGGACGTCGCGCCGAAGGGGCCCCCGGCCCGGTGGCGGGCCCACAGCGCAGTGACTCGACGAGGAGCGCAGCAGATGAGCAACGCCGTGATCGGCATGATCGCGGGAATGGCCCTGGCCTTCGCCGGATACTTCGGCGGCTTCGGTGCCTTCCTGCTGGTGGCGGCGCTGGGCGCCATCGGCTTCGTCGCGGGCAAGTACCTCGACGGCGATGTGGAGCCCGGTGACTTCTTCCGCAACCGCGGCGACCGGCGGCGGTGACCGGGGTGCCCGGTGAGGTCGTCGCACCCGCGGAGCGCGGGGCGACCAGCATCGCCGACCGGGTCGTGGCGAAGATCGCGGCGCAGGCTGCCCGGGAGGCCGTGGGCGGCCCCCGCCCCGGCGCGGCACCCCATGCCACGGTCTCGGTACGGCGCGGGGCCGCCCGGGTCCGGATCTCCCTGGAACTCGGCTACCCCTCCGACATCGGCGGGCAGTGCGGCGCGGTACGGCGCCGGGTGGTCGGCCGGGTCGGCTCGCTGGCCGGTCTCGAGGTCCCCGAGGTCGCCGTACAGGTGGAGCGGCTGCATCCGGCCGACCAGCCGGGCGCGGGACGGAGAGTACGGTGACCGGACCCGAGAGCACCGGCCCCGAGAGCACCGGACAGGCGGCCACCCGGCGGATGCCCGTCCTCGACGAGCCGGACGGCCCGCCCGAGGGAACCGGCGAGCCGCCCGCGGGAGCCACCGCGCCACCGGCCGGGCCGCAGGGCCGGGCCCGCAGATTCTGGTCCCGGCGCCGCCTGCCCGCCGCCCTGCTCTCGCTGCTGCTCCTGCTCGGACTCGCCCTGCTGCTCTACGACATCGTGGCGGTACGCGCCGGACGCAAGGCCATGCAGTGGCGCAAGACGCTCGCCCGGGAACTCGCCGAACGCCCGCTGGACGACACCTGGGTGCTGACCGGCGCCGGGATCGCCGCCGTACTCGGCCTGTGGCTGCTGCTGCTCGCCCTGACCCCGGGGCGCCGCCGACTGCTGCCGATGACCCGCTACCGGCCCGGGGTGCGCGGCGCCCTGCACCGGGACACCGCGGCCCTGGTGCTGCGGGACCGGGCGATGGAGGTCGCCGGGGTGCAGTCCGCGCGGGTGCGGGTGAAGCGGCGCAAGGCGAAGGTGCACGCCGTCTCGCACTTCCGCGAACTCGACGAGGTACGGGCCGATCTGCACTCCGCCCTCGCCGGGGGCATCGGACAGCTCGGCCTCGGACATCCGCCCGCGCTCGCGGTGCGGGTCTCACGCCCCGGCAGGAAGGGATGAAGCCCGTGCGGTGGACGGCTGCGGCCCCTGGAGCGAAGGGCGGGCGGCGATGACCGGCACCCTCAACCGCGTCCTGCTCGCGCTGAGCGGTCTCGTGCTGCTTGTCCTCGGCGGCTCGGTGTTCGCCGTCGGGCTCGGCGCCAAGTCGCCCTCCTGGTGGATCCACGACGGCAAGAAGGACGTCCTGCTGAGCACCGCCGACCGGCAGCGCTGGCACGACGAGGGCTGGTGGTGGTGGGCGGTGATCGCGGTGCTCGCCGTCTGCCTGCTGCTCGCGCTCGGCTGGCTGGTCTCCGCGCTACGCCGCCGGCGGCTGTCCGAACTGCTCGTCGACAGCCACGACGAGGAGAGCGCCCGGTTGCGCGGCCGCGCCCTGGAGCAGGCCATGGAGGCGGAGGCCGGGGAGTACGAGGGCGTGAGCGACGCGAAGGTCTCGCTGACCGGGCGGCGCCAGTCCCCGAAGGCCCGGGTCCGGCTCCGGCTCGAACCGCACGCGGTACCGGCCGACCTCCTGGAGCGCTTCAGCACCGAGGCGCTCGCCCACGCCCGCCGCAGCGCGGGCCTCGGCGAACTCCCCGCCGAGGTCCGGCTGCGTACCGTGGGCCATCGGGCCGAACGCGTCAACTGACCCTGCCCGCAAGGGAATCCGCCGGGTCCGCACGGTCTCTCCCGGCCGCCCGCCCGTGCTCCGGAGGGAACGCGGAGCACGCGCTCAGATGGAGTGCAGCGCCCCGCCGTCCACCGGCAGCATCAGACCGGTCAGATACGAGGCGGCGGGGGAGAGCAGGAAGGCGGCGCTGCGGCCGAACTCCTCGGGGGTGCCGTAGCGGCGCAGCGGGATCCGGGCCTCGTTGGCGGCGCGGGCCGCCTCCGGGTCGGGAGAGAGCCCGTCGAGCTGGCGTACCCGGTCGGTGTCGATACGGGCGGGCAGCAGCCCGACGACCCGGATGCCGCGCGGGCCCAGCTCCTGCGAGAGCGACTTGGCGAAGCCCGCGAGCCCCGGCCGCAGCCCGTTGGAGAGGGTCAGCCCGGGAATCGGCTCGTACACCGAACCGGAGAGCACGAAACCGATCACCCCGCCCTCCTCCAGCTCCTGCGCGGCGGCCCTGGCGAGCCGCACCGCGCCGAGGAAGACGGAGTCGAAGGCGGCCTGCCACTGCGCGTCGGTGTTGTCCGCGAGGAAGCCGGGGGGCGGGCCGCCGACGCTGATCAGTACGCCGTCGAAGCGCCCGAACTCCCCGCGGGCGGCGGCGATCAGGCGCGAGGCCGCCTCCGGGTCGGCGTTGTCCGCCGCCACGCCGAGCGCGCCCGCGCCGAGCCCGGCGGCGGCCTCGGCCACCGCCCGCTCCTCGCGTCCGCTGATGACGACCTTCGCGCCGTCGGCGAGCAGTTCGCGCGCGGCGGCGTGACCGAGCCCGCGGGTGGCGCCGGTGACGAGGTAGACACGGTCCTTCAGCCCAAGATCCATGGCCCCATCCTGCCCCGGCCGTCCGGCCGGGCAAAGGGCGGGTCGCCGCGCGCCGGGCTCAGGCGGGCGCGGGCGCCTTCTCCGCCTCGGGCGCGGCCTCCTGCGGACCGGTCCGGTCGCGGCGCTCGCGGCGCACCAGGACGACCCAGCCGACCGGGACCGCGGCGGCGAACAGCCACCACTGGATCGCGTAGGCCATGTGCGGGCCGATGCTGCTGTGGTCCGGGGCGGGCAGCAGCTGGGGGGAGTCGCCGCGGGGCTCGGGGGCGGTCTGCTGGACGTACCCGCCGAGCACCTCGCGGCCGAGGGACCGGGCCTCGGCGCGGCTGCTGATCAGCATGATCTGCCGGTCGGGCAGCCCCTTGACGTTCTTGATGCCGCTCGCCGCCGTCGACTCGTCCGGCATCAGCCGCCCGCTGACGGTGATCTCGCCGCGCGGCGGCGCCGGGATCTCGGGGAAGGCGGTCTGCGGCCCGTCCGCGGGAATCCAGCCCCGGTTGACCAGGAGCGCCCGGCCGTCCTTGAGGAGGAAGGGGGTGAGTACATGGAAGCCGACCTCGTCGTCACCGTTGGTGCGGCGGCGTACGACGACCTCGTGCGCGGTGTCGAAGGTGCCCTCGGCGGTGACCTGGCGGTAGAGGTCGCGGCGCGGGACCTCGCGGCCCGGGGAGGTCAGCTTCTCGGCCGGTACGGGCTTGGCGGCGAGGGTGCGCGAGATCAGCTCGTTCTGCGCGACCCGGTGCTCGTGCCGGTGGAGCTGCCAGTAGCCCAGCCTGACCATCACCGGAATGAGGAGCAGAGTCAGGAGGGTGAGGGTCACCCACTGCCGGGACAACAGGAAGCGGTACACCCCACGACCGTACAACTCGGTCGCGGGGTGCGGTCGGGCAGGGGTGGCGCTGCGGTGCCGCGGTGCCGTCCGGGGTCAGACCTTGTCGACGATGCCCACCATCCCCTCGGCGCGGGCGCAGTGGGCCCCGCAGTACCAGTGGCCGTCGACATCGACACCCTGGCCGATGATGCGGCACCGGCAGTGCTCGCAGATGGGCGCCATGCGGTGGATGGCGCAGGAGAAGCAGTCGAAGACGTGCACCGCGCCCTGCGCGTGCACCTCGAAGGACATGCCGTAGTCGTTTCCGCAGACCTCACATCGTGCCATGCGCCACAGAGTGGGGCGCGTGGCGGCGCGATGCGAGCACGCGGGCGCGGGCCGGGCCGATAATCACCCGTCTGACGGCCGGGCGGGCGCACGCCACGGGCCCGGCCGCCCGGCGGCTCAGGACCCGGCGGGCGCCACGTCCAGCAGCAGCTGTCCGAAGGCCGCCTCGTCGATCACCGGGGTGCCGTACTGCGCCGCCCGCAGCACCTTCGAGGTGGCCGAGTCCGGGTCGTTGGTGACCAGCAGGCTGGTGAGCCGCGACAGGCTGGTCGCCACGTGCAGCCCCGCCGCCACGGCCCGGTCCTCCAGGAGCTCGCGGTCCACGGAGGTGTCCCCGGAGAAGGCCACCCGCATGCCCTGCCGCAGCGGCCGCCCCGGCTCGTACCGGCCCGGGTTCGGATAGGGGCACGGCGGCCGCTTGCGCGAGGGCCGCCAACTGCCCGCCCCGTAGGACCGGCCGTACGAGGAGGAGTACGAGGGGGAGGACTGAGAGGAAGGAGAGGAAGGGGAGGGAGCGGACGCGGGGGCGCCCGAAGACTGGCGGCCGATGCGGGGTGTGCCCGCGGAGGCCGCGGCGGGCAGCTCGGTCAGCGGCCGGCATTCGAGCAGCGGCAGCCGGGCGCCCCGGCTCGCCGCGGCGTGCAGGCTGGGCCGGAAGGCCTCGGCGAGCACCCGGGCGTCGTCGAGGGCGTGGTGCGCGCGCTGCTGTACGACGCCGAAGTGCGCGGCCAGCGACTCCAGTCGGTGGTTCGGCAGCGGCAGGCCGAGCTCCTTGGACAGGGCGATGGTGCACAGGCGGCTGCGCACCGGCGGGGTCCGCTCGGCCCGCGCGTACTCGCGGGCGATCATCGACCAGTCGAAGACGGCGTTGTGCGCGACGAGCACCCGGTCCGCGAGCCGCTCGGAGAACTCCTGGGCGATCTCCTCGAACAGCGGGGCACCGGCGAGCACCTCGCTCGTCAGCCCGTGGATCCATACCGGGCCCGGGTCGCGCTGCGGGTTCACCAGCGTGTACCAGTGGTCCTCGACCTCGCCGCGCGCGTCCACGCGGTAGACCGCGGCGGACACGATCCGGTCGTCCCGGGCGAGACCGGTCGTCTCGACGTCGACCACGGCATACCCCGAGGGGTACGACTCGGGCCAGGAACCGGCGAAGGCGGTGCGGTTGTCGTGGAGCATGGTCATCGAGGATAAGGGCCCGATACGACAGCGCGTACCCCGGACCTTTCTGTCGCGGCCTCAGCAGGGGCCCCCGGGGGGCTACTTGAGGGGGTGGGCGGCGCGCCGGGTGCCCCGCGGGGTGCCAAGGCGGTCTGTTCAGAGGTGAGTTGACGGCGCGGCAGGTCCGGGGGCGGGGCGGTCGGCAAGCGTCGCGGGCGTATCGGTGATCGGTGGTGGCGGGCCTGTCGGCGGGTTGCCGGCGGTCGGCAGTCGCCGCCCGCCTACCAGCGGATCGGCAGCGGCATCGCGGTCAGGAGTGCGCTCGCCACGACCACCGCGGCGAGCAGTACCACCTCGGCGCGGGCCGGGACACCGGCGCTCAGCGGGTCGGCGGCGCGGCTCAGGCGCAGCCGGGCGGCGAGGGCGAGCAGCGCCACCACGGCGACGAGCAGCACCTTGGCGCACAGGGTCCGCCCGTACCCGGTGGTGAAGAGCTGGTCGAGGACGGTCTCCGGCGGCATCCGGCGCAGCGTGCTGCACACCCCGGTCGCGGTGAGCGCCGCGAGCAGCAGGCCCGCCGCCCGCGCGTACCGCCCGAGCAGGGCGACCGCCTCCCCGGGGTGCGTGGCCCGCCAGGCCCGCTGACGGCGCAGTACGTACAGCAGTCCGCCCGCCCAGGCCGCCGCGCAGCTCAGGTGCACCACCGTCAGGGCGCTGCCGAACAGGGCGGATTCCTCGGTCGGCGGGTGGGCGCGCAGGGCCTCGGCGAGCACCACCGTGGCGGGCGGCAGCAGGCGCACCAGTGGGCTCCGTGCGCCCCCGAGCAGCCAGGCGAAGACGAAGGCGTTGACCTCGGCCAGCGCGAGCATCCCCTCGCGGCTGCGGGAGAGGGCGCCGAAGTCGATGTCGTGGAGGTGGTGCGGCAGCAGATTGCCGGTGGAGACGATGGCGGCGAGCCCGAGCGCGGCGAGCACTCCGGCCCCGGCCGCGTACGGGGTCCAGGACCGGACACCGGGAAGCGCCCGCGCCCCGGGGATCCGGCGGGCCAGCGACTCCGCGAAGACCTCGCCGATCTGGAGGCAGAGGGCCCCGAAGAGCAGGGCGCGCAGCAGCGAGAGGGTACGGGTCGCGGGTACCGCCGCCTCGCCGGTGCCGTCCAGCGCGGCGGCGGGGCCGAAGAGGGGTATCAGGGCCGCGAGGGTCACCAGGGCCAGTACGGCGAGGACGCGCGGCACGGCGGTGGGCGGCGGCGGGGTGGAGACCGGTCCGGGGACCGCAGGGGTGGGCGCGGCGGCGTTCGGGGGTCGGCTCACCGCACGATCTTCACCGGGGTCCGAGGGGGTGGGCAAGCGGTGAAGGTCAGACGTGTGGGTGGGGGATCGGCTTGGGGCTGGGGCTGGGGCTGGGGCTGGGGCTGGGGTTGGGGCTGGGTCGGTGTCTGGGTTGGAGTTGGCGTTGCGCCGGGCTGGGTTGGAGTTGGCGTTGCGCCGGGCTGGGTCGGGCAAGACTGGGCCGGGCAGGGTGAGGCCGGGCAAGGTGAGGCCGGGCTCGGTTGGCATCGGGCGTCGGGCGTCGGGCGTCTGGCCATTGACAACTGACAGGTGGCAGATGACAGATGACGGATGACAGATATCAATATCCGTCATCCGTCATCCGTCATCCGTCATCTGTTGCCTGTCACCTGTCACCTGCCGTGCGACCAACCACCGAACGGCGCCAACTCGCCACCGAACAGCGCCAACTCACCGCCCGAGCAGTTCCGGGGCAAGGCCCATGCGCAGCCCCCGGGAGCAGTGTCCCCACCCCGCCCGGGAGTAGTGTCCACGCCCCCGACTGGCCGCCGCGTCCGCGTGCCGTCCGCACGGCCCCCGCCTACCGCCGAACCGCGTCCAGCGCGTCCGCCACCCCCACCCCGTAGAACCCGTTCCGGTTCTTGCCGCCCTCGCAGACCGCGTCGATCTTGCCGTCGCCGTCGATGTCGTACGGGTCGGTGCAGGGCACCGCGTCCGCCTCGGCGTAGAGCAGGGCCTTGACGAGGGCGGGCGGGGCGTAGGGGTGGCGGGACTTGATGAGGGCGGCGACGCCCGCGACATGCGGGGAGGCCATCGAGGTGCCGGCCATGTAGCCCCACTTGCCGCCGGGCAGCGGGCCGAGGATCAGTCCGCTGGTGGCGGGCGGCTCGGGGGTCTGGTACGCGGTGGAGTCGCCGCCGGGCGCGGCGATGTCGACGACGCCCAGGCCGTGGTTGGAGAAGGAGGACTTGAGGCCCTTGGCTCCGGTGGAGGCGACGGTGACGACGCCCGGCAGCTGGGTCGGGATGTCGAAGCACTCCGAGGGGTCGACGGTGCGCTCGCCGGGGGTGGTGTCGTTCGGGCTGGAGGGGTCCACCAGCTCCTCGGCGGCCAGGTCGAAGTTCTCGTTGCCCGCGGCGGCGACGTTCACCGCGCCCTTCTTCTCCGCGTAGCGCGTGGCCCGGGTGATCGCCTCGACCAGTGCCTTCTGGTCCGGGTCGGCGACGCAGTTGAAGTACCAGGGGTCGGTGAAATAGCTGTTGTTGGTGACGTCCGCGCCGTGCTCGGCGGCCCAGACGAAGCCGCAGACCACGGCCTCCGCGTAGAAGAAGCCGTCCGGGTTGCCGACCTTGATGCCGGAGACCTTCACGCCCGGCGCGACTCCGGTGACGCCGACGCCGTTCTTGGCGGCCGCGATCTCGCCCGCGACATGGGTGCCGTGCGGGCTCTCGCCGCTCTTCGGGCGCCAGGCGCCGTCCGCCGTGTCGGCCTTGCCGCCGACGCAGTCGACGGAGCCCGCGCGGTCGAAGTTGGGCGCGATGTCCGGGTGGGTGTCGTCGACCCCGGTGTCCAGGACGGCGACGGTAACCCGGTCGCTGCCGAGGGTCTTCTTGTGCGCCTGGTCCGCCTTGATGGCGGGCAGGTCCCACTGCTGCGGCTCCAGCGGGTCCTGGCCCGGCTCCGCCTCGGCGGCGAGCGCCCTGGTCTGCTTCTCGGTGAGCACCTTCGGGGTGCCGACGTCGGTGGTGGACTGCGCGGGCAGCGGGGCGGTACGGGTCGCCCCGGCCGAGTGCACGCCGCGTACCGCGCGGACCGTCTCGGCGAAGGCGGGGTCGGCTGAGGTCGCCACGACGACGCCGATCCGGTCGTAGGAGGCGACGACGGTGCCGCCCGCCTTGGCTATCGCCTTGCGCACGGCGGCCGAAGGCCCGTGCCCGGGGCGGATGTTGACGACATAGCTGAGCGTGCCCTCGGCGGCGGCGCCCTTCGCCCCGGTGGCGCTCGGCACCGGCGCGGGCGCGGCGGAGGCGCTGACCGCGGGCCACAGGGCGAGCGCGGAGACGACGGCGACGCCGAGCGGTACGGCGGTTCTGCGGGAGCGGATCAGGGGACGGGACATGGCTTCTCCGTAGGGGTGAAGGGGGCTGAGGCGGTGGGTCCGAGAGGAAACGGGACCCGGCCGGCCGACGGGTCGGCAGGCCGTTGCGGCGGAGCTGCGGCGGTGAGCGGCCCGCGGGCGCAAGGGGCGCGACCGGACCGGATACCAGGTCCAGCCGCACCCCTCCCGAACCACGTCCGAGGCGCAAGGCCCGAGGTGCAAGGCCCGAGGCCCGAAGCTCACAGCTCAAGGCCCGGCGACCGAAGCGCCGCAGACGTGGAGGCGTGCGCTGCGCGTCCGGTCAGCGCACCGCGTCGAGCGCGTCCACGATTCCGTGGCCGTAGAAGCCGTTGACCCGCTTGCCGCCCTCGCAGGTGGAGTCGACGGTGCCGTTGCCGTCCGGGTCGTAGGGCTCGGTCGGGCAGCCGGGGTTGTCGGCCTGGGCCGCGAGCCGGAACTGGAGCTGGGCCGGGGTGGCCCGCGGGTGGGCCGACTTCAGCAGCGCGGCGACGCCCGCGGCGTGCGGGGAGGCCATCGAAGTGCCCTGCAGATAGCCGTACTTGCCGCCGGGGAGGGTGGACAGGATGCGGCCGTTCTTCTCCGGGGTGTCCGGGATCTGGTACTTGTCGCCGCCGGGGGCCGCGATGTCGATCACGCCCTTGCCGTAACTGGAGTAGTACGACTTGAGGTCCTGCACACCCGTCGCGCTGACGGTGACCACACCGGGCAACTGGGTGGGAATGTCAAAGCACTTGTGCGGGTCGACGGTGCGCGGCACCGGGGTGGAGTCGTCCGGGCTCGACTCGTCCAGGATCTCGTGCGAGGCGAGGTCGTGGTTGGAGTTCCCGGCCGAGGCGAGGCTGAGCGTGCCCTTGCCGCGGGCGTAGAGCTGCGCCCGGTTCACCGAGTCGACGATGGCCTTCTGGTCGGGGTCGGCCAGGCAGTTGTAGAGCCAAGGGTCCACGTAATAGCTGTTGTTGGTGATCTCGATGCCGTGGTCGGCGGCGAAGACGAAGGCGCAGACGACGTTCTCGGGGTAGAAGAGCCCGTTGTCCGGGTCGCTCACCTTGATACCGGCGACCTTGACGCCGGGGGCGACTCCGGCGACGCCGACGCCGTTGCGGGCGGCCGCGATCTCACCGGCCACATGGGTGCCGTGGTAATCCTCGTCCGGGTTGTACGGGCGCCAGGCGCCGGGGCTCGTATCGGCCTTGCCGCCCACGCAGTTGGCGGACTGGGCGGCGGAGAAGTTGGGCGCCAGGTCGGGGTGGGTGTCGTCCACGCCGGTGTCGATGACGCCGACGGTCACCTCGCGGCTGCCCGGGTTGACGCGGGCGGCCTTGTCGGCGCCTATCGCGCGCAGGTCCCACTGGTCGGCTTCGAGCGGCTCGGCGCCCTCGGCGGCGCGGGCCCGGGCGACGGCGCCCTTCGACAGGTACTGGGGCGCGCCCTCCTCGGTGGTGGCGGCCGGGGTGAGCGGGGTGGTGCGGGTGGCACCGGCGGACTGGACGCCGGGTACCTCGCGCAGCCGGGGGGCGAAGTCGGCCGCCGCCGAGTGGGCGACGATCACGCCGATCTTCTCGTGCGCGACGACGACGGTGCCGCCGGCCGCGGTGATCGCCTTCTGCACCCTGGCGGCCGTGCCGTGACCGGGCCAGGTGTTGACGACGTAGGCGAGCTCGGGGCCCTGCGCCCCGGTGGTGGCGGCCGCGGGTGCCTGACCGGCGGAGGCCGCCGAGGGCAGGGCGCCGGTGAGGGCCGCGGTGAACGCCAGCGAGAGCGGCACGGCGAGTGCCAGGCCGCGTCTGGAACGGCGATGCGTCATGGGGTGGGGTCTCCACATCATCCGGACAACGAGGACCCGGACAGGATGCTGCCCGGGCAGGTACATGACCGAAAGGTCAGGGTGAAGCTATCTCCGTCCTCGCTGGCCAGCAACGGAATCCCGGAAGAAAACAGGACGTCCGGCCGAAAGCCGCCCGGGCCCGCCCGGACCGAACAGCTGCGAGGAGCTGCCCCCCACCCCCTGTTGGATCACGCCGTAGAGCCCTAACATCGCCAGACGGTTCCGTGATCCAGCTCACTGCGCCGCCCCGGGGCGTGCGTCCGCGCCAGGGCCCTTCGCCCCGACCCGCCCGCCGCCCCGCCGATATCCGTACGTACCCCTGTGCCCGCACCGCGAGGAGAAGCCGTGGCCACCCAACCACCACCGCCGTCGAAGGGCGGTCCGGGCAGCACGCCTCCGCTGCCCTCCGCAGAGGAGTTCGCCGAGGTGCAGGCCAGCGCCGAATTCCGTGAACTGCGGCATGCCCACCGCTCCTTCGCCTTCCCGCTGACGATCGCCTTCGTCGCCTGGTACCTGCTCTACGTGCTGCTGTCGAACTACGCGGGCGACTTCATGGGCACCAAGCTCTTCGGCAACATCAATGTCGCCCTGGTGCTCGGCCTCGCCCAGTTCCTGACCACCTTCCTCATCGCCTGGTGGTACTCCCGTCACGCCGCGACCAAGCTCGACCCCAAGGCCGAGGCGATCAAGTCCCGGATGGAGGGCGGCGCATGAACCCGGCAATGACCCTCGCCGCGGGTGAGGCAAGCGAACACCGGCCGCTGATCATCTCGCTCTTCGCGGTCTTCGTCCTGGCCACCCTCGTCATCACCGTGTGGGCGGGCCGCCAAACCAAGGACGCGGCCGACTTCTACGCGGGCGGACGGCAGTTCACCGGTTTCCAGAACGGCCTCGCCGTCTCCGGCGACTACATGTCCGCGGCCTCCTTCCTCGGCATCGCGGGCGCCATCGCCCTCTTCGGCTACGACGGCTTCCTCTACTCCATCGGCTTCCTGGTGGCCTGGCTGGTCGCCCTGCTCCTGGTCGCCGAGCCGCTGCGCAACTCCGGCCGCTACACGATGGGCGACGTCCTCGCCTACCGGATGCGCCAGCGCCCGGTGCGCACCGCCGCCGGCACCTCCACCATCGTGGTGTCGATCTTCTACCTGCTGGCCCAGATGGCGGGCGCGGGCGTCCTGGTCTCGCTGCTGCTCGGCATCACCAGCGACGCGGGCAAGGTCGGCATCGTCGCCCTGGTCGGCGTGCTGATGATCGTCTACGTGACCATCGGCGGGATGAAGGGCACCACCTGGGTGCAGATGGTCAAGGCGGTCCTGCTGATCGCGGGCGCCCTGCTGATCACCTTCCTGGTGCTCCTGAAGTTCGACTTCAACGTCTCCGACCTGCTCGGCTCGGCCGCCGACAACAGCGGCAAGCACTCGGCCTTCCTGGAGCCGGGCCTGAAGTACGGCATCGACTCCACCACCAAGCTCGACTTCCTCTCCCTCGGCATCGCGCTCGTGCTCGGCACCGCCGGACTGCCGCACATCCTGATCCGCTTCTACACGGTGCCCACCGCCAAGGCCGCCCGGAAGTCGGTCAACTGGGCCATCGGCATCATCGGTGTCTTCTACCTGATGACGATCGCGCTCGGCTTCGGCGCCGCCGCACTGATCAAACCGGACGAGATCATCGCCTCCAACAAGGCGGGCAACACGGCGGCGCCCCTGCTCGCCCTGCATCTCGGCGGGGTGGACTCGACCTGGGGCGCGATCCTGCTCGCCTCCATCTCGGCGGTCGCCTTCGCCACCATCCTCGCGGTGGTCGCCGGACTGACCCTGGCCTCGTCCTCCTCCTTCGCCCACGACATCTACGCCAACGTGATCAAGAAGGGCCAGGCCACCGAGAAGCAGGAGGTACGGGCCGCCCGTTACGCCACCGTGCTCATCGGCATCGTCTCCATCGGCCTCGGCGCCCTCGCCCGCGACCTCAACGTCGCGGGACTCGTCGCCCTCGCCTTCGCGGTCGCCGCCTCGGCGAACCTGCCCACCATCCTCTACAGCCTCTTCTGGAAGCGCTTCACCACCCAGGGCGCCCTCTGGTCGATCTACGGAGGACTGGTCACCGCGGTCGGCCTGGTGCTCTTCTCGCCGGTCGTCTCCGGCAAGCCGACCTCGATGTTCCCGGACGTCGACTTCCACTGGTTCCCGCTGGAGAACCCGGGCCTGATCTCCATCCCGGTCGGCTTCCTGCTCGGCTGGCTCGGCACCGTCCTGTCCAAGGAGGAGCCGAACACCGCCAAGTACGCCGAATTGGAGGTCCGTTCCCTCACCGGCACCGGCGCCCACTGAGGCTCCCGCGCGACCGCATCTGCCGCCCCCGGCCCGACCGGGGGCGGCAGATGCGGTTCCACCGGCCGAGACGCGTACCCGGGGGGTGTCACCGCGGTCACGTACGCTCGACACCAGAGCCCGGCACCACACGGCTTTCCAGGGAAGGGGGCCCGCACTGCTTGCCGACACCTACGGGCGGGTCGCCACCGATCTGCGCGTCTCGCTGACCGACCGCTGCAATCTGCGCTGCACCTACTGCATGCCCGAGCAGGGCCTGCAGTGGCTGGCCAAGCCCGATCTGCTGACCGACGAGGAGATCGTCCGCCTGGTACGGATCGCGGTGGAGCGGCTCGGCATCACCGAGGTGCGCTTCACCGGCGGCGAACCCCTGCTCCGGCCCGGGCTCACCGCCATCCTCACCGAGGCCGCCGCGCTCACCCCGCGCCCCCGGCTCTCCCTCACCACCAACGGCATCGGCCTCGCCCGCACCGCGAGCGCGCTGCGCGAGGCGGGCCTCGACCGGGTCAACGTCTCGCTGGACACCCTGCGCCCCGAGGTCTTCAAGACCCTCACCCGCCGCGACCGCCACCACGACGTCCTCGCCGGCCTCCGCGCGGCCCACGAGGCCGGACTGACCCCCGTGAAGGTCAACGCGGTCCTGATGCCCGGCCTCAACGACGACGAGGCACCCGAACTCCTCGACTGGGCCCTGGCCCACGCCTACGAGCTGCGCTTCATCGAGCAGATGCCGCTGGACGCCCAGCACGGCTGGCAGCGCAGCGGAATGATCACCGCCGAGGACATCCTGGTCTCCCTGCGGCGCCGGTTCACGCTCACCCCGGAGGGGGAGCGGGAGCGCGGCTCCGCCCCGGCCGAGCGCTGGCTGGTGGACGGCGGCCCGGGCCGCGTCGGGGTGATCGCCTCGGTGACCCGGCCCTTCTGCGCGGCCTGCGACCGCACCCGGCTCACCGCCGACGGCCAGATCCGCACCTGCCTCTTCGCCACCGAGGAGACCGATCTGCGCGCGGCCCTGCGCGGCGGCGCCGGGGACGCGGAGCTCGCCGCGCTCTGGAGCAAGGCGATGTGGGGCAAGAAGGCGGGCTCCGGACTCGACGACCCGTCCTTCCTCCAGCCCGAGCGCCCGATGTCCGCCATCGGCGGCTGAACTCCCACCCGGCGCAGGGCGGTTGAGTCTTTCGCTCTTCGCCCCGGCCGGGGCGAAAAGCAGAGAAGCCCCTACGAGCCGGAGTCCTCCCACTCCTCCAGCGCCACCACGTCCTTGAGGAAGCCGCGTACGTCCAGGAAGGACGAGAGGTGCGCCCGGTGCTCCTCGCAGGCCAGCCAGGTCTTGCGGCGCTCGGGGGTGTGCAGCTTCGGGTTGTTCCAGGCGAGCACCCAGACGGCATCGGCGCGGCAGCCCTTGGCCGAGCACTGCGGATCGGCGGGCGATTCCTCGGGGGAGAGCGGGAGGTTCACGCGGCAAGCCTAGAGGAGCGCGGGCGGGGTCCGGCGGTCACCAGCGGCGGGTGGGGCCGGAGGCGCCGCGTCGTGCGGAAGGGGGAACAAGGATGTCGCCTCGACGAACTGCCCCACATATCCGGTGTGATCGCTACGAGCAAGCCGAGCAGTCCGATCCAGACCTGCCACTTCGCGGCGCCGGTCCGGGACTTGGCCGACTTCTCCTGACGGTCATCCATCCCTCTCACCCCTCACCGCGGCGAAAGTGTGGCACGGGGGATTCGTCGGGGTGCAACGGGACTTCGCGATTGATCTGAGCTGTTCCTGAGCCTGTGCCGAGGTTCCCGTAGTTCCCCGCCCCCGGGTTTGAGCGCTCTGGTTCGGGTCAGGTGTTCACGGCCCGTAGGCGGGCGTCCGGAGAGTCAGAAGTACGGTAGAGTTCTTCTGAGTGTGATATGTCATGCTCCGGTCAAGTGAACGCCAGAGGAGGAGCGGTATGGCTGCCGGTACGACTCTCGGACGCAGGCGTCGGTGGACGCTGCGCACATCGGTTCTGGGTCTGGCCGCGGGCGTGGCCTTCACGGTCACGGCGGCCCCGGGGGCCACCGCGGCCCGCGATGTGGCCCTGATCCTCGACTACACCGTGGCCAAGGACTGCCGGGTGTACGAGAACTATCCCAAGGACGGCGTCATCGGGAACGACCCGGCCTGGCGCATCGCCCCGGGGGAGGTCGTCGCCTGGCGCTACAACGTCAACGGCAACTACGCGATGATCAGCGACAAGAAGTACCGCAGCAGCTCGACGCACGCCTGGTGGGGCTTTGTCGATCCGAGCTGCATCGGCACCTCGATCGGCGGCGAGCCCTTCCCGACCCCGGACAGCTCCTACCCGGCCGGTGAGCCGGTGCCGCAGCGGATCCTGGAGGGCCGCAGCGCCGTCGAGGCGGACCACTACCGCACCGTCGACTTCCGGGTCGCGCCCGGCACCGTGGTCGACGACCGCCAGGAGATCCGCAGCAAGGGCACCCTGCGCGACGCCGCCAACCGCTTCGTCATCGGCAACGTCAAGCCGGGCTGGCACGTCCACCGGACCGCCGAGCGCAACGCGGGCTGGACCAAGGTCTACGTCCCGAACGCCCAGCGCTGGGGCTGGGTCCAGGACATCCACTTCTGAACCGGCGGCACGGCCGCGGTCCTCCGGCACCGCGAGGCGCCGGTCCCCTGCCCCCATGCTCCTGGTGCCCCTGTGACGGCCTGTGCCGCGCGGGGGCACCAGGGGCTTTGCCACCCCCGGAACGCGGCGACGCCGGGCAGCCACGGGGGGAGCTGCCCGGCGTCGGTCAGTCGCTCCGACGGGGGATGCGGAGCGCTCAAGAAGTATGTCACGGGGTGCCCTGCGCCGACCCCCCCAACAACCACATTGATCTGAGCTTTTCTTGAGCTGGACAGGGGTCCCCGGTAAAGCCCTGTTCAGGTCGGGTTCAGGCCCCGGTCGGCCCCGTTCAGTGCGGTTCGGCCGCCGTCCCGGGCGCTCCGGCACCCGGCATCGAGGCCCCGGCGGGCGGCGCCGAGGCGGTCGGCTCGCGGGGGATCACCGTGCCCAGCATGGGCCGACTCGGCGGCGGCAGAACGGTCTTGGGGAGTACGGGGGCGTTCTCGCGGCCCGCGTTGGCGATGACCACGGCCGCGTACGGCAGCAGCACCCCGAGGATCAGGCAGACGACCGCGATATGGCGCTGCACGTCCCAGAGCACGGCGGTGAGGATGACGGAGACGGTGCGCACGCCCATCGAGATCACGTACCGGCGCTGCCTGCCGCGCACATCCTCCGCGAGGCCCTGCCGTGCGCCCGTGATGCGGAAGACCTGAGGGCTGTTCTGCTGCCTGCGCATGGATGACCTCACCTGCCGTCGCTCGCCCGGACCTGCCCACAGCCCGAACCGCGCGACGGCCCGAACAGCACCACGGTACGCCGCGTACCGCCCGCATTCGAGACCGGGGCGCCGCTTCGTCCGCATCACGCCGCACCGTGGCCGGTGCCGTACGGGCGCCGCGGGCGCTCCGTGCGGCGCCTCCCGGAATGCGCCGGAGGAGGTATCGGCCGACACTGGCACCACATGCGTCGAGAGCGCCACCTTGAGGAGGCGACATGGGCTGGTTGTGGGCCATCATCGTGGGCTTCGTGCTCGGTCTCATCGCGAAGGCCATCATCCCCGGTAAGCAGCAGATCCCCTTGTGGATGACGACGATCCTGGGTATCGGCGGTGCCGTGCTCGGCAACGCGGTCGCCCGCTGGGCCGGAGTGGACACCACCGCCGGCATCGACTGGTGGCGCCATGCCTTCCAGCTCGCGGGCGCGGTGCTCCTGGTCTGGCTCGGCGAGATGGCCTGGCTGGCCATGCACCGCAACAAGGGCGCCGGGCAAGGGCGTTCACGCGCCTGAGCGGGCTCCGGTACGCCCGCCGCCGTGTCGGCGGGCGCACCCGGGTGCACGTACGAGAGGGCCGGTACCGCGTACGAAAACGCGGTACCGGCCCTCTCCTCGCTCGTGCGCCCGGGGCCTCAGCCGGTGATCTCCACCGCCGCGAGGTTCTTCTTGCCGCGCCGCAGCACCAGCCACCTGCCGTGCAGCAGGTCCCCGGCCTCCGGCACCGCGTCCTCGGCGGTGACCTTGGCGTTGTTCACGTAGGCGCCGCCCTCCTTCACGGTGCGCCGCGCCGCGGACTTGCTCTGCACGAGCCCGACCTCCGCGAACAGGTCCACCACGGGGGCCGGCGCCGCCACCCGGATGTGCGGCAGCTCCGAGAGGGCCGCGGTGAGCGTGGCCTCGTCCAGGTCCGCCAGCTCGCCCTGGCCGAAGAGCGCCTTCGAGGCGGCGATCACCGCGGCCGTCTGGTCGGCGCCGTGCACCAGGGTGGTCAGCTCCTCGGCCAGGGCGCGCTGGGCGGCCCTCGCCTGCGGGCGCTCCTCGGTCTGCCGCTCCAGATCCGTGATCTCCTCGCGGGAGCGGAAGCTGAAGATCCGCAGGAAGCCCGGGACGTCCCGGTCGTCGGCGTTCAGCCAGAACTGGTAGAAGGCGTACGGCGTGGTCAGCTCCGGGTCCAGCCAGACGGTGCCCGACTCGGTCTTGCCGAACTTGGTGCCGTCCGCCTTGGTGATCAGCGGGGTGCCGAGCGCGTGCACCGGGGCGCCCTCGACCCGGTGGATCAGGTCGGTGCCCGCGGTGAGGTTGCCCCACTGGTCGCTGCCGCCGGTCTGCAGGGTGCAGCCGTAGCGGCGGTACAGCTCCAGGAAGTCCATGGCCTGGAGGATCTGGTAGCTGAACTCGGTGTAGCTGATGCCCGCGTCGGAGTTGAGCCGCCGGGCGACGGCCTCCTTCGCGATCATCTTGTTGACCCGGAAGTGCTTGCCCACATCGCGCAGGAAGCTGATCGCGGACAGGCCCGAGGTCCAGTCCAGGTTGTTGACCATCAGCGCGGCGTTCGGGCCCTCGAAGTCGAGGAAGGGCTCGATCTGCGCGCGCAGGCGGCCCACCCACTCGCCGACCGTCTCGGGGTCGTTCAGGGTGCGCTCCGAGGTCGGCTTCGGATCGCCGATCAGCCCGGTGGCGCCGCCGACCAGGCCCAGCGGACGGTTGCCCGCCCGCTGGATCCGCCGCATGGTCAGGATCTGCACCAGGTTGCCCAGGTGCAGGCTGGGCGCCGTCGGGTCGAAGCCGCAATAGAACGTGACGGGGCCGTCCGCGAACGCCTTGCGCAATGCGTCCTCGTCGGTGGAGAGGGCCAGCAGGCCCCGCCACTTCAGCTCGTCGACGATGTCCGTCACCTTGTCGCGTCTCCTAGGTTGCTGCTGTCCACCGGTCCGGTCCGCTCGCCGGACCGCCGCCGTGAGGCGGCCGCGTACGAGGTTATACGCCCCGGCTGACCGAGCTCATATGGAAATCCGGCACCCGCAGCGGGGGAGCGGCAGCCCTGGTGAACCAGTCGCCCCACTCCCGGGGCAGGGTCCGCTCGCTGCGGCCCGCCTCGGTGGCCCGGCCGAGCAGGTCCACCGGCGACTCGTTGAAGCGGAAGTTGTTCACCTCGGCGGTGACCTCGCCGTTCTCCACCAGGTAGACCCCGTCCCGGGTCAGCCCGGTGAGCAGCAGCGTCGCCGGGTCCACCTCGCGGATGTACCAGAGGCAGGTCAGCAGCAGCCCGCGTTCGGTGGCAGCGACCATCTCGGTCAGCGAGCGGGTGCCGCCGCCGTCCAGGACGAGGTTGCCGACCGGGGGCGCGAGCGGCAGCCCGGTCAGCCGCGCGCTGTGCCGGGTGGTGGTCAGCCGGGCCAGCTCCCCCTCGTGGATCCAGTCGGTACGGGCCAGCGGCATGCCGTTGTCGAAGACCGAGGAGTCGTCCCCGGAGGAGTGCGCGAGCACGAACGGCGCCGATTCCAGGCCCGGTTCGTACGGATCGCTGCGCAGGGTCAGCGGCAGCGGGCTGAGCCGCTCGCCGACCCGGGTGCTCCCGCCGGGGCGTGAGAAGACGGTCCGGCCCTCGGCGGCGTCCCGGGCCGCGGAGGACCACATCTGGTAGACGAGGAGGTCGGCGACGGCGCTCGGCGGCAGCAGGGTCTCGTACCGGCCCGCGGGCAGTTCCACCCGGCGCTCGGCCCAGCCGAGGCGGACCGCCAGCTCCGCGTCCAGCTCCGCCGGGTCGACGTCCCGGAAGTCGCGGGTGGCGCGGCCCGCCCAGGCCGAGCGGCTGCGGTCGGGGGACTTGGCGTTCAGCTCCAGGGTGCCGTTGGGCTGGTCGTGCCGCAGCCGCAGCCCGGTGGAGGTGCCGAGGTAGCTGGTGACCATCTCGTGGTTCGCGAAGCCGTACAGCTCGCGGCCGCCGGCCCGGGCGCGGGCGAAGGACTCGCCGAGCGCCGGGGCGAAGTCCGCGAAGACCGCGGAGGTGGTCTCGGCGGGCGGCTCGGCGAAGTCCGGCGAGGCGGGGGTCCCCTCGACCAGGGGCTGGGCGTCCTCGGCGGGCCCGGCCGCGCGGGCCGCCGCCTCCGCCGCCCGCACCAGCGCCTCCAGGTCCTCGCCGGTGACCGCGGAGCGCGAGACCACCCCGGAGGCGGTGCCCTCGGCGCCGTCCACCGTCGCGATCACGGTGAGGGTGCGGCCGCGGGTCACGCCGTTGGTGGTCAGGGCGTTGCCCGCCCAGCGCAGATTGGCCGAGGACGTCTCGTCGGCGATCACCACGCAGCCGTCGGCGCGGGAGAGGGTGAGGGCGCGCTCGACGGTCTCGTGCGGGGTCTGCGTACGGATGGTCCTGCTCATCGCCCGGCCTCCTGTGCGGTGTTCAAGATGTTGACGCCCCGGAAGAGGGCCGAGGGGCAGCCGTGCGAGACGGCCGCGCCCTGACCGGGCTGGGCCTTCCCGCAGTTGAAGGTGCCGCCGAGGACATAGGTGGCGGGGCCGCCGACGGCCGTCATCGAGCCCCAGAAGTCGGTGGTGGTCGCCTGGTAGGCGACATCGCGCAGCTGCCCGGCCAGGCGCCCGTTCTCGATGCGGTAGAAGCGCTGGCCGGTGAACTGGAAGTTGTAGCGCTGCATGTCGATCGACCAGGAGCGGTCCCCGACCACGTAGATGCCGCGCTCCACCCCGCCGATCAACTCCTCGGTGGACATCCCCGCCGGGTCCGGGCGCAGCGAGACGTTCGCCATCCGCTGGACCGGGACCCGGCCGGGGGAGTCCGCGAAGGCGCAGCCGTTGGAGCGGCCCTGGCCGGTCAGCTTCGCGATGCGCCGGTCCAGCTGGTAGCCGGTCAGGGTGCCGTCCTTGACGAGGTCCCAGGACTGGGCGGCCACCCCCTCGTCGTCGTAGCCGATGGTGGCGAGTCCGTGTTCGGCGGTGCGGTCCCCGGTGACGTTCATCAGCTCGGAGCCGTACCGCAACTTCCCGAGCTGGTCGAAGGTGGCGAAGGAGGTGCCGGCGTAGGCGGCCTCGTAGCCGAGGGCGCGGTCCAGCTCGGTGGCGTGGCCGACCGACTCGTGGATGGTCAGCCAGAGGTTCGAGGGGTCCACCACCAGGTCGTAGAGGCCCGGCCGCACGCTGGGCGCGCGCATCTTCTCGGCGAGCTGACCCGGGATGCGCTCCAGTTCGCCGTCCCAGTCCCAGCCGGTGCCCCGCGCGTACTCCCAGCCGCGGCCCGCGGGCGGCGCGAGGGTGCGCATCGACTCGAACTCGCCGCTGGCGGAGTCGACCGCGACGGCGGTGAGTTCGGGGTGCAGGCGCACCCGCTGCTGGGTGGTGACGGTGCCCGCGGTGTCGGCGTAGAACTTGTTCTCGTGGACCGTGCGCAGGGTGGCGTCGGCGTGCGCCACGCCCTCGGCGGCCAGCAGCCGGGCGCTCCACTCGGCGAGCAGCGCGGTCTTCTCCTCGTCCGGCACCGTGAAGGGATCGATCTCGTACGCGGAGACCCAGGTCCGCTCGGCGTGCACCGGCTCCTCGGCCAGCTCCACGAACTCGTCCGACCCGGCGGCCCTGATGACCTGCGCGGAGAGCTTCGCCATCGCCACCGCCTGCGAGGCCACCCGGGCCGCGGCGTCCATGCTCAGGTCGACACCGGAGGCGAAGCCCCAGCTGCCGCCGTGCACCACGCGCACCGCGTAGCCCAGGTCGGTGGTGTCCGAGGAGCCCGCGAGGCGTGCGTCGCGCAGTCGCAGGCCGGCCGAACGCACCCGCTCGAAACGGAAGTCGGCATGGTCGGCGCCGAGCGCGCGGGCGCGCGCCAGGGCCGCGTCGGCGAGCGCCCGCAGGGGCAGCGCCGTGAAGGATTCGTCCACCTGATGGGGCACGGTCTCTCCTACTCGAAGGGGCACGTTCCGGGTGCGGGCCGGTGCCCCGCCGCGAGGGCGCACCGGGACGCGGACCCGAGGAGTCCGCAACCGATCATGTCGTGCCCGGCCCCCGCTGACCACCTCTTTCGCCGGGCGGCGGCCGCGGGGTTTCTGTAGGGATCCGACAGCGCGGCCGAGCAGCCACTGTCGGGTGGCCGATTGCCTCGACCTGCGGGCCAACCGATAGGTTTCGGGTACCAGACCGCTAGGGAAAGGGTGATCCGTTGAGCCGCTCGGTTCTCGTCACCGGAGGAAACCGGGGCATCGGCCTCGCCATCGCCCGCGCCTTCGCGGACGCCGGCGACAAGGTCGCCATCACGTACCGCTCCGGTGAGCCGCCGGCCGGCTTCCTCGCCGTCAAGTGCGACATCACCGACGCGGAACAGGTGGAGCAGGCCTACAAGGAGATCGAGACCGCGCACGGTCCCGTCGAGGTCCTGGTCGCCAACGCCGGTGTCACCAAGGACCAGTTGCTGATGCGGATGTCCGAGGAGGACTTCACCTCCGTGGTGGACACCAACCTCACCGGCACCTTCCGGGTGGTCAAGCGCGCCAACCGCGGCATGCTGCGCGCCAAGAAGGGCCGCGTGGTCCTCATCTCCTCCGTCGTCGGACTGCTCGGCTCGCCGGGGCAGGCCAACTACGCCGCGTCCAAGGCGGGTCTGGTCGGCTTCGCGCGCTCCCTCGCCCGTGAACTCGGCTCCCGCAACCTCACCTTCAACGTCGTCGCCCCGGGCTTCGTGGACACCGACATGACGGCCGCGCTCACCGACGAGCAGCGCGAGTCGATCGTCTCGCAGGTGCCGCTGGGCCGGTACGCCACGGTCGCCGAGGTCGCCGCCGTGGTGCGGTTCCTCGCCTCCGACGACGCCTCGTACATCACTGGAGCCGTCATCCCCGTTGACGGCGGATTGGGCATGGGTCACTGAACGCCATGAGCGGAATCCTCGCCGGAAAGCGCATCCTCATCACCGGAGTGCTGATGGAGTCCTCCATCGCCTTCCACACGGCCAAGGTCGCTCAGGAGCAGGGCGCCGAGATCATCCTGACCGCCTTCCCGCGGCCCACCCTGACCCAGCGCATCGCCAAGAAGCTCCCGAAGCCGGTCGAGGTCATCGAGCTGGACGTCACCGACGACGAGCACCTCGCCCGGGTCGAGGGCATCGTGCGCGAGAAGCTCGGCGGCCTCGACGGCGTCGTGCACTCCATCGGCTTCGCCCCGCAGGACGCGCTCGGCGGCAACTTCCTGAACACCCCCTTCGAGTCGGTGGCCACCGCCATGCACGTCTCGGCGTACTCGCTGAAGTCGCTGACCATGGCCTGCCTGCCGCTGATGGACCAGGGCGGCGCGGTGGTCGGCCTGACCTTCGACGCGCAGTTCGCCTGGCCGCAGTACGACTGGATGGGCCCGGCGAAGGCGGCCCTGGAGGCCACCAGCCGCTACCTCGCCCGGGATCTGGGCAAGCAGAACATCCGCTGCAACCTGGTCTCGGCGGGCCCGATCGGCTCGATGGCCGCGAAGTCGATCCCCGGCTTCAGCGAGCTGGCGGACGTCTGGAACACCCGCTCCCCGCTGGAGTGGGACATGGCCGACCCGGAGCCCGCGGGCCTCGGTGTGGTCGCGCTGCTCTCGGACTTCTTCCCGAAGACCACCGGCGAGATCGTGCACGTCGACGGCGGCGTGCACATGATCGGCGCCTGAACCCAGGCACCCTCCGACGCCCCGCCCGGCCGCCCTGCGCGGCCCGGGCGGGGCGTCGCCCGTTCGGGCCAGGCGGGGCGGCGGCGGGCGGCCGTCCGGCGCAGGCTGGGGACACGGATCTTCCGAGCGGTTTCCCCTTGTGGTGCAGCCGCGGCGGCGCCGAGCGTCCTGCCGCAGTACGGCCGAGGAGGTTCCCTTGTGGGCCCGAACCCGCCCCCGCCGGGCAGGACGCCCCGCGGCAGACACACCGAGGCCACCGCCGCCGTCCTCGCCGGACTCGCCCTGCTGCTCGCGCTGCCGGGCGACACCGTGCCCCGGCTCGACCCCCGCCCCGCCGCCCGGGCCGAGGCGCCCTTCGGCGCCGAGTGCCGGCTGCGCACCGAGGGCCCGCACACCGTCGCCGACTGCCACAACCCGTACCCCGAGACCGACCGGCTGCGGCTGCATCTGGAGTGCGCGCGCTGGTGGGACGTGGACAGCGACGGGGCAGCGGTGGCCGCGGGGCCCGCGCGGACGGTGCGGCTCGACGGGCGCTGCTGGAAGGAGGTCCGCGCGGCCTGGGTCGGCCACCAGCGCTGAGCGGAGGTACGGGGCCGCCGGGTTCAGCCCGTGACGCCGGCCGCCGGGAGGCCGAGGGCGGCGACGGTGCTGCGGCACTGCAGGGGGTAGTGGGCGGCCTCGGCGGCGGCGGTGACCGAGTCGCCGTCTCGGATCGCCTCGACCAGCGGGCGGTGGCTCATCAGGGCCTCCGGCGCCAGGTCCTCGCCCACGTCCTCGCGCAGCCAGGCGCGCAGCACCTCGCCGAGGTCGGCGTACATCGCGCTCAGCGCCTCGTTGTGCGAGGCGGCCACCACCGCGAGGTGGAAGCTGGCGTCGGCGGTGACGAAGGCCTCCAGGTCGCGGGCCTCCCAGGCCGCGTCCCGGCGCCCGAGCAGCGACTCCAGCTGGTCCAGGTCCCGCTCGGTGCGGCGCTCGGCGGCGAGCCCGGCCGCCCCGGACTCCAGGGTGGCCCGCAGCTCCGCGATGTGCCGCGGATCGGTCTGGGCGAACCTGCGGTGCATCACCCCGGCCAGCTCGCTGGTGGCGAGGACATAGGTGCCCGAGCCCTGGCGGATGGCGAGCAGGCCGTTGTGCGCGAGGGCGCGGACCGCCTCCCGGACCGTGTTGCGGGCGACCCCCAGCTGCTCGACCAGCTCGCTCTCGGTGGGGATGCGGGAGCCCACGGGCCATTCACCGGAGGAGATCTGCTGGCGCAGCTCGGCGATCACCTGGTCGGCCAGAGCCGAACGGCGGGGGTGGCTCAGAGGCATGTCGGTCCTTCGGGCGGTCGGCGTGGCGGACAGTGTGCCGCACGGACGTTTCGTACGTGTGTGAACTCACTGTAAATGCCTGGACAACCAATCATCCCATGATTCTATGATGGGCGACATGGCACCCGACCACGCGACCGCCGAGTCCCGGACACCCCGCTCCCGCACCCCCGGGCCCGCCCCGCGAGCGGACGGCACGGGCCTGCCCGGCCGGCTGCCGCGGGTGGTCATGGCCGGCATCGTGCTGGCCGCGCTGAACCTGAGGCCCGCCATCACCAGCTTCGGCGCCCTGCTCGAAGAGGTCCGCGACGGGCTCGGCATGAGCGGCACCGTCGCCGGGCTGCTCACCTCGCTGCCCTCGCTCTGCTTCGCCGTCTTCGGGATCATGGCGCCCCGGCTGGCCCGGCGCTTCGGCCCCTCTGTCGTGGTCTGCGCGGGCATGGCCGCGATCGCCGCGGGCCTGCTCATCCGCCCCTACGCGGGCGGCACCCCCGGCTTCCTCGCCGCCACCGCGCTCGCCCTGATGGGCATCGCGGTCAGCAATGTGCTGATGCCGGTGATCGTCAAGCACTGGTTCCCCGAGCGGGTCGGCTCGATGACCGGCCTGTACTCGATGGCCCTCGCCTTCGGCACCGCCTCCGCGGCCGCCGCCACCGTCCCGCTCACCGAGGCGCTCGGCGGCGACTGGCAGCGCGGCCTCGCCACCTGGGCCGCCCTCCCCGCCCTCGCCCTCGTCGCCTGGCTGCCACTGGCCCGGCTCCGGCGGGACGCGGCCCCGGGTGCGGAGGCCGAGGGCCTCGCCGACCCCGCGGACACCGGGGCCGCGCCCGCCCCCGCGCCCGGGGCGGCCGAGGCCCCCGCCGCGGGCAAGAGCCTCGGTCTGCTCCGCAGCCGTACCGCCTGGGCGCTGGCCCTCTTCTTCGGGCTCCAGGCCACCGGCGCCTACGTGACCATGGGCTGGATGGCGCAGATCTTCCGGGACGCCGGGGTCCCCGCGGGCCGGGCCGGACTGCTGCTCGCCGTCACCATGGTGATGGGGGTGCCGCTGGCCTTCGTCATCCCGCGCCTGGCCTCCCGGCTGCCGCACCAGGGCCCGATCGTGGTCGCCCTCGGCCTGTGCGGGCTCACCGGATACCTGGGGCTGTGGGCGGCCCCCGCGGGCGGTGCCTGGCTCTGGGCGGTGCTGCTCGGCGCCTCCAACTGCGCCTTCCCGCTGGCCCTGACCATGATCGGCATGCGGGCGCGCACCAGCGCCGGGGTCGCGGAGCTGTCCTCCTTCGCGCAGAGCACCGGCTATCTGATCTCCCTGCCCGGCCCGCTCCTCGTCGGCGTGCTCTACCAGCACACCGGCGGCTGGTCCCTGCCGCTGGCGCTGATGGGCGCGCTGATGCTGCCGCAGATCGCGGTCGGGGTGCTCGCGGGCCGCCCCCGGGTCATCGAGGACGAGGCCGCGCGCGCCCGGGCCTGACGCGGCGCCGGGCGCCGGGTGCGCGGGATCCCGACCCCAGGGCCCGCGCACCGGCCGGGGGTGGGACACTGCCGGTATGCCAGTGCTCGAACCTCATCCCCCGAACGGCCAGAAGAAGCTGCTGCTCGTCTTCGGCGCCATGATCGGCATCACCGTGGTCATCGGCATCATCGCCACCCTCGCCTCGCCCTGATCCCGGCACCGGACGCGGCCCGCCCGCCCCGGCCCCGGAGGCCGAACTCCCCGCCCCCATGGTGGGGTTAACCCCCCGTCCCCTAGGGGGGCCAGGTCAGGGTGGAGTGGGTGGGTCACCGGATGGGACGCCGCCCCGGGATTCCGTAGCTTCGAAGAGTGCCCGCGAGGACGCGGCGCACCAGGAGCGAAGACCACGGAGGCGTCATGTCCGCGCACACCCCGGCACGGGACCAGGGACAGGACCGTATCGAGATCCAGCTGCCCTGGTGGTCCGTCGCGCTGCCCGCCGTCGCCTTCGGCGCCCTGCTGCTCCTGCTCCTGAACCCGGCCGAGGCGCACGCCGCGGGCGGCAGCACCGCCCTGACCCAGCTCCTCGAACGCCTCCAGGAGGCCGTCGCCAGCCGCGGCGCCTGATCCGCCGCCCCGGCAGGTCCCGGTGGGCGCCGCCGCTCAACTCCCAGCGCCCGGTGGCGCGTTTCGTGCGAAGCTGGAGTGCATGAGCGACGCCGAATCCCGCAGGATTGTTCTTGTCCGGCATGCCAAGGCCGACTGGCCCCAGGTCTCCGACCACGAACGCCCGCTCGCCGAGCGAGGCCGCAAGGACGCCCCCGTCACCGGCCGGAAACTGGCCGACGCGGACATCGTCCCCGACCTGGTCGTCTGCTCCACGGCGACCCGGACCCGCGAAACCTTCAAGCTCATGGTCCCCGAACTGCCCACCCGCCCGAAGACGGTCTACGAGGAGCGGGTCTACGAGGCCTCCCCGGGGCAGCTGATCGCCCTGCTCGAAGAGACCCCCGACGAGGTGCGCACCCTCGCCCTCGTCGGCCACAACCCGGGTGTGCAGGCCCTCGCCGAGATCCTCGCCGGGGAGTCCGAGCCGGAGGCCGCGAGCCGGATGGCCGCCCGCGGCTTCCCGACCGCCGCCTACGCCGTGCTCACCTTCACCGGCCCCTGGAAGTCCCTCGAACCCGGCGTCGGCACCCTCGTCGACTACTGGGCGCCCGGCGGCGAGTGACCCCTCCCGCAACCCGCCCGGAACACCCACGGGCCCGGCACCGCGCAGGCGGCGCCGGGCCCGCTCGCGTACCGGATCCTTACGAGGGCGGGGTGCCCGTAGCTGCCGGGCGCACCGGCTGCCGAGCCCCGCCCGGCCGGCCCGCCCCGCTCAGTCGGCGTGGGCGTCGGCCGCCTCGACCTCCTCGCGGGTGACCCCGAGGAGATAGAGCACGGTGTCCAGGAAGGGGACGTTCACCGCGGTGTGGGCGGCCTCGCGGACCACCGGCTTGGCGTTGAAGGCGACCCCGAGCCCGGCGGCGTTCAGCATGTCCAGGTCGTTGGCGCCGTCGCCGATCGCCACCGTCTGCGAGAGCGGCACCCCGGCCTGCTCGGCGAAGCGCCGCAGCAGCCGCGCCTTGCCCGCCCGGTCCACGATCTCCCCGGTGACCCGCCCGGTGAGCTTGCCGTCGACGATCTCCAGGGTGTTGGCCTGCGCGAAGTCGAGGCCGAGGCGTTCCTGGAGCGCGTCGGTGACCTGGGTGAATCCGCCCGAGACGACGCCCACCTGGTAGCCGAGCAGCTTCAGCGTACGGATCAGGGTGCGCGCCCCCGGGGTGAGCCGCACCGCGCTGCGCACCTCGTCCACCACCGAGGCGTCCAGGCCCGCGAGCAGCGCGACCCGGGCGTGCAGCGACTCCGCGAAGTCCAGCTCGCCGCGCATGGCCGCGGCGGTCACCTCGGCGACCTTGTCCTCGCAGCCCGCGTGCGCGGCGAAGAGCTCGATCACCTCGTCCTGGATGAGGGTGGAGTCGACGTCCATCACCACCAGGCGCTGCGCCCTGCGGTGCAGCCCCGCCGAGACCACGGCCACGTCCACGCCGAGCGCGGCGGCCTCCGGGGCGAGGGTGCTGCGCAGGGAGGCTGTGTCGGTGCCGGAGACCGCGAACTCCACCGCGGTCACCGGGTACTTGGCGAGGCGGAAGATACGGTCGATATTGGCGCCGCTCTCGCTGATGCGTGCCGTTATGGCGGCGGTGGACTTCGCGGTCAGCGGGTGCCCGAGGACGGTGACATGGGAGCGCCCGAGGCCGCGCGGGCGGTTGTCGCCGGTGCCGGAGATGATCTCGGCCTGGACCCGGCGGGTCTCCGCCCAGTGGTGCACGGTGGCCCGCAGATCGCCCTCGGCCCCGGTGGGCGGCTGGGTGACCAGGGCGCACAGGACCATCCGGCCCCGGGTGACGACCTGCTCCAGGTCGATCACGTCCACGGAGTAGGCGGCGAGGGTCTCGAACAGTCCCGCCGTGAGCCCCGGCTGGTCCTTGCCGAAGATCTTGACGAGAAGCGTGGGGGCGTCGGGATTCTGCGAAGCGCTCATGGTGTTCCCACCGTATCCGCCGCCCGGGACGGCGCGCGGCGGCGGTCCGAGGACCGGACAGCGCCGGTCACCGGTACCGCCCGTGAGGGGCCGGGGCGGCCCGATCATGGCCGGAGCCCGCCTTGCGGACGCGGCCGGCACCCCACTCACCGAACAGCCGGAGCGCGGCCGAGCGCGAGGCCGCTCACGCCGCCCGGCGCGCGCCCGCCGTTCCCGCCGCGCCCCGCACGTCACGACCTCGTCACGATCGACCAGCCCTTCCGGGCCCTCGAAAGCGCCCGGATGTACCGGCCACGGAGAAAAGGACAGCGGTGGACGCGCGTCAACTGCCGCCTATTCGCGCCTCTTGTCCGAAGTAGCGGCAATTCGCCCGTCGGTGGGGACGCTTACCACCGACCGGGGTGGTTTTGCACTGGCCGAGGTCAAACCGCGACACCTTCGTGCGCAGTCTTCACAAGGCCCGGCTTTCGGTCAGGGGCCGGAGCCTGAAATAGTTCCCCACGATGTTCGCCAACCCTGGCTCCCCGTGACGGGGGCATCACGGGGGACAAATCAGTGGGGCTGGAGTGCCGGAACTCGTACTGGAATTGAACGGAAGGACCTGGACGCTCGACCCGTCCAGGCCGTACACCCTCGGCCGCGATCCGCAGGGTGACATCGCGCTGGACGACGCGCGGGTCTCGTGGCGGCACGCCACGATCAGCTTCAACGGGCGCAGTTGGGTCCTGGAGGACCACGGCAGCACCAATGGCACCTTCGTGCAGGGCCAGCGCGTGCAGCAGTGGGAGCTCGGCCCCGGCAGCGTGGTGAACCTCGGCAACGCCAACGACGGCCCGCGCCTGACCACGGGGGCCGCCGCGCCGCAGCAGGCCCAGCAGCAGCCGCAGCCGCAGCAGGCCTACCAGCAGCAGGCCGGGGGCTGGGCCCAGCAGGCGCCGCAGCAGGCCCCGCCCCAGCAGCAGCCGCAGCAGGGAGGCTGGCAGCAGCAGCAGCACCAGCAACCCCCGCAGCAGCAGGGCTGGCAGCAGCCGCAGCACCAGCAGCAGGCCCCGGTTCCGCAGCAGCACGCGCAGCCGCAGGTCCCGCAGCAGCAGGGCCCCGGTCAGGGCGCCGGCCGGCCGGAGGGCGGGCCGCCCGCGCAGGGCAGCCCGACGACGTTCCACCAGCTCGCCCTCGGCCGCAAGATGCGCATCGGCCGTGCCCTGGAGAACGAGCTGGTCGTCTCCGACCTCCAGGTCTCGCGCCTGCACGCCGAGTTCACGGCGACGCCGGACGGCCGCTTCGAGATCCGCGACCTCGGCTCCCACAACGGCACGTACATCAACGGCCAGCCGATGGCGAAGTCGAGCACCGCCCTGCTCGGCCCGAACGACGTCGTCGGCGTCGGCCACTCGACCTTCCGCCTGGTCGGCGGGCAGCTCGAAGAGGTCGTCGACACCGGTGAGGTCTCCTTCTCGGCCCGCCATCTGACCGTCACGGTCGACGGCGGCAAGCAGATCCTCAAGGACGTCTCCTTCGGCGTACCCGAGAAGTCCCTGGTCGCGGTCATCGGCCCGTCCGGGTCCGGGAAGTCGACCCTGCTCAAGGCGCTCACCGGCTACCGCCCCGCCAACCAGGGCGAGGTCCTCTACGACAACCGCAACCTCTACAAGCAGTTCGCCGAACTGCGCCAGCGCATCGGCCTGGTCCCGCAGGACGACATCCTGCACAAGGAGCTGACCGTCCAGAAGGCGCTGCGGTACGCGGCCAAGCTCCGCTTCCCCGGCGACACCGCCGAGGCCGAGCGCGAGGCCCGGATCGACGAGGTGCTCGGCGAGCTGAAGCTCGACATCCACAAGGAGAAGAAGGTCACCGCCCTCTCCGGCGGCCAGCGCAAGCGCGTCTCGGTCGCCCTGGAGCTGCTGACCAAGCCCTCCCTGATCTTCCTGGACGAGCCGACCTCGGGCCTCGACCCGGGCATGGACCGCGACGTCATGCAGCTGCTCCGCGGCCTCGCCGACGACGGCCGCACCGTCCTGGTCGTCACCCACTCGGTGGCCGAGCTGGCGATCTGCGACAAACTCCTGGTCATGGCGCCCGGCGGCTCCGTCGCCTACTTCGGCCCGCCCGAGGAGGCGCTCAACTTCTTCGGCTACGACACCTGGGCCGACGTCTTCTCCGCCTTCGAGAACTACCGCGACTACGACTGGTCCGGCCGCTGGCGCGGTTCGCAGCACTACCGGATGTACGCCGCGGACATCGACGCGGTCGCGCCCCCGCAGCCCGCCTACATCCAGCCCCAGCAGGTCAGGACCCAGAAGCAGCAGACCTGGGGCTCCCAGCTGTGGACCCTGGTGCGCCGCTATGTCTCGGTCATCGCCTCCGACCCCGGCTTCATCGGCCTGATGGTGGTGCTGCCGGTGGTCCTCGGCGTGGTCAGCGTGGTGATCCCCTCGGACTACGGCCTGGTCAAGCCGGATCCGACCAAGGGCGACAAGG
The DNA here is from genome assembly GCF_012273655.1 of Streptomyces physcomitrii. GTDB lineage: Bacteria > Actinomycetota > Actinomycetes > Streptomycetales > Streptomycetaceae > Streptomyces > Streptomyces physcomitrii. Next base: position 10,906 of record NZ_JAAWWP010000004.1, on the reverse strand, counting down.
ACACGTACAACAGCAGTGCCGGCATGATCATGATGATCCTGGTGGTCGGCATGTGCTTCTCGGGAGCGGCCAACTCGGTCCGCGAACTCATCAAGGAACGGGTCATCTACGAGCGCGAACGCGCCGTCGGCCTGTCCCGCTCGGCCTATCTGATGTCCAAGGTGATCGTGCTCGGGGTGATCACCGCCTTCCAGGGCGTGATCATCTGCGCGATCGGCTTCTCGGTGCGCGAGCTGCCCGAGGAGGGCCTGCTGTTGCCGCCGGCCGCCGAGCTCTGCCTGGCGATCATCGCCATCGGCTTCACCTCGATGATGTTCGGCCTGGTGATCTCCGCCCTGGTGAAGACCGCCGAGAAGACCATGCCGCTGCTGGTGATGTTCGCGATCGTCCAGCTCGTCTTCACCGGCACGCTCTTCCAGATCTACGGCAAGCTCGGCCTGGAGCAGCTGGCCTGGCTGATGCCCTCCCGCTGGGCGCTCGCCGCGGCGGGCAGCACCCTGGACCTCTCGCATGTGATGACGCCCTGGGACCTCAGCGACAAGGACAACCTCGACCCGCTGTGGGAGGCCTCGGCCGGGCAGTGGACCATCAACATGCTGGCCATGGTGGTCATCGCCCTCGCCTGCGGCTTCGCCGTGCAGCGCCTGCTGCGCCGCCACGAGCCCGAGGTCATGCGCAACTAGCCGGTACGGGCCGCTATCCGCCCGCACGCCACGCGCCTCAGGGCGGCACCCCGCACGGGGTGCCGCCCTGAGGCGTATGCGTGTACCGCCTCGGCGGCCGGGCTCAGTAGGCGCTGTTCACGTTGTCCATCGAGCCGTACCGGTCGGCCGCGTAGTTGCAGGCGGCGGTGATGTTGGCGACCGGGTCGTAGATGTCCCAGGAGGTGCCCTCGACGTGGTACGTCTGGAAGGTCGGCGGGATCACCTGGAGCAGGCCCTTGGAGGGGACGCCGTTGATGGCGTTGATGTCCCAGTTGTTGATGGCCTGGGGGTCACCGGCGGACTCGCGGATGATGTTGCGGTGGATGCCCTCGTAGGAGCCGGGGATCCCCTTCTCCTTCATGACCGCGAGGGCCTCGCGGATCCAGCCGTCCAGGTTGTTCGCGTAGACCGGCTTGCGCGCGACCGAGCGGTTGGCGGCGGGCTTCGCCTCGCGGTCGGCCTTCGCCTTCGCCTCGGCCTTCTTCTTCGCCTCGGCCTTGGCCTCGGCGTCGGCCTTCGCCTTCGCCGCGGCGGCCTTCTTCGCCTTCGCCGCCTGCTCGGCCTTCAGCTTGGCCTCGGCGTCCTTGGCCCGCTGGTCGGCCTGCGCCAGCTGGTCGGTGATGCCGGCGTGCACATCCTTGATCTGCCGCTCGCCGGTGGCGCTGGTGACGGCCACCGGGGCGGCGGACACGTCCTCGGTCTCGGCCCCGGAGTCGTTCGGGGCCAGCGAGAGGGCGAGGGCGGCCGCGCCGAGGGCGGCGACTCCGGCGACCCCGTACTTCTGGTGGGTCCGGGTGAGCGGCTTGCGTAGACCGGGAATCGTCATGTTCTTGCGCATGGCAGTAGTGACCTCTTCGAATAGCGGAGGTCGCTCTCGGTCCGGCGGGGGACAGGTGTTTCCGGCACCAACGCCGCGGGTAGACAGCCGCAGCGCCGAGCGACGGGGTAATTCTTAGCGGTCGCAAAAATTTGTGGCAAAGGCGTGACGTACGAACCGCCTTAGTGGATCAGGGGTCCGAGGTGTCCCTTTTGAACGGGCATGGGGGCCGCTTTACGGTCCTTTTTGTCTCCACTAGCCGACTTCGTACGTGACCTGGATCCTATGCCGGGCGTCACAGGCGGGAACGGCGATTCTCGCTCCTTGTTGCGGTGGCAATTCGCTCCGTGAGGGAATTCCGGGATGCCGCAGGACACCTTCCGTCCCTTTTCTCCCGAAATCGCGGGATGGGGCTCGTCCCGGGCCCACGGCTGTCCGGCGACCCCGGTGACCCGCCCCCTTCCACGGCGCCGCCGGGGTCCTTCCCGGGGCCGGAGGCCTAGGCCGCAGGTCGCAGGCCCTGGCCGCCACACGTCCGATACGCACGGTCACCGGGCGCCGGTACGGTGAGGCCATGAGCAACGCCCCCCGCTCGGGCCTGTCCGCGGTCAGCTCCGCGCTGCTCGCCATGAGCCGCCACCTGGAGGTCCGCGACGTCCTCAAGACGATCACGGCCTCGGCCAGGGAGCTGCTCGACGCCGAGTACGCGGCCCTCGGCGTCCCCGACGACCACGGCGGCTTCGCCCAGTTCGTGGTGGACGGGGTCAGCGACGAGCAGTGGCGCGCCATCGGCCCGCTGCCGCGCCAGCACGGGGTGCTCGCGGCGATGCTCAGGGACGCCCGGCGCGAGCGGCTCGACGATGTGCGCAAGGACCCCCGCTTCGGCGGCTGGCCCGCCGCGCACCCCGACATGAGCGACTTCCTCGGGCTGCCCATCAAGGACGGCGAGGAGATCATCGGCGCCCTCTTCCTCGCCAACAAGAAGAAGGGCCCCGCGCCGGACGCCGACTGCGGCTTCACCGAGGACGACGAGGAACTCCTCGCGATCCTCGCCCAGCACGCCGCCATCGCCCTGACCAACGCCCGCCTCTACGAACGCAGCCGCGAGCTGACCATCGTCGAGGAGCGCTCCCGGCTCGCCCACGACCTGCACGACGCGGTGAGCCAGAAGCTCTTCTCGCTGCGCCTGACCGCGCAGGCCGCCGCCGCCCTGGTCGACCGCGACCCCTCCCGCGCCAAGGGCGAACTCCAGCAGGTGGCCGCGCTCGCCGCCGAGGCCGCCGACGAACTGCGCGCCGCCGTCGTGGAGTTGCGCCCCGCGGCCCTCGACGAGGACGGCCTCGTCGCCACCCTGCGCACCCAGATCCGCGTCCTGGACCGCGCGCACAGCGCCGAGGTCACCTTCGACGGCACCGGCGTCCGCGCGCTGCCCGCCGCCCAGGAGGAGGCCATGCTCCGGGTGGCCCAGGAAGCCCTGCACAACGCCCTGCGGCACTCCGGGGCCACCCGCGTCGACGTCACCCTCAGACGCCGCGGCGCGGGCACCGCCCTGCGGGTCACCGACGACGGCAAGGGCTTCGACCCCCGGGCCGTACGCCGTGCCGGACGCCACCTCGGACTGGTCTCCATGCGCGACCGGGCCCGCGGGGTCGGCGGCAGGCTCACCGTCCACTCCACGCCCGGCGAGGGCACCACGATCGACATGGAGGTCCCCGGTGGCTGAGCACACTGAGACCACGCCGCCCCCGGCCCGAGGACCGGACCCCCGTCGCGAGCCCGCCCGGCGCACCCCGGACGACCGCCGGATCCGCGTGCTCCTCGTCGACGACCACCAGGTCGTACGCCGGGGCCTGCGCACCTTCCTGGAGGTCCAGGACGACATCGAGGTGGTGGGGGAGGCCTCGGACGGCGAGGAGGGGGTGGACCAGACCGAGCGGCTGCGCCCCGACGTGGTCCTGATGGACGTGAAGATGCCCGGCATGGACGGCGTCGCCGCCCTGCGCCGGCTGCGCGAACTCGCCAACCCCGCCCGGGTGCTGATCGTCACCAGCTTCACCGAGCAGCGCACCGTCGTCCCCGCCCTGCGCGCGGGCGCCGCCGGATACGTCTACAAGGACGTCGACCCCGAGGCGCTGGCCGGGGCGATCCGCTCCGTGCACGCCGGGCACGTACTGCTCCAGCCCGAGGTCGCCGGGGCGCTGCTCTCCGAGGACGAGCCGGGCGGCGGGACGAGCGGCCGGGCCGGGGCCCTGACCGAGCGCGAGCGCGAGGTGCTCTCGCTGATCGCGGACGGCCGCTCCAACCGGGAGATCGCCCGCGCCCTGGTCCTCTCCGAGAAGACCGTCAAGACGCACGTCTCCAACATCCTGATGAAACTGGACCTCGCCGACCGCACCCAGGCCGCCCTGTGGGCGGTCCGCCACGGCGTCACCGGCTGAGCCCGCCCGGCCGGTCCCCGCCGGAACGGACACGGGCGCACGACCCCCGCCCCACCTCAGCGGACGCCGCGCTCGCTCTCCTCCACATACGCGTTGTACGCCGCGACCTGGGCCCGGCGCGCCGTGCGCTCCACCGGCCGCAGCGCCCGCGACCGCGCGTCCATCGCGGAGGCGCTGACGGCGGCGCCGGGGCCGTGCTCCTCGGCCATGTCGATCAGCAGCGCCACCCGCTGGGCCAGCTCCAACACCCGTACCGCACGCGGCGGATAACCCGGCGCGAGCAGCTCCCGGCCGCGCTCGGCGCGCGCCCGGTAGGCGTCGACGGCCGCCTCGGCCACCGGCCCCGAGCCCGCCACGTCCAGCCGCGCCAGGGTCTCGGTGGCCTCCCTGAGCGCCTGGGCCAGCTCGCGTTCGGCCTCGCCGAGGGAGGGCACATCGGCGGGCGGCGCCTGCCTGACCTCCAGGCAGTGCCAGACCACCTCGGTGGACAGGCCCTCCACCGGCCCGGCCTCGTACACATCGGGCACCAGACCGAGCGCGGTGCCGTGGCAGACCACGGCCTCCTCCGCCTCCAGGGCACGGGCGTTGAACTCGGGCGGCCCGCTGAGGCCGAGCGGATGCCCCGGCGCGGGCAGCGCCACCCGCAGCCCGCGCACCCCGAGTGCCCGCAGCCGCCCGAGCGCCAGCGTCAGGCCGACCTGGCCGCTCTCCCCGGGCAGCCCCGCCACCCGGTGCACCGCGTCCTCGGCGACCACGGCCGCCACCGCGTCGTCGGGCGAGACCAGGCCGGCGAGGAGCGCGTTGCCCCACGCGGCGAGCCGGCCGGAGCGTGGTTCGAAGAACATGCCCCTCAGCCTACGGGCCCCGCGGGCCCGCCCGAGGCGCCACCGTCCGCACCCCGGGGCGACCTCGGGGACCGGGCCCCGGCGCGGGTGGCGTAGGTTTTCCCTGGGGAACGCGTGCACACAGGCGGACGCGAGGACGAGACTGCAATGGGAGACAACGCGCTCATGAGCGATGTACTGGAGCTGGAGGACGTTTCCGTGGTCCGCGAGGGCCGTGCTCTGGTGGACCAGGTCTCCTGGTCGGTCAAGGAGGGCGAGCGCTGGATCATCCTCGGACCCAACGGCGCGGGCAAGACCACCCTCCTCAACATCGCCTCCAGCTACCTCTTCCCGAGCAGCGGCGGCGTGAGCATCCTCGGCGACCGGCTCGGCAAGGTCGACGTCTTCGAGCTGCGCCCGCGCATCGGCATGGCGGGCATCGCCCTCGCCGAGAAGCTGCCCAAGCGCCAGACCGTGCTGCAGACCGTCCTCACCGCCGCCTACGGCATGACCGCGAGCTGGCAGGAGTCCTACGAGGACGTCGACGAGCAGCGCGCCCGCGCCTTCCTCGACCGGCTCGGCATGAGCGAGTACCTCGACCGCCGCTTCGGCACCCTCTCCGAGGGCGAGCGCAAGCGCACCCTGATCGCCCGCGCCCTGATGACCGACCCCGAGCTGCTGCTGCTCGACGAGCCCGCCGCCGGACTCGACCTCGGCGGCCGCGAGGACCTCGTACGCCGCCTCGGCCGCCTCGCCCGCGACCCGCTCGCCCCCTCCATGATCATGGTGACCCACCATGTCGAGGAGATCGCCCCCGGCTTCACCCACGTCCTGATGATCCGTCAGGGCAAGGTGCTGGCCGCGGGCCCCCTGGAACTCGAACTCACCTCGCGCAACCTGTCGTTGTGCTTCGGACTGCCGCTCCTCGTCGAGCAGTCCGGCGACCGCTGGACCGCCCGCGGCCTGCCGATGAGCTGAGGCTCCGCCAAGTCCACCGCCGTATACGGAAGTTGATCGCACCCTGTCGCGGGAGCAACCGGTCGACCTACCATGAACCGGTGGACATAGACGCGTGGGTGTGGTGGCTCATAGGTGCGGCGGCGCTCGGTATCCCGCTGGTGATCACCGCGATGCCGGAGTTCGGGATGTTCTCCGTCGGCGCCGTGGCCGCCGCGATCACGGCCGGGGCCGGCGGCGGAGCCGTGGCGCAGGTCCTGGTCTTCGTGGTCGTCTCGGTGGCGCTGATCGCGCTGGTCAGACCGCTGGCCGCGCGCAGCCGCCGACGGCAGCCCGAACACACCAGCGGCGTCGAGGCGTTGAAGGGAAAACAGGCCATCGTCCTGGAGCGCGTCGACCGCCACGGTGGCCGGATCAAGCTGTCCGGCGAGGTCTGGTCCGCCCGCTCGCTCGATTCGGGGCAGACTTACGAGGCCGGTGAGGAAGTCGACGTCGTGGACATCGAGGGCGCGACCGCCATCGTCATGTGACGGGACGTGAACGGAACACCGGGCAAGCCGAGTTGCTCTCTGACAGACTCGACCAGCAAGATCTTCGGTACGGTCCGCACGGTCCGTACGGACGGTCTTCCGCGAACCTCTAGGCACGAAGGGTACGGGCATCCACGATGGAACCGATCATCATCGTCCTGATCATTCTGGTGGTGCTGGTCTTCATCGCCCTGATCAAGACGATCCAGGTCATCCCGCAGGCCAGCGCCGCGATCGTCGAACGCTTCGGGCGCTACACCCGCACCCTCAACGCGGGACTCAACATCGTCGTCCCGTTCATCGACTCGATCCGCAACCGGATCGACCTGCGAGAACAGGTCGTCCCCTTCCCGCCCCAGCCGGTGATCACCCAGGACAACCTGGTCGTCAACATCGACACGGTCATCTACTACCAGGTCACCGACGCCCGCGCCGCGACCTACGAGGTCGCCAGCTACATCCAGGCCATCGAGCAGCTCACCGTCACCACGCTGCGGAACATCATCGGCGGCATGGACCTGGAGCGCACCCTGACCTCCCGTGAGGAGATCAACGCGGCCCTGCGCGGCGTCCTCGACGAGGCCACCGGCAAGTGGGGCATCCGCGTCAACCGCGTCGAGCTGAAGGCGATCGAGCCGCCCACCTCCATCCAGGACTCGATGGAGAAGCAGATGCGCGCCGACCGCGACAAGCGCGCCGCGATCCTCCAGGCCGAAGGTGTCCGGCAGTCCGAGATCCTGCGCGCCGAGGGTGAGAAGCAGTCGGCCATCCTGCGCGCCGAGGGTGAGGCCAAGGCCGCCGCCCTGCGCGCGGAGGGCGAGGCCCAGGCCATCCGTACGGTCTTCGAGTCCATCCACGCCGGTGACCCGGACCAGAAGCTGCTCTCCTACCAGTACCTCCAGATGCTCCCGAAGATCGCCGAGGGCGACGCCAACAAGCTCTGGATCGTGCCCAGCGAGATCGGCGACGCCCTCAAGGGCCTCTCCGGCGCCATCGGCAACTTCGGCCCCATGGGCGGCGGTTCGCCCAGCGTCCCGTCCCCGTCCCCGAGCGGCTCGGACCGCATGGAGAAGCCGTCGATCGACTGAGGCACGGCCGATCCGGAGCTCTCCACCGAGGCCCGCGACCGCGTACACGGGAAGGCGCCCGCCCCCTCAGGGGACGGGCGCCTTCCCGTATCCGCACTCTCCGGTGCCCGACAGGCCCCTCAGGCCGCCGACTTGGACAGCCAGCCCGGCAGCGACTCCAGGTCGTCCTGCGCCAGCGTCAGCAGCATGGCGTCCGCCGGAGTCGGCTCGAAGGGCTGGCGCAGCAGCGGCATGCCCGCCTGCTCCGGAGTCCGGTTCGCCTTGCGGTGGTTGTCCTCCGCGCAGGAGGCCACCGTGTTCAGCCAGGCGTCCGCGCCGCCCAGCGAACGCGGCACCACGTGGTCGACGGTGGTCGCCCGCCGCCCGCAGTACGCGCACCGGTGCCGGTCACGCACCAGCACACCCCGCCGCGACCACGGAGCCTGTCTTCGGAAGGGCACCCGTACGTACCGGCACAGCCGGATCACCCGCGGCACCGGCAGATCGACGGCCGCGCCGCGCATACGGAGGGCGGGGTGGGCCTGCTCCACCACGGCCTTGTCCTGGAGCACCAGAACGACGGCCCGGTTCAACGTCACCGTCGACAACGGCTCGAAGCTCGCATTCAGCACCAGCGTGTCACGCATCCCGCCCACCTCCCGTGTGCACAGGCCCGTCCCCCCGATCGGTGAGCGGGCCGGGATCAACTCTGGCCGGGGACGCCGGGATGGACAACGCAATATCCGGGCCTCCGGGCAGCGCGGCGGTCCCGGTGCCAGAAGAATGCCCGCCCCCGGTCGGATTCAAGACTGGGGACGGGCAACGGTGCGATGACGGCTCAGCCGCCGGCGGGCGCCGCGTACGCGCCGAGCAGCTGCGCCCGGGCGAGGGTGTGGAAGCGGAGGTTGAAGCCGACGAAGGCGGGCGAGCCCGTGGCGTCGGGACCCAGCTTCTCCTGGTCCACCGCGTACACGGTGAAGACATAGCGGTGCGCCGGGTCGCCCGCGGGCGGGGCGGCACCCCCGAAGTCGTGGGTGCCGTAGTCGTTGCGCACCTGTACGGCGCCCTCGGGCAGGCCCGCGAAGGAGCCGGTGCCCGCGCCCACCGGCAGCTCCGTCACCGAGACCGGGATGTCGAAGACGGTCCAGTGCCAGAAGCCGCTGCCGGTCGGCGCGTCCGGGTCGAAGCAGGTCACCGCGAAGCTCCTGGTCTCCGCCGGGAACCCCTCCCAGCGCAGATGCGGCGAGGTGTTCCCGGCCGCGTAGACCTGATCGTCCTTGAGCGTGCCACCCGGTGCCAGATCGTCGCTCACCACGGTGAACGCGGGCACCTCGGGGTGGAAGTCATGGGGAAGGGGCGGCCTGTTGAGCTCGGTCACTTCTCGCACCTCACTGATCGGCAAACACTCTGCGGGCCGAGCCTAGAGGGTCGCGCGCCCGCCGTGCCCGCGGCAGGCGGTCGTACGGGAGCCGGTCGTACGGGAGTCCGGACAGCGCTCGGCCCACGGCACAGGACTCGCTGCGTGCCGTGGGCCGGGGCTCAGGCGGTGGACCGCGGTGAGGTCAGAGCCAGTTGCGGCGGCTGCCGACCTCGGAGAGCCACTGGTTCAGATAGGCGGACCAGTCGGTCGCCTGGTAGTCGTTCAGCCCCACCTTGAAGGAGCGGAAGGTGTCGCTGCTCTCGCTGAACAGACCCGGCTTCTTGTCCATCTCCAGGACGACGTCCATCTCCCGGTCGTCGGCGACGAAGCTCAGCTCGACCTGGTTCAGCCCGCGGTACTGCTGCGGCGGGAAGAACTCGATCTCCTGGTAGAAGGGCAGCTTCTGCCGGGTGCCGCGGATGTGCCCGCGCTCCATGTCCGCGCTCTTGAAGCGGAAACCGAGCTGGATGAAGGCGTCCAGGATGGCCTGCTGGGCGGGCAGCGGGTGGACGTCCACCGGGTCCAGGTCGGTGGAGTCCACGGCGCGGGCGATCTCCAGCTCCGTGCTCACCCCGATGTTCATGCCGCGCAGCTGCTGCCCGTCGATGCTGGTGATCGGCGTCTCCCAGGGGATCTCCAGGGCGAACGGCACCGCGTGCACCGCGTTCTCGGCCAGCGTGAAGGCCCCGCCGAGCCGCACCTTGGTGAACTCGATGTCCTGCTTGTACTCCTGGTCGTTGCCCTCGACCTCGACCCGCGCCTGCAGGCCGACCGACAGCCCCTCGATCTCCTGGCTGACCGAGCCGCCCTGGATCCGCACCTCGCCCTGGACCACACCGCCGGGCACCACGTTCGCCTCGGTCAGCACCGTCTCGACCGAGGCCCCGCCGGCACCCAGACTCGCCAGCAGCTTCTTGAACCCCATGTTTCTCCTCCCCAGGCCCAGCCTGTGGTGACGACTCAATCCTCGAAACCCTAGAACGCGATACGGGCCCGGGCGGTTCCGCTCCACCGGGCCCCGGTTCCGTGCCCCGAGGGCCGCCGCGGAGGCGGGGTTAGGCTTGGGCGCCATGATCGTGGCCCCCGACCGTACGCCCCTCAGCCGTGACTTCTTCGACCGCCCCGTCCTGGAGGTCGCCCCCGACCTGCTCGGGCGGACCCTCGTCCGCACCGCACCGGAGGGCACGATCGAGCTCCGCCTCACCGAGGTCGAGGCCTACGCGGGGGAGATCGACCCCGGCTCCCACGCCTTCCGCGGCCGGACCGCCAGGAACGCGGTGATGTTCGGCCCGCCCGGACACGCGTACGTCTACTTCACCTACGGCATGTGGCACTGCCTCAACCTGGTCTGCGGCGAGGAGGGCGTGGCCGGCGGGGTGCTGCTGCGCGCCGGGGAGATCCTCAGCGGGACCGAAGCCGCCCGGGGACGGCGACTCTCGGCCCGCAACGACAAGGAACTGGCCAAAGGCCCCGCCCGGCTCGCCACCGCCCTCGATGTCGACCGCCTGCTCGACGGCGCCGATGTCTGCGCCTCCACCGAGGCGCCGCTGTCCGTCCTCGCGGGTACGCCCACACCCTCCGACCTGGTACGTACGGGGCCCCGGACCGGGGTGGCGGGCGAAGGCGGGGTGCACCCCTGGCGGTTCTGGATCGACGGGGACCCGACCGTCAGCCCCTACCGCGCACACGCCCCGCGTAAACGCCGAACTTGACCCGACCTTCGGGGCCCCGTAATGTACTCCGAGCCGCTTGAACCGGTCCGGCAGTCAGCCGACCACCGGGAGCGGCGAACCCACTCACTAGGCACATCCCCTTCACCGGGTGCAGCTTTCGCATGCCGAAATCTGCCGAAGGGACTCGATTATGAGTCCGGAGGGAATTCCGCTAACGTGAGGGACACCGAAAGGGAGCCGGAAGGCGACTGAATAGGTATGGCTCTCCAACGGCCACTGGATGAAATACGGACCGGAAATCGGGACGGAAAGCGTCTGGTAAGGTTGGAAACACCGAAGGGAAACGCCCGGAGGAAAGCCTCGGCTGAATGGTCGGGGTGAGTACGAAGGAAGTGTCCGTTCCTTGAGAACTCAACAGCGTGCCAAAAGTCAACGCCAGATATGTTGATACCCCTGACTCTCGGCAGTCTTTTATG
>NZ_JAAWWP010000039.1 GCF_012273655.1 Streptomyces physcomitrii | reverse complement strand
TTTGAGAGGGTAAGGCTCCCAGGAGACGACTGGGTTGATAGGCCGGATATGGAAGCCCTGTGAGGGGTGGAGTTGACCGGTACTAATAGGCCGAGGGCTTGTCCTCAGTTGCTCGCGTCCACTGTGTAGTTCCCAGACAACGAACAGTTGTGCTGGCTGAACAGTTCCACTTAATTGAAGAGTGTGCTTGTTCGCTGCCCTGTTCTTTCCCCGTATTCGTACGGGGAGTCTGAAGGGGTTTCGGTGGTCATAGCGTGAGGGAAACGCCCGGTTACATTCCGAACCCGGAAGCTAAGCCTTACAGCGCCGATGGTACTGCAGGGGGGACCCTGTGGGAGAGTAGGACGCCGCCGAACAATCTTTGAGGACCTGTGGTCCCAGCGTTCACGCTGGGACCACAGGTCCTTTTTGTTTTCCATGCCGCGCGCTCGATACCGGGCTGCGCGAGAATGACTGCGTACCAAAGACAGAGGAGTCACCCATGTCCCCCAACTCTCCCGACGAGCGACCCGAGCGCGACGAGCGCCGCCGGGACAGTGGTGACCGTGGGGGAAACCGGCCCGCCCGCTCCCATGACCGTGCCGGCGCCGGCCGTCGTGACGACAATCGCGGCGGGGGTTTCCGGCGGGACGACAACCGTGGTGGCGGCTTCCGCCGTGACGGTGACCGGCCCTCGTACCGCCGTGATGACCGTAGGGACGACCGGCGTGAGGGTGACCGCGGAGGGTTCCGGCGGGACGGTGACCGGCCTCCGTACCAGCGCGACGACCGCCGGGACGACAACCGCGGTGGTGGCTTCCGCCGTGACGATCGGCAGGGCGACCGCGGTGGCTTCCGCCGTGACGACAACCGCGGGGGCGGGTTCCGTCGTGACGACCGGCGGGACGACCGTGCCCCGTTCCGGCGTGATGACCGCCGCGACGGCGACCGCGGGGGTTTCCGGCGCGAGGAACGGCGTGATGACCGCGGCGGCTTCCGGCGTGACGACCGTCCCGGTGGCCGTTTCCCCCGGGACGAGCGGCGTGATGAGCGTCCGGCTTTCCGGCGGGACGACCGCGGTGAGGGGCGTCGCGATGACCGCGGTGGCTTCCGCCGTGAGGACAACCGGCGCGACGACAACCGTGGTGGCGGCTTCCGTCGCGATGACCGCCGTGACGGTGACCGGCCCTCGTACCGACGTGATGACCGACGTGATGACCGTAGGGACGATCGTCGTGATGACCGTCGGGACGACAACCGGGGCGGCGGTTTCCGGCGTGACGAGCGCCGCGGGGACGACCGTGGTGGCTTCCGTCGGGACGACCGGCGTGACGGCGACCGTGCCCCGTTCCGGCGTGACGACCGTCGTGACGACAATCGCGGGGGCGGGTTCCGGCGTGACGAGCGCCGTGGGGACGACCGGCGTGAGGGCGACCGCGGTGGCTTCCGGCGGGACGACCGCGCCCCGTTCCGGCGGGACGACCGCCGCGACGGCGACCGCGGTGGCTTCCGTGGGCGTGACGACCGCGGGCCGCGCCGTGACGACCGGGGCCGGCCCGGCGGCGGTTACCGCGGCCGGGACGACCGGCGGGACGACCGCCACGGCGGTGGGCGGTTCCGGGACGAGCGGGACCGGGACCGGGAGCCGATCAAGCGGCTGCCGATCCCCGAGGACGTCACCGGTGAGGAGATCGACAAGGACGTACGGCAGGAGCTGCTGAGCCTGCCGAAGACGCTGGCGGAGGATGTCGCGCGGAACCTGGTGATGGTCGCCCGGCTCATCGACGAGGACCCCGAGGGCGCGTACGGCTACTCGCGGGTGGCCCTGCGGCTGGCCTCGCGGGTGGCTGCCGTGCGCGAGGCGGCGGGATTCGCGGCGTACGCGACGCAGAAGTACAGCGAGGCGCTCGGGGAGTTCCGGGCGGCACGGCGGATGACGGGCAACACCGAGCTGTGGCCGGTCATGGCGGACTGCGAGCGGGGTCTCGGGCGGCCGGAGAAGGCGCTCGACATGGCCGGTGAGCCCGAGGTGCACAAGCTCGACAAGGCCGGGCAGGTGGAGATGCGCCTGGTCGCGGCCGGTGCGCGCCGGGACCTCGGGCAGACCGAGGCGGCCATCGTCACGCTGCAGAGCCCCGAACTCGCCTCGAACTCGGTGCAGCCCTGGACCGCGCGGCTCCGGTACGCCTACGCGGACGCGCTGCTCGAAGCGGGGCGCGAGGACGAGGCGCGGGAGTGGTTCGCCAAGGCCGTGGAGTCCGACAAGGACGGCAGCACCGACGCCTCCGACCGGCTCGCGGAGCTGGACGGCGTCGAGTTCACGGACGCGCTCGGCGACGAGGAGGAGCCCGGCTTCGAGACCGGGGACGAGGACGCGGAAGCCGGCGGCCGGGAAGCCGCGGATGTCACGCCTACCGCCTCGGCCGGGACGGATGCCGCTCTCGACGAGAGCACGGACGAGGACCTGGTCGAGGTGGAGGACGTGGTCGAGACGGCCGGTGCGGACCATCTGGCCGACGCGGACGACGCGGTGATCGGCGAGGACGCCCCGGACTCCGGCGACGCTTCCGGCGATGCCTCCGGTGACACCTCCGCTGACGACGGCAGCGCATCCGCCGATCCCGACGGTGACCCCGACGGCGACTCCGGCATCGACGCCCCTGGCACCGACAACTCCCGCAACCACATGGACCACTGACGGCAGCCTGGGAACCGAGGAACCGAGGAACCGAGGAACCGAGGAACCGAGGAACCGAGGAACTGAGGACCTGAGGGACCGAAGACCCAAGAACCCCAAGTAGCCCAGAAGCAGGGGGCGTTCTCCTTCCCGGAGGGCGCCCCCTGCGCGTGGGTCAGAGGGTGAGGCTGCGCAGGACCAGGCCCGTCGCGGGCTTCGGGCCGAAGGAGGTGGACTTGCGGGGCATGGTGACGCCCTGGCGGGCCAGTTCGCGTACGACGTCCTCGCGGACCGGGTGCATCAGGACGGCGGTGCTGCCGTCGCGTTCGGCCTTGGTGACCGCGGCGCGGGTGTGGTGGATGTAGCCGATGTGGTCCGGGGTGTCGGGGATCCGCCAGACCTGGTCGAGCAGGGTGGAGTGCAGCACCGTCGCGTCGAGGGACCGCCAGGCGGCCGGGCGGTCCCGGGGCACCGTCCGCTCAAGCAGGGCGGGGTCGGGCCGGTCGGCGAGATGGAAGGAGCCGTCGCCCGCGAGCAGGAAGGCGTTGCCCTCGGTGGCCGCCTCGGCGAGGGCGGACCGCGCCCGGTCCAGGTCGCCGCCGAGCTCGCGTACCCGGAAGGCGTCCTTGAGGCCGGTGAGCGCCTCGGAGACCGGTACCCGGTGCAGGAGGCGGTGGATGGCCCGGACCTGGAGCGGGTGGCGGGCGGTGTCCACCAGCAGGACGAGGCCGTAGTCCCAGGGGCTGGGGCCGGGATGGTCCGCGCGCAGCCGCAGGCAGGTGGCCCAGCGGTGGTGGCCGTCGGCGATCAGGGCCTCGTGCCGGGCCAGGTCCTCCTGGACGGCGGTGAGCGAGGCGGGGTCGGTCACGGACCACAGGGTGTGGCGGATGCCGTCCTCGGTGGTGGTGCTCAGCAGCGGGGCGGTGGTGACCGTGCGGTCGACGACGGCGGCCGTACCGCACTCCCCGGCGTCGCCGCGGTAGGACAGGAGCAGCGGTTCGAGGTTGGCGGCGGTGGCCCGCATCAGGGCCGCGCGTTCCGCGACGATCTGCGGCATCACGTCCTCGTGCGGCAGGACGACGCCCTCCCGCGCTTCCGAGAGCCGCAGGGCGCCGATGATCCCGCGTTGCAGCATCGACTCCCCGCGCTGTTCGTAGACGTAGAGCGCGGGGGTGTCGTCGGCGGCCAGGATGCCCTCGGCGAGCCAGCTGGTGAGGGCGCCGGCGGCCTGTTCACTGCTGGTCTCGGGGTCGGCGGCCTGGGGCAGGATCAGCCGGACGATGTTGTGCGGGTCCGCGGACTGGAGCTGGTGCAGCCCGTCGGGGCGGACCACGACGTCGTACGGGGGCGAGGTCACCGCGGAGAGGGAGCCGACCCGTTCGGGGACATAGCGGATGCCCCGGAAGGGCTGGAGGTCGAGGCCGCTGCCTCGGGGACCGCCTGCGGGACCAGCGTTCTTCATCTGTGCATCGTAAGTCCGCGCGGCGGATACGAGAGGATCGGGGGAGCAGCGGCGAACAGGAACGGAACGCATCCATGGACCACAGCCCGAGGACCCTGCCCGGCCACAGCGCCGACCGGCTCGACAGCGCCTACGACACGGCGCTGCTCGATCTGGACGGGGTGGTGTACGCGGGCGGTCAGGCGATCGCGCACGCGGTGGACTCGCTCGCTGCCGCGCGGGAGCGGGGCATGCGCCTCGCCTATGTGACGAACAACGCGCTGCGCCCCCCGGAGGCGGTCGCCGCCCACCTCACCGAACTCGGCGTCCCGGCGCGGACCGAGGACGTGGTCACCTCGGCGCAGGCAGTCGCCCGGCTGATGAGCGAGCAACTGCCCGCCGGGTCACGGGTGTTGGTGATCGGCGGCGAGGGCCTGCGGGTGGCGCTGCGGGAGCGGGGCCTGGAGCCGGTGGAGTCGGCGGACGAGGAGCCGGTGGCCGTGGTGCAGGGCTACGGCGGGCCCGAACTGCCCTGGGGCCGCTTCGCGGAGGCCTCCTACGCGGTCGCGCGGGGGCTGCCCTGGTTCGCCTCCAACACCGATCTGACCATCCCGAGCGCGCGCGGGATCGCCCCCGGCAACGGGGCGGCCGTCGAGGTGGTGCGGATCGCCACCGGGGCCAGCCCGCAGGTGGCGGGCAAGCCGCTGCCGCCGATGCACAAGGAGACGATCCTGCGGACCGGGGCGCGGCGGCCGCTGGTGGTCGGGGACCGCCTGGACACCGATATCGAGGGGGCGTTCAACGGCGGGGTCGACTCGCTGCTCGTCCTCACCGGGGTGACCGACCCGGCCCAACTGCTCGCGGCGGTGCCCGGGCACCGGCCCACCTATGTCGACGCCGACCTGCGGGGCCTGCTCACCGGGCAGCCCGAAGTGCGGGCGTACGAAGGGGAGTTCGGCTGCGGCGGCTGGCGGGCCGCGGCCCGGGGCGAGACGCTGGAGCTGACCGGCGAGGGCGAACCGCTGGACGGGCTGCGGGCGTTGTGCGCGGCGGCCTGGAGCGCCGGGGGCGAGCGGGGCTGCGGCGCCGACGCGGGGAAGGCGCTGGCGCGGCTGGGGTGGTGAGCGGGCCCGGTGCCGGGGCGGTACGCGCTGCCGACGGGGGCGGCACCCCCGCCCATCAGCCCGAATCCGGAGGATAGGCTACCCTAACCGGGTGTTGGTCGAAGGTCCCCCTGAACAGCGCGCGGTGAGTGTTCCCGCGCCGCCGCCGAGGCACGCGATACGCGGCGCCGGACTGCTGGTGGCGCTGGTGCTCCTGGTCGCGGTCGCCGCCGCCAGTATCGCGATCGGCGCCAAACCGCTCAGCCTCGGCCAGGTCTGGCACGGGGTCTTCCAGGACTCGGGCACCTTCAGCGATGTGGTGGTCGGCGAGCGCCTCTCGCGTACCGGCCTCGGGCTGCTCGCCGGGGCCTCGCTCGGACTCGCCGGCGCGGTGCTCCAGGCCCTCACCCGCAATCCGCTCGCCGACCCCGGGCTGCTCGGCATCAACGCGGGCGCCTCCGCGGCGGTGGTCACCGCCATCACCTTCCTCGGCGTCAACTCCCTTACCGGCTATGTCTGGTTCGCCTTCGCGGGGGCGGCGGCCGTGGGCGTCCTGGTGTACGCGCTCGGCGGCAGCCGCAGCGCCACCCCGGTACGGCTCGCGCTCGCGGGCACCGCGCTCACCGCGGCCCTCAGCGGCTATCTCCAGGCCGTGATGATCGTCGACGACGCGGCGCTCGGGAAGATGCGGTTCTGGACGGTCGGTTCGCTGGCCTACGCCAACAACGACATCCTGCTCCAGGTGCTGCCCTTCCTCGCCCTCGGCATGCTCCTCACCCTCTTCCTGGCGCGCCCGCTCAACGCCCTCGCCATGGGCGACGACACCGCCCGCGCGCTCGGCGCCCGGCTGACCCGCACCCGGGCGCTCTCGCTCGGCGCGGCCACCCTGCTGTGCGGCGCGGCCACCGCCGCCTGCGGGCCGATCGCCTTCGTCGGACTGATGGTCCCGCATGTGGTGCGCTCCTTCACCGGGCCCGACCAGCGCTGGATCCTGCCGTACTCGGCGCTGCTCTCGCCGGTGCTGCTGCTCGGCGCGGATGTGCTCGGGCGGCTCCTGGTGCGCCCGGCGGAACTCCAGGTGGGCATCGTGACCGCGATCATCGGCGGCCCGGTGTTCATCCTGCTCGTACGACGGCAGAGGATGGCCCAGCTGTGAAGACGCCGCGCAACGGCCCGGCCGCGCGGCCGGTACGCAAGGGCCCGCCCGTGAAGTCGCTGCGCACCCGCGGCGGACTCTCGGTCCGGGTGGAGGCCCGCTCGGCCCTGGTGGTCCTGCTCCTGCTGCTCGCCGCCCTGGCCGCGAGCGTCGTGCTGATCGGGACCGGCGACTATCCGATCGGCTTCGCCGACGTGGTGCGCACCCTGCTCGGCGAGGGCAACCCCGGCCAGGAGTTCATCGTCAACGACCTGCGGCTGCCTCGGGTCCTGGTGGCGCTCCTGGTGGGTGCCGCGCTCGGCCTCGGCGGCGCCGTCTTCCAGTCGGTCTCCCGCAATCCGCTGGGCAGCCCGGACATCCTCGGCCTCGGCCAGGGGTCCACCGCGGGCGCCCTGTTCACCATCGTGGTCCTCGGCGGCTCGGCCACCCAGGTCACCCTGGGCGCCCTGGCCGGCGGCCTGCTCACCGGCGCCGCGATCTATCTGCTCGCCTGGAAGCGGGGGGTGCACGGCTACCGCTTCGTCCTCGTCGGCATCGGGGCCGCGGCCATCGTCACCGCGGTCAACGGCTATCTGCTGACCAAGGCCGACCTGGTGGACGCCGCCCGCGCCCTGGTCTGGATGACCGGCTCGCTCACCGGCCGGGACTGGGACCAGGTCTGGCCGCTGCTCGCGCTGTGCGCCGTGCTCGTACCGCTGGCCCTGGTCAACGCCCGCCCGCTGCGCATGCTGGAGATGGGCGACGACGCGGCCGGGGCCCTCGGCGTCCGGGTCGAGCGCACCCGGCTGCTGCTGATGCTC
Organism: Streptomyces physcomitrii; assembly: GCF_012273655.1. Lineage (GTDB taxonomy): Bacteria > Actinomycetota > Actinomycetes > Streptomycetales > Streptomycetaceae > Streptomyces > Streptomyces physcomitrii. Next base: position 22,179 of record NZ_JAAWWP010000039.1, on the reverse strand, counting down.
TCCGCCGTCGTCCTCACCGCGGCGGCCACCGCGGCGGCCGGTCCGGTCGGCTTCCTCGCCCTCACCGCGCCCCAGCTCGCCAAGCGCCTGACGAAGGCGCCGGGACCCAACCTCGTACCGGCGATGGCGATGGGCGCCACCCTCCTGGTGGTCGCCGACTGGTCCTCCCAACGGATCTTCGGCGCCGACCAGTTGCCGGTCGGCGTGCTCACCGGCGTGCTCGGCGGTGCCTATCTGCTGTGGCTGCTCGTCACCGAACGCCGGGCCGGGCGGATATGAGCCGCCGCCCGGCACCGGCCCCCTCCCCGACCCGAAACCAGAGCAGGAGCGTCCCTGAAGTGAACCGGCTGATCGCCGACGACGTGACCCTCGGCTACGACCAGCGGGTCATCGCCGAGCAGCTCTCCGTCGAGATACCCGACAACTCCTTCACCGTCATCGTCGGGCCCAACGCCTGCGGCAAGTCCACCCTGCTGCGCGCGCTGTCCCGGATGCTCAAGCCGAGCAGGGGCCGGGTGCTCCTGGACGGCGAGGTCATCCAGTCCTACCCCGCCAAGAAGGTGGCCCGGACCCTCGGCCTGCTGCCGCAGTCCTCGATCGCCCCGGACGGGATCACCGTCGGGGACCTGGTCGCCCGCGGCCGCTACCCCCACCAGGGCCTGCTGCGCCAGTGGTCCGCCGAGGACGAGCGGGTGGTACGGGAGTCGATGGCCTCGACCGGGGTGGAGGCCCTCGCGGACCGGCCGGTGGACGAGCTCTCCGGCGGCCAGCGCCAGCGGGTGTGGATCGCCATGGCCCTCGCCCAGCAGACCCCGCTGCTGCTGCTCGACGAGCCGACGACCTTCCTCGACATCCAGCACCAGATCGACGTGCTCGACCTGTGCGCCGAACTCCACGAGGACCAGGGCCGCACCCTGGTCGCCGTGCTGCACGACCTCAACCACGCGGCCCGGTACGCCACCCACCTCATCGCCCTGCGGGACGGCAAGGTGCTCGCCGAGGGCGCCCCGGCCGAGATCGTCACCGCCGAGCTGGTGGAGCGGCTCTTCGGCCTGCGCTGCCAGGTCATCGACGACCCCGAGACGGGGACGCCGCTGGTGGTGCCCGCGGCCCGCTCGGCACGCGGCGCGGCGGGAAAGGCCCGGGCGCGCGAGCACGGCGAGGACGCCGGAGCCGGTACGGGCACCGGCCCTCTCACGAAGAAGCCCGCCGTGCGGGACAGCGGGGTCGAGGACGACGCGGTGAAGGACGACGTGGTGAAGGACAACGTCTGAGGGGCAGCATCCGAGGACGACGTCCGAGGTCCGCGGCCCGGCGTGCCGGGTTCCGGAGCCGGTTCAGAGCAGGCGGCGCAGGCGCAGCAGGTCCCGCAGCCCCGCCTCCAGCCTGACCCGGCCGGAGCCCCAGGCCCGGGCGAAGTGCAGTTCCCCGTCGACGAGGGCGACCAGGTCCTCGCCGGTCATCGCGAGCCGGATCTGCGCCTTGGGTGCCGTCGGCGGTCCCTCGTGCAGCCGGAGCCCGTCGATCCGGCCCTCGTGCAGGCGGCCGGTGAAGGTGACGTCGTGGTCGGTGAGGTGGCAGCTGAGCGAGCGGTCCAGGGCGGCGGCCCGGCGCACCTCGCCCTCCGCCCGGCCCATCCGCTCCGAGAGGCGGCCGAGCGCGGCGCGGCACTGCTCTACGGTGGCCATCGCGACCGACGGTACCCCAGGGCTCCGGGTCCGGAGCGAGCCCGGCCCGATCCGGGCGAAGGACCCCGGCCGCGCGCGGTAGCGTCGGGGCATGGACGAGACCATGGCGAGCCCGGAGCAGGAGCCCCCCGCCGCCGAGGACCAGCAGGCGGCGGACGGTGCCGAGCGGGACGCGGGCGCCACCGGTGAGCAGGGCGCGAGCGCTCCCGCGCAGACCGCCGAGGACCCCGCGGCGGCAGCCGACCCCGACGACGCCCCCGCCGGACCCGCCCCGCTCGGTGTGGAACGGCAGCCGACCGGGAACGCCGAGGTCGACGGGTATCTCGGGCGGCTCGCCGACGCGGACCAGCTCACCCCCGACGGCCACACCGAGGTCTACGAGGACGTGCACCGCGGACTGCGGTCCACCCTCGCCGGCCTCGACAGCCACCCCGGGCCCCCGCCGCCCGGACCGCACCCCGCACCGCCCCGGTGACGGCAGCCCGCCGTACACCCGCCGACCCCGGTCACGGAGGACCCTCCGTACACCGGCACGGACACAGGAGCTGAACCGACAGTGGCAGGAGTGGCACGTCGCCGCCTCGACGCCGAACTGGTCCGCCGCAAGCTCGCGCGCTCGCGCGAGCACGCGGGCCAGCTGATCGCCGCCGGACGCGTCGCCGTCGGCGGCGCCAGGGCGAGCAAGTCCGCCACCCAGGTGGAGACCAGCGCCGCCATCGTGGTCGCGAAGGACGACGGCGACCCCGACTACGTCTCCCGCGGCGGGCACAAACTCGCCGGGGCGCTGGCCGCCTTCGGGCCCCGGGGCCTGGTGGTCACCGGGCGGCGCGCCCTGGACGCCGGGGCCTCCACCGGCGGCTTCACCGATGTGCTGCTGCGCGCCGGGGCCGCCGAGGTGGTCGCCGTGGACGTCGGCTACGGCCAGCTCGCCTGGTCCCTGCAGAGCGACGAGCGGGTGACCGTCCGGGACCGTACGAACGTGCGCGAGCTGAGCCTGGACGACCTCGGCGGGGTCCCGGTGCAGCTCGTGGTGGGCGACCTCTCCTTCATCCCGCTCGGCCTGGTGCTGCCCGCCCTGGTGCGCTGCGCCGCCCCCGAGGCGGACCTCGTGCTGATGGTGAAGCCGCAGTTCGAGGTCGGCAAGGAGCGCCTCGGCAGCGGGGGAGTGGTGCGCAGCAGCGCGCTGCGGGCCGAGGCGGTGCGCCAAGTCGCCCGGCAGGCCTGGGAACTCGGGCTCGGCGCCGAGGGTGTGACGGCCAGCCCGCTGCCCGGTCCCTCCGGGAACGTCGAGTACTTTCTGTGGCTGCGTGCCGGTGCTCCCGAGCTGGACCCGGCGGATGTTGACCGTGCTGTGGCGGAGGGGCCCCGTTGACTCAGAGCCGAGCTCGTACTGTTTTCCTGCTGGCCCACACCGGGCGGCCCGCGGCCATCCGCAGCGCCGAACTGGTGGTGGCCGGACTGCTCCGCTCCGGCCTCGGGGTGCGCGTACTGGAGGCGGAGGCCGCCGACCTGCCGCTGCCCCCCGAGGTGGAACTGGTCGCGGAGGCCACCCCGGAGTGCCTCGACGACTGCGAGCTGCTCATCGTCCTCGGCGGTGACGGCACGCTGCTGCGCGGCGCCGAGTTCGCCCGTGCCTCGGGGGTGCCGATGCTCGGGGTCAACCTCGGCCGGGTCGGCTTCCTCGCCGAGGCCGAGCGCGACGACCTGGACAAGGTGGTCGACCGGGTCGTCACCCGCTCCTACGAGGTCGAGGAGCGGATGACCGTCGACGTGGTCGTGCACAACAACGGCGACACCGTGCACCGCGACTGGGCGCTGAACGAGGCCGCGGTCCAGAAGGTCTCCCCGGAACGCATCCTGGAGGTGATCCTGGAGGTCGACGGCCGCCCGGTCACCGGCTTCGGCTGCGACGGCATCGTCTGCGCCACCCCCACCGGCTCCACCGCCTACGCCTTCTCCGCGGGCGGCCCGGTGGTCTGGCCCGAGGTGGAGGCGCTGCTGATGGTCCCGATCAGCGCGCACGCCCTGTTCGCCAAGCCGCTGGTCACCTCGCCCGACTCGGTGCTCGCCGTCGAGGTCCAGCAGAACACCCCGCACGGCGTGCTCTGGTGCGACGGCAGGCGCACCGTCGAACTCCCCGCGGGCGCCCGGGTGGAGGTCCGCCGCGGCGCCGTCCCGGTCCGGCTCGCGCGGCTGCACCACGCCTCCTTCACCGACCGCCTGGTCGCCAAGTTCGCCCTGCCGGTGTCCGGCTGGCGCGGGGCGCCCCACTGAGCGGCGGGATCCGGGGCGGCCCACTCAGGCGGGTGATACGACCGCCCGCCACCTGCGGATTCGGCACCGGATACCGGGGCCCGTCGCACAGCGGCGCCCCGACCTCGTAAGGTCGTGTCCGTGTTGGAGGAGATGCGGATACGGTCGCTCGGGGTCATCGACGACGCGGTCGTCGAGCTGTCGCCCGGTTTCACCGCCGTGACCGGGGAGACCGGCGCGGGCAAGACGATGGTCGTCACCAGCCTGGGCCTGCTGCTCGGCGGGCGCGCCGACGCCGCCCTGGTGCGCATCGGGGCGAAGTCGGCGGTGGTCGAGGGCCGGGTCACCGTGCCCGAGGGCGGCCCGGCCGTGAAACGCGCCGAGGAGGCGGGTGCCGAACTCGACGACGGGGCGCTGCTGATCAGCCGGACCGTCTCCGCGGAGGGCCGCTCCCGCGCCCACCTCGGCGGGCGCTCGGTGCCGGTCGGCGTGCTCGGCGAACTCGCCGACGAACTGGTCGCCGTGCACGGCCAGACCGACCAGCAGGGGCTGCTCAAACTCTCCCGGCAGCGCCAGGCCCTGGACCGGTACGCGGGCGAGGCGGTCACCAAGCCGCTGGAGGCGTACGGCAAGGCCTACCGCAGGCTGCGAGCCGTCACCGCCGAGCTGGACGAGATCACCACCCGCGCCCGTGAACGCGCCCAGGAGGCCGACCACCTGCGCTTCGGCCTGGAGGAGATCGCCGCCGTCGAGCCCCGGCCCGGCGAGGACACCGAACTGGCCGCCGAGGCCGAACGCCTCGGTCACGCCGAGGCCCTCGCCTCCGCGGCCACCGCCGCGCACGCCGCCCTCGCGGGCAATCCGGAGGACCCCGAGGGCATCGACGCGGGCGCGCTCGTCGCGGGCGCGCACCGGGCCGTCGAGGCGGTCCGCTCCCACGACCCCTCGCTCGCCGACCTGGCCGACCGGATCGGCGAGATCGGCATCCTGCTCGGCGACGTGGCGGGCGAACTCGCCGGGTACGCCGACGACCTGGACGCCGACCCGCTGCGGCTCGCCGCGGTCGAGGAGCGCCGGGCCGCCCTGACCCAGCTGACCCGCAAGTACGGCGAGGACATCGCCGCGGTGCTCACCTGGGCCGAGGCCGGTGCGGCCCGCCTCGCCGACCTCGACGGCGACGACGAGCGGACCGGCGAGCTGACCGCCGAACGCGAGGCGCTGCGGAGCGAACTCGGCTCCCTGGCCCAGGCGTTGACCCAGGTGCGCCGGGAGGCCGCGGAGCGTTTCGCCGCGGCGGTCACCGCGGAACTCGCCTCGCTCGCCATGCCGCACGCCCGGGTCTCCTTCGAGATCCGCCAGACCGAGGACCCCGAGGGCGTCGAGGTCGAAGGCCGGACCGTCGCCTGCGGGCCCACCGGCGCCGACGAGGTGGAGCTGCTGCTCGCCCCGCACCCGGGCGCCCCGGCCCGCCCGATCGCCAAGGGCGCCTCCGGCGGTGAACTCTCCCGGGTGATGCTCGCCGTGGAGGTGGTCTTCGCCGGGAACGACCCGGTGCCCACCTACCTCTTCGACGAGGTGGACGCGGGCGTCGGCGGCAAGGCGGCGGTGGAGATCGGCAGGCGGCTCGCGCGGCTCGCCAAGTCGGCCCAGGTCGTGGTGGTCACCCACCTCCCGCAGGTGGCCGCCTTCGCCGATCGGCAGCTGCTCGTCGAGAAGACCAACGAGGGCTCGGTGACGCGCTCCGGGGTCAAGGTGCTCGACGGCGAGGACCGGGTACGCGAACTCTCCCGGATGCTCGCGGGCCAGGAGGACTCCGAGACGGCCCGCGCGCACGCCGAGGAACTCCTCGCCACGGCCCGCGCGGACGGCTGAGAGGCCCCCCGCTCCCACCGCCCCCGCCGCGTCCCCCGGTGCCATCCGGCATGTGCCCCGGTCCTGTCACCCCGTCAACCCCAGGCCCCGAAACCACCGGTACGAGTGGAACGCCTCCCCTTGCTCACCCGGGCGCCCTGGTGAGAACGCCGAACACCCGCCCGGGCGCCCGCTCGGCCTGGCATCCTGTGCGCAGCACCCAGGGTGGCACCCAGTGCCCCGAACTCCCGCCCCCGGCCCACCGGAGACCGCCACGGACCGGACTTGCCGCCCTCCCGTGAACAGCAGGCAGAACCCCTGATCAGCGTCGAGCAGAACCGCTGAACAGCAAGCAGAACTCCCCCCACCGAACCACCGAACCACCGAACCGAGGAACCCCCACGTGAGCACCCCCGCCCCGTACGGTCGTCCGCCGCTGCGTACCGTGCAGGTGCTCGGCGGGGCGAGCGCCGGCAGCAGCGGCCAGGTGCGGGCGCTGGCCACCGGGCTCACCGCGCGCGGGGTGCGGGTGACCGTGTGCTCCCCGCAGCGGACCGAGGAGGCGCACGACTTCACCGGCGCGGGAGCGGTCCATGTGCCGGTGCCCCGCCGCGGCGACCCCGCCTCGCTCGCCGCCCTGCGTGCGGCCTGCTCCGGCGCCGACCTGGTCCACGCGCACGGACCGCACGCCGCGCTGCGCGCCTCGCTGGCCCTGAGCGGACGCCCGGTGCCCCTCGTGGTGACCTGGTACAGCGGCGGCTCGTGGGACGGCTCCCGGCCGCGCGTACGGGAGTTGGTGGAGCGCCGGGTGGCCAGGGCGGCCTCGGTGGTCCTCGGCGCCACCCCCGAACTCGTGGGCCGGGCCCGGTCCTTGGGCGCCCGCGACGCCCGCCTCGCCGTCCTCGCCCACCCGGGCGCGCGGGCGCCCCACGAGGGGGACATGGCCGGACGCACCACCGCCGACCCCGACAAGACCCGGGCCGAACTCGGCACCGTGGGACGCCCGTTGCTGCTCGCCGTGGGCGCCCTGCACGCGGGCCGCGGCTACCGGACCCTGCTCGACGCGGCCCGCGCCTGGCGCGGCCTCGAACCGCAGCCGCTGCTGCTGATCGCGGGGGAGGGGCCGCTGCGCTCCCAACTCCAGCGCCGCATCCACCGCGAGGACCTGCCGGTACGCCTGCTCGGCCGCCGCACCGACGTACCGGAACTGCTCGGCGCCGCGGACCTCGTCCTGGTGCCCGGCTGCCGGGAGGCGCGGTCCGTACTCGCCCAGGAGGCCCTGCTCGCGGGGGTGCCGCTGGTCGCCGCCGAGGTGGGGATGATGACCGAACTCGTGGGCGGGGCCGCCGAGTTGGTGCCGCACGGGGATGCCGAGGCCCTGGCCCGCGCGGTCACGGGGCTGCTCGGCGACCCCTACCGCAGGCAGCGGCTGCGTGTCGCCTCCCGTGCGCTGACCCGCAGTTGGCCCTCCGAGGACGAGGCCGCCGCCCAAGTGCTCCGCGTCTACGACGAGTTGACCATGTGACGCACTCCGGCCCGCGGTTGAGGCCGCGGGCCGGAGAGGGTGCTGCGTCGGTGCCGGGTGTCTCAGCCCCCGTACGCCCCCGAGGCGGTGAGCCGCAGGGCCGTGTCGATCAGCGGGACATGGCTGAACGCCTGCGGGAAGTTGCCCACTTGGCGCTTGCGGACCGGGTCCCACTCCTCGGCGAGCAGGCCGAGGTCGTTGCGGAGCGCGAGCAGCTTCTCGAAGAGCTTGCGGGCCTCGTCGACCCGGCCGATCATCGCCAGGTCGTCCGCCATCCAGAAGGAGCAGGCGAGGAAGGCGCCCTCGTCGCCGGAGAGCCCGTCCACGCCCTCGTCCTCACCGGAGGTCGGGTAGCGCATGATGAAGCCGTCCGGGGTGGACAGTTCGCGCTGGATCGCCTCGATGGTGCCGATGACGCGCTTGTCGTCCGGCGGCAGGAAGCCCATCTGCGGGATGAGCAGCAGCGAGGCGTCGAGCTCCTTCGAGCCGTAGGACTGGGTGAAGGTGTTGCGCTCCTGGTCGTAGCCCTTCTCGCAGACGTCCCGGTGGATGTCGTCGCGCAGCTCGCGCCACTTCTCCAGCGGGCCGTCCGCGTCGCCGGACTCGATCAGCTTGATGGTGCGGTCGACGGCGACCCAGGCCATCACCTTGGAGTGCACGAAGTGGCGGCGCGGGCCGCGCACCTCCCAGATGCCCTCGTCCGGCTCGTACCAGTGGTCCTCCAGGTGCCGGATCAGCTTCAGCTGGAGCAGCGAGGCGTGGTCGTTGCGCGCCAGGCCCGTCATATGGGCCAGGTGCAGGGCCTCGGTGACCTCGCCGTAGACGTCCAGCTGGAGCTGGTGCGCGGCGCCGTTGCCGACGCGCACCGGGGCGGAGCCCTCGTAGCCGGGCAGCCAGTCCAGCTCGGCCTCGCCCAGCTCCCGCTCCCCGGCGATGCCGTACATGATCTGCAGGCTCTCCGGGTCGCCGGCCACCGCGCGCAGCAGCCACTCGCGCCAGGCGCGGGCCTCGTCGCGGTAGCCGGTGCGCAGCAGCGAGGACAGCGTGATCGCCGCGTCGCGCAGCCAGGTGTAGCGGTAGTCCCAGTTGCGCAGACCGCCGATCTCCTCCGGCAGCGAGGTGGTGGGCGCGGCGACGATGCCGCCGGTGGGCGCGTAGGTCAGCGCCTTCAGCGTGATCAGCGAACGGATCACGGCCTCCCGGTAGGGGCCGTGGTACGTGCACTGCTCGACCCACTCCCGCCAGAACTCCTCGGTGGCCTCCAGCGACTGCTCGGGCTCGGGCAGCGCCGGGGGATTCCGGTGCGAGGGCTGCCAGGAGATGGTGAAGGCGACGCGCTCACCGGGGGAGACCGTGAAGTCGGCGTAGGTCGTCAGGTCCTTGCCGTAGGTCTCCGCCTCGGCGTCCAGCCAGACCGAGTCGGGTCCGGCCACCGCAACGGTGCGCCCGTCGACCTTGTGCACCCAGGGCACGATCCGGCCGTAGGAGAAGCGCATCCGCAGCGCGGAGCGCATCGGCACCCGGCCGGTGACGCCCTCCACGATCCGCACCAGTTGGGGTGCGCCGTCGCGGGGCGGCATGAAATCGGTCACTCTGACCGTGCCGCGGGGGGTGTCCCACTCGGATTCCAGGATCAGCGAATCCCCGCGGTAGCTGCGGCGGACCGCGGGCGGCGGGTCCTCGGACCCGGCCGCCGGCCCCAGTCTCCAGAAGCCGTGTTCTTCGGTGCCGAGCAGCCCGGCGAAGACGGCGTGGGAGTCGAAGCGGGGCAGGCACAACCAGTCGATCGTGCCGTCCCGGCAGACCAGCGCGGCGGTCTGCATGTCTCCGATAAGTGCGTAGTCCTCGATGCGCCCGGCCACGTACATCTCCAGTCAAACGGCCACGGTGCCCGCTCGGGGGCCTTGCAATGCGGGTCAAGGATTCTGTGTGAATCGTCTGCGACGAGCTCTTGTCGGAAAAGACGCGGCTCGTGGCGTCGTCGTTCCCTCGGACACTCCGAAGCCCCTGGTCCGGGGCATGCCACGTGCCCGGATACGGCGCTCGTCGGCGAGTGTCCGAGCAGGATACGTCCGCACCGGGTGATCCGTGCACCGTCTTGGGCAACCTTCGGCAACCCGGCTGCGCCGAACGGGTGGGCGAGAGGTGACGTGTGCCGCATTCCGTGCGCGCAGCGTGGCCGGAAGCAGCCTCCTCTGGTCGCTGTTACCCTGGTAGCCCGTGGACCGGTGGGCCTGGCCCCCGCCCGCAGCGGCGCCATCCGAAGCACGATCCGGGCCGCTCAGCACCTCAGACCGCGACCACGGGAGCCCCCTCTTGGCCATGCCGCCCCGATCCTCGAATTCGACGACCAAGCACATCTTCGTCACCGGGGGTGTCGCCTCGTCCCTCGGCAAGGGGCTCACGGCCTCCAGCCTGGGCGCGCTGCTCAAGGCGCGCGGCCTGCGGGTCACCATGCAGAAGCTGGACCCGTACCTCAATGTCGACCCCGGCACCATGAACCCCTTCCAGCACGGTGAGGTGTTCGTCACCAACGACGGCGCCGAGACCGACCTGGACATCGGCCACTACGAGCGCTTCCTCGACGTCGACCTCGACGGCAGCGCCAACGTAACCACCGGCCAGGTCTACTCCACGGTGATCGCCAAGGAGCGCCGCGGCGAGTACCTCGGCGACACCGTGCAGGTCATCCCGCACATCACCAACGAGATCAAGCACCGCATCCGCCGGATGGCCACCGAGGACGTCGACGTGGTCATCACCGAGGTCGGCGGCACCGTCGGCGACATCGAGTCACTGCCCTTCCTGGAGACGGTCCGCCAAGTCCGCCACGAGGTGGGCCGCGACAACGTCTTCGTGGTGCACATCTCCCTGCTCCCCTACATCGGCCCCTCCGGCGAACTCAAGACCAAGCCGACCCAGCACTCGGTCGCCGCGCTGCGGAACATCGGTATTCAGCCGGATGCGATCGTGCTCCGAGCGGACCGTCACGTTCCGACCTCGATCAAGCGCAAGATCTCCCTGATGTGCGATGTCGACGAGGCCGCCGTGGTCGCCGCGATCGACGCCAAGTCCATCTACGACATCCCGAAGGTGCTGCACACCGAGGGGCTGGACGCCTATGTCGTCCGCAAGCTCGACCTGCCCTTCCGCGACGTGGACTGGACGGTCTGGGACGACCTGCTCGACCGGGTGCACAACCCCGACCACGAGGTCTCCGTCGCCCTGGTCGGCAAGTACATCGACCTCCCCGACGCCTATCTCTCCATCACCGAGGCCCTGCGCGCGGGCGGGTTCGCCAACCGGGCCCGGGTGAAGATCAAGTGGGTCACCTCCGACGACTGCAAGACCCCCGCCGGGGCCGAGGCCCAGCTCGCGGACGTGGACGCGGTCTGCGTCCCGGGCGGCTTCGGCGACCGCGGCGTCAGCGGCAAGGTCGGCGCGATCCGCTACGCCCGGGAGAACCGGATCCCGCTGCTCGGCATCTGCCTCGGCCTGCAGTGCATCGTCATCGAGGCCGCGCGCAACATCGCGGACATCCCGGACGCCAACTCCACCGAGTTCGACGCGGGGACCGGCCACCCGGTGATCTCCACCATGGCCGAGCAGCTCGACATCGTCGCGGGCGAGGGCGACATGGGCGGCACCATGCGGCTCGGCATGTACCCGGCCAAGCTCGCCGAGGACTCGATCGTGCGCGAGGTCTACGACGGCAAGGAGTACGTCGAGGAGCGCCACCGCCACCGCTACGAGGTCAACAACGCCTACCGCGCCGAGCTGGAGAAGAAGGCCGGGCTGCAGTTCTCCGGCACCTCCCCGGACGGCAAGCTCGTCGAGTACGTCGAGTACCCGCGCGAGGTGCACCCCTACCTGGTCGCCACTCAGGCCCACCCGGAGCTGCGCTCCCGCCCGACCCGCCCGCACCCGCTCTTCGCGGGCCTGGTGAAGGCGGCCGTCGCCCGCCGGCGGGAGCTCGCCCCCGGCACGGACGGCTGAGCCGCCCCCGCCGGGATAGCGTTGCCGGGGTACGCGCTCGCGAGGGCGCGTACCCCCGGTTCTTCGTTTGCGGCGCGTGGGAGGCTTCGGCATGGCGATCAAGGACAGCCCCGAGGAGTGGGAGGTCAGGGCGAGCACGACCCCCTTCACGGGGAAGAAGACCGCGGTGCGCACCGACGAGGTGGTCATGCCGGACGGTTCGGCCGCCCGCCGCGACTACCAGGTGCACCCCGGCTCGGTCGCCGTGCTCGCCCTCGACACCGAGCAGCGCGTCCTCGTCCTGCGCCAGTACCGCCACCCCGTACGGCACAAGCTCTGGGAGCTGCCGGCCGGGCTGCTCGACGTACCGGGCGAGAACCCGCTGCACGCGGCGCAGCGCGAGCTCTACGAGGAGGCGCACCTCAAGGCCGAGGACTGGCGGGTGCTCACGGACGTCTTCACCACGCCCGGCGGCTCCGACGAGGCGGTACGCGTCTTCCTGGCCCGCGAGCTGTCCGAGGCCGAGGGCGAGCGCTTCGAAGTCGCCGAGGAGGAGGCCGACATGGAGCTGGCCCGGGTGCCGCTGCCCGCTCTGGTGCGCGGGGTGCTCGCGGGCGAACTCCAGAACAACTGCCTTGCCCTCGGGGTGCTTTCGCTGCACGCCGTGCTCGGCGGCGAGGGCCCCGAGGCGCTGCGCCCGGCCGAAGCGCCCTGGCCCGCCCGCCCGTTCTCCGTGTGACCGGCGGCTGATCCGAACGAGGGAAGCCGCCGCCCTGCTCTCCGCAGTTCGTCGCAGAGAGTGAACTAGGCTCGGCGGGTGCCCGTTCCCGATACGGCGGGCACTCGGTCGGCAAGGCGACGGGAGCGTGGCCCGGTGACGGAATGGGCGGTGGACGGCAGCGGACTGCGGGTGCCCGGCACGGACCGGGAGCCGCACGCCGAGGACGAGTTGACGGATGCTCACTTCCTGGGCCGCACACGGGAGTTGAAGGAACTCCACAGCGACATCGCGCGTGCGGGACTGGACACCGTCGCGGGCCGCAAGGCGCCGCGGGCCCGGGTCCTGCTCGTCGCGGGCAAGCCCGGCTCCGGGCGCACCGCGCTCGCCCGCGAACTCGCCGCACGCGTCGCGGACAGTTACCCCGACGGACTCCTCGCCGCCCGGCTCGCCGAACCCGACGGCACCCCCGTCCCCGTCGCCCGCCTCGCCCAGCAGCTGCTGGCGGAACTGGGCGCCCCGGCCGGACCCGGGGCCGAGGAGGACGAGCTCACCGAGGCGCTGCGCGGCGCGCTCGCCGACCGCCGGGCCGTCCTCCTGCTCGACGACGCGCGCAGCGCCGAACAGGTCGACGCGCTGCTCCCGGACGCCCCCCACTGCCTGGCCGTCGTGGTCGCCGAGGGCCCGCTCACCGGCATCCCCAACGTACGGCCCTGCGCCCTCGGCGGACTGGACACCAAATCCGCCCTGGAGTACCTGGCCCGCTTCACCGGCCGGGTGCGGATCACCGTGGACCCGCGGGCCGCCGAAGCCCTGGTCGAGGAGTGCGCGGGCCAGCCCGGCGCCCTCGCCCTGGCCGGCGGCTGGCTCGCCGTCCGCCCGGGGGCCGCCGTGCTCGAACTCGCCCGGCGGCTGCACGGCGAGGTCACCGAGGGCACCGCCCTCGCCCGGGTCTTCCGGTACGTCTACGAGAGCCTGCCCCCGCACGCCGCCCGCGCCCTGCGCGCCCTGTGCCTCGCGCCCGCCGGGCTGCTCGACCCGCACACCGCCTCCGCCCTCGCGGGCTGCTCGGTGCCGGAGGCCGAGGAGGCCCTCACCGGCTTCGCCGCGACCGGACTGCTGCGGCGGCTGCCCGGCGCGCCGCCGCAGTACGAGATCCCCGGCTGCCTGATGCCGCACCTCGGCCGCCTCGGCACCGCCCACGACCGGCCCGCGGAGCGCGAACTCGCCCGCGCCCGGCTCCTGGAGCGGACCGTACGCCTGCTCCAGGCCTGCCGGGCGGTCACCGAACCCGAGGGCAGCCAGGGGCGCCTGCTGCTCGCGAGGATGCCGAGCGCCCAGCGCTTCCCCTCCGAGGCGGCCGCCGCCCGGTGGCTCACGGCGCGTGAACCCGCCCTCTTCGCCGCGGTGCGGATGGCGGTGGCCGACGGCCGGCTCGACACCCTGGCCCGCCGGTTGATCTCCGCTCTCGTACGGGCCCTGCTCGCGCACCGCGACGCCGAGGCGGAGGCCGCCGGGCTGTACGCCCTGCACGGGTACGCCCTGGAGATCGCCGAGCGCCGCGGGCTGCCCGCGGAGCGCGCCGCCGCCCTGCTGAACCTGGCGGACCTCGATGCGCGCTCGGGGCGCACCGAGGCCGCCCTCGACCGCTACCGGGCCGCCCTCGACGCGGGGCGGGGCGCACGGGACGCGTACGCCACCGCCCGGGCCATGGAGTCCCTCGGCGCGGTGCACGAGACCCTGGGCGACTGGGAGCGCGCCGCCGACTGGTACGGGCGCGCCCTCTCCCAGCGCCAGGCCCGGGACGAACGCGCCGAGGCCGCCGTCCTGTACGGGCGCATCGGCGGCGTGCTCGCCTGTGCGGGCCAGTACCCCGAGGCGCAGCGCAGCTGGCGGGCGGCCGTCGCCGGGTACCGCAGGGCGGGGGACGCGGCGGCGCAGGCCGGGGCGCTGGGCGAGCTGGCCCGCGTCCAGGAGTACGCGGGCCGCCACCCGGAGTCGCTGCGCACCTGGCACGAGGCGGTCCAGTGGGCCCGCCAGACCCGCGACACCGACCTCGAATCCTCCCTCCGCCACCGCCTCGCCGACGCCCTGGAACGCCTCGGCGATCCCGCCGCGGCCCGGCTGCACCGCAAGGCGGCGGAGCGGTTGGTGGAGGGGGAGGGGGGTTCGGTGAGCATTGAGGCGGAGGCGGAGGCGGAGGCGGAGGCGGGGCCGGAGCCAGGGCAGGTGGCGGAGGCAGCCGTGGTGGTCGCGGAGCCGGTGGCGGTGAGGGAGCCGGTGGCGGCCGAGGAGCGGGAGCCGGTGGCGGTCGAGAAACGGGAGGCGGTGGCGGTCTCGGAACCCGGGCCGGAGTCCCAGCCGGTCATGGGACCTGAGCCGGAGCCCCAGCCGGTCGTGGGCCCCGAGCCGGAGCCCCAGCCGGTCCTGGGATCCGAGCCGGAGTCCCCCATGGAGCCCGAGCCCGAGCAGAAGCACGCCGGGGAGCCGCAGCCCCGAGTGGAAGCCGAGGGCGAGCCGCAGCCGGTGCCGGAACCGCAGCCGGTGGCGGAACCGCAACCGGCGTCCGCCACGGAACCAGACCTGGAACTCGTCACGGAGCCCGTGAACGAACCGGACCCGGTCGGGAAGCCGGAACCGCGGCCCCTCCCCGAGCCGGAGCCTGTTCCCGAACCTCAGCTCGCCTCCGAGCCGCAATCCGCCCCCGAAGCTCAGCTCGCCCCCGAGCCGCAGTCCGCTCCGGAGCCGCAGTCCGCTCCGGAACCGGAGCCCGTACCGGCCGAGGCCCCCGTGGAGGTCATGGAGCCCGCAGAGCCCCTGACGTCCGCAGAGTCCGTCGAGGCTCCGGCGAAGACCACGGTGCGGGCGGCCGTCGCCAAGCCGCCGCGTAAGCCGCGGAAGAGCGCGGCCTCGGCGGCCGGTGCCGCGAAGAAGGCGCCTGCGAAGGCGCCCGCGAAGAAGGCCGTGGTCAAGCAGGCCGCGGCGAAGAAGACGACGGCCAAGAAGACGACGGCGAACAAGGCCACCGCGAAGAAGACGGCCGCGAAGAAGGCCGAGGCGAAGAAGACCACCGTGAAGAAGACGGCCCCCGGCGCCGAGGAGGCCGTCCTCGCAGAGCCGAGGAGCGGGACAGCGAAGCCCCGGCCCAGGAAGGCGACGACGAAGAAAGCCGGCGCCGAGGCCGCCGCCGAGAGCCCCGTGAGGACCCCCGCCGCGCGGTCCGCCCGGCCGGAGTCGGCTCCCGCCCCGGACGTGGACGGAGCCCCGGGTGACGCGTCTTCGCAGGTGACGCGTGCCACAGAGGCGGGGGAGCGGGCCGGAACCGCCGGGAACACGGGGTCTTAGGGGAAGCGGACCTTCCGCCTAGGAAACGCATGGTGCACTCGATGAAGATTGGCGCTTTGGAAGGCTAGACACGGGGAAATCCTTCATTAGACTGGGTTCACCGCGGGTCTTCGCGGTGTATGCGGTGTATTGCCGTGTCATCCACAGCATCCGGGTTTGTGTAGGGAATCCCCCACTTGCCCCCCCCCGAGCCAAGGACCGTGATCGACGTGAAGGTCGGTATCCCCCGCGAGGTCAAGAACAACGAGTTCCGTGTCGCCATCACTCCGGCCGGCGTGCACGAGCTCGTGCGCCACGGCCATGAGGTCGTCATCGAGCGCGAGGCAGGAGTCGGCTCCTCGATCACGGACGCCGAGTTCGTCTCGGCGGGCGCCCGCATCCTGGACACCGCGGACGAGGTCTGGGCCGCCGCCGACCTGCTCCTGAAGGTCAAGGAGCCGATAGCGGAGGAGTACCACCGCCTGCGCAAGGGCCAGACGCTCTTCACCTACCTCCACCTCGCCGCGTCCAAGGAGTGCACGGACGCCCTGATCGACTCCGGCACCACCGCGATCGCCTACGAGACCGTCGAACTCCCCAGCCGCGCGCTGCCGTTGCTCGCCCCGATGTCCGAGGTGGCCGGCCGGCTCGCCCCGCAGGTCGGCGCGTACCACCTGATGAGCCCGGTGGGCGGACGCGGTGTGCTGCCCGGCGGCGTGCCGGGTGTGGCGGCCGGTCGCGCCGTGGTCATCGGCGGCGGTGTCTCCGGCTGGAACGCCGCGCAGATCGCCATCGGCATGGGCTTCCACGTCACCCTGCTCGACCGCGACATCAACAAGCTGCGCGAGGCGGACCGCATCTTCGGCACGAAGATCCAGACCGTGGTCTCCAACGCCTTCGAGCTGGAGCGCGCCTGCCTGGAGGCCGACCTCGTGATCGGCGCCGTGCTGATCCCCGGGGCCAAGGCGCCCAAGCTGGTCACCAACGAGCTGGTCTCCCGGATGAAGCCCGGAAGTGTGCTTGTCGACATTGCCATCGACCAGGGCGGCTGCTTCGAGGACTCCCGTCCGACCACGCACGCCGAGCCGACCTTCCCGGTGCACGACGCGGTCTTCTACTGCGTCGCCAACATGCCCGGCGCGGTGCCCAACACCTCGACCTACGCGCTGACCAACGCCACGCTCCCGTACGTCGTGGAGCTCGCCGACCGCGGCTGGGCCGAGGCGCTGCGCCGCGATCCCGCGCTGGCCAGGGGCCTCAACACCCATGAGGGCAAGGTCGTCTACCGCGAGGTGGCCGAGGCCCACGGCATGGAGCACGTCGAACTCGCCGCGCTGCTCGGCTGATCCGTCAACTCCGTTCGCACCGCTCACGCTTACGGCCGGACCTCGCTCGACGGGTCCGGCCGTAGGCGTGTGTCTGTGTGTCGCGTCACTGTGCGCCCCGTTCTGCGTTGTTCGCTACGGGCGCGCTCAACTCGCCTCGAACGTACGCCTTTACCCGATTCGCACACCGGGAAAATATCGCCCGCGGAGCCCATGTGCCCTTGACAGAAGGGTGTTGGGCTCCCGACACAAGCTGCCGGGTCCGGTGGATTGTGTTGCTGCGAGGTGGTGACACGCCATAGAGTCGCCAATCGTCGGCATGGTGCCACGCTGACCTATCTAGAAGTTTCCTGGTCGCCAAGGAGGTAAAACGACTTGTGAATGAGTCGACATTTGCTCCCGGGGGTGGTCAACCAGGAATGCCGACGCGGGACCAGAATCCCGCGAGGCTCGAAGGTGTCGGCTCCGTAGCTGTCCACGCCTCCGCAGACCGCCAGATCCCGACCCCAGCACACCAGAGCATGGATGGCCCTCACGTGAACGGCATGGTCCCGGACCGCAGCGGGGACACCCCATCGGTCACTCGCCACCCCGCAGACTACGAAGAGCTGCCCGAGGGTCACTTCTACGATCCCGACGCGGAGTACGAACCCGACCCCGAGTACGCCGCCACCCTCGCGCCGGACGCCGCGCGTCAGCGCCGGGAGCGGATCGGCCCCACGGGGCGGCCGCTGCCGTACTTCCCGATCCCGGGGCCGCTGACCGACCACGGTCCCGCCAAGATCATCGCGATGTGCAACCAGAAGGGCGGCGTCGGCAAGACCACGTCGACCATCAACCTGGGTGCCGCCCTCGCCGAGTACGGGCGCCGGGTGCTGCTCGTCGACTTCGACCCGCAGGGCGCGCTCTCGGTCGGGCTCGGCGTGAACCCGATGGAGCTCGACCTCACCGTCTACAACCTGCTCATGGAGCGGAACATGGCGGCGGACGAGGTGCTCCTCAAGACCGCCGTGCCCAACATGGACCTGCTGCCGAGCAATATCGACCTCTCGGCCGCCGAGGTCCAGCTGGTCTCCGAGGTGGCCCGCGAGTCCACGCTCCAGCGCGCGCTCAAGCCGCTGATGGCGGACTACGACTACATCGTGATCGACTGCCAGCCCTCGCTCGGCCTGCTCACGGTCAACGCCCTGACCGCCGCGCACAAGGTGATCGTCCCGCTGGAGTGCGAGTTCTTCGCGCTGCGCGGAGTGGCCCTGCTGACCGAGACCATCGAGAAGGTCCAGGAGCGGCTCAACCCGGACCTGGAGCTCGACGGCATCCTGGCGACGATGTACGACTCGCGCACCGTGCACAGCCGCGAGGTCCTCGCCCGGGTCGTCGAGGCCTTCGACGATCACGTCTACCACACGGTGATCGGCCGTACGGTCCGCTTCCCGGAGACCACGGTCGCCGGTGAGCCCATCACCACGTACGCCTCCAACTCCGTCGGTGCCGCCGCCTATCGCCAGCTCGCCAGGGAGGTGCTCGCCCGGTGTCACGCCGAGTGAGTCTGCCCGGGGCCGACGAGCTGTTCCGTACCACCGGGGGAACGGCCCTGCAGGCCTCCGCCCCCAAGCGCCAGGTGGGCGGCGAGGCGCGGGTGCCCGCCCCGGCCGGTGAGAGCGACTCCGCGGCCTCCGGCGACCACCCGTCCGACTCCGCGCGCGCCGAGGGCGGCAGCGCCGAACACGCCACCGCCGAGGGCGGCCAGACCGGCGCCGCGAGCCGGGAGGCCTCGCACACCGAGGAGGGCGAGGCCCGCCCCGCGCGCCGCAAGCAGGACAAGGGCGCCGAGGAGGGCGAGTCCGGCTCGGGCGGGCGCCGCCGCCAGGGCGGTCGCGCGGCGGCCCGCAGGCCGAGCGGCCGGGAGCGCCACGACGAGAAGATCACGGTCTATGTCTCCGCCGAGGAGCTGATGGACCTGGAGCACGCCCGGCTCGTGCTGCGCGGCGAGCACGGACTCGCGGTCGACCGCGGCCGCATCGTCCGCGAGGCGGTCGCCGTGGTGCTGGCGGACCTGGAGTCGCGCGGCGAGGCCAGCATCCTCGTACGGCGCCTGCGCGGGCGCTGAGCCTTCCGGACGCGGGCTCGCGAGCCCTGCCGGGGGTCCCCCTGAACCGGGGCGGGGAACGATAGCCTGCCCGCCCGAAGCCCCCGCCCCACTGGACCACCATGCCGACCACCGACGATCCCGCCCCGTCCCCGCGCGGCCGCCGCCGCGCCCTGGGCCGGGGGCCGGGGGCGGCACCGGCGCCCCTGCTGCCGCCGGGGACGGACCCGGAGCCGGAGCCGGGGTCGGAGCTTCCGCCGGTGGAGCCGGTGGAGAGGGTGCCGGAGCCCGCCGAGGAGCCCGACCGGGAACCCGATGGGGAAGGCGACCGCGAAGACGGGCCTCCGGCTGACGAGATCCCCGAAGGCGGGACCTCGGAAGGCGGGACCTCGGAAGGCGGGACCCCGGAAGACGAGCGCCCGGCTGATGAGATCTCGGCTGACGAGGTTGCCGAGAACCCGCCTGCCGAGACCCTGCCTGCCGAGATCCCTGCTGAAGAGGTCCCGGCAGACGGACCCCAGGCCCTCGCGCCCCCCGCTGACGAGCTCCCTCACGACGGCCCCCCTCACGACGACAGTCCCGACGACAGCGCCGACCACACCCCCGAAGACGGCCGCTTCAAGGTGCGGCTCGCCAACTTCGAGGGGCCCTTCGACCTCCTCCTTCAGCTGATCTCCAAGCACAAGCTCGATGTGACCGAGGTGGCGCTGTCCAAGGTCACCGACGAGTTCATGGCGCACATCCGGGCCATGGGGCCGGACTGGGACCTCGACCAGACCACCGAGTTCCTGGTGGTCGCGGCCACCCTGCTCGACCTCAAGGCGGCGCGGCTGCTCCCGGCCGCCGAGGTGGAGGACGAGGCGGATCTCGCGCTCCTGGAGGCGCGGGACCTGCTCTTCGCGCGGCTGCTCCAGTACCGGGCCTACAAGCAGATCGCCGACATCTTCGCCGGGCGCCTGGAGGACGAGGCGCTGCGGCGTCCCCGTACCGTCGGTCTGGAGCCGCACCACGCGGAGCTGCTGCCCGAGGTCGTCATCAGCATCGGCGCGGAGGGCTTCGCCAAGCTGGCGGTGAAGGCGATGCAGCCGAGGCCGAAGCCGCAGGTGTACGTCGACCACATCCACGCCCCGCTGGTGAGCGTCCGCGAGCAGGCCGAGGTGGTGGTGGCGCGGCTCCGGGCGGCCGGGGAGGCGAGTTTCCGGGAGCTGATCGAGGACGCCGGGGACACCCTCACCGTGGTGGCCCGCTTCCTCGCGCTCCTGGAGCTGTACCGGGAGAAGGCGGTCACCCTGGAGCAGGAGGAGGCGCTCGGGGACCTCCTCGTCCGCTGGACCGGGCAGGCGGGCGAACAGCCGCTGGTGACCGACGAGTTCGACCAGGAGAGCGCCCCGGCCCAGGCCCGCCGCAAGGAGACCGCCGCGGAGCCCGAGCCCGAGCCGACCCCCGGTCCGGCGCCTGCCGCCGGTCCCGACTCCACTGCGGACCCCGCCCCCGCCCCCGCCCCCGCCCCCGCCCCCGACCCGGCGCCCGTCCCGGCCCCCGCTTCCGCCCCCGCCCCCGACTCCGCCCCCGCCGAGGAGACCGTATGACCGAGCAGACCGGCACCGAGGCGAGCGCCGTGGCCGGGGACCCGGGGTCCGTGGCCGGGCTGGAGCTGAAGCCCGCACTGGAGGCGGTGCTCATGGTGGTCGACGAACCGGCGACCGAGGAGCACCTGGCCAAGCTGCTCCAGCGGCCGCGGCGCAAGGTCGGGGACGCGCTGCGCGAGCTGGCCGACGAGTACACCGCGCAGGGCCGCGGCTTCGAGCTGCGTCTGGTGGCCGGGGGCTGGCGGTTCTACAGCCGCCCGCAGTACGCGGCGGCCGTGGAGGGCTTCGCCCTGGACGGGCAGCAGGCACGGCTGACCCAGGCCGCCCTGGAGACACTCGCCGTGGTCGCCTACCGGCAGCCGGTGAGCCGCTCGCGGGTCTCGGCGGTCCGCGGGGTCAACTGCGACGGCGTGATGCGGACCCTCCTCCAGCGCGGGCTGATCGGGGAGGCGGGCGCGGAACCCGAAACAGGTGCGATCCTGTACACGACGACGAACTACTTCCTGGAGCGGATGGGCCTGCGCGGCCTGGACGAACTCCCGGAGCTCGCGCCCTTCCTCCCCGAGGCGGAGGCGATCGAGGCCGAGACGCAGGAAGGCGTGCCGTCGTTCGATCCGGACGCTCCGGATTCCGAGGACGCATACGACAAGACGGAACTTTGATGCGAAGCAGCGGCAAGGACAGCGGGCGCGGTAACTACCGAGGGGCAGGGAATTCGCGCGACGACAAGCAGAAGCGCACCGGGCGGCCCCGCCCCGAGGAGCGCCGCTACGACGCGGGCGGTTCCGGCGGGCCCTCCGGCGAGGGTGCGAAGAAGGGCCGCGGCGCCACGGCCCGGGGCGGCGCCAAGGGCGGCCCGAAGCAGTCGCAGCAGCAGCGCGGCGGCCGCAGCGCACCGGCCCGCTCCCGGGAGTACGAGGCCCGCTCCGAGGAGCGCAACCGCGAGCGGTACGCGGGCAAGAAGGAGGTCAGGCCCCCGAAGACCTTCCCCGGCGCCGAGCAGGAGGGCGAGCGGCTGCAGAAGGTCCTCGCGCGCGCGGGCTACGGCTCCCGGCGCGCCTGCGAGGAGCTGATCGAGCAGGCCAGGGTCGAGGTCAACGGCAGCATCGTGATCGAGCAGGGCCTGCGGGTGGACCCGGAGAACGACGAGATCAAGGTGGACGGCCTGACCGTCGCCACGCAGTCGTACCAGTTCTTCTCTCTGAACAAGCCCGCCGGGGTCGTCTCCACCATGGAGGACCCCGAGGGGCGGCAGTGCCTCGGCGACTACGTCACCAACCGGGAGACGCGGCTCTTCCACGTCGGCCGGCTCGACACCGAGACCGAGGGTGTCATCCTGCTCACCAACCACGGCGAGCTGGCGCACCGGCTGACCCACCCCAAGTACGGCGTGAAGAAGACCTATCTCGCCGCCATCTACGGGCCCATCCCGCGCGACCTCGGCAAGATGCTCAAGGACGGCATCCAGCTGGAGGACGGCTACGCCCGCGCCGACCACTTCCGGGTGGTCGAGCAGACCGGGCGCAACTACCTGGTCGAGGTCACCCTGCACGAGGGCCGCAAGCACATCGTCCGCCGCATGCTCGCCGAGGCGGGCTTCCCGGTCGAGAGGCTGGTACGGACCTCCTTCGGCCCGATCACCCTGGGCGACCAGAAGTCCGGCTGGCTGCGCAGGCTCTCCAACACGGAGGTCGGCATGCTGATGCGCGAGGTGGAGCTGTAGTCCCGGAGAGGCCTCGCGTACGGAGCAGGACCTCGCGTACGGAACGCCGGGGCCCCTCGGCCTCTCGTACGGAACGCGCCGGGCCCGCCCGGTGACGAGGAGTGTGCGGCGGCGGGCGG
>NZ_JAAWWP010000038.1 GCF_012273655.1 Streptomyces physcomitrii | reverse complement strand
GGCCACCCAGAGGTGGCAGATGCGGCTCCAGCAACGACCACTCACGGTTCGTCAGATCCCCCCGACCCATGCCCAAACCAACGAGCGACCGGTCAGAAGGTCACATGATCCGCCGGACACCCCCTAGAGCTTCTCGGCCGGGGTGCCCCGGCGGGCCAGATCGGCCGCGACGCAGACGGTCGCGAGCCCGGCGAGCGCCATGGCCGTACCGGCGCCGGTGAACTCGGCGAGGACGCCGCACAGCGCGGGGCCGATGCCCTGTACGGACATCAGCCCGGCGGAGAGCAGTCCGAAGGCCTGGCCGCGGCGGGCCTCGGGGACGGCGTCGAGGAAGCGGCGCTGGATGCCGAGGGCGTAGGCGAAGCCGGTGCCGCTGAGCACGAGGAGCAGGGCGCAGACCGGCCACGGCGGATGCCAGGCGAAACCGGCGAGCGGCAGGCCGAGGACCACGACCAGCGCGGCGACCAGGCGTTCACGGGTGGCGGGTCGCAGCAGGCGGCCGACGGCCAGATCGCCGAGGAGCATGCCGACCGGCAGGCAGGCGAGCAGCGGTCCGGCCGTCCCCTGCGGGAGTCGCTGCTCCCCGGCGAAGGGCACGATCAGGCTCTCGGCGCCGGTCGCGAACAGCGGCGGCAGCCACTGCGCGAGCAGCAGCGGCCGCACCGCCGCGTCGGCGAGGAGCGCCCTGCTCCCGGCCCAGCTGTGCCGCAGCACCGCGCGGGAGCCGCGCCCCTTCACGCGCTCCGCCGGTGCGGCGGCGGGCAGATCGGGCAGCCCGAGGCGCACGGCGAGCCCGGCCAGCAGGAAGGCGCCCGCGCTGAGCAGCAGGCTGGTGCGCGCGCCGAGGAGCGCGACGGCGGCGCCGCCGAGGGCGAGTCCGGCGAGCTGGGCCGCGGAGGAGGCGATATTGGACAGCGAGCGGCCGAGGACATAGGCGTCGCCGGTGAGAGTCTCGGCGACGAGCCGGGCGGAGACGCCGCTGAAGACCGGGGTCAGCACGGCCACGCAGGACAGCAGGACGAGGAGCGCGGCGACCGGCGGGCGCGCCAGACCGAGGTAGGCCGCCGAGCCGCACCCCAGCAGATGGCCCGCGGTCAGCAGCAGCCGGGGGCGCGTCCGGTCGGCGAGCGAGCCGAGGAAGAAGGACCCGGCGAGCTGCGGCAGGAAGCCCGCGCCGAAGGTCAGGGCGCCGAGCAGGGGCGATCCGGTCGCGTCGAAGACCAGCACCGACAGGGTCATGATCCGCAGCGCCTCGGCCGCGACCGCCAGGGTCCGGGTCCAGAAGAGCAGTCGGAAGCGCCGGTCGGCGAGCACCTCCCGGTAGGTGGTGCGGGCCTCTCGGGGCGTCGGCGGGGGCGGGTTCACGGACAGGAGCGTGCGGATCGGCGGCCCGCGCGGCCCCCGGTTACGCCCGGAGCGTAAGTACGAAGGTGTGTTCGCCGGGGTGCGGGACAACATTCTGGGCAACGGCCCCTGCTGCCGGGACATCCGGTCCCGGGGCTCGGGCCACCGTGACAGGGCGTCAACTGCCCTGCCCGGCATGGTTTGTCCACCGACGAACGAAGGACTGAACATGCTCATCGACCACATCGAGACCCCCGAACTGGCTCCGGCCGCCTACCTCGACGAGGAGACCGCGGCCGTCGCCACCGACGCACCGGAGGAGCGCGCCTGGCTGCCCTCCTACCAGGCCTCGCTGAGCGCCTGACGCCGGGGCGCCTGATCCGGGCGCCGTCGGCGGGGCACCGGGTCCCCAGGGGCCCGGTGCCCGTCCGGCACCGACGCGCACCACGCGCCCGCGTCCCCCTCTCCGGGGCCGGGCCCTGGCCCAACTCCTCCTCCTGATCCCGCTGTTCGTGCTCCAGGCCCGCTGTTCGACCCGAAGGACGGTCCCCCGTTGTCCGCTTCCCCTTCCGTCGCCGCCCCGGTGGGCGACGTGGTGGCCCAGGCCGACGCCCTGCTCTGCGCCGACCGGCAGTACGGCGACTCCGCCGCCATCGGCGAGCGCAACCTCGCCCGGTTCCGGCTCGGCCTGACCCTGCTGGCCCGGCAGGACGAGGAGGCGGCGCCGCTGCTGCGGGCGATCGCGGCGGCCCAGGCGGAGCACCTGCGCCCGCTCCTCTACGACCCGGTCCTGCGCAACTGCTTCGAGGTGGACCTCGTCCGACTGGAACGCGGCCGGCTCGACGGCAGCTCCTTCGCCCTGCACGCACGGGAGTTGACGGCGACTCAGGAACTGGTGGCCTCGACTGCCCTTTCGGGCAAGGCCGTCGGGACGGCGGCCGAGCCTGGCGAGACGGCGGCTCCCGGCCCCTGCGAGAGCCTGACCGTGCCGCATCTGCGCGCCTGGCCCGGGCTCGGGGACGCCTGGGTGCTGACCGCGCTCACTCCGCGGGACGCCGCCGAGGAGCAACTCGGCGGTCGGCTCATGGAGTTGTACCGGGACGCGCTCGGCGCGGGCCACGCCGCCGATCCGCTGCTGCCCTCGGCGGAGGTCAGGTCGACCCTGCGGGAGGGCGCGGAACTCCTCGCCGCCCTGCTGCCGGCCACCGGCGCGGGGGTGCTCCGGCACGTCACCATGGTCGGCTTCACCCACCGGGAGAGCGAGGAGGGCCCCCTCCAGTCGATGTCCGGCGGCGACCCGCTGCCCTCGGCGGTGCTCCTCGCGCCCGAACGCTGCGCCTCCCCCTGGCTCGCCGCCGAGAGCCTGCTGCACGAGGGCTCCCATCTGAAGCTCTTCGACGCGCTGCGCACCGGCGCCGTCGTCCGCAACGCCACCGAACGCGTCCCGATCCCCTGGCGCATCGGCTCCTGGACCGTCATCCGCGTCTTCGTCGCCCTGCACTTCTACGTGCATCTGCTGGCCTTCCGGGCGGCCGGGACGGCGGCGGGGCCGGAGATCCGGGAGCGGTTCGGGACTCCCCCGCCGCCCGAGGAGCTGGACGAGCCCAGCCCCGGCACCCCCGCCGCCCTCGCCGGTACCCACCGGACCAGTGAGGAGCGGGCCCGCCACCTCGCCGAGCAGGTGCTCGCGCTGCCGCCCGAGGCGCTCACCGAGAACGGCCGCCGCTTCGCCCGCTGGCTGCTCGCCGCCCTGCGGCTGGTGGACGCGGACGCCCCGCGGCCCCCGGAGCGGACGGACCCGGACGCCCGGGACACCGAGACCCCGGCGGCGGCCGCGGCGGAGGCGCCGCCCGCGGGCGCCACCCTCCGGCGAACCGCCCCGGTGGACGCCTGCGCCCTGCCCGGGCTCGGCCAACTCCTCGTATCGGCAGGGCAGTCGGGCCGGATGCACTGGCTGGGCGCCCGCGCCTGGACGGTCTACTCCCTGTGCGAGCAGAGCGGCCCCGAGGCCCTGTACCCGGCCTACGCCCGGGCCTGCGGACTCGACGCCGCGTCGCCCGAGGTCCGTGCACAGGTGGACGGGAGCCTGCGGCAGCTGCTCGCCGCCGGGCTCGTGAGCTGGGAGGCGTAGGCGGCCGGGACGTACGGAGAGGACACCGCCGTACGGAGAAGGGCCGTACGGAGAAAGACGGAGAGAGGCGGCGCCCCCGCACAGGGCGCCGCCTCTCAGGTGCACCGGGGCCGCCGCCGCGTCGGTGAGGGTCGGGGTGACCCGGCGGCGGCCCCGGGGGTATCAGCGGCTGTCGCTGCCCTTGGACGCGGCCGCGGCGCGGCCCGCTTCCAGCCGGGCGACCGGGATGCGGAAGGGCGAGCAGGAGACGTAGTCGAGGCCCACCTCGTGGAAGAAGTGCACCGACTCCGGGTCGCCGCCGTGCTCGCCGCAGACGCCGAGCTTGAGGTCGGGGCGGGTCTCGCGGCCCGCCGTGACGGCGTCGCGCACCAGCTTGCCCACGCCGTCCTTGTCGATGGTCTCGAAGGGCGAGACCCCGAAGATGCCCTTCTCCAGGTACGCGGTGAAGAAGCTGGCCTCCACGTCGTCGCGGGAGAAGCCCCAGACGGTCTGGGTCAGGTCGTTGGTGCCGAAGGAGAAGAACTCGGCGGCCTCGGCGATCTGCCCAGCGGTCAGCGCGGCCCGCGGCAGCTCGATCATGGTGCCGAGGGCGAGACCGAGGTCGCTGCCGGTGGCGGCCTGGACCTCGGCGATGACCTGCTCGGCCTCGTCGCGGACCAGCTCCAGCTCCTGGACGGTGCCCACCAGCGGGATCATGATCTCGGCGCGCGGGTCGGCCTTGGCGGCCCTGCGCTCGGCGGCGGCCTCGGCGATGGCCCGTACCTGCATGGTGAACAGGCCCGGGATGACCAGACCGAGCCGGACGCCGCGCAGGCCCAGCATCGGGTTCTGCTCGTGCAGCCGGTGCACGGCTTGGAGCAGGCGCAGGTCGTTCTCGTTGGCGTCCTTGCGGGACTCGGCGAGGGCGACGCGTACCGAGAGTTCGGTGATGTCGGGCAGGAACTCGTGCAGTGGCGGGTCGAGCAGCCGCACGGTGACCGGCAGCCCGTCCATCGCCTCGAAGAGTTCGACGAAGTCCTTCTTCTGCAGCGGGAGCAGCTCGGCGAGGGCGGCCTCGCGCTCCTCGTCGGTGTCGGCGAGGATCAGCGACTCGACCAGCTCGCGGCGCTCGCCGAGGAACATGTGCTCGGTGCGGCACAGGCCGATGCCCTGGGCGCCGAAGCGGCGGGCGCGGGCGGCGTCCTCGGCGTTGTCCGCGTTGGCCCGTACCCGCAGGCGGCGTACGCGGTCGGCGTAGGCCATCACCCGGTGCACGGCGCCGACCAGTTCGTCCGCGTCGTCGGCGCCCGCGTGCATCCGGCCCTCGAAGTACTCGACGACCGGGGAGGGCACGACCGGGACCTCGCCGAGGTAGACCTTGCCGCTGGAGCCGTCGATGGAGACGGTGTCGCCCTCCTCGACGACCACGTCGCCGACGGTGAGGCGGCGCCGCTTGGTGTCGACCTCGATCTCCTCGGCGCCGCAGACACAGGTCTTGCCCATGCCGCGGGCGACGACGGCGGCGTGCGAGGTCTTGCCGCCGCGCGAGGTGAGGATGCCCTCGGCGGCGATCATGCCGTTGAGGTCGTCGGGGTTGGTCTCGCGGCGGATGAGGATGACCTTCTCGCCGGAGCGGGACCACTTGACGGCCGTGTAGGAGTCGAAGACGGCCTTGCCGACGGCCGCGCCCGGCGAGGCGGCGATGCCGCGGCCGAGCAGCTCGGTGGCGGCCTTGTCGTCGAAGCGCGGGAACATCAGCTGCGCCAGCTGGGCGCCGTTCACCCGCTGGAGTGCCTCGGCCTCGTCGATCAGGCCCTGGTCGACCAGCTGGGTGGCGATCCGGAAGGCGGCGCCCGCGGTACGCTTGCCGACCCGGGTCTGCAGCATCCACAGGGTGCCGCGCTCGATGGTGAACTCGATGTCGCACAGGTCCTTGTAGTGCGTTTCGAGCGTCTCCATGATCTGCATCAGCTCGTCGTACGACTTCTTGTCGATCTTCTCCAGATCGGCGAGCGGCACCGTGTTGCGGATACCGGCGACGACGTCCTCGCCCTGGGCGTTCTGCAGGTAGTCGCCGTAGACGCCCTGGTGGCCCGAGGCGGGGTCGCGGGTGAAGGCGACGCCGGTGCCGGAGTCGGGGCCGAGGTTGCCGAAGACCATGGAACAGACGTTGACGGCGGTGCCGAGGTCGCCGGGGATGCGCTCCTGGCGGCGGTAGAGGATGGCCCGCTCGGTGTTCCAGGAGTCGAAGACCGCCTTGATGGCGAGGTCCATCTGCTCGCGCGGATCCTCGGGGAACTCGCGCCCCGCCTCGGCCTTGACGATCTTCTTGAAGGCCTTGACCAGCTTCTTGAGGTCGGCGGCGTCCAGCTCGATGTCGGTCTTGACCTTCTTGGCCGCCTTGGCCGCGTCGATCGCGTCCTCGAACAGCTCGCCGTCGACGTCGAGCACGGTCTTGCCGAACATCTGGATGAGGCGCCGGTAGGAGTCCCAGGCGAAGCGCTCGTCCCCGGCCTGCTGGGCGAGGCCGGCCACCGAGGCGTCGGAGAGGCCGATGTTGAGGACGGTGTCCATCATCCCGGGCATGGAGAACTTGGCGCCGGAACGGACCGAGACGAGCAGCGGGTCGTCGGCCTGGCCGAGCTTCTTGCCCATCTTCTTCTCGAGGGCGTCGAGGTGCGCACTCACCTCGTCGCGCAGCGCGCCCGGTTCGGTGCCGCTGTCCAGGTAGACCTTGCAGGCCTCGGTGGTGATGGTGAACCCGGGTGGCACCGGGAGACCGAGGTTGGTCATTTCGGCGAGGTTCGCACCTTTTCCGCCGAGCAGGTCCTTGAGGTCGCGGTTTCCCTCGGTGAAGTCGTAAACGAACTTCTGCTCTTTGTTTTCCGACACGGGTCTCGACTCCTCGAGGACTCGGTGGCTGCCCTGACGGCGAGGAACATACCCAGATCGAAGGCCTCTGGGTACGTCCACTCAGCCGTCATACCGCTGTAACCGAGCGTCCGCCAGTGGATCGAAGAGCGGTCCGGCCACCATCGGCCAGGAAGATCACATTCCAGAAGTCGAAGGAGTCCACGCGCGTATACCGCCCCCAGGCACTCATCTGAGCGCGGTTCACGCCAAGTGGGTTCACTTCTTAAATGATCGAGCGGTGGCACTCCGTGCCACCCCCTTTGAGAGTTGCACCCGTCATGAATGCGCTCATCTGAGCACACCCCTTATCAAGGTGGCGAGAATCACGCCTCTCGTGGGACGTCGGATTTCACCATCCGGACCGGGGCGTTCCCTTTGCGGACAGGCCGCCCCCGGCGGGCGGACGCGGACCGCCGGACACCCGCCGGGGGGCTCACAGACCCCGCGCCGCCAGCCGCTCCTCCACCCGCGCCGGTGCGTAGAGGTCCTCCACCACCAGGGCCGCCGCCCCCACCAGGCCCGCACGCTCGCCGAGCCGCGGAGTGACGATCTCCAGGTGGGCGGTGGAGCGGGGCAGGGCGCGCTCGTAGAGGAGTTCGCGGACGCCGGTCAGGAAGGGGGTGCCCGCCAGGTCGCCCGCGAGCATCAGGACGCCCGGGTTCAGCAGGGTGACCACGGTGGCCAGCACCTCGCCGAGCCGCCGGCCCGCCTCCCGGGCGAGACGGGCGGCCTCCGGGTCCCCCGCGAGCAGCAGGGCGCGCACCTCGGCGCCGCCCGCCGCGGGGATCCCGGCCCGGGTCATCCGGTGGGCCAGGGCCCGGCCGCTGGCCACGGCCGCCAGACAGCCGTACGCCCCGCAGGTGCAGGGCTCCCCGGCGCCCTCGGCGTCCGCGGCGATCCGGATGTGGCCGATGTCGCCCGCGCCGCCGTCGATGCCCCGGTACAGCTCGCCGCCGACCACCACGCCCGCGCCGATGCCGGTGGAGACCTTGACCAGGGCGAAGGCCGCGCAGTCGGGGAAGGCGGCGCGCTGCTCCCCGTACGCCATGAGGTTGGCGTCGTTGTCGACGAGGACCGGGGTGTCCGGGGCGCCGCCCGCGTGGGCGGCGAAAGCCTCGCCGAGGAGCGCGGGTATCGGCGCCCCGTCCCAGCCGGGCATGATCGGCGGCTGGACGACGGTGCCGCTCGCCACGTCCACCGGCCCGGGCACCGCGAGGCCGATGCCGCAGACCGCCTCCGGGGCGCGGTCGGCGCTCTTCAGCAACCGCCCGAACCAGCGCCCGAGTTCACCGAGTACGGCCTCGGGGCCCGCGGCGATGTCCAGCTCCGCCTCGTGCCGGGCGAGCAGTTCGCCGCCGAGCGAGAGCAGGGCGGCCCGGGCGTGCCGGGTGTCCAGGTCGGCGGCGAGGACGACCGCGTGCGCGTCGTCGAACTCCAGCCGGACGGAAGGGCGTCCGCCGAGCGGCGAGTCCACCGGCCCTGCCGGGCCCTCCCGCAGCCATCCGGCGCGGAACAGCCGGTCGAGCCGCTGGCCGACGGTGGCCCGGGACAGTCCGGTCGCCTCCTGGAGCGCCCCGCGGGTGGTGGCGCGGCCACTGCGGACGAGGTGGAGCAGGTCGCCCGAGCTGGTCGCACCGCTCTGGATTCTGGCCATCCCCACTCCTCGTCTGCCTCTTGCTTCGGTCAAGTGCGCATTACACAGGGAGTTCTGCGTGTTAAATAGACGTAACTCTACGGTAGTTGTCGCCGAACTCCTCGGTGGCCCGTCCTCGGGGAGGATGAGTGGACCGCTCGACCCAACTGGCCGCCCGGCCCACGGCACTTCCCGGGGGCCATCCTGCCCCGCCCGGCGGACCGCACCGCGAACACCCCCGCCCCGCAACGGACTTGACCCGCGAAGGCGACCCGGCGGCGGAGTCCCTGCACCTGGCCGCCGCGCAGGTGCTCCGGCGCAACCGCACCGGCAGCTCGACGGTGCCCTCCCGCGGCCTCTACCCCCACCAGTGGTCCTGGGACTCGGCGTTCATCGCGGTGGGGCTGCGGCACCTGGCGCCGGGGCGGGCCCAGGCCGAGCTGGAGACGCTGCTCGCGGCCCAGTGGGGCGACGGCCGCGTACCGCACATCGTCTTCAACCCGGCGGTCCCCCTCGACGCCTACTTCCCGAGCCCGGACTTCTGGCGGTCCTCCACCGCGGGGCGGGCCGCGGGCGCCCCGGCCGCCGTGGAGACCTCGGGGATCGTGCAGCCCCCGGTGCACGCGCTGGCGGCCTGGCTGGTGCACTGCGCCGACCCCGGGCTCTCCCGTGCCCGCGGCTTCCTGCACCGGCTGCGGCCCCGGCTCGCCGCCTGGCACGACTATCTGCTGACCCGCAGGGACGCGGGCGGCCACGGACTGGCGAGCGTCCTGCACCCCTGGGAGCAGGGCATGGACAACAGCCCCTGCTGGGACGGCCCGCTCAGCCGGGTGGAACCCGCCGCGCCGCGCACCTTCCGCCGCGCCGACCTGGACCACGGCGCGGTGCCGGACCGCCCGACCGACCTCGACTACGGGCGCTATGTACGCCTCGCCGCCGACTACCGGGACGGCCACTACACCGACGGCGCACGGGACTTCGCGGCCTTCGCGGTCGAAGACCCGGCGTTCAACGCCCTGTTGATCGCCTCCGAGCACGCACTGGCCAGGATCGCGAGGGAGTTGGGGGACCCGCGGGCCGCCCTGCGCAGCGAGCGGCGCGCCGCCGCGCTGACCCGCGCCCTGCTCGCCCGGCTGTGGTCGCCGCGGGCCGGGATGTTCCTCTGCCGCGACCTCTCCACCGGCGCGCTGGTGCCCGAGCGCTCGGTCGCGGGCCTGGTCCCGCTGATCCTGCCCCGGCTCCCCGCCCACGCGGTCGACACCCTGGTGGCGACCCTGCGCGGCGAGCACTTCGCCCTCGGCGCTGCCGCCCGCCTGGTCCCCAGCTACGACCTCGTCGGCCACGCCTTCGAGCCGCGGCGCTACTGGCGCGGACCGGCCTGGTTCAACACCGCCTGGCTCCTGGAGCGCGGACTGCGGCTGCAGGCCGCCCGCCGCCCCGGACACGGCGCG
Organism: Streptomyces physcomitrii; assembly: GCF_012273655.1. Classification (GTDB taxonomy): domain Bacteria; phylum Actinomycetota; class Actinomycetes; order Streptomycetales; family Streptomycetaceae; genus Streptomyces; species Streptomyces physcomitrii. The sequence continues at coordinate 30,090 of NZ_JAAWWP010000038.1, read as the reverse complement.
CTGCGTCAACTCGCCGACGCCCTCGGGCAGTCGGTGCGCACACTCGCGCCCGCGACCGGCTTCGCCGAGTACGTGGACGCGCGGACCGGCGAGGGACTCGGTGCCCGCGGATTCGGCTGGACGGCCGCGCTGGCACTGGACCTGCTGCACGACGCCTCGGGCAGAGGCGGCGGGGGCGCCTGGGACGACCCCCGCGACAGGGGCCACAGGGAGGAAACGGAGCGATGAGCAGAGCCGAACGGCAGCAACTCCTGGTACGCGGCGAGACCTACGCCGCGCTGGACGAGAGCGGTGACATGGGCGGGGGCCACGGCGGCCCGCCCGAAGGGCTGTTCGTCCGCGACGCGCGGCATCTGAGCCGCTGGCAGCTGACCCTGGACGGGGCGGTGCCCGAGGTACTGAGCCCGCTCGACGGCGAGCGCCCCGCGCGCTGCGTGCTGGTCCCGCGCGGCGGCCGCCAGGAGCCGCCCGCACACACCCTCTTCCGTGAACAGGCCCTCGTCGAGGGCGGGTTCACCGAAATCCTGCGCCTGGTCTCCAACCGCCCGGTGCCGCAGCGCCTGCGCCTGGAACTCACCGCCGACGCCGACTTCAGCGACCAGTTCGAGTTACGCGCCGACCTGCGCACCTACGCCAAGCCCGGCGCCGTCCGCAGCCGCGAGGCCCGGCCCGACGGGGTGCGCTTCGACTACCGGCGCGGCGACTGGGAGTCCGCGACCGAGGTCAGCGCCACCCCCGCCCCCGACGCCGTGATCCACACCGGTACCGGCGCCCGCCGCCTGGTCTGGTCCCTCGCCCTGGAACCGCACGCGGAGTGCGAGCTCCGACTCCGCGTCACCGCCCTGCCGCACGGCGGCGAGCGGGCCCCGGGGTCCGGCACGGCCGAGGAGCCGGTACGGGCAACTGCCGCCGCCGGAGCGGGAGTCGAGGAAGCGGTACGCCGAACGGCCAGGGTCGAAGTCGAGTTCGACGGGTCCGTACGCCAGCCGGTCACCGCCGAGGCCGGGGTTGACGGGCCCGCACGTCAAACCGCCACCGCCGGAACCGAGTTCGACGGACCCGCACGTCAGACCGCCACCGCCGAGGTTGAGTTCGACGGGCCCGTACGCCAGGCCGACCGCCCCAATGTCGAGCGCCAGACAGCAGAGGATCAACCCGCCTCCGTACAAGCAGAGTTCGCAAGTGCGGCACACCACGCCGCCTCTGCCCAGGCCGAGTTCACCGACAGCGATGGCCAAACCGACACCACCGAGGCCGAGTTCGCCGCCGGACTGCCGCTGCCCGACTGGCCGGAGCTGGCCGCCGCCTGTACCCGTGGTCTCGCCGATCTGGCCTCGCTCCAGGTGCCCGCCGAGGGGCCGGACGGGGAGGCGCTGCGGGTGCCCGCGGCCGGGGTGCCCTGGTTCCTCGCCCTGCTCGGCCGGGACGCCCTGCTGACCTCGCTCTTCGCCCTGCCGTACCGGCCGGGGCTCGCCGCGGCCACGCTGCCCGCGCTCGCCGCCGTGCAGGCCACCGCCGACCGCGGCGGCGCCGTCGCCCAGCCCGGCAAGATCGTGCACGAGGTGCGCCACGGCGAGCTGGCCCACTTCGGCCAGGTGCCCTACGGCCGCTACTACGGCAGCGTCGACGCCACCCCGCTCTTCCTCGTCCTGCTCGGCGCCTACACCGAGCAGACCGGCGACCTCGCCCTCGCCCGCCGTCTCGAACCGCATGCCCGCGCCGCCCTCACCTGGATGCTCGACCACGGCGGGCTCACCTCCCGCGGCTACCTCGTCTACCGCGCCGACGAGGGCGGCCTCGCCAACCAGAACTGGAAGGACTCCCCCGGCGCCATCTGCTCCGCCGAAGGGGAACGCCCGAGCGGCCCGGTCACCGCCGCCGCGGCGCAGGGCTACGCCTACGACGCGCTCCGCCGTACCGCCCGACTCGCCCGCAGCGTCTGGGCGGACGAGCCCTACGCCGCCCAGCTCACCCGTGCCGCGGCCGATCTGCGCGACCGCTTCCAGCGGGACTTCTGGATGGAGCGCAGCGGCTTCCCCGCGCTCGCCCTGGACGGCGAGGGACGCCAGTACGACGCCCTCGCCTCGGACGCCGGCCATCTGCTGTGGTCCGGGCTCCTGGACAAGGAGTACGGGGAGACCGTCGGGCGGCGGCTGCTGGCGGAGGACTTCTTCTCCGGCTGGGGCGTGCGCACCCTCGCCGCGGGCCAGCGCGCCTACCACCCGCTCTCCCGCCACCGCGGATCCGTCTGGCCGCACGACAACGCCCTGATCGCGCTCGGCCTGGCCCGCTACGGGCTGCACGACGAGGCCCGCACCGTCGCCACCGCCCTGGTAGAGGCCGCCGCCACGGACGGGTTCCGGCTGCCCGCGGTGCTCGCCGGATACCCCCGGGGGAGCCATCCGGCCCCGGTGCCCTGCCCGCACGCCTGCCTGCGCGAGTCGCGCTCGGCCGCCGCTCCGCTGGCCCTGCTCACCGCGATCGGGGGTGCCTGACCGCCGCCGAGCCGGAGGCAGGGCCAGGACTGCCGGAGGCCGAGGCTGCCGACGAAGGCCCGGACTGCCGGAGAGGCCGGACGGCGGGGCCGCGCGCCCTCCGGGGTGGCGGGGTCGGCCCGCGGGGATCGGCCCACGGGGGCAGTCAGGAGCGGTCGGCCCGGAGCGGTTCAGTCAGGACGGGTCAGTCAGGAGGGGGCAGTCAGGACGGGTCACTCCGGCCGCCGGGCCACCCGCTGCCGTACATCCTCGAGGAGTTTGCCCAACAGGCCGGTCAGCGCGGCGCGTTCCTGCTCCGTGAGGCCCTGGACGAGGGAGGCCTCCCGGCCGAGCACCGCGTCGACGGACCGCTCGATCAGCGCGTGGCCCGCGTCCGTCAGCTCCACCAGGACCGTACGGCGGCCGGTGGTTCCGGGTGTGCGCCGGACCAGGCCCTCCCGCTCCGCCCTCGCGACCCGCTGGGAGACGGCACCGGCGGTCACGAGGGTGCGGGCGGCGATCTCGCGGGTGCTGAGGGCGTAGGGCGGCCCGGAGCGGCGGACCACCGACAGCAGGTCGAGGGTGGCCGCGTCGATCCCCGCCTCCCGCAGCACCCGGCCGCGGTCGTCGGCGAAGAGCTTGCCCAGCCACCACAGGGGCGTGACGATCTCGATGGACTCGGTGGGGGTGCCCGGCCGCTCCCGCTGCCAGGCCGCGGCGATTCCGGCGGCGGAGGGAGCGGGATCCCGGGGAGCGGGGTTCGTCTCGGCCACGGTTGCGTTCCCGTCGTCCTCGATGGCGTGTACGTTTAGATCTAAACGTAGAGCATCGGGTCCGCTCACGGAGCACCCGAGGGCGGCAGGAGGAGCCTTGACCCGCACCGTTCTCATCACCGGAGGCACCAGCGGCATCGGCCGGGCCGTCGCGGCGGCCTTCGCCGCCGAAGGCGCCGAGGTCCTCCTCACCGGACGCACCCCCGCCACCGTCGAGGCGACCGCCGCGGAGCTGGGGGTGCGGGGCCTCGTCTGCGACGCCTCCGACCCCGGGCGGGTCCAGGCGCTCGCCGACCAACTGCCCGCGCTGGACGTCCTGGTCAACGCCGCGGGCGGTCTGCCCCCTGCGGCCACCGGTGACGAGCCCGCCTTGGCGGCCCTGCTCGCCCAGTGGGAGGCCGCCCTGGCGCAGAACCTGCTCACCGCCGTGCTCACCACGGCCGCCGTCCAGGACCGGCTGCGCCCCGGCGGCTCCGTCGTCAGCATCGGCTCGATCGGCGCCGAACGCCGCGGGGGCTCCTACGGCGCGGCCAAGGCCGCACTGGGCGCCTGGAACGCCTCCCTCTCCGCGGAACTCGCCCCCCGGGGCATCACCTGCAATGTCATCTCCGCCGGGTACATCGCCGGGACGAACTTCTTCCAGGGGCAGTTGAGCGAGGAACGCCACCGCGCCCTGGTCGCGGAGACCCACGACAAGCGGGCGGGCACGGTCGAGGACATCACGGCGACGGTCGCCTTCCTCGCCTCACCCGGCGCCCGCCACCTCACCGGCCAGACCCTCCACGTCAACGGGGGCGCCTTCACCACGCGGTAGGGGCGGCGACTCCGGCCCGCGGCCCGGAGTAGCGCGCTCGCCGCGTGCCCCGCCACCTGAGTAGGTACCTGCGGTCCGTCTGAGTACCTGCGCCGATTCCCGGCGGTCCGCCGCCGAACAGACTGGCACCACGCCCCCGCCGGGGCCGGAGCCAGAGCCGGAGTCAGAGAGGGCGCCTGAGATGTTCGGACCGCCGCAACACCCTTACAGCCGCCCGCAGTCCGGTGCCGGACCGACGCTCCCGCCGGGCACCAGAACGCTGCCGGGCCCGCGGACACTGCCTCCGCACGGGCGGACGCTGCCTCCGCAGGGGCCGGGGACGCTTCCGCCGCAGGGGCCGGGGACCTGGTGGGCGCCCGGCCCGGTGCGGCCCGCCGCCCGGAAGACGGGGACCGCCTCGGCGCTGGCCGCCGTCTTCTGGAGCGTCACCGTGCTCTCGCTCGGCTGGCTGGTCTTCTGCGCGCTCAACATCAGCTTCTGGGCGGCGATCGCGGGCGGCAACCCGCTGCCGTACTTCCTCTTCCCGGCTGGTGGCCTGGCCGCCGTGATCGCGGTGGTCGCCGTGATGAACGCCTTCCTCACCGCCAAGGGCCTGCCCCGCCAGGTCAAGCTGGCCGCCCTCGGCGCGGTGGCCTTCCCGGGACCGCTGGCCGGGGTCCTCTACACCCTCTACTGGCTCTCCAGCGCGACCTGAGCGGCAGCGGCCACCGGGCCCGCCCCTTCCGGGCATGGGCCCGAACCACCCTTCCACCTCGGGGAGTTCAGCCCCCCGAGGTGTCCAGCTCCGCGTCCTCGCCGAGACCCGCGCAGTCGTAGGGGTCCTTCAGCCAGCCGTCCGGGAGGACCACCCGGTTGTTGCCGGAGGTGCGGCCGCGCGGGCCGTCGGCACCGGCGGGCCAGGGCTGGTCGAGGTCCAACTCGTCCAGGCCCGCGGCCAGTTCGGCGAGCGAGGAGGTGACGGCGAGTCGGCGGCGCATCTCGGAGCCGACCGCGAAGCCCTTGAGGTACCAGGCCACATGCTTGCGGAAGTCGACGACCCCGCGCGCCTCCTCGCCGATCCACTCGCCGAGCAGCGCGGCATGACGGAGCATCACCTCGCGCACCTGCCGCAGGCTCGGGGCCGCGGGCGCGCCGCCGCCCTCGAAGGCGGCCACCAGATCCCCGAACAGCCAGGGCCTGCCGAGGCAGCCGCGGCCCACCACCACGCCGTCGCAGCCGGTCTCGCGCATCATCCGCACGGCGTCCTCGGCGCACCAGATGTCGCCGTTGCCGAGGACGGGGATCTCCGGGACGTGCTCCTTGAGGCGGGCGATCGCCTCCCAGTCGGCGGTGCCCCCGTAGTGCTGGGCGGCGGTACGGCCGTGCAGGGCGATGGCGGTCACGCCCTCCTCGACGGCGATCCGGCCCGCGTCCAGGAAGGTCAGGTGGTCGTCGTCGATGCCCTTGCGCATCTTCATCGTGACCGGCAGCTCCCCGGCCCCGGTCACCGCCTCGCGCAGGATGGAGCGCAGCAGCGGGCGCTTGTAGGGCAGGGCGGAGCCGCCGCCCTTGCGGGTCACCTTGGGCACCGGGCAGCCGAAGTTGAGGTCGATGTGGTCGGCGAGGTCCTCCTCGGCGATCATGCGGACCGCCTTGCCGACCGTCACCGGGTCCACCCCGTACAGCTGGATCGAGCGCGGCTTCTCGCTCGCGTCGAAGTGGATCAGCTGCATGGTCTTCTCGTTGCGCTCGACCAGCGCCCGGGTCGTGATCATCTCGCTGACGAAGAGCCCCCGGTGCCCCGCGCCGGGCTCGGCGGGCGTGGCGGCGCCCCAGCCCTCGCCCTCGGCGAAGGAGCGGCACAGGGTGCGGAAGGGGGCGTTGGTGATGCCCGCCATGGGGGCGAGCACGACCGGGGGCGTGACGAGATGCGGACCGATCGCGAGGGTCCCGGGGGCGGAGGGCGGCGTGGGCATTCCCCCATTTTCACGTATCCGGGCCCAGGAACCAAAGTCATTAGTTAGCCGTACTATTGACGGATGCACGAACTGTCCCACCGGCGCCGGATGCTCGTCCTCGGGATCTGCTGCCTGAGCCTGCTGATCGTCAGCCTCGACAACACGGTGCTCAATGTCGCCCTGCCCGCCATCCAGGACGACCTGGACGCCGATGTCGCCGGACTGCAGTGGACCATCGACGCGTACACCCTGGTCCTCGCCTCGCTGCTGATGCTCGCGGGCTCCACGGCCGACCGGATCGGGCGGCGGCGGGTCTTCCGCTGCGGGCTCCTGCTGTTCACCCTCGGCTCGGTGCTGTGCTCGCTCGCCCCGAGCCTCTCCGCCCTCGTCGCCTTCCGCATGATCCAGGCCGTCGGCGGCTCGATGCTCAACCCGGTCGCCATGTCGATCATCACCAACACCTTCACCGAACCCCGGGAACGCGCCCGGGCCATCGGTGTCTGGGGCGGCGTGATCGGGATCTCGATGGCCGCGGGCCCGCTCGTCGGCGGACTGCTCGTCGACTCGGTCGGCTGGCGCGCGATCTTCTGGCTGAACCTCCCCGTCGGCCTCCTCGCCCTGCTGCTCACCACGCGCTACGTCCCCGAGTCCCGCGCCCCCAGGCCCCGGCGGCCGGACCCGCTCGGCCAGCTCCTGGTGATCGCGCTGCTCGGCTCCCTGACCTACGCGATCATCGAGGCGCCCACCGAGGGCTGGACCTCACCGGTCACCCTGGGCCTCGCCGCCCTGGCCCTCGGCGCGCTCGCCGGTCTCCTGTACGTCGAACCCCGCCGCCGCGAACCCCTCATCGACCTGCGCTTCTTCCGCAGCGCGCCCTTCAGCGGTGCCACCGTCATCGCGGTCTGCGCCTTCTCCGCCCTGGCCGGCTTCCTCTTCCTGAGCACCCTCTACCTCCAGCACGTACGCGGGCTCAGCGCGCTGCACGCCGGGCTGTGGACGCTCCCGATGGCCGCCGTCACCCTGGTCTGCGGACCGCTCTCCGGACGGCTGGTCGGCAGCCGCGGGCCCCGCCTCCCGCTGGTGATCGCGGGCCTCGCCATGACGGTCAGCGGGATCCTCTTCGCGGCCTTCGGGGCGCAGCGCTCCGACGCCGGGCTCGTCGCCGGGTACGTCCTCTTCGGCATCGGCTTCGGCTTCGTCAACGCGCCCATCACGCACACCGCGGTCTCCGGGATGCCGCGCGCCCAGGCCGGGGTCGCGGCCGCGGTCGCCTCCACCAGCCGCCAGATCGGCCAGACCCTCGGGGTCGCCGTCATCGGCGCCGTCCTCGCCTCCGGGGTGGCGGCGGGCAACGGGCAGGCCTACCGCGACAGTTACGCCTCGGCGGCCACCCCCGCCTGGTGGATCCTCACCGGCTGCGGGGTCGCGGTGCTGCTCTTCGGGCTGCTCACCAGCGGCCGCTGGGCACGCGCCACGGCCGCGCGCACCGCCCGGCGGCTCTCCGCGCCGGAGACCGCTCAGGACCCGGCCACCGCCAGGGCGTGAAGCCGCTCCAGTTTCGTACGCGACTCCTCGTCGGCGGGCGGATAGGTCACCATGCGCGGGCCGCCCGAGGGGCCCAGCCACAGATCGGTGTGGACCAGGGAGACCAGCCCGACCAGGGCGTTGCGGAACTGCTTGGTCTTGCTGTGCTGGCCCACCACCTCGTGCCGCGCCCAGGCCGCGCGGAACTCCGGCGAGGAGGTCTCCAGCCGGTGGAGCAGCACCTTCCAGGCGGGCTCGGCGAGATGCCCCGCCATCGACACCCGGAACTTCGCGGCCATCACCCGGCTCGTCTCCTCCGCGAGCACCAGGGAGGAGCGCCACTCCTCGTTGGTGAAGCAGAGCACCATGCAGTTGCGGTCCTCGGGGGGTATGCGGTCCAGGTCGCAGAGCAGGCGCCCGTAGGTGCGGTTGTAGGCGAGGATGTCGTACCGGCTGTTCTGTATGCAGGCGGGGACCGGCTCCAGCTGTTCGAGGAGCAGGCGCAGGGCCGGGGTCACCGAGGGGCAGGGCGTGCCCGGCGCCGGGTCGACGACCGCGGCGAGGGCGAACAGATGGCCCCGCTCGGTCGCGTCGAGCAGCAGGGTGCGGGCCAGCGCGTCGAGCACCTGCGCCGAGACCTGGATGTCGCGGGCCTGTTCCAGCCAGGTGTACCAGGTGACGCCGACCGCGGAGAGCTGCGCGACCTCCTCGCGGCGCAGTCCTGGCGTACGACGGCGGCGGCCCCGGGGAAGGCCGACCTGCTCCGGACTGATGCGCTCGCGGCGGCTGCGCAGGAAGGCCGCCAGCTCGTGCCTGCGGATCTCGGCCTCGGGGCGCGGGGCGGGGTCGGTCTCCGCCGCCGGGGCCGGTGCGGAGGCGTCGCCCAGGGCGGGCGCCGGGGCGGGTGCGAGTGCGGGGGTGGAGCGGGCCGGGTCGCCGGGGGAAGCAGTCCCGGCGGGGGCCGACCGCCGTGCCGTGGTCGTCATGGGACCAGCCTGCCGGATCCCCGAAACTGTTGCCAGGTACTGCCGATACCAGGATAAGGAGTCTCTGGTACCCGGCTGTGCGAGGCCCCACGCTGAGGAGCGTGAGCAAAACCGGAACACTCCAGGCACCCCTCCGCACCGCCCCGCCCGCTCCCGGGCTGAGCGAGGCCGGGCTGATCACCCTGCTGCTCGGCGCGGCCCTTCCGCTGATCGACTTCTTCATCGTCAACGTCGCCCTGCCCACCATCGAGCACGACCTGTCCGCCGGCGAGGCCCTCCTCGAACTGGTCGTCGCCGGATACGGACTCGCCTACGCGGTCCTGCTCGTGCTCGGCGGCCGGCTCGGCGACCTCTTCGGCCGCCGCAGGCTCTTCCTGTTCGGCATGGGGGCCTTCGGCCTCACCTCACTGGCGTGCGGGCTCGCCCCCGACGCCTGGAGCCTGGTCGCCGCCCGCGTCGCCCAGGGCGCGGCCTCGGCCCTGATGCTGCCGCAGGTCCTCGCCACCATCCAGTCCTCGACCACCGGCCACAAGCGCGCCCGCGCCATGAGCATGTACGGGGCTACCGCCGGGCTCTCCATGGTCGCCGGGCAGATACTCGGCGGCGTCCTCGTCGCCGCCGACCTCGCCGGAACCGGCTGGCGGGCCGTCTTCCTGGTCAATGTGCCGGTCGCCCTGTTCGGCCTCCTCCTCGCCGCCCGGACCGTCCCCGAGACGCGCTCCGCACACCCCGAACCGGTGGACATACCCGGCACCCTGCTGCTCGGCGCGGCCCTGCTCGCCCTGCTCGCACCGCTGACCGAGGGCCGCGCCGCGGGCTGGCCGCTGTGGACCTGGCTCGCGCTGGCCGCCTTCCCGCTCACCGCCTGGGCCTTCTACCGGGTCGAGCGGCGCGCGGACCGGCTCGGCCGCACGCCGCTGGTCCCGCCCAGCCTCTTCCGGCTGGTGGCCCTGCGGCGCGGACTGGTGATGCTGGTGCCCTTCTCCATCGGCTTCAGCGGCTTCATGTTCGTCATCGCGGTCGCCCTCCAGGAGGGCGCGGAGCTGGGCCCGGTCCAGGCGGGCCTGGCCCTCGCCCCCATGGCGGTCGTCTTCTTCTTCACCTCGCTCGCCGGACCGCGCCTGGTCACCCGGTACGGCACCCGGGTGGTGACCGCGGGCGGGCTCATACAGGCCCTGGGCGTCGGCCTCCTCGCGCTGGCCGCCCTCAGCCAGTGGCCCGACCTGGACCTGCTGACCCTGCTGCCCGGCGCGGCGGTGGCGGGCATGGGCCAGGCGCTCCAACTGCCCGTACTCTTCCGGGTCATCCTCGCCGAGGTACCCGCGGCGCGGGCCGGTGTCGGCAGCGGCGTGATGATCACGACCCAGCAGTCCGCCCTCTCCCTCGGCGTCGCCACCCTGGGCTCGCTCTTCCTCTCCCTGATCCCCGGCATGGGCATGCGCGACGCCCTGCTCGTGACCCTGGGCGCCCAGCTGGCGGGGATCGCCCTGACCGTGGGGCTGAGCTTGCGGCTGCCTCGGGAGGTGGGGTGAGGGGGTGAGGTGACCGGGTGAGGTGGTGAGAGGTAAGGGGTGACGCCCATGCGGGAGTTGGGGACTCGGGCGGATCCGGGGGCAGCGGGACGGGAGTGGGGAGTTGGGGCCGGGAGGGGGCGCGGGGACACAGGGACCTGGGCGAGGACGCGAGGACACGGAGACCTGAGGGCGCGTGGACGCGGCCTGAGGACGTAAGGACACGGCCTTAGGACGCGAGGAGGGGGCCCAAGAGCGCGTGGACGGGACACGAGGACGCGGTAGGGATCTCCCCAGGCGAGGTCGATGACGAGTGACAGCTGACAGATAACAGATGACAGATATTGAAATCTGTCATCTGTTATGCCAAGGTTGACACCGTCCCGACCCCTCCCCACCCCTCCCACCACCCCTTGACCGGAAAGGCCCCTCCCCATGACCTCCCCCACCCCCCTCCGCCCCCTCGGCTCCGCCGGCCCCCAGGTCTTCCCCCTCGGCCTCGGCTGCATGGGCATGTCCGCCCTGTACGACGACGCCGACCGGGGCGAGTCCCTCGCCACCGTGCACGCCGCGCTGGACGCCGGGGTCACCCTCCTGGACACCGGCGACTTCTACGCCATGGGCCACAACGAGCTGCTGGTCGGCGAGGCCCTGCGCACCGCTCCCCCGGCCCTGCGCGAACGCGCCCTGACCAGCGTCAAGTTCGGCGCCCTCCGCGACCCGGACGGCGGCTGGACCGGCTACGACGGGCGCCCGGCCGCGGTGAAGAACTTCGCGGCCTACTCGCTCCAGCGGCTCGGCGTCGACCACATCGACGTCTACCGGCTGGCCCGGCTCGACCCGGACGTCCCGATCGAGGAGACCGTCGGCGCCGTCGCGGAGCTGGTCGAGGCGGGACACGTACGGCACATCGGCCTCTCCGAGGTGGGGGCCGAGACGATCCGGCGGGCCGCGGCCACCGCGCCCATCTCCGATCTGCAGATCGAGTACTCGCTGATCTCACGCGGGCCGGAGGAGCGGATCCTGCCCACCACCCGGGAGCTCGGCATCGGCGTCACCGCCTACGGTGTGCTCTCCCGCGGGCTGATCTCCGGCCACTTCAGCCGCGACCGGGAGCTGTCGGCGACCGACTTCCGGGCGCACAGCCCGCGGTTCCAGGGCGAGAACCTCCAGCACAACCTGGAGCTGGTGGAGGCGCTGCGCACGGTGGCCGAGGGCAAGGGCGTGAGCGTCGCGCAGACGGCGATCGCCTGGGTGCTCTCGCGCGGGCAGGACATCGTGCCGCTGATCGGCGCCCGCACCCGGACCCGTCTCGCGGAGGCGCTCGGCGCCCTGGACGTACGGCTCGACGAGGCGGACCTCGCGGCGATCGAGAAGGCGGTGCCGCCCGGCGCCGCGGCGGGCGACCGCTACCCCGAGCCGCAGATGGCCCACCTCGACAGTGAGCGCTGACAGAGGCGCCGGGTACGGTTCGTCCATGACGAAGCCCGCAGCGCTGACCGCCGAGCGCATTCTGCAGGAGACCGAGGAAGTGCTGCGCACGCACGGCGCGTCCAGGGCCACCGTGATGGACGTCGCCCGTGCCCTCGGCGTGAGTCACGGCACCGTCTACCGCCACTTCCGCACCAAGGCGGAGCTGCGCGAGGCGGTGACCCGGCGCTGGCTGAAGAACGCCTCGGGCGCCCTCGTGCTGATCGTCCAGGAGGGCGGGGAGAGCGCGCCGGACAAGCTGCGGCGCTGGCTCTCCGCGCTCTTCGCGGCCAAGCGCCGCAAGGCGGGCGAGGATCCGCAGCTCTTCGCGACGTACGAGGGGCTGCTCGGCGAGCACAGCCAGGTGGTCGAGGAGCACATCGGGGAGCTGGTCGGCCAGATCGAGGAGATCCTCGAACAGGGCGTGGCCCGCGGCGAGTTCCGCTATCCGCACCCGGATCCGTCGATCAGCGCCCGCGCGGTCTTCGACGCCACGGCACCCTTCCACGACCCGAAGCACGCGGCCGGCTGGCACCGCTCCGGGATCGAGACGGAGTTCTCGGCCGTGCTCGACCTGGTCCTGCTGGGCGTCACCGTCCCCTCCTGAGCCGGCGCCTTCTTTCGCGGCGGGCGCTCCTGGAGAAGCCGCCGAGCCCCGGAGACACCACCACCGCGAGGGGTGGCGCGCTCCGGGGCTCGGCGGTACAGCAGCCGGACGGACTGCTGCCCGGCGGGCTACCAGATCGACTCGACCCACTCCGGGTGGTCGACGAACGGGTTCCTGTTGTGCTGGAACTGGTCGAAGATGACCTGGTTCCGGTTCTGCTCGAAGGCGTCCGGCGGGTCCTCGTCGCTCCACTGCTTGAGGACGGAGAGCTTGCCGATGTTGGGCGCCGAGCCGTTGTCGACCTGGTCGTTGGGCTCCAGGTCGGCGAAGCCGTCGTCGCCGTCGTAGCGGACGGCCATGTAGAGGATCATCCGGGCGACGTCGCCCTTGACCTCGTCGCGGGGCTCGAAGGAGTCGTCGTCGGTGAGGCTGCCGGGCGCCTCGTCGACGGCGCTGCCGCCGTTGTCGAAGTCCTTGTTGCCGCGGACGCTGTTGACCGAGACGTCCTCGGGGCGCAGGTGGTGCACATCGGTGCCCGGACCGGTCGCGGTGCCGAAGTCGCCGTGGCTCTTGGCCCAGACGTGCTCGCGGTTCCAGTCGTCGGGGTTGCCGCCGTTGGAGTCCTTGCTCTGCGAGCGCCCGCTGTAGAGCAGGACGACATTGCTGGAGTTGTCCGGGTCCTCGTCGGTGACCTTGAGGGCGTCCCAGACCTCGTCGTAGCTGAGCTTGGTCTGCTCGCTGATGATGGTGTGCAGGGCGCCCTTGAGCTCCTCGCCGGTCTTGCCGATCGCGCCCTCGTAGTACGTGTCGTCGTAGGCGGTGACGGCCGACCGCGGGCCGTCCGCACCGCGTTCGGCGGGCGTGAGGCCGAAGGAGGGCGCCTGGCCGGCGGTGGCCGCGGCGAGCGCCAGGGCGGCGATGAGAGCGCCGCGCGATATACGTGACTTGTCCACGGAAGAATTCCTCTCCCCGGGGGGCGGTACCTGCCACACGGAAGGTGGGGGGGTGGCACATACCGGACCGGCAGGCAGCCGGACGCAAGAAGCCTGCCAGCGCCCGCACTTGGACACAAGGGCATCACAGCAGGTGGCCGCGCGTAGACCCGGCTATTCCCACCCAGGTCCGGCGCGCGCCGGCCGCCGTACACCCGCCGGAAACAGACGGGGCGCCCGCCGAAAGCTCCGGGAAACCGAGGGCGTTTGCCCAGGAAGGCGCGCAGACGGAAGGACCCGGCGGCGGTTCAGTCCTCCGCCGGGTCGACGGTCGCCTGGTGCGCCTCGGCGAGGTGTTCCTCGGCCTTCAGCCAGGGCAGGAACTGGGCCTTCTTCTGCCAGTCGCAGGTCGCGCAGCGCAGGGCGCGCTGGACGCCCGACTTGCTGACGTGGACGGTGTGTTCCCGTCCGTGCTGATCCCATCGGCTGACCTTGCTCGTGGTCATGGACGGCATCGGGGGCCTCCTGGGTCGGGTTGCGCCCAGTGTGCAACGGGGCCCCCGCTTCCGGATACGGAATCGGGGGCCCCGCAAGGGAATTGACGGTGCGGGCCGTCAACTCCGGGTGTACTCGTGGTGGTTCAGCAGCCGATGAGGCGACCTGCGAGGTATCCCTCGATCTGGTCGAGGGATACCCGCTCCTGCTTCATCGAGTCGCGCTCGCGGATGGTCACCGCGTTGTCGTCGAGGGTGTCGAAGTCGACGGTGACGCAGAAGGGCGTACCGATCTCGTCCTGGCGGCGGTAGCGGCGGCCGATGGCGCCGGCGTCGTCGAACTCGATGTTCCAGTGCCGGCGCAGCGCGGCGGCGAGGCCCTTGGCCTTCGGGGACAGCTCCGGGTTGCGCGAGAGCGGCAGCACGGCGACCTTCACCGGGGCCAGGCGCGGGTCGAGGCGCAGCACGGTGCGCTTCTCCAGCTTGCCCTTGGCGTTGGGCGCCTCGTCCTCGACGAAGGAGTCGAGCAGGAAGGCCAGCATGGTGCGGCCGACACCCGCGGCGGGCTCGATGACGTACGGCGTCCAGCGCTCCTGGGCCTCCTGGTCGAAGTAGGAGAGGTCCTGGCCGGAGGCCTTGGAGTGCGCGTTCAGGTCGTAGTCGGTGCGGTTGGCGACGCCCTCCAGCTCACCCCACTCGCTGCCGCCGAAGCGGAAGCGGTACTCGATGTCGGCGGTGCGCTTGGAGTAGTGGGAGAGCTTCTCGGCGGGGTGCTCGTACCACCGCAGGTTCTCCTCGGAGAGGCCGAGACCGGTGTACCAGTTCCAGCGCTGCTCCATCCAGTACTCGTGCCACTTCTCGTCCTCGCCGGGCTTGACGAAGAACTCCATCTCCATCTGCTCGAACTCGCGGGTGCGGAAGATGAAGTTGCCGGGCGTGATCTCGTTCCGGAAGGACTTGCCCATCTGGGCGATACCGAAGGGCGGCTTGCGGCGCGAAGTCTGCTGCACCAGGCCGAAGTTGGTGAAGATGCCCTGGGCGGTCTCCGGGCGCAGGTAGGCGACGGAGCCGCTGTCCTGGGTCGGGCCGAGGTGGGTGGAGAGCAGGCCGGAGAACTGCTTGGGCTCGGTGAAGGTGCCCTTGTTGCCGCAGTTGGGGCAGTTGAGGTCGGCGAGGCCGTTCGCCGGGGTGCGGCCGTGCTTCTCCTCGTACGCCTCCTCCAGGTGGTCGGCGCGGTAGCGCTTGTGGCAGGAGGTGCACTCGGTCAGCGGGTCGGTGAAGGTCGCGACGTGGCCGGAGGCCTGCCAGACCTCGGTGGCCAGGATGACCGAGGAGTCGATACCGACGACGTCCTCGCGGGACGTGACCATGTAGCGCCACCACTGGCGCTTGATGTTCTCCTTGAGCTCGACGCCGAGCGGACCGTAGTCCCAGGCGGCGCGCTGGCCTCCGTAGATCTCACTGCACGGGTAGACGAAGCCACGGCGCTTGCTCAGGCTGACGATGGTGTCGATCTTGTCGGCGGCCACGGTGCTCTCTTCATTACGACGGAGAAATGGGACGGGGGGGGGCGGCGCGGGAGCGCCTCGGTAAAGGGGTTGCGGTCGGGTGGCGGGCGAGGAATGAGGGCTGACGCATCAGGTTACCGGCGCCCCGGGTACCCGGATCAAATCGGTTGGGCGGCCGGGAGCGCGGACCGGCCGGGCCGGGGCGGGCCGAAGGATCAAGATCGCTGTAGTTGACAATCGTTTCCAGTTTTAGTGAAAATGAGTGTCATGAACGTACGACGCCGCCCGTCCCCCTCCCGCATATCCACCGCCCTCGCCGCCACCACGGCCGCGGCGCTCGGCCTAGGCGCCCTCACGGCCTGCTCCACCTCCTCCGGGGACGGGAAGGTCGGCGGGAAGCTGGACGTCGTCGCCTCGTTCTACCCGATGCAGTTCCTCGCCGAGGAGATCGGCAAGGAGCACGTGAAGGTCAGCAACCTCACCGAGCCCGGCACCGAGCCCCACGACCTAGACATCAGCGCCCAGCAGACCGGTCATCTGCAGAAGGCCGGTCTGGTCCTCTATCTGAAGGGGCTGCAGCCCGCCGTCGACGAGTCCGTGGCGCAGTCCAGCGCGAAGGTCAAGGTGGACGCCGCCGCCCTCACCTCACAGGAGAAGCACGGCACCGAGGCCGGCGGCCACGCCGAGGAGCACGACGAGCACGGTGACGACGCGGAGCACGGCGAGGAGGAGGGCCACGAGGGGCACGGCCACGACCACGACCACGGCGGCCTCGACCCGCACATCTGGCTGGATCCGGTGAAGTACGCCGAGGTCGCCGAGGGCGTCGGCAAGGCCCTGGAGAAGGCCGACCCGGACCACAAGGCGGACTACCGCAAGAACACCGCGGCCCTGGTCGGCAAGTTGGACGCCCTGCACGGCCGCTTCGAGAAGGGCCTGGCGAAGACCGACACCAAGGTCTTCATCACCACCCACGCCGCCTTCGGCTACCTCGCCGAGCGCTATGGTCTGACCGAAGAGGCGATCTCCGGTCTCGACCCGGAGAGCGAGCCGAGCGCGGGACGCGTCCGGGACCTGCAGAAGATGGCGAAGGCCGACGGCGTCACCACCGTCTTCTACGAAACCCTCGTCTCCGGCAAGACCGCGAAGACCCTCGCCGACGACGGCGGCCTGAAGACCGATGTCCTCGACCCGGTCGAGGGGATCACCGGCAAGTCGAAGGGCGAGGACTACCTCCAGGTCATGGACGCCAACCTGGCGGCGCTCAAGAAGGCGCTCGGCTCCCAGTGACGAAGCCCGGCGGCGGGAGACCGCCGTCCGGCAGGCAAGGACGGAAGGCGCGAGCCATGGACACTCCGGAAGCCACCCGCGGCGGTGAGCCGGTCATCGAGCTGCGGCAGGTGAGCGCCGAACTGGGCGCGCGGCCGGTGCTGCGCGGAATCGACCTGCGGGTGGGACGGCGCGAGGTGGTGGCGCTGCTCGGCGCCAACGGCTCGGGCAAGTCCACCGCGATCCGCACCATCGTCGGCCAGGTCCCGGTCACCGGCGGGGAGATCCGCCTCTTCGGCACCCCGCGCCGCCGCTTCCGCCAGTGGTCGCGGGTGGGGTACGTACCGCAGCGCACCACGGCCTCCTCCGGGGTGCCCGCCACCGTCACCGAGGTCGTCTCGGCGGGCCGCCTCGCGCGCACCCGCTTCGGGCCGCTGCGCCGCGCCGACCGCGAGGCCGTCCACCACGCCCTGGAGCAGGTCGGCATGGCGCAGCACGCGGGCGACCCGGTGGAGGCGCTCTCCGGCGGCCAGCACCAGCGGGTCCTGATCGCCCGCGCGCTGGCGGCCGAGCCGGAACTCCTGATCATGGACGAGCCGATGGCGGGCGTCGACCTGGCGAGCCAGGAGGTGCTGGCCAGGACCCTGCGCGCGCAGGTCGGCGCGGGCTCCTCGGTCCTGCTCGTGCTGCACGAACTCGGGCCGCTGGAACCGCTGATCGACCGCGCCGTGGTGCTGCGCGACGGCTGCGTCCTGCACGACGGCCCGCCGCCCGAGGCGGTCGGCCAGCACGCGCTGCCGGGCCACGACCACGTCCACCCGCACGACCCCGCCCCCCGGCCGCTGCGGTCCGGACTGCTGAGCTGACGAGGCCGAAGGAAGCGCCATGGAACTCCTCACCTTCCCCTTCATGCAGCGGGCACTGCTCGCCGCCGTGCTCGTCGGCATCACCGCCCCGGCGATCGGCATCTACCTGGTCCAGCGCCGTCAGGCCCTGATGGGCGACGGCATCGGCCATGTCGCGATGACCGGCGTCGGCCTCGGCTTCCTGCTCTCCGCCTCGCCGGTGTGGATGGCGACCGCGATCGCCGTGCTCGGCGCGGTCGCCATGGAGCTGATCCGCTGGTACGGCAGGACCCGCGGCGACATCGCCCTCGCGATGCTCTTCTACGGCGGCATGTCCGGCGGGGTGCTCTTCATCAACCTCGCCCCCGGCGGCTCCAACGCCAACCTCGGCTCGTACCTCTTCGGCTCGCTGACCACGGTCTCCGAGGACGACATCGTCACCATCTGCGTGCTCGCCGCGCTGGCGCTCGCGGTCACCCTCGGGCTGCGCCGGCAGCTCTTCGCGGTCAGCCAGGACGAGGAGTTCGCCCGGGTGACCGGGCTGCCGGTACGGCTGCTCAACCTGGTCACCGCGGTGACGGCGGCGGTCACCGTGACCGTGGCGATGCGGGTCGTCGGGCTGCTCCTGGTGAGCGCGCTGATGGTGGTCCCGGTGGCCGCGGCGCAGCAGATCACCCGCAGCTTCCTGGCCACCTATGTCTTCTCGGTGGTGATCGGGGTGGCCGTCGCCGTCGGCGGCACGGTGACCTCGTACTACCAGGACGTGCCGCCCGGGGCGACCATCGTGCTGCTGACCATCGGGGTGTTCCTGGTGCTCAGCGTGGTCGCGACGCCGCTCGCCCGGCGCCGCGCCCGGGCGCTCGCCGGTGCCGGGCAGCCCGCGGGCCCGGTGGAGTGCGCGGTGCCCGCGGCCGCCGGGGCGACGGCGGTGTCCGGGCCCCGCAGCGGGGCGCACGACGAGATCTGAGTCACCCGCGGTCCCCTCCCGCGACCTGACACAATGGCCGTACAGCAGACGTCAGGAGGCAATCGTGGCAGCCCCGGTACGAGGCAGGTCGACCCGCCAGCGTGCGGCCGTAGCGGCAGCTCTCGACGAGGTGGAAGAGTTCCGCAGCGCGCAGGAGCTCCACGACATGCTCAAACACAAGGGCGACTCGGTGGGCCTGACCACCGTCTACCGCACCCTGCAGTCCCTCGCCGACGCGGGCGAGGTCGACGTGCTGCGCACCCACGAGGGCGAGTCCGTCTACCGGCGCTGCTCCAGCGGCGAGCACCACCACCACCTGGTCTGCCGGGTCTGCGGCAGCGCGGTGGAGGTCGAGGGCCCGGCCGTGGAGAAGTGGGCCGAGTCGATCGCCGCCGAGCACGGCTTCGTCAATGTCGCGCACACCGTGGAGATCTTCGGCACCTGCGCGGAGTGCGCGGGCAAGAGCGGCCGCTGAGGCTTTCGGAGCGCCGGGCCGGTCCCCTCGCGGGGGTCGGGCCCGGCGCTCCGCGCGCACCGCTCGGACCTCACTCCTCGGGCTGCTCGCCCTCCATCGCGAGGAGTTCCTCGTTCGGGATGGCGCCGCCGAAGCGGCGGTCGCGGGAGGCGTATTCGAGGCAGGCCCGCCACAGGTCCCGCCGGTCGAAGTCGGGCCAGAGCACGTCCTGGAACACCATCTCGGCGTAACTCGACTGCCAGAGAAGGTAGTTGGAGGTGCGCTGCTCACCGCTCGGGCGCAGGAAGAGGTCGACGTCCGGCATGTCCGGGTAGTACAGGTACTTCTGTATGGTCTTCTCGCCGACCTTGTTCGGGTCGAGGCGGCCCGCGGCCACGTCCCGGGCCATCCGCTGGGCGGCGTCCGCGAGTTCGGCCCGGCCGCCGTAGTTGACGCAGAAGTAGAGCGTCATGGCGTCATTGCCCTGGGTCTGCTCCTGGGCGATCTGGAGCTCCTGGACCACCGACTTCCACAGCTTCGGCATCCGGCCCACCCAGCGGATGCGGATGCCCAGTTCGTCCATCTCGTCGCGGCGGCGGCGGATGACGTCGCGGTTGAAGTTCATCAGGAAGCGCACCTCCTCGGGCGAGCGCTTCCAGTTCTCGGTGGAGAAGGCGTAGAGGGAGAGGTTCTTGACCCCGATCTCCAGGCAGCCCTTGAGGACGTCCATCACCACCCCCTCGCCGACCCGGTGGCCCTCGGTGCGCGGCATCCCGCGCTCCTTGGCCCAGCGTCCGTTGCCGTCCATGACGACCGCCACATGCCCCGGGACCAGTTCGCCGGGGAGCTTCGGCGGGCGGGCGCCGGACGGGTGCTTCTCGGGCGTCTTGTACTCGCGGCGCGAGCGCCCCAGAATCCCGCGTACTGCCATGACGGTCCTCACTCCGATCGTTCGGTGCGCCCCGGGCTGCCCGGGTGCGCGGCTGCTGTCCGCGGCGGCGCCGCTCCTTCAGCGGGGACGGCCGGATCTCGTACCGCTGGGGTAGACCGCTCTCCCCCGACCGTACGGCCCCGCCGTCCGTCTCATGTCTTCTCGACGTAGCGCAGCGAGCGCAGTCCGCGCTCCATGTGCCAGTGCAGATACGCCGAGACGAGGCCGCTGCCCTCCCGGACGTAACGGGCCTCGCAGGCGTCCGCGCTCTCCCAGTCGCCGGTGAGCAGCGCGCCGAGCAGGGCGAGCGCCCCCGGCGAGGGTACGACGCTGCCGGGCACCCGGCAGTCCGCGCAGACCGAGCCGCCCGCGGCCACCGAGAAGAAGCGGTTGGGGCCCGGCATGCCGCACTTCGCGCAGTCGTCGAAGCTCGGGGCGTAGCCGCCGACCGCGAGGGAGCGCAGCAGGAAGGCGTCGAGCACCAGGTGCGGGGCGTGCTCACCGCGGGCCAGGGTGCGCAGGCCCCCGACGAGGAGCAGGTACTGCTGGACCGCGGGTTCGCCCTCGTGGTCGGTGAAGCGCTCGGCGGTCTCCAGCATCGCGGTGCCCGCCGTGTACCGGGCGTAGTCGGTGACGATGCCGCCGCCGTAGGGCGCGATGGTCTCGCTCTGGGTGCACAGCGGCAGTCCGCGGCCGACCAGTTCGCTGCCCCGGGCGAAGAACTGCACGTCCACGTGGGAGAAGGGTTCGAGGCGGGCGCCGAACTTCGACTTGGTGCGGCGCACCCCGCGGGCCACCGCGCGGACCCGGCCGTGACCGCGGGTGAGCAGGGTGATGATCCGGTCGGCCTCGCCGAGCTTCTGGGTGCGCAGCACGATGCCGTCGTCGCGGAACAGGCTCATCGGGCGGCCCCGCTGCCTGCCCGGGGGCCCGTGCCGCGCGCGGAGGCGCCCGGCCGGGTACGGGGGCGGGCGGCCCGGGCGGGGTGGGAGTCCATGACCCCATTCTCGCGCACCCCGGGGACGGCGAAGGGCCCGGGATCCCGGGCGGGCGCGCGGGCCGGGGCCTCAGCCCACCGGCGCCCCGTCCTCGCCCGCCCGCGGGCGGTCGTGCTCGGCGAGGGTGACCCCGCGCACCGCCTCCGGGGCGCAGTCCCATTCCCGGCCGCCGCCCAGGGGCCTCAGCTGCACATACGGCCCCTCGTGCCCCATGACCCGGCCGAGCTGCCCGGTCCGGGTGTCGACGGCGTACGAGCCGACCGGCAGTGCCATCCGGCTTCCCCCTTCGCGCTGCCCCTCATGCTCCCCCGTCCCGCCCCGATTCACGCTTCGTGTCCCTCCGCATGCGTCGCGCAGCCAGTCCCGAGTGAACGGTGCCCCGAACCGGGGCCAACTACCCACGTGTGAACGGCTCGGCCTCGCACTGGACACGCAAGTGACCTGAGGGGGACAGGAGATGGCCGAATAGGTTTGCCCGAACGGGCGCGGCGGAGGGCCCGCGGGCGCGACCCGCGGGTCAGCCCACTCCCCGGGTCGCCCGGACCGCGCGGGCCTCGATGCCGCGGAAGTGGTCCGCCATGGCGCGCTGGGCCGCCGCCACGTCGCGGGCCCGCAGGGCGGTCACGATGTCGCGGTGGCGGCGCACGGTGCGCTCGGGCGAGGGGTCCTCGGTCCAGTCCTGGGCCAGGGCGACCCGGTGGAAGACGTTCCAGAAGGCGCCGAGCAGCTGGGCGACGAGGGTGTTGCCGAGCGGGCGGTAGAGCAGCTCGTGGAAGGCGCGGTCCAGCTCGGGGAAGGGCCGCCCGGCGCGGCCCGCCTCCGCCATCCGCTCGACGAGGTCTTCGAGGGCGTCCAGTTCCGGCTCGCCGAGCGCGGTGGCGACCCGGCGGATCAGCCCCTCCTCCAGGACCTCGCGGATCTGCAGGATCTCGCCGAGGGCGTGGGCGTCCTCGTGCCGGGCGAGGGTGCGGAAGGTGAGCCCGTCCACCAGGGGGGTCAGCGAGGCCTGGCCGACATAGGTGCCGTAGCCGTGCCGGATCTCCACGATGTCCAGGGCCTGGAGCCCCTTGAGCGCCTCGCGTACGGAGTTGCGGCTCACGCCGAGGGCGTCCATCAGTTCGGCCTCGGTGGGCAGCGGATCGCCCGGGCCGAGTCTGCTGTCGAGGATCAGCTGCTTGATCGCGCCCTGGACCTGGCCGCCCACCCGGCGGTCCCGGGCGGGCAGGCCCGCGGGAAACCTCGGCTCCTCGGACATGCCCGAAAGGGTAAGCCCGGCGGAGGTACCACGTCCCACGTCTGGAGCAACCGGCATTCGTGCGCCTGCTCTTGACCGCTTCTCCGGCCGCTTTTATGGTCGCGCTACCCACGACGTAGGACGTGGTATCTCCTATTTTCATGGAGGGCACTGTGCGCGACGTGACCGCCGGACCGGGCCTGCACCGCCGGTCCTTTCTGAAGCACTCCGGCGCGCTCGGCGCGGCCGCCGCGATCTCCACGGCGCTCTCGGCCTGTTCCTCCGGCCCGGAGTCCACCAACGAGACCGGCGGGGGGCGCGGCACCGGCACCCTGACCGCCGTCATCGGCTACGGGAACGACCAGAGCTGGGACCCGACACAGACCGCCTCGGCCTTCTGCATGGCCGCCAACCACCACATCTACGAGGGCCTGCTCGACACCGACCCGCTCACCCGGAAGCCGTACGCCGCCCTCGCCACCGAGGTCCCCGCCGACTTGCAGGCCACCACCTGGCGCTTCACCCTGCGCGAGGGCGCCACCTGGCACGACGGCGAGCCGGTCACCACCGAGGACGTGGTCTTCACCTTCGACCGCATCCTCGACCCGAAGGTCACCTCGCTGGCCAAGGGCTTCTTCGCCTCCTGGCTGAAGGAGGTCAGGAAGGCCGACGCGAGGACGGTCGAACTGGTCCTGAAGTTCCCCTTCCCGGACGGCGCGCCCCGCCTCACCCTCGCCAAGATCATGCCGAAGCACGTCTTCGGCAAGCCGGGCGGCTGGGACGAGGCCACCCGCGGCAAGGCGATCGGCTCGGGCCCGTACCGGCAGAGTGCGCACCACCCGAAGTCGAACACCACCTTCGCCGCCTTCGCCGCGTACAACGGCCCGCGCAAGGCCGCCTTCAAGAAGATGAACTGGCTGTCCATCGTGGACGCCGCCCCCCGGGTCGCCAAGATCTCCGGCAGCAGCGCCGGGGCGCAGATCGCCGACAACATCCCGTACGCCAACATCGAGCAGCTCCAGGGCGAGGGCCTGCGGGTGGAGGGCGGCGCCGGGATGAACCACCTGTTCCTGCTGTTCAACACGGCGCACGAGCCCTTCGGGGACGTACGGGTGCGCCAGGCGCTGCACTACGCCATCGACCGGGACAAGATGATCGAGGCGGCGCTGCGGGGCCATGGCAAGGCGGCCACCTCCTTCCTGGACGAGGGCAACCCGGCGCACCGCGAGGCGAAGACGGTCTACGCCTACGACCCGCAGAAGGCCGGGCAACTGCTCGCCGCGGCGGGCGTGAAGAAGCTGAAGGTGAAGCTGACCGCGGTCAACGTCAGCTGGCTGGTGGACTGCCTGCCGACGATCAAGGCCTCCTGGGACGCGGTCGGGGTCGAGACCACCCTGGAGCCGCAGGAGACCGCGGCCGTCTTCGGCAAGCTCGACCAGAACAAGGACTTCCAGGTGGTCGCGGCGGCCTCCAACCCCAACCAGTTCGGCATCGACGCCGACCTGATCATGCGCTACAACTACGGCCCCGAGAACCTCTGGATGCGCTACGCCCGCTGGGCGGACAAGGCCGAGGCCAAGCGCCTGTTCTCGATGATGGACAAGGCGACGCGCGAGCCGGATCCGGCGAAGAAGAAGGCGATGACGCAGGATTACCTCGACGTCGTCGCCGAGAACGCGGTGATTTATCCGGTCGTCCACAACGAACTCATGACGGCCTGGGACGCCGAGCAGCTCAGCGGAGTCCGGGCCCAGCCGTATCCCGGCATCAACCTGCTCGGGGCCAAGCCGAGCGGCTGAGCGGCGGGTGCGCCCGGCCCCACCGGTACGCACCCGCCCGTACCCGAACCCCCCGGCGCCCCCGCACTCCCGCCGGTCCCCCTGCACTAAGGAGCGTTCGTGGCCGCGGTCGCCAGAATCCTGGCTCGTCGCATTGTCCTGCTGGTCCCGCTGATGCTCGGGATCGTGCTGTTCGTCTTCCTCGTGATGCGCTTCTCGGACAACGATCCGGCCTCGGCCTACTACCAGGGCGCCAACCCCACCCAGGAGCAGCTGCACGAGTTCCGGGAGCAGAACGGCCTGCTCGACCCGCTGCCGGTGCGCTATCTGGCCTTCGTCGGCGATCTGCTCCGCGGCGACATGGGCTTCAGCGTCCTGAACCGGCAGCCGGTGGTCGAGCAGATCACCACCGCGCTGCCGCTGACCATGCAGCTGA
This sequence comes from Streptomyces physcomitrii, assembly GCF_012273655.1. GTDB lineage: Bacteria > Actinomycetota > Actinomycetes > Streptomycetales > Streptomycetaceae > Streptomyces > Streptomyces physcomitrii. The sequence goes on along the minus strand of NZ_JAAWWP010000038.1, from coordinate 6,148 downwards.
CCTTCCTCGGCCTCGGCATCGCGGTGGTGCTCGCCCTGCTCCTCGGGGTCACGGCCGCGATCTGGCGGGACCGGCTGCCGGACCAGATCATCCGGGTGGTCTCCCTGGTCGGGGTGGCCGCGCCGGGCTTCTGGCTGGCGCTGCTGATGATCCAGTACCTGGCGGTCGACGCGGGCTGGTTCCCGACCGGCGGCTACATCAATCCGGGTGACTCCCTCACCGGCTGGCTCAAGACGATGACGCTGCCCGCGCTCGCCCTCTCGCTGCCGGTGGCCGCCCAGCTGATCCGCGTCGTGCGCACCGCGGTGGTGGAGGAGCTCGACAAGGACTACGTGCGCACCGCGATCGGCAGCGGGCTGCCCCCGGTGGTCGTCGTCGGCCGCAATGTGCTGCGCAACGCCCTGATCAACCCGCTGACCGTGCTCGGCCTGCGGGTCGGCTATCTGCTCGGCGGCGCCGTGGTCATCGAGACGATCTTCTCGCTGCCGGGCATGGGCAAGCTGATGATCGACGCGGTCAAGAACGGCGACCCCGCCGTGGTGCAGGGCGTGGTGCTGACCACCGCCTTCGGCTTCGTGATCGTCAACCTCGTCATCGACGTCCTGTACCTGCTCGTCAATCCGCGTCTGCGGGGTGCCTGATGACCACGGCGAAACCCAAGTCTCCGCTCACCCGCGGGCCCAGGGGGCTCAGCGAGGACCTCGCCCGGCCGGGCATCCGGCTGCGCGGGCTGCGCCGCCTGCCGCTGCTGTCCAAGATCTCCCTCGGGGTGCTCACGGCGGTGGTCCTGCTCGCGGCCCTCGCCCCGCTGCTCGCCCCGCACGACCCGCTGGACCAGGCCACCCTGGTCGGGGACGGCGGCCCCTCCGGCTCCCACTGGCTCGGCCAGGACTCGCTCGGCCGCGACATCGCCTCCCGGCTGATGTACGGGGCCCGCTGGTCGCTGGCGATCGGGCTCGGCGCCACCCTGCTCGCGCTGGTCTGCGGGGCGGTGCTCGGCGCGCTCGCGGCGACCGGCACCAAGGCCGTCGACGAGACCCTGATGCGCTGCCTGGACATCGTGATGGCCTTCCCCGGCATCGCGCTCGCCGCCGTCCTGGTCACCGTCTTCGGCGGCGGCATCCCCGTACTGATCTGCGCCATCGCCTTCCTGTTCACCCCGCCGATCGCCCGCGTGGTGCGGGCCAATGTGATGGCCCAGTACGGCGAGGACTACGTGGTCGCCGAGCGGATCATCGGCGCGCGGACCTGGCACATCGTCCTCAAGCACGTCGCGATCAACTGCGCGGCGCCGATCCTGGTCTTCTGCACCGTGCAGGTCGCCGAGGCCATCGTCTTCGAGGCCTCGCTCTCCTTCATCGGCGCGGGCGTACGGCCCCCGGACCCCTCCTGGGGCAGCGTCATCGCCGACGGCAAGAACCTGGTCCAGATCGGCGGCTGGTGGGCGACCGTCTTCCCCGGCCTGCTGATCCTGGTCACCGTGCTCGCCCTGAACATCCTCTCCGAGGGGGTCTCCGACGCCTGGGCCGCGCCCGCCGGCCACGGGGTGCGCCCGCGCGCCGCCCGCAAGGAGGACGTCCTGGAAGCACCCGAGCCGGGCACCGGCAAGGTCCTCGCGCTGCCCGGACTCACCGAGGCCGCGGCCCGGCTGCGGAAGCGGGCCCGGCCGCTGCCCGCGGGCGAGCCGGTGCTGCGGGTGCGCGACCTCGCCATCGGCTTCGAGGCGCGGCACGAGGGCGTGGACATCGTCGACGGCATCGGCTTCGAGGTGCGGCCGGGCGAGGTGCTCGGCCTGGTCGGCGAGTCCGGCTGCGGGAAGTCGCTGACCGCGCTGACCGTGATGGGCCTCGCGCCCCAGGGCGCCCGGATCCGCGGCGAGGTGGTCTTCGACGGCAAGGACCTGACCCGGATGAGGGCGGGCGCCCGCCGCCGGCTGCTCGGCCACGAGATGGCGATGATCTACCAGGACGCGCTCTCCTCGCTGAACCCGGCGATGACCATCCGCGCCCAGCTCGGCCAGGTGGTGCGCCGGGGCGGTACGCACACCGCCCGCGCACTCCTGGAGATGGTGGGCCTGGACCCCGAGCGCACCCTGCGCAGCTACCCGCACGAACTCTCCGGCGGCCAGCGCCAGCGCGTACTGATCGCCCTCGCCCTGTCCCGGAGCCCCAGGCTGATCATCGCGGACGAGCCGACCACCGCCCTCGACGTGACCGTGCAGGCGCAGATCATCGAACTGCTGCTGCGGCTGCGCGCCGAACTCGGCTTCGCGCTCGTCCTCGTCTCGCACGATCTCGCCCTGGTCGCCGACGTCACCGACCGGATCGCGGTGATGTACGGCGGGCAGATCGTGGAGACCGGGGTGACCGCCGACCTGGTCGAGGCGCCGACCCACCACTACACCCGGGGGCTGCTCGGCTCGGTGCTCTCGCTGGAGTCCGCCGCCGAGCGGATGACCCAGATCAAGGGCGTGGTGCCCTCCCCCGCCGACTTCCCCGCGGGCTGCCGCTTCGCGGACCGCTGCCCGCTGGCGAGCGAGCGCTGCCGCGCCTCGGCGCCGGTCCTGCTCGGCGATCCGCCCCGGCACACGGCGGCCTGCCACCACCCGGCCCTCGACCTCGCGGGCACCGGTACGCGCGGCGGGCGGCCTCAGGGGCCCGCGCCCGAGGACCCCGACGGCCGCGGCAGCGACGGCCGGGAAAGCGAGCCCGTCACATGAGCCTCATCTCCCTGTCCGAAGCGCACGTCGTGCACAAGGCGCGCACCGGCGGCCTCCTCTCCCGCGACAAGGTGTACGCGCTGACCGGCGCCGACCTGGACATCGCACCCGGCGAGACGGTCGGCGTGGTCGGCGAGTCCGGCTGCGGGAAGTCCACCCTGGCCCGGGTCCTGGTGGGGGCCCAGCGGCCGACCTCGGGCACCGTCGCCTTCCGGGGCCGGGACCTGTGGGCGATGAGCGCGGGCGAGCGCCGCCGGGCGATCGGCCGGCACACCGGGATGGTCTTCCAGGACCCCTCGACCGCGCTGAACCGGCGGCTGACGGTACGCCAGATCCTGCGCGACCCGCTCGACGTGCACCGCCGGGGCACCCCCGCCGAGCGCGAGGACCGGGTGCAGGAGCTGATGGCCCTCGTCGGGCTGCCGAAGGTGCTCGCCCAGGGCCTGCCGGGGCAGCTCTCCGGCGGGCAGCGGCAGCGGGTGGCCATCGCCCGCGCGCTCGCCCTGCAGCCGGAGCTGATCGTCGCGGACGAGCCGACCAGCGCCCTCGACGTCTCGGTGCGCGCGCAGATCCTCAACCTCCTCCTCGACCTCAAAGAGCGGCTCGGCCTCGCCCTGGTCTTCGTCTCGCACGACATCCAGACCGTGCGGCGGATGAGCGACCGGGTGATCACCATGTACCTCGGCCGGATCGTGGAGGAGTCCCCGGCCGCCGAGGTCACCGCGCACGCCCGCCACCCGTACACCCGCGCGCTGTTCTCGGCGACGCCCGGGCTGCTCACCCCGATCGAGCCGATCCCGCTGGCCGGTCCGGTGCCCTCGGCGACCCGGCCGCCGAGCGGCTGCCCCTTCCGCACCCGCTGCTGGAAGGCGGACGCTCAGTGCGCCGCTTCCATGCCGGAGTTCTCGGCGGCGGGCCCGGGTGCGGACCTCCCGGCCGCGGATCCCGCGGCCGCCCGTCCCCCGGCCGCGAAGGTCCCGGTGGTGGATCTCCAGGCCCCGGGCCTCCCGGCGGCGGGCGGCGGGCACCGCTTCCGCTGCCACCATCCGGTCGGCGGGGGCGAGTCCGTTCACGACCTCGTCCTGCAGGCGAGCGCACCGAAGGAGCACCCATGAGCCTTCCCCCGTTGCTGACCGGTGTCGTCCCGCCCGTCTGCACACCCCTGACCCCGGACCTGGAGGTGGACACCGCCTCGCTGACCCGTCTCGTGGACCACCTGGTCGCGGGCGGCGTGGACGGCCTCTTCGTGCTCGGCTCCTCCTCCGAGGCGGCCTATCTCCCCGACGGGCACCGCCGCCGGGTGGTGGAGACGGTGGTGGCCCATGTGGGCGGGCAGCTCCCGGTCCTCGCCGGCGCCATCGACATGACCGCGCTGCGGGTCCTCGACCACGCGCACACCGCCCGGGCCGCGGGCGCCGACGGCATCGTCGTCACCGCGCCCTTCTACACCCGCACCCACCCCGCGGAGATCGTCCGGCACTACCGACTCGTCGCCGAGCGGGCGCAGTTGCCGGTGCTCGCCTACGACCTGCCGGTGTCCGTGCACAGCAAGCTGGACGCCCGCCTTGTCCTCGCACTCGCCGCCGAGGGCGTGCTCGCGGGCCTGAAGGACTCCAGCGGCGACGAGGCCGGGCTGCGCCGCGTCCTGATGGGCCGCCGCGCGCTCCCGGGTCCGCCCTCCTTCAGCGTGCTCACCGGCTCCGAACTCACCGTCGACTCCGCCTTCGCGATGGGCGCCGACGGGGTGGTGCCGGGCCTCGGCAATGTCGATCCGCACGGGTACGTCCGCCTGGCCCGGCTGTGCCGCGCGGGCGACTGGGCGGGCGCGCGGACCGAACAGGAGCGCCTCGCCGCCCTGTTCCGCATCGTCGACGAGGGCGACCCGGCGCGGATCGGCGGCAGCTCCTCGGGCCTCGGCGCCTTCAAGGCGGCCCTGCATCTGCGCGGCGTCATCGACTGCCCGGTCACCGCCGCCCCCCAACTCCCGCTCACCGAGGACGAGGTGAAGCGGATCGGCAAGCACCTGGCGAGTGCCGGACTGCTCTGAGCCCGGCACCCGCACCGGGCCTCAGCGCAGCGCGCGCAGCGCGATCCGCCGGAACTCCAGCCTCTCGTACGTCCCCTGGTCGCCGGTCTCGTAGAGGATGCCCAGTGTCGCGGCACCGATCGGCACCAAGTCCGAGTAGGCGGCCGGGAGTTGCGAGAGGGTGAGCGCCCGGGTGAAGTGCGCGCCCCGGTCGGTGGAGGACCACAGGGCCATCGAGCGGCGGGCACTCGGCACCGAGGGCCCGGAGAAGAGCAACGGCCTTTGCCTGCCGGGCACTTGGAGGACGCTGCCCTGGACCGCCGGCACCTCGTTCAGCGTGGGCTGCACCCGGTAGGGCCGCTCGACGCCCCGCCCGCCGTCGCGCGAGTAGGTGTCGAGGCGGTTGCCCACCGAGGGGCCGTTCTGGTCCCGGGCACTGAAGTACACGCGACCGTCGGGCAGTTGGGCGGCGCTCGACTCATTGGCGTTGCTCTCGCCCTCGTAGGCGGCGTCGACGAAGCCGAGCCGCCAGTGGCGTCCGCCGTCATCGCTGAGCAGCGCGTGGGCACCGTAGTAGCGGGGTTCCTGGCCGGTGTCGGAGGAGCCCGCGGGCGGGGCCACCGAGTGGTTCGCGGGGACCACGAGACGGCCGCGGTGCGGGCCGGTGGTCAGCGCCAGCGCGTGCCCGGGACCGGTGGCGTACCAGCGCCACCCCGGCGGCTTGACCGCGGCCGTCACCTCCCGCGGCGGCGAGAAGCGGCGGCCGTCGTCCCGGCTGTACTGCACGAAGACCCGGCGGCCCTGCGCCGCGGTGGCCTCCCCGCGCATGATCTGCGCCTCGGTGACCTGCCCGCTGTTGTACGAGGTCAGCAGGACGATCCGGCCGGTGCGGGGGTCGACGACCGGTGCCGGGTTGCCCCGGGTGTCCCCGCCCCCGGAGGCGACCACGGCGGTCGGCCCCCAGGTGCAGCCGCCGTCGCGGGAACGCTTGAGGACGACATCGATGCTCCCGCTGTCCCCGGCCCCGCCGACGCGCCCCTCGGCGAAGGCGAGCAGGGTCCCGGCCCGGGTACGGACCACGGCCGGGATGCGGTACGTGTCGTAGCCGCCCTCCCCCGAGACGTACGGGACGGAGGAGGCGCACCGTCCTCGGGCGTCCGGGGCGGCGGGGGCGGCCCCGGAGGCGTTCGCGGGGAGCAGTACGGCGGCGAGGGCGGTGAGTCCGGTGGCGAGGCAGGCGAGGGTGCGGCTCCTGGTGGGCATCGCTCTCCTGTTCAGCGGGGGGGTGCCTCTATGTCCTTCGTCAAGTGAGGCGTGGGGTTCTCGGCTTGTAGAAGGTGCCGTCGCGGAGCATGGCGAACAGGACGCTGATGCGTTGGCGGGCGAGGCGGAGGAGGGCCTGG
>NZ_JAAWWP010000037.1 GCF_012273655.1 Streptomyces physcomitrii | reverse complement strand
GTACGCCGCAGAACCTCCGGGTCCTCGCCCTCGAAGACGACCTCCCTCAACCCGGGGATGTACGCGCACACCGCGTCGAAAGCCTCCGCGAACACCGGGAAGGCCTCGTACAACTCCCGCCCCATGCTCAGCCGTTGAGCACCCTGACCCGCGAACAGGAAAGCGGTGCGTCCCTCGCCGCGGTCCTGGCCGGTGAGCACGGTCTCGTGTGCATCGCCGGTGGCGAGCGCGGTGAGGCCGGTGCGCAGCTCGGACCCGGTGCCGAGGACGGCGGCGCGGAACGGGAGGGCGGCGCGGGTGGTCGCCAGGGAGTGGGCCAGGTCGTAGGTGTCGGTGCCGGGGTGGGCGGTGAGGTGGGTCAGGAGTCGGCTGGCCTGGGCGCGCAGGGCGGACTCGTCGCGGGCGGACAGTACCCAGGGCAGGACGGGCAGTGCGGCGCGCGGGGCCGGGGCTTCCTCGTCCTCGTCGGGTGCCGGCGGGGCCTGTTCGATGATCGCGTGGGCGTTGGTGCCGGAGACACCGAAGGCGGAGACGCCGACTCGCCGCGGGTGGTCGGCCTCGGGCCACGGCGCGGCCTCGGTGAGCAGCCGGAGGTGACCGGCCGACCAGTCGACGTGGCGGGAGGGCTGTTCGGCGTGGAGGGTGGCCGGGAGGACACCGTGGTTCAGGGCGAGGACGGCCTTGATGACGCCGACGGCACCGGCGGCGGCCTGGGTGTGGCCGATGTTCGACTTCGCGGATCCGAGCAGCAGCGGGCGCTCGGCGGGGCGCCCCTGCCCGTAGGTGGCGAGCAGGGCCTCGGCCTCGATGGGGTCGCCGAGCGAGGTGCCGGTGCCGTGCGCTTCGACGGCGTCGACCTCGGCGGCGGGCACCCCGGCGTTGGCGAGTGCGGCGAGGATGACGCGCTGCTGGGCGAGGCCGTTGGGCGCGGTGAGGCCGTTGGAGGCACCGTCCTGGTTGACCGCGGAGCCGCGGACCACGGCCAGGACCCGGTGGCCGTTGCGCCGGGCGTCGGAGAGGCGCTCGACGACGAGGATTCCGGCGCCCTCGGCCCAGCCGGTGCCGTCGGCGTCGTCGGAGAAGGCCTTGCAGCGGCCGTCGGAGGAGAGGCCGCCCTGGGCGCCGAACTCGATGAAGGCGCCGGGGCCGGACATCACGGTGACACCGCCGACGAGGGCGAGGGAGCATTCGCCCGACTGGAGCGACTGGGCGGCCTGGTGCAGGGCGACCAGGGAGGAGGAGCAGGCAGTGTCCACGGTGACGGCGGGGCCTTCGAGGCCGAGGGTGTAGGCCACCCGCCCGGACAGGACGGACATCGAGTTGCCGGTGAGCAGGTGGCCGCGGACGTCCTCGGGGACCTCGCGCAGACCGGAGGTGTAGCCCTGGTCGCTGCAGCCGACGAAGACGCCGGAGCGGCTGCCGCGCAGTGCGGTGGGGTCGATGCCCGCGTGTTCCAGGGCCTCCCAGACGACTTCGAGCAGCAGGCGCTGCTGCGGGTCCATGGCGAGGGCCTCGCGGGGCGAGATGCCGAAGAAGGCGGGGTCGAAGCAGGGGGCGTCATGGACGAAGCCGGCCTGCTTCCGGGAGCCCTCGGCGCCCTCGACGGGGCCGCGGTGCCAGCCGCGGTCGGCGGGCCAGTCCGAGACGGCGTCGGTGCCGAGGGAGAGCAGCTCCCAGAAGTCCTCGGGGCCGCGCACCTCGCCGGGGAGGCGGCAGCCGAGACCGACGACGGCCAGCGGCTCGCGCTCGCGGGACTCCAGCTGGCGCAGCTTGCGGCGGGTCTCGTGCAGGTCGAGGGTGACCCTCTTGAGGAAGTCCCGAAGCTGCGCCTCATTCGACATGGACTACCCCCACAGGTGATCGGTTCGGCTTAGGGAACGCTGCTGTCATCTGGAGCCCGGGGCCGTACCGGTGCTGTCCGGCCCGCTGCTTTCCTCGTACGGCTCGGACAGCATGACCCGCGACGCGGGGTCTTTTCGGTACCCGGCCGGGTTCTCTGGGGAAACCCTTGGAAATCCCCGGCGGGTGTCATCGGCGCAGGCGGGGCCCTGTCCGCGGGGGTGCCCGGAACGCCGAAAGCCCGTGCGGGACACGGGCTTTCGGCAGGGATGAGGGCGGCGCGCGGGGCCTTCAGGAGTAGGGCGGCGGCGCGCCCCGGTCGAGGACGGTGCGCAGGACACCGAAGGCGTCGCAGAGCGTGGACAGGGCGTCGGGTATGCGCCAGGCGGCGCGGTCGCGGGGGCCGACCGGATTGGAGACCGTACGGATCTCCAGCAGCGGGACGCCGTGCGCGGCGGCGGCCTCGGCGACGCCGAAGCCCTCCATGGCCTCGGCGGCGGCGCCCTCGTAGCGGGTGCGCAGGGCCTGGGCGCGTTCGGCGGTGCCGGTGACGGTGGAGACGGTCAGCACCGGGGCATGCACCGCGCCGAGCGCGCGGGCCACGGCGGCGCCGAGATGGCGGGCGCACGGGTGGCTGCTGCGGCCGAAGCCGAGGTCGTCGACGGCCACGAAGCCCTCGGGGGACTCCGCGCCGAGGTCGGCGGCGACGACGCGGTCGGCGACCACCACGGATCCGAGCGGGGCGACCGGGGCGAAGCCCCCGGCGATACCGGCGGTGATCACCAGATCGTAGGGCTGCTCGCGCAGGGCGGCGGCGGTGAGGGCGGCGCCGGTGGCGGCGGCCGCCGCGGCGGGGCCCACTCCGGCGGCGAGGAGGTCCGCGTGCAGCGGGTGGGGTCCTCCCCCGCCCGTGGTGCGCAGCATCTCGTGCCCGGGCAGGGGGTGCGGCAGAGCCGGCGCGGTGGGGTCCAACCCCCGTGCGACGGCGTCGCGTTCGGACTGGACGGCGGTGACGACGAGGAGGCGGACGGTGCTCATGACGAGATCTGGACCTGCCCGTGGTCGCCGATGACGAGGCGGTGCGTGGCGGGCAGCCGCGGCGCCAGGCTCACCGAGACATTGCGTCCGACCAGCGAGCCCTCGATCCGGCGGACCCGGTCGAAGGAGGAGTCCCGCAGGACGATGGAGAACTCGATCTCGCTGCCGATGATGCGGCAGTTCTCCGCGACCGAGGTGGAGGGGCCCACGTAGGAGTCGCTGACGAGGGTGCCCGCGCCGATGATGGCGGGGCCGACGATGCGCGAGCGCCGCACCTCGGCGCCCTTCTCGATACGGACCCGTCCGACGATCTGGCTCTCCTCGTCGACGGTGCCCTCGGTGCAGGGCTGGAGCCGTTCGAGGAGGGTGCGGTTGACCTCCAGCATGTCGGTGACGTTGCCGGTGTCCTTCCAGTAGCCGGGGATGACGGTGGAGCGGACCGTCAGGCGCTTGTCGATCATGCTCTGCAGCGCGTCGGTGATCTCCAGTTCGCCGCGGGCGGAGGGCTCGATGCGGTCGATGGCCTCGTGGACGGCGGGGGTGAAGAGGTAGACGCCCGCGACGGCGAGGTCGCTGCGGGGCCTGCTGGGCTTCTCCTCCAGGCCGAGGACGTTGCCGTGCTCGTCGGTGGTGGCGACGCCGAAGGCCGTGGGGTCGGGGACCCGGGTGAGGAGGATCTGGGCGTCGCAGGGCTCCTTGCGGAACTCGTCGACCACATCGCTGATGCCGTCGAGGACGAAGTTGTCGCCGAGGTACATCACGAAGTCGTCGTCGCCGAGGAAGGGCCGGGCGACGAGGACGGCGTGCGCGAGGCCGAGGGGTTCGCTCTGCGGGATGTAGGTGACGCGGACGCCGAAGTCCGAGCCGTCCCCGACGGCGGCCTCGATCTCCGCCGCGGTGCTGCCGACGATGACGCCGACCTCGGTGATCCCGGCGGCGGCGATGGCTTCGAGGCCGTAGAAGAGGATGGGTTTGTTGGCGACCGGCACCAGTTGTTTGCTGGACGTATGGGTGATCGGCCGCAGTCGCGTACCGGTTCCTCCCGCGAGCACGAGAGCCTTCACTGTTGCCTCCAGGGGGCAGAGGTGGGGCGGCCGGGCTCCCTGGCGGGAGCGCGGCCGGGCGGAGCGGGTGGTGTCCGGCGGGAGCCGGGCGACCGGTGGGGGCGGGTGCGCCCCGGCGCGGTGGCACCGGGGCGCATCCCGGTCAGGATTCGCCGAGTTCGCCGTCGAGGAAGGCGCGCAGCTCCTCGTCGGACACCTCCTCCTCGGCGCCGGCGCCGGTGGGCTGCGCGGGAATCTCGACCCGGTCGAGGCGTTCGAGCAGCTGCCGCAGCCGGGTGCGCAGTCCCTCGTGGGCCCGTGCGTCGGCGATCGCCTCCTGGAACTCGCCCTCCAGGGAGTCGAGTCGGGTCAGGATCGAGGGCGTGCCGGTGGCCGGTGCGGCGGATGGCGCGGGCTTCGCCGCGGCCGCCGTCCGGTCCAGCAGGTGGTCGGCGAGGCGCTGCGGGGACGGGTGGTCGAAGATCAGCGTCGCGGGCAGCCGTACGCCGGTCAGGACGCTGAGCCGGTTGCGGAGTTCGACGACGGTCAGCGAGTCGAAGCCGATGTCGAGGAAGCCGCGGTCGGGGTCGAGGGTGTCGGGGCTGTCGTGGCCGAGGACCAGGGCGGCCTGGTCGAGGACCGCGTCCAGGACGGCGGCCGGCCGCTGTTCGGCGTCCAGGCGGGCGAGGCGGCTGAGGAGTTCGGCCTGCTGCGCCGGTGCGCCGCCCTGCGCCCTGCCGGACGCGGTGCGCCGCTGCCGGGCGGGCAGCAGTTCGCGTACCAGCTCGGGTACGGTCCCGTCGGCGCCGCGCAGCGAGGCGAGGTCGAGCAGGGCGGGTGCGAGGACGGCCTCGGGCCGCCGCAGGGCCGCGTCGAACAGGGCGAGCGCCTCGGCGGTCTCCAGGGGGCGGATGCCGCCGCGGGCGACCCTGCGCAGGTCCGTCTCGTCCAACTTGCCGGTCATGCCGCTGCGTTCGGCCCACAGCCCCCAGGCGAGGGACTGCACCCGGCGGCCCTCGGCGCGGCTCCGGTGGGCGAAGGCGTCGAGGAAGGCGTTGGCGGCGGCGTAGTTGGCCTGGCCCGCGCCGCCGAAGGTGCCGGCGAGCGAGGAGAACAGGACGAGTGCGGCGCCGGTGCCGCGGGTGGTCTCCTCCAGGAGCAGCGCGGCGTCGGCCTTCGCCCGCAGCACCGCCGCCAGGCGCTCGGGGGTGAGCGACTGCACGACGCCGTCGTCGAGCACCCCGGCGGTGTGCACCACCGCGGTGAGGGGGCGCTCGGCGGGAATGCCGTCGAGGAGGGCGGTGAGGGCGTCCCGGTCGGCGACGTCGCAGGCGGCGACCGTGACCTCGGCGCCCGCGTCGCGCAGCTCCTCGCACAGTTCGGCCATGCCCTCGGTGTGTGCGCCGCGCCGTCCGGCGAGGAGCAGCGAGCGGCAGCCGTGGACGGCGGCGAGGTGGCGGGCCACCTGCATGCCGAGGACGCCGCCCGCGCCGGTGACGAGGACGGTGCCCGGGCCGGACAGGTCCAGGGCCTCCTCGCGTGCGGGTGCTCCGGTGCGGACCAGGCGCGGGGCGAGCGCCCTGCCCTCGCGCAGCGCGGTCTCGGGCGCGCCGCCCGCGAGCACCTGCGGCAGCCGGGCCAGGGAGGCGGCGGTTCCGTCGTGGTCGATCAGGGCGAAGCGGCCGGGGTTCTCGGTCCGCGCGGACCGCAGCAGCCCCCAGACCGCGGCCTGGACCGGGTCGATGCCGCGGGCCGCCGCCCCGTCGCCGGTGGCGACCGCCGCGCGGGTCAGGAGCACGAGCCGGGAGGCGGTGAAGGCGTCCTCGGCGAGCCAGTCGGTGACCAGTCGCAGGGCGTACGCCAGGGCCTCGCGGGTGGCGTCCGCGCTGTCGCCCGGCGCGGTGGCCGGGACGGCGGCGAGGACCGTGGCGGGGACACCGTCCTCTGCGGCGCTGTGCAGCAGTTCCGCGAGGTCCGTGTGGTGGTCGGCCCCCGGGCTCGCGGGCAGCGGGAGCGCGCCGGGCTCGGCGCCGATCAGGCACAGCGGCCCGGCCGGGGCCTGCGCTTCGGCCTCGGCGGAGGGCACCCACCGCACCTCGTGGAGGTGTCCGGCGCCCGCGGCCGGGGCGAGCGCGCTGGTGTCCACGGGGCGCAGGCCGAGCCGGCCGAGGTCGGCCACCGGGGCTCCGGCGCTGTCGAAGAGCCGTACCGCGTAGGTGTGTTCGCCCTCGGGGGTCAGGCTGACCCGCAGGGTGCCCGGGCCCTCGGCGTGCAGGGTGACGTCGCTGAAGGCGAAGGGCACCACGGGTCCGGTGTCCTCGGCGACCGCCAGCGCGACGGTGTGCAGGGCGGCGTCGAGCAGGGCCGGGTGGATGCCGAACTGCCCGGCCTCTTCGAGGACTTCGCCGTCCTCGGGGACGATCTCGGCGTGCACCGTGGTGCCCTGCCGCCAGGCGGCGCGCAGTCCGCGGAAGGCGGGGCCGTAGGGGAAGCCCTTGGCGGCGATGCCCTCGTACAGGCCGGAGACGTCGAGTTCCTCCGCTCCGGCGGGCGGCCAGGCCGCGGGGCCGGGCTCGGGAGCCGGGGCGGTGTCGGCGAGGGTGCCCTCGGCGTGCCGGGTCCACTCCTGCGCGCCCGCGGGCCGGGAGTGGACGGTCAGGCGCCGTTCACCCGCCGCGTCGGGGGCGCCGACCGCGACCTGGAGCTGGACGGCGCCGGTCTCCGGGAGTTGGAGCGGGCTCTCCAGGGTGAGGTCGGCGATCCGGGCCGCCCCGACGTGGGCGCGGGCCTGTGCCGCGAGCTCCAGGAAGGCGGTGGCGGGGAAGAGGATCCGGTCGGCGAGGGCGTGGTCGGCGAGCCAGGGGCGGGTGTCCACCCCGACGGTGCCGGTGAGCAGGACACCGTCCTGGCCGGCCAGCGGCACGGCCGCGGTCAGGAGCGGGTGGCGCAGCGTCTCCAGGCCCGCCCGGGCGGCCTCCCGGCCGGAACCGGTGGCCTCCAGCCAGTAGCGGCGGCGCTGGAAGGCGTACGTGGGCAGGTCGACGCGGCGGGCGCCGGAGTGCGCGAACAGGGCGGGCCAGTCGACCCCGTGGCCGCTTAGATGCAGCCGGGTCAGCGCCTGGGCCAGGGAGTACGTCTCCTCGGTGTCGCGGCGCACCACGGGCACCAGGGTGGCCTCCTGCTCCACGCAGTCCCCGGCGAGCGCGGTGAGCACACCGCCGGGTCCGATCTCCACGTAGGTCGTCACGCCCTGTTCCTCCAGGGTGCGTACGCCCTCGCCGAAGCGGACGGCCTCGCGGACCTGGCGGGTCCAGTAGGCGGGGTCGAAGGGTTCCCCGGCCGTGACGGGCCGCCCGGTGACGGTGGAGACGACGGGCAACTCGGGGGCCGCGTGCGGCAGTTCGCCGATGCTCTGGGCGAAGTCGGCGAGCATGCCGTCCATGCGGTGCGAGTGGAAGGCGTGGGAGACGCGAAGTCGCCTGGTTTTCGCGCCTGTTGCTTCGGCGACCTTGAGCACGCTCGCCTCGTCGCCCGAAATCACCGTGCCGGTGGGGCCGTTGAGGGCGGCGACCGACACCCGGTCGGCGTGGGCACCGAGGTGGGCGCGTACCTCCTCCTCGCTCGCCCGGACGGAGACCATGGCGCCTCCCTCGGGCAGTTCGCCCATGAGCCGGCCGCGGACGGCGACCAGGCGGCAGGCGTCCTCCAGGCCGAGGACCCCGGTCACATGGGCGACCGCGATCTCGCCGACCGAGTGGCCGAGGAGGACGTCGGGGCGCACGCCGAGGCTCTCCAGCAGCCGGTAGAGGGCGACTTGGAAGGCGAAGAGTCCGGCCTGGGTGTGGGCCGTGCGGTCCAGGAGGGCCGCCTCCGGTGTGCCGGGCTCCGCGAACAGGACGTCCCGCAGGGGGACTTCGAGGTGCTCGTCCAGGTGGAGGCAGACCGCGTCGAGCGCGTCGGCGAAGGCCTCGTAGGTCGCGTAGAGGGCGCGGCCGGTGCCCGCGTGCTGGGCACCCTGTCCGGAGAAGAGGAAGGCGGTCTTGCCACCGCGGGCGCGGCCGGTGGCGAGGCGCGGGTGTTCGCGGCCCTCGGCGAGCGCGGCCAGGGCCTCGGTGAGGCTCCCGGTGTCGGCGTCCGCGTCGGCCTCGGCCTCGGCGGGCAGGATCGCCGCCCGGTCGTCCAGGTGGGCGCGGGCGGTGGCCAGGCTCAGCGCGAGGTCGGCGGGGGCGGCGTCCGGCGCCGCGGCGAGGTGGTCGAGCAGCCGGCGGGCCTGGGCGCGCAGGGCGTCCTCGCCCCGGGCGGACAGCAGCCACGGCAGGACAGCGCCGCCCGCGGACGCCGGGGCCGCCGGTTCCGCCTCCGCCACGGGGGCGGCCTCCTGGAGGATGACATGGGCGTTGGTGCCGCTGACGCCGAAGGAGGAGACCCCCGCCCGGCGCGGCCCGGCGCCCGGCGCCCAGCTCTGCTCCTCGTGCAGCAGACGTACCGCGCCGGAGGACCAGTCGATGTGCGGGGAGGGGTTCTCGGCGTGCAGGGTGCGCGGCAGGGTGCCGTGCCGCATCGCCATCACCATCTTGATGACTCCGGCGACACCCGAAGCGGCCTGGGTGTGGCCGATGTTGGACTTCAGGGCGCCGAGCCACAGCGGCCGGTCCTCGGGGCGATCGGTGCCGTACGTGGCGAGCAGGGCGCCCGCCTCGATCGGGTCGCCCAGGGTGGTGCCGGTGCCGTGCGCCTCCACCGCGTCCACGTCCGAGGGAGACAGACCGGCCGAGGCGAGCGCCTGCCGGATCACCCGCTGCTGGGCCGGACCGCTCGGCGCGGTCAGGCCGTTGGAGGCACCGTCCTGGTTGACGGCCGAGCCCGCGACGGTGGCCAGCACGGTGTGTCCCCTGCGCCGGGCGTCCGAGAGCCGTTCCAGGAGCAGCAGGCCGACGCCCTCGGCCCAGCCCGCGCCGTCCGCCTCCGCGGCGAAGGGCTTGCAGCGGCCGTCGGGGGACAGCGCCCGCTGGCGGCTGAACTCGACGAAGGTGTCCGGGGTGGAGATCACCGTGACCCCGCCGGCCAGGGCGAGTTCGCACTCCCCGGAGCGCAGGGCCTGCACGGCGAGGTGCAGGGCCACCAGGGAGGAGGAGCAGGCGGTGTCGACGGTGACCGCCGGGCCTTCGAGACCGAAGGTGTAGGCGATCCGGCCGGAGGCGACGCTGCCGGCGCTGCCGGTGGCCAGATAGCCCTCCAGTCCTTCGGGTGCCTGGGCCGCGCGGCTCCCGTAGTCGTTGTAGTTGGAGCCGACGAAGACACCGGCCTGGGCGCCGCGGATCTGCTCCGGGTCGATACCGGCGCGTTCGAAGGCCTCCCAGGAGGTCTCCAGGAGCAGCCGGTGCTGCGGGTCGATGGCCACGGCTTCCCTCGGCGAGATGCCGAAGAAGGCGGGGTCGAAGCGGTCGGCGTCGTGCAGGAAGCCGCCGTGCCGGGCGTAGGAGTGGCCGAGGCGCTCCGGGTCGGGGTCGTAGAGGTTCTCCACGTCCCAGCCGCGGTCCTCCGGGAACGGGCTGATGGCGTCGGTGCCTTCGGTGACCAGGCGCCAGAGTTCCTCGGGGGAGGTGACGCCGCCGGGGAAGCGGCAGCTCATGCCGACGATCACCACGGGGTCGTCGTCGACCGACCGGGTGGGCAGGGTCTCCGCACCCCGGGCCGCGTCCCCGGTCGCGAAGAGTTCCGCGTCGAGGTGCGCCGTGAGGGCGGCGGCCGAGGGGTGGTCGAAGACGAGGGTGACGGGCAGCCGCAGGCCGGTCATCTCGGCGAAGCGGTTGCGCAGTTCGACCGCGGTGAGCGAGTCGAAGCCGAGGTCGCGGAAGGCGCGGCCCGGGGGGACCGCCTCGGTGTCGGGGTGGCCGAGCACGGAGGCCGCCTGGGTGCGGATCTCGGTGAGCAGCGCGCTGCGCCGCTCCTCGGGCGCCATCGCCGCGAGGCGCCGGATCAGCGGCGGCCCGTCGGCGTGGTCGGCTTCCTTGTCGGCCTGCTCCGGCGCGGCCGCCCTGCGGGCCTCGGGGAACTCGCGCAGCGCGGCGAAGGCCCGTGCCGTGATGAGCTTCCAGTCGACGTCGGCGACGACGAGGAACTCCTCGTCCTGGTCGAGCGCCTTCTGCAGGGAGGCGATGGCCAGTTCGGGGTCCATCGGCGGGACGCCGTTGCGGCGCAGCTGTTCGGCGACCTCCGCGCTGACCATGCCGCCGCCTCCCCAGGTCCCCCAGCCGATCGAGGTGGCGGGCAGGCCCTCGGCGCGGCGGCGGGCGGCCAGCGCGTCGAGGAAGGCGTTGGCGGCCGCGTAGCTGCCCTGGCCGGAGCCGCCGAGGGTGCCGGCCATCGAGGAGAAGAGGACGAAGGCGTCCAGGTCGAGGCCGCGGGTCGCGGCGTCGAGGACGAGCGCGGCGTCGGCCTTGGGCCGCATGACGGCGTGCGCGCGCTGCGGGGTGAGGCTGTCGATGACGCCGTCGTCGATGATCCCGGCGGTGTGCACGACCGCGGTCAGGGGCGTCTCGCCGGGGAGTCCGGCGAGGAGCGCGCGGACCGCCTCCGGGTCGGAGACATCGCAGGCGACCGCCGTCGCCGGGGTGCCGAGGCCGGTGAGTTCGGCGAGGAGTTCCTCCGCTCCGGGGGCGTCGGGGCCGCGGCGGGAGGCGAGGACCAGGTGCTCGGCGCCGGTCCGGGCGAGCCAGCGGGCGACATGGGCGCCCAGGCCGCCGGTGCCGCCGGTGACGAGGACGGTGCCCCGCGGCTGCCAGACGCCGTCGGGACGCGGTCCCTCTCCGGCGCGTACCAGGCGCCGGGCGAGTATCCCGGCCTGGCGCAGGGCGACGTGGTCCTCCTCCAGCGCGCCGGACAGCGCGGCGACCAGGCGGCGCCCGGCGCGCGCGTCGACCGTCTCGGGCAGGTCGACGAGGCCGCCCCAGCGCTGCGGGTACTCCATGGCCGCGATCCGGCCGAGTCCCCAGCTCATGGCCTGGAGGGGGCTGCCCAGTACGTCGGTGCGCCGTACGGAGACGGCGCCCCGGGTGGCGCACCACAGGGCGGCGTCGACCCGGGCGTCGCCGAGGGCCTGGAGCAGGGCGGTCATGAGGACGAAGCCGGTGGGCAGCAGGGCCTCGGGCGACCACGGGGACTCGTCGAGCGACAGCAGGGACAGGACGCCGCCGATCTCCTGCTCGCCCTCGGCGCTCAGGCGCAGCAGCTCCGCCATGCGCTCCCGCTCGGCCTCCGGTTCACCGGCCACCACGAGGCGGGCCTCCGGTGCCCGTGCGGCGACGGCGGCGAGGACCTCGCGGACCAGCGGGGTGTCCTCGTGGCCGCGCGGGGCGAGGACGAGCCAGGTGCCGTGCAGGCTGTCGGCGTCGGCGGGCAGGTCGGCGCGGGGCTGCCAGGCGACCCGGTAGCGCCAGCGGTCCAGGGTCGAGCGGTTCATCCGCTCCCGCCGCCAGGAGGACAGCGCGGGCACGATGTCGCCGAGCGAGCGCACGTCCTCCATGCCGAGGGTCTGGGCGAGCGAGTCGACGTCGTTGTTCTCGACCGAGGCCCAGAACTCCTCGTCCAGGGTGGACGTCCCGGCCTCCGCGCCGCCGTCGGCCGCGGTCCCCGGCTCCGCCGAGGGCAGCCAGTAGTGCTGCCGCTGGAAGGCGTACGTGGGCAGGTCGACCCGGCGCGCGGAGAGGTCCGCGAAGACCGGGGACCAGTCGACGCCGACCCCGCGGGCCCACGCCTCGCCGAGCGAGGAGTACATGCGCGCCGGTCCGCCGTCGCCGCGGCGCAGCGAACCGATCACCGCGGCCTCGCCGCCGGCGGCCTCCAGGGTCTCGCCCACCGGCACGGCGAGCACCGGGTGCGGGCTGATCTCGACGAACACCCCGTGCCCGGCACCCGCCAGGGCGCGGACCACCGGCTCCAGGAGCACCCGGCCCCGCAGGTTGCGGAACCAGTAGCTCCCGTCCGTCTCCGCGGTGGTGACCCACTCGCCGGTGACCGTCGAGAAGAAGGGGACCTCCGGGGTCCTGGCGACGACGGGGGCCAGCAACTCGGCCAGCTCGTCTTGGAGTTCGTCGACGTGCACCGAGTGCGAGGCGTAGTCGACGTCGATCCGGCGGGCCCGTACACCCAGGGAGTCGGCGACGCCCATCAGTTCGTCCAAGGCGCCGACGTCACCGGAGACGACGGTCGAGGACGGGCCGTTGACCGCCGCCACGGACAGCCGGGTACCCCAACGCCCCACCAGATCCTCGACCGCACCACTGCCCAGAGCGACCGACACCATCCCACCACGACCGGCCAACGGGGACAGCGCCCGACTGCGCAACGCCACCACCCGCGCCCCGTCCACCAGACTCAACGCACCGGCCACACAGGCAGCGGCAATCTCACCCTGCGAATGGCCCACCACCGCAGCAGGCCGCACACCGTACGACTCCCACAGCGCGGCCAGCGACACCATCACCGCCCACAACGCAGGCTGCACCACATCCACCCGATCGAAGCCCGGCGCACCCTCCACACCCCGCACCACATCGAACAGCGACCACTCCACGAACTCATCCAGCGCCAGCGCACATTCACCGAAACGCTCAGCGAAAACCGGCGAAGAATCCAGCAACTCCACAGCCATACCGGCCCATTGAGCACCCTGACCCGGGAACACGAACACCGGGGAGGCGGGGTCGCCCGGGTTGGCGGTGCTGCCCCGGGACACCTCGGGTGCGGGGGTTCCGGCGGCCAAGGCGCGTACGGCCGCGAGGAGTTCGGCGCGGTCGTCGCCGACGATCACCGCGCGCTCCTCCAGCGCACCGCGCTCGTTCAGGAGGGCGTGGGCGATGTCGGCCGGGGCCGCCTCCGTCTCCTGCGCCCAGTCGGCGAGCCGCTCCGCCTGGGCGCGCAGGGCGCCCTCGGTGCGGGCCGAGAGCACCCACGGTACGAGGGTCCGCTCCTGCCGGGCGGCGGGTGCCGGGGTCGCCTCCTGCGGTTCGGCCTCTTCGAGGATGAGGTGCGCGTTGGTGCCGCTGACACCGAAGGAGGAGACGGCGGCCCGGTACGGGCGGTCCGTGCGCTCCCAGGGGCGGGCCCGGTCGAGCAGGGCGACATGGCCGGTGGACCAGTCCACGAAGGGGGAGATCTCCTCGGCGTGCAGGGACCGGGGCAGGATCCCCGCCTGCATCGCCTGGACCATCTTGATCAGGCCCGCCATGCCCGAAGCGGCCTGGGTGTGGCCGATGTTGGACTTCACCGAGCCCAGCCAGAGCGGGTTCTCGGCACCGTGTTCCCGGCCGTACGTGGCAAGGAGCGCCTGCGCCTCGATCGGGTCGCCCAGCTTGGTGCCCGTACCGTGCGCCTCCACCACGTCCACCTCGGAGGCCGCGACGCCCGCGTCGGCGAGAGCGGCGCGGATGACCCGCTGCTGCGAGGGGCCGCTCGGGGCGGTGAGGCCGTTGGAGGCGCCGTCCTGGTTGATCGCGGAACCGCGGACCACCGCGAGCACCCGGTGCCCGTTCGCCCGCGCGTCCGACAGGCGCTCCAGGAGCACCATGCCGACGCCTTCGGCCATGCCCATGCCGTCGGCTCCGGCGGCGAAGGGCTTGCAGCGGCCGTCCTCGGCGAGGCCGCGCTGGCGGCTGAAGCCGACCAGGCCGATGGGCTCGCCCATCACCGCGGCGCCGCCGGTCAGCGCGAGGGAGCACTCGCCCGAGCGCAGCGAGCGCAGGGCCGTGTGCAGGGCGACCAGGGCGGAGGAGCAGCCGGTGTCCATGGTCACGGCGGGGCCTTCGAGCCCCAGCGTGTAGGAGACCCGGCCGGAGGCGATGCTGGTGACGGTACCGGTGATCAGGTGGCCCTCAAGTCCCTCGGGGATCTCGCCCCGGGCCCCGTAGCCCTGGTGGGAGACGCCGAGGAAGACGCCGGTGTCGCTGCCGCGCAGGGTGTCGGGGGCGATTCCGGCGCGCTCCAGGGTCTCCCAGGAGGTTTCGAGGAGCAGGCGCTGCTGCGGGTCCATCGCCAGGGCCTCACGGGGCGAGATCCCGAAGAAACCGGCGTCGAACTCGGCCGCGTCGTGCAGGAATCCGCCCTCGCGGGCATAGGTGGTGCCGGCCCGGTCGGGGTCCGGGTCGTAGAGGGTGTCGAGGTTCCAGCCGCGGTCCTCCGGCAGCCCGGTGATCGCGTCGGACTCGTCGAGGACGAGCTGCCAGAACTCCTCGGGGCTGCGTACGCCGCCCGGGAAGCGGCAGCCCATGGAGACGATCGCGATGGGCTCGTCCTCGTGCGAGGCGCGCACGGCGGGCGCCGCCGGTGCCGGTTCCGCGGCGGTGTCGCCGAGCAGCAAGTGGGCCAGGTGCGCGGCGAGTTCGCGGACGTTCGGGTGGTCGAAGACGATGGTGGCGGGGAGGGCGAGCCCGGTGGCCGTGTTGAGCCGGTTGCGCAGTTCGACGGCGGTGAGCGAGTCGAATCCGAGTTCCCGGAAGGCGCGGCTGACGGAGATCTCGCCGCTGTCGGTGTAGCCGAGCGCGGCGGCCACCTCGGTGCGGACCAGCTCGGTCAGGGTCCGGTCGCGTTCGGCGGCGCCCAGCGGGGCGAGTTCGGCGCGCAGGCCTCCGGCGCGGTCGGCGGCGGGCGCCGCTGCCTCCGCGGCCTCCGCGAGGACCGCGGCGACCTCGGGGACCTCGTGCAGCAGCGGCCGGGGGTGGGCGGCAGTGAAGACCGGGACGAAGCGCTCCCAGTCGATGTCCGCGATCGCGAGGATCGTCTCGTCGTGGTCGAGGGCCTGCTGGAGCCCGTCGACGGCGAGCCGGGCGTCCATGAACGGGATGCCCCGCCAGCGCAGTTGCTCCCGTACGACGTTGACGGCCATGCCGCCGCCCTCGGGGCTCCAGATGCCCCAGGCGAGGGAGACGCCGGTGAGGCCGCGGGCCCGCCGGTGCTCGGCGAGGGCGTCGACATAGGCGTTGGACGCCGAGTAGGCGCCGTGGTCGCCGCTGCCCCAGGTGCCGGCGACGGAGGAGTACAGGACGAAGGCGTCCAGCCGGTCGTGGTCGAAGAGCGCGTCGAGGTTGCGGGCGCCCAGGAGCTTGGCCCTGGCGCCCTCCGCGAAGAAGTCGAGGTCGGTGTCGGCCAGCGGCGCGAGCATGCCCACGCCCGCGGTGTGCACGACGCTGCGGATGGCGGGCCCGTCCGACTCGACCTCCCGCACCAGGCGGGTGAGGGCCTCGCGGTCGGCGACGTCGCAGGCGGCGAGGGTGACCCGGCAGCCCAGGGCGGACAGCTCCGCCGCCAACTCGGCGGCGCCGGGCGCCTGATCGCCGTGGCGGCTGGTGAGCACCAGGTGCTCGGCGCCGTTGCGGGCGAGCAGCCGGGCGGCGTGCGCACCCAGGCCGCCGGTGCCGCCGGTCACCAGCGCGGCGCCCGAGGTCCGCCAGGCCCTCGGCGCCGTACGTCCGGCGAGCGGGGCGCGGACGAGCCTGCGGATCCGGGCGGCGCCGCCGCGGACGGCGATCTGGTCCTCCGTGCCGTCACCGGCCAGCACGGCGCACAGCGTGCGCGCGCTGTCCGCGTCGAGGGTGCCGGGCAGGTCGACCAACCCGCCCCACTGCCGCGGGAGTTCGAGGGCGGCGACCCGGCCGAGGCCCCACAGCGCGGCCTGCAGCGGACGGCGTACGGGGTCCTCGTCCGTGCCCGTGGTGACGGCCTCGCTGGTGAGGAAGAAGGTACGGGCGTCGATGCCGCTGTCGAGCAGGGCCTGGAGCAATACCAGCGAGGTGGTCATGCCGACGGTGGCGCCCTCGTGCGCGGGGGCCGTGCGTTCGTCGAGAGCAAGCAGGGAAACGACGCCCGCGACCTGCCCGGGGTCCGCGACGGCCGACGTCAGACGGCCCCCGAGGTCCGCGCGGTCCAGTTCGTCCGCGGCCAGACCGAGGGTCACCGGGTCGGCCCCCGCCGCGGCCAGCGCCGCCGCGACCGACTCGACCAGCTCCGACTCCCGGTGCTCCTGCGGGGCGAGGAGGAGCCAACTGCCGGACAGTGTCCCGGAGGCGGGCAGTCCGTGGTCGCGCCAGGTGATCCGGTAGCGCCAGCCGTCCAGCGCCGCCCGTTCCCGTCGGCCGCGGCGCCACTGCGCGAGCGCGGGCAGCACGCCGTCGAGCCCGTCCACTTCCGCCAGACCGAGTGTCCGGGCGAAGCTTCCCAGGTCCCCTTCCTCGACGGTCCGCCAGAACGCCTCCTCGACGGGGTCCGCCGCCCCGCCTGCCTTCGCGGACTCCAGCCAGTACCGCTGCCGCTGGAAGGCATACGTCGGCAGATCGATCGGCCCCGGGGACTGCCCGGCGAAGACGGGAGACCAGTCGACCTCGACACCGTGCGCCCACGCCTCACCGAGCGAGGCGTACATCCGCTCCAGACCACCCTGGTCCCGGCGCAGCGAACCCACCACGGCGCCCTCGACGCCGACAGCCTCGATCGTCTCGCCGACCGGGACAGCGAGCACCGGGTGCGGACTCACCTCGACGAAGACGCCATGGCCCTCCTCGACGAGGGCGCGCACCACCGGCTCCAACTGCACACGGCTGCGCAGATTACGGAACCAGTAACTCCCTTCCGTCTCGCCCGAGTTGACCCACTCCCCGGTCACCGTCGACAAGAACGGCACCTCGGGTTCCCGGGCCACCACAGGTGCGAGAAGCCGCGCCAACTCCTCCTCAATGGCGTCCACATGAGCCGAATGCGAGGCGTAATCCACCTCGATCCGACGCGCCCGTACATCCAAGGACTCGGCCATGTCCATCAGCTCGTCCAGCGCATCCGCATCACCGGACACCACCGTCGAGGACGGACCGTTCAACGCCGCAACCGAGACACGACCCGGCCAACGCCCCGCCAACTCCTCGGCCTTCGCGCGATCCACCGCAACCGACACCATCCCGCCACGACCAGCGAGAGAGGTCAACGCCCGACTGCGCAGCGCCACCACCCGGGCCCCGTCCGTCAGGCTCAACGCCCCGGCGACACACGCGGCAGCGATCTCACCCTGGGAATGGCCCACCACGGCGGCCGGGCGCACACCGTACGACTCCCACAGAGCAGCGAGGGACACCATCACCGCCCACAGAGCAGGCTGCACCACATCCACCCGATCGAAGCCCGGCGCACCCTCGGCACCCCGCACCACATCGAACAGCGACCACTCCACGAACTCATCCAGCGCCGCCGCACACTCACCGAAACGCTCAGCGAAAACCGGCGAGGAATCCAGCAACTCCACCGCCATGCCCACCCATTGGGCACCCTGACCCGGGAACACGAAGACGGGCTCCGCCGCCTCCCCGGGGTTCTCGGCGGTGGCCCGGACGACCGCGGCGCCGGAGCCCGAGGCGGCGAGGGCGCGCAGGCCGGTGAGCAGTTCCGAGGTGTCCTTGCCCACGACGACGGCGCGCTCCTCCAGCGCGGCGCGCCCGTTCACCAGGTGGTGCGCCACGTCGACGGCGGAGGCACCGGTCTCCTCGACACGGCCGGCGAGGCGTTCGGCCTGGGCGCGCAGGGCTGCCTCGGAGCGCGCCGAGAGCACCCACGGCAGGGGGCCGGGGGCCGCCGCGGCCGGGGCGGGAGACTCTTCCGTCCCCAACTCCCCGTCTTCCGCGTCGTGTTCGGGCTCCTCGGCCTGTTCGAGGATGAGGTGCGCGTTGGTGCCGCTGCCGCCGAAGGAGGAGACGGCCGCCCGGCGGGAGCGTCCGGACTCCGGCCAGGCGACAGCCTCGGTGAGCAGGCGCAGGGTGCCGTCGGACCAGTCGACGTGCGGGCTGGCCTCCTCCGCGTGCAGGGACTTGGGCAGGAGTCCGTGCCGCAGCGCCTCCACCATCTTGATGACCCCGGCGACGCCCGAAGCGGCCTGGGTGTGACCGATGTTGGACTTCACCGAACCCAGCCACAGCGGCTGCTCCGGGTCCCGCTCCCGGCCGTACGTCGCGAGCAGCGCCTGCGCCTCGATCGGGTCGCCGAGCTTGGTCCCCGTACCGTGCGCCTCCACCACGTCCACCTCGGACGGGGAGACCCCGGCGTCGGCGAGGGCGGCGCGGATGACCCGCTGCTGCGAGGGGCCGTTGGGGGCGGTCAGCCCGTTGGAGGCGCCGTCCTGATTGATGGCGGAGCCACGGACCACCGCGAGCACCCGGTGCCCGTTCGCCCGCGCGTCCGAGAGCCGCTCCAGCAGCAGTACGCCGACGCCCTCGCCCCAGCCGGTGCCGTCCGCGTCGGCGGCGAAGGGCTTGCAGCGGCCGTCGGCCGCGAGCCCCCGCTGACGGCTGAACTCCACGAAGTTGCGCAGGGTCGCCATCACGGTGGCGCCGCCCACGACGGCCATGCCGCACTCGCCCCCGCGCAGGGCGCGGACCGCGAGGTGCAGCGCCACCAGCGAGGAGGAGCACATGGTGTCGAGGCTGACGGCCGGGCCCTCGAAGCCGAAGTTGTAGGCGACCCGGCCGGAGAGGACGGCGGCCGAACCGCCGGTGAGGAGGTGGCCCTCGACGCCCTCGGGGGCGTGGGTGCCGTCGATGGCGTAGGCCTGGTTGCTCGCGCCGACGAAGACGCCCGTGTCGCTGCCGCGCAGGCCGGTGGGGTCGATGCCCGCCCGCTCGAAGGCCTCCCAGGTCGTCTCCAGGAGGAGCCGCTGCTGCGGGTCCATGGCGAGCGCCTCGCGCGGCGAGATCTCGAAGAAGCCGGCGTCGAACTCGGCGGCCTCGTGCAGGAAGGCGCCCTCACGCACATAGGTGGTGCCGCGCCGCTCGGGGTCCGGATCGTAGCTTCCCTCGATGTCCCAGCCGCGGTCGGTGGGCAGCCCGGAGACGGTGTCGACGCCGTCGGTCACCAGCTGCCACAGGCCCTCGGGGGTGTCCACGCCGCCGGGCATCCGGCAGGCGGTCGCGACGATGGCGATCGGCTCGTGCGCGCGGCTCTCCAGATCGGTCAACTGGCGGCGGGTGTGCCGCAGGTCCGTGGTGACGCGCTTGAGGTACTCGCGGAGCTTGTCCTCGTTGTTTTCGCTCTGTGCCATGCCAGGTCAGCCCTTCGAGAATCGGGAAAGCCGTGTCCGGGGGTCCGCTCAGGAGATCCCGAGTTCCCTGTCGATCAGCTCGAACATGTCCTGGTCGGAAGCGTCGACCAGTTCCTCGTCGACGGCCGCCTGCTCCGGCTCGTCGGTCGGGTGCGCCCACTCGTCGAGAAGGGCGCGCAATGCCTCGGCGAGTTCCTGCCGTTCCGCGGGTCCGGAGGCCTTCCGGTAGGCGTCGGCCACGCCCTGGAGGCGTGGATCGGTCCCGTCCCCGGGCCCGGCCTCCTCCGGCAGCAGCTCCTCGGCCAGGTGGTCGGCGAGCGCCTTCGGCGTCGGATGGTCGAAGACCAGGGTCGCGGACAGCTTGGCGCCGAGGGAGGTGCCGAGGCGGTTGCGCAGGTCGACCGCCGTCAGCGAGTCGAAGCCCATGTCGCGGAAGGCGCGGCCCGCCTTGACGCTCTCGCCGGGGCCGAGGGTGAGCACCGCGGCCGCGTGCGCCCGGATCACCTCGGTCAGGCGTCGCCGCCGCTTGTCCTGCGGCAGCGCGGCCAGCTCGCGCAGCAGCTCGTTCCCGCTCCCGGTGGCCGACTCCTCGGCTGCCTCCTCGGCCGCCCGCTCGGCCAACAGGGCCTGTACCTCGGGTACTTCGTCGAGCAGCGGACGGTGCCCGTGCACGCT
The DNA here is from genome assembly GCF_012273655.1 of Streptomyces physcomitrii. Lineage (GTDB taxonomy): Bacteria > Actinomycetota > Actinomycetes > Streptomycetales > Streptomycetaceae > Streptomyces > Streptomyces physcomitrii. Next base: position 20,248 of record NZ_JAAWWP010000037.1, on the reverse strand, counting down.
GTACGCGGTCAGGAACCGGTCCCAGCGGATGTCCGCGACCACGAGGGCGCCCCGCGGGTCCGCGGCCGACTCGCGCACCGCCCGGACCGCCGACTCGGGCGGCATGGCGGGCACTCCGCGCCGGGCGAGGTTCTCGCCCACCTCGGCATCGACCATGCCGCCGCCGGCCCAGGCGCCCCAGGCGATCGCCGCGGCGGGCAGGCCCTCGGCGCGGCGGAGTTCGGCGAGCGCGTCGAGGTAGGCGTTGGCGGCGGCATAGGGGGCCTGTCCGGTGTTGCCCCACACTCCGGCCCCGGAGGAGAAGAGCACGAAGGCGTCCAGCGGCCGTCCGGCGAGCACCTCGTGGAGGTTGCGGGCGCCCGCGACCTTGGCGTGCATCAGGGCGACCGCGGTGCCGGTGTCCAGCTCGGTCAGCGGGCGGGCCAGGTCCACCGCACCGGCGGTGTGCACCACCGCCGTCAGCGGGAACTCGTCCGGCACCGTGCGCACCAGTTCCTCGACCGCGGCGCGGTCGGCGATGTCGCAGGAGGCGAGGGTGACCTCGCAGCCGAGGGCGGTCAGTTCCTGCTCCAGCTCCGGCGCGCCCGGCGCCTTCGCCCCGCCCCGGCTGACGAGCAGCAGGTGCTCGGCCCCGCTCCGGGCCAGGTCACGGGCGACATGCCCGCCGAGCGCCCCGGTACCGCCGGTGACCAGGACGGTGCCGCGCGGCTGCCACGGGGCGCCGTCCGCCGAGGGGTCCAGCGGAGCACGTACCAGCCGCCGGACGTGCACGCCTTCGGCGCGTACCGCGTACTCGGTCTCGCGCCCCTGGGTGCCCTCCGCGGCGAGCAGGGCGGGGACGGCGGACAGCAGGTCCTCGCCGACGCCGTCGGCGGGCAGATCGATCAGCCCGCCGCAGCGCTCGGGATCGTCGAGACCCGCCACCCGCAGCAGTCCCCGGACGGCCGCCTGCGCCGGGTCGGGCGCGGCCGTCCCGTCCACGGTCACCGCGCCGCGGGTGAGCGCCCAGAGCCTTCCCCCGCCGGCCTCGGTCAGAGCCTGGGCGAGCACGAGGGAGTCCACGACGCCGCGGGAGACCGCCGGGCTCCTCGGGTCGGACGTCTCGTCGAACGCCAGCAGGGACAGCACCCCGGCCGGCGGCTGCGCGTCGCGGGGACGCAGCCGGGAGACGAGCGCGGCGCGGTCGGCGGGCCCGGTCAGGGCGAGGACGTCGACCTCGGCCCCGGCCTTCTCCATCGTCTGCCGGACCGACTCGGCGAACTCCTCGTCGGCGCCGCTCTCGGGAGTGACGAGCAGCCAACTACCGTTCAGTTCACCGGAGTCGGAGGTGCGGTGTCCGCGCCAGGCGATGCGGTAGCGCCAGCCGTCCAGCGTCGAACGGTCGAGGCGTTCGCGCCGCCAGGACGACAGCAAGGGGACCACCTCACCCAGCGCACCCGCGTCCTCCGCACCCAGCGTCCGCCCCAGCGCGTCGAGATCATTCCGCTCGACCGACGCCCAGAACTCCGCCTCGACAGGGTCCACGGCCACTTCCGCGGGTGTCTTCGCGGACTCCAGCCAGTACCGCTGCCGCTGGAAGGCATACGTCGGCAGATCGACCCGCCGCGGCGACAACCCCGCGAACACCGGGGACCAGTCGACCTCCACGCCATGGGCCCACGCCTCACCGAGCGAGCCGTACATCCGCTCCAAGCCGCCCTGGCTCCGGCGCAGCGAACCCACCACGGCACCCTCGACGCCGACAGCCTCGATCGTCTCTCCGACCGGGACAGCGAGCACCGGGTGCGGACTGACCTCGACGAAGACGCCATGGCCCTCTTCCACCAGGGTGCGCACCACCGGCTCCAGCCGCACGCGGCTGCGCAGATTACGGAACCAGTAACCCCCGTCCGTCTCGCCGGACTTGACCCACTCCCCCGTCACCGTCGACAAGAACGGCACCTCGGGCTCCCGGGCCACCACGGGTGCGAGAAGCTGCGCCAACTCGGCCTCGATGGCGTCCACATGGGCCGAGTGCGAGGCGTAGTCCACCTCGATCCGACGCGTCCGTACGCCCAAGGAGTCGGCGACGCCCATCAGTTCGTCCAGGGCGCCGACGTCACCGGAGACGACGGTCGAGGACGGGCCGTTGACCGCCGCCACGGACAGCCGGGTACCCCAACGCCCCACCAGATCCTCGACCGCACCACTGCCCAGAGCGACCGACACCATCCCACCACGACCGGCCAACGGGGACAGCGCCCGACTGCGCAGTGCGACCACCCGGGCCCCGTCCGTCAGGCTCAACGCCCCGGCGACACAGGCAGCGGCAATCTCACCCTGCGAATGGCCGACAACCGCAGCCGGGCGCACACCGTACGACTCCCACAGAGCAGCGAGGGACACCATCACCGCCCACAGAGCGGGCTGCACCACATCCACCCGATCGAAGCCCGGCGCACCCTCCACACCCCGCACCACATCGAACAGCGACCACTCCACGAACTCATCCAGCGCCAGCGCACATTCACCAAAACGCTCGGCGAAAACCGGCGAGGAATCCAGCAACTCCACGGCCATACCGGCCCATTGAGCACCCTGACCCGGGAACACGAACACCGGCTTCGAACCGTTGGGATGGGACCCGGAAGCACCCGCCACACCCGAGGCGACCACTCCGCCCCCCAGGAGCACCGCGCGGTGCTCGAAGGCGCTCCGGCCCGCCACCAACGACCACGCCACATCCACCGGACGGAAGTCGCCGGTCCTGCTGAGGTCGAGGATGCGGCGGGTCTGCGCGGTGAGGGCCGCCTCCTCGCGAGCGGAGACGAGCAGCGGGATCTCGGCGCCGGGCAGGTCCGCGGCCTCCCCCGGCACAGCAGCGGGCGCCTCCTCGGGCGCTTCCCCGGACGTCTCCTCGGGCGCTTCCAGGATGACGTGGGCGTTGGTGCCGCTGATGCCGAAGGAGGAGACCGCGGCCCGGCGCGGACGGCCCTGCGGCTCGGCCCACTCCCGGGTGCTGTCCAGGAGTTCGACCGCGCCGCCCGACCAGTCCACGAAGGGCGAAGGCTCCTCCGCGCACAGCGACTTGGGCAGTGTGCGGGCGGCCATGGCCTGGACCATCTTGATGATGCCGGCCATGCCCGAAGCGGCCTGGGTGTGGCCGATGTTGGACTTCACCGAGCCCAGCCAGAGCGGCTGCTCCGGGTCCCGCTCCCGCCCGTACGTCGCGAGCAGCGCCTGCGCCTCGATCGGGTCGCCCAGCTTCGTCCCCGTACCGTGCGCCTCCACCACATCGACCCCGGAGGCGGGCACGCCCGCGTCGGCGAGGGCGGCGCGGATGACCCGCTGCTGCGAGGGGCCGTTGGGCGCGCTCAGTCCGTTGGAGGCACCGTCCTGGTTGACCGCGGAACCACGGACCACCGCGAGCACCTGGTGCCCGTTCGCCCGCGCGTCCGACAGGCGCTCCAGGAGCACGACACCCACGCCCTCGGCGAGGGCGAATCCGTCGGCCCCGGCCGCGAAGGGCTTGCAGCGGCCGTCGGGTGCGAGGGCCCGCTGGCGGCTGAAGGCGACGAAGGGGCTGGGGCCGGACATCACGGTGGCGGCCGCGGCCACGGCAAGGGTGCACTCGCCCGCGCGCAGGGCGCGGACCGCCAGGTGCAGCGCCACCAGCGAGGAGGAGCACGCCGTGTCCACCGTCACCGCGGGACCCTCCAGGCCCAGCGCGTAGGAGATCCGGCCGGAGGCCACACTGGCGGCGGCGCCGGTGGCGAGGTACCCCTCGTTCTCTCCGGAGGACTCGCGCAGCAGGGAGGCGTACTCCTGGTCCGTGAGGCCGACGTACACGCCGGTGGAGCTGCCGCGCAGGCGCTTCGGGTCGATGCCGCCGCGCTCCAGGGTCTCCCAGGTGGTCTCCAGGAGGAGCCGCTGCTGCGGGTCCATGGCGAGCGCCTCGCGCGGCGAGATGCCGAAGAAGCCCGCGTCGAACCCGGCGGGGTCCTTCAGGAAGCTGCTCTCGCGGACGTAGCTGGTGCCGAGGTGGTCGGGGTCGGCGTCGAAGAGGCCGTCCAGGTCCCAGCCGCGGTCGGCCGGGAACGGTGCGGCGGTGTCCGCCTCCTCGCGCACCAACCGCCACAGCTCCTCGGGGCTGCCCACCCCGCCCGGGTAGCGGCAGCCCATCGACACGATCACCACCGGGTCATCGGCCTCGCCCGCCGCCGCGCGGACGGACGCCGGCGCCGACTCCGCCGTGCTCGCGTCCCGGCCGAGGGCCTGCTCCTGTACGAAGGCCTGTTCCTGTACGAAGGCGGTGAGCGCGACGATGCTGGGGTGGTCGAAGACGACCGTGGTCGGCAGGGTGAGTCCGAGGGTGCGGCCGAGCCGGTTGCGCAGTTCGACGGCGGTGAGCGAGTCGAAGCCCAACTCCTTGAAGGCGGCCTCCCCGCTGAGTGCCCCGGCGTCCTGGTGGCCGAGGGCGGCGGCGACCTGACCGGCGACCAGGGTGTGCAGTGCCGCGGTACGCCGGGCCGGGTCGAGCGCCGCGATCTCGCGCAGTGCCGCGGTGTGGCCCCCGGCCGCCTCCGGCGTCCGCCGCTCGGGCACCGCGGGGCGCGCGCCGGGCAGTTCGTCGAGGAGCGGGCTGCGGCGGACGGAGGTGAAGACCCCGGCGAAGCGCCCCCAGTCGACGTCGGCCACGGCCACATAGCTCTCGTCCTGGTCGAGCGCCTGCTGAAGGCCGGCCACCGCGGTCTCCGGCGCGATGACCGGCACGCCGCGGCGCCGCAGATCCTCCTGGACCGATTCGGCGATCATGCCGCCACCGGCCCAGGGCCCCCAGGCGATCGAGGTCACGGGGCTGCCCTCGGCCCGCCGCTGCTCGGCCCGCGCGTCCAGTACGGCGTTGGCGGAACCGTACGCCGCGTGGTCGGCGACGCCCCAGGTCCCGGAGATCGAGGAGAAGTACACGACGGCGTCCAACTCGCGGCCGTCCAGGACCTCGTCGAGGTGGTCGGCGCCGAGGACCTTGCCGGAGAAGGTGGCGGCCAGGTCCTCCACCCGCACCTCCGCGAGGGGGCCGAGCACGCTGACTCCCGCCGCGTGCAGCACGGCTCGTACGGGGGTCCCCTCCGCGTCCAGACGGGAGACCAGTTCCGCCATGGCGTCCCGGTCGGCGGTGTCGCAGCCGGCGACGGTGAGCCGGGTGCCGTAGGGCTCCAGGTCCGCCCGCAGCGCGTCGAGATGCGGGGCGTCGCCGCGGCGGCCGGTGAGCACCAGGTGCTCGGCGCCGTTGCGGGCGAGCCAGCGTGCGAGGTGGCCGCCGAGCGCTCCGGTTCCCCCGGTGACGAGGACGGTGCCGCGCGGGGACCAGTCGCGCGCCGGGGGCCTGCCGCCGGTGGGCGCGGGGACCAGGCGGCGCCCGAGCACCTTCCCGTCCCGCAGGGCGAGTTGGTCCTCGTCTCCGTACCCGGCGAGGATCCCGGTGAGCCGGGCGAAGGTCTCGGCTCCGGCATCGGCGGGCAGGTCGACGAGTCCGCCCCAGCGGCCGGGGTGCTCCAGGGCCGCGACCCGGCCGAGTCCCCATACGCCCGCCTGGAGGGCGGCCGTGGGGGCGTCGCCCTGACCGGTGCCGACGGCACCCCGGGTCAGGAACCACAGCGGCGCCTCGATGCCGGTGTCGCCGAGCGCCTGGACCAGGGCGAGACCGGCCGCCAGGCCCAGTGGTACGGAGGCCTGTGCCGGGTGCGGCTCCTCGCGCAGCCCCAGGGTGGACAGGACACCGGCGAACTCGCCCGGCTCACCGGCCGTGGAGAGCAGGTCCGCGTAGCGGGCACGGTCGCCGTCGCGCACGGGCACCGGGAGCACGACCACGCGGTCCGCCCGCGCGGCGAGGGCCTCCCGCAGTCCGCCGGTGAGGGCGTCTCCCTCCTCGTCGGCCGGGGTGACGAGCAGCCAGGTACCGTGCAGCGCACCGGCAGCCGGAACCGCGAGCTCACGCCAGGCGATGCGGTAGCGCCAGCCGTCCAGCGTCGAACGGTCGAGACGCTCCCGCCGCCAGGACGACAGCAGCGGCACGACCTCACCCAGCGAGGCCGCGTCCTCCACACCCAGCGTCCGCCCGAGCGCATCGAGGTCGTTCCGCTCGACCGACGCCCAGAACTCCGCCTCGACGGGATCCACCGCGACCGCATCCGCGGCTGTCTTCGCGGACTCCAGCCAGTACCGCTGCCGCTGGAAGGCATACGTCGGCAGATCGACCCACTGCGGCAACAACCCCGCGAACGCAGGGGACCAGTCGACCTCGACACCGTGCGCCCACGCCTCACCGAGCGAGGCATACATCCGCTCCAGACCACCCTGATCCCGGCGCAGCGAACCCACCACGGCGCCCTCGACACCCGCAGCCTCGACCGTCTCGCCGACCGGGACAGCGAGCACGGGGTGCGGGCTCACCTCGATGAATACGCCGTGGCCCTCTTCCACCAGGGCGCGCACCACCGGCTCCAACTGCACACGGCTGCGCAGATTACGGAACCAATAACTCCCGTCCGTCTCCCCCGAGTTGACCCACTCCCCGGTCACCGTCGACAAGAACGGCACCTCGGGTTCCCGGGCCACCACAGGCGCCAACAGCCGCGCCAACTCCTCCTCAATGGCGTCCACATGAGCCGAATGCGAGGCGTAATCCACCTCGATCCGACGCGCCCGTACATCCAGAGACTCCGCCTGCGCCACCAACTCGTCCAGCGCATCCGCATCACCGGAAACCACCGTCGACGACGGACCGTTCAACGCCGCAACCGAGACACGACCCGGCCAACGCCCCGCCAACTCCTCAGCCCGCGCACGGTCCACCGCAACCGACACCATCCCGCCACGACCAGCGAGAGAGGTCAACGCCCGACTGCGCAGCGCCACCACCCGGGCCCCGTCCGTCAGGCTCAACGCCCCGGCCACACACGCGGCAGCGATCTCACCCTGCGAATGGCCCACCACGGCGGCCGGGCGCACACCGTACGACTCCCACAGCGCGGCCAGCGACACCATCACCGCCCACAACGCAGGCTGCACCACATCCACCCGATCGAAGCCCGGCGCACCCTCCACACCCCGCACCACATCGAACAGCGACCACTCCACGAACTCATCCAGAGCCGCCGCACACTCACCGAAACGCTCGGCGAAAACCGGCGAGGAATCCAGCAACTCCACCGCCATACCGGCCCATTGAGCACCCTGACCCGGGAACACGAAGACCGGCTTGGCACCGTCGGCCCCGGAAGCACCCGCCACACCCGAGGCGACCACCTCGCCCTCCACCACCACCGCGCGATGCTCGAAGGCGCTCCGCCCCGCCACCAACGACCACGCCACATCCACCGGACGGGGCTCCTGGGCGGCGACGTATTCGCGGAGCCGGTCGTGTTGGGCGGCGAGGGCGTCGGGGTTGCGGGCGGAGAGCAGCCAGGGCAACTCGGCTGCGGGGACCGCCGGTTCGGTGGGGGAAGCGTCCTGTGCGGCGGTGGGCGGCTGTTCCAGGATGACGTGGGCGTTGGTGCCGCTGATGCCGAAGGAGGAGATCGCGGCGCGGCGCGGACGGCCGTCCTCGGTGTCCCATGGGCGGGCGCTGCCGAGGAGTGCGACACCCCCGCTCGACCAGTCCACGATCGGTGAAGGCCGGTCCGCGTGCAGGGACTTGGGCAAGGTACCCGCGCGCATCGCCTGGACCGTCTTGATGACCCCGGCGACACCGGCCGCGGCCTGGGTGTGGCCGATGTTGGACTTCACCGAGCCCAGCCAGAGCGGGTTCTCGGCACCGTGTTCCCTGCCGTACGTCGCAAGCAGGGCCTGCGCCTCAATCGGGTCGCCCAGCTTGGTCCCCGTACCGTGCGCCTCCACCACGTCCACCTCGGACGGCGAGACCCCGGCGTCCGCGAGGGCGGCGCGGATCACCCGCTCCTGTGCCGGACCGCTGGGAGCGCTCAGCCCGTTGGAGGCGCCGTCCTGGTTGATGGCGGAGCCACGGACCACCGCGAGCACCCGGTGCCCGTTCGCCCGCGCGTCCGACAGGCGCTCCAGGAGGAGCACGCCGATTCCCTCGGCCCAGCCGGTGCCGTCCGCGTCGGCGGCGAAGGGCTTGCAGCGGCCGTCGGCCGCGAGCCCCCGCTGACGGCTGAACTCCACGAACATGCCGGGGCTCGACATGACGGTGGCTCCCGCCGCGAGGGCCAGGGAGCATTCGCCCGCGCGCAGGGCGCGGACCGCCAGGTGCAGCGCCACCAGCGAGGAGGAGCACGCCGTGTCCACCGTCACCGCGGGACCCTCCAGGCCCAGCGCATAGGAGATCCGGCCGGAGGCCACACTGGCCGTGGTGCCGGTGAGGAGGTGGCCCTCGACGTCCTCGGTGGCCTCGTGCAGCCGGGGGCCGTACTCGGCGGCGGTCGCTCCGACGAAGACTCCGGTGGGCGACTGGGCGAGGGAGCGGGGGTCGAGTCCGGCGCGTTCCAGGGTCTCCCAGACGGTTTCGAGGAGCAGGCGCTGCTGCGGGTCCATCGCCAGGGCCTCGCGCGGCGAGATGCCGAAGAAGGCGGCGTCGAACTCGGTGGCGGTGTCGAGGAATCCGCCGCTGCGGACATAGGTGGTGCCCGAGGTGTCGGGGTCGGGGGCGAAGAGGCCTTCCAGGTCCCAGCCCCGGTCGGTGGGGAACGGGGAGAGGGCGTCCGCCTCCTCCCGCACCAGGTGCCACAGCTCCTCGGGGCTGCCCACCCCGCCGGGGAGGCGGCAGCCCATGGAGACGATCACCACCGGGTCGTCCGCGTCGGCGGCGCCCGCTCCGGTCGGCTCGGGCGCGGTCTCCGTCTCCCCGGAGCCCAGGTGGTGCGCGAGGCGGGTCGGTGTCGGGTACGCGTAGACGGCGGTGGCGGGCAGGCTGCGGCCCGTCACGGATTCGAGGCGGTCGCGGAGTTCGACGGCGGTCACCGAGTCGAATCCCAGTTCCTTGAAGGAGAGTTGGGGGTCGATCTCGGTGGCGTCGTGGTGGCCGAGGACGACGGCGGCGTGGGCGCGGATCAGGTCGAGGGCGTTCTCGACGGGGGCGTCCGTCTCCGGGCCGGGGGTGGTGTCGGACTGCCGCACGGGGGCGGCTGCGGGTGCGGCCGGAGCCGCGGTGGGGGCCGCCGGGGCGTCGTCGAGCCAGTGGCGGCGGCGCTGGAAGGCGTAGGTGGGCAGTGTGACGCGGCGCGGTGCGAGGCCCGCGAAGAAGGGGGTCCAGTCGACGTCGGCCCCGCGCACCCAGAGGGCGGCGAGCGAGGTCTGGAAGCGTGCGGGGCCGCCGTCCTCACGGCGCAGGGTCCCGGTCACCACGGCGCTCTCGCGTCCGGCGGTGGTCTCCACGGTGTCCTGGACCGGCGCGGTGAGCACGGGGTGCGGGCTGACTTCGAGGAAGGCGCCGTGGCCAGCCTCGGTGAGGGTGCGCACCACCGGCTCCAGGAGCACCGGCTTGCGCAGGTTGTCGTACCAGTACGCGGCGTCGGTGTCCGGGCCCTGGATCCAGTCGCCGGTGACGGTGGAGAGGAACGGCACCTCGGGGGTGCGCGGGATGAGGGGGGCGAGCTGCCGCAGCATCTCCTCCCTGGCCGGTTCGACGTGCGGGGAGTGGGAGGCGTAGTCGATACCGACGCGGCGTGCGCGGATCTGCTCGCGCTCGGCCGTGGCGAGGATGTCCAGGACGGTGTCCGCGTCGGCGGAGACCACCGTGGAGGAGGGGCCGTTGAGGGCGGCGAGGGTGACGCGCTCGCCCCAGCGCGCGGTGAAGCGGCGGGTGTCGGCCTCGGTGAGGGCCAGCGAGACCATGCCGCTGAGCCCTTCGAGCGGGACCAGGACCTTGCTGCGCAGGGCGACGACGCGGGCGGCGTCCGCCAGGCCGAGCGCTCCCGCGACGCAGGCGGCGGCGATCTCGCCCTGGGAGTGGCCGACGACGGCGGCGGGCCGTACGCCGTGCGCCTGCCACTGCGCGGCAAGGGAGACCATGACCGCCCACAGGGCGGGCTGGACGACGTCCGAGCGGTCCAGGGAGGGGGCGTCCGGGTCGCCGCGCAGGACCGCCATCAGGTCCCAGTCGACGTGCGGGGCCAGGGCCTCGGCGCACTCGGCGAGCCGGGTGGCGAACGCCGGTGCCTCGGCGAGGAGTTGGCCCGCCATGCCGACCCACTGGCTGCCCTGCCCGGGGAAGACGAACACGGGGCGGTCGATGTCGCCCCGCACGGGTCCGGCGGGCAGGGCGGTGGCGAGGCCGCGCAGCAGGTCCCCCGGGTCGGTGCCGACGGCCACGGCGCGGTGCGGGAGGTGGGCGCGGGTCTCCAGGAGGGACCAGGCGGTGTCGACGGGGTCGGCGGGGTGCCGGTTGACGTGGTCGGCGAGGCGTTCGGCCTGGGCCTTGAGTGCCTGGGGGGTGTGGGCGGACAGCAGCCACGGAACGGTCGCGGGCGCCTCGCGCGGGGCGCGGGGCGCCTCCTCGGCGGCGGGGGCCTGGGCGAGGACGAGGTGGGCGTTGGTGCCGCCCATGCCGAAGGAGGAGACGCCCGCGAGCAGCGGCCTCTCGGGCGCGGCGGGGGTCCACGGTCCGGTGGCGGTCTGCACCCGGAGGTTGAGTCCGGCCAGGTCGACGGCGGGGTGCGGTTCACTGTGGTGCAGGCTCGGCACGAGGGTGCCGTGGGCGAGGCACAGCACGGTCTTCAGGAGTCCCGCGGCGCCCGCGGCGCCTTCGAGGTGGCCGATGTTGGTCTTCACCGAGCCGACGGCGAGCGGGGCCTCGCGGCCGTCCGCGCGGCCGAGGACGGTGCCGAGGGCGGTGGCCTCGACGGGGTCGCCGGCCCGGGTCCCCGTGCCGTGCAGTTCGACGTAGTCGAGGTGGGCGGGGTCGACGCCCGCGCGGGCGCAGGCCGTGCGCAGGACCTCCTGCTGGGCGGCGGCGTCGGGGGTGGTCAGGCTCCGGCCGGTGCCGTCGTTGTTGACGGCGCCGCCGCGGATCACGGCGAGTACCCGGTCCCCGTCGGCGACGGCGGCGGAGAGCAGCTTGAGGACCACGAGCGCACCGCCCTCGCCCCGGACGTAGCCGTTGGCGCGGGCGTCGAAGGTGTGGCAGCGGCCGTCCGGGCTGAGGGCGCCGAACTGGGCGGCGGCCCGGGTGCTGTCGGGGCTGAGGTTGAGGTGCACGCCTCCGGCGAGGGCCAGCGCGCTGTCGCCGAGGCGCAGGCTGTCGCAGGCCATCTGGACCGAGACCAGGGAGGAGGACTGGGCGCTGTCGACCGTGACGCTGGGGCCGCTGACACCGAGGGCGTAGGAGAGGCGGTTGGCGATGAGGGCGCGCTGGAGTCCGGTGAGGGTGTGGTGTCCGACGGCCTCGGAGCCGTGCCGGCGCGCCAGGTCGGCGTAGTCGCAGACGTCGGAGCCGATGTACACGGCGGTGCTGCGGGGGGCGTAGGTGGCCGGGATGCCCGCGTGTTCCAGGGCCTCCCAGCCCAGTTCGAGGACGAGGCGGGCCTGCGGGTCCATGGCGTCGGCCTCGCGGGGCGAGATACCGAAGAAGGCGGCGTCGAAGTCGGCGGGGGCGCGCAGGTATCCGCCGCGGTGCGGGGCGGTGCCGCCGTGCGGTGCCGGGTACCCCTCGGCGGGTGCTCCGGCGCGGCGGTCCTCGGGGGTGTCGACGACCGCGTCCCCGCCTCGTACGAGGAGGTCCCAGAAGGCAGCCGGGTCCTCGGCTCCGGGCAGTCGGCAGGCAAGGCCGACCACGGCCACGGGCTCGTGGCCCGGAGCGGATATCCGGGAGCAGCTGGGCACCGGCTCGTTCATCGAAGGCACTCCAAACACCAGAGCGTCGGGTGAGGGGGGCAGCCCACACAGTCGCACGTCAAATGGTGTGCGCCAGGCTGCCGTTAAACGCTCTAGGGGAATTCCTACAGCGCGCGGCGGCGGCTTTTCGGCGGGGCCGCGACGGCTTTGCGGGCCGCCTTTCGGCAGGGTTTCGGCGCGGCCGGACGGCAAAGACTAGGCGTATTCCCGAAACCCGCGCCGGGCGCTGGACGCGCGGCGGTGTCCTGCCGGGACGATGCGATGCATGGCCCGCACAGCGGGGAGACGGCCGTACCTGCCCGGCCCCGTGTGCCGGAGCCGCGCCGTGCTCACGGACGAACCAAAGGGCGGACGTATGACAGCGACATCGGTGCTGGTGCCTTCCTCTGCCGGGCACGCCCGGACCAGGGCGCGACTCGCGGTCTCGGCGGCGGCCGGCGGCGGCGTGCTGAGCGAGGCACAGCTCGCCGCGTGGCTGCGGGACCGGCGCGCGGCCCAGCCGCAGCGGGTCGAACGGGTGCCCTTCGCGGCGCTGCGGGGCTGGGACTTCGACGCGGCCGGGGGCGATCTGCGGCACTCCAGCGGGCGCTTCTTCTCGGTGCACGGCCTGCGGGTGCGCTCCGACTTCGGACCGGTGGCCGCCTGGGACCAGCCGATCATCCGGCAGCCGGAGGTCGGCATCCTGGGCATCGCGCTGCGGTACTTCGACGGGGTGCCGCATCTGCTGATGCAGGCCAAGGCGGAGCCGGGCAACATCAACGGCGTACAGCTCTCGCCGACGGTCCAGGCGACCAAGAGCAACTACACGCGGGTGCACGGGGGTTCGGCGGTGCCGTACCTGGAGCACTTCCGGCGGGCCGCGCCCGGTTCGGTGGTCGCGGACGTCCTGCAGTCGGAGCAGGGTTCCTGGTTCCTGCACAAGCGCAACCGGAACATGATCGTGGAGGTCGGCCCCGAGGTGGTGGCGGAGGAGGACTTCGCCTGGCTGACGCTGGGTCAGGTCAACGCGCTGCTGCGGCAGGACGACATGATCAACATGGACGCCCGTACGGTGCTGTCCTGCCTGCCCGACTGGCGCCAGGGGGAAGCCGCCGGGGACGCCCTGCACAGCGACGCCGACATCCGGAGCTGGATCACCGACCGGCGGGCGGTGCACGAGGTGAGCGCGGAGCCCATCGGGCTCGCCCGGACCGAGGGCTGGCACCGGGACGAGAAGGCGGTGGCGCGCGAGGACGGGCGGCACTTCAGCGTCGTGGCGGTGGACGTCTCCTCCGGCCGGCGCGAGGTCCCGGCCTGGTCGCAGCCGCTGATCGAGCCGCACGGCACGGGGATCGCCGCGCTCTTCGTCCGGTGGGCGGGCGGGGTGCCGCACGTACTGCTGCGCGCCCGCGCCGAGGCGGGCTTCCTGACGACGGTGGAGCTCGGCCCCACGGTGCAGTGCGTACCGGAGAACTACGCGCACCTGCCCGCGGGCAGCCTGCCGCCGTATCTGTCCGAGGCCCTGGAGCGGCGGGCGAAGGCCCGCTACGACGTGCTGCTCTCGGAGGAGGGCGGGCGCTTCCTGCACGCCCGCAGCCACTACATGATCATCGAGGTGGAGGACGAAGTGCCGCTCGTGTCGGACGAGTTCCGCTGGGTGTCGACCCCGCAGGTGGACGAACTCCTGCGCTACAGCCACCACTTGAACGTGCAGGCGCGGACGCTGATCACCGCGCTGAGGACGCTGTGAGCGCGGCGGAGCGCCCCCTGCGGCTGGGCGCGCTCGGACACTCCTCGATCGCGTGGCGGCGGGTGCTGCCGACGGTCGCGCGGGTGCCCGGCCTCGACCTGGTGGCGGTGGCGGGGCGCACCCCGCGGAAGGCGGCGCGCTTCGCCGAGCACTTCGGCTGCGCGGCCGAGGAGGACGGCGAGGCGCTGCTCGCCCGCCCCGACGTGGACGCCGTCTACATCTCCACCCCGACCTCGCAGCACCACGTGTGGGCCGAACGCGCCCTGAACGCGGGCAAGCACGTGCTGGTGGAGAAGCCGATCGGGGTCGACGCCCGGGAGGCGGAGGAGCTCTGCGAGCTGGCCGAGAAGCAGGGTCTGGTGCTGCGGGAGAACTTCATGTTCCTCCACCACACCCAGCACGAGTTCGCCGCCAAGCTCGCGGCGAGCGGCAGACTCGGCCGACTCGCCTCCTTCCAGGCCTCGTTCAGCATCCCGCCGCTGCCGAAGGACGACATCCGCTACGACCCCGACCTCGGCGGCGGCGCCCTGCTGGACGTCGGCGTGTATCCGCTGCGCGCCGCCTCGCTGCTGCTGGGCCCCGAACTCCGGGTCGCCGGCGCCTCGTTGCGCACCCGCCCGGACGGCCTCGACCTCGCCGGGCAGGTGCTCCTGGTCTCCGGCACCGGGGTGCTCGCCGAGCTGTCCTTCGGCTTCGAGCACGCCTACGCCTCCGCGTACACGCTGTGGAGCGACCGGGCGCGGCTGACGGTGACACGGGCGTTCACCCCGCCGCCCGGGCTCCGGCCGGAGGTGATCCTGGAGGAGCAGGACCACGAGGAGCGGTTCAGCCTGCCCGCCTGCGACCAACTCGCCGCCTGTCTGCATGAGTTCACCGAGTCCGCCCGGCACGGGGGCCCGGCGCGCGAGCACCGCCCGGCCGGGGCGGTGGCCACCATGGAACTGGTCGACGCGGTGCGCGCCCGCGCCGTCGAGGTGCCCGTCCCCGACCCCGGGGAGGCCGGTGCGGACACAGCCGGCCAGGGAAATGAATAAGGAATACCCAGAAACGGATCATGTAAATTTGATGTCGTGATGCCCAAAGAAGAGCAGGCGAATCGCACCTTCACGCAGAATGCGCGGCGCACTCAGATCATCCAGGCCGCAATCGAGACACTGGCCGAAATCGGCTACCAGAAGACGTCGTTCAATCAGATATCAAAGAGAGCGAATCTCCGCAGCACCGGCATGATCTCCTACCATTTCTCGGGGAAACCGGAACTCTACTCCGAGGTGGCCGCCACGGTCCTCGCGATGGCGGAGGAGACCACGGGCTCGCGCATGGAGCGGGAGGAGACCTTCCGCGGCAGGCTCCGGGCGTACATCGAGGCCAACTTCGAGTTCCTCGCCCGGTATCCGGCCCATACGCAGGCGCTGGCCCAGATCCTCATGATGGACTGCGGACGCGACATCACCCGCTCGCAGACGCTGGCCCGCAGTGTGCTCTCCGTGGAACGGCTGAGCCTGCTGCTCGAACAGGGCCGCAGCGCGGGCGAGTTCGGGGCGTTCGACGCGCTCACGATGGCCCTCGCCATCCGCGGCGCACTCGACGGCGTACTGCGGCGCTACCTCAAGAACGTCGACCTGGACCTGGAGCGGTGCGCGGCGGAGCTGACCGCCGCCTTCGACCAGTGCACCCGGCCACGGCAGTAGGGGACGTCCTCACCCCCTAGCGGACACCCGGTCGGCCAGGCCGCCCGCCGAACCTCTGGAGCTCTGTTCATGACGCCCCCCACACCCGGCTCCTCCGACACCTCTCCCCCCACCACCCCCTCCGGCGGCGAACCGTCCGGGGACGACGCGCCCTCCCGCTCCTCGCACTGGGGCTTCGCGCTCGTCGTCCTCTGCGACATCGTCCTGCCGGTGGCCCTCTACTACCTGCTGCGCGACCGCGGCATGAGCGAGATCAACGCGCTGCTCCTGAGCGGCTCGGCACCCGCCCTGCACACCGTGTACTCCGCCGCGCGCCACCGCAGACTCGACGCCATCGGCGTCTTCACCATGGTGCTCCTGGTCACGAGCGCGCTCGCCACGCTGCTCACCGACGACCCCCGGATCGCCCTGGCCCGCAACGGCCTGTTCACCGCCCTGGCCGGGCTGTGGCTGCTGGCCACGCACTTCACCGCACGCCCCTTCACCTACCAGGCGCTGCGGGCCCTGCTGCCTCCCAAGAAGGACCTCCTCGAGCGTCTGTGGACGACGGACGCCTCCTTCCGCGGAGTCTGGCGGGGCCTGAACATCCTGTGGGGGGTCGGCCTGCTGTGCGACGCCGGGCTGCG
This sequence comes from Streptomyces physcomitrii, assembly GCF_012273655.1. GTDB lineage: Bacteria > Actinomycetota > Actinomycetes > Streptomycetales > Streptomycetaceae > Streptomyces > Streptomyces physcomitrii. Next base: position 4,373 of record NZ_JAAWWP010000037.1, on the reverse strand, counting down.
CCTGCTCATGGCCTACACGCTGCCGGTCGACTCGGTGCCCGTACTCGACGGGGTCCTCTACGCGGCCTCGTGGATCCTGCTCCAGGTCATCACCCAGATCACCCTCCACCGCAGCGGCACCACCCGCAAGATCTTCGGTGACCTGGGGCGTGGCAAGGGACGCCGCCCCGGTCGGAAGACGCCGAGCGGCACGCCCGCCGCGGACGGCTCCGCCGCCCCCCACTGAGCCCGCGCGGTCCGCGTGCCCCCTTTCCCGGGCGGCTCCGGACCGCGAGGCCCCCGCCCCGCCCGCCCGGTGGACGACCCGGCAGGCAGCGGACGGGGGAGCCCGGCGCACGGCACCCCGGTGCCGTGCGCCGGGGCTGCGGCATGTCCGCGAGCAGGCCGCCCAGCGCCCGGCCGGCCCCCCGCTCGACCCCCGTTCCCCCAGGTCAGCGAGGTGCGGTGGAAACGCTAGGCGATCCCCTAGCGGCGGTCTGCCGATACTGACCGGGCAGCAGCGGGTTTCAGGCCCTCGCGCGTACTCACGCCAGGCGCTGCTCCGCCCCGGTTCGTCGGCTGCACCGCATTTCCGCTCCCGATGCGATTGGAATCTGAGACGCGTGAGTGACGAGTTCCGGGATGATCTGATCCGCCCGCTGCACGAGCTGCTTGCCCACAACGCCGGTCGCTTTCCGGAGAAGACCGCCTTCCGGGACGCGCGACGGGCGGTGACGTACCGGCTCCTGGCGGAGCGGACGCGCTGCCTGGCGGGCCACCTCAGGGACCTGGGCGTCGAGCCCGGCGACCGCGTGGTGCTCCGCCTCGGCAACCGCGTCGAGATGGTCGAGGCCTACCTCGCCGTCGCCCGCGCCGGAGGGGTCGCCGTACCCCTCGACCCCCAGTCCACCGACGCCGAACTCGGCCACCACCTCACCGACAGCGGTGCGGTCCTGGTCATCGGCGCCGCCGCCCAGGCCGCGCAGATCCGCGAGGTGAGCGCGGCGACCACCGCGCCGCGCCTGGTCCTCGCCGGCTCTCCCGGTGAAGTCCCGGACGGCGTACCCCGGTTCGAGGAGCTGGCCACCACCGAGCCGGGCAGCCCCGCCCACGACGCGCGCGGCCTCGACGAGCCCGCCTGGATGCTCTACACCTCGGGCACCACCGGTACCCCCAAGGGCGTCGTCCTGACGCTGCGCTCCTCGCTGTGGGCGACCGCCTCCTGCAACGTCCCGCTGCTCGGCCTCGGTTCCGAGGACCGCGTGCTGTGGCCGATGCCGCTCTTCCACGCCGTCTCGCACAACATCGGGGTCCTCGGGGTGCTGGCGGCCGGTGCCTCGGCGCACCTCATGGTGGGCGCCGCGGCCGACGAGATCCTCGAAGCCGCCGTCGAGGAGGGCTCCACCTTCCTCGTCTCCCCGCCCGCGCTCTTCCACCGCATGGTCCAGGAGATCCGCCGGGGCGCGCCGCGCCCGGACACGCTCCGGGTGTGCATGGCCGCGGGCTCGCCCTGCCCGGCCGGTCTGCACGAGGACTTCCAGGAGGCCTTCGGCATCGGCCTGATCGACAGCTACGGAAGCACCGAGACCGGCGGCGCCATCACCACGCACGTCCCCGGCGGGCCGCGGGTACCCGGTTCCTGCGGGCTGCCGCTGCCCGGGCTCGCGCTGCGCCTGACGGATCCGGAGACCCGGCAGGAGGCCGCCGAGGGCGCTGAGGGCGAACTCTGGGTCCAGAGCCCGGCGTTGATGCTCGGCTACCACAACCGCCCCGAGGAGACCGCGGAGGTCCTGCGGGAGGGCTGGTACCGCACCGGCGACCTCGCACGCCGCGACACCGAGGGGTACGTCACCCTCACCGGCCGGGTCAAGGAGGTCATCAACCGCGGCGGGGAGAAGGTCCACCCCCGCGAGGTGGAGGAGGTGCTCGGCCGCGTCCCCGGGGTCAGCGACGCCGCCGTCGCCGGGCGCCCCCACCCCGTGCTCGGGGAGGTGCCGGTCGCCTATCTGGTGGGCGAGCCCTCCGCCGTCGACCCGGCGGAACTCCTCGCGGCCTGCCGCCGGGAGCTGTCGTACTTCAAGGTGCCCGACGAGTTCCGCCTGGTTCCCGCGATCCCGCGGAACGCGGCCGGGAAGGTCGCCCGCCGCGAGCTGGCCGGGCTGTCCGGCACCCTGCTCCTCGTCAACCCCTCGGTGGCCGGCCGCCCCGACCTGGAGGCCGCGGACCAGGAGACACCCCTGCCCGCCGCCCCGGCACCGGAGAACGGCACGGCCGCGGGGCGCGGTCTGCTGGATCTCGTACGGGCCGCCGTGGCGGAGGCCGTGGGGCTCGACTCGGTGGACGAGGTGCCCGCCGACCGGGCCCTGCACGCGATCGGCCTCACCTCGCTCGGCGCGGTCACGCTCCGGGACAAGCTCTCCTCGGCCACCGGCCGCCGCCTCTCCGCGGCCCTGGCCTACGACCACCCGACCGCCGCCGCCCTCGCCGCGTACCTGGAGGGCGAGATGCTCGGCACCGCACCCGAGGCCGCCGCCACCGCTCCCGAACGGCACGACCCGGACGAGCCGGTGGCCGTGGTCGCCATGGGCTGCCGCTTCCCCGGCGGGGCCGACACCCCGGGGGCCCTGTGGGACCTCGTGCTCGCCGAGACGGACGCGGTCGGACCGCTGCCGGCGGAGCGCGGCTGGGACCTGGACCGGCTCCTCGGCGAGGAGACCGGCGGCACCGGCAGGTCCTCCGCCCGGCAGGGCGGCTTCCTGGACGATGTCGGCGGTTTCGACGCGGAGTTCTTCGGGATCTCGCCGCGTGAGGCGCTGGCGATGGACCCGCAGCAGCGGCTCCTCCTGGAGACCGCCTGGGAGACCTTCGAACGCGCCGGGATCGACCCGGCCTCGCTCAAGGGCACCACCACCGGCGTCTTCGCCGGGGTGATGCACGGCGGCTACGGCCCCGGTCTGCACAGCCGCGTACCGAAGAACCTGGAGGGCTATCTCGGCAACGGCGCCGCGAGCAGCGTCGCCTCCGGCCGCCTCTCCTACACCTTCGGCCTCCAGGGCCCGGCCCTCACGGTCGACACGGCCTGCTCCTCCTCGCTGGTGGCGCTGCACCTCGCGGCGCAGTCGCTGCGCAACGGCGAGTGCTCCCTGGCGCTCGCGGGCGGCGCGACCGTGATGTCCACCCCGGCCGCACTGGTCGAGTTCAGCCGTCAGGGCGCGCTCTCCGCCGACGGCCGCTGCAAGGCGTACGCGGCGGCCGCCAACGGCACCGGGTTCTCCGAGGGGGTGGGTCTGGTCCTGCTTGAGCGGTTGTCGGACGCCCGCCGGGCCGGGCATCCGGTGCTCGCGGTGATCCGGGGCTCGGCCGTCAACCAGGACGGCGCCAGCAACGGCCTGACCGCGCCCAACGGGCTCGCCCAGCAGCGCGTCATCCGCACCGCCCTCGCCAACGCCCGCCTGAACCCCGCCGACATCGACGCCGTCGAGGGCCACGGCACCGGCACCACCCTCGGCGACCCCATCGAGGCGGAAGCCCTGCTCGCGACCTACGGTCAGGACCGTCCGGCGGACCGGCCGCTGCTGCTCGGCTCGCTCAAGTCGAACATCGGGCACACCCAGGCCGCGGCCGGGATCGCCGGAGTGATCAAGGTCGTCCAGGCGATGCGCCATGGCCGGCTTCCGCGCACCCTGCACGTCGACGCACCCTCCCCGCACATCGACTGGACCACCGGCGGGGTCGAACTCCTCACCGAGACGGTCGAATGGCCCGAGACCGGCCGCCCGCGCCGGGCGGGTGTCTCCTCCTTCGGCGCCAGCGGCACCAACGCCCACCTGATCCTGGAGCAGCCCGAACCCTCCGAGGAGCAGGCCCCGGCGGCGGAACCGGAGCCCGAGGACACCGCGGTGCCCCTGCTGCTGTCCGCGCGCACCGAGGACGCGCTGCGCGAACAGGGCGAGCGCATCGCCGACTTCCTGGAGCAGCACGAGGAGGTCCCGCTGCGCGAGGTGGCCCGCACCCTGAGCGGTACGCGTGCGGTGTTCTCGTACCGGGCGGGTCTGGTCCCCCGCTCACGCCAGGACGCCATCACCACACTGCGCGACCTCACCCACACCGACCACCCCCACCTCTCCACCCACCACAGCCCCCCACAACACAACCCCGTCTTCGTCTTCCCCGGCCAAGGCTCCCAATGGCCCGGCATGACCGCCCAACTCCTTGGCACCAACCACGCCTACACCCAACGCATCCACCAATGCGAACAAGCCCTCAACCCCCACATCGACTGGTCACTCACCGGCGTCCTCACCCAACAACCCGACCAACCCACCCTCGACCACGTCGACATCATCCAACCCACCCTCTGGGCCGTCATGGTCTCCCTCGCCGCAGCCTGGCAA
>NZ_JAAWWP010000036.1 GCF_012273655.1 Streptomyces physcomitrii | reverse complement strand
CACCCCCACACCCCCCCAGGCCCTACTCCACCCCCCAAACCGGCAGCAGCCGTGACGCCCCCCGCCTCAACAGCCACGGGGGCAGCAGCGATCGCGGGTCGAGGTACTCCTCGCCGATCCGGGCACCCCAGTGCAGGCAGCTCACTCCGCCGCAGTGCCCTCCCGGGGGTTGCAGTACGCCGAGCCGCTGGCCCGCTCTCACCTGGTCCCCTTTTCTCACTTGTGCGGTCACCGGTTCGTACGTGGTGCGTACCGGTGGGTCGCCGGTGCCCTTGAGGTCCACCGCGACGACGCCTCGTCCGGCGACCTGACCGGCGAAGGTGACCGTGCCCTCCGCGATGGTCCGCACCGGCACCCCGGGCGCACCGGCCAGGTCCACTCCGCGATGGCCGCGTCCATAGGGCGTGGCGGGAGGTTCCCAGCCCCGGAGGAGGGCGGGGCGTACGCCGATCGGCCAGACCCGACCGACCCTCGGAACGGGCCCCGGGCTCACCCCTTCACGACCTTCACTCTCCGCACCCGCACCCGCACCCGCACCGCCCCTCGGCCCGCCCCTGCATCCGCCCCCGTGCATATCGCCGCCTCCTGGCGCGCGCGTTCCCGCCGACCGTGTGTTTCCGGCCTGGCCTTTCGCTGCCGCCCGCTGTCTCTCCGTCCCGGTCCGCACTTCCCGCACCGCCACCCGCCCGCTGCCGCAGCCGACCTCACCGGAAAACCCGCGAGCGTTCCCCGCAAGCCCCGCCGAGCCGACGCCTTGCGGGCTCTGGCTCTGGCCCTGCCCTTGGCCTCCGCCCCGTAGCCCGTGCTCCGGGGCCCGCTGTTCCTGGCCCGCGCTCTGCTGCCTGCCCCCGGTGCCAGCGGCCCGAGGATCCATGAAGACGGCAGGCCCCGCCGCCACCCCCGCCGCGAGGGCCGGGGCGCCGAGGGCTCCCGTGAGGGTGAGGCCGAGGAGGGCCCTGGTCCAGGGGCCGGGGCGGGTGGTGGTGCGCATGGGGAGAGGATGCCGTGGGGGAGTGGGGCAAAGAGGATCTTGGTGGGGATCTGTGGACTACTGGCGGGTTGTGGACAACGGCGTCACCCGCTGCCTCCCGGGTCCCGTACACTTCCTCTGGCGATCCGGGTCACCGGGTCGACTTCGCACGCCCCGACATTCAGCCTTTGTGGCGGTGTCCGCGCTCCTCGGTCCCTTGTGGCACAGCGCGCCGGGGCGTCAGGCGCGCCGGCCGTCCGGCAGGTGCGACAACCGAGCACATAGGAGAACACGGCCATGGCCGTCGTCACGATGCGGGAGCTGCTGGAGAGCGGCGTCCACTTCGGTCACCAGACCCGCCGTTGGAACCCGAAGATGAAGCGTTTCATCTTCACGGAGCGCAACGGCATCTACATCATCGACCTGCTCCAGTCGCTGTCGTACATCGACCGCGCCTACGAGTTCGTCAAGGAGACCGTCGCCCACGGCGGCACGGTCATGTTCGTCGGTACGAAGAAGCAGGCGCAGGAGGCCATCGCCGAGCAGGCGACCCGCGTCGGCATGCCGTACGTCAACCAGCGCTGGCTGGGCGGCATGCTCACCAACTTCTCGACCGTCTACAAGCGCCTGCAGCGCCTGAAGGAGCTCGAGCAGATCGACTTCGAGGATGTGGCCGCCTCCGGCCTCACCAAGAAGGAGCTCCTGGTCCTCTCCCGCGAGAAGGCCAAGCTGGAGAAGACCCTCGGCGGTATCCGCGAGATGCAGAAGGTGCCCAGCGCCGTCTGGATCGTGGACACCAAGAAGGAGCACATCGCCGTCGGCGAGGCGCGCAAGCTGAACATCCCGGTCGTCGCCATCCTCGACACCAACTGCGACCCGGACGAGGTCGACTACAAGATCCCGGGCAACGACGACGCGATCCGCTCCGTCACCCTGCTCACCCGTGTGATCGCCGACGCTGTCGCCGAGGGCCTCATCGCCCGTTCCGGCGCCGGCAAGGCGGCCGAGGGCGAGAAGGCCGCGGGCGAGCCGCTCGCCGAGTGGGAGCGCGACCTGCTCGAGGGTGAGAAGAAGGCTGACGAGAAGCCGGCCGACGAGGCCGCGGAGAAGCCCGCCGAGGCTGCGGCTGACGAGAAGCCGGCCGAGGCCGCGGACGAGAAGCCGGCCGAGACCGAGGCCGCCGCGGAGAAGCCGGCCACGGACGAGCAGGCCTGACCGCACAGGTTCGGTAGCCGACGGCGGGGGCCGCCCCACAAGGGGGCTCCCGCCGTCGCCCCGTGGATCCGCGTGGATCGCGCGGATCTCGATCTTCCAGACTTCGAGGAAAGATTCTCTTCAATCATGGCGAACTACACCGCCGCTGACGTCAAGAAGCTCCGCGAGCTCACCGGCGCCGGCATGATGGACTGCAAGAAGGCGCTGGACGAGGCCGAGGGCAACGTCGACAAGGCCGTCGAGGCGCTCCGTATCAAGGGCCAGAAGGGCGTCGCCAAGCGCGAGGGCCGTTCCGCCGAGAACGGCGCCGTGGTCTCCCTGATCGCCGACGACAACACCTCCGGTGTCCTCGTCGAGCTGAAGTGCGAGACCGACTTCGTCGCCAAGGGCGAGAAGTTCCAGGCCGTCGCGAACGCGCTGGCCGCCCACGTCGCCAAGACCTCCCCGGCCGACCTCACCGCGCTCCTCGCCTCCGAGATCGAGCCCGGCAAGACCGTCCAGGCGTACGTCGACGAGGCCAACGCCAACCTCGGCGAGAAGATCGTCCTGGACCGCTTCGCCCAGTTCACCGGCGGCTACGTCACCGCGTACATGCACCGCACCATGCCCGACCTGCCCCCGCAGATCGGTGTGCTCGTGGAGCTGGACAAGGCGGACGCCGAGGTCGCCAAGGGCATCGCGCAGCACATCGCCGCCTTCGCGCCGAAGTACCTCTCCCGCGAGGACGTCCCGGCCGAGGTCGTCGAGTCCGAGCGCCGCGTCGCCGAGGAGACCACCCGCGCCGAGGGCAAGCCCGAGGCCGCGCTGCCCAAGATCGTCGAGGGTCGCGTCAACGGCTTCTTCAAGGAGGCCACGCTCCTCGGCCAGCCGTACGCGCTCGACAACAAGAAGAACGTCGAGAAGGTCCTCGCCGAGGCCGGTGTCACCCTGAAGCGCTTCTCGCGCATCAAGGTCGGCATCTGAGTCCTGGCGGCGATTGCTCCCGGACCCGGCTAGGGTTCTGGGGAGTCGCCCGCGTACCGGGCCCCGTACGGCCCGTACGCGAAGGACGACCGCAGATCTGACGAGGAGGCCATTGCCGCGCATGGGTTGCGAACAACTCCCCACCGGCAGTGGCCTTCTTCGTATGCGCACCACGAGGAGAACTCCATGAGCAAGGCCGACAAGGGCGAGAACACCGAGGGCAAGGCCGGCGGCCGTTTTCTGCTGAAGCTTTCGGGTGAGGCGTTCGCCGGCGGCGGCGCCCTCGGAGTGGATCCCGACGTGGTGCACGCCATCGCCAAGGAGATCGCGGCGGTCGTCCGGGACGGTGCGCAGATCGCCGTCGTCATCGGCGGCGGCAACTTCTTCCGCGGCGCCGAGCTGCAGCAGCGGGGCATGGACCGCGCCCGCTCCGACTACATGGGCATGCTCGGCACCGTCATGAACTGCCTCGCCCTCCAGGACTTCCTGGAGCGCGAGGGCATCGACTCCCGCGTCCAGACCGCCATCACCATGGGGCAGGTCGCGGAGCCGTACATCCCGCTGCGCGCGGTGCGGCACCTGGAGAAGGGCCGAGTGGTGATCTTCGGCGCCGGTATGGGCATGCCGTACTTCTCCACCGACACCACCGCCGCGCAGCGCGCCCTGGAGATCGACGCGCAGGCCCTCCTCATGGGCAAGAACGGCGTGGACGGTGTCTACGACTCGGACCCCAAGACCAACCCCGATGCGGTGAAGTTCGACGCGCTCGGCTACGGCGAGGTCATCACCCGCGATCTGAAGGTCGCCGACGCCACGGCCATCACCCTGTGCCGCGACAACAGCCTGCCGATCCTGGTCTTCGAGCTTCTGACCGAGGGCAATATCGCGCGGGCCGTGAAGGGTGAGAAGATCGGCACCCTTGTCGGGGACCGGAGCACCCGGAGCTGACCGGCCGGGGGTGGACAACCCCCTGCCGGTCGGACACCGTGCAGGGAACAGACGCGACGCAGCCTGCCGCCCAGTGGACGGCGGACCCACTCAAGACACGCAGGAGCAAGTGGTGATCGAAGAGAGCCTCCTCGAGGCCGAGGAGAAGATGGAGAAGGCCGTCGTGGTCGCCAAGGAGGACTTCGCCGCGATCCGCACAGGCCGTGCGCACCCGGCGATGTTCAACAAGATCGTGGCCGACTACTACGGCGCGCTGACGCCGATCAACCAGCTCGCCTCGTTCTCGGTGCCGGAGCCCCGGATGGCCGTGGTGACCCCGTTCGACAAGAGCGCGCTGCGCAACATCGAGCAGGCGATCCGCGATTCGGACCTCGGCGTCAACCCGAGCAACGACGGCAGCATCATCCGGGTGACGTTCCCCGAGCTGACCGAGGAGCGCCGCAAGGAGTACATCAAGGTCGCCAAGACCAAGGGCGAGGACGCGAAGATCTCGATCCGCTCCGTGCGCCGCAAGGCGAAGGAGTCCATCGACAAGCTCATCAAGGACGGCGACGTCGGCGAGGACGAGGGCCGCCGTGCGGAGAAGGAGCTCGACGACACCACCGCCAAGTACGTGGCCCAGGTGGACGAGCTGCTGAAGCACAAGGAAGCCGAGCTGCTCGAGGTCTGATGAACGACTCTCCTTGGGGCGCGCCGCCGCGGACCGGCTCCTCCCGGGTGCGGCCGGGCCCCGGGCACGACGCCCCCTGGGGGGCCGCCCCGGCGGGTCCCTCGTACGAAGGGCATCCGGCCGCGCAGACTCGGCCCATGCCCACCGTGCCCGAGGTGCCCGAGAACGGCGGAGACCGGGAACGCGAACAGGGGGCCGCCCCGCTCGGCGGCCCGCTGTTCCCGGCCGGACCACCCGACCCCTTCCGCGACGGCACACCGCCGCCGCGCCCGACCACGTACGAGCCGCAGGAGCACATGTCCACCGCGAGCCCCTCCGCGCCCGCCCCGCAGAAGAAGACCGCGGGCCGGGACCTCGGCGCGGCGATAGGGGTCGGTCTCGGCCTCGGCGCGGTGATCGTGGCCTCCCTGTTCATCGTGAAGGCCGTCTTCGTCGGCGTGGTCGTGGCGGCCGTCGTCGTCGGCCTGTGGGAGCTGACCTCCCGCCTGAAGGAGCGCAAGGACATCCACGCCCCGCTGGTGCCGCTGGCGCTCGGCGGCGCCGCGATGGTGGTCTCCGGGTATGTGCGGGGTGCCGAGGGCGCCTGGATCGCGATGGCGCTGACCGCGCTCGCGGTCCTCGTCTGGCGCATGGCGCAGCCGCCCGAGGGCTATCTGAAGGACGTCACCGCGGGCACCTTCGCCGCCTTCTACGTCCCCTTCCTCGCCACCTTCGTCTCGCTGATGCTCGCCGCCGACGACGGCCCGCGCCGGGTGCTGACCTTCCTGGTGCTCACCATCGTCAGCGACACCGGGGCGTACGCGATCGGCTGGCGCTTCGGCCGCACGAAGCTGGCACCGCGCATCAGCCCCGGAAAGACCCGGGAGGGACTGGCCGGCGCGGTGCTGTTCGCGATGGTGGCGGGCGCGCTGTGCATGCAGTTCCTGATCAGTGACGGCGCCTGGTGGCAGGGCCTGCTGCTGGGCCTGGCCGTGGCGGTCAGCGCGACCGTCGGCGACCTCGGCGAGTCCATGATCAAACGCGACCTCGGCATCAAGGACATGGGCACCCTGCTGCCCGGCCACGGCGGCATCATGGACCGCCTGGACTCCCTGCTGCCGACCGCGCCCGTGGTGTGGCTCCTGATGGTGCTCTTCGTCGGCTCGGGCTGACCGTCCGGGCACGGGCGAGATCCCCGCGCGTACGCCCGGCTGGTCCGCCGTCCGCGGGGCGGCGGACCCGTCCGGATGATCTGCCACACTGGTGAGGTTATGCCTGCACCCGGAGAACTCACATTCGTCGCCCCGCGCGGAGCCAAGAAGCCGCCGCGGCACCTCGCCGACCTCACGCCCGCCGAGCGGAAGGAGGCGGTCGCCGGGATCGGCGAGAAGCCGTTCAGGGCCAAGCAGCTCTCGCAGCACTACTTCGCGCGGTACGCGCACGACCCGGCGCAGTGGACCGACATCCCCGCCGCGGCGCGCGGCAGGCTCCAGGAGGCGCTGCTCCCGGAGCTGATGGACGTGGTGCGGCACATCTCCTGCGACGACGACACCACCCGCAAGACCCTGTGGCGGCTCTTCGACGGCACCCTCGTCGAGTCGGTGCTGATGCGCTACCCGGACCGGGTCACCATGTGCATCTCCTCGCAGGCCGGCTGCGGCATGAACTGCCCGTTCTGCGCGACCGGTCAGGCGGGCCTGGACCGGAACCTGTCCACCGCGGAGATCGTGCACCAGATCGTCGACGGGATGCGGGCGCTGCGGGACGGGGAGATCCCCGGCGGGCCCGCGCGGCTGTCCAACATCGTCTTCATGGGCATGGGCGAGCCGCTCGCCAACTACAAGCGCGTCATCGGGGCCATCCGCCGCCTCACCGACCCCGAGCCGGACGGCCTCGGGCTCTCCCAGCGCGGCATCACCGTCTCCACCGTGGGCCTGGTGCCCGCCATGCACCGCTTCGCCGACGAGGGCCTCAAGTGCCGCCTCGCGCTCTCCCTGCACGCCCCCGACGACGAGCTGCGCGACACCCTGGTGCCCGTCAACACCCGCTGGAAGGTACGCGAAGTCCTCGACGCCGCCTGGGAGTACGCGGCCAAGTCGGGGCGGCGGGTCTCCATCGAGTACGCGCTGATCCGCGACATCAACGACCAGGCCTGGCGCGGCGACCTGCTCGGCAGGCTGCTCAAGGGCAAGCGGGTGCACGTCAACCTGATCCCGCTCAACCCGACGCCGGGCTCCAAGTGGACCGCCTCGCGCCCCGAGGACGAGCGGGCCTTCGTCGACGCCATCGCGGCGCACGGCGTCCCGGTGACCGTGCGGGACACCCGGGGCCAGGAGATCGACGGGGCCTGCGGGCAGCTCGCCGCCGCCGAGCGCTGAGGGCGTCCGGGGGCGGTTGTCCACAGGCGTCGACGGTCCGGAAAGCGACGGCGGTACCCTGGGCGGCGTACCGACGCACCAGCACCACTTCGCGACACGTATTCCGCTGTACACCGACCGACATACCCACACCGGCACCCACCGTGCCGGCACACATATTCCGACAGGGGAGCGCCACAGCGCTGAGAGTGCGGCACGGACCGGGCGACCGGGCCGGTGGCCGCAGACCCTCTGAACCTCGCCCGGGTCATTCCGGGTAGGGAGTTCGGACACTTCTCCAGCTGTTGCGCCCTGCCCGCGGCCACCCGTCGCGGGCAGGGCCGCGTCTCTTCCTGGTCAGCCCAGGAGGAATCCAGTGAGCACCACCAAGAACTGCCTGGCCGCCGTCCTCGCGGCGGGGCTCGGCCTCGGCACGCTGACCGCCTGCGGGGACTCCGGGGACTCCGGCGGCGACTCCGAGAACGTCACCCTGGTCACCCACAGCTCCTTCGCCGTCTCCAAGGACGTCCTGAGGGAGTTCGAGCGCACGTCCGGCTACAAGGTGCGCGTCCTCAAGGACGGCGACGCCGGGCGCGCCGTCAACAAGGCCCTGCTCACCAAGGACAACCCGCAGGGCGACGTCTTCTTCGGCGTCGACAACACCCTGCTGTCCCGTGCCCTGGACGGCGGTCTCTTCCAGCCCTACAAGAGCCCCGCGCTGTCCTCGCTGGACGCGGACACCCGGCTCGACCCGAAGCACCGGGTCACGCCCGTCGACACCGGTGACATCTGCGTCAACTACGACAAGAAGTTCTTCAGCGAGAGGAAGCTGGAGCCGCCGAAGAGCTTCGCCGACCTCGCGAAGCCCGCGTACAAGGACCTGCTCGTCACCGAGAACGCGGGCAGTTCCTCGCCCGGGCTCGGCTTCCTGCTCGCCAGCGCAGCCGAGTACGGGGACCAGGGCTGGCAGGGCTACTGGAAGAAGCTGAAGGCCAACGGGATCAAGGTCGTCGACGGCTGGGACCAGGCCTACAACGAGGAGTTCTCCGGCTCCGCGGGCGGCCGCAAGGCGGGCGGCGAGCGTCCGCTGGTCGTCTCGTACGCCTCCTCGCCGCCCGCCGAGGTGGTCTTCGCCGACCCGCGGCCGAAGACCGCGCCCACCGGGGTCGCCACCCGGACCTGCTTCCGGCAGATCGAGTTCGCCGGACTGCTCGCGGGCGCCCGCAACACCGAGGGCGGCAAGGCGCTCGTCGACTTCTTCGCCTCCAAGGCCTTCCAGGAGGACATGCCGCTGAACATGTTCGTCAACCCGGTGCGCGCGGGCGCGAAGGTCCCGGCCGTCTTCACCGAGCACGGCACCGCGGTCAGGGACCCGCACACCATGGCCCCCGGGAAGATCGCCGAGAAGCGCGACGACTGGGTCAAGTCGTGGACCTCGCTCGTGCTGAAGTGAGCACATCGACGTGACGAGCACCGACGTGACGAGCACCGATGTGACGCGTACCGGCGCGACGGCCCCGCCCCGGGTGCCGCGCCGGCGGCAGCGGCGCCGGAGCGCGGCGCGGCTCGGCCTGATGGCCGTGCCCGCCGTGTTCTTCGCGCTGTTCTTCGCCTACCCGGTCGCCGCGATCGTCGGGCGCGGCCTGCGGGACGGCGGCCACTGGCAGTTCGGGCGCCTGACGGAGGTGCTCGGCGACGCCGGGATCCGGCAGGTGCTGTGGTTCACCACCTGGCAGGCGCTCGCCTCCACCGCGCTCACCCTGCTGATCGCGCTGCCCGGCGCCTATGTGCTCGCCCGGCTCGACTTCCCCGGCAAGAGCCTGCTGCGGGCCCTGGTCACCGTGCCTTTCGTGCTCCCCACCGTCGTCGCGGGCACCGCCTTCCTGGCCCTCCTCGGCCGCGGCGGACTCCTCGACGACCTGTGGGGGGTGCGCCTGGACACCACCGTCTGGGCCATCCTGCTCGCCCATGTCTTCTTCAACTACGCGGTCGTGGTCCGCACCGTCGGCGGGCTCTGGTCCCAGCTCGACCCCCGGCAGGAGGAGGCCGCGCGGATGCTCGGCGCCTCCCGGGCCGCCGCCTGGCGCACCGTCACCCTGCCCGCGCTCGGCCCGGCCGTCGCCGCCGCGGCGCTGATGGTCTTCCTGTTCACCTTCACCTCCTTCGGCGTCGTCACCATCCTCGGCGGCCCCGCGTACGCCACCCTCGAAGTGGAGATCTACCGGCAGACCGCGGATGTCTTCGACCTGCCGACCGCGGCCGTACTGACCCTGGTGCAACTCACCGCGGTCGCGCTGATCCTCGCCGTGCACGCCTGGACCGTGCGCCGCAGGGAGAGCACGCTGCGCCTGCTCGCGCCCGAGTCCACGGCGCGCGCGCCGCGCGGGGCCGGGCAGTGGGCGCTGCTCGCCGGGGTCCTGCTCAGCGTCCTGCTGCTGCTCCTGCTGCCGCTCGCGGTGCTCGTCCAGCGCTCCTTCGACACCGCCGCCGGATACGGGCTCGGTTACTACCGGGCGCTGACCTCCGCGGACAGCAATGTCTTCCTGGTCCCGCCGATCGACGCCGTCGGCAACTCGCTGACGTACGCCCTCGCCGCCACCGGCATCGCCCTGGTCATCGGCACCCTGGCCGCCGCCGCGCTCACCCGCCCGGGACGCGCCGGCCGCCTGGTCCGCGGCTTCGACGCCCTGCTGATGCTGCCGCTCGGGGTCTCCGCGGTCACCGTCGGCTTCGGCTTCCTCATCAGCCTCGACGAGCCCCCGCTCGACCTGAGGGCCTCCTGGATCCTGGTGCCGCTCGCCCAGGCCCTGGTCGGGGTGCCCTTCGTGGTGCGCACCATGCTGCCGGTGCTGCGCGCCCTGGACACCCGGCTGCGGGAGGCCGCCGCGGTGCTCGGCGCGTCCCCGCTGCGGGTGTGGCGGGAGGTCGACCTGCCGCTGGTCCGGCGGGCCCTGCTGGTCGCCGCCGGGTTCGCCTTCGCCGTCTCGCTCGGCGAGTTCGGCGCCACCGTCTTCATCGCCCGGCCCGACAACCCGACCCTGCCGGTCGCCGTCGCCCGCCTCCTCGGCCGCGCCGGAGAGCTCAACTACGGGCAGGCGATGGCCCTTTCGGTGATCCTGATGGCGGTGTGCACGCTGTCCCTGCTGCTCCTCGAACGCCTCAGGCCCCGTACCGGCGGCGCGGCCGGCGGCCCGGCTGCACCCACCGGAGAGATGTGACCATGCTCCAACTCGACCGCGCCACCGTGCACTTCGGCCACCGCCCGGCCCTCGACGAGGTCAGCCTCGACGTCGCCACGCACGAGAGCGTCTGCGTGCTCGGGCCCAGCGGCAGCGGCAAGTCCACCCTGCTGCGCGCCGTCGCCGGGCTCCAGGAACTCGACGCCGGACGGGTCCTGCTCGGCGGGAAGGACCAGCGCGGCGTCCCCGCCCACCGCCGCGGGGTGGGCCTGATGTTCCAGGACCACCAGCTCTTCCCGCAGCGCGACGTCGGCGGCAACATCGCCTTCGGGCTGCGTATGCACGGCGCCGGACGGGACCGGCAGCGCTCCCGGGTCGCCGAGCTGCTCGACCTGGTCGGCCTCGCGGACGCCGCCCCGCGGCCCGTCGGCGAACTCTCCGGCGGGGAGCAGCAGCGCGTCGCCCTCGCCCGTGCCCTCGCCCCGAATCCCCGGCTGCTCATGCTGGACGAACCCCTCGGCCAGCTCGACCGCTCCCTGCGCGAACGGCTCGTACTCGAACTGCGCGAACTCTTCCAGGAGTTGGGCACCACCGTGCTCGCCGTCACCCACGACCAGCAGGAGGCCTTCACCCTCGCCGACCGGGTCGTCGTGATGCGCGAGGGCCGCCTCGCCCAGACCGGCACCCCGATGGAGGTCTGGCAGCACCCCGCCGACGCCTTCGTCGCCCGCTTCCTCGGCTTCCACAACCTCACCGCGGCGACGGTACGGGGCGAGGCCGCCGAGACCGCCTGGGGCGGCATCGGTGTCCCCGCGGGCTCCCGGCAGGGCGCCGCGACCGTGCTGGTACGGCCCACCGGGGTGCGCCTGACGGACTCCGGCGCGGGCCTGGACTGCCGGGTCACCGCCCGGACCTTCCTCGGCGGCCAGGTCGCCGTCCACCTCCAGCCCGAGGGGGCGCCGCGCCTCGAAGCCCTCTGCCCCCTGCACTCCGCGCCCGCCCCCGGCGACAAGGTCACCGTCGCCTTCGCGCCCCCGCAGGACGGCGAAATCGTGGTGCTGCCCGCGGAGGACGCTGCCTAGAGTGCGCCCCATGAGCACACTCACCCATGAGCGGTACTGCCAGGAGATCCTCGCGCAGACCGAGGCACTGCGCGGGGTCCTCGCCTCCGGAGCCGCCCTCGGCACGCGCGTCCCGACCTGTCCCGAGTGGACCCTGGACGAACTGCTCCGGCACACCGGCGGCGCCCTGCGCTGGTCCGCCGAACTGGTCCGTACCCGCGCCGCCGAGGACATCCCCGAGGAGAAGGTGCCCCGGTCCGCCGGGCCCGCGGAGCAGACGGCCACCGCCCTGGCCGACTGGCTCGACGACTCCGGCCGCCGGCTGGCCGAGGCACTGCGCGAGGCCGGACCCGAGGCGCCGGTGTGGACCTGGGCCTGGCGGCAGGACGCCGGATTCTGGGCCCGGCGGATGACCCATGAACTGGCCGTGCACCGCGCCGACGCCACCCTCGCCGCCGGACTCGACTACCAGGTCGACCCGGAGGTCGCGGCGGACGCCCTCGACGAATGGCTGGAGATCGTCGGCTTCGCCCAGCGCACGCAGCCCGGGGACGAGGCGGGCGAACTGCGCGGCGCCGGACGCAGCATCCATCTGCACGCCACCGACGCCCCCGAGGGCCTCGACGCCGAGTGGCTGATCACCTTCCACGAGGACGGCTTCACCTGGGAGCGCGCGCACGGCAAGGCCACCGTCGCCCTGCGCGGCCCCCTCACCGCCCTGCTGCTCGCCTTCTACCGGCGCCGGACCCCCGACTCGGGCGGCCTGGAGGTCCTCGGCGACCGGGAACTCCTCGACTTCTGGCTCGCCCGCGCCTCCTTCGGCTGACCGGGCGCGCGGCCGGTCAGCCGAGCCCTCAGCCGCCCGCCTCGGTCAGCCGCGCCAGGGCCTCGGGCGCCTGGTCCACCGAGTCGACCAGGGCGATCCGCGCCGCCATCGGGCGCTCCCCGGCCAGCGCCCGCAGCAGCGGCCAGGCGGGCAGCCGCTCGGTCCAGTGCGCGCGGTCGACGAGGACCATCGGGGTGGGCAGGCCCCGGGAGCCGTAGTAGTTGGGGGTGGCGTTGTCGAAGATCTCCTGCACGGTGCCCGCGGCGCCCGGCAGGAAGACCACCCCCGCGGTGGAACGCGCCAGCAGCCCGTCCTCGCGGGTGGCGTTCGCGAAGTACTTCGCCAGATGGGAGGCGAAGGCGTTCGGCGGCTCGTGCCCGTAGAACCAGGTCGGGATGCCGACCGAGCCGCCGCCTTCCGGCCAGCGCGCCCTGACCTCGAAGGCCGCCGCCGCCCAGTCGGTCACCGAGGGCGTGAACGAGGGTGCCTTGCCGAGGAGTTCGAGCGACTCCGTCAGCATCTCCTCGGGCAGCGGGGCGGCATAGGCGCCGAGGTTCGCCGCCTCCATCGCGCCCGGGCCGCCGCCGGTCGCCACGGTGAGACCGGCCCGGGCCAGCGAGCGGCCGAGCCGTGCGGCACCCGCGTAGGCCTCGGTACCGCGCTCCATGGCGTGGCCGCCCATCACCCCCACCACCCGTGCCCCGGTGAGGAGTTCGTCGAGCGCGTCGGAGACCGAGTCGTCGTGCACGGCGCGCAGCATCGAGGCGAAGATGTCCCCGTCGGCCTTCGTCCGCTGGAACCAGGCGTAGGAGCGGGCGTCCGGCGTGGCGTCGTAGCCCTCGTCCAGACCGGCGAACAACTCCTCGGCCGAGTACAGGAATCCGCGGTACGGATCGAAGGGCAGACCCGGAACCGGCGGGAAGACCAGCGCGCCCGCCGCACGGACCCGGCTGTCCGCGGCGGCCTCCATGGCGCAGCCGAGGAAGACGGCGCCCTCCACCGGGACGTCGAGCAGGGCCGGGGTGCGCGCGCTCAGGTCGACCGCCTGCACCCGCAGGCCCGCGAGCGAGGAGCGGGCGGCGAGCACCGCGTCGAACTCGGCGAGGGACTCGATCTCCCCGTCCGCGGCCGGTTCACCGTCGTACGCCGCTTCGGGACGGCCCAACTGCCCGGCGGCGCGGGCGGATTCGGATATGGTCATCCGCTCATGCTAGGCCGTGGTCCCCTCCTGGGGAGGGGACCCGGACCGGCGCCCCCTGCTCAGGCCTCGCCCTCCACCGCGGCCGGGTCCATCCACATGACCTCCCAGGTGTGGCCGTCGAGGTCGTCGAAGGAACGGCCGTACATGAAGCCGTAGTCCTGGGTGCGGTCGTTGTCGGTGGCGCCCGCCGCGAGGGCCTTGCCGACGAGTTCGTCGACCTTCTCCCGGCTCTCCGCGCTCAGCGCCACCAGGACCTCGCTGGTGCTTCTCGCGTCGGCGATCTCCTTCTTGGTGAACTGCGCGTAGTGCGCGGGGCTGTGCATCATCACGACGATGGTGTCGCTGATGACCACGCTGGCGACGTCCTCGGTCGAGAACTGCGCGTTGATCGCGAAGCCGAGCGCGGAGAAGAACTCCTTCGCGCGCTCCACATCGCCGACGGGCAGGTTCACGAAGATCATCTGCTGGTACATCTGCGGTCTCCTCAGGGGCGGTGCCGGTCCTCGCACGCCGTGCGCGTGCTGTTCGTGCCGTTCAGGGGGATAGACCGCGGCCCCGCACGGAACTCATCGTCGCCCGCGGACTTCTTTCCGGATTTTTTCGCGGCCGGTCCGGGACCGCCCCGGAGCCGCCCCGCCGCCGTGCTCCCGCCAAAAGCCGGCCGACTTTGCGGTCCTACGTCAGCGGAAGCGCCGCGAGTTCGGCGACCAGCCAGGTCAGCGGGCCGAACACGGCCAGCAGGACCCCGGCGCGCAGCGCCACCGCGCCGCGCAGCAGGGCCGGGGCGGCGCCGAGGCCGAGCAGCGACTCGCGGGAGCGCGCCCGCTCCTGCCGGGCCTCGGCGACCGCGGTGAGCAGGGTGGCCACCGCGCAGCCGGTGACGAGCAGGGCGCCGATGGTGCCGAGCGGGCCGAGCCGCGGCTCGCGGCCCGCGTACAGGGCGGCCGCGGCGAAGGCCGCCGAAGCCACCGCGCACAGCACGCCCAGCGGCCTGCCGAGGCGCGCGGCCTCCTGCTGCAGCACCCGCCCGGCGAGCAGCCGCATCGCGCCCGGCCGCAGCGCCTGCAGCACCCGGCCGCACTGGTAGGTGAGCCCGGGCCCCGCGAGAGCCAGCCCGACCGCGGTCACCAGCCATCCCGCGAGCACCCCGGCCGGGCTCCCGGCGAGTGTGCCGGGCAGCAGCGCGGAGGCGTCCTCGGAGCGGCGGGCGTAGCCCTCGACGGCCAGGCCCGCGGCGAGCAGGGCGATGCCCCAGGGCAGTCCGGCCGGAGCGGGCCGCGGGGCCGGGGCCTCCGCCGGCTCCTCCTCGTCCCGCCCGGGGCGGGGCCGCGGGCGCAGCGCCAGCCGGCAGGCACCGGCCACCGCGCCGGGCACCACCAGGAGCAGGGTCACCACCCCGGCCAGCGGCAGCGGCTGCCCCTGGGCGAGCAGCCCGGAGGCGGTACCGGCGCCCGGCAGCCGCCCGAGGTCGCCGCGGAGCAGCAGGAAGGCGAGCAGCGCCGCCGCCGAGCCGAGCGCGCAGGCCGCGCCCGCGGACAGGGCGGCGAGCAGGGCGAGTCCGGAGGGGCCGAGCCCCGCCGCGGAGAGCGCCGAACGCGGCCGTACGCCCGGATCGGTACGGCCGACGGCGAGCGCGAACTGCACCGTGGCGGCGAGCGGGACCAGGCACCAGAGCAGCCGCAGCGCCGACTCACCGGGCGCCTCGGGGTGGCCCATGGCCCAGCCGAGGGCGCACAGGAGCAGGAAGCCGGTACCGGCCGAGGCACCGGCGAGGAGCAGGCGGCGCAGCTGGACGAGCGGGCGCCCGCCGCGGGCTAGACGGAGAGCGAGCACGCCGCCCGGCCTTCCGCCTCGGGCTCCGGCCGCTCCACCGCGGAGAGGCGGCGGCCGTCCTCCAGGAGCAGCAGCCGGTCGGCGGCCTCGGCGGTCTCCTCGTCGTGGGTGGCGAGGACGACCGTGATGCCGTGCGAGCGGGCCGCGGTGGTCAGGGTGCGCAGCGCGTGGGTGCGGTCCGCGCGGTGCAGCGGGGCGGTCGGCTCGTCCGCGAAGAGCACCGCGGGCTGCGCGGTCAGGGCGCGGGCGATGGCGACGCGCTGCTGCTCGGTACGGGTCAGGGCGTGCGGGCGCTTGCGCGCGGTGCCGCCGACGTCGAGGCGCTCCAGCCACTCCAGGGCCGCCGCCTTCGCCGCCCGGTGGGTGGTGCCGCGCAGCATCAGCGGCAGGGCGGCGTTCTCCCAGGCGCGCAGCTCGGGTACGAGGCGGGGTTCGGGGCCGATCCAGGCGAAGCGGTCGCGGCGCAGCCGCTCCCTGAGCAGCGGGCCCATCGTGTGGACGGGCGAGCTGTTGAACCACACCTCGCCCTCCTGCGGCACCAGGCGGCCCGACAGGCAGCGCAGCAGCGTCGTCTTGCCGCAGCCGCGCGGGCCCGCCACCGCGAGGATCTCCGCCTCGCGGACGCCGAGCGAGACACCGGCGAGTGCGGGTGAGCCGTTGAGATCCACGTGCAGGGCGCGGGCCCACAGCACGTCGTTGTCCGGCGGGGCTGCCATGGGCGAACACCTCGGTTCTGGTCGGATTCCTGCCCCCGTCCGGGGGAACGAAGACACGGGCCGATCGGTCACTGGGCACCGTAGGTATTCGCCGCCGGGGCACCGGGGTGCACACGGAGCCGGCCGCGCTCATCACCCGAACGTGTAAGCACATGAACGGGTGGTACGGGCGGGCAGCGGCCGAGGGGCGCGGGGGCGGCGCAAGGCCCCGGTGCGGTCCGCCGGGGCGCACGCCTCCGCGCCGGGGGCACGTCTGTTTGGCCACCCCCGGACGGGTGAGGAGGCGGCGGCCGGTTGCCGCGCTCGGTCCCGCGCGCCCGCCGGGGCGTCCTCGCGCGGGCGCCCCACCGGACTCGTACGGGCGCCTCGGCGGACTCGTACGGGCTCCCTGCGGCGGACGCCGGAAGCCGCCGCCCGGTCGGATCCGGAGCGGTGGTGCACCGGGGCGGGTCCGCCCCGCCCGGAGTCATGGCGCCGGTACGCGCGGTGCTCCCCGTGCCCGGGCAACCTTGCACGGGAAGCGGGCGGCGGGCGGTGTTTGTGCGCCGAAAGCGGGGGCAGCCAGGAAAATGTTCGCCCCGGGGCGGTTTCCGCGGCCATGGGCTATGTCGCGGAACGGGGCCGCGGGCTAGGGTGGACATCTCACCCGTTGGACACCGTCAGGAGGGCCGGAGTGACCACCGAGCCGGGTCGGCTGCGCAAGCTTCGCAACTACATCGGCGGCGAGTTCCGCGACGCCGCCGACGGACGGACCTCCGAGGTCGTCAACCCCGTCACCGGAGAGGCGTACGCGACCGCGCCGGTCTCCGGGGCCGCGGACATCGACGCCGCGATGAAGGCCGCCGCCGAGGCCTTCCCCGCCTGGCGGGACCTGATCCCCGCCGAGCGGCAGAAGGCGCTGCTCAAGATCGCGGACGCCTTCGAGGAGCGGGCCGAGGAGCTGATCGCCGCCGAGGTGGAGAACACCGGCAAGCC
Source organism: Streptomyces physcomitrii (assembly GCF_012273655.1). Lineage (GTDB taxonomy): Bacteria > Actinomycetota > Actinomycetes > Streptomycetales > Streptomycetaceae > Streptomyces > Streptomyces physcomitrii. The sequence goes on along the minus strand of NZ_JAAWWP010000036.1, from coordinate 24,598 downwards.
GATCGGCCTGACCCGCACCGAAGAGATCCCGCCGATGGTGGACCAGATCCGCTTCTTCGCGGGCGCCGCGCGGATGCTGGAGGGCCGCTCGGCCGGGGAGTACATGGAGGGCCTGACCTCGCTGGTGCGGCGCGAGCCGCTCGGTGTCGTCGCCCAGGTCACCCCGTGGAACTACCCGATGATGATGGCCGTGTGGAAGTTCGCCCCGGCGCTCGCCGCGGGCAACACCGTGGTCCTCAAGCCCTCCGACACCACCCCGGCCTCGACCGTGCTGATGGCCGAGATCATCGGCTCGGTCGTCCCCAAGGGCGTCTTCAACGTGGTCTGCGGCGACCGCGACACCGGCCGCGCCATGGTCGAGCACCCCGTCCCGGCGATGGCCGCCATCACCGGCTCGGTGCGCGCGGGCTCCCAGGTCGCCGAGTCCGCCTCCAAGGACCTCAAGCGCGTCCACCTCGAACTCGGCGGCAAGGCCCCCGTGGTGGTCTTCGAGGACGTCCGCGGCGAGCACCTCGCCAAGGCCGTCGAGGACATCAGCGTCGCCGGATTCTTCAACGCCGGCCAGGACTGCACCGCCGCCACCCGGGTCCTGGTCCACGAGTCCCTGCACGACGAGTTCGTCCAGGCCCTCGCCAAGGCCGCCCGGGACACCAAGACGGGGCAGCCCGACGACGAGGACGTGCTGTTCGGCCCGCTGAACAACGCGAACCAGCTGGCCCAGGTCTCCGGGTTCATCGACCGGCTCCCGGCCCACGCCAAGGTCGAGGCGGGCGGCGAACGCGTCGGCGACAAGGGCTACTTCTACGCGCCGACCGTGGTCTCCGGTCTCCAGCAGGACGACGAGATCATCCAGAAGGAGGTCTTCGGCCCGGTCATCACCGTCCAGTCCTTCCGCGACGAGGACGAGGCGATCGCGCACGCCAACGGCGTCGACTACGCGCTCGCCTCCTCGGTCTGGACCCGCGACCACGCCCGCGCCATGCGCCTGTCGAAGGCGCTCGACTTCGGCTGCGTCTGGATCAACACGCACATCCCGCTGGTCGCCGAGATGCCGCACGGCGGCTTCAAGCAGTCCGGCTACGGCAAGGACCTCTCCGGCTACGGCTTCGAGGACTACACCCGCGTCAAGCATGTGATGACCTCGCTGGACTGACCCGCCGCACGGAACACGGGCCCCGGACGCGGGAAGCGTCCGGGGCCCGCGGTCTTCACCGGGCTCAGCGCGCGGCGACCCCGACCGGGGCGACGCCGTTCACCCACAGCTGGTCCACCCGCTGCCGCTCCGCCGCGTTCGGCTGCGAGTTGGTGCAGGAGGTGCCGGGGCCGCCGCCCGACATCAGCTCGCTGCACGGGCCCGAGTAGTGGTCCGGCAGGCCGAGCACATGGCCCGTCTCGTGGGCGGTCACCCGGGTCGAGTCGTACTGCTGGTTCTGCGCGTAGTCCAGGAAGATGTAGCCGCGCCCGTGGCCGTCGGTGGAGGCGTAGGAGCCGCGGGAGTCGTTGCCTTCGTAGTATCTGAAGTCCGGGTTGCTGCCCTCGCGCAGCTGGACGTTGCGCACCGCGGCGTTCCAGATCGAGGTGCTGCGCGCGATCTGCGTGCGGAAGCTCGGGGCGCTGGAGGTGTTGTAGATGACGGTGACCGAGGCGGCGCCCGGGTTGGCGGCCCGCTTCTCGGCGACCGAGCGCTGCACGGCCTCGTAGAAGGCCTTGTTCGCGGCTGCGTTCTCCGCGGAACCGGCGTACGCGGCGACCGAGTCGGTGGCGACCGGTGCCGGGGCGGCGCCCGCGGGGGAGGCGGTCAGGGAGAGGCCGCCGAGGGCGAGGCCGAGGCCGAGCGCGGCGGACAGCAGGGGACGGCGAGTACGCATGGGGGGCTCCTGATTCTGAGCGGGGGTGGAGCGGTCAGGGGGATCCTGCGGTGAGCCGGACGGCTCCGGGCAGATATCGGACGGCGATACCTCGCGGACGCTCCCGTCCCGGCCCGCGTGGTCGACTCCCGTGACAGCAGTGCGATATAGGGCCGGTACCTTCTCGTCCCGCGCGCGGGTGCGCACAGTGATTCCGGCCGGGCAGCGCGCCCGGCCAGGCGGAGATCCGCCCCGGCGAGAGGAATCACATGAAGAAGAGACTTGCGGGCCTGGCCGCGGTGTTCAGTGCCACCAGCGCCGCGGCGCTCGCCCTCACCACGGGCGCGGCCACCGCCGCCCCGCAGCCGATCGTCGGCGGCAGCGTGGTCACCAACGCCCCCTCCTGGGCGGCGGTCATCGGTGACCAGAGCGACGGCATGTGGTGCAGCGCCGCCCTCATCAAGAGCAACTGGGTGATCACCGCCGGGCACTGCAGCGGCGCCACCCAGGTCCGCGTCGGCTCCGCGAAGACCAACAGCGGCGGCACCCTGGTCAGCACCTCGAAGTGGGTGCGGCACCCCTCGTACAACAGCGGCTACGACTTCGGCCTCTACAAGCTGTCCACGTCCGTCTCGGGCGCCCCGCTCGCGATGGCGACCAGCAGCCCCGCCGTCGGCTCCAGCGTCACCGAGTACGGCTACGGCCAGACCTGCGCGCCCTACGGCTGCGGCGGGATGAGCCCCTCGCTGAAGTCCCTCGGGACCAAGCTGGTCGCCGACTCCCAGTGCGGCGGCATCAACGGCTCCTGGGAGCTGTGCTTCGACACCTCCGTCACCGCCACCGACTGCTACGGCGACTCCGGCGGCCCCGCCCTCGTCGGCGGCAAGCTCGTCGGCGTGACCAGCCGCGGCGCCTCCGGCCCCGGCGAGTCCACCTGCGGCAACACCAACTCCATATACAGCGACACCACCGCGGTGCAGAGCTGGATCAACTCCACCATCGCCACCCGCTGAGCCACCCCCCGCGCACGTGGCAGTGCCGTCCTTCGAGGGCACTGCCACGTGCGCCGCGGCAGCTCAGCGCTCAGCAGAGGCAGCCGCCGAGGGCCACGAGGGGTTCGAGGCAGGGCGCCGGCGCGGGCGAGCCCTCCGGGACCCGCGCCCGCAGCGGGCCCTCGTGGGCCAGCCACCAGTCGCGGTAGACCGGGCGGCGGCCGACCTTCAGGTGGTAGGCCTCCGCCAGGCGTTCCACCAGGACGGGAATCCGCGCGTCGACCACCGAACTCCGCTGCCAGCACAGGGAAATCGAGCGGGACACCGGAGAACCGGCCAGCGGCCGGAAAACAATGTCGGGCGGCGGGGTGCACAAAGGATGCACAAGGGCGACTCCTTCGCCCCGGCGCACCAGCGGCAGCACTATCTCGCAGGAGAGCGCGCGGTGCCGGATCCGCGGGACGAAACCACTGCGTTCACAGGCCCGGTGGAAGAGGCGCTCACGCCCGCATTCCTCCGGATCATCGGCCGCAATCCAGGATTCCCCGGCCAGTTCGCACAACGGAACCTCCGCCCGGTCGGCGAGCGGATGATCGGCGGGAAAGGCCACGAATGCCGGTTCCACCGGGACGATGTCCAGGTATCCCACCTCTTCGGGCAGTTTGCATTCGGCCCCGGGAAAAGCGAACAGCAAAGCCGCGTCCACCTCTCCGGCGCCGAGCGCCCGGGCCCCCTCGGTGAGCGTGGGCACCGTGCTGGTGGCCACGCTCACCGAGGGCAGCAGGTCGGCGAGGGTGGTCAGCATCGTGGGCAGGTCCAGTTCGGCCATGGCGGCGAGCCGCAGCGGCCGGGACCCGGCGGTGCGGCGCGCAAGGGCGGAGGTCTCCGCGACCAGCCGATCGAAATCGGCCAGCAGTTCCCGGCCGCTGCCAATCACATATCTGCCGAGTTCCGTTAATCGGACGCCGTCTCTGGAGCGGGTGAAGACCGCGCCGCCCAGCTCCTTTTCAATACGTTTCACCTGGGCGGTCAATGCGGGCTGGGCCAGGCACAGCGCCCGCGCCGCTTTCCGTATGCTGCCCGAGGCCTCCACCTGCGAGAGGATTCTGAGGTGGCGCAGTTCCATTCGCATTGAGGACCTCTTCCGTCCTGCCCCGGCCGCCACCTCTCCCGGGCGGCAGACGTCCGGGAGAATCAACTCCACGTGTTCCGTTCAGTATTGGACGGCCTCGGGAATTCGGAAAGGCTTCGGCAGAAGTTCGCGGGGCCTCAGGCCGGGGCCGCCGCCCCGCGGAGCGCGAGGAGGACGTCGAGGCGGTTCGTGGTGAGCGAGTCCACCCCGGCCGCGAGCAGCCGGCGCATGCTCCGCCGGGTGTCCGGGGTCCACGCCGAGACGAGCAGCCCGTTGTCGTGCACCCGCCGCACCAGGTCCCGGTCCACCAGGCCGAAGCGGTAGTTGAGCCAGCGCGGGGCGACCGCGGCCAGCACCCCCGGGCGCGGCGGCGCGAGCGAGGTCCAGGTCAGCGCGATCTCCGCCGCCGGATCGGCCGCGCGGACCCGCAGCATCTGCTCGGTGGCCGCGGTGTAGTACGCGCGGTCGGCGGCCCCGGCCTCCTGCACGGCCGCCACGATCCGGCGCACATCGGCGGCCGTGGCCCCTGGTACGTCCACCATCACCCGGGCGCCGCCGGTCGCCGCCAGGGCCTCGGTCAGGCTCGGCACCCCGCCGCCGGTCAGCTCGGCGACCTCCTTCGCGGTGAGCGACCTCAGCGCCCGCTCGTGCCCCCACAGCCGCTTCAGGCTCGCGTCGTGCAGCACGACGGGCAGCCCGTCACGGGTCAGGCGGACATCGAACTCCACGGCGTCGGCGCCCAGTTCGAGCGCCAGACGCAGCGAGTCCAGGGTGTTCTCACGGGCGAGGTAGGGCACCCCGCGGTGGGCCACGGCAGTCACGGTCGGCATGCCGCCATTGTGCCGGGCGAGGGCCCGGCCGCAGCTCAGGGGGCCAGTCGCCCGGCGGTGTACGTGTCGATCTCGGTGAGCAGCCGCTCCTTGCCCGCCCGGTCCTGGAAGGAGGCGCGCACCGCGTTCTTCGCCAGCTCCGCGAGCCCGCGCTCGTCGAGGCCGAGCAGCTTCGCCGCGACCGCGTACTCCTTGTTCAGGTCGGTGCCGAACATCGGCGGGTCGTCCGAGTTGATGGTGACCGTTACGCCCGCCTCCACCATCCGCGGCAGCGGGTGCTCCTCGATGCGGGCCACCGCGCGGGTGGCGATGTTCGAGGTCGGGCAGACCTCCAGCGGGATGCCGTGCTCGGCGAGGTGCGCGAGGAGCCGGCGGTCCTGGACGCTCGTCGTGCCGTGGCCGATCCGCTCGGCGCCGAGGTGCTCCAGCGCGTCCCAGACCGTCTCCGGTCCCGTCGTCTCCCCGGCGTGCGGCACCGACCGCAGCCCCGCCGCCCTGGCCTTGTCGAAGTACCGCTTGAACTGCGGCCTCGGTACGCCTTCTTCGGGCCCGCCGAGCCCGAAGGAGACCAGCCCCTCGGGGCGCAGCGAGTCCGTGACCGCGAGCCGCAGGGTCTCCTCGGCGGCCTCCAGACCGGCCTCGCCGGGGATGTCGAAGCACCAGCGGAGGACGACACCCAGCTCGGACTCGGCCGCCTTGCGGGCGTCCTCGATCGCCTCCATGAAGGCGTGCTCGTCGATCCCGCGCCGGGTGGAGGACCAAGGGGTGACCGTCAGCTCCGCGTAGCGGATCCGCTGCCGCGCCATGTCCCGGGCCACCTCGAAGGTGAGCAGCCGGACGTCCTCCGGGGTGCGCACCAGGTCCACCACCGACAGGTAGACCTCGATGAAGTGCCCGAAGTCGGTGAAGGTGAAGTAGTCGGCGAGCGCCTCGGGATCGGTCGGGACCTTCGAGTCGGGGTGCCGGGCCGCCAGGGTGGAGACGATCCGGGGGGATGCCGAGCCGACATGGTGCACATGGAGCTCTGCCTTGGGCAGGTCGGCGATGAAGTCGTGCAGGTCGGTCACGGGGTCCTCCGTGGTGCGGCGCCCTTCACGGGGCGCGGGTGATCGGCTGATCGGCTGGTACGAGGATCATCGTAGGCCGCCCCGGAAACGGGCGTGCCGCCACGTAGCATGACGGGCACGCTACGTGGAGGGGACCGCCGATGGCCGTGGAACCGCAGCAACCCGAGGGCCAGGGTGCGGGACCCGGGAAGCCCGAGTACCTCGACGCCCCGGCCGCCGGGGCTGACTCGCCGGGGCCCGGCGCGGACCCCGCCTCCGGAGCGCATCCGGCATCCGGAGCGGGGCTCACCCAGCCGGACTTCACCGTCCCGGCCGGGGAACCGCAGGACGCACCGCCGGGCAGCCCCGGCTCGGGGGGCAACTCCCCGGCCGATACCGGCGCCCCGGTCGACTCCGGTGCCCCGGTGGCCGAGGGCCCGCGCGACGCGGTCCCCGGACCGGCCGCCACCCCGCCGCCGGACACCTCCCTGCACAGCCAGCCGACCCTGACCTCGCTGTCCTTCCCGTTCGGGGAGAGCCCGGCCGAGCAGTCGGGCGCGGGACCTGTCGCGCGCGGACCGGGGCAGGGGGGTCCGGGGCAGGCCCCGGCCGCACCCGGTCAGGGCCCCGGCGGCGGACCGGCCGGGGCCGGCGGGAGCGGCGGCTCGGGTCAGCACTTCGGTACCGGCGGCGGCTTCGCCGGGCCCGGGGCGGGCTCGTCCGGCTTCTCGGTGCCGGGCGGGGCACCCGCCGCCCCGAGCACCGGCGGCTTCGCCTCACCGGACCCCTTCGCTGCGCCCAACCCCTTCGCCGCCCCGGAGCAGGCGGTGCCGCCGGTGCCCCAGGCGCCGGGCGGACCCGCGGCGTACGGGTATCCGGGCGCCGCGCCGCCGCCGTACGGTGCGCCCCCCGCGCCGTACGGCATGCCGCCCTACACCGGGACCCCGTACCCGCCCTCGCCCTACGGCTGGAACGGGTCGGTGCCGATGCCGAGCAATGGCATGGGCGTCGCCTCGCTGGTCACCGGGATCGTCTCCGCCGCCGGGTTCTGCATGTGGCCGGTGGCGCTCCTGCTCGGGGTGATGGCGATCGTCTTCGGCACGGTCCAGCGCGGCAAGGTCAGCAGGGGAGAGGCGACCAACGGCGGGCAGGCGCTCGCCGGGATCATCTGCGGCTCGGTGGGCGCGGGGCTGTCCGCGATCCTGGCGATCGTGATGATCGCCTCCTGAGAGGCCTGGGGCCTGGGGTCTGAGGTCTGGGGCTTCGGGCATGAGGCCTGAGGGCTTTAGTCCCGACCCTTGCCCTGCCCGGAGACTTGGGCCTCCGGAGCCCGGCCGGCCGACTTCGGGCTCTGCCGTCTCCTCGGCGTCCGGCGTCCGGTGTCCGGCGCCTCAAGCGGGCTCCCGCGCCCGGGTCGTGGGTGTGCGCGCGCTGAAGTGAGCTCCTCCGCCGGGGAGAGGTCCGTTCGTACCGGGAAGTGGGCCTCCGCGACCGGGAGATGGCCACTCGTGCGGTGAAGTGGCCTTCCGCGCCCGGGACATGGCCGCCCGTGTCGCGAAGGGGCCTCCCGTGCAGTGGCCGTCCTCCGCCGGAAGGCGTGCGCCCGTACGCCCGAAGTGGCCCTTCCCGCCCGGGACATGGGGGCTGAGGCTGTCCGGTTGCCTCCCTTGTGCGGGTGGGCCGGGGCTTCGATACTCCCGAGGACATGTCGCATACATGTCAGAGCGCGTCCGCACCGGCACGGACCACGCGGCCCCGAGACCCTGCCCGCGGGTCCGGCCGCTCTCCTCCCGGAGGTCCCTGTGAAGCTCAGACGCTCGTCCTCGCCCCGCCGGAGCCGCACCCTGCGCCGCCAGGCCCTCGCCGCCGCCGGTCTCCTGACCGCCGCCTTCTTCCTCACCCCGGGCACCGGCGCCTCGGCCGCCGAGGAGCCCACCGCGGCGGCCGCCGCCCATGCCGCCGAGGCGGTCCTGGAAGCCGATGTGCCGGGAACCGCCTGGTCCTTCGACCCGGCCACCGGCACCCTCGCCCTCACCGCCGACTCCACCGTGGACGCCGCCGAACTGGCCCGGCTGAAGCGCGCGACCGCCCCGTACGCGCAGGCGGTCAGCCTGGAACGGGTCGACGGCACCCTGCGCCCGCATGTCTCGGGCGGCAGCAGTGTCTACGGCGCGGGCGCCCGCTGCACCGCCGGTTTCAATGTGCACAGCGGGAGCGACTACTACTTCCTGACGGCGGGTCACTGCACCGAGGCCGCCCAGGACTGGTACGCCGACCCCGCGCTCACCGTCTACATCGGCTCGACCGCCGGGTCCAGCTTCCCCGGCAACGACTACGGGCTCGTGCGGTACCAGAACCCCGCCGTGCCGCACCCGAGCGACGTCCGCAACGCGACGGGCGTCGTCACCCAGATCACCGGGGCGGGCCAGGCAACCGTCGGCCAGCAGGTGTGCACCACCAACGACCGGACCACGGGCGTGCACTGCGGGACGGTCACCGGGCTGAACGCCACCGTCAACTACGGCAACGGAGAGGTGGTTTCCGGCCTCGGGCAGACCACGCTCTGCTCGGAGCCCGGTTCGAGCGGCAGCCCGGTCTTCTCGGGCACCATCGCGCTCGGACTGATCTCCGGCGGCTCCGGCAACTGCAGCACCGGCGGCACCTCCTTCTACCAGCCCGTCCCGGAGGCGCTCAGCGCCTACGGCCTCACCATCTGAGGCCGCACCACCGGCACTTCGGCCCCGTCCAGGACAGGGCGGGGCCTCGGCGGGGCCCGGCGACCGTACCCCCGTACCGTTCGCCGGGCCCCGCCTGTCGGGGAGCCCCGTCAGGGGCGGTCCGGTGAGCCGGGGGAGGGATGCTGCCGACCGGTCGTCAGGCGCAGTCGCTCGCGGGCCACCATCAGGGCGAAGCCGAGCAGATTGGCGCCCCGCCAGCGGGCGGGATCCCCCGCGGCCTCGTCCGCGGCGGCGAGGCCGATGCCCCAGACCCGGTCGACCGGGCTCGCCTCCACGAGCACCTTCTCGCCGGTGGCGAGCAGGAAAGCGGCCAGCTCCGGATGGGCCGCGAACTTGTGGAAACTCCCCTCCACCACCAGGCCGAAGCGGTGCCGCGCCCATATCGCCTCGTCGAAGCCGCGCACCCGGCGGCCGGCCGTCTTCGCCTCGGCGGGCGAGGCGGCCGCGAGGGCCGCCCGCTCGGCCGCCTCGTCCCGGAACAGGCGCGCCTTGCCCGCCATCATCCAGTGCTCGGCACTCGCGTACGCCACGCCGTCCACGGTGAACGGCGCGGGCCACCACTGGCTCAGGCAGCCGCGCCCGACGCGGCCGTCCGCCGTGGGCCGGTGCCCCCAGAAGTGCAGATACTCCACCTCGGCGCCCGAGAGCACCGCCTGCGCCAGCGCCTCACGGGAGTGCAGCCCGTCCTCGATCCTCACCATGACCGTGAGTGTGCCAGGCGCCACTGACAACGCCCCCGCGCGCGAGACGGCGCGGGCCGGGGCGCCCGGCACCGGCGGCCGTGCGCCGCCGCGCCACCGACGGATTCCCGAACTCGCGTAATGCTCCGCCCCGTTCGCCCTCTCTCCAGTGACCGCGCAGGCAGGACCACAGGGGAACAGGGAAGGGCAGGTGTCCCGGCATGGCTGGCTCGCAGGCAGGTTCGGGGGCGGTGGAGTGGCTGCTGTCCGCGGCGCCGGATCCGGAGGAGAGCGGAAGATCCTGGGAGGAGGACCCGCACGGGGTCGTCCTGCTGCCCGCGGGCGCACGGTGGGACGTGCTGCTCGTGCCGGGCGCGCTGGGCCGTGCCGCCCTCGACGTGCTGCTGCGCTGTACGGACCGCCCGGGGCCGGTGCTCGCCGGGATCGGCGACGCCCGCCTCGGCTTCTTCGTGCCGCCGGGCACCTCGGGGCGGTGGTTCGGCGAGGGGATCCGCGGGGCGGGCGCGGGCACCTGGATCGCGGTGCCGCACCCCGAGCGGCTCGGCACCGGGATGCGGTGGCTGATCCTCCCCGACGACGAGGGCACCCTCACCGACCCGGCCCTGCTCGAACTGGCGCTGCGCGAGGCGGGGGACCTCACCGGGACCTGACGGAACGGACGCGACAGGCGGGACGGACGGGACAGGCGGGCCGGACGGGACAGGCGTGACGGACGGGACGGACAGGAGCGGCGGGCCCTGACGGCTCCGGCCGGGGCGTGCGCTCTCAGCGGCCCGAGCGCGCCGTCAGCCACCCGTACCCGGCGAGCAGCGGCAGGCAGAGCAGCCAGCTGGCGGCCACGTCGAGCGGCCAGTGGTAGCCGCGGAGCATCAGGCCGCCGCCCACGCCGAGGTTGACCAGGACGCACAGGGCGATCACGATCCGGCGCGCGGCCCGGCGCAGCAGCGGCAGCAGGAGCAGGGCGCAGATCCCGTAGACCACGGTGGCCGTCGCGGTGTGCCCGGAGGGGTAGTAGCCGCCCGGGCCGGCGCCGGGCGGGCCCGGCCGGTCCACCAGGGCCTTCAGCGGGACCACCAGCAGCGGGACGGCGGCGAAGGCGGCGAGCGCGGCCAGTGGCGGCAGCCACCGGCGCCGCCGGCCGGCCCGGCGGGCGTGCCAGGCGGCCGCGCCGAGGAAGAGGAGCAGGACCGGGAGGGCGACCTCCATGTTGCCGAGGTCCGCGCAGAACTCGGCCGCGCCCGCCGGAGGCCGCCCCGCGAGGGCGCCGCTGAGCCGTTCGTCGGCGCGCAGCAGCGGGCCCTCGCTCACGACCTGCCAGGTCAGCAGGGCGAAGGCGAGGGCGCACAGCCCGAGAAGGAGCGGAAGTGCGTACGGCCGCCCCGGAACGGGGGGGATGGTTCCGAGGCGGCCGTCCTGATCGGTGTGCCGCGCGCCCCGGGGGGTTTGGGGCGGGCGGCGGTCCGATCGGTGAGGAATTCCGGAACGCGAGGCCCCGGGTGCGTGCGCGAAGGCACGGCCGTCTCGTAGCTGGGGAGGCCACGCTCCGGCATCGCCCACAGTCCCCTGTGAGCGTGGTGTTTCACTCATCTGCGATAAACCTAAGCCAGGGTCAGGGCGGGCAACAGGGGCATCGGAAAGCCGCCATGCTGCTCGCACACCTTCTTCACACTGTGTGCGGTGAAGTCTGCCCGAGTGAGCGCCCCGAGGACAGCCGAAACCCCCGGGTCCGGTGCGGTTTCCGCAGGTCCCGGGGGTTGTCGGGGCGCAGGGCTCAGAGCTGTGTGAACGCCTCTTCGAGGATGTCCAGGCCCTCCTCCAGCAGGTCCTCGCCGATCACCAGCGGGGGCAGGAAGCGCAGCACATTGCCGTAGGTGCCGCAGGTCAGCACGAGGAGTCCGGCGTTGTGGCAGGCCTTGGCGAGCGCGGCCGTCGCGGCGGCGTTCGGCTCCTTGCCCTCGCGGTCCTCGACCAGCTCGACGGCGAGCATCGCGCCCCGGCCGCGTACGTCGCCGATGATCTCGAACTTCTCCTGCATGGCCGCCAGACGGCCCTTCATGACCTCCTCGATCCGGCGGGCCCGGGCGGCGAGGTCCTGCTCCTTCATGGTCTCGATGGCGCCGAGCGCACCGGCGCAGGCCACCGGGTTGCCGCCGTAGGTGCCGCCGAGGCCGCCGGAGTGCGCGGCGTCCATGATCTCGGCGCGGCCGGTCACCGCGGCGAGCGGCAGTCCGCCCGCGATGCCCTTGGCGGTGGTGATCAGGTCGGGCACGATGCCCTCGTCCTCGCAGGCGAACCACTGGCCGGTACGGCAGAAACCGGACTGGATCTCGTCGGCGACGAAGACGATGCCGTTCTCGGTGGCGAACTTCCGCAGCGCCGGCAGGAAGCCCTTCGCGGGCTCGATGAAGCCGCCCTCGCCGAGCACCGGCTCGATGACGAGCGCGGCGACGTTCTCCGCGCCGATCTGCTTGCTGATCTGGTCGACGGCCTGCGCGGCCGCCTCCGGCCCGCAGTTCTCCGGACCCGTCGGCCAGCGGTAGCCGTAGGCCACCGGCACCCGGTAGATCTCCGGGGCGAAGGGACCGAAGCCGTTCTTGTACGGCATGTTCTTCGCGGTCAGCGCCATCGTGAGGTTGGTCCGGCCGTGGTAGCCGTGGTCGAAGACGACGACGGCCTGCCGCTTGGTGTACGAGCGGGCGATCTTGACGGCGTTCTCGACGGCCTCGGCGCCGGAGTTGAACAGGGCCGACTTCTTCGCGTGGTCGCCCGGGGTCACCTCCGCGAGGGCCTCGGCGACGGCCACGTACCCCTCGTAGGGCGTGACCATGAAACACGTGTGGGTGAAGTCGCTGAGCTGCGCGGAGGCGCGGCGGACCACGGCCTCGGCGCTGGAGCCCACCGAGGTGACGGCGATGCCGGAGCCGAAGTCGATGAGGCGGTTGCCGTCCACGTCCTCGACGATGCCGCCCGCGGCCCGGGCGGCGAACACGGGCAGCACCGAGCCCACGCCCGCGGCGACCGCGGCACTGCGCCGGGCCTGGAGTTCCTGCGACTTGGGACCGGGGATGGCGGTGACGAGGCGGCGCTCCTGCGGGACTGCGGTCATGAGGGGCTCCTGGGGGATTTGCGGGGGCTTTCTCTGCTTTCTTCGCAGGCTAGGGCCGGGCCCGCACCCTGGGCATGCTCCAGTGGGGCGTTTTTCGCGGGGGCGATTGTCCGCCGTGGACATGGCCGGAAGGCGGCTGCCGCCGGGCGCCCCGGCCGCGTATGCGGTGAACTCCCTTGCCGCGGGCACTAGATTGACCAGCGGACTCAGGAGACCGGCTGGTCAGGGGGCACAGGCCATGCACACCGACGGCAGTGACGGCACACAGGACGCGCGCGGCATCCGGCCGCACCCGGTGCCGCGCCCGGCGGGCCCGCCCCCCTCGGCGCCGCCCGCCCCCGCCGCACCCCCGCCGCCCGCCGCGCCGCCGGTCCCCGGACAGGCGCCCGGGACCCGCGGCGGGACCCGGGAGTGGCTGGACGCGCCGCGGCCGGACGCGGCGCCCGGGCTGTGGCGGCAGGGGTACGTACGGCCCGCGCCGAAGGCCGAGGAGCGGTCCGGCCTCAGCCGCCCGCTGCTGATCAGCATGCTCATCTCCTTCCTCTCCGGCGCCCTGCTGTGGTCGCTCTGGCAGGACGGCGACATCCCGTACCAGTTCGCCCTGCTGCGGGTGTTCACGCCGAACGACTGGTTCCACAGCGGTACGACGGCCCCGGTCGGCCTCGACGGCTCCTACGCCCTGGACGTGTACAGCGGGGCCGTCTTCGCGCTCCTCGTCTTCGGCTTCGGGCGGATCGGGAACTGGCGTGCCGCCCTGCGGTTCTTCGTCGAGGAGCGGCCCCAGCCCGGCCGGGCGCTGGCCTCGGCGCTGCTCGCCACCGGTCTGCTGCTGCTGATCTGGAACTACGAGATCCCGCTGGTGTATCCGGTGCTCAGCCTGCTGAGCCTGGTCTTCGGCGAGGAGATGTTCCGCTCGCAGTTCCTCACGTACAGCGTCTACACGCTCATCACGCTGGCCGTGCTCTGGCCCTTCATGAAGCTGGGGGACTGGCCGGGGCTGGTGCGTACGCTCGCCGCCCGGGGCGGGCAGCCGGGGTCCGCGCCGCTCGCCGCCGGCCCGCCCGCGGTGGCCGCCGCCGAGTGGCCCGAGCTGCGCGAGGCCGGTCAGCACCAGGCCGCCGAACTCCTCGCCGCGGAGCTGCGCGCCGGGCGGATGAACGACGTGGACTGCGCCCGGATCCGGCGGGCCTGGGACACGGCGCGGCGGGACCCGGGGCGGGTGAAGGAGTTCGCGGACACCGTGCTGCGCGAGGGCGCCGCCGCCTTCACCCACCCCTCCGGCGACCGCGACGTCCCCGGCCGCAGCGCCCGGCACGATCTGCTCACCGGGCAGGTGCGCCTCGGCGCCTGCGTGGACGACGAGCGCAACGAGGCCCAGAGCCGGGGCGCCGGGGCCGCCCTGGACCCCGCGGTCCTCGGCACCTCACTGCTCGCGGTCGGGCCGCCCGGCGCGGGCAAGACCCGGCACCTGGTGCGCCCGGTGGTCGAGGCGCTCACCCTGCAGGCGCTGACCGGCGGCTGCGCGGTGATCGCGGTCGGCGCGGCCGGGGTGCCGCTCGGGCCCGACGAGGCCTTCGACGTGGTGGTCAAGCCGGGCAACCCCGCCTCCGCCCACGACCTCGACCTGTACGCGGGCACCGCCGACCCCGACGAGGCCGCCGCCTTCCTCGCCGAGGGCCTGGTCGGCGACCTGGAGTCGGTGGACACCCGGCGCGCGGCCACCGCGCTCGCCCAGCTGCTCGGCCCCTACCGCGCGGTGCACGGCCACTTCCCGCCCGTACCCGAACTGTGCGAACTGCTCCAGGGGCTGCCCGGGACCCTCGACCCGCTGCGCGAGGCGCTCGCGGCGGCCGGGCAGCAGGCGATGCTGCGCGAGCTGGAGGCCCGGTCGCGTCAGGCGGGCGGTGCCACCGACCCGGCGCCCGCCCTCGCCGACCGGCTCGGCCTGCTCGACCGCCCGGCCTTCGCCGACTTCTTCGCCACCGGCGGCGGCAGCGGGCCGCTGTCGCTGCGCGCCGTGGCCCGGCATCCGCTGCGGGTGCGCATCGAACTGCCGGGCCGGCCGCACGAGGAGGCCGCGCGGCTGCTCGCCCGCCTGGTCCTCGCGCAGTTCCTCGCGGTCACCGCCGACCGCGCGGCGCCCGGCCACTTCGCCTGCCTGGTCCTCGACGACGCCGGCCGGACCCTGAGCCGGGACACCGTCGGCGCCCTGCACCGGCTGCGGGCGGCCCACGCCGGGGTGGTCCTCGCCCTGCGCAGCATGAGCGAGGTGCCGGAGCCGCTGCACGGTCCGCTGCACGGGGCGGTCGGCTGCCGGGCGGCCTTCTCCGGGGTGACCACCTGGGACGGCCGGGGGTTCGCCGCCGCCTGGGGCACCAAGTGGGTGGAGACCCGCGAGGTCGCCAAGCACACCGTCTTCGCCGACCAGCCGCTGACCCGGGCCCTGCACGCGCTGCGCAGGCTGGCCACCGGCAAGGAGGTCACCACGGACGCGGTGACCGTACGGCAGGTCGAGCGCGACCACTGGTCCGCCTCCGAGCTGGCGCAGGAGGTGCCGCCGGGCCACGCGGTGCTCTCCGTCACCACCGTGGACGGGACGCGGGCCGATCCGCTCCTGGTGGACCTGCGGAGCTGAGTCCGCGCACCCGGAGCGCGAGGTGAGGGCTCTGTGAAGGCTGTGGTGCGGAAGCGAAGGACCGGCGCTCGGCAGCAAACCGTACCGGGACGTACACGCGTGCTCATACAGTGAGGCAGAATCGACAGCAGTCGTTCATACGCAGCGGCAAAATGTTCATGGCGCAATGCCTCCTGGCCGCCTGCTCATCCCCGACGCAGCACAGATCAGAAGGGCTTATGCCTCCGACGCTCGCCTCGCTCGTCCAGCACACCGCGCTGAAACTCACCGTGCGCGCCGGCGAGGACCGCCTCGACACCCCCGTCCGGTGGGCCCACGCGAGCGAACTCGCCGACCCCGTCCCGTACATGGAGGGCGGTGAACTGCTCCTGATCACCGCGCTCAAGCTCGACGCGGAGGACCCGGCCGCCATGCGCCGTTACGTGAAGCGGCTGACCGGCGCCCGCGTCGCGGGCCTCGGCTTCGCCGTCGGGGTGCACTACGCGGACATCCCGGCCGCGCTCCTTGAGGCCGCCACCGAGGAGGGGCTGCCGCTGCTCGCGGTGCCCCGGCGCACCCCCTTCCTGGCGATCAGCAAGGCGGTCTCCGCGGCCATCGCCGCCGACCAGTACCGCGCCGTGACGGCGGGCTTCGCCGCCCAGCGCGAGCTGACCAAGCAGGCCATGCAGCGCGGCCCCGAGGGGCTGCTCGCCGCCCTCGCCGCCCAGGTCGACGGCTGGGCCGCGCTCTACGACGCCGCCGGCACCGTGGTCGCCGCCGCCCCCGACTGGGCGCAGCGGCGCGCGGCCCGGCTCACCCCCGACGTGGAGCGGCTGCGCGAGCGACCGGCCCCGGCCAGCGCCGTGATCGGCGGCGCCGGGGACCGCACCGAACTGCACACCCTGGGCGCCGGGCGGCTGCCGCGCGCCGCGCTCGCCGTCGGCACCGCGGGGACGCTCGGCACCGCCGAGCGCTACGCGGTGCACGCCGCCATCGCCCTGCTCACCCTCACCACCGAGCGCTCCCGCTCGCTGCACCGGGCCGAGCAGCGGCTCGGCGCGGCGGTCCTGCGGATGCTGCTGGCGGGCGAACCCGACCACGCCAGGGCGGTCGCGGGGGACCTCTATGGCTCGCTGCTCGACGCGCCCTTCCGGCTGATCATCGCCGAGCCGGTGAGCGGGGGCCGCGCGGAGAGCGCACGCGCGGGCGCCCGCCGGGGCGGCGCGCCCCTCACCGAACCGCTCAGCGCGCTGCGGGACACCATGGAGTCCGCCGCGGCTCGCGCCGGGGAGTCGCTGCTCGTGGTGCCCGAGGGGGAGCGCCTGGTGCTGCTCACCGTGGACGGCGGGGCGGCCGTCGCCGCCTGCGCCGACCACGCCGCGGCGCTCGACCGCGCCCGCGAGGGCGAGCACCCGGGGGACGCCTCGGAGGAGACCCTGGTGGCCGGGCTCTCCGCGCCCGCCGGACCCATCGCCGCCGCCTCCGCCTACAAGCAGGCCGAGCAGGCGCTCTCGGTCGCCCGCCGCCGGGGCCGCTGCCTGGTCGAGCACGAGGAGGTCGCCGCGGGCTCGGTCCTGCCGCTGCTCGCCGACGACGCCGTACGGGCCTTCGCCGACGGACTCCTGCGCGCCCTGCACGAGCACGACGCGACCGGCCGCGGCGATCTGGTCGCCTCGCTGCGCGCCTGGCTCTCCCGGCACGGGCAGTGGGACGCGGCCGCCGCCGACCTCGGCGTGCACCGGCACACCCTGCGCTACCGGATGCGCCGGGTCGAGGAGATCCTCGGCCGCTCCCTGGACGACCCGGACGTGCGGATGGAGCTGTGGCTCGCGCTGAAGACGACGGCCGCGCCGGAGCAGTGACGGCCCGGCCGCCCGGGGCCGAGCCGCCGGGATCCTGGGGCGCGTACGCCGCGTACGCCCCCGCCGGGCGCCCCTGCCAATCCGTCGAAGAGCCGGGGGCCACTCCTACGCACAGGACAAACCCCCGTACTTCCCGGCGCCCCTACGGTGGAGGCACAGCCGCCCCGCCCCCGGGGCCGGGCGGCGCGCACCGCGAGCACCGCACGACCGGCGCGACGCACCGTCAGCACCGTCAGCACCACGGACCGACCGCAGGACGGACCGACACCACGACTTGAGGAAAGGGCCGGTGTCCGAGATGGAGAACCAGGCAGCCACCCACGCCTTCTGGCTGGCCGGACGCCGGACCGCCGGCGAGGACGTCCTCGAGGTGACCTCCCCCTGGGACGGCCGCCTCGTCGGCCGGGCCGCCGTGCCCACCGAGGCCGAGGTCGAGGAGGCGCTCGCCGCCGCCTACGCCGTACGCGAGGAGTTCGCCGCCACCCCGGCGCATGTCCGGGCCGCGGCCCTGGACCATGTCTCGCGCCGCCTGGTGGAGCGCACCGAGGAGATCGCCCGGCTGATCTCCGCCGAGAACGGCAAGCCGATGAAGTGGGCCCGCGGCGAGGTCGGCCGCGCCGTGTCGGTCTTCCGCTTCGCCGCCGAGGAGGCCCGCCGGTTCAACGGCGGCGAGGCCCAGCGCCTGGACACCGACGCGGGCGGCGCCGGACGCCTCGCCTTCACCCGCCGCTTCCCCAAGGGCGTGGTCCTCGGCATCGCCCCGTTCAACTTCCCGCTGAACCTGTGCGCGCACAAGATCGCCCCCGCGCTCGCGGTCGGCACCCCGATCATCCTCAAGCCCGCGCCCGCCACCCCGCTGTCCGGACTGCTGCTCGGCGAACTGCTCTCCGAGACCGAACTGCCCGCCGGCTCCTGGTCGGTGCTGCCGGTGCCCAACGAGCGGATGCCCGCCCTGGTCCAGGACGAGCGGCTGCCGGTCATCTCCTTCACCGGCTCCGACAAGGTCGGCTTCCAGATCATGGACTCGGTGCCGCGCAAGCACTGCACCCTGGAGCTGGGCGGCAACGGCGCCGCCGTCGTCCTCGGCGACTGGGCGAGCGAGCAGGACCTCGACTGGGCGGCCACCCGGATCGCCGCCTTCGCCAACTACCAGGGCGGCCAGTCCTGCATCTCCGTGCAGCGCGTCATCGCCGACGCCTCGCTCTACGAGCGCCTGGTGCCCCGGATCGTGGCCGCGGTCGCCGCCCAGGTCACCGGCGACCCCGCGGACGACGCCACCGACGTCGGCCCGCTGGTCAGCGAGGACGCCGCCAAGCGGGTCGAGAGCTGGGTCGAGGAGGCCATCGCGGCCGGGGCGAAGCTGCTCACCGGCGGCAAGCGGGACGGCGCCGGCTACGCCCCGACCGTGCTCGCCGAGGTCCCCGCCGAGGTCACCCTCTCCTGCGAGGAGGCCTTCGGACCGGTGCTCACCCTCCAGTCCGCCGACTCCGAGGAGGCCGCCTTCGCCGCGGTCAACGACTCCAAGTACGGCCTCCAGGCAGGGGTGTTCACCCATGACGTGCAGGCCGCCTTCCGCGCCCACCGCGCCCTGGAGGTGGGCGGCGTGATCATCGGCGACGTCCCCTCCTACCGCGCCGACCAGATGCCCTACGGCGGCGTGAAGCAGTCCGGCGTCGGACGCGAGGGCGTCCGCTTCGCCATGGACGACTACACCTACGAGCGGGTGATGGTCCTGACGGGCCTCGACCTCTGAGCAGGCGGTCCCACGGACCCGTACGACGGCGGCGGCCGGACCTCCCCCGGGAGTCCGGCCGCCGCCGTCGCCGCCTGTTCCGCGCGGGCCACTCGGCCGAACGCCCCGGCAAATCTGGTGAGGTCCGGCATCACGGGGTAGATACGACGGGGTAGCACCGTCAGCGGAGAGCGGCCGCGTTCCGGGCCCGCTCCCGGCCAGCCGACTCGCGGCGAGGTGAGCCAGCATGACCGCAGCAACCACACCTCCTACCCCCTCCACGTCCGCCACCGGGCCGACCGTCACCGAGCGGGAGGCGCGCGAGGTGGCCGAGGCCGCCCGCGAGGCGGACTGGCGCAAGCCCAGTTTCGCCAAGGAGCTCTTCCTCGGCCGCTTCCGCCTCGACCTGGTGCACCCGCACCCGGTACCCGCCGAGGAGGACGCCCGCCGCGGCGAGGCCTTCCTCGCCAAGCTGCGGGAGTTCTGCGAGACCAAGATCGACTCGGCCCGGATCGAGCGCGAGGCCCGCATCCCGGACGAGGTGCTCTCGGGCCTGAAGGACCTCGGCGCCCTCGGCATGAAGATCTCGCCCGAGTACGGCGGCCTGGGCCTGACCCAGGTCTACTACAACAAGGCGCTCGCCCTGGTCGGCTCCGCCAGCCCCGCGGTCGGCGCGCTGCTCTCGGCGCACCAGTCCATCGGCGTACCGCAGCCGGTGAAGATGTTCGGCACCGAGGAGCAGAAGCAGGCCTTCCTGCCGCGCTGCGCGCGCACCGACATCTCCGCCTTCCTGCTCACCGAACCGGACGTCGGCTCCGACCCGGCCCGGCTCGCCACCACCGCCGAACCCGACGGCGAGGACGGCTACCTCCTGGACGGGGTGAAGCTGTGGACCACCAACGGCGTCATCGCCGACCTCCTGGTGGTGATGGCCCGGGTGCCCGCCTCCGAGGGCCACCAGGGCGGCATCACCGCCTTCGTGGTCGAGGCCGACTCCGAGGGCATCACGGTGGAGAACCGCAACGCCTTCATGGGCCTGCGCGGCCTGGAGAACGGCGTGACCCGCTTCCACCGGGTGCGCGTCCCGGCCGCCCACCGCATCGGCCCCGAGGGCGCCGGACTGAAGATCGCGCTGACCACGCTGAACACCGGACGCCTCTCGCTGCCCGCGATGTGCGCCGGGGCGGGCAAGTGGGCCCTGAAGATCGCCCGCGAGTGGTCCGGGGTGCGCGAGCAGTGGGGCCGCCCGGTGGCCCGGCACGAGGCCGTCTCCGCGAAGCTGTCCTTCCTCGCCGCGACCACCTTCGCCCTGGAGGCCGTCCTCGACCTCTCCTCGCAGATGGCCGACGAGGACCGCAACGACATCCGCATCGAGGCCGCGCTCGCCAAGCTCTACGGCTCCGAGATGGCCTGTCTGATGGCCGACGAACTCGTCCAGATCCGCGGCGGACGCGGCTTCGAGACCGCCGAGTCCCTCGCGGCCCGCGGCGAACGCGCCGTCCCCGCCGAGCAGTTGCTGCGCGACCTGCGGATCAACCGCATCTTCGAGGGCTCCACCGAGATCATGCACCTGCTGATCGCCCGGGAGGCCGTCGACGCCCACCTCTCGGTCGCGGGCGACCTCATCGACCCGGAGAAGAGCCTCGGCGACAAGGCGAAGGCGGGCGCCAGGGCGGGCGGCTTCTACGCCCGCTGGCTGCCCAAGCTGGTCGCGGGACCCGGCCAACTGCCCAGCAGCTACCAGGAGTTCCACCCCAGCGGGCACTCCGACCTGGCGCACCACCTGCGGTACGTGGAACGCGCCTCCCGCAAGCTCGCCCGCTCCACCTTCTACGCCATGTCCCGCTGGCAGGGCCGGATGGAGACCAAACAGGGCTTCCTCGGCCGGGTGGTGGACATCGGCGCCGAACTCTTCGCGATGAGCGCCGCCTGCGTACGCGCCGAACTCCTGCGCAGCCGCGGGGAGCACGGCAAGGAGGCCTACCAGCTCGCCGACGTCTTCTGCCGCCAGTCCCGGATCCGCACCGACGAGCTCTTCGCCCGGCTGTGGACCAACACCGACGACATCGACGGCAAACTCGTCAAGTCCCTGATGGGCGGCGCCTACACCTGGCTGGAGGAGGGCGTGATCGACCCCAGCGGCGAGGGCCCCTGGATCGCCGACGCCACCCCCGGCCCCTCCCAGAAGGAGAACGTCCACCGCAAGGTCCGCTGAGCGGAGGGCGCGAAAACCCGTTGCGCCCCGGGCGGGCGGCGCGGACGGTGAGGGCGTGACCGACGCACTCATCGAAGAACTCCGCGCCGCCTACGACGCCCGGCTGCGGGGCGTCAGCACCCCGGGCCCCGGCCGCGAGGTGACCTGCGACGGCCCGCTCACCCGGGTCACCGGCGGCCACCGGGGCCTGATCACCGGACCCCGCGACCTCGGCCTGCGCGGCGCGGCGCTCGACGAACTCATCGCCCGGCAGCGGGAGTTCTGGGCCGCGCGTGGCGAGGCCGTGGAGTGGAAGACCCGCGGGCACGACCTCCCGGAGGACCTCCCCGAGCGGCTGCGGGCGGCCGGGTTCGTACCCGAGGAGCGCGAGACGGTCGTCATCGGCGAGTCCGCGGCCCTCGCCGCCACCACCGTGCGGCTCGGCCCCGAGCTGAGCATCCGTCAGGTCGAGGACCGGGCCGACCTGGAACGCGTCGCCGCCCTGCAGAGCGAGGTGTGGCAGGAGGACTTCGGCTGGCTCGCCGAGGACCTCGCCGGGCGGATCGCCGCCGGTCCGGAGAGCATCGCCGTACTCGCCGCCGAGGCCGGGAACCGGATGGTCAGCGCCGCCTGGCTGGTCCTGAACCCCGGCAGCGACTTCGGCGGGCTGTGGGGTGGCTCCACGCTCGCCGCCTGGCGCGGCCGCGGCGTCTACCGCGCGCTGATCGCCCACCGCGCCCGCCTCGCGGCCGAGCGCGGCGTGCGCCACCTCTACGTCGACGCCTCCGAGGACAGCGCCCCCATCCTCGGCCGGCTCGGCCTGACGGCGGTGACCACGACCACCCCGTACGTGTGGACTCCGGGCGGCCGAGGGCCCGTACCGCCGGGCGCGGGAGCGGTGAAGGGCGCGGGCCCCGGCTGAAGCTGTGCCGCCGAATGTCAGGAAAGGGTGACATCCCAGGGAGCGCTGTCCCCGCGCGCCGACCCACCGGCCACAATGGAGACATGAGCGACAGCCCTGCCTCACTCGCGGACCCGCATCTCGTCTACGACCCCGTGGACGGACACCGGGACATCGTCATCCTCGGCTCGACCGGCTCGATCGGCACCCAGGCCATCGACCTCGTGCTGCGCAATCCCGACCTCTTCCGGGTCACCGGGCTCTCGGCCGCGGGCGGCAGGGTCGACCTGCTCGCCGAGCAGGCCCACCGGCTGCGGGTGCGCACCGTCGCCGTCGCCCGCGAGGAGGCCGTACCCGCGCTGCGCGAGGCGCTGTCCGCGCGGTACGCCGGTCAGCCGCTGCCCGAGATCCTCGCCGGGCCCGAGGCGGCCACCGAACTCGCCGCCTCCGCCTGCCACACGGTGCTCAACGGCATCACCGGCTCCATCGGCCTCGCGCCGACCCTGGCCGCCCTGGAGGCGGGCCGCACCCTGGCGCTCGCCAACAAGGAATCCCTGATCGTCGGCGGGCCGCTGGTCAAGGCCCTCGCCAAGCCCGGCCAGATCATCCCCGTCGACTCCGAGCACGCCGCCCTCTTCCAGGCGCTGGCCGCCGGGACCCGGGCCGATGTGCGCAAGCTCGTGGTCACCGCCTCCGGGGGCCCCTTCCGCGGACGCAGCAAGGCCGAACTGGCCGATGTCACCCCGAAGGACGCGCTCGCCCACCCCACCTGGGCGATGGGCCCGGTCATCACCGTCAACTCCGCGACCCTGGTCAACAAGGGCCTGGAGGTCATCGAGGCGCACCTGCTCTACGACATCCCCTTCGAGCGGATCGAGGTGGTCGTCCACCCGCAGTCGTACGTCCACTCCATGGTCGAGTTCACCGACGGCTCCACGCTCGCCCAGGCCACCCCGCCCGATATGCGCGGCCCCATCGCCATCGGCCTCGGCTGGCCCCAGCGAGTGCCCGACGCCGCCCCCGCCTTCGACTGGAGCCGCGCCTCGACCTGGGAGTTCTTCCCGCTGGACACCGAGGCCTTCCCCGCGGTCGGTCTCGCCCGGCACGTAGGCTCCCTGGGGGGCACCGCGCCCGCGGTGTTCAACGCGGCGAACGAGGAGTGCGTGGACGCCTTCCTGAAGGGCTCACTGCCCTTCAACGGCATCATGGAGACTGTCACCGAGGTCGTCGCCGAGCACGGCGCACCGGCCGCGGGAACCTCCCTGACCGTCCGGGACGTCCTCGAAGCGGAGACCTGGGCGCGGGCGCGGGCCCGCGAACTGACCGAGCAGGCGATTGCTGAGGACCACGTATGACGGCACTGATGATGATCCTCGGGATAGTCGTCTTCGCGATCGGCCTGCTCGTCTCCATCGCCTGGCACGAGCTGGGGCACCTGTCCACGGCGAAGATGTTCGGGATCCGGGTGCCGCAGTACATGGTCGGCTTCGGGCCGACGGTCTTCTCCCGCAAGAAGGGCGACACCGAGTACGGCGTCAAGGCCATCCCGCTCGGCGGCTACATCCGCATGATCGGCATGTTCCCGCCGGGGCCCGACGGCCGGATGGAGGCCCGCTCCACCTCGCCCTGGCGCGGCATGATCGAGGACGCCCGCTCGGCCGCCTTCGAGGAACTGCAGCCCGGCGACGAGAGCCGCCTCTTCTACACGCGCAAGCCCTGGAAGCGCGTGATCGTGATGTTCGCGGGCCCCTTCATGAACCTGATCCTCGCCGTCGCGATCTTCCTCGGCGTGATGATGACCTTCGGGGTGCAGACCCAGACCACCTCGGTCGGCAAGGTCTCCGACTGCGTCATCGAGCAGAGCGAGAACCGCACCACCTGCCAGAAGGGCGACGCCGCCGCCCCCGCCAAGGCCGCCGGTCTCCAGGCGGGCGACAAGATCGTCGCCTTCGACGGGCGCGAGGTCGACGACTGGGGCACCCTCCAGGACGAGATCCGCGCCAACCCCGGCAAGGACGTCACCCTCACCGTCGAGCGCGACGGCAGGCAGCAGGTGCTCCAGGCCCACCTGATCCGCAACCAGGTGAGCAAGACCGACGGCAACGGCGGCTACGTCGAGGGCAAGTACGTCTACGCGGGCTTCCTCGGCTTCACGCCCGCCTCCGGCATCGTCCAGCAGGGCTTCGGGGACTCCGTGGACCGCATGGGCGACATGATGGAGAACGGCGTCGAGTCGCTGATAGCGCTGCCCTCCAAGATCCCCGCCCTGTGGGACGCGGCCTTCGGCGACGGGGACCGCGAACAGGACTCCCCGATGGGCGTGGTGGGCGCCGCCCGGGTCGGCGGCGAGGTCTTCACCCTGGACATCCCGCCGGAGAACCAGATCGCGATGATGCTGTTCCTGGTCGCGGGCTTCAACCTCTCGCTCTTCCTGTTCAACATGCTCCCGCTGCTGCCGCTGGACGGCGGCCATATCGCGGGCGCCCTCTGGGAGGCCGTACGCCGCCACACGGCACGCGTCTTCAAGCGGCCCGACCCGGGCCCCTTCGACGTGGCGAAGCTCATGCCGGTCGCCTATGTGGTCGCGGGCATCTTCGTCTGCTTCACGATCCTGGTGCTCATCGCCGACCTGGTGAACCCGGTACGCATCTCCTGACCCGTACCCCCGCGCGCCGGGCCCCTGCGGCTGCTCGCCGGGGCCCGTGCAGCGGGTAATCTCAAAGGCCGCAGCCCGCTGATGCGGGACCTCGATCCAGACCTTGGGGTTGCACAGCACATGACCGCGGTTTCTCTCGGTATTCCGTCCGTTCCGACCAGGCTGGCTGAGCGGCGTAAGAGCCGCCAGATCCAGGTGGGTACCGTGGCGGTGGGCGGGGACGCTCCTGTCTCGGTCCAGTCGATGA
>NZ_JAAWWP010000035.1 GCF_012273655.1 Streptomyces physcomitrii | reverse complement strand
CTCTCCGTGAATGTGTACCGGTAATCCGGTCACACACACGAGAGCGGAACCAGGAAGAGGAATAATCCCCCCGGTCCACAGCATCCTCGCTGTGTGTTTCTTCAAAGGAACCCAAACCCTCAGGCAGCCACAAGGACTGCCGAGAGTCAGGGGTATCAACATATCTGGCGTTGACTTTTGGCACGCTGTTGAGTTCTCAAGGAACGGACACTTCCTTCGTACTCACCCCGACCATTCAGCCGAAGCTTTCCTCCGGGCGTTTCCCTTCGGTGTTTCCAACCTTACCAGACGCTTTCCGTCCCGATTTCCGGTCCGTATTTCATCCAGTGGCCGTTGGAGAGCCATACCTATTCAGTCGCCTTCCGGCTCCCTTTCGGTGGACCCGACTTTATCAGAGGTTCTGAGTCGGATTTTCCACCCGCTTCGGGCCCAACAACCGTATGAGCGGCTGCCGTTCCCTCGCTGGCGGAGCCGTAAACGTACTGGAGCGGAGTCCCCCGAGGCAAATCGGGGAGCCTCCGCTCCGGTACGGCTCCTGCGGGCCCCTGCCGAGGGTCAGACCTCGACCACGACGGGCAGGATCATCGGGCGCCGGCGGTAGGTGTCGGAGACCCACTTGCCCAGCGTGCGGCGCACCAACTGCTGCATCTGGTGGGGCTCGACGACCCCGTCCTGCGCGGAGCGCTCCAGCACCTCCTGGACCTTGGGGACCACCGCGCCGAAGGCGGCGTCCTCGATGCCGGAGCCACGGGCGTGGATGTGCGGACCGCCCGTGATCTTGCCGGTGCTGGAGTCGATCACCACGAAGACCGAGATGATCCCCTCGTCGCCGAGGATCCTGCGGTCCTTCAGCGAGGACTCGGTGACATCGCCGACCGAGAGGCCGTCGACGTACACGTAACCGGCCTGGACCTTGCCGGAGATGCGGGCCTTGCCCTCGACGAGGTCGACGGCGACGCCGTCCTCGGCGATGACGATCCGGTCGTGCGGGACACCGGTGAGCGCGCCCAGTTCGGCGTTGGCTCTGAGGTGGCGCCACTCACCGTGGACCGGCATGAGGTTCCGCGGCTTGCAGATGTTGTAGAAGTACAGCAGCTCGCCGGCGGAGGCGTGCCCGGAGACGTGCACCTTGGCGTTGCCCTTGTGGACGACGTTGGCGCCCCAGCGGGTCAGGCCGTTGATCACGCGGTACACCGCGTTCTCGTTGCCCGGGATGAGCGAGGAGGCCAGGATCACGGTGTCGCCCTGGACGATCCGGATCTGGTGGTCGCGGTTGGCCATCCGGGACAGCGCGGCCATGGGTTCGCCCTGGGAGCCGGTGCAGACGAGGACGACCTCGTGGTCCGGCAGGTCGTCGAGGGTCTTGACG
The DNA here is from genome assembly GCF_012273655.1 of Streptomyces physcomitrii. Taxonomy (GTDB): domain Bacteria; phylum Actinomycetota; class Actinomycetes; order Streptomycetales; family Streptomycetaceae; genus Streptomyces; species Streptomyces physcomitrii. The sequence continues at coordinate 42,053 of NZ_JAAWWP010000035.1, read as the reverse complement.
TCCACGACGAGCCCCGGCGGGACCTTCAGATAGCCGAGGTCGCGGGCGATGCCCATGTTGCGGACCATCGAGCGGCCGACGAAGGCGACCCGGCGGCCGTACTCGTGGGCGGCGTCCAGGATCTGCTGGATGCGGTGCACATGGCTGGCGAAGCTGGCCACGATGATCCGCTTGCGGGCCCCGGCGAAGACCTGGCGCAGCACATTGGAGATGTCGCGCTCGTGCGGGGTGAAGCCGGGGACCTCGGCGTTCGTCGAGTCGGAGAGAAGAAGGTCGATGCCCTCCTCGCTCAGCCGCGCGAAGGCGTGCAGGTCCGTGAGGCGGTTGTCCAGCGGTAGCTGGTCCATCTTGAAGTCGCCCGTGTGCACGACCATGCCCGCGGGGGTGCGGATGGCTACGGCGAGGGCGTCCGGGATGGAGTGGTTGACCGCGACGAACTCGCATTCGAAGGGTCCGACGCGCTCGCGATGGCCTTCGGCCACTTCGAGCGTGTAGGGGCGGATGCGGTGCTCCTGAAGCTTCGCCTCAATGAGAGCGAGGGTGAGCTTCGAGCCGATCAGCGGAATATCGGGCTTCTCGCGGAGAAGGAACGGTACGCCACCGATGTGGTCCTCGTGGCCGTGCGTGAGGACGATGCCCTCGATGTCGTCGAGGCGGTCCCTGATGGACGTGAAGTCCGGCAGGATCAGGTCGATTCCGGGCTGCTCCTCCTCGGGGAAGAGCACCCCGCAGTCGACGATCAGCAGACGGCCGTCGTACTCGAAGACGGTCATGTTGCGGCCGATTTCGCCGAGGCCGCCGAGCGGGGTGACCCGGAGGGCCCCCTTGGCGAGCTTCGGGGGCGGGCCGAGTTCGGGATGCGGATGACTCAAAAGACTCTCCTGACCACGCGCGCCACGTACCCCGCGGGCACGTGGCGCGTATGACGTTCGTGCGTATGGCTGTGTGCAGGGATGGCGGGGACGGTGAGTCCCCGCCTATTCAGTTGTGAGGTCTGTGCGCGGAGCGCGGCCCCGGCCGGAGACCGGGGCACCCGGGGGGTGGGCGTTCCGCTTATCAGATCTGTACCCCGCCGGCGGCGAGATCGATCTTGAGCTGGGCGGTCTCCTCGGGTGAGAGTTCCACCAGGGGCAGGCGCAGCGGTCCGCCGGGCAGTCCCTGCAGGGCGAGGGCGGCCTTGCAGGTGATGACGCCCTGGGTGCGGAACATGCCGGTGAACACGGGCAGCAGCTTCTGGTGGATCTCGGTCGCCTTGTGCACGTCACCCGCGGTGTAGGCGTCGACCAGGGCGCGCAGCTCCGGGGTCACGACATGGCTGACGACCGAGACGAAGCCGATGGCGCCGACCGAGAGGAGGGGGAGGTTCAGCATGTCGTCGCCCGAGTACCAGGCGAGATCGGAGCGGGCGATGACCCAGCTGGCGCGGCCCAGGTCCCCCTTGGCGTCCTTGTTGGCGACGATACGGGGGTGCTCCGCCAGGCGCATCAGGGTTTCGGTGTTGATCGGCACTCCGCTGCGGCCCGGGATGTCGTAGAGCATCACGGGAAGTCCGGTGGAATCGGCCACCGCGGTGAAGTGGCGGAGCAGGCCCTCCTGAGGGGGCTTGTTGTAGTAGGGCGTCACGGTGAGCAGGCCGTGCGCCCCGGCCCGCTCCGCGGCCTCGGCCAGCTCGATGCTGTGCCGGGTGTCGTTGGTGCCGACTCCGGCGACGATGTGGGCGCGGTCGCCGACCGCCTCCACCACCGCGCGTACGAGGGCTTCCTTCTCCGCATTGCTGGTGGTCGGGGACTCGCCGGTGGTGCCGTTGACGATCAGGCCGTCGTTGCCTGCGTCGACCAGGTGGCGGGCCAGCAGCTGCGCGCCTTCGAGGTCGAGGGTGCCGTTCGCCGTGAACGGCGTGACCATGGCGGTCAGGACGCGCCCGAAGGGCGTCTGCGGAGTGGAGATCGGAGCCATGGGTAACACGCTACTCGCTGCTCAGCACGCGGTCGTCCCTCGGGGGACGAGCGGGGATGACGTAGACGGAGCCCGGCACTGCCTGCTCGGGGGTTCAAGCAGTGCCGGGTCCGTTCGATCAGGCTAGATGAACTTCTCGAACCCCCGCAATCCGGACGCCTCGTAGGACTGACCCGTACATCAGTGCCTCACGGGGCGACCCGGCCGTTGGCGTTGAACGCCGCGTAGGTGAGCGGCATCAGCGTCGCCCAGTGGGCCTCCATCTGCTCGCCGACCATCTCGATCTCGCGCTGCGGGAAGGAGGGGGTCCTGGCCAGCTCGTGCTGGGTGCGCAGGCCGAGGAAGTGCATCAGGGAGCGCGCGTTGCAGGTGGCGTACATGGACGAGTAGAGCCCGACGGGCAGCACCGCCCTGGCCACCTCGCGGGCCACCCCGGCGGCCAGCATCTCCTGGTACGCCTCGTAGGAGTGGCGGTAGGACTCCTCCATCACGCGGCCGGTGAGCGCCTGCTGCTCCGCGGAGCCCTCGACGAAGACGTACTTGCCCGGCCTGCCCTCCTGGACAAGCTTGCGCTCCTCGCCCGGGACGTAGAAGACGGGCTGGAGCTGCCGGTACCGGCCGGACTCCTCGTTGTAGCTCCAGCCGACCCGGTGCCGCATGAACTCGCGGAAGACGAAGATCGGGGCACTGATGAAGAAGGTCATCGAGTTGTGCTCGAAGGGGCTGCCGTGCCGGTCCCGCATGAGGTAGTTGATGAGGCCCTTGGAGCGCTCGGGGTCCTTCTTCAGCTCGTCCAGGGACTGCTCGCCGACGGTGGAGACACGGGCCGCCCACAGCACGTCGGAGTCACTCGCCGCGTGTTTCACCAGCTCCACGGCGACCTCGCTGCGGAAAGCGGGCTTGGTGTCTTCGGCGGGGGTGTCGGTCACGTCGCGGGGTCCTTCCCATCACGGCTCTCGGGCGGCGCCAACTCTACGACTCGCCTCCGACAATCGGCCGCACCGCCGGGCGGTGCCCGAACCCGGCGAAGATCACCAAGGCCCCGAGGTCACCGAAGCACAACGAATTTCGGCGAACTCGGCGTATACGGGCACCTTCCGGCCTTCTCGTACGTCTGTCCTGGTGACAGTCGTTCTTCCTCGCCCCGCCCGCAGAGTTCTGCGCACCGGTCGCGTCCGTCACCTCGGTCGCCGCCACCGTGTTCTCGCGCTCTCCGGGTTCTTCGAGGTCCGGCCCCGCAACCCCGCAAGGAGAAGCAGCACCCATGTTCCGTCGGCGTGAGCCCGTACCGTTCGCCTTCATCGCCGAAGCCGACACCTTCCGCAGCAATATCGCTCCCCCGCCCCGCGAGCGGGCCTCGGCACGGCGCATAGCCGGCCAGGTCCTGCTGGGTGCCACCGTGCTCGCGGGCCTGGTCGGGTCCGTGATCGTGGGCATGCCCGCCCTCTCGCCGGAGCAGTCGCCCAAGGTCACCCAGCACTCCGAGGCCTCCCACGGGCGCTGAGCCGAGGGCACCCAGGCTGGTGGGCGCGGTCCTGTCTCGATAGCCTCACCGGGCAGCCCCAGCCGCTTTTGAGTGAGGAACCGTCCGTGCCCTTGACCTTTCTCACGGCCGACCGTGCTTTCGACGAGTCGCGGGACGCGGAGGACCAGCTCTTCCCCGAGGATCCGGAGCGCTGGCGCCGCCCGTACCGCCCGGGCCCCTGGCGGGTGGGCCTCGCCGCCTCCCTGCTGCTGCTCTCCGCCTTCGTGCTGCTCTCCGCGGTGATCATCGCCTTCGCGGGATCCCCGGTCGAGATGCTGGTCTGCGGCGCCCTCGCCGTGGTCATCATCGCGGCGGCGCTGCGGATGCTGCGGATGGGCACCTGGGTGGGCAGCCGCGGCCTGCGTCATGTGGGCATGTTCCGCACCCGCACGGTGTCCTGGGCGCATGTCGTCTCGGTGCGCACCCGGCAGCAGCCGGTGCGCTGGCTCGGCCTGCCGCGCACCGTGCAGGGCCAGGCGCTCGTACTGGAACGGCTCACCCAGGGCAGCGAGCCGCGGCGGGCCCTGCTGACCACCCACGACGCGGACTTCCTCGCGCGGCCCACCGCCTTCGAGCGGGCCGCCGACCGGATCGAGGCCTGGGCACAGGAGCACGGCCGCCGCTGAGGGCGGCGCTCGCACCACAACTGCACCACACCCGCATCACGGCCGGGCTCAGGCTGCGGCGGATTTCCCGTCCTGCTCGTGCAGGGTGATCGCGCGCTGTATCGCCCTGCGGGCGCGCGGGGTGTCGCGGGCGTCGCGGTAGGCGACCGCCAGCCGGAACCAGCACCGCCAGTCCTCGGGTGCCCGCTCCGCCTCCGCCTTGCGCCGGGCGAAGACGGCGTCCGCGGAATCCCGGTCGACGCGGCCGCTGGGCGTGCGCCGGAGTTCGTCGACGGGCAGCCCGCCCTCGGCTTCGAGTACGGCGGCGAGCCGGCCCGCCCGGATCGCGAAGCGGGTGCTCTGCCACAGGAACCAGAGGCCGATCAGCGGCAGTACGAGCACGGCGGCGCCGAGGGCGACGCTGAGGGCCGAGCCGTGCCGGAGCAGCAGCACCCCGCGGCTGCCGGCCAGGACGAAGTAGACCAGGAGGGCGGCGGCCGTGACGGTGTAGGCGAGCTTGGCGCGCATGCTCAGCCGAGGTCCAGGAAGTGTTCCAGGCCGAAGGTGAGACCGGGCACGGTGGGCACGCGCCGGGCCGCGAGCAGGATGCCCGGCATGAAGCTGCTGTGGTGCAGCGAGTCGTGGCGCACCGTGAGGGTCTCGCCCTCGCCGCCGAGCAGGACCTCCTGGTGGGCGAGGAGCCCGCGCAGCCGCACCGAGTGCACGGGGATTCCGTCGACGTCCGCGCCCCGGGCGCCGTCGAGGGCGGTGGCGGTGGCGTCCGGCTGGGGTGCGCTGCCCGCCTGCTCGCGCGCGGCGGCGATGAGCTGGGCGGTGCGGGTGGCGGTGCCGCTGGGGGCGTCCGCCTTGTTCGGGTGGTGCAGTTCGACGACCTCGACGGACTCGAAGTACGGGGCGGCGAGCTGGGCGAACTTCATGGTCAGGACGGCGCCGAGGGAGAAGTTGGGGGCGATGAGCACCCCGGTGCCGGGGAAGTCGGCGAGCCAGCCGCGCAGTTGGCCGAGGCGGTCCTCGGTCCAGCCGGTGGTGCCGACCACGGCGTGGATGCCGTGCCGTACGCAGAAGTCGAGGTTGCCCATGACCGAGGCGGGGGTGGTGAGTTCGACCGCCACCTGGGCGCCCTGCTCGGCGAGGGTCTCCAGCTTGTCGCCCCGGCCGAGGGCGGCGACGAGTTCCAGGTCCTCGGCCGCCTCGACGGCCCGTACCGCCTCGGAGCCGATGCGGCCCTTCGCACCGAGCACGGCCACACGCAGCTTGCTCATGTCTTCGTTCCTTCGCAGCCGGCGGTCCGGCCCCGGGAGTGCCCGGGGCCGGGTGACCGCTTCCGTTCCGGGAGACGGCTTCTTCCGAGACGCGCTTCTCCGAAGACCGCTCCGCCAGGTGTTCTCCTGGACCGTCCAGGTGTTCTCCCGGTCTAGGAGACCACCTCGTGCAGGCGGTCCGCCTGCTTGTCCTTCAGCGGGCCGATGACCGACAGGGACGGCCGCTGCCCCAGGACCTCGCGCGCGACCTCGCGTACGTCGTCCGGGGTGACCGCCGCGATCCTGGCCAGCATGTCGTCCACGGACATCTGCTCGCCCCAGCACAGCTCACTCTTGCCGATGCGGTGCATGAGCGCACCCGTGTCCTCGACGCCGAGGACGGTCGAGCCGGAGAGCTGGCCGATGGCCCGGCCGATCTCCTCCTCGGGCAGTCCGCCGCGGGCGACCCGGTCGAGCTCCTCGTGGCAGATCTTCAGTACGTCGTGCACCTGGCTCGGGCGGCAGCCCGCGTAGACGCCGAAGAGGCCGCAGTCGGCGAAGCCGGAGGTGTAGGAGTAGACGCTGTACGCGAGGCCGCGCTTCTCCCGGACCTCCTGGAAGAGCCGGGAGGACATGCCGCCGCCGAGCGCGGTGTTCAGCACGCTGAGCGCCCAGCGGCGTTCGTCGGTGCGGGCCAGCCCGGGCATGCCGAGGATGACGTGGGCCTGCTCGGTGCGGCGGTGCAGCAGCTCGACCTTGCCCGCGGCGCGCACCGCGCGGCGGCCGGCCCGGGGGGCGACCGGCTCGGCGCCGGGGCTCCCGAGGGCTCCCGCCTTCTCGAAGGCGGCGCGGACCTGGCGTACGACCTGGTGGTGGTCGACGTTCCCGGCCGCGGCGACGACCAGGTGCGTCGGGTCGTAGTGCCGCTTGTGGAAGCGGCGGATGCGGTCGGCGGTCAGGGCGTTGATCGTGTCGACGGTGCCGAGGACGGGGCGGCCCAGCGGGGTGTCGCCGAGCATGGTGTGCGCGAAGAGGTCGTGCACGCAGTCGCCGGGGTCGTCCTCGGTCATCGCGATCTCCTCGAGGATGACGCCGCGCTCGGCGTCGACGTCCTCCTGCCGGATCAGCGAGCCGGTGAGCATGTCGCAGACCACGTCGATGGCGAGCGGCAGGTCGTTGTCGAGGACACGCGCGTAGTAGCACGTGAACTCCTTGGCGGTGAAGGCGTTCATCTCGCCGCCGACCGCGTCGATCGCCGCGGAGATGTCGAGGGCGGAACGCTTCTTCGTGCCCTTGAAGAGCAGGTGCTCCAGGTAGTGGGTGGCGCCGTTCAGGCTGGGGGTCTCGTCGCGGGAGCCGACGTGCGCCCAGATGCCGAAGGTCGCGGAGCGCACCGTCGGCAGGGTCTCGGTGACCACGCGCAGGCCGCCGGGCAGCGTCGTACGGCGTACCGTGCCGATGCCGTCGCGGCCTTCGAGGAGGGTTTGGGTACGGGCGACGGCCCGCGCCTCCGGGGAGGTGCGGGCCGTCGTCTCGGGACTACGGGACGTCACTTGTCGGCGTCGTCCTTCTTCTCCGCGCTGTCGTCCTCGCCCTCGATCACGGGGATCAGGGAGAGCTTGCCGCGGGAGTCGATCTCGGCGATCTCGACCTGGACCTTGTGGCCCACACCGAGGACGTCCTCGACGTTCTCCACGCGCTTGCCGCCGGCGAGCTTGCGGATCTGCGAGATGTGCAGCAGACCGTCCTTGCCCGGCAGCAGCGACACGAACGCACCGAAGGTCGTCGTCTTCACGACGGTGCCCAGGTAGCGCTCGCCGACCTCCGGCATGGTCGGGTTGGCGATGCCGTTGATCGTGGCGCGAGCGGCCTCGGCCTGCGAGCCCTGCTGGGCACCGATGTAGATGGTGCCGTCGTCCTCGATCGTGATGTCGGCGCCGGTGTCCTCCTGGATCTGGTTGATCATCTTGCCCTTGGGGCCGATGACCTCACCGATCTTGTCCACCGGGATCTTGACGGTGATGATCCGCGGGGCGTTCGGGGACATCTCGTCCGGGGTGTCGATCGCTTCCATCATCACGTCGAGGATGTGGAGGCGGGCGTCGCGGGCCTGCTTGAGGGCCGCGCCCAGGACGGAGGCCGGGATGCCGTCCAGCTTGGTGTCGAGCTGGAGGGCGGTCACGAACTGCTTGGTGCCGGCGACCTTGAAGTCCATGTCGCCGAAGGCGTCCTCCGCACCGAGGATGTCGGTGAGGGTGACGTAGTGCGTCTCGCCCTCGATCTCCTGGGAGATCAGGCCCATGGCGATACCGGCGACCGGGGCCTTCAGCGGCACACCGGCGTTCAGCAGCGACATGGTGGAGGCGCAGACCGAGCCCATCGAGGTGGAGCCGTTGGAGCTCAGCGCCTCGGAGACCTGGCGGATCGCGTACGGGAACTCCTCGCGCGTCGGCAGCACCGGCACCAGGGCGCGCTCGGCGAGCGCGCCGTGGCCGATCTCGCGGCGCTTCGGGGAGCCGACGCGGCCGGTCTCGCCGGTGGAGTAGGGCGGGAAGTTGTAGTTGTGCATGTAGCGCTTGCGGGTCACCGGGGAGAGGGTGTCCAGCTGCTGCTCCATGCGGAGCATGTTCAGGGTGGTGACGCCCAGGATCTGGGTCTCGCCGCGCTCGAACAGGGCGCTGCCGTGCACCCGCGGGATGGCCTCGACCTCGGCGGCCAGCGTACGGATGTCCGTGACGCCGCGGCCGTCGATGCGCTTCTTCTCCTTGATGACGCGCTCACGGACCAGGGTCTTGGTCAGCGAGCGGTACGCGGCGGAGATCTCCTTCTCGCGTCCCTCGAACTGCGGGAGCAGCTTCTCGGCGGCCAGCGCCTTGACGCGGTCCAGCTCGGCCTCGCGCTCCTGCTTGCCCGCGATGGTCAGCGCCTGCGCCAGCTCGCCGCGGACCGCGGTGGTCAGGGCCTCGAGCACGTCGTCCTGGTAGTCCAGGAAGATCGGGAACTCGCCGGTCTCCTTGGCGGCCTTGGCGGCAAGGTCGGCCTGCGCGCGGCACAGCACCTTGATGAAGGGCTTCGCGGCGTCCAGACCGGCGGCGACGATCTCCTCGGTCGGCGCCTCGGCGCCGCCCTCGACCAGCTTGATGGTCTTCTCGGTGGCCTCGGCCTCGACCATCATGATCGCGACGTCGCCGTCCTCCAGGGTGCGGCCCGCGACCACCATGTCGAAGACGGCGTCCTCGAGCTCGGTGTGCGTCGGGAAGGCGACCCACTGGCCCTTGATCAGCGCGACGCGGACGCCGCCGATCGGGCCGGAGAAGGGCAGACCGGCCAGCTGGGTGGACGCGGACGCGGCGTTGATCGCGACGACGTCGTACAGGTGGTCGGGGTTGAGCGCCATGATCGTGGCGACGACCTGGATCTCGTTGCGCAGGCCCTTCTTGAAGGAGGGGCGCAGCGGGCGGTCGATCAGGCGGCAGGTGAGGATGGCGTCCTCGGAGGGGCGGCCCTCGCGGCGGAAGAAGCTGCCGGGGATCTTGCCGGCGGCGTACATCCGCTCCTCGACGTCCACCGTGAGCGGGAAGAAGTCGAGCTGGTCCTTGGGGTTCTTGGACGCGGTGGTCGCCGAGAGGACCATGGTGTCGTCGTCCAGGTAGGCCACGGCGGAGCCGGCGGCCTGGCGGGCCAGGCGGCCCGTCTCGAAGCGGATCGTGCGGGTGCCGAAGGAGCCGTTGTCGATTACGGCCTCGGCGTAGTGGGTCTCGTTCTCCACCAGTGCTGTCTCCGTGTTCTTCTGTGTCTACGCGTTTCACGCGTGCGTCTGTGGCGTCTTTTCGTCCGCGCCGCCCGTGTGGCGGGCGGACGATCGGAGCAGCGCCCCTCAGTGGTGCTCGGCCGGTCTTCGATCGAAGCACCCGGGGTTCCTGCCCCGGGGGCCACTACCGAGGACCGGCGGCGGGGTGCGCTCTCCTCGTCCAGTATGGCGTTGTGTGTTTCCGCTTTGTCCCTACCCGGCCGGGCGAGCCCTCGTGAAGGGCTTCCCGGCGGCGGTGGTACGGACCGGGGACCGCGCCCACGCCCCGGTTGTTGCGGGCATGTGTACGGCCACGTGCGACCAGACTACAAAGCGGGAGTGACTTCTCGCACGTACAGCAAAGGGAGCGGTCCCCTGGAGTGGGAACCGCTCCCTTCACGGCGTCTTATCGGGCGCCCGCCGCACCGCGGCGGATGCCGAGGCGGTCGACCAGCGCACGGAAGCGCTGGATGTCCTTCTTGGCCAGGTACTGCAGCAGGCGGCGGCGCTGACCCACCAGGATGAGCAGACCACGACGGGAGTGGTGGTCGTGCTTGTGGGTCTTGAGGTGCTCGGTCAGGTCGGAGATCCGGCGCGAAAGCAGCGCGACCTGCACCTCGGGGGAGCCGGTGTCACCGTCCTTGGTGGCGAACTCGGAGATGATCTGCTTCTTCGTTGCGACGTCGAGCGACACGCGTACTCCTCGGAAAGGTCGTTGCCCCGAGTGCTCCTGGTCTGCTTCTCAGGAGGGCTTGGGTGACTCGGAAGGCGATGATCCCCGCCGGCCGTCGCACGGCGGTGCCCGGAGGCTCCGGCGCCGACTGCTCAGGGGGTCGTCACACAGGGTACCAGGGGGTGAGGACCGCGTATTCCGCCCCGGGGAAGAGGCACCGCCGGTGCGCGGCAGGCCCGTGTCAACGCCCGCCCGTCCCACCCTGCTCGCGCTCGCGCACGGTGAATCCGCGATAGCCGTACGGCACCGTGTGCACCTTATATACGCTCGGTGCACGGTGGACCACGCCCTTGGGCGCCCCCATCGCGTACTCAGTGGAATCAGCGGAAGGGCCGCGCAACGATGTCGGACGCAGCACAGGACCAGGAACTCGCCGCGCGCAAGGAGCGTGAGAAGGACGAGCTCTACGCACTCGACATCTCCGGGGTCGAGTGGCTGAGCGCTCCGGGCACCAGCGAGGACGAGGAGCGCGTGGAGATCGCCCATCTGCCCGGCGGCGCGGTCGCGATGCGCTCCTCCGCCGACCCGGAGACGGTGCTCCGGTACACCGAGGCGGAGTGGCGCGCCTTCGTGCTGGGCGCGCGGGACGGGGAGTTCGACCTGGCCTGACGGGGCGGGACCGGGCGCGGCCGGGCGGCCGGGCCCCGGCCGCCCGTCAGGGATGCGCGGCCTGACGGGACGTCAACTCGTCATCGCACGGGCGCTCGCGTACACGTCGAAGACGGCGAGGGCCAGCGGGATCAGGGTGAGCAGGACGAAGGCCTCGGCGATCTCGAAGAAGCGGCCCCAGAACGGGGTCAGGCCGCGCCGGGGGACGATCAGGCCGATCGCGGTGAGCAGCGCGGCGGTCGCGCCGATGGCGGCGATGATCCAGACCGAGCGGATGTCGAGCGCGGTGGTGTCGCTCTTCAGCAGCGCCTCGCGGACGTATCCCGCCGGGGGATGCAGGGCGAGCCCGAGCCCGAGGGCGACCAGCGCGGCCAGGCCCGCCGCGAGGGTGGCCCCCACCTGGGCGGTGTAGCGGAAGAGGTGGGCCCGCATGAGCATGGCCAACCCCGTGGCCAGGGCGAGGAGTTGGGCCCAGACATCGCTGGAGAACCCGAGGACGATCGACGCACCCACGCCGACGAGCGCGCAGCCGCCCACCAGCCCGACCAGCAACTCGTGGCCCCGGCGGGCCTGTTCGGCCACGCGGTCGGGGGCGATGGGGGCGTGGGGGGCGGGGTCCGGGGCGGGTGCGTACACGCCCCTCCCCTTCCCCTCTCCCTCCGGGACGGACGCGTCCTACGGAAGTGGTCCGCGTCGAGGGGCCGACGCCGTTCGGGCGGGGGTGACTTCGGCCATGCAGGCTTTGACGCGGTACACCCGAACGTACCGAAATATCCCCTATGGCTGGCGGCTTGGGCCTTCTCCGGGCGGCGCATGTACCAGCCCGGTACCGGTCGCAGGGCGGAACGGACCGCCCGCCGCCGCCGGTGATTAGGCTGGGGTGGGGCGCGGCATGGGTGTCCGGCGGCGGTGAGAGCGGAAGGGCCGTTCGCGCCCGAGGGGTATTCCGGCGGTAGCGGCGGCTTCTGGAGAGCGGAAGTCGCGGTGTGCCGACGGCGCACGAGGGTGCTCGACCACATCAGCAGGAGGAATTGTGAGCAGCGATCGGGACGGTAACCGCGGGGGCTGGGCCACGCCCGGCGAGGACCAGTCCGACGCCGAGTCCCCCATGGAGACGACGGGCGAGTTCACCATCGACTACGCCCCGCCTGCCTGGTACACCCAGAACGCCTCCGACGCCGCCGACGAACCCACGGGCGGCGCGGCCGCCTCGCCTTCGGCCTCCGCGCCGACGCCTCCGCCGTTCGCTGCCACTCCTCCCCCGCCGCCCGTGGGCGCTCCGCTCCCGCCGCCGGCCGGTCCGGGCGCCGTGCCGCAGCAGCCCCAGGACGGGTACGGCCGGGACGCCGGGCCGGGCTGGGGTACGCCCCCTCCGGCTCCGGGAAGCGGTCAGGCGGACGGGAGCGGGCCCGGATCTCCGGACGGCGGCGGTTACGCCGAGGGCTCGGGTCCCGGTGCCTCCCCCGACCCCTCCGGCTACGGCTTCGCCAGTGTGCTCGGGGGCGGAGCAGCTTCCGGGACCCCGGTGAGCGGACCCTGGAGCGGCGGCGCCTCCTCCGGGGAGGTTCCCGGCAGCGTCGCGGACCCGACCGCGGTACCGAGCTTCCCGCTGCCGGGCGGCTTCGAGTCGGCCGGTTCCTCCGGTTCGCCGTCTTCTTCACCCTCTTCCGGTTCGTCTTCTTCCGGTTCGCCTTCTTCCGGCTCGTACGGGGCTGCGGAGGGTTCTGGGGGGTTCGGGTCCGGCAACTCCGCTGGAACCGGGGGGACTTCCGACCCCTCCGGATATACGGACGCCTCCGGATACCCGGCGCCCTCAGCGTCCTCGGCCCCGGCGGTATCTGAGGCTTCCGCTGCCGCGCCCGAGGCGCCGCCCTTCCCGACGCCCTTCGTGCCGCCGCCTCCCAGTGCTCCTCCGGCTCCGTTCGCGGAGGGGAGCGGTACGGGGGTGCCGGACGAGGGCGGTACCGCCAACGCCTCTGCTTTCGGGGCCGGTTCGTCCGGAGCGGCGGACAGCAGCGGCGACCTGGAGAGCGGCGCCACCATGCGCTTCAGCTCCTCCGCCCTTCAGCAGGAACTCCGCGAGATCGGCGAGCGCAAGGCCGCCGAACGCGAGGCGGCCGCAGAGACCGCGGAGGCCTCCGCCGGAACCGAGGCCCAGGCTCAGGCCGGGACGGAAGCGGAGTCGAAGTCGGAGTCAGAGTCGGAGTCGGAGTCGGAGTCGGAGACCGAAGGATGGGTCGGCGGTACCTCAGCCGCCCTGCCCGGCACCTCCGGGTCCGGTGCCTCTGAGTCCGCTGCATCCGGGTCCGCTGCATCCGGGTCCGCTGCTTCTGGGTTCAGCGATGGGGCCACCGGTACGGAGGCGGACGACGCGGACGACGCGGAGGGCGGCGACAGCGAGCAGGCTTCCAGCCTCGCGGGCGAGACTGCTGCTTCCGGTGCGGCCTCCGCGTACGCGACGGACGCCGGTTCCGAGACCGCCGCCGACGCTGACCCTGACGCCTCTATCGGCACCGGCGCCGACAACGGCGACGAGCCGTACTCCTCCGCCCCGCCGCTGGGACCGGACAGTTTCACCCTGCCCGAAGATCCGGAAAGCCCGGAGGCCGAGCGGAGCGACAGCGACGAGTGGGCGATCCTGCCGAGGCAGGAAGACGCCGGGGACGCGTCCAGGGATGGGGATGAGGAGTCCAGGGGCGAGGCTTCCCCGGATTCGACTGGCGCCTCGGGCACCGCTGTGGAGAGCGAGGCTTCCACGGACGCGGCCGAGGCGGAGTCGGCAAGCGGCCAAGAGGCTCTGGAGAATGACGAGTTCACCGCACGCGGCGCCGATGGCGCAGACATCGAGGGCGGCGCCGCCACCGACGACACGGTCCTCCCCGCGGCGGCACCGGCCGACCCGGACAGCGACACCAGCACCAGCACCAGCACCAGCACCAGCACCCACGACGATCAGGCCGAACTGCCGGACCAGGACAGGCTGTCGAGCCAGGACGCCCCGCTCGACCAGGGTGACCAGTCCGGCGGCCCCGGCGACCTGCCCGCCGAAGCCGACCTGTCGAACGACGACCTGTCGGACGAAGGCGATCTCTCCTCCCCCAGCACCATCCGCATCAGCCTGAGCGGTCGCGCGAAGTCGCGGTCCGGGGGGCCGGAGGGTTCCGTACCGCCGACCGCGGCACCCGAGCCGCAGGACGCCGTGCCCTCCGACTTCGGCACCGAGGGCGCTCGGCAGGACGCGCCCCCGGCGTGGACACCGCCGCCCGTGCCGCAGGCGGGACTGCCGCCGCTGCCGCCGGACTTCCAGCCCGCGGCGCCGCCGACCGCGGGGCAGTGGCCCGCCGACTCCCGGGCGGAGCAAGGGGATTCGGCCGCCGGGCCGCAGGCTCCGGGTGAGCTGCCGCCCTCGGCGCCGTACCAGCCGCAGGCTCCGCAGCCCGCCCCGCAGGCCTGGCAGCCGCCGACGGCCGCCGTGCCCCCGGTGCATCCCACCACCCCGGCCTCCGGCACCCCGACGCCCGCTCCCGGTGTTCCCGGTGGCCCGGCGTCGGGCGCCCCGAACGCCGCAGGTGACCCCGCGGCCGAGGATGTCCCACGGAATCCTTTCGCCCCCGGTGCCCCTTCGCGTCCGGGCGGCTACGGCATGCCCACGCCGGGCGCGGCCCCGGCCGCACGGAACGAGCAGCAGCCGGGCGGCAGTTACGGCTTCCCGCAGCCAACTGGCGGCGCGGCAGCGGCACCTGACGGACCGTCACAGGGTCAGCCCGACGGTTACGGCTTCCCGCGACCGGCCGGTACGGGCCCCGACTCCGGCCCGCAGAACGGCGGTTACGGCTTCCCCCAGCCCTTCGGCACCGGGCAGCAGGGGGCCCAGCCCCAGCCCCACCCCGCAGCACAACAGCCGCAGCCAGGCGCCCAGCCCCAACCGGGGGTCCAGCCCCCGCAGGCCGACGTGCCCGGCGGGTACGGCTTCCCGAACCCCGCCGCCGCGGCGCAGCCGGGAGCCCAGCCGCCGCAGGGCGGGTACGGCTTCCCCCAGGGTGGCTACGGCTTCCCTCAGGGCCCCGGTGCCGCGCCCTCCGGACCGGCCGCGCCCACCGACGCCGCACAGCCTCCCGGTGCCGCACAGCCCCCCGGCTCCCCTAGCCCCTTCGCCTCCTCGGAGCCCGCGGCCTCGGTGCACTCGCAGCCGACCAGCCGTGCCCCGTTCCCGACCGCAGCCAACCGGCCGGGCGCCGAGGACGCGGTGCCCGGGGCGAACCTGCCCGCACCCCTCGACCGGACCGCGGAGCCGGGGCAGGGACCCGCCGCCGTACCGCCGCGCGGCCCGGGGCAGGAGGCTCCGGGGCAGGGGCACCCCGAGCAGCCGGGTCAGTTCCCGCAGCAGCCGGGGCAACCCGGCCATCCGTACCCGCCGCAGCAGCCGGGCCCCGGCCACCAACTCCCGGGACAGCAGCCCCCGTACGGCCAGCAGCCGGGCCAGCAGCCCGGTCAGGGCTACCCGCAGGGGCAGGGCCAGCAGCCGTACCCGGGCCGGCCGAACCAGCCCGGCCAGGCACCCCAGCAGGGACAGGCACCTCAGCAGGGACAAGCGGGCCAACCGGGCCAGCCCGGCCAGCCCGGACCGGGTCAGCCCTACCCCGGCGCCCAGCCGGGCCAGCAGTACCCCGGCCAGCCCTACCCGGCCCCGGGCGCCCAGCCCGGCCAGGCCCAGCCCTTCCCGCAGGGTCAGCACCCCCAGGGCCAGCCTCCGTCCCAGTACCAGCCCCAGCCCCAGAACCCCCACCAGGCCCAGAACCCCGACCAACCCCAGAACCCGCAGGCGCCCCAGCCCCACCAGGCCCCGGGCGCCTACGCCCCCGGCCAGCCCGTTGTGCCGGGTCAGCAAGCCGGGCCGGGTCAGCAGGGCGGGCCGGGCCAGCCGGGAGTCGACCCGCGGACCGGTGCCACCTATCCGCAGGCGGTGCAGCACGAGCAGCGGCAGCCCACCAATCCGGGGACGCCGCTCGGGTACACGGCGGCGACCGAGTTGTCCTCGGACCGGCTGGTCAACGCCAAGCGGCAGAAGGCCAGGAGCGGGAAGCCCTCGGCGGCGAGCCGGTTCAAGCTGGGCAACAAGAAGGAGGAGGCGGAGCGGGCGCGGAAGCTGGAGCTGATCCGTACGCCGGTGCTCTCCTGCTACCGGATCGCGGTGATCAGCCTCAAGGGCGGCGTCGGCAAGACGACCACCACCACCGCGCTCGGTGCCACGCTGGCCAGCGAGCGCCAGGACAAGATCCTCGCGATCGACGCCAACCCGGACGCGGGGACGCTCGGCCGCCGGGTGCGCCGGGAGACCGGGGCAACCATCCGCGACCTGGTCCAGGCGATCCCGTACCTGAACTCGTACATGGACATCCGGCGCTTCACCTCGCAGGCGCCGTCCGGTCTGGAGATCCTCGCCAACGACGTGGACCCGGCGGTGTCGACGACCTTCAACGACGAGGACTACCGGCGGGCGATCGATGTGCTCGGCAAGCAGTACCCGGTGATCCTGACCGACTCCGGTACCGGCCTGCTGTACAGCGCGATGCGCGGGGTGCTCGACCTCGCCGACCAGCTGATCATCATCTCCACGCCCTCGGTGGACGGGGCGAGCAGCGCCTCGACCACGCTCGACTGGCTCTCCGCCCACGGGTACGCGGACCTGGTCTCGCGCTCGATCACGGTGATCTCGGGGGTCCGCGAGACCGGCAAGATGATCAAGGTGGACGACATCGTCAGCCACTTCGAGACCCGGTGCCGCGGGGTGGTCGTGGTGCCCTTCGACGAGCATCTGGCGGCCGGTGCCGAGGTCGACCTCGACATGATGCGCCCGAAGGTGCGTGAGGCCTACTTCAACCTCTCGGCGATGGTCGCGGAGGACTTCTCGCGGGCCCAGCAGGCGCAGGGGCTCTGGACCTCGGACGGCAACCCGCCGCCGCAGGTCGCGCCGCCGATGCCCGGCGGGCAGCAGGCGCCGCAGCAGCCGGGCCAGGGCTACCCGCAGCAGCCCTACCAGGGCCAGCAGCCTTATCCGGGCCAGGGCCAGGGCCAGCCCGCGCCGGGGGGCCACCCGCAGCAGCCGGGCGCCGGCCAGGGCTGGGGGCAGCCGGGACCGGGGCAGCCCTACCAACAGCCCCCGGCGCAGCACCAGTTGCCGCCCGGGCAGTCGGGGCAGGGGTACCCGCAGCAGGGGCAGGGCGCGCCGGGGCAGCCGAATGGGCTCCAGGGGCCGATACCGCCGGGCGGGCAGCCGCAGCAGTAGCGGATCCGGCGCGGGGCACGCGGCGACCACCGCGCGAGGCGCCGCCGACCTCGCTCGCCCCGGCTGCCACCGCGGCCGGGGCTCCCGCGCGCACCGCGGCCGAGATGCCCCGCGCAGCCCGGCCGGGGCAGCCGCACCCGCCCCGTGCCCACCCCGGCGAGGTCCCCGCACCCGCCCCGGCCTCATCCGTACGGCCTGACGAGGGCCCGCACCGTTCTCGCGGTGCGGGCCCTCGGCGCGCATGGCACACTCCGTGGCCGATGCCGCGTCAGATCCCGTCCGGCAGCCCGAGTCCACCGCGTCCGCCCCGTCTCCGGTGCCCAGTGCCTCCCACCAGCCCGCCGACCACCGCCACGTCCTGGCCTGGCAGCTTTCACCGGTCTGGTCCAATGGGCGTGAAATGCCGGTCAACTCGTTATTTCCGCAGGCCACATGGGGTTCACCCGCCGTTGACGACTGCCGATTGCCGCTGATAGACACACACATCAACCCGCTGGCGTCTCATGATCGACCAGCCACCCTGCGCGAGTGATGACGCGAGGTCACGACCCATGGACAGACAAGATCCACACGGCACGGCCCGATTTCTGACCCGGCTTCAGAGGCGCGGACGCGGTGGCCGCCTGAAGATGCTGGCCGCCTCCGGCGCCGCCGCCTTCGGTCTCACGGCCGCCCTGGCCACTCCGCTCAGCCCCGCCCCGCAGCAGGCGCAAGCCGCGGACGACGGAAAGAAGACGCTGACGGTCGCGGTCGCGCAGAGCGTCGACTCGCTGAGCCCCTTCCTCGCCACCCGCCTGGTGAGCACCAGCGTGCACCGGCTGATGTACGAGTACCTGACGAACTACGACCCGAAGGACAACCACGCGATCCCGGGTCTGGCCACCGACTGGAAGCCCTCCCCGGACAAGCTGACCTGGACGTACACGATCCGCTCCAACTCGAAGTGGTCGGACGGCAAGAAGGTCACCGCCGAGGACGCGGCCTGGACCTTCAACAAGATGATGACCGACGACGGCGCCGCCACCGCGAACGGCAGCTTCGTCGGGAACTTCGAGAAGGTCACGGCGCCGAGCGCGACCGAGCTGGTCATCAAGCTGAAGAAGCCGCAGGCGACGATGGCGGCGCTCGACGTGCCGATCGTGCCCAAGCACGAGTGGGAGTCGGTGGAGGACTTCTCCAAGTTCAACAACGACAAGAAGTTCCCGATCGTCGGCAACGGTCCGTACGTGGTCACCGACTACAAGGCCGACAGCTATGTGCGCCTGAAGCCGAACAAGTCCTTCTGGCGGGGCGCGCCCAAGTTCGACGAGCTGGTCTTCAAGTACTACAAGGACGGGGACGCCGCCGTCGCCGCCCTGAAGAAGGGCGAGGTCTCCTTCGTCCAGGGCCTGACTCCCGCCCAGGCGGCGGCGCTTGAGGGCCAGAGCGACATCAAGGTGAACGACGCCCCCGGCCGGCGCTTCTACTCCATCGCCACCAACCCGGGCGCCCGCTCCAAGGACGGCGAGAAGTTCGGCAACGGGCACCCCTCGCTGCTCGACCAGAAGGTGCGCAAGGCGCTCTTCCTCGGGGTGGACCGCAAGACCATCGTGGACAAGGTCTTCCAGGGCCACGCGGTCGAGGGCAAGGGCTATATCCCGCCCCGCTTCACCTCGTACTACTGGGAGCCCTCGGACAGCCAGGAGTGGGCCTACGACCCGAAGGCGGCGGGCCGGCTCCTCGACGAGGCCGGGTACAAGAAGAACGGTGACGGCAAGCGCGTCGGCAAGGACGGCAAGCCGCTGAACTACCGCATGCTGTGCCACGCCACCGACCCGAACGACGCGGCGGTCGGCAAGTACCTCAAGGAGTGGTGGGGCGAGCTGGGCATCGGCCTCAAGCTGAACTGCCTGGACAACGTCACCGACCCCTGGCTCGCCGGGGAGTACGACCTCGCCTTCGACGGCTGGTCGGTCAACCCCGACCCGGACTTCGTGCTGTCCATCCACACCTGCGACGCGCTGCCCGCGACGCCCAAGGACACCGGGGCCACCGACAACTTCATCTGCGACAAGAAGTACGACCAGCTCTACGCCAAGCAGCTCGCCGAGTACGACGAGGCGAAGCGGGCCACGCTGGTCAAGCAGATGGAGTCGCGGCTCTACGACACGGGCTATATGAGCGTCATGGCGTATCCGAACGCCGTGGAGGCCTACCGCACCGACCAGATCAAGTCGATCACGACGATGCCGGAGAAGGCCGGGAACATCTACGGCCAGGACGGCTACTGGAGCTGGTGGTCGGCGACCCCCGCGGACTCCGACGACTCCTCCGGTTCCTCCAGCTCGACGGGTGTCGTGATCGGCATCGTCGCGGCGGTCGTGGTGCTCGGCGCTGCCGGGGCCTTCTTCGCGGTCCGCCGCCGCTCCACGGCCGAGGACCGCGAGTAGCGACCCGTCCGCCCGCACCGAGGACCAGCGAACCACGGGGCCCGAAGAGCCCGCCGGAGGAAGACCGTATGGCAGCAGCTGACAGCACTTCGGCGCTCGTGGGGGAGGTGAAGCCCGACGGTCCGGTCAAGGCCGGGCCGTCGGGCCGCGCCTCCCGCGGGCGCGGCACCACCGCGTATCTGCGTTATGTGGCGGGCAAGCTGGGCGGGGCGGTCGTCTCGCTGTTCGCCGTCCTCGTCACCAGCTTCTTCCTGTTCCGGCTGATCCCGGGCGACCCGGTCAAGACCATGACCGGCGGCAGGCAGGTCTCCGCCGAGCAACTGGCCTCCTACCGCAAGGAGTTCGGCCTCGACCTGCCGCTGTGGGAGCAGTTCACGCACTACTGCGGCCAGGCGCTCACCGGGGACCTGGGCACCTCGTACCAGTTCCGCGCCCCCGTGAACGACAAGATCATGGAGGCGCTGCCGAACACGCTGCTGCTCACCGTGACCTCCTTCGTCCTCTACACCGCGCTCGGCGTCTTCCTGGGCACCCGCTCGGCCTGGCGCCGCGGAGGGCTCGGCGACCGGGCGAACACCGGGCTGGCGCTGCTCCTCTTCTCGGTGCCGGCCTTCTGGCTCGGCCTGCTCCTGATCATCGTCTTCGGCGTCGGCATGGGCCCGGTGCCCGGCCTCTTCCCGACCGGCGGCATGGAGTCGGGGAACGAGGAGGGCTTCGCGTACGTCCTCGATGTGGCGCACCATCTGGTGCTGCCGGTGATCACGCTGGTGGCCGTGGAGTACGGGCAGACGCTGCTCGTGACGCGGTCGGCGCTGCTCGACGAGATGGGCAGCGACTATCTGACCACCGCCCGGGCCAAGGGCCTGCGGGACGACCTGGTGCGCCGCAGGCACGCGGTGCCGAACGCGCTGCTGCCGACGGTGACGCTGATCTTCGTCAACCTCGGCCGGGTGGTCGCCGGGACCATCCTGGTGGAGACGGTGTTCTCCTGGCCCGGCCTCGGCGGCCTCTTCTACCAGGCGCTCAGCGTGCCCGATCTGCCGCTGGTGCAGGGCCTGTTCTTCTTCTTCGCGGCCGCGGTGATCATCATGAACACCCTCGCCGACCTCCTGTACCCGCTGCTCGACCCGAGGGTGGCCCGATGACGACCGAATCCACCGCCCCCGACGAGCGGGTCCCCGAGGGGCCCCCGCTCGGGGAGGAGAAGAGCGCCCCGCCCCGCCTCGGCAGCGCGCGGGCGCTCGCCTGGCGGCGCAGGCGGCAGTCGGCGGCGCGCTTCTGGCGGGAGTACCGCCGCCACCGGGCCGGGCTCGCCGGACTCGGTCTGCTGCTGCTCTTCGCGGCCGTCGCGCTCACCGCGCCCTGGACCGTCGGCTCCGACGTGCAGAGCGTCACCGACGCGCCGGGCCGCCCGATGGAGGAGCCCAGCGCCGAATTCCCCTTCGGCACCGACCAGTTCGGGCGCAGCCTGTTCGGTCTCGTGCTCTGGGGCTCCCGGGTCTCGCTGCTGGTGGGCCTGCTCGCGGCGGCACTCTCGGTCGCCATCGGCGCGCTGGTGGGCATCACCGCGGGCCACTTCAAGGGCTGGTACGCGACCGTCATCATGCGGGTCACCGACTGGTTCCTGGTGATGCCGGCGCTGGTCTTCGCGGTCGCCCTCGCCACCGTGATGGAGCGCTCGCTGCTCACCGTCATCGTCGCCATCGGCGTGACGGCCTGGCCGACCACCGCGCGCCTTGTCCGGGCGCAGACGCTCGCCGTGGAGTCCCGGCCCTACATCGAGCGCGCCAAGGCGCTCGGCGGCGGCCACCGGCACATCATGTCCCGGCACGTCCTGCCCAATGTGATGCCGCTGGTGCTCGCGCAGACCACGCTCGGCATCTCCAGCGCGATCCTCACCGAGGCCACCCTCGCCTTCCTCGGCCTCGGCGACCCCTCGCTCACCTCCTGGGGCGGGCTGCTCCAGGACGCCCGCCAGGCCGGTGCGGTCAGCTCGGGTCACTGGTGGTACCTGGTGCCGCCGGGCCTCGCCATCGCCCTGGTCGCGCTGGCCTTCACGCTCTGCGGCCGGGCCGTGGAGTCCGTACTCAATCCCCGGCTGGGGGTGGCCCGATGACGCTCACCAAGGGCGGGCAGCTGCTGGAGGTCAAGGACCTGAAGGTGACGTACGCGGGCGGCGCGGCCGCGGTCCGCGGGGTCGATCTGAGCCTGGCCGCGGGCCAGAAGCTCGGCATCGCGGGCGAGTCGGGCTGCGGGAAGTCCACCCTCGCGCTCGCCCTGCTGCGGCTGCTGCCGCCCGGCGCGAAGGCCACCGGGCAGGTGCTGCTCGGCGGCGAGGACGTGCTCGCCATGAAGTGGGGCCGGGTCCGCGCGGTGCGCTGGGCGGGCGCCTCGATCGTCTTCCAGGGGGCGATGCACTCGCTCAACGCGGTGCACAGGATCGGCGACCAGATCGCCGAGCCGATCGTGCTGCACAAGCAGGCCACCCCGGCGGGCGCCCGCCGCAAGGCGCGCGAACTGCTGGAACTGGTGGGCCTGCCCGGCGCGCGCGCCCAGGCCTATCCGCACGAGCTCTCCGGCGGTCAGCGCCAGCGGGTGATGATCGCGATGGCGCTGGCCTGCGATCCGGCGCTGATCATCGCGGACGAGCCGACCACCGCCCTGGACGTGATGATCCAGGCCCAGATCCTGCGCCTGATCGAGCAGTTGGTCAGCGAGCAGGACGTCGGCCTGATCATGATCAGCCACGACCTGGCGGTGCTCTCCGACACCTGCGACCGGCTCGCGGTGATGTACGCGGGCCGGATCGTGGAGGAGGGCCCGGCCCGGGAGGTCTACGAGGCGGCCGAGCACCCCTACGGCAAGGCGCTCTCGGCGGCCTTCCCGCGCATCGGGGACCCGGGCTCGCGGTTCGCCCCGCGCGGACTGCCGGGCGATCCGCCGGACCCGTCGGCGCTGCCCGGCGGCTGCACCTTCCACCCCCGCTGCCCGGTGGCGCTGGAGGTCTGCGCGGGCCAGGACCAGGAACTGCGGGTCGCGGGACCCGGCAGGCAGGCGGCCTGCGTGCACGTGGGCGCCGCCGAGGACGCGAGGAGCGGTTCATGACGACCACCACCGGCCCCCTGCTCACGGCCTCCGGGCTGCACATCGCCTTCCCCGGGCGGCGCGGGGCGGCCCGGGCGCGCGCCGTGGACGGCGTCGACCTGGACATCGCACCCGGCGAGATCGTCGCCCTGGTCGGCGAGTCCGGCTGCGGCAAGACCACCCTCGCGCGCTCGCTGCTCGGCCTGGTGCCGCCGACCGGCGGGCAGGTCACCTTCGCCGGGCAGGCCCTGGACTACTCGGGGCGCGCGCTCAAGTCCTACCGGAAACGCGTGCAGTTGATCCTCCAGGACCCGAGCGGCTCGCTCAATCCGCGGCACACGGTGTACGACGCGGTGGCCGAGGGGCTGCGCATCCACGGCTACCGGGGCGACGAACAGGCCGCCGTGGCGGGGGCGTTGTCCCGGGCGGGCCTGCGTCCCCCGGAGCGGTTCTTCCTGCGTTATCCGCACGAGCTGTCCGGCGGTCAGCGCCAGCGCGTGGTGATCGCCGGGGCGCTGGTCCTGGAGCCCGAACTCCTCGTCGCCGACGAGCCGGTGGCCTCCCTGGACGCCTCGGTACGCGGCGAGATCCTGGCCCTGCTGCTGAGCCTGCGGGACGAACTGGGCCTGTCCGCACTGGTGGTGACGCACGACCTCGGTCTCGCCTGGAACATCGCGGACCGGGTGGCGGTGATGTACCTGGGCCGCATCGTGGAGACCGGCGCCGTCGAACAGGTCCTGACGGCCCCTCAGCACCCGTACACCCAGGCGCTGTTGTCGGTGCTCCCGGAGGCCGACGGCGAGCCGGTGGTGCTCACCGGGGAGCCGCCGGACCCCTCCCGGATCCCCGGCGGCTGCCGCTTCCACGCCCGCTGCCAGATCCTCGCGAGCGGGGAGGCCGAGCGGGCCGGGGTGGCGGGAGCCTGCCGTACCGAGGAGCTGCCGGTGCTCGCGGGCGGCAGCGCCGAGCAGGTCGCCTGCCACTGGGCCGCGGCCCGCGGGAAGGGCGCGGGGCGGAAGGCGGACTGAGGCGCCCCCTCAGGGCCCCGGGGGTCAGTGCCGGGGCGCGCTCGCTCCCGCGAGGAGTTCGCGGGAGCGCCGCACATCGGCGGAGATCGCTTCGAGCAGGGCGCCGATCGAGTCGAACTTGGCCTGGCCGCGTACGAAGGCGAGGAAGTCGACGGCGACGTGCAGCCCGTACAGGTCGAGGCCGACGCGGTCGATGGCATACGCCTCCACGGTGCGCTCGGTGCCGTCGAACTGCGGGTTGGTGCCCACCGAGATGGCCGCGGGCATCGCCTCGCCCTCGACCTGGAGCCAGCCCGCGTAGACCCCGTCGGCGGGGATCGCGGTGTGCGGCAGGGTCTCGACATTGGCGGTGGGGAAGCCGAGTTCCCGGCCGCGCTGGGCGCCGCGGACCACCACTCCCTCCACGCGGTGCGGGCGGCCCAGGATCTCGGCCGCGCCCGCCACCTCGCCCTCGGCGACCAGGCGCCGGGTCATGGTGGAGGAGAAGGGCTTGCCGCCGCCCGCCTCGCCGGTGACGAAGAGGTCGACGACCTCGACCTCGTAGTCGTAGGTGGCGCCGAGTTCGCGCAGGAAGTCGACATTGCCCGCGGCCTTGTGCCCGAAGCGGAAGTTGGGGCCCTCCACGACGCACTTGGCGTGCAGCCGGTCGATGAGCACCTTGACCACGAAGTCGGCGGCCGACAGCCGGGAGAACTCGGTGGTGAACGGCAGGATCAGCAGGGCGTCCACGCCCAGCTGGGCCATCAGGTCGGCACGGCGGTGGTGCGGGGCGAGCAGCGGCGGGTGGCTGCCGGGGCGCACCACCTCGCTCGGGTGCGGGTCGAAGGTGACGACCACCGAGGGCACGCCCAGCTCCCGCGCGCGCTCCACGGCGCGGCCGATGATCAGCTGGTGACCGCGGTGCACCCCGTCGTAGGACCCGATGGTGACGACGCTGCGCCCCCAGTCCTCGGGGATCTCCTCCAAGCCACGCCAGCGCTGCACTGTGACCTCTCCTCGAACCCGTGTCAGTGGTTGTGGCGGTTGCCTTTCCGCAGCTCTAAGAGTGCCATGCCGAGGGGTGACGGCCCGCATCGGCATGGGGCGGTGAGGCGCGCCGCACACGGGACGAGCGGCGGATACGGGTAGCGGGCGCCCCGCCGGGCGGCGATGGGCCCGGTGTGTCAGCCGATGTCCGGTACCTCCGGCCACGGCGGCGAGGCCCCGGCCGGGAGGTCAGACGGCGACCGGCTCCGCCGCCAGGTTCTCGATGGTGCGGCGGGCGCCCGGGCCGAGCAGCGGCGACCAGTTGCCCGGGGCCTCGCCGAGCCACCGGGCGAGCAGGGCGGCGAAACCGGGCACCCGGCGGGCCAGCTCCACCAGCCCCCGGTCGAGCCGGGCCGCGCCCTGGGGACTGCGGGCCATCCGCAGCCCCGTACGGTGCACCAGCTCGCGGGTGGCCGGATCGCCGCGGTCCTCGGCGCTCTCGGCGAGCGCGCCGAGCAGCCGGACCAGGACCTCGGGGTCGTGCTCGCCCTCGATCAGGAACTCCAGGAGCTCCGCGCGCAGGGCGCGTGAGGCGGCGGTGCCGTGGCTGCCGGCCGTCGCGGCGATCTCGGCCCGCACCTCGGCGGGCTCCTCCCGGAGCACCTCGGTGACCAGGGGCAGCAGCACCGAGCGTGCCGAGTCGCCCTGTTCCAGGCGCTGTTCGAGATAGGCGGCGACCGCGGGCGCCAGCTCGGGGCGGCGCCGCAGCACCTCCCGGACGAGGGTGGCGACCCGGCGTGAGGAGGCGGGCGAGGTCACCTCGGCGAGCGCGGTGAGCAGTTCGGTGGCCTCCGCCCGGCCGCCGGAGCGCAGCAGCCGGGTGCGGCAGGAGGCGAGCACCGCCTCCGGGTCGGTGGGCAGCGCGAGCAGCAGGGCCTCGAAGGGCAGCCGGGCCTGGCCGGTGGCGAAGTGCCGCAGCGCCTCGGGCAGATACCGGCCGCGGGTCAGCGGGTCGCGGACGAGCAGGGCGAGGGCGCTGCCGTGCAGGGTGCGGTCGCCGGCGCGCTCCAGGAGGGCGAGCGCGGCGAGGCGCAGCAGCTCGCGGTCGGCGTCCAGGCGGGCGTGCCGGGCCACCAGGGTGCCGTAGGCGGACGCGGCGACCTGGCGGGCCGGGCGCTCGTCGTGCGCCCAGCGGTCGACGGCGCGGCACAGGGCGGAGGGTTCCTCCTGGGCGAGGGTGGCGAGCAGTTCGTCCGCGCGGACGTGGGCGCAGTCCACCAGCGCCTCGACCAGCTCGTCCAGGGCGAGCCCGCGGTGGGTGTGCAGCAGGGCCTGGGCCGCGGCGGCGACGGTGGCCGCGGGGGTGGCGGCGAGCTTGCGTTCGTCGCCGAACCAGTCGGTGAGCCTGCGCTGGCGGGAGACGGGGTCGGCGCGCAGCAGGGCGGCGACGGCGTCCAGGTAGCGGGTGTCGCTGCCGGGCGCGCCGTCCGCGACGACCAGGCGGCGCAGCAGGTCGAAGCGCTCCTCCTCGGGCAGCGCGAGAGCGGCCCAGAAATCGGGCCCGAAGTCGCCGGGCGTCCGGCGGCCCTCGGTGCGCCAGACCACCACCCGGCCCGCGAGCATCCGCAGCACGCTCAGATGGGGGCGGGCGTCCGGGGAGCGGGTCAGCGCCTCGGCGAGCAGCCGCGCGGACCACCAGACGGCGTCGCCCGCCGCCGCCTCGCCGTGCTCGCCGACCTGGGTCAACTCGTCGGTGGCCTCGATCAACTCCGCGAGGTGGGCGCCGAGTCGGGCCGGGCCGCGCTCCCGGCCGAGCAGCAGCATGGCCTGCACCACGGGCCCGATCCGGTGCCGGGGCAGCGGGAGCGGAGGCTCCGGCTGCGGGGGCCGCCTGCGCTGGCTCCGGCGTCTGCGCTGCTGCGGTACGGCGGACCTGGGCGCGGGGGCCTCCTCCGGCCGGGTGCGGCGAGCGTGGACCAGGGCCCGCAGGGCGGCGTCCAGGTCGAGGTGGGTGCCCTGGATCCAGTCGCCGACCTCCTCGTCGGCGAAGCGGTAGCCCTCCCCCGCCGGGACGAACAGGCCCTCGGCGAGGACGGCGGCGGCCCAGCCGGTGGACCAGGGGAACAGCTCCTCGAAGCCGGCCCGGTCCAGCTCGCCCTGCCCGGGGGCCAGGCACCGGCGGGCGGCCTCGTGCACCTGCCCGGAGACACGGGCGGCGAGCCGGGCCACCGCGCGGCCCCCGGTGGGCTGCTGCCGCTGCGCGAGCCGGGCCGCGATCCGCAGGCAGACCAGGTCGAGGTGGGCGCCGAGGATCTCCTCGCCGGTGGGTCTGCCGGGCGCCTGTCCCGGCATGGCCCGGCGTACGTCGGCGAGCAGCCGCAGGGCGAGCGGATGGCGTGCCCCGGCCGGGTCGAGGGCCGAGGCGTCCAGCCCGTGCAGGGCGCGCAGCCGGCTCGCCTCGGTCCCGGTGAGCGGGCCGAGCCGTACGCAGGCGGGGAGTTGCCCGGTGCCCCGGCCGTACAGCTGCCGGGCCGGGAAGTGCGCACCGGCCTGCTCCCAGTGCTCGGCGCGGCAGGCGACGACGAGTTGGGCGCCGGTGTCGCGCAGCCAGCCGGAGCCGGCCGCGCTCCAGTCGGCGAGCCGCTGCGCCAGGGCGGCCGGCATCTCCTCGGGGCCGTCGAGCAGGAGCAGCAGCGGGCGCCCGGCGTCGCGGGCCAGCCGGGCCACCCGGTCCGGCGAGATGTCCCCGAAGGCGCGTCGGTGCCCGGTCGGCCCCCTCAGCCCCTCGGGGGCGCGCTCGGCCTCGGGCGTCCGGGCGGCGGCGCGGGGCCGCGCTCTGCCCTGGCCGTCCTCCCGGCCGCCCGGGGCGCCGGTGCGTGCCGTCCGGCCCGGGGCGGCGGGGCCCGTCGGTTCGGTGCCGCGTGGGGCGGTCGCGGGCCGGAGGGCGCCGCGCTCCTGGGGGTCCGTACCGGTGGGGTCCGGGTGGTCGGCCTCCGCGCCGGGTGCGGGGGACGCGGCGGCTGCGGCGGAGGCGGCGAGGATGCGCGCCGCCCGGTTCAGCGCGCGGGCGACCGCCTCCGCGATCGACTCGTCGTCGGCGCGCAGATCGGCGCCGCGCAGCCACAGGGTGGGGCCCGGGCTGCTGCCGCCGGCGCGTTGCGCGGCGAGGGCGGCCAGCTCGGTGGTACGTCCGCTGCCGGGGGCGCCGACCAGGCCGAGGACGGCCCGGTCACCGGCCAGGAAGTCCCGGAACTCCTGTGCCACCAGGGGGCGTTCGACATGCAGCGGGCAGGGGCGGGGGCCGTCCGAGCCGGTGGCCGTGGCGGTCAG
The DNA here is from genome assembly GCF_012273655.1 of Streptomyces physcomitrii. Taxonomy (GTDB): domain Bacteria; phylum Actinomycetota; class Actinomycetes; order Streptomycetales; family Streptomycetaceae; genus Streptomyces; species Streptomyces physcomitrii. The sequence continues at coordinate 14,450 of NZ_JAAWWP010000035.1, read as the reverse complement.
CTGGAGGACGCCCGCGAGGTTGAGGTCGGCGCCGAAGCCGGGCACGGTGGCCGCGTTGCGGGCCAGCAGCCGCGCGATCGGGCCGCCCGGTTCGCCCGCGGCCGCGTCCCGGGGGGTGACCGCGAAGCCCGCGGCGCCGTGCCCGGCCTGCAGGGCGCTGCCGAGGACGGCGAGCACCGAGCCGGTGGCGGCGTCCAGGACCGGGCCCCCGGCGGCGTGCCCGCCGAGCCGGAGCGCGTCGCTGCCCTCGGTGCCGACGGCCAGTTCGACGGCGCCGGTGACCAGGTGGAAGCGGTCGGTGGAGGTGTAGGTGACCGGGGCCCGCCCCAGCACCCGGGCCTCGCGCCAGCCCTCGGCGGCGATCCGCACGTAGGAGCCCGCGGGGATGGAGTCGCGCACGGTCACCGGGAGCGGGGGCAGGTCGAGGCCCTCGGTGCGGATGAGGGCGAGGTCGGAACCCGGGACCTCGGTGACGGCCTCCGGTGTCACCACGCAGACGCGGTCGCCGGGGGCGTGCAGCACCAGCCGGGGCAGTCCGTCGACCGCCTCGTGGCTGGTGAGCACGGTGCCGTCGGCGTCCGCGGCGAAGCCCATGCCGCGGACCCGCCCCGCCAGGTCGCAGATCCGCACCAGGGCCCCGCCGAGATCGCTCTCCTCGGCCGTCCGCGCGTCCCGTTCCGCCATATGTCCTCCCCGCCGTGCGCCCCCGACGCCCTCGACGGTAGGCGGCGGATGATCAGCGGGACAGGGATCCGGGCGAACGCGCCCCCGGCGCTCCCCCGGTTCGCTCCGAGCGCCTGCACGATGGGGTGAACCGGCAGCTCAACGGGGTTGCCGCCCGCCGCGGCGGGCAGGCGGCGGCCACCGGTTCAGGAGAAGACGGCGAGGCTCTTGGCCTTGCCCTTCAACTCCTCGACCAGGACCAGGAATTGGCCCTCGGGCCCGAAGACGGCGACCGGTCCGCGGCCCGCGTAGCTCTCCGGCATGTCCAGCCGGACACCGTGGCCGAGGAGTTCGGCGCGGCGGGCGTCGACGTCCCAGCGCGGGAAGGCGGCGGCCGCGGCCTCGGCGACCGGCATCACGGTCAGCTCCTCCTGGAGGGCGTCCAGGGTGCGCGCCGCCTCGAGGCGGTAGGGCCCGACCCGGGTGCGCCGCAGCGCCGTGAGGTGCCCGCCGGTGCCGAGCGCCGCGCCGAGGTCGCGGGCGAGCGCGCGGATGTACGTACCCGAGGAGCAGGTCACCGAGACGACGAGGTCGGTGACCGGGGTGCCGTCCTCGGCGCGGGCCTCGCGCAGGTCGTGGACGAGGAAGGAGGAGACGGTCACCGGACGGGCCGGGATCTCGAACTCCTCGCCCTCCCGGGCCCGCTTGTAGGAGCGCTTGCCGTCGATCTTGATGGCGCTGACCTTGGACGGGACCTGCATCAGCTCCCCGGTCAGCTTCGCCACCTCGGCGTCCACCGCGTCCCGGGTGATCCCGGAGGCGTCCGCGGCGGAGGTGATCTCCCCCTCGGCGTCGTCGGTGACGGTGTCCTGGCCGAGCCTGATGGTGCCCAGGTACTCCTTCTCGGTCAGCGCGAGGTGGCCGAGGAGCTTGGTGGCCCGCTCCACGCCGAGGACCAGCACGCCGGTCGCCATCGGGTCGAGGGTGCCCGCGTGCCCGACGCGGCGGGTGCGGGCGATGCCCCGCATCTTGGCCACGACGTCGTGCGAGGTGAAGCCCGACGGCTTGTCGACGATGACAAGGCCGTCGGGCGTCCTGGTGGTCTGCTGCCTCATGAAGAGCTGTCGCCGTCCCCGTCGTCCGTGGCGGCACCGTCCTCGGCGTTCTCGGCGTCTTCGTCGCCGGGCTTGCGGTACGGGTCCGCCTCCCCCGCGTACCGGGCTCCGGCGGAGGCCTCGCGGACCTTCTCGTCGGAGGCCCTGGCCTTGTCGAGGAGGTCCTCGATGGTGCGGGCGTTGTCCGGCAGCGCGTCGGCGACGAAGGCGAGGGTCGGGGTGAACTTCACCCCGGCCGCCTTGCCCACCTCGCTGCGCAGCACGCCCTTGGCGCTCTCCAGGCCCGCCGCGGCGGCGGCCCGCTCCTCGTCGTCCCCGTACACGGTGTAGAAGACGGTCGCCTCCCGCAGGTCACCGGTCACCCGGGTGTCCGTGATGGTCACATGCGATCCGAGCCGAGGGTCCTTGATGCCCCGCTGGAGCTTGTTGGCCACCACCTCCCGGATGAGGTCCGCCAGCCTCTTCGCCCGCGCGTTGTCGGCCACTGGTCCGTCTCCCTCTTCTTTCCTGGGTCTTCGACCGGGTGGCTCGCGCCCGCCCCGGTCTCCGGCCGAGCGGCCGGTTCAGTCGTCCTCGCCGTGGAAGCGCCGCCGCACGGACAGCAGTTCCACCTCCGGGCGCCCCGCGACAAGTCGCTCGCACCGGTCGAGTACCTCGGTCAGGTGTCCGGCGTCACCGGACACCGCGGCAAGGCCGATCACGGCCCTGCGGTGCAGATCCATGTGGTCGACCTCGGCCGCGCTCACCGCGTACTTGCGGATGAGTTCGGCGACGATCGGGCGGACCACGGAACGCTTCTCCTTCAGCGACCGTACGTCGCCGAGCAGCAGATCGAAGGACAGAGTCCCCACATACATAGAAGCCCGGATGACCCGCCGGTACGGGATCGGCGCCCTGCCTTCCTCGGCAGGGACAGCCAAACCGTACACGCAGCGGCCGGGGCCGATCGACGGAGTTTCCTCCCCGCCGACCGGCCCCGGACCGCTTCACGCAGCACGCTCCCGGACGCCGCCCCGGACCCGGCCGCCACGAGGGCGGACCGTGTCCCGGGCGGTGGGCCCGGCCGCGTCAGACGCGCGGCTTCTCGCGCATCTCGTACGTCGCGATGACGTCGTCGACCTTGATGTCGTTGAAGTTTCCGAGGTTGATACCGCCCTCGAAGCCTTCCCGGATCTCGGTGACGTCGTCCTTGAAGCGGCGCAGGCCCTCGATGTTGAGGTTCTCCGCGATGACCTTGCCGTCGCGGACCAGGCGGGCCTTGGTGTTCCGCTTGACCTCGCCGGAGCGGATGAGCACACCCGCGATGTTGCCCAGCTTGGACGACTTGAAGACCTCGCGGATCTCCGCCGTGCCGAGCTCGACCTCCTCGTACTCCGGCTTGAGCATGCCCTTGAGGGCCGCCTCGATCTCCTCGATCGCCTGGTAGATGACCGAGTAGTACCGGACGTCCACGCCCTCGCGCTCGGCCATCTGCGTGGCACGCCCGGCGGCGCGCACGTTGAAGCCGATGACGATGGCGTCGGAGCCCATGGCCAGGTCGATGTCCGACTCGGTGACCGCACCGACACCGCGGTGCAGGACCCTGATGTCGACCTCTTCGCCGACGTCCAGCTGGAGCAGCGAGGACTCCAGGGCCTCGACCGAACCGGAGGCGTCGCCCTTGATGATGAGGTTGAGCTGCTGGACCTCGCCCGCCTTGAGCACCTTGTCCAGGTCCTCCAGGGACACCCGGCGGGTGCGCTTGGCGAACGCGGCGTTGCGCTCACGGGCGGCACGCTTCTCGGCGATCTGACGGGCCGTACGGTCCTCGTCGACGACGATGAAGTTGTCGCCGGCGCCCGGGACGTTGGTCAGACCCAGGACCTGGACCGGGGTGGACGGACCGGCCTCGTCGACGTTGTTGCCGAGGTCGTCGAGCATGGCGCGGACACGGCCGTAGGCGTCGCCGACGACCATGGTCTCGCCGACCCGCAGGGTGCCGCGCTGGACCAGGACGGTCGCGGTGGCACCGCGGCCCTTGTCCAGGTGGGCCTCGATCGCGATGCCCTGCGCGTCCTGCTCCGGGTTGGCCCGCAGGTCGAGCGAGGCGTCCGCGGTCAGGACGACGGCCTCCAGGAGGCTGTCGATGTGCAGACCCTGCTTGGCGGAGATGTCGACGAACATGGTCTCGCCGCCGTACTCCTCGGCCACCAGGCCGAACTCGGTCAGCTGACCGCGCACCTTGGTCGGGTCGGCGCCCTCGACGTCGATCTTGTTGACCGCGACCACGATCGGCACCTCGGCCGCCTTGGCGTGGTTCAGGGCCTCGATCGTCTGCGGCATCACACCGTCGTTGGCCGCCACCACGAGGATCGCGATGTCGGTCGACTTGGCACCGCGGGCACGCATGGCGGTGAACGCCTCGTGACCCGGGGTGTCGATGAAGGTGATCTTCCGCTCTTCCGCGTTGACCTCGGTCGTGACCTGGTAGGCACCGATGTGCTGGGTGATGCCGCCGGCCTCGCCCGCGATGACGTTGGTCTTGCGGATGGCGTCGAGCAGGCGGGTCTTGCCGTGGTCGACGTGACCCATGACGGTCACCACCGGCGGACGGGAGACCAGCGCGGCCTCGCCGCCCTCGTCCTCGCCGAACTCCAGGTCGAAGGACTCGAGAAGCTCGCGGTCCTCCTCCTCGGGGCTGACGATCTGGACGGTGTAGTTCATCTCGGACGCCAGCATCTCCAGCGTGTCGTCCGTGACGGACTGGGTCGCCGTGACCATCTCGCCGAGGTTCATCATCACCGCGACCAGCGAGGCCGGGTTGGCGTTGATCTTCTCGGCGAAGTCGGTGAGCGAGGCACCGCGCGACAGGCGAATGGTCTCGCCGTTGCCGCGGGGCAGCATCACGCCGCCGACCGACGGGGCCTGCATGGCCTCGTACTCCTGGCGCCTCTGCCGCTTCGACTTGCGGCCACGACGCGCCGGACCGCCGGGACGGCCGAAGGCGCCCTGCGTGCCACCGCGGCCACCGGGACCGCCGGGACGGCCACCGAAGCCGGGACGGCCACCGCCGCCGCCGAAGCCGCCGCCACCACCGGGACGACCGGCGAAACCGCCGCCGCCACCGGGACGACCGGCACCGCCACCGCCACCGGGACGGCCGGCGAAGCCGCCACCGCCGCCGGGACGACCGCCACCGCCGCCCGGACGGCCACCGCCGCCGGGACCGCGACCGCCACCGGGACCGCCGCCGGGGCGGGGACCGGCAGCCGGACGCTGCGGCATCATGCCGGGGTTCGGACGGCCGGGACCGCCGGGGCCGGCGCCGGGACGCGGGGCCTGCGGGCGGGGCATGCCGCCCGGGGTCGGACGACCGGCACCGGGGCCGGCCTGCGGACGGGGCGCACCCTGACCGCCCTGGCCCTGCGGGCGGGGGGCTCCGCCGGGAGCACCCTGGCCGCCGGGACGCGGCGCACCGCCGGGACGGGGCGCCTGGGGGCGCGCCATGCCGGTGGATCCGCCGGAGGTGAAGGGGTTGTTGCCCGGACGGGGACCCGCGGGGCGGGCACCGCCGGGACGCGGGGCCTGGCCGCCCGGACGGGCACCCTGGCCACCGGGACGCGGGGCACCGCCGGAGGCGGGACGCTCACCGCGGCCGGGCGCCTGGCCCTGACCGCCGCCCTGGCCGGGAGCGGCCGGACGGGCACCGGGCTTCGGCGCACCGGGGCGGGCGCCCGGACGGGCACCTGCCGCGGGACCGGAGGACGGTGCGGCGGGCGGGGCCGTGAACTCCGGGGCACCGGCCGAGGCGGCCGGTGCGGCTGCCGCGGGCTTGGGCGCCGCGGGCGGCTTGGGACCCGGCGTCGGCCGGGGGCCGGGGGCCGGCTTCTCGGCCGCCGCAGGCTGGGGCGCTGCCGCCGGCTTCGGGGCAGCGGGACGGGCCGCCTGCGCCGGGGAGGGCGCGGCGGGCGTCGGGGTGCTGTCCGCGCGCTTGGCGGCGGGCGCGGAGGTCTTGCGGGGGGCGGGCTTGCCGGACTTGCCGGAACCGCTGCCCTGCTCGAATGCGTCGGTCAGTTTGCGTACGACAGGCGCCTCGATCGTCGAGGACGCCGAACGGACGAATTCACCGAGTTCTTGGAGCTTGGCCATGACGACCTTGCTCTCCACGCCGAACTCCTTGGCGAGTTCGTATACCCGGACCTTAGCCACTTCGCTCCTTTTAGGTCCGGGTTACGCCGGACCGTCGCTACTTCATGGGCGTACTCATCGCGTACTCATCGAGTGCTCATCGCAATCTCGACCTACTTCCGACTCGCGAGGTACCGGACCGCACAGGGGATTCCGTACGGCACGTCGTGCGGTGTAGCCGGTCAGCCACCGTCTTCGGCGGCCGAGCGGCTGCTGTCCTCGATGTCCCGGCGGAGGGCCGCGGTGTCGAGCGGCCCCTTGACCCTGAAGGCCCGGGGGAACGCCCGGCGACGGATCGCCGAGTCGAGACAGACCGGGGCGGGGTGCACATACGCGCCCCGGCCGGGCAGCGTACCGCGATGATCGGGGACGCATTGCTCCCCGCTCAGCACGATCCGCAGCAGATCGCTCTTGGCCGCTCGCTCCCGGCACCCCAGACAGGTGCGCTCGGGGCATGCCCGGGTGTGCGTCCGGCCAGACATCGTTAAGTCTACCTCCTGGGACCGACCCCACCCGATCGGGGGAAGAATCGAACGGGTGTCTGCGGCAACATGACCGGATCTCTGCGATCCGGGGGCACGATACGGCGCCGGGGCGCCCTGCCGCCCGGGAATTACCGGGCGTCCTCCGGGGCCGCCGCCTGCTCGGTGTCCGGCCGGATGTCGATGCGCCAGCCGGTCAGCCGCGCGGCGAGGCGGGCGTTCTGCCCCTCCTTGCCGATGGCGAGGGACAGCTGGTAGTCCGGCACCGTCACCCGGGCGGAACGCGCCGCGAGGTCGACGATCTCGACCTTGGAGACCCGGGCCGGGGAGAGCGCGTTGGCCACCATGTCGGCCGGGTCCTCGGACCAGTCGACGATGTCGATCTTCTCACCGTTCAGCTCGGCCATGACATTGCGCACCCGCCCGCCCATCGGGCCGATGCAGGCGCCCTTGGCGTTCAGTCCGGAGCGCACCGAGCGCACCGCGATCTTGGTGCGGTGGCCCGCCTCGCGCGCGATGGCGGAGATCTCGACGGAGCCGTCGGCGATCTCCGGCACCTCCAGCGCGAAGAGCTTCTTCACCAGGTTCGGGTGGGTCCGCGAGAGCGTCACCGAGGGCCCGCGCACCCCCTTGGCCACCCGGACGACGTACGAGCGCAGCCGCATGCCGTGCTGGTAGTCCTCGCCGGGGACCTGCTCCTGCACGGGCAGGATGGCCTCCAGCTTGCCGATGTCGACCAGGATGTTCTTCGGGTCGCGGCCCTGCTGCACCACGCCGGTGACGATGTCGCCCTCCCGGCCTGCGTACTCGCCGAGGGTGGCGTCGTCCTCGGCGTCGCGCAGCCGCTGCAGGATGACCTGCTTGGCGGTGGTCGCGGCGATGCGGCCGAAGCCGGAGGGGGTGTCGTCGAACTCGCGGGGCTCCTGGCCCTCTTCGAGCTCCTCGTCCTCCTCCTTGGCCCAGACCGTCACATGCCCGGTGCTGCGGTCGAGCTCCACGCGGGCGCGGCGGCGGCTGCCCTCGGTCCGGTGGTAGGCGATCAGGAGGGCCGATTCGATCGCCTCGACCAGCAGGTCGAAGGAGATCTCCTTCTCCCGGACCAAGCCCCTCAAAGCACTCATGTCGATATCCACGGCTACGCCTCCTCTGCCTCTGCGTCCCCGGCGCCGGTGGCGCCCGCTGCGCTGCTGCTCTTGCGGTTGAACTCGATCTCCACGCGCGCCTTGGCGATCTCCTCGAAGGCGAGCCGGCGGGCGGTGGGCCTGCGGCCCTTGACGCCGGGCACCTCCAGGTCGAGACCGTCCCGGTCCGCCGTCAGGATCCGGGCGGTCAGCTCGCCGCCCTCGGCCAGCTGGAACTTCACCAGGCGCCCGGTCGCGCGGGCGTAGTGCCGGTGCTCGGTCAGCGGGCGGTCGGCTCCGGGGGAGGTCACTTCCAGGACGTACTCGCCCTGTCCCATGGCGTCGTCCGCGTCGAGCCGGTCGGAGATCTCACGGCTCAGCTCGGCGCAGGTGTCCAGGAGCACGCCCTCGTCGGAGTCGACCACGATGCGCAGCACACGCCGCTTTCCCGCCGGGGTCACCGTGATCTCCTCGAGATCCAGGTCCTTGGAGGTGACGAGGGGCTCCAGGAGTTCCCGCAGCCTCTCGCTCTGGGTGGTGCTCATCCGGGTGACTCCTCGGCCGCGTGTGCTGTTGTGGGAAGGTCGCGTGTCGGTCAAGGGTATCGGTTCGCCGGGGGTGTCGCGGCCATCCTCCGGGCCGCTTCGGCCGCTCGGGCGGGTGTCGCCGGATGGACGAGCCGATGGCGGTGGCGGCGCGAATCCGACGGTACGGTGATCACGCAATCACACCAGCAGCAGTCCGCTGTGCGAACTCCCGAGGACGTACGCCGTGCCGCACCCCGAGTCGCCACCCGCCCGTCCCGGGCAGCCGTCAGCCACCGGCCCCGGACCGGGGCGAAGGTCCCTCCTCGTCTGCGCGGGCGGCACGGGCCTCCTGCTGCTCGCGGGCTGCTCCACCGGATCCGGTACCGAGAAGGGCCGCGCGGCCGACGCCGACCAGCGCGCCCGCGCCCGCGCGGCACGCGACAGCGCCCTCCTCCTCGACCAGTACGACGCGGTGATCGCCGCCCATCCGCGGCTGACCGCGCGGCTGACCCCGCTGCGCACCGAGGTCGCCCGCCATGTGTCCGCGTTCGGCGGCGGCGCGCAGGCGGGCGCCGAGGCCGCGACCCCGCGCCCGTCCGCCGCGATGGGCTCCCCTTCTCCGGAAGCCGGCGTACCGGAGAAGGAGGCGGACGCGCTCGCCTTCCTCGCCCGGAACGAGAAGACCCTCACCGAACGCAGGGAGGCCGCGCTGACCGCCGCCCCCGGCGAGACCGCCCGGCTGCTCGCCTCGGTGGCGGCCTGCGGCGCCGTCCACACGTACTTCCTGACGACACGTGCTTCCTGACGACACGCGCCTCCTGACGCGCGGCGGACTTCTTCCTGACGAAGGGACGGTGACCCCCATGGCGCCTCGTGACGGGCTCTCGGGCGAAGGGCCGGTGATCGCGGAGCGCGCCTCGGCGGGCGGGACGGAGGCGGCGGACGGCAGGGCCGGGGCGGCGGACCGGAGGGCGCGGGCGGTCGCGGACGACAAGGCCGAGCAGGCCCGGCTGCGCGCCGTGCAGGCCGCGCTCGCCGCCGAGCACGCGGCGGTGTACGGCTACGGCGTCGTCGGCGGGCGCATCGGCAAGGACGGCAAGGCGCAGGCCCGCGAGGGCTACGAGGCCCATCGCGCCCGGCGGGACGCGCTGCGCCGCAGCGTGCGCGACCTGGGCGCGGCGCCCCGGCCGGCCGCCGCGGGGTACGCGCTGCCCTTCCCGGTCACCGACGCGGCCGCGGCCCGGCGGCTCGCCGCGGAGCTGGAGGACCGGGTGGCCGCCGTCTACTCGGACCTGGTGCGCGCCGTGCCCGGCGAGGAGCGCAAGGAGGCGGCGCGCGCGCTGCGCGAGGCAGCGGTGCGGGCAGCGCGCTGGCGGGACGGGAGCGTAGCCTTCCCTGGTCTCTCCGAGCGGCCGGCGAAGAAGGTGTCGGACGGCACCGCGACCGCCGGGCAGGCGCCGCAGACGTAGGACCGCCGGGCGGCGGCAGGGGAAGGAAACGACTCGCGCATGGCTTTCGCACCGCCGCAGCGCCTCGTCAGAGCACTGGGCGAGACACCGGCCTCCGGGGCCGGGGAGATCGCCGACTGGCTCCACCGCCTGCCCGCACTGGCCGAACAGGCCGTCGCCGCACGGGAGTCGACCGCCGAGCGGGTGCAGGTGCCGGGCGGCCGCAGCAGCCTGGTGGTCTTCGTCCGCCGGGCCGACGGCTCCCCCGCGGTCCTGAAGCTGGCGCCCCCGCGCGCCCGCCCCGAGGCGGAACGCGCCGCCCTCGCCCACTGGGGCGGCCTCGGCGCGGTACGGCTCCTCGACGACGGTCCCGGCGGCGAGGAGAACGGCGCCCTGCTCCTGGAGCGGCTGCACCCCGATGTGTCGGTACGGACCCTGCCCGAGGCCAAGTCGATGCTGGAGGCGGCGGGCACCCTGCGCCGCCTGTGGGTGCCGCCGCCCGAGGGACACCGCTTCGAGACGGTGGCCGCGCGCACCGGGCGGCAGGCCGAGGCCATGGCGGCGGACGCCCGCGCGGATCCCGACCTCGCCCCGCTGGTGGACGCCGCGCTGGGCGCCCGGCAGGAGCTGCTCACCGCCCCGCCGCAGGAGCACCTGCTGCACGGCACCTTCCGGCAGAGCAAGGTACTCGGCGCCGAACGCTCCCCCTGGCTCGCGGTCGGCCCCGACCCTGTGGTCGGCGAGTGCGCCTTCGACCTGGCCCGGCTGGTCCGCGACCGGGTGGAGGACCTGATCGCCTCGCCCTCGGGCCCCGCGACCACCCGGCGCCGGGTCAAGCGGCTCGCCGAGTCCCTGGAGCTCGACCAGGAACGGCTGCGCGGCTGGACCCTGTTCCGCGCGGTGGAGTCGGGCGTGCGGGCACGGCGGGTGGGGCGGGAGCAGGACAGCGAGTTGCTGATGGAGTTCGCGGGGTGGTTGTGAGTCGGGGTGGTTGTGAGTCGGGGTGCGAGGGCGGGGAGGTGCCGGGGGCGGGGGTGCGAGGGTCGGGCGCGCGGGAGCGAGAGCGCGAGGGTCGGGGGCGCGAGAGCGGGAGCAACTGACGGGTGACAGCCGACGGGTGACAGCCGGCAGTTGGCGGATGACGGGTGGCGGATCACAGGTGACGGATATCAAGTGACGGATGACAGATGACGGATTTCACTATCTGTCATCCGTCAGCTGTCACCTGTCATCGGCCCCGTTCCCCCCACCCCCCGGCGCTCCACACCCCCCGGCACTCCACACCCCACGCACCCCGCCCCCGTACCCACCCCTCAAGCAGTAAGCCGCCCCACAGCCTCCTCCACCGTCAGCTCCTCCCGCTCCCCCGTACGGCGGTCCTTGAGCTCGACGATGCCCTCGGCGGAGCGGCGGCCGGCGACCAGGATGGTGGGCACGCCGATCAGTTCGGCGTCGGTGAACTTCACGCCGGGCGAGACCCCCGCGCGGTCGTCGACCAGGACGCGCAGCCCGGCCGCGCCGAGCCGTTCGCCGACCTCCAGGGCGAGTTCGGTCTGCAGCGCCTTGCCCGCGGCGACCACGTGCACCTCGGCCGGGGCCACCTCGCGGGGCCAGCACAGGCCCTGCCCGTCGGCGCTCTGCTCGGCGAGCGCGGCGACCGCGCGCGAGACGCCGATGCCGTACGAGCCCATGGTGACCCGGACCGGCTTGCCCTCCTTGCCGAGGACGTCGAGCTGGAAGGTGTCGGCGTACTTGCGGCCGAGCTGGAAGATGTGGCCGATCTCGATGGCGCGGTCGAGGACGAGGCCGGTGCCGCACTGGGGGCAGGGGTCGCCCTCCTCGACCACGACCACGTCTACGTACTCGTCCACCTCGAAGTCCCGGCCCGCGACGACGTTCTTCGCGTGCTTGCCCTCCTTGTTGGCACCGGTGATCCAGGCGGTGCCGGGGGCGACGCGCGGGTCGGCGAGGTAGCGGACCTTCTCCAGGCCCTGCGGTCCGACATAGCCGCGCACCAGGTCCTCGCGGCCCACGAAGTCCTCGGCGGTGACCAGTTCGACCTCGGCGGGCGCCAGGTGCTCGCCGAGCTTGCCGAGGTCGACCTCGCGGTTGCCGGGCACGCCGACGGCGACGATCTCCCCGTCCACCTTGACCAGGAGGTTCTTCAGGGTCGCCGCGGCGGGCACCCCGAGGTGCTCGGCGAGCGTCTCGATGGTCGGGGTGTCCGGGGTGTCCAGCTCCTCGACCGCGCCGTGCTCGCCCTCGGCCGGGGTGAGCGCGAAGGTGACGGCCTCGGTGTTGGCGGCGTAGTCGCAGTGCGGGCAGTCCGCGAAGGTGTCCTCGCCGGCGGCCGCGGGGGCGAGGAACTCCTCGGAGGCGGAGCCGCCCATCGCGCCGGAGACCGCGGAGACGATGCGGTAGTCGAGGCCGAGGCGGGCGAAGATCTTCTGGTAGGCCTCGCGGTGCAGGCGGTAGGACTCCTCGAGCCCCTCGTCGCTGACGTCGAAGGAGTACGAGTCCTTCATCTGGAACTCGCGGCCGCGCAGCACCCCGGAGCGGGGGCGGGCCTCGTCGCGGTACTTGGTCTGGATCTGGTAGAGCATCACCGGCAGGTCCTTGTAGGACGTGCACTGGTCCTTGACCACGAGGGTGAAGATCTCCTCGTGGGTGGGGCCGAGCAGATAGTCGGCGCCCTTGCGGTCCTGGAGGCGGAAGAGCAGGTCGCCGTACTCCTCCCAGCGGCCGGACTCCTGGTAGGGCTCCTTGGGCAGCAGGGCCGGGAGCAGCACCTCCTGGGCGCCGATGGCGTCCATCTCCTCGCGCACGATGCGGGAGATGTTGTCCAGGACCCGCTTGCCGAGCGGCAGCCAGCTCCAGATGCCGGCGGAGGTCCGGCGCACATAGCCCGCGCGGACCAGCAGCTTGTGGCTCAGCGTCTCGGCGTCCGCCGGGTCGTCGCGCAGCGTCTTGATCATCAACTGGGACATGCGCTGGACCTGGGCCATGGTGATCTCCTGCTACGAAAGGGTGATGGCGAGAGGTTAGCCGGGCGGCGGGGGCCGGTGGAAATCCATAACCCGCCCGCGGTACGCCCGGTGGCCCGCCCTCGCGCCTCAGGGCCTGCGCAGCGGCAGCGGCGCGCCCATCACCGCGTACGGCCGGGGCGCGCTCGGGAAGTGCACCCGCCGGGCGAGGTCCTGGTAGCCGAGGGAGCGGTACAGGGCGCGGGCCGGGCTCTCGACGTCGATGGCGGAGAGGATCGAGCGGGGTTCGTCCGCGGTGTCGGTGATCCGGGTGATCAGCGCACGTCCGGCGCCCCGCTTCTGGTGGCCGGGGTGGACGTGCAGCTCGGTGATGACGAAGGAGTGGTCGAGCCAGCCCTGGTGGCCCTGGGTGCTGAGGTGGGGCTCGACGACGGTGGACCACCAGTGCAGGCGGTCGTTGGGCATCCCGTAGACGAAGCCGACCAGGGTGCCGTCCTCGGTGGTGGCGCCGAGGGCGCGGGCGCCGGGGAAGGTGAGGTGGCGCAGCACGATCTGGCGCCGCACGTTGACCTCTTCCGGGCCGAGCCCGAAGGCCTCGGCCTGGACCGCGAGCGCCTCGTCCACGCGGGCGGCGAGGTCCAGCGGTCCGATGAGGATGTCGGAGGGCCGTCCGGGTGTGCAGATGCGCAGCATGCCGGGGAGACTACCCCGCCAAAACCCTGGCCAGCAGGGGTTTCGCCGGGGTCGGGGGTACCTGCGGGGGCCGGGTCAGAAGAGCACGCTCATGAAGGAGCCGGTCTCCTGGAAGCCGGTCCTGCGGTAGGTGGCGCGGGCGGCCTCGTTGAAGTCGTTGACATAGAGGCTGACCACCGGGGAGACCTCGGCGAGGGCGTAGCGCAGCACGGCGGCCATGCCGGGGGCGGCGAGGCCCTTGCCGCGGTGTTCGGGGGCCACCCACACGCCCTGGATCTGGCAGGCCCCCGGGGTGGCGGCGCCGATCTCGGCCTTGAAGAGGACCTGGCCGTCCTCGTCGATCCGGGCGAAGGAGCGTCCGGCGGCCACGAGTTCGGCGACCCGGGCCTGGTAGAGCAGTCCGCCGTCCCCGGCCAGCGGGGAGACGCCGACCTCCTCGGTGAACATGGCCACGCAGGCGGGCATGATCGTCTCCATCTCGTCCTTGCGGATGCGCCGGACGTACGGATCGGGCTCGGCCTCGGTGGGCAGCCGGTCGGTGACCATCAGGGGCTGGTGGGCGCGGACCTCGCGGGCCGGTCCCCAGTGGGGTTCGAGGTGCTTCCACAGCAGGGCGGTGGGCTCGGCGGGGCCGACGATCGAGGAGCAGCGGCGGCCGGCCCTGCGGGCCCGGTCGGCGAAGGCGCGCACGGCCTGGGGGGTGGCGCAGATGGGGACCAGGTTGGCGCCCGCGTAGCACAGCGAGACCAGCATGCCGTCCTCGTACCAGCCCCACATCTCGCCGCCGAGGCGCCAGGGGTCGAGGCCCGCGACATGCACCCGGGACGCCACGAAGGCGTTGGCCACCGGCTCGCGGTCGAGTATCGCGAGGGCGGCGTCGAGGTCGCCCGGGTCGAGGACCCGGGTGGCGGTCTGCGTCAACACGTGCGGAGCGGCCTCACCAATACGGTTGCTGGTCTTGGCACTGTACCCGCCGGAAAACCCCGGTGCCGCCCGATCGGCGGGCGGCCCGGGGCCACCGCCCGGGGCGGGTCAGCTGACGGAGATCTCGGGTTCGCCGGAGGGGATGCCCTCGGCTTCCATCTGCTCGGCGATCTTCATGGCCTCCTCGATCAAGGTCTCCACGATCTTCGACTCCGGGACGGTCGCGATGACCTCGCCCTTCACGAAGATCTGCCCCTTGCCGTTGCCCGAGGCCACCCCGAGATCCGCCTCCCGCGCCTCACCGGGACCGTTGACCACACACCCCA
>NZ_JAAWWP010000034.1 GCF_012273655.1 Streptomyces physcomitrii | reverse complement strand
GGTGTGGGCGTGGTATTCCACCGATTCGGCGGTGAGTTGCATGAAGGCCTCTTCCAAGGAGGCCTGCTGCGGGCTGAGTTCGTGCAGCACCAGGCGGTGGGTGGCGGCCAGTTCGCCGAGCCGGTCGGCTCCGGTGCCGTCCACTTCCAGGGCGCCGTCGTCCTTGGTGAGGACCGCGATGTCCTCCCGGTGCAGGACGTCGAGGAGCTGTTCGCGCTGGGGGCTGCGCAGCCGTACGTAGGAGCGGGAGTTCTCCCGGATGAAGTCGGCCATCGAGGTGTCCGCCAGCAGGCGGCCCTGGCCGATGACGACCAGGTGGTCGGCGGTCAGCGCCATCTCGCTCATCAGATGCGAGGAGACGAAGACCGTACGGCCCTGCGCGGCGAGGGACTTCATCAGATTGCGGATCCAGTGGATGCCCTCGGGATCCAGGCCGTTGACCGGCTCGTCGAACATCAGGATCCGCGGATCGCCCAGCAGCGCCCCCGCGATCCCCAGCCGCTGGCCCATACCCAGCGAGAAGCCCTTGGCCTTCTTCTTCGCCACCGCCGTCAGCCCGACCGTGTCCAGCACCTCGTGCACCCGGCTGCTGGGGATGCCGTTGGACTGCGCCAGACACAGCAGATGGTGGTAGGCGCTGCGCCCGCCGTGCATCGCCTTGGCGTCGAGGAGGGCCCCGATGTCCTTGAGGGGTTCCTTGAGGCGGTCGTAGTGGACGCCGTCGATCCGGACGTCGCCGGAGGTCGGCCGGTCCAGGCCCAGCATCATCCGCATGGTGGTCGACTTGCCCGCGCCGTTCGGGCCGAGGAACCCGGTCACGATGCCCGGCCGCACCGTGAAGGTCAGATTGTCGACGGCCATCTTCTCGCCGTAGCGCTTGGTCAGCCCTTCGAGCTCGATCATGCGTACACGCTAGGCGGGCCCACTGACAGGCGCCTCCCGGTGGGGCGCGCGATAGGGGCGCGCGGATGCATTGGGAGCGCATTTGGCTCTCTCGCGCGCCCCCCATGCCCGCCCGGTGCCTACGGGCCGCCGTTTCACACGGCCTGCCCGGTGCGCGCGAGGCCGTACGCACCACGCCCCCGTCCCGCGGAAAGCGCGGTACGGGGGCGTGCGGAGTTGCTGCCGTGCGGTGGGCGTCAGCGGGTCTGCTGGGCCGGCACGCCTCGGGAGGCGCTCTCGTCCTCGCCGGGAGTGCCCGCGGCGGCGACCGCGGCACCGGTCAGCGTGGCCAGCATCTCGCGGACGTTGGTCAGCTGGGCGTTGATCGAGTCGCGGCGGTTGGTGAGTGCCGCCAGCTCGCGCTCCGATTCGCTGCGGATGCGGTCGGCCTTGGCGTTGGCGTCGGCCACGATGTCCTCGGCCTGGCGCTGGGCGGTCTCCACCGTCTGGCGGGCGCGGCGCTCGGCGTCGGTACGCAGCTTCTCGGCCTCCATGCGCAGCTGCTCGGCGCGGTGCTCGATCTCGGCGAGCCGCTTCTCGGCCTTGGCCTGGCGGGAGGCGAGGTCGCGCTCCGACTGCTCGCGGCGCTTGGCGAGGTTCGTCTCGAAGTCCGCGGCGGCCTGGGCGGCCTTGGCGCGGGTCTCCTCGAAGAGGGCGTCCGCCTCCTCGCGCTTGGACTGCGCGTCCTTCTGGGCGTCCGAACGGAGCGTGCTCGCCTCGCCCTTGGCCTTCTCGACGATCCGGACGCCCTCGTCCTCGGCCTTCGCCTTGCGCTCGGCGGCGTAGGACTCGGCGTCGTTGCGCACCTGCTGGGCGGCGGACTCGGCGAGTTCACGGTGCTGCTCGGCGGCGCGGCGGGCTTCCTCCCGCAGGTCCTTCGCCTCTTCCTCGGCGAGGCGGAGGATCTTCTCGACGCGCGCGCCGAGGCCCGCGTACGAGGGCTCGGCGTCGTTGACCTGTGCCTGTGCGTTCTGGGTTTCGAGGTGGAGCTCCTCGATCCGCTTCTCCAGCGCCGTGATGCGGGTCAGGGCGCCGTCGCGGTCGGAAACGAGCTTGGAGATGCGTTCGTCCACCTGAGCGCGGTCGTACCCACGCCGCACAAGCTCGAAGCCGTAGGGGGAAGTGTCGCTCATGGGGATCCTGTCGAAAGAGACCGGTGAGGTGATAGGGGGAATCCTAGAGGCCCGGACGGCGTGTCATCGAGCAGATGCCTGTTTGGTCTGGAGAATGACACCTCTTTTGAGTGGCTGACGACCGGAGCCCTTGCCAGGGGTGGCCCCCAGGCACCCTACAAGCACCTTACAGAGTCCGGAATCCACCCTTCCGCCCGGGGAAGGGGCGTGCGCCGGAGCGTACGGAGTCGGCCGGAAATCGACGGTGCCAGACGTGAGTTGAACCACCGTCACCGACTCCGCCCAACTGCCCCCGCCCGAGCCGGAGTCAGCTCTCCGAGGACTTCGCGGAGCGGGTCGCCCCGGCCCCTGCGGGTGCCTTGCCCCCGGAGTCCTTGCCCGGGGTCTCGAAACCGAGGGTCTCCAGGACGTCCTGCACCCGGGAGATCTCGGCGTTGATGTCCTCGCGGCGGCGGACCAGGACCTCCAGCTCGCGGGTGCTCTCCTCGACCGTACGCCGGGCGTCGGCCTCCGCCTCCGCCTTGATCTGCTGGGCCTCGCGTTCGAGCCCGGCCTTCTTCTGCTCGGCCTCCTTGAGCAGGCCCTCGGCCTTCTTCACGGCGCCGATGCGCACCCGCCCGGCCTCGGCCTCCGCCTCGGCGAGCTGCTCGCGGGCGGCCTTCTCCGCCTCCGCGAGCTGCTCCTCGGCCGCCTTCACCAGAGCGTCGCAGCGTTCGCCCGCGGTCTTCATCGCCTCCGCCGACTCGCGCCGGGCCCGCTCGTGCAGCTCCTCCATCTCGCTGGTGAGGCGCTCGCGCAGCTCCTCGGCGCGCTCCCGGATCGAGGCCGCGTCCCGGCGCGCCCCGACCAGCAGGTCGTCGGCGTCCGTACGGGCCTTCTCCACCAGGGAGTTGCCCTCGACCGTGGCCTCGGAGACCAGCCGGTCGGCCTCCTTGCGCGCGGCGCCGACCATCGAATCGGCCCGGGCCTCCGCCTCGGTGTTCGTGCGGTGCGCCTCGCGCTGCGCGTCCGTGGTGAGCTTCTCCGCCTCGGCGACCGCCTCGGTGATGAGGGTGTCCACCTGCTCCGCCGCCTCCGAGCGGCGCTTGTTGGCGTCCTTGCGGGTCTCGTCGAGGGTGCGTTCGGCCTCCGCCCGCGCCTCGCCGCGTACCCGCTCGGCCTCCTCCTCGGTGCTCGACTTGAGCGCCTGCGCCTCGGTCCGTACGCGCTGCGCGTGCTCCTCGGCGGAGGCGACGGTGGCGGCGGCCTCGGTGCGCAGCCGCTCCGCCTCCGCGGTGGCGTCCGCGAGCAGCTTCTCGGCCCGCTCGACCGACTCCGCGCGTACCCGCTCGGCCTCGGTGGCGGTCTCCTCCCGCAGCCGCTCGGTCTCGGCGGTCGTCTCCGAGACGAGCGTGTCCGCCTGGGCCGCCGCGTCCGAGCGGATGCGGTTGGCGTCCTCGCGGGCGTCGGCCCGGGTGCGCGAGGCGTCCTGCTCCGCGGAGGCGGTGGCGTCGGAGGCCTCGGTACGCAGCCGCTGGGCGTACTCCGCGGCCTCCGCGCGCAGCCGTTCGGCCTCGGCGGCGGCGTCCGCGCGCAGCCGGTCCGCCTCGGTGGCGGCCTCGGTGCGCAGCCGCTCGGACTCCGCTGCCGCCTCCGAAAGCGCCTGATCGGCAAGGGACTTGGCGGTCTCGGAGGCCTCCTGGGCGTCCCTGCGCACCCGGTTGGCGTCCTCGGTGGCGCGCTCCCGCTCGGCGTAGGCGTCGGAGCGGACCCGGTCGGCCTCCTCCTGGGCCTCGCCCCGGGTGCGTTCGGCGGCGTGCTCGGCGGCGCTGCGCAGGCCGGTGATCTCCTCCTGGGCCTGCTCGTGCAGATGGGCCACCGAGTCCCGTACCTGCTGGGCCTTCTGCTCGGCACTGGTGACCAGTTCGCCCGCGCGGCGCTCGGCGTCCTCGCTCAGGCGCAGCGCCTCGGCCTCGGCCTCCTCGACGCGTTTGCGGGCCGCGGCGAGGAGTTCCTCGCTCTGCTCGCGGGCGCGGGCGCGCTCCTGGTCGGCCTCGCCGCGGGCGGAGCCCACCAGCTCCTCGGCCTCCCGGCGGCGGCGCGCGGCCTCCTCCTGGGCGGCGGACAGCGCCTCGGCTGCCTCGGCGTGCACCCGCTCGGCGGCGGTGGTGGCCTCGGCGTGCAGCCGGTCCGCGGACTCCTGGGCCTCCGTCTTCAGCCGCTCGGCCTCGGCGGCGGCCTCGCTGCGCAGCCGTACCGCGGTGTTCTCGCCCTCGGCGCGGGAGCGGGAGGCGTCCGCGGCGGCCTCGGTGCGCAGCCGCTCCGCCTCCGCCTCGGCCGCCGCCTGCAGGGTGCGGACCCGCTCGGCGGCCTCCGCGCGCAGCCGCTCGGTCTCCTCGCCCGCCTCCCGCCGCAGCCGCTCGGCCTCCGCCCGCGCCTCGGTGAGCGCGGCCTCGGCGGCGGTCAGGCGCTCCTCGGCCTCGGTGCGCAGCCGGGTCAGCTCCTCGGCGGCCGACTCCTGCCGGGCCGCCACCGCCCGCTCGGCCTCCTCGCGCAGCTCGGTGGCAGCGCGCTCGGCCTCGGCGCGAGTGGACTCGGCCTGCTCGGCGGCCTCCTCGCGCTGCTTCTGGGCCTCCGTACGGGCCCGCTCCAGGGCGTCCTCGGCCTGCTTGCGCAGGGTGCTGGCGCGCTCGATGGCGTCGAAGCGGACGCGTTCGCTCTCGGTGGTCGCGGCGCCGCGCAGCTCGTCCGCGTCGGTGCGGGCCTTGGCGAGCAGCTCCTCGGCGGACTTGGCCGCCTCCTCGATCTGCTGGACGGCCTCCCGGCGGGCCTCGCCGCGGATCTTCTCGCCCTCGGCGACCGACTCGGCGCGCAGCTGCTCGGCCTCGCCCCGCAGCCGCCGCGCCTCCTCCTGGAGCTCGACGGTCTTGGCGCGGTACTCCTTGGTGTCGTCCTTCGCCGCGCCCTTGAGCTCCTCGGCGATGTCGTGCGCCTCGGCGCGCAGCCGGTCCGCCTCGGCCTCGGCCTCGCCGCGGGTGCGCTCGGCCTCCTCGGCCGCCGCCTTGGTGGTCGCCTTGGCCTGCTCGGCGGCCTTGGTGAGCACCTCCTCGGCGGTACGGGCGGCCTTCGCGGTCTGCGAGGCGGTCTCCTCCGCGGCGACGTTGCGCGCCTTCTCGGCGGCCTCCGCGATCAGCTTCTCGGCCTCGGCCCTGGCGTCCTCGACGACCTCCTTGGCCTCGGCCCGGACCGTCTCGGCGTCCTTGGTGGCCTCGCCGACCAGGCGCGCCACCTGCTCCTTGGCCGTACGGGTGCGCTGCTCGTTGGCCGCCTCCGCGGCGGCGAGCTGGCGGGCGGCGGCCTCCTTGGCCTCGGCCACCCGCTTGTCGGCCTCTTCCCTGGCCTCGCGCAGCGCCCGCTCGGCCTCGGCCATCCGCTCCTCGGCGGCCCGGCTCAGCTCGGCGGCCTGGCGCCGGGCGCTGTCCGACTCGCTGGCGGTGGAACTGCGCAGCTGCTCGGCGTGGTCGGTGGCCTCCTGCGCCTGGGTGGAGGCGGCGTTCAGCAGGCGTTCGGCGTCCGCGCGGGCCCGGCGCAGCAGCGCCTCGGCCTCGGCGCGCGCCGACTCGGCCTCCTCGGTCAGCCGGCGGCGGGCCTCGTCGGTGAGCCGCTGCGCCTCCTCGCGGGCGGCGGCGAGCGACTGGTCCGCCTCGCCGCGGGACTCGTCGAGGAGCCGGCGGGCCTGCTGCTCGGTACGGGTGCGCAGCTGCTCGGCCCAGGCGACGTTCTCGTTGACGTGGGACTCGACGGTCTGGCGGCGCTCGGCGAGCTCCTGGTCGAGCTGCTGGCGGCGGGAGACGGCCTCGGCGTGCAGCTCGGACTGGAGCCGCGACTGCTGCTCGGCGTGCTCCTGGAGGATGCGCTGGGTCTGCGCCCTGGCCTCGCGCAGCTCGCGCTCCGCGTCGGAGCGCAACTGGTCCGCCTGGGCCTGGGCGTTGCGCAGCAACTGCTCGGCCTGGTAGCCGAGATCGGCGCTGTCGTAGGCGGGACGGAACGCCAGATTTCGCCGTGCCTCGTGCAGCTTGGCGCGCAGCACCTCGACCTGGTAGCCGAGGTCCTCGGCGTGCTGGACGGCCTTTTCCCGTTCGGTCTTCAGCCGGTCCATCTCGGCTTCGAACCGGGAGAGGTGGTCGTCCTCAGCCCGCTCTCGTTCCTGGCGTTCATAGCCACGCACTGCGCGGTCCCATCCGTCCCCTGGTCGCAGTCTTCTCCACGAGCCGCGTTCTCCGCCGAACGGGGCCCCCGGGGAATGGTGTCAGATCATCGGCACCGCGTGGGCCGCTGCTCCATGCCCGCCCCCGAAATGCCCGAACCCCGGCCACGGCCGTCCACGGCGGAAGCTCAGTCTCCACTCCCGGACGGCCGTGCCCCAAGAGTACCGGCCCAGGTGGGCGGTGGTCAGTGCTCCGAGCTCTCCGGGGGTGCGGAGGTGACGAGTTCGGTCAGCACGCCGCCGCAGTCCTTGGGGTGCAGGAAGGTGATCCGGGAGCCCATCGAGCCGATCCGCGGCTCCGGGTAGAGCACCCGTACGCCCTTGTCCTTGATGTCGGCGGCGTCCGCGTCCACGTCGGCGGTGCCGAAGGCGATGTGGTGGACGCCCTCGCCGTTCTTCGCCAGCCACTTGGCCACCGTGGAGTCCTCCCGCACCGGCTCCAGGAGCTGGAGGTACGAGGCGCCCCCGTCGTCCGTGGAGTTGATCTTGAGCATGGCCTCCCGGACGCCCTGCTCCTCGTTGACCTCGGAGTGGTACACCTCGAAGCCGTAGGTGGCACGGTAGAACTCAACGGTCTTGTCGAGATCGAAGCAGGCGATCCCGATGTGGTCGATTCTCGTCAGCATGACCTCAGTGCAACGTCACAGGGGGTGATTACGCAACGTGCGCGCGATCACACTTCGGCACCGATGACGCGGCACTTACCGCTCAGTACATTCAGGTAAACCCTCGTTCACTCCTCATCCAAGGAGCCGTGCCTGATGTCAGGAACGACCGGAACAACCTCGGTGATCGTCGCCGGCGCCCGTACGCCCATGGGGAGGATGCTGGGCTCCCTCGCCTCCTTCTCCGCCGCCGACCTCGGCGGCTTCGCCATCAAGGCCGCCCTGGACCGGGCCGGGATCGCCGGGGACCAGGTGGAGTACGTGATCATGGGTCAGGTGCTCCAGGCCGGAGCGGGCCAGCTCCCGGCCAGGCAGGCCGCCGTCAAGGGCGGCATCCCGATGAACGTCCCCTCCCTCACCATCAACAAGGTCTGCCTCTCCGGCCTCGACGCCATCGCCCTCGCCGACCAGCTCATCCGCGCGGGTGAGTTCGACATCGTCGTGGCGGGCGGCCAGGAGTCGATGACCAACGCCCCGCACGTGCTCCCGAAGGCCCGCCAGGGCTACAAGTACGGCGCCGTCGAGGTCCTGGACCACATGGACCACGACGGCCTCACCGACGCCTACGACAAGATCCCGATGGGCGCCTCCACCGAGCGGCACAACACCCGCCTCGGCATCGGCCGCGCCGAGCAGGACGAGATCGCCGCCCTCTCCCACCAGCGCGCCGCCGCCGCGCAGAAGAACGGCGTCTTCGACGCGGAGATCACCCCCGTCGAGGTCCCGCAGCGCAAGGGCGACCCGATCCTCTTCAGCAAGGACGAGGGGGTCCGCGCCGACACCACCGTCGAGGGCCTCGCCAAGCTCCGCCCGGCCTTCGACAAGGGCGGCACTATCACCGCGGGCACCGCCTCGCAGATCTCCGACGGCGCCGCCGCGGTGGTCGTGATGAGCAAGGCCAAGGCCGAGGAGCTGGGCCTGGAGTGGCTGGCCGAGATCGGCGCCCACGGCAATGTCGCGGGCCCGGACAACTCGCTCCAGTCGCAGCCCGCCAACGCGATCAAGCAGGCGGTGAAGAAGCAGGGCATCGCGGTCGAGGACCTGGACCTGATCGAGGCCAACGAGGCCTTCGCCGCGGTGGTCCACCAGTCCACCAAGGAGCTCGGCGTCTCCTCCGACATCGTCAACGTCAACGGCGGTGCCATCGCCCTCGGCCACCCGATCGGCATGTCCGGCGCCCGCCTCGTCCTCTCCCTCGCCCTGGAACTCAAGCGGCGCGGCGGCGGCACCGGCGCGGCCTCCCTGTGCGGCGGCGGCGGCCAGGGCGACGCCCTGATCATCCGCGTCCCCAAGGCCTGAGCGAGCCCGGGCAGGGCCTGAGCACGACCCGGCGGGGCCCGGGCGGATCCGAGAGCGTCCGCCCGGGCCCCACCGGTCGCGATACCGCGGGCACCCACCGGTCTGGGACCCTGTGGGCACACACTGAGTGAACGGAGCTGTGATGCAGGACGTCTCCTCTCTGGTCGACGAGGCCAGGAAGGGCAAGCCGCGTGCGGTGGCCCGGCTGATCTCCCTGGTGGAGGGCGCGTCCCCGCAGCTGCGCGAGGTGATGGCGGCCCTGGCCCCGCTCACCGGCAAGGCGTACGTCGTCGGCCTCACCGGCTCCCCCGGGGTGGGCAAGTCCACCTCCACCTCGGCACTGGTGACCGCCTACCGCAAGCAGGACAAGCGGGTCGGCGTCCTGGCCGTCGACCCCTCCTCGCCGTTCTCCGGCGGCGCCCTGCTCGGCGACCGGGTCCGGATGTCCGACCACGCCTCCGACCCCGGGGTCTACATCCGCTCGATGGCCACCCGCGGCCACCTCGGCGGGCTCGCCTGGGCGGCCCCGCAGGCCATCCGCGTGCTGGACGCCGCGGGCTGCGACGTGATCCTGGTGGAGACGGTCGGCGTCGGCCAGTCCGAGGTGGAGATCGCCTCCCAGGCCGACACCAGCGTGGTGCTGCTCGCCCCCGGCATGGGCGACGGCATCCAGGCCGCCAAGGCGGGCATCCTGGAGATCGGCGACGTCTACGTGGTCAACAAGGCCGACCGGGACGGCGCCGACGCCACCGCCCGCGAACTGAATCACATGCTCGGCCTCGGCGAATCCCGCGGCCCCGGCGACTGGCGCCCCCCGATCGTGAAGACGGTCGCGGCCCGCGCCCAGGGCATCGACGAGCTCGTCGAGGCCCTGGAGAAGCACCGCGCCTGGATGGAGGAGCGCGACATCCTCGCCGAACGCCGCCGCCGCCGCGCCGCCCGCGAGGTCGAGACCATCGCCGTCACCGCCCTCCGCGAACGCATCGGCGACCTCCACGGCGACAAACGCCTCGGCGCCCTCGCGGACCGGGTGGTCCAGGGGACACTGGACCCGTACCGGGCGGCGGACGAGCTGGTGGCGGAGCTGACGGAGGGCTAGGGGTCTCCTCGTCACGTACGGGACCGGACGTACGCGACCGGACGTACGCGACCGGACGTACGGGACCGGACCTACGCGACCGGTCTCTGACCCCGAACGCGTCGCGCCCCGCCCCCGGTTGACCGAAGTCAACGGGGCGGGGCGCGGTGCTGTGCGGCGGGGGAGACTCAGCGAAGGGCGAGGTCAGTCGTCGTCGTTGGCGTCGTCCTTCGCGTCGTCGCGGTCGTCGTCCCCGTCGTCGTCGTGACCGGACTTGTCGTCGCGGTCGTCCCCCTTCTCGTTTCGGTCGTCCCGGTCGTCCCGGTCGTCCGCCTTCTCGTCGCGGTCGTCCCCGTCGTCGTCGCGGTCGTCCGCCCGGTCGTCGTCGGCGTCCCGGTCGGCGGTGACCTCGCCGGTGGTGCCGTCCACCTTCCAGTCGCGCTCGGCGCCCTTGGACGTGGTCGTCTCGACCTCCCAGACGGCCTTGCCCGCTTCCTCGTCGAGTTCGACGGCGGTGACCCTGCCCCGGTCGGCGAGGGCGGCCGCGGCCTCCTCGGCGTCGACGCGGGTCTCGGCGGCGGGGCGCTGGTCGTCCTGGACCGCGACGGTGGACGTGGCGGAGCCCGCGCCGTTGCCGCTGTCGCCGCCCACGGCGAAGGCGGTGGCCGTACCGCCCGCGATCAGCGCGGCGGTGGCGGTGGCGACGACGAGCTTGCGCTTCATGGGCATGGAATCCTCCAGGTCTCGGGCCGGTGTCCGGCCGCGGTGGCTTCGCTGCGGCCGGTTGTCGTCCCGGCCACGGACACCACAGTCCCGGGCCGACGCTGAAGGCAGCCTGAAGGAAGCTGAAGGGTTCTTCAGGTCCCGTTTGGGAGGCTGTGCGCATGCGCCTGTTGATCGTGGAGGACGAGCAGCGCCTCGCCCGCTCCCTGGCCGCCGGACTCACCGCCGAGGGCTACGCGGTGGACGTGTCCCACGACGGCCGCGAGGGACTGCACCTCGCCTCCGAGGGGACGTACGACCTGCTGATCCTCGACATCATGCTCCCCGGCATGAACGGCTACCGGGTCTGCGCCGCCCTGCGCGCCGCCGGGCACGAGCTGCCGATCCTGATGCTGACCGCGAAGGACGGCGAGTACGACGAGGCCGAGGGACTGGACACCGGGGCCGACGACTACCTCACCAAGCCCTTCTCGTACGTGGTCCTGCTCGCCCGGGTGAAGGCCCTGCTGCGCCGGCACGCCGCGGCCGGGCGCTCCCCGGTGCACCGGCTCGGCGGCCTGACCGTCGACACCGCGGCCCGCCGGGTCTGGCGCGAGGAGGAGGAAGTACCGCTCACCGCGAAGGAGTTCGCGGTACTGGAGCAGTTCGTGCTGCGCCCCGGCGAGGTGGTCTCCAAGGCGGAGATCCTGGAGCACGTCTGGGACTTCGCCTACGAGGGCGACCCGAACATCGTCGAGGTCTACATCAGCACCCTGCGCCGCAAACTCGGCGCCGCCCTCCTCGTCACCGTCCGCGGCGCCGGATACCGGCTGGAGGCGGGCCGATGAGACGCCCCTTCGCCTCGGTACGCGCCCGGGCCACCCTCGCCGCGACCCTGGTGGTCGCCGTCGCCCTGGTGCTCGCGGGCTTCACCGTGCTGACCGCGCTGCGCTCCAGCCTCTCCGCCGAGGCGGGCAACCGGGCCGAGTCCGCCGCGCGTGACGTGGCCGCCCAGCTCGCCGGGGGCCGGGCACCCGGCGAGCTCGAACTGCCCGACGCGGAGGACAGCCCTGTACAGGTCGTGGACGAGGACGGACGGCTGCTCGCGGCCGACGAGGACCTGGAGGCGGTGACCGGGACCGGCACGGGGGACGTACGCCCGCCCCGTGCGAGCGGTTCGCCCACGAGCGGTTCGTCGCCTACGAGTGCAACGCCCCCGAGTACGAGCGGATCGCCCGCGAGTGGATCACCGCGGCCGGAGCGGACCGGGGAGGGAAGCGGCGGGGACGACGGCCGGGAGGAGACCGAGGAGCCGGACGACGACTCCGACTCCGATTCCGGGTCCGACTCCGGGTCGGATTCCGATTCCGGGTCCGAGTCGGACTCCGATGACGGTGGCGACGACAGCGACAGTGACCGCGAGGGTGATGACGACGGCTGGCGCGGCCGGCCCGGGGAGATCGACTCGGAGGCGGGGCGGGCCGAGGGCAGCGCCACCGTCGACGGGGAGACGTCCGCGTACCGTTTCGCCGTGGTGCACCTCGCGCTGCCCTCGGGCGAGCAGGCCACCGTGTACGCCGGGGCCTCCCTGGACGCCGAACACGACGCCAACCGCACCGCGTTGACCGTGATGCTGATCGGGCTGCCGGTGCTGCTGCTCGTGGTGGGCGGGGTGACCTGGCTGGTGACCGGGCGGGCGCTGCGGCCCGTGGAGGGGATCCGCCGCGAGATGGCCGCCATCACCGCCTCGGAGGATCTGCGGCGCCGGGTGCCGGAGCCCGCCACCCACGACGAGATCGCCCGGCTCGCCGCGACCACCAACGAGACGCTGACCGCCCTGGAGTCCTCGGTGGAACGCCAGCGCCGCTTCGTCGCGGACGCCTCGCACGAGCTGCGCAGCCCCATCGCCTCGCTGCGCACCCAGCTCGAAGTCGCCGCCGCCCACCCGCAGTTGCTCGACCTCGATGGCGCCGTCGCGGACACCGTACGGCTGGAACAACTCGCCGCCGACCTGCTGCTCCTGGCCCGCCTGGACGCGGGGGAGCGGCCCGCCGGGACGCGGTTCGACCTCGGTGAGCTGGTGGCCCGTACGGTGGCCGAGCGGCGGCCGGGCCGGGTGCGGGTGCGTACGGCGATCGAGGCGGCCCAAGTGACCGGCTCCCGGGGGCAGTTGGCGCGGGTGCTCGGCAACCTCCTGGACAACGCCGAGCGGCACGCCGCCGCCGAGGTCCTGGTGACGGTACGGGCCGAGCCGGGCGCGGCGGTCCTCGAAGTCTCCGACGACGGCGCCGGGGTGCCCGAGGCGGACCGGGAGCGCGTCTTCGCCCGCTTCGTCCGCCTCGACGAGGCCCGCACCCGCGACGAGGGCGGCGCTGGACTCGGCCTCGCCATCGCCCGCGACGTGGCCGAACGGCACGGCGGGACACTGGAGTTGGGGGAGGGGCCGGAGGGCGGGGCGCGGTTCGTGCTGCGGATCCCGAAGGGAGGGGGAGAGGGAGAAGGGAAGGAAGAGGGAGGGAGAGGAGAGGGGAAGGATGGGCATGTGTGACGGCTGACAGGTGACAGATTGTGGGCGGACAGATAACAGATATCGATATCTGTCAGCCGTCAGCCGTCAGCCGTCAGCCGTCAGCCGTCAGCCGTCAGCCGCCGGGTCGCCGGGGCCCCCGGGAACCCACAAGCCCACGACCTCACGGAGCCCCGAGCCCAAGCCCCCTGCAGACCCCGCCGGCCCCCAGGCCTCCAGCCCCCTCACCCCCGAGCCCGCCGCTCCCGCAGATGCCCCGCGACCGGATCCAGCGAGGTCTTCAGGGCGTCCAGTGCCTCCGGGCTCATCAGGTCGATGAAGTTCTTCCGTACCGAGTCGACGTGGTACGGGGCCACCTTGTGCATGGTCTCGCGGCCGGTGTCGGTGAGGGCGGCGTACAGGCCGCGGCGGTCGGACTCGCAGGACTCGCGGCGTACCAGGCCCGCGTTCTCCATGCGGGTGATCTGGTGCGAGAGGCGGCTCTTGGACTGGAGGGTGGCCGCGGCGAGGTCGCTCATCCGCATCCGCTGCTCCTCGGACTCGGAGAGGTTGACCAGGATCTCGTAGTCGTTCAGCGTGAGGCCGAAGGGCTGGAGGTCCTTTTCGAGCTGGTAGCTGAGCAGCCTGTTGACCTCCAGGTGGGTGCGCCAGGCGCACTGCTCCTTCTCGGTCAGCCAACGGGTGGCCGTGTCGGTCTCCATGAACTCGATTCTACCTAAGAAGTTGAAAATCCAACGAGTGAGGGGGTGGTCCGAACGGTGACCCTGCGCACATGTTCGAGGTCACCCTCCGGAGACTACCGCTCACAGACCGAAGCGACGCTGGAGGTCCCCGAGTTGACCGGGAAGCCTCGGTGATCCCGATTGCGCTCCGCCGGCCGACGGAGCGTGACCGCCGGGCACCCCGGCCTCCTGCGGGACGGCACCCGTCGGCTGCTCCGGACGCAGCGTCTCGGTGGACTGCAGCAGCACGGTCCCCGCTCCGGTGAACTCGAACTGATGCTCCTCGCCGGAGGCCCCGCCGAGTCCCGTCAGCGCCCGGATCCCGCCCAGTACGCCGGTCATATAGGCGTGGTCGTAGTGGTGGCAGGGGGAGGGGCAGTCGGCCCAGCCGACCAGGGCCTGCGGGTCGACGCGCAGCGGCGGCTCCATGAAGACCACCGGGCCATTGGAGGCGGCCACGAACTTGCCGGTGCCGAGCAGGGTGAGGAAGCCGGGCACAATCGACTGCTTCAGCGCGAGAGTTGGCTGAAAAGCGAGCAGATTGCCCGCGCGGACCGTGAGGTTGCCGTCCTCCAGGTCGAAGGAGTTGACGTCGAAGGCCCGGTCGGCGAGGAGCATCTTGCCCTGGCCCTGGGCGACGACCCAGTCGGCGGCGTGCAGCGGTGAGTGGAAGCTGGTCCGCAGCAGGCGGTCCAGGCTGCCGTGGCCGACGCCGTTGAAGTCGATCGAGCCGTAGTAAGCGATCATCTTGCCCTTCTGCAGGAACCACTGGCTCCCCTTGAGTTCCACGCAGAAGGTGTAGGAGTTGACGTTGTCGTCCGCGGGCAGCGTCATCGGGTCGTGGACGGCCGGGCCCGGGGCACCGCTCTGGTTCGTCTGGTTCACGGCTTCACAGCTTCTCTTCGGATGCCTGGACGTACACACTGCCGCTGCCGCTCAGCTCCAGCTGGAAGGCCTCGCCGGAGCCGCGGCCCACCATGTCCCGCCAGCCGAGGTCGGCCGAGAGCTTGTTGCGTACGTCCCCGTGGTGGGCGACGTAGGCCTGCGGGTCGACATGGACGGGGCGCCCGGGGGTGAGCGGGACCTCGATCACCCCGCCGTGCGCCATCACCGCGACCGCGCCGTGGCCCGTGAGGGTGGTGGTGAACAGGCCCTGCCCGGTGACCTGCCCGCGCACCATGCCCATCACCCCGCCCTGCGAGCCCATGAACATCGTGCCCTGCTCCAGGGTGCCGTCGAAGGCGAGCAGCCGGTCCGCCTCGACGTGCAGGGTGTCGCCGCCCAGCTCGATCACCTGGACGTGGTGGCCGCCGTGGCCGAACAGCACGGTGCCGCTGCCGTCCACGGTCATCAGGGGCGCCGCCTCGCCCGCGACCCGGCGGCCGATCATGGACATCACCCCGCCCCGGCCGCCGGCGCTGTTGGGGGTGAAGCTCACCTCGCCCCGGTAGGCGAGCATCGCGCCGCGCTGGGCGAACAGCCTCCGGCCGGGCTGGAGTTGCGCCTCCACCATCTTGGAGTTGATCTCCCGGAAAGGCATCAGAGGTCCCCCGCGACGGTAGTGCGCTCACTGGGCTGCACGTAGACGAGTCCCTCGCCCTCGAAGCGGATCTGGAAGGCCTCGCCGCCGCCCTCGCCGCGCAGCGTGCGGAAGGTCACCCCGGACTGGAAGCTCTGCCGGACGTCGCCCTGGTGCGCCACGTACGCGCCCGGGTCCACGGTCAGCGGGTACTGGGCGCTCACCCGCAGCACGGTGGCCTGGCCGTCCGACATGATCGCCGCCTGGCCGGTGCCCTCCACGGTGGTGGTGAACAGGCCGTTGCCCTGGGAGGCGCCGCGCAGCCCGGTGAAGGAGGTGCCGGTGCGCAGGCCCGCGTCGGCGCAGAGGAGATTGCTCGACTCCACGTAGAGCGTGTCGCCGTGCAGGCTGACGAGGTTGATCTCGGTGGCCCGGTCGGCGAACCAGCAGGTCCCCTCGCCCTTCACCTCCATCATCTCCATCTGCTCGCCGGTCAGGCGGCGGGTGACCATGCCGCGCAGGCCCTCGCCGCCGCCGGACATCTTCTTGAACGCCATCCGGCCGTCGTAGGCGACCATCGAGCCGTTCTTCGCCTTCACGGCGTCGCCGGTCATGTCGACGGCGAGCACCTTGCTGCCTTGGAGTCGGAAGGTTGCCACCCGGGCACGGTATCGGGCCCCGGGCCCGCGCGGACACCCCGGCGCCGGGCATCCGGCCCGGGCTGCGACAATGGTCCGGAAGCTTGTGAGCCCATTCACAAGATCGGCCCCCAGGGGCTCCCGTTCCAGATCAGTGCCAGCGGGACGTGCCGCGCGCGACCGCTGAACAGCCCGCGACCCCGAAGGTTCCCCGTGGACATCAAGACAGCCACCGCACTGCACCGACTGCGCCTGGTCTCCCTCCCCGAGGCGCTGTCCTTCCCCGCCCTGCTGATCTTCGGCTCGCTGCTGAGCCGCATCTCCGACATCGACTTCCTGATGATGCCGCTCGGCCTGCTGCACGGCGCCCTCTTCGTCACCTACCTGGTGCTCCTCGCCGACGTCTGGAACCGCACCAAGTGGCCCCTGAAGAAGGTCGCCGTCTACTTCCTGCTCGCCCTGCCGCCCTTCGGCGGACTGTGGGCGCACCGGATGCTCGGCCGCGAGGAGGAGGCCGGGGTCATCGCCGCCCGGGCCCGCCGCGAAGGTGTCGTGAACCCGTGATCGTCGCCTTCTCCGTCACCCCGCTCGGCGTCGGCGAGGACGTCGGCGCGTACGTCGCCGAGGCGGTGCGGGTGGTCCGCGAGTCCGGTCTGCCGCACCGCACCGACGCCATGTTCACCTCCGTCGAGGGCGACTGGGACGAGGTCATGGACGTGGTCAGGCGCGCGGTGGCCGCGGTCGAGGCGCGGGCGCCGCGGGTCTCGCTGGTCCTCAAGGGCGACATCCGGCCCGGTGTCACCGACGGGCTGACCGGCAAGGTGGAGACCGTGGAGCGCTACCTCTCCGGCGGCTGAGAGGCGGGGACGACGCGCCCGCCGCGGGCGCCCGTTCCCCCGTTTCCCGCAGGAAATCCCCTCGCACGGACCCCTCCGGTCGACACGCCGTCAGTTCTCCCTTCTTGTGTGGGTATCGGCTTGATCGCTCACACCCGGGAGGGCTTGTGCCGCCGGAGGGCTACGACTACGAGAGCTACAGCCGGCTTGCCGGGCCGCTGACCCAACCCACCGGCCGCCCCTACCGGGTGCGTTACCGCTCCCTGCTGTCCACCGAGCCGAGACGCCTGCGCGCCGTCGCGCTGATGACGCTGGCCCCGATACTCACCGCGGTGCTGCTCGTCTACCTGGTCTGGCCCTCGCACTGGACCCGCCGGGAGGGCGGCGCCGCCTGGCTGGTGGGCCTCGACATCACCATGCTGGCGGCCATCGGCCTGATCGAGGCCTTCATGCTCGTCAACGTGGTCTCGATCGCGCACGCCACGATGGTCGCCCGCGACCCGGTGCCGGTCGTCCCGCAGCCGGGCACCCGGGTCGCCTTCCTCACCACCTTCGTGCCGGGCCGCGAGTCCCTCGCGATGCTGCGCGGCACCCTGGAGGGCGCCGTCCGCGTCCGCCACACCGGCCCGCTGGACGTCTGGCTCCTGGACGAGGGCGACGACGCCCAGGCCAAGGCGCTCTGCGCGGAGCTGGGGGTGCGCCACTTCACCCGGCACGGCGTCCCCGAGTGGAACCGGGAGAGCGGCGCCCACAAGGCCCGCACCAAGCACGGCAACTACAACGCCTGGCTGGCGCTGCACGGCGGCGACTACGAGTTCTTCGCCTCCGTGGACACCGACCACGTCCCCGTGCCGGACTTCCTGGAGCGGATGATGGGCTACTTCCGCGACCCGGACGTCGCCTTCGTGGTCGGCCCGCAGGTCTACGGCAACTACCTCACCCCGGTGACCAAGGCCGCCGAGTCCCAGCAGTTCCTCTTCCACGCGCTCATCCAGCGGGCCGGCAACCGCTACCGCTCGGCCATGTTCGTCGGCACCAACAACGTCGTACGGATCTCCGCGCTGCGCCAGATCGGCGGGCTGCGCGACTCCATCACCGAGGACATGGCCACCGGCTTCGAGCTGCACCGGCACCGCAATCCGCTCACCGGCCGCCACTGGGAGTCCGTCTACACCCCGGACGTGCTCGCCGTCGGCGAGGGCCCCGCCTCCTGGACGGACTTCTTCACCCAGCAGACCCGCTGGTCGCGCGGCACCTACGAGACCCTGCTCAAGCAGTACCGCAAGGCACCCCTGTCGATGCCGGGCGGCCGCCTCTTCTCGTACTCCCTGATGCTCGCCTACTACCCGATGGCCGCGGTCAACTGGCTGCTCGGCGTGCTCAGCTGCGTGCTCTTCCTCTGGTTCGGGGCCTCCGGCACCCAGGTCGCCGCCTCGGTCTGGCTGATGCTCTACTCGGACGCCGCGGCGCTCCAGATCGGCCTCTACCTCTGGAACCGGCGGCACAACGTCTCCCCGCACGAACCCCAGGGCTCCGGCGGCCTGGCCGGAATGGCGATGTCCGCGGTCTCGGCGCCGATCTACGCCAAGTCGCTCGCCGAGGCGGTGCTGCGCAGGCCCAGCCGGTTCGTCGTCACCCCCAAGGGGGACGCCAGTCCGGACCGGCTGCTGACCTTCCGGATCCATCTGCTCTGGGCGGGCGTGCTGATCGCCTCGCTGACGGCCTCGGCCCTCCTCGACCACACCCACGCGGCCATGCGCACCTGGGCCGTCCTCGCCACCTGCATCTCGCTGGCCCCGGCCACCGTCTGGGCCTGCGGCGAGTACCGGCGCCGCCGTGCCGTGCGGGCCGAGGGCCGCGCCCGGGTGCCCGAGCCGGAGGCGGCGCCCGCGCTCGCCCGGACGGTCTCCAGCGCCTCCGCCCCGGTGTCCACCAGTACCTCAGGAGGGAACTGAGCCATGGCATACCAGCCGTCGAAGAAGCTCAAGAAGACGGCCCTCGGGGTCGCCGGGGTCGCGGTGCTCGCCGGGCTCAACGCGCCCGCCGCGCTCGGTTTCGCCGAGGACAAGTACCACGAGTACAAGATCGCGCAGCCCGGCTACCAGGCCCGCTACGGCTCCTGGCAGCAGGTCGCGATCCCGGAGAAGTACCGCACCAACGCCATCCACGCGGCGCTCCTGCACACCGGCAAGGTCCTCATCGTCGCGGGCTCGGGCAACGAGCAGCGCAAGTTCGACGCGGGCTCCTTCGACACCGTGCTCTGGGACCCCGGGAAGAACACGTACAAGAAGATCCCCACCCCGGAGGACTTCTTCTGCGCGGGCCACGCCCAACTGCCCGGCGGGCGGCTGCTCGTGGCGGGCGGCACCGCGCGCTACGAGGCGCTCGACGGCGAGGTGAAGCGGGCCGGCGGCGGGATGCGGGTCAAGAACGAGGACCCGGACAAGGCGGTCACCCTGAAGAAGGGCACCCGCTTCCGCTCGCCCTCCGGCGTGGAGTACGTCAGCCGCTTCGACGTCACCGTGCCGAAGGCGAGGAAGGCGGCGGTCAAGGGCGGCGCCAAGGTGAAGGCCAGCGAGCGCCGGGTGTTCGTGGAGGCGGTCGAGGAGGGCCCCGAGTCGGTCACCGCCCGGCAGGCCCAGTACGAGGTGGTCGGCCTGAAGGGCGGACAGGCGGACGACGTCTACGGGCTCTCCGAGAAGATCACCCTCGCCAAGCAGGACTTCCAGGGCATCAAGGCCGCCTACGAGTTCGACCCGCGGGCCGAGCGGTACATCAAGGTCGACCCGATGCGGAAGGCCCGCTGGTACCCGACCCTGGTCGGCCTGAAGGACGGCAAGGTGCTCGCGGTCTCCGGGCTCGACGACGTCGGCATGATCGACCCCGGCGACAACGAGATCTACGACCCGAAGACCAGGAAGTGGTCCAAGGGCCCCTTCCGCTACTTCCCGACCTACCCCGCCCTCTTCCTCACCAAGGGCGGCAAGCTCTTCTACCCGGCCTCCAACGCGGGGTACGGACCGGCCGACAAGGGCCGCGAGCCGGGGCTGTGGGACCTGGAGAAGAACACCTTCGCCAAGGTGCCGGGGCTCAGCGACAAGGACCAGACGGAGACCTCCTCCTCGCTGCTCCTGCCCCCGGCGCAGGACCAGAAGGTGATGATCCTCGGCGGCGGCGGGGTCGGCGAGTCGGAGAAGTCCACCGCCCGCACCGCCGTGATCGACCTCAGGAAGAAGAACCCGGCCTTCGCCGACGGGCCCGCGCTCCCGCAGGGCACGCGCTATCTGAACAGCGTGATCATGCCGGACGACACGGTCTTCACCACCAACGGCTCCGAGGACTACCGGGGCCGCAGCGCCAGCAATATCCACAAGGCGCAGTTCTACGATCCGAAGAAGAACGCCTTCACCCCGGCCGCCGATCCGGAGGTCGGCCGCAACTACCACTCCGAGGCGCTGCTGCTGCCCGACGGCCGGATCGCCACCTTCGGCTCCGACCCGCTCTTCGACGACCAGAAGAACACCAAGCTCGGCCACTTCGAACAGCGCATGGAGATCTACACCCCGCCCGCGCTGCACCGCGCCGGGGACCGGCGCCCGGTGCTCGGCAGCGGCCCGCGCCGGGTCGCCCGCGGCGAGCACGCCAGCTTCGAGACCGCCGACTCCCGGCGGATCGCGCGGGCCCGCCTGATGCGGCCGAGCGCGGTCACCCACACCACCGACGTCGAGCAGCGCTCCCTCGCGCTCGACCTCGAACGGGGCGCCGACAAGGTCACGGTGACCGTCCCGCAGGACCGGGCCCTGGTGCCGCCCGGCTGGTACATGCTCTTCGTCACCGACAAGGAGGGCACCCCCTCGGTCGCCAAGTGGGTCGAGGTGCGCTGAGCCGACCGGTACGGGGCCGCCCCCTCCCCGTACCCCCCGAACCGGGCCGGACCGCGGTGGCAGGGCGTGAGCCGCGGGCCGGGCCGGACAGGGACGGGAGGCGGGTGCCGCGCGCACCCGCCTCCCGCCGCCATTCGCGTACCCCGCCGCCATCCGCCGCGCACCACGCTGCGGACCGCTCCGTACCCCGCAGCGGACCGCTGCGTGTCCCGCCGCGAACTGGCCCGCCCTCCCCGTGAACTGGCCCCCCGTGAACCGCCCGTCCCCTGCCCGGTGTTCAGGCCGCGCGCCGCGCGAGTCCCAGGGCGTA
Source organism: Streptomyces physcomitrii (assembly GCF_012273655.1). Classification (GTDB taxonomy): domain Bacteria; phylum Actinomycetota; class Actinomycetes; order Streptomycetales; family Streptomycetaceae; genus Streptomyces; species Streptomyces physcomitrii. Next base: position 28,366 of record NZ_JAAWWP010000034.1, on the reverse strand, counting down.
GTCCGGCCACCAGGTCCCGGCGGCCGGTCCGCCGCGGCAGGCGCCGTCGGACTCGCCGGGCCGCTTGATCCACAGGTAGGCGTCGACCAGCGCGTCCCCGGTGGCCGTCGTCGGCGGCCTGCCGAGGGCGCGGCCCGGCGGATTGCACCAGCCCTCGCGGCGGTTGCCGGTCAGCGGCCCGAGGCCGTTGCGGCTGGTGTCGATCACGAAGTGCTTGCCGCCGAGCATCCGGGAGAGCCGGTGGCCGTACTCCCGGTTGACGGCGGTGCTCTGGAAGTTGGCGACGTTCAGCGCGAAGCCGTCGGCGCGGCCGATCCCGGCGCTGCGCAGCGGTCCGGCGAGCCGGGCCGGGTCCTTCAGCCAGCCCGGGTTGCCCGCGTCCAGGTAGACCCGGGTGTGCGGCTGCTGCTTGAGCCGGCCGATCGCGGCGCGGAGCAGTTCGTAGCGCTCCCGGTGGTACTGCTGCGGGGTGCAGCCGTCGACGTTGTGGCCCACGGCGTCGGGTTCGAGGACCACCAGGGCCCGGCGGTCCCCGATGCCCTCGGCGAAGGACCAGATCCAGCGCTGGTAGGCGGCGGCGTCCTCGGCACCGCCCGCCGAGTGCTGCCCGCAGTCGCGGTGCGGGATGTGGTAGGCGACGAAGACGGCCGTACGGTCCGCCTTCTGAGCCGCCCGGGTGGCCGCCCGGACGGTGGCGCCCGCGTCCTTGCCCGAGGGCCACAGGGCGACGGGCTGCCGGGCGATGCGGCGCAGGGTCGCGGCGTCCTTCCCGCGGCCCTCCCGCTGCCACTGGCGCAGCTGGGCGGCGGCCGGGCTCCTGGTGTCCACCCAGAACGGCGAGTCCGGATCGCCGAGCCCGTCCGGGCCCTGCTCCGCGGAGGCCTTCCCGGTCAGCTCCGAGCAGCCCGCGAGCAGGGGGAGGACACCGAGGGCGGCGAGCAGGGCGGCGGTGCGGATCAGCCGGGACATCAGGACCCCTCGGGAGAGGACGGCAGCAGGGCGGCAATCGTTACATAACGCTCTTATCCGTACGGGCCGCGACACCGGCCGCGCCCCGCTCCCGGCCGCCGGTACCGCAGTACGAGACACCCCTCATCCGGGCGCGGACGGGCGGCTAAGGTCCATGGCGTGCCGAAACCGCTCAGCCTCTCCTTCGACCCGATCGCCCGTGCCGACGAGCTCTGGCGGGACCGCTGGGGATCCGCGCCCTCGATGGGAGCGATCACCTCGATCATGCGCGCCCAGCAGATCCTGCTCGCCGAGGTCGACGCGGTGGTCAAGCCCTACGGACTGACCTTCGCCCGGTACGAGGCCCTGGTCCTGCTCTCCTTCGCCAAGGCGGGGGAGCTGCCGATGTCGAAGATCGGCGAGCGCCTCATGGTCCACCCGACCTCGGTCACCAACACCGTCGACCGCCTGGTGAGGTCGGGTCTCGTCGACAAGCGGCCCAACCCCAACGACGGCCGCGGCACCCTGGCGAGCATCACCCCCAAGGGCCACGAGGTCGTCGAGGAGGCCACCCGCGACCTGATGGCCATGGACTTCGGCCTCGGCGCCTACGACGAGGAGGAGTGCGCGGAGGTCTTCGCCCTGCTGCGCCCGCTGCGGGTCGCGGCCGGGGACTTCGAGGAGGGCTGAGCGGCTCCGGCCGGGGCGAGACGGAGGCCACCCGCCCCGGGACCGGGGGCCGTGCCGGGGCCCCGCGCGCCCCGGTTAGTCTCGTAGGCATGAAGAAGAGCGTGCTGACCCGCTACCGCGTGATGGCCTACGTCACCGGTGTGCTGCTGGTTCTGCTGACCCTCGGCGTCATCGCCAAGTACCTGCTCGACATGGACGGCGCCGCGGACTTCACCCGCGTCGTCGGCATCGCGCACGGCTGGCTCTACGTCCTCTACCTGGTCTTCGCCTTCGACCTGGGCTCCAAGGCGAAGTGGCCGGTCGGCAAGCAGCTGTGGGTGCTGCTCGCGGGCACCGTCCCGACCGCGGCCTTCTTCGTCGAGCGCCGGATCAGCGCCGAGCTGGAGCCGAAGCTCGCCGAGGGCGCGAGCACGCCCGCGCAGGTCTAGGGTTCCGCTCCCGCGGCCGGCCCTCCCCGGTCCGGCCGCGACGGGCGCGCGTCCCCGCTGCCGGGAGCCGCCCGCCCTCCCGCTCACGCTCCGTGATCCGCCGACCTCGGAGGCACTTCCTCCGTACGTGTGGATCTGCCCCGGAGGGCCCTTCGAGGCCATGTCGCACCCGTGAGCCATCGACATTTACTAGGACGTCCTAGTAAATTTGAAACATGGACGCAGACGCCATTCAGGACGGCCGCCGACGCTGGCAGGCCCGCTACGACTCCGCCAAAAAGCGGGACGCCGACTTCAGCACGCTCTCCGGCGATGAGGTGGAGCCTGCCTACGGCCCCCGCGAGGGCGACAGCTACCAGGGCTTCGAGCGCATCGGCTGGCCCGGTGAGTACCCCTTCACCCGCGGCCTCTACCCGACCGGCTACCGCGGCCGCACCTGGACCATCCGCCAGTTCGCGGGCTTCGGCAACGCCGAGCAGACCAACGAGCGCTACAAGATGATCCTGGAGGCGGGCGGCGGCGGCCTCAGCGTCGCCTTCGACATGCCCACGCTGATGGGCCGCGACTCCGACGACGGGCGCGCCCTCGGCGAGGTCGGGCACTGCGGGGTGGCCATCGACTCGGCCGCCGACATGGAGGTCCTCTTCAAGGACATCCCGCTCGGTGACGTCACCACCTCGATGACCATCAGCGGTCCGGCCGTCCCGGTCTTCTGCATGTACCTGGTCGCCGCCGAACGCCAGGGCATCGACCCCGGCGTGCTCAACGGCACCCTGCAGACGGACATCTTCAAGGAGTACATCGCGCAGAAGGAGTGGCTCTTCCAGCCCGAGCCCCATCTGCGCCTGATCGGCGACCTGATGGAGCACTGCGCCGAGAAGATCCCCGCGTACAAGCCGCTCTCGGTCTCCGGCTACCACATCCGCGAGGCCGGGGCCACGGCCGCCCAGGAGCTGGCGTACACGCTCGCCGACGGCTTCGGCTACGTCGAGCTCGGCCTCTCCCGCGGCCTGGACGTGGACGTCTTCGCCCCCGGCCTCTCCTTCTTCTTCGACGCCCATGTCGACTTCTTCGAGGAGATCGCCAAGTTCCGCGCGGCCCGCCGTATCTGGGCCCGCTGGATGAAGGAGGTCTACGGAGCCAAGACCGACAAGGCGCAGTGGCTGCGCTTCCACACCCAGACCGCCGGGGTCTCGCTGACCGCGCAGCAGCCGTACAACAACGTCGTACGCACCGCGGTGGAGGCGCTGGCGGCGGTGCTCGGCGGCACCAACTCGCTGCACACCAACGCCCTGGACGAGACCCTCGCGCTGCCGAGCGAGCAGGCCGCCGAGATCGCGCTGCGCACCCAGCAGGTGCTGATGGAGGAGACCGGGGTCGCCAACGTCGCGGACCCGCTGGGCGGTTCCTGGTACATCGAGCAGCTCACCGACCGCATCGAGGCGGACGCCGAGAAGATCTTCGACCAGATCAGGGAGCGCGGGCTGCGCGCCCACCCGGACGGCAAGCACCCGATCGGGCCGATCACCTCCGGCATCCTGCGCGGCATCGAGGACGGCTGGTTCACCGGCGAGATCGCCGAGTCCGCCTTCCAGTACCAGCGCGCCCTGGAGAAGGGCGACAAGCGCGTGGTCGGCGTCAACGTCGCCCACGGCTCGGTCACCGGCGACCTGGAGATCCTGCGGGTCAGCCACGAGGTGGAGCGCGAGCAGGTGCGCACTCTCGCCGAGCGCAGGAAGGGCCGCGAGGAGGACCGGGTGCGGGCGAGCATCGAGGCGATGCTCACGGCCGCCCGGGACGGCTCCAACATGATCGCCCCGATGCTGGAGGCGGTACGCGCCGAGGCCACCCTCGGCGAGATCTGCGACGCCCTCCGCGAGGAGTGGGGCGTGTACACGGAGCCCGCCGGGTTCTGAACGGCCCCCGCGGAGGCGGGACGCGGCGCCGGGCGGCAGCGCCGGGCGCCCGGGACGGGTGACAGGTGACAGGGGCGGGCGGCGGCCGGAAGGCAGCCGCCCGCCCCGCGTTTTCGGGTGCGGACGACAGGGCCTACGAGGCCGACCGCTCCTGGATGGTCGCGGCGAGGCCGCCGAGCAGCAGGGTGGTCAGGCGCCGGGCCCAGGCGGCGTCGATGGGTTCGGCGCTGACCAGGGTGCGGTGCACCACCGCGCCGGCCACCACGTCGAAGATCAGGTCCGCGGTCGCGGAGGCGGCCTGCTCGTCCTCCTCGACGGGGAGTTCGCCGCGCTGCTGCGCGAGGGCGCGGCCCTGGAGCACCAGGCGCTTCTGCCGGTCCACGATCGAGCTGCGGATCCGGTCGCGCAGCGGTTCGTCGCGGGTGGACTCGGCCACCACCGCCATCAGGGCCGTCCTGGTCTCGGGCCGGTCGAGGAGTGCGGCGAACTGGAGCACCACGCCCTCCACGTCCCCGGCGAGGGTGCCGGAGTCGGGCACCTCCAGCTCGTCGAAGAGGGCGGCCACGGTGTCCACGACGAGTTCGTTCTTGCTGGGCCACCGGCGGTACAGGGTGGTCTTGGCGACCCCGGCGCGGGTGGCGATGTCGCCCATCGAGAGCTTGGACCAGCCCTGCTCGACCAGGGCGTCCCTGGTCGCCTCCAGGATGGCGGCATCGGCGGCGGTGCTGCGCGGACGTCCCGTGCGCGCGGCACCCGGGGTGCGGCTCGGCATGCCGTGACCATACCGGCGGTGGCACGGGGCGCCGTGAGCGAGATCACCCGCGTTCGCCCGACACCGTCCGGCCCGGCAAGTTACGCTACGACCCGTAGCGTTAGAAAGGTGAGGTCCTCCCTCCCGGACGGCGCGAGCGACAACCCCAGGCCTGGGTGGGGACCCGGGCCGTACAGAACTTCATCACCGGCCCGCTCCGGGCCGTCCTTGCGGGCCCCGCATCCGGCGGCGGCCCTCCGGACGGCGGGGCGGGTGCACGCGGCCCGCGCGACGACGCGCGAAGCGGCCGCCCCCGGCGCGGGAAGTCCCACTTCGGCGGCCGGAACCAGTACTTCGGCTGACCAAAAACCTGTGGTTTTCCACAGTCGCGCGCGGAAGGGGGAGGATGTACTCATGCAGCCACGGAACATGTCCATGAGCGGAGTCGTCGACCTCGCCGCGGTGAAGGCGGCCCAGGAGGCCAAGACCAAGGCGGAGCAGGCCCGGGCGCAAGCCGCGAGCCAGGGCGGCGGCGGGGCCGTCGCGCCTTCGGCCCTGGTCGCCGACGTCGACGAAGCCGGCTTCGAACGCGACGTACTGCAGCGTTCCACCGAGGTCCCCGTCGTCATCGACTTCTGGGCCGAGTGGTGCGAACCCTGCAAGCAGCTCAGCCCTCTTCTCGAACGACTCGCCGCCGAGTACAACGGCCGCTTCGTCCTCGCGAAGGTCGACGTCGACGCCAACCAGATGCTGATGCAGCAGTTCGGGGTCCAGGGCATCCCCGCCGTCTTCGCGGTCGTCGCGGGCCAGGCGCTGCCCCTGTTCCAGGGTGCCGCCCCGGAGGCCCAGATCCGCCAGACCCTGGACCAGCTCGTCCAGGTCGCCGAGGAGCGCTTCGGGCTCACCGGGGTGACGGTGGCCGAGGGCGCGCCGGAACCCGCCGAGCAGCCGGAGCCCCCGCAGGGCCCGCACGACGCGGCGCTCGGGGCGGCGGTCCAGGCGCTCGACGCCGGGGACTACGCCTCCGCGGTGGGCGCCTACCAGTCGGTGCTCGCCGAGGACCCGGCCAACACCGAGGCCAAGCTCGGTCTCGCGCAGGCCGAACTCCTCCAGCGGGTCCAGGGAGTCGACGCCCAGGAGGTGCGGCGGAAGGCCGCCGAGAATCCCGCGGACCGCGAGGCGCAGATCGCCGCCGCGGACCTGGATCTGGTCGGCGGACATGTCGAGGACGCCTTCGGCAGGCTCATCGAGACCGTCCGCAGGACCGCGGGTGAGGACCGCAACGCGGTACGCCTGAGGCTGCTCGAACTCTTCGAGGTCGTCGGGGCGGACGACCCCCGGGTCTCCGCGGCGCGCACCGCGCTCGCGCGGGTCCTCTTCTGACCTGTTGCTAAACCACGCCCCCCGTGGGGTGGGCGTGAAGATTTGTCGACGCAGAGTCACGGCGGTCGCGCTTTACCAAAACTTGGTAATCCGCGGCCGCCGTTACATGTGGTCAACAAAGCGCGGTGTTAAGTCCGTTCATGTCCTCTGATGTCCGTATGTCAAGGACTCCTCAGTAACACCCAGCGTTGCGATCATGCCTCGTGGAGTCGCGGGCGGGTTATCCAGCCGTTACCAGTGGGTAACGAGACCCCTTGTGCGGGGGCCGAAGATGCACCACGATCGGCCAAGCTCGGTCCATTACCTCGTTGCCCGCAAGCCAGTTGGGAGCGAGGACCACAGTGGGTCCCCACCGAGTGGCCGATGGCAGTGGCGTCGGTCAGGACAGGGGGGTCTCTGCCGTCCGGCGGGGCCTGTCCGAGAAAGGTTGCGCGAAGGCGTGGCCGGTGGTTGTCGCTCGGGGGTGATCGCCGTGGTTCGGAACGCTCCAGCGCCTCCGAAGCGGGCGCTCTCCTTCCCGAGGACGTAGCACTTCTCCCATCCCTGCCCGGCTTGAGCCGCCCTTCGGGGAGCAAGTCAGGGCTGGAGATGTACGTCCGAGAAGGAGGAAAGTCATGGAGTCCCTGGCTCGTGGCGGAACCAGATGGAAGCGGTTCGCCGTAGTCATGGTGCCGAGCGTCGCGGCTACTGCCGCGATAGGTGTCGCCCTCTCGCAGGGTGCGCTCGCGGCATCGTTCAGTGTGTCCGGTCAGCAGTTCAAGGTGACTGCCGACCAGCTTGACGGTAAGGGCTTCGTCCAGTACGGAGCGCTCGACAGCGGCAAGTCGGGTGCACACCCGGTCGCCGTCGTCGGTTTGGACACGGCCGAGATCACCAACCTCTGCCAGTCCGTCGTCGTGCCCGTCCCGGTGTTCGGCGATGTGTCGATGACCCTGTCCGCCGGTAAGCCCGGCGGCCCCAGGGTCGAGGCGAAGAAGCTCTACATCGACGCCGATGACCTGCAGGCGAACGCGACGTTCACCAACATCGACATCGGTACGTCGATCGACAGCACCACGAAGGGCCCCGGCCCCTCGAAGGGCGACAAGTACGCCCCGGACTCGTTCTCGCAGCAGGCCGAGTCGGTGCGGTTCACGGACGTCAAGCAGCGCGCGTGGGCGACCACGGCGGGCACGTTCAAGCTCTCCGGCCTTGGCATGAAGGTCCAGAAGGGCAAGCACGAGTGCTACTGAGCGCGTGAGCGCTGAGCAAGCACCCGATGCGTTAATGCCGGGCGCGGGGACGCGAGGAGTTCTCCGAGCCGTCCCCGTGCCCGTCACCGCATCCATCTGAGATTCAGACGCCATACCCGAGGAGTACGACATGAGCGCCGAAGCGCAGGCAGGGTTGGGCGGGGGAAGCAAGGTCGGCAGGTTCGGCGAGTGGCGCCGGTCGTTCAGGAACTGGCGCGGCCAACGGCCCTTCTGGGCCGGTCTGCTGACGATTCTCGGCGGTCTGCCGATCATGTACTTCCCGTACGCGAACCTCACGCTCGGCACAATGACCATTCGCATGGCGACCACCGCAGGTGCCGGATCCCTGATCATCGGCGTGCTGCTCGTCGTGCTCGGCCTGACCATGTGGTTCCAGCGGCACTCGCGGGTGTTCGCCGGAGTCGCCGCGATTCTGCTCGCGCTGGTCTCGCTGGTCGTCTCCAACTTCGGCGGCTTCGTCATCGGCTTCCTGCTCGCCCTCATCGGCGGCGCCCTGGGCGTCTCCTGGGCGGAGGAGAAGCCGGTGAAGGGTGCCGTGAAGCGGACCGTCGAGGGTTCGCAGCCGGCGGCCGCGGGGGCGGCCGGGGAAGAACCGGGCGAGGCGAGCGACCTGTCAGGAACGAGCCCGACGAACGGGACGAACGGGAGGCACCGTGCCGGCTGACGAGGTGCGCGAGGACCCTGCGGGAGGGTCCCGTGCCAGATCCGGGCCGCGGCATGCAGCGCCCAAGAAGCCGTTGTTCAACCGGTTTCATGTACCCGCCGGCAAGGCCATGGCGCTCGCCGCCATGCCGACCGCTGTCCTCATGGGCATGGGCCTGACACCGACGCTCGCGCAGGCCAAGCCGCAGCCCAAGAACCCCTTCCAGGACGGCCCCTGCGTCACGCAGCCGGACGAGGCACCCAAGGACGACGAGGGCGCCAAGACCGGCAAGGACGAGTCCAAGGACGCCGGCAAGGACGGGAAGGACAAGGCCGGGAACGGCAAGGGCGAGTCCGCCGAGCCGAAGCCGGACGAGTCCGGCGGTACCGGTGGTGGCGCCGAGGACCCGCTGAAGGACCTCAAGGACGCCGCGAAGAAGGCCAAGGAGGCCGCCGAGAAGGCTGCCGACAAGGCCGAGAAGCTCGTCAAGAAGGCGACCGAGCCCGCCGACGGTGCGAAGCCCGCTCCGGAGCCGAGCCCGTCCGAGGACTCGGGCGACGACTTCAACCCCTGGGACCCGCTGGGCCTCGGCAAGGCGCTGAAGGACCTCTTCACGCCCGACGAGGAGGAGGGCACCGAACCCTCCGACCAGCCGTCCGAGGAGGTGCCCGAGGGCGCCGACAAGGAGGCCGTCGAGGCCGCCAAGAAGGCGCTCGCGGACGCCAAGGCGAAGAAGAAGGACGCGGCCAAGGCCCAGAAGGCCCTGGACGAGGCCGAGGACAAGGCCGCCGACAAGGCGGAGGACTCCGGCGGCGAGGCCGGGGACGCGGCCGACGGATCCGCCGACAAGGCGGACGAGGCCGGCAAGGCCGAGGACGACGCCGAGCCCTCGCCGGGTGCCGAGGACCCGATGGCCCCGGACGAGGACGGCAAGAAGCCGTTCCCGTGCCCGGTGGAGAAGAAGGTCGCGGGCGAGGACGAGCAGACGCCGACGGTGCTGCCCAACCAGCCCTGGTTCCTGAAGGCGAGCTCCCTCACCCTCAAGGGCCTCGACTACAAGGGCGTCGTCAACGTCAAGCAGGCCGACGGCAAGGTCAAGCAGGTCCTGAAGTTCACCGTCGACAACGGCACCGACATCGGCGACCTGCACCAGACGATCGTCGACCAGAAGACCGGCAAGACGATCCACGTGGAGGCGGCCAAGGGCTCGACCTCCACCATCCGCGGCGGACGCACCACGCTGTACACCGAGGAACTCAAGGGCAATCTGTTCGGGCTGATCCCGATTACCTTCGACCCCGAGCACGAGCCCCCGATCAACGTTCCGCTCGCGATCTTCACCGATGTGACGGTTCGCCAGGCCGGGCAGTTCGGCGGGGACCTCACCGTCCCCGGGTTGCACACCTACATCACCGACTGATACCTCACCGACCGACCAGCCGACGCAGCTCGATCAGCTGCCCCAGGACCGGTCCGGGAGCCGCAACAAGGCCGTGGCCCGCACCCCCGCACAAGGGGTGCGGGCCACGGCTCTGTCCGCCCGGGCCCCGGCCGCGGCCCGGCGCTGCCGTCCCGGGGGTTTCCTGACCCGCCTGGCCCCGGCGGGCGGGCCCCGGAGTGCGCCCGCCGTACCGCCGCGGTACTCCCGTGTCAGGGACGGTTTCCCGGCGGTCACGGATCCGCTCCCGGTGGTTTCCCCGCGGGCGCCCTTCCGGGCACGCCCGCGTACCGACGGTGAGAGGACAGGCATGTCTGTGCTGAGGTTCTGGCTGAAGAGCGCGGCGGTGGGCGGCGCGGCGGCCGCGCTGCTCGCCACGGGCCCGGCGGCCTCCGCGGCCCCGCCCCCGCCCACGCCGGACGAGGACGTCCTCCTGGTGGGTACGTGGACCGGGCACCGCGAGCGGATCGCGAGCAACGACGGGTACCGCCAGGGCCGGGCCACCCTGGTGGTCGTCGAGCAGCGGGGCCGCACCTTCAAGGGGCTGATGCGCTGGTCCACGCCCGAGGGCGAGGAGCAGGACGAGCTGGTCGGCGCCTTCTCCCCGGACGCCCGGGTGATGTCCGGCGCCGACGAGGAGGGCACCTACACCTTCAAGCTGGTGGGCCCGACGACGCTGGACTACTGCTACGCGGAGCACGGCGAGGGCTACCGCACCACCTGCGCGCGCCTGGAACGCAAGGACTGAACGGGGAACGGACCGGCCGGGCCCGATGCACCGGTTCGGCGTACGGGCCCGACCGCACGGACCGAGCGGGCCAAAAGCCTTGGCCGGGGCGGCAGTTGTGCCCCGGCCAGGGCTTCCGGCCCGCTGCTAGCGGGAGCTGCCGAGGTGGTGCACCAGGACCATGTTGGTGGTGCCCGGGACGCCGGGGGGCGAGCCCGCGGTCATGACCACCGTGTCGCCGCCGTTGAAGCGGTTCAGCTTCACCAGCTCGGCGTCGACCAGCTCGACCATGGCGTCGGTGGTCTCCACGTACGGCACCACGAAGGACTCCACGCCCCAGCTCAGCGTCAGCTGGTTGCGGGTGCTCTCCTCGGTGGTGAAGGCGAGGATCGGCTGCGCGGCGCGGTAGCGGGACAGGCGGCGGGCGGTGTCACCGGACTTGGTGAAGCCGACCAGGCCCTTGCCGCCGAGGAAGTCGGCGATCTCGCAGGCCGCGCGGGCCACCGAACCGCCCTGGGTACGCGGCTTCTTGCCCGGCACCAGCGGCTGGAGGCCCTTGGAGAGCAGCTCCTCCTCGGCCGCCGTGACGATCTTCGACATCGTCTTCACGGTCTCGATCGGATAGGCGCCCACGCTCGACTCGGCGGAGAGCATCACCGCGTCGGCGCCGTCCAGGATCGCGTTGGCGACATCGCTCGCCTCGGCGCGGGTGGGACGGGAGTTGGTGATCATCGACTCCATCATCTGGGTCGCCACGATCACCGGCTTGGCATTGCGGCGGCACAGCTCGATGAGGCGCTTCTGCACCATCGGGACCCTTTCGAGCGGGTACTCCACGGCCAGGTCGCCGCGCGCCACCATCACCCCGTCGAAGGCCATCACCACGGACTCCATGTTCGCCACCGCCTGCGGCTTCTCCACCTTGGCGATGACGGGGACCCGGCGGCCCTCCTCGTCCATGATCTTGTGGACGTCCTTGACGTCGTCCGCGTCCCGCACGAAGGAGAGCGCCACCAGGTCGCAGCCCATCCGCAGCGCGAAGCGCAGGTCCTCGATGTCCTTCTCCGAGAGCGCGGGGACGTTCACCGCCGCGCCGGGCAGGTTGATGCCCTTGTGATCGGAGATGACGCCGCCCTCGATCACGATCGTGGTGACCCGGGGGCCCTCCACGCCGGTCACCTTGAGCTCGACGTTGCCGTCGTTGATCAGGACGGTGTCGCCCTTGGAGACATCGCCGGGCAGGCCCTTGTAGGTGGTGCCGCAGATCGACTTGTCGCCGGGCACGTCCTCGGCGGTGATGGTGAACTCGTCCCCGCGGACCAGCTCCACCGGGCCCTCGGCGAAGGTCTCCAGGCGGATCTTCGGGCCCTGGAGGTCGGCGAGCACGCCGACCGCGCGGCCGGAGTCCTGGGCTGCCTGCCGCAGACGGTGGTAACGGGCCTCGTGGTCGGAGTGGGTGCCGTGGCTCATGTTGAAACGGGCCACGTTCATCCCGGCGTCGAGGAGCGTCTTGAGCTGCTCGTAGGAGTCGACGGCGGGACCCAGCGTGCAGACGATTTTGGAACGGCGCATGGTGCGGATCCTATCGGGTTTGTTTCGAAGCGGAATATTCACGGAGCGGCCACCGGGCGTCCCCCGGTCCCGGCCGCCGGGCACCGGGCTCGCCGCCCCGCTCACTCGGCGCTGACCAGTGCGTACGTCTGATGCGCGATCTCCAGTTCCTCGTCGGTCGGCACCACGGCGACCGCGACCCGCGCTCCGGCGGGCGAGATCAGCCGGGGCTCCTTCGACCGTACGGCGTTCAGCTCGGCGTCGACCTCCAGGCCGAGGCCTTCGAGACCGCTGAGGGCAGCCTCGCGCACCGGTGCCGCGTTCTCGCCGACACCCGCCGTGAAGACCACCGCGTCCACCCGGCCGAGCACCGCGTAGTAGGCGCCCAGGTACTTCTTCAGGCGGTGCACATAGATCTCGAAGGCCAGCCGGGCCGCCGCGTCGCCCTCCTCGATCCGGCGCTGGATCTCCCGCATGTCGTTGGCGCCGCACAGCCCGATCAGCCCGCTCCGCTTGTTGAGCAGGTCGTCGACCTCCCCGGCGTCCATGCCGGCGTTGCGCATCAGATGGAAGATCACCGCCGGGTCGATGTCCCCGGAGCGGGTACCCATCACCAGCCCCTCCAAGGGGGTCAGCCCCATCGAGGTGTCCACGCAGCTGCCGCCGCGCACCGCCGAGGCGGAGGCGCCGTTGCCCAGGTGCAGGACGATCAGGTTGGTCTCGCCGGGGTCCTTGCCGAGGAGGGCGGCGGCCGCCCGGCTGACGAAGGCGTGCGAGGTGCCGTGGAAGCCGTAGCGGCGGATCCGGTGCGCGTCGGCGGTCTTCGCGTCCAGGGCGTAACGGGCCGCGTACTCCGGCATCGTGGTGTGGAAGGCGGTGTCGAAGACCGCGACCTGCGGCAGGTCGGGGCGCAGCTCGCGCGCGGTGCGGATGCCGAGGAGATTGGCCGGGTTGTGCAGCGGGGCCAGCGGGACCAGGCGCTCGATCTCGGTGAGCACCTCCTCGTCGATCACCGTCGGCTCGGTGAAGGAGAGACCGCCGTGCACCACCCGGTGCCCGATGGCGGCCAGCTCGGGGGAGTCGAGACCGAGCCCGTCCGCCGACAGCTCCTCGGCGACGGCCCGCAGCGCCGCCGCGTGGTCGGCGAACTCCCCGGTGCGCTCGCGCTCGGCGCCGCCGTTCAGGGGCGTGTGCACCAGGCGCGCGCCCTCCTCGCCGATGCGCTCGACCAGGCCGGTGGCCAGGCGCTGCAGGGTGCGCATGTCGAGCAGCTGGTATTTGACCGACGAGGAGCCGGAGTTGAGGACGAGGACGCGGGAGGCCGCTGCCGTCACGGGGTACTGCCTTCCTGGCCGGCGCTGGTCCGCCGACCGCTCACTGGGCCTGGATCGCCGTGATGGCGACCGTGTTGACGATGTCCTGGACGAGGGCGCCGCGCGAGAGGTCGTTCACCGGCTTGCGCAGCCCCTGGAGCACCGGCCCCACCGCGACCGCGCCCGCCGAACGCTGCACCGCCTTGTAGGTGTTGTTGCCGGTGTTCAGGTCGGGGAAGATCAGCACGCTCGCCTGCCCCGCCACCTCGGAGCCGGGCAGCTTGGTCGCCGCGACGCTCGGCTCCACCGCCGCGTCGTACTGGATCGGCCCCTCCGTCTTCAGGTCGGGGCGCCGCGAGCGGAGCAGCTCGGTGGCCGCGCGCACCTTGTCGACATCGGCGCCGGATCCCGAACTGCCGGTGGAGTACGAGAGCATCGCCACCCGCGGTGCCACGCCGAACTGCCGCGCGGTGTCGGCGGACTGGACCGCGATGTCCGCGAGCTGCTCGGCGCCCGGGTCCGGGTTGACCGCGCAGTCCCCGTAGACGAGGACCTTGTCGGCGAGGCACATGAAGAAGACCGAGGAGACGATCGCGGTGTCCGGCTTGGTCTTGATGATCTCGAAGGCGGGCCGGATGGTCGCGGCCGTGGAGTGCACCGAGCCGGAGACCATGCCGTCCGCGAGGCCCTCCTGCACCATCAGGGTGCCGAAGTAGTTGACGTCCGCGACGACGTCGTGCGCCAGCTCCACGCTCACGCCCTTGTGCGCCCGCAGCGCCGCGTACCGCTCCGCGAAGCGCTGCCGCAGCGGGGAGTCGGCCGGGTCGGTCAGCTCGGCGCCGGTGAGGTCCACACCGAGGTCGGCGGCCTTCTTGCGGATCTGCTCGACGGGGCCGAGCAGCGTCAGCTCGCAGACCCCGCGCCGCAGCAGGACGTCGGCGGCCCGCAGCACCCGCTCCTCGGTGCCCTCCGGGAGCACCACCCGGCGCTTGTCGGCGCGGGCCTGTTCGAGCAGCTGCCGCTCGAACATCATCGGGGTGACCCGCTCGCTGCGCGGCGCCGAGACCCGCTCGCTGAGCGCCGCGGTGTCCACGTGCCGCTCGAAGAGGCCGAGCGCGGTCTCCGCCTTGCGGGGCGTGGCGGCGTTCAACTTGCCTTCCAGGGCGAAGAGTTCACCCGCGGTGGGGAAGCTGTTGCCGGGCACCGAGATCACCGCGGTGCCGGGGGCGAGCCGCTCGGCGAGGGTCAGCACCTCCCGGCTCGGCCGCTCCCCGAGGGTGAGCAGCACGCCCGCGATGGAGGGGGTGCCCGCGCTGTGCGCGGCGAAGGAGCCCACCACCAGGTCGGCGCGGTCCCCGGGGGTGACCACCAGGCAGCCCGGGGTCAGCGCGGCCAGGAAGTTCGGCAGCATGGCGCCGCCGAAGACGAAGTCGAGGGCGTCCCGGGAGAGCCCCGCGTCGTCGCCGAGCAGGACGGTGCCGCCGAGGGCCTGGGAGATCTGCCGCACGGTGGGCGCGGCGAGCGCGGGCTCGTCCGGCAGCACATAGCAGGGCACCGGCATGTGCGAGCCGAGGGCGCGCTCGACCGCGTCCCGGTGCGCGGGCTCCACCCGGTTCACCACCAGGGCGAGGACCTCGCAGCCCAGGCCCGCGTAGGCCCGGTGGGCGTTGCGGGTCTCCGCCTCCACCGACTCCGCGCTCTGGCCGCGGCCGCCGACGACGGTCACCACCGGGGCGCCGAACTCGTTGGCGAGCCGGGCGTTGAGGGCGAGTTCGTCGGGCAGCTGGCTGTCCGCGAAGTCGGTGCCGAGGACGAGGACGACCTCGTAGGCGCGGGCGACCGCGTGGAAGCGCTCGACGAGCTGCGAGACGAGTTCGTCGGTGCCCTTGTCGGCCTGGAGGGCCGCGGCGTCCTGCTGGTCCATCCCGTAGACGGTCGCCGGCTCCTGGGAGAGCCGGTACCGGGCGCGCAGCAGCTCGAAGAGGCGGTCCGGGCCGTCGTGGACCAGCGGCCGGAAGACGCCCACCCGGTCGACCTGCCGGGTGAGCAGTTCCATCACGCCCAGCTCGACGACCTGGCGGCCGTCGCCCCGGTCCGTCCCGGTCACGTACACGCTGCGTGTCACGCCGTGCTCTCCGTCCCCTCGGTGTTCTCGGTCTCAGCCTGCGTTCTTGGGCCTGCCGCCGCCTGCCGGTACCTCCGAGGCCCGGACAGGGTCTGCGCGACCCCGGGCGGACCTCCCCGACGATACCCGCGGGCCCTGGTGCGGCGCCCCTGGGTGCGGCCCGGCCTGGACCCGGTCCGGCGCCTGGGCGCACCGCGCCGCCGACGCCCGGGCCGGGGTCCCGGACGGGCCCCTCGGAGGCCTCGCGGCGAGAGTATGCCGCCGGGGCGAACCGCGTTCGTGCCTGTGGAAAACTCCGGTTGTCCACAGGGGCGGCGGGCCCCGTCGCGCGGCGTGAAAGAATCGGCGGCACCCCCACCGAACCGGCCACGAGCGAGCGGGAGAGACGGCACGATGCGAATCGGCGTACTGACGGCAGGCGGCGACTGCCCTGGTCTGAACGCGGTGATCCGGTCCGTGGTGCACCGGGCGGTGGCCCAGTACGGCGACGAGGTCATCGGCTTCGAGGACGGTTTCGCGGGCCTTCTCGAAGGCCGGTACCGCCCCCTCGACCTCAACGCGGTCAGCGGCATCCTGGCCCGCGGCGGCACCATCCTCGGCTCCTCCCGCCTGGAGCGGAACCGGCTGACCGAGGCCTGCGAGAACGTCGCCGACATGGCCGTCGAGTTCGGCATCGACGCGCTGATCCCGATCGGCGGCGAGGGCACCCTGACCGCCGCCCGGATGCTCGGCGACAGCGGTCTGCCGGTGGTCGGCGTCCCCAAGACCATCGACAACGACATCTCCGCCACCGACCGCACCTTCGGCTTCGACACCGCGGTCGGCGTCGCCACCGAGGCGATGGACCGGCTCAAGACCACCGCCGAGTCGCACCAGCGCGTGATGGTCGTCGAGGTCATGGGCCGGCACGCGGGCTGGATCGCGCTGGAGTCCGGCATGGCGGGCGGTGCGCACGGCATCTGCCTGCCCGAGCGCCCCTTCGACCCGGCCAGCCTGGTCGCGATGGTCGAGGAGCGGTTCGCCCGCGGCAAGAAGTTCGCCGTGATCTGCGTGGCCGAGGGCGCCCATCCCGCCGAGGGCTCGATGGACTACCTCAAGGGTGAGATCGACAAATTCGGCCACGAGCGCTTCCAGGGCATCGGCACCGCCCTCGCCTACGAGCTGGAGCGCCGCCTCGGCAAGGAGGCCAAGCCGGTCATCCTCGGCCACGTCCAGCGCGGCGGCACCCCCACCGCCTACGACCGCGTCCTCGCCAACCGCTTCGGCTGGCACGCCGTGGAGGCCGCGCACCGCGGCGAGTTCGGCATGATGACGGCGCTGCGCGGCACCGAGATCGTGATGGCCCCGCTGGCGGACGCGGTGTCCGAGCTGAAGACGGTCCCCAAGGACCGGATGGACGAGGCGGAATCGGTCTTCTAGAGCGGGTCCCGGGGCCGGCGGCCCGTCTTCCGAGGCGGGCCCCGGCGCCGGTGGCGGGCTCCCCGGGGGCCGTTGTCGGTGGGGCTTGGTAGAACTTCTGGCGTGCCGAACGGCGGCACTCTTCGCACCCCAGGAGCCTCTCGATGATCCTCGGCGAGCATTTGCAGGAGCTGCACGGCCTGCCCGCCTTCACCTTCCCCGGCCCGGACGACGAGTCGGGGGCCGCCCTGCCGGACGCCGGGACCGTGGCCTGGCGGATCGCCTCCGATGTGTACGACTCCGAGGAGCCCTGGGAGGCGGCCTTCGCCCGGTTCCTCGGCGCGGTCGACACCACCCGGGTGCGCGCGCTGATCATCGGTGCCTGGGAGGAGGCCTACGAGAACAGCAGCGCCGAGGTGATCGGGTCCCTGGTCGCCGCGAAGGAGCAACTGCCCGCCCTGCGTTCGCTCTTCCTCGGCGACATGGGCTCCGAGGAGTGCGAGATCTCCTGGATCGTGCAGAGCGATGTGGCCCCGCTGCTCAACGCCTTCCCGGAGCTGGAGGAGTTCGGCGTACGCGGCGGCAACGAACTCGCCTTCTCCACCGTGCGGCACGAGAAGCTGCGCGCGCTGACCGTGCAGACCGGGGGCCTGCCCGCCGCCGTGGTCCGCGGCATCGCCGCGAGCCGGCTGCCCGAGCTGCGCCACCTGGACCTGTGGCTGGGCGACGAGCAGTACGGCGGCGACGCCGAGGTCGAGGACCTGGACCCCTTCCTCATCGGCGCCGATTTCCCGCGGCTTGAGCATCTCGCGCTGCGCAACAGCCAGTTCCAGGACGAGATCGCCGCCTCCTGCGCCACCGCCCCGGTGGTGCCCCGGCTCAGCGTGCTCGACCTGTCGATGGGCGTGCTCACCGACAAGGGCGCCACCGCCCTGATCGAAGGCCAGCCCCTGACCCACCTCAGCAAGCTCGACCTGCACCACCACTACCTCGGCGAGGAGGTGAAGGAGCGGATACGCGAGACGCTCCAGCCCTCCGGTGTCCTGCTCGACCTGGACGAGGACGGTGCCGACAGCTACGAGGACGACGACGGCGAAGTGCACCGCTACGTCGCGGTGGCGGAGTGAGCGTGCCGCGCGGCCGGGAGCAGGGCCACCGCGCCGACGCTCCCCTTGGCGACGGCCGCTTCGGGAGCGCCCGGCGGCCGGGGCACAGGACGGCGGGGCATGCGGCACACGGCAGTTGAGACCCCTGCGGCCGCGGAGCCCCGTGACTCCGCCGAGAGCCCCGCGGCCGCCGAGACCCTCGCGGCCCCGCCGCGCTTCGCGGTGGTCGGCAACCCGGAGAACCGCCGGGTGGGCCTGTTCACCACCGCGGTGCGCGCCGCCGGGCTGCCCGCCCCGCGGGTGCTCGCCTGGCGGGACGTACTGCGGGAGGGCGGCGCCGTGTTCGCGCCGGAGGAGTACGTCCGTGTCGACTCACCCGGGGAGAACCCGGAGGTCGACCGGCTGCTCCGGGGCGCCGGCGAGCCGACCCGGGTGGAGGGCACGGCCCGCTGGTACGCGCGGTTCACCGCCGCCGTCCGCGGGCTGAGCGGCGGCCTGCCGCTCGACGACCCCGAGGAGCTGGCCGTCCTCTTCGACAAGCGCCGCTGCCACGGGGTGCTGCGCGCGGCAGGCGTCCCGGTGCCCGAGTCACCGACCTCGGGGCCGGACGGGGCGCCGGTGCGCGGCTGGGCGGACGTACGGGAGCTGATGCGCGAGCGGCGGATGCCGCGTCTGTTCGTCAAGCTCGCGCACGGCTCCTCGGCCTCCGGGGTGCTGGCCGTCGAGTCGGCGAGCGGCGGCCGGATCCGCGCCACCACCTCCGCCGAACTCGCCCCGGACGGCCGCCTGTTCAACTCCCTGCGGGTACGGCGCCACACGACGGAGCGCGAGGTCGCCGCGCTGGTGGACGCCCTCGCCCCGGACGGACTGCACCTGGAGCGCTGGCTGCCGAAGGCGGGACAGCGGGGCCGGGCCGCCGATCTGCGAGTGGTCGTCGTCGCAGGTCGCGCCACCCACGCCGTGGTGCGCACCAGCCGCCACCCCATGACCAATCTGCACCTCGGCGGCGCCCGCGGCGATCTGGCCGCCGCCCGGGCCGCGGTGGAGGCGGCCGGCGCCGACTGGGGCGAGGCCCTCGCCCTCTGCGAGCGGGCCGCGGCCTGCTTCCCGGGCACCCTGTGCGTCGGGGTCGACCTGCTTCCGGCCCTCGGCTGGCGGCGCTTCACGGTCGGCGAGGTCAACGCCTTCGGCGACCTGCTCCCGGGCCTGACGGGGCTGCCGGGCAGCGGCGCGGAGGGTCTCGACACGTACGGGGCGCAGATCGCGGCGGTCCTGCGCGGGGAGCGGGGCGAGCGTCCCCGCAGGCACCCGCTCGGGCCCGGGCCCGGGCTAGGGCCCGGGGTCCCGGCCCCCGGCGACAACGGAGCGGAGAACGCCGATGCCCCTGTCTGAACCCGCCTCGACTCCGGCCCCGGGACAGGCCCCTGCCCGTCCTGATCACTCCGCCCCCGACATGAACCGCGTCGTCGGCAGTCACGACCTCCTCCTCGTCACCCTCGACACCCTGCGCCACGACGTGGCCGAGGAGTCGGCGGCGGCCGGGCGGCTCCCGCACCTCGCCCGGTACCTGCCGGGCGGCCGCTGGGAGAAGCGGCACGCGCCCGGCAGCTTCACCTACGCCTCGCACCAGGCGATCTTCGCCGGGTTCCTGCCCACCCCGGCGGCGCCCGGACCTCATCCGCGCCTCTTCGCCGCGCGCTTCGCGGGCAGCGAGTCCACCGCCCCGGACACCTTCGTCTACGACACCCCGGATCTGGTCACGGGCCTCGCGGCGGCCGGGTACCGCACGGTCTGCCTCGGCGGTGTCGGCTTCTTCAACAAGCAGGGCCCGCTCGGCTCGGTGCTGCCCTCGCTCTTCCAGGAGTCGTACTGGGAGCCCGAGTTCGGCGTCACCTCGCCCCGCTCCTTCGAGGCCCAGGTCGAGAAGGCCGAGCAGGTGGTGGCACAACTCCCGCATGAACAGCGGCTGTTCCTCTTCGTCAATGTCTCGGCGCTGCATCAGCCGAACTGGTTCCACCTGCCCGGCGCCACCCGTGAGGACGGTGACACCCGGGCCAGCCACGCCGCCGCCCTGGAGTACGTGGACCGGCACATCGGCCGCCTCTTCGCCGCCGCGAGCAGCCGCCGCCCCTGCTTCGCCGTCGTCTGCTCCGACCACGGCACCGCCTACGGCGACGACGGCTGGACCGGTCACCGCCTCGGCCACGAGTCCGTGTGGACCGTGCCCTACGCCCACTTCCTCCTGAACCCCACCGAGGCACCATGAGCACCGCGACGCACCCCACCGGCCCGGCCGCCCCCGAGGCGCTGCCCGCCGGCGGCCCGTACCAGAGCTATGTCTACGGGTACCCGCACAAGACCTCCTACCGCGAGCGCGCCGACCGCCCCGCGCTGCGCGAGCTGTGGGCGGGCGAGCCGAAGGACGCGCTCTCGCTCTATCTGCACATCCCCTTCTGCGAGGTGCGCTGCGGCTTCTGCAACCTCTTCACCCGCATCGGCGCGCCCGAGGGCCTGACCGGCGCCTACCTCGACGCCCTGGAGCGCCAGGCCCGAACGGTCCGCGCGGCCCTGGAGGAGAGCGGCACCCCCGAAGGCGGCACCGGTCGGGTGCGCTTCGCCAACGCCGCCTTCGGGGGCGGCACCCCGACCTTCCTGACCGCCGCCGAGCTGACCCGGCTCTGCGACATCGCCGAGCACCGGATGGGCGCGGAGCTGCGCGCGATCCCGCTCTCCGTGGAGGCCTCCCCGGCGACCGCCACCGCCGACCGCCTCGCCGTACTCGCCGAGCGCGGCACCACCCGGCTGAGCCTCGGCGTGCAGAGCTTCGTGGACGCAGAGGCCCGCGCCGCGGTGCGCCCGCAGCGCCGCGCCGAGGTGGAGGCGGCGCTCGGCCGCGTCCGCGAGGCCCGCATACCGGTCCTCAACATCGACCTGATCTACGGCATCGACGGCCAGACGGAGGCCAGTTGGCGCCACTCGCTGGACGCCGCCCTCGCCTGGCGGCCGGAGGAGCTGTACCTCTACCCGCTGTACGTACGCCCCGGCACCGGCCTCGACGGGCGCACCGACACCGCCGACCCGGAGTGGGACGCCCGGCGGCTGCGGCTCTACCGCCACGGCCGCGACCACCTCCTCGCCGCCGGGTACGTGCAGCACTCGATGCGGATGTTCCGCCGCCCCGACGCCCCTGAGGAGGGCGAGGACGACTACTCCTGCCAGCGCGACGGCATGGTCGGCCTCGGCTGCGGCGCCCGTTCCTACACCTCGGCGCTGCACTACTCCTTCGACTACGCGGTCGGCACCCGCCGGATACGCGGCATCATCGACGAGTTCACCGCCCGCCCGGCCGAGGACTTCGGGTACGCCGAGTACGGCCGCGCCCTGGACGGCGACGAGCCCAGGCGCCGCCATCTGCTCCAATCCCTGCTCCGGGCCGAGGGCATGGAGCTGGCCGCCTACACCGCCCGCTTCGGCACCGGGCCGGCCGAGGACTTCCCGCGCGAGTTCGGGCAGTTCGCGGACCGCGGCTGGCTGGACACCGCGAGCCCCGCGGGCGTCCTGCGGCTGACCCCCGAGGGACTCGCCCACTCGGACGCGCTCGGCCCCGCCCTCTACTCCGCCCCGGTGCGTGCCGCCATGGCCGCCTACGAACTCAAGTAGGGCTGAGCGCCGTGGAGTTGACGCTGCTGTACCGGGGGCCGCTGGCCTCCTGCGACTACGACTGCCCGTACTGCCCCTTCGCCAAGCGCCGGGACGCGCCCGCCCAGCTGCGCCACGACCGCGCCTGCCTGGAGCGGTTCGCCGACTGGGCGGAGGCGGCCACCGGGGACGAGCTCTCGCTGCTCTTCACGCCCTGGGGCGAGGGCCTGGTGCGCTCCTGGTACCGGACCACGCTGGCCCGGCTCTCCCGCCTCCCGCACCTGCGCCGGGTCGCCATCCAGACCAATCTGAGCTGCCGCACCGACTGGCTCGCCGACGCCGACCCGGACACCCTCGCCCTGTGGTGCACCTTCCACCCCGGCCAGACCCCCTACGACCGCTTCCTCGGCAAGTGCCGCGAACTCGCCGAGGCCGGCGTGCGGTTCAGCGTCGGCGTGGTCGGGCTGCCCGAACACCTCGCGGCGGCACGGCGGTTGCGCACCGAGCTGCCCGAGCACGTCTACCTCTGGATCAACGCCGCCGAGGGCCACACCTACACCGACGAGGAGGCTGCCCGGTGGACGGCCCTCGACCCGCTCTTCCCGTACAGCCGCCACCCGCACCGCAGCGCCGGTCTGCCCTGCCGTACCGGCGCCTCGGTCGTCTCCGTGGACGGCGAAGGCACCGTACGCCGCTGCCACTTCGTCCCCGGCACCCTCGGCAACCTCTACGACGGCTCCTACCGCACCGCCCTGCGCCCCCGCCCCTGCCCGCTCGCCGTCTGCGACTGCCATATCGGCTACGTCCACCTGGAGAGCCTGCCGCTGTACGACGTCTTCGCGGGCGGAGTCCTGGAACGCATCCCGGCGGGGGGCCCGCTCAGCCCTTGACCGCCGCCCCCAGGGCGAAGCCGCCGCCGAGGCGGCGGGCGACCAGGATGTAGAGCAGGACCACGGGGGTGGAGTACAGCATCGAGAAGGCCGCCAACTGCCCGTAGACCACGGTCCCGTAGTTGCCGAAGAGGCCGTAGACCGAGACGGACGCGGGCAGTTGGTCGGGGGAGAGCAGCAGCATGAAGGGGACGAAGAAGTTGCCCCACATCATGACGAAGGAGTAGACGGTCACCACGGCCACCCCGGGGCCCATCAGCGGCAGCACGATCCGGAGGAGGGACTGGAGGCCGGAGGCGCCGTCGGTCCAGGCGGCCTCCTCCAGGACGACCGGGACGCCGTCCATGAAGTTCTTCATCAGCCAGATGGCGAAGGGGAGTTGGGTCGCCGCCAGGAAGAGCGCGGTGCCGTACATGGTGTCGACCAGGTTGACCTGGACGAAGAGCCCGTAGACCGGGACCATGATCGCGGTGATCGGCAGGCTGGTGCTGAAGATGACGGTGAGCAGGTAGGGGCGGGTCAGCCGGGAGCGCAGGCGGGAGAGCGGATAGGCCGCGAGCGCCGCGCAGACCACCGTGAGCAGGGTGCCGCTGCCGCACAGCAGCAGGCTGTTGAGCATCGGGGTGAAGGTGATCTCCTCGTTCCACACCGCCGAGAAGTTCTCGCCCGTCACCGAGTCGGGGACCCGGGTGCGCAGGGTGGCGGCGCTGTCCACCGAGGAGAGCACCAGCCAGGCGAGCGGCAGCGCGAAGGCGGCGGCGAGGACGAGCAGCGCGGCGTTGGCGGCGAGCTTCTGGCGTGCGGGGCGGCGGAGTTGACGGCGGGCGCGGCGTGGCGGATCCGCGCTCGGCGGCCCCGAGGTCTTCTCGGTGCCCTGCCCGGCGGCTTCCTGGCGGGCTTCGCGTAGCGACACGCTCCTCACACCTCATCCCGGATCAGACGCAGATACACGGCCGAGAACAGCGCGCCGACCAGCAGGAGCAGCAGGGCGACCGCGGTGCCGTAGCCGATCAGCGTCTTGGTGAAGGCCTGGTCGTACATGAAGATCGGCAGGGTGGTGGAGCGGTCGCCGGGGCCGCCCTTGGTCATCGCCCAGATGAGGCCGAAGACGGAGAGGGTCTGCAGGGTGTTGAGCATCAGATTGGTGGCGATGGAGCGGCGGATCAGCGGCAGCGTCACGTACACCAGGCGCCGCCAGCCGCGTGCCCCGTCCATCTCGGCGGCCTCGGTCAGCTCCTTGGGGATCTCGGCGAGCGCGGCGGAGTAGACGAGCATCGAGAAGGCGGTGCCGCGCCAGACGTTGGCGAAGGAGACCGCGAGGATCGGCAGCGTGAACAGCCAGTTCTGGCCGGGGAGATGGAGCAGGTCGAGGACCGCGTTGAGGGTGCCCTCGCGGCGGAAGAAGGCGTAGAGCAGGAAGGCGGCCACGATCTCCGGGAGCACCCAGGCGCCGATCACCACCGCCCCGGTCAGGGTGCGCACCGGGCGGGAGGCGCGGCGCATCAGCGCGGCGAGCGCGAGGCCCAGGGTGTTCTGGCCGACCAGCGAGGACAGGAAGGTGAACACCAGCGTCAGCCATACGGCGTTGCGGAAGTGCTCGTCCTCGAAGGCGCGGCGGAAGTTGTCCAGGCCGACGAAGTGGGTCTCGGCGGCGCCGCTCAACTGCATGTCGGTGAAGGCGATCCAGACGCAGTAGGCGATCGGCCCGGCGAGGAAGAGGAGCAGCAGCACGGTCGCGGGCGCCAGCGGCAGCCAGCGCAGCGGCCGGGTCCGGCGCCGGGCCGAACGGGCGCCCGGCGCAGGCGACTTGAGGGGGCTCGCCGTTGGCTTGAGGGTGCTCATCGGCCGCCCCCGCTACCTGTTCACCACCGCGCCGCCGACCAGGTCCCCGAGCTGGCCGTCGTACTCCTTCGCCGCTCCGGCCGGTGAGGCGTCGTCGGTGGTCACCGCCTCCATCGCCTCACCGATGGCGGTGGAGACCTGCGGGTAGACCGGCAGCGCGGGGCGGTAGTGGGTGCGGTCGACCAGCGAGGTGAAGAACTTGATGCCCGGCATCGAGTTCAGGTACTTCGGATCGGCGGCGACGTCCTCGCGGACGGCGATCTGGGCGTCGGCGACGTCCCAGCGCACCGCGTTCTCCTTCGTCTGCAGGGTCTTGACGAACTCGAAGGCCAGCTCCGGGTTGCCGGCCTTCCGCGGAATCGACCAGGCCCAGCCGCCTGACATGGAGACCGCGCCGGGTGCCTGGCCGTGCTGGGTGGGCATCGGCGCCTGGCCGAGGTCCTTGGACCAACTCGGCCATTCCCGGGGGCCCTTGTTGATCCAGTTCTGCCCGAGCCAGGAGCCGTCGAGGCCGATCGCGAGCTTGCCCTCGGGGAACCACTCGGTGCCGACGCTGGTGGGCACATTGGCGTCCAGGGCGTCCGAGACATCGGGGCCGAGCTTCTCGCGGTAGACGGTGTCGATGAAGCCGAGCGCGTCCTCGAAGCCCTTGCCGCCGGTGACCCACTTCCTCGCCGCCGGGTCGTAGAGCGGGTCCTTGCCGGTGCCGTAGAGCAGCATCTCGAAGCCCTGCATCACGGCGGCCTCGCCGGGCGCCTTGCCGGTGTAGACGTTCAGCGGGGTGACGCCGGGGACCTTCTTCTTGATGGTGCGGGCGGCGGTGAGGATCTCGTTCCAGTCCTTGGGCTTCCAGTCCTCGGGCAGCCCGGCCTCGGCGAAGATCTTCTTGTTGAACCACAGGCCCCGGGTGTCGGTGCCGACCGGTATGCCGTATGTCTTGCCGTCCTCGGCCTTCGCCGCCGCCTTCGCCGAGTCGGCGAACTGCTCCCAGTCCGGCCAGGCGGCCAACTCCTTGTCCAGCGGCCGCAGATACCCCGCCTTGATGTCGGCGTTGATCCGGAAGGTGTCCTCGTAGACCAGGTCCGGGGCGGTGCGCGGGGAGCGCATCATCTGCTGGGCCTTGGTGGCGTAGTCGTTGTCGGGTGCCTGGATCGGCACCAACTCGACCTTCTTGCCCGGGTGTTCCTTCTCGAACTGCTTCTTCATGGCCGCCAGGTACTCGTCCTTGTACCGGGTCTTGTTGTCGGTGCTCCGGTTGTACGCGACCTTCACGGTGTCCGGATCGCTGCCCGAACCCCCGCCGCAGGCGGTGAGGGTGGCGGCGGCGACCACCAGGCTGAGGAGTACGGGGGCGGTGGGGCGCACGGCTCGACCTCCAGAGTGACCGACAGTGGTCGGATCGGTGCGCCATGTGAAGCGGCGCGCTCTGACGGGTGAACCTACGGGCCACCTCCGTACAGGGTCAATGGTCGTGCAGCGGTGCGATGTCCGGGGCCGACAACGTTGTTGCGCCCGGCCTGCGTTCGTGACTCCGCGTCACTCCGCGCGACCCCACTGGTAGGTCAGCTCCGGTCGGCCCACCTGCCCGTAGACGGGGCTGCGCCGGGCGCGCCCGGCGGTCACCAGGTGCTCCAGATAGCGGCGCGCGGTGATCCGCGAGATACCGGCGCGGGCGGCGGCCTCGGTGGCGGTGACGCCCTCGGCCGAGGAGCGCAGGATGCCGGTGACCCGCTCCAGGGTCGGGGCGCTGAGCCCCTTCGGCAGCTGCGCCGGACCGGGGGCGCGCAGCGCGGCGAGGGTGCGGTCCACCTCGTCCTGCCCGCTCGCCTCCCCGGCCGCCGACCTGAACTGGGCGTATCTGTCGAGGCGTTCGCGCAGGGTGGCGAAGGTGAACGGCTTGAGGACGTACTGCACCACCCCGAGCGAGACCCCCTCGCGCACCACCGCGAGATCCCGCGCCGAGGTCACCGCGATCACATCCGCCTGGTGCCCGGCGGCCCGCAGCGCCCGCACCAGCTGGAGCCCGTGGCCGTCCGGCAGATGCAGGTCGAGCAGGACCAGCTCGGCGGGCTCCCGGTCCAGGGCGCGCCGGGCCTCGGCCGCCGAGTGCGCGGTGCCGGTCACCGTGAAGCCGGGCACCCGGCTCACGTACAGCACATGCGCGTCGGCGGCGACCGGGTCGTCCTCCACCACCAGGACGCGGATCTCGGGGCGCTGACCGGTCATGAGC
Source organism: Streptomyces physcomitrii (assembly GCF_012273655.1). GTDB lineage: Bacteria > Actinomycetota > Actinomycetes > Streptomycetales > Streptomycetaceae > Streptomyces > Streptomyces physcomitrii. The sequence goes on along the minus strand of NZ_JAAWWP010000034.1, from coordinate 2,095 downwards.
CGTCCGCCTCCCGCCCGCTCAGCGGGATCCGGACGGTGAACTCCGCGCCGCCGTCCGGGGATCGGTCCAGTACGAGATCGCCGCCGTGCCGGGCGACCACCTGCCGGACCAGGGCGAGGCCGAGGCCGCGCCCGCCGGGGCCGCCCTGCTTGGTGGACCAGCCGCGCCGGAACAGGGCCTCGCGATGCGCCGGGTCGACGCCGGGCCCGGTGTCGGCGACCCGCAGCAGCAGGGCGCCGTCCTCGGTGCGGGCGGTGACCGTGACCCGGGCCTGCGGGACAACGCCCTGGGCGGCGTCCACGGCGTTGTCGATCAGATTGCCGAGGACGGTGACCAGGTCCCGGGCGGGCAGCGAGTCGGGCAGGAGTCCGTCGTCGAGGCGGCTGTCGGGGGAGACCAGCAGCTCCACGCCCCGCTCGTTGGCCTGGGCCGCCTTGCCGAGCAGCAGCGCCGCGAGCACCGGCTCGCCGACCGCGCCCACCACCTGGTCGGTGAGCGCCTGGGCCAGCTCCAGCTCGGAGGTGGCGAAGTCGACGGCGTCCTCGGCCCGGTCCAGCTCGATCAGCGAGACCACCGTGTGCAGCCGGTTCGCCGCCTCGTGCGCCTGCGAACGCAGCGCCTGGGTGAAACCGCGCTCGGAGTCCAACTCGCCCATCAGGGACTGGAGTTCGGTGTGATCGCGGAGGGTGACCACGGTGCCGCGCCGCTCGCCGCCGAGGACCGGCGAGGTGTTGACCACCAGGACCCGGTCCTCGGTCAGGTGCAGCTCGTCCATCCGGGGCTCGGAGGCGAGCAGCGCCCCGGTCAGCGGGGCGGGCAGGCCCAGATCGGCGACGGAGGCGCCCACCGCGGAGGAGGGGACGCCGAGCAGCTCCCGGGCCCCGTCGTTGATCAGCGCGATCCGGCGCTGCCCGTCCAGCATCAGCAGGCCCTCCCGTACCGCGTGCAGAGTCGCCTGATGGTAGTCGTGCATCCGGCTCAGCTCGGTGGCGTTCATGCCGTGCGTATGGCGGCGCAACCGGGCGTTGACCCAGTAGGTGCCGAGCCCGCCGAGGGCCAGCGCGCCCGCGGCCACCACGAGCAGCACGGTGACCTGCTCGCGCACCTGCGCGGTGATCGACTCCACCGTGATGCCCGCGCTGACCAGGCCGGTGATCCGCCCGCCGTCCCGGATCGGGGTGACCACCCGCACCGAGGGGCCGAGGGTGCCGGTGTAGGTCTCGGACAGGGTCTCGCCGCGCAGCGCCGGGGCGATGTGCCCGAGGAAGCGCTCGCCGATGCGCCGCTCGTCCGGGTGGGTCCAGCGGATGCCCCGGGTGTCCATGATCGTCACGAAGTCGATGCCGGTGCCCCGCCGCACCCGCTCCGCGTACGGCTGGAGCGTGGCCGAGGGGTCGCTGCCGCGGGCCGCCTCCCGTACCGAGGGGGAGTCCGCGATCGCCCGGGCCGCCGCGGTGGCCTCGCGGCGGGCGGCCTGCTCCGCCTCCCGGACGTCGCTGAAGTACGCGAAGAGCGCGCAGCCCGCGACCACCAGGGCCACCAGGACGACCTGCATCGCGAACAGCTGCCCGGCGAGACTGCGCGGCCGGGACGGGGGACGGAGGGACATGGGGTCAGTGTGCGCCGCGCCCACGGTGTGAACGAAATGCCGAAGCGTGTGAACGAAATGAACGCAAGGGTGACGCAGCTCACGGGCAGGGGGGATAGTCACCGGGATCGCGCACCGCCGAGCCGCTGTGCGCCACCGCGGCCGACACCCGCGTACACCGCCCGCAGCGGGGGTACGCACCGGCCGTACCGCACCGCGCTCCCCGCCGGTCGGGCCGATCACACACAACCGCTCACGACGATCCGGCCGCTCACGGTCGCCGGCCGCCCGGTCCGCCAGGACCGGTCGGACCGTACGCCGATGAAGCCGAACCAGGAGGCACCCCATGGCCGAGCCGCCCATGGCCGACGCGAAGAAAACCGCGCCCGGTGCGGGACGCGCCCGTACTCATCTGTTGTATCTGGCGGTGATCGTCGCGGTGGCGGCGGGTATCGCGGTGGGTTTCATCTGGCCTGATGCGGCGGTGGAGTTGAAGCCGATCGGTAC
>NZ_JAAWWP010000033.1 GCF_012273655.1 Streptomyces physcomitrii | reverse complement strand
GAGACCAACGCCGAGCGCATCGAGCACCTGCGGATGATCCGCGACGTGCAGGACCGCACCGGCGGCTTCCGCGCCTTCATCCCGTACACCTACCAGCCCGAGAACAACCACCTGAAGGGGCAGACGCAGGCGACCGTCTTCGAGTACCTGCGGATGCTGGCGGTGGCCCGGCTGTATCTGAACAACGTGGCGCACATCCAGGGTTCGTGGCTGACCACGGGCAAGGAGATCGGGCAGCTGTCGCTGCACTACGGTGCCGACGACCTGGGTTCGATCATGCTGGAGGAGAACGTGGTCTCCTCGGCCGGTGCCAAGCACCGCTCCAACCGCCTGGAGATCATCGATCTGATCCGCCGTGCGGGCCGGGTTCCCGCGCAGCGGGCCACCACCTACGAGCACCTGGTGGTCCACGAGGACCCGGCGAACGACCCGGTCGACGACCGCGTGGTCTCGCACATCTCCTCCACCGCCATCGAGGGCGGCACCGCCCACCCCGAACTGAAGCTCATCGCCACCACCTGAGAACGGGGCGGCTCCCGTACCCCGCGCGGCGCGGGGTACGGGAGCCGTTCCGCCGGGCCACACGAGAAGACCCACACAAGAAGACAAGGACAGGAGAAGCTCATGGCGGGCGCCATCCACGCCACGGGTCTGGTGAAGACCTTCGGTGAAGTCCGCGCCGTCGACGGGGTCGACCTGGACGTACCGGAAGGAGGCGTGCTGGGTCTGCTCGGCCCCAACGGAGCCGGCAAGACCACCACGGTGCGCCTGCTGACGACGCTGCTGCGGCCGGACGCGGGGACCGCATCCGTGGCCGGGCACGACGTGCTGCGCCAGCCCGACCGGGTCCGGCTCTCCATCGGCCTCTCCGGGCAGTTCGCCGCCGTCGACGACCGGCTCACCGGCCGGGAGAACCTGCGGATGATCGGGGAACTGTACGGGCTGGGCTCGCGCGCGGCGCGGCAGCGGGCGGACGAACTGCTGGCCCGCTTCGGCCTGGACGCCGCGGCCGACCGCGTCTCCAGCACGTACTCCGGAGGCATGCGGCGCCGTCTCGACCTCGCCGGGGCGCTGGTGCTGCATCCGCCGGTGCTGTTCCTGGACGAGCCCTCGGTCGGCCTCGACCCGACCAGCCGTCTGATGCTGTGGGACGCGATCGAGGGCCTGGTCGCGCAGGGCATGACGCTGCTGCTCACCACGCAGTACCTGGAGGAGGCGGACCGCCTCGCCCGGGACATCGCGGTCGTCGACCACGGGCGCATCATCGCCCGCGGCACCCCGCGCGACATGAAGACGCAGGCCGGGGGCCAGCGCATCGAACTGGTCGTGGCCTGGCCCGAACAGCTGGAGCCCGCCGTCGCCCTGCTCGACCGCTTCGGCACCCGCAAGCCCGAGGCCGACCGGCCGCGTTCGACGGTCTCCGTCCCGGTGGACGGCGGGGTGCGGCTGCTGACCGAGGTGATCGCCGCGCTGGACGCCTCCGGCATCGAGATCACCGACATCGGGCTGCGGCGCCCCACCCTGGACGAGGTCTTCCTGGCGCTCACCGAAGAGCGGCAGCCGGAACCCGTGGGCACCGCGGCCGCCACCGACAGCCCGTGGGAGAAGACGTCATGACCGTGCCGGCCGCAGCCCCCGTACCCACCCTGAAACCCGGCAGCGCCGCCAAGGCCCTGCGCGACGTCCTGGTGATCACCCGCCGCAATCTGACCCGGACGATACGGATCCCCGAGGTGATCGTCCTCGCGCTCGTGCAGCCCGTGGTGTTCGTGCTGCTCTTCGCCTACATCTTCGCCGGCTCCTTCAGCCTGCCGGGCGCGGAGGGCGCGAGCGCCTACCGCGAGTACATGATGCCGGGCTTCTTCGCGCAGACCATCGCCTTCGCCACCGCCAGCAACAGCAGCGTGAGCATGGCCAACGACGTGCACAGCGGCATGACCGACCGGTTCCGCTCGCTGCCGATGGCCCGCGGCGCCCTGCTGACCGGCCGCACCCTTGCGGACATGGTGCAGAACAGCGTGGTGATGGTGGTGATGGTGCTGTGCGCCCTCATGGTGGGCTGGCGCATCCACCACGGCGTGCTCCGCGCCGCCGCCGCCTTCGCCCTGCTGCTGCTCATGGGCTACGCGCTGTCCTGGGTGGGCGTCGTCATCGGCCTCACCGTCCGGGCGCCCGAGGCCGCGGCCAGCAGCAACTTCCTGTGGCTCTTCCCGCTGACCTTCCTGTCCAACGCCTTCGTGGCACCCTCCACCCTGCCGACCGTGCTGCGCTGGGCCGCCGAGTGGAACCCGCTGAGCGCGACCGTGCAGGCGGTACGCGAACTCTTCGGCAATCCCGGCGTGGTCGACGGCGGCCCCTGGCCCACCCAGCACCCGGTGCTGGTCTCCCTGACCTGGTCGATCGTCATCGCCGTGACCGCACGGGCACTGGCCGGCCGCCGGTACCGCGCGGCCGGTGCGTGAGGGGCGGACGCCCATGAGGGCCGAGGACTCCTTCCGCGAGGACCTGATCCGCCCGGTGCACGAGCTGCTGGTGGAGCACGCCGTACGGCAGCCGGGGCGCACCGCCTTCGAGGACGCCCGCCGCACGGTCACCTGGGCCGAGCTGGAGCGCCGCACCGCCCGCGTCGCCGGGCACCTGATCGGCCTCGGCCTGGAGCGGGGCGCCGCCGCGGCCGTCTACCTGCCGAACCGGGTGGAGGCGGTGGAGAGTTGCTTCGCCCTCACCCGGGCCGGGGCGGTGGGCGTGCCGCTGCACCCCCGCTCCACCGACGCCGAGCTCTCCCACCTCCTCGCGGACTGCGGGGCCGCCCTGGTGATCACCGGGGCGGCCCAACTCCCGCAGGTGCGCCGGGTGCTGGCCGAGCGCCCCGAGGTCCTCGTCGTCCTCGTCGGCGACGCCTCCGAGGCCGGATACGCCGAGGCCGCCGCGGAGGGACTGCCCTGCTGGGAGGAGCTGGCCGCCGCGTGGTCGCTGCGCGATCCGACACCCGACGACCTCGGACTCGACGAGCCCGCCTGGATCCTGTACACCTCCGGCAGCTCCGGGCCGCCCCGGGGTGTGGTCTGCACCCAGCGCGGCTCGCTGTGGACCACGGCCTCGTGCACCGCCCCGCTGCTGGGCCTCTCCCGCGAGGACCGGGTGCTGTGGCCGGTGCCGCTGCACCACTCGGTCGGGCACAACGTCTGCGTCCTCGGCGTCCTCGCCGTCGGCGCCACCGCCTTCCTCACCGACGAGCACGGCGCCGAGGCCCTGCTGCGCCGGGCGCGGACGGAGGACTCCACCTTCCTGGTCGGCGTCCCCGCCACGTACCACCGGCTGGTCCAGCTCGCCCGCGACGGTGCCGTCGAGGGGCGACTGCCGCGGGTGTGCATGGTGGCCGGTTCCCCCTGCCCCGAGTCGCTGCACGAGGACTTCCGGGAGTCCTTCGGCACCGCGCTGCTCGACAGCTACGGCATGACCGAGACCGGCGGGGCGATCACCACCAACCTGCCCGGGGGCCCGTACGTACCCGGCTCCTGCGGGGTGCCGCTGCCCGGGCTCGCGCTGCGGATCACCCGCCCCGGGGGCGAGGAGGAGGTCCCGCCCGGGGTGGAGGGCGAGGTCCGCGTCTCCACCCCCGGGCTGATGCTCGGGTACCACGGCCGCCCCGAGGAGACCGGGGCCGTGCTGTCCGGGGGCTGGTACCGCACCGGCGATCTGGCCCGCCAGGACCCCGACGGCTACGTCACGATCACCGGCAGGCTCAAGGAACTCATCATCCGCGGCGGGGAGAACATCCACCCCGGCGAGGTCGAGGAGGTGCTGGCCCAGGCGCCCGGCGTCGCCGACGCCGCCGTGGCCGGGATCCCGCACGAGAGCCTCGGTGAAGTCCCGGCCGCCTACCTCGTGCCGGGACCGGACGGCATGGACGCCGGGGCGGTGCTGGACTTCTGCCGCGAACGGCTGTCCTCCTTCAAGCTCCCCGAGGAGATCCACCGCATCGCCTCGGTGCCGCGCACCCCGGCGGGCAAGGTGGCCCGCAGAGAACTGGCCGAGCGGCCGGCCCGCCTGCTGTGGCGGCGGCCCCAAGAGGCGGTCGCCGCGCGGGAGCGCGGCACCACCGTCGCCGGGCTCGGTCTGACCGGGACCGGCCACGCGCTGCTCGGTGCGGTGCTCGAACTCCCGGACCGCGACGAGCTGGTGTGCACCGGCCGCCTCACCGCGGCCGGGGGCGACCCCTCCCTGGTCCGGCGGGTGGACCACCGGCCGGTGGCCGTCGGCGCGCTCCTGCCGGAGCTGGTCTTCGAGGCCGCGGGACACCTGGGCTGTGCGCGCCTGCTCGATCTGCGTCTGGACCAGCCGGTGGTCCTGCCGGAGGACGGCGGGGTCCAGCTGCGCGTGACGGTCGGCCCGGCGCAGGGCTCCCGGGTGCGCCCCGTACGGGTGCACGGCCGCCGGGACACCCGCACCGGCCCCGGCCACCCCTGGACCCTGCACGCCTCGGGCCACGTCGGCCCCGCCGAGGACGGCGAGCCCGGCTGGACCATGGCCGCCTGGCCGCCGCCGGGCGCGCGCGGGCTCGGCGGCGAGCGCTCGGTCCGCGGGCTGCGCGGAGTATGGCGCCGCGGGGAGGAGCTCTTCGCCGAGGTGACCCTGCCGGACTGGACGGACCGGGCGGGCTTCGGTCTGCACCCCGCCCTCCTGGAGGCGGCCCTCGCGGCGGCCGGTGCGCGGCGGACGGATCCCAGCTCCGACTCGCCGATGACGCCCGTGAGTTGGCGGGAGGTGGCGCTGCACGCCGTCGGCGCGGGGGTGCTCCGGGTCCGGCTGACCCCGCGGGAGGACGGCAGCTGGGCGCTGGCCGCCGCCGACGGGGCGGGCGACCCGGTCCTGACGGTCCGGTCCCTGACCCTCGGCCCCCTGGCGGGCCCGGCGCTGGAAACTTCCTCGGCGCTCCAGCAGGACGGCCTGACCGAGGAGGTCTGGACCCCCGCCCCGCTGCCCGAGGCCCCGCCGCAGCAGGACCGCTGGGCCGTCATCGGCCCGGATCCGCTCGGCGGCCACGCCGCCCTGGCAGGCGCCGGCGTCCGCTGCGAGCGCCACGCGGACCTGCCCTCCCTCCTGCGTGAACTGCGGCAGGGCGCCCCGGCTCCCGGCGCGGTCGTGCTCACCTGCGACGGGTCGGGACCGGACGGACCCGGCGACGACGGGACACCCGCGGCGGACGCGGCCCGCACGGCGGTGGCCGGGGCCCTGGAGTGGATACGCCACGGCACCGATCCGCTGCTCGACGACAGCCTGCTGGTGGTCCTGCTCCGGGGCTCCGCGGCCGTCTCGGCCGAGGAGACCGGCGCACCGGACGCGGCGGCGGTACGGGGGCTGCTCGGCTCCGCCCTCGACCGGGCGCCGGGCCGCTTCGTCCTCGTCGACACCGACGCGGAGCCGCGCTCCTGGCGGCGCACCCGGGACGCGGTGGGTCACGGCGCCCCGCAACTCGCCTTGCGCGAGGGCCGGTTGCTGCTGCCGGGGACGGCGCGGGTGGCACCGGCCGAGGGCACCGGGCTCCCCGCGGGTCCGGCCGGGCTCTTCGCCGGGCGCCCGGAGGCCGCGGCCCCCGAACGCCGTCTGGCCCGGAGCACAGCGGTGCCGCTGCTGGTGACCGGGCCCTTCGCCAAGGAGACCGCCGACCTGCTGTCCGACCGGGGCGAGGGGCTTCCGCTGCTCCCCTGGGACCCGGCGCGGGCGGTGGACTGCCTGCGCGCACTGCTGGCGGAGCGGCCCTCGACGGTGCTGTTCACCACCTCCCTCGCGGCACGGCGAGCCACCGCCGGTCAGCGGGACGACATCGACGCGGTGCTGCGCACGGTCGTCGATCCCGCCCTCGCGCTGACCGCCGGGGCGGCCCGCCACGGCGTACAGCTCGTGGTCTTCTCCGCACCGTCCCGCGGCGGCCTGCTCGACGACGCGGTGGCCGCCCTCCTGGAGGTCTGCGCCCGCCTGCTGCGGCGGGCCGGGGTCCACGCGGTCGCCGTCCGGGGCGCGGCCTCCCCGGCACACGAGGCCCAGGACCTCTTCGCCGCGGCCGTCACCGCGGGGCCGGTCGCGGTGCGCGCCGCCGGGACCGGACAGCGGCCCGGGGCCGCGGTGGGCTCCGCGGTGGGCTCCGCACCGGGCTCCTCGGCGGGCGACTGTCCCATCGCCGGGGGCCTCGCCGCCGGGAGCCTCACGGCCGGGGATCACACCACCGGGGATCGCATCGGCCCGGCGGCAGTCGCAGCGGTTCCCCGGCGCACCGCACGCGACGGCGCCTGCGCACCTTCCGGTCTGCGGCAGCGCCTCGCGGCCCTGTCCGGAGCCGAGCAGGAGCAGGCCCTCCTGCGCCTGGTCCGCGCGGAGTTGGCCGGGGCCCTGGGCCGTACGGACCAGGAGGCGCCCTCGGCCGGAACGCGGATCGGGGAGCTGGGCCTGGATTCGCTCGGGGTGCTCTCGGTGCGCACCGCGCTCCGGTCGGCGACCGGCCTGCGGCTGTCCGCTCCCCTGCTCGACGAGGGCGCGACCCCCGCCGCACTCGCCCGGCATCTCCGTACGGAACTGCTCGCCCGCCGGGACTGATCCGCCGGCTCCCTCCTCACCGTGCCGGGTGGTGCACCGCACCACCCGGCACTGCCGTGCGCCCGCCGCTCCCCCGCTCCGTCCGGGGTGCGTACTCGCCTCTCCCCCGCTCCGTCCGGGGTGCGCACTCGCCTCTCCCCCGCTCCGTGCGGCGGTGCGCGCCCGCCTCTCTCCCCTCCCGCCGCTCCCGGACTGCTCCCCGGTCCCGGACTCCTGCCGTACGGTCTCGCTCCCGTCCTGCGGCTGCGGCGCCGCGCCCTCTGCCCTGCACGCCTCGGCGAGCGACACGCGGAGCGCGAGGACTTCGGCGTACGGGAGGTCCCGGCCGGGGCGTGACGCACGAGTGCCCCGCGCGGGCTTCGCGCGGGGCACTCGTGCGTACGGGCGGGGCGGGCTCAGAAGCCGAGGCCGGTGAGCCAGTCCTCGGTGGCCGCCGCGGTGGAGCGGGCGAAGGACTCCATCATCGTGAAGTGGTTGCCGGTCACGTCGAGCACGGTGCCCGCCCGCTCCCAGGTCGTCTGCCACTCCTCGGGCCGCAGTTCCTCACCGGGGGCGGGCGGCACCGGAGGTTCGCTGGAGCGCACCAGGAGGACGGGGCACTCCAGGGGCCCCGGTTCCCATTCGCCGATGAGGGCCACGTACCAGCTCATCGCCGTCAGCCGGTCGGTGTCCATGTGGGCGAACATCGACTCCCGGTCGAACATGCCGCCCAGCATCTGCTGGGAGAACCGCAGGAACGGTGAATCGGCGCGCGGCATATAGGTGTCGAGCAGGACCACGGCGGCCGGCGGTGTGCCGCGCTCCTGGAGGCGGCGGGCCGCCTGGAGGGCGAGGATGCCGCCGGAGGAGGAGCCGAGGAGGACGGCGGGGCCCTCGCCCACGGTGCGCGCGACGGCGTCGGCGTGCAGCTCGGCGACCGCGTCGAAGCTGGCGGGCAGGAGTTCCCCGCTGCCGAAGCCCTGGGTCGGCAGGGCCCAGACGTCCCGCCTGCCGCGGAAGGCGGAGGCGAAGCGCGCGTACTGGTGGACGCCCGCCAGGGCCACATAGGAGCTGAAGCACACCAACGGGGAGGCGGGTTCTCCGGCGGAGAGGCGGATCGCCTCGGGGAGGCGGTCGAGCTCCTTCGGCGAGGAGAAGGTGGGCCGCAGTCCGGCGGCGGCCTGCAGCAGGGTGAAGCCGTCGTCGACCCGGCCGGCCAGGCAGGCGTTCTTGAACAGGCCGCTGAGGGTGTCCTGTTCGCGCGGGGCGGGGCCCGATGAGGCCGGGCTGTCCGGTTCGGGCGTCGCCGCGGTGTCCGCGAGCCGGTGGTCGAGGTGGCCCGCCAGCGCCTCGGGCGTCGCGTGGTCGAAGAGCAGGGTGGGGGCCAGCTTCAGACCGGTGGCGGTGGCGAGGTGGTTGCGCAGTTCCACCGCGGTCAGGGAGTCGAAGCCCTGCTCGGTGAAGAGGCCGTCCGGCTCCACCTCCTCGGCGGAGCCGTGGCCGAGCACGGTGGCGGCCAGTTCGCGCACCAGGCCGAGCAGCAGCGGCCTGCGCTCCTCGGGGGACCGCCCGGCGAGCAGCGGTCCGGCCGCGGTGGTGCCCCTCGCGTCGGCGGCCGCCCTGCGCGCCCGCGCGGGGGGCGCGGGGCGCAGCATCCGCCGCACCCCGCTCAGTCCCGCGGGGGTGTTCATGGCGATCACGGCGGGGTCCGGGGTGACCAGGGCCTCGTCGAGGAGGGTGAGCGCGTCCTCGGTGGCCAGGGGCAGCATGCCGCCGCGGGCCATCCGGCGGCGGTCCGCCTCCGAGAGGTGGCCGCTGAGCGCGCTGCCGTGCTCCCACAGTCCCCAGGCCACCGAGGTCGCCGGGAGCCCGTGGGCCCGGCGGTGCGCGGCGAGGCCGTCCAGGAAGGCGTTGGCCGCCGCGTAGTTGGCCTGTCCCGGGGCGCCGAAGGTGCCGGCGGCCGAGGAGAAGAGGACGAAGGCGGCGAGCTCGTGGTCCGCGGTCAGTTCGTGCAGGTGCCAGGCGCCGTCGGCCTTGGGCCGCAGCACGGTGTCGAAGCGGGTGCCGTCCAGGGCGGTGAGGACCGCGTCGTCGGTGACCCCGGCGGCGTGCACGACCGCCTTCAGGGGTGCCTCGGCGGGTACCTGGGCCAGCAGCCGGGCCACCTGGTCCCGGTCGGCCACGTCGCAGGACACGAGGCGGACCTCGGCCCCCGACTCGCCCAGTTCGGCCGCCAGTTCGGCGGCGCCCTCGGCGTCCGGCCCGCCGCGCGCGGCGAGCAGCAGGGAGCGGGCCCGGTGGCGGGTGACCAGATGGCGGGCGACAGCGCGGCCGAGGGTACCGGTGGCGCCGGTGATCAGGACGGTGCCCGTACCCAGTTCCGGCGACTCGGGGCCGCTCGCCGCCGGGGCCGCGTCGGGCAGCAGGACGGCGCCGTCGCGGACCACGCTCTGAGAGCGGCCCGAGGCCAGCGCGGCGAGCAGGGCCGTCTCGTCGGTGGCCGACGGCTCGGCGGGCAGGTCCACGAGGTGGAACCGGCCCGGGTGTTCGGCCTGGGCGGAGCGGACCAGACCCCACAGGGCGGCGCCGTGCGGCTCGGTGTCCGGCGCGGCGACGGCCGGGGACGGTACGGCGGAGCGGGTGACGAAGACCAGCCGGGACCCGGCGAAGCGCTCCTCGACCAGCCAGCCGCAGAGGCTCTCGTGGACCCGGTGGAGCCGGGCCCTGAGCGTCTCGGCGAGCCCCGGCCCCGCGGGCTGCTCCTCGGGGGCGACCAGGACCAGTTCGGGCATCGCCATGCCGGTGTCGACGGCCTTGGCCAGCGCCTCCAGGTCGGCGTAGGTCTCCAGGTGGACGCCGCTGCGGTCCAGGGCGGCGGCGACCCGGTCGTCGCCCGCGCCGAGCAGGATCCAGCGCACCGACTCCGGCCGGGGGGCGGCCGGGGCGGGCACCGCCTCCGCCCAGTCCAGGCGCAGGAGTTCGGGGCGGCGGGCCCCGGGCACCCGGTCGGCGGAGACCGTGCGCAGGGTGATCGCCTCGGCCGAGGCCACGAGCGCGCCGGAGGCGTCGGTGACCAGGACCGAGAAGGCGTCCTCGGCCTCGGCGGGGGCCAGGCGCACCCGTACCGCGGTGGCTCCTTCGGCGTGCAGGGTCAGTCCGGTCCAGGCGAAGGGCAGCATCGGCTCCCCGCCCCCCGCCGCGTCCGGCGGCCCCGGGCGCTGGACGAGCAGGGCCTGTACGGCGGCGTCGAGCAGCGCGGGGTGGAGGCCGAAGCGGGCGGCCTCGGCGCGCTGCGCCTCCGGCAGGGCCGCCTCGGCGAAGACCTCCTCGCCGCGCCGCCAGACGCGGTGCAGGCCCTGGAAGCTGGGCCCGTAGGCGAAGCCCGCGGCGGCGAAGGCGGCGTAGTGGTCCTCCTCGGACACCAGCTCGGCACCGGCCGGGGGCCAGGCGGTGAGGTCGCTCGCGGGGGCGGGCGGTGCCTCGGGGGCGAGGGTGCCCTGGGCGTGGCGCTGCCAGTCGCCGCCACTGCCCGCGGCCCGGGAGTGGACGGCGAAGGAGCGGCGGCCCTCGTCGTCGGGCGCCGCCACCACGACCTGGATCCGCACCGCGCCCTCGTCGGGTACGACCAGGGGGCTGAGCAGGGTCAGTTCGGCCAGGTGTCCGCAGCCGGTGCGGTCCCCGGCGTGCACGGCGAGGTCGAGGTAGCCGGTGGCGGGCATGATGACGCTGCCGAGGACGGCGTGGTCGGCCAGCCAGGGGTGGCTGCGCAGCGAGAGCCGGCCGGTGAGCAGCAGCCCCTCGGAGTCGGCGGGGGCGAGGGCGGCACCGAGGAAGGGATGGCTCTCGGCTTCGAGGCCCGCCCCGTCCAGGTCGCCGGTCCAGCTGAGGCTGGGCAGCCAGTAGCGCCGGTGCTGGAAGGCGTAGGTCGGCAGCGGGGTGGTGCGGGCGCCCGGCAGCAGCGGCGCCCAGTCGGGTTCGGTGCCGTGGGCGAAGAGGGTGCCGAGCGCGCGCAGGAGTTGGTGCGGCTCGGGCCTGTCCCGCAGTGAGGCGGGCACGGCGAGCGCGTCCTCGATGCCGGTGTCCGCGAGCACGGACTCGGTGAGGGCGGTGAGCGGGCTGTCGGGGCCGATCTCCAGGAAGCGGCGTACCCCCTGCTCCCCGAGCAGCCGCGCGCAGTCCGCGAACCGTACGGGCTCACGCACATGCCGCACCCAGTACCCCGGATCCGCCAACTCCCCCACAGCCGCCAGGGACCCGGTCAGACCGGAGACCACCGCCATCCGCGGCTCCGCGAACGACAGGCCCTCCACCACCGCACGGAACTCCTCCACCATCGGCTCCATCAACGGCGAATGGAACGCATGACTCACCCGCAGCCGACTCACCCGACGACCAGAGGCCTTCAACTCCTGCGCCAACGCCTCGACTTCCGCCTCGGCGCCCGAAAGCACCACCGCACGGGGACCGTTGACCGCCGCGATGCCGACCTGCGGACGGCCTTCGATCAGCGGCAGAACCTCCTCCTCGGAGGCCTCCACCGCCCACATCGCACCACCCGAAGGCAGTTGCTGCATCAGACGACCACGCGCCGACACCAAAGCGCAGGCGTCTTCTAGGGAGAACACCCCCGCCACATGCGCCGCCGCGATCTCCCCCACCGAATGACCGGCCACGAACTCCGGCCGCACGCCCAGGGATTCGACCAGGCGGAACAACGCCACCTCGTAGGCGAAGAGCGCGGGCTGGGCGTACTCGGTGCGCTGGACGAGTTCGGGGTCGTCACCGCCGAGGAGGCACTCCGCCAGTCCGGGAACCTGGGCGCAGACGGCGTCGAAGGTCTCGGCGAACACCGGGAACGTCTCGTACAACTCCCTGCCCATGCCGGGGCGTTGGGCTCCCTGGCCGGTGAAGAGGAAGGCGGTCCTGCCGGTGGTGCGGGCGCTTCCGGTCACGGTGGAGGGCAGCGGGCCGCCCGCCGCGAGGGCGGTCAACTGCTCCAGGAACTCGGCCCGTTCGGTGCCCAGGAGCACGGCCCGCTGGGCGAAGGGGGTACGCGCCGCCAGGGACAGGGCTGTGTCGGCGAGCGGCACCTCCGGGTGGCTCAGGACGTGTGCGTGCAGCCGGGCGGCCTGCGCGTGCAGTGCCTCGGCCGTGCGGGCGCTGAGCACCCAGGCCGTCGCGGACCCGTCGGCGGGTGGTGACTGCTCGCTGTTCTCCGCCTCTGAGGTGGCTGCGATCCCCGCGGGCTGCTCCTGTGCGCCGGAGGAGGTCTCTGCGGGCTCCTCGGGTGCCGCTTCCAGGACGATATGGGCGTTGGTGCCGCTGATCCCGAAGGAGGAGACACCCGCACGCCGCGGACGCCCGTCGGGCGTCTCCCAGTCCCGCGCTTGCTCCAGCAGCCGCACCGCACCCGCATCCCAGTCCACGTGCGAGGACGGCGCGTCCACGTGCAAGGTCGCGGGCAGCACACCGTGCCGCATGGCGAGCACCATCTTCATCACGCCCGCCACACCCGCACCCGCCTGCGTGTGACCCACGTTCGACTTCACCGAACCCAGCCACAACGGCTCGGCTCCGGCACGCTCACGCCCGTACGTCGCAAGCAGCGCCTGCGCCTCGATCGGATCACCCAGCTTGGTGCCCGTACCGTGCGCCTCCACCGTGTCCACCTCGGACGCCGACACCCCCGCATCCGCCAACGCCGCCCGGATCACCCGCTGTTGCGAGGGTCCGTTGGGGGCGCTGAGGCCGTTGGAGGCACCGTCCTGGTTCACGGCCGAACCACGGACCACCGCCAGGACCGGGTGGCCCTTCGCCCGCGCGTCCGACAACCGCTCCACAAGCAGCAGACCGCCGCCCTCGGAGAAGCCGGTACCGTCCGCCGCATCCGCGAACGCCTTGCACCGGCCGTCCTCGGCCAGACCCTGCTGACGGCTGAAGTCCACGAACAGACCGGGGGTCGACATCACGGTGACGCCTCCGGCAAGGGCGAGATCGCACTCGCCGGAGCGTAGCGAGCGCACCGCGAGGTGCAGCGCCACCAGCGAGGCCGAGCACGCCGTGTCCACCGTCACCGCGGGGCCTTCGAGACCGAAGGTGTAGGAGAGCCGGCCGGACATCACGCTGGCGGAGGTGCCGGTGCCGAGATGGGCGGCGACGTCCTCGCCGACGGCGAGCGGACGCTGGGAGTAGTCCTGGTAGTTGGTGCCGACGAAGACGCCGGTGCGGCTGCCGCGCAGGGTGGGCGGAGCGATCTCGGCGCGCTCGAAGCTCTCCCAGGCCATCTCCAGCAGCAGCCGCTGCTGCGGATCCATCGCCACCGCCTCACGCGGCGAGATCCCGAAGAAGCCCGGATCGAAGTCGGCGAAGCCGCTCAGGAAGCCGCCGACGAGGGTGGAGGTGCGGCCCGGGCGGCCCGGCTCGGGGTCGTAGAGGGCCTCCAGGTCCCAGTCCCGGTCGTCGGGGAAGGCGCTCATCGCGTCCGTACCCTCGGCGAGCAGCTGCCAGAAGCGCTCCGGGGTGTCCGCGTTCTCGGGGAAGCGGCAGGCCATCCCGACGATGACGACCGGGTCGTCCTCCTCGCCGCGCCCCGCCCGCGAGTCGGCGGTGGCGGCCGGTTCGGCGGCGGGCACCAGGAGCGCGGCCAGGTGCTCGGCGAGCGCGAGGGGCGTCGGATAGTCGTAGATCACCGTGCTGGTCAGCCGGATGCCCGTGGCCTCGCCGAGGGCGTTGCCCAACTCCACGGCGGTGAGCGAGTCGAAGCCGAGTTCGCGGAAGGCGCGCAGCGGCTCGACCTCGTCGAGGCTGGGGTGGTCGAGGACGTAGGCGATGTGCCCGCGGACGAGTTCGAGCAGCGTCTCGCGGCGCTCGCCGGGGCCGAGCCCGGCGAGCCGGGTGCGCAGCGCGTGCTCGTCGGGGCCGTCCTCGGAGGGGCCCGGGCCCGCGGCCGGGGCGGTGAGCAGGCGGCGCATCTCGGGGAGGGCCGCGTACAGCGGGCGGGGGCGTCCCTTGACCGCCTCCGGGCCGAACACCTCCCAGTCGATGTCGGTCACGACCAGGGCGGTGTCCTCGTGGTCCAGCGCCTGCTGGAGCGCGCTCGCGGCCGTACGGGGCTCCATCAGGCGCAGGCCGTGCCGCTCCAGGCGCCGTCCGACCGCGCCCGAGGCCATGCCGCCGTCGGCCCAGCCGCCCCAGGCCACCGCGGTGGCGGGCAGCCCGCGGGCCCGGCGCTCCTCGGCGAGGGCGTCGAGGTAGGCGTTGCCGGGGGCGTAGTTGCCGTGTCCGGGGCTGCCGAGCGCGCCCGAGGAGGAGGAGAACAGGACGAAGGCGGACAGGTCGGCATCGGCGGTCGCCCGGTCGAGGTTGCGGGCGCCGCCGACCTTGACCCGCAGGACCTCGGCGAGGCGCTCGGGGGTGAGGCTCTCGATGACGCCGTCGTCGAGGACGGCGGCGGTGTGGAAGACCGCGTTCAGCGGGCGGTCCTCGGGCACGGCGGCCAGCAGGGCGTCGAGCGCGGCGGGGTCGGCGATGTCGCAGGAGGCCAGCTCCGCGCGGGCACCCAGCTCCGCGAGCTCGGCGACCAGGGCTTCGGCGCCCTCGGCGGCGGGCCCGGAGCGGGAGACCAGGAGGAGGTCGCGGGCGCCGGAGCGGGCGAGCCAGCGGGCGAGGTGCCGGCCGAGGGCTCCGGTGCCGCCGGTGACCAGGACGGTGCCCCGCGGCTGCCAGGTGCGGCGGCCGGGCAGTCCGCCGGTCGCGGCCCGCTCCAGGCGCCGCCCGAGCACGCCGGAGTCGCGTACGGCGATCTGGTCCTCGGGGCCGGGGTCGGCGAGGAAGGCGACGAGGCGGTCCGCGGCGCGGGCGTCCCACTCGGCGGGCAGGTCGGCCAAGCCGCCCCAGCGGGCGGCCTGTTCGAGCGCGACCACCCGGCCGAAGCCCCAGACCAGGGCCTGGTCGGGGCGGATCGTCTCGGCGCCCCGGCCGGTGGCGACGGCGCCCCGGGTGAGGAACCACACGGGCAGCGGGAGTTCGAGGTCGGTCAGGGCCTGGACCAGGGCGACGTCGGCCGCGAAGCCGCCCGGCAGCAGTGCGTGCCCGGGCAGCGGGGTCGCGTCGAGGGCGAGCAGGGACAGCACGCCCCGGGTGCCCTCAACCGCCTCGGTGAGCTGTGCGGCGAGGGCGGCACGGTCGGCGCCGGGATCGACGCCGAGGACGGTGCAGTGCCCACCGGCGCGTTCCAGGGCGGCGCGCAGCACGGCGGCCTCCGGCTCCGCCTCACCGCCCGCGGGCACCAGGAGCAGCCAGGAGCCGGTGGGTTCGGCGGCGGCGGGCGGGTCCAGGGGGTGCCAGGTGATCCGGTAGCGCCAGCGGTCGGAGGCGGCGCTGTCGGCGCTGTTCCTGCGGTAGTGCGCGAGGGCCGGGACGAGGGCAGAGGCCTGCTCCTCGTCGAGGCCGAGGGCGGCGCCGAGGGTGCCGAGGTCGTTGTCCTCGACGGCCCGCCAGAAGGGCGCGTCGGCGGCGGGGGCCGCGGGTTCCTGCCCGGCGCCGCTGAACTCGGGCCAGTAGCGGCGGCGTTGGAAGGCGTAGACGGGCAGCTCGGTGCGGCGGCCGGGCTCGGCGTGGACGGTGCTCCAGTCCAACGGCACGCCGCGTACGGCGAGTTCGGCGGCGGAGAGCAGGAAGCGCTCGGGGCCGCCGGCGCCGCGCCGCAGGGTGCCGAGCGCATGGCCGTCGGTGACGCCGATCTCGTCGAGGACGTCGCCGGTGGCGGCGGTGAGCACCGAGTGCGGGCCGGATTCGAGGAAGACCCGGTGGCCGTCGGCGGCCAGTTGCCGTACCGCCGCGTCGAAGCGGACGGGCGAACGGACGTTGCGGTACCAGTAGTCGGCGTCCAGGACGGTGGTGTCCGTGACGCGCTCCCCGGTGACGGTGGAGTAGAAGGGGATCGCGGCCTGGGCGGGCCGCACCGCGGCGAAGCCGTCGAGCAGGGCCTCGCGGACCTCCTCGACCTGGGCGCTGTGCGAGGCGTAGCCGAGGCGTACCCGGCGGGCCCCCACCCCCTCCTCGGTCAGCTCCTCCAGGAAGGCGGTGAGGGCCGGTTCCTCGCCGGTGACACCGATGGAGCGGGGTCCGGAGACGGAGCCGACGGACAGGCCCTGCCGTCCGGTGAGGCGGCGCTCGACCTCGGCGAGGGTGAGCGGGACGGCGATCATGCCGCCGCGCCCGGCGATCGCGGTGAGGGCCCGCGCCCGGACGACGACGACGCGCGCCGCCTCCTGGAGGGTGAGCACCCCGGCGATGTGCGCGGCGGCGATCTCGCCCTGGCTGTGCCCGGCGACCGCGCCGGGGCGGATGCCGCAGGACTCCCAGAGCCGCGCGAGCGCGACGCACACCGCGAACAGGACGGGCTGGACGACGTCGACGCGCTCCAGGGGCGGGGCGCCCTCGCGCCGGCGCAGTACGTCGAGGACGGACCAGTCGGTGTGCTCCTCCACGGCGGCGGCGGCCTCGGCCAGGTGACCGCGGAACCGCTCGTCGGCGTCGAGGAGTTCGACGGCCATTCCCTCCCACTGCGCCCCGTGGCCGGGGAAGAGCAGGACGGGCTCGCCCTCGGCGCCGACGCTGCCGCGCACCAGGCAGGCGGCGGGACTGCCCTCGGCGAGCGCGTCCAGGGCGGGCAGCAGGTCCTCGTGGCCGCGGGCGACGACGACCGCCCGGTGTTCGAGCGCGGACCGGGTCGCGGCCAGGGACCAGGCCAGGTCGGCGGGCCGGGTCTGCTCGGCGGGGGCGGTGCGCAGATGGGCGGCGAGCCGGGCGCCCTGCGCGCGCAGGGCGGCGGCGCTCCGGCCGGAGACGGGGAAGGCGCGGAAGCGGGCGGGGCCTTCCGCGTCTCCCTCCCCGACTCCTCGCACGTCTCCTTGACCGTCTCCTTGCCCGGCCGCGGTCCGCGGCGCCGCGCCGGACGCCGCCGGTTCCGCTGATTCCGCGGGCTGTTCGGGCTCTTCGGGCTCGGGGGCCTGCTCCAGGACGACATGGGCGTTGGTGCCGCTGACGCCGAAGGAGGAGACGCCGCAGCGCCGGGCCCGGCCGGTCTCGGGCCAGGGGCGGGCCTCGTCGAGCAGGGCGACCCGGCCCGCGGACCAGTCGACGTGCCGGGTGGGACGGTCGAGGTGCAGGGTCGCGGGGAGGCGGCCCTCGCGCAGGGCGAGGACCATCTTGATGACTCCGGCGACACCGGCCGCGGCCTGGGTGTGCCCGAGGTTGGACTTGACCGAGCCGAGCCACAGCGGCCGGTCCTCCGCGCGGTCCTGGCCGTACGTGGCGAGCAGGGCCTGCGCCTCGATCGGGTCGCCGAGCGTCGTACCGGTGCCGTGCGCCTCCACCGCGTCCACCTCGGCGGGGGTGAGCTTGGCGGACCGGAGCGCCTGCCAGATGACGCGTTCCTGGGAGGGGCCGTTGGGGGCGGTGAGCCCGTTGGAGGCACCGTCCTGGTTGACGGCCGAGCCGCGGAGCAGGGCGAGCACCGGGTGGCCGTTGCGCCGGGCGTCGGAGAGGCGTTCGACGACCAGGACACCGGCGCCCTCGCCCCAGGCGGTGCCGTCGGCGCCGTCGGCGAAGGCGCGGCAGCGGCCGTCCGCGGAGAGGCCGCGCTGGCGGCTGAACTCCAGGAAGACCGTCGGGGTGGACATGACGGTGACGCCACCGGCGAGGGCGAGGTCGCACTCGCCCGCGCGCAGGGCCTGGGCGGCCAGGTGCAGGGTCACCAGGGAGGAGGAGCAGGCGGTGTCCACGGACACGGCGGGCCCTTCGAGGCCCAGGGTGTAGGAGATGCGCCCGGAGACCACGCTGGAGGAGTTGCCGACCCCGTCGTCACCGGCGTTGTCGGAGTGGCTGAGCAGCGCGGGATAGTCCTGGAGGTTGGTCCCGGCGAAGACTCCGGTACGGCTGCCGCGCAGGCCCAGCGGGTCGATACCGGCCCGCTCCAGGGCCTCCCAGCAGATCTCCAGGAGGAGCCGCTGCTGCGGGTCGGTGCCGACGGCCTCCCGCGGGGAGATGCCGAAGAATCCGGCGTCGAACTCACCGACGCCTTCGACGAATCCGCCGGTCCGGGTGTAGCTGCGGCCGGGGGTCCCGGGCTCCGGGTCGTAGAGCGCCTCGACGTCCCAGCCGCGGTCGCGCGGCCACTCGGTCATGGCGTCGGAGCCCTCGCTGAGCAGCCGCCACAGGTCCTCGGGGTCCGAGACCCGGCCGGGGAAGCGGCACCCCATGGCGACGATCGCCACGGGTTCCTCCTGGCGCGACTCGGCCTCGGCGAGGCGCCGGCGCGTCTGGTGGAGATCGGCCGTCACCTTCCTCAGGTAGCCGAGCAGCTTCTCCTCATCGCTCATGCGCTTCTCACCCGTTCCCAGGTCCCGTTGCCGTGCATCAGGAGATTCCGAGGTCGTTCTCGATGAAGTCGAAGATCTCGTCCGCCTCGGCGGAGTGGATCCGTTCGCTGACGTCCTGCGCGGGCTCCGTACCCGCGCCGCCCCGCTCGCCCTCCTGCCAGCGGGTGAGCAGGGACCGCAGCCGGGCGCCGATACGCTCGCGCCTGCCGTCCTCGGCGGGCAGCGCGGTCAGGGCGCTCTCCAGCCGGTCCAGGTCGGCGAGGACCGCGGCGGCCTCGTCCCCGTCCTGCCGCAGCCGTCCGCGCAGGTACCGGGCCAGGGCGGTGGGGTTGGGCTGGTCGAAGAGCAGGGTCGCCGGGAGGGCCAGGCCGGTGGCGGCGCCGAGCCGGTTGCGCAGTTCGACGGCGGTCAGCGAGTCGAAGCCGAGGGAGTTGAAGTCCTGGGCGGCGCCCACGCGTTCGGTGGAGGCGTGGCCGAGCACCTCGGAGGCCTCGGTGCGCACCAGCGTGACCAGGGTGCGCTCCTGTTCGGCGGCGGGCTGTCCGGCGAGCCGGGCGCCCAGCTGCCCGGGCCCCTCCTCGGCGGTGGCCTGCTGCCGGGCCAGGACCTCCCGGACCTCGGGCAGGTCGGCGAGCAGGCGGCTGGGCCGCGCGGTGGTGAACCCGGGGGCGAAAGCGGCCCAGTCGATGTCGGCGACCACCAGGGCCGCCTCGGGGCGGGCCGCCACCCGGTCGAGGGCGCGTACGGCGCGGTCGGGGTCGAGGGGGTGCACCCCGCTGCGCCGCATGCGCGCCTCGGCCTCGGCGCTCTCGGTCGCCATGCCGCCGCCCGCCCAGGGGCCCCAGGCGAGGGAGGTGGCGGGCAGTCCGGCGCCGCGGCGGGACTCGGCCAGTGCGTCCAGATAGGCGTTGGCGGCCGAGTAGTTGGCCTGTCCGAGTGTGCCGAGGGTGCCGGAGACGGAGGCGTAGAGGACGAAGGCGGACAGCTCGCGCTCGCGGGTGAGCTCGTCGAGGTTGCGCGCGGCGGCGAGCTTCGGCCGCAGGACCAGGTCGAGACCGGCCGCGTCCATGGTGTCGAGGAGCCGGTCGTCGAGTACGCCCGCGGTGTGCACCACGGCGTCCACCGGGTACTCCGCGAGCAGGTCGGCGAGGGCCTTGCGGTCGGCCACGTCGCAGGCGGCGAGGGTGAGTTCGGTGCCGGTCCCGGCGAGGGTCTCCGCGAGCCGGGCCGCGCCGGGCGCCGCGGCGCCGGACCTGCTGACGGCCAGGATGCGGCCGGCCCCGCGCTCCGCGAGCCAGGCCGCGGTGTGCAGTCCGAGCGCGCCGGTCGCGCCGGTCAGCAGGACGGTGCCGGACCAGTCGGGCCCCGGCGCCTCCGGCCGGGCGGGTACCCGCTCCAGACGGCGCAGGAAGGTGCCCGAGGGGCGGACGGCGATCTGGTCCTCCCCGTCGGCGGCGGCGAGCACCGCGCACAGGCGGCGGCCCGCCTCCGCGGCGCTGCTCTCGGTGAGCGGCGGCAGGTCCACCAAGCCGCCCCAGATCTGGGGGTGTTCGAGGGCCGCGGTGCGGCCGAGCCCCCAGACGGCGGCCTGTTCGGGCGCTGTCGGAGCCTCGGCGGCGAGGGCGCCGACCGCGCCCTGGGTGAGCGCCCACAAGCGGGGCGCAGCCGCCCCCGCGGCGCCGTCCGCCAGGGCCTGGAGCAGGGCGAGGGTGGCGGCGAGTCCGGCGGGTACCGAGGAGTGGCCGGGCAGCGGGCGGGTGTCGGCGGCGAGCAGGGACAGCACCCCGGCGGGCGCCTCCGGCTCGGCGGCGCACAGCTCGGTCAGCGCGGCGGCCGTCGACGCCCGGTCGCTGCCGGTGCAGTCCACCGGCAGCGGCAGCACGCGGGCGCCGTGCGCGGTGAGCGCCCCGGTCAGGTGCCGGGCCCAGGTCTCGCCCTCGGTCCCCGAGGGGACGGCCAGCAGCCAGGTGCCGGTGAGGGTGCCGACGGTGCCTTCGGGGGCGGGGCGCCACACCGCGCGGTGCTCCCAGCGTCCCGCCTCCGCGCGCCGCCGGCCGTCGCCGCGCCAGGCGGACAGGGCGGGCAGTACGGCGCTGAGCGGTGCCTCGGCGTCGAGCGCGAGCTCCTCGGCGAGGGCGGACGGGTCCGCGGACTCCACCAGCTCCCAGAAGGCCTCGTCCTCGACGGGGCGCGCGGCCGGGGCGGAGGACTCCAGCCAGTACCGCTCGCGCTGGAAGGCGTAGGTGGGCAGGGCCAGGGGCCGGGCCCCGGCCTCGGCCGGACCGAAGCTCTCGGCTCCGAAGCCGCGTGTGTAGAGCCGGGCGGCGGCGCGCAGCACGGCCTGCCGCTCGGGAAGGTCGCGGCGCAGCAGGGAGAAGGCGGTGACGGCAGAGGGGTCGCCGTAGCCCTCGGGCACCAGCGGGGTCAGCACCGCGTCGGGTCCCAGCTCGACGCAGGTGGTGACGCCCTCCTCGGCGAGGGCGCGCACCCCGTCCCCGAAGCGCACGGCCTCGCGGACGTGCCGTACCCAGTACGCGGGGTCGCACAGCTCCGTCTCCCCGGCGAGGGCGCCGGTGAGGTTGGAGACGACGGGCACCGACGGAGGGGTGTAGCGCACCTCCGCCGCGGCCCGGGCGAACTCGTCGAGCATGGCGTCCATGAGAGGAGAGTGAAATGCATGGCTGACCCGCAAACGCCTAGTCTTTCGCCCACGGGCGGCGAACTCCCCGGCGATACGCTCCACTTCGTCCGCTTCGCCGGACAGGACGAGCGAGACGGGGCCGTTCACGGCGGCGAGCGCGACCCGGTCGGCGAGGCCTTCGAGGTACGGGCGCACCTCCTCCTCGGTGGCCTCCACGGCGGTCATCGCCCCGCCTTCCGGCAGGGCCTGCATGAGGCGGCCGCGGGCGGCCACCAGGGCGCAGGCGTCCGGCAGGTCGAGCACTCCGGCGGCGTGCGCGGCGGTGAGTTCGCCGATGGAGTGGCCCATCACCACGTCGGGGTGCACGCCCCAGGAGGCGGCCAGGGCGTGGGCGGCGGTGCCGAAGGCGAAGAGGGCGGCCTGGGTCCAGGCGGTGCGGTCGAGCAGGGCGGCCGTCTCGGTGCCCTCCTCGGCGAAGACGATCTCGCGCAGCGGCGGGCCCTGCAGGTGGCGGTCGAGTTCGGCGCAGACCGCGTCGAAGGTCTCGGCGAACACCGGCCAGGTGGCGTACAACTCCCTTCCCATGCCCGGGCGTTGGGCGCCCTGGCCGCTGAAGAGGAAGGCGGTGCGGCCGCCGTCGCCCTGGCCGCGGACCAGGTCCGGATGCCGGTCGCCGGTGGCCGCGGCGGCGAGGGCGGCGAGCAGCCCCTCCCGGTCCTCGGCCACGACGACGGCGCGGTGGGCGAGATGGTGGCGGGCGGTCCTGAGGGTGTGCGCGAGGTCGCGCGGGTCGTGCTCGCCGGAGACGAGATGGGTGCGCAGCCGGGCGGCCTGGGCGCCGAGCGCCTCGGGGGTGTGTCCGGAGACGGGGAAGGCGCGGGGCAGGGCGGGCGCCTCGGACCGCTCGGGCCCGGGGGCCGCCGCCGGGGGTTCCTCCAGGATGACGTGGGCGTTGCTGCCGCTGATGCCGAAGGAGGAGATCCCGGCGCGGCGCGGCCGTCCCTCCCGCGCGGTCCAGGGCCGTTGCGCGGTGAGGAGTTCGAGGGTGCCCTCGGACCAGTCGATGTGCGGGGAGGGCTCGTCGACGTGGAGGGTGCGGGGCAGTGCGCCGTGGCGCATCGCCATGATCATCTTGATGATGCCCGCGGCGCCCGCCGCGGCCTGGGTGTGGCCGAAGTTGGACTTGGCGGAGCCGAGCAGCAGGGGCTGCCCGTCGGGCCGTTCGGCGCCGTACGTGGCGAGGAGGGCCTGCGCCTCGATGGGGTCGCCCAGGGTGGTGCCGGTGCCGTGCGCCTCCACCGCGTCCACATCCGCGGCGGACAGACCGGCCGAGGCGAGGGCCTGCCGGATCACCCGCTGCTGGGCCGGACCGCTGGGCGCGGTGAGGCCGTTGGAGGCACCGTCCTGGTTGGTGGCGGAGCCGCGGACGACGGCGAGGACGGGGTGGCCGCGCCGGCGCGCGTCCGAGAGGCGTTCCAGGACCAGCACGCCGACGCCCTCGGAGAAGCTGGTGCCGTCGGCGGAGGCCGCGAAGGCCTTGCAGCGCCCGTCGGCCGCCAGCCCCTTCTGCGCGGTGAACTCGGTGTACGTACCCGGGGTGGCCATCACCGTGACACCGCCGGCGACTGCGAGGGAGCACTCCCCCTGGCGCAGGGCCGTCGCGGCGAGGTGGAGGGCGACCAGGGCCGAGGAGCAGGCCGTGTCGACGGTCATCGTCGGGCCTTCGAGGCCGAAGGTGTAGGCGACGCGTCCCGAGATGACGCTGCCGGAGACGCCGAGGCCGATGTAGCCCTCCATGCCCTGGGGGATGTCGGCGAGGCCCGAGGCGTATCCCGAGCCCATGGCTCCGGCCCAGACGCCGGTGCTGCTGCCGCGCAGCGAGAGCGGGTCGAGACCGGCGCGTTCGAAGGCCTCCCAGGTGGTCTCCAGGAGGAGGCGCTGCTGCGGGTCCATGGCCAGCGCCTCACGCGGTGAGATGCCGAACAGGGCGGCGTCGAAGTGGGTCGCCCCGTACAGGAATCCGGCTTCGAGGCCGGGCAGGGAGTCCAGGTCCCAGCCGCGGTCGGTGGGGAAGGAGGAGATGGCGTCGCCGCCCTCGGAGACGAACCGCCACAGGTCCTCGGGCGAGCCGACGCCGCCCGGGTACTGGCAGGCCATGGAGACGATGACGACCGGGTCGTCGTCCACGGCGCCGGTCGGGCCGGTGAGGGCGTCCGCCCGGCTGCCGCCGAGTTCCTCGCGCAGGTGGCGGGCGAGGGCCGTGGGGCGGGGGTGGTCGAAGACCAGGGTGGCCGGGAGCCTGAGGCCCGTCTCGGCGTTGAGGCGGTTGCGGAGGTCCACCGAGGTCAGGGAGTCGAAGCCGAGTTCCTTGAAGGACTGCTCGGCGTCGACGGCCCCGGCGGAGCCGTGGCCGAGGGCGAGGGCGGAGTGGCGGCGCACCACACCGAGGAGCAGCCGCTCCTGCTCGGCCTCGCCGAGGCCCGCGAGGCCCCGGAGCAGTTCGGCGCCGCCCGCTCCGGGAGCGCTCTGCTCGGCGCGGCGCACGGGTACGGGGACCAGGCCGCGCAGCAGTGCGGGCAGGCGGCCCGCGGCCGCGGCGGCGCGCAGCGCGGCGGGCTCGGTGCGCAGCGGGGCGAGGAGCGCCTCATCCGTGGTGAGGGACTCGTCGAGCAGGCGCAGCGCGTCCTCGGTCTCCAGGGCGGGCAGGCCGGAGGCGGCGATTCGGCGCCGGTCCTCCTCGCCGAGGCCTCCGGTCATGCCGCCCTCGGCCGCCCACAGCGTCCAGGCGAGGGAGGTGGCGGGCAGCCCCTGGGCGCGGCGGTGGTGGGCGAGGGCGTCCAGAACGGTGTTGGCGGCGGCGTAGTTGGCCTGTCCGGCTCCGCCGAGGAGACCGGAGGCGGAGGAGAAGAGGACGAAGGCGGTCAGCTCCGCCTCGCGGGTGGCCCGGTGCAGGGCCAGCGCGGTGTCCGCCTTCGCGGCGAGGACGGCGGTCAGCTTCTCGGGGGTGAGGGAGTCGAGGGTGCCGTCGTCCAGGGTGCCCGCGGCGTGCACGACGGCGCGCAGCGGACGGGTCTCGGGGACGGTGGCGAGGACCCGCTCCAGAGCCCCGGGGTCGGCGGCGTCGCAGGCCTCGACCCGGGCCTCGGCTCCCAAGTCGCCGATCTCCGCGACGAGTTCGGCGGCGCCGGGCGCCTCGGGGCCGCGGCGGGAGAGCAGCAGCAGCGAGCGCACGCCGTGCGCGGTGACCAGGTGCCGGGCCACCTGGGCGCCGAGGGCTCCGGTGCCGCCGGTGATCAGGACGGTGCCCTCGGGGTCCAGGGCGGGTTCCGCGGCGGTGCCGGGGGCCGCCCTGGTCAGGGCCGGGGTGAGGACGCGGCCCTCGCGCAGGGCGCACTGGGCGGCCCCGGTGGCGAGGGCGGCCGGGAGCGCGGCACGCGAGGCGGCGCTGCCGTCGAGGTCGGCCAGGACGAGCCGCCCCGGGTTCTCGGTCTGGGCGGAGCGCACCAGCCCCCACACGGCGGAGGCGGCGAGGTCGGGAACGTCCTCGTCCCCGGTGGCGACCGCGCCGCGGGTGAGCACCAGCACCGTGGCCTGCGCGGCCCGTTCGTCGGCCAGGAGCTCCTGGAGCGCCCCCAGCGTCCGTACGGCCACATCGGTGGCGCTCTCCCCCGCCGCACCGGCGCAGGGCAGGACGACCACGGAGGGCGCGGGGGCGGTGCCGAGCGGAGCGCAGTCGGGGGCGAGGCCCTGGGGGTCGGGCCCGGCGAGCTGCCAGTCGCCGGTGGCGGGTGCCCCGGGGAGGTCGGC
Source organism: Streptomyces physcomitrii (assembly GCF_012273655.1). GTDB lineage: Bacteria > Actinomycetota > Actinomycetes > Streptomycetales > Streptomycetaceae > Streptomyces > Streptomyces physcomitrii. The sequence continues at coordinate 25,791 of NZ_JAAWWP010000033.1, read as the reverse complement.
GCCGCTCCAGCGCAGCGCGTACAGGGCGCCCTGTACGGCCCGTGCCCCGCGCAGGGCCTCGGCGGGCAGGGGGCGGCTGGTGAGGGAGTCGACGGTGGCGACGGCGCGTCCGGTGCCGTCGGCGAGGGCGAGGCGCAGCGCGCCGGAGGGCCCGGGTTCGAGGCGGACGCGCAGGGTGGTGGCGCCCGCGGCGTGCAGGCGGACCCCGCTCCAGGCGAAGGGCAGTCCCACCCCCTGCTCTCCGCCGTCCCCGGCGCCCGCGAGCTGGGCGTGCAGGGCCGCGTCGAGCAGGGCGGGGTGGAGTCCGAACCGGGCGGCGTCGCGGTGCTGGTCCTCGGGCAGGGCGACCTCGGCGTACCAGGCACCGTCCCGGCGCCAGACCGCCCGCAGGCCCTGGAAGACCGGTCCGTACTGGTAGCCGTGGTCGGCGAGTGCCGGGTAGAAGCCGTCGAGGGCCACGGGCTCGGCACCGGCGGGCGGCCAGGCGCCCAGGTCCTGCGGGGTGTCCGGGCCCGCGGGGGCGAGCACGGCGGTGGCGTGCCGGGTCCAGGGTGTCTCGTCCTCGCCGTCGGGGCGGGCGTGCACGGTCAGGGTGCGGCGGCCCTCGGCGTCGGGTGCCCCGAGGCCGAGCTGGATCTGCGTCCCGGCGCGCTCGGGCAGCAGCAGCGGCGCCTCCAGGGTGAGTTCGTCCAGGAGCGCGCAGCCCGCCTCCTGGCCCGCGCGCAGGGCGAGTTCGACGAAGGCGGTGCCCGGCAGCAGGACGGTCCCGGAGACGGCGTGCTCGGCCAGCCAGGGCTGGGTGCGCACCGAGAGCCGTCCGGTGAGCAGCACGCGGTCGTCGTCGGCGACCCGGACGACGGCGGCGAGCAGCGGGTGGTCGGTGCCGCCGAGCCCGGCGGCGCCCGGATCCCCGGCGGTGGCCGAGGGGCGCAGCCAGTAGCGCTCGTGCTGGAAGGCGTAGGTGGGCAGGGCCGGGCGGCCGGCGGGGGGCTCGCCGAGCAGCCGGGCGGTGTCGAGGACGGCGCCGTGGGCGTGGGCCCCGGCGACGGCGGCGAGCAGGGCCTCGGCCTCGGGCCGGTCCTTGCGGAGCAGCGGGAGGCAGACCCGCTCGGTGGTGTCCTCGGGCAGGCAGCTTCCGGCGAGCGCGGTCAGGGTGTGGTCGGGGCCGAGCTCCAGGAACCGGGAGACGCCGTGGGCGGCGAGCCAGGCGACGCCGTCGGCGAAGCGCACCGTCCGGCGCAGGTGGCGGGCCCAGTAGTCGGCGGAGGCCAGTTCCTCGGCGCTCGCGGGGCGGCCGGTCAGGTCGGAGACCACGGTGAGCCGCGGCGGGTGCGCGGTGACACCCGCGACGACGGTACGGAACTCCTCCAGGGCGGCGTCCATCCGGGCCGAGTGGAAGGCGTGGTCGACGCGCAGGCGGCGGCAGCCGCGGCCGCGGGCGGCGAGTTCGGCGCCGACCGCCTCGACGGCCTCCTCGTCGCCGGAGAGCACGGTGGCGCGGGGGCCGTTCACCGCGGCGACGCAGACGGCGTCGCCGTGCGGGGCGAGCAGGGGGGTCACCTCGTCCTCGCCGGCCTCCACGGAGAGCATGGCGCCGCCGGGGGGCAGGGCCTGCATGAGGCGGCCGCGGGCGGCGACGAGGCGGCAGGCGTCCGGCAGCGACCAGACCCCGGCGACATGCGCGGCGGCGAGTTCGCCGAGCGAGTGCCCGAGGACGTACTTGGGGGTGAGGCCCCAGGACTCCAGGAGCCGGAAGAGGGCGGTCTCGAAGGCGAACAGGGCGGGCTGCATCAGGTCGGTGCGCCGCAGGGCCTCCTCGCCGAGGGCGCCCTCCAGGACGAGGTCCTTGAAGGAGACCGGGGGCGTGAGGGGGCTGTCCGGGTCGGCGTCGAAGCAGGCGCAGGCCTCGTCGAAGGCGCGGGCGAACACCGGGAAGGCGGCGTGCAGTTGGCGTCCCATGCCGAGCCGCTGGGAGCCCTGCCCGGCGAACAGGAAGGCGGTGGCCCCGCGCAGCACCCGGCCGGTGACGGCGGCGGGGTGCTCCTCGCCCGCCGCGAGGGCGGTGAGGGCCTCCCGGGCGCGGTCGGCGTCCGGGGCGAGCACCACGGCCCGGTGCGCGAAGGTCTGACGGTCCGTCACCAGGGCGTGCGCGGTGGGGAGGAGGTCGCCGTCCGGGAGCGTACCGAGGTGCTCGACGAGCCGCCCGGCCTGGTCACGGAGGGCCACCGCGCTCCGGGCGGAGACGAACCAGGGCACCAACGGCAGGGCGGTGCCCGCGAGTTCGGCCGGGGGCTCGGTGCCGGGCTCGGTGTCCGCCGCCTCCGGTGCGGGCGCGGACTCCAGGATGGTGTGCGCGTTGGTGCCGCTGATGCCGAAGGAGGAGACCCCGGCGCGGCGCGGCCGGTCGGCGGTGGCGGGCCACTCGGCGGGTTCGGTGAGCAGGCGTACGTGCCCCGCGTCCCAGTCGACGTGGGTGGAGGGCGTGCTGACGTGCAGGGTGCGGGGCAGCCGCCCGTGGCGCAGGGCCATCACGGTCTTGATGACCCCGGCCACGCCCGCCACCGCCTGGGTGTGGCCCAGGTTGGACTTGAGGGAGCCGAGCAGCAGCGGGCGGCCGGGGTCCCGGTCCTGCCCGTACGTGTTCAGCAGGGCCTGCGCCTCGATCGGGTCGCCGAGGGAGGTGCCGGTGCCGTGCGCCTCCACGGCGTCGATGTCGGCACCGCTCAGGCCGGAGGCGGCCAGGGCCTGCTCGATGACGCGCTGCTGGGAGGGGCCGTTGGGGGCGGTGAGGCCGTTGGAGGCGCCGTCGGAGTTGACGGCGGAGCCGCGGACCACGGCGAGTACCTGGTGGCCGTTGCGCCGGGCGTCGGAGAGGCGCTCGACGAGGAGCAGGCCGACGCCCTCGGACCAGCCGGTGCCGTCGGCGTCGTCCGAGAAGGCCTTGCAGCGGCCGTCCGGGGCGAGCCCGCGCTGGCGGCTGAACTCGAAGAGCAGACCGGGGGTGGCCATCACGGCGACACCACCGGCCATCGCGAGGTCGCACTCCCCCGCGCGCAGCGCCTGCACCGCCCAGTGCAGGGCGACCAGGGAGGAGGAGCAGGCGGTGTCGACGGTGACGGTCGGGCCCTCGAGGCCGAGGACGTAGGAGATGCGGCCGGAGGCGACGGAGGTGGCGTTGCCGGCGAGCATCAGTCCGTGCACGTCCTCGGGGACCTCCACCGGGCCCTGGCCGTAGCCAGAGGTGGCGGCGCCGACGAAGACGCCGGTGGCGCTGCCGCGCAGGCTCGCGGGGCGGATCCCGGCGCGTTCGAGGAGTTCCCAGGAGGCTTCGAGGAGGAGGCGCTGCTGGGGGTCGGTGGCCAGGGCCTCGCGGGGGCTCATGCCGAAGAAGCCCGCGTCGAAGCCGCTGGCGTCCCGCAGGAAGCCGCCCTCACGGGTGGTGAAGGTGCCCGGCTTGTCGGGGTCGGGGTCGTAGCGGTCCTCGATGTCCCAGCCGCGGTCCCCGGGCAGCGGGCCGATGGCGTCGCGGCCCTCGTCGACGAGGCGCCACAGGTCCTCCGGCGAGCGGATGTCGCCGGGGAAGCGGCAGCTCATGGCGACGATCGCGACCGGCTCGCTGCCGCGCTCCTCGACCTCTCGGAGCCGCTTGCGGGTCTGCCGGAGTTCGCCCGTGACCTTCTTGAGGTATGCCACGTACTTGTCGTCGTCAGCCACGTGAGTCACTTCCTTGAACCGGGCGGGCCGGTGGCGTCGGGGGGTACCGGGTCGGGCGGGGCGGTCAGGCCTCGCCGAGCTCCCGGTCGATCAGGTCGAAGAGTTCGCCCGCGGTCGCCGCTCCGGCGAGGTCCTCGTCCTCGTCCGGGGCCGCGGACGGCGCCTCGGGCAGGGGCTCTCCCTGCCAGCGGGCGAGCAGGGCGTGCAGGCGGGCGGTGACGCGGTCCCGGTCGGCGGGGTCCACGTCGCCGCCGTGCAGGGCCGTGTCGAGCCGGTCCAGGTCGGCGAGCAGGGCCTGCGCGGTGCCGGGGGGTTCGGGCAGGTCGAGTCCGGCCAGCAGATGCGCGACCTGTGCCTGCGGGGTGGGGTAGTCGAAGACCAGCGTGGCCGGCAGCCGCAGGCCGGTGGCCGCGGTGATCCGGTTGCGCAGTTCGACCGCGGTGAGGGAGTCGAAACCGAGCTCCTTGAAGGTCTGCTCCGGGTCGATCTCGTCCCCGGAGCCGTGGCCGAGCACGGCTGCGGCCTGGGTGCAGACCAGGTCGAGGACCAGCTGCTCCCGGTCGGCCGCGGGCAGCGGGGCGAGCTGCTCGGGCAGGCTCCGCTCGCTCGCCGCCGGGGCCGCCGCGGGCGCGGCGCCCGCCCGCCGCCGGGCCGGTGCGCGGACCAGGCCGCGCAGCAGGACCGGCAGGACGTCGTGGTGCTCGCGCAGGGCCCCGGGGTCCAGGTCCATCGGCAGCAGCGCGGCCCGGTCGCTGCCGAAGGCGGCGTCGAGCAGGCGCATGCCGCGCTCGGGGCCGAGCGGCACCATGCCGGTGCGCGCGTGCCGCTCCCGGTCGGCCTCGGTCAGCTCCCCGGTCATCCCGGCGTCCGGCAGCCAGGTGCCCCAGGCCAGCGAGACGGCGGGCAGGCCCGCGGCGCGCCGCCGGTGGGCGAAGGCGTCCAGGAAGGCGTTGGCGGCCGAGTAGTTGGCCTGGCCCGCCCCGCCGAAGGTGCCCGCCACCGAGGAGAAGACGACGAACCGGGCGAGGTCGAGGTCCCGGGTCAGCTCGTGCAGCGCGCTCACCGCGTCCGCCTTGGGCCGCAGGGCCTCGGCCAGCCGCTCGGGCGTCATCGAGGACAGCACCCCGTCGGCGAGGACGCCCGCGGTGTGGACCACCGCGGTCAGCGGATGCGCGGCCGGGACGCGGTCGAGCAGGGCGGCAAGCGCGGTGCGGTCGGCGATGTCGCAGGCGGCGACCGTGATCTCGGCGCCCAGGGCGGTGAGTTCCGCGCGCAGTTCGGCGGCGCCGGGCGAGTCGGGTCCGCGGCGGCTCGCGATCAGCAGGTGCCGCACCCCGTGCCCGGTGACCAGGTGCCGGGCGGTGACCCGGCCGAGGCCGCCGAGGCCGCCGGTGAGCAGGACCGTCCCGTCCGGGTCGGGGGCGACCGGCAGGGTCAGCACGACCTTGCCGATGTGCTGCGCCTGGCTCAGGAAGCGGAAGGCCTCGGGCGCCCGGCGCACATCCCACACCGCCATGGGCAGCGGCCGCAGCGCGCCCTGGCCGAAGAGCTCGGACAGTTCGGCGAGCATCTCGCCGATCCGGTCGGGACCGGCCTCGACGAGGTCGAAGGCCCGGTAGCGCACGTCCCGGTGGTCGGCCGCCACCTGCTCCGGGTCGCGTACATCGGTCTTGCCCATCTCCAGGAAGCGTCCGCCGCGCGGCAGCAGCCGCAGCGAGGCGTCCACGAACTCCCGTGCCAGGGAGTCGAGTACGAGGTCGAAGCCCGCGCCCCCGGTACTCTGCCGGAAGTGCTCCTCGAAGGCGAGGTCCCGGGAGGAGGCCAGGTGCCCCTCGTCGAGGCCCGCGGCACGCAGCGCCTGCCATTTGGCGGGGGACGCGGTGCCGTAGACCTCGGCGCCCAGGTGCCGGGCGAGCTGCACGGCCGCGGAGCCGACGCCGCCGGCCGCGGCGTGCACGAGCACCTTCTCGCCCTCGCGCAGCCCGCCGAGGTCGACGAGGGCGTAGTAGGCGGTCAGGTAGACGATGGGGACGGTCGCCGCCTCCGCGAAGGTCCAGCCCTTCGGGATACGGGTGACCATCCGCTCGTCGGCGACGGCGACGGGGCCGAAGGCTCCGGCGAACATGCCCATCACGCGGTCGCCGGGGGCGAGTTGGCGCACCGCGCTGCCGACCTCGGTGATCACACCGGCGCCCTCCAGGCCGATGGCCGTGGCGTCGCCGGGATACATGCCGAGGGCGGTCAGCACATCGCGGAAGTTGACGCCCGAGGCCCGCAGCGAGAGGCGCACCTCACGCGGGGCGAGTGGGGCCAGCACCTCCGGGCAGGGGGCGAGGCGCAGGCTCTCCAGGGTGCCGGGCTCGGTGACGCCCAGGCGCCAGGCCTCGGTGTCCGGGGGCGGCGGCAGTTCCTGTCCCGCGGCGAGCGGCGCGATCCCCGGGGCGCTCGCGGCACCCTCGCGCAGGGCCACCTCGAAGGCCTCGCCGTCCAGTACGCCAGGCAGGGCCGCCGCGGAGGCCGGGCTGCCGTCGAGGTCGACGAGGACGAGCCGTCCGGGGTTCTCCGAGCGGGCCGAGCGCACCAGGCCCCAGACGGCGGCCTGCACCGGATCGGCGGCGCCGGGACCGGTGGCGGTGGCCGCGCGGGTCACCACGGCGAGCCGGGTGGCGCCGAACGCCGGTTCCTCCAGCCAGTGCTGGAGGAAGGCGAGCACGCTCGCGGCGGTGTCCCTTGCCGCCGTGGCCGGGTCGCCGGGCGGGGTGGCGGGCACCGCGTACAGGAGCTGCGCGGGGACGTCCCCGGCCTCGGTGAGCGCCTCGGCACCGGCGACCGCCCGGGCGTCCAGGCCCGCCGCGGTCAGCTCTCCGGCGAGGGCGCGGGCGGAGTCGCCGCCGACGACGGTCCAGGGCCCGGTGGCCGGTGCGGCCGCCGGGGACAGCGGCTGCCAGGCCACCTCGTACAGGCCCTGCCGCTCCGGCGCGCCGACGGTGGATCCGTCGAGGTCGCCGGTGAGTTCGCGCAGCGTGAGCGAACCGACCGAGGCCACCGGGCGCCCGGCCGGATCGGCGAGTGCGAGGCTCACGGCTTCCGGGCCCTCCTGGACCATGCGCACCCGTACCGCGGAGGCGCCCACGGCGTCCAGGTGCACCTCGTTCCAGGAGAAGGGCAGCCGTCCGGCGTCCTTCATCGGGACGAACATCACGGCGTGCAGGGCCGCGTCGAGAAGGGCGGGGTGCAGGTCGAAGGCCCCGGCGGCGGGATCGGCGTCGGCGGGCAGCGCGACCTCGGCGAACACCTCGGCGCCGCGCGTCCACACCCGGGTCAGGCCCTGGAAGAGCGGGCCGTAGAGGTGGCCGCGCTCGGCGAAGCGCTCGTAGAAGCCGTCGAGCGGGACCTCCTCGCCGCCCTCGGGCGGCCACTGGGTGAAGTCGTAGGGCTGGTCCGGGGTTTCGCCCGCCGCGGCGAGCCGTCCGCTGACGTGCAGGGTCCACTCGCCGTCCGGTCCGCCCTCCTCGCGGCGCCCGTGCACGGTCACCGTGCGCGAGCCGTCCGCGTCCGGTGCCTCGACGCGCACCTGCACCTGGACGCCCCCGCGCTCGGGCAGGGTCAGCGGGGCCAGGATGGTCAGTTCCTCGACCCGCTCGCAGCCGACCCGGCCGCCCGCGTGGAGCGCCAGATCCAGGAAGCCGGTGGCCGGGAAGAGGGCGGTGCTGGTGAGGGCGTGCTCCTTGAGCCAGCCGCTGGTGGAGAGGTTGAGCCGTCCGGTCAGTACGCAGGTGTCGCCACCGGCGAGTTCGACCGCGGCGCCGAGCAGCGGGTGCTCGCTCGGGCGCAGGCCGACGGCGCTCACATCGCCGAGCAGCACGGGCGGCTTGGGCCAGAATCGGCGGCGCTGGAAGGGATAGGTCGGCAGTTCGACGGTCCGCGCGGCGTCACCGAACAGGGGCGTCCAGTCGACGTCGACGCCCTGGGTGAAGGCGCGGGCGAGCGCGTCGAGCAGACTCTCGCGCTCGGGGCGGTCCTTGCGCAGGACGGGGGCGAGGAAGACGCCGTCGACGTCCTCCAGGCTGCTCTGCGCCATGGCGGTCAAAGTCCCGTCGGGGCCGATCTCCAGGAAGCGGCGTACCCCCTGCTCCCCAAGCAGCCGTACACAGTCCGCGAACCGCACGGGCTCACGCACATGCCGCACCCAGTACCCCGGATCCGCCAACTCCCCCACAGCCGCCAGGGACCCGGTCAGACCGGAGACCACCGCCATCCGCGGCTCCGCGAACGACAGGCCCTCCACCACCGCACGGAACTCCTCCACCATCGGCTCCATCAACGGCGAATGGAACGCATGACTCACCCGCAGCCGACTCACCCGACGACCAGAGGCCTTCAACTCCTGCGCCAACGCCTCGACTTCCGCCTCGGCGCCCGAAAGCACCACCGCACGGGGACCGTTGACCGCCGCGATGCCGACCTGCGGGCGGCCTTCGATCAGCGGCAGTACCTCCTCCTCGGAGGCCTCCACCGCCCACATCGCACCACCCGAAGGCAGTTGCTGCATCAGACGACCACGCGCCGACACCAAAGCGCAGGCGTCTTCTAGGGAGAACACCCCCGCGACATGCGCCGCCGCGATCTCCCCCACCGAATGGCCGGCCACGAACTCCGGCCGCACACCCAGGGATTCGACCAGACGGAACAACGCCACCTCGACGGCGAAGAGCGCGGGCTGGGTCCAGCCGGTCTCGTTCAGCCGGTCGGCGTCCGCGCCGAGGACGACCTCGCGCAGCTCCTCGCCGAGCTGTGCGCAGACCGCGTCGAAGGCCGCCGCGAAGACCGGGAAGGCCTCGTACAACTCCCCTCCCATGCCGAGGCGTTGGGCGCCCTGGCCGGAGAAGAGGAAGGCGAGCTTGCCCTCGCCGCGGTGGACTCCGGTCACCGTGTGCGGACCGGTCTCACCGGAGGCGAGCAGCCGCAGTCCGTCGGTGAGTGCCGCCGGGTCGGCGCCGAGGACCACGGCACGGTGCTCGAAGACGGCCCGGGAGGCGGTCAGCGAGAGGCCGAGGTCCGCGGCGGCGAGGCCGGGGCGGTCCTGGACGTGGTGGAGGAGCTGCGCGGCCTGTGCCCGCAGGGCCTCCGCGGTACGGGCCGTGAGCACCCAGGGCAGCGCGGTCCCGGGCTCGGCGGTCCCGGGCTCGACGGGCTCGGCGCTCGGCTCCTCGGCGGGTTCCTCCGGCGCGTCCTCCAGGACGATGTGGGCGTTGGTGCCGCTGATCCCGAAGGAGGAGACACCCGCACGGCGCGGACGCCCGTCGGGCGTCTCCCAGTCCCGCGCGTGCTCCAGCAGCCGCACCGCACCCGCATCCCAGTCCACATGCGAGGACGGCGCGTCCACATGCAGGGTCGCGGGCAGCACACCGTGGCGCATGGCGAGCACCATCTTCATCACGCCCGCCACACCCGCACCCGCCTGCGTGTGACCCACATTCGACTTCACCGAACCCAGCCACAACGGCTCGGCCCCATCCCGCTCACGCCCGTACGTCGCAAGCAGCGCCTGCGCCTCGATCGGATCACCCAGCTTCGTCCCCGTACCGTGCGCCTCCACCGCGTCCACCTCGGACGCCGACACCCCCGCATCCGCCAACGCCGCCCGAATCACCCGCTGTTGGGCGGGGCCGCTGGGGGCGCTGAGGCCGTTGGAGGCACCGTCCTGGTTCACCGCCGAACCACGGACCACCGCCAGGACCGGGTGGCCCTTCGCCCGTGCGTCCGACAGGCGCTCCACAAGGAGCAGACCGCCGCCCTCGGAGAAGCCGGTACCGTCCGCCCCGTCCGCGAAGGCCTTGCACCGGCCGTCCTCGGCGAGACCCTGCTGACGGCTGAAGTCCACGAACAGACCCGGCGAGGCCATGACCGTGATGCCGCCCGCGAGCGCCATGTCGCACTCCCCGGAGCGCAGCGAACGCACCGCGAGGTGCAGCGCCACCAACGAGGCCGAGCACGCCGTGTCCACCGTCACCGCGGGGCCCTCGAGACCGAAGGTGTACGAGAGCCGGCCGGAGACGACACTCGCGGCGTTGCCGGTGAGCAGATAGCCCTCGTAGTCCTCGCCGGAGGCGGCGAGCATGCCGGTGTAGTCCTGGCCGTTGGTACCGGCGAAGACTCCGGTGCGGCTGCCGCGCAGGGTGCGCGGGTCGATTCCGGCCCGCTCGAAGCTCTCCCAGGCCATCTCCAGGAGCAGCCGCTGCTGCGGATCCATCGCCACCGCCTCACGCGGCGAGATCCCGAAGAACCCCGGGTCGAATCCCCCGGCCTCGTCGAGGAAGCCGCCGGTACGGGTGTACACGGTGCCGGGCTTGCCGGGCTCGGGGTCGTAGAGGGCGCCGAGGTCCCAGCCGCGGTCCTCGGGGAAGGGCACCAGGCCCTCCTCGCCGTCGAGGAGCATCGTCCAGAGCTGCTCCGGGGTGCTGACGCCCCCGGGGAAGCGGCAGCCCATGGCGACCACGGCGATGGGCTCGTCCCCGTCGCCGACCGCCCTCGGCGCCTCGGCCGCCGGCTCCGGGGCGGTCTCCTCGGCGACCTCCGCGAGCAGGAAGTCCGCCAGGGCACGGCAGTTGGGGTGGTCGAAGACGAGGGTGCTGGGCAGGTTCAGGCCGGTGATGCGGTTCAGGCCGTTGCGCAGTTCGACCGCGCTGAGCGAGTCGATGCCGAGGTCGGTGAAGGGCCGTTCGGCGTCCACGTCCTCGGCGCGGGCGTAGCCGAGCACGCCCGCGAGGTGCCCGCGGACGATGTCCAGTACGGCTCCGGCGCGTTCGTACTCCGGGCGGGAGGCGAGGTGGGCCTGGAGCGAGGAGGCCCCGGCCGTCTCCGGCTGCGCGGTACGGCCCGCCTCCTCCAGTGCCCGGTGCGCGGTGGGCAGTTCGTCGAAGAGGTGGCTCGGGCGCGGCGCGGTGAAGGAGGGCGCGTAGGTCTCCCAGCGCAGGTCGGTGACCATGACGTGGGTGTCGTCGAGGTCCAGGGCGCGGCCGAGGGCCTCGCAGGCGAGCGCGGTGTCCATGGGGTGGACGCCGTAGCGCCGCATCCGGTCGCCCGCCGCGTCGCCGACCATGCCGCCGTCGGCCCACAGCCCCCAGGAGACGGCGGTCGCGGGCAGGCCCGCGGCGCGGCGCTCCTCGGCGAGGGCGTCCAACAGGGCGTTGCCGGGGGCGTAGTTGCCGAGTCCGGCGCCGCCGAGCACACCCGCGCTGGAGGAGAAGAGCACGAAGGCGGACAGGTCGAGGTCCCGGGTGAGTTCGTGCAGGTTGCGGGCGGCGGTGGCCTTGCCCCGCAGCACGGGCTCCATCCGGGCCGGGTCCAGGGAGTCGACGACGCCGTCGTCGAGGGAGCCGGCCGCGTGGAACACGCTGTCCAGGGGGTGCTCGGCGGGCACCTCCGCCAGCAGCCGGGCCAGCGCCTCGCGGTCCGAGACATCGCAGGCGGCGAGGACCACCTCGACGTCCCGCGCGGCCAGTTCCTCCCGCAGCTCGACCGCTCCGGGCGCCTCGGCGCCGCGGCGGCCCGCCAGGATCAGCCGGGTGGCGCCGCGGTCGGCGAGCCAGCGTGCCAGGTGGCGGCCGAGGGCGCCGGTGCCGCCGGTGATCAGGGCCGTGCCCCGCGGGCGCCAGGAGGGTCCGGCGGCGAGGCTGCCCGGTGCGTGGAAGAGGCGGCGGCCGAACACCCCGGCGGGGCGCAGCGCGAGCTGGTCCTCCTGGCCGGGGTCGGCGAGGACGGCGGCCAGGCGGGTGGCGCCCCGCGGGTCCAGTGCGGCGGGCAGGTCGACGAGACCGCCCCAGCGCTCGGAGTGCTCCAGGGCGGCGACCCGGCCGAAGCCCCAGACCAGGGACTGCGCGGGGTTGGGTGCGGGGTCCGCGGAGCCGGCCCGGACGGCGCCGCTGGTGGCGCTCCACAGCGGGGCCTGGACGCCCAGGTCGCCGAGGGCCTGGACCAGGGCGAGGGTGGCGGCGAGGCCGACGGGGACGGCGGGGTGCCCGGGGTGCGCGCGCTCGTCGAGGGCGAGCAGCGACAGGATCCCGTCCGGGGCGGCCTCGTCGTCCGCGGTGAGCAGCGCGGTCAGCGCCGCCCGGTCGACGTCGTCCGCGCCGAGCACGACCCGCCGTACGGCGCGTGCCCCGCCCGCGGTGAGGGCGTCGGCGACCGCCTCGGCCAACTCCTCGCGGCCGCCGGTGTCCTGGGGCAGGACGAGCAGCCAGGTGCCGCTCAGCGCACCGGAGGCGGCCGCGGCGAGCGGGGTGAAGCCGACGCGGTAGCGCCAGCCGTCGGCCTCGAAGCGCTCCCGGCCGGAGCGCCGCCAGGTCGACAGCGCGGGCAGCAGGCTGCTGAGCGGGGCGTCCGCGGGCAGTTCGAGGGCGTCGGTGAGGGCTTCGAGGTCCTCCTGCTCGACGGTCTCCCAGAAACGCGCCTCGACGGAGCCCTCGGGGGCGCCGCCCGACGCCTCGGGGGCGCCCTCGCGGATGGTCGGCCAGTAGCGGCGGTGCTCGAAGGGGTAGGTCGGCAGTGCGGTGCGGGTGGCCCCGGTACCGGCGAAGACGGTCTCCCAGTCGAGGGCGACACCGTGCACATGGGCGTCGGCGACGGCGGTGAGGAACTGGCGCAGCCCGCCCTGGTCACGGCGGAGCGAGCCGAGCACGGCGCCGGCCGCGCCCGCGTCCTCCAGGGTCTCGCGCAGTCCGACGGCGAGCACCGGGTGCGGGCCGACCTCCAGGAAGGTGCGGTGCCCCGCGGCGATCAGGCCGCGGACGGCCTCCTCGAAGCGGACGGTCTCGCGCAGGCCGTTGTACCAGTAGGCGGCGTCCAGCTCCGCGCTCTCCAGCCAGTCGCCGGTGAGCGTGGACCGGAAGGGGATCTCCGGCTCCCGGGGGTCGAGGCCTTCGAGGGCTTCGAGGACGGCCTCGCGGATCTCCTCGACCTGCGCGGAGTGCGAGCCGTAGTCGACCGGGACCTTGCGGGCGCGGACGCCGTCCCCGGTGAGGGCGGTGTACAGCTCGTCGAGGGCCTCGGCCTCGCCGGAGACCACGGTCGAGGAGGGGCCGTTGGCGGCGGCGAGCGCGAGCCGCCCCTCCCACGGTGCCAGGCGCTCCCGGGTCTCCTCGGCGGGCAGCGGTACGGACATCATGCCGCCGGTGCCGGCGATGCGGACCAGGGCGCGGCTGCGCAGGGCGACGACGCGGGCGCCGTCGTCCAGGCTCAGCGCCCCCGCAACGCAGGCCGCGGCGATCTCGCCCTGGGAGTGCCCGAGGACCGCGGCGGGCTCCACCCCGAGGGAGCGCCACAGCGCCGCGGTGGACACCATCACGGCCCACAGCGCGGGCTGGACGACATCGACCCGGCCGAGGTCGGCGGCGTCCTCCTCGCCACGCAGCACCGCGGTCAGGGACCAGTCGGTGTACGGCGCCAGGGCGCGGGCGCACTCCTCGACGGCGGCGGCGAACACCGGTGACTCGTCGAGGAGTTCGCGGGCCATACCGGCCCACTGGGCGCCCTGCCCGGGGAAGACGAGCACCGGCTGGGCGCCGCCGGAGACGGCCTCGGCCACCTGGGCGGGCCCGGCCAGCGGGCCGTCGGAGGCGAGCGCCGCCAGGGCCTCGTCCAGTTCGGCGGCGTCCCCGGCGAGTACCGCGGCGCGGTGCTCGAAGGCGGGGCGCCCGCAGGCGAGGGTGTAGGCGGCGTCGGTGAGCGGCAGCTCGTTCCTGGCCCTGAGGTGGGTGCGCAGCCGGGCCGCCTGGGCGCGCAGCGCCGTCCGGGTGCGGCCGGAGAGCAGTACGGGCACGACGGGCGGCGCGGTGGTGGTCTCCGGCCGCGGCTCGGCGGCCGGGGGCTGCTCGACGATGACATGCGCGTTGGTGCCGCTCATGCCGAAGGAGGAGATGCCCGCGCGGCGGGGACGCCCGGCGTCGGGCCACTGCTGCTCCTCGGTCAGCAGCCGGACGTGGCCCGCGGTCCAGTCGACGTGCGGGGTCGGGTGCTGCGCGTACAGGGTGCGCGGCAGGACGCCGTGGCGCAGCGCCATCACCATCTTGATGACGCCGCCGACGCCCGCGGCGGCCTGGCTGTGGCCGATGTTGGACTTCAGCGAACCGAGCCAGAGCGGCCGGTCCTCGTCCCGGTCCTGGCCGTACGTGGCGAGCAGGGCCTGCGCCTCGATCGGGTCGCCCAGGGTCGTACCGGTGCCGTGCGCCTCCACCGCGTCCACCTCGGACGGGGCGAGACCGGCGGCGGCCAGCGCCTGGCGGATCACCCGCTGCTGGGACGGACCGTTCGGCGCGGTCAGGCCGTTGGAGGCGCCGTCCTGGTTGAGGGCGCTGCCGCGGACCACGGCGAGCACCTGGTGGTTCTTGCGGCGGGCGTCGGAGAGCCGTTCGAGGACGATCATGCCGACGCCCTCGGCCCAGCTGGCTCCGTCCGCGTCCGCGGAGAAGGGCTTGCAGCGGCCGTCCTCGGCGAGGGCGCGCTGGCGGCTGAACTCGATGAGCGACCCGGGGGTCGACATCACGGTGACGCCTCCGGCCAGGGCCAGTTCGCACTCGCCCTGGCGCAGGGACTGGGCCGCCAGGTGCAGGGCGACCAGCGAGGAGGAGCAGGCGGTGTCGACGGAGACGGCGGGGCCTTCGAGGCCGAGGGCGTAGGAGATCCGCCCGGACAGCACGCTGGGCGAGTTGCCGGTGCCGACGTAGCCCTCGAAGTCGTCGTCGGAGGCGGCCAGGATCGTGACGTAGTCCTGGTAGGTGACACCGGCGAAGACCCCGGTGTGCGAGCCGCGGGCGGCGACCGGGTCGATCCCCGCGCGCTCCAGCGCCTCCCAGGAGACCTCCAGGAGGAGCCGCTGCTGCGGGTCCATGGCGAGGGCCTCGCGCGGGCTGATCGCGAAGAAGGCGGGGTCGAACCGGCTGGCGTCGTGCAGGAAGCCGCCCTCGCGGGTGTAGACCGTGCCCGGGTGGTCCGGGTCGGGGTGGTAGAGCCGCTCGGGGCTCCAGTTGCGGTCGGTGGGCAGCGGGGAGATGCCGTCCTGTCCGGCGCTCACCAGCTCCCAGAGGTCCTCGGGGCTGCCGATCCCGCCCGGGTAGCGGCAGGCCATGCCGACGACGACGATCGGGTCGTCGTCGACCGGGCGCGGGGCGGTGGCCGCGGTTCCCTGCCCGGCTGCCTCGAAGAGGTCCTGGGCGAGGTGCCGGGCGAGGCCCGCGGGCGTGGGGTGGTCGAAGACCAGGGTGGCGGGCAGGGTGACGCCGAGGGTGGTGCTGAGCCCGTTGCGCAGTTCGACGGCGGTGAGGGAGGTCAGGCCGAGATCGGTGAACGGCCGCGCGGGCTCGACCTCTTCGGGGTCCTCGTGGCCGAGCACCGTGGCGATCTGGGCGCGCACCGCGGCCAGCAGGGTGCGCTCACGCTCGGCGGCGGGCCGGGCCGCCAGACGTTCGAGCATGCTTCCGGCCGGCTGGGTGCGGGTGGCGGCGCGGCGGCGGGCCGGGGCCGTCACCGGCGCGGCGGCGAGCGGTTCGGCCGGGGCCGCCGTGTCCTCCCGTACGTCCGTCCGTGCGTCCGTGCCCGGATCGTCGGCGGGTACGGGCCGCATCAGGAGGGAGCCGATGTGCAGGACGGGCTCACCGGCGGTGTCGGCGGCGGTCAGCGCGAGGGTGTCGGCGCCGGTGCGCTCCAGGCGCACCCGCAGCGTCGTCGCGCCCGCCGCGTGCAGCGAGACCGAGGAGGCGGAGAACAGGACGCGGCCCTCGCCGAGTCCGTCGAGCGCCCCGAGGCCGAGCGGGTGCAGGGCCGCGTCGAGCAGGGCGGGGTGCAGGTCGTAGCGGGCGGCCTCGTCCTCGCGGTCGCCGGGCAGCGCGACCTCCGCGTAGACGGCCTGCGCGTCCTGCCAGGCGGCGCGCAGTCCGCGGAAGACCTCGCCGTAGTCGAGTCCGGCCTCCCGCAGCCGCTCGTACAGCCCCTCGGTGTCGAGTTCCCCGGCCCCGGCGGGCGGCCACTGGCTCAGGTCGTGGCCCGCTTCCGGCTGCCCGGCGGCCAGGATGCCGCCGGCGTGCCGGGTCCAGGGCGCGTCGGTCCCGGCTCCGCCCGGGCGGGCGTGCACACCGAAGGCGCGACGGCCGCGGGCGTCGGGTGCCTCGACGCGTATCTGGAGCGCGAGGGCGCCCGCTTCGGGCAGGGCGAGCGGGCTCTCCAGGACGAGTTCGCGCACCTGCTCGCAGCCGGTGTGCGCACCCGCGCGCAGGGCGAGTTCGAGGAAGGCGGTACTGGGGACGACGGGCCGCCCGGCCAGCCGGTGGCCGTCGAGCCAGGTCTGGGTGCGGCCGGAGAGGCGGCCGGTCAGCAGCAGGGTCCCGTCGACGGCGGAGGGCACCACCGCGCCGAGCATCGGGTGCGCCGCGGCCACCAGTCCGGCCGCGGCCGGGTCGCCCTGGTCGCCGGAGCCGGTGATCCAGTACGAGCGGTGCTGGAAGGCGTAGGTGGGCAGTTCGACGGGGCGGGAGCCGGGCGCGAGGGCGCCGAGGACCGCGCTCCAGTCCACCGGTACGCCGCGGGTGTGCAGCGCTCCGAGGGCGGACACCAGGGACACCGTCTCGGGCCGGTCCTTGTCGAGGGCGGGCACGGCCAGCAGTTCGGATGTCCCCCAGGCGCCGCGGGCCAGCGTGGCCAGGGTGGCGTCGGGCCCGAGTTCGAGGTGCCGGTCGGCGCCGAGGGCCTCCAGGCGCGCGAGGCCGTCGTGGAAGCGCACCGCCTCGCGGACGTGCCGCACCCAGTAGCCGGGGTCGGTGAGTTCGCCCTCGGCGGCGAGCTGTCCGGTGAGGTCGGAGACGAGCGGCAGGTGCGGCTCCGCGTAGGCGACGCTCTGCGCCACGGCCCGGAACTCCGTCAGCATGGGTTCCATCCGGGGCGAGTGGAAGGCGTGGCTGACCGCGAGGCGGGTGGTCCGGCGACCGCGTGCCGCGAAGTCCGCGGCGATCTCCCGCACCGCCTCCTCGTCCCCCGAGATCACCACGGAGCGGGGGCCGTTGACGGCGGCGAGGCCGAGCGCGTCCTCACGTCCGGCCAGCAGCGGGCGCACCTCCTCCTCCGCGGCCTCCAGGGCGGCCATCGCCCCGCCCTCCGGCAGCGCCTGCATCAGGCGGCCGCGGGCGGCGACCAGGCGGCAGGCGTCGGGCAGCGTGAAGACGCCCGCGACATGGGCGGCGGCCAGCTCTCCGACGGAGTGGCCGAGCAGGTGGCCGGGGCGCACCCCCCAGGACTCCAGGAGCCGGAAGAGGGCGACCTCGACCGCGAACAGGGCGGGCTGCGCGTACTCGGTACGGGACAGTTCGGCCTCGTCGGTGCCGAAGACGACCTCGGCGAGCGGGCGCGGCAGCAGCCCCTCGAAGTGTCCGCAGACGGTGTCGAAGGCCTCCGCGTACACCGGGAAGGCGGTGTGCAGTTCGCGGCCCATGCCGGGGCGCTGGGTGCCCTGTCCGGCGAAGAGGAAGGCGGTGCCGCCCTCGGTCAGGGTGTCGCCGGTGACGACCGCGGGCGAGGGGTCCCCCGCGGCGAGCGCGGCGAGTCCGGCCAGGAGGTCACCGCGCTCCGCGCCGGAGACGACCGCCCGGTGCTCCAGGGGTGCCCGGGTGAACGCCAGGGCGTGGCCGAGGTCGGCCGGGTGCAGCGCGGGCCGCCGCTCGACGTGGCCGAGCAGGCGCGCGGCCTGGGCGCGCAGGGCGGCGGCGCTGCGGGCCGAGAGCAGCCACGGCACGGGGTGTCCGCCCCGCGGGGCGTCCGCCTCGGCGCGGGGTGCGGGGACGGACGGGGGTTCGGCGACGATGACGTGCGCGTTGGTGCCGGACACCCCGAAGGCCGAGACACCGGCCCTGCGGGTCCGTTCCCCGCCGGGCCAGGCGACCGGTGCGTCGAGGAGCCGGACGTGTCCCGCGCTCCAGTCGACCTGCGTGGTCGGCGCCTCGGCGTGCAGGGTGCGCGGCAGGGTGTTCTCGCGCAGCGCGAGCACCATCTTGATGAGACCCACGGCGCCCGCGGCGGCCTGGGTGTGCCCGAGGTTGGACTTGACCGAGCCGAGCCAGAGCGGCCGGTCCTCCGCGCGGTCCTGGCCGTACGTGGCGAGCAGGGCCCCCGCCTCGATCGGGTCGCCCAGGGTCGTACCGGTGCCGTGCGCCTCCACCGCGTCCACGTCCGAGGGCGACAGACCGGCCGCGGCGAGCGCCTGCCGGATCACCCGCTGCTGGGACGGACCGTTCGGCGCGGTCAGGCCGTTGGAGGCGCCGTCCTGGTTGACGGCCGTGCCCTCGACCACGGCGAGGACGGGGTGTCCGTTGCGCCGGGCGTCCGAGAGGCGCTCGACCACGAGCACGCCGACGCCCTCGGACCAGCCGGTGCCGTCGGCCTCCTCGGCGAAGGCCTTGCAGCGCCCGTCGGGGGCGAGGCCGCCCTGGAGGCTGAACTCCACGAAGGCGCCCGGGTCGGCGATGACGGTGACGCCTCCGGCGAGCGCCAGGTCGCACTCGCCCGAGCGCAGGGACTGGGCCGCCAGGTGCAGGGCGACCAGGGCGGAGGAGCAGGCGGTGTCGACGGTGACCGCCGGGCCTTCCAGACCCAGGGCGTAGGACACCCGGCCGGAGACCACACTGCCGGCCTGGCCGGTGAGCAGGTGCCCGCCGAGCCCTTCCGGGATCTCCCGCAGTCCGGTGGCGTAACCGGAGCCGCCCGCGCCGACGAAGACGCCGGTGCGCGAGCCCTTCAGACCGGTCGGCGCGACACCGGCCCGCTCCAGGGCCTCCCAGGAGGTCTCCAGGACCAGGCGCTGCTGGGGGTCGAGCGCCTGCGCCTCGCGCGGGCTGATGCCGAAGAAGGCGGCGTCGAAGGCGGAGGCCCCGGAGAGGAAGCCGCCGGAACGGGTGTCGCTGATCTCCAGGAGGGACCCCAGGTCCCAGCCGCGGTCCTCGGGGAACCCGCCGACGGCGTCCTCCCCCGCGGCGAGCAGCTCCCACAGCGCGTCGGGGCCGTCGACACCGCCCGGCAGCCGGCATCCCATGCCGACGACGACCACGGGGTCGGTGTCCGGCGCGGCGGCCACGGGCGCCGTCACGCTCGACTCGGCGCCGAAGAGCTCGTCGTGGAGCCGGGCGGCGACGGCCAGCGGGGTCGGGTGGTCGAAGACCAGGGTGGAGGGCAGGGCGACGCCGGTGGCCGCCCGCAGATCGTTGCGCAGCTCGACCGCGGTGAGCGAGTCGAAGCCCATTTCGCGGAAGGCGCGGCCCGCGGCGACGGGCGCCGGGTCGCTGTGGCCCAGCGCGGCGGCGGCCCGTTCCCGCACCAACTCCAGGAGTGCGGCGGCGCGTTCCTCGGCGCCGAGCGGGGCGAGCCGGTCACGCAGCGCGGCGGCGGCACCCTCGGCCTCGCCCTGCGGGCCGGAGTCGACGGCGGCCTCGGGCAGCGCGCCGAGCAGCGGGCTGGGCCGGCCGGTGGTGAAGGCGGGGGCGAACCGCGGCCAGTCGACGTCGGCGACCACCACCGCGGTGTCCCGGGCGGCGAGGGCGCTGCCCAGCGCGGTCAGCGCGGTCTCCGGGTCGAGCGGCAACAGGCCCCGGCGGCGCAGGAGTTCCTGTGCCTCCTCCTCGGCGGCCATGCCGGTGCCGCCCCAGGGGCCCCAGGCCACCGCGGTCCCCGGCAGGCCGCGGGTCCTGCGGCGTTCGACCAGCGCGTCGAGGTGGGCGTTGGCGGCGGCGTAGGCGGCCTGGCCGCCACTGCCCCAGACCCCGGCGATGGAGGAGAAGACGACGAAGTCCGTCAGCTCCGCCGTACGGGTCAGTTCGTCGAGGTGGTCGGCGGCGACCGCCTTGGCGCGCAGCACGGCGTCGAGTTGCTCGGGGGTGGTGGCGGCGATCACCTCGTCGTCGAGGATTCCGGCCGCGTGCACCACGGCGTCCACCGGGTGCTCGGCGAGCAGCCGGCCGACGTCCTCCCTCTCCCCCATGTCGCAGGCCACCAGGGCTACTTGGGCACCCGAGGCCTCCAACTCGGCGCGCAGCTCCGGGGCGCCGGGCGCCTTCGGACCGCGGCGGCTGACGAGGACCAGCTCCCGCGCGCCCCGGCTCACCGCCCACCGTGCCACCCGGGCGCCCAGCGCACCGGTGCCTCCGGTGAGCAGCACGCGGCGCGGCGCGCTCCAGTCCGCGGCGGCGGCCGCCGGGGCGTGCGCCAGCCTGCGGCCGAAGACGGCGGCGCCGCGGACGGCCACCTGGTCCTCCGCACCGGAGACGAGCACGGCCGCCAGCCCGGCGAGCGCCCGGCGGTCGGCGTGTACGGGCAGATCGGCCAGACCGCCCCAGCGCTCGGGGGCCTCCAGCGCGGCCACCCGGCCCAGACCCCACACGGCGGCCTGCTCGGGCCGGACGGGGGCCTCGCTGCCGCCGCCCGGGGCGACGGCACCGCTCGTGAGCAGCCACAGCCGGGCCGAGGGCACGGCATCACCGGTCGCCTGCGCCAGGGCGAGCGCGGACCGGACGTCCTGCGGGCAGGCGAGCACCCCGGCGGGCGTCTCCCCGCTCTCCGAGGCGGCCGTGAGCGCGGCACTCAACTCGCTGCGAGAAGCCTCCGGCCCGCACCGCACACGTTCCACTCCGGGCACGAACTCCTCGACGCCGGGCAGCAGTTCGTCCCGCCCCTCCGGCTGGAGAAGCAGCCAGCGGCCCGGCACCGCGGGCACCTCGGAAAGGCCGAGCCGCTCCCAACTGACGGTGTAGCGCAGTCCGTCCGCGGCTCGGCGCTCGTGCTGCGCCTGCCGCCAGGCGGACAGGGCGGGCACCACCCGGTCCAGATCTTCGCCATCGAGGTCCAGGACACCGGCGAGTTCGGCCGCGTCCCCGCGCTCGACGACCTCCCAGAACGCGGCGTCGGCCGGGTCCTGCGCCGATCCGGCCGGCTCCACACCACGCGGCTCGGGCCAGTACCAGGCCCGCTGAAAGGCATAGGTCGGTACGAGGGGCAGCGCCGCCCCGCCCGCCTGCCCGAGCAGCGGCGTCCAGTCCACCGGCACACCCCCGGCGAACAGCGCCCCGACAGCGGCCACCAGGCCCTCGGCCTCGGGGCGGTCCTTGCGCTGCGCGGGAGTGAGGAGATGGTCCCCTTCCTCCGGCAGGTTGGTGGCGGCGAGGGCGGTGAGGGTGCTGTCGGGTCCGATCTCCAGGAACCGGGTCACCCCGGCCTCGGCCAGGGCCTCGATGCCGTCGCCGAAACGGACGGCTTCGCGGACATGACGCACCCAGTACGCCGGGTTCGACCACTCGTCCGCCTGTGCTGTGGCACCGGTCAGGGTGGAGACGACGGGGAGTTGGGCAGTCTCGTAGGTCAGGCTCTCGGTGAGGGTGCGGAACTCCTCCAGCATCGGGTCCATCAACGGTGAGTGGAAGGCATGGCTGACCTTCAGGCGGTTGGTGCGGTGGCCCTGCTCCTTCAACTGGGTAGCGAGGGCTGCTACTTCGGCCTCGGCACCGGAAAGGACCACGGCACGGGGGCCGTTGACCGCCGCGATACCGAGGGTGGGGCGGTCGTCCAGCAGGGGCAGGACCTCGCCTTCCGAGGCTTCCGCCGCCCACATGGCACCACCTGCGGGTAGCTGCTGCATCAGACGACCGCGCGCCGACACCAGGGTGCAGGCGTCCTCCAGGGAGAAGACGCCCGCGATGTGTGCGGCGGCGATCTCCCCGACGGAGTGACCGGCCACGAAGTCCGGCCGTACACCGAACGATTCGAGCAGGCGGAACAGGGCCACCTCGAACGCGAACAGGGCGGGCTGCGTCCAGCCCGTATCGTTCAGCCGGTCGGCGTCCTCACCGAAGACGACATCTCGCAGCTCTCCGCCGAGCTGTGCGCAGATCGCGTCGAACACCTCCGCGAAGGCAGGGAACGCCTCGTACAACTCGCGTCCCATGCCCGGGCGTTGGGCACCCTGGCCCGCAAACAAGAACGCGGTCCTGCCCTCACCCACCATGCCGACCGTGACCCGCGGCGAGGCCTCGCCCCGCGCCAACGCCCCCAGACCGGCCAGCAGTTCCTCCCGATCGAAGCCACGGACAACGGCACGGTCCTCGAACGCCGAACGAGTCAAGGCCAGCGCACGCCCCACAGCCCGCACATCCACACCGGGCCGGCCCTCGACCCAGGCAGCCAGACGCTCAGCCTGAGCAGCAAGCGTATCGCGCCCACGACCGGACACCACCCACACCACCGGAACACCAGCACCATCGACGCTTGCGTCAGTGTCGGTGTCGGTGCTCAACAGGTGGTCAGTCGGCGGGAGTTCACCCTCACCGGACAGATCCTCAGGCGCCTGCTCCAAGATCACGTGCGCGTTCGTCCCGCTCAACCCGAACGACGACACACCCGCACGCCGCGGACGCCCCTCCACCCCAGGCCAGTCACTCGACTCCTGCAACACCCGCACCGCACCCGCAGACCAGTCCACCCGCGACGACGGCACCCCTACGTGCAGCGAGGCGGGCAACACCCCACGCCCCAACGCCTCAACCATCTTGATCACACCCGCCACACCCGCAGCAGCCTGCGTATGACCAAGATTCGACTTCACCGAACCCAGCAACAACGGGCTCTCCACCGGCCGATCCTGACCGTACGTCGCCAGCAGCGCCTGCGCCTCGATCGGATCACCCAACGCGGTGCCGGTTCCGTGCGCCTCCACCGCGTCCACACAGGAAGCAGACACACCCGCATCAGCCAGAGCCGCACGGATCACCCGCTGCTGCGAAGGACCATTCGGCGCCGTCAAACCATTCGACGCACCGTCCTGGTTCACAGCGGATCCACGCACTACCGCAAGAACCCGATGCCCCTTCGCACGCGCCACCGACAAGCGCTCCACCACCACAACACCGACACCCTCACCCCAACCCGTACCATCCGCACCCTCACCAAACGCCTTGCACCGGCCATCCACCGCCAGACCACCCTGACGCGAGAACTCCACGAACGCACCCGGCGTCGACATCACCGTCGCCCCACCCGCAAGCGCCATGTCGCACTCCCCGGAGCGCACCGAACGCACCGCCAGATGCAACGCCACCAACGACGACGAACACGCCGTATCCACCGTCACCGCAGGACCCTCAAGCCCCAGCACATACGACACACGGCCCGACACCACACTCGCCGCACTACCCGTACCTACGTAGCCCCCGAAGTCACCCTCCGAGACACCGAGCAGCACCGGATAGTCCTGGCCATTGGTCCCCGCGAAAACGCCCGTCCGGCTCCCCCGCAGCGACCTCGGATCCACCCCCGAGCGCTCCACCGCCTCCCACGACGCCTCCAACAGCAACCGCTGCTGCGGATCCATCGCCAACGCCTCACGCGGAGACACCCCGAAGAACTCCGCATCAAAACCACCGACGCCGTCGAGGAAGCCGCCGCTGCGGGTGTGACTGGCGTAGGGGTTGTCCTTGTCGGCGCCGAAGATCAGGTCGAGGTCCCAGCCGCGGTCGGTGGGGAAGTCGGTGATGCCGTCCCGTTCCTGGACCAGCAACTCCCACAACGACTCCGGGGAATCCACCCCACCCGGGAAACGGCACGCCATCCCCACGATCGCCACCGGCTCATCCCCGGCGGCACCAGCCACAGGCACCACGGCAGCACCAGCCGCCTCCGCGACCGCACCCCCACACACCTCATCGCGCACAAACCCCGCCAACGCCAACGGCGTCGGATAATCAAAAACCACCGTCGCCGGCAACGACACCCCACACACCGACGCCAGCACATTGCGCAACTCCACCGCGATCAAAGAATCCACACCCAGATCACGGAACGAACGCTCCGCACCCACCTCCCCCGCACCCGCAAACCCCAACACCCCAGCAGCACGCGACCGCACCACCCCCAGCACCTCACGCAACTGCCCCTCCACCGACAACCCCGCAAGACGCCCACGGAGGCCATGGGTGTCCTCGGTGCCGGACTCGGACAGGGCGGGGGCACGGTGCAGTTCGGCGAGCAGCGGGCTGGGGCGGACGGCGGTGAAGGCGGGGCCGAAGCGGTCCCAGTCGATGTCGGCGACGAGGAGGGCGGCGGAGTTGCCCGTGGCGCGGGTGGCCAGTGCCTCCAGTGCGTCCGCCGGGTCGAGGAGGCTCACCCCACCGCGTATCTGGCGCTCCTCGGCCGCGGCGTCGGCGGCCATCCCGCCGCCCGCCCAGGGACCCCAGGCGAGGGACGTGGCCGGCAGGCCCGCGGCCCTGCGCTCCTCGGCCAGGGCGTCCAACATGGCGTTGGCGGCGGCGTAGTTGGCCTGGCCCAGGGAGCCGACGGTGCCGGCGAAGGAGGAGAAGAGGACGAAGGCGGAGAGGTCGCGGTCCCGGCTCAGCTCGTCCAGGTGCCGTGCGCCGACGACCTTGGCGCGGAACACGCTGCGGAACCGCTCCTCGGTCAGCCCGGAGAGCACACCGTCGTCGAGCACCCCCGCGGTGTGGACGACGGCATCCACCTCGTGGTCCTCGAACAGTTCGCGCACTGCCTCACGGTCCGTCAGATCGAGCGCGGCGAAGGTCACTTGTGCGCCGAGGGAGGTGAGTTCCTCGCGGAGTTCGACGGCGCCGGGCGCCTCGTCACCGCGCCTGCTCACCAACAGCAGGTGGGCGGCGCCCTGTTCGGCGGCCCAGCGGGCAACCCGCTTGCCCAGGGCGCCCGTTCCGCCCGTCACCAGGACGGTGCCCGCCGGGGTCCAACCGGCGTCCTTCTCCTGGACGGCGGGAACGAGCCTGCGGCCGAGAGCGGCGCCCGGTCGGACCGCCACCTGGTCCTCGCCCCCGGTGCGGGTGCCCGCCAGCAGCCCGATGAGGCGTGCCGCGGAGCGCCGGTCGAGCGTCTCCGGCAGGTCGATCAGACCGCCCCAGCGGTCGGGGTGCTCCAGGGCGGCGACCCGGCCGAGGCCCCAGACGGCGGCCTGCTCCGGGCGGGGGCCGGAGTCCTCGGAGGTGGCCGCGACGGCGCCGCGGGTGAGCGTCCAGAGCGGAGCGGATATGCCGGCGTCGCCGAGGGCCTGCACCAGGAGCGCCGAGTGGAGCAGCCCGGACGGCACGCCCTCGTGCTCGCCCTCGCTCAGCGGGAGCAGGGAGACGACGCCTTCCAGGCCGGGGCCCTCGGCGGCCTCGGTGAGGAGTGCGGCCAGTTCCTCCCGCGAGGCGTCCGGCTCGTGGGTCAGGGAGACCGGTTCGGCCCCGGCGTCGGCCAGGGCGGTCCGCAGGGCCTCGTAGGCCTCGGGGTCCGGCGATGCGGACGGGAGGACGCAGAGCCAGCGCCCGGTCAGGCGGGCGGTGTCGGACAGTCCGGAGACGGAGCGCCAGACGACCTCGTGGTGGTGGCGGCTCGCCTCGGCGGCCGAACCGTCGGCGGCGTAGGAGCGTTCGAGCCAGTAGCGATCGCGGTGGAAGGCGTAGGTCGGCAGCGCGACGGTGTGCGCCCCCGGGAGCAGCGCGGACCAGTCCAGCTCGCCGCCGTGCAGATGGTGCCGGGCGAGCGCGCCGAGCAGCGCCTTCGGCTCCGAACGGTCCTTGCGCTGCGCGGAGTTGAACAGGAGCCGGTCCTTCTCCGACAGGGTCTGGGCGGCGAGTGCGGTGAGGGTGCCGTCCGGCCCGATCTCCAGGAACCGGGTCACCCCGGCAGCGGCCAGCGCCTCCACACCCTCACCGAATCGGACAGCCTCGCGCACATGACGCACCCAGTACGCCGGATCCGCCCACTCGTCCGCGTCGGCCACCGCACCGGTCAGCGTCGAGACGGCAGCGAGCTGCGAAGGGCCGTACGTCACGCCCTCGGCAACCGCTCGGAACTCTTCCACCATCGGGTCCATCAAGGGCGAATGGAAGGCATGGCTGACCTTCAACCGGCTGGTCCGGTGGCCCTGCTCCTTCAACTGCGCTGCCAGAGCTTCGACTTCGGCCTCGGCACCCGAAAGGACAACCGCACGCGGGCCGTTGACCGCCGCGATGCCCACCTGTGGACGGCCCTCAAGCAGCGGCAGCACCTCCTCCT
>NZ_JAAWWP010000032.1 GCF_012273655.1 Streptomyces physcomitrii | reverse complement strand
TCGTACTCACCCCGACCATTCAGCCGAGGCTTTCCTCCGGGCGTTTCCCTTCGGTGTTTCCAACCTTACCAGACGCTTTCCGTCCCGATTTCCGGTCCGTATTTCATCCAGTGGCCGTTGGAGAGCCGTACCTATTCAGTCGCCTTCCGGCTTCCTTTCGGTGGACCCGACTTTATCAGAGGTTTTCCACCGGATTGACCGGTGGTCTGTTCTGACTGAATCGGAATGGCTCCGATGGAAGTGACTTCCGCGGAGCCTTATAGATTTTCTCAAGTACCACCGAGCTGGCAGTCACTGCCGTGCTCTAGGCAACTGTTCGAATCTACCTCCCCACGCGCTCCGTGTCAACGGAGTCCGTGCGGCGAAGAGGAGACTAGCAGCTCGCGGCTTGCCGATGCACATCAGGCAGCGAGCGGCACCGTGGCGCTGCGTTCGGCCTCCTCCACGTCACCCGTCTCGCCGAGTTGCACGGCCCGGCGGCCGAGGATCCACACGTACAGCAGGAAGGCCGCCTCGGCCGCGACCCCGATCGTGATCCGGGCCCAGGTCGGCAGACCGGAGGGGGTCACGAAGCCCTCGATGGCGCCGGAGACGAAGAGCACCAGGGCCAGGCCGACCGCCATGCCCAGTGCGGAGCGGCCCTCTTCGGCGAGGGCGGTGCGGCGGGTGCGCGGCCCGGGGTCGATGACGGTCCAGCCCAGGCGCAGCCCCGTACCGGCGGCGACGAAGACGGCGGTGAGTTCGAGCAGGCCGTGCGGCAGCACCAGGCCGAGGAAGGTGTCCAGGCGGCCCGCGGAGGACATCAGGCCGATGCCCACGCCGAGGTTGAGCATGTTCTGGAAGAGGATCCAGACGACCGGCAGGCACAGGAAGGCGCCGAGGACGAGGCACATCGCCGCCGCCTGCGCGTTGTTCGTCCAGACCTGGGCGGCGAACGAGGTGGCGGGATGGCTGGAGTAGTACGTCTCGTACTCGCCGCCGGGTCGGGTCATCCGGCGGAGCTCGTCCGGGGCCGCGATGGTCGCCTGGACCTCGGGGTGGGTGCCGATCCACCAGCCGAGCAGGGCGGCGAGGGCCGTGGAGAGCAGGGCCGTCGGCACCCACCAGCGGCGGCTGCGGTAGACGGCGGCGGGGAACCCCTCGGTGAGGAAGCGGGTCACATCGCGCCAGGAGGCTCGGCGGGTGCCGGTGACGGTGCTGCGTGCCCGGGCGACGAGCTGCGTGAGCCGGCCGGTGAGCTGGGGGTCGGGGGCGCTGGACCGGATCAGTGAGAGGTGGGTGGCGGCACGCTGGTAGAGGGCGACGAGTTCGTCCGCCTCGGTGCCCGTCAGGCGGCGACGGCGGCGCAGGAGCGCGTCGAGCCGGTCCCACTCCTGGCGGTGGGCGGCGACGAAGACGTCGAGGTCCATCTGCGGCTGCTCCTCCTCGTCCGGCAGGGGACTGCGGGGTCCGGCATGGGGCGCGGTGCGCCTCAGCTTGGCAGACTGGCCGTGCGAGGGGCAGGCCAGGGCGGAAGGGCGGCGGGGGCATGACGGAGTTCGTGACGGGTGAGGCGGTGGCGCTGGAGTTGCGGCCTGCCCGGTTGCCGAGCCGTGCGCTGGCGGTGCTGCTCGACCTGGTGGTGGCCCTGACGGTGTATGTCGTCCTGATCCTCGCCCTCGCCGCGGCGACCGCCTCGCTCGACGAGGCCGCGCAGGCGGCGATAGCCGTGGCCTCGTTCCTGCTGCTGCTCGTGGGTGTGCCGATCGCGGTGGAGACCCTGAGCCACGGCCGTTCGCTGGGCAAGCTCGCCTTCGGCCTGAGGGTGGTACGGGACGACGGGGGGCCGATCCGGTTCCGGCACGCGCTGGTGCGCGGGGCCATGGGTGTGGTCGAGATCCTGATGACCATGGGTGTGGTGGCCTGCATCGCCTCGTTCGTCTCGGCGCGCGGGCGGCGGCTCGGCGACGTCTTCGCTGGGACGCTGGTGGTGCGGGAGCGGATACCCGTGGCGCGTACGGGTTTTGTGGCGCCGCCGCCCCCGCAGGTGGCCGCGTTGTTCACGGGTCTCGACCTGTCCGGGGTGCCGGAACAGCTGTGGCTGGGCGTACGGCAGTACCTGGGGCGGATGGGGCAGCTCGACCGGCAGATCAGCTGGTCCATGGCGGGGCGGCTCGCCGACGAGGTCGCGGCGCGGACCGGGGCTCCGGTGCCGCCGGGGATGCCGCCCGCGATGTATCTGGCGGGGGTCCTCCAGGAACGGCAGACGCGGGACGCGCATCGGGCCTTCGGGGGTGGTGCGGGGGCACCGCACGCGCCCCAGCCGCACACCAACGCGCCGTACGGAGCGCCGCAGCCGGGCCGGCCGGATGCGCCCGCGCCACAGGGCCGACCGTCGCAGCCGCGCCCCGCTCACCAGCCGCCTGCCCCGCAGGCGAACCCCATGCCTCCGGCGCCCGCAGCCCCGCCCGCGCCCAGTGCCGCGCCTGCGGATCGTCCCGCTTCGGAGGGGCGTCCTGCCTCGGGGACGGGCTTCGCGCCGCCCGCATGAGTCCGGGCTGAGGCGGCCCGGTCGCGCGGTCGGTTCCGTCGGTTCAGGTGAAGACCGAGGGCGGTGACTCCAGGTCTTCCAGCTCGATTCCGGGGGCCGCGAGGACCACGTCCCCGGCGAGGTGGACCTCCGCCTGCTCACCGGTGTCCAGGGCGGTGACCTGGTACGTGTCCACCGTGAGGGTCCCGTTGTCAGTGGGGTGTGCTTCGCTCCTCAGCAGCGCCCAGGACTGGTCCAGGGTGCGCGGAGCGAGTACCGGATCCGTGAGGGCGAGGAGCCTGACGCGGGTGGCGGGGGCGCCGGGGCTGAGGTCGAGCAGGCGGGATGTGGCGATGAGGAAGGCCGGAGAGGTGCCGGTGAAGGCGTGGGCGGGCGCGTTGCCCTCGGTGGCGTGGGCGCCGGTGGGGTCGGTGCGTACCCAGGTGACGCCGTCGATGGCGGCGCCCTTCACCTGCCACTCGAAGGCGTGCGCCTCCAGCCGAATAGGGCGGCCCAGCGCGTCGAGCGCCAGGTCGACGGAGCCGGTGGGGCTGCCGTCGGGAGCGGTGAGCCGGGAGACATAGCGCCAGCCGGAGGGCCCGGGGGCGCACTGGAAGCGTTCTTCTCCGAGGGGGGTGTGGTCGTGGGGATCGTGCAGGGAGTAGCGGCCGCGGGGCATGGGGTGCGGGTCCTTCTCGGCCTGCTGGGCCGGCTCGCGGGTGTGCGGTGGGCCGTGGCCGCGCGGTCGGCGCGCGGCCGGAGCGGTGCGCTGACGGGCACAGGCCCCCACCGGTGCGGGCGGGGGCCTGTGCGGGGCGGTCGTCCACCGGATCCCGGGCCGGGATGCCCGGGATCGGCGGCGCGGCCGTCAGTAGCGGTAGTGGTCCGACTTGTACGGGCCCTCGACCTCGACGCCGATGTACGCGGCCTGCTCCGGGCGAAGCGTCGTCAGCTTGACCCCGAGGGACGCCAGGTGGAGGCGGGCGACCTTCTCGTCGAGGTGCTTGGGGAGCACGTAGACGTCGGTCGGGTACTCGTCGGGCTTGGTGAACAGCTCGATCTGGGCCAGGGTCTGGTCCGCGAAGCTGTTGGACATCACGAAGGAGGGGTGTCCGGTCGCGTTGCCCAGGTTGAGCAGGCGGCCCTCCGAGAGCACGATGATCTTCTTGCCCTCGGGGAAGGTCCAGGTGTGGACCTGCGGCTTGACCTCGTCCTTGACGATGCCGTCGATCTTCGCGAGACCGGCCATGTCGATCTCGTTGTCGAAGTGGCCGATGTTGCCCACGATCGCCTGGTGCTTCATCTTGGCCATGTCCGAGGCCATGATGATGTCCTTGTTGCCGGTCGTGGTGATGAAGATGTCGGCGGTCTCGACCACGTCGTCGAGCGTGGCGACCTGGTAGCCGTCCATCGCCGCCTGCAGCGCGCAGATCGGGTCGATCTCGGTGACGATCACGCGGGCGCCCTGGCCGCGCAGCGACTCCGCGCAGCCCTTGCCGACATCGCCGTAGCCGCAGATCACGGCCGTCTTGCCGCCGATGAGGACGTCAGTGGCGCGGTTGATGCCGTCGACCAGGGAGTGGCGGCAGCCGTACTTGTTGTCGAACTTCGACTTGGTGACGGCGTCGTTGACGTTGATCGCGGGGAACAGCAGGGTCCCCTCGCGGTGCATCTCGTACAGGCGGTGGACGCCGGTGGTGGTCTCCTCGGTCACGCCGCGGATCTCCGAGGCGAGCTGGGTCCACTTCTGCGGGTTCTCGCCGATGGTGCGGTGCAGCACCTCGAGGATGACGCGGTGCTCGTCGTTCTCGGCGGTGTCGACGGCGGGGACCTTGCCGTCCTTCTCGTACTCGACGCCCTTGTGGACGAGGAGCGTGGCGTCACCGCCGTCGTCGAGCACCATGTTCGGGCCGCCGGTGGGGGTGTCCGGCCAGGTCAGCGCCTGCTCCGTGCACCACCAGTACTCCTCCAGCGTCTCGCCCTTCCAGGCGAAGACGGGGATGCCCCGCGGGTTGTCCGGGGTGCCCTCGGGGCCGACGGCGATGGCCGCGGCCGCGTGGTCCTGGGTGGAGAAGATGTTGCAGGAGGCCCAGCGGACCTCGGCGCCCAGGGCGGCCAGGGTCTCGATGAGGACGGCGGTCTGCACCGTCATGTGCAGGGAGCCGGTGATGCGCGCGCCCGCGAGGGGCTGCGCGGCGGCGTACTCCTTGCGGATCGACATCAGGCCGGGCATCTCGTGCTCGGCGAGAGTGATCTCCTTGCGGCCGAACTCGGCCAGGGAAAGGTCGGCGACCTTGAAGTCCTGTCGGTTGTCGACAGTGGTCATGTCGAGCTGCTCCTCGTGATGGGTCGAGGGTGGGTACGGCTGGCTGAGCGGCGGCGGACACAACTGTGGCCGGGCGCGCGCAAAGCAGTCCGTCGGAGGCCCTCTCTCCCTCGGCCGGCCCGCGTCGCGGGTCGCCCGACCGCCATCAGCAGCGACGTCTGGCTCTGGTCACGAATCTACACCGATCGGCCCGGCCGACCCCAGCCCGCTCCGGGAATTCGTGCCCCGCCCGCGGCGGCGGACCCGGGAGCCGGAGCCCCGGTGGGACGCCGGGTGGTGGCGGCACTCGGGGCGAAATCGCTGGTCGAGACGGTCGGGGCCGCAGGCGCGCGACGGGCCTCGCGGCGCGGAGGAGGAGGTGGAGTGAGGACAGCCACAGTCGAGCTTGGCGGGAAGTGCCCGCCGTGCGGCCTGAGATCAGTGGCCGGGGGCGTCCTTGGCGGGGCCGCCGGGTGAGGCCTCCGGGGAGGCGCCGGCGGCTGCCTCGGCCGCGCTGTAGATGTCGGGCTCCAGGTAGATGACGCGGGCGATCGGGACGCTGTCGCGGATACGGGCCTCGGCCGCGTCGATGGCCTCGGCGACCTGGGCGGCGGTGTCGTCGTGGCGCACCGAGATCTTGGCGGCCACGAGGAGTTCCTCGGGGCCGAGGTGGAGCGTGCGCATGTGGATGATGCCGGTGACCGTCTCCCCGTCGACGACCGCCTTCTCGATCTTCGCGACGTCCTCGGTGCCCGCGGCCTCACCGAGGAGCAGCGACTTGGTCTCGGCGGCGAGCACCATCGCGATCACGATGAGGAGGACACCGATGCACAGGGTGCCGATGCCGTCCCAGACGCCGTCGCCGGTCGCCAGGGCCAGCCCGACGCCGCCGAGGGCGAGGACCAGACCGACCAGCGCGCCGAAGTCCTCCAGGAGCACCACCGGCAGCTCCGGGGCCTTGGCGCGGCGGATGAACTGCGACCAGCTCAGCTTCCCGCGCAGGAGGTTGGACTCCTTGATCGCGGTACGGAAGGAGATGCTCTCGGCGATGATCGCGAAGACCAGGACGCCGACCGGCCAGTACCAGTGCTCCAGTTCGTGGGGGTGCTTGATCTTCTCGTAGCCCTCGTAGATCGCGAACATGCCGCCGACCGAGAAGAGGACGATGGAGACGAGGAAGGCGTAGATATAGCGCTCGCGGCCGTAGCCGAAGGGGTGCTGCGGGGTGGCTTCGCGCTGGGCCTTCTTGCCGCCGAGGAGGAGCAGGCCCTGGTTGCCGGAGTCCGCGAGGGAGTGCACCGACTCGGCGAGCATCGAGGACGATCCGCTGAAGAGGAACGCCACGAACTTCGCCACCGCGATGGCGAGGTTGGCGCCCAGTGCCGCCACGATCGCCTTGGTGCCGCCTGAAGCACTCATGTGTTCCCGAAGTCCCTTCGTACGTGACGCGCGGCCGCCCGCCCCTGGCGTGCCCGGCCGCGCCTTGCGGTCGCCGTTCCGGCTTTGCCGGACCTTTGCGAGGGGCCATTCTTGCAGCCTCGGCTCCACCCGGGGGGCCGGGTCGGCAGGGCGGTTCCGGATCGGCGTCTCAGGCGACCACGGTGGCCCGGAAAAGCGTGCCGTCTCCGGACACTTCGGCCGCTTCGCCGGGGACCACGAAGGCCGACTCGCCCGGGCCGAGGGCCAGTTCACCGACCCGGACCCGGCCCGCCGTGCAGAGCAGGATCTGCGGCAGCGCGGTGGCGAGGTCGCGGGCGGCGCCGTCCTCGGACAGGACGAAGCGGGAGAGCCGGAACTCCTCGATAGGGGTCGCGTAGACCTCCTCGCCGTCCGGGCCGGCCTCCGGGCGCAGTACGCCCGCCTCGCCCGCCTCGAAGCGGACGATGCGCAGCAGCTCCGGAACGTCGATGTGCTTGGGGGTGAGGCCGCAGCGCAGCACATTGTCGGAGTTGGCCATGATCTCGACGCCCAGACCGTCCAGATAGGCGTGCGGGATCCCCGCGCCGAGGTAGAGGGCCTCCCCCGGCTGGAGGGTGACGTGGTTGAGCAGCATCCCCGCGAGGACGCCCGGGTCCCCGGGGTAGTGGTGGGCGAGGGTGGCGTACGGGGCGTAGTCGCCGCCGAGGCGTTCGGCCGCGGCGGCGGCCTCGGTGACGGTGGCGGCCATCTCCTCGCGCTCGGCGCCGAGCACGGCGGTGAGGACCTCGCGCAGCGCGGCCTCCTCCGGGTGGGCGCGCAGCAGGTCCACGTACGGCTTGAGGGAGTCGACGCCGAGGCCCGCGATCAGTTGGGCCGCGGCGGCGGGTTCGCGGAAGCCGCACAGCCCCTCGAAGGGGGTGAGGGCGCAGAGGAGTTCGGGCTTGTGGTTGGCGTCCTTGTAGTTGCGGTGCGGGGCGTCGAGCGGGACGCCCCGGCGCTCCTCCGCCGCGAAGCC
The DNA here is from genome assembly GCF_012273655.1 of Streptomyces physcomitrii. GTDB lineage: Bacteria > Actinomycetota > Actinomycetes > Streptomycetales > Streptomycetaceae > Streptomyces > Streptomyces physcomitrii. The sequence goes on along the minus strand of NZ_JAAWWP010000032.1, from coordinate 45,553 downwards.
CGCCCGGGCCTGGTCGAGATCCGGGTGGACCTGGAGGGAGAGCGGGGCGCCCGCCGCGAGGAGCTTCAGGAGGAAGGGCAGCCGGGGGCCGAACCTGGCGACCGCGGCCTCGCCGAGCAGGGCCTCGGGGGCGGCGTCGATGACCTCGTTGAGCGGTCCTGCCTCGGTGCGCGAGGGCGCCCCCGGGTGCGCGCCCATCCACATCTCGGCCTGCGGCTCGCCGCTCGGCTCCACGCCGAGCAGCTGCGAGAGGGCGGTGACCGAGCCCCAGGCGTAGGGCCGGACGGAGTTCGCGAGGCGGTACATGCGGGCTCTTTCTGCGGAGGGGCGCGGGGGCGAGTTCTGCGGGGGGCGGCGGGGAGGGCTGGGCCGGAAGGGCGGAGGGGTGGACCGGAGTGGACGGTGAGGAGGGGGCTGTGGGAAGGGGGGCGGGGTGCCGGAGGTCGGGCGCGGGTCAGTGCGCCGTGGGCGCGGCGGTGGAGGTCTCGCGTGCCGCGGCGGGCGCCTGGTGCGGGGTCGGGCAGGTCCGCGGCGGCGGTGCCACGGACCGGTGCGGGGTGCCGTCGGTGGAGCAGCTGCCCGGTGCCGTCAAGATCAGACCCCGGAGGCGAGCGCCAGGTAAACGGCGGCGAAATCCGTGATGGCGATCAGCTCCGCGAGCCGTTCCAGTTCGCCGCCCTCGCCGGGTTCCAGCTCGCTGAGGGCGGTGTCGTGGCCGAGCGCCAGCTCGCGCGCGGCGGGCGCGGCGCTGAGACCGCCGTTCAGCGCGTCGCGCAGCAGCACCACCCGGGCGCGCATGGCCTGCGGTTCCTCGACCCGGTCGCGGAAGAAGTCGTCCGGGTCGCCGCCCGCGGCGAGCACCCCGGCGAGCAGGGCGCCGTGCGCGGGCAGCGCCTCGGGCAGCTCGGCGGCGAGCGCGGGGCGGCCGGCCAGCTCGGCGAGCGCCCCGGCGAAGCGCCGCCCGGCCGGACCCGCGCACAGGCCCTCGGTCCAGATCAGCGGCAGCGAGTCGGCGAGTTCGGCGGCGAGCGTCTTGGCCGGGTTGTGGTAGGTGGCGATGGCGGGGCCGCAGCGCTGCGCGATCTCGTCGAGCCGGTCGGCGACGCGGGCCAGCTCCTCGGCGGGCGCGCTGATCAGGCCCGTACGGTCGAGGAGCGCGAGCAGCGGCGTGAGCAGGGCCCACAGCGCGCCGGGCGCGGAGGCCGCCCCGACCTCTTCCTCCTCGTACGGGGCGGTCGCCATCGGTACGAACAGTCCGTGCGCCGTCTCCACGGCCTCCCGCAGCGGGGAGTCCTGGGGCGCCACGGCGACCACGTTGCAGCCGCGGCGGTACGCCTGGTCGGCGAGGAGCGCGAGGCCCGGCTCGGAACCGTCCGGGGTGGCGAGCAGGAGGACGTCCACCGGGCCCGCCCAGCCGGGCAGCGTCCAGCGCAGGGCGCCTGGGGCGGGGGCGACGCCGGTGGCGTGCAGCCGGGTCACGGGGCAGCCGACCCCGGCCAGCCTGCCGAGCAGGTCCCCCACGCAGATCGCGGCGGCGCCCGGACCCGCGATCAGTACGGCACGCGGGCGCCCCTCGGGCTTCAGCTCGGTGACCCCGGCCTCGGCGGCGTGCCGTACGGCGGTACGCACCCGGGCGCCCGCCTCGGCCGCCCCGCGCAGCAGGCCGCGCCGGTCGGCACGCGCGAGCGCCTCGGGGTCCTCCAGCAGCGTTTCGTCCAGCATGGCGGGGCCTTTCCTGGGCCGTGGGTCGGGGCGGGCTGGAGTGGCGGGAGCCGGGTCCGGGGCCTCGGGCCGGGAGCCGGCCTCTGCGACGGGGTGCCTGCGGCGGTACGACGGGGTCCCCGAGGCGGCTCGGGGAGGCCGTGCGGGCGCGCTCAGGCGGGGTGGCGCGCCTCGTCCACCAGCAGCACCGGGATGTCGTCGCGCACGGGGTAGGCGAGGCCGCATTCCTTGCTGGTGCAGACCAGTTCGCTGTCCCGCTCGTCGAGCGCGGAATGGCAGGCCGGACAGGCGAGGATCTCCAGGAGGCCGGCTTCCAGCGGCATGGGGTCGTCCCTTCAAAGGAGCAGCACTTGAGCCGCAGCACGCGGCCTGGCCAGGGTACCGCTGTGAGGGGTGGGGTGTGGGGGTGGGCCGGGAGGGGGTTAGGGGCGAGGAGGGGAGGAGGCGGGGGCCCGGGGGACGGATGGCGGGTGGCGGGTGACGGCTGACGGCTGACGGCTGACGGCTGACGGCTGACAGATAGCAGATGACGGATTTCACTATCTGTCATCCGTCATCTGTCAGCCGTTATCTGTCACTTGATAACCGGTGCCTGACTCTCAGTGCCCGGCTTCCGGCAGCCCGGCCGCCGCCGAGCAGCGCGCCGACTCCACTCCACTACCCCCGGCTCCGGAGGCAACCGCCCGCCCCGCCGCACTCCGATCGACCCGCGCAGCTCCGGCAAAGCTCCGGCCCAGCCCCAGCCCCAGCCCCGGCACCGGCACCGGCACCGGCACCGGCACCGGCCCAATCCAACCCCTCGCCCCGAGCGGCCCCTCCCGCAGCCCCGACCGCCCCCGACCGACCGCCCGGCTCCCGCGCCCCCGACCAGCCGCCCGGCCCCCGCGCCTCAGCCCCTCACCAGAGCCAGCACCTCGTCCCGTACCTTCGCCGCCGTGGTCTCGTCGCGGGCCTCGACGTTGAGGCGCAGGAGCGGCTCGGTGTTGGAGGCGCGGAGGTTGAACCACCAGTCGGCGGCGGTGACGGTGAGGCCGTCGAGTTCGTCGAGGGTGACGTCGTCCCGGCTCTCGTAGGCCGACTTCACGGCGGCGGCGCTGGCGGCCTGGTCCGTGACGGTGGAGTTGATCTCGCCGGAGCTGGCGTAGCGGTCGTACTGCGCGACCAGGTCGGACAGGGTCTGGTCCTGGGTGCCGAGTGCCGCGAGGACGTGCAGGGCGGCGAGCATGCCGGTGTCGGCGTTCCAGAAGTCGCGGAAGTAGTAGTGCGCGGAGTGCTCGCCGCCGAAGATCGCGCCGGTCTTCGCCATCTCGGCCTTGATGAAGGAGTGGCCGACCCGGGTGCGGACGGGGGTGCCGCCGTTCTCGCGTACCACCTCCGGGACGGACCAGGAGGTGATCAGGTTGTGGATGACGGTGCCGGTGCCGCCGTTCTTCGCCAGTTCGCGGGCGGCGACGAGCGCGGTCACGGCGGACGGGGAGACCGGGTCGCCGTTCTGGTCGACGACGAAGCAGCGGTCCGCGTCGCCGTCGAAGGCGAGGCCGAGGTCGGCGTTCTCCTCGCGGACCCGCTGCTGGAGGTCGACGATGTTCTTCGGGTCGAGCGGATTGGCCTCGTGGTTCGGGAAGGTGCCGTCGAGCTCGAAGTACAGCGGTACGAGGTCGATCGGCAGGCCCTCGAACACGGTGGGCACCGTGTGGCCGCCCATGCCGTTGCCCGCGTCGACGACGACCTTGACCTTGTCCCCGGCCGCCTTGGCGCCGCTCGCCGGGGGCCTGATCCCGGTGAGGTCGACGAGCGAGCGCAGATGGGCCGCGTAGTCGCCGAGGGTGTCCCGCTGGGTGATGGTGCCCGTGGTGGCGGCGGGCGCGGGGGCACCACCGTCCTGCCAGCCCTCGACGAGCGCGCGGATATCGGCGAGTCCGGTGTCCTGCCCGACCGGCGCGGCCCCGGCGCGGCACATCTTGATGCCGTTGTACTGGGCCGGGTTGTGCGAGGCGGTGAACATCGCGCCCGGCAGGTCGAGCGCCCCGGAGGCGTAGTACAGCTGGTCCGTGGAGCACAGCCCGATCTCGGTGACGTCCGCGCCCCGGGCGGCGGCGCCCCGGGCGAAGGCGCGGGCGAGGCCGGGCGAGGAGGGCCGCATGTCGTGTCCGGTGACGATCGCCTCCGCGCCGGTCACCTGGACGAAGGCCGCGCCGAACAGCTCGGCCAGCGACTCGTCCCACTGGTCCGGGACCACCCCGCGTACGTCGTAAGCCTTCACGAGCTGCGAAAGATCAGCAACAGCCACGGCCGAGCCCTTCTGGAGTTCCTGCGGTCCCTGCGGTCAGGGCACAAGCTACCCGGTTCCGCTTCCCGGTCACTGTGACGTTGTCGGCAGCGCCGCCTGACGGTACTTCACCTGAGGTATCGGCGGATAACACCCCATGCGGGACGCTTACAAAGCGGGCAACTCGGTACGTCGCGCCATGCGTTCACGAGTGCGTAAGCGGAGGGCCCGCAAAAGTACCCGGCCAGGAAACACGCCCGAGCGGTAAACGTATGCCTTCGGAAACGTGCGCGGGGTCAGGAGTCCGGGGAGCGGAGTACGCGCAGGTGGCCGCGGCGGGCGACCTCCATCGGGTCGGCGGCGCGGGTCGGGTTCCCGCCCGCCTCCGCGGCGCGCTCCTGGGGACGTGCCGCCTCGCGGACCGCGTTGGCGAGGGCTTCCAGATCGTCGCCGCTGGGGCGGCTCGGGCCCGAGGCCTCGGCGAGCCGGACGACCTCCCAGCCGCGGGGGGCGGTGAGGCGTTCCGAGTGCTCGGAGCAGAGGTCGTAGCAGTGCGGTTCGGCGTAGGTGGCGAGCGGGCCGAGGACCGCGGTCGAGTCGGCGTAGACGTACGTCAGCGTCGCTACGGCAGGACGGCCGCATGCGGTGCGCGAACAACGACGTACAGGGCTCACGACGTTGGACGGTACCGCACTCTTGAGCGGGCCGCGACGACTCTCCCCGAGGTCACCCCACCGTGTCGTACCCCACGGGCGCGGACCGGCGCCGGCCGGACACGCGGCGCTGAACTGGCGTGACGCGGTACGGGAGGCGGCGGAGGCGTCGGCCACGCCGTGCCGCCCGGGCCGGGATCCGGCGAAGAGCGGGCGGCGGGAGGGTCGGGACTGATATGCGATCGAGTTCGGGGAGGGCGGGGTGGCCGGTGACCGGGAGCCGGTGACCGGCGGCAGGCGGCAGGCGGCAGGCGGCAGGCGGCAGGCGGCAGGCGGCAGGCGGCAGGCGGCAGGCGGCAGGCGGCAGGCGGCAGGCGGCCATGGTCAGCGGCGGAGGACTGGCGGCAGATGAACAGGCGAGGCACACGAGGGATGGGGCGATGAGGAACCCGGGCGACGGATGACAGGTGGCAGATGACGGATGACGGATATCACTATCTGTCATCCGTTATCTGTCACCCGACACCTGTCACCTGTCACCTGCGACCCGCCACCCGCCACCCGCCGCCCGCCGCCCGCCGCCCGCCGCCCGCCAGTCATCCCCCACCTCAGTCGACATCCGCACCCCCACCCCTCCCACACCCCGTCACTCCCACGCCCCCTCCACCCCACCCACCCAGCGCTCCCCCTCCCCGGGGACTACGCTTCGTCGGTGATGGACAACCCCGTACCGCCGCCCCCCACCGAGCCGCGGCCCCGTCGCCGTGACCGTCACGGCAGGGGCATGCGCGGCCCCGTCGCACCTCCTCAGGTGCCGCTCTCCGCGCCGCGCGCGCAGGTCTTCGCCGACCTCGTGCAGGATTCCGTCGAGCGTCTCGAGCGCCGGTGGCCGCAGTTGGCGGAGGTCGACTTCCTGGTGCTGGAGGTGCCGCGTCTGGACAGCGGCGCCGAGGACTGGGACGGGCAGTCGGTGCCGCTCGGCGGTATCTCCGCGGCCCGGGACGGGCGCCCCGGGCGGGTGGTCGTCTACCGGCGGCCGATCGAGATCCGTACCAAGAGCCGCGACGAGCGGGCCGAGCTGGTGCACGAGGTCGTCGTCGAGCAGGTGGCCGAGCTGCTCGGCCTCACCCCCGAGACCGTCGACCCCCGCTACGGCGAGGACTGACACCGGGCCTCAGCCTGACGCCGGCACCGAACCTCAGCCTGACGCTGACACCGGACTCCAGCCCGGCACCGATCCCAGCCCGGCACAGACTCCAGCCCGACACCGACGCCGGGCCCCCTGGCCGGGCCCCGTACCCGACGAAGGGCGGGGCCCGCACCCAGCGGGCCCCGCCCTCGCAGTCGGCTCACGTTCCCGACCGGATCAGTCAGAGCAGTTGAAGCAGTCAGAGCACTCCAGCACCTGACCTCAGAACGAGCCTGACCCCAGAACGAGCCAGACCCCAGAACGAGCCTGACCTCAGTATGAACCGGACCTCAGTACGGGCCGCTGACGCTGACGACTCAGCACGGCCCCTGACTTCAGAACGGTCTCCGGCTCAGGGCCGCCCCTGACTCAGAACGGCCCCGTGACCGCGAACGTAGTCCCCGGCGTGTACACGTTCACGAACATCGTCTTGTGGTCGGGGGCGAAGGTGACCCCCGCGAACTCGCCCCACTCCGGTTCCTCGGGGGTGCCGATGTTCTGGCGGCCGCGGGCCATCGGGTAGACCTCGCCCTTGCGGGTCAGGCCGAAGACGTGCTGGCCGCCCTCGCCGTCCTCGCAGACCATCAGGCCGCCGGAGGGGGCCAGGCAGATGTTGTCCGGGGACTCGCCCGGGAGTTGGACGTCGGTGTCGGGGCCGAAGACGATGACCAGGGTGAGGGTGCGGCGGCTGGGGTCGTACCGCCAGACCTGGCCGTAGTGGTCCGCGGCCGAGCCCTCGTCGCTGTGGGCGAAGGACGAGACGAAGTAGACGCAACTGCCGCCCCAGTAGCAGCCCTCCAGCTTCTGGGCGTGCGTGATGCCGCCGGCGCCGAAGTCCTGGAAGCGGATGGGGGTGGCGGTGGCCAGCGGGTCGGGGACGTCGACCCACTCGATGTGCTTGAAGACGGTGCCGGTCTCCTGCACCGCGGAGAGGTCCGGTACGCCGGGTACCCGCATCGCCTGAAGGGTGCCCCCGGCGCGCAGCGAGCCGAGGCCGCCGTGGGGTTTCTCGGGCAGGAAGCGGTAGAAGAGGCCGAAGGGTTTCTCGAAGGCGTCCTCGGTCTCGTAGACGATGCCGCGCCGCGGGTCGATGGCGATGGCCTCGTGCTGGAAGCGGCCCATCGCGGTGAGCGGGACGGCGCCGGAGCGGTGCGGGTCGACCGGGTCGACCTCGAAGATGAAGCCGTGGTCCTTGGTGTAGCCGTTGGTGCCGGCCTTGTCCTCGGTCTCCTCGCAGGTGAGCCAGGTGCCCCAAGGGGTGGGCCCGCCCGCGCAGTTGACCGCGGTACCGGCGATGCCGACGCGCTCGGTGCGGACCTCGCCGTGCCGGTCGAGGGTGAGCGCGGTACAGCCGCCCTTGCCCATCGGGTCGTACGTGAGGCCGTCGATCACCGGCACCGGGACCCGGCCGTCGGCGCGGTTCTCGTGGTTGCGCACCAGGTGGACCTGGCCGTGGCGGCCGGGCAGCGCGGTCATGCCGTCGCAGTTGCTGGGGACCGGGCCCTCGCCGGAGCGCAGGGGCTCGCCCTCGCGGGAGAGCACCTTGTAGCGGAACCCTTTGGGCAGGTCGAGGAGGCCCTTGGGGTCGGGGACCAGGGGGCCGTAGCCGCCCTTGCCGGGCGAGTGGGCGGCGGCGGTACCGGCGAAGAGTTCACCGAGCGCGCCGGTGAAGGCGATTCCCGCGCCCACCGCACCGGTACGGGCCAGGAGCTGGCGCCGGGACGGGGTGGACGGGCTGGAGTGGGGCGTGGCCCCGGACGGTGCGGACATCGGGCGTACCTCCTGCTGGCGGACAGGAATCCGGACCCGCCCGTGTGTATCACGCGGTCCGTCCCACGGGAACCAGGTGCGTACCCCCGTCACATGCGCAGTGCCGGCGACCGGGCGCGGAGCCGACCGGTTTCCGCCGCACCGTCCCCCGTGTCCACCGCGGAAGCCGCAGGGTCCACCGCGGAAGCCGCACCGTCCGCCGCGAAAGCCGCGCGTCCTGATCCCCTCCGGTGCTCCGGGTTCGGTGCTCCGGTTGCCGCTCCGGCGCCCGAGAAGATCCGTCCCGGGCCTCAACTACGTTCGGTTCTCAGCCCTGTTGATCCCGTTCGGGCCTCAGCCCCGTGGATCGCGTTCGGACCTCAGTCCTGTTCGGCGTCCTGCACCACCGACAGGTCCTGCTCCGCCTCGGGCACCGCGACGGTGCCGCCGTCGTCCGAGAGGGTCTGGATGGTGAACATCGGGATGCCGTCCTCGGGGGCCTCCAGGAGCCGGGAGGCGTGGACGGGACCGCCGGAGAGGTGCTCCACGGTCAGGGCGTACGTCCCCTTCAGGCCCTCCGGTACGGGCGGGGCCACCGCGAGGGTGCTCCCGCTCTTGACGCGGTAGGTCTTGCTGACGGGGGTGCCGCCCCGGGTGCCCGCCGAGGCGGTGACCTTGACCTTGCCCGCGGCGCCGGGGGCGGTGAGGCTCAGCACGCTGCCCTTGGCGTGGTTCTCGGCCACGCTCGCCCGGGCGCCGACCGAGGGGGTCGCGGGCAGGAAGGCGGACTCACGCTTCTCGCCCTTGCCGCGCACCACGTGCAGGGCGGCGACCACCGGTACGGCCTTGTCGCCGGGGCTGAGCAGCAGTGATCCGGGCTGGCCGCGGGTCACGTCGCGCAGATCGGCGGTGGCGGTCATGCCGGCCTTCACATGCAGGGACTCGTGTCCCGCGGGGGTGATCGGACCGCTGGGGGTGGCGAGTTTCAGCCGGAGGTCGGCGTCGTTCTCGCCGGGCGCGAAGACGATCAGGCGGACCGAGGTGGCGTCCTTGGGGATGCCCGGCAGGACGAGGCTGCCCGCCGGGTCCCCGGCCGGGGCCAGCCAGTCGCCGCCGGTCTTCTCGTCGGCGCTGTGCACGGCGGCGGAGACCCGGCCGCTGCGGACCGCGACATGCGCGGTGACATCGGCCTCGGCCTTCTCGGTGAGCGTGGAGAGGAGCACGGACACGCTGGAGTGCGGGCGGACCTGGATGTCCTCGCCCACCTCGGACTTGAGGGCGCCGCCGGGTCCGTACAGCTCGACGTCGACCACGGCGGCGGAGTCGTCCGGGTTGGTGAGGTGGACGTAGTCGCTGCGGGAACCGGCGGTGCCGGCGCCGGGGAACCAGAAGTCGGTGTCGGGGGCGGAGCAGGCGAGGCCGGACAGCCCCCGGCCGGTGCCCACCGGCGTCTTGGTGGACTGCTGCACGGTCCAGCCCGGGGCGAGCCGCCCCTCGGCGGTGCCGATCAGCGCGGGTTCCGCACCGCCGGAGGCCGAGTGACCGACCGGCTTCCCCGGCTCCTCGGCCCCGAACACCGGCTCGGCACCGGCCTCCTGGCCGGCGCCCTTCCCGTCCTCGTCCCCCGCGCCCTTATCGCCCTTTTCGCTCTTGTCGCCCTTGCCGTCCTTCTTGCCCTTCCCGTCCTTCTTCTTGTCCGTCCCGCTCTCGGCGCCGTCCGTGGTGGCGGGCAGCAGGCTTGCCTCGCCTTCGCCGCCGGCGCCCTTCACCACGGGGGTGAAGGAGGTGTACGAGGTCTCGGCGAGATCGGAGTCGCTGGGCGCCGGGCAGAGCAGGCTGCTGCGCTCGACGGGCAGCCGGGCCGCGGACTTCGCCTGCGCGCCGGAGTCCTCGGGCGCGGCGAGGGCGGCGACCCCGGTCAGCAGGAGCAGGGCGCCGGTGGCCGCGAGCAGCGGGACGGGTACGGGCAGGGGCAGGGTCTTGCGGTTCACTGCTGGCTCCCGTCGGGACGCTCGCTGTCGTGGTCGTGCGCACGGCGGCCGGTCCGCGGGCCGGGACCCGGGTGACCGCCCTGCTCGGGCCCCTCGGCGGCGCCCTGCTCACCGGGCGCCGGATAGCCGGAGCCGTATCCGCCCTCGTAGCCCGTGCCGTACCCGGCGTAGGGGTCGTACTGCCCGCCCTGCTCCTGGTACTGCCCGCTCCCGTACGGGCCTTCCTGGTAGCCCGGGCCCTGCTGAGGGTCCGGGCCGCCCTGGCCGCCGTACGTCTGCGCGCCCTCGTACGCCTGGCCGCTCCCGTAGGACCGCCCGCCCTCGTAGCCCTGGCCGTCCTGATACGCGCCCGGGTTCTCGTACGTCTGCTGCTCCCGGTACGTCTGCCGGCCCGGGTCCTGGTACGTCTGCTCGTAGGCGCCGCCCTGGTACTGCGGGTACGGGCTCTCCTCGGGGTACGAGGCCCGGCCGTACGCGGCGTAGTCGGCGTAGGCGCCCTGGTCCGCCGGGTCCTGGGGCGACGGGCCCGGTTCGGCGGGGGGCTGCGCCCACTGCTCGTACCCCTGCTGCTGCGGGAGGTAGGGCTCGGCGGCCGGGGGCGTGGCCGTGCCCTGGTGCTCGGTGCCGGGCGGCGGGGTCCCCGGTGAGGCCGGGGGTGCGGCGGGCGGCGGCGGTGTGCCGGGCGGGGTGGACTCCTGCTCCGCGCCGGGGACTCGGCCGGGCTCGGCCGGGTCGGACCCGGCGGGCGGCGAGGCGGGTCCGGCGGACGGCGGGGCGGAGGCGCCCTGGTCCTGCGGGGCCGTCTGGCCCTCGGCGGCCGCCTGGGCGCGGAGGCGGCGGGCCCTGCGGCCCTCGCCCGCGACGGCCTGGGCGGGGACCGGCGGCTCCTCGGGGAGGTCGTCGTCGACATGGCGGCGGCGGCCCGGCAGGGCCATCACGACCAGGACGAGGGCGAGGAAGCCCTGGGCGAAGAGCCAGGCGGTGTGCCCGACCGGGTCCTCGTACCCGAGGTCGAGCCGGCCGCCGCCGGAGGGGAGTTCGAAGCCCTGGGCCCAGCCGTCGAGGGTCACCTTGGTGAGCGGGCGGCCGTCGAGGGTGGCGGTCCAGCCCTCGTCGGCGGTGTCGGCGAGGCGCAGCACCCGGCCCTCGCCGCCCGCGGGCAGCTCGGTGTGCAGCTCGACGGGTCCGGCGGCGACCGGCAGCGGCTCGCCGGACTTCGGCACCACCACGGCACGGGCGACCTGCCGGTCCACCCGCCACAGGGCGCTGCCGTCCTGCTGGCTGAGCCGGGTGAGGCCGGGGGTGGCGTCCAGGACGCGGCTCATCGCGCGCGGGGCGCCGTCGCGGACCAGGACGTAGCGCACGGCGAAGCCGCCGAGCTGGTCGGCCTGGTTGGCGCCGGAGCCCGCGACGAGGTTGGCGACGACCTTGTCGAGGCGGGTGTTGCGGTCGGCGGCCTCGGTGAGTTCGGCGTCGGCCATGCGGGCGCCGGAGCCGCGGATGAGGGTGTAGGAGACCTCGGCGGCGGAGTCGCTGCCGAGGATCAGGGTGCGGGGCTGGTCGCGGGTGCGGCTCTCCTCGGCGACGAAGGCCGGGACCTGGACGGGGTCGCGGCGCTCCAGCGGGCCGTCGGCGCCGTCGGCCATCCAGCCGAGGGCGGCCGACAGCGGCCCGAGGAAGGCGGCGAGGGCGATGAGCGCGGCCAGCGGCTGCCGCCAGCCGAAGCTCTGCTGCGCGACCCGGCCGCGGGCCTCCTCGGCGCCCAGGGCGGCGGCGCCGAGCAGGGCGATTCCGTAGACCAAGGTGGCCGGGCCCGCCCAGGCGGAGGAGTTGGACAGGGCGGCGAAGAGGAAGCCGGTGAGGGCGACGGTCCAGGCGACGCGGATCGCGAACTGCCGCTCGCGGCGCAGGAGTGCGGCGAGCGCGGCGAGCACGATGCCGGTCAGGACGAGCCCGCCGACGGTGCCGGGGCCGCCCGGGGAGGTGCCGAGCAGGTCGAGCACGGAGGCCGCGCCCTCGCCGTAGTCGAGTCCGGCCTCGCGGAAGAAGCCGAACGGCAGCAGGGAGAGCGACCAGGGGGCGAGCACGACCAGCGGGGCGCCGAGGGCGGCGAGCAACCGGAGTCCGTGGGCGCGCAGTTCACCGCGGCGCAGGACGAGCAGGCCGACGCCGAGGACCAGGGCCAGCGGCCAGACGATCGGGGTGAAGGCGGTGGCCACGGTGAGCAGCAGGGCGTACGCCCAGGTGGCGCGCCAGCTGCCGCGGTCGCCGGTGGCCAGGCCCGCGGCGGCGATGCCGGCCCGGGCGATCAGCGGGAGCAGGATGGCGAGGACCGCGGTGCCGATGCGGCCGCCCGCGAGCGCGCCGGTGGCGGCGGGCAGGAAGGCGTAGGCGACCGAGGCCCAGGCGCGCAGCAGCCGGGAGCCGACGAGCGGGCGGGAGGCGAAGTACGCGGCGAATCCGGCGAGCGGCACCGAGCAGACGAGCAGCACGGTGACGGCGAGGCCGGTGGAGCCGAAGAAGACCGTGGCGAGCAGGGCGACGAGGGCGAGGTAGGGCGGCGCCGACTGGGTGCCGCCGGTGCCGACCGGATGCCAGCCGTCGGTGTAGCGCGACCAGAGGTCCCAGGCGTCGGGGGGTGCGGGCAGCAGGGCGCCGCCCGCGAGCGCGCCGCTGCCGAGCAGCGAGCGGCAGGCGATGAGGGAGACGAAGAGCAGGACGAAGAAGAGCACCGGTCCCGGCCTGCGGGCGACCCGCTTGAGCCGGGCGAACTGCTCGATCTCCAGGAAGTCGGCGTCGTCCCCGCCGGGTCCGGACTCGACCGCGCCGCCGTGCCGTCCGGCGGTGAGGACCTCGGGCTCGGAGCGGCCGATGAGATTGCCCGCGACCTGTTCGACGGTGTGCCGCACGGTGGCGCCGGGCGGCGGGAACAGGGCGCGCAGTTCGCCCTTGTCGAGGACGGAGCCCTTGCGGCGGCGGCGCCCGGCGAGGATCCGCTCGGGCCGCAGCAGGGTGGTGCAGAGCCCGGCGATCTCGTCGAGGGCCTGTCCCGGGACCTTGCCGACCAGGTAGGCGAGGGTGCGCACCACGGTGCCGACGACCAGGCGGAGCAGCACCCAGGGCAGCACGGCACCGCGGGAGTTGACGAGCAGGGTGTAGGCGGCGCCCGCCTTGTCGACGCGGTGCGGTCCGGTGCCCTGGCGGGCGAAGCGTCCGGTGCCCGTGCGGTCGGCGGCGGCGGTGCGGCCGACGCAGTCGACGGTGCGGCGCTCGCGGGAGGCGGCCTCGGCGTGCCGGACGACGGCGTCGGGGGCGACGAGGACGCGGTGGCCCGCCTGGTGGGCGCGCCAGCACAGGTCGACGTCGTCGCGCATCAGGGGCAGCCGGCGGTCGAAGCCGCCGAGCTGCTCGTAGACGTCGCGCCGGATGAGCATGCCCGCGGTGGAGACGGAGAGCACGGGGCGTACGTGGTCGTGCTGGCCCTGGTCCTGTTCCCGGCGGTCGAGGCCGGTCCAGCGGCGGCCGCTGTGCGCGATGGAGGCGCCGACCTCCAGGAGCTGCCTGCGGTCGTACCAGCCGAGCAGCTTGGGGCCGACGATGGCGGTCTCTCGGCCGAGTTCGCGCTCGTTCTCCACGACGCGCAGGAGCTGGGCGAGGGCGTCGGGCTCGGGGGCGCAGTCGTCGTGCAGCAGCCAGAGCCACTGCTCCGGCTCGCCGTACGGGAGTTCGGGCATCTCGTAGGCCTCGTCGCGCCAGGTCCGGGTGACCGGGTCCCAGCCGCTGGGCCGCTTCAGATAGGGCAGGTCGTCGGGGGTGAGGACCCCGGCGGTGCGGGCCGCCTCGTCGACGGCGGCGCCGAAGCCGGTGCGCCGGGCGAGGTGCAGGACGCGGGCGTCGCCGAGGGCCTCGGCGAGCAGGCGCGCGGAGTCGTCGGCGCTGCCGGTGTCGGAGGCGATGGCGTTCTGCACCGGGCGCTGCTGGCCGAGGAGTCCGGCGAGCGCCTTGGGCAGCCAGCGGGCACCGTCGTGCGAGACGAGGACAGCGGTGACCACGGCCGCCGGGAACTCGGGCGCGCCGGTGGTGTCGGAGAGCGGCCCGCGGGCGGGGTCGGGCCCCGCGGCGGTGGCCGGATCGTGGTGGCCTGCCGAATGGCTGTGCACGGACATCGAGGTACGGGCCCCGGTTCGCTGGACTGCGGTGGACGCACCTGCCCGTGGGGGCCTGTGCGTCTCGGACGAGGGCCCACACTAACGGCTGCGCAACACCGCGGCCCGCCGCCTGTGGACAACTCTGAGGCGACGGGCCGTACATGGCGACGGGGCGGGTGGCGGCACCCCGCCCGGGCGGGGCTCAGCCGAAGCGGAGCGCGCGGCACCGGGGCGTGGGAGCCGTCCGGGTGCGCGGGGCGGGGATCAGACGGCGGCCTTCTTCAGGCGGCGGCGCTCGCGCTCGGAGAGTCCGCCCCAGATGCCGAAGCGCTCGTCGTTGGCGAGGGCGTATTCGAGGCACTCGGAGCGCACCTCGCAGGCGAGGCACACCTTCTTGGCCTCGCGGGTGGAGCCGCCCTTCTCCGGGAAGAAGGACTCGGGGTCGGTCTGCGCGCAGAGCGCGCGTTCCTGCCAGCCGAGTTCCTCCTCGGCCTCGTCGACCAGCAGTTCCTCAAACAGCTCGGTCATGTACGCCCCTCGTCCGACTCTGAGTCCCCGCGATGCTGCCGTTGGCCTGTTTTCGCCGAACGACACGTGTGAAATTACAAGTGTGTGACTCCGAGCGAGTCAAGCCGGGATCTGCTATTGAGCCCGTTATTCACTCTGCGGAACCAAGCTGGCACAGTAAGTGTTCATATCGGCCTAAACCATGACACGTTCCTGTGGCGGATTTTTCCGGCCCCCGACGCCCGGTGCCCGGATCCGCGCCACACATTCGGCGCAGGCGCACATCGGGAGAAACGCTTCGGGGACCACGCACGTTCCGCATGCCGGGCCCCGCGGCCGCCCGGCCCGGGGGACGGGTGCCGGCGGGGCGCCGGGCATGCCCGGTACAGCGCCGTCTCTCCTGGCCCGGGGCCGCACAAACCTTTCGCCTCCGACCGATACCGGATGGGGTGAAACATCTCCCACGAACCGGTGAGCAAGTTGACAGCGCGAGCGTGAGCGGGTGTCCTTGTGGGCATGCTCGCGACTTCGGCCACCCTCCTGACCCGCACCGCCGGGTCCCCGGGTGCTGCCCGTACGCGCTGTAGCTGTTGCTGTCCCAGCTGTTGAGCCTTACCGCTCCGGCTTTCTCCCCGCCCTCCCCACCGGGCGGACCCCGCGCTCCGTCCCAGGGCGCCGCCCGTGACACTCCAGCATCCGCCGAGGACACCTCCCACCGATGAACAGCGACAGCGACCTCCAGATCGCCGGCGACCTCCTCGAGGTCCTGCACCTCCTGCAGCCCCAGCGCGAACACCCCACCACCGTGGGCGAGTTCGTCGGACTGGCCCGGGAGATCGCCGCCGACCGCGCCCAGTGGGCCCCGCTGGTGCGCTACGACGCCACCACCCGCTGGTACCACCGGCTGCGCACCGGCCCCGGCTACGAGGTCTGGCTGCTCTCCTGGGTGCCCGGGCAGCGCAGCCGGCTCCACGACCACGGCCCCTCCAGCGGCGTACTGACCGTCCTGGAAGGGGAGTTGACCGAGCACACCCCGCGCGGCGACCACCGTCTCGGCACCGGGGCGCAGCGGGTGTTCGCGCCAGGCTACGTCCACGAGGTGGTCAACGACTCCCTCGAAGGGGCGGTCAGCCTGCACGTGTACTTCCCGGGCCTGACCGAGATGCCGATGCACTCCGGGGACGGCGGGGCGCGGGAACCGGCCGCCCGGGCGGCCCGGTGCGCGCAGCTGGCGGGCCCCGCCTGAGGCCGTCCGGCGACCCGTTGGCGCCGGGGCTGTCGGTGGGGCCTGACAGACTGCGGGCATGCGCATTGTGGTTCTGGCAGGCGGCATCGGCGGTGCCCGTTTCCTGCGTGGATTGAAGCAGGCGGCCCCGGACGCCGAGATCACCGTCATCGGCAACACCGGCGACGACATCCATCTCTTCGGCCTGAAGGTCTGTCCCGACCTCGACACGGTGATGTACACGCTGGGCGGCGGCATCGACGAGAAGCAGGGCTGGGGACGCCGGGACGAGACCTTCCACCTCAAGGAGGAGCTCGCGGCCTACGGAGTGGGCCCCGAGTGGTTCGGGCTCGGCGACCGCGACTTCGCCACCCACATCGTGCGGACGCAGATGCTCGGCGCGGGCTTCCCGCTCAGCGCGGTCACCGAGGCGCTCTGCGACCGCTGGCAGCCCGGGGTGCGGCTGCTGCCGATGAGCGACGACCGGATCGAGACCCATGTCGCCGTCGAGGTCGACGGCGAGCAGCGGGCGGTGCACTTCCAGGAGTACTGGGTGCGGATGCGGGCCTCGGTGCCCGCGCTCGCGGTGGTGCCGGTCGGCGCCGAGCAGGCCGAGCCCGCGCCCGGGGTCCTGGAGGCGATCGCCGAGGCGGACATCGTGCTCTTCCCGCCGTCCAACCCGGTGGTCAGCATCGGCACCATCCTCGCCGTGCCGGGGATCCGCGAGGCGATCGCGGAGGCGGCCGTACCGGTCGTGGGCCTCTCGCCGATCGTCGGCGGCGCCCCCGTGCGCGGCATGGCCGACAAGGTGCTCGCGGCGATCGGCGTCGAGGCCGACGCCGCGGCGGTCGCCGAGCACTACGGCTCGGGCCTGGTCGACGGCTGGCTGGTGGACACCGCCGACGCGGGCGTGGTGGAGCGGGTCGAGTCGGCCGGGATCCGCTGCCGGGCCGTCCCGCTGATGATGACCGACGTGGACGCCGCCGCCCGGATGGCCGCCGAGGCGCTGAGACTGGCCGAGGAGGTCAGCGCGTGAACTCCTACCGGGTCTGGGCGCTGCCCGGGCTGCCCGAGGTCCGGCCCGGCGACGACCTGGCGAAGCTGATCGCCGCGACCGGACCCGGCCTGGTCGACGGCGACCTCGTGCTGGTCACCTCGAAGATCGTCTCCAAGGCCGAGGGCCGGATCCTGGCCGCCGCCGACCGCGAGTCGGCCATCGACGCCGAGACGGTACGGGTGGTCGCCCGCCGCGGCGCGCTGCGCATCGTGGAGAACCGGCAGGGCCTGGTGATGGCCGCCGCCGGGGTCGACGCCTCCAACACCCCCGAGGGCACCGTCCTGTTGCTGCCCGAGGACCCGGACGCCTCGGCCCGCGCGATCCGTACGGGGCTGCGCGACACCCTCGGCGTCGAGGTCGGCGTGCTGCTCACCGACACCTTCGGCCGCCCCTGGCGCAACGGCCTCACCGATGTGGCGATCGGCGCCGCCGGGGTGCGCGTCCTGGACGATCTGCGCGGCGGCGAGGACGCCCACGGCAATCCGCTCTCCGCCACCGTGGTCGCCACCGCCGACGAACTCGCCGCGGCGGCCGACCTGGTGAAGGGCAAGGCCGCGGGCCTGCCGGTCGCCGTCATCCGCGGACTCGGCCATCTCGTCGAGCCGGAGGAGGAGCCGGGGAAATCGGAGAGATCGGAGAGATCGGGGACGCCGGAGACGGAGAGACCCGGGAGACCGGGGAGCGGGGCACCGGAACCCGGGACACCGGGGACGGAGACCTCGGAGGCGGCGGCACCGGGGACAGCGGCATCGGGCACGACGGCTTCGGGGCCGGCCACATCCGGACCGGGCGCGGAGCGGGCGGCGGCCCCGGCCGGTACGGGAGCCGCGGCACCCGGCCCCTCGGGCGCGCGGGCGCTGGTGCGCAGCGCGCGGGACGACATGTTCCGGCTCGGCACCTCGGAGGCGGTGCGGGAGGCGGTGACCGGGCGGCGCACGGTGCGGGAGTTCACCGCCGAGGAGGTGGACCCCGGGGCGGTGCGCCGGGCGGTGGCCGCCGCCGTGACCGCGCCCGCCCCGCACCACACCACCCCCTGGCGCTTCGTCCTCCTGGAGTCGGCGGCCTCGCGCACCCGGCTCCTGGACGCCATGCGGGAGGCCTGGATCGCCGATCTGCGCCGGGACGGCAAGAGCGAGGAGTCCGTCGCCCGCCGGGTGCGCCGCGGCGAGGTGCTGCGCCGGGCCCCGTATCTGGTGGTGCCCTGCCTGGTCATGGACGGCTCGCACCACTACGGGGACGCCCGGCGCGATGCCGCCGAGCGCGAGATGTTCGTGGTCGCCGCGGGCGCGGGCGTGCAGAACTTCCTGATCGCCCTCGCCGGTGAGCGGCTCGGCTCGGCCTGGGTCTCCTCGACGATGTTCTGCCGCGAAGTGGTACGCGAGGTCCTCCGGCTCCCGGACGACTGGGACCCGATGGGCGCCGTCGCCGTCGGCCACCCCGCGAGCGACCCGCCGCCCCGCCCCGCCCGGGAGGCCGCCGACTTCCTCGAGGTGCGCTGACCCGGGGGCGCCCACCGGGTCGGGGGTCACCACCGCCGCGTACGCTCCCCCACCGGGGCGCCGGAGCACCACCGCACGTACCGCCACCGGGGCAGGCACCACCGCCACCGCACCACCGCCGCACCACCCCGGCGCCCCGCCCGACCGACCACCGACCACCGACCCCAGCGTCCCGTCCCGAGGCGCGCCCGACCCGAGGAGCGGACCGAGCCCGTGGCTGGACGTTTCGCGCCCCGCGGCCCCCGGCAGGAGGGCGAGCGTGACACCCGGACGACGGTGCGCGGCGGGCGGGTTCCCGCTCCCGGGGCCGCGCCCGGGCGGGCGGCGCGTCCGGCGGCGCCGGTGCGGCGGCGCAGCTGGCTGCCGCCCGCGGAGCACGGGCCGCTCGACCTCGGCCTGGTGCTCGGGCCGCTGCGCCGGGGCCCCGTGGACCCGAGCTTCCGGGCCGGGCGGGACGGCACGGTGTGGCGGAGCTGTCTGACCCCCGAGGGGCCCGGCACCCTGCGGGTGGCCGCCGCCGGGGGCCGGGCCGAGGCCGAGGCCTGGGGCCCGGGCGCCGACTGGCTGCTCGACCGGCTGCCCGGGCTGCTCGGCGCCGAGGACGACCCGGCGGCCTTCGTGCCCCGGCACCGCCTCCTCGCGCACAGCAGGCACCGCCGCCCGGGGCTGCGGCTCACCCGTACCGGACTGGTCCTGGAGTCGCTGATCCCGTCCGTGCTGGAGCAGAAGGTCACCACCGACGAGGCCTACCGGGCCTGGCGGTTGCTGGTGCGGCGGTACGGGCAGCCCGCGCCGGGGCCCGCCGAGGGGATGCCGGATCTGTATGTGATGCCGGAGCCGCGGCGCTGGGCGCTGATCCCGTCCTGGGAGTGGCACCGGGCGGGCGTGGACGACAAGCGTGCCAGCAGCATCCTGCGGGCGGTGCGGGTGGCCCGGCGCCTAGAAGAGGCCGCGGGCATGGCGCCGGAGCAGGCGCGGGCCCGCCTCGAACTCGTCCCCGGGATCGGCCCGTGGACCTCCGCCGAGGTGGTCCAGCGCAGCCACGGCGCCCCGGACGAGGTCACCGTGGGCGATCTGCACCTGCCCGGCATCATCGGCCACGCGCTCGCCGGGAACCGGCACGCGGACGACGCCGAGATGCTGCGGCTCCTGGAGCCCTACGCGGGCCAGCGGCACCGGGCGGCGCGACTGATCCTGCTCTCCGGGCACGCGCCCGCCCGCCGGACGCCGAAGATGCGGCGTACCGACATCAGCAAGTGGTGAGCGGGCGCGGCCGGTTCGGCGGCTGAGGAGCGGGCGGTACGCCGCGCTCCTCCCGGAGCCTGCGCCCCGCTCCCCCCGGAGCCGCGGCCCTCTCGGCGGTCCGAGGGGATCCGACGGGGCCCGGCCCCCTCACTGGTCCGAGGAGAACCGCACCGTCCCGGCCGGGAGGACCGCGTCGCACCAGACGCGGGCGCCCGCGCGGAGTTCGTTGTCCTCGCCGACCCGGGCGCCGTCGCCGACCACGGCACCGGCGAGGACGGTACGGGCGCCGACGTGGGCGCCCTCGCCTATCAGGGAGTCGGTGACCACGGCGCCCGGGCCGACGACCGCGCCGTCCAGGACGGCGCTTCCGGAGACGCGGGCGCCGGGGCCCACCACCGCGCGCTCCCCGATGACGGTGCCGTCGGTCAGCTTGGCGTCCGGGGCGATCTCGGCGCCGGGCAGGACCAGCCGGTCGCCGCGGCGGCCGGGCAGCGCCGGGGAGGCGACCCGGCCGAGGACGAGGTCGGCGGAGCCGCGGACGAAGGCGCCCGGGGTGCCGAGGTCGAGCCAGTAGGTGGAGTCGACCATGCCCTGGAGGTGCGCACCGTCGGCGAGCAGTCCGGGGAAGGTCTCGCGTTCGACGGAGACCGGGCGGCCCGCGGGGATGGTGTCGAGGACCGAGCGCCGGAAGACGTAGGCGCCCGCGTTGATCTGGTCGGTGACGATCTCCTCGGGGGTCTGCGGCTTCTCCAGGAAGGCGGTGACCCGGCCGGTGGCGTCGGTGGGCACGAGCCCGAAGGCGCGCGGGTCGGGCACCCGGGTCAGATGCAGCGAGACATCGGCGCCGCTGGACTCGTGGACGCCGACCAGGGCGCGGATGTCCAGTCCGGTGAGGATGTCCCCGTTGAAGATCAGCACCGGGTCGCCGGGGGCCGAGCGCAGCCGGGAGGCGACATTGCGCAGGGCGCCGCCGGTGCCGAGGGGTTCGGCCTCGGTGACGTATTCCAGGTGCAGGCCGAGGGCCGAGCCGTCGCCGAAGTACGGCTCGAAGACCTCGGCGAGGTAGGAGGTGGCGAGCACGATGTGCTCGACGCCGGCCGCCTTGGCGCGGGCCAGCTGGTGCGCGAGGAAGGGCACGCCCGCCGCCGGGACCATCGGCTTGGGGGTGCGGACGGTGAGCGGACGCAGGCGGGTGCCCTTGCCCCCGACCAGGAGGATCGCTTCTGTCACCTGTTGTCTCTGCTTCCTGCCCGGTCGGTCGGTGGTGCGGTGGAGCCTGCCCGGCGCTCACGCGCGCGCAGGCGGGACGGGCACGGCGGCGCGGCACGGTACGCCGCGGCCGCCCGGAGCTGCCCGGCACCGCCTGGCCGGTCAGTCTAGGCAGACCCGGGCACGGCTCCGCCCGGCGGCCTCCGGAGCGGGGCCGCCGGGCGGACCGGTGGCGGTGGCGGACACTCCCCGGCGGGGGAGCCGGGCCTCAGCGGGCCGGTCCCGCGGGGGCCGGTTCGGCGGAGGCGGCCGGCTCCCCGGGGGTGGTCCCGGCACCGGACCCGGTCCCCGGCTCGGTCTCCTCGCCGGGCTCGCGCTGCTGCAGGGCGGCGGCGCCGGTGCGGATCCCGGGGAGCTTGTCGTAGAGCTTGGTGCCGGGGCACTCGGTGGTGAAGCCGTCGCGGTGGCCGGAGATCACCTTCATCGGCACGTTCTGGCCCTTGGGGTAGCGGTTGCCGCCGCCGGAGACCAGGTGGGTGGTGCCCGCCGGGTCGGCGCCGGTCAGGCCGAGCTTCCAGGCCGTGAGCTTCTTCAGAGCCTCGACCGCGGGGGCGGGCGGCTCGGTGTCGGTGAAGGTGCCGAGGACGGCGACCCCGGTGCTGTTCTCGTTGAAGCCGAGGGTGTGCGCGCCCATCACCGGCTTGGCGACGCCGCCCGCGCGGCCCTCGTAGACCTTTCCGCACTTGTCGACGAGGAAGTTGTAGCCGATGTCCCGCCAGCCCTCGCTCTCGACGTGGTAGCGGTAGATGCTGCGGATCATGGCGGGCGCGTCCGCACAGCTGTAGTTGTTGCCGGAGGCGCTGTGGTGCACGAAGGCGGCCTTCACGGTGTCCGTGTAGAGGAACTCGGCCTCGCGGATGCTCTCGTCGGCGCCCCAGCCGCGGCGGGTGACGATCTCCGGCTGCGCGGCGGCGTACGGGAGCGCCTTGGCGCCCTGTTCGGCGCGGACCTCGGCGGCGCTCCGGGCGGGCAGGCGGGTGGCGCCGAGCGGGGCGAGCGGGCTGTTGGCCCGGCTCGCGGCCTTCTCGGCGGCGTCGCGGGCGCCGGTGCCGCCCGGCGAGCCGCCCGGGTCGACGAGTTCGAGGTGGAGTCCGCCGGGGAGCACCGGCTGGCCGTTCTCGTCGGCGAAGGGCTCGTCGGCGGGGGCCTCGCCGCCGGGCCGCACCCGGACCTCGACGCCGTCGCTGGCGCCCACCCACAGCGGGGCGGTGCCGCCGCGCAGCCGCCGTCCGGTGCCGCGTTCGGCGCTGCCCGGGTCGGCGGCGTGCTCGTGGTTGTGGGTCTCGACGCCCTGCCAGGCGGACCAGCGGCCGGTGGCGGCGTCGCGGGTACGGACCTGGACCAGGCCGGGGAGTTCGGCGTCGGGGTCGTCCCAGACCACGCCGAGCAGCGAGAAGGGCTTCACCTCCCGCTTCGCCAGGCCCTGTTCGCCGGGGACCCGGCTCAGGCCGCGGTCGCTGCCGAGCGGCACCAGGGGCAGGGACTGGGTGGCGCCGGGCGCCGCCTTCGGCGCGGCGGCGGGCGGAGCGGGGACGGCCGGGGAGGCGGAGGCGGAGGCGGTCAGGACGAGGGGGGCCGCCAGGGCGGCAGCCGCACAGGAGACACCGATCGAGGAAGCAAGGAATCCACGCATGGGGACGATCCTGGTCATGAAGCAACAAAGCTGTCTATTGCGGAATTGACGCCTCGTCGGGTACGGGCACCCGGGCGCACCCCGGTCCGCCGCCCGGGCCCCGGCGCCGCCCGCGTACCCTTGCGCCCGTGACCGCCACCGACCGCACCCCTGCCGACCTGCTGCGATCCGCGCTCGCCGCGGACCCCGCGCGCCCCCTGGTGACCTTCTACGACGACGCCACCGGTGAACGCGTCGAACTTTCCGTCGCCACCTTCGCCAATTGGGTGGCGAAGACGGCCAATCTGCTCCAGGGCGACCTCGGCGCCGAACCGGGCGACCGGCTCGCGCTGCTGCTCCCGGCGCACTGGCAGAGCGCGGTGTGGCTGCTCGCCGCCTCCTCGGTCGGGGTGCTCGCCGATGTCGGCGGCGACCCGGCGCAGGCCGACCTCGTGGTCAGCGGTCCGGACACGCTCGGGGCCGCGCGCGCCTGCCGCGGGGAGCGGGTGGCCCTCGCGCTGCGGCCCCTCGGCGGGCGGTTCCCCGAGCCGCCCGAGGGTTTCGCGGACTACGCCCTGGAGGTGCCGGGGCAGGGCGACCGCTTCGCGCCCTTCGCGCCGGTGGACCCGGAGGAGCCGGCGCTGATCGTGGCGGGCGCCCAGCTCGCCGCCTCCGAGGTGGTGGACCGCGCCCGCGCCGACGCGCTCGGCCTCGGCCTGACCGGACCCGGCGCCCGGCTGCTCTCCACCCGCGGCTACGACACCTGGGAGGGCCTGAGCGCCGGGCTCTACGCGCCGCTGGCCTCCGGCGCCTCGGTCGTGCTGTGCCGCCACGCCGAACAGGCCGCCGAGGACGTGCTCAGGGAGCGCATCGACACCGAGCGGGTCAGCGCCACGGCCCGCTGAACCGGCGGCGCCGGTTCAGGTCCGCAGAACCGGCGGCGCCGGACTCCACCGGGTGCCGCCGGACCCCGGGCCGCCACGCCCCGCGCCGCCCCGTCGCGCTCCGCCGCACCCCGCCGCGCCTTGGGCCGCCGCCGCCCGCCCCCGCCCCTGCCCCGCTCACCCGACCGGCCGAGCTTTCCCCCTGACCGCGCGCCCCCTCGCCGGGCGCGGTCCATGGTCGTACAGAGGCCAGAGGGCTGGCCGTACCGAGAGGCGTGGACCGGGCCTACCGAGGGAGGCGTCGGATGAACGGCTCCACCGGCGGTCCGGGTGACACCGGAGACGGCGAGCGGCACGAGCAGCAAGGGGCGGGCGGCGGGGACCCGGCGCGGCAGCGCGGGCCCGAGGGCTTTGGCCCGGCGGACTCCTGGGCCGGGCGGCCGGGCCCCCGGCCGGGGCGCAGGGCCCCCTCCCCCTACGGCGCCGGGGCCACGCCCACCGGCCAGCGGGCGGTGCGGCGCAGGCGGTGGATCCGCCGGACCGCGATCGGCGGCGCCTTCCTGGTCCTGGTCGCGGGCGGCGCGGGCTGGGCGCTCTACGAGAAGCTGAACGGCAACATCACCGCCGACGAGGCCGCGGCCCGGGAGCTGGCCCGCTACGAGAAGGAGCGCCCCACCGCGCTGGTGCGCGGCGCCCAGAACATCCTGCTCATCGGCTCCGACTCGCGGGCGGGCCGGGCCAACGCCCGCTACGGCCGGGACACCGGCACCGAGCGCTCGGACACCACGATCCTGCTGCACCTCGCGGCGGACCGGCGCAGCGCCACCGCCATGTCGATACCCCGCGATCTGATGACCCAGGTCCCCGGCTGCCGCGGCCGGGACGGCGAGCAGAGCCGGCCGATGTTCGCGATGTTCAACTACGCCTTCCAGAAGGGCGGTTCGGCCTGCACCATCCGTACCGTCGAGAAGATGACGAACATCCGGATCGACCACCACATGGTGATCGACTTCGGCGGCTTCAAGAAGGTGGTCGACGCCGTCGACGGGGTCGAGGTCTGCCTGCCCAAGGCGATAGACGACGAGAAGGCCCATCTGCGGCTCGCCGCCGGGCGCCGCCAGCTCAACGGCGAACAGGCCCTCGGCTACGTCCGCGCCCGCAAGAGCCTCGGCAACGGCAGCGACACCGACCGCATGGACCGTCAGCAGCGCTTCCTCGGCGCCCTGGTGCACAAGGTGCAGAGCAACGACGTCCTGCTCAACCCGGGCAAGCTCTACCCGGTCCTGGACGCGGCGACCTCCTCGCTCACCACCGACCCGGGCCTCGCCAGCCTGCGCGACCTCTACCAGCTGGTGCGCGGGATGCGGAAGGTGCCGTCCGAGAAGGTGCGGTTCCTGACGGTGCCGCGGCGCTCGTACGTCTACGACGCCAACCGCGACCAGCTCGTCGAGCCCCAGGCCGGGCGGCTGTTCTCCCGGCTGCGCCACGACCGGGAGCTGGAGGTGAGCGAGCAGCGGCCGCGCGAGGAGGAGCCGCGCGAGCAGGCGGCCGAGAGCGGTTCCGGGCGCGCGGAGAAGCGGTCGGACACACCTGACGGCCCCTCCTCCCCGGCACCGACATTCCGGGGCAACACGGCCGAGCAGGACGCCTGCTGAGAGGCCCCCGGCGGCAGCGGCGAGGGCGCCGCTGCCGGAAGTATCGACTCCGCTCGGTAAAGGCCACCTCAAAGCCGCTGCGGCGACTCGTGAATTGGGGCAGATTGCCCGGTTGTATGGGCGTGGAATTTGTCACCGCCAGTCGCACCACGCTGAACTGGGCGGATAGTGTGACCCGATCCGGTGCTCCGGCCTCTGGTCGCGCACTGAGCAGCACCGAGTGACCTGGCGCCCGGGGGGAGGGCGCCGCGTGGCCCCGACGGAGGACACAGACAATCGTGGACGCGCAAGGCCGAGGGCGGGCGGACGACATCGACCCCGCGGACCAGTGGGTACTGAACCCGCACACCGGTGATTACGAACTGCGACTGGGCCCTTCCCCAGAGCAGTCGGGCGTCCCGAGTCCCCGGGGAACGGAGGGCCGGGCCGCCGGCCGCCGCGCCGCCCGGGCCGAAGAGGCCGCCGGGCCGCCCTCGCGCGCCGCGCGGGAGGGCGCCGGTTCGCGCCGGCGCCGCGCCCCGCAGGACGAGCAGCCCGCACCGGCCGGGCGCCGCAAGCAGAAGCCGAAGAAGTCCCGGGCCAAGAAGGTGCTCCTGTGGAGCGTCGGCACCCTGGCCTTCGTGCTCTTCGCCGCCGCGGCCGCCGGATACCTGTACTACCAGCACCTGAACGACAACATCACCGCGATCCCGGACGACGGCGCGGGCACCGGCGGCTTCAGCAAGGACCGGGCCATCAACGTCCTGCTGATCGGCACCGACAAGCGCACCGGCAAGGGCAACGCGGGCTACGGCGACTCCGGCAGCGCGGGCCACGCGGACACCACGATCCTGCTGCACGTCTCCAAGGACCGCACCAACGCCACCGCGCTGAGCATCCCCCGGGACATGATCACCGACATCCCGGACTGCCCGACGACCCAGGAGGACGGCTCCACCAAGGTCATCCCGGGCACCAGCGAGACCCGGTTCAACGAGAGCCTCGGCCAGTCGGGCCGCTCCCCCAGCTGCGCGATGCGCACCGCGACCGAGATCACCGGCCTGGAGATCGACCACTTCATGGTGGCCGACTTCAACGCGGTGAAGTCGCTCTCCAGCGCGGTCGGCGGCGTGGACATCTGCCTCGCCAAGGACATAGACGACTCCAAGTCGCATCTGAAGCTGGACAAGGGCAAGCACACCATCGAGGGCGAGGAGGCGCTGGCCTTCGTACGGACCCGGCACTCGGTCGGCTTCGGCGGCGACCTCAGCCGGATCGAGCTCCAGCAGCAGTTCCTCAGCTCGCTGATGCGCAAGCTGAAGTCGAACGACACCCTCACCAGCCCGACGAAGATGTTCAAGCTGGCCGAGGCGGGCACCAAGGCGCTCACCGTCGACTCCAAGATCAGCGACATCGGCAAGCTGCGCGACCTCGGCACCGAGATCGGCAAGGTCGACACCAAGAACCTCAGCTTCGCCACCACCCCGGTCGTGGACAACACCGACGGGGCCACGGTGCTGCTCAAGGAGTCCGCGGCCAAGCCGCTCTTCGAGATGATGCGCGCCGATGTCTCGCTGACCGAGGTGAAGAAGAAGGAGAAGGAGGAGAAGTCCCAGCAGGACGCCCTCCTCAAGGGGCCGAAGTCGAAGGCCTCCGAGGTCCGCGTCGACCTCTACAACGGCGGCGCCCCCGCGGGCTCCGCCTCCCAGACGCTGACCTGGCTGCAGAACCAGGAGGGCGTACTGAAGTCCAGTCAGCTCGGCAACGCCGACCGGCCGCTGGACAAGACGCTCCTGGAGTACGACCCGGACCAGGCCGATCAGGCGCGCAAGCTCGCCGAGATCATGGGCCTGCCGGGCTCGGCGCTGAAGCCGGGCAAGAGCGAGGAGAACGCGCAGGGGCTCCCGGCGATGAAGCTGACCCTGGGCAAGGACTTCAAGGGCGCGGGGGTTCCGCTCACTCCGCCGAAGAAGGCGCCGGACGACGTCCAGCGCGTGGAAGCGGACAAAACTGTGTGTGCCAAGTAACCCTCGGGGGCTCTCGTGCGTCTAACAGGCACACAAGGGCCCCGGCGGGGCTGCGGGGCGCAGAGGGGCGGGGACTGTGGGGCAGAGCAGCGTACGTGGGGAGGAGACGCGAGAAGGCGTCCGGCCTGCGGGTGACGCGGAGCGGGGCGGGGACCGGGCGGCGGAGGACACATCCCCCGCGGCCGGTGAGCCGGGCGCGGTCCGGCGCCGCAGGCAGCGGGAGCGGCCGCGCCGCCGCTACCGAATACTCCGCTGGGCGGCGGCCTGCCTCGCGCTGCTCATCCTCGGTACGGCGGGGGCGGGTTACCTCTACTACCTGCACCTGAACGGCAACATCAAGAAGGACAAGCTCGACCTCGGCGACGACAGCGTCGCGGGCACCGCCCCGAACGCGGCCGGCCAGACCCCGATGAACATCCTGCTGATCGGTTCGGACGCCCGGGACACCAAGGCGAACCAGGACCTCGGCGGGGCCCGGGACACCTTCGGCGGGACCCCGCTCGCGGATGTGCAGATGCTGGTGCACCTCTCGGCGGACCGCAGCAATATGTCGGTCGTCAGCATGCCGCGCGACACCCTGCTGGAGATCCCCAAGTGCACGGACGGCGAGGGCAAGGTCTACCCGGCCTCCACCCGGCCGGTGATGACCAACGAGTCGCTGGGGCGCGGCGGTCCGGGCTGCACGGTGGCCACCTGGCAGAAGCTCACCGGGATCCGGATCGACCACTTCATGATGGTGGACTTCGCGGGCGTGGTCTCGATGGCCGACGCGATCGGCGGCGTACCGGTCTGCGTGGACGCCAACATCCTCTCCCGGGACGGCGAGGGCCACGGCTCGGGCCTGAAGCTGAAGAAGGGCACCCACCCGGTCAAGGGCGAGCAGGCCCTGCAGTGGCTGCGGACCCGCTACGGCTTCGAGGACGGCACCGACATCGGCCGGGCCAAGGCCCAGCACATGTACATGAACTCGATGGCGCGCGAGCTGCGCGAGAACGCCACCCTCGGCAACCCGGGCAAGCTGCGGGGTCTCGCCGAGCAGGCAACCAGCGCGCTGACCGTGGACGAGGGACTGGACACGGTCAAGAAGCTGTACGACCTCAGCAACGAGTTCAAGCGGGTGCCGCCGAGCCGGATCACCATGACGACGATGCCCTGGCGGCAGGCCGTCTCGGACCACAACCGGGTGGAGCCCAAGCCCGAGGACGCCGAGCAGCTCTTCCGCCTGGTGCGCGAGGACATCGCGCTGGACGGCAAGGACAAGCGGAAGTCCGCGGCCGAGAAGGAGAAGGCGGAGAAGGAGCAGGCCGCGAAGGAGCCGGAGTCCACCGACCCGGCCGCGCCGGACGCGCAGATCTCCGTGCGGGTGCAGAACGGCACCGGCACCGCGACCCGGCCGGCCGCCTCCGGCCGGGCCACCCAGGTCAGCGGGCTGCTCGCGGCCGAGGGCTTCACCGCCGCGGCGGCCGACGGCTCCGCGGTGCCCGGCGTGGAGCGGACCGTGCTGCGCTACCCGAGCGCCGAACTGGAGGGCGACGCCCGGCGGGTGGCGAAGAAGCTCGGCATCCCGGCCGAGGCGGTGGAGCGCTCCACCGCGGTCTCCGGGGTGACCCTGGTGGTCGGCGCCGACTGGCGCGAGGGCGACCGCTACCAGGCGCCCGAGAGCGGCGCCGACGGTAAGGGCGGTGGCGCGGACGACGACAGGACGCCCGAGTCGGCCGACGCCCTCAACGGCTCGGACAAGGACGCCTGTATGCACGTCGACCCCAACTTCACGTGGAGCTGAGCGAGTTGGCGGTCTGAGGAATCGGTGAGGGGCGGGCGACCGGGTCGCCCGCCCCTCGTCCGTACGGGGGTTCAGATCAGCGTCCCCCGCCCGGGGCGGGCCAGCCGGCGCAGTCCTCCCAGGTGGTGTCCCAGCCCTCGTTGCCGCCGCCGTCGGTGAGGGTGAAGGTGCCGGAGCCCTCGGGGAAGGGGCAGTTCCAGATGCCCGCGGCGCCGAGCCCGCTCGCCGTGACCTTGCTGAACTTCACCTCGCCGGGCGTCTCGGCCTGCACGGCGACGGTGCCGGCCCGCTCGATGACGGCCCCGTCCACGGTGACGTTCCTGACCTCCTTACCGGTGCCGCCGCCGGAGACGAACTCGAAGACCCCGTACGGGCTGTCGGTGGCCGTCGTCCCGGTGATGTTCACGGTCGCCTCGATGGCGCTGTCGTAGGAGTCCACCCGCAGCGCGCCCATCGGGTGCTGCCAGTTGGGGTTCATGGCGCCGGTGCGCACCAGGGTGTTGCCGGAGACCGTGAGCGTTCCGGCGAGCGGGAAGAAGGGGTCCATGAACTTCTGGTTGGAGAGCGCGATGCCGCTGCCGAGGGCGTTGGTGTCGAGGACCAGGTTGTCCTTGACGGTGATGTCCCGGCCGCCGTAGATCGCGATGCCGTTGGCCAGGTTGGGCTGCGAGACGGTGTTGTTCTCGAAGCTGCTGTCGCTGTTGGTGGTGTTGAGCGACCACATCGCCAGGGCGTCGTCGCCGGTGTTGCGCAGGAAGTTGTTCCGTACGGTGACGTTCTTGGCGGTGCCGTTGAGGTTGAGGCCGTCCGCGGTCATGTCGAGGATGCGGTTGTCCTCGACCACCAGGCCGTCGTTGGTGCCCATCAGCCACAGGCCGACCTTGAGGTGCTGGAGCCACATCCCGGAGACCGAGGACCCGGCGCCCAGCGAGCCGTTGACGAAGTTGTCCGGGCTGCTGTCGACCCGCTCGGTGACCTCGCCGAGCACCGCGAAGTCCTTCAGGTGGACCTGGCCCGCGGAGCCGGACTGGTCGAGGAAGCGGGAGCTGTGCACCACCGAGTGCCAGGCGCCCGCGCCCTGGAGGGTGACGTCCTCGACGCCGCTGAGCGCCGAGGTGAGCCTGAAGTCGCCCGCCGGGATCCACACGGTGCCGCCCCGGGCCGCCGCGATGGCCTCCCGGAAGGCCTGGGTGGAGTCCTGCTCGCCGCTCGGGTCGGCGCCCTTGTCGAGCACCGAGACGGCTCCGGCGGGTGCCTCGGCCGCCGGGGCGACCTGCTCGAAGTCGGCGACGTCCACGGTGGTCTCACCGGTGGCGACCAGCTTGACCTTGTCGCCCGCGGCGAGGTCCCGGCCGAGCAGCAGCCGGGCGTTGTCGAAGAGGTGGTGGGTCTTGGCGCCCGCGATCCAAGGGGTGTCGACATACGAGTACTTGCTGGTCAGGGCGATACCGCGGTCGAGCTTCTCCCCGTTGGCGTACACCTCCAGGGTGGAGGTCTGCCCGTCCGGGAGGCTGTACGCCACGTTGACCGCGTTGGCCGCGGCGCTCAGCGTGAACTCCACGCCCTGGCCCGCGGCGAGCTTCACCGCCCGCCTGCCGGAGGCCTCGGAGGCGAGCGTGCCCTGGGTGTAGTCGGGCCCGACCGCGCTGCCCTCGCTCGCGGCGCTCTCCGCCTCCTGCGAGACGAAGGGGAGCTCGGCCCCCGCGGTGCCCGCCGGGTAGGGGGAGGCGGCGGGCCGGTCCTCGGGGGCGGGCGCGGCGGTGGCGGCCGGGCCGAGCAGCGCGGCGGAGGCCGTCACCCCGGCGGCCACCAGGGCGGCGGTCCGGGTACGGCGGGAGGTTCTCGGGGTCGGGGCGGTCAGGGGCGTGTCGTCGACGGACATGGGGGGATCCCTTCTCGGTGGGGTGGAGCCGTGGGGTGGAGAGGTACGGGGGTGGAGCGGGCGCCCGGGTGGAGAGCCGGTCGTACGGGTCGTACGGAGGGGGCGGGGCGGCGCTCAGTCCTGGCGGTCCGGCCATTCGCCGCAGTACGTCTCGGGCAGCTGCTCGTTCCAGCCGGAGTTGCCCTCGCCCTCGGTGAGGGCGAACTGGCTGCCCAGGCAGCTGTAGACGGGCTCGGTGAAGCCGAGGTCCCGCGCGGTGACCCGGGTGAAGGAGGCCGCGCCGGGGTCGTTCAGCTGGAGGGCGAAGGTGCCGGTCTTCTCGATGGAGACGTCCTCGAAGGAGACGCCCTTGGTGGTGCCGGAGACGAACTGCACCGCCGCGTAGGAGCTGTCCAGGATCTCGGTGTCGCGGACCTCGACGGACGCCTGGTCGATCGGGCTGTTGCGGGCGTCGAACCAGAGCGCCCCGATCGGGAACGGCCACCCGTAGTCGGTGTTGCCCGCCCGCAGCAGGGTGTTGCGGGCGAGGGTGAAGGTGCCCCGCACATCCGTGCCCTGGCCGGGGCTCACCCCCGGGTAGCGGTTGCCGACGTGCAGTCCGCCGCCGTTGGTGAGGTTCTCGCCGAGCACGCTGTCGGTGACGGAGAGGTCCGTGCCGCCGTAGAGGGCGACCGCGTTGGCGAGGATCGGCAGCACCACGGTGTTGCCGCTGAAGCTGTTGCCGGTGTTGGCCTCGGTGTCCGCCCACATGGCGAGGCCGTCATCGCCGGTGTTGCGGACGAAGGTGTTCTCCACCGAGGAGTTCGTCACCCCCCAGTGGAAGTTGACGCCGTCCGCGCTCTGGTCGAGGATCCGGCTGTTCTTCAGGGTGAAGCGGTCCATCGGGCCGTCCATCCAGGCGCCGACCTTGGTGTGCTGGATCCAGAGGTTGTCGGCCGTCGACTCGCTCAGGGCGCCGCCGATGCCGTTCACCTGGTCCTCGTCCACCCGCTCGGTGATCTCACCGAGGATCGCGAAGTCCTTCAGGGTGACCCCGGTGCTGGGGCCGCCCGCCTCGTGCGGCCGGATCTCGCCCTGGTAGCCGCCGCCCGCCGCGTACTTGCCGTAGATCCCGGCGGCCCGCCGCGGATCGCTGCCGCTGCGGCCGGTCAGTTCGCTGTACCAGGGCCCGGCGCCGCGCAGCGTCACCCGGTCCACCACCACATGGTCGGTGAGGGTGAAGCGGCCCTCCGGGATGTAGACCTCCTTGCCCTGGGCGGCGCCCGCGTCCACCGCCTCCTGGAAGGCGGCCGTGGAGTCCTGCGCGCCGCTCGGGTCGGCGCCGAAGTCGGTCACCGCGAGGGCGCCCGCGGGCTGTGCCACCGGCGCGGCGACCTTCTCGAAGTCGGCGAGGTCGATCACCGCCCAGGGGGTGCGCTCGGTGGACGGCAGGGTGAGGCGCACCGTGGTGCCCGCCGCCAGGGTCCGGCCGAAGCGCAGCCGCTGCTCGTCGTAGAAGTGGTGCGGCTTGTCGCCCGGGGTGTTGGTGAAGGGGTAACTGCCGTAGAACCACCCGTACTTGGAGGTCAGGTCCAGCTCGCCGAGGCTCTCGCCGTCCGCGCTCAGGGCGACCGGGGCGGTGATCCCGGTGCCCGCCGCGTTGTCGGGCAGCGCGGCCCGCACCGAGACCGCGTTCGCCTCGGCGGTCAGCGTGAACTCGACGTACTCCCCCGCCGCGTCGAGCCGCACCGCGCTGCGCCCCGAGGCCTCCGAGGGCAGCGTGGTGTAGGTACGGTCCGGGCCGATCACCTCGCCGCTGGTGGCCGCCGACTCGGCCTCCAGCTCGGTGAAGGGCACGCGCGCCCCGCGGCCCTCGACGGCGAAGGGGGACAGCGCCGCGGGTGCGGCGGGCGGCGGCTCCGCGGCGCGTCCGGGCGGGGCGGCGGCGAGGGTGGCGAGACTCGCCAGGCAGGCGAGCACGGCCGCGGTCAACCGGGCGTGTGGGGAGCGGAGTTGGGCTCTTCGGGGCATGACACTCGTCCCTTTCTGGGGGGGAGGGGCCCGAGGGTGGGCGGGCCGGAGCTGGGGCGGTGCTGAGGGATCGTCAAGTTCGATACGGACGCGTACGCATGAGGAGCCGTCAGGTGCGCAGCCAGGCCGCCGTGTCGGGCGGCAGCTGTCCCGCGTCGTCCAAGGAGCCGCTGGTGAGCAGGAGTTCCCGGTGGGCGGGCAGCGGGACGGCGGTGGCGGAGAGGTTGACCAGGCAGCTCAGCTCCTCGCCGCGGGTGAAGGCGAGCACCTCGGGCGGGGCGGGCAGCCAGCGCAGCGGGGTGCCGGTGAAGCCGGGGTGGCTCCCGCGCAGCGCGAGGGCGGCCCGGTAGAGGCTCAGCATCGAGCCGGGATCGGTGAGTTGGCGGTCGGCGGCGAAGCGGCTCCAGCCGGGGGGCTGCGGCAGCCAGGGCTCGACGGTGGAGCCGAAGCCCGCGTACGGTTCGGCGGCCGCCCAGGGCAGCGGCACCCGGCAGCCGTCGCGCCCCGGGTCGCGCCCGCCGGAGCGCTCGTGCATCGGGTCCTGGATCAGCTCCCGGGGTATCTCCGCCTCCACCAGGCCGAGTTCCTCACCCTGGTAGAGGTAGACCGAGCCGGGCAGGGCGAGCGAGAGCAGGGCGGCGGCGCGGGCCCGGCGGGTGCCGAGCACCGGGTCGCTGGGGACCCCGAAGGCCTTGCGGGCGAAGTCGAAGCCGGTGTCCTCGCGGCCGTAGCGGGTGACCGTGCGGGTGACGTCGTGGTTGCAGAGCACCCAGGTCGCCGGGGCGCCGACCGGGGCGTGCTCGGCGAGGGTCTCGTCGATGGCGGTGCGCAGCCGCCCGGCGTCCCAAGGGCAGCTCAGAAAGGCGAAGTTGAAGGCGGTGTGCAGTTCGTCGGGGCGCAGATAGCGGGCGAAGCGCTCGGAGTCGGGCAGCCAGACCTCGCCGACGAAGACGCCGCCGTACTCCTCGGCCAGCGCCCGCCAGGAGCGGTAGATCTCGTGGAGTTCGTCCCGGTCGATATACGGGTGCGGGCCCTGGTTCCCTGCCATGTCCGGCAGTTCGGGGTCCTTGGCGAGCAGGGCCGCGGAGTCGATGCGCACCCCCGCCACTCCCCGCTCGAACCAGAACCGCAGGATCTCCTCGTGCTCCCTGCGCACCGCCGGATGCGCCCAGTTGAGGTCGGGCTGCTCGGGTGCGAAGAGGTGCAGATACCACTGGCCGTCCGCGAGCCGGGTCCAGGCGGGGCCGCCGAACTCGCTCTGCCAGTCGTTGGGCGGCAGTTGGCCCTCCGGTCCGCGGCCGGGCCGGAAGTGGAACAGCTCCCGCTCCGGGCTGCCGGGTCCGGCGGCGAGCGCGGCACGGAACCAACTGTGCTGCGCCGAGACGTGGTTGGGCACCACGTCGACCAGGACCCGGATCCCGGCGGTGCGGGCCTCGGCGATGAGCTTCTCGGCGTCGGCGAGGGTGCCGAAGGCCGGGTCGACGGTGCGGTAGTCGGCGACGTCGTAGCCGCCGTCCGCCATCGGGGAGCGGTACCAGGGGGTGAACCACAGGGCGTCCACGCCGAGTTCGGCGAGGTACGGGAGCTTGGAGCGCACCCCCGTCAGATCGCCGGTGCCGTCGCCGTCGCCGTCGGCGAAGCTGCGTACGTACACCTGGTAGAGGACGGCCGTACGCCACCAGTCGCCGTCGGCAAGCGGGCTGCCTTCCATGCGGGGGTCTCCTTCGCGGCAGGCGGGGGCACCGGCAGGGCTGCCGGTGCGCGGGAGGGGGTGCGGACTGCGGGAGAGGTGAACTGCTGTGCTGCGGGCTGGACTTGAGGGCCCCGGCGGGGCTCAGCCCTTGGTGCTGCCGGCGCTGATACCGGCGATGATGTGGCGCTGGAAGACCAGGAAGAGCAGCACCATCGGGATGCTGGTGACGACCATCGCGCCGATGAGCACGGTCAGCGGGACGTTCTGGGAGAGCTGCACCAGGGCCACGCTGACCGGCTGCTTCCCGGTGTCGGAGAAGACCATCAGCGGCCAGAGGAAGTCCTGCCAGACCGCGACCAGGGCGAAGATCGAGACCACCCCGAGCACCGGCCGGGACATCGGCAGCACGATCGAGACGAGGGTGCGCAGCCGCCCCGCGCCGTCGATCTGGGCGGCTTCGAGCACCTCGCGCGGGATCCGGTCGAAGAACCGCTTGAGCAGGTAGAGGTTGAAGGCGTTGGCGACCGCAGGGAGCCAGATCGCCGCGGGGTCGTTGAGCAGGTTGAGGTGGAGCAGCGGCAGGTCGGCGACGGTGAGGTACTTCGGGACGACCAGGGCCTGCGCCGGGACCATCAGCGTGGCCAGGATCCCGCCGAGGACCACCTTGCCGAAGGCGGGGCGCAGTTGGGAGAGCGCGTAGGCGGCGGCCGTGCAGAAGACCAGTTGCAGCAGCCAGGCGCCGGCGGCCTGGACCAGGGTGTTCCTGAGGTGGGTGGGCAGGTCCATCAGGTCCCAGGCGTCGGTGTAGCCGGTGAGGCTCCAGGACTCGGGCACCACCGTCGGCGGGGTACGGGCCAGCTCCTCCGGTGCCTTCATCGCGCCGGTCACCATCCAGTACACCGGGAAGAGGAAGGCGAGCGCGAAGAGCAGGACGACGGCGCCGAAGACCGTCCAGTACAGGAGCCTGCCGCGGGGGCGGGCGAGGGTCAGCGGGGAGATCAGGGTGCGGGGTGCGGCGGGTGTCGGGGTGCGGTTCACGGCCGGGCGCTCCTGTCGGTCTGCGGTGCGGGTCGCGGCTCAGTCCTCGGTACGGGTGAGCCGCAGGTAGAGGGCGGAGAAGGCGCCGAGGGCGAGCAGCAGCAGGACGCTGAGCGCGCAGGCCCCGCCGAAGTCGTTGTAGAGGAAGGCGTATTTGTAGATCAGGTAGAGCACGGTGACCGTGGAGTTCTCCGGGCCGCCGCCGGTGATGACGAAGGGCTCGGTGAACACCTGCATCGTGGCGATGATCTGAAGGAGCATCAGCATTAGGAGGATGAAGCGGGTCTGCGGGACCGTGACGTGCCGCACGCGCTGGAGGAGGTTCGCGCCGTCGAGTTCGGCGGCCTCGTACAGCTCGCCCGGGATGGACTGGAGGGCGGCCAGGTAGATCAGGACGGTGCCGCCCATGTTGGCCCAAGTGGCCACGATGACAAGGGAGATGAGGGCGGTGTCCGCGCCGTTGGACCAGTTCGAGGTCGGCAGGTGCAACGCCCGCAGGCTCTCGTTGGCGAGCCCGGCGCCCGGATCGTAGAACCACTTCCACAGCAGGGCGCTGACCACCGGCGGGATCATCACCGGCAGATAGACCACGATCCGGAAGAAGGCCCGGGCGTGCCGGAGTTCGTTGAGGACGAGGGCCATCAGGAAGGGCACCGCGAAGCCGAGGAGCAGGGCGAGGGCGGTGAAGACGGCGGTGTTGCGCCAGGCGGCGGCGAACTCCGGGTCGCCGAAGACGCGGGTGAAGTTGGCGGTGCCCACCCACTCGGGGTCCGAGCCGGGGGTGTACTTCTGGAAGGCGATGACCAGCGAGCGGATCGCCGGGTACCAGGAGAAGAGGGCGAAGCAGAGCACTCCGCCGAGCAGGAAGCCGTGGGCCGCGGCCTGGTCGGCGAGCCGCCGGCGCCAGGGGCGGGCCGGGGCGCGGTCCGGGGGCGGGAGCTTGACCGGCGGGGGCGCGGCGGGGGCGGGCGCCGCGTCCCGGGAGGCGGTGCGCACGGCGCTCAGCCCCGGGCCAGGATGCCGTCGATCTTGCTCGCGGCGTCCTTCAGGAGGCGGTCGATGTCGGCGTCCTCCTTGGTGAGGACGGCGGAGACGGCGCCGTCGAGGACCGCGTAGATCTGCTGGCCGTGCGGCGGTTCGAGCCGGGCGCGCAGCTTGCGGCCGCCCTCGGTGAAGGCGCGGTAGTTGGCGACCGGGACATTGGCGTGCTTCTTCTTCAGCGCCTGGTCCTCGGCGTCGGTGGCGCCGGTGAACAGGCGCGGCTCGGGCAGCCCGACCGGGGACTTGTCCCGCGCGAGGCGGGCGTGGTTGTTGACGTAGCCGTTGCCCGGGGTGAGGAAGGTCCACTCCAGCCACTTCAGCCCGGCCCTGATCTGCGCGGGGCTCGCCTTCTTGCGGAACATGTAGCCGTCGCCGCCGATGAGGGTGCCCTGGCCGCCGGGCATCGGCGCGAAGGCGAGGTCCTGGTAGTCGCCGCCCGCCTCCTTGACGATGCGCGGGACGTTGTCGGGGGCGGCGAGGTACATCCCGAGCTTGCCCGAACCCATCATCTGCAGCGTGTCGTTGATGACCAGCAGCTGGCGCGACCCCATGGAGTCGTCCTTCCAGCGCATGTCCTTGAGGTTCTGCAGCACCGCCCGGCCCGCGGGCGAGTCGACCCGGGACTTCTTCCCGTCGGCGCTGACCACCTCGCCGCCCCGTGAGTACATCTCGGCGGTGAAGTGCCAGCCGCCCTGGTTCTGGGCGCTGTAGTCGGCGTAGCCCACGGTGCCGCCGCCGAGCCCGGCGATCTTCTTCGCGGCGGCGCGGACCTCGGCCCAGGTGGCCGGGGGCCGGTCCGGGTCCAGGCCCGCCTTCGCGAAGAGGGCGCGGTTGTAGAGCAGCCCCATCGAGTAGTTGGTGCGCGGGATCCCGTAGACCTTGCCGTCCACCGTGTACGCGGCGCGCAGCGGCTCGGCGATGGCCTGGTAGCCCTTCAACTCCTTGACGTACGGGGTGAGATCGGCGGCCTGGCCGATGTCGACGACATGCCGGGTGTCGGTGAAGTACGTGTAGAAGACGTCCTCCATCTGCCCGCCCGCGAGCTTGGCGTCGAAGGTCTTCGGGTCCTGGCAGGGGAAGGCGTCGTGCGCGGTGATGTCGATGTCGGGGTGCTGCTTCTCGAAGGCCGCGAGGTCCTCGCCGAAGCGCCGGTGGTCGATCTTCGCGCTGGCCTGCGGGCGGCAGTTGACCGTGAGGTGGACCTTGCCGTCGGCCGCCCCGCCGCCGGAGCCGGAGCAGGCGGCGAGCCCGGAGAGCGCGAGCGCGGTGGCCACGAGGCTGACACGGGTACGGCGGGCACGGCCAGAGCGGGCACTTCTCATCGGGACCCCTCCAGGGCAGGAGCGCGGGAAGCCCACAGCGCGGCGCTGTGAGGCGGCCCACACTCAACCACCGCGGCCAGAAGTCCGCAATATCTCGCGCGAGTTCTGTAAAAAATCGACAGCGCTCAGCGGACGCCGGAGTCCCCCCGCTCCCCCGCCTCGGGCCGCGGCTGCCCGGTGGAGCCGCGCACCACCAGCTCGGGCTCGAAGAGCAGCTCCTCCAGGGGCACCGCGCCGCCCTGGATCTGCGCGCAGAGCAGGTCGACGGCGGCCCGGCCCATGGCCTCGATGGGCTGGCGGACCGTGGTCAGCGGCGGCGCCGTGCAGTTCATGAACGCCGAGTCGTCGTAGCCCACCACCGAGACCTCGCCCGGCACCGCGAGCCCGCGGCGCCGCGCGGCCCGTACCGCCCCGAGCGCGAGCGGGTCGCTGGCGCAGACGACGCCGGTGACCCCGCGCTCCAGGAGCCGGCCCGCCGCGGCCTGCCCGCCCTCCAGCGAGAACATCGCCCGCACCACGTGCTCCTCGGGCAGCTCGCCGCCCGCCGCCGCGGCCAGCGCGCGGGCGGTGGCGAGCTTGCGCCGCGAGGGCTGGTGGTCGTCGGGACCCAGGATCAGGCCGATCCGGCGGTGCCCGAGCGAGGTCAGGTGCCGCCAGGCCTGCTCGACGGCGACCGCGTCGTCGCAGGAGACGCGGGGGAAGCCGAGCCGCTCGATGGCCGCGTTGATCAGCACCACCGGGATGTTGCGCTCGGCCAGCCGCCGGTAGTGCGCGTGCGGGGCCTCGGCCTGGGCGTAGAGCCCGCCCGCGAAGACCACCCCGGAGACCTGCTGCTGGAGCAGGAGTTCGACGTAGTCCGCCTCGGAGACGCCGCCCTTGGTCTGGGTGCAGAGCACCGGGGTGAGCCCCTGCTGGGCCAGCGCGCCGCCGATGACCTCGGCGAAGGCGGGGAAGATCGGGTTCTGCAGCTCGGGCAGGACCAGGCCGACCAGGCGGGCGCGTTCACCGCGCAGCTGGGTGGGGCGCTCGTAGCCGAGCACGTCCAGGGCGCTCAGCACGGACTGGCGGGTGGCCTCGGAGACCCCCGGCTTGCCGTTGAGGACCCGGCTCACCGTGGCCTCGCTGACTCCGACCTTCTGGGCCACCTGAGCAAGTCGTCGCGTCATGCGCGCAAGAATAGCGCAAGATTTGCGGTGCACTTGCGGTCCCGCTGTCCGCTCAGCGGCCGGTCCGCCCAGGCGAATTCCTGAATTTTTCTCGCGTCTCGGAGCGCCGCCGGGTGCCCGCCCGCCCGCTTC
This sequence comes from Streptomyces physcomitrii, assembly GCF_012273655.1. GTDB lineage: Bacteria > Actinomycetota > Actinomycetes > Streptomycetales > Streptomycetaceae > Streptomyces > Streptomyces physcomitrii. The sequence continues at coordinate 6,806 of NZ_JAAWWP010000032.1, read as the reverse complement.
CGGCTGGCTTCACGTCCTCGGCGCCACCTGCGCACGCCGCGTTCAAGCGTCCGTGGTCACGGTGAGTGCCCACGCCACGCGGTCACTTCCGCACGTCAGGAGCCCGGCGTCGGCAGTCTTGACGTGTCCGTGACGCAACGCAAACCTGGGGCCTGCCGTACGGGCCCACCCCCCACCCGGTCCACGGCCCTGCGGCATGCCCCCCACACCAGAGCCACGGAGGCCTCAGTGATCTCACGCAGACTGTTCCTCGCCGGAGCCGCCGGCACCGCGGGAGCGGCCGCCCTCCTCGGCGTGCCGAACCTCGCCTCGGCCGCGGTCCGCGCCCGGTCGGCAGCCCCCGAGACCTGCGAACTCGCCCTGCAGAACACCTCGTTGCCCGGCGAGGTCAACGCCTATGTCACCGGCCGCGAACTGGCCACCGACGCCTGGGTGGTGCTCAAGGCGGACGGCAGCGTCTACCGCCTGGAGGAGCCGGGCGCGCCCAACACCCCGCTGCCCGACGACTGCGCCATCCCGGTACCAGCGGCCGGCAGCGAGCCGAAGGTGATCACGCTGCCGCAGATGCACGGCGCCCGGGTCTACTTCGTGCGCGACGACAAGCTGGACTTCTTCGTCAACCCGGGACCCTCCCTGGTCGAGCCGTCCTTCGCCGCGCCCGAGGACCCCAACTACGGCCGCACCTGGTCGTTCTGCGAGTTCACCTTCAACACCGAGCAGCTGTACTCCAACATCAGCTACGTCGACCTGGTGACCGCGCTGCCCATCGGACTGCACCTGGAGGGCGACGGCGACCACGAGGTGGCCCCGCTCCCGGACGGCGCCGTCGACAAGATCGCCGCCGGGGTACGGGACCAGGCGGCCAAGGACGGCCAGCCCTGGGACCAGCTCGTCATCGAGGGCGACGGCAAGGTGCTCCGGGTGGTCTCGCCGCAGAGCATCATGGCGCCCTGGTACGACCAGCCCGACAAGATGCCCTTCCGGGACGTCTGGAACGAGTACATCGACAAGGTCTGGGAGAAGTACGGCGCGGAGGACCTCAAGATCGACCTCCAGGGCGGCCGGGGCGTCTTCACCGGCCGGGTCAGCGGCGACGTGCTCACCTTCGACGGCGGCCACGAGTTCATCAAGCCCGTGTCCAAGGACATCTTCAGCTGCAACCACGGCCCGTTCACCAACAACCCCGACGACTCCGACGAGAAGAAGGGCCTGCTCGCCCGCCTCGCCGCCGGATTCAACCGCAGCACCCTGCTCACCCACCCCGACCAGCCGGGCGGCGGTTCCGACGACTACTACCAGGACCCCGTCACCAACCACTGGTCCCGCGTGGTGCACGCCAACTCGCCGATCGGCTACGCCTTCCCGTACGACGACGTCCGCCCCGACGGCGAACCCGACGTCTCCGGCGCCGCCTTCGACGGCAACCCGCGGCGCTTCACCGTACGGGTCGGCTCCTGAGGCCCGGCGCCCGATGAGGAGCGGCGCGCCGCGCACTCTCCGGCCGGTCCGGACGGTGTGACAACGTTGCCCTCGACAACGATGCCGGTGGGACGGGTTCGGGCCCGCCCCACCGGCATCGGCGTACTCGGCATCGGTGCGCGGTGACCGCGGGCCGGGAGCCCGTACGTACCCGCGTGCGGGCGTCCCGGAAGCGGCAGGCGGACCTCAGGCCTCGCTGAGCACGGCCGGACGGCGGCTCGCGATGACCTTCTTCGCCAGGGAGCGCGGGCTGGTGAGGAAGCCCCAGCCCCAGGACATGTGCATGGTCGCGAGGGCCAGCGGGATCCGCAGCCGCGCCTTCAGGGGCAGTCCGCGCCCGGCGGGCACCGAGCCCGCGGTGATCGCCGCGAGGTAGCCGCCCGGCACCAGCAGCGCCCAGGGGGTGAGCACCGCCCCGGCGACCAGGCCCGCCGCGATCGCGCAGACGGCGACCGGCGGGGCCAGGTAGCGCAGGTTGATCGAGCCCTCGTGGTACCGGGCGACGACATGGCGCCAGCGCCCGTAGTCCTTGTACTGCTTGGCGAGCGCGCGCACCGAGGGACGGGGCCGGTAGGAGACCCGCAGCTCGGGCGAGAACCAGATGAGGCCCCCGGCCTCGCGGATGCGGAAGTTCAGCTCCCAGTCCTGGGCGCGGATGAACTCGACGTTGTAGCCGCCCTGCTGCTCCAGCGCCTCGCGCCGGAAGACCCCGAGGTAGACGGTCTCGGCGGGTCCGGCCGCGCCGCCGGTGTGGAAGGCGGCGTTGCCCACGCCGATCTTGGAGGTCATCGCGGCGGCGACCGCGTGCTCCCAGTCGTTCTCGCCCTCGGCGTGCATCAGGCCGCCGACGTTCTGCGCGCCGGTCTCCGCGAGGAGCCGTACCGCGGTGGCGATGTAGTCGGGCGAGAGCATGCCGTGGCCGTCGACCCGCACCACGACCGGGTGCCGGGAGGCCTTGATGGCGGCGTTCAGGGCGGCGGGCGTACGGCCCGTCGGGTTGGGCACGGTGTGCACCCGCGGGTCCTCGCGGACCAGCTCGGCGGCGATCTCGTCGGTGCGGTCCGCGGAGGGGCCGAGCGCGATCACCACCTCCATCTCGCCCGCGTACTGCTGGGCGAGGATCGCCTGGACGGCGCCGCGCAGGTGCCGCTCCTCGTTGAGCACGGGCATGATCACGGAAACGGCGGGGTGCGGCACACCGGCCTGGGGGGCTTGGGCTTCCATCTCGTCTTTCGTGCCGTGGTCCGGGGGCCCGGGGATCTCTGCGAGAACCGTGCGGACTGCTGGGCTGTACGGGGTGCGCGGCCCCTCCGGGAGCGGGCGGGACCACTGCATCGGACGTCACGTTACCGCTTACGGGGGACAGCAGCGCGCGCCGTACGGCGGAATGCGCCGGGCAGCATTTCGTATCGGCCTACTGTGTCCCGCAGCGTCCCCCGGCCGTACAAGATCACCTTCCCGAGCCGCGTCCCGGCCCGCCCCGGGACCGCAAGGAACCGCGGAGGTCCCGCCCTCGTGCCCAGCCCGCCCCGCTCCCCCGCCCCGCCGCCGCGAAGGCCGCGGCCGGCCCCGCAGCGCAGGCCCGCGGCGCCCCGGCGCAGACCGGGCCCGCGCTGGCGGATGCGGGTGGTGACCGGCTGTTCGGTGGCGGTGCTCGCGGTGGCCGGGATCGGGCACGCGCTGCTCACCGGCGTCGGCGCGGAGATCGACCGGGTGGACCCCTTCCGCGACATGAAGAACCGGCCCCGCTCCGGGCACGGCACCAACATCCTCCTGGTCGGCACCGACGGCCGCGAGAAGATCTCCAGGGCGGAGCGCGAGAAGTACAAGCTCGGCGGCGCCCCCTGCCACTGCACCGACACCGTGATGATCGTCCACCTCTCCGCCGACCGGCACCGCGCCAGCGTGGTCAGCCTGCCCCGGGACTCGTACGCGATGATGCCCCCGCATCTGGACCGCACCACGAAGAAGCGGCACAAGGCGCACCCGGTGAAGCTCAACGCGGCCTACGCGGAGGGCGGTCCGGGGCTGACCGTGCGCACCGTCGAGCACATGACCAAGCTGAAGATCGACCACTATCTGGAGGTCGACTTCACCAGCTTCATGAAGACGGTGGACGTGGTCGGCGGCGTCGAGGTCTGCACCAGCAAGCCGCTCAAGGACCGCTACTCCGGCCTCGACCTCCCCGCGGGCACCCATGAACTGGGCGGCGGCCAGGCCCTGCAGTACGTCCGCGCCCGGCACATCGAGGCCGACTCCGACCTCGGCCGGATGCAGCGCCAGCAGCGGTTCATGGCCGCCCTGGTCCAGCGGGCCACCTCCTCCGGCATCCTCCTGAACCCGGTGAAGTTCCGCGAGGTGACCGGCGCCGTGCTCGGCTCGGTCCGCGCCGACAAGGGCTTCGGCTCCGAGGAACTGCTCGCCCTCGGTCGCGCCATGCGCACCTTCTCGCCCCGCTCCTCGGAGTTCCAGACCGTCCCGATCGGCACCGTCGGCTACGCGGTGCCCGGCGTCGGCTCCACCGTGAAATGGGACCCGGCGAAGTCCGCGCGGCTCTTCACGGCGCTGCGCGAGGACCGGCCGATCACCTCGCCCCGGGTCGGTCCGAAGAAGACGGTGGTCCCGGTCGACCCGCGCACCATCCGCGTCCAGGTGGAGAACGGCACCGGCACCCCCGGCCTCGGCAAGCGCGTGGACGGCGCCCTGCGCGCCACCGGCTTCCGCACCACCGGCGCCCCCCGCGACGCGAAGCAGCGGGACGCCGCGCGGACCACCGTGCTCTACGACCCCCGCTGGGACCGCTCCGCGAAGTCCCTGGCCACCGCGCTGCCGGGCTCCCGGCTGCACGCGGTGAAGAAGCAGGGGCCCACCCTGAAGGTGCTCGCGGGCAAGGACTTCGAGAAGGTACGCCAGGTCCGCGCCGAGAAGCCCCGCGACGACGGCTCGGCGGCGGTACGCGGCGACGAGGTGGAGTGCGGCTGACGGGCCGGGGGGCAGGGCGTCCCGGCCGCGGGGCGAGACGGGGCGGTCCGGGCCGCGGGACGGACCGGCGGCCCGGAAGAGGAGCAGAAGGCCGGCAGGCCGGCGGGCCGGGAGGGCACCGGGCCCTGGCCCTGGCCCTGGACCAGGCCCTCCCCGCTACCCCTCGTCGATGCCCTCGGCCGCGCGCCGCTCGCGCAGCTCCATGATCGCGCGGCGCCGGGCGAGGCGGTGGGTGCGCCGGATCTGCGCCTCCTGGTAGCGCCGCTTGTCCCGCTCGCTCCCCGGCAGCACCGGCGGTACGGCCCGCGGCTTGCCGTCCGCGTCGACCGCCGCGAACACCAGATAGGCGCTGCCCACCTGCTGCGGCGGCGAGGACTCGTTCCACCGCTCGGCGAGCACCCGCACCCCGACCTCCATCGAGGTACGGCCCGTCCAGTTGATCTGCGCCTTCACATGGACCAGGTCGCCCACCCGCACCGGCTCCAGGAAGGCCATCTCGTCCATGGAGGCGGTGACCGCGGGCCCGCCGGAGTGCCGCCCGGCGACCGCGCCCGCCGCGTCGTCCACGAGTTTCATGATCACACCGCCGTGCACCGTGCCCAGGAGGTTGGTGTCGGCCTGCGTCATGATGTGGCTCAGCGTGGTGCGGGAAGCGGCGGTGGGCTTGCCCGGAATACCGGCATCCGCGCCGGGAGCCTGGTCTGTCATAGCCCCCACCTTATGCCGGGCCTCCTTTGCATCAGCTCTGCAACAGCCTCGCCCCAAGTCTCCACCCGGCCTGTGAGCCTCCGGCCGCCGTCCCGCAGACTGAGCCCATGAACAACTGGCCCGAGGGGTGGAGCGACGAGGACGGCGCGCCGCAGCAGCAGCGCCGCTACGGCCGCGGCAGTGCGGGCGCGCAGCCCGAGCGCGCCCGCGTCATGCGCCATGTGCAGCGCGGCGACGCGCCGCCGGGCGCCCCTGCCGCGCCCCCGAACTCCTCGGTTCCGCGCCAGCCCGCCCACGGACCCGAGGACCACGCCGGTGCCCCCTCCTACGAGAACGAGCAGGACCCCGGAGCCGCGTACGACAGCGGCTACAACACCGGCCAGGTCTACGAGTCCCGCGGCGGCCGCCGCGGGCCCGGGGCGGACGGCGACGGCCAGGGTCCCGGCGGACCCGGCGGACCGGCCGGGCAGCGCCCGCCGAAGCCGCCGGTGAACTGGAAGCGCCGGATAGGCTTCACCGCGCTCACGCTGGCAGTGGTCCTGCTGGTGACGAGCGTGGCGACGTACTTCTGGGCGGACTCCAAACTCAAGCGCGAGGTCGACCTCTCGCACGTGATCGAACGGCCCGAGGCAGGCAAGGGCACCAACTACCTCATCGTCGGCTCCGACAGCCGCGAGGGCATGTCCGAGGAGCAGAAGAAGGAACTGCACACCGGCTCCGCCGAGGGCAAGCGCACCGACTCGATGATGATCCTGCACGTCGGCGACAACGGGAACACCATGGTCTCCCTGCCGCGTGACTCGAACGTACGGGTCCCGTCCTTCCGCGGCACCTCCGGGAAGATGTACCCCGACACCGGCCGCGAGGCCAAGCTCACCGACACCTACAGCATGGACGGCGCCGAACTGCTCGTGCGCATCGTGGAGTTCAACACCGGACTGCGCATCGACCACTACGCCGAGATCGGCTTCGCGGGCTTCGCGAACATCGTGGACGCGGTCGGCGGTGTCGAGATGGACCTCGGCAAGGGCTTCAAGGACAAGTACTCCGGCGCCGACTTCGGCCCCGGCAAGCAGACCCTCGACGGCCAGCAGGCCCTCGCCTTCGTCCGCACCCGGCACGCCTTCACCAGCGACCTGGACCGCACCAAGAACCAGCAGAAGTTCCTCTCGGCCCTCGCCGGCCAGACGGCCACCCCGACGACGGTGATGAACCCGTTCAAGCTGTACCCCGTGATGGGCGCCGGCCTGGACTCCCTCATCGTCGACAAGGACATGAGCCTGTGGGACCTCAGCTCGATGTTCTGGGCCATGAAGGGCGTCACCGGCGGCGACGGCAAGTCCATGAACATGCCCATCAGCGGCTCCAAGGGCGCCAACCTGGTCTGGGACGAGACCAAGAAGAAGCAACTCGTCGAGCAGCTGAAGAACGACGAGAAGGTCACGGTCACGGGGAACTGAGGGGACGGGGCGGACACCCCGCGCCCGATCATCCCGGCCGGTTCGACACCGAAGGGCGCCTCGCGTGTGCGGGGCGCCCTTCGGTGTGCTGTGCCGCAACTGGCGGCTGTTCGTTGGCGGGTTGGTGCCGGTTACGGCAGGTTGCGGGCCATGACGATGCGTTGGACCTGGTTGGTG
>NZ_JAAWWP010000031.1 GCF_012273655.1 Streptomyces physcomitrii | reverse complement strand
TGGCGACGCTGCTGGTCGGGACGTGGACCAAGGAGATCGACAAGGGCCGGGTCCGTGAGGTCCTGGCGGGCAGGGCGCCCTTCGACTACGGCAGGCTCGACAAGGCCGCCGCCGACGGCCCGGACGGACACGGCGACACGGGACCGGGAGAGGGCACGGACCCGCAGGACACCGCCAAGGTCCCCGCGGCGCGTGAGGGCCGGCAGGACGCGGCCACTAGCTGAACCGGGGCCGCCCGCCGGGGCTCCCCGGCGCACCGGGGACCCGAGACTGATCCGTGCCGGCACTCCGCCGGCGCGGATCAGTCCCGTACGGGGGGCCGTTTCCCGTGCCCGAGATCCATGAGCCCCACACTCCCGGACCTTGGGCGGATGGCGATGCTCGCCGATCCGGCCGCCGTCGCTTTCGGGGTCTGGCAGTCGCGGGAATACCACGGGGCGGAGCTGGTGAACGAACCGGGCTCGCTGCTCCGGAACACCTGCGAGACCGGGGACCCCGCCGGAGTCGCCGAATTCTCCGCACGGGTCCATGTCCCGCGGGACCGAGCCGAGCGAGCCGGACGCAAGGAAATCCCCCGGCGGTCGAATTGCCGCCGGGGGATTTCCTTGCGTATATTGAATCTTTCGCGACCGTGCGGAAAGAGGGGCACGCATGGAGTCGCGATATGAATTCGTGCGAAGATTGAGGTCAGTATATGCGGGCGGGAGCGAAATTGTCAAACAGTGAATACCCGGATCCGGAATTGCGGGAGGAACAGCAATTCGTGGACCGGCTCTACGCACGGGTGGACGCGCTGCGCGGCCACGCCGAGGAGGCGGTGACCGACGCGCTGACCGAGGTCGGCAAGGGGCTCCAGGCACGGCTGGAACGCGATGTGCTGGTCGCCGAGCGCTCCGGGCTGCTCGCCGCCCTCGACGCGGTCGACGGCTCGCTCTGCTTCGGCCGGATCGACCTCGCGGCCCAGGAGGACGGCACCGCGCCCGGGCCCACCCACCACATCGGCCGGGTCGGCATCCGCGAGGACGACGCCGAGCACACCCCGCTGCTCATCGACTGGCGCGCCCCCGTCGCCCGCCCCTTCTACCTGGCCACCGGGCACACCCCGATGGGCCTGCGCCGGCGGCGCCACCTCACCAGCGAGGGCCGCACCGTCACCGCCCTGCACGACGAGATCCTCGACCTCGGCGACCCCACCCGCACCGGCCACGAGGACCCGACCGGCGACGCCGTGCTGCTCGCCGCCCTGGACTCGGCGCGCACCGGGCGGATGGGCGACATCGTGCGCACCATCCAGGCCGACCAGGACCGCATCATCCGCGCCCCGCACCGCGGCGTCCTCGTCGTGGAGGGCGGCCCCGGCACCGGCAAGACCGCCGTCGCCCTGCACCGCGCCGCCTACCTGCTCTACGAGCACCGTGAACTCCTCGCCCGCCGCGCCGTCCTCGTCGTCGGCCCCAACCCGGCCTTCCTCGGCTACATCGGCGAGGTGCTGCCCGCGCTCGGCGAGACCGGCGTGCTCCTCGCCAGCGTCGGCGAGCTGTACCCGGGGGTGCGCGCCACCGGCACCGACACCCCGCGGGCGGCGGCCGTCAAGGGCCGCGCCGAGACGGCCGAGGCGCTCGCCCTCGCCGTACGCGACCGGCAGCGGCTGCCCGAGCCCGGTGAGCCGCTGGTGCTCGCGCACGAGGACGGCGACCTGATCGTCGACTGGGAGATCGCCTACGAGGCCCGGCAGGCGGCCCGGGACACCCTGCTGCCGCACAACCTGGCCCGCCCGCACTTCGCCTTCCGGCTGATCGACGCCCTCACCGCCCAACTCGCCGACCGGCTCGGCACCGACCCGTACGGCGGCCCGAACTTCCTCGGCCCCGACGACCTCGCCCAGCTCGGCAAGGGCGTCGCGGCCAGCGCCGAAGTGCACGCCGCCGTCGAGGAGTTGTGGCCCGCGCTCAGCCCGGAGGGGTTCCTCACCGACTTCCTGGCCGCGCCCTCGGGCCTGCCCGAGGAGGACGCGGCGGCGCTGCGCCGGGAGCCCGGCGCAGCGTGGACCCCGGGCGATGTGCCGCTCCTCGACGAGGCCGCCGAACTGCTCGGCCACGACGACACCGCCGAGCGGGCGGCGGCCAGGGCCGAGGAGCAGGAGCGCGTCGCCTACGCGCAGGGCGTGCTCGAACTCTCCCGCGGCTCGGAGACCTTCGAGTTCGAGGACGAGGAGTCCGAGGTGCTGTCCGCGCACGACATCATCGACGCGGAGCGGATGGCCGAGCGGCACGAGGAGGCCGACCACCGCAGCGCCGCGGAGCGCGCCGCCGCCGACCGCACCTGGGCCTTCGGCCACATCATCGTCGACGAGGCGCAGGAACTCACCCCGATGGCCTGGCGGTTGCTGATGCGCCGCTGCCCGACCCGCTCGATGACCCTGGTCGGCGACCCGGCGCAGACCTCCCAGGAGGCGGCCACCGGCTCCTGGGAGCAGATCCTCGCGCCCTACGTCGGCGACCGCTGGGAGCACACCCGGCTGAGCGTCAACTACCGCACCCCCGCCGAGATCATGGACCTCGCCACCGCGGTCCTGCACGCCGCGAACCCCGACGCCGAGGCCCCGCGCTCGGTGCGGGCCACCGGCACCCGGCCCTGGGCGCGCTCGGTGGCGGACCTGCCCGCCGCCGTCGCCGAGGCGGCCGCCGCCGAGACCCCCGAGGAGGGCCGCCTCGCGGTGATCGCCCCGCGCGCCCTGCACCCCGGACTCGCCGCGGTCCTGCCCGGCATCCGGGCGGGCGAGGAGCCGGACCTCACCCGGCACCTGGTCCTGCTCGACCCGCGGGCCGCCAAGGGCCTGGAGTTCGACCGGGTGATCGTGGTCGAACCGCAGCAGTACCCGGCCGGCGACCTGTACGTGGCGCTGACCCGGGCCACGTGGTCGCTGGGCCTGGTGCACACCGGGGAGCTGCCCCGGGCGCTGCGGTCGGCGCTCCCGGAGTTCACCCCGCAGCCGTGAACTCGGGCAGGACGAGGGCCGAATGGGCCGGCCGGCCTTCCGCGGCGGGCAGCGAGCTGAGCCCGCGCAGCATCGCGTTGCGCTGCTCCAGGGCGCGGGCGGTGGCCGGGAAGAGCGCGGCACCGCCCTCGCCGGCCAGGTCCTGGTTGGCGGTCACGAAGGGGCGGGTGCTCCGCTCGTAGGCGGCGAGGCCGGCGGCGTGGTCCCGCCCGGCGAGCGAACCGGCGAGCATGTACGCGCCGACCAGGGCGAGGCTGGTGCCCTGTCCGGTGAGGAAGGAGGGCGCGTACGCGGCGTCGCCCACCAGCGCGACCCGGCCGCGGGACCAGCGGGGCATCCGGATCTGGCTGACCGTGTCGAAGAAGAGGTCGTCCGCCTCGTGCAGGGCGGCGAGCAGGCCCGGGACCTCCCAGCCCGCGTCGGCGAACACCCGGGAGACCAGGGCGCGTTGGGCCCCCGGATCCCGGAAGGCGTGGAACGGCGGGTCCGGGTGGGCGAAGGTCAGGAAGGCGTGCACCGCCTCGCCGTCCCCGGTGGCGTAGAGGGCCGCGGCCCGGCCCGGGGTGTTCCACAGCACCGCCTCGTGGCGGAGCCCGAAGGTGTCCGGCACGGTGAACCCGGCGAAGCAGTGGCCGAGATACCGGTGGAACCGCTCCTCGGGGCCGAAGACGGACTCCCGGGTGCGCGAGTGCATCCCGTCCGCGCCGACGACCAGGTCGACGGTACGGCTCCGGCCGCTGCGGAAGGTGACCTCGACCCCGTGGCCGGAGTCGTCGAGGGCGGCCACGGAGTCGTCGAAGAGGAACTCCACGTCGTCCCGGACCGCCGCGTGCAGCACGCCGGTCAGATCCCCGCGCCGCACCTCCAGGTCCTGTCCCCCGACCCCGCCGGTGACGGCGTGCGGGGCGACCGAGGCCACCTCGCCGCCGTCGCCGTCCAGGAAGGTCAGCCGCCGCAGGTCGACATGGGCCTCCCGCAGCCGCGGCAGGACGCCCATCCGCCGGACGACCTCCAGGGCGGTGCCGCGCACATCGATCGGGTAGCCGCCGCTGCGCGGGGCGGCCGCCTTCTCGACCACCGTGACCGCGCATCCGCGGCGGTTCAGCCAGAAGGCGAGGGCGGGGCCCGCGATTCCGGCCCCGGAGATCAGGACCGTGCGCGGCGGGTTCGTACGACTCTGCCTCGGGGTGCGGGTCATTCCTGTGCTCCTTTGCCGAGGGTGCGGACGACGAGCAGGGACAGTGCGGTGACGGCGCCGGCGAGGAAGAAGCCGGTGGCGAAGGCCGATTCGGCCGGGACGTCCGAGCCGGAGGGGGTCCGGGCGGTGAGGAGCGCGCCGCTGAGCTGCGCGCCGACCGCGTAGCCGAGCACCCGGGTCACCAGGACCAGGCTGGTGGCGATGCCGGTCTCGTGCTGCTCGACACCGGTGGCGGTGCGGGTCACCAGGGCCGTGACGCAGAGGCCGTTGGCGAGCGCGATCAGGGCCTTGCCGGTGACCAGGTGCCAGATCTCGGTGTGCGCGGCGGTCAGCGCGAGCAGGGCGGCGATCATCAGGAGGGTGCCGGTGGTGACCACGGCGCGGGAGCCGAAGCGCCGGGCGCCGATCCCGCTGAGCGGTCCGGCGAGGGCGGCGGTCAGGGCGCCGGGCAGCAGGATGAAGCCGATCTCGGTGGCGCCCGCCCCGAAGCCGTACTCCTGCTCGGAGACCGCGAGCAGCTGCGGGACGAGGTAGACGGCCACCGAGGTGCCCAGGCAGATCACGAAAGTCAGGGCGCAGGACTTCCACACCGCGGGCCGGGCGAGCAGGCGCAGATCGACCATCGGCGCGAGGGCGCGGCGCTCCACGGCGATCCAGCCGGTCGTGAAGGCGGCCAGGACCACGAGGAGTGCGCCGAGCGCGAGCGGTTGCGCGGCGGCCTCGGGGGCGAGCGCGAGGACCAGCATCAGCGTGACCAGGGTCCCGCTCAGCAGGACCAGGCCCGGCCAGTCCACCCCGGCCCGGTCCGAGCGGCCCGGCGGGTCCTCGGGCATCAGGCTGTTGACCAGGAGGGCGGCCCCGATGACCGCGAGGGTCGGCAGCGCGAACATCCAGTGCCGGGACAGCCCTTCGGCCACCGGCCCGGCGGACAGCGTGCCCGCCATCCCGCCGCCGACGAACAGGCCGCTCACCACCCCGATGGCGACCTTGGACTCTCCGGCGGGCAGGTGCGCGCGCACCAGGATGAACGACAGGGGCAGCGCGCCCACCATCGCCCCCTGCAGTATCTGGCCGAGTAACAGCACGGGCAGATTCGGCGCCAGGGCGGAGACCAGACCCCCTGCCGAGACCACCGCCATCAGCCGGATCAGGACCTTCTTTCCGCCGTAGCGGTCGCCGAACCTGCCCGCGACCGGGGTGACCAGCGCCCCGGTGATGAGCAGCACGATGCTGAGCAGCGCCCCTTCGGCGGGGGTCATGCCCAGCTCGCGCTGGAGCAGCGGGAGGGTCGGCGTCACCACCGACTCCAGGGCGCCGGTGGCGAGCGCCAGCAGCCCGAGGGCCCCGACAGCGGACCTCCCGATACGGGCCGGGGCAGCCAGAGTTGCGGTCATGGACGTCCTTCTTCCGTCGTGGCCGGGTGAGTCGGAGGGCGGGAGAGGCGCGCGGGGCGGGTGTAGGCGGAAGTACCCGCCGCCCGCGCGGCCGTGCCGGCCGGGGCGGGTGGACTCGTACGGTCCGCGCCCCGGCTCCAGAACTACACTACACCGTGCAGTGTAGAACCGTTAGGATGAGCCCATGCCGACCACGAAGACACCGGGTGAGAAGACGCTGCGCGAGGGGTCCGCCCAGAAGCGGGCCGCGATCCTCGCGGCGGCCCGGGAGCTGTTCCTCGCCGAGGGGTTCGACCGGTCCAGCGTCGACGCCGTCGCCGCCCGGGCGAAGGTGTCCAAGCGGACGGTCTACGACTACTTCGGCGACAAGCGGACGCTGCTCCAGGCGGTCGTCGACGGCGTCGGCCAGTCGCTGATCACCACCGTCCGGCGCACCCTGGACGACACCCTGACCGCGCTGCCCGGGGCCGCCGGCCTGGAGGACGCCCTGATCACCTTCTCGATGCGGATCGCGACCGACATGCTCGGCTCGGCGGAGTACGCCACCCTGCAGCGGCTGGTCCGCGCCGAGTCCGGCCATCTGCCGCACCGGGGCTACAACTCCATGGCCGACACCCCCGACGAGGCGCTGGCCGAGCGGTTCGCCGCCCTCGCCGAGGCCGGGCTGCTCCACGTCCCCGACCCCCGGCTCGCGGCCGACCAGTTCATCGCGCTGGCCTTCGGCGTCCCCCTGGACCGGCTCGGTTCCGCGAACGCCGTGGAGGACCCCCGCGTCCGGCCGCTCGTCACCGAGGGGGTGCGGACCTTCCTGCGGGCCTACCGGACCACGTAGGACCGGGCGGTACGCGGGGTCCGGGCGGTACGCGAGGGCTGTGCGGTACGCGGGGTCGCGCGCCCGGAAACACCGTGGCCCGGACGGGAGTTGCCTCCGTCCGGGCCACGCGGCTGTGCTCCGGGAACCTCAGGACCAGGCTCCCCGGGGGTCCCTCAGGCCGGGCGCAGCCACACCGTGGCCAGCGGCGGCAGGGTGAGGCCGATGCTCGCCTGGCGGCCGTGGGCCGGGTGGGGTTCGGGCTTCGCCGGGCCCCGGGTGCTGGGGATGCCGCTGCCGCCGAAGCGCTCCTCGTCGGTGTTGAGGATCTCCTGCCAGGCCGGGATCTCCTCGGGGACGCCGAGGCGGTAGTCCTCGCGCACCACCGGCGAGAAGTTGGACACCGCGAGGAGCGGGGAGCCGGCGGCGTCGTGCCGGAGGAAGGCGAAGACATTGTCCTCCGCCGCGTCCCCGGCGACCCAGGAGAACCCGGCGGGGTCGGTGTCCCGCTGCCACAGCGGGAGTTCACGCCGGTAGACGGTGTTCAGCTCGCGCACCAGATCGCGTACGCCCCGGTGATCGGGCTCCGCGCCGTAGGCCGGGTCGAGCAGCCACCAGTCCGGTCCGTGCCCCTCCGACCACTCGGCGCCCTGGGCGAACTCCTGGCCCATGAACAGGAGTTGCTTGCCCGGGTGTGCCCACATGAAGCCCAGGTAGGCGCGGTCGCCCGCCCGCTGCTGCCACCAGTCGCCGGGCATCTTGGAGACCAGGGCGCGCTTGCCGTGCACCACCTCGTCGTGCGAGATCGGCAGGACGTAGTTCTCGCTGTACGCGTACACCATCGAGAAGGTCATCTCGTGATGGTGGAACTTGCGGTGCACGGGCTCGTGTTGCATGTAGCCGAGCGAGTCGTGCATCCAGCCCATGTTCCACTTCAGGCCGAAGCCGAGGCCGCCGAAGCCGCCGGGTCCGGTGTGGTGGGTGGCGCGGGTGACGCCGTCCCAGGCGGTGGACTCCTCGGCGACGGTGACCACTCCGGGCACCCGGCGGTAGACGGTCGCGTTCATCTCCTGGAGGAAGGCGACCGCGTCCAGGTTCTCCCGGCCGCCGTGCTCGTTCGGGCTCCACTCGCCCTCCTCGCGGGAGTAGTCGAGGTAGAGCATCGAGGCCACCGCGTCGACCCGCAGGCCGTCGATGTGGAACTCCTGGCACCAGTAGACCGCGTTGGCGACCAGGAAGTTGCGCACCTCCTTGCGGCCGTAGTCGAACTCCAGGGTGCCCCAGTCCGGATGGGCGGCCCGGGCCGGGTCCTCGTGCTCGTACAGCGGGCGGCCGTCGAATTCGGCGAGGGCCCAGTCGTCGCGCGGGAAGTGCGCCGGGACCCAGTCCATCAGGACCCCGATACCGGCCCGGTGCAGCGCGTCCACCAGGTACTTGAAGTCGTCCGGGGTGCCCATCCGGGAGGTCGGCGCGTAGAAGCCGGTGACCTGGTAGCCCCAGGAGCCGCCGAAGGGGTGCTCGGCGACCGGCATCAGCTCCACATGCGTGAAGCCGAGGTCCTTCACGTACGCGGGCAGCTGCTCGGCGAGCTGACGGTACGTCAGGCCCGGTCGCCAGGAGGCGAGATGAAGCTCGTAGACGGAGAACGGCGCCTCGTGGACCGGGATGGTGCCGCGCCTGCCGAGCCAGTCCGCGTCCTGCCACTCGTGGCGGGAGACGTCGACGATCGAGGCGGTGGCGGGCGGCACCTCGGTGCGGCGGGCCATCGGGTCGGCGCGCAGCGTCTTCGAGCCGTCCGGGCGGGTGATCTCGAACTTGTACAGCTCGCCCTCGCGCACCCCCGGCACGAACAGCTCCCACACCCCGGTCGAGCCCAGCGAACGCATCGGAAAGCCGGTGCCGTCCCAGTAGTTGAAGGAGCCGGTGACCCGGATCCCGCGCGCGTGGGGCGCCCAGACGGTGAACCGGGTCCCGGCCACCCGCTGATGCACCATCGGCTCGGCGCCGAGCGCCTTCCACAGCTCCTCGTGGCGGCCCTCGCCGATCAGATGCAGGTCGAACTCGCCGAGCGCGGGCAGGAATCCGTAGGCGTCGTGGACCTCGTGCACGCCGTCCGGATAGTCGATCCGCAGACGGTACCCGGGTACCGAACGCAGCGGCAGCAGCCCGGAGAAGAAGCCCTCACCGTCGTCGTCCAAGGGGTACGCGGCGCCCGGGGTGCCCGCGGCGCCCTCGGTGAGTACGGTGACCGCGCGCGCGAAGGGCCGCAGCGCCCGGAAGCAGAGGCCCTCGGCGACCGGGTGCGCCCCGAGCACGGCGTGCGGCTCGTGGTGCGTCCCGTCGAGCAGGCGCCGCCGGTCCTCGGCGGAGAGGGCGGCGGGACCGGGCTCGGGGGCGGGCGGTGCGGCCGGATCGGGGGCGGGCGATGCGGGCGTGGGCGGCGAGGCCGCACCGGGGGTCTCGGCGGGCGGTGCCGCGTCCCCCGTGGCGGCGGGCGGTGCCGCGTCCCCGGCCGGAGCGGTGGGTGCCGGGGACTTCGCCGGGCGGCCGGGCTTCGCCGTCTTCGCCCGGGGGCGGGCGGGCTCGGCCGGGGACGGGCGGCGGCCGTGCTTCTCGGCCGCCTCGCCGTGCTCGGCGGGGGCGCGCCGCTCGGGGCCGCCGGTGGCCGCGGCCGGGGCGGTGCCCGGGGCGGCCGACTCGCCGGGGGCGGGGTCGGTGTAGGCGAGGGTGCCCAGCTTGCGGGCGCCGCGCCGCGGGGCGGCCGGGGGCGGGGAGCCGGGCTGCTCGGCGGGGCGGGCGCGGCGGCCGGGGGACGGGCTCGGGGTCACGGGAGGTGCCTTCCTCGGGGCGGGGCAGGTCAGCGGGGCCCGGCCGCGGCGGCGAGGCGGCGGACGGCGGCCATGGGCACGGAGACCCAGTCGGGGCGGTTGCGGGATTCGTAGACGACTTCGTAGACGGCCTTGTCGGTCTCGTAGGCGCGCAGGAGCACCGGGTCGGCGCGCGGGTCGCGGCCCGCCACCTCGGCGTACCCGGCGCAGTAGGCGGCCCGGCAGTCCTCGGCCCACTCGGCGTACCAGGAGGAGTCGGGCCCGGCCGCCGCGGGGTCCTCGCCCGCCGAGCCGGAGCCCATGTCGGAGACGGAGCCGCCGGGCCCCGCGGCGTGCTCCTGGGCGGCGGTGCGCGGCAGGGTGCGGGCGGCGTAGTCGAAGGAGCGCAGCATCCCGGCGACATCGCGCACCGGGGGCTGTGGCAGCCGGCGTTCGGCGAGCGGGCGGGCCGGTTCGCCCTCGAAGTCGATCACCGACCACTCGCCGGAGCGCTGGCGCAGGCACTGGCCGAGGTGCAGGTCGCCGTGGACCCGCTGGGCGCTCCAGGCCAGCTCGGCGGGGTCGAGGGCGCCGAGCTCGGTGAAGGCGGTGCGCAGCCGGGGCGCGAACTCCCGCAGGGCGGGCACCACTTCGGCGGCGCCGTCGAGCCGGTCGGTCATGGCGCGGGCGAGCACCGCGAGCTGGGCGCGGCCGAGGGTGACGGTGGGCAGCGCCCGGCCGAGCGAGGCGTGCACGGCGCCGGTGGCCCGGCCGAGGCCGTGCGCCTCCTCGGTGAAGGGGCGGCGGGCGGCGAGCGCGTCGAGGGCCAGCTCCCAGGCGCCCTCGGCGCCGCTGAGGAAGGGCGTCATGACGCCGAGCACCGAGGTCTCGGTGGCATGGCCCCGGCCCGCGGACCCGTCGGCGAGGAACCAGGCGGCGGGGGCGGGCACCTGGCGGCAGCCGTCCCGGGCGAGGACCAGGGGCAGTTCCAGGTCCGGGTTGACGCCCTCGACCACCCGGCGCAGCAGCTTGAGGATGTAGGACTCGCCGTAGATCAGCGAGGAGTTGGACTGCTCGGCGCCGAGCACCCGGGGCGGCAGCTTCGCCGGGAGCTCGGTCTCGCTGTCGTGCTCGAAGCAGAGGCTGCCGATCCGGGCCCGGGAGCGCAGCGCCTCCAGGAGCACGTCCGCGAGCCGGGGGTCGTGCAGCGCCTCGTAGAGGGTCTGGCCGCTCAGCGGGCCGGTGCGGGCGTGGCCGATCAGGGCGGGGGCGAGGTGGCGGGGCAGGGCCTGGTGGACGCCGATCAGGAGCTGGTAGCAGTCCGAGGAGCGCGGGGCGGGCGGCTCCGCGGAGGCGGGCGGCTGCTTGACGCGGACCAGGAGGTGGATCAGGCCCTGCGGGGATCCGGGCGGCAGCAGATCGGTGGCGGAGACCAGCTCGAAGCCGGTGATCGGGCGGCCCTTGCCCGCGAACCAGCGCTGCCGGGGCAGCCATTCGCGCAGCAGGGGGCCGAGCGAGTCGAGCAGCCGGCGGCGTGCGAGGGGGACCGTTCCTGGACGGGCTACGGCTTCCGGCATGGCTCGCGTCCTTTCCCCGGGCACACCATAGGACTATCTGGGCAAATCCCCCTCAGTCTCGCGGAAGGGGCGGAGAAGTACCTGCCGACGCGGTGGGGGTACCCCCGGACGGAGTCCGCGGGTCGCGCGGGGACGGGCCGGGACCGCGACCGGGAGATCTCGTGGTCCGCCCGCGGGGCGGGTGGGATTTTCCGGATACGGCCCCGGCGGACCGACAGGGGAGAAAGTGCCCGGTGCCGGAGCGGACAAGCGTGTACTTCCCGCCCCGTAACGGACCTTGGTCCGGTGCGGCGGGGCGGGCGCCGGGGGCCCGCGCGGGGCCCCCGGCCGCTCCCTTACGCAGCGAGGGTCTCCCGGCGCAGCCGGAACCAGTAGAAGCCGTGCCCGGCCAGGGTGAGCAGATACGGCAGTTCACCGATGGCCGGAAAGCGCACCCCGCCGATCAGCTCGACCGGATGGCGGCCGTTGAACTCGCGCAGGTCCAGCTCGGTCGGCTGCGGGAAGCGGGAGAAGTTGTGCACGCAGAGCACCAGGTCGTCGTCCTCGCCGTCCGAGGAGGGCGCCTCCCGCAGGAAGGCGAGCACCGCCGGGTTGGAGGAGGACAGCTCGGTGTAGCTGCCGAGGCCGAAGGCCGGGTTCTGCTTGCGGATCTCGATCATCCGGCGCGTCCAGTGCAGCAGCGAGGACGGCGAGGACATCGAGGCCTCGACATTGGTGACCTGGTAGCCGTAGACCGGGTCCATGATCGTCGGCAGGAAGAGGCGGCCGGGATCGCTGGAGGAGAAGCCCGCGTTGCGGTCCGGGGTCCACTGCATCGGGGTGCGCACCGCGTCCCGGTCGCCCAGCCAGATGTTGTCGCCCATCCCGATCTCGTCCCCGTAGTAGAGGATCGGCGAGCCGGGCAGCGAGAGCAGCAGGGCGGTGAACAGCTCGATCTGGTTGCGGTCGTTGTCCAGGAGCGGGGCGAGGCGCCGGCGGATGCCGATATTGGCCCGCATCCGCGGGTCCTTGGCGTACTCCGCGTACATGTAGTCGCGCTCCTCGTCGGTGACCATCTCCAGGGTCAGCTCGTCGTGGTTGCGCAGGAAGATGCCCCACTGGCAGCCGGAGGGGATCGCGGGGGTCTTGGCGAGGATCTCCGAGACCGGGTAGCGCGACTCGCGGCGCACCGCCATGAAGATGCGGGGCATCACCGGGAAGTGGAAGGCCATATGGCACTCGTCGCCGCCCTTGGAGAAGTCGCCGAAGTAGTCGACGACGTCCTCGGGCCACTGGTTGGCCTCGGCGAGCAGCACCACGTCCGGGTAGTGCTCGTCGATCTCGGCGCGCACCTTGCGCAGCATCTCGTGGGTGGCGGGCAGGTTCTCGCAGTTGGTGCCCTCCTCGGCGTAGAGGTAGGGCACCGCGTCCAGGCGGAAGCCGTCGATGCCGAGGTCGAGCCAGAACTTCAGGGCGGCGAGGATCTCCTCCTGGACGGCCGGGTTCTCGTAGTTGAGGTCCGGCTGGTGGGAGAAGAAGCGGTGCCAGTAGTACTGCTGGCGGACCGGGTCGAAGGTCCAGTTCGAGGCCTCGGTGTCGACGAAGATGATCCGCGCGTCCTGGTACTGCTTGTCGTCGTCGGCCCAGACGTAGTAGTCGCCGTACGGGCCGTCCGGGTCGCGGCGGGACTCCTGGAACCAGTGGTGCTGGTCGCTGGTGTGGTTCATGACGAAGTCGATGATCACGCGCATGCCCCGCTGGTGGGCGCCGTCCACGAACTCCACGAAGTCCGCGAGGTCGCCGAACTCCGGGAGCACCGCGGTGTAGTCCGCGACGTCGTAACCGCCGTCCCGCAGCGGGGACTTGAAGAAGGGCGGCAGCCACAGGCAGTCCACGCCGAGCCACTGGAGGTAGTCCAGCTTGGCGGTGATGCCCTTGAGGTCGCCGATGCCGTCGCCGTTGCTGTCCTGGAAGGAGCGGACCAGGACCTCGTAGAAGACGGCGCGTTTGAACCAGTCCGGGTCGCGGTCCCGGGCCGGTGTGTCCTCGAACTTGTCCGGTACGGGCTCGTTGACGATCATGCGGGTGACCCTCCTGACCTGGTCTGCGAGGACGCGGGAGCGCGCCGCCCAGCGGACGGCGTCCCGTTCTCGGCCGCCTGCTGCCCGGCCGGGCGGCAGACGAGGACATGCGCGGGCGCGGTGCCGGGATCGAGGCGTACGTAGTTGGCGCGGCCCCACTGGTAGCTCTCGCCGGTGAGTTCGTCGCGCACGGCGAGCGGCTCGTCCCAGTCGAGGCCGAGCCGGGGGAGGTCGAGCGTGACGGTCGCCTCCCGGACGTGATGCGGATCGAGGTTGACCACCACCAGCACGGTGCTGGAGCCGCTGCGCTTGGAGTAGGCGAGCACCGCCTCCTGGTCCGTCTCGTGGAAGTGCAGGTCGCGCAGCTGCTGCAGGGCCGGATGGTGGCGCCGGATCCGGTTCAGCGCGGTGATCAGCCCCGCGATGCTGCGGCCCTCCCGCTCGGCCGCCTCCCAGTCGCGCGGGCGCAGCTCGTACTTCTCGGAGTGCAGGTACTCCTCGCTGCCCGGCCGCAGCGGCTGGTTCTCGCACAGCTCGTAGCCGCTGTAGACGCCCCAGGTGGGGGAGAGGGTCGCGGCGAGCACCGCGCGGACCTCGAAGGCGGGGCGGCCGCCGTCCTGGAGGTAGGCGTGCAGGATGTCGGGGGTGTTCACGAAGAGGTTCGGCCGCATCACCGCGGCGCTCTCGCCGCTCAGCTCGGTGAGGTAGTCGGTCAGTTCCCGCTTAGAGTTGCGCCAGGTGAAGTAGGTGTACGACTGCTGGAAGCCGATGGTGCCGAGGGTGCGCATCATCGCGGGCCGGGTGAAGGCCTCGGCGAGGAAGAGCACGTCCGGGTCGGCGGAGTTGATCTCGGCGATCACCCGCTCCCAGAAGACCACCGGCTTGGTGTGCGGATTGTCGACCCGGAAGATGCGCACCCCGCGGTCCATCCAGAAGCGCAGCAGCCGCACCGTCTCGCGGACCAGCCCGGGCATGTCGGTGTCGAAGTCCAGGGGGTAGATGTCCTGGTACTTCTTCGGCGGGTTCTCGGCGTAGGCGATGGTGCCGTCCGGGCGGTGCCGGAACCACTCGGGGTGCTCGCTCACCCAGGGATGGTCCGGGGAGCACTGCAGCGCGAAGTCGAGGGCGACCTCCAGGCGCAGGTCCCGGGCCCGGCGGACGAAGGCGTCGAAGTCGTCGAGGGTGCCGAGGTCCGGGTGGACCGCGTCGTGGCCGCCCGCCGGGGAGCCGATCGCCCAGGGCACGCCCACGTCGTGCGGGCCCGCGGTCAGGGCGTTGTCCGGGCCCTTGCGGAAGGTGGTGCCGATCGGGTGGACCGGCGGCAGGTACACCACGTCGAAGCCCATCGCGGCGATCGCGGGCAGCCGCTCGGCCGCGGTCCGGAAGGTCCCGCTGACCGGCGGCCTGCCCTCCTCGACGCGGGCGCCCTCGGAGCGCGGGAAGAACTCGTACCAGGAGCCGAAGAGCGCCCGCCGCCGCTCGACCCGCAGCGGGTACTCGCCGGAGGAGCTGAGCAGTTCGCGCAGCGGATGCCGGTCGAGCACCTCGGTGACCTGGGGCGCGAGGGCCGCCTCCAGGCGCGCGGCGGGGGTGGCGGCCCTGTCGCGCAGGGCGTCGGCGGCGGTCAGCACCAGCTCGCGGCGGCCCTCGCTCTTCGGCACGCCCTCGGCGGCGCGCTCGTGCAGCAGCGCGCCCTCCGCGAGGACCAGTTCGGTGTCGATGCCCGCCGGGACCTTGATCCCCGCGGTGTGCCGCCAGGTGTTCAGCGGGTCGCTCCAGGCCTGCACCTCGAAGGTCCAGCGGCCCTCCTCGGCGGGCGCGACCCGGGCGCCGAAGCGGTCGGTGCCCGGGGCCAGCTCGCGCATCGGCACCGGGGGGCCCGGGCGCCCCTCGGGATCGCGCAGCACGACCTCGGCCGCGACCGCCTCATGGCCCTCGCGGAAGACGGTGGCGCTGACCTCGAACTCCTCGCCCGCCACCGACTTCGCGGGGCGCTGCCCGCACTCGATGACGGGGTGTACGTCAAGGACCGGGATGCGGCCGATCATGTGATCACCTGAGGGTGTGCGCGGCGGGCGGTTGACGGCGGGGCTTGCGCCCTTTCTAGCGCTGACAGGGGCGTTCCACGACTCACCGGCAGGACCACCAGGGCCCGAGCCGCCCGCGGATTCACCCCTTCGGAGCCCGGTGCGCGGCCCCCGTACGAGTGAGGGTGCGCCCCGTGTCCGGGTCGAGCGGGCGGCCGCGAGGTCTTCGGGTACGTGCCGGAAAGATCGGGAGAAAGCTGCCCCGGGTTGGCTTCGCGGGCCGTACCGCAGGAGCCTTCCCCCGCTACGCGGGTGGGCAATCCGCCTCTTTGTTAACTACTCACGCGTAACGCGACACGCGCGACCCGCCCGCCCCCGGCGCGCCCTGCCCGCGCCCGCCGCCCGCTCGCTACGGTTCGGCAGCACCACAAGGCGACGCACCGGGCCATCTCCCCGTCGCCGCCCGCTTCGCCCGCGAAGGTGGAAACGTGAAGGCAATCCGTCGGTTCACCGTCCGTCCCGTCCTCCCCGGACCCCTCGCCCCCCTGAACGAACTCGCCCGCAATCTGCGCTGGTCCTGGCATCCGCCCACCCGCGAGCTCTTCCGCTCCGTCGACCCGGGCCGCTTCGAGGAGACCGGCGGCGACCCGCTGCGGCTGCTCGGCTGCGTACCGCCCGCGCGCCTCGCGGAACTGGCCGCCGAGGACGGCTTTCTCGCCCGCCTCGCCGAGGCGCACCAGGACCTCCGCGGCTATCTGGAGGGCGCCCGCTGGTACCAGGAGCAGGGCGCGGGACAGCCCGCCGCGATCGCCTACTTCTCACCGGAGTTCGGGATCACCGCGGCGCTTCCGCAGTACTCGGGCGGCCTCGGCATCCTCGCCGGGGACCATCTGAAATCGGCCAGCGACCTCGGCGTCCCGCTGATCGGGGTCGGGCTGCTCTACCGGCACGGCTACTTCCGCCAGTCGCTCTCCCGCGAGGGCTGGCAGCAGGAGCACTACCCCGTCCTCGACCCCCACGAGCTGCCGCTCCACCTGCTCCGCGAGAGCGACGGGAGCCCCGCCCTGACCGTCCTCGCCCTGCCCGGCGGCCGCCTGCTGCGCGCCCGGATCTGGCAGGCGCAGGTGGGCCGGGTGCCCCTGCTGCTGCTCGACTCCGCGGTCGAGGAGAACGACCGCGCGGCCCGCGAGGTCACCGACCGGCTCTACGGCGGCGGCAGCGAGCACCGGCTGCTCCAGGAGATGCTGCTCGGCATCGGCGGGGTCCGCGCGGTGCGTGCCTACTGCCGGCTGACCGGCCACCCGGCGCCCGAGGTCTTCCACACCAACGAGGGCCACGCCGGCTTCCTCGGCCTGGAGCGCCTGCACGAGTACACGCAAGCCCGCGACGGGCGGCCGGGCGCCGACTTCGGCTCGGCCCTGGAGCGGGTCGCCGCCGGGACCGTCTTCACCACCCACACCCCCGTCCCCGCGGGCATCGACCGCTTCGAGACGGCCCTGGTGGCACGGCACTTCGGACCCGAGGCCGAACTGCCCGGCATCGAGACCGGGCACGTCCTCGCCCTCGGCACCGAGACCGGCGAGGGCGCCGATCCCGGGGTCTTCAACATGGCGGTGATGGGCCTGAGGCTCGCCCGCCGCGCCAACGGCGTCTCGCAGCTGCACGGCCGGGTCAGCCGGGAGATGTTCGCCGGACTCTGGCCGGGATTCGACGCCGAGGAGGTGCCGATCACCTCGATCACCAACGGGGTGCACGCCCCCACCTGGACCGCCCCCGAGGTCCGCGCCCTCGGCGCCCGGGGGATCGGCGCGGAGCGCGTCGAGGAGGCCGTGGCCCTCGGCGGCCCCGAGCGCGCGGCGGCGGTCGGCGCCGTCCCCGGCGCGGAACTCTGGGAGCTGCGCCGCACCCTGCGCACCCAGCTCGTCGGCGAGGTCCGCCGGCGGCTCTGGGACTCCTGGCGCGAGCGCGGTGCCTCGGCGGCCGAACTCGGCTGGATCGAGCGGGTCTTCGACCCCGGGATCCTCACCGTCGGCTTCGCCCGCCGGGTGCCCTCGTACAAGCGGCTGACGCTGATGCTGCGCGACCCGGACCGGCTGCGGGCGCTGCTGCTGCACCCCGAGCGGCCGGTGCAGATCGTGGTCGCGGGCAAGGCGCACCCCGCGGACGACGGCGGCAAGCGGCTGGTGCAGGCGCTGGTGCGCTTCACCGACGACCCGCGGGTGCGCGAGCGCATCGTCTTCCTGCCCGACTACGGCATGGCGATGGCCGAGAAGCTCTACCCGGGCTGCGACGTCTGGCTGAACAACCCGCTGCGCCCGCTGGAGGCCTGCGGCACCTCCGGGATGAAGGCCGCCCTCAACGGCTGCCTCAACCTCTCGGTCCTGGACGGCTGGTGGGACGAGTGGTACGAACCCGACTTCGGCTGGGCGGTGCCCACCGCGGACGGCGACGCGGCCGACGAGGACCGGCGCGACGACCTGGAGGCCCGCGCCCTGTACGAACTCCTGGAGCGCCGGGTGGCCCCGCGCTTCTACGAGCGCGGCCCCGAGGGCCTGCCCGACCGCTGGATCGAGATGGTCCGCCGCACCCTGACGCAGCTGGGACCGAAGGTGCTCGCCGGGCGCATGGTCCGCGAGTACGTGACCCGGCTCTACGCCCCGGCCGCCCGGGCCGCGCGTGCCATGGACGAGGATGCCTCCCGCGAACTCGCCTGGTTCAAGGGGCGGTTGCGCGCCGCCTGGCCGCAGGTGGCGGTCGAGCACGTGGAGGCCTCGGCCACCTCCGCGAGTGCCGAGGTCGGCAGCACCCTCGCGCTGCGGGTCGGGGTCCGGCTCGGCGAACTCGGCCCCGACGACGTCCAGGTGCAGGCCCTCACCGGGCGCGTCGACTCCGCCGACCGCATCTCCTCGCCCACCACCGTCGCCCTGAAACCGCTGGGCGGCCCCGACCTGGACGGCCGCCTGCGCTACGAGGGCCCGCTCACCCTGGACCGCACCGGGCCGATCGGCTACACGGTCCGGGTCCTGCCCGCCCACCGGCTGCTCGGCGGCGCGGCCGAACTCGGCCTGGTGGCCTGGCCCTCGGAGGGCGCGGGGGAGTCCGGGGTGCTCCTGCGCTGAGGGGTGCTCCTGCGGTGAGTGGTCCTCCTGCGCTCAGGGGCGCTCACAGCCGAGGGGCGCTCACCGGCCGGGGCGCGCCCCGGCGGCGGGGCCGCGTCATCCCGCGCGGCCCCGGAGCCGCGTCATCCGTCGAGGACCCCGGTCCCGTCCTCGGCGCCCTCGTCCGCGGCGGGTGCGACCGGGTCCCAGCCCGCGTCGTGGGAGAGGCGGTCGGCGACCTTGGCACGGAAGTTGTTCATGCTGAACGAGGGGTCGATCTTCCCCTCGACCGAGGTCTCCTTGTGGCCGACGACGGAGTGCTGGGTCCAGCCGTGCGCCCGGCAGATGGCGGCGGCCCAGCGCACCGCCTTGTCGTACTGGGCGCCCGGGTACGGGTCGTCGCCGTCGCCGAGGTTCTCGATCTCGATGCCGTAGAAGTGCTGGTTGCCGTCGACCGTCCCGCTGGCCGCGGAGGGCGCGGGGTGGGTGGAGGACTCGGCGACCACCGCGTCGAAGGCGTTGCGGGCGGCCCGGCCGGCGTGGTTGGCGCGGCCGTTGCCGGTCATCGTGGCGGTGCCGTTCTTGGCCAGATGGGTGTGGGCGAGCGGGCCCGGCAGGTCGGAGCGCCCGTCCCAGACCAGGTCGAGGCTGTCGCGCCCGGCGGTGTGGTGGATGAGGACGCCGTTCACCCCGCCCCAGGGCCCGGCCTCGTTGCGGTTGTGGGTGCGCCAGCCCTCGCGCTCGACCGGGGCGACGCCCTCGGCCTTGAGGGCGGCGATCATCTTGTCCGCGGACAGCGGAGTTGCCATGGACTTCTCCCGTTCACCGTGGTTCCAGGGCTTGGCAGTTGCCCGGCCCGGCAGTGCGGCCCGGCGTACGCGGGGAGCGTGCCGCGCGGGCGGGTCCCGGGCGCCGGTGGTACGGGTCCCCGGCTGGACATGGTGCGGGCGGCGCCCGGGGATTCGTGATCCCCGTGGCGCCGCCCGGTCAAACGCCGGTGCCGGACCTCAGGTCCGGGCCGGAGGGTGTCAGCCCGTGACGTCCACGCCGGTCCACGCGGCCTCGACGCCCTTGACCTCGGCGCCGTCGGCGCCGTAGAGGTCGGTGGCGGCCTTGACGGTCGCCTCGCGGGCACCCGCGTAGTCGGTGGTGGAGGTCATGTACTCGGTCAGGGCCTTGAACCAGATCTTCTCGGCCTTGTCCCGGCCGATGCCCTCGACCTTGGAGCCGTCCTTGGTGGGCGAGTTGTACGTCACGCCGTCGATCTCCTTCTCACCGCTGCCCTCGGACAGGATGTAGAAGAAGTGGTTGGCGATGCCCGAGGAGTAGTGGACGTCGACGTTGCCGGCGTCGGAGCTCCAGTAGTCCAGCGAGGCGCCGTCCTTGCTCGGCTCGTCCATGTAGCGCAGCGGGCTGCCGTCACCGTTGATGTCGATCTCTTCACCGATGAGGTAGTCGCCCTTGTCCTCGGCGTTCTCGGCGCTGAACTCCACCGCCGTGCCGAAGATGTCCGAGGTGGCCTCGTTCAGACCGCCGGACTCACCCGAGTAGTTCAGGTTGGCGGTGGCCGAGGTGACGCCGTGGCTCATCTCGTGCGCGGCCACGTCGATCGAGGTCAGCGGGTGCTCGTTGCCCTCACCGTCGCCGTAGGTCATGCAGAAGCAGCTGTCGTCCCAGAAGGCGTTGACGTAGTTGTCGCCGTAGTGGACGCGGGAGGTGGCACCCTGGCCGTCGCCCTTGATGCCCTCGCGGCCGTGGACGCTCTTGTAGTAGTCCCAGGTGACCTGGGCGCCGTAGGCGGCGTCGGCGGCGGCGGTGTTCTTGTCCGCCGGGGTGCCGTCGCCCCACTTGTCGTCGTCGTCGGTGGCGAGGACGCCCTCGCCCTCGCCGTTGTCGAGGGTGAAGGTCGAGTGGCCGCCGCGGGAGTCGTCGGTCAGCTCGAAGCCGCCGGAGCCCTCCTTGGAGCCGATCTCCACGCTGCCGCTGTAGGTGGTCTCACCGGTGCCGGTGTGGATGTCGTCCCACTGCGAGAGCTTCTTGCCGCTCTCGGCGTCGGTGACGATGTGCAGCTTGGTGGGCGTGCCGTCCTTGGCCTTGCCGGTCTTGACCGTCTCGAAGGCGAGGGTCGGGGTGCCGGTGGCGGCCCAGACGACCTTGCGGGCGTCCTTGGGGGCCTTGGCCGCGGAGAGCGCCTTGGCGGAGACCGCGATCTTCTTCTCGGTCGCCTTGGTGGTCTCGGTCTTGCCAGCCTTGGTCTTGTGGACGATCAGGTCGCCGCCGAGGACCGGCATGCCCGCGAAGGTGCGCTCGTAGCGGGTGTGGACGGTGCCCTTGCTGTCCTTGATGACGTCCTTGACGACCAGCTTCTCCTGGGAGCCGAGCTTCAGCTCCTTCGCGACCGCGGCGGTCTTCTTCTCCGCCGCCTTGATCATGGAGACGCGCGCCGCCTGGGCGGCCGAGACGGAGGCGCCCTTCTCGGACTTGGCCGGGGCCGGGGCGGCGGTGGCGCCGCCGGCGAGGCCGGTGGCCAGAAGCGCGGAGCCGGCGGCCAGTGCCGTGGCGATGGCCAGCGTGGAGCGCTTGTGGGTGGCTATGTAGCCCTTGCTCTGTGACATGTGGGGGGTCACGCAAAGCTCCTTCGTGGGGTTCGGACAGCAAGGGTCGCTGTCCGAAAGGTGCGGTGCGGGTGGTTCTTGAGAGGGAACAGTGCCATGCGGGGCGCGAACATGTCAGGAGTGTGGACGGTTCTTGACCAGAACTTGTCCGTCCACTGCACGCGTACGACCGCAATGTGAACAGCCCCGCCCACGCGGTGCGTTCGGGAGGAACGGGGCGCACACGGCGGCGCCGCCCCGGTGTCGACCACCGGGACGGCGCCTGTCGGTGCACCGCGCGGCCCGGTCCTGCCGGGCCGTCCGCGGGCTTACGGGAAGGTCACCTTGACGCTGTTGATCTTGCCGGTGTCCTGCCGCGCGACGTCCTGGACCTTGAGCTTCCAGGTGCCGTTGGCCTCCTCCGAGGAGGCGTTGACCGAGTACGTCTCCTTGACGTTGTCGGCCGAGTCGGAGGAGCTGGAGTTCTTCAGGCGGTAGGCCGAACCGTCCGGGGCCACCAGGTCGATGACCAGGTCACCGCGGTAGGTGTGGGTGATGTCCACCGCCACCTGGAGGTTGGCCGGGGCGCGGCCGGTGATGCCGGTGACGCTGACCGAGGAGGTCACCGCCGCCCCGGCGTCCGGGATGGCGACCGCGGTGTTGTTCTCGAAGGTCTTGCCGCCGGGCGTGCCGCCCCGGCTGCCGACCGCGACACCGGCCCAGGCGTCCTGCACGGCCTTGTACTCGGCGCTGGTGGTGCCGTACAGCTCACCGGCCACCGCGAGGGTGCCGGTACGGGCAGCCGCGTAGTTGGTGGTGGAGGTGAACTTGGTGGTGAGCGCCTTGTACCAGATGAGGGCGGCCTTGTCACGACCGATTCCGGTCACGGGCTGGCCGTCCGCGGTGGGCGAGTTGTAGGTGACGCCGTTGATGACCTTCTGCCCGCTGCCCTCGGAGAGCAGGTAGAAGAAGTGGTTCGCCGGGCCCGAGGAGTAGTGGACGTCGACATTGCCGATGCCCGAGTACCAGGAGTCCTTGGAGGCGCCGTCCTTGCTCGGCTTGTCCATGTAGCGCAGCGGGGTGCCGTCGCCGTTGATGTCGATCTTCTCGCCGATGAGGTAGTCGCCGACGTCGTTGGAGTTGTTGGCGTAGAACTCCACGGCGGTGCCGAAGATGTCCGAGGTGGCCTCGTTGAGGCCGCCGGACTCGCCGCTGTAGATCAGGCCCGCGGTGTTGGAGGTGACGCCGTGCGTCATCTCGTGGCCCGCCACGTCGATCGCGGTGAGCGGGCTGCTGTTGCCCGAACCGTCGCCGTAGGTCATGCAGAAGCAGCTGTCCGACCAGAAGGCGTTGACGTAGTTGTTGCCGTAGTGGACGCGGGAGTACGCGCCGACCCCGTCACCGCGGATGCCGCTGCGGCCGTAGACGTTCTTGTAGTAGTCCCAGGTGAGCTGGGCGCCGTAGGCCGCGTCCGCGCCCGCGGTCTCGGCGTTGCTCGGGTTGCCGTTGCCCCAGACGTCGTCCGGACCGGAGAAGAGGGTCCCGGTGCCGGAGGTGCCGTGGTTCAGGTTGTACGTCTTGTGGCCGCCCCGGGCCCCGTCGGTCAGGTTGTAGGTGGAGCCCGACTGGGTCGAGCCGATGGTCACCTGGCCGCTGTGCTGGGTGTTGCCGGTGCCGTTCTCGATGCCCTGCCACTCGTAGAGCTTCTTGCCGGTGGCGGCGTCCGTCACCACGTGCAGCTCGTTCGGGGTCCCGTCCTCCTGGAGGCCGCCGACCACGGTCTCGTAGGCGAGGACGGGCTTGCCGTCGGCGCTCCAGACCACCTTGCGCGGGGCGCGGGAGGAGTCGCTCGCCTTGGAGCCCGCGGCCTTCGCGGCACCGAGCGCCTGCTTCTCGGCGGCGGCTGGCTTGACCGCGGCCTTGGTGGCGATGCCCTTCAGCTCCGCCTTGACGGCCCGCGTCACGCCCTCGGTGGCACCCGACTTCGCGGTCTTGACGACGAGGTCGCCGCCGAGCACCGGCAGCCCGTCGTAGGTGCGCTCGTAGCGGGTGTGCAGGGTGCCGTCGCGGTCCTTGACCACGTCGCGGACGACCAGCTTCTCCTTGGCGCCGAGGCCGAGGGAGCGGGCGGTGTCCGCGGTGCCGGCGGAGGCCTCGCGTATCAGCTCGGCGCGCTGGGCCGGGCTGAGGTTGGTGATCAGCGAGCCCTTGTCGACCTTGCCGAGGGCGGGCTTGGCGCTCGCGCTGTCCTCGGCGGTGGCGGCACCGGACTGGACGGCGACGGAGAGCAGGGCCGCCACGGCGACCAGGGCGCCGGCCGCGGCTTTGCGCTGGGTGTGGGAGGTGCGTCTGTGGGAGGTGCTCAACACTGACTCCTTCTGCGTGGCCGCGGGGTGGCGGCCGGGAGACCCGGAGGGTGGGTTGCCGTCCGGGGCACAGCGATGGAACGAGAACGCAGAACGCAGAAAATCCAGTGGATCCAGGAGATCCGGAAATCTGGAGCAAGCACCACTCGTGGACCCGTGCGGGAAGCACACAAGTGGGACCTTCACGTGACCGGTTGGTGAAGCTCGGGGCGGCTTGTGATGGCCGAGGGAAGAGTGACAGGAATCCGGGGCCGCTGTCAGGATCCCCTCAAGAGGTTGGCCGGAAAAAGTTCGTTGCCCGGTGGGCGGTGTTCGCAATGCGGATCCGGTGTGACGGGCGGCCGTTCACACCGCCGCAATGTTGATCGGTCACCAGCCCTCTGTACTGGGCTTTTCCCGTGAGCTTCCGATGGCCGCGCCATGAAATCCGTTATCACGCCAGCCTGTTGAGGGATCGCGTGTACATGCCTATTCGGCCAGTCGGCCGTGCGCCCCGGGTGGCGAGGTGAGCGCTTCCGGCCGCTTCACCGGCCGGTGCGAACACGGGGGAGATGTGGAGGAGTTGAGGCGGTGGGATCCATTCCGCTTGTGACCCGACCGGAGCGCGAAGTCTTCGCGGACGCACACGAACAGTCGGCATTTCTGCCTGTGCGTCCTGGATTCAGGGCATGAACGGGTACTTGCCGTGCGTTGTCATCCGGTGTCCGGAGGTACGGCGCGAAGTCGCCCTCCCGGGACGGGTGTTGCGGCCCGGAAGCGGTACGCCGAGTGCCTCGCGGTGCCTTGAGCCCCGCGCCGGACCCGGGCCGCACAGCGGCGGGCGGGCGGGCGCGGGCCCCCGCCCGCACCCGCCCGCCGCGCCTCAACCGGGCCCCGCCGCCCGCCCGTTCACCTCGCCAGGGCGGCTCGCCTTAGCAAACCCGGCGGTTGCTACCGGGCGGCCGTCTCCGGCGCGGAACCGGGCGCCTCCCCGGCCGGGGCGTCCTCCGGGCCCGTCGGACGCTTCCCGTCCGCCGCCCCGGCCGCCAGATACGCGAGCCACCCCCCGTACGCGGTGATGTCGTGCCCGGCGGCCGCGGAGTGCGGATCGCACTGGAAGCCGAGCACCCAGCTGCCGTCGTCGAGCCGGATCCGGCCCAGCGCCATGGGCGGGGGCAGCTCGGCGAGGAAGCGGCCGAGGGCGGCGGGCGAGAGGGTCCAGCGCTCCCCGGTGAGCGCGGCGCCCTTCCCGGGGGCCACCCGGACCAGGCCCGGTTTCGGCGGCACGGTACCGAGGGCGAACAGGCGGTAGTCCGGCGCGGTGCGCAGCTCGCCCGCGAACCGGGCGCCCAGCGCGGTGAGTTGGGGATTCAGGGGCTGCCCGCGCAGATGCGCGCCGAAGACCGCGAGGTCGGTGCCGGTGCCCGGGTAGGGCGGCGCGGACCGCTCCCCGGTGAGCAGGGCGGCGATGTCCAGGGCGGCCTGGTCCTCGAAGGCGCGGCTGATCACGCTCACCCCGAAGGGGGTCCCGTCGGCCTCGCCCGCGGGGACGGCGACGGCCGCCATGTCCAGGAGGTTCACGAAGTTGGTGTAGGTGCCCAGGCGGGAGTTGACGCCCACCGGGTCCGCCGCGACCTCGGCCAGGCTGGGGTGCCCGGTCGTGGTCGGCAGCACCAGCGCGTCGAAGCCGTCCAGGAGGCGCCCGGCCCGCGCCCGGAAGATGTCGAGCCGCTCCTGGTCGGCGGCGAGCGCCGCGGCGGGGATCGAGGCCGCGGCCAGCACGATCTTCGCCACCGTGGGGTCCGCGTCCGCGGGGCGCCCTTCGAGGAACTCGCCCACGGCGGCGTACCGTTCGGCCACCAGCGCCCCTTCGTAGAGCAGCCGCGCGGCCTCCAGGAGCGGGCTCACGTCGAGGACCTCGGTCCGCGCCCCGGCGGCCGCCAGCCGGTCGAGCGCGGTGGCGAAGGCGGCGCGGGCGCCGGGGCTGAGCGGGGCGAGGTCGGCCGCCCGGGGGACCGCGAGGCGCGGGCGCGCCGGCGCGGCGAGCCGTACCCCGGCGGGCCAGTCGCGGCTGCGCGGGTCCCCCTCGTCCGGGCCGGTCATCACGGTGAGGGCGCGCTGCGCGGTGGTCAGCGTGGCGGCGAAGACGGTGACGCAGTCGTAGGGCCGGGCCGCCGGGACCACCCCGGTGGCGGGGACCAGGCCCAGGGTGGGCTTGATCCCGACCAGACCGCCGAGCGCGGCGGGCACCCGCCCGGAGCCCGCGGTGTCGGTGCCCAGGGCGAAGTCCGCGATGCCGAGGGCGACCGCCACCGCCGAACCCGAACTGGAGCCGCCGGAGATCAGTTCCGGGTCGGCGGCCCCGCGCACCGCGCCGTAGGGGCTGCGGGTGCCGACGAGCCCGGTGGCGAACTGGTCCATATTGGTCTTGCCGAGCACCAGGGCGCCCGCGTCCGTCAGCCGCTGCACGGCCGTCGCGGAGGCGCTCGGCCGGTAGGCGTAGGAGGGACAGGCCGCCGTGGTGGGCAGGCCGACCACGTCGATGTTGTCCTTGACCGCCATGAGCAGCCCGGCGAGCGGGAGTTGCTCCCCGGCGGCGAGCCGGGCGTCCAGGGTCCGCGCCTCGGCCCGCACCCCCTCCTGGGGGCGCAGGGTGATCCAGACCTCGGGGCGCGCGGCCTCCTCGATCCGGCGGTAGGCGGCCTCGACGCGCGCCTCGACGGTGGGGTGGGGGGCGGGGGACGAGGGCTTCATGCGGCTTCCTCCCGTGCGAGGACGGTCAGCGGGGTCCCGGCGTCGATCTGCTGGCCCGGGGTGACGAGCACCTCGGCGACGACACCGTCGGCGGGCGCCCGCACCACCACCTCCATCTTCATGGCTTCGAGGACGACCAGCGGGGCACCGGCCGCCACCCGGGTGCCCGCGGGCGCCGCCACCTTCCAGACGCTCGAACTCAGCGGCGCGTCCACCAGCGTTCCCCCGGGCTGCACCTGGTACGCGGGCGCGGCCGGGGCGGCGGCGGGCACCTCCTCGGTGGCGAACTCGCCCGCGGCCTCCCAGGCCTGCCGCTCGGCCTCGAAGGCGGCCGACTGGCGCTGGCGGAAGGCGGCGATGTCCGCGGCGTGCGCGGCGAGGAAGCGCTCGTGCGCGGCGAGCGAGAACTCCCCGGGGCGGATGTCCACCTCGCTGCGCCCGGCCGCCAAGTCGGCCCGCCGATCGAGGAGTTCGGCCGGTTCGACCGGGTGCCAGACGATCCGGTCGAAGAAGCGCAGCAGCCAGGGCACCCCGTCCTGGAAGGAGCGGCCCGGGCGCAGCCCGCCCCAGATCGGCACCGTCCGCCCGATCAGCTGGTAGCCGCCGGGGCTCTCCATCCCGTAGACGCACAGATACGAGCCGCCGATGCCGACGCCCGCCTCGGCGGTCCAGGTGCGTGCCGGGTTGTACTTGGTGGTGACCAGGCGGTGCCGCGGGTCGAGCGGGGTGGCGGCGGGCGCGCCGAGGTAGACGTCGCCGAGCCCGAGGACGAGGTAGCGGGCGTCGAAGACCGTCCGGCGCACCGCCTCGACACTCTCCAGTCCGTTGACGCGGCGGATGAACTCGATATTGGACGGATTCCAGGGCGCCCCGGAGCGCACCGAGGCCTCGTAGCGCGCGATCGCCTCGTCCACCGTCGGGTCGTCCCAGGCGAGCGGCAGATGGACCTCCCTGCTGGGCACGGTCAGTTCACCGGTCGCGGGCAGCGCCTCCTCCGCCTCGCGCAGCAGTCCGAGCAGGGTGCGCAGCGGCAGGACGTCCGGGTCGGTGTGCAGATGCAGGGAGCGCACCCCCGGGGTCATGTCGACCAGTCCCGCGGGGCGGTGCGTGGACAGGTGCGCGGCCAGGGCGTGCACCCGCATCCGCAGGCCGAGGTCGAGCGCCATCGGCCCGTACTCGACCAGGATGTTGTCGTCGGCGCCGCGCCGGTAGACCACCTCCGGGTCGCCGCCGGTGGCGGGGCGGCGGGCGAGCACCCCGTCGTCGCCGTCCCGGGCGCCCTGCTCCCCGGCGCTGCTGAGCAGGGCGGGCGCCTGCCGCAGCGCGTCCGCGTGCGCCTCGGGGACCGGGACGAGGCGCACCGTGTCGCCCGGCCGCAGCTGCCCGGTCTTCCAGCGCTCGGCGCTGACGATGGTGACCGGACAGGCGAAGCCGCCGAGGCTCGGGCCGTCCGGGCCGAGGATCGCGGGGGTGTCCCCGGTGAAGTTGACCGCGCCGACCGAGTAGGCGGTGTCGTGCACATTGGAGGGGTGCAGCCCGGCCTCGCCGCCGTCCGGGCGGGCCCACTCGGGCTTCGGCCCGATCAGCCGTACGCCGGTGCGCGCGGACTGCGCGGAGACCTTCCACTCGGCGGCGAGGACCGTGTCGAGTCCGGCTCGGGTGAGGAAGTCCGGTGCCGGGTGCGGTCCTTCGGCGACCGCGATCCGCCAGTGCGCGGTGAAGCGGGGCCGCTCGGCCGCGGGGACCGGCGCGGGCGCGGGGGCGTCGGCGGGCACTGCGGCCGGGCGGAGCACATCGCCGGTGCGCAGCGCCCGCCCGCCGTGCCCGCCGAAGCGGCCGAGGGTGAAGGTCGCGGTGCTGCCGAGGTAGCCGGGCAGGTCGAGGCCGCCGCGGACCAGGACGTAGGTGCGCATCCCGGGACCCTCGGGCGTGCCCACGTCCAGCACGGCACCGGCGGGCACCTCCACCGGCTCCCACTGGCGGACCCGGCGGCCGTCCACGGTGACCTCGGCCGGGGCGCCGGTGACGCAGACCGTGGTGGGCAGCCTGAAGCGCAGGGCCGGGCCCTCCAGGGTGCACTCCAGGCCCGGGGCGCCCGCCGGATTGCCGAGCGCGGTGTTGCCGAGCCGGAAGGAGAGGTCGTCCATCGGCCCGCTCGGCGGGACGCCCACCTCCCAGTAGCCGGTACGGCCCGGCCAGTCCTGCACGGTGGTCAGGGTGCCGCCGCGCACCACGTCGATCCGGGGCCGGGGGTCGCCGAGCCGGGCCAGGGTGCCGGTGGTGTGGGCGGCGCGCAGCACCTCCGGCTCGCGGCAACTCGCCGCGAGCAGGCCGAGGTTGGTCTCCACCCCGTCGAAGCGGGTCCGCTCCAGGGCGTCCGCGAGCCGGGCGAAGGCCTCGGCGCGGTCGGCGCCGGTGGCGACGATCTTGGCCAGCAGCGGATCGTAGACCGGGGAGATCTCCTGGCCGGTCTCCGCCCAGCCGTCCACCCGGACCCCCTCCGGCAGGGCGACCCGGGTGAGCAGCCCGGAGCTCGGCCGGTACTCCTGCTCCGGGTCCTCGGCGTAGACCCGGGCCTCGACCGCGTGCCCGGTGCGCGGCGGTCCGTCCTCGGGCACCTGGTCGAGGAGGTCCCGCTCGCCGCGGGCCAGCCGCAGCATCCAGCCGACCAGGTCGACGCCGGTGATCTCCTCGGTCACCGGATGCTCCACCTGGAGCCGGGTGTTGACCTCCAGGAAGGCGGCCTCCGCGCGGTCCGGGTCGTAGACGAACTCCACGGTGCCCGCGGAGCGGTAGTCCACCGAGGCGCACAACTCCCGTGCGCTGCGGTGCAGTTGTTCGCGCACCGCCGGGGGCAGCGCGGGCGCCGGGGCCTCCTCGACCACCTTCTGGTTGCGGCGCTGGAGGCTGCAGTCGCGGTCGCCGAGGCTGACCACCCGGCCGCCGCCGTCGCCGAAGACCTGCACCTCGACATGGCGGGCCCGGGGCACGTACCGCTCCAGGAAGACCCCGGCGTCGCCGAAGCCGCTCTGCGCGAGCCGGGTCACCCGCGGGAAGGCGGCGGCCAGTTCCCCGGGCGAGGCGCAGGGCTGCATGCCGATGCCGCCGCCTCCGCCGGTCGACTTGAGCATCACCGGATAGCCGATCTCCGCGGCCCGCTCCAGGGCCTCCCCCTGTCCGCCGAGCAGTCCGGTGCCGGCGAGCAGCGGCACCCCGGCCCGCTCGGCGGCGGCGCGGGCGGTGTGCTTGGCGCCGAAGACCTCCAGCTGGCGCGGGGTCGGCCCGGCGAAGACCAGGCCCGCCGCCTCCACCGCGGCGGCGAACTCCGCGTTCTCGGACAGGAATCCGTACCCCGGGTGGACGGCCCCGGCGCCGGTGTCGAGGGCCGCCGCGAGCACGGCCTCGGCGCGCAGATAGCTCTCGGCGGGCGGCGCCGGACCGAGCCGTACCGCCTCGTCCGCCATCCGTACATGGGGGGCGGCACTGTCGGCGTCGGAGTACACCGCGACGGTGGCGAGGCCCAGCATCCGCGCGCTGCGGATGATCCGGCAGGCAATCTCACCGCGGTTGGCGACGAGCAGGGTGTCGAACACGGGGCATCTCCTCCGGGAGCGCTACGGGAAGCGGGGGTGCGGGGGCGTGCTGTCGGCTGGTGCGTCGCGGACGCACGGGCGGGTGCGGTACGAGGTGGGGGCGCCCGGCGCGCGCGGCGCACGCCGGGCGCGAGGAGCTACGCGGGGGCGGGCGCGGGCGGCAGTACGTGGGCGCCGGTGCGGTCGGTGCTCAGGCACAGCGAGCAGACGACGTCCTGGTGCGCCTGGCAGGCCGTGAGGTCGGGGCGCTCGTATTCCTGCCGGCAGACATGGCAGGTGTACGGGGTGCCGCTCGGGTTGCCCTCCGCGTCGAGCAGCGGTTCCTCGATGCCGTCCGTGGTGCGCCGCAGGTAGTAACGCCCCTTGGTGGCAAGGGCCATGACGGGGGTGAGCACGAAGGCCAGGACGACGGCGGCCACCGGCGAGTACGGCTGGAGCGCGTCGCCGAGCAGATGGAAGTACATCGCGATGGACAGGCCCGAGGCCGCGGTGAAGGCGACCACGCCCACCGGGTTGACCGCGTAGAGCATGCCCCGGCGGAACTCGGGGGCGAGCGGGGACAGCTTCAGCAGGTACTTGTTGACCATGATGTCGGTGGCCACGGTGACCACCCAGGCGATCGCGCAGTTCGCGTAGAAGCTGAGGATGTCGTTGAGGAAGCTGAACATGTCCGCCTCCATCAGCGTGAGCGCGATGCCCAGGTTGACCAGGACGAACACCAGACGTCCCGGGTAGCGCCTGGTCACCCGGGTGAAGGAGTTGGTCCAGGCCAGCGAGCCGGAGTAGGCGTTGGTGACATTGATCTTGATCTGGCTGATCACCACCAGGACCACCGCGAGCGGCAGCACCAGCCAGGACGGCATCATGGTGTCGAAGGCGCCCTTGAACTGCTGGATCGGTTCGGTCGCCGCCGCCGGGCCCACCTCGGCCAGTACGTACACCGCCAGGAAGACCCCGATGGCCTGCTTGAGCGCGCCGAGCACCACCCAGCCGGGGCCGGCCATCACCACGGCCGCCCACCAACTCCGCCTGTTCTCCTCGGTCTTCGGCGGCATGAAGCGCAGATAGTCGATCTGCTCGCCGATCTGCGCGATCAGCGAGAGGCAGACGCCCGCGCCGAGCAGCACCGAGGCGGTGCTGATCCCGCCGCCGTCCGCGCCGGTGCCCGGGTAGCCGAGGAAGCGGTCCACGGTCCCCGGGTCCTCGGCGATCAGATAGACCAGCGGGCCGACCATGAGCAGCAGCCAGATCGGCGTGGTCCACACCTGGAGCGTGCTCAGCGCCTTCATCCCGTAGATCACCAGCGGGATCACCAGGCAGGTGGAGAGCAGATAGCCCAGCCACAGCGGCAGATCGAGGCCCAGCTTGAGGCCCTGCGCCATGATCGAGCCTTCGAGCGCGAAGAAGATGAAGGTGAAGCTGGCGAAGATCACGCTGGTCAGGACCGAGCCGTAGTAGCCGAAGCCGGAGCCGCGGGTGATCAGGTCCAGGTCGATGTTGTAGCGCGCCGCGTAGTAGGCGAGCGGGAAGCCGGTCACGAAGATGACGACGGCGGCGAGCGCGATCGCGTACAGCGCGTTGCCGGTGCCGTGCGAGAAGGCGATGCCCGCGCCGATGGAGAAGTCGGCCATATAGGCGATGCCGCCGAGCGCCGTGGTGGCCACCACCATCGGCGACCAGCGGCGGTAACCGCGCGGCGCGAAGCGGAGGGTGTAGTCCTCCAGGGTCTCCCGCACCGC
The DNA here is from genome assembly GCF_012273655.1 of Streptomyces physcomitrii. Taxonomy (GTDB): domain Bacteria; phylum Actinomycetota; class Actinomycetes; order Streptomycetales; family Streptomycetaceae; genus Streptomyces; species Streptomyces physcomitrii. Next base: position 28,746 of record NZ_JAAWWP010000031.1, on the reverse strand, counting down.
CTGGCCGGCCGCCGTCTCCTCGGTGGCCCGCGGTGCGGTGCCGGGGTCCGCGGGCTCCGGCGGGGCGGCCGGTCCGGCGGAATCCTTCAGTCGTGGCTCGACGCTCATGCCACGCCTCCTTGCTGCTGGGGGAGTGCAGGGGCTCACTCACGGCACGGGGCCGTGTCCCGGTGCGACGTCCTCGGCGCTGCGGGAGTACGGATGCGGATGCGGGTGCGCGGGTGGCCCGGGGAGCGGATGGAGGGGCCGGGGGTGCCCGGGGGCGGGGGTGACCGCGTCGGGCGGGTGGAAGAGGGGGAGCGCCACGTGGCGAGGGCGCATGGGGGAGGGGCGGAGAGGGTGCTCAGGCCTGGCCGGTGTGCAGGGCCATCTGGGTCAGGGCCCGGCGGGCGTGCTCCAGGACCACGTCCATCGAGGCGCCGACGTGCTCGTGCAGGGCGCGGTGGCCCTCGTCGAGGCGTCCCCCGCGGACGAGTTCCATGATCTCGATGTGTTCGGTGATGGTGGTGTCCACCCGCTCCTGGGTCAGGAAGTCGTACATCCTCACCCGGCGGATCTTCCGGTTCACCGCGGTCAGCGCCTCGGTCAGCGCCGGATTCCCCGAGGCCCGGGAGAGCGCGGTGTGGAACTCCTCGTCCAGGACGACGAACTGCGGATCGGGCCGCGGCGGGGCGGCCCGCAGCGCGTACCAGCGCTCCAGCTCCGCCCCGAGCAGCACGGGGTCGTGCCGCACCGAGGGGTCCTCGAGCGCGCGGGCCACCCCGCGCAGCTCCAGGGTCACCCGCAGTTCGTACAGGTCACGCAGCTGCGCCAGATTCGGTACGACCGGGAAGTAGCCCCCGTCGCCGCGTTCGATCAGACCGTCCGCGCGCAACCAGGCGAGGGCTTCGCGCACCGGCGTACGGGACACCCCGTACCGCCCCGCGAGCCGCACCTCCCCGAGCCGCTCCCGGGGCCCGATCCGCCCGCCGAGCAACTCCTCGCGCAGCAGCGCGTAGACCCGGTCACGGTGCGGCAGCAACGGCTCCCGGGGTGCGGGTCCCGGGGGATCCCGGTCCGTGTCCACCTGCGTATACAGCCCTGTGTCCATGTCCCAGGACGGTAGGAGGGCGGTGTTTCCCGGGGAGTGTCCGTGTGTGAAGCGGGGGTTTCTCCGAGCGGCGCGAGCTTGCCTCCGGGTTACGGGCTCCGCTCACCGGCCGCTCAGGACTCCGGCAGCAGCGCCAGCGCGGGGTGCTTGCGGGAGACGCGGGTGCGCAGCAGGGCGTAGGCGAAGACGAGGCGCCGGTCGAGCCAGTCCGCCCGGAGCAGGAAGGCGCGGTTCGCGTCGGAGGTCATCACCAGCTCGCCGTCCGCGCGCCACTCGCGGGCTCTGCGCGCCGAGGGCCGGTCGCCGCCCTCGCCGGGGGACAGCATGCTGCCCAGCACGCTGAGGGTGGCCTTCCCGGCGCCGCGCAGGACGACTTCGCTCGCCGAGCCCCGCGCCCAGTCGTGCCGGCTGACGACCTCGGGCCGGCCGGGCTGGTCGAGGAACCACTCCGGATTGAGCACCTTGCGCAGCGGAGCGGCGGTACGGACCCGTCCGATCTCGGCGCCCGCCGCGTCGCGCACCGGGAACGCGCGCATCCCCGCCTCGTCCTCGGCGGCGCCCACACTGCACAGCAGGGTGACCCCGGCGGGGTCCGTGCAGACGCGCAGACCGGTGAAGCGGCCCAGGCTGCTGTCCTCCCCGGCGGGGAAGGCACAGGGCGCGAGGACACGTTGCTCACCCCAGCCGCCGGGGACCCGGAAGGCGAGCGGCCCGTGCACTGCCTTCTTCCGGCGACCACGGGCGGGCCGCTCCTCGGTGTCGAGCCGGAACTCCCAGGCCTCCGCCCACCCGACGACCGCCACCGGCGGCTCGGCCCGCCCACCAGAACCGCGCGTCCCCATCACTGCCTCCCCTTCCAGCCTTCCGCTCTCCGGCCTTCCGCCCCCGTCGCGCCGCGCCCTGCTCGGGGGCTGCTCAGGCGCCGCCCGCCGCATCGGTCACCGCGAACTCCCTTGCCGGCAAGCCCATCATGACGAGGTCCTGGTGCCGACCGCCGAGGTACACATGCTCGCGCAGGCGGCCCTCGTACCCCTTGTGGCGGTGCTCGGGCCCCGCTCGTCGTCCGGGCCCGCCGTTCGCGCCTGTTGTCCGTGGCTTTCCGCGGTGTCGTTCCTCGGGCTCACCCCGCCAGGCTCTCCCGCCAAGCACGGTGCAGGTCGCCGAACGCGCCCTCGGCGGCGATCAGTTCGGCCGGGGTGCCGTCCTCGATGATGCGGCCGTGGTGCATCACCAGGACGCGGTCGGCGATCTCCACGGTGGAGAGGCGGTGGGCGATGACCACGGCGGTGCGGCCGTGCAGGACGGTGTGCATGGCGTGCTGGACGGCGCGTTCGCCGGGGATGTCCAGGGAGCTGGTGGCCTCGTCGAGGATGAGGACCGCCGGGTCGGCGAGCAGCGCCCGGGCGAAGGCCACCAACTGGCGCTGCCCGGCGGAGATACGGCCGCCGCGTTTGCGTACGTCGGTGTCGTAGCCGTCGGGCAGGGCGGTGATGAAGTCGTGCGCCCCGATGGTCTTGGCGGCGTGCTCGATCTCCTCGCGGCTCGCGTCCGGGCGGCCGAGGGCGATGTTCTCGGCGACGGTCCCGGAGAAGAGGAAGGACTCCTGGGTGACCATCACCACTCCGCGCCGCAGCTCCGGTACCGACAGCTCGCGCAGATCCGTGCCGTCGAGGAGGACCCGGCCCTCGGTGGGGTCGTAGAAGCGGGCCAGGAGCTTGGCGAGGGTGGACTTGCCCGCGCCGGTGGAGCCGACCACGGCGACGGTCCGCCCGGCGGGCAGGGTGAGTGCGAAGCGGGGCAGGACCTCGCCGCCGGTGCGGTAGGCGAAGCGCACCCCGTCGAAGACGACCTCGCGGCCCGGCCGTCCCGCACGGCGCTCGGGCAGCGGCTTCGGATCGGTGGTCTCGGGTACGGAAGGGACCTGGGCGAGGAGCCCGGCCAGCTTCTCCAGGGAGGCGGCGGCGGACTGGTAGGAGTTCAGGAACATGCCGAGCCGGTCGATCGGGTCGTACAGCCGCCGCAGATACAGCACCGAGGCGGCGAGCACCCCGAGGGCGAGGCCCCCCTCGGCGACCCGGTAGGCGCCCCACAGGACGATGCCCGCCACCGCGGTGTTGGCGACGAGCCGGGAGCCGACCACATAGCGGGCCATCTCCAGGAGGGCGTCGCCGTTGCTGCGCTCGTGGCGGTGGTTGAGCCCCTGGAAGTCCTGGTCGTTGGCGTGCTCGCGGCGGAAGGCGCGGACCGGGCGGATGCCGTTCATGGTCTCGGCGAACTTCACGATGACCGAGGCGATCGCGGTCGAGCGCCGCGCGAAGACCTGGTCGGCCCGCCGCCGGTAGCGGCGCACGAGGAGGTACAGCGGGACGAAGGAGGCCACCGCCACCGAGCCGAGCCCGAGGTCCAGCCAGAGCAGCATCGCCGAGATGTAGACGAAGGACAGGACGACGGTGACGAGTTCCTGGAGGCCCTCGTCGAGCAGTTCGCGCAGCGACTCCACATCGGTGGTCGCCCGGGAGATCAGCCGGCCGGAGGTGTAGCGCTCGTGGAAGTCGATGCTCAGCTCCTGCGCGTGGCGGAAGATGCGGCCGCGCAGGTCGAGCAGGACGTTCTGGTTGACGTGGGCCGCGGCGTCGATGAAGCCGTACTGGAGCACCCCGGAGGCGAGCGCGCACAGCAGGTAGCCCGCGCCGACCGCGTAGAGCGGGCCGTGCTCGCCCTCGCGCAGTGCGGGCACGGCGCGGTCGATGGCATAGGCGACGAGCAGCGGACCGGCCTGGACGGCGGCCTGCTGGAGCAGCAGCAGGAAGGCGGTCCAGGCGACCCGGCCGCGCAGCGGCGTGAGCAGCGAACGCAGCAGCAGACCGCGGGCGTTCGCGGGGGCGGGCAGCGCGTCGAGGTCGAAGGCGTCGTTCTCGGTCTCGGTCTCGGCCTCGGTCTCAGGGTGGGTGTCCGGAGCCGGTGCCTCTTCGGGGCGGGTGCCGGGGAGAGGCGCTTCTTCGGGGGGCGCTGCCGTGGAGTGGTCCGCGTGGGGGCGATCAGCCGGGGGCCGGGGCGCGGCCGGGGCGGCGCCCGGTTGACGTTCCTCCGTGCCCGGTGCCGTCTCCCCCGCCTCCGGCTTCGGTTCGGGGGAGGCGGTTCCGGTGCTGGTCTCGGTGCTCAACGGGGGCCTCCGCCCTGGGTGCTGTGGGGATGCGGGGCGGCGGCGGAGGAGCTGCCCGCGGCGGCCTTCCCCGCGGGCTCCGCTCCCGCCGGGGGCGTGGTGCCGGACATCAGCCAGGCGTACTCGGCGCTCTCCCGCAGGAGTTCCTGGTGGGTGCCGACCGCGGTGATCCTGCCCTCGGAGAGCAGGGCCACCCGGTCCGCGAGCAGCACCGTGGAGGGGCGGTGGGCGACGACGAGGGCGGTGGTCTCGGCGAGCACCCGGCGCAGGGCGGCCTCGACCAGTGCCTCGGTGTGCACGTCCAGGGCGGAGAGCGGGTCGTCCAGGACCAGATAGCGGGGGCGGCCGACCACCGCCCGGGCCAGGGCGAGGCGCTGGCGCTGGCCGCCGGACAGGCTCAGTCCCTGTTCGCCGACCTGGGTCCCGGCGCCCTGGGGGAGCCGGTGCACGAACTCGGCCTGGGCGACGGCGAGGGCCCGCCGCAGGGCCTCCTCGTCGTCGTGCCCGTCTTCGGCCCCGGCCGCCTCTTCCGCCCCGGCCGCCTCTTCGGCCGTGTCCGCAGCCGCCTTTTCGGTCGTGTTCTCGGGCGGGGCCGCGCCGGGGCGGGCGCCCATCAGGACGTTCTCGCCGACGCTCGCGGAGAAGAGGGTCGGCTCCTCGAAGGCGACCGAGACCAGGGTGCGCAACTCCGCGCGGGGCAGTGCGGTGATGTCGCGGCCGTCCACGGTGATGCGGCCCGCGGTCGGTTCGTGCAGCCGGGGCACCAGGGCGGTGAGGGTGGTCTTCCCGCTGCCGGTGCCGCCGACCAGGGCCATCGTCTCGCCGGGGCGGATGTGCAGGTCGACGCCGTCGAGTACGGGGCGGGAGTCCTCGGGGGCGTCCGGGTAGCGGAAGACCACGTTCTCGAAGCACAGCCCACCGCGGGAGCGGTCGGTGCCGCCTCTGTCGCCGGGGCGGTCGCGGTCCTCGGCGCGGACCGGTGGCCCACCCACGGACTCCCGCTCCGGGACGGTCTCCTGCTCCGGGGCGGTGTCCATGACCTCGAAGTAGCGCTGGGTGGCGGTGGCCGCCTCCTGGCTCATGGCGAGCAGGAAGCCGATGGAGTCGATGGGCCAGCGCAGGGCGAGGGCCGTGGAGAGGAAGGCGACCAGGGCGCCCGCGGAGAGATCGCCCTCGGAGACCTGCACGGTGCCGAGCACCAGGGCGGCGCCGATCGCCAGCTCGGGCAGGGTGACGATGACGCCCCAGATGGCCGCGAGCAGCCTCGCCTTGGCGAGTTCGGTGCCGCGCAGCCGCAGGGCGAGGTCGCGGAAGACCTCGGCCTGGCGCCGGTGGCGGCCGAAGCCCTTGATGATGCGGATGCCGAGGACGCTCTCCTCGACCACGGTCGTCAGATCGCCCACCTGGTCCTGGGCGGTGCGCGCCACCGCCGCGTATCTGGTCTCGAAGAGCCAGCACACCGCCATCACCGGCACCGCGGGGACGAGGAGCACCAGGCCGAGGGTCCACTCCTGGAGGAGCAGGATGACCATGCCGACGAGGATGGTGACGCCGTTGACCAGGAGGAAGGTGAGCGGGAAGGCCAGGAACATCCGCAGCAGCATCAGGTCGGTGGTCGCCCGGGAGAGCAACTGGCCCGAGGGCCAGCGGTCGTGGAAGGCCATCGGCAGGCGTTGCAGCCGGCCGAAGAGGTCGGCCCGCATCGCCGCCTCCACGCTCGCCAGCGGCCGGGCCACCAGCCAGCGCCGGAAGCCGAAGAGCGCCGCCTCGCCGATGCCGAGCAGCAGCAGGTACAGGGCGCCCAGCCACACCCCGCCCGAGTCGCCCTCGGCGACCGGTCCGTCCACGATCCACTTGAGGACGAGCGGGATCACCAGGCCCACACAGGAGGCGACGATCGCCACGCAGGCGGCGCTGAACAGTCGTACGCGCACCGGCCGCACCCAGGGCCACAGGCGCAGCAGCGTCCGCACGGCGGACCGGTCCCCGCCGGTCGGCCGTGCCTGGAGTTCCTTGGTTCCCGCACTCGTCTCAGACATCAGTGGCGAGACTACGTTTGACGACTGACATCCCTCACCGGCTTTTCCACCGGCAGCTCTCGCGGTCGGATCATCTGCCTCCGCTCTCTCTCGGCGAGCGACTTGTCCACAGGCCGGACCGGACCGGCGGACAGCGTCCGGCCCGGGCTGCCACCCTGGGCGGCGGTCCGGACGAGGGCGTGGCACGGGGCCGGAGGAGCGCCGCAGAAGAGGGGCCGTATGAGGATCTCCGGGGATCGTCGGGGGAGGTGAGTGAGGAGACCGTCGACGCCCGCCCTCGCGGTGCTCGCCATGCGCGCCCGTATCAGGCGTTGAACTCCCGCTGGGGCCCTGGCCGTTCAGCGCCCGCCGGTTCCGGTCAGGTCGTACGGGCGCGGGAAGGCGGCGGGCCGGTGCTCGGTGTAGCGGAGGTCGGTGGTGGCGCCGTGCTCCTGGCCCGCCCGGTTCATGCCGCGGGCGCTGGTGTCGCCCCAACTCCCGGTGGCCACCCGGGAGTCGAGGGTCCGTACCGCGGTGAGCGCCTCGTCCTCGGTGAAGTTGCAGTGCCCGGCCCGGTCCACGTACGTCTGCCGCAGCAGCGCGGAGGTCCCGGCGGCGCGGACGGTCTCCCGGTAGGCCTGCTCGTTCTGGACGGGCACCAGTCCGTCGTGGACGTTGTGCACGTTCAGCTGCGGTCTGCTCAGGGATCCGGAGAAGGAGGCGGTCTCGGCCATGAAGCGGACGGCCGGGGCCTTCGCCGGGACGCGGTCCGCACCGGCGAGGGCGTCGAGGTCGGCGCCGAGCGAGAGCCCGGCCGCCTTGTACAGCGCCTTCGCCTGGGCCGCGTACGGCGAACGGGCCAGCAGCGCCGCGTAGTCGACACCGGTGTTCCAGGACATGGAACCGCCCGCGTGGGACTCGGCGTTCTGCCGCCACTGGGTGGTCGAGGCGAGCAGGGTGCCCGAGATCGCCTCGAACTGGTTGGCCTCGGCCAGCTCCCAGTCCCGCGGGCCAGGACGCTCCTGGTCGGCGGCGTTGTAGGCGGCGACCCCGGTGAGCGCCGCCGCCAGCGCGATCCGCGCGCGGCCGGAGGGGGTGCGCTGGGCCTCCCGGGTCGCCGTGCCCAGGGCGGCGGCGGAGGCGTCCGCGGCGGCGCGGTCCGGGAAACCGGTCAGCCGGGTGCCGCTGCCCGGGGTGAGCAGGGTGCGCAGCGTGAAGGAGAGGTCGAGCTGGTTGTTCCAGCGGCCGACCCCGCCCGCCTGCGTCCCGCACAGGGACAGCGAGCCGTCGATGAGCGCGCCGTGCGTCTCGGCGAGCTTGGTGGTGACCATGCCGCCGAGCGACTCGCCCCAGGCCAGCGCGCGGCGGGCGGGGCCGAAGCGCTCCTGGAACAGCCGCAGCGTCGCCGCCTGGTCGCCGACCGCGGTGTCGACCACCCAGCCGGGCGAGACGTACGAGGAGCCGATCAGTGCGTAGCCCTCGGCGAGCAGCCGCTCCCGGGTGTGTCCCCAACCGGGAGCGTTCCGGGCCGGGTTGGGCCCCTGGCCGCCCGGCTCCACGACCACGAGTCCATGGCTGAAGAGCAGCACGGTGCCGTTCCACCCGGCCGGGACCTCCATCAGGTACGCGGCCCCGTCCGGCAGTGTGCCGGTCTCCGAGCGGAGGTCCTCGCCCGGATCGGCGGCCCCGGTCGCGGCGTTGCCGGTGAAGGCCACCAGCAGGGTGCCGCCCACGGCGACGGCGAGCAGGGTGCGAAGACTGCGCCGGAATCCGCCCATCGGGATCCTCCGAATCACGCGGGTACGGGGGGAGTTGGCCCACCGCGAGGCAGACGAGAGAGCTGTGACCCTCGTCACCTTTGCGGTACCCCGTCCCGGCGGTCGATTCCACCTCGTGAAGGGAGGGGGCAGCGGAAACCGGACAGCGGCCCTTCAGATGTCACATGCCAGTTATGGAGGCGTGAATACACGCAATACCGCGGATGGGGTGCCTGGGATCCAGGAGGCGGTACGCCGACTCCCGCGGTCGGCACCGGAGTTGGCCGGTTAGCGGGCGCGGGCGGGGCCGCCCGGCCGCGGGGCGCCGGCGAGGGACACGGCGGCCCCGCGCCTACCGGTGCCGCCCGTCAGCCGAGGACCCGCGGACGGCCGCCTCCCTCAGCAGCCCGCGGACGGCCACCCTCGATCAGCAGCTCTGAGCAGCTCTGAGCAGCCCTCAGGACGCCACCTTCAGGAGGAGTACGGACCGGGGCCGCACCGTCACCATCGCGTTCCCCTTGTGTACGGTGCCCGGCGCCGCCGACTGCTCCTCGCGGGAGGTGTCCACCACCACCTCGTAGCGCCGGGCCCAGGGCGCCCCGGGCAGCACGAAGTCGAGGGGGTCCGCGCCCGCGTGCAGGACGACCAGGAAGCTCTCGTCGGTGACCCGCTCGCCGCGCTCGTCGCGGCCGGGGATCTCGCCGCCGGAGAGGTACATGCCGAGGCTGCCGGTCGGGGCGTACCAGTCCTGTTCGGTCATCTCGGTGCCGCGGGCGGTGAACCAGGCCAGGTCGCGCAGCCCGTCCGCGTCCTGGGCGCGTCCGGAGAAGAAGGCGCGGCGGCGCAGCACCGGATGCCGGTGGCGCAGCGCGATCAGGCGGGCGGTGAGCGCGAACAGCTCGCGCCAGTGCGGATCCTCCAGGACGGACCAGTCGACCCAGCCGGTCTCGTTGTCCTGGCAGTAGGCGTTGTTGTTGCCGTGCTGGGTGCGGCCCATCTCGTCGCCCGCGACCAGCATCGGCACCCCGGTGGACAGCAGCAGGGTGGTCAGCAGATTGCGCAGCTGGCGCCGGCGCAGGGCGGTGATCTCCGGGTCCGCGCTCTCGCCCTCGGCGCCGCAGTTCCAGGAGCGGTTGTCGTCGGTGCCGTCGCGGTTGCCCTCGCCGTTGGCCTCGTTGTGCTTCGACTCGTAGGAGACCAGGTCGCGCAGGGTGAAACCGTCGTGCGCGGTGACGAAGTTGACCGAGGCCTGCGGGCGCCGCCCGCTCCAGGCGTAGAGGTCGCTGGAGCCGGAGAGCCGGTAGCCGAGGTCCCGTACGTCCGGCAGCGCGCCCCGCCAGAAGTCGCGCACCGCGTCCCGGTACCGGTCGTTCCACTCGGTCCACAGCGGCGGGAAGGCGCCGACCTGGTAGCCGCCCGCGCCGATGTCCCAGGGCTCGGCGATGAGCTTGACCCGGCGCAGCACCGGGTCCTGGGCGATCACCGCGAGGAAGGGCGAGAGCATGTCGACGTCGTGGAAGGAGCGGGCGAGCGCCGCGGCGAGGTCGAAGCGGAAGCCGTCCACGCCCATCTCGGTGACCCAGTAGCGCAGCGAGTCGGTGAGCAGCCGCAGCACCTGCGGCTGGACCACGTGCAGGGTGTTGCCGCAGCCGGTGTAGTCGGTGTAGCGGCGCGGGTCGCCCTCCAGGCGGTAGTAGCCGCGGTTGTCGATGCCCTTGAGGGAGAGCGTCGGGCCGAACTCGCCCGCCTCCGCGGTGTGGTTGTAGACCACGTCGAGGATCACCTCGATGCCCGCCTCGTGCAGCGCGTGCACCATCCGCCGGAACTCGCCGACCTGCTGGCCCGCGGTGCCGGTGGCCGCGTAGCCCGCGTGCGGGGCGAAATAGCCGATCGAGTTGTAGCCCCAGTGGTTGCGCAGCCCGCGCCGCAGCAGATGGTCCTCGTGCGCGAACTGGTGCACCGGCAGCAGCTCCACCGCCGTCACCCCGAGCCGCCGCAGATGGTCCAGGGCGGCCGGGTGGGCGAGACCGGCGTAGGTGCCGCGCAGCTCCGCGGGCACCCCCGGGTGCCGCTTGGTGAAGCCGCGCACGTGCAGCTCGTACAGGACGGTGTCCGCCCAGGGCGTCTTGGGGCGGCGGTCGTCCAGCCACTCGTCGTGCTCGGCGGTGCCCGCCTCGTCGTGCACCACCACGCCCTTGGGGACGTACGGGGCCGAGTCCCGGTCGTCGCGCACGGTGTCGGCGACCTGCTGCTGCGGCCAGTCGCGGACGTGCCCGTAGACCTCGGGGGGCCGCCCGAAGTCGGCGAAGTCGCCGTCCACCGCCCGCGCGTAGGGGTCGAGCAGCAGCTTCGCCGGGTTCCAGCGGGCCCCGGTCCAGGGGTCCCAGCGGCCGTGCACCCGGTAGCCGTAGCGGCGGCCCGGCAGCACCCCGGGCAGGAAGCCGTGCCAGATCTCGTGGGTCTGCTCGGTCAGCGGGCAGCGGGTCTCGGTGCCGTCCTCCTCGAAGAGGCACAGCTCGACGGCCTCGGCGCCGCCCGCCCACAGCGCGAAGTTGGTGCCGGGCCGCCCGTCGGGGCCGGTACGGAAGCGGGCGCCGAGCGGGTTGGGCGCGCCCGGCCACACCGGGGGCGGGGCGATGCGCTCGCGGCGGCCCGGGGCGGCCCCCGGCTCGGGGCGCGTGACCCGCCGGAAGGCGCCCGCCGTCTCCTGCTCTGCTGCGCTCGACACTGGCCGGCCTCCCGCGAGTCGGTGCGCGCGGCGCCGGGCGGGTGACCCGGCCCGCCCGGCGCCCAGGGGCCCGTCCCGCCGCGGATCGCGGCGAAAGGCCCTCTTCCTCCCCACAGTTCTGCCCCGCGCGAGGCCTCCGCTCACGTACGGGGAACCCCGGGGCCTGGCGGCTCCGGCGGCAAAGGGGCAGCTTCCTCCCGACCTGCGCGGCATCCCGTGGAGGTTGGGACGGAACGGTGACAAACGCGGGGAGTTCTCGGGATCCGGGCTGTGGTTAATTAACACCGGCGCGGCGGGGAACGCGCCGGATAGAGGCGGTCCGGCCAGGCCGCCGGCGAGGGGAGGGTGGCATCGTGGAAGCCACAACGGCAGCGGTCGGTGCTCCGGTTGCGCGGGGGCGCGCGCGAGGGCGGCGTACGAAGGCGCTCGGGGCCCTGTTCGCGGGAGCCGCGCTGGTTCTCGTGACGGCCTGCGGCGGAGGCGACTCGGACGGCAGCGGCGACGGCAAGGGCGGCGGATCCGACAAGGCGGACAACGCGCCCTCGCAGGCGGTGGTGACCATATCGCCGAAGGACGGCGCCGGGGACGTGGCCACGGACGGCGCCCTCAAGGTCGGTGCCGAGCAGGGCAAGCTGACCGAGGTCGTGGTCGAGGACGGCAAGGGCAACGAGGTCGAGGGCAGGATCGCCGCGGACGGGGCCAACTGGACGCCCGTACGGCATCTCGCGGCCTCGACCAAGTACCGGGTGCACGCCGTCGCCAAGGACTCCTCGGGCCGCGAGTCCGCGAAGGAGGCCACCTTCACCACGCTCAGCCCCGAGAACACCTTCGTCGGCATCTTCACCCCCGAGGACGGCTCGAAGGTCGGCGTCGGCATGCCCTTCTCGGTGCACTTCACCCGGGGCATCACCGATCCGGCGGCCGTGGAGAAGGCCATCGAGATCAAGACCGAGCCCGAAGTGCCCGTGGAGGGCCACTGGTTCGGCAACGACCGCCTCGACTTCCGGCCGGAGAAGTACTGGAAGGCCGGCACCAAGGTCAGCGTGAAGCTCAACCTCGACGGCGTCGAGGGCCGCCCGGGCGTCTACGGCGAGCAGGTCAAGACGGTCAACTTCGAGATCGGCCGCAGCCAGGTCTCGGTCGTCGACGCCAAGACCCACAAGATGAAGGTCGAGCGGGACGGCAAGCTGATCCGGACCATCCCGATCACCGCCGGCGCCCCGGCCACCACCACGTACAACGGGCAGATGGTCATCAGCGAGAAGCTCAAGGTGACCCGGATGAACGGCGACACGGTCGGCTTCGGCGGCGAGTACGACATCAAGGACGTGCCGCACGCCATGCGCCTGTCCACCTCGGGCACCTTCATCCACGGCAACTACTGGGCGCCGAACGCCCCGGGCAACGAGAACGTCAGCCACGGCTGCGTCGGCCTGAAGGACGTCCGCGGCGCGGGCGACAAGAAGCAGCCCGCCGCCTGGTTCTTCGACAACTCCCTCCTCGGTGACGTGGTCGTGGTGAAGAACTCCAAGGACAAGCAGATCCAGCCGGACAACGGCCTCAACGGCTGGAACATGTCCTGGGAGAAGTGGAAGGCCTGACCGGGTCGCGCCGGGCGTCCGGGGTGCCGGGTGCCCGGGCGCCGGGAGCGGTGGTCCCAGGGATCGGTGATCCCCCGGACTCGTGATCCCTGGGACCGGTGATCCCCGGATACGTGGTCCCGGGGACCCGCGAGTCCAGGGACCGGCAGTGCCAAGGCTCCGCCGGTCCACCGGTCGGGGCCGGGCAGTAACGTGCCCCGTATGACTGTGCATCTTGAGGTTGCCGAGGGCGTCGGCACCATCCGTCTGGACCGTCCGCCGATGAACGCGCTGGACATCGCCACCCAGGACCGGCTCAAGGAACTGGCCGAGGAGGCCACCGGGCGCGACGACGTGCGCGCGGTGGTCCTCTACGGCGGGGAGAAGGTGTTCGCGGCGGGCGCGGACATCAAGGAGATGCAGAACATGGACCACCCGGCCATGGTCGAGCGCTCCCGTGCCCTGCAGGACTCCTTCACCGCCGTCGCGCGCATCCCCAAGCCGGTCGTCGCCGCGGTCACCGGATACGCGCTGGGCGGCGGCTGCGAGCTGGCCCTCTGCGCCGACTACCGCATCGCGGGGGAGCGGGCCAAGCTCGGCCAGCCCGAGATCCTGCTCGGCCTCATCCCCGGCGCGGGCGGCACCCAGCGGCTCTCCCGCCTGATCGGCCCCTCCAGGGCCAAGGACCTGATCTTCACCGGCCGCCAGGTGAAGGCCGAGGAGGCCCTCACCCTCGGCCTCGTCGACCGCGTCGTCCCGGACACCGAGGTCTACGAGCAGGCGCACGCCTGGGCCGCCCGGCTCGCCCAGGGTCCGGCGCTGGCGCTGCGGGCCGCGAAGGAGTCCGTGGACGTCGGCCTGGAGAGCGACATCGACACCGGGCTCGCCGTCGAACGCACCTGGTTCGCCGGTCTGTTCGCCACCGAGGACCGCGAGCGCGGCATGCGCAGCTTTGTCGAGGAGGGCCCCGGCAAGGCCAAGTTCCGCTGAGGCGGCGGGGGTTCGGCCGCCGCCGCCATCGGACGGCGGCCGGGCTTCCCGGGCGGGGATACCGGGTCGGCGCGAGGGGCCGGAAAGCGCCCTCGCGCGGCTCGTTCGATGCGCTCGCGGGAGTTCCCCCCTGGGGGCGGATTGAACTCTTTGAGGAGGGTTCACGTTCTTGGTCCCTGACTACCGTTCAACTTCCCGTCCGGTCATCCGTGCAGCTCAGAGGGGTTGTGCGCCGGTGATTAGTGCCAGAGTCATATGACTCAGGGAAAGCCGCCGATCGCGGAGGGTGGCGGAGTGAATACCGGATAACGCCTCCGGGCGGCCAATTCGGCGGCCATGATGGGCTCCATGGCGGGCCTGGAGGGTGTCGAGCAGCCGCGGGAGACCGCGGCGCGATGGTCGCCTGCCGTCGAGGACGAACGCGCGCTGAAGGCCCTCGAAACCTACGGGAATCCGGCCGAGGCGGAGGTCTTGCTGCCCTCGCGCCCGCAGTCCGCCGCCGTCGCCCGCCGCCTCGCCCAGCTCGTCGTCCTGCGGCAGTGGGCGCTCACCCCCCGGCATGCCGAGGACACCGTGCACCTCGTCTCGGAACTCGTCGGCAACGCCGTCCGCCACACCGGCGCCCGCGGCTTCGGGCTGCGCATGGTGCGCCGCCGGGGCTGGCTGCGCGTCGAGGTCCGCGACCCCTCGCGCGGGCTGCCCTGTCTGATGCCGGTGCAGAGCCTCGACCTCTCCGGCCGCGGCCTCTTCCTCGTCGACCGGCTCTCGGACCGCTGGGGTGTCGATCTGCTGCCCCGCGGCAAGACCACCTGGTTCGAGATCCGCGTCCTCGAACGCTGAACTCCGTACTTCCCGTCCCTGGAGCGGAAACACAGAGGCCCCCGGTGCCGAGCGAATCGGCTCACGGGGGCTTCTGCGGAGCGCCGGGGATCCTCGGGGGGTGAGATCCCCGGCGGCTGTCGACGACCTGGCCCGGGTCAATGGGGGTCGTTGGCTACGACTATGGCAGGGGTCGCCGCACAATTCAAAGCCGCGAAAGCGACATAGTTCAACTAATGCGGCATACGGAAGGTGAATCCATGGTGATGTGAGCCACGGCCCTGCAATAGGGTGGATGAATTTGAGCTTCCGCAGAGCTTTGACAGGTGTCGCTTCCGGATTCGGAAGGGTCGGCGGCGGCGACCCGGCGGGCAGGTGACCGGTCAAATCATCGGCTTCTGCGCCCAACCCCCCTTAAATGGGGCGAGTGACCACGACCGATCGCCGTACCGCCCTGCGGATGAGCGCCGCGGGTGTCCTCGCCCCGCTCGCCGCCGGATGCGCGAGCACCAAAGCGGACGGCCCCGGCGCGTCCGCCCGTACGGCCCCGCCCGGAACCGGCGGCGTCTCCGCGACCCCCTCGCCCGGTGCCTCCGCGCGTGCCCGGCACCACGCCCCGGCGCCGGGGCCCCGCCGCTTCCCCGGGCTCCCCGAGCAGATCGAGCGCGGCCCCGCCGGGCGTCCGCGGATCGCGCTCACCTTCCACGGGCGGGGGACGCCCGCGACGGCCCGCGCCCTGCTCGCCGAGGCCGAGCGCGCCGACGCCCGGATCACCGTCCTGGCCGTCGGGACCTGGCTGGACGAGTACCCCGCGCTCGCCCGCCGCGTCCTCGACGGCGGCCATGAGCTGGGCAACCACACCCAGCGCCATCTCGACATCAACGCCCTGCCCCGGGACGAGGCCCGCGCCGAGATCGCGGACTGTGCCCGGCGGCTGCGGCGGCTCACCGGCGCACCCGGCACCTGGTTCCGCCCCTCCCGCACCCGCCGCGCCTCGCCCCTGGTGGCCGCGCTCGCCCGCGCCGAGGGGTACCCGCACGTCCTGTCCTACGGCGTGGACTCGCTCGACCACACCTCGCCGGGCCCGGCCGCGGTGGTCCGCACCGTCGCCGCCCGCGCGGCCCCCGGCGCGGTGGTGAGCCTGCACTTCGGCTACCCCGGCACGGTCGCCGCCCTGCCCGCCCTCCTCGACGAACTCGCCCGCCGCGGCCTCAAGGCCGTGACCACCACGGAGCTGCTGAGCTGATGCCCCCTCGCCCCGCCGCCACCCGGCGCCCCCTGACCCGGCGCACCGGCGCCCTGCTCGCCTGTGCCGCCCTCGCCGTCCTCGCCGGATGCGGCGGCGGCTCCGGCGCCGGTGAGCCCGCGAAGAAGGACTCCGGCAGCCCCGGCGCCGCCCGGGCCGCTAAGTCGCGGCCCGAGCGGGCGCTGCCCGGCATGCCGCCGGTGACCGATCCGCGCGACCTGTACGCCGCCGACCGCCCCGGCAGGCTCTCGCCGGTGGTCAAGGACTTCCCCTCCCGGGTGTACGTGCCCAACACCAACTCCGACACGGTCTCCGTGATCGACCCGAAGACGTACAAGGTGATCAGGACCATCCGGGTCGGCGCGCAGCCCCAGCACGTGGTGCCCTCCTGGGACCTCAAGACGCTCTGGGTCAACAACGACAAGGGCAACAGCCTGACCCCGATCGACCCCCGCACCGGCAAGGCGGGCAAGCCGGTGGACGTGCACGACCCGTACAACCTGTACTTCACCCCGGACGGCAAGTACGCGATCGTGATGGCCTCGCTGGACCGGGAACTCGTCTTCCGCGACGCGCACACCATGGAGCGCAAGCGGACCGAGCCGGTCAGCTGCTACGGCGTCAACCACGCCGACTTCTCCCGCGACGGCCGCTACTTCATCGTCTCCTGCGAGTTCTCCGGCGAACTCCTCAAGGTCGACACCGCCCGGATGAAGGTGGTCGCCCGGCAGAAGCTCCCCTTCGAGGGCGCCATGCCGCAGGACGTGAAGATCTCGCCGGACGGCACGACCTTCTACATCGCCGACATGATGGCCGACGGGGTGTGGGTCCTCGACGGCGCGAAGTTCAGCCAGCCCGAGCTGCTCAAGACCGGCAAGGGCGCGCACGGGCTGTACGTCAGCAGGGACTCGCGGCAGATGTACGTCTCCAACCGCGGCGAGGGCACCATCTCCGTCTTCGAGTTCGCCAAGGGCAAGGTGGCCGCCAAGTGGCGCCTGCCGGACGGCGGCAGCCCCGACATGGGCGGCGTCTCGGCCGACGGCAAGGTCCTCTGGCTCTCCGGCCGCTACGACGAGGAGGTCTACGCGATCGACACCCGCACCGGCAGGCAGCTCGCCCGCATCCCGGTCGGCAGCGGCCCGCACGGACTCGCCGTCTACCCGCAGCCGGGGCGCTACTCGCTCGGCCACACCGGCGTCTTCCGCTGACGGCCGGCAGCTGAGGTCACGGGCGGGCCTGCCGCGGCCGGAACGGGGCGCGGGGGCCCGCTCGTCGTCTCATCTCCTCATCTCCCCGGCGTCAACGGGCGTCCAGGGGGCGGAACTCGGGGACACGCCGACCGGAGGGTGAAGGTCCCGCCTCCGGCGCCCGGGCGCCCCGATCCTTCCGGCATGATCACACCTCGTATCCGGCGGCGCGCAGCCGCCGTCGCGCTCGCCTTCGCCGCGCTCCTCGCGGGACCGGCGATCGCCACCTCGACCTCCCCCGCGGCCGCCGCCGCCCCGGCCTGCCCCCAGGTCTACGACCCGCTGACCCCGGCCGCCGACCGCCGCGTGGACGTCGGGCGCATCACCCCGGAGCCCACCTGGCGCACCAGCTGCGAGACCCTCTACCGCGCCGACGGCCGCGCCCCGGAGACCGTCTTCGAGGAGGGCTTCCAGCCCAAGGCGCCGCTGGACGGCCAGTACGACGTCGAGAAGTACGTCCTCGTCAACCAGCCCTCGCCGTACGTCTCCACGACCTACGACCACGACCTGTACAAGCAGTGGAAGAGCGGCTTCAACTACTACATCGACGCCCCCGGCGGCATCGACGTCAACAAGACCATCGGCGACACGCACCGCTGGGCGAACCAGCGCGAGGTGGCCTTCCCCGGCGGCATCGCCCGCGAGTACATCCTCGGTGTCTGCCCGGTCGACCGGCAGACCAAGACCGAGATCATGGACGAGTGCCGCAGCAACCCGCACTACGCCTCCTGGCGCTGAGCGCTGTGTGCCGGCGGATCCGGTGAATCCGCCGGGCATCCGCCGCGCCCCGGGTACCACTTGGGACACAGCCGCGACGGGCGCCCGGCGGGCTCCGTTCGCGTACGGATAATCTGACCCCGTCATCCATGCAGCAAGAAGGGGCGGATTCGGTGACGAGCATCGAGGAAGCACGCAAGGCGTTCGAGCGCTACGACGCGGACGGCGACGGCTACATCACCGCGGCCGAGTACAAGAGCGCCATGGCGCAGCTCGGGGACTTCCGCGTCACCGAGTCCGTGGCGGAGAGCATCATCGCCTCCAAGGACGCCAACGGGGACAAGGTGCTGTCCTTCGACGAGTTCTGGGCGAGCCTCAACAAGGCCTGACCCGCCGTCCGCCCAGTGGCCCGGCCCCGCGAGGGTGCCGGGCCGCTCGGCGTTCCGGGGCCGCGTCCGGCGCCCGGCGGGCGGGCAAGCGCCCCCGGGCCCGGCGCCCCGTCCGGACGCCCCGGCTCAGCGCTGGGCCCACTCCCGCAGCGTCTCCTTGCTGCGGAAGTCGCCGGCGTTCTTGTCGAGCGGGGTGTCCGTGTACTGGTGGAAGGCCCAGTCGGCCTTGATCCGCGGCTTGCCCGCCGTCACGTAGTCGGCGATCCACAGCCCGTCGCCCGCGTACGAGGTGGTGTCCCGGTTGAGCCAGAACTCCCGGTTGCAGTACAGGAGCACCTTGTTGTGCGGGCGCAGCCTGCGGACCTCCTTGATGAACTGGTCCTTCTCCGCGTTGCTCGCGTAGGTCCCGCTGCCGTTCATCTCCCAGTCGCAGGCGAGGAAGTCCCCCGCCTTCTCCGGGGTCTTGCCGACGAAGTACTCGGCCTGCGCCTTGATGTTGCCGGGCCACAGGAAGTGGTAGAAGCCGAGGAGGCAGCCCGCGTCCCGGGCGGTCTTCGTCTGTCCGGCCAGCCTGGGATTGATGTAGGAACGGCCCTCGGTCGACTTGATGAAGACGAACGAGAGTCCCTTGGTGCTGTAGTCGGTCGGCTGATGGCTGCTGACATCGACCCCGTAGATCATCCGGCCCTCCGCGAACTCGGCTTGTTTCCCCGTTACTTGGGGTGTTCCCAGTGACGCGGGGGCCCACCCCCGGCGAGCCGTAACCGTGCCGTCACAGGGGCGCCGCGCCCCGCGGGACCCCGCCCGGACCACGGCGGACCGGGGGAGCGGGCACGCCTTCCGGTCACATACCGAACACACTTCGCAGTCCCCGGACCGCTGCCCCGCGCCCGTACGGCCGCCCTCCGGCGCGGCGGCCGGGCCCTGCTTTGCCGGTACGGGCCGCCTGTGCCAGCCTCGACAAGAGGTGACAAAGCAGAAGTTTCGGACCCATGGAGTTGACCCACGGTGACCACAGCAGCGGAACACCCGACCCACCCCGGGCACGAGCACACCCACGGCGAGGGCTGCGGCCATGTCGCCGTGCCGCACGACGGCCATGTCGACTACGCCCACGACGGGCACCTGCACCGCGGCCACGACGGTCATGTGGACGAGTGCAAGCGCGGCGCCCACCAGGAGCACCGCGGCCACGAGCACGCGCACGGCGAGGGCTGCGGCCATGTCGCGGTCCCGCACGGCGACCACGTCGACTATGTGCACGACGGCCACCGGCACGCGGCCCACGACGGCCACTGGGACGACCACTAGGCCCCGTCCGGGACCGGTCCGGCCGCGTCAGGCGCCGTAAGGCGACCCCTCCCGTACGACCGCGGGCGGCCTGGGGCCGAGGAGCAGCAGCGCTCATCGGCCCCAGGCCGCCCGTCTCTGTCCCGTCTCGGCGGCGGTCTATAGCATGTGACATTGCACTGTTACCGCTGTTGCGCCGCGCCCACCGGGAGCGGCGGCCCCCGAGGAGGCATGACGTGACGGACGAGCGCACCCCCGCCGGATCCGCGAGTGCAGCGGCCGGCCGGGCGCCGGTCGCCGGAAACCGCAAGAACCGGCTCTACCCGCAGGTCTCACCGGAGTTGGCCGAGCTGATGGCCTCCGGCTGGGCCGACACCGCACTGCGCGATCTCGCCCCGCTGCCCCAGGCCGGGCACACCGCCCGCCGCCGCGCGGCGCTGTCCGCCCGCTACCCCGGTGAGCGGCTCGTCGTCCCGGCCGGAAACCTCAAGGTCCGCTCCAACGACAGCGATTACCCGTTCCGGGCCGCCACCGCGTATGTGCATCTGACCGGCGACCAGACCTTCGACGGCGTCCTCGTCCTGGAGCCCGCCGAGGACGGCGGCCACCGGGCCCACCTCTATCTGCCGCCGCGCTCCAGCCGCGAGAACGGCGAGTTCTGGCTCGACTCCGCCCGGGGCGAACTCTGGACCGGCCGCCGGCACAGCCTGGCGGAGGCCGCGATGCTGTACGGCCTGCCCTGCCGGGACGTCGGCACCCTCGGCGAGGAACTCGCCCGCGGGGAGGGCCCGGTGCGCGTGGTCCGCGGCCACGACGCCGGGGTGGAGGCGGCCCTCGACGGCCGGACCACCGCCGAACGGGACGAGGAGCTGCGGGAGTTCCTCTCCGAACTGCGCCTGGTCAAGGACGACTTCGAGATCGGCGAACTCCAGAAGGCCTGCGACTCCACCGTCCGCGGCTTCGAGGACGTGGTGCGGGTGCTCGACCAGGCGCAGGCCACCTCGGAGCGCTACCTCGAAGGCACCTTCTTCCTGCGCGCCCGGGTCGAGGGCAACGACGTCGGCTACGGCTCCATCTGCGCCGCAGGACCGCACGCCACGATCATGCACTGGGTCCGCAACGACGGCCCGGTCCGCGAGGGCGAGCTGCTGCTCCTCGACGCCGGGGTGGAGACCCGCACCCTCTACACCGCCGACGTCACCCGCACCCTCCCGGTCGGCGGCCGCTTCACCCCGCTCCAGCGCACCCTCTACGAGGCGGTGTACGAGGCGCAGCAGGCCGGTATCGACGCCGTGCGGCCCGGTGCCGCCTACCGCGACTTCCACGAGGCGGCCCAGCGCCTCCTCGCCGGGAAGCTGGTGGAGTGGGGGATCGTCGAGGGCCCCGTGGAGCGGGTGTACCGGCTCGGGCTCCAGCGCCGCTGGACGCTCGCCGGCACCGGTCACATGCTCGGCCTCGACGTCCACGACTGCGCCGAGGCGCGGACCGAGGCTTATGTGGACTGCACCCTGGAGCCCGGCATGGTGCTCACCGTGGAGCCCGGCCTCTACTTCCAGGCGGACGACCTGACGGTGCCCGAGGAGTACCGGGGCATCGGGATCCGTATCGAGGACGACATCCTGGTCACCGAGGACGGCAACCGGAACCTCTCGGGCGCCCTGCCCCGCCGGGCCGCGGAGGTCGAGGCCTGGATGGCGGCGCTGAGGGGCTGAAGTGGCCTTCCCGCGGCGGGAGTCGGGGCACCGGGGCGGCGGCTCAGACGCCCGTCCGGTCCCGGGGGCCCCGCTCGTCCGCCCACAGGGAGCGCACATGGCCGAGGTGGCGGGTCACGCACTCCCGGGTGCCGTCGAGGTCGCGGGCCAGCATCAGGTCGAGGAGTTCGCGGTGCTCCTCGGCCGAGGGGAGCAGTTCGCCGCGCTCGTCGAGCACGCGGAGCCCGTACAGGCGGGAGCGCTTGCGCAGTTCGCCGACGGTCTCCACCAGGCGGTCGTTGCCGCCGAGGGCGAGCAGCGAGAGGTGGAAGCGGCGGTCCGCCTCCAGGTACCGGATCAGGTCGTGCTCGCGGGCCGCCGCCACGATCTCCTCGGCGACCGGGCGCAGCGCCTCCAGCTGCTCGCGGGTGGCGGAGGCGGCGATCGCGCAGACCGTGGGGATCTCGATCAGGGCGCGGATCTCGGTGTACTGGTCCAGGTCGCGCTCGTCGACCTCGGTGACCCGGAAGCCCTTGTTGCGCACCGGTTCGACCAGGCCCTCGCGCGCCAGGTCGAGCATGGCCTCGCGGACCGGGGTGGCGGAGATCCCGAAGTCCTCGGCGAGCA
The DNA here is from genome assembly GCF_012273655.1 of Streptomyces physcomitrii. Classification (GTDB taxonomy): domain Bacteria; phylum Actinomycetota; class Actinomycetes; order Streptomycetales; family Streptomycetaceae; genus Streptomyces; species Streptomyces physcomitrii. Next base: position 7,394 of record NZ_JAAWWP010000031.1, on the reverse strand, counting down.
CCGGCGCGGAGTACACCTGGCCGGGCCGCAGTTCGCCGGAGATCAGCGCGGCCCGGAGCACATGGGCGACCTGGTCGCGCAGCCGCTCCCTGCCGGAGCCGAGGTCGTGCTGCTGCTTCAGGTGGCCCATCGCCGTGGCGTTCCCTTCGTGCCCGTCCGCGGGTGCCCCAGGATATCGCCCGGTCTTCGGCGCCCGGCCGTCCCGCCGGTGGACCGGAGCAGGGCGGGACCGGTACGCCCCGGTCCCGCCCCACCCCGCGAAGGCGCCGGGCCCCCGGAACCTCCTCCGGCGGCCCGGCGCTCAGCCGGATCAGGAAGGAGCCCCTTGCGATGAACCCCCGTGCTCAGCAGCTCAGTCGAGCTTCCACCGCTGGAGTGCGGAGCCGCTGCCGGCGCGCTGGGTCACCAGGGCGCCGTCCGCCCCGGAGGCCGTGGTGAGCAGCAGCCCGCTGTGCACCGAGGTCAGCGTGTAGCCGCCGTCCGCCTGGCGCGCGGCCCGCCAGCGCTGGTTGGCGCCGCCGGTGCAGGTCCACTGGATCACCTTGGCGCCCGCGGCGGCGGAACCGCCGTCCACATCGGCGCAGAGCCCGGACTCGGCGCCGGTGAGCGTGTACGCGCCGTCGGACTGCCGGGTGAACTTCCACTTCTGGTTCTCGCCGCCGCCCGCCGCGTAGGTGGTGAGCTGGGTGCCGGGCGACTTGCTGTGCCCGGGGACGTCCAGGGCCTTGCCGCCGACGGCCAGGGTGCGGGTGCCGTTCAGCGAGCCGGACCCCGGCACCGGGCTGAGCCGAAGGGTCTGCTCGGCGGCGGTACGCGCCCCGCCGACGCCGCTGCCCGAGGTGTCGGTCCAGGTGCGTACCGGGGTGGTCTCGGCGAGCCGTCCCGCCTTGCCGGAGAGGCCGAGGGCCAGCCCGCTGTAGCGGTTCACCAGGCGGTACGTCCCGGTGCCGCCGCCCTCGGCGGAGGTCCCGGGGAGCACGAACCACTGCTGGCCGACGGCGGGACCGCCCGGCCCGGCCGCCGTGGCGGTGGGTCTGGTGCCCCAGGCCCGGGTGCCCGGCGAGGAGGAGGCGACGCCGAGCAGCTGCCCGGTCGAGGAGTTGGCGATGCGGTACGAGCCGTCGCCGTTGGCGGTGAACTCCCAGGCGTCCAGGCCGGATCCGCCGGCCGCGGCCAGCGAGGTGGTGGCGCTCCCGCCGGACTCCTGGGCGAGGACGCGGCCGCCCGCGCCCGCGATGCGGTAGGTACCGCCGGACTCCACCGGCGAGGCGGTCCGCGCGGAGTCGACGCGCAGGTTGACGTACTCGCCGGAGGAGTCGCCCGAGCAGCCGAAGGAGCAGTACGAGCGGAAGTCCCGGCCGACGATCGAGGAACTCGTCCGGTTCGCCCCGTCGAGGAACCACCGGTACCAGGAGGCGTTGGTGTGGCTCCCGGTGTCGCCGATCAGCTCCCACTTCTGGGTGGCGAGGTCCCGGGTGGCGTAGAGCTGCTGCGGCGCCTTGCCGCTCTGGTCGACGGCCTGCGGCTCACCGAGGTACAGGCCCAGATGCGCGTTGTACGTGATGTCCATGACGAACAGCGGAGAGGTGCCCGGCATCTCGCCCGCCGCGACCTGCTCGTCGACCGTGCCCTCGGTCGCCGGGTCCCACTCGCCGGACGGGGGCGTGTACCCGGTCCTGCTCCCGGAGCCGACCGGCACCATATTGCTCTCCCGGCCGCCCGTTCCGGGCTCCTGCCAGGCCCCGTCGTACCACTTCTGCCAGGAGTCGGGCCGCATCTTCTGCGCGAGGGGGGCGCGGGCCACATGGGCGTGGAAGGCCTTCCAGCCGCCGCCCTTCTCCACGATCCGGGAGCCGTAGTAGACGTAGAAGTAGCCGGAGGCGGCGTCCACGTACAGCCGCGGGTCGCCGTCGCCGTAGTGGTAGGTCTGCTGGGGGAAGGCCGCCTCGTCGCCGCGCTCGGTGCTGTACGGCGAGGTCAGCACGTGGTCCTCGATCTTCCAGGTCCTGCCCTGGTCCTTCGAGACGGCGTAGTCGATCGCGTCGTAGTGGAGTCCGTCGCCGAAGGGCTGCGGGGTGAACTCGTTGTGCACCAGGCCGTACCAGTGACCGGTGTCCGGGTCCACCCACACCCCGGCCAGGTCGCAGTAGTTGCGCTGGGAGTAGTGCGAGCCGGCGGGGGCCTTGGTGGACTCCTTGCCGGTCGGGCTGTTGTCGCAGCGCCAGGTGGTGTCGTTGTTGCGGTCCGCGGAGTTGGCGGGGTCCACCGCGTCGCTGATCGCGGCGGAGCGGGTGGCGCTGTCGAAGTCGGTGCCGGTGAAGAAGTCCCAGGTGCGGGAGTCCGAGGCCGAGTAGAGCGCGTGGGCCTGCTGGTAGTAGAAGGTGCCGTCCTTGTCGATATAGGTACCGGCCGGGGTGTCGTCGGGATGGGTCCAGGTGCCCTTCGCCCCGACGGACACGGTGTACGAGGCCTTCGCGGCGGGGGCGGTGGCCGCGGGGTCGGCGGGCGCGGGCGGCGCCGCGGCGGCCGGGGCCGTCACCGCGGCGCCGCCCGCGGTCACCGCGAGGGCCGCGGCGGTGAGGACGCCGGCCCATCTTCTTCGGGGAGCTGACACGGGGGGACTCCTCGTCATCGGGGGCTTCGGGGGCCTCGGGGCCCACGCCGCGGCTGCCGCGGGCCGTCCTGGCCGGCCCGGCCCGCTGTCCGGATCTCTACGGCAGCGTGCACCCGCCGCCCGGCCGCGGACATGGACGCAGCGGCGGCAACACTTGGACTTTGGGTGACGCGGGAGTGCCGGGGCGGTGCGGAAGCGGGGGCGGACGAGGAGCTGTCCCGTCGCCGTCAGCGGGCGCCCGAGGCCAGGTCGTCGAGCATCTGCCGCTGGTGCCGGTGGCCGACCGTCTCGTAGCCGATCACGGTGACGAACGGGGCGAGCATCACCACGAGCAGGCAGACCGCGAGCGCCACCCCGGCGGCGGCGAGGAGCACCGCCGCGGCGAGGACCGCGAGGGTGAGCGAGATCAGCAGCAGGTGGTAGCGGTCCGCCGCGGAGAGCAGCAGGGTGTGCAGGAGGTAGATCATCAGCAGGTAGAGGCCGACCGGGAGGGCGAGCGCGAGGACGACCGCGCTCTCGCCGATCTCCGTGTGGTGCTCCAGGTACAGGCCGGCCACATGCAGTCCCGCCCCGGCCCCGGCCACTCCGATGAACAGCGGGATGTGCCCGTACCCGAAGAGGTAGCCGCGGGCGCGGCGGTGGACCAGGATGTCGCCGAAGGGGGTGCTGAAGTACACCCACCACATGCCGAAGGTCAGCCCGACCCCGGCGACGACGACCGCGACGGCGTTCCGCGTCCAGTGCGTCCCGTCGCCGCCGCCGAGCAGATCGCCGGAGGAGGCGACGGTGCCGACCACGCCCTCGCCGAGGGTGATGAGGGCGAACAGGCCGTACCGCTCGGCGACATGGTGCGGATGCCAGGGCGTCCCGCCCGCGCCGCCCTGGGTGAGCACCGGCAGCCCCAGTTCCAGGAGCCCGAGCGCGCCGACGGCGGCGAAGACGGCGGCCCAGGGCAGGTGCACGAAGCCGACCACCACCCAGCCTGCCTGGGCGAGCACGGTCCAGCGGATCGAGGCCATCCCCACGTCGTGGAAGCCGGGCGACTCCCGGGCGGCCCGCCACCACTGGAGCACCATCGCGATCCGCATCACCACATAGCCGATCACCATGGCCCGCAGTTCCAGGTGTTCGCCCTCGGCCACCGAGTGGAACATCGCCGGGATGCCGAGCGAGAAGACGACGACGCCGATCATCTGCAGCATCGTCAGGGCGCGGTAGAGCCAGTCGTCGGTGCCGAAGGCGGAGGAGAACCAGCTGAAGCTGATCCACGCCACACTGATCGCGAACATGGCGAGCACGAAGGCGGCGATCGCCTGCCCGGTGTGCTTCTCGGCCACCAGATCCGCGAACTGGGCGGCCGCGGTGCCGACCGCGACCACGAAGGTCAGGTCGAAGAGGAGTTCCAGGGGCGAGGCGGAGCGCCCGGGTTCGTCCGGGTCCCGCCCGGTCATCGGCACCAGCCGGTGTGACAGCTTGCCCCGGTGCCCGGCACCGGCGTGTTCCCTATGGCTCATGCGGAGCATGATGCCGGATGGAAGCGGAGGCTCCGCCCGGCGGCGCGGGGCCTGTCGGGCAGGCGGGGCACAGCGGAAGGCGGAACGCGCCCGGACCGCTTCAGGCGGAGGAGAGCGACTCGGCGGCCGACTTGGCCAGGTCCTTGCCGACCTTGCAGGGGTCGACCTTCCCGGGGGCCCGCTGGACGGTGAACGCCACCCGCTCGGTGCCGCGCCGCTGGCCCTCGCCCAGATAGGTGCGGTGGACCAACTCGACCCGGCAGGACCGGGGGCCCTCGTGGTCCGGCATCACGAAGCCCCCGTGGCCGCTGTACGTGACCTCGCCGACGCCCGGGCCCCGCGGCGACTTGCCCTGGTCGAACTGGAGGTCCACCTCCATGTCGCTGGTGGACTTCCACTGGCAGGCCCAGTCCCCGAACCCGGCCTCCGGCTCCCCGACGCTGACCCCGGGATCCTTCTCCAGCACCTTCTGGTCGAGCAGCGAGCAGGCGTCCATCAAGGCCAGCGAGCGGTCGTCGAAGTCCGCCTTCCGCCGCGGGACCCCGCCGCCGTCGAGCACCCCGGCCGCGAAGGCGGTGGCGATACCGGCGGTCTGGCACAGTTCCTGCCTGAGCTCGCCGGGCTCGCGCGCCACCGCGGTGACCCGCACGCTGCCCTCCTCGGGAGACTCGGTCACCCGCAGGACCCGCTCGCACTCGCTGCTCTTCTCGGCGAGTTCCACCACGGTCACCCCGCCCTCGGTCCGCCGCCGCTCCTGCTCCGGCAGCCCCTCCTCGTCGAACTCCACCCGGACGTCCACGACATCCTCCCCGTCCGCCTGGAGCCGCAGGTCGCAGCGGTTGAAGTTGCCCTGATCGCGGTCCGGGAGAGCCTCCTCGTACGCGTCGAAGCCCCGCACTTCCAACAGTCCGCAGGGGTCGGCCGTCCGGTGGTCGCCGAGGAAGGCGGCGGCGCCGGGCGGCCTGCCGGTGGCCGGGGCGGCCCCGTCCTCCTTCGCCTCCTTGCCGTCACCGTTCATCAGCAGCAGCGGTACGGCGACGGCGAGCGCCGCGGCCACGGCGGCACCGGCGGCGAGGAGCGGCCGCCGCCGGAGGGGGGCGGTCCGGTCCCAGGCCACGGTCGGCCGGGCCGGGCCCGGTAACGAGGCCTCGGTGAACCGCCCTGTGGCCGGGGCGAGTTGGAGGGTGTCGAGCTCGCGCCTGTGGTCCTCGGCGAGCGCCCGGGGCCCGCCCGTGAGCTCCGTGAGCGAGCCCTGTGCCGCGGCGGCGGAGGGCCGGGCCCCCGGGTCGCGCTGCAACATCGCGGTGAGCACCTCCGTGAGCGGCCCGAGCCGGGGGCTGAGCGTCTCCAGGCGCACCGCGTGCCCGGGGCCGCGCAGCGGCGGGGTCCCGGTGACCAGCTGGTACAGGGTGACGCCGAGCGAGAACACGTCGGAGGCGCGCTCCGGGGCGCCGCGTATCGCCTCGGGGGCGGCGAAGGCGGGGGTGAGGCTGAGCGGCCCGTTGGGGGTGATCGTGGTGTGCGAGTCCACCCGGAGCGCGGCGCCGAAGTCCGCCAGCTTCGCCGTACGGTCCTCGGTGATCACGATGTTGCCGGGCTTGACGTCGCAGTGCACCAGGCCCTTGGCGTGCAGGGCGGCCAGCGCGCCCGCGATCTGCGCGCCGACGCCCCCGGCGAGCTGCGGGGTCAGCTTCAGCGGGACGTCCAGACTGCCGCCCTGCACATGCTCCAGGACCAGCCAGAACGCGGCCCGCTCGTCCTTGCCGGTGCGTACCGCGTCGTAGAGCGTCACCACGTGCGGATGGCTGAACTTCGCCAGTGCGCGGGCCTCGGCGAGCACCTGGTCGAAGCTGCCGGGGCCGGTGTCCCCCACCCGGGCGCGCTTGAGGACGACGGGGCGGCCGAGCTCCGTGTCGACGGCGAACCAGACGGCTCCCTGGCCGCCTTCGACCGGCCCGCCGGTGAGCCGGTACTTGCCGACCCTCTCCCCCCGACGCACAGCCGCACTCCCCTCGACGAAAGACCGGAACCCGCCTCGGCACCCCCGGAACGCGGACCGAATGTACTGCGTACCGCCGAGCGCACTCCCCGTATCCCGCCCATTTGCCGCCGTGCTCGGCGGCGGCTCCCGGGACAACGTCTCAATCCACCGAGTACCTGGCCGAAATCGTGGGGAAGCCTGTCCGGAACCGGTGGCATGATCCTGCGCCGGACCCGGCGGACCCGGCCCCGAGACCGGCATCCCCGGGCCCCTGCACCCGGACCTCCGGGAGGGGTCACGCGCCCCGGGCCCGACCATGGCCAAAGCGCCCCCGGGCGGTACGACGAGCGCGAGGAGACGGCGATGAGCAGCTCGGACAGCCTGGCGCGCGGGGTCCCGCCGGGGGAGCCCGGCACCCTGCACGCCCGCACGCTCAGCGGTGATCTCACCGCCCCGCCCACCCCCGGGCGGACCGTCCGCTTCGGGCGCGGTGAGAAACCGGACACCGACCTCGGCGTCGGCGTGGACGACCGGTGGGTGAGCCGGCAGCACGGCGAACTGACGTACCGCGCCGGGAGCTGGTGGCTGCGCAACACCGGGCAGCAGCTCGTCCGGCTGCCGCGCGGGCGCATGATGCACGGCAGCTCCGCGCCGATCCCGCTCCCCACCGGCTACACCCCCCTGTTCGTGAAGGGCTCGGGCCACCGGGAGCACCTGGTCGAGCTGTACGTGGCCGACCACGACGACCGGGGTCCGGTGGCCAGCCGCCGCGCCGAGACCGTCCGGCCGCAGCGCTGGGCGCTGGGCGAGGACGAGCGGCTCCTGCTCGTCGTCCTCGGCCGCCACTACCTGGAGTACGAGCCCGACCCGCGGCCCCTGACCTACGGCCGCGCCGTCGAGCAACTCGCCTATCTGCGCCCGGAGTCGGGCTGGACCGTCCGCCGGATCGAGTACCGGGTGGAGGCCGTCCGCCGCCGGTTGCACGGCACCGGCTTCAAGTACCCCCTGATCCACGACCGGCCCGAGGAGCGCCCCTCCGACAACAGCCTCCTGCACAACCTGCTCAAGGGCCTGGTGGAGTCCACCACCCTGGTGCCGCCGGACCTGAACCTCCTCGACGACGACCTCGACTGGCCGGAGACGCACTGACCGCGGGCCCCTAGGGGGTGTCCGGCGGATCATGTGACCTTCTGACCGGTCGCTCGTTGGTTTGGGCATGGGTCGGGGGGATCTGACGAACCGTGAGTGGTCGTTGCTGGAGCCGCATCTGCCACCTCTGGGTGGC
>NZ_JAAWWP010000030.1 GCF_012273655.1 Streptomyces physcomitrii | reverse complement strand
AACGGTACTTACCATGCTCCATGATCTACCGGTCCTGGTCTCTACGCGATAGCCGCCGCTGGGAACACCTACACACTGCCGAGTTCTCGCCTTCTCCTGGACGTGAGCGGGACCGGGTGCCGCCGGTCCGCCGCGCGGTACGAGCGGGTCAGCCGAGCAGGGCTGAGAGACCCGGGACGTCCCGCGGGCGCACCTGTTCGCGCGTCACTGGAGGCGACACCCTCGACTAGGCCTGACATTGGTATAGACCTATTGGGCCCGCGAGTGCAAGAGTCTGTGCGCTTTGTTACGTCACGGTGTCCTCGACGGGGCGACCGCGGAACGCTCTGCCCGGCGCCGGTCCGGTCCGGCCGTCCAGGGACGGTGTCACGTACACCAATATGACCGATGCGCGCGGCGGTTGGGGTGCCGGGGGCGGGTTCCGGCCGCCGGCGGGGCGCGTACCCGGGCCGACCGGCCCCGGCGGCGGATTCTCAGCTCGCCGGTTGCGGCCCCTCCTCGAAGCCGCCGTGCCGTCCGCCGCCGTCAGCGAACCTGGCCGCCCCCGCCAAGGTGTCGGCGGCCAGGGAGACTTCACCGTGCCGCCACTCCGCGGCGAGCGCCTCCGGCAGCGGGAGCGTCTGCTGCTCGTAGAGGGAGAGCCGGTCCTGACGCAGGCAGGTCTGGGGGAAGCGGGCCAGCCGACCGGCGAGGTCGAGGGCCTCGTCGAGCGCGGCGCCCGGGGCGCTGACCCGGTTGGCCAGGCCCATGCGCAGGGCCTCCTCGGCGCCGATCGGGCGGCCGGTGAGGATCATGTCGAGCGCGTGCGACTGGCCGATCAGGCGCGGCAGCCGGACCGTGCCGCCGTCGATCAGCGGCACCCCCCAGCGGCGGCAGAACACCCCGAACACCGCCCCCGGGTCGGCCACCCGGAGGTCGGCCCAGAGGGCGAGTTCGAGTCCGCCCGCGACCGCGTACCCCTCGACCGCCGCGATCACCGGCTTGCCGAGGAGCAGCCTCGTCGGGCCCATGCCCGCCGGGCCCTCACCCGGCGGGCCGACCACCGCCTCGCCGCGGGCCACCGCCTTGAGGTCGGCGCCCGCGCAGAAGTTCCCGCCCCGGCCGTGCAGGATCGCCACCGCCGCGTCAGGGTCGGCGTCGAACTCCTCGAAGGCCTCGGTGAGCGCGGCGGCGTGCGGGGCGTCCACGGCGTTGCGCACCTCGGGCCGGTCGAGACCGATCACGGTGACCGGCCCGCGCCGCTCGACGTCCACGGTCATACGGGGCCTCCGTGCTGCGGGTGCGGGTGCGGGTGCGGGTGCGGGTGCGGGGGAGTGGGGCGGGATCGCGGATACGCGGAGCCTCTCACCGCTCGGTCAGTCCCGCTCGGCCGAGGATCGCGCCGAGGTCCGCGGAGTGCGGCAGCGTCCCGAAGGCGTAGCCGCCGTCGCCACCGAGGCGGGTGGCGCAGAAGGCGTCGGCGACGGCCGCCGGGGCGTGCCGGACCAGCAGGGAGCCCTGGAGCGCGAGCGCCATCAGCTCGACCAGGCGGCGGGCCCGGACCTGGATGCCGTCCAGGTCGCCGAGTTCGGTGCCGAGCCGGGTGACCGCCGCGTCCAGTCGGGCGTCCGCGCCGCGGCTCAGGGCCAGTTCGTCGGTGAGCGCCTGGACGGCGGCCGGTTCCTTGGCCAGGGCGCGCAGCACGTCGAGGGCGTTGACGTTCCCCGAGCCCTCCCAGACCGAGTTCAGCGGCGCCTCCCGGTACAGCCGCGGCATGCCGGAGTCCTCGACGTAGCCGTTGCCGCCCAGGCACTCCAGGGCCTCGGCGGTGAAGGCGGGCGCCCGCTTGGTCACCCAGTACTTGCCGATCGCGGTCGCCAGGCGCCGGAAGGCCTGCTCGCCCTCGTCGCCGCGCACCGCCCGGTCGGCCGCGCCCGCCAGACGCAGGGTGAGCGCGGTGGCCGCCTCCGACTCCACGGCCAGATCGCCGAGGACATTGCGCATCAGGGGCTGGTCGATCAGGCGGGCCCCGAAGGCGGAGCGGTGCCGGGCGTGGTGCGCGGCCTCCACCAGCGCCTTGCGCATCAGCGAGGCCGAGCCCGCCACGCAGTCCAGACGGGTGCAGTTGACCATGTCGATGATCGTCTTGACGCCCCGGCCCTCGGGCCCGACCCGCCAGGCGAGCGTCCCGTCGAACTCGGGCTCGGAGGAGGCGTTGGAGCGGTTGCCGAGCTTGTCCTTGAGGCGCTGGATACGGAAGGTGTTCCGGCTGCCGTCGGGGAGCACCCGCGGCACCAGGAAGCAGGAGAGGCCGCCGGGCGCCTGGGCGAGCACCAGGAAGAGATCGCACATCGGCGCCGAGGTGAACCACTTGTGCCCGCGCAGCCGGTAGAGCCCCTCCTCGCCCGCCGGTTCGGCGAGGGTGGTGTTGGTCCGCACATCGGAGCCGCCCTGCTTCTCCGTCATGCCCATGCCCGCGAGCAGCCCGCGTTTCTCCGTCGGCACCCGCAGCCCCGGGTCGTACACCCGGCTGGTGAGCAAGGGCTCGTAGACCGCGGCCAGTTCGGGCTGCTGGCGCAGCGCGGGGATCACGGCGTACGTCATCGCCGTCGGGCAGCCGTGCCCGGCCTCGGTGTGGCCCCAGACCAGCGCCCCGCCGTAGCGGGCCACATGGGCGCCGGGCCGGTCGTCGGCCCAGGCGGCCCCGGCGCCGCCCTCGGCCACCGCCACCCGCATCAGCTGGTGCCAGCTGTCGTGGAACTCCACCTCGTCGATCCGGTTGCCGTACCGGTCGTGGGTCCGCAGCACCGGCTCATGGGTGTTCGCCTGCTCCGCCCACCGTTGGGCCTCCGGGCTCCCGGCCAGCCGCCCCAGCCGGCGCACGTCCGGCACCGCCCAGGCGGCACCCTCACGCTCCAGGCCCTCCAGGAGCGCGGCGTCCTCCGAGGCGTCGTACGGGGCGATCGGCGGCGGCTGGTTGGTGACCTCGTGCGTGTCGGGCCGCGCGGTACTCAGTGGGGTGACCATGAGGCCAGTATTACGCTGACGATGCGACCGCAGCAAGACTGTAATGCCGCAATGCCCTGATACCGCGATGCCGACCGGTCGCCTGCCCCCGCCGCTCGCTCGGGCCGGTCCGGCGCGCTGTCCCGGACCGCTGATAGCCTCCCCAGGGCCGCGCGACGCGGGAACGCGGCAGCTCAGCGGCGTGGCGGGCCCGGACCGAGGGGGCCCGGCCGAAGGCACGGTGAACGGCAGCCGGAAAGGGGTCGGACATGGCAGCTCCACCCCCGGCGGACGCGCTCGGACTGCGGCCGCTCACCGCACGTTCCGTGGTCCTGAGCCTCCTGCTCGGCTCCCATCCGCCGGAGCACCCGGTACGTGAACTGGTCCGTATCGCCGAGCTGTTCGACATCAGCGAGCAGACCCTGCGGGTCGCCCTGACCCGGATGGTCGCCGCCGGTGACCTGCTGCGCGCCGAGGGCACCTACCGGCTCAGCGACCGCCTCGTCCAGCGGCAGCGGCGCCAGGACGAGGCGATCCACCCGCGCACCCGCGACTGGGACGGCGGCTGGGAGATGCTCGCGGTCACGGTCACCGGACGCAGCGCCGCCGACCGCGCCGCGCTCCGCACCCGCCTGAGCGAACTGCGCCTGGCCGAACTCCGCGAGGGCCTCTGGCTGCGCCCCGCGAACCTGGACCGCGCACTGCCTCCCGAACTCGACGACCTCGTACGGAAGTTCACCGCCCGGCCGGAGGGTGAGCCCGAAGCTCTGGCGAACGGCCTCTGGGATCTCGACGGCTGGGCCCGCACCGGAGCCGCCCTCCTCGACCGGCTCCAGGCGGCGGACCGCCCGGCCGAGCGCTTCACCCTCGCCGCGGCCACCGTCCGCCACCTCCTCGCCGACCCGGTACTGCCCACCGCCCTGCTCCCGCCGCACTGGCCCGCCGGGGAACTGCGCGCCGCCTACGGCGACTACCAGGAGGAACTCGTGGCGCTGGGGCGGGCAGGGCGCGCGAGGGGCTGAGCACCACCCGGCGACCCGAGGGCGGTCGGTACCCGGCGGGCAGAGACAGTCCGGCGACACCCGGCGGGCAGCGGTGGTCCGGCGGCGCCCGGCGGTCCGTCCCCACCGCTCAGGCAGCACGGCCGGAACCGAGACCCATCCGGCGTGTACAGAACGGCCAGACCGGCCAGAACGGCCGTCTACAGAACGGCCAGACCGGCCAGAACGGCCGTCTACAGAACGGCCGTCGGCTACCGCTGAAGAGCGGGCCGCAGTGCCTCCAGTACCGCGTGGTCCTCGATGGTGGAGGGCACCTCGGCCGGGCGGCCGTCCGCGATCTGGCGCATGGTCTTGCGCAGGATCTTGCCCGAGCGGGTCTTGGGCAGGCCGTCCACCACGAGCACCTCGCGGAAGGCGGCGACCGGGCCGATCTCCCGGCGGACCGCCTCGACGAGTTCCCGCCGCAGGGTGTCCTCCGCCACCTCGGCGCCCGCCTTGAGGACCACGAGCCCCAGCGGGAGCTGGCCCTTGAGCGCGTCCCTGACCCCGATCACCGCGCACTCCGCGACCGCCGGATGCGCCGCGAGGACGGCCTCCATGGAGCCGGTCGCCAGCCGGTGCCCCGCCACGTTGATGACGTCGTCCGTACGCCCGAGGACGAAGAGGTAGCCGTCCTCGTCGAGGTAACCGCCGTCGCCCGTCGAGTAGTAGCCGGGATATGCCTCGAAATACTCCTTCACACAGCGCTCGTCGTCGCCCCAGAGCGTCTGCATCGCGCCCGGCGGCAGCGGAAGCCGCAGGGCGATGGCGCCCTCCTCGCCCGGTCCGGACTCGCCGCCGTCCGGTCCGAGTACGCGGACGTCGAAGCCGGGGACCGGGACGGTGGGGGAGCCGGGCTTGATCGGCAGGGGTTCCAGGCCGCGCGGGTTGGCGGCGATCGCCCAGCCCGTCTCCGTCTGCCACCAGTGGTCCACCACCGGCACCCCGAGCCGCTCGCCCGCCCAGCGGTAGGTCTCCGGGTCGAGGCGCTCCCCGGCGAGGAACAGGGCCTGGAAGGACGGCAGCCGGTACGCGGCGAGCGCCGCTCCTTCCGGGTCGGCGCGCTTGATGGCGCGCAGGGCCGTCGGGGCGGTGAACAGCGCCTTGACCCCGTACTCGGCGGCCACCCGCCAGAAGGCGCCGGCGTCCGGGGTGCCGACCGGCTTGCCCTCGTAGAGCACCGTGGTCGCGCCGACCAGCAGCGGCGCGTAGACGATGTAGCTGTGCCCGACGACCCAGCCGACGTCCGAGGCACTCCACCACACGTCACCCGCGCCGATGTCGTAGATGTTCCGCATCGACCAGGTGAGCGCGACCGCGTGGCCGCCGTTGTCGCGGAGCACGCCCTTGGGGCGGCCCGTGGTGCCGGAGGTGTACAGGATGTACAGCGGGTCGGTGGCCGCGACCGGTACCGGGGCCGCCGGTTCGGCGGTCGCGAGCAGCTCCGCCCAGTCGGTGTCGCCGGGGCCGAGCGTGGCCGGGGCGGTTTCGCGCTGGAGCATCACCAGGTGCTCGGGGCGGTGTCCGGCGAGCGCGTAGGCCTCGTCGACGATGGCCTTGTAGTCCACCACCCGGTTCGGTTCGATCCCGCAGGAGGCCGCGACGACGGCCTTCGGCGCCGCGTCGTCGATCCTGGCCGCCAGCTCCTTCGCCGAGAAGCCGCCGAAGACCACCGAGTGGACGGCGCCGAGCCGGGCGCAGGCCAGCATGGTGACCACCGCCTCGGGCACCATCGGCAGATAGACCAGGACCCGGTCGCCCTTGGCCACCCCGAGCGCGCGCAGCCCACCCGCGCAGCGCGCCACCAGGTCGAGCAGCTCGGCATAGGAGTAGCGCGCCTTCGCCCCGGTCACCGGTGAGTCCCAGAGCAGCGCGGTCTGCTCGCCCCGGCCCTGCTCCACATGCCGGTCCAGCGCGTTGTACGAGGTGTTGAGCTCGCCGTCGGGGAACCAGCGGTACAGCGGCGCCGCCGATCCGTCCAGCGCCCTCGTCGGCCGCCGGGTCCAGTCGACGGCCCCGGCCTGCGCCAGCCAGAACTCCTCCGGCGCCGCGAGACTCTGCCGGAAGGCCTCGGCGTACGGGCCCTCGCCGGGGCGCGCGGCCCGGCTCCCCGGTGCGGACGCGGGCTGGGGCGCGGGCTCGGCTGCGTTCACGGAAGGTGTCTCCGATCGGTGGGGCGGCGGTTCGGGGTGGTGCGGGGCGGTCGAGGACGTACGGGGACAGGCGCGTCCGGCGTTCCCGTCCCCGGGCCCGGTGCGGCACGCCCCCTGAACCGCCCGGCCGACCGCTGTACCGGCACAGTCGATAACACCTCGTCAGGCAGGTCAAGGGTCGGTCCGGGAGCCGGGAGCCGGGAGCCGGGGGCCCGGAGTCGGCAGCGGGGAGCGGGGGACCGGGGGAGTGCCGGAGTGCGGAAGCCGGGAGTGCGGGGTCCGGCTGTCCGTTCCCACCGGATTCCCACCGGCGGCCCACCGCTGTCCCACGGTGCGCTGCCACCGTCGGCATATGGCTTCCTCCGAACTCGACGCCGACGCCCGGGTGGCGCGGCTGCTGCAACGGACCGGATTCGGCACCGCCGCGGCCACGGATGTCACCGCCGCCGCGCGAGCGGGCTACGCGAAAACGCTGGCCGCCGCGCTCGCCGAGGGCGACGACCCGGGCGCCGGCGCGACCCCGGCCCCCGCCCTCGGCCCGCTCCCGGAACGCCCCAAGAAGCCCGGCGAACCCGAGAAGGGGTCCAGGTCCGAGAAGGACCCCAAGTCCGAAGAGGGCTCCAAGTCCCAGGAGGAAAGGGGGAGTTCGGAGAAGGCGGGCCAGCGGGATGCCGCCGGGGGCGTACGGAACGGCGTACGGCACGACGTACGGAACGCAGCCGCGCGGGACGCCTCCCGCACCGGTGCGGACGGCGGGGGAGAGGACGGCGAGGCGGCGGACGAGGACGCCCGCAAGGCCTACCGGTCCGCGCTGCGCGGGCAGCGGGAGGACGCCGTGCTCTGGTGGCTGGACCGCATGGTGGCCGCCGAGCGGCCCTGGCGGGAGAAGCGGACGCTGCTCTGGCACGGGCACTGGGCCACCTCGATCGGCAAGGTGCGCTCGGGTCAGGCGATGCTCGCGCAGAACGAGACCCTCCGGCGGCTCGGCGGCGGTGACTTCCGCACCCTCGCCCGGGCCATGGTGCGCGACCCCGCCCTGCTGATCTGGCTCGACGCCCCGAAGAACACCGCCGAGGCGCCCAACGAGAACCTCGCCCGGGAGCTGATGGAGCTGTTCGTCCTCGGCGTCGGCAACTACTCCGAGGACGATGTCCGCGAGGCCGCGAAGGCGCTCACCGGCTGGACGGTCGACCGCCGCGCCGAGCAGGGTCCCCGGGCCCGCTTCCGTGCGCGCCGGCACGCCGGGGGCAGCAGGACGGTGCTCGGCCACTCCGGGGATCTGGACGCCCGCGCCCTTGTGGACCTGCTCACCGAAGAGGCCGACTGCGCACGGCACTTGGCGACCCGCTGGTGGGGCTGGCTGGTCTCCGCCGAGAACGCCCCCTCCCGGACCAGCCTGGACCGGCTGACCGAGGCCTTCGGCGCCCGCCGCGACATCACCGCGATGCTGCGCGCCCTGTTCACCGACCCCGCCTTCACCGACCCGGACAACGTCCTCGTCAAACAGCCCGTCGAGTACGTCGTCGGGACGCTGCGCCTCCTCGGCCTGCGCCCGCGCCGACTCCCCGAGCAGGGCGGGCGGGTGCTGCTGCGCTCCCTCGGCGGCCTCGGCCAGACGCCCTTCGCGCCGCCCTCGGTCGGCGGCTGGCCCTCGGGACCGGCCTGGCTGACCACGGCCGCGGCCCAGTCGCGCCTCACCTTCGCCCAGTACGTGACCCGCGCCGCCCGGGACACGGAGGCGATGGCCGCGATCCGGAAGGAGACGGCGGGGGAGCGTCCCGAGGCACTGGCGCGGCTGCTCGGCGTCCGGGAGTGGAGCAAGAGCACCCGCGCGGTACTGGTCGACGCCTCCGCCGATCCGGCCCGGAGCCTGGCCATCGCCCTGACCAGCCCGGAGTACAGCGTCCTCGCCTGAGCGCCAGTTCCCGACGGCGGAGCCGCGGTCTCCAACGGCAGAGCCGCGGACGGACAGGCCGGAGACGGACGGCCCGGAGACGAACAGGCCGGAAGACGAATGAGCGCGAAGAAGAACAGGCACGAAGACGAACGTGCACCGAGACGAACGTGCACCGAGACGCACCAGCACCAAGACGCACCAGCACCAAGACGGATAAGCACCAAAGCGAACAAGCATCAAGGCGAACGAGGAGGAAGCCGGTGAGGACCACCGTGGACACCTGGACGCGCAGGCGTTTTCTGAAGGCCAGCGGAGTGTCCGCGGCCGGGGTGCTGCTGGCCGGGGGCGCCGCCTACTCGGCGAGTGAACTCCTTGCCTCCGGTGACGGCGAGGGGGCCGGAGGCGAGGGGGGCGTACTCGTCCTGGTCACGCTGTACGGCGGCAACGACGGTCTCAACACGGTTGTCCCCGCGGCCGATCCGCACTACCGCGAGGCCCGCCCCGACCTCGCCTACGGGGAGGACGAGGTCCTGCCGCTCGGCGAGGAACTGGGCCTGAACCCCGGCATGAAGGGCTTCCACGGCCTCTGGAAGGAGAAGCGGCTCGCCGTGGTCCGGGGGGTCTCGTACCCGAAGCCGGACCACAGCCACTTCCGGTCCATGGCCATCTGGCAGACCGCCTCCCCGGAGAGCCCCGCGCCCACCGGCTGGCTCGGGCGCTGGCTGGACGCCCAGTCGAAGCCGGATCCGCTGACCGCCGTCTCGCTCGGCGCCACCCTGCCGCCGGTGCTCGCGGGGGAGAAGGTCTCGGGGGCCGCGGTCTCCCTGGGCCGGGCGCGGCTGCCGGACGCCTGGCAGACGGTGTGCACCCACCTCGCCGCGGAACAGGCCGGGGTCCATCCGCTCCAGCAGCGCGCCGCCGCCACCCTCGGTGACCTGGTCCGCGTCAACGAGGCCTTTGCCGCGGACGAGGAGCAGGGCTCCGGAGACGGCAAGGGCGGCGACAAGAAGAACGGCAAGGGCAAGGGCGAGGACGGCGAGGGCTCCGACCAGGACGGGCGGCAGAGCCCCGAGGAGGAGGACGAGGACGAGGACAAGCCGGCCGACGGCGCCTCGGCGGGCGGACAGAGCGGGCTCGCCGCCCAACTCGGCCTGGTGGAGCGGGCCTTGGCCTCGGGCGCGCGGACCCGGGTCTACTGCGTCAGCCTCGGCGGCTTCGACACCCACGCCAATGAGAAGGGCACCCAGTCCCGGCTGCTCGGCCAGCTCGACAAGGACCTCTCCGCCTTCCTCGGCCGGATCCGGCGCACCGAAGCGGGCAAGCGGGTGGTGGTCGCCGTCCACTCCGAGTTCGGCCGCCGGGTGCAGGCCAACGCGGGTCAGGGCACCGACCACGGCACGGCGGGCCCGGTCTTCCTCCTCGGCGAACCGGTACGCGGCGGCTTCTACGGGGACCAGCCCAGCCTGGCCAAGCTCGTCGACGGCGACCTCAGCACCACCACGGACTTCCGCGATGTGTACGCCACCCTCCTGGACCGGGTGCTCGACACCGAGCCGGGGCAGATCCTCGACGGCCACGAGAAGACCCTGGCGTTTCTCTGAGCGCGCTCTCCGGGCGGCTCCCGGCTCCCGGTTACGGGCCCGCGGGCGCGGTCCGTCCGCTCACCTCGGCCCCGGGCTCCCGCCTCAACTCCCCTGCGCCGCTACGCTCCCCGGCAGCTCCACCGTGACCGTGGTGCCCTGCCCGCGGGCGCTGCGGACCAGGCAGCGGCCCCGGTGGGCGGCCGCCACCGCGGCGACCAGGGCGAGACCGAGGCCGCTGCCGCGGGTGCGGCGTCCCGCTTCGGCGCGGTAGAAGCGGTCGAAGACATGCGGCAGGGCCTCCGGCGGAATGCCCTCGCCCTGGTCGGTCACCTCGATACGTATCCCGCCGCCGCTCTCCGCGGTGAGGCGCACCTCGGCGGGGGTGCCCGGGGCGGTGTGCACCCGGACGTTGGCGAGCAGATTGTCCAGGAGCCGCCGCAGTTCGTCCTCGTCGCCGGTGACATAGGCCGGGGTCTCCGCCTCGAAGCCGAGCCGCCGCTCCGGGTCGACCACCCGGGCCGCCTCGACGGCCTCCCGGGCCAGACGGGCGAGATCGACCTCCTCGGCCCGCAGTTCGCGCCGGGCGTCGAGGCGGGCGAGCAGCAGCAGGTCGTCCACCAGGCGTGACATCCGCAGCGCCTCGTCACCGATGCGGCCCACGGCCTGGGCGCGCTGGTGCTCCTCGGGCAGGGCGCCCTGCGCGTAGAGGTCCGTGTAGCCGAGTACCGCGCTGAGCGGGGTGCGCAGTTCATGGGAGGCGTCCGCCACGAAGCGGCGCAGCCGCTCCTGCATGCCCTCCTGGCGGGCGAAGGCCTCGCCTTGCTTCTGCAGCATCGTGTTGAGCGCGAGGCCGAGGCGCCCGACCTCGGTCTCCGCCGACTCCCGTATGCGCAAGGGTGCTTCACCGCGGGAGATCGCGTCCGCGTCGCGGGCCATCGCCTCCAGCGGCCGCAGCCCGCGCCGTACGATCCAGAATCCGGCCCCGGCGACCAGGGCGAGACCGGCCGCGGCGCCCGCACCCTCGATCAGCAGCAGCCGCTCCAGCGCGTCGTCGACGGCGGTGAGCGGCACCGCCACCACCAGGACGCCCTGGCGCCCCGGCAGTTTGCGGTTCAGCAGCCGGTAGCCGGGGCCGGAGCCGTCCGTGGCGGAGACCGTCACCGGGGAGCCGCCGGTGCCGCGCGGCGGCTTCGGCACCTCGGGCGGCGCCGCCCCGGGATCCCGCAGCTGGGGCGCCAAGGGGCGTATCGCGCCGGAGGGTTCGCGGATCTCGATGAAGTACCCCGTGCTGCCCAGCATCCGGGCGCCGGTGCCGAGGCCCTCCCCGGGGCGTTCGCCCTCCTTGATCTGCTGGACCACGCGCTGCTGCACCGCCCGCGCGGTGGTGTCGGTGCGGTCGAGGAGGTAGTCCCGCATCGTGGCGTACACGAAGGCGGCCACCGCGAGGAGCACCACGCCGACCGCCGCGAGGAGGGCGAGCAGCAGCCTGCCGCGCAGGGAGCGGGGGAGCGGGGGCCGCCTCATGTCCCCTCCGGCTCCGGCTCGCGCAGCATGTAGCCGACCCCGCGCCGGGTGTGGATCAGCGGTTCGCCGAGCGCGTCGAGTTTGCGGCGCAGATACGACACATAGGTCTTGAGCACCGCCGGGTCGCCCTCCCCGTAGTCCCAGACGCGGTCCATCAGCTGCTCCTTGGTCAGCATCAGGCCGCGGTTGAGGAGCAGGCAGTGCAGCAGCCGGTACTCGGTGGGGGAGAGGTCGACCAGGACGCCGCCGCGCCGCACCTCGTAGGTGGCCGTGTCCAGCTCCAGGTCCGCGCAGCGCAGCACCTGCGGGGCGGCGGCCGCCCCGGTGCGGCGGATCACCGCGCGGACCCGGGCGGCGACCTCGTCCAGCCGGAAGGGCTTGGTGATGTAGTCGTCGGCGCCCAGGTCGAGCCCGGTGACGACGTCCTTGCCGCTCTCCCGGGCGGTGAGGAAGACCACCGGCACCCCGCTGCCGCCCGCGCGCAGCCGCCGGACCACCTCGAAGCCGTCCATGTCGGGCAGCATCACATCGAGGAGGACCAGATCCGGCCGGTTCTCCCGCGCCGCGTGCAGGGCCGCGCGCCCGTCCACCGCCTCGTCGACCGTGTAGCCGAGGAAGCGCAGCGAGGTCGCGAGCACATCGACCAGCGCCGGTTCGTCGTCCACGACGAGCACCCGCCTGCCCTCTCCCTCGGCCACCTCGGCCCCCTTCCGCTCCTGGGCACCCGATCATGCCAGCCCGTACCGTTTCCCGTCGGGGGCGGCCCGAGCCTGTGGAAAACTCTCCGTCCGCGGCCCCGGGAGGCCTCCTCGGAAGGGGAGTTCACCGCATCGAAGCCCCGCGGACCGGGGGTTTTCCGGCGTTCCCCGGAGCGTCTCGGACAGCGGTGCCGATTCCGCGGCCACGACGGGCGGAACAGTGAGAAAGTGCCCCCACGGATGCCAGGGGACATCCGGGCTGCCCCGTTGTGGCGGCGGTGCCGCACGGTTCCCGCGGGGGCGCATCCGCGCCGGGGTGGGCGACTCCCGTACCGGGAAGCGGCGTAGGACAGGAGAATCGGGTCATGAGCAGGATCGAGTGGGTGCGTATCAGTACCGGGGCACGGTCGGTTCCCGAGCCGGTCGCCAACCCGGTGGTCTGGGCGGCGGCCTCCACCGGCGCGCTCATCCTGGTGGCCGTGCTCAACCATCTGGTCGGCCTGCGGCCCGCGTTGGCGCTCCTCGTGCTCTCGCTCTTCGCCGCCGTACTGGGCCTGTGCTCCCGGATGGACGCCGCGCCGGGGACCGCCCTGCTGTGCTGGCTCTTCCTCAACGGCTTCGCGATCCCGCCCGCCGGCACCCTCACCTGGACCGCCTCCCGCGACTCGGCCTGGCTGAGCTGCCTGCTGCTCTCCACCGTGGTCGGCACCGCACTGGCCCGGATCGTCAACGCCCGTGCCGCGTACCGGCGGGTGGGGCCGGGGGAGCGGTTCTAGCCGACAGGCGGGCGCGAGGGTTCAGAGGCACGAAGGCTCAGAAGACGGACAGCCCGGTGAGCGTCGTGAACCTGTCCAGGGCCGAGACCCCGGCCACCGAGTTGCCGCGCCGGTCGAGCCCCGGGCTCCATACGCACAGGGTGCACACCCCGGGCACCACGGCGATGATCCCGCCGCCGACCCCGCTCTTGCCCGGCAGCCCCACCCGGTAGGCGAACTCCCCGGCCGCGTCGTAGGTACCGCAGGTCAGCATCACCGCGTTGACCTGCTTGGCCTGGCTGCGGGTCAGCAGGGCCGAACCGTCGGCGCGGACGCCGTGCCGGGCGAGGAAGGACCCGGCGAGGGCCAGGTCCGCGCAGGACGCCTCCAGGGAGCACTGCCGGAAGTAGGCGGTGAGCAACTCGGGTACCGGGGTGGTGATGTTGCCGTAGGCGGCCATGAAGTGGGCGAGGGCGGCGTTGCGGTCGCCGTGCGCCGCCTCGGAGGCGGCGATCTCCGGCACGAAGTCGATCCCGGCGTTGCCGCTCTCGACCCGCAGCAACTCCCGCACCCGCTCCGCCGCGTTCCCGGTCAGCGACTGGAGCCGGTCGGTGACCACCAGGGCACCGGCGTTGATGAAGGGATTGCGCGGGATGCCGTTCTCGTACTCCAGCTGCACCAGGGAGTTGAAGGGGTTGCCGGAGGGCTCGCGCCCCACGCGCCGCCACAGGCTCTCGCCTTCCAGGGAGAGTACGAGTGCGAGCGCGAAGACCTTGGTCAGGGACTGCGCGGAGAAGGGCCGCCGCCAGTCCCCGGCGCCGTAGACCGTGCCGTCCGGCTCCGCGACCGCCATGCCGAAGCAGCCGGGGTCGGCACCGGCCAGGGCCGGGATGTAGTCGGCGGGGCTGCCGCGGTCGGTGAGCCGCGCCATCTCCCCGGCGATACGGTCGATCACCTCGCGGAACCGCCCGGCGGAGGACGGCACGGCGCAGGAGGGCCCGGCGGGCGCGACCGAACCGCCCGCGCCCGCGGCGCCCCCGGCGCTGCTCGTGCTCTGCGTACGGGCGGGGGCGGCGGCATCGGACACGGCGGTGTTCCTCGGCGTTCTGGGCGGCGGGCGCGGCGGAGGGCGGAGCGCCCGCGAACGGGAACGTACGCCGGTGGCCGGTCGGCCGCCGCCGGGGGCACCCCCGACCCTAACGTTCCCGCCGGTCATGCCCCCTGCCGGTGCCGGGCCCTCAGGCGAGGCCCTCGCGGAGGGTGCGGACGCGTGCGGCGCCCGCGTCGAAGCCGGCCCCGTCGAGCGTGCCGTCCGCGAGGGCGCCGGCCAGCGCGTCCACCGCGTCCTCGCCCTGGCCGACATCTCGGGCCGAGCACAGGATCAGGTCCATCCCGGCCCCGGCGGCCGCCACCGCACGCTCGGCCACCCCGCCGAAGTCCGCGAGGGCTCCGGCCTCCAGGGCGTCCGTGACGGTCACACCGGTGAAGCCGAGCCGGTCGCGCAACTCGCCGACCACGGTGGGGGACAGACCGGCGGGCAGCTCGGCGTCCAGCGCCGGATAGAGCGCCCAGGAGAGCATGACCAGCTTGACGCCCGCGGAGATCGCCGCCCGGTAGGGCGCCTCGTCGACGCTCCGCAGGGTGGCGGCGGAGGTGGAGAGGGTGACCGGCCGCTGGTCGGTGTTCTGGCTCGCCGTGGCGGGGCCGAGTCCGGGGAAGTGCTTGGCGGTGGCCGCGACTCCCGCGTCCTGCTGCGCGGTCACGAAGGCCGAGCCGAGCACGCCCACCGCCTGCGGGTCCTTGCTGTACGAGCGCTCGTACTGGTCGGTGAAGTCGCCCTCCTTGCGGTACACGTCGAGGACCGGGGCGAGGTTGACGTTCATGCCGACGCCCGCGAGGTTCTCGCCCGCGCCGGTCCCGGTGAAGGTCGCCTGGAACTCGGCGTCCGCGGAGGTGCCGACGTCCTTGGCGGAGGCCACCGGCGCACCCGGCAGACGGCGCACCATGCCGCCCTCCTGGTCGGTCATCAGCAGCAGCGGGGCCTTCACGGGGGCGGAGGCGTTCGCCTCGTTCAGCTCCCGGACGACATCCGCGATCTGGTCGAGGCTCTCCACGTTCTCGGTGAAGAAGATCACCCCGGCCGCGCGGCCCGCCCGGATCGCCGAGAGCAGCGAGGCCGGGGGCGTGAGCCCCGGGTACGAGTAGACGACGCGCTGACCGGCGCGCTGCTCCGGGGTGAGTGCCGACAGTCGCGCGGGGTCGGGGCGTCCGGCCGCGGCCGAGCGGTCCGCCAGTCCGAGACCGGCGGCGAGGGCGGCCGTCCCGGCGAGCAGAGCGCCGCGTCGGCTGAGGGGCTGCTGTGCGGAGCTCATGACCATCTCTCTTTCGCGAACGGCCGGTCGGGGCCCGGCCCGTGGGGGATCCGAAGGTGGGGGAGATACGGGGTGCGGGAGGTACGGGGGTGCCCGCGGGCACCGGAAAGACACTGGCGGAGCGGGCCCACACCGGCCCGCTCCGCCAGGGAGCCGATCAGACAGCCGTCACGCGGTGTTGTTCGCCAGGGCGAGCAGGCGCGAGCGGTCGCCGTTGAAGCGGTCCCGGTCGACGTTCCCGGAGACACCGGACACCGAGCCCGTGGAGGTGTACTGCCAGATCGTCCAGGACGAGAACCCGTTCGGGATGCTCGGGCTGCCCGCGGAGGTCCAGTGAGCCGTCCACAGCGGGCTCTTGGCCTTCATGCCGCTCCAGCCGCCGGTGCAGGAGTTCCACCAGCTCGGGCTGGTGTAGATCACCACGTCGCGGCCCGTCCTGGCCTTGTACGTGTTGTAGAAGTCGAGGATCCACGACTGCATCGCGGCGGGCGTCTTGCCGTAGCAGCTGCCCTCGATGTCCAGCACGCCCGGGAGCGTGAGGTTGTCGCGGGACCAGGCGCCGCCGTTGCTGGCGAAGAAGTTCGCCTGCGCCGCACCGCTGGAGGAGTCGGGCCGCGCGAAGTGGTACGCGCCCCGGATCACCTTCGCGTTGTAGGCGCCGCTGTAGTTGGCGCTGAACTGCGGGTCCTTGTACGTGGTGCCCTCGGTCGCCTTGATCCAGGCGAACTCGATGCCCGCGTTGCGGACCGAGCCCCAGTTGATCCCGCCCTGGTAGTGCGAGACGTCGATGCCCGCCGGGTTCGCCAGGAGGTCCGTGCCCGGGGCGCCCTTGAGGGCACCCTGGGTGTCGGGCTTGAAGTCCTTGCTGTCCTGCGTGTAGCCGACACCCATGTAGCCCTGGCCCACCGGCACCGGGTTGTCGTCGGGCAGCGGCGCCGAGGAGGCGGTGCCCGAGGTCATGCTGAGGGTCATGGCCACGCTCGCGCCAAGCACACCGGCCACAGTGAGTCTTCGCTGCACGGACTTCGCGGAAAGGATTCGGGAGAACAAGGCTTCCTCCTGCTGATCGAGGGGTGAGATGCAGTGGTGGTCGGTGATCCTTCGGTGCGGTGGCGCCTGCCGCGCCCCAGGGAGCGGAACGCGGCGGACAAAAGGGCTCAGGGGTTTCTTCCGCCGTCGCGAGCGGATGGTCCCGGATGCCGTGGAAATCGCCCCTTGCCCACATTTCCGGAAATGCTGCTCATGGCGCCGCCACCGCTGTATTGCCGTAGGCGAACGGTGTATTGCCGTGGACGAGCGACCGGGAAAAGCAGGACTCGGTCGGGAGCAACGCTGCCTCCTGGCGCATCTGTGGAGCACGCGGCACGGGGGCGGGACCCTCGTTGGCGCGCACGGCCGAGTGGGCGGAACGCATGGGCGAGCAGATGGGGCGCATCCTCCTCAAGCGGACCGCCGCGCGCTTCCCGCACTCCAACTGCGGTCTACGCGCGTCTACTTGAGGCGGACACGTCATAGTGAGCCATGAAACGAGGGTGCGGTAAAGGGGCTTCCGGCTCGTTAGTGGTCTAGACCAATTAGGCACTTCGGTGAGCTGCGGAAACAGAAGCAAACACACGGAACTTTTAGAAATGGCGAAGCGGCTCCCGCGTACCCCGAATTGGGCAAATGGCACATGGAGTTCGCCATGGGGGAGATCGGCCCGCCGAATGACCCCCGGCGCCGGGCGGTCCCGGACAGCACCGCTGCCGCACTCGTCCCGACTCGTACGTCAGAACAGGTGCGGCAGCGGTGAGCGGTCTGCCCGTTTCGGCGCGGGCTCCTACTCGGTGATCTGGACCAGCTTGTTCGGGGTGCCCTCGCCCGGGTCGGTGATGCGGTCGGCCGCGGCGGCGTCACCGAGCGCGGTGGCGACCTCCTCCGGGGTGGCCTCCGGGTGGCCGGCCAGGTAGACGGCGGCGGCACCGGCCACGTGCGGGGTGGCCTGCGAGGTGCCGGAGTACGTGGTGGTGGCGTCGTCACCGGTGTTGAAGTCGGAGACGATGTCCACGCCCGGCGCGTACAGGTCCACCGAGCTGCCGTAGTTGGAGAAGTAGGCCTGGCCGTCCGCGTCGTCACTGGCCGCGACGGTCAGTGCCTCCGACACCCGGGCCGGGGAGTAGTCGGCGGCGTCGTCGGCGGAGTTGCCCGCGGCGACGGCCACCGTCACGCCGGAGGCGACGGCCTCGCGGACCGCGGTGTCGATGGCCTCGTCGGCGCCGCCGCCCAGGCTCAGGTTGGCGACCGAGGGGCCCTGGTGGTTCTGGGTCACCCAGTCGATGCCCGCGACGACCTGCTCGGTGGTCCCTGAACCGTTGTCGTCGAGCACCCGCACGCCGACGACCTGAGCCTTCTTGGCCACACCGTGGGCCGCCCCGGCGAGGGTGCCGGCGACATGCGTGCCGTGGCCGTGGCCGTCCGAGGCGTCGTCGTCCCCGTCGACCGCGTCGTAGCCGGAGGAGGCGCGGCCCTCGAAGTCGCTGTGGGTGGTGCGCACACCGGTGTCGATGACGTACGCGGTGACGCCCTCGCCCGCGGAGTCGGGGTAGGTGTAGGCGTCGTTCAGGGGCAGGTCGCTCTGGTCCACGCGGTCCAGGCCCCAGGACGGCGGGGAGGGCTGGGTGGCGGCGATGGTGAAGGTCTTGCTCTGGACCACCTTGTCGACGGCCGGGTCGGCGGCCAGTCTCCGGGCCTCGGCGCCGCTGAGGCCCTCGGCCGAGAAGCCGTTGATCGAGGCGAAGCTGCGGCCGAGTTCGCCGCCGTACTTCTTGGCGATGTCCTTCTTCGCGGTGACACCGGCCTTGCCGTCGAGCAGGACGACGAACTGTCCCTTGATCGCACCGGGCGCGCCCGCGCCGAGCACGGTGCCCTCGGCGGGGGCCGCGCCGGCGGGCAGGGCGGCGATCGTGGAACCCGCGGTGAGGGCGACCGCGGTCGCCACGGTCACACCGAACCAGCGCTTGCCGGACCGCTGGAAAGCAGACATGTGAGGGGTCTCCTGTCTCGGGAGTGAGGGGGGAAGGAGCGTCGCGGCCACCCCTGTGGCGGTCGCGTACATGTCATGCTTCGCAACTCCCGGTGACGGCTCAAGAGTTGTACGTAGTCATCACGGCACTGCCAACCGCCCGCAACAAGAAGCCCCGCAAATGCCCCGAGCACGCGTGACCGTCCCCGGGCGCGTTACACCGCGGCCATACGCCGTTCCGATCCCGGGTTCCCGCCGCGGAGGCACTGCCCCTTGCTGTAGCCCGCCGCGGGTTCAACGGCCCGGAGGAGTCCCGGACATGGCGCCGCGCCCCTCTCCGGCCCGCTGGGCGGCGGGGCGGAGAGGGTCGCGGCGGTGACGCCCGGATCAGATGCCGCGAAAGAGGCCAGCGAGTGCGGTGACCTGCAGCGCTGGGCGGTTGATGGTCGCTGACCTGTGCGAATGACCGTTCGGCTATTTCACGTTCGTGCCGCGTGATGGGGCCGGAAGTCTGGTGAGGGCGTCCAAAGGCTCCACTACCGCCCGTCTGGTACGCCGCCCCGCTGGCCACCGTGCGCGGAGCCTGTCACCTCCGGTACCGCTGTGCCACTGCCGTGAAGGCGGCCTTGGGTTCCCATTCCATGTCGGGGTAGGTCTGTCCCCGGCGCCCTTCGAGGAGTTTGACGATGCCCAGGCCGGCCCGGTCCAGGTCGTCCCTGGGGGCGCCGTCCGGGCGGTGCGGGTAGCCGGGCAGGGCGAACAGGAACACGAACGCGCTGTCCACGCCCTCGGTCTCGAAGATCTCCAGCAGTTCGCTCAGATACGCGGCCTGGCCCGCCTCGTCGCGCTCGTATGTGCCGTTCAGCCGTAGTGGGGCCTTGGTCTTCGGGTCGTGCTCGACCACGTCCAGCACCCGTCCCCCGCGGTCTCCCGCGCCGCGGTAGGCGGCGGTGCCGAACCCGGTGACGGCGAGCGGCTTCGGGCCCTGGGCCAGGGTGCGCACCGCGTCCCGGAACCCGTCGGCGACCTCGGCGGAGCGGATCAGCTCGAACGTCACGATGTCGAAGGGGGTCCAGTCGACCTGCTCGAACTGGATGGACGCGTAGGTGAGTTCGCCGTGGAAGCTCTCGCGGACCGCGGCCGCGGCGTCATGGAGGAACGCGTTCATGCGCACGCCGAGTTCGCGCATCGCCTCGGCCCGATGCTCGCCTCGGCTCATCAGCTGCTCGACCCGCTCCTCGGGGCTCTCTCCGGAGAGGAACCCGCGGTTCATCACGCTCAGTTCGACCCCCGCGACGAACACGACTGCGGCCCCCTGTTGCCGGAGCCGTTCCGCTCGCTCGGCGCAGTCGCGGAAGAGCGTGAGGATCTGGTCCGGATCCAGCTCCAGCGGATAGGGCGAGAACCAGACCTCCAGGCCCAACTCGGCGGCGGCGCGGGCGGCCGCCTCCAGTCGGTCCGGGTCGCCGCCGATGATCTGGACCGCGTTGCAGTGGAGGTCGTCGCGGATGACGGCGAGTTCGCGCCGGACCACCGCGGGGTCGAAGTGCTCGCGGGATGTCCGGCCGTGCAGGACGAATCCGGTGTCGTAGGTCATTCCTCTTGCTCGCACGGTGGTGTCCTCTCTGCCGGTCTCGGGCGGGTCGAGACTGGCAGGAAAAGTGCGTGCACGCAAATTTACGTGTACGCAACTTTGCGCGTACGCAGTCCTGTGTGGAACGCTGACGCCGTGACGACACCACGGCCAGGGCTGCGGGAGCGGAAGAAGCAGGCCACCCGCGAGGCGCTGCGTGAGGCGGCACTGCGCCTTGCCGTGGAGCACGGACCCGACCGGGTGCGGGTGGAGGACATCGCCGAAGCGGCCGGGGTCTCGCCGCGCACGTACAACAACTACTTCGCCAGCCGGGAGCAGGCGATCGTCTCCGCCGTCACCGCGGACCGGGAGGCGCGTATCGCGGCGGCGGTCGCGGCCCGGCCCGCGGAAGTGCGCCTGGCCGACGCCGTCACCGAAGCAGTGGTCGCGCAGTACACCAACACCGGCGAGCGCGAGCAGAAGGCGCTGCTGCTGATCACCGCCCAGACCGCGCTGCGCGACGCGTTCCTCGAAGCCGCCGCCGGTATCGAGCCCCCTCTCACGGCGGTACTCGCCGAACGCCTGGCCGACGCCGAAGCACACACGGCCCGCGTCCTCGCGGCCAGCGTGGCCGCGGCAGTGCGCATCGCGCTGGAGGGCTGGCTCCGGCCGGTGCAGAGCGCAGAGACCGCCGAGAGGCACACCGCCGCAGGACTGGTCCTGCCCTCCGGCTCACTGCCCGACCGGCTCCGCGCGGCGCTGGCCCCGCTCGCGCCCGCGTTCGACGCCGCCGAGCAGCACACCCGGCCGTGAAGCCGACCCGACTGGGGCCTCCGCTGAACAAGCAGGAGATCCGGAACATGCCGATGCGCCCGGCCGGCATCCTCGGCAGCCGATTCAAGGTGGATGACGCCATGCCAGATTGCGATCCACGGCTGGAGCACTAGGTCGCAGTCGCCCCTACGCCTCGCGTCCGGCCCCGGCTGCCGTCCGCCGAAGCGCCCCGGGTCGAAGTCATACGGATCGGCCCACCGGGCGGGGTCGTGGCGGTACTCGTAGACCTTGAGCAGCAGGGCGTCGTTCGGGACCGCCCGCCCCTGCCGGCGCGACTCGCGCCCGGCGAGGCCCCCGGCGAAGCGGACGAACGGAGAGAAGCGCCGCACCTCGTCCGCCTCGGGCAGATCGTCCACCCGGGTGCGGCGGGCGAGCTCGGTGCCCCACGTCTCCTGGCGTGCCCGCGCACGCCGGGCGGTCAGATGGCGCGGGACGGGGATGGCGAAGCCGCGCCGTGCCTGAGTCAGTCGTGCTCGGATCGTGGTCGGCGGTCCTCTTCGTGGGCGGATTGCTGGGCACCGGGGTTCGGGCTGGTGGCGTCGCCCGCTTCGCCGTCGTGGCGGCGCTGCTCCTCGTCGTCCTCGACGCCCACCCGGGTCTCGGCGTCCTCGATCTCCTTGCGCACTTCCTCCGCGCCGCTGTCGCCGTCCTTGTGTTTGCCGCTCATCGTCACGGACTCCGTTCCTGCTGTCCTGCTGCCGCGAGTTGCCCCGACTGCCGCGGTCCAACCGTCGCCGTACGGTCCGGGGACTCCTGTCCCCTCTTGTCTCATGCCGAGGTGGGGTGCGCGACCCGACCGCGTACGCCCCACCTCGTACGTCCGACTGGGATCGCCGCCCCGGCCCTCTCCTCACCCGGCCGTGTTTGAGAAGGCCGGGCCGGTGAACCCGTCAGGGCACCATGCGGTGTCCCGGAGGGATATGACGGAGGCTTTCGTCCGCGCGGCTTAGCTTGTGCGAAGGGCCCCGTGTGGGGCGGTGGCCTCACTGTCCTTTGGCAGGCTCGATTCTTCTTCGTGCATTCCCTCCCGCGTATTCCCGCGCCCGTCCACCCACTCCGCCTGACCGACCGACCGACCGATCGAAAGGAAGGCCACCCCGTGTCGACGAAGGTCTCCGACTTCGTACTGCAGCGTCTGCGCGACTGGGACGTCGAGCATGTCTTCGGCTATGCCGGGGACGGAATCAACGGACTCCTCGCCGCCTGGGAACGGGCGGACGACCGGCCGCGGTTCATCCAGGCCCGGCATGAGGAGATGTCCGCCTTCGAGGCGGTCGGCTACGCCAAGTTCTCCGGCCGGGTCGGCGTCTGCGCGGCCACCTCGGGGCCGGGCGCGATCCACCTGCTCAACGGGTTGTACGACGCCAAGCTGGACCATGTGCCCGTGGTGGCGATCCTCGGCCAGACCGACCGCACCGCGATGGGCGGCTCCTACCAGCAGGAGGTGGACCTGCTGAGCCTGTACAAGGACGTCGCCTCCGACTTCTGCGAGATGGTGACCGTGCCCGAGCAGCTGCCGAACGTCCTGGACCGGGCGCTGCGCACCGCCCTGACCCGCCGCACGGTGACCGCCGTCGTCATCCCCGCCGATGTGCAGGAGCTGGAGTACGAACCGCCCCGGCACGCATTCAAGATGGTGCCCTCCAGCCTCGGCCTGCCCTCCTACGCGCCGGTGCCCGCCGAGGAGGACCTCACCCGGGCAGCCGCCGTCCTCAACGAGGGGGAGAAGGTGGCCGTCCTGATCGGGCAGGGGGCGCGCGGCGCGCGCGAGGAGGTCGAGGAACTCGCCGAACTGCTCGGCGCGGGCGTGGCCAAGGCCCTGCTCGGCAAGGACGCCCTGCCCGACGACCTGCCCTATGTGACCGGCTCGATCGGGCTGCTGGGCACCCGGCCCTCGTACGAGCTGATGCGGGACTGCGACACGCTCCTGGTCATCGGATCGAGCTTCCCGTACAGCCAGTTCCTGCCGCCGTTCGATCAGGCGCGCGCCGTGCAGATCGACATCGACCCGCACATGGTCGGCCTGCGTTACCCCTTCGAGGTCAACCTGGTGGGTGACGCGCGCGAGACACTGCGGCGGCTCCTGCCGCAGCTGGGGCGCAAGAAGCACGGCAAGTGGCGCAAGAAGATCGAGAAGGACACCGCCCGCTGGTGGGAGGTGATGCAGCGGCGCGCCGCGGTCGACGCCGAACCGGTCAACCCCGAGTACGTGGTGCACGCGCTGGACGAGCTGCTGCCCGACGAGGTGATCGTCACCGCCGACTCCGGCTCGTCCGCGAACTGGTACGCGCGGCACCTGCGGCTGCGCGGGAACATGCGCGGCTCGCTCTCGGGCACCCTGGCCACCATGGGTCCGGGCGTGCCGTATGTGATCGGGGCCAAGTTCGCCCACCCGGGGCGGCCCGCGATCGCGCTGGTCGGCGACGGGGCGATGCAGATGAACGGCATGGCCGAGCTGATCACCGTCGCCAAGTACTGGCAGGAGTGGGAGAATCCGCAGCTGATCGTCTGCGTGCTGAACAACGGCGACCTCAACCAGGTCACCTGGGAGATGCGCGCCGTGTCGGGCGCTCCGCAGTTCCTGCCCTCGCAGGCCCTGCCGGACGTGGCCTACGCGGACTTCGCCCGCTCCCTCGGGCTCGGCGGCCTGCGGGTGGAGAAGCCCGCCGAGGTGGCCGGCGCCTGGCGGCAGGCGCTCGCGGCCCGGCATCCCTTCGTCCTGGACTTCCGCACCGACCCCGCGGTGCCGCCCATCCCGCCGCACGCCACCTTCGACCAGATCGAGGCCGCCGCCGAGTCCGTCCTCAAGGGCGACAGCGACACCGCGGGCATGCTCCGCCAGGGCATCAAGGCGAAGGTGCAGGAGATGCTGCCGGGCTCCCGGCACCGGGGGGACCGGCCCGGCCAGAGCTAGGGCCTGTCGTCACACTCCCCTCTGCGTCGCGGCGCCTGGCACGCACTCTCGCCGCACCGGACAAGGCCCGAGTTGCTCCGCCACGAGAGCCTTCGCCCGGCACACCGGGTGCACGCGGACACCGCGGACACCGCACAGGACGGTGAAGACACCCCCTAGGTCTACTTCGTCACCTTGATCCGCTCGTACGCGGTGGACTTCGGCGCCAGGCAGACGAGCCAGTCGTAGGGCGAGTCCTTGGGGTAGGTCCGGTCGGCCGGGTGGGAGGACCGTGGCAGGGCCAGGGCGCATTCCGCGGTTTCGGCGAAGTGCGGTGCTGCACGGCCCGACACGGACGTCGCCATGGCGAGGAGCCCCAGGAGGCCGCTTCCGGCGAGGGCCGTGCTGTGCGTGCTCCTGGCGAAGTCGGCAGTCGGTTTCAGGACGTCGCGAAAGAGGTCCTGGGCGGCGGCTGCGTGCTGAAGCAACGCGGTGCAGGAGGGCGCGACCGGCCTTCGGTTTCCCGCCCGGTGCCCATGAGATCGGGCGCCGACTCCCCGGAGTGGTGCGGGTGGACGGGGAGCGCGGTCGGCACCGGCGTCTTTCGCCGTACGGTCGCGCACGGCCCGGCGGGCGTGGGGGCAGCGCGGCCACCTCGTGGGCCGCGTCCGGACCGGCCACCGCCGCGGGCGCGTGGTGCGGCGCGGGCGCGTGCAGGGCCGGTGGCTGGGGCGAAACAGGTCAGGAACCCGAGGAAGAGGATCGCGGGGAACCAAACAGCCTCCGTCAGTGTCCTGGCTCGCCGCCGCGCGGCACGGACCCCCGACCTGCGCGGAGCCGGTCCGGCAGCCCACTCTGCGTGCGGTGCTGCGTCTTCTTCCCTATGGGCTCCCTGTCCGCCGACGGCAGTCTGCTGCAAAACACGGCTTGGAGGCTCAACGTGACAGCAGGACCGGCCCCCGAGAGGGCCCTGGACGGCGTCGACACCCGGATCGCATCCTTCGCGCAGCGCCGGCTGTGGTTCATGGACCAGCTCGCCGGTTCCTCCAGCGGCTCCATGCTCCCGCTGATCCTGCGGCTGCACGGCCCGCTCGACCCGGAACGGCTGCACCGGGCCCTGTCCGCGATCGTCGACCGGCACGAGGTGCTGCGCACCCGGTTCACGGCCGTCGACGGCGAACCCGTCCCGGTCGTCGACGCCCCGCACGGCATCGCCCTGGAGCGCATCGAGGCCACTGGCCCCGACGACCTGTACGCTCGCCGCCTGGGACGCTCCGTCGATCTCGCGGCGCAGCCACCCGTCCGCGCCTGCCTCGCCCGCGTCGCCCCCGACGAGCACCTCCTGCTCGTCGAGGTGCACCACATCGCCGTCGACGGCTGGTCGTGGGGCGTACTGCTGAACGAGCTCGCCGCCGGATACCGCGGCGACTCCGTCGCCGCGCCCGCCCTCGCCTACTCAGACCTGGCCCGTACCCAGGCCGAACGCCTGCGCGGCCCCCGTCTGGAGCGCCTGCTCGGCCACTGGCGCGAACGGCTCACCGGCCTCACCCCGCTCGACCTGCCCACCGACCGGCCCCGCCCGCGCACCTGGGACGGCTCCGGGGACGTCGTCCGTTTCGACCTCCCCGCCGACCTGGTCGCCGCCGTCGACGGCTTCGCCCGCTCCCGACGCGCCACCCGCTACATGGTCCTGCTCACCGCCTACCAGGCGCTCCTCGGCCACTGGGCGGGCCGCGACGACATCGCCGTGTGCAGCACCCTCGCCGACCGCGCCCGCCCCGGCACCGCCGCCCTCATCGGCCCGTTCGTCAACACGGTGGTCCTGCGCACCGACCTCGCCGGGAGTCCCGGCTTCACCACCCTGCTCGACCGGGTGCGCGGTCGCGTCCCCGTGGACCTCGCCCACGCCGAGGCGCCCTTCGACCTGGTCGTCGGCGCCCTCGGCGGTTCCCGCGACCTGTCCCGCCACCCCCTCGCACAGGCCTCCTTCACCCTCCTCAACACTCCGATCCAGCCGATGCGGATGCCGGACCTGGAGGTGTCCCTGGTCGAACCGCCGCTCGCCGAGACCCCGCTGGACGTCTTCCTCGACCTCACCCTGCGCGCGGACGGCAGCATCGCCGCCCTCCTGCAGTACGCCACCGCCCTCTTCGACGCCGCCACCATGCGGGTGTTCGCCCAGGCGTACGTGGCCCTGGTGAGGGCCGTCCTCGCCGCACCCGACACCCCGGTACGGGAACTGGCCCGCGCCCTGCCGCCCCGACCCGGCACCCTCGCCCGGCCCCGCCCGGACTGGCACCGCGCCCCCGAGCACGCCGCTGCCCCGGCGCCGCCCCTTGCCTTCCGCGGCAGCCCCGGCGCCACCGCGCTGCGCTGCGGCGACGACACCGTCACCTACGCCGAACTCGACGCCATGACGGGTGGACTGGCCGCCGCCCTGACCGGCGCGGGCATCGCACCGGGCGACGCCGTGGGCGTCCTGCTGCGCCGCGGACCGTGGTCCGTCGCCGCCGTCGAAGGGATCTGGCGGGCGGGCGGCGTCTACGTGCCCCTCGACCCCGAACTCCCCGATGGGCGGCTGCGGTTCATGGCCCGGGAAGCCGGCCTCGCCTGTGTGCTCGGCGACCCGGCGACCGCCTCCGCCGCCGACGGCCTCGCCCCCGCGCGGATCGACGTCACCACGGTCACCCCGGCCGCCGACGGCCCCCGCCACCACCCGCACCCGCGCGAGCTCGCCCACGTCATCTTCACCTCCGGGTCCACCGGACACCCCAAGGCCGTCGGCGTCGAACACGCCGCCCTCGCCTCGCATGTCGCCGCCGCCCGCGCACGCTTCGGCATCACCGCCGCCGACCGCGTCCTCGCCTTCGCGTCCTTCTCCTTCGACGCCTCCCTCGACCAGATCCTGCCCGCCCTCACCGGCGGCGCCACCGTCGTCATGCGCCCGGACGAGCCCTGGCTGCCCACCCAGGTCCCCGAGATCGTCCAACGGCACGCCCTCACCGTCGTCAACGTGCCCCCCACCTACTGGGCCGAACTCACCCTCTCCCTGGACCGCCGCCTCGCCGCCGCCCTCGGCACCCTGCGCCTGCTCGTCCTCGGCGGCGAGACCGTCCCGCCCGACACCCTCGCCGCCTGGCGCGCCGCCGTCCCCCACGTCCGCGTCGTCAACGCCTACGGCCCCACCGAGACCACCGTCACCACCACCACCTACGACGCCGACGACCCGCCCGCCCACACCGTGCCGATCGGCCGCCCGCTGGGCGAACGCCGGGTCTACGTCGTCGACGGCGACGGCGAACCCGTCCCCGTGGGCGTCGGAGGGGAACTCCTCATCGGCGGCACCGAGGTGGCACGCGGCTACCTCGGTCAGCCCGCCCTGACCGCCGAACGCTTCGTGCCCGACCCCTACGGGCTGCCCGGCGGACGCCTCTACCGCACCGGCGACCTCGTACGCTGGACCCCCGGCGGGGACCTGGAGTTCCTCGGCCGCCGCGACGACCAGGTCAAGATCCGCGGCTTCCGTATCGAACTCGGCGAGGTCGAGACCGTCCTGCGAGCCTGCCCGCTCGTCGCCCAGGCCGCCGCCCGCCCCGACCGCGCCACCAGACGCAGCCTCACCGGATACGTCGTACCCGCCCCCGACGCCCCGGCCGCACCGGACCGGGCCGAGCTGCGCGCCTGGTGCGCCCGCCACCTCCCGCACCACGCCGTCCCGTCCGAGTTCGTCGTCCTCGACGCCCTGCCGGTCGGCGTCTCCGGCAAGCTCGACCGGTCCGCGCTGCCCGACCCCGAGCACACCCGCTCCGACGCCGGCCCCGCCTATGCCGCGCCGCGCGACGAGACCGAGCGGATCGTCGCCGACGT
This sequence comes from Streptomyces physcomitrii, assembly GCF_012273655.1. Classification (GTDB taxonomy): domain Bacteria; phylum Actinomycetota; class Actinomycetes; order Streptomycetales; family Streptomycetaceae; genus Streptomyces; species Streptomyces physcomitrii. The sequence goes on along the minus strand of NZ_JAAWWP010000030.1, from coordinate 38,571 downwards.
ATGGGCCGACGTCCTGGGACGGGAGCGGGTCGGACTCGACGACAGCTTCTTCGACCTCGGCGGCCACTCCCTGCTCGCCACCATGGCCGTCTCCCGGATCGCCCAGCGACTGGGCCGCGAGATCGAACTGCGCACCGTCTTCGAGCACCCCACGGTCCGCGGGTTCGCCCCCCGAGTGGCCACCGCCCGTGCTGACGCCGGCACCGAGGTGGTGCCCGTCGACCGCGACCGGCCGCTGCCGCTGTCCTTCGCCCAGGAGCGACTGTGGTTCCTGGACCGCACCTCCGACCGGGGCGACTCCTATCTCCTGTGGTACTGCTGGCGGGTGCGCGGCGGCCTCGACCGCTCCGCCTGGCAGCAGGCCCTGGACGACCTGGTCGCCCGCCACGAGGTCCTGCGCACCGCCCTCATCGAGACCGACGGCCGCCCCGTGCAGGAGGTGTGCGACCCCGTCGGCGTGCCGCTCCGCTGGGAGCGGCTGTCCGAGGCCTCCGGCGGACAGGACCGCGTCGAGGCGCTGCGCCCCGCCGCCGCGGCCTTCGCCACCCGCCGCTTCGACCTCGCCAGGCCGCCCCTGCTGCGCTCCGGCGTGTGGGAACTGGCCGACGACGACCATGTCGTGCTGATCGCCCTGCACCACGCCGTCACCGACGGCTGGTCCAAGGGCGTTCTGCTCGACGAACTCGCCCAGCACTACCACGCGCGCACCCAGGGCCGCCCCGCCGGGCTGCCGCAACTGCCCGTGCAGTACGGCGACTTCGCGGTCTGGCAGCGCGACCGTGCCGACAGCGGCGCCCTCGAACCCCAACTCGCCTACTGGGAAAAGGCACTTGAGAACACCCCGGTGTTGGACCTGCCCACCGACCGGCCCCGCCCCGCCGCGTTCACCGGGCGCGGCGGCGCCGTCGAGGTCGCCCTGCCGCCCGGACTCCTCGACCGGGTCGACACCTTCGCCCGCGCCCACGGCGCCACCCGCTTCATGGTGCTGCTCGCCGCGGCCCAGGCCGTCCTGGCCCGCTGGACCGGACAGAGCGACATCGCCGTCGGCACCCCCGTCGCCGGGCGCGGACGCCTCGAACTGGAGCCCCTCGTCGGCTTCTTCGTCAACACCGTCGTCCTGCGCACGGATCTCTCCGGCCGGCCCCGGCTCGGCACCCTCGTGGACCGCGTCCGTGACGTCGTCCTCGGCGCCTTCGACCACCAGGACGTCCCCTTCGACAAGGTCGTCGAACGGCTGCGCCCCGAACGCGACCTGTCCCGCAACCCGCTCTTCCAGGTCATGGTCGACGTCCAGGACTCCTCCACCAGCCGCTCCGCGCTCCCAGGCCTGGACGCCACCGACCTCGCCCTGCCCTGGAACTCGGCCAAGTTCGACCTCACCGCCACCTACGTCGTCCGGGACAGCACCCTCGCCCTCAACGTCGAGTACGCCGCCGACCTCTTCGACCCGGCCACCGCCACCCGCTTCGCCGGTCACGTGGGCCGCGTCCTGCACACGCTCCTGACCAGCCCGGACGTCCGCGTCGACGAAGCGCCCCTCCTCTCGCCCGACGAACGCGACGCCCTGCTCTCGGCCGCCGGACACACCGTCGGCCGGGCACCTGCCTTCGCGGTGACGGGACCCCCCGACGCGACCGCCGTCGTGTGCGAGGGCACCACCCTCAGCTACGCCGGACTCGACGCCCGCACCGCGGGCATCGCCGCCGCCCTCACCGACGCGGGCGCCATGCCCGCCGACCGGGTCGGCGTGTGCCTGGGCCGCGGAACGGAAGCGGTCGCCGCCATGCTCGCCGTGTGGCGCGCGGGAGGCGTCCACGTGCCGCTCGACCCCCAGCTCCCGCCGGACCGCCTGCGCCACATGCTCCGGGAGGCGGGCGTGCGCCATGTGCTGTGCGACGCGCGCACCGAGGACACCGTCGTCCCGCTCGGCGTCCGGACCATCCGCGCCGACACCGCCCCGTCCCGTCTCGACGGACCCCGGCACACCCCCCGCCCCCTCGACCTCGCCTACGTCATCTTCACCTCGGGCTCCACCGGCAGGCCCAAGGCGGTCGGTGTCGAGCACCACGCCCTGGACGCCCATGTCGCCACTGCCCGCGACCTGTTCGGGCTGACCGGCGACGACCGGGTCCTCACCTTCGCCTCGACCTCCTTCGACGCCTCCTTGGAGCAGACGCTGCCCGCGCTCAGCGTCGGCGCGAGCGTCGTCGTACGGCCCGACGAGATCTGGACGCCGGAGGAACTCGCCGACCGGGTCGCCGCGACCGGCGTCACCGTCATGGAACTCACCCCCTCCTACTGGGCGGAGCTCGTGGCCCGCCTGGACGCGCTGGCCCCCCGGCTGGCCACGCTGCGGCTGCTGGTGACCGGCGGGGAAGCACTGCCCGCCGACCCCCTGGACCGCTGGTTCGCGCACCTTCCCGGCGTGCCCGTCGTCAACACCTACGGCCCCACCGAGACGGTTGTCTCCGCGACCGCGCACACCGTCCGGGCCCGCCCCGACGGCCGAGTGCCCATCGGCCGCGCCCTGGGCGGACGCCGCACCTATGTCGTCGACGCCCGCGACGAGCTCGCCCCGCACGGAGTCCCCGGCGAACTCCTCATCGGCGGCCCGGAACTGGCCCACGGCTACCTGCAGCGGCCCGCCCTGACCGCCGAACGGTTCGTGCCCGATCTCCACGGCGAGCCCGGCAGCCGGCTCTACCGCACCGGTGACGTCGTACGCCGACTGCCCTCGGGCGACCTGGAGTTCCTCGGCCGCAACGACGACCAGGTCAAGATCCGCGGCTTCCGCGTGGAACCCGGCGAGGCGGAGGCCGTCCTACGCGCCCACCCCGGCGTGCGCGGCGCCGCCGTCCTGGTCCGGGCACTGCACGGGGAACCCGCTCTCATCGGGTACGTCACCGGCGACGGACTCTCCGAGGAGGCTCTCGCCACCCACTGCCGGGCCCAACTGCCCCGCTACCTCGTCCCGTCCGGGTTCGTCCTGCTCGACACCCTGCCGCTCACCGTCCAGGGCAAGTTGGACACCGCCGCCCTGCCCGACCCCGCCGCCCGGGAACCGCACGCCCTCGTACCACCGCGGACCCCCGCGGAGACGGTCGTCGCCCAGATCTGGTGCGAGGTCCTCGACCTGCCCCGGGTCGGAGTCCACGACGACTTCTTCACCCTCGGCGGTCAGTCCCTGCGCGCCGTCTCCGTCGCCTCCCGGCTGCGCACCGCCTTCGACTGCCCCTTCCAGGTCCGCGACCTGTTCGAACACCCCACCGTCGAGCGGCTCGCCGCCGAGGTGGAGCGCCGCCTGCTGGAACTGATCTCGCAGATGAGCGACGACGAGATCGACCTGTCCCTGACCGCGGACCTGTGATCGGCCGCGCGGGCCGCCCCGACGCGGCCCGCGCCCGCACCCCGCCACCCTGTGCAGACCTGAGATTCGGAGTGCCCTCATGACCACGTCCGACGTACGCCCCGGTCCCCACCCTGCGGACGGCGGCCTCTCCCCGGCCGCCCGGCGCCTGCTGGAACAGCGGCTGCGCGGCCGGTCGGCCGTGTGTGACGACGGACCCGTCCGTGTCCGGCCCCGGCCGGAGCGGATCCCCCTGTCCGCCGCCCAGCAGCGCCTGTACTTCCTCGATCGGCTCGACCCGAAGGCCCCCACCTATCTGCTGCCCGCCGCATGGCGGCTCGCCGGCCCCCTGGACGTGCCGGCCCTGCGCGGCGCCGTGGCCGACCTCGTCGAGCGCCACGAACAACTGAGGGTCGTCTTCCCCGAGCACGAGGGCGTCCCGTACCAGCGTGTCCTGCCCGCCGGCGGCACCGCCCTCGACGTCGTCGACGTGAGCGCCTCCGGCCGGGAGAGCCGCTCCCGGCACCTGGACGCCGCCGTCCACGCCGCCGCCCTGCGCCCCTTCGACCTCGCCGCCGAACCCGCCTTCCGCGCCACCCTCGTCCGCGCGGCCGACGACGACCACGTCCTCGTGCTCGGCATGCACCACATCGTCTCCGACGGCTGGTCCCTCGACATCCTCGTGCGCGACCTGGCCGAGCTGTACCGCGCCAGGACCGGACGGCGCCGCGCGGAGCTGCCCGAACCGCCCCTGGACTACGCCGACTACGCGATCTGGCAGCGCGCCGACGACCAGAGCGCCGCCCTCGACCACTGGACCGGCCGGCTCGCCGGACTCACCCCGCTGGACCTGCTCACCGACCACCCGCGCCCCGACACCCCGTCCGGCCGCGGCGCCGTCCACACCGTCACCCTGCCCCCCGCCCTGAACGACGCGCTTGCCGCGCTGGGACGCCGGGCCGGGACGACTCCCTACATGACGGTGCTGGCCGCCTTCCAGGCCGCGCTCGCCCTGCACAGCGGCCAGCACGACATCGCCGTCGGCACCGTCGTCGCCAACCGGGAACGGACCGAGACGGAACACGTTGTCGGCTTCTTCGTCAACACACTGGTGCTGCGCGGCGACCTCTCCGACGACCCGACCCCCACCGCCCTGCTCGCCCGCACCCGCGAACGCGTCCTGGAGGCGTTCTCCCACCAGTCGCTGCCCTTCGAGAAGGTCGTGGACGCACTCAGCCCCGAACGCGACCTCGCCCGCAACCCGCTGGTCCAGGTGCTGTACACGCACACCGAGACCGGCTCGGGCACCCTCGCGCTCGGCGGGGCGAACGGCACGCCCTACCGGATCGGGCTCACCACCGCCAAGTTCGACCTCACCCTCGACCTGCGCGACGGCGCCGGACCCACCGAACTCGCCTTCGTCTACCGGCCCGACCTGTTCGCCGAGGAGTCCGTCGCGGCGCTCGCCCGGCACACCGTCGGTTTCCTGGAGGCCTTCCGTACCGCCCCCGACGCCCCGCTGAGCACCGCCGACCCGCTCGGCGCCGCCGACCGCGCCCACCTGCTGGGACCCGACGGCCCCGCACGCACCGTCACCGACAGCGGCCCGGCTCCGCGCACCGCCGCCGACCGCCTCGCCGACCACATCGCCCGCACCCCGCACGCGGTGGCCGTCACCGGTTCGGGCCGCTCCCTCACCTACGCCGAACTCGACGCCCGCGCCACGGCACTGGCCCGGCGCCTGCGCGCGGCCGGCGTCACCGCGGGCTCCCTCGTCGGCGTCTGCCTCGACCGCACCCCCGACCTCGCCGTCGCCCTCCTCGCCGTCTGGCGGGCCGGAGCCGCCTACCTGCCGCTCGACCCGAGCCACCCCACGGCCCGCCGCGCGTTCACCGTCACCGACTCCGGCATCGGACTCATCGTCACGGACACCGCGACCCGCCATGCCGTCGAGGCACTGCCGGCCCGGCTCCTGGAACTCGACGCCCCCGACGCGGCCGAGGCCGTACCCGAAGGACCGGACACCGTCCCCGCCCTGGACGACCTCGCCTATGTCATCTACACCTCCGGCTCCACCGGCCGTCCCAAGGGCGTCGAGATCACCCACGGCAACCTGGCCTGGCTGCTCGGTGCCGCCGACCGGCACTTCGACTTCGGCCCCGCCGACGTGTGGACCCTGATGCACTCGCCCGCGTTCGACTTCTCCGTCTGGGAGCTGTGGGCCCCGCTCGCCACCGGTGGCCGCGTCGCCGTCCTCACCGCCGACCAGGTGCGCGATCCGGCCGCCGTGCTGCGGGTGCTGCGCGAGGACGGCGTCACCGTCCTCAACCAGACCCCGGCCGCGTTCAAGGGGCTACGCGCCCATCTGCGGGAGACCGGGGCCGACTTCCGGGACCTCGCCCTGCGCACCGTCGTCTTCGGCGGAGACGCCTTCGACGTACGGGACTACCGCGACTGGTTCACCGCCGCCGGACCCCGCCCGGCGCTCGTGAACATGTACGGCATCACCGAGACCACCGTCCACGTCACGATCCGCACCATCACCGAGGACGACGTCCACGGCACCGTCCGCTCACCCGTCGGACGACCTCTCACCGGAGCCCACGGCTACGTGCTGGACACCTGGGGACGCCTCGTCCCGCACGGCACCGTCGGCGAACTCCACGTCTCCGGCGCCGGAGTGGCCCGCGGCTACCGCAACCGGCCCGAGCTGACCGCCGAACGCTTCCCCGACGACCCCTTCGCCGGCCCCGGCACCCGCATGTACCGCACCGGCGACCTCGTCCGCGTCCTGCCCGACGGGCAGCTCGCCTATGTCGGCCGCGCCGACCACCAGGTCAAGATCCGCGGCTACCGCATCGAACCCGGCGAGATCGAGACCGCCCTGCGCGCCCTGCCCGGTGTCGCCGACACCGCGGTCGTCGCTCGCCGCGACGACGGCACCGCGCGCCTGGTCGCCCATGTTGTCACCCCCGAGGGCCGCCCCCTGGACGCGCCCGCCCTGCGGGAACGCCTGCGGCTGGCCCTGCCCGAGTACATGGTCCCCGCCCTCTTCGTCCGCCACGAGCGGCTTCCCCTGACCGCCAACGGCAAGGTGGATCGCGCCGCCCTCACCGCCGTCCGCCCCACCACGGCCGTCCGCTCCGCGCACATCGCCCCCGAGGGAACCACCGAACGCACCCTGGCCGAGGTGTTCGGCCAGGTCCTCGGCGTCGAACACGTCAGCCGCACCGACAACTTCTTCGACCTGGGCGGCGACTCCATCCTCGCGCTGCGCCTGGTCGGCGTCGGCCGGCTCGCCGGACTCGGCTTCACCGTCGCCGACGTCTTCCGGGCCCGCACCCTCGCCGATCTCGCGGAACGCGTCACCGAGGCGACCGAGGCCCCCGAACCGGTCGCCCCCTTCTCGCAGATCGACCCGGCCGACACGGACCGCCTCCCGGACGGTCTCGCCGACGCCTACCCGCTCACCATGCTCCAGGCGGGCATGCTGCACGAGATGCTCGCCGACCCCCGGCGCGGCGCCTACCACAACGTCACCGATCTGAAGATCACCGTCCCCGAGGGCTTCGACGCCGCCGCCTTCCAGGCCGCCGCCGACGCGCTCGTCGCCGCCCATCCCATCCTGCGGACCTCCGTCGACCTCGTCACCTACCGCGAACCCCTCCAGCTCGTCCACCGCGCCGCCCACCTGCCCGTCGGCTACACCGATCTGCGTGGCCTGCCCCGCGAGGAACAGCGGGACCGGCTGCGCCTGTTCGTCGACGAGGAGTTCGACCGCCGCTTCGACCTCGCCACCGCCCCCCTCGTCCGGATCCACCTGCACCACATCACCGACCACGACCTGCGCCTGGTCCTCACCGACTGCCATGTCGTCCTCGACGGTTGGAGCCTGACCTCCCTCGTGGCCGACCTGCTGGCCCTGCACCGGGAGGCCGTCACCCATCGCACCGCCCCGCGCCCGCCGAGCGTCCCCGCCTTCGCCGAGTACGTCGCCCTGGAGCGGGCCGCCCTCGACAGCGAGGACTCCCTGGCCTACTGGCACGACCGGCTCGCCGCACTGCGCCCCGTCACCCTGCGCCGCCGCGCCGGGGCGGTCCCCGCAGGCGAACCGCCCGTGCACGAGGTGCGGCGCTCCTACGCCCACCTCGCCGCACGCATCGGCCGCCTTGCCAAGGAGGCAGGCGTGCCCCGCCGCACCGTGCTCGTCGCGGCCTTCCACCACACCATGAGCCTGTTCGCCGACCGGGACGACAGCGTCCGGGGCCACAGCGTCGGCCTCGTCACCAACGGCCGCCCCGAGGTGCCCGGAGCCGACCGGATGCGCGGCCTGTTCCTCAACACCGTCCCGTTCGGCGTCGACCGCCCGCGCGGCGACTGGCTCACCTACCTGCGGGACGTGTTCACCGCCGAGCAGGACATGCTCCCGCACCGCCGGGTGCCCCTGGTCCGCATCGCCCGGCTGCGCCCCACCGAACCGAACCTGACCGACGCCGTCTTCAACTACGTCAACTTCCACCGCCTCGCCCACGACTCCTGGGACGACTCCCTGGAGATCGCCCGCACCATGTTCCCCCTGCTGGTCAACGCGAGCGTCAACGCCTTCACCCTGGACGCCGACCCGGTCTGCGTCGCCCCCGTCACCGCCGAACAGGTCGCCGACGTGTACGTGGCCCAGCTGGAGGCCATGACCGCCGACCCGCACGCCCCCGTCACCCGCCCCACCGCCACCGGACCCGCCCGCGCCACCGTCCTCGACTGGGCGAGCGGCCCCGAACTGGCCCCCTCGCCCCTGCTGTTCCACGAGCACGTCGCCGCCCAGGCCGCCCGCACCCCGTACGCCGTCGCCGTCGAACACCGCGGCGAGACCCTGACCTACGCCCGCCTCCACGAGCAGGCCGAACAGGTGTCCCGGCGGCTGCGCCTCTTCGGCGTCGGCCCCGAGACGGTGGTCGGCATCTGCGTCGACCGGGGACCGGACTGGGTGCGCGCCGCCCTCGGTGTGCTGCGCTCCGGCGGCGCCTTCGTCCCGCTCGACCCCCAGCACCCCACCGAACGGCTCGCGTTTATGGCCGAGGACAGCGGCATGCGAGTCCTGCTCACCCAGCGCTCCTTGGACGCGGCCGTGCCCTTCGACGGTCCGACGATCCACCTGGACGCGCCCGCCGAACCCCTCGGACCGGTGCCGGGACGCGAACCCGACGCCGACACCTTCGCCTACCTGATCTACACCTCCGGCTCCACCGGCGTACCCAAGGGCGTCGCCATCGCACACCGCGGTCTGTCCAACATGCTCGAAGGCCAGCGCGACCTGGTCGACCCCACCCCCGAGGACCGGGTCCTGCAGTTCGCCTCCTTCGGCTTCGACGCCTCCATCCTCGAACTGACCTGGTCCCTCGCCAACGGCGGACGCCTCGTCACCGCGCCCAAGGAGGACCTCCGCCCGGGACCGGACCTGGCCCGTACCCTGCGCGAGGCCCGGATCACCGGCGGCATGCTGCCGCCCAGCGCCCTCGCCGTCCTCGGCGACGACACCTTCCCCGACCTGCGCGTCCTCCAGGTCGCCGGCGAGGCCTGCCCCGCCGAACTCGCCGACCGCTGGGCCGTCGGCCGCCGCTTCCAGAACGTCTACGGCCTCACCGAGACCACCGTGTGGTCCGTCGCCGCCGACCTCGCCCCCGGCGGAGGCCGCCCGCCCATCGGCACCCCCATCCGCAACACTCGCGTCCACGTCCTCGACGACGACCTCCAGCCCGTCCCCGTCGGCGTCCCCGGCGAGATCCATCTCGGCGGACTCGCCGTCGGCCGCGGCTACCTGGGCCGTCCCGCCCTCACCGCCGCCGCCTACGTCCCCGACCCCTACGGAGAGCCGGGCGAACGGCTCTGCCGCACCGGTGACCTCGGCGCCTACCGGCCCGACGGCACGGTGGAGTGGCTCGGCCGCCGCGACGCCCAGGTCAAACTGCGCGGCTTCCGCATCGAACTCGGCGAGATCGAGCACGCCCTGCGGCAACTGCCCGGCATCCGGCAGGCCGTCGTCCTGCACCGCACCGACCTGCCCGGCGGCGAACCGGCCCTCGTCGCCTACCTCGTCACCGTGCCCGGCGCCGACCGGCCCACGCCCGAGAACCTGCGCGGTGCCCTGCGCACCGGCCTCCCCGGATACATGGTCCCGTCCCGGTTCGTCGCCCTGGACGAGATGCCCGTCAACAGCAGCGGAAAGATCGACAAGCGGGCACTGCCCCTGCCGCCGGCCGAACTCGACCAGGACGGGACCGACTACGTGGCGCCCACCACCCCGGCCGAACGGATCCTCGGCGAGATCTGGCGCGAAGTCCTGGGCCTGTCCCGCATCGGAGTACACGACGACTTCTTCCGCATCGGCGGCAGCTCTCTGTCCACCGTCCGCGTCTCCCTCATGGCCGCCGGACGCGGACTCCCGGTCACCGTCGGCGACCTGATCGAACACCCCACCCTCGCCCGCCTCGCCGCCCACGCCACCCGCGCGACGGGCCAGACGCTGCCCACGACCGTGACCTCCGAGGTACGGCTGCGCGAGGGCACCGGGGAACCCCTGTGGTGCGTGCACCCCACCGGGGGCAGCGCCGCCTGGTTCGTCCCGCTCGCCCGGGCCCTGCCGCCCGGCCGTCCCGTCCACGCCTTCCAGGCCCGCGGACTCCTCGGCGGCGTCGACCCTTCCACCGTCACCGGCATCGCCGCCAACTACGCCGCCGAGATCACCGACCGCGGCGTGCCGGGCCCCCACGCCCTGCTCGGCTGGTCCATGGGCGCCAACATCGCCCTGGAGATGGCCACCCAGCTCCACCAGGCCGGACACCCCGCCGCCCCGCTCGTCCTCATCGAGCCCTATCTGCCCAACCCCGCCGCCCGCGCCCGCCTGGACGGCGTCGCCCGCGACCTGCGCGAAGCGCTGCGCCTGCGGGACCACCTGCGGGAGCTGCCGCCCTCACCGCAGCGCGACCGGGCCACCGCCGAACTCACCGCCACCCTCCTGGGCGCCGGCATGAGCCCGGCCGAGGCAGCCCTCGTCGAGAACGCCCCCATCGAGGTCTGGCACTCCCTGCTGGCCGCCCTGGCCTCCTACGAGGTCCGCCCCTACCCCGGCCACATCCACCTGGTCCTCGGCAGCGAGGCCGCCGGCCTGCCGCGCGGCGTCCCGATGCCCGGCCTCGACGTCGACCACGAGACGTACGTGGCCCGATGGCGGGAGACCGCCCGCGGCGGACTCACCCTGCACATCAGCGACGGCGATCACATGTCGATGATGGCCGAGCCCCGGGTCGCGGGCATCGCCGACCTGCTCACCGCCCTGGAACAGGGGGAGCCGCGATGACGACCGCCACCCCTGCCCGCACCGACCCGGGAGAGACCCGATGACCATCGCCCCCGCCCGCACCGAGCGCTACCTGCTCGCCCCCGACATGATCGCCGACCCCTACGACCACCTCGACGCCCTGCGGGAGGACGCGCCGGTCCAGTGGAGCCCGCTGCATCACGCCTGGCTCGTCACCGGATACGACCAGATCATGCGCTGCCTGCGCGACCGGGCCGTCTCCGCCGACCGGGTCCGGCCCTTGATGGACGCTGTGCCCCAGGGCGCCCGCGACGACGCCGAGCGCGCCTTCGGCATCCTGTCGCGCTGGATGGTGTTCAACGACCCGCCCCAGCACCGCCGGCTGCGGCAGGTCTTCCAGGAGGCGTTCGCCGCCCGCGCCGTGGCCCGCTACACCGCCTTCACCGAGAAGGCGACCCGCGCCGTGCTGACCCGCAAGGCCGTGCCCGGCCGTACCGGCGACCTCATGGCCGACGTCGCCAAGCCGCTGCCCGCGCTGGTCTTCGCCCGCTGGCTCGGCATCCCGCCCACCGACGGACCCTCCTTCTGGTACTGGAACACCCGCGTCGCCGACCTCGTCCTCGGCACCGCCCAGGAGGAGAGCGAGTACCGCGCCTCCCTCCAGGCTCTGGTCAGCCTGGAGGACTACCTCGGCGACCTGGTCGCCCGCCGGCGCGCCGCGCCGGGCGACGACCTGATCAGCCAGGTCCTGAAGGAGGGCCGGGTGGGCGAATCGGTCAGCGAGGAGGAGTTCGTCGGGATGCTCACCCAGATGGCGTTCGCCGGCGGCGAGACCACCAGCAACCTCATCGCCAACACCGTCCTCGCCCTGCACACCCGCCCCGACCAGCTGGCCGCCGTCCGCGCCGACCCGGACCTTGCGCAGGGCGCCGTGGAGGAGACCCTGCGGCTGGACGGCCCGTCGAAGATGTCGATCCGCACCGCCGCCCGGGACCTCGACCTCGACGGCCGCACCCTGCGCGCCGGGGACCGGATCTTCCTCGTCACGGCCGCCGCCAACCGCGACCCCGCCCGCTTCCCCGACCCCGGCCGGTTCGACGTCACCCGGACCGGCGCCACCCATCTGGGCTTCGGCTTCGGCGCCCACTTCTGCATCGGCGCCGCCCTCGCCCGGCTCGTCGCCGTCAGCGCCGTCCGCACGCTGGTGTGCGAACGGCCCGGGCTGGCCCTCGCCGAGCCGGACCGGCTCGCCTGGCAGCCGTCCCTGCTCAACCGCAGCCTCACCGCCCTGCCCGTCCACTACTGACCGGGCCCGACTCGGCGTTCGACGAAAGGCACCTCATGGCCACCACCCTCGCCGCGGACCGCCCGCGGCTGTGGGCGCCCGCCCGGCACCGCTCCTTCCGCCTCCTGTGGACGGGACAGGCACTCTCCCTGCTCGGCGACGGCTTCAGCGTCGTCGCGTTCTCCTGGATCACCCTGACCCTGACCGGCTCCACCCTCACCCTCGGCTACGTCCTGGCCTTCCAGGCCGTGCCCCGCGCCCTGCTCACCCTGGTCGGCGGCACCCTCGGCGACACCTGGTCCACCCGGACCCTCATGGTGGCCTCCAGCTGGACCCGCGCTGTGCTGATGGCCGCGGTCGGAGTCGTCGGCCTCACCGGGGACCTCACGGTGTGGATGCTGTGCGCCGCCGCCGCCGCGTTCGGCGCCGTGGACGCCTTCTTCCAGCCCGCCCGCGTCTCCATCCTCCCCTCGGTCGTCGACAAGGACCTGCTCGCCCCGGCCAACGCCCTGCTGGGCGCCGGGGCGCGCACCGCGGCCGTCGTGGGCCCGGCCGTCGGCGGCACGGTCATCGCGCTGACCCAGGCGCCGGTCGCCTTTCTCGTCGACGCCGTGTGCTTCGCCCTGTGCGGTCTGCTCGTCTCCCGCATCCGCACCCGCCCTCGGCCGGAGACTCCGAAGGACTCACCGGCCAAGACCGGCCCGTCCCTCGGGGCCCGTATCCGCGAGGGTGTCACCTACACGCTGCGGGACCCGCGCCTGCGGACCATCGTCGCCCTCGACACAGCGGTCAACTTCTGTTACGCAGGCCCCTTCACCGTCGGCTTCGCCACCCTCGCCGACCAGGTGCTGCGCGGCGGCTCGGCCACCCTGGGCGTCCTCAACGGGGCACTGGCCGGCGGCGCGGTGCTGGGCACCCTGGCGGGCGGTGCGGTCGGCGGGCGGCCCCGGGTGGGGCTGCTTGTGGCCGCGCTCGCCGGCTGGCTGGGCGTCGGGATGGCCGTCCTGGGCCTCGCCGAGAGCACCCCGGTCGTGGTGGTGACGGTCCTCGCCATGGGCTTCGCCATCGGCTACCAGGGCGTGTTCGGCCTCAGCTGGATCCAGCGGAACATCCCGCAGGACGTCCTCACCCGGGTCGTCTCCGTCGACATGGTCCTCGGCTACGCCGCCGCCCCGCTGTCGCTCCTCCTGTGCGGCGCCCTCGCGGGCACCGGTCATCTCGCCCTGTTCGGGGCCGTCGCCGCCGTCCTCGCCGTGACGGGCCTCGCCGTGCTCGCCTCCCGGGCGGTGCGGGAGATGCGCTGATCCCGCAGCGACCCCCTCTCAGCCGTCTCGCAGAGCGGCCGACCGCGCGCACAGATCCGCGCGGTTGGCCGCTCCCGTCTTGGTGATGAGGCTCGCGATGTGCTTCTCCGCCGTGCGCGGGGAGATGAACAGCCGGTCGGCTATGTCCTTGTTGCTCAGCCGCTCCGCGAGCAGCCGGAACACGTCGAACTCCCGGACCGTCACCCCCTGCGTGCGCAGGTGCTCGGGAATGCCGCTGGTCCCGCTGCGGTGCTGGTGCACCGGGGCGCCCAGCCGGCGCAGGCCCGCCCGGCAGGCCCCGGTGACGGCAGCGATGTCCCGCTCGTGGAAGTAGTGCTCCGCCCGCCGCAACCAGCCCACCGGATCGCCCCAGCCGTCCTCGTGCGCGGCGTCCGCGATCAGCCGCAGTCCCAGGTGCTGCGCCAGCGGGTACGGTTCCGCGACTGCGAGGGCCGTCTCCACGGCCGCCGCCGCTCGCGGGCCGGCGCCCTCACGCCCTAGCAGGACCGCCTCGGCGAGGTGCACGAACTGCCGGTTCCACCGCATCTGGGCCATCGCGGTCGCCCTGATCTCCTCGTGCCGCACCCGGTCGGCGTGCCCGGCCAGCACGTCCAGCAGCAGCACCAGACCGTGGGTGCCGCTGAGGTGGTACGTCGACGGGTTGTCGGCCTCCAGCGCCAGCACCGTCCCCAACTCCGCCCGGGCCAGCTCCCGGTCCTCCTCCAGCAGAGAGCAGAACACCCGTGCCAGCCCCAGGCTGAGCGGTTCCTCCTGCGAACCGGCGCCGTCCCATTCGGCGAACGCCGCGAGCGCCGCCTCCATCGCCACGCGGTCCCCGCGGTGCGCCTCCAGCGTGGCCCGCGCCATCAGGACGTAACGCACCGCGGGCGCGAGGCGCAGGCGGCGCACGACGGCCAGGCACTCCTCGGAGACCGCCCGCGCGGATGTGTTCTCGCCCCGCAGGACGGCGTCCAGGACGAGGATTCCGTCCACGGTGTGCACGATGTTCACCGAGCCGAGGCGCAGCGCCTCCTGACGGGCGGCCAGGAGACCGGAGGTGTCGCCCTCGGCGAGCCAGGCGTTGCCGCCCATGCGGGTGGCCGCGTACATGCGCTGCAACGGCAGGCGGTTGCGCTCCGCCGTGGTCAGGGCCTGCTGGAGCATGGCCGCCGACTCCTGCGGGTCCCGTTCCCGGGCCACCGTGGCGAGCAGTTCCCACGCCTGGCAGGCGACGACGGGCAGACCGTGTCGTTCGGCGATGTCGGCTGCGGAGCGGGCGAGTTTCTCAGCGTGCTGCGTGCGGTCCGGTCCGGGGGTGTCCAGGGCCAGATAGGCAGCCGTGACGTCCACGGCGGCCGTCGTCACCTCGGCGGTCTCGCCGGGAGCGGCCGTCAGGACCTCGCGGGCGCGCGCGATCTGCCGGTTGCCGTCGCTCCAGCGTCCTGCGGTATGCGCCACCTTGGCCAGCCGCGCGTGCAGGGTGGCCAGGCGTACCGCGCTGAGGCCGGCGCCGTCGAGCGCGTGCAGATCGTCCACCAGGTCGAGGGCGCGCGCGAAGTCGCCGGACTCGGCGAGCGCGGGCAGCAGGTTCTCCAGCACCGCGGCCCGCGCCTGCGGATCGCTCGCCTCGGCGAGCAGCCCCTCGGCGCGGCTCAGCAGCGTCACCGCGGAGTTCAGCGCGCCCGCCGCCAGGGCCCGTTCACCCGCGTCGGCGTACAGCAGCCCGGCCTCGACCCGGTCGCCCGCCTCGCAGCGCAGCCCGGCCGCAAGCGCGCACCAGTCGCTCTCCAGCGCCGGGTGCAGTTCCTCGACCGCCTCCGCGCCCCGCCGCGCCAGGTCGGCCCGCTGACCCGGCGTCATCTGGGTGAACAGGGCCTTCACGGTGGGGGAGTGGCGGAACGAGTACCAGTCGGGCGCCGGTTCGTCCGGGACGACCAGACGGGCGGCGACACTTGCGTGCAGATGACCGAGCAGGGCCCGGTCGTCGACGCCGGTCATGCGCTGGAGCACGGACAGCGGGAAGCGCCGGCCGAGCACGGCGGCGGCCGAGAGCAGCGTCAGCCCCTGGGCGCCCAACCGGTCGATGCGCCGCAGGATGCCGCGGGCCAGCGTCGAGGAAACGTCACGCCGCAGGTCCGCGACCGCGCGCCAGCCCCCGGGGCCCTGCACCAACGCCCCCGAGCCGATCATCGACTGGAGCAGCTCCTCGACCAGGTACGGGCTGCCCGCGCTGTCCTCCCAGAGCCGTTGCAGCACCTCGGCGGGGACGTCGTCGAGGCTGTCCGCGCCGAGCTGGGCGGCGATCACCTCGTGCACCTGCGGCCGGGTGAGCGGCGCCAGTTCGACCAGGGCGGCGGCGCCGCGGCGGCGGGCGGACTGCGCGAGGTCCAGCGCGTCGCTGATGTCCGTGCGGACGGTCGCCACGAGCAGGACGGGCGTGTACACCAGGTTGTCGACCATGTACTCCAGCACGCCGAGCGTCTCGGGGTCGGCGTCGTGCAGGTCCTCCAGGAAGAGCAGTTGGCCCTGTCCGCGTCCGGTGGCGATGAGCAGCCGCAGCACGGCCTCGCCCAGGATGACCATGGAGCTGCTGTCTCGTTCCCCGGTGTCCCAGTCCGGGATCAGCCGTCCCAGGACCGGGCGGTAGGGGCCGAGTGGGAGGTCGTCCATGGGCTCGCCGCCCCGGAACAGCGACATCAGGGCCTCGGTCAGCGGCCGGAACGGCACCGCGGGTCCCGTGGTGCTGCTGCGTCCGCGCAGCACCCGCATACCGGAGTCCAGTGCGCCGCCCACGGCCTCCGCCGCGAGCCGCGACTTGCCGACCCCGGCCTCGCCGACCAGGAACACGGCACCGCCTTGGCCCTGCCTCGCCTCGGCCATGGCGCGTTCGAGCTGGGCGAGTTGGGGGTCCCGCCCGACCAGGGAAGGCGTATGGGAACGCATGACCGCAGATGATAATCGGCATATATGAGCCAGGGGCAGGTGTCGCCCGGGTCCGGATCAACCGCTGTGCCGGTAGCGGCGGTTGCGCGGAGCCCGGCAGGATGTCCGGGAACGGCTCGCGGGAACACGGTGGTGCGGGCCCGCACCCTCACGCGCGACGACTGGGTGGTGTCCGTCAGTTGGGGGCGGAGACCGAGGTGTCCAGGGTGCTGAGCGTGATGACGATGCCGCTGGTGAGGACCATGCCGGCCAGCACGCGGGCGCGGGCGCAGGCGCGATTGCGGCCGGAGAGGGTGATGCCGCCCGCTGCGTCCTGCTCGGTGGTGGGGGAGGCGACGAGGGCGGTCTCGGTGGAGTCGGCGGCGATGAGGTTCTGGTCCATGACGGTGGTCCCCTTCTGGTGTCCCGTGCGCGAGGCACAGGCTGGAGGTGGGAGATGCCGTGGTGCTGAGGAGCTCAGGTGCGGGTGGATCGTCGGGCCGGGTGACGCAGGAGCAGGACCGACGGAACGGTCTCGGGGTGGGCCAGGCGCAGCAGCCCGTAGCCGATGCCGGACAGGCCGGTCATCAGCCCCGGTGAGGGAACGTGGTCGGGGGTGGCGCAGCGGTGGCCCTGCGCCTCGACGACGGCCAGGACCTGGCCGCTGTGCCGGTGCAGGGCCGATCGGGCCGTGGTGTCGCCGTGTTCCGCCAGGGCGGTCAGGGCCTCCAGCGTGCCGAGGGCACCTCGGGCGAGGCTGAGGTCGGATGCGGGCGGGGTGTCCGCGAGCCGGGCGGCGGCGTCGTACAGGGGGACAGTACGTCCGGGGAGCCGTGCGGCGGTCTGTCCGGCCAGCCCCTCCGTCCAGGACAGGTCCGCCTCGCCGCCCGCCGGCGGGAGTGCGTGGAGCAGGACGCGGGCCAGTTCCGTGGGACGCGCGGCGCGCTCCGGCCGGAGACCGGCGTACCGCAGCAGCGCCCAGGCGATCCCGGCCGTCCCGTCGGCGAAGCCCGCCGACGGCGCGGGGCCGTGACCGTCCGTGCTCTCTCCGGCCGTGTCGAGCAGCAGGTCCGCCTCGGCGTCCGCCAGGCGCAGGGCCGCCGGATCGCCGGTGGCCTCGTGCACGGCGACGGCCACGGCCAGCGCGCCCGCCCTTCCCTGGGCGAGTCCCGGGTCGGGGCACGCGGCTGCGGCGTGCCCCAGCGCGGTCAGGGCGTGCGGCAGACATGCCTCCAGCCCGTCGCCGAGCAGGTCCGCCAGCCGGACCACGGCGTACACGATCCCGCCGAGTCCGTCGTAGGCGCCGGGGCCGACCGCCGCGCTGAGCTGCGGATCGTCGGCGAGCGTCTTGAGGAGCGCGGGCAGCGGACGTACCGCCTCCCGGGCCGCCGCGGCGTACCGGCCGGCACCGGTGAGGGCGTCGACGTGGGCCAGGAACAGCGCCACACCGCAGTAGCCCTGGGCGAGGCCGGCCCCCATGGGCAGCACCGCCCAGTGGGGTCCCGCGACCCGTTCCAGACCGATCCAGTTGGTGCGTGAGCCGCCCCGCACCGCGCGGGCGGCGATCTCGTCGGCGATGCCGCACGCGGCGGCCAGCAGCCGGGAGGGCTCGGGCGCCACGGGCGGAACCGGCGCGACCGCGAGCTCGGACTTCAGGCGGTCGAGCGGTGAACCCGCGCCGCGCACCGCGAGGGTGGCCGAGATGATCCACTCCTGGTCGTGGCAGTCGACCTCGTCCATCCGGCCGATCTTCTCGCGCACGGCCGTCACCGCGGCCACCGGCAGCACACCGGGCACCAGGGTGCCGTCGTCGGAGAAGACCGCGGTGCCGCTGGGCCGGTGGGTGAAGAAGGGGATGTCGCCGCGCCACAGGGAGGCCGTCTCGTACTCGATCAGCCGCTCCCGCGCCGTGTCGTGCTCGGACTCGGTCCACAGCAACGCGAACACGCTCTCCCGGGCCAGCGCGTCCCTCAGCAGCGTCGGATGGGTGGACTCCTCCAGCAGCGTCGCGTACAGCCGGGTCGCGCGGGCGATCAGCCGGGCCGGGCGGTCCGCCCAGCGGGCCAACGGCCCCTCAGGGCCGAGGAGTTCGTGGCGGTGTCCGGCGATTGCCCGGTAGGCGGTGCGGAATCCGTCCAGCAGGGCCGCCGTGTGGTCGGCGCCTGCGAGGGACGTGCCCGCGGGCAGCGGATGGTTCTGCGCGGCCGGGCTGGGCAGCGGGCCGCGTACGGCCCGCATGGTGTCCCGGCCGCTTTCCTCCCAGCGCACCCCTTCGCTCGGGAAGGTGCCGTCGGTGTCGCGGCCGAGCGCCGAGATGTCCAGGGCACCGTGCTCGCCGATGAGGAGACAGGGGAGCAGACAGGTGCGGTGCACGGAGGCGGCCAGGGCGTCGGCGGCCGGGTCGGCACCCGCCGTCAGGGCCTGCCCGAGGCCGGTGTGCAGCAGTGTCTCGGCGTCCACGAGGACCGGCTGGTCACCGTGCGCGATGACGTTCTCGTAGTGCATGTCGGCGCCGTCCACCGCATACAACAGGGCCAGCAGTGCGCCCTGGCGGCGGTAGAACGCGTCGGTCTCGGTGACCGTGCCGCACCAGCGGTGCTCGATGAACTCCAGCCAGCCGTAGGCGTCGTGGCGCACGGTGCGCGCGGTGCGCAGGTCCAGTCCGGGTACCTTGGCGCCGAGCCAGGCGACCAGCGTGTCGAGCAGGGCGTGCTGGTCGAGCGGCCGGGGCTTGTGGACGATCCGGGTGCCGTCGGCGAAGTGCAGGACCGCCACGGACCGGTTGCCCTGGTGGGCGTCGCCGCGGCCGAGATCGACCCGGACCAGCGCGCCCGGCGCCCGGCCGTCGAGGAGGCCGGCGGCCAGGGACTCCCGGTCGGCCTGGAAGCGGGTGACGAGCTCGGCGGTGGCCGTGATGGCGTCCAGGGCGGTGCGGGCGAGCATCCTGGCCAGGACCGGGTAGGTGGTGAACAGCGCGGTCAGTCCTGGCCGGCTGCCGGTGGCCGCGGCGAAGGAGGCGAACCGCTCCTGGGGACCGGCCCCCGCCAGCCGCCCGGAACGGCGGGCCGCCTGGAGTTCGTGGACCAGGGTGCGCGCGGCCTGGCGGACCAGCTGACGGGTCAGCCGCTCGGTGAATCCCTCCAGCCAGACGGCCTGTTCGGCCGCCGGTACCCCGGTCAGCAGGTCCGCGAGGCGGGCGGCGGCGGTGGCGGTCACCGGCCGGACGACCGCGGCGAACACGTCGGGCCCCTCGCCGCTCACCTCGACCTCGGGGAGGTCGTCGGAAGCCGTCGCGAGGACCGTCTCCCCGAACGCGGCCCAGTCGGGCTTCGCCACCCGGGCGGCCAGCCGCTCAGCCGGTTCGGCCGCCAGCGCGCCCACCGCGGCCTCGTCGACGCCCAGACGGTCCAGCCGCAGCGCGAAGCCCTCCGCGTCCCCGGCGGTCCAGGGCATCGGCCCCGGGACCCCGGTTCCGGCGGACGCCGCAGGAAGCCCGGGGGCGGCGAGCCGCTCCGTGAGGGTCAGCGCCGGGGCCCACCAGGTGGCGGGGAGTCCGGCGCTCCGGGGAGTCGGGAGGCTTGCGGTGTCGGTCACGAGAGAGAAGGTCGCAGACCTCCATGGCCCCCCGCATGGGTAACCGTTCCCCATATTCTCCAGCGGCCCCTGCCCACCCGTGCGGGCAGTGGGGAGGGGCGGGGAGAACCGCAGGCAGGAGGCGTGCGCGCGGGGAACCGCCCTGGGGATGGCGCCGACTGCGCGGCCGGTTCCGACCGTCCGCACCGGGGTCCGGGCGGGCCCACGACCCCCATATGCCCCGTGCGGCGCCGGGGAAAGGCGTGTCTCCCCCCGGGACACCCCGCTTCTTCGGGGCCCGGACCTCCCCCCGGGCTACCCGGGCAGCGCCCGCCCGCCGACATGACCCCCGTCCCGCGGCTCGCGCATCCCCGCCGGGCCGTCATGGCACCCCCGGATCACCCGCCCTCCCCGCTCCGCTGGGGCTGGGGGCCGTCAGGACGGGGAGGGCGGCCGGAAAAGTGGGGGCGTCCTACCGATCCCGGCGGACTGCCGGTGACGGCACGGTGGACCCAAGTCCCCATGCCGGACCGCCCGATGCGCCTCAGGCCGGGCGGACGACCTTCCAAGGAGCAGCAGATGGGAGCACCCGTACCCGTCAGTGTGGTCGCCCTCGACCCCGTGTTGGAGGCAGGCACCCGCACCACTCTCCAGGGCCGCCCCGAACTGACCGTGTGCGAGCCCGCCGACGCGCGGGTCGCGGTCCTCACCGTGGACCGTCTCGGCCCAGCCGAACTCGACATGGTGCGGGCCACCCGCACCCAGCCCCACCGTCCGGCCGTCGTCCTGGTGGCGGGCACCCTCGCCTCGGGGGACATGGTGCACGCACTCGCCGCGGGCACACGGGGCCTGCTGCTGCGCCGGGAGGTCGACGCGTCGCGGCTCGCCCACGCCGTGCTGGCCGCCGCTCGCGACGACTGCACCCTGCCACCCGGCCTGCTCGAACAGCTCCTGGACCAGTCGGACACCGTCGTCCGCGGCTCCGGCGGCTGGAGCGACGGCATGCTCTCCGACCGGGAGCGCTCCGTGCTGCGCCTGGTCGCCGACGGGCACGAGACCGCGGAGATCGCCCAGCGGCTCGCCTACTCGCCCCGGACCGTGACCACGGTCGTGCACGACATCACCCAGCGCTTCCGGCTGCGCAACCGCGCCCACGCGGTCGCCTACGCGCTCCGGGCGGGCCTGCTGTGACCGCCACCCTCACCGCGC
This sequence comes from Streptomyces physcomitrii, assembly GCF_012273655.1. Taxonomy (GTDB): domain Bacteria; phylum Actinomycetota; class Actinomycetes; order Streptomycetales; family Streptomycetaceae; genus Streptomyces; species Streptomyces physcomitrii. Next base: position 17,617 of record NZ_JAAWWP010000030.1, on the reverse strand, counting down.
CGGTGAGCGCCCCCGCGGTCACGGTGCGCGTCGTGCCCGCCCCGGGAGCAGACCGGGTCCGGGCGCTCGCCGAACGAGCGGGACTGCTCCACGGCCCGGGTGAGTACGGGGCTGCCAGGGCCGTGACCGTCATCGTCGCCGCCGACCCCGAGCACGCCCTGCGTGGTGTGGGCGCCCCCGGACCACTCGTGCTGGTCTGCGACACTGTCGGACGCGCCGGCCGGCTGCGGGCGCTGCGCGCCGGGGCGGTCGTGCTCGGCGCCGCCGAACTGACCGCGGACACGCTGAGCACCGCCGTTCACCGTGCCGCCCACCCCCATCCGAGCATCCCCTACCCGGAGCTGACCCGGCTCCTGACCACCGGACCGCACCCGGGCGAACCGGTGGACGCCGCCGGTGTCCCGGCCCTGACCGCACGGCAGACCTCCGTTCTGCGGCTGATGGCCGAGGGCCATGGCAACGCCGACATCGCCCTGCTGCTGACCTGCTCCGAACACACTGTCAAGAACGTGATCTACGAGATCATGGCCCGCCTCCAGGCCCGCAACCGCGCCCACGCGGTCGCCCACGCCGTACGGCACGGCCTGGTCTGAACCGCGCGGGCGCGCGTCCACGACGCGGGGCATGGGGAACAGGGACCGGGTGCCGAGGCACCGGGGCCGACCCGTTGCCCCGCGCGGTCGTGTGCGCGGAGCCGGACGGACGGCCCGTCAGGGGCCGCCAGCCGCCGCGGGACGAGCCGTTCCTCCACGGTGCGCCCCTCCTCCTGCCGTACCACGTAGGCGCCCTTGTCCGGCAGTTCCGCCACCGCCTCGACGAGCCGGGTGCCGGGTAGACCAGCCCCACTCCGTCGTCGGTGCGGTGCGCCTCGGTGAAGACGCCGTCGGCGACCGGGCGGTGGGTCGGCGGGCGGCGGCCCGCGTCGGAGTCGCAGTGCACGCCGTTGCCGTACGGCAGCAGGCCGAACCCGCCGGTCACCGGCCGCAGTTCGGGGCCGAAGGAGCCGGTGGTTCCTCTCTCGAACCAGCAGATCGAGCCCGTGCCCACCCAGGCCGGCGCCCTCCCGGCGCGCCAGGCGCGGGCGCGTCACCTCGTCCGGGCCGTGCACCCGCCACACGGCGAGCGGATCGGCCGAACCGAGCCGCCCCCCACCCACACCGTGTCGTGGTCGAGCACCGTGCCCTCGACGCCGTCGACGTCGGGCATGGAGAACAGCGACGGCGGAGTCAGGCCGAAGCACGTCACCCGGGCCGCCTCGGCGACGCGCGCCGCGATGCGTTCGGCGTCCCCACCGCGGTCCCGACATGAAGGAGCCGCGGGCGCCTGCCGTGGACGCCGGACAGGTCGACCGCGTGGTGTGGACCAGAGCCTCGAAGAGCACCCGCGTGCGCGTACCGGGGCGATGGCCGCCGGACGTGGCCGGTGGGTTCGGGCGCTGTCGCACACGTGGTCGTATCCCGGCCGCAAGGGCGGAAGGTGCGGGTGATCGGTGAAGGTGGTGCGCGGGCCGGGCGCCGGTCGTGACAGCCCGGCGGCGCGGCGGGGACCGGATGTGTGTCCGGCTCCCGCCGCGCCGCCGTGAGCGGGGGTCAGGGGGAGCGCAGCGCCACTGCCGCCGCGTAGCCCGACGGGACGAGGAGATCCCGTACGGCCCACCCCGGCGCCGGATCGGTCGGCGTCGGGCCGGTGCCCAGGAAGTCGAGCGCCGGATCGCGCACCAGCCCCGTTCCCAGACCCTTCAGATAGGCCTCCTTGCGGACCCAGGCCCGGGTGAACGCCGCCGGACGGCCGTACGCGGGCAGCCGCGCCAGTTCGTCCGCCTCGGCCGGGTGCAGCGCGGCCTGCGCGCTGAGCATCACCTTCACGGTGGCCAGCTCCTCCACGTCCACGCCGATCGGCGCCGGCGCGAGCGCCACCAGCACCAGCCCGCCGCTGTGCGACAGGGAGAAGTGCACCCCGGGCGTGCGCAGCACGGGTCGGCCGTGCGGTCCGCCGCAGCCCGCGCACGGTTCACGCGACAGCGGAAGGGCCTCGGCGCGCACCCCGAGCAGCATGCTCAGCACGCCCCGCAGCCCCGCGTGGGCGACTACGTAGGCATCCCGGTCACAGTCATGGCGGAAGGCGCGGGCACGGGCCCGCTCCTCCTCGTCCAGGACTTCGCCGGCGTCCCGGAGCACCTGCGCGTCCTGCTCCGCGACCCGTGCCAGATACAGCTCCAGCGGTCCGCGCAGCGCACGCGGCCCCTGGACGCCCGCCCCGGCCCGCAGCACCGACAGGTCCAGCACCGCCGGGCACAGCCGCGAAGGGAGCACCGGCGCCGGCGGGGGCGCCAGGAGCGGGGAGCGCGACGCCGTCCCCGGCGGGTCGTGGGCCGACGGGCCCGGCAGGCGGCCCGGGAACCGCTCAGGCATCGGCCTCTGCCAGCCGCCGGCGCAGGCTGAGCGGACGCATGTCCGTCCAGATGACGTCGATGTGGTCCAGGCACGCCTGCCGACTGCCGCGCAGCCCCTCCGGGTACCAGCCCGCGGGCGGTTCGCGGTCCGCCCGCCAGATCGAGTACTGCTCCTCGTCGTTGCGCACCACGAGGTACTCCTCGGCGGTGCCCAGGTGGACCTCCTCGGTGTCCGCGCCGTGTCCGAAGTCGGGTTGCGTCATGGTGAACCTCCCGCGGGTGATGGGACCGGCCGTAGGTCACGGCCGACGCCGACAGCGTGCCCCGGGCCCGGCGGCCCCGGTCAGGGACGAACGCGCCGAACCCGCGGCGCGCGTTGCTGCCGGATCTTCTCTGTCGGCCCGGCCCCGGCACGCGGGACCGTGCTGTCCGGCCGGAGAACCCGGCGGACCCGGGGCGGACCACCGTCCGCCCCGGGGCCGGTCGTCTCCCGCACCCCTTTCCGGAAGGAGCACGCGATGTCGGACGAGCACGCACCTGTCCTGCTGCCGGGCGGAGGCTGGCGGCTGTGGGAACAGTTCGCGCTGCGCGGCCCCGGCTTTCCCGCCGACGGCGTGCTGCGCCTGTCCCCGCCCGGACTGGCCGAGGCCGCCGACAAATTCGACGCCGACAGCCCGCTGTCCGGCCCCGAATGGGACGCGTTCGGCGAGGAGCTGTCCGCCGCGGCCGTGGACACCGCCCGCCATCTTCAGGAGGTCGCCTCCCGCCCCCGCTTCCAGGCGGCACTGGCCTGGCAGAACCCCGCCGTGCTGCGCACCGGCATCGCTCCGTTCCTGCGCTGGCGGCCGGGTACCGATCCGCGCAGCAGCATGCCGCGCCAGCGCGAGGAACTCGTCGCCCACTACTGGCAGCGGTTCTGCGTCAAGAACGACACCATCGGCTTCTTCGGCCCCGTCGGCTGGGGCCGCTGGGACCTCACCGCACAGGACGCCGTCGCCCCCTCCGCCGGACAGGGCTTCCTCGCCGCCGGCGAGGTCTACTTCTCCGGCTGGGCGATCGACGCCCTGACCAAGGTGTTGGCCGAGGACGCGGACCTGATGCGCTGGATCCCCCCGCGCCGCGTCTCCATCGTCCGCGCCGCGGACGGAACCGTGCGGGTGCCCGGCCGTCCCGCGCAGCCGCTGGGGGAGCGCGGGACGGCCGTACTGGAACTGTGCGACGGCACCCGGCCCGTCGCCGCGATCGCCGCCGAACTGGACCTCCCGCTCGACGAAGTGACCGATTCCGTACGGGAGCTGGCGCGCCGCCGGTGGGTGCAGTGGCGCCTGGAGGTGCCCGCCGCCACCCACCCCGACCGGGCCCTGCGCGCCATCCTGGAGCGGGTCCCCGACGCGAAGGCACGCGACCGCGCGCTGGCCAAGCTCGCCGTCCTCGAAACGGGCCGCGACGCCGTGCGCGACGCCGGCGACGACGCCGAAGCGCTCAGCGCAGCGATCGGAGCCCTCGAAGCCGACTTCGCCGCCCTCACCGACACCGAGGCCCAGCGCGCCAAGGGAGCCCGGACCGCGCCCTGCCGCGGCCTCGTCTACTCCGACACCCGGCGCGCCGCCACCGCCACCGCCGGACCGGACCTGCTCGCCCTGATGGAACCCCTCCAGCTGTGCCTGACCGCCGCCCGCTGGATGACCAACCGCTTCGCCGACGGCATCCGCGCCCGCCTGCGCACCGTCCACGACCGGCTCGCCGCACAGGGCGCCCCCGTCGACCTCGCCACCCTGTGGCTGCACACCCTGCCCTCTCCGCACCCCGACGCGGGGGACCTCATCGACACCGTCCAGGCCGAACTCCGCGCCAAATGGGCCCGACTCCTCGACATCCCGTCCGGCGCGCGCAGTGTCCACCTGACCACCGCCGACCTCGCCGACCGGGTTCGCGAGGAGTTCGCGGAGCCCGGCGACGGCTGGTCCCTGGCCCGCTACTTCAGCCCCGACATCCTCGTCGTCGCCGACGACGAGGCGGCCCTCGCGCGCGGCGACGTCGACCTCGTCCTGGGCGAGATGCACTGCGCCCTCAACACCATGGGCGCCTCCCTCTTCGTACACCAGCACCCCGACCGCGACGAGCTGCTCGCCGAGACCACCCGCGACTTCCCCGGGCCCCGTCTGCTGCCCATGCTCGCCAAGGAACTGCCCCTGAAGTGGTCCACCCGCAGCCGCCCCTCCCTCGACCGCGATCAGGACCACTACGTGGCGCTGGTCGACCAGACCGGCGACCCGCACCGCCCGCGCACCGCACTGAGCGCCGACGTCCGGGTGGAGGACAGCGATGGCCGGCTGACCGCCGTCCTGCCCGACGGCACCCGCTACGACCTCCTCGACGCCTACGCCAACACCCTCACCCAGCGGGTCATGGACCGCTTCACCCTGCGCCCTGAGGGCGACCACACCCCGCGCATCACCGTGGACCGCATGATCCTGGCCCGCGAGACCTGGCAACTCCCCGTCGCCGAGGTCGACTTCGCCGACGAGAAGACGGAGGCCGCCCGCTTCGTCCGGGCCCGCCGGTGGCAACGCCGCCACGACCTGCCGCGGTTCGTCTTCGTCGTCTCCCCGACCGAACCCCGCCCCTTCTACGTCGACTTCGACAGCCCTGTCTACCTCACCATCCTCGCCAAGGCCGCCCGCAGGCTCGCCCGCAAGGACCCCGCCGCCCGGCTGAAGATCAGCGAGATGCTGCCCACCCCCGAACAGGCGTGGCTCACCGACGACCACGGGCACCGCTACACCTCCGAACTCCGCTTCGTCGCCGTCGACCGGACCGTCACCGGCGAGGAGTCCCGCTGATGCGCACCCTCGCCGACGACATCGCCGCCCACGCCACACGGCACCCGCGGCGGATCGCCCTGGACACCCCCGACGGCACGGTCACCTACCGCGAACTCGACGCCCGGATCACCGAACTGGCCCACCTGCTGCGCGCCCACGGAGTCCGGCCCGAGACCGTCTGCGCCGTCGCCGTGGAGCACGGGCGCGACGCGGTCGCAGCCCTGGCCGCCGTCCTGCGCTGCGGCGCGGCCTTCCTCACCCTCGACATCGGCCAGCCCCGCGACCGCCTCGCGTCCTTCGTCCGCACCGCGGGCGCCCGCCTTCTGCTCACCACCCGCGACCGGGCCCCCTCGCTCGACCTCGGTGTCCCCGTCGTCCACCTCGACCGCCCGGACCGCCCGGAAGCCACCCAGGACCTGCCGTTCCCGCCGGCCGAACCCCACGCCCTCGCCTATGTCAGCCACACCTCCGGCAGCACCGGCGACCCGAGCCCCGTCCTCGTCGAGCACCACGCCCTCGACGGCTACCTCCGCGACACCGCGCATGCCCTGGGCCTCGGCCCGGACACCGTCGTCCTGCAGACCGCGCCGCTCGGCTACGACGCCTCCCTCCGCGACACCTTCGCCCCCCTGCTGGCCGGGGCCCGTCTCGTCCTCGTGGAACGCGCCCGGCTGCTGCGCCCTGCCGAGTTCGTCCGCACCGTGCGCGAACACCACGTCACCGCCCTGCTCAGCGTCACCCCCTCCTTCCTCACCCACCTCACCGGACAGCGCGACCTTCCCGACCCGCTCGCCGGGGTCACCCTCGTCGCCTCCAGCGGCGAGTCGCTGAGGCCCTTCCTCACCGCCGGCGGACGCCGTCTCGTCCCCGGCCGCCTCGTCAACCAGTACGGGCCCACCGAGTGCACGATGACCACCACCCGCCACTCCGTGCCCCCCGCGCCCGACCCCGCCGACGACATCGTCGGCCACCCCCGTGCCGGCACCACGATCCGCGTCCTGGACGCCGGTCTCGTGCCCGTCCCCGACGGAACCGCGGGCGAGGTCTACATCGCCGGTGCCGGCGTCGCCCGCGGCTACGGCGCGCTCCCCGCCCGCACGGCCGACTCCTTCCTCCCCGACCCCTACGGCCCGCCCGGGTCACGCATGTACCGCACCGGCGACCTCGGCCGGTGGACCGCGCAGGGGCTGCGCTACGAGGGCCGCGGTGACCGGCAGGTCAAGATCCGCGGCTACCGGGTGGACCCCGCCGAGATCGAGGGCGCGCTGCTCACCCATCCCGAGGTGACCGGCGCCGTCGTCACGCCCGACACCGACGGCCGGGGCCGTGTCCATCTCGCCGCCCATGTCACCGGCGACATCGCGGCCACCGACGCCGCCCTGAGAGCCCATCTGGCCCGCACTCTGCCGCCCCACCTGATGCCGCGCCGCTTCCACCGCCACACCGCCCTGCCCACCACCCGCGGCGGCAAGGCCGACCGTGGCCGCCTGGCCGCCGGGAGCACCGCATGAGCACCACGACCGCCGGACGCCACCCGACCGCCACGACGCCCGTTCCCGTCCTGCCCGGCCCCGCCGACCTGGCGCGTGCTGCCGCCCGGATCGCCCCGTACATCGTCCGCACCCCGCTGCTGCGCGGCCCGGGGACCGGCGGGCACGGCCCGCGTCTGCTGCTGAAGGCCGAACACCGCCAGCTCGGCGGCTCGTTCAAGACCCGGGGGGCCGCCAACGCCGTCCTCGCCCTGGGCGCCGACCGTGTCGTCACCGGCTCCTCCGGCAACCACGGCATCGCCCTGGCCCGGATCGCCCGCACGCTCGGTCTGCGGCTGACCGTCGTCCTCGCGGCGGGCGCCGCCCCCGCCAAGGCTGCCGCCATCCGGGCCCTCGGCGCCGAGACCGTCCGGGTGACCGGAGGGGTGGCCGAGCGCGAGGAACACGCTGCGGAACTCGCCGGGGCGACCGGCGCCGTCCTCGTACCCTCCTCCGACCACCCCCTGGTGGTCGCAGGCCAGGGCACCGTCGGCACCGAACTCCTCGCCGACGCCCCCGACACCGAGACGGTCTACGTCCCGGTCGGCGGCGGCGGCCTCCTGGCCGGCGTCTGCCTCGCCGCCGCGGACCGGCCGGTACGGGTGGTCGGCGTCGAACCCGCCCTCACCCCGCGCTACGCCCGTTCCCTGGCCGCCGGGCACCCTGTCCAGCTCCCGCCGAGCGGCACCGTCGCGGACGGACTGCGCGGCCAGCGCCCCGGACACGTCACCTACCCGATCGTCCGCGACCGGGTGGACGACCTGATCACCGTCGGCGAGGCGGAGATCCTCGCCGCCACCGAACTGCTGCGCCGACACGGTGTCGACGCCGAGCCCAGCGGTGCCGTCGCCCTCGCCGGGGCTCTGCGTGCCGGCCGCCGCGAACACGCCGTGGCCGTGGTCTCGGGCGGCAACACCCCCGCCCGGCTGCGCGCACAGCACCGCCCGACCACCGCGGCGGACGCCCCGTCCGCCGCCGCACCAGGCACCCCTTCCACGCCCGTCACCACGCCCGACAACACCAAGGAGCACACGTCATGACCGAGAACACCGCCACCGCCGTCAGCACCCTCGACCAGCTCGTCGACGTCTTCCGCGACATCCTCGACTTCGCCGGGCTCACCGAGGACACCGACTTCTACGAGGCGGGCGGCGACTCCCTGACCGCCTTCCAGATCACCGGCCGCCTGGAGGAGATCCTCGGCGTCGACGACATCCCGGTCTCCCTGGTCTTCGCCTACCCGACCCCGCGTGACCTCGCCGAGGTCGTCGACGCCGACTACGGCCGCGCCTGACCCGGCGCCACGGCCCGCCCCGCGGCTCCCCGGCCCCCGCGCACCCGCCGTGCGGGGCCGGGTCCCGGCGGCCACCGCAGCCGCGCCGTCCCTCACCCTCACGACCCCGTCCCCGCGCGCCAAGGAGTGCCGCCATGACCGAAGACCTCGTTCCGTCCCTCGGCCGCTGGCGGCTGTGGAACCAGTTCGCGCTGCGCGGGCCGGGCTTTCCCGCCGACGGCGTGCTGCGCCTGTCCCCGCCCGGACTGGCCGAGGCCGCCGACAAGTTCGACCCCGACAGCCCGCTGTCCGGCCCCGAATGGGACGGCTTCACCGAGGAGCTGTCCGCCGCCGCCGTGGACACCGCGCACATCCTCCAGGACATCGCCCGCACCCCAGCGTTCCGGCAGGCGCTCGCCTGGCAGAACAGGCCCGTGCTGCGCACCGGCATCGCCCCGTTCCTGCGCTGGCGGCCGGGTATCGATCCGCGCAGCAGCATGCCGCGCCAGCGCGAGGAGCTCGTCGCCCACTACTGGCAGCGGTTCTGCGTCAAGAACGACACCATCGGCTTCTTCGGCCCCGTCGGCTGGGGCCGCTGGGACGGTTCCGTGCCCGGGGCCGCCGTCGACACCGGAACCGGGCTGATCGCCGACTCCCGCGTCTACTGGGCCAGTTGGGGCATCGACGCACTGGCGAAGATCCTCGACGCCGATCCGGAACTGCGCGGATGGATCGCTCCGAGGCGTGTGCCGTTCGTCGTGGTGGACGGCGACCAGGTGCGGGTGCCCGGTCGGCGCCCGACGACCGTGTCCGCCGCGCAGGCGGCGGTCCTCACCCGCTGCGACGGCGTCCGCCCCGCCCACGCCGTCGCCGCCGACCTGCCCGACACCGATGTCCCCGGGATCCTGACGGACCTGGTGTCCCGCCGATGGGTCACCTGGCGGCTGGAGGTCCCCGCGGGCACCCACCCCGAACGCGCCCTGCGCGCCTGGACGGAGCAGGTCGGCGACCCGGGCCCCAGGCGACGGGCGCTCGCCGCCCTGGACCTCCTGGAAGCGGGCCGAGCGAAGGTCGCCGCCGCCGACGAGGAGAGCGAACTCATCGCGGCGATGGAGGAGTTGGAACGCGACTTCACCCGCCTCACCGACACCGCCGCCGTACGGGAGAAGTCCGCCTCCACGGCGCCCTGCCGGGCCCTCGTCTACAGCGACACCCGGCGCTCCGCGACCGCCCGGCTCGGTCCCGCGGTGCTCGACGCCCTTGCCCCGCTGCGCCTGCTGATGGACAGTGCGGGCTGGCTCACCGCACGACTGGCCGCCACCGTCGCCGCCGGGATCCGCCCGGTCCACGCCCGGCTCGCTGCCTCCGGCCCCGTCGACCTCGCCTCCTTCTGGTTCGCGTGCCTTCCGGTGCTGCACGGCACCGCCCGCACCGCCGCGGACGACCTCCAGCGCGAGTTCGCCGCACGCTGGCAGCGAGTCCTGGACGTCCCCGAGGGAGCGCGCCGGGTGAGCGTGCGCACCGCCGACATCAAGGCGGCCGTCAGCCATGAGTTCACCGGCGGTGGGGGCTGGACCGCGGCCCGCTACCTCAGCCCGGACATCATGGTCGCCGCCGACGGCCCCGAGGCAGCGGCCCGCGGTGACCTCACTCTCGTCCTGGGCGAACTCCACCTCGCCGCCAACACCTTGGGCGCCTCGCTCTTCACCCACCAGCACCCGGACATTCGCGAACTTCTCGCGCTGACCGACCGGGACCATCCCGCCCCGCGCCTGCTGCCCCTGATCCCCAAGGAGCATCGCGCCCGTCTCTCCGCCCGGGTCCGGCAGACGCTGGTACGGCCCGAGGACTACCAGGTCGCCCTCACCGACTTCACCGCGGACCCCGCCCGCCAACGGGCTGTGCACAGCGCGGACGCCGTCGTCCAGGAGCGCGATGGCGAGCTGCTCGTCCTCCTCCCGGACGGCGCGGAGTTCCCGGTGGCCGACGTGTTCTCGCACGTCCTCACCACGCTGTCGATGGACCTCTTCCGGCTCCTGACGCCCGCCCCGCACACCCCACGCGTCACCCTGGACCGGATGGTCGTCGCCCGTGAGACCTGGCGACTGTCCGCCGCGGGGGTCGACTTCGCCGACGACAAGGACGAGGCCCGCCGCTTCGTGAGGGCCCGGCAGTGGCGCGCACGACAGGGACTGCCCCGCTTCGTCTTCGTCGTCTCCCCGACCGAGTCCCGCCCCTTCTACGTCGACTTCGACAGCCCGGTCTACGTGACGATCCTCGCCAAGGCCCTGCGTCGGCTGGCCCGGAAGGACCCGCACGGCACGGCCACATTCACCGAGATGCTCCCGACTCCGGAGCAGACCTGGCTGACGGACGACGAGGGACGGCGCTACACCTCAGAGCTGCGGTTCGTCGCCTTCGACACCCAGGAGACCTGAGCCTGGACCCCTCGATGCAGCGGACCCAGGCCGAGGCGCGCCGCTGCTCCACCGCCCGCAGCGGCCGACATCGCCAGGACAGATATGGCATCCGCAGTCGGGTATCGGAACTTGCCGAATAGCTCGGACAACTCGGACAACATGGAGCCCCTCTTGTTCGGCCCCTACGAAGGAAGTTGAGGCTGAGTGCTCCGGCCAGGCGATCACGAAGGGGATGAAGGCGACCGTTGCCCGCGTAGCGGTGCCTGGGGTGCCGTTCCCGCGGGTGCCCCTGTCGCCTCCCTGCTCGCCGACCGTGAGGCCAAGCGCGCCCTCCTCCGCCCCGCGGGCGCGGTCCGCAGCCCGCCGCGGGCCCAACGGCCCGGAGGAGTCCCGGACATGGCGCCGCGCCCCTCTCCGGGCCGCTGGGCGGCGGGACGGAGAGGGGCGCGGCAGTGACGCGCGGATCAGATGTCGCGGAAGATCTCGATCTGCGCCCCCACCGAGTTGAGCCGCTCCGCCAGCTCCTCGTAACCCCGGTTGATGACATAGACGTTGCGCAGCACCGAGGTGCCCTCGGCCGCCATCATCGCGAGGAGGACGACCACCGCGGGGCGCAGGGCGGGCGGGCACATCATCTCGGCGGCGCGCCAGCGGGTGGGGCCGTCGACCAGGACCCGGTGCGGGTCGAGCAACTGGAGCCTGCCGCCGAGGCGGTTGAGGTCCGTCAGGTAGATGGCCCGGTTGTCGTAGACCCAGTCGTGGATGAGGGTCTGCCCCTGCGCGGTCGCGGCGATCGCGGCGAAGAAGGGGACGTTGTCGATGTTGAGGCCCGGGAAGGGCATCGGGTGGATCTTGTCGATGGGCGCCTCCAGCTTGGAGGGCCGTACGGTCAGGTCCACCAGCCGGGTGCGGGTGTTGTCCGCGGCGTACTCGGCCGAGCGGTCGTGGTCCAGGCCCATCTCCTCCAGTACGGCCAGCTCGATCTCCAGGAACTCGATCGGCACGCGCCGCACGGTGAGTTCGGAGCCGGTGACCACCGCGGCGGCCAGCAGGCTCATCGCCTCCACCGGGTCCTCGGAGGGGGAGTAGTCCACGTCCACGTCGATCTCGGCGACGCCGTGCACGGTCAGCGTGGTGGTGCCGATGCCGTCCACCCGTACGCCCAGGGTCTCCAGGAAGAAGCAGAGGTCCTGGACCATGTAGTTGGAGGAGGCGTTGCGGATGATGGTCACCCCGTCGTAACGGGCCGCCGCGAGCAGGGCGTTCTCCGTCACGGTGTCGCCGCGCTCGGTCAGCACGATCGGGCGGCCGGGGGCGACGTCCCGCTCGACCTGGGCGTGGTAGAGGCCCTCGGTCGCGGTGATGTCCAGGCCGAAGCGGCGCAGGGCGATCATGTGCGGCTCGATGGTGCGGGTGCCGAGGTCGCAGCCGCCCGCGTAGGGCAGCTTGAAGTGGTCGAGGCGGTGCAGCAGCGGGCCGAGGAACATGATGATCGAGCGGGTGCGCCGGGCGGCGTCCGCGTCGATGGCGTCCAGGTCGAGCCGGGCCGGGGGCACGATCTCCAGGTCGGTGCCGTCGTTGATCCAGCGGGTGCGGACGCCGATCGAGCCGAGCACCTCCAGGAGGCGGTAGACCTCCTCGATGCGGGCGACCTTGCGCAGCACGGTGCGGCCGTTGTTGAGCAGGGAGGCGCAGAGCAGGGCGACGCAGGCGTTCTTGCTGGTCTTGACGTCGATGGCGCCGGAGAGGCGGCGGCCGCCGACGACGCGCAGATGCATGGGGCCCGAATAGCCGAGCGAGACGATCTCGCTGTCCAGGGCCTCGCCGATGCGCGCGATCATCTCAAGGCTGATGTTCTGATTACCGCGCTCGATGCGGTTGACCGCACTCTGGCTCGTGTTGAGCGCCTCGGCCAGCTGCGACTGTGTCCAGCCCCGGTGCTGACGTGCGTCACGGATGAGCTTGCCGATGCGTACGAGGTAGTCGTCTGCCATAAGGGCAAGGCTATCTCAGATATGAGATGACGCCTGCGCGGGGCGGCCGAACGGGTGAGTCCCCGTGTCGCCGCGAGGCGGCCGCTTCTGACGGTACGTCGCCTCCCGCCCGGGCGCCTGCGGAGCCGTGTGGTGGTCGGCTCGGGGCGAGGTGTTGCCGCGCCGGGGTCGCCGGTGGATCCGGGCAGCGTGCGGCGCCCGCGGTCGCCGCGGGGCGGGTCCGCGCATGACCCGGCGGCGGGGATGTACTAGAGTTATCTCGACATCGAGATATCTGCCGAGGCGTCCCGCAGCCGCCACTCGGTAAGGGTGACCTTACTTAGTCTTACCTCAGTAGGCCAGTCGGAAATCGTGGCGGCAGGATTGCGGTGGTACGCGCACACATATGAAGGAGACTGTCGTGTCGGCGAACAGCTTCGACGCCCGCAGCACGCTGCGCGTGGGCGACGAGTCGTACGAGATCTTCAGGCTGGACAAGGTCGAGGGCTCCGCTCGCCTTCCCTACAGCCTCAAGGTGCTTCTCGAGAACCTTCTCCGCACGGAGGACGGCGCGAACATCACCGCCGACCACATCCGCGCGCTGGGCGGCTGGGACTCGCAGGCCCAGCCCAGCCAGGAGATCCAGTTCACGCCGGCGCGCGTGATCATGCAGGACTTCACCGGCGTGCCCTGCGTGGTGGACCTCGCGACCATGCGTGAGGCCGTGAAGGAGCTGGGCGGCGACCCGGCGAAGATCAACCCGCTGGCCCCGGCCGAGCTGGTCATCGACCACTCGGTCATCGCCGACAAGTTCGGCACCCACGAGGCCTTCGCCCAGAACGTCGAGCTGGAGTACGGCCGCAACCGCGAGCGCTACCAGTTCCTGCGCTGGGGCCAGACCGCCTTCGACGAGTTCAAGGTCGTCCCGCCCGGCACCGGCATCGTCCACCAGGTCAACATCGAGCACCTGGCCCGTACCGTCATGGTCCGCAAGGGCCAGGCCTACCCGGACACCCTGGTCGGCACCGACTCGCACACCACCATGGTCAACGGCCTCGGCGTGCTCGGCTGGGGCGTCGGCGGCATCGAGGCCGAGGCCGCGATGCTCGGCCAGCCGGTCTCGATGCTCATCCCGCGCGTCGTCGGCTTCAAGCTGACCGGTGAGCTGAAGCCCGGCACCACCGCCACCGACCTGGTGCTCACCATCACCGAGATGCTGCGCAAGCACGGTGTGGTCGGCAAGTTCGTCGAGTTCTACGGCGAGGGCGTGGCCGCCACCTCGCTCGCCAACCGCGCCACCATCGGCAACATGTCGCCCGAGTTCGGCTCCACCGCCGCGATCTTCCCGATCGACGACGAGACCCTGAACTACCTGCGCCTGACCGGCCGCGACGAGCAGCAGGTCGCCCTCGTCGAGGCGTACGCCAAGGAGCAGGGCCTGTGGCTGGACCCGGCCGCCGAGCCGGACTTCTCCGAGAAGCTGGAACTGGACCTGGCCTCCGTGGTCCCGTCCATCGCCGGCCCGAAGCGCCCGCAGGACCGCATCGTCCTCGCCGCCGCCGCGCAGCAGTTCGCCCAGGACGTGCGCAACTACGTCGTCGAGGACGAGGAGGCGGGCAAGGAGTCCTTCCCGGCCTCCGACGCCCCGGCCTCCGCCGACGGCGTGCCGACCCGCCCGACCACGGTCACCGCCCCCGACGGGTCCACCTACGAGATCGACCACGGCGCGGTCACCGTCGCCGCGATCACCTCCTGCACCAACACCTCGAACCCGTACGTCATGGTGGCCGCCGCGCTGGTCGCCAAGAAGGCGGTCGAGAAGGGCCTGTCCCGCAAGCCGTGGGTGAAGACCACCCTGGCCCCGGGCTCCAAGGTCGTCACCGACTACTTCGACAAGGCGGGCCTGACCCCCTACCTCGACAAGGTCGGCTTCAACCTGGTCGGCTACGGCTGCACCACCTGCATCGGCAACTCCGGCCCGCTGCCGGAGGAGGTCTCCAAGGCGGTCAACGACCACGACCTCGCCGTGACCTCGGTGCTCTCCGGCAACCGCAACTTCGAGGGCCGGATCAACCCCGACGTCAAGATGAACTACCTGGCCTCCCCGCCGCTGGTCGTCGCCTACGCGCTCGCGGGCTCCATGAAGGTGGACATCACCAAGGACGCCCTCGGCACCGACACCGACGGCAAGCCGGTCTACCTGGCGGACATCTGGCCCACCGAGGCCGAGGTCAACGACGTGGTGGCCAACGCCATCGGCGAGGACATGTTCAACAAGTCCTACCAGGACGTCTTCGCGGGCGACGCCCAGTGGCAGGCGCTCCCGGTGCCGACCGGCAACACCTTCGAGTGGGACACCGAGTCCACCTACGTCCGCAAGCCCCCGTACTTCGAGGGCATGCAGATGGACCCGGCCCCGGTCGAGGACATCTCCGGCGCCCGGGTGCTCGCCAAGCTCGGCGACTCGGTCACCACCGACCACATCTCCCCGGCCGGTGCGATCAAGGCCGACACCCCGGCCGGTACGTACCTCACCGAGCACGGGGTGGAGCGCCGGGACTTCAACTCCTACGGCTCGCGGCGCGGCAACCACGAGGTCATGATCCGCGGCACCTTCGCGAACATTCGCCTCCGCAACCAGATCGCGCCGGGCACCGAGGGCGGCTACACCCGCGACTTCACCAAGGCGGACGCCCCCGTCTCCTTCATCTACGACGCCTCGCGGAACTACATCGACCAGGGCACCCCGCTGGTCGTCCTCGCGGGCAAGGAGTACGGCTCCGGCTCCTCGCGCGACTGGGCCGCCAAGGGCACCGCCCTGCTCGGCGTGAAGGCCGTCATCGCCGAGTCCTACGAGCGCATCCACCGCTCGAACCTGATCGGCATGGGCGTGCTGCCGCTGCAGTTCCCCGAGGGCCGGACCGCCGAGACCCTGGGCCTGACGGGCGAGGAGACCTTCTCCTTCACCGGGGTGACCGAGCTGAACAACGGCTCCACCCCGAGCACCGTCAAGGTCACCACCGACTCGGGCGTCGAGTTCGACGCGGTCGTCCGGATCGACACCCCCGGTGAGGCCGATTACTACCGCAACGGCGGCATCATGCAGTACGTGCTGCGCAACCTGATCCGCGGCTAGTACCGCGGACCGCCGCGCGGAGCACCGTACGGCGGCGAGGGCCGTATCCCCGTACGAGGGGGTACGGCCCTTTCGCGCGCCCGCGGGGAGGCGGCCGGCGGTGGCCGGAACATTGCCTCCGCCGCCATCCGGGGGAAAACGCTGCAGTGGCGAACAGTGAGGCGGACACGTATTTCTTGAGGATGCTCAGGAGCGTGCGAAAACCGGCTGGGGAGTGCCCCATGGCTGATTGCCGAGGTCTCAACTCGGGAAAGACTCGGGGCCAAACCTGCACCCGATCTTGCTCAGGTTTCGCGAGTGGACTATACCTATCCGCGTCCCGTCTGGTGGTTGACCGCCAGGGGGACGGCCGGGGGCTGGGGAGCACGGACGCATGGGGGCGTCGGCCCGGTCCAGCAGGGAACCTCGGCCTCAGCGCACTACCCCGCTCATATCGCCGCGGTGCCGGAAGGGTCCGGTACACCGCTTGAGTCCTGGAGAAGGCGAGGACTTAGCATGGGATCCACTTCCGCCACCGGTCATGAGGGCGTCGGCCGTCGCGATCTGATCAAGCGGTCTGCTGCACTCGGTCTGGCCGCAGTTCCGACCATGAGCTTCCTGTCCGCCTGCGCGAGCGGCGGCGACGACGACAGCAACCAGGTCGACAAGGGCAAGAAGACCGCGAAGAACCCGCTGGGGGCCAACGAGACGGCGCCCGTCGAGGTGGTCATCTTCAACGGCGGCTTCGGCGACCAGTACGCCAAGGACGCCGAGGCGGTCTACAAGAAGCGCTACCCGAAGTCCAAGGTCGAGCACCGGGCGACGCAGAAGATCCAGACGGAGCTGCAGCCGAGCTTCAACGGCGGCACCCCGCCGGACCTGATCGACAACTCCGGCAAGGAGCAGATGGACATGGGCGTCCTGGTCGGAAAGGACCAGCTCGCCGACCTGACCCCGCTGCTCGACGCCCCCTCCCTCGACGACCCGAACAAGAAGGTCCGCGACACCCTGCGGCCCGGCGTCATCGAGATGGGCCAGTTCGACGGCAAGCCGGTCTGGGTCATGTACTACGCGTACACGGTCTACGGGGTGTGGTATTCGCAGACCCAGCTGGAGAAGCTGGACGCGGAGTACCCCGAGACCTGGGACGACATGATCGCCCTGTGTGCCAAGGCGAAGAAGCAGGGCATCGCGGGCTGGACCTACCCGGGCCAGTACCCGTACTACCTGCCGTTCTCGCTGTACCCCTTCATCGGCAAGATCGGTGGCCGCGAGGTCCTCGACGCCATCGACAACCTGGAGCCGAACGCCTGGAAGCACTCGGCGGTCAAGTCGGCCTTCGAGGCGTACTACGAGCTGGTCCGCAAGGGCTACATCCTCAAGAACACCTCGGGTCTGAGCCACATCCAGGCGCAGACGAACTGGAACCAGGGCAAGGCGCTGTTCATCCCGAACGGCTCCTGGGTGGAGAACGAGTCCTCCAAGACCACGCCCAAGGACTTCAAGATGTCCATCGCGGCGCCCTCCAGCCTCGACAAGAGCGACAAGATGCCCTTCGGCACGCTCTGGGCCTCCGGCGGTGAGCCCTTCATCGTCCCGGCCAGGGCGAAGAACCCGGTCGGCGGCATGGAGCAGATGCGCATCATGCTCGGCAAGGAGTCCGCGCAGAACTTCTCCAAGCAGGTCTCCTCGCTCACCTCGGTGCAGGGCAGCGAAGAGGGCCTGGAGCTGCCTCCGGGCCTCAGCTCCGCGGTCGCCGCGCTGAAGAAGGCGGGCGACAACATCCTCAACCCGCGGCTGCAGGACTGGTACGTCGAGCTGAACAAGCAGCGGATCGGCGTGGCGTGTCTCGGCGAGATGATGGCCGGACGCATGACGCCCGCGGAGACGATCAAGAAGATCCAGGGCTACGCCGACGCCACCGCGAAGGACGGCGACATCAAGAAGTACAAGCACGCGTGAGTATGTGTCCCCAGCGGCGGCTATCGCGTAGAGACCAGGACCGGTAGATCATGGAGCATGGTAAGTACCGTTTCATTGTGGGGTTTTTGGTTGCTCCACTGGCCTTGTATGCCGTCTTCGTCATCTGG
>NZ_JAAWWP010000003.1 GCF_012273655.1 Streptomyces physcomitrii | reverse complement strand
TCCCCGCCCCACCCTCCACGACGACGCCCCACAGCGACCCCGGCCCGGCCGCTCAGCCCTCTACCCGCCTATTCGCCCATTCGCCTATTCGCCCCGGGAGCGAGAGGGCACCCGAATCCCTCGCAGGAGGAGCAGGACACGCCCCGAAGGCACGGCAGCCGGCACCCCTCTCGGTCACAAGCTGGACGGCAGCCCCAGCCCGCCCAAGACCTCCTCGCTGGTGGCCAGGCCGACGCCTATCCCCGCCAGGTCCGCGAGGCGTTCCGGACCCGCCTGGCTGACGGCATCCGTGACGAGCACGGTGCGGAAGTCGCGCTCGCTGGCGTCGAACAGCGTCGCCCGCGGGCAGTTCGGCAGATTGCAGCCCGCGACCACCACCGTCGTCACGCCCCTCTCCCGGAGCAGTTCCTCCAGCCCGGTCCGGTGGAAGGCGCTCCACCGCGGCTTGAACAGCGCCAACTCCTCGGCGCCCAGGGGCTGAGGCTTCCCGGTCAGCAGGGCAGCGCTGTCCAAGTCCGCGTACCGGCCCCCCAGCACTGCCGGAACCAGCTGGCTGCCGGGGCTCCCCGGCGCCACCAGGCTCAGCCCGCCCTCGACCGCCGCCCTGCGCGGAAGGTCCACATCGCTGTCCCCCGGCGTATAGAGCCGGACGACATGGACCACCAGCCGCCCCGCCGCACGGAACCCGTCGACGAGCAGCCGGAGTTCGTCCAGGACCTGCGAGGTTCCGGCGATCGGGGCAGCTCCCTCGTCGAGGAAGTCGCGTTGCACGTCGATCACCAGGAGGGCCGAGGCATCCCACTGAGGCGCGGTGTAGTCCATGCGCTCCGATGGTAGAGGCGGCCCTCGTAGCGGTGGGTCTCCCTTGTGGGAGGGAGTGGGTCAGAAGCAGGTTCCCCGTGGTCATGGGTCCACAGTGCCGGATCTCTCCGCTTTTCGGGGAGCCTGTGGATAACTCCCGGACGAGGCCTGTCCCGAGAGGACATCGTGCCTGGTCATCGAGGTCAAGCCGACCGCAAGAGGGCTCCACGAGCAGCAGACCGTTCACGCCCACCGGGCCACCGGACTGCACCCCCAACACCCTCCCCGGCAAGGTCAGTCGACAACCCGAGCCCTCACCCACGAGAACCACCAGGCAAGCCCAGACATACGCGGCCCTCGCCCCCTCGTCGAAGCTTTCCTGATCACCCGCGGACGCTGAAGACCCCGCACCCCGAACACGGAATCCGCTGAACCTCTTCACCGCCCGTGACCAGCGAAATCCGCAACCCTCGCCAACCCCCACCACTCCGCTAACATGTTCGAGCTTGCGGCGATCCATCCCATCGTCGGTCCTTCACCGGAGATTCTGACGATCCGGCACGAAGGGCGGCCCTCGTCAGTTGACATCTACCAAATCGGCCAGAAATTGATATCCATAGCAGCGCAGGCGTTCTCGCGAATATCCAACAGAATTAAGCTCGCCGCGTGGCATCATTCGAGGAAATCACGGGCGATATGGTGGACCGCCACGGGCGTGGTAGCTCTGGCTTTTCTTCTCGCACTGGAGATGACCGCCCGCCATTACGGCGAAACGGGGCCGATCACCAACCAGGCACAAGAGGTGATCTTCCCTCCCAAATCAGGGTTCCTCCTGTACGCCGGCATGGCCTTGATGATGGTGGTGCTCACCTGGCGGCAGCGGTTCATCGCCCTCGGCGCCGCGCTCGGCATCGATATCGCCTTCCTGCTCGTGCGATGGGCGATCGGCGCCGACCTGACCGAAGGGCACCCTTTCGGCAACGGCGCACTATGGGTGATCCTCGGATATGCGTACATCGCTCTGACCCGCCGAACCGGCCGGGAACGCGTTCTGCTCCTGAAGGGCGTCGGTCTGGCCCTGCTACTGGTAGCCGGCCGCAAAACGGGCGATACCTGGCTGCTCATCACCTCGAAAACCCGCCCCGCGGTACTCGACCCCTATCTGGCGACCGCTGATCACGCGCTGGGCAATCCGTCATGGCTGGTCGGCCGAATCGTCAGAGCCACCGACCCGATCGGCTCCCATGTTCTGGACGCCGTCTACATCCAGCTCGCCGTCGCCGCGGTCGCCGTCGCGATGTACCAGCTGCGCCACGTGGCCACCGAACGACGCTTCCCGCGCCATCACCTGGTCCGTACGTTCCTGGTCATCGGTCTTCTCGGGCCGGGCATCTACATGATCTTCCCGGTGGTCGGCCCGATCTTCGCCTACGGCGCCGACGGCGGAAACTGGGCGGTGGCCAGCATCTGGCCCGACACACCCCCGCCGATCCACTCCCCGCACCCGATACCGTTCGACGAGATCACCCCCCGCAATTGCATGCCCAGCCTGCACACCGCGTGGGCTACCGCGATTTTCCTGCATTCCCGTAAAGGTCCGAGAATTCTGCGCTACGCGGGCACCTTCTGGCTGGTCGCCACGCTCGGCGCGACACTCGGCTTCGGCTACCACTACGGCGTGGACCTCATAGCCGGTGTCGTCTTCACACTGACGGTCGAGGCGGGACTGCGTGCACTCGAACGCGGCTGGGACCGTTCAGCAACCCAATTGGTCGGCTACGGAACCACGGTCTTCGCCGCCCTCCTGGTCTCCTATCGCTATCTGCCGGAGGAAATGGCCGCACACCCCTGGGCATACGGACCGCTTCTCCTCCTGGCCATGGCCTCGGTGATCTACGGCTACGTACGGACGACCAAGGCATGGGAACGGGAAACCGCATCAGTCCGACTTCCCGAACCACGCCCCGAACTCTCCCTGCCCGAGCCACTGTCCCCCTCCGCAGAAATGCCTGCCGCCCCTTAGAGAACGGGCACGCTTCGACTTCCGGGCTGGACTCAGTCGCGGGAATTGGCAGGGCACGGGCCTTCCGGTGCAGTCCGCGCCGCTCGTCCTCGGCGCCGGTGGCGGACGGCTCCGGCCAGGTCACGACGGCCGGTTCCGGCAGACCAATGCCTGGGGGCGATGCACTCGTTCGCGGCGTCGTCCGGTTTCGGGACGGCCGCGCTGCAGGCCCCCGGTTTCGCCGGCCGGTGGTGACGGTGTGCCATCGGGAGGCCTGGCCGCTCTCCTCGAAGGCGGACAGCTTCTGGCTGCCTCAGACGTGCCAGCGCTGGGTGTAGCCCTCCCGCAGCGGTCCGCCCAGGAGATGGAGCACCTGCTCGGCTGCTGCCGTCAACCGGGTGGGGTCCGCCTGTTCGGCGACAGCCCTGTGTCCCTCCAGGAGGGCCTTGCCGCGTGCCGGGTCCGCGGTCAGCAGTCGGCGAGGCAGCCACTTCCCGATGCCTGTCCAGGCACTGTGATGGGCGGTGAGAAGGTGGGCCGCCTCACGCAGGACGGAGTCGGCGAGTGCCAGCTGTTCATAGCGGTCGGTCGACGGAGCATCTGCCAGATCGTCCATGAAGCTGGTGAGGACGTATCGTCCTCGTTCCCACTCCGCGGGCGTGAGCGGCGGAGGGCCTGCTGCCAGTACAACTCGCGCCTGCTCGCGCACCCGCGCCACATGACCGTGGGGGTCGGCAAGGACCAGTCCTCGGTCATAGAGGAACAGGACAGTGCCTCGGCGAAGGCTTCGATCCCGCTCGAAGTGCTGGGGAACGTCCGCGCGAGTATGCAGGAAGAGCTCGGCCAGGCGGCCGTCGTGGCGTATCACCTCGCGACGGCTGGCATCCCCATCCGGTAGGAGCACAGCCACGTCCAGATCACTGGTCGCGGCAGCACGACCCTGCGCGGCTGAGCCGCCGAGCACGGCGCCCAAAGCATGCGGGAAGCGATCTTTGACGAGGTCCCGGGCCTGTGAGACCAGGGCGTCGGGGTCATTCATCGGAGTCATTCCGGTGATCATCGTGTCGGCGTTCAGGCGAGCGAGCCAGAGGCTGCGGCCCGCCCCCTTCGACACGCGGCCAGGGGCGTCCCGTCACGCCTCACGTCTGAGCCATGTCCACGAACCGTGAATAGTGCCCCTGGAAGGCGACCGTGATCGTCGCCGTGGGGCCGTTTCGGTGCTTGGCCACGATCAGGTCGGCCTCGCCGGCGCGGGGGGACTCCTTCTCGTAGGCGTCCTCGCGGTGGAGGAGGATGACCATGTCGGCGTCCTGCTCGATGGAACCGGATTCGCGCAGGTCGGAGACCATGGGCTTCTTGTCGGTGCGCTGTTCGGGGCCACGGTTCAGCTGGGAGAGGGCGATGACGGGGAGTTCCAGTTCCTTGGCGAGGAGCTTCAGGTTCCGGGACATGTCGGAGACTTCCTGCTGGCGGCTCTCGGCGCGCTTGGAGCCGCCGGACTGCATCAGCTGGAGGTAGTCGATGACGACCAGCTTCAGCTCGTTCCGCTGCTTGAGGCGCCTGCACTTGGCGCGGATCTCCATCATCGACAGGTTCGGCGAATCGTCGATGTAGAGCGGCGCCGCGGAGACGTCCGGCATGCGGCGGGCGAGCCGGGTCCAGTCCTCGTCGGTCATCGTGCCGGAGCGCATGTGGTGCAGGGCGACGCGGGCCTCGGCGGACAGCAGGCGCATCGCGATCTCGTTGCGGCCCATCTCCAGGGAGAAGATGACGCTCGGCAGGTTGTTCTTGATGGAGGCGGCGCGGGCGAAGTCGAGCGCCAGCGTCGAGTTGTGCGTGGGCACCATGGCGCGGGTGGCCAGGTACAGGTGCTCGGGGTTGTCGACCTGGACGCAGCGGACCGGGACGCTCTCGATCTCCCGGACCTCGGTGAGGTAACGCCGGGCTGGCTTCGCCTTTCCCCGCCGCAGTCGCTCGCCGGTGTCCTCGCCTTGCTCCTCCCGGCGTGGAGCGAGGTCCTCGTCCCTCGGGGTGAAGGTGACGCTGTACGTGGGGGACGCGCCCTGCGTACCGCCCCCGGCCTCGGCGGTGAAGCGGCAGCGGTGGCCGAGGCTGGTCACCAGCTCGCGGAAGTCCTCCGCCAGCGTCTTCTCGGCGGCGGTGAACTTCACCGAACCCGCCCGCGCGACCGTGCTCCTCGTCTCCAGGAGGCCCCTCAGCAGCTCCCGGCGCTGGGCGAGGGAGCCGCGCAGGTACCGCTGGGGGATGTGCCTGCCCTCCGGCCCGCCCGCGTGCTGCTGGAGCGCCCTGAGGTCCGCCTCGCCGCCGGGGCCGCCCGCCAGCCAGACCCCCAGGGCGCGGGGAGCGACGGGGAGGTCCTGCTCGGGCAGGTCGAGGGGGGCCGTGTTCGTCACCGAGTGGTTGGCGCGGTCGTCGGTGAGGCAGCGCAGGGTGGCCGCGAGCTCCTTGGTGGTGCGGACCTCGGGGCGGCCGGTCGCGTTCCGGCGGGAGGAGCAGGTGTCCGTGAGCCACTGGTGGTCGGCGTCGGCGACGACCGTGGTGCCGTCGTCGAAGGTCATCTCGTAGCAGGGGCGGCCGGTCATGACCTCCGTGGCGGCGACCACGCGGGTCGGCCGCCCGCCGGCGTCGAGGAGGAGGTCGCCGGGGCGGACCGCGCCCATGGTGGTCCAGCCGCCGGGCGTGGGCAGGGGGGTGTCGAGGGCCAGGGCCTTGCCCATGGCGGGGCGGGCGGCGATGACGATCATCTGCCCGGGGTGCAGCCCGTTGGTGAGGGAGTCGAAGTCGGTGAAGCCGGTGGGCACGCCCGTCATCTCGCCGCTGCGGGAGCCGATGGCCTCGATCTCGTCGAGCGCGCCCTCCATGATGTCGCCCAGCGGCAGGTA
Organism: Streptomyces physcomitrii; assembly: GCF_012273655.1. Classification (GTDB taxonomy): domain Bacteria; phylum Actinomycetota; class Actinomycetes; order Streptomycetales; family Streptomycetaceae; genus Streptomyces; species Streptomyces physcomitrii. Next base: position 460,468 of record NZ_JAAWWP010000003.1, on the reverse strand, counting down.
GTCCTCGCTGGTGCGCTGTTCGGTGACGGCGTAGATCTCGGCCTGGGCGCTGTTGACGATCTCGTCGACGTCGCCGTCGGCGGCGTATCCCATCTGGGTGATCCGGGTGCCTGCCTCGACCAGGCGGCGGAGTACGGCGCGTTCGTGGACGATCTCCGCGTAGTACTCGGCGTTGGCCGCGGTGGGCACCGTCTGGACGAGTGTGTGCAGGTAGGAGGCGCCGCCGACGCGGGTGATCTCGCCGCGTTTGGTCAGTTCCGCGGCGACGGTGATGGGGTCGGCGGGCTCACCCTTGGCGTAGAGGTCGAGGACGGCCTGGAAGATCGTCTCGTGCGCGGGCCGGTAGAAGTCGTGGCCCTTGATGACCTCGACGACGTCGGCGATGGCGTCCTTGGAGAGCAGCATGCCGCCGAGCACCGACTGCTCGGCGTCGAGGTCCTGCGGGGGCACCCGCTCGAAGGAGGCGGGGCCGCTGTCGTCCCAGCGGCCGTCCTCGGTGCCCCGGTCGTGCTGGTCGTCGCGGCCGCCGGAGCTGTTCCTGCGGCGGGAGGCGGGCAGCCGGTCGCCGGGTCCGGAGTCGGCCCAGGGGCCCTGCACAGGTTGCTCGGAAACGCTCACCGCGCGCCCCCTCCTCTCAGCCTTCGGCCGGACCCGCCGTGCCCTCTTTCTTACGGCACGGCACTGACAAACACCGCACCCGACGCCGCTGGAGACGCGTCGGTTTTGTGCGCCTTTTTCAGCGCCTCCACGGGACGGGTGCCGGTCCACGGTAGGCCCCCGGAGGGCGTCAGCCAATCTGGTTATCCACAGGCGGTGTGGATGAACTGCCTGTTGCTGTGGAGAACCCCTCGAAACCTGTGCACGACCCGGTGGACAGCGCTGTGAACAATGCTCAGCCCTTGCCGCCACACCGCCTCTGAGCTGGTATTTCTTCATCCACCGGCTGTGCAGAGAAGAAAGTTTCGCGGGTGGATCAAGATCACCCCGAAGCCCGTCACAGGCAGTGGACAGCGAGGGACAACGTAATAGTCACATACGCATTGCATCGCTTACCTGTGGAAGATTAGATTGGTGCTCATGACACAGGCTCCCGAGACGGCCAAGGCCGGTCCGAGAAAGCACGACCGAGAGATCATCGCGCTGGCCGTTCCCGCCTTCGGAGCGCTCGTCGCCGAACCGCTCTTCGTGATGGCCGACAGTGCGATCGTCGGGCATCTGGGCACCGCCCAACTCGCCGGACTCGGCATCGCCTCCAGCGTGCTGACCACCGGGGTGAGCATCTTCGTCTTCCTCGCCTACGCCACGACCGCCGCCGTCGCCCGCCGGGTCGGCGCCGGCGATCTGCGCGCCGCCATCCGCCAGGGCATGGACGGCATCTGGCTCGCCCTGCTGCTCGGGGCCGCCGTCACCGCGCTGCTGATGCCCACGGCCTCCGCCTTCATGGACGTCTTCGGCGCCTCGGACACCGCGGCGCCCTATGCGGCCACCTATCTGCGCGTCTCCGCCCTCGGCATCCCCGCGATGCTCGTCGTGCTGGCCGCCACCGGCGTGCTGCGCGGTCTCCAGAACACCAGGACCCCGCTCTACGTGGCCGTGGGAGGCTTCCTCGCCAACGCCGTCCTCAATGTCGTCCTCGTCTACGGCCTGGATCTCGGTATCGCCGGTTCGGCCTGGGGCACCGTCACCGCCCAGTGGGGCATGGCCGCGGTCTATCTGTTCGTCGTCGTACGCGGTGCCCGGGCGCACGGTGCCTCGCTGCGGCCCGATGCCGCCGGGATACGCGCCAGCGCCCAGGCCGGGGCGCCGCTGCTGATCCGTACCCTCTCCCTGCGCGGCATCCTGGTGATCGCCACCGCCGTGGCCGCCCGACTCGGGGACGCGGACATCGCCGCCCACCAGATCGTGCTCGGCCTCTGGAGCCTGCTCGCCTTCGCCCTGGATGCCATCGCCATCGCGGGGCAGGCCATCATCGGCCGTTACCTCGGGGCGAACGACGCCGAGGGTGCCCGGGAGGCCTGCCGTCGGATGGTCCAGTGGGGGATCGCCTCCGGGATCGTCCTCGGCCTGCTCGTCGTCCTCACGCGTCCCCTGTTCATCCCCCTCTTCAGCAGCGACTCCGCGGTCCAGGACGCCGCCCTTCCCGCGCTGCTGATCGTCGCGCTCTCCCAGCCCATCTCCGGAGTGGTCTTCGTCCTCGACGGTGTCCTGATGGGAGCGGGCGACGGCCGCTATCTCGCCTGGGCCATGGTGCCGACCCTGGCCGCCTTCACCCCGCTCGCCCTCCTGCTCCCGGTGTGGGGCGGTGGCCTGACGGCGCTCTGGGGCCTGATGGTCTTCACCATGGTGCTACGGATGACGGCACTCTGGCTGCGCAGCCGCTCCGGACGGTGGATCGTCACCGGCGCCACCCGCTGAGGCTGGGCGTTCGCCCGCGCGTCACCCCGCCTCCGCGTGATGTTTCACGTGAAACGGGAGGGGACCGCAGGGCCGAGAGGAGCCTCTGTTTCACGTGAAACAGAGGCCGCTGAACCGGACCGTATGACGCAGAAGGCCGCACCCCCCTGCGGGGATGCGGCCTCTGATGCCTTCAGCTGTGCCGAGCGCACGGCCCGGTCACGGGATTCAGGCGGAGATGACCTCGACGTTGACCTTGGCGGCCACCTCGGGGTGCAGACGCACGGACGTGGTGTGCGCGCCCAGCGTCTTGATCGGCGAGCCCAGCTCGATGCGGCGCTTGTCGACCTCGGGGCCACCGGAGGCCTTGATCGCCGAGGCGACGTCGGCCGGGGTGACGGAACCGAAGAGACGACCGGCGTCACCGGAGCGGACGGCCAGGCGGACCTTGACGCCCTCGAGCTGCGCCTTGATCTCGTTGGCCTGCTCGATCGTCGCGATCTCGTGGATCTTGCGCGCGCGGCGGATCTGCTCGACGTCCTTCTCGCCACCCTTGGTCCAGCGGATCGCGAAGTTCCGCGGGATCAGGTAGTTGCGGGCGTAGCCGTCCTTGACGTCGACGACTTCGCCCGCGGCGCCGAGGCCGGAGACCTCGTGGGTGAGGATGATCTTCATGAGTCGGTCACCCTTCCCTTATCGCGCGGTGGAGGTGTAGGGCAGCAGCGCCATCTCACGGCTGTTCTTGACGGCCGTGGCGACGTCACGCTGGTGCTGCGTGCAGTTGCCGGTCACGCGGCGGGCACGGATCTTGCCGCGGTCGGAAATGAACTTCCGCAGCATGTTCGTGTCCTTGTAGTCCACGTACGTGACCTTGTCCTTGCAGAAAGCGCAGACCTTCTTCTTAGGCTTGCGCACAGGCGGCTTCGCCATGGTGTTTCTCCTGTGTGATCAAGAAGTGTGGGTACGTGCCCGCCCTAGAAGGGGGGCTCGTCCGAGTAACCGCCGCCGCCGGAGCCACCGCCCCAGCCACCGCCGCCCTGCTGCTGGCCGCCGCCACCGGCCGGCGCGCTGGTCGCCCAGGGGTCGTCGGCGGGAGCACCGCCGCCGCCACCCTGCTGCTGACCACCACCGGGGCCACCGCCCCAGCCGCCGCCCTGCTGGCCGCCGCCACCGCCGCCGCCGTATCCGCCCTGGCCACCGCGGCCCGTGGTCTTGGTGACCTTGGCCGTGGCGTTGCGCAGGCTCGCGCCGACCTCGTCGACGTCGAGCTCGTAGACCGTGCGCTTGACGCCCTCACGGTCCTCGTAGGACCGCTGCTTCAGCCGGCCCTGCACGATGACGCGCATGCCTCGCTGGAGCGACTCCGCGACGTTCTCCGCCGCCTGACGCCACACCGAGCAGGTCAGGAACAGGCTCTCGCCGTCCTTCCACTCATTGGTCTGGCGGTCGAAGGTGCGGGGGGTGGACGCGACACGGAACTTCGCGACCGCCGCACCGGAGGGGGTGAAGCGCAGCTCGGGGTCGTCGACAAGATTGCCGACGACCGTGATGACGGTCTCGCCTGCCATGGGGGAACCTCTCGGCGGGGTTGCTGCTGGCTGCTTGTGCTGCTACTCGGTTCCCGAGTCCGCTGGGCCCTGAGGGCTCAGTGGGTCTCGGGGCGGAGGACCTTGGTCCGGAGGACCGACTCGTTCAGGTTCATCTGACGGTCGAGCTCCTTGACGATCGCAGGCTCGGCCTGCAGGTCGATGACCGTGTAGATGCCCTCGGGCTTCTTCTTGATCTCGTACGAGAGACGACGACGGCCCCAGGTGTCGACCTTCTCGACCTTTCCGTTGCCCTCACGGACGACGGAGAGGAAGTTCTCGATCAGCGGGGAGACAGCGCGCTCCTCGAGATCGGGGTCGAGGATGACCATCACCTCGTAGTGACGCATGTGGAACCCACCTCCTTTGGACTCAGCGGCCACGGTCGTTCCGTGGCAGGAGGGTCGTGATGCGTGTGCCACGGTATCGGCCGCCACTGACAACGCCCCCGAAAGGGCGGGTGAGCAGTGCGAAGAGGGTGTTCCGCGGCAGGTTCCCCACGCGCGGCCCCCGGCAGACACCGGTGCAGACGGTAAAGACTACCCGCCCACCCGGTTCCGGTTGAAATCCGGCCGCCTTCGGACGCAATCTGGACGCATCGGGTGTGTACGGCGCTACGATGCGCCGCTTCCGCAGGAGGTGCCCATGGCACACACAGTGCGACGCGACCCCCCGCTGAGCGAGGCCTCCCGGCCCGGCCTGCTCCGCACCGACGGCAGGGCCCATCCCCTCCAGGACGCGCTGCTCGCGGCGACCCTGGTCCTCGGAGGGATCGCGATCATCTCCTCCCTCTTCGACGGACTCCACCTGCTCAGCTCCTGGACCGGACTGCTCGGCATCCTGACCGGCGCCTACGGGCAGTTCGTCTCCGTCACCACCCGCGAACGCTTCGGCCTGATCCTCGGTCTCGGCGCCTCCGCTGTCGGCTTCTACATCGGCATGGCACACGGCGGCCTCTTCGGCGGCGTACTCGGCTGAGCGCACGCCCCTCCCGGGCTCCCGTGCACCCGGGAACCGGCCCCGGTCCGAGAGGGCCGGGGCCAATCGTGTGCGGCCGGACGGGAGCGGGGGAGGGCGCAGTAGGCTTCGCGCGAGAGCCGGAGCCCCTGCCGTGGGGACACACCAGCCCGAGGAGCGCCGCGAATGAGCCTGACCCTGAGGACCATCAGCCGAGAGCAGCATCTGGCGTACGTGCAGAGCCTGCCGTCGGCGAGTCACTGCCAGGTCCCCGCATGGGCAGACGTCAAGAGCGAATGGCGCGCGGAGAACCTGGGCTGGTTCGACGAGCGCACCGGCCAGATGGTCGGCGCCGGTCTGGTGCTCTACCGGCAGCTGCCCAAGGTCAAGCGCTACCTCGCCTATCTGCCCGAGGGCCCGGTCATCAACTGGTACGCGCCCAACCTGGACGAGTGGCTGCAGCCCATGCTGGCCCACCTGAAGAAGCAGGGCGCCTTCTCGGTGAAGATGGGCCCGCCCGTGGTCATCCGGCGCTGGGGGGCCCCGACCATCAAGAAGGGCATCCAGGACCCCGATGTGAAGCGCCTGCGCGACATCGAGGCCGACTTCATCGAGCCCCGCGCCTTCGAGGTGGCGGACCGGCTGCGCCGCATGGGCTGGCAGCAGGGCGAGGACGGCGGTGCGGGCTTCGGCGACGTGCAGCCCCGCTATGTCTTCCAGGTGCCGCTGGCCAACCGCTCCCTGGAGGACGTCCAGAAGGGCTTCAACCAGCTGTGGCGCCGCAACATCAAGAAGGCCGAGAAGGCCGGCGTCGAGGTCGTCCAGGGCGGCTACCAGGATCTGGAGGAGTGGCAGCGCCTCTACGAGATCACCGCGGTCCGCGACAAGTTCCGGCCGCGTCCGCTCGGCTACTTCCAGCAGATGTGGCGGGCCCTCAACAGCGAGGACCCCAACCGCATGCGCCTGTACTTCGCGCGGCACGAGGGCGTGAACCTCTCCGCGGCGACGATGCTCGTGGTCGGCGGGCACGTCTGGTACTCCTACGGCGCCTCCGACAACATCGGCCGCGAGGTGCGCCCCTCCAACGCGATGCAGTGGCGCATGCTCCGCGACGCCTACGCGCTCGGCGCCTCGGTCTACGACCTGCGCGGCATCTCCGACTCCCTGGACGAGCAGGACCATCTCTTCGGTCTGATCCAGTTCAAGGTGGGTACGGGCGGAGAGGCGGCCGAGTATCTCGGTGAGTGGGACTTCCCGCTCAACAAGCTGCTCCACAAGGCACTCGACATCTACATGTCCCGTCGCTGAGCGGAGGCCGGTCCTCTGGCGCCCAGGCGGCGGCGCGGCACAATGTCTCCTGCACACCCCCTAGATTCACGCTGATTCACCGAGCTACGAGAAAGGTTCCGGGACCGGCCATGGCGCTCACGCTGTACGTCGACACCGCGCGCTGGCGGGCACATCACAAGCATGTGCTGGAGCAGTTCCCCGGGATCGTCCCGGTCTGCAAGGGCAACGGCTACGGCTTCGGCCACGAGCGCCTCGCCGAGGAGGCGACCCGCTTCGGCTCGGACGTCCTCGCCGTCGGCACCACCTACGAAGCGGCCCGGATCAAGGACTTCTTCGGCGGCGACCTGCTGGTCCTGACGCCGTTCCGGCGAGGTGAGGAGCCGGTGCCGCTGCCGGACCGCGTCATCCGCTCGGTCTCCTCCGTCGACGGGGTGCACGGACTCGTCGGGGCCCGCGTCGTCATCGAGGTGATGTCCTCGATGAAGCGGCACGGCGTCACCGAGCAGGAGCTCCCGCACCTGCACGCGGCCATCGAGGACGTACGCCTCGAAGGCTTCGCCATCCACCTGCCCCTGGACCGCCTGGACGGTTCGGACGCGGTGGAGGAGGTCATCGGCTGGATGGACCGGCTGCGCGCGGCCCGGCTGCCGCTGCACACCATGTTCGTGAGCCACCTCAAGGCGCCCGAACTCGCCCGTCTCCAGCAGCAGTTCCCGCAGACCCGGTTCCGGGCGCGCATCGGCACCCATCTGTGGCTCGGCGACCACGAGGCCACCGAGTACCGCGGCGCCGTCCTGGACGTGACCCGGGTGGTCAAGGGCGACCGCTTCGGCTACCGCCAGCAGAAGGTGCCCTCGGACGGCTGGCTCGCCGTGGTCGCCGGCGGCACCTCGCACGGCGTGGGCCTGGAGGCTCCGAAGGCGCTGGGCGGTGTCATGCCGCGCGCCAAGGGTGTGGCCCGCGCCGGTCTCGCGACCGTCAACCGGAACCTCTCGCCCTTCGTCTGGGGCGGCAAGCAGCGCTGGTTCGCGGAGCCCCCGCACATGCAGGTGTCGATCCTCTTCGTGCCCTCCGACGCCCCGGAACCGCACGTCGGCGACGAACTGGTGGCCCACCTGCGCCACACCACCACCCAGACCGACCGGCTCGTCGACCGCTGAGCCCGGGGCCCGTCCCGGGCCGGGCACCCTTCCGTACGCCGTTGGGCCCGCCGCACAGCTTCGTGCGGCGGGCCCAACGGCGTACGGGCTTCTGGGCTTTCCCGGTCGTACGGCCCTTTCCCAGGGCGCTCTGCCCTACGACCGGGGCTGAGGCGGGCGCTAGGGACCCGAGGGCCCGTGATCCCATGGGGCGCGCGGTGCGGGCCCGGTGCCGGTGTCCTCGGGCGGAGGCGGCGCGTAGGGATCCGCCTGGCGGTCCTCGGAGGCGCCCCAGCGCACGGGAGGATCGTGCGGGGCGGGCGCCGCGTGCCGCGCGGGGCGGGCGGCGGGGCCGAGCACGAAGACGTCCGGGGCGCCGTCCAGGACGCCTCCGGAGGGATCGTCGTCCCCGGCCTGCCGTACCGGATCGCGCTCGGGCCACAGGATGTCGCGCAGGATCACCGCGCAGAGATAGAGGGTGCCCAGCAGGTGCACCAGGATGACGAAGTGGTAGCCGTCCGTCGGCAGCCCCCGGTGCTTGTCCTCGCTGGTGGTGTAGGCGAGGTACATCCAGATGCCCAGGAAGTACGCGACCTCGCAGGCCTGCCAGATGAGGAAGTCCCGCCACCGCGGCCGGGCCAGGGCCGCCAGCGGGATCAGCCAGAGGACGTACTGCGGTGAGTAGACCTTGTTGGTCAGGATGAACGCGGCGACGACCAGGAAGGCGAGCTGGGCGAAGCGCGGCCGGCGCGGGGCGGTCAGGGCGAGCGCGGCGATGCCCAGACAGGCGAGCAGGGTGAGCCCGGTGGCCAGCTTGTTGACCGTGTCCGTGCTGAAGGGCTCGTCCATCTCCCGGGAGAGGACCAACCAGATCGAGCCGAAGTCGACCCCGCGGTCCTGGCTGAAGACGTAGAACTTCTTCCATCCGTCCCAGGCCAGCAGCATCACCGGCAGATTGACCACCAGCCAGGAGCCGACCGCTCCGCCGAGGCCGACGGCGTAGGGACGCAGTCTGCCCGCGCGCCAGCACAGGATCAGCAGGGGGCCGAGGAGGAAGACGGGATAGAGCTTCGCGGCCGTGGCCAGGCCGAGGAGCACACCGAAGGCGAGCGGGCGGCCGCGCGACCACATGAGCATCGCCGCGGCGGTCAGGGCGACGGCGAGCAGGTCCCAGTTGATGGTGGCGGTGAGCGCCAGCGCGGGCGCCAGGGCGACGAGCAGGGCGTCCCAGGGGCGGCGGCGATGGGTGCGGGCCACGCTGACCACGATGACCACGGCGCAGACGAGCAACATCCCGGCGTTGACCATCCAGTACCAGCGTTCCTGGTGCTGGATGCTGCCGTCGCCGGGAGTCAGCCAGGCCGCCACCTCCATGAACACACCGGTGAGGACCGGGTATTCGAGGTACTCCATGTCCCCGCTGAGCCTGTCGAAGTACGGCACGAGCCCGTCCGCGAAACCGCGCCCCTGGTACAGGTGCGGGATGTCGGAGTAGCAGGCCTTGGTGTACTGGGTGCCGGTGCCGAAGAACCAGCCGCCTTCGTAGCAGGGCGCCTTCTGCACCATGCCGAGCGCGAACATCCCGATCATCACCAGGGCGATCACCCGCACCGGCTTCCACCAGGACCTGCCGGTCAGCGCCCGGACCCCCAGCGGGCCGCCGAGCACCTCGCTCCCGGCGACGGCGACCGCGTCCTCGCGGGTCGGCGGCACCAGTTCCCGCGGCGGCTCGGGGGCGGGCGGCTCCCTCATCTCTGCATGGGACATGCCGCCATCCTGCCGTACGCGTCCGAGGACACGGCGAGGGCCGCCGTACCGAAAGGTACGACGGCCCTCGTTTCACGTGAAACATCGCCGGAGCGGCAAAGGGGGCGTCTAGCCTCTACTGCCCCCGAAGAGGCCGCCGTCATCGCCTCCCGGATCCTCGGTCTCCGGCGGCGAGGGGCTGTTTCCGCCGTCGCTGCCCCCGTTGTCGTTGCCGCCGTTGTTCTGGCAGCGCGGGTCCCAGGGACTGCAGGTCTCCGTGGGGCTCGGGGAGGTGGGCGTCTCGGACGGAGTCGGGCTCTCGGTGGGGGAGGCCGTCTCGGAGGGTTCCTCGGTGGGCGAGGGCGGTGCGGTGGGCGTGGGGGTGTTGCCTACGACTTCGCCGATGTCCGTGGCCTGGGGGAAGGGTTCGGGATCGACGCCGTTCATCGCACCGACCATGTACTCCTTCCAGATCTGCGCCGGGATGTCACCACCGTGAATGGAGGGGACACCGCCGGTGCCGTTCATGGAGAGGAGCTTTCCGGCCTTGGGGTCCGTACGGAAGAGCGTGACGGCGGTCGACAGTTCCCGGGTGTAGCCCACGAACCACGCGGACTTGTTCTTGTCGGTCGTACCGGTCTTGCCCGCGACCGGGAACCCGATGTCCGCGACCTTCTTGCCGGTGCCGTTCTTCACCACGTTCTGGAGGACGTCCGTGACATTGGCCGCGATGTCCTCGTCCATCGCCGTCTGGGACTTCGGCTTCGTGAAGTGCGGATCCGGCGTGCTGTCCTTGATCACCTTGATGACCGAGTACGGCTCGTAGTGGTCGCCGCCGGACGCGAAGCTCGCGTAGGAGTCAGCCATCCGGATCGCGCTCGGGGTGGATGTACCCAGGGAGAACGAGGCGTTGTTCATATTGCCCTTGTCGAAGCTCTCCTCGAGGATGCCGGTGCGCTTCGCCATGTCCCGCGTCTTGTCCAGGCCGACGTCGATGCCGAGCTGCACAAAGGGCGTGTTGACGGACTCCTGCATGGCCTTCTTGAGCGTGATGTTGCCCCAGGCGGTGGTGCCCTCGTTCTTCTGCCGGAAGGGCTGGCCCTTGGCATCCCGGATCGGGTTGCCGTTGCGGTCCTTGATCACGATGAGGTCGTTGCCGTTGTAGCGGCTCTGCGGGGAGATCCCCTGGCCGTCGCTCTTCCCGGTGCCGTACTCCATCGCCGCGGCGAGCACCAGGGGCTTCCAGGTGGAGCCGACCGGCACACCTCTGGTGTTGGCGTTGTTGGTGAAGTGCCCCTTGTCCATGCCCTTGCCGCCGTAGAGCGCGACCACGGCACCGCTCTTGGGGTCGACCGAGGCGCCGCCGAACTGGACGAACTTGTCCTTGTCCCGCTTCTTCGTGTCGAGGAAGTCCTTCTCCGTGCGCTGGACCGCCTTCTCCATCTGCTGCACCTTCTTCTTGTTGAAGGTGGTGTAGATGCGGTAGCCGCCGCGGTCCAGGTCATCGGGCGAGATATTGGCCTGCTTGGCCACGTAGTCCTTGGCGGTGGCCACCAGGTAACCGGTCTGCCCGGAGAGCGAGGAGGCCTGCTTCTTCGGCGTGGGGAAGCCCCCGACCTTGGCCCGCTTCTGGGGCGTCATCCGGTCGACCTCGACCATCCGCTTGAGGATCCAGTTCCAGCGCTCCTTGGCCCGCGCGGTGTTGGCCTCGGGAGTCGCCGCGGAGCCGACGCCGCCGTCCGGGTTGTAGAAGTTGGGGCCCTTGAGCATCGAGGCCAGGAAGACGCACTGCTCGGTGCTGAGCTTGTCGGAGTCGACCTTGAAGTAGGCCTGGGCCGCCGCCTGGATTCCGTAGGCGTTCCGGCCGTAGTAGGCGCTGTTCAGGTAGCCCTTGAGGATCTCGTCCTTACTGAGCTGGTCACCGACCTTGATCGAGATGAACAGCTCCTTGGCCTTGCGCTGCAAGGTCTGGCTCTGGTCGAGGTAGGTGTTCTTGACGTACTGCTGGGTGATCGTCGAACCGCCCTGGGTCTCCCCGCCCTTGGCCATGTTGACCACGGCCCGGGCGATGCCCATCGGGTCGACGCCCTTGTCCTTGTAGAACGAGGCGTTCTCCGCGGCGATCACCGCGTCCTGCATTTCCTGGGGGATCTCTTCGAGGCCGACTTCCTGCCGGTTCTTGTCTCCCCCGGTCGCGGCCATCTGCGTGCCGTCGTCCCAGTAGTAGACGTTGTTCTGCGCCTCTGCGGCGGCCGGCACATTGGGCACCTTCACCATCGAGTACGCCAGCCCCGCCGCCACCATCAGCCCGCCGATGAAGCCCAGGAAGGTACCGGTGACCAGCTTCCAGGAGGGCACCCAGCGGCGCACGCCCTGCTTGCCGGCGCGCGGGTAGTCGATGAACCGCTTCTTCGGCGGCGGTCCGCCGCGGCTCCTGCCGCGACCGGGGCCCGAGGACCCGCCATTGCCGCCCTGGCCGCCGCGGCCCGCGCCACCACCGGCCGCGCCGGCACCTCCCGCGCGGCGGCGGCCGCGGCCACCCGCCTTCGCGGCACGCCGGGCCGCGGCCCGGCCCTCGTAGGGCTGCTCCGGACTGCCGGACGCGGAACCCCCGTACGTACTGCCTGTCTCCCCCGTGGCGCCCGAGGACTCGGGGCCGCGCGGTGCGGCACGGTGTCCCGACGGCGCGCCGGAAGTGCCGCGCCTGGCCGCGGCGCGTCCGCCACCTTGCGGCGGTGGCGGTTTGCGACGGTGCTCGCTCATCGAACGACTACTCCTAGGGCAGGCGCGTACGCGCCTGGTACGGCTGCGGATATCCGGCTTCCCCCGAAGTGCGGGCGCTGCTTCGTAGGCGGCTGCCCGCACAGCACCCGGGACGAGGACGTTTCCCTGACGTCGCACGGTTCCCGGTGGTCTGCATAGCGCCCAGAGTACGGGCCGTCAAAACCCGCCTAGAGCCGAACTTCATACCAAAACAGGCAAGTTGCTTGCTGAGAATCAGGATGTGACGCCGTTCACGAAGGTCCCCCTTGTCGCATGTCTCCGTCCGTTCTATCGTCGAGATGTATCGAGTCGATACATCAGCCCGAGCTATCCGAGCGATACAAGCGGAGCGGTCCGGGCGACCGCGCCATGCGGAACACAGCTGAACAAGCCAGAGGGGAGGTCTCGATGAGCAGACGGTCCGGCATTCTCGAGTTCGCCGTACTCGGCCTGCTGCGCGAGTCCCCCATGCACGGCTATGAGCTGCGCAAGCGGCTCAACACCTCGCTCGGAGTCTTCCGCGCCTTCAGCTACGGCTCGCTGTACCCCTGTCTCAAGACCCTCGTGGCCAACGGGTGGTTGACAGAAGAGCCGGGGAACACGGCCGAGGACGCGCTGAGCGCCCCGCTCGCCGGGCGGCGCGCCAAGATCGTCTACCGGCTCACGGCGGACGGCAAGGAGCACTTCGAGGAGCTGCTCGCGCAGACCGGGCCGGACGCGTACGAGGACGAGACCTTCGCCGCCCGGTTCGCCTTCTTCGGGCAGACCTCGCGGGATGTGCGGATGCGCGTCCTGGAGGGGCGGCGCAGCCGTCTCGAGGAGCGGCTGGAGAAGATGCGGGCCTCGCTGGCCCGCACGCGCGAACGCCTGGACGACTACACCCTCGAACTCCAGCGCCACGGCATGGAGTCCGTGGAACGCGAGGTCCGCTGGCTCAACGAGCTGATCGAGAGCGAGCGGGTGGGACGCGACCAGCGGCGCCCGGGGCCACCGGCCCCGGAACGTCAGGACGCCACAGAGACCAGCGGCGGCCGGACCGCACACCGGGGCGAGAGCTCCCGGCCGGACCCGTCCGAGGACACCGCCACCTGAGGTCCCCGCACCGCGGCACCTCACTCAGGAACACCTAGAACACAGGGAGCAACCGGAATGGGATCGGTTCGTGTAGCCATCGTCGGCGTGGGCAACTGCGCTGCCTCGCTGGTGCAGGGCGTCGAGTACTACAAGGACGCCGACCCGGACAGCAAGGTCCCGGGCCTCATGCACGTCCAGTTCGGCGACTACCACGTGGGGGACGTCGAGTTCGTCGCCGCCTTCGACGTGGACGCCAAGAAGGTCGGCCTCGACCTGGCGGACGCCATCGGCGCCAGCGAGAACAACACCATCAAGATCTGCGACGTGCCGAACACCGGTGTGACCGTGCAGCGCGGCCACACCCTCGACGGTCTGGGCAAGTACTACCAGCAGACCATCGAGGAATCCGCCGAGGAGCCCGTCAACGTCGTCCAGGTCCTCAAGGACAAGCAGGTCGACGTCCTGGTCTGCTACCTGCCCGTGGGTTCCGAGGACGCGGCGAAGTTCTACGCCCAGGCCGCCATCGACGCCAAGGTCGCCTTCGTCAACGCCCTCCCGGTCTTCATCGCCGGCACCAAGGAGTGGGCGGACAAGTTCACCGAGGCCGGTGTCCCGATCGTCGGTGACGACATCAAGTCGCAGGTCGGCGCCACCATCACGCACCGCGTCATGGCGAAGCTCTTCGAGGACCGCGGTGTCCGCCTGGAGCGCACCATGCAGCTGAACGTCGGCGGCAACATGGACTTCAAGAACATGCTGGAGCGCGAGCGCCTGGAGTCCAAGAAGATCTCCAAGACGCAGGCCGTCACCTCGCAGATCCGCGACCGCGAACTCGGCGAGAAGAACGTCCACATCGGTCCCTCGGACTACGTGGCCTGGCTCGACGACCGCAAGTGGGCGTACGTCCGCCTGGAGGGCCGCGCCTTCGGTGACGTCCCGCTGAACCTGGAGTACAAGCTGGAGGTCTGGGACTCCCCGAACTCCGCGGGTGTGATCATCGACGCCCTGCGCGCCGCGAAGATCGCCAAGGACCGCGGCATCGGCGGCCCGATCCTCTCCGCCTCCTCGTACTTCATGAAGTCCCCGCCGGTGCAGTACTTCGACGACGAGGCCTACGAGAACGTCGAGAAGTTCATCAAGGGCGAGGTCGAGCGCTGAACCAGGCGCACACCCAGGCGGACACGGAAGCGCTGAGCCTCCGTTTCACCTGATCCGACGAGGTCCCCGGGCGGGCTGCCCGGGGGCCTCGCTCGTGTACCGGGCCCCGGGCCGATGAGCTGTGTGAGGGTGAGCACCATGGCCGCTGTGGGATCCGTCGTGGGTGATCTGCGCACCCTGCTCCGCCTGCGGAACTTCCGGCGGCTGCTGACCGTCCGGCTGCTCTCCCAGGGCGCCGACGGCGCGTTCCAGGTCGCCCTCGCCACCTACGTCGTCTTCTCCCCCGAGGAACAGACCTCGCCGGGCGCGATCGCCTCCACGATGGCGGTGCTCCTGCTGCCCTACTCCTTCGTCGGCCCCTTCGCCGGAGTCCTCCTCGACCGCTGGCCGCGGCGGCAGGTCTTCCTCTACGGCAACGCCCTGCGCGGGGTCCTCGCCTGCGCCACGGCCGCGCTGATGCTGCACGCCTCGCCGGACTGGCTCTTCTACGCCGCCGCGCTGGCCGTCACCGCCGTCAACCGCTTCGTGCTCGCGGGGCTCTCCGCCGTGCTGCCCCGGGTCGTGGACCGCGAACGCCTCGTCCTCGCCAACTCCCTCTCGCCCACCGCGGGCACGCTCGCCGCCACTGTCGGCGGCGCCCTGGCCTTCCTGGTGCGGCTGACGGTCTCCGACTCCGACGCGGTGCTCGTCCTCCTCGGCGCCGTCCTCTACGTCCTCGCCGCGCTCGCCTCGCTGCGCATGTCACGGGAGTTGCTCGGCCCCGAACCCGAGCTGCTCGCCGCGACCGGGCTGCGCACCGCCCTGGCAGGTACGGCCCGCGGGCTCCTCGCCGGGGTCCGGCATCTGCGGGCCCGGCCCACCGCCGCCCGCGCGCTGGCCGCCATGACGGCGATGCGGTTCTGCTATGGCGCGCTGACGGTCATGGTGCTCATGCTGTGCCGGTACGCCTGGCCGGACACCCCGGGCGGGAACGGCGGGGGCGACCGCGGCCTGGCGATGCTGGGCCTGGCCGTCGCGGTCTCCGCCGCGGGCTTCTTCGCGGCGGCGCTCCTCACTCCGAGCCTGGTGGCCCGGCTGGGGCGCACGGGCTGGATCATCGTCTGCGCGGGGGCCGCGGCCGTGCTGGAACCCGCCCTCGGGCTGACCTTCGCGCCGGTCCCCGTGCTCGTCGCCGCCTTCGTCCTCGGCCTCGTCACCCAGGGCGCGAAGATCGCCACCGACACCGTGGTGCAGTCCGCCGTGGACGACGGCTACCGCGGCCGAATCTTCTCCGTTTACGACGTCCTCTTCAATGTCTCCTTCGTCGCCGCGGCCGGAGTCGCCGCCCTGATGCTGCCGCCGGACGGCCGCTCGACCGTCCTCGTCGTCACCGTGGCCCTGCTCTACGCGGCAATTGCCGCCACTATGGCCCGCTTTGAGCACAGGTAACTGTCACATCAGTGCCACAGACCGGCTCTCGGTTACAGCCTTCGCACAGGAGACCGATAGCTTTACGCGAGTCTTATCCGCGCCATTGCGCCATCGCATGAGGGGGACCCCCAGTGACTACTCCGCCCCAGGGCCAGAACCCGTTCGCCCAGACCCCGCCCCAGGGCCAGCCGCAGGGGGGCAACCCGTACGGGCAGCAGGGCCCCGCCGGTGGAGCCCAGGCTCCGTACCCGCAGGGGGGCCAGGCCCCGTACCCGCAGCAGGGCGGGTTCCCGGGGGCGCCGGTGCCGCCGCCGGCCGACAACCGGAAGAAGAAGATCAAGTTCATCGCCATCGGTGCCGCGGTACTGATCGCCGGTGGAGCGATCATCGCCGGCATCGTCTCGGGTCAGGACGACGCCAACACCGCGGCGGTCGGCGACTGCATGCACCGCGGCAGCATGAGCGACACCAACCCCGACCTGGAGGTCGTGGACTGCGACGGCAAGGAAGCCCAGTACAAGGTGACGGCGAAGGTCAAGGGCAGCTACACCACGGCCATGACCGCCAGCCAGGCCTGCTCCAAGGAGACCAAGGACTTCGACAACTACTACACCGAGCGCGGCGGCAGCGGCGACGACTTCCTGCTCTGCCTCTCGGACCTCAAGAAGTAGTCCTGTCGGAGCCGCGCGTTGTTTCACGTGAAACAACGCCTCTCCGTACAGCAATGGCGCCCATGTTTCACGTGAAACATGGGCGCCATTCGCGTCTGCATCCGGACTCCGGGGCGTTCAGCCCTCCGCCTGCTCCGCCGTCCACCACTCCTTGAGCGCCTTCGCGGCTTCTCCCTCGGGCATCGGGCCGTTCTCCAGGCGGAGTTCCAGCAGGAACTTGTACGCCTTGCCGATGACGGGACCGGGGCCGACGCCCAGGGCCTCCATGATCTGGTTGCCGTCCAGGTCCGGGCGGATGGAGTCCAGCTCCTCCTGCTCCTGGAGGCGGGCGATGCGCTCCTCCAGGCCGTCGTAAGCACGGGAGAGGGCATTGGCCTTGCGCTTATTGCGGGTGGTGCAGTCGGAGCGGGTCAGCTTGTGCAGGCGGTCGAGGAGGGGGCCGGCATCCCGTACGTAGCGGCGCACGGCGGAGTCGGTCCACTCGCCCTCGCCATAGCCGTGGAAGCGCAGATGGAGTTCGACGAGCCGGGAGATGTCCTTCACCAGCTCGTTGGAGTACTTCAGCGCGGTCAGGCGCTTCTTCGTCATCTTGGCGCCGACCACCTCGTGGTGGTGGAAGGAGACCCGCCCGTCCTTCTCGAAGCGACGAGTGCGGGGCTTGCCGATGTCGTGCAGGAGCGCGGCCAGGCGCAGGGTCAGGTCAGGGCCATCGGTCTCCAGGTCGATCGCCTGCTCCAGCACGATCAGGCTGTGCTCGTAGACGTCCTTGTGGCGATGGTGCTCGTCCCGCTCCAGGCTGAGCGCGGGCAGTTCGGGCAGGACGCGCTGCGCGAGACCCGTCTCGACGAACAGGCCGAGGCCCTTGCGGGGGTGCGCGGCGAGGATCAGCTTGTTGAGCTCGTCCCGTACGCGCTCGGCCGAGACGATGTCGATCCGGTCGGCCATCGCCGACATCGCCGCCACCACCTCGGGGGCGACGTCGAAGTCGAGCTGCGCGGCGAACCGGGCCGCCCGCATCATCCGCAGCGGATCGTCCGAGAAGGAGTCCTCCGGGGCGCCCGGCGTCTTCAGCACCCGCTCCGCCAGATCCTCAAGCCCGCCGTGCGGGTCGATGAACTCCTTCTCCGGCAGCGCGACCGCCATGGCGTTGACGGTGAAGTCGCGGCGTACCAGGTCCTCCTCGATGGAGTCGCCGTAGGAGACCTCGGGCTTGCGGGAGGTGCGGTCGTAGGACTCGGAGCGGTAGGTGGTGATCTCGATGTCGAAGACCTGCTCCGTGCCACCGACCTGTCCCGCCTTCTGCGCGCCTACGGTGCCGAAGGCGATCCCGACCTCCCAGACGGCATCCGCCCAGGGGCGCAGGATCTTCAGTACGTCCTCGGGGCGGGCGTCGGTCGTGAAGTCGAGATCGTTGCCGAGCCGCCCGAGCAGCGCGTCCCGGACCGACCCGCCGACCAGCGCGAGCGTGAACCCGGACTCCCTGAACCTGCGGGCAAGATCGTCTGCGACAGGGGAGACCCGCAGCAGTTCGCTGACCGCGCGGCGCTGCACCTGGTTCAGGACACGGGGATTGTCTTCGTAGGCGTTCGGCACAACAGGAAAGGGTACGGGGCGGTGCGGTCCCCGGTCGCCCCGGTCAGAAGCCGCGGAGACGGAGCGGAAGCAGCGGCAACGGCAGGCGGACGGCGTCCGGTGAGCCGGGTCCGCCACCCAGGGGCGTCGGTCCACCCGCAGGCTGGGGTGTGACTGGCTGGACATGTCGGATGTGCCACGGAAAGGCGGGGCACCGCGCAGAGCAGGAGACGGCCCGGTCAGCGGGCGGCCCCGCACGATGTACCCCTCATACCGGGGCACGTCCCCCTGCCGGACGGAGGGGAGAGGCACCGCGGTGAGCCTGGGACCATGATCCCGGGCACGAGGGCACAGCGCGTCTCGTTACCATGCGTGGACGCACATTCCGACGACCACTGACGACACGACGAGGGACGGGCGAGCGCGTGGCCGAGGCGGCAGACTTCCAGGGGACACCTCCCTCAGCTGCCCGTCGGTGGCTTCGGCGCTCCGGGGCCCTGCTGGCCGCCGTTCCGGTGCTCGCGGGGCTGCTCCAGGCACCGGCCGCGGGGCAGGCCCGGGCGGACGTCCCGGCCGCCGCGTCCGAGACCGCCACGGCGGCCCGCGCTCCCGGCACCGGTTCCCGCAGCGTGGACGTCTCCGTGGACGCCCTCACCCCGTCCGCCCCGCAGAAGGGCGACACGATCACGGTGACCGGCAGCGTCACCAACCGCAGCAGCCGCACGGTCACCGAAGGCAGCGTGGGGCTGCGGCTGGGCGCCGCCCTCGGCGGACGCTCGGCCATCGACAATGTGGCCCAGCGCAAGGGCTATGTGCCGGGCCTGGAGGGCACCCCGGTGGACGACAAGTTCACCGAGAAGATCTCCTCGCTGGCGCCCGGCAACCGGCAGAGCTTCCGCATCTCCGTACCGGCGGACGACCTGGACCTCGGTCAGGACGGCGTCTACCAGCTGGGCGTGGCCCTCACCGGGCAGACGGCGGCGCAGCCCTACCCGCAGGTCCTCGGGATCCAGCACACCTTCCTGCCCTGGCAGCCCGGCAAGGCGGCCTCCAGGACGAAGACCACCTTCATGTGGCCGCTGATCTCCGCCACCCATCTGACCGCGGAGACGGACTCCAGCGAGCGGCAGACCCCGGTCTTCGAGGACGACGAGCTGGCCAAGGAGATCGCACCCGGCGGGCGCCTGCAGCAGATGGTCTCGCTCGGCAGCCGGCTGGACGTGACCTGGGTGATCGACCCGGATCTCCTCGCCTCGGTCGACGCGATGACCGAGAACTACCTGGTGCGCGGCGAGAACGGCGAGACCTCGCCCGGTGAGCAGCAGGGACCGGCCAAGCAGTGGCTGAACGAGCTGGAGAAGGCGGTCCAGGGCAAGAACGTCGTCGCGCTGCCGTTCGCCGACCCCGATCTGGCCTCGCTGGCCCACACCGGCAAGCGGGTCTCCGGTTCGCTGAGCCACCTCAAGGACGCCACCGAGGTCGCCGCGGACACCGTGGAGACCGTCCTCCATGTGAAGGCCAGCACCGATTTCGCCTGGCCGGTCGAGGGCGCCATCGATCCCGCCGTCGTCGACGTCGCCACCTCGGCGGGCGCCCGGAACGTGATCGCCCGGGCCGACAGCCTCCAGGACACCAGCGGACTGCCCTACACCCCGAGCGCGCCGCGTCCCATCGGCGGCGGCACCACGGCCGTGGTGGCCGACGCGCGCCTGTCGACCGGTTTCCGCGGCGACATGACCCGGGCGAACAACTCGACGCTGGCCGTGCAGCAGTTCCTCGCCCAGAGCCTGATGATCACGCTCCAGGCGCCGGAGAGGCAGCGCAGCGTCGTGGTGGCGCCGCAGCGCACGCCCACGGCCGGGCAGGCGCAGTCCATGGCCCAGGCGATCCGGCTGCTCCAGGACGGCCGCTGGACCGAGCCCCAGGACCTCACGGCGGCGGCGAAGTCCTCACCCGATCCCGGGGCGGTCACCTCGGTGCCCTCCGGTCGGGCCTATCCGGCCTCGCTGCGCCGCCAGGAGCTGCCGCTGTCGGCCTTCGAGTCGATCAGGAACACCCAGGGGCGGCTCGACGGCTTCCAGGCGATCCTCTCCAACGCCTCCCGCGTCCAGGCACCCTTCGGGCGGGCCATAGACCGCGAGATGTCCACCTCCTGGCGGGGGCGGCCACAGGAGGCCGAGCGCTTCCGGGGCGGGGTCTCGGGGTACCTGAACACCCTCACGCAGAGCGTCTCGCTGATCGACAAGTCCGAGGCGAAGCTCTCCGGGCGCAGCGCGACGATCCCCGTCACGGTGCAGAACAACCTTCTGCAGGACGTCGACCACCTGGTCCTCAGGCTGACCTCCACCAAGGCGACCCGGCTCAAGGTCGGCGGCAGCCAGTACGACGAGCAGCCGGTGCGGGTCTCCGGCGGTCACGCGCAGTCGGTGAAGTTCACCACCACCGCCGAGGCCAACGGCCCCGTCGAGGTGATCGCCCAGCTCTACACCCAGGACGGGCAGCCCTACGGCTCCGAGGTGCGCTTCAACGTCAATGTCACCGAGGTGACGCCGACCGTGATGCTGGTGATCGCGGGCGGTGTGCTGCTGCTCGTCCTCGCCGGGTTCCGGATGTACACCCAGCGCAAGCGCGCCGCCCGTCGCGCCGGGGACGTCCCGCCGGAGGGTCCCGGGGACGGCTCGGACGCCGCCCAGGGCCCCGGCCCGGGTACGGACACCCCCGGGCAGCCGAGTGACCCGGAGCCGGACACCGCAGCGGAAGACGAGGACGCGTCCACCCCGGGTGAGAGAGTGGACCGTTGAGCGATGTCGTGGCCGGTGGGCCGGGGACGATGAGGTGGGGTAACCATGAACGCGCCGTACGACGGTGACCGCGGGCAGGACCCGCGCCCGCCCGCGCACCCCACGGGCCCCCATGAGCCCGGCCAGGTGCCGCCCCAGCAGGGCGCCGACCCCTACCGCGAGGACGGCTACGCCCCGGATCCGTACGGCAGGCACCCTTACGGCCAGGACGGCTATCCCCAGGAAGGGCCCTACGCTCCGGGCGGCGGGGCGGCCCCGTCCGCGTACCCGCAGGATCCCTACGGCCAGGAGGCCTACGGCCAAGGTCACGCCGGGGGGCAGCCGGTTCAGCAGGGCGGGCAGCCGCCGCACGGCCAGGGCATCCACCCTCAGGCGTCCTACGGCAGCGCCCCGCAGCCCCAGGACGCGTACGCGGCCCAGGACGGCTACGGGGGCGATCCGTACGCGCCCGCGCCGTACGCCCAGGGCTCCTACGAGGGATACGACCAGGTCCAGGGCCCCTACGCGCAGCACCCGCCCGCCTACGAGCAGGCCCCGCACCCCGGTACTCAGGGCATCCACCCGCAGCAGCAGCCGCAGTACGAGGAGCCCTACGCCCCGGACCCCCGCGTCTGGGCGCAGTCCGCCACCCCCGAGGGGCAGCCGCTGCCGTACGGGGACGACGGCCGCGCGGCGCAGTACGTCGGCGTCGACGATCTGGTGAGCCGGGCCGGCAGTGCCCAGCAGCAGCCGGAGCACGACGCCTTCGCCCATCTCTTCCGCGACCAGCAGCACGACGGTCCCGTGCGGCCCCCGGCCGAGCCCGGCGTGGTCCCACCGTCCACGCCGGAGCCGCCGCCCCCGCCGCCCGCCGCGAGCACCTCGGGCGGCGGGCGCGCGTCGAGCATCCTCAAGTCCAGCGCCCTGATGGCCGCGGGCACCATGGTGTCCCGGCTCACCGGCTTCGTCCGCACCATGGTGATCACCGCGGCGCTCGGTGCCGCCGTCCTCGGTGACGCGTTCACCGTCGCCTACACCCTGCCGACGATGATCTACATCCTCACCGTCGGCGGCGGCCTCAACTCCGTCTTCGTCCCGCAGCTGGTGCGGTCCATGAAGGAGGACGAGGACGGCGGCGAGGCGTACGCGAACCGGCTGCTGACGCTGGTGATGGTGATCCTCGGCCTCATCACCGTCCTCGTGGTCCTCGGCGCGCCCCTGCTGATCCGGCTCCAGTCGCAGTCCATCGCCGAGAACGGTGCGGCGAACAACGTGGCCGTCACCTTCGCCCGCTACTGCCTGCCCACGATCTTCTTCATGGGCGTGCACGTGGTGATGGGTCAGATCCTCAACGCCCGCGGGAAGTTCGGCGCGATGATGTGGACCCCGGTCCTCAACAACATCGTGATGATCTTCACCTTCGGCCTGTTCATCTATGTGTACGGGACCGCGGAGAGCAGCGGCGTACGGGTGGAGACGATTCCGCCGGAGGGCGTGCGGCTGCTGGGCATCGGCACCCTCCTCGGCCTGGTGGTCCAGGCGCTGGCGATGATCCCGTATCTGCGCGAGGCGGGCTTCCGCTTCCGGCCGCGCTTCGACTGGCGCGGGCACGGACTCGGCAAGACCATAAAGCTCGCGAAGTGGACGGTGCTCTTCGTCCTGGCGAACCAGGCCGGCCTCCTCGTGGTCACCCAGCTCACCACGGCGGCCGGCGACAACGCCGGGAACCAGGGGGGCGTGGGCTTCCTCGGCTACACCAACGCCCAGCTGATCTGGGCGATGCCGCAGGCGATCATCACCGTCTCGGTGATGGCCGCGATCCTGCCGCGCATCTCCCGGGCCGCCAGCGACGACGACCCGGGCGCGGTCCGCGACGACATCTCGCAGGGCCTGCGCACCTCGGCCGTCGCGATCGTGCCGGTCTCCTTCGCCTTCATCGCGCTCGGCATCCCGATCTGCACACTGCTGTACTCCTCCAGCGGCCTCGGCGCGGCGCAGTCGATGGGCTACATCTTGATGGCCTTCGGCATCGGCCTCATCCCGTACTCCGTGCAGTACGTCGTCCTGCGCGGCTTCTACGCCTACGAGGACACCCGCACCCCCTTCTACAACACCGTCATCGTCGCCGCGGTCAACGCCGCCGCCGCCGTCGTCTGCTACCTCGTGCTCCCGGCACGCTGGGCGGTCGTCGGCATGGCGGCCTCGTACGGCCTCGCCTACGCGGTCGGGGTCGGCGTGGCCTGGAAGCGGCTGAAGAAGCTCCTCGGCGGCGATCTGGACGGCCCGCAGGTGCTGCGGACGTACGCCAGGCTCTCGCTGGCCTCGGTGCCCGCGGCACTGGTCTCCGGCTTCCTCGGCTACTTCGTGATGGAGACCGTGGGCAAGGGAGTGCTCGGCGCGATCGCCGCCCTCCTCGTCGGCGGGGTCGCTCTCCTGGCGGTGTTCTACCTGGCCGCACGCAAAATGCGCATCCAGGAGATGAACGCCATGGTCGCCATGGTGCGCGGACGCTTGGGCCGTTGAGACACGGGTAGCCGCACAACCATCGCCGGCCTCCGCGTGTCGTGCATGACGGGAGAGTGTGGGCACAATTGGCTTTGGTGTCGACCAGAGTGCAACGGATGGGGAGGCAGGGAACGACGGTGGCGGAACGGAGCACAGCTGCCGTCGACGTGGCAGACAACAGCGGTGACGAACCGCTGCCCGCGAAGGCGGAGGAAACCACGGCCGACGGGGTGGCCAGGACGCGGCACGACAAGAAGTCCGCGGAGAACGGCAAGCCGCAGGACGAGGAGAAGGAAACCGCGTCGAAGCCGGTGCCCCCGGAACTGCACAGCGGCCACAAGCTCGCCAGGCGCTACCGTCTCGAGGAGTGCGTCACCCGTCTGGACGGCTTCAGCAGTTGGCGTGCCGTCGACGAGAAACTGCGCCGCGCCGTGGGCGTCCACCTCCTGCCCGCCGACCACACCCGGGCCCGTGCGGTGCTCGCCGCGGCCCGTTCCTCGGCGCTGCTCGGCGATCCGCGGTTCGTGCAGGTGCTGGACGCCGTCGAGGAGAACGACCTCGTCTACGTGGTCCACGAATGGCTGCCCGACGCCACCGATCTGCGGACCCTCCTGGCCGCCGGCCCGCTCGAATCGCATGACGCCTACCAGATGGTCAGCCAGATCTCCTGGGCGATGGCGGCGGCGCACCGCGAGGGCCTCGCGCACCTGCGGCTCACGCCCAATTCGGTGCTGCGGACCTCCTCCGGGCAGTGGCGCATCCGCGGTCTGGCGGTGAACGCCGCTCTGCGCGGCATCAGTTCCGAGACCCCCCAGCGCACCGACACCGAGGCGATCGGCGCCCTGCTCTACGCCTCGCTCACCCAGCGCTGGCCCTACGAGAGCGATGCCTTCGGTCTCTCCGGGCTGCCCAAGGGCGTCGGGCTCATCGCGCCGGACCAGGTACGGGCGGGCGTGCACCGCGGCCTGTCCGAGCTGTCGATGCGCGCGCTGGTCAACGACGGTGCCACCGCCTCCCGTCAGGAGCAGCCCTGCACCACCCCCGACGACCTGGTGAAGGCCGTCGGTGAACTGCCCCGGATCCGGCCGCCGGAGCCCGCCTTCACGCCCCCGCCGGAGTACCAGCGCACCACCTACCAGCAGGGCTCCTACGGCCACC
Source organism: Streptomyces physcomitrii (assembly GCF_012273655.1). Taxonomy (GTDB): domain Bacteria; phylum Actinomycetota; class Actinomycetes; order Streptomycetales; family Streptomycetaceae; genus Streptomyces; species Streptomyces physcomitrii. The sequence goes on along the minus strand of NZ_JAAWWP010000003.1, from coordinate 436,265 downwards.
CCGGAAGCCGTACGGGGGCGAGCCGACCGCTGCCGCCTCCTCCGGGTCCGCTGGAGGGCCGCACCGGGCGCGCGCTGAAGTGGGCGGTCTCCGCGCTGCTCATCGCCGCCCTCGGGCTCGGCAGCTGGCAGCTCGCGGACGCCCTCATGGACCGCCAGGGCGACGACTCCGGGAATTCGGACAGCGACGACGGGGGCAAGAAGAGCGGTGCCAAGCGGCCCACGCTGCCGCTGACCGTCCAGGACGCCGCCGAGTTCTACCCCGACGGCAAGCCCCAGCACCCGGATGACGTCCGCCTGACCCACGACGAGAACCCCAGCACGTACTGGCGCACGTACTCGTACACCGGCGGACCGACCCTCGCCCCCTATAAGAAGGGCCTCGGGATCGTCTACGATCTCGGCGGCGAGCGGGATGTGTCGGGCGCCTCGGTCGGACTGCACTACAGCGGTGCGGACACCGCCGGTTCCCTGTACGCGACCGATTCGCTCTCGCCCTCGGCTTCGCTGGACTCCCTGCGGAAGATCGCGGACGGGAAGACGGACGGCTCCACGCTCCGCTTCTCGGCCGACAAGCCCGTCAAGGCGCGGTACGTCCTCGTCTGGCTGACCGCGATTCCGTATTCCGGCGGAGATGAGTACAGCAAGGCGGGGTACAAGCAGGGAATCACCGAAGTGAAGTTCACTGGCTGAGGGCAGCGCCGAAGGGGGGAGGGGGAGGGTGGAAGAGGCCGTGGACCACGGCGTCAGCGACCAGGAGCTCCTGTCCCGCCATGTAGCGGGCGACGGAGAGGCCTTCGGCGAGCTGGTGCGGCGGCATCGCGACCGGCTCTGGGCCGTGGCCCTGCGCACCCTGGGAGACCGCGAAGAGGCCGCCGACGCCGTCCAGGACGCTCTCGTCTCCGCCTACCGCGCGGCGCACACCTTCCGGGGCCAGTCCGCGGTCACGACCTGGCTGCACCGCATCGTCGTGAACGCCTGCCTGGACCGGGTCCGCAAGGCGTCCTCCCGGAAGACCTCCCCCATCGACGACGACGAGCGGCTGGAGCAGCTGCTCGAACCCCATGAATCGGCGGCCGCCCCCGCGGAGCGCAATGATCTGCACCGCCAGCTCATCGAGGCGCTCGGCACCCTGCCGCTCGACCAGCGCGCCGCCCTCGTCCTCGTGGACATGCAGGGCTATCCGGTGGCCGAGGCGGCAGAGGCCCTCGGGGTGCCGGTCGGCACGGTGAAGAGCCGGTGCGCCCGCGGTCGGGCGAGGCTGGTCCCGCTCCTCTCCCATCTACGGGGTGACGCGGATCGCTCGGCCGGAAAGAAAACCTCCTCCCGAGAACGGAACCGAGCGGCAGGGAGCTCCGTCCCATCCGCAGACAGTTCTCAGGACAGTGGGCCCGGGGGGCCCGCGGCAATGAAGGGTGGAGGTGGACGCGCGTGACCGGGGCAGCTGAGCATCCGGACGTCACCGAGATCTCCGATCTCACCGAGGGCCTGCTGACGCCTGCCCGCAGCGAGGAGATTCATCGGCACCTGGAGTCCTGCGCGGACTGCCGGGATGTGCACGCGTCTCTGGAGGAGATCCGCGGGCTCCTCGGCACCCTTCCCCCGTCCACGCCCATGCCGGTGGATGTCGCCGAGCGGATCGACGCGGCCCTGGCCGCCGAAGCCCTGCTCGCCGCCACCGCGCCGGAAGACCAGACGGTCGGTTCCTCGGCGGAGCCGGTCACCCCTCCGGAGATCGAGGGACTCGCCGAGACCGGCGCCCTCGCCTCGGCATCCGGCGCGAGCGCGCACGACAAGGACGCCGAGCTGGATGTCCAGAACCCGGCACGCCCGGGTCGCAAGGGCAGCCATGTTTCACGTGAAACATCGAAGGCTTCCTCCGGGTACCGGCCCGCGGGACGCGCCAAGGGCACCACCGGACCCGGCCGTGGTGGGCGTCGCGCCGGTCGCCGCCGGGTGGTCGCTCTCGGAGCCGTCTTCACCGTGGCCGCGCTGGGCCTCGGGGGTCTGCTGTTCCAGGTGGTCGGTGGTCAGGACGATGACGGTTCGCAGACCACGGCGGAGAACCAGCACAAGGGGACCACCTTCTCCGACTCCACCATGGAGTCGCGGGTCGGTAAGCTCCTGGACGGCGAGAAGGCCGTTCCCTCGCCCAAGCAGTCGACTCCCTCCTTCGACGTGAAGTCGAGCCCGGACGCTCCGTCCGACGCGCCTCTGCGCCAGGAGCTGCCCGCGGTGAAGATTCCCTCCTGCGTCGAAAAGGGCATCGGCCGCAAGAACGCGCCGCTCGCCGCCGAGCAGGGCACCTATCAGGGCAAGCCCGCGTACCTCGTCGTGCTGCCCCACCCCTCCGACGCCAAGCAGGTCTCGGCCTATGTGGTGGATGCTTCCTGCGTCGACCAGGGCAAGACGGCGAGCGGTGAGATCCTCTCCACGGATTCCTACGCACGGCGCTGAGGCCGCGGCCCTCCGCATCCCCCTCTGTCGTCGCGGTGGTCTCCGACACACTTTCCGGCGCACTTGCCCGGACCCGTGAACGGGCGGTCCCCTCGGGAATGCACGCCCCGTAGGATCCGTTGGGTCGGGTGGGAGGACTCAAGGATCCCGCCGGGAGTACGCAGTCGCCAGAGACAAGGAATCAAGCCGTGACCGACGTTCGTAACGTGATCATCATCGGCTCCGGGCCTGCCGGCTACACGGCAGCGCTGTACACCGCGCGCGCCTCGCTCAAGCCGCTGGTATTCGAGGGCGCCGTCACCGCTGGTGGTGCGCTCATGAACACCACCGAGGTGGAGAACTTCCCCGGCTTCCAGGACGGCATCATGGGCCCCGACCTCATGGACGGGATGCGTGCCCAGGCCGAGCGCTTCGGCGCCGAGCTGGTGGCCGACGACATCGTCTCGGTCGACCTCTCCGGCGAGATCAAGACCGTCACCGACACCGTGGGCACGGTCCACCAGGCGAAGGCCGTCATCGTGGCGACCGGCAGCCAGCACCGCAAGCTCGGCCTGCCGAAGGAGGACGCGCTCTCCGGACGCGGCGTCTCCTGGTGCGCTACCTGTGACGGCTTCTTCTTCCGCGACCAGGACATCGCCGTCATCGGCGGCGGTGACACCGCGATGGAGGAGGCGACCTTCCTCTCCCGCTTCGCGAAGTCGGTGACGATCGTCCACCGCCGTGACTCGCTCCGCGCGTCCAAGGCGATGCAGGAGCGAGCCTTCGCCGATCCGAAGATCTCCTTCATCTGGGACAGCGAGGTGGCCGAGGTCCAGGGCGACCAGAAGCTCTCCGGCCTGACACTCCGCAACGTCAAGACGGGCGAGACCTCCGCGCTCCCGGTGACCGGCCTGTTCATCGCGATCGGCCACGACCCGCGCACCGAACTCTTCAAGGGTCAGCTCGACCTCGACGACGAGGGCTACCTCGTGGTCCAGTCCCCGTCCACCCGTACGAACCTCACCGGCGTCTTCGGCGCCGGAGACGTCGTGGACCACACCTACCGCCAGGCGATCACCGCGGCCGGTACCGGCTGCTCGGCCGCTCTGGACGCGGAGCGCTACCTCGCCGCGCTCACCGACGGCGAGGCGGCCGTGGCCGCAGCCGCCGTCTGATCCACCTCGTACACCCCCGCCGCACAACATCTAAGGAGCCCGCCGTGGCCGGCAACCTCAAGGTCGTCACCGACGAGACCTTCGAGCAGGACGTACTCAAGAACGAGAAGCCCGTGCTGGTGGACTTCTGGGCCGCCTGGTGCGGACCCTGCCGCCAGATCGCCCCCTCCCTCGAGGCCATCGCCGCCGAGCACGGGGACAAGATCGAGATCGTCAAGCTCAACATCGACGAGAACCCCAACACGGCCGCGCGCTACGGGGTCATGTCCATCCCGACCCTCAGCGTCTACCAGGGTGGTGAGGTCGCCAAGACCATCGTCGGCGCCAAGCCCAAGGCCGCGCTCATCCGCGACCTCGAGGACTTCATCGCCGAGTGAGGTCGAGCAGTACGCGGCACTGTTTCACGTGAAACATGCGACGGGCCGGTCCTTCGGGACCGGCCCGTTCTGCATTCCGAGGCGCGGGCCGGTCCTGGCCTGACAGCGGACGACCTCACAGCGGACGGAGCGCGGGCTCCTTCTGGACGGCGCCGAGGAGGCGGTCGATCGCCATCTCCACGTCCTCCTTCCAGGAGAGCGTGGAACGCAGCTCCAGGCGAAGACGCGGGTACGAGGGGTGCGGCCGTACCGTCTTGAAGCCGACGGAGAGGAGATGGTCGGCGGGCAGCAGACAGGCGGGGCCCTCCCAACGGGCGTCCCCGAAGGCCTCGATGGCCTTGAAGCCTCGGCGCAGCAGATCCTTGGCCACCGTCTGCACGATCACCCGGCCCAGTCCCTGCCCCTGGAAGCCCGGAGCGATCCAGGAGGTCATCAGCTGCACGGCGTCCGGGGAGACCGGGCTGGTGGGAAAGGCCATGGCGCGGGGGACATAGGCGGGGGGAGCGTAGAGCACAAAGCCCACCGGTTGCTCATCGACGTAGACCACGCGACCGCAGGATCCCCAGTCGAGGAGGACCGCGGAGATCCAGGCCTCCTTTTCGAGGTGCGGGGTACCCGCCTTTACCGCGTCCTGCCCGCTGACGGGATCGAGCTCCCAGTAAACGCACGCACGGCAGCGGCTGGGGAGATCCGAGAGATTGTCCAGCGTGAGCGGCACGAGTCGACGCCCCATGGAGGCACTTCCTCACTTTCCTCGCCGACACACTCCCGGGCGGCGCTCAGCGCGCTCTGCTCCCTGAGCAGACTCCCGAGAAATCCGCCGACCGCGCCCAGGCCGAGGGCCGCTGCGACCAGTCCCGTGCGGCTCGCCATGGGCATGGAGCCGCCTCCCTCTGCGGTACCGACAGTCGGATGCGCCGTACTTCTCCGCATCGTAGCGAGGAAGCGATTGCCTCGAAACTGCCGTAAAGCAAAGAGCGGGCCGTTTTCCGGCACACACCGGACACGGCCCGCTCTGCGCACCCCTGTTGCGGGGTGCTCGTCCGCGAGGCGGACTCAGCTCTCGTCCTCGCCCTCCGCGCCCTCCGGGTCGTCCTCCTCGGCGGGCGAGGCTTGCATCACCGGGCCCTCGCCGGGGGCGAGGGTGCCGAGGATGCGCTCCAGATCGTCTATCGAGGCGAACTCGACGACGATCTTGCCCTTCTTCTGCCCGAGGTCCACCTTCACCCGGGTCTCGAAGCGGTCCGAGAGCCGGGAGGCCAGATGCGTCAGCGCCGGGGAGACCCGGGCGCCGGCCCGCGGGCCCTTGGCCCGGGGTGCGCTCTGCGGGCGGGAGCCCATCAGCGTCACGATCTCCTCGACCGCACGGACCGAGAGCCCCTCGGCGACAATGCGGTGCGCCAGCCTGTCCTGCTCCTCCGAATCCTCCACGGAGAGCAGGGCACGAGCATGCCCCGCGGAGAGGACACCCGCGGCCACCCGCCGCTGCACCGCCGGTGACAGCTTCAGCAGACGGAGAGTGTTGGAGACCTGCGGACGGGAGCGGCCGATGCGGTCGGCGAGCTGGTCATGGGTGCAGTTGAAGTCCTTGAGCAACTGGTCGTAGGCGGCCGCCTCTTCCAGCGGGTTCAGCTGGGCCCGGTGGAGGTTCTCCAGCAGGGCGTCCAGGAGCAGCTTCTCGTCGTCCGTGGCGCGGACGATGGCCGGGATGTTCTCCAGCCCGGCCTCGCGGCAGGCACGCCAGCGACGCTCACCCATGATGAGCTCGTAGCGACCGGTGCCCAACTGCCGTACGACGACCGGCTGGAGGAGACCGACCTCCTTGATGGAGGTGACGAGCTCGGCGAGGGCGTCCTCGTCGAAGACCTCACGGGGCTGCCGCGGGTTCGGGGTGATGGCGTCGATCGGGATCTCGGCGAAGTGCGCGCCCGCGGGGCTCTTCCACTCCTCTGCGTCCGCTGGGACCGCCGGTTCCTCGTTCTCGGGTGAGACCGTTCCCTGGGGGAGTGAGGCCACCTTCGCCGCGGCGACTCCTCGCTCCGCGGTCAGTACCGGAACCGTGGTGGGAGCGGGCGTGCTGCCGTCCTCCCCCGCCGCCGAGGCGGGCTTCTCCGGTGGTGTCGGGGCCGCGGGGATCAGTGCGCCCAGACCCCGCCCCAGTCCCCTCCTACGCTCGCTCACTGGATCCCCTCCGCCGTGCTCTGCTGGTCGTTCTGCGGGCTCACATAGCCCTGGTGCTCGTCGTACCGGATGCCCACCCCGCGCAGGGCCAGTTCACGCGCCGCCTCAAGATAGGAGAGCGCACCGCTGGAGCCGGGGTCGTACGTCAGCACGGTCTGCCCGTAGCTCGGCGCCTCGGAGATGCGGACCGAACGCGGGATGCTGGTCCGCAGCACCTCCTCGCCGAAGTGATTGCGTACCTCGTCGGCGACCTGCGAGGCGAGTCGGGTCCGCCCGTCGTACATGGTGAGCAGAATCGTCGAGACATGCAGGCTCGGGTTGAGGTGACCCCGTACCAACTCGACATTGCGGAGCAGCTGGCCCAGCCCCTCCAGCGCGTAGTACTCGCACTGGATGGGGATGAGGACCTCCGCACCGGCCACCAGCGCGTTGACGGTCAGCAGACCGAGGGAGGGCGGGCAGTCGATGAGGACGTAGTCCAGCGGCTGCTCATAGGCGTCGATCGCCTTCTGGAGCCTGCTCTCCCGCGCCACCAGGGACACCAACTCGATCTCCGCACCGGCGAGATCGATGGTGGCCGGGGCACAGAAGAGCCCTTCGACATCCGGGACCGGCTGTACGACCTCGGAGAGCGGCTTGCTCTCCACCAGGACGTCGTAGATGGAGGGCACCTCGGCGTGGTGGTCGATCCCCAGCGCCGTAGAGGCGTTCCCCTGCGGGTCGAGGTCGATCACCAGTACCCGGCCGCCGTGGAGAGCAAGGGAGGCCGCCAGATTGACGGTGGTGGTCGTCTTCCCCACCCCGCCCTTCTGGTTGGCGACCACCATGACCCGAGTCTCCTCCGGCCGTGGCAGCCCCTCGCCCGCACGACCCAGCGCCTCGACAGCGAGTTGGGCAGCACGACCGATCGGGGTGTTATCCATCGGGGCCGGTGTTTCACGTGAAACATCCTCCCCCGCCGTCTCGGTGCGGGGACCGGGGACCGGATCGGTCATCGGTCCCGCGATGTTGGCGTCGGACCGCAAGGATTCACTCTCCTCGACTACAGGCTCGCAATGAACAGAGCCTCCCATGCCTTCGGGGTCAGGAACCAGCGAGCCCGGGTCTTCTGTGGAGAAATCCGGCTCTGTGGAAAACTCCGCCCCCCTTCTGGGGGACCCGAGGGCACTCTGGGACCGACGGTCACGGGGTGCTGCCGCTGTGCGGCCGCGATTGATGATGCCATGCAAGAGCGAACGACGTTTCACGTGAAACACGATGTCGCTCGCACCCGGCGCGGACATTACCGACACTCCGGTCAAGGGGCTCCGGTGTACCCGGCGGGGACGGTCAACTCGGCGAGACGGCCGAGTTGTCGGCCCATGCGTATGTCTCATGTACGGGCGGCCTCGGCTCAGTTCAGCCGCGACCCCCTGTCCCCTCAGCGGCGCCGACGGGTACGTTCCGTTCGGGCGGCCTTGGCGCGCTTCGCCGCGAAGCGCACGCCACCGGGGCTCTCGCCGACCTGGACACGTACGACCGTGGACAGCGGATCGACCAGACCCTCGCCGACCTGGACGATCGAGACGTCTTGGGCCCCCAGCTTGCTGAGCGCCGCCCCGGCAGCCTTGACCTCCTCATGCGCCGCGTCCCCCTTGAGGGCGAGCATCTCCCCGTAGGGGCGCAGCAAGGGCACTCCCCAGGCCGCGAGGCGGTCCAGCGGGGCGACCGCGCGGGCGGTGACCACATGGACGGGGGTGAGCTGGCCGAGTACCTCCTCGGCGCGCCCGCGCACCACGGTCACATGATCGAGGCCCAGGAGTTCGACCACCTCGGAGAGGAAGTTGGTCCGGCGGAGCAAGGGCTCAAGGAGGGTGATCTTGAGGTCGGGCCGGACAAGGGCGAGCGGGATCCCGGGCAGCCCGGCGCCGGAGCCCACATCACAGACGGTCACGCCCTCGGGGACGACCTCGGAGAGCACGGCGCAGTTCATCAGGTGCCGCTCCCAGAGTCTGGGCACCTCACGCGGACCGATCAGCCCGCGCTGCACGCCGGTCTCGGCGAGCAGCTCGGCGTACCGGACCGCGTCCTGGTAGCGCTCACCGAAGATCTTCCGGGCCTGCTCCGGCGCCGGGGGGAGCTCCGCTTCCTCCGTCACGGGACCGTCCTTCCATACCGAGCCACCCACGCTGGGCGTACTGGCTCTCAGGCTGACAAAGAGCGGCCCCGTCTGCACACACAGACGGGGCCGGAAAAACGTGAGGTGCCGCTCAGGCAGGCAGAACGACGACGAAGCGCTGGGGCTCCTCGCCCTCGGACTCGCTGCGCAGGCCCGCCGCCTTGACCGCGTCGTGCACGACCTTGCGCTCGAAGGGGGTCATCGGCTGCAGCTTCACCGGCTCGCCCGAGCTCTTCACATCGGCGGCGGCCTTGGCACCGAGGTCGGAGAGCTCGGTGCGCTTCTTGGCGCGGAACCCGGCGATGTCGAGCATGAGGCGGCTGCGGTCACCGGTCTCCCGGTGCACGGCGAGACGGGTCAGCTCCTGGAGGGCTTCGAGGACCTCCCCGTCCCGTCCGACGAGCTTCTGCAGATCCCGGCCACTCGCGTCGCTGATGATCGACACGGCGGCCCGGTCGGCCTCCACGTCCATGTCGATGTCACCGTCGAGGTCGGCGATGTCCAGCAGACCCTCCAGGTAGTCCGCCGCGATCTCACCTTCCTGCTCGAGGCGGGTCAGGGTGTCGCCCTCGGCTTCGGGGGAGATGGTGCCTTCCGTCACGGATGGACTCCTTCTTACTTCTTGGACGGGTGCTTGGGACGCTGCGGGCCCTTGCGCTGTCCGGACTTGGCTTGGCGGGCGTTACCGGAGGCGGACTTGCCGCCCCCGGACGGGGACTGTGCCGAGGATCCCTTGGCCGGTGGGGTGTCCTCCGGCTCGTCGGCCTCGTCCTTGGACAGGGAGGTCTTCTCCGCGGCGCTCTTGGGCGCCCCGGTGGTGGACTGCCGCTGGGCCTTGGACTGGCGCTTGGGCTGCTGGCGCTTGGGCGCTCCGGCCTGGACGCCGTCCTCGGTCTCGGTGGCGACGGCACCCGACTCGCTCTTGTCGACCGAGCCGTCGGTCTGGGCGGCGAGGCCGGCCTTGCTGAGCCCGTTGATGAACTTGCGCTCGAACTCGTTGCGGTCGCGGCCCTTGGCGACGATGGCCTTGATGGCGTTGCGGTCGCGGCGGCTGCGGACCTTCTCGGCGTGCGTGACGTGCTTGAGCAGGCGCTCCAGGTAGGAGGCCTGGGCCTTGCTGCCGGGGGTGGGGTTCTGGCGGATCACGTACATCTGCTGGCCCATGGTCCACACGTTGGTGGTCAGCCAGTAGACGAGGACGCCGACGGGGAAGTTGATGCCGAAGACGGCGAAGATGACGGGGAAGACGTACATCAGCATCTTCTGCTGCTGCATGAACGGCGTCTTCACGGTGGTGTCGACGTTCTTCGTCATCAGCTGGCGCTGCGTGTAGAACTGCGACAGCGACATCATCACGATCATGATCGCGGTGACGAGGCGGACATCGGTCAGGGAGGCGTCGAGCGCGGCGACCTTGTCCCCGCTGTCCATGAACTTCGCGGCGAGCGGGGCGCCGAAGATGTGCGCGTTCCGAGCGCTGTCGAGCAGCGGCCGGTCGATGACGCCGATGGTGTCACCCGAGGCGATGGCGCTGAGCACGTGGTACAGGGCGAAGAAGAACGGCGACTGCGCCAGGATGGGAAGGCACGAGGAGAGCGGGTTGGTGCCCGTCTCCTTGTACAGCTTCATCATCTCTTCGGACTGACGCTGCTTGTCGTTCTTGTAGCGCTCCTGGATCTTCTTCATCTCGGGCTGCAGCGTCTGCATCGCCCGCGTCGCCTTGATCTGCTTCACGAAGAGCGGGATCAGGCAGATACGGATCAGGACCACCAGGGACACGATGGACAGGCCCCAGGCCCAGCCCGTGTCTTCACCGAAGATCGCACCGAACACCTTGTGGAACTGGACGATGACCCAGGACACCGGTGTGGTGATGAAGCTGAAGAGACTGGCAATCGTGTCCACTAATCAGGCTCCTTGAGCATGGGACGGGGTCTCGGCGGCGTGACCCGGGGGCTCGTGGTGGCACCCGGACGGCGCACCGGCGGCGGGAGGCCCGCCCTTGCGTTCGCGCCAGGCAGTGCGCAGCATCTCGTGCCAGCGCGGTCGCTTGCGCGGCGGTACATGATCGACACCACCGGCGGACCACGGATTGCACCGCAGGATGCGCCAGGCGGTCAGTGCCGTTCCCTTGACCGCGCCATGCCGGTCGATGGCCTGGAAGCCGTAGTGGGAACACGAGGGGTAGTACTTGCAGACCGGCCCGAGCAGCGGGCTGATGGTCCACTGGTAGATCTTGATCAGCGCCAGCAGTGGGTACTTCATCGCGCGCCCCCTCCCAGCAGCCTCGTGATCGCGGCGTCCAGGTCTCGGGCCAGCTGGCCGTATGCGGCGTCCCCCGCACCGGGCAGCGCTCTGACGACTACCAGGCTACCGGGGGGCAGCAGACCGAGGCGGTCGCGCATCAGATGGCGAAGCCTGCGCTTCACCTTGGTGCGGACCACGGCACCGCCCACCGCCTTGCTGACGACGAAACCCGCACGCGTGGGAGAGGCATCCTCCCCCGGTGCGTGCGGGTCCGTGGCACCACTGCGTTCACGGGCGACATGGACGACGAGAAGTGTCCGGCCGGCCCTGCGTCCTCGGCGTACCGCGGTCGCGAAGTCCTCGCGCCGCCTCAGCCGATGCTCGGTAGGCAGCACGACGTCATGACCTGTGGATGATCAGGCGGACAGACGGGCGCGACCCTTGCTACGGCGGGACGCGAGAATCGCGCGGCCGGCACGGGTGCGCATCCGCAGCCGGAAGCCGTGGGTCTTCGCGCGACGACGGTTGTTCGGCTGGAAGGTGCGCTTGCTCACTCGGGGGCTCCAGTAATGATTCGAAGGATGGCGGGAGATCGACTGGCTGTCACCGTGCGCCCACGAGTAGCTCGCTTACGCCCGAGTGCACCGCTTCCCGGCCGAGAATCCCCGGCGTGACCTGGGATCCTTGACCTTTTGCCCATCGGAGGCAGGCGGCAGCAGCCATCGACAACTCGACCTGGTTACGGTACGCGGGGCCGCGCCGCCGGGTCAAACCAGCTCCTGGACGACCGGGAAAGACCGGCGAAAGTCCGGGAAAGACGGGCGCCCGGGGGACACTGTGCACAGGCTGTGGACAACAACTTGAACCGTACCCGTTGCCCTGACTACCGTGGCCGGACTCCGATTCGTTCCCTTCGCCCGCCACCGCGCGGGCGCCCCGTGTCTCAGGGGGGTCCGTCCGGCGATCATTCACCGACCGTCCCCGAACCACACCTTCGTGGGACCAGCGAGAGAGCGTGCCCTGTGGCTGACGTAACTGCCGATCTTGCCGCAGTGTGGCCACGGGTGCTCGACCAGCTCCTCGGGATCGGCGACGGGGGCGGCCACGGGATCGAGGCGAAGGACGAGCGGTGGATCAGGCGCTGCCAGCCGCTCGGCCTGGTCGCCGACACCGCGCTGCTCGCCGTGCCGAACGAATTCGCCAAGGGCGTGCTCGAAGGCCGCCTCGCGCCCGTCGTCGCCTCCTCCCTCAGCAGGGAGTACGGCCGCCGCATCCGCATCGCCATCACCGTCGACGAGAACGCCGGCGAGGCGCCCGCCCCCCAACTGCCCGGCCAGCAGCAGCGGTACGAGGAGCCGGAGCTGCCCTCCGCCGCCCCCGGCCGTGAGACGTACGAGGGGTACGCCCGCAGGCCGGGCGAGGAGCACCCCGGGCACGGCCGCGGCGACTCGGTGCCCGCCGCCCGCGGCGAGGCCCGCCCGGACTCGCTGCCGACCGCCCGCCCCGCGTACCCCTCCGAGTACCAGCGCCCCGAGCCGGGCGCCTGGCCGCGCACCGGCCAGGACGACTACGGCTGGCAGCAGCAGCGCCTCGGCTTCCCCGAGCGCGAGTCCTACACCGGCCCCGCCGCCCAGCAGCCGGGCCACGACTACCGCGGCTACGACGCCGAGCGCCCGTCCTACGAGCAGGACCGCGGCGGCTACGAAGCGGACCGTTCCTCCTACGAGCAGGAGCGCCCGTACGAGAAGGACCGCCCCTATGACAAGGAGCGCCCCTCCTACGAGGGCGAGCGCTCCTACGACGGCGAGCGGCCCGGGTACGAGAGCGAGCGCGCCGGATACGAGCAGGAGCGTCCCGCGGCCGACCGCCGGGGGGCCGAGCGCGGCGGCTACGAGAGCGAGCGGCCGCCCTACGAGCGGGAGCGCGAGCGCGGCGAGCGCCCGGGGTACGAGGCCGAGCGGCTGCCGTACGAGCAGCGGATGGACTTCGAGCGCGGGGACCGCGGCGAGCGGGCCCCTGCCGAGCGCGGGGACCGCGGCGAACTCGGCGCCTACGAGAAGTCCCGCGGGGAGTACGAGCGCCCGGGTCCGGACCGGCGTCCCCCTTCCGCCCCGGACCCGGGCGGGCAGCCGCCGGCCGGCGGGCCCGGTCCGCGCGGGGGGCCGCCCTCCTCGCGGGGGCATGTGCACGCGGGCGGGCCGGTGGGCTCCTCGCTGCCCGCCTCCAGTGGTGCGCCCGGGCCGCTGGCGGCGAAGCCCGCCCCGGCGACCGGCCCCGGGGAGCCGACCGCGCGGCTGAACCCCAAGTACCTCTTCGACACCTTCGTCATCGGGGCCTCGAACCGCTTCGCCCACGCGGCCGCGGTCGCGGTCGCCGAGGCACCGGCGAAGGCGTACAACCCGCTGTTCATCTACGGGGAGTCGGGGCTCGGCAAGACCCACCTGCTGCACGCGATCGGGCACTACGCGCGCAGTCTCTATCCGGGGACGCGGGTGCGGTACGTCAGCTCGGAGGAGTTCACCAACGAGTTCATCAACTCGATCCGGGACGGCAAGGGCGACAGCTTCCGCAAGCGGTACCGGGAGATGGACATCCTGCTCGTCGACGACATCCAGTTCCTCGCGGACAAGGAGTCGACGCAGGAGGAGTTCTTCCACACCTTCAACACGCTGCACAACGCGAACAAGCAGATCGTGCTCTCCTCGGACCGGCCGCCCAAGCAACTGGTCACCCTGGAGGACCGGTTGCGCAACCGCTTCGAGTGGGGGCTGATCACCGATGTGCAGCCGCCCGAGCTGGAGACGCGGATCGCGATCCTGCGCAAGAAGGCGGTGCAGGAGCAGCTCAACGCCCCGCCGGAGGTCCTGGAGTTCATCGCCTCCCGGATCTCGCGCAATATCCGCGAGCTGGAGGGCGCCCTGATCCGGGTGACCGCCTTCGCCTCGCTCAACCGGCAGCCGGTGGACCTCGGCCTGACCGAGATCGTCCTCAAGGACCTGATCCCCGGCGGTGAGGACGCCGCCCCCGAGATCACGGCCACCGCGATCATGGCGGCGACCGCCGACTACTTCGGCCTGACCGTGGACGACCTGTGCGGCTCCTCGCGCAGCCGGGTCCTGGTGACCGCCCGGCAGATCGCGATGTATCTGTGCCGGGAGCTGACCGACCTCTCGCTGCCGAAGATCGGCGCGCAGTTCGGCGGGCGCGACCACACCACCGTGATGCACGCGGACCGCAAGATCCGGGCGCTGATGGCGGAGCGCCGCTCCATCTACAACCAGGTCACCGAGCTGACCAACCGCATCAAGAACGGCTGACGGGGCCGGGCCGGCAGGCCCGCTCCCGCCGCTCCGCCCCGAGAACCCCCGGCTCCGCGCCGGGGGTTCTCGCTTGCCCCGGCGGCGTTCTCCGGGGACGCGCACCGCGCCCGCCGGACGCCCTGGGAGCGGTCCGCGGCCCCGTTCTGCGGCTTCTCAAACCTTCCTCGTACGGGATCGCGCGGCCTCTCGCGCGCCGGTTCGGGAGGCGGCTGTTCGATTCCCTCCACCGCGGCGCTGCTTCTCCACAGATTCGGGGACTTTTTCCCGTCCACATCCTGGGGAGGGGGAAGTTGTCCCAAGGGCGTCCACAGGAGGCCCGGCCGATGATCCATCAGACCAGCTCAGCTGCCTGTGGATCGGTGGACGAAGCTTCTCCACATCTTGTGGACGGGCGACTTGTACACAGCCTGTGGGTACGGTTGTCCACCGCCCGCCCACAGGCCAGGAGCCGTTGTCCCCAGCTTGCCGTACCTTCTCCACATCGCCGTCCACTGTTCGGCAACGAGGCACGCCCTCTCACCGCTCCGAGTGAAAGGCGTCACACGAAGCTGACCGATTGGGCTGTGGGGAACCTGGGTAAAGCTGGGGACGCCGCTGGGGAGAACCACCCCTTGCCTGTGCATCGGGTGTGCAGAACTTTCCCCCGTCCACAGCGACGGCCGGTTGTCCACCGGCTCCGCCCACAGGCACAGTGGACAAAATTTCCGTGCTGACCTGCGAAAACGCGGTTATCCACGGTTTCCACAGCCCCTACTACTACCCCCACCTAGTTAGACCGGGGAATTGGTTTCGAAGAGGGGGCTGTGCACAACTCGCGGTCCGGCGCCGATCTGCCGCCCGGTACGACTTGACCCCGAGAGGCGCCGAGTGTCAGCGCGGTACGTCAGACTGGTCCCCGGTCACCTTCCCCTCGGTGGGACGGAGGACACCGCGTCGCACCGACTCCCGGAAGCCGAGAGGCCCCGGAGCCCGGGACGCGGAGCAGACCGGCCAGACAGATCAGTCAGTTCAGTCAGACCAGCAGGGCGAGAGCAGCCAGGCGACAGCAGGAGGCGGCTTACGGTGAAGATCCGGGTGGAACGCGATGTACTCGCGGAGGCAGTTGCCTGGGCGGCGCGCAGCCTCCCGGCCCGGCCTCCGGCGCCGGTACTGGCGGGCCTGCTGCTGAAGGCCGAGGACGGCGCCCTGAGCCTGTCGAGCTTCGACTACGAGGTCTCGGCCCGCGTCTCCGTCGACGCCGAGGTCGAGGAGGACGGCACGGTCCTCGTCTCCGGCCGCCTGCTCGCCGACATCTGCCGGGCCCTGCCCAACCGCCCGGTGGAGATCTCCACAGACGGTGTACGGGCGACCGTGGTCTGCGGCTCCTCCCGCTTCACCCTCCACACCCTGCCGGTGGAGGAGTACCCGGCCCTGCCGCAGATGCCCACCGCCACCGGCACCGTCCCCGGTGAGGTCTTCGCCGCCGCCGCCAACCAGGTCGCCATCGCCGCGGGCCGGGACGACACCCTCCCGGTGCTCACCGGTGTGCGTATCGAGATCGAGGGCGACACCGTGACCCTCGCCTCCACCGACCGCTACCGCTTCGCGGTCCGCGAGTTCCTGTGGAAGCCGGAGTCCGCGGAGATCTCCGCGGTCGCCCTGGTGCCCGCCAAGACCCTCCAGGACACCGCCAAGGCACTGACCAGCGGCGACAGCGTGACCATCGCCCTGTCCGGCTCCGGCGCGGGCGAGGGCCTGATCGGCTTCGAGGGCGCGGGCCGCCGTACCACCACCCGGCTGCTCGAAGGCGACCTGCCGAAGTACCGCACGCTCTTCCCGACCGAGTTCAACTCGGTGGCCGTGATCGAGACCGCCCCCTTCGTGGAGGCCGTCAAGCGCGTGGCCCTGGTCGCCGAGCGCAACACCCCGGTGCGGCTCAGCTTCGAGCAGGGCGTGCTGATCCTGGAGGCCGGCTCCAGCGACGACGCACAGGCTGTGGAAAGGGTCGACGCGCAGCTGGAGGGCGACGACATCTCGATCGCCTTCAACCCGACCTTCCTGCTCGACGGCCTCAGCGCCATCGACTCCCCGGTGGCCCAGCTCTCCTTCACCACCTCCACCAAGCCCGCGCTGCTGAGCGGCAAGCCCGCCCTGGACGCGGAGGCGGACGAGGCGTACAAGTACCTGATCATGCCGGTGCGGCTGTCCGGCTGAGCGGACAACACCGCAGGTGAGTGGGGTGACGCCTGAGCGGCTGAGCCCACAGGTGTGCACGGCGGCGCGGGTTTAGGCTCGGTCTGGGCACGGCCCGTGCCCGCCCACCGGACGCTACTTAAGGATCATTGATGGAGCTCGGTCTCGTCGGCCTCGGCAAGATGGGCGGCAATATGCGCGAGCGCATCCGCCGCGCAGGCCACACCGTCATCGGATACGACCGCAACCCCGATCTCGCGGACGTCGGCACCCTCCAGGAGCTGGTCGGGCGGCTCAGCGGCCCGCGGGTGGTCTGGGTGATGGTCCCGGCCGGTGACGCGACCCAGTCCACCATCGACACCCTCGGCGAACTCCTCGAACCGGGCGATGTCGTCGTCGACGGCGGCAACTCCCGCTGGAGCGACGACGAGAAGCACGCCGAGGAGCTGGCGGCCAAGGGCATCGGCTTCGTGGACTGCGGCGTCTCCGGCGGCGTCTGGGGCCTGGAGAACGGCTACGCGCTGATGTACGGCGGCGACAAGGAGAACGTCGCCAAGGTGCAGCCGGTCTTCGACGCCCTCAAGCCGGAGGGCGACTTCGGCTCCGTGCACGCGGGCAAGGTCGGCGCCGGCCACTTCGCGAAGATGGTCCACAACGGCATCGAGTACGCCATGATGCAGGCCTACGCCGAGGGCTGGGAGCTGCTGGAGGCGGTGGACTCGGTCACCGACGTACGCGAGGTCTTCCGCTCCTGGCAGCAGGGCACGGTCATCCGCTCCTGGCTGCTCGACCTCGCCGTCAACGCCCTCGACGACGACGAGCACCTGGAGCAGCTGCGCGGTTTCGCACAGGACTCCGGCGAGGGCCGCTGGACCGTGGAGGCCGCCATCGACAACGCCGTGCCGCTGCCCGCGATCACCGCCTCGCTGTTCGCCCGCTTCGCCTCCCGCCAGGAGGACTCGCCGCAGATGAAGATGATCGCGGCGCTGCGCAACCAGTTCGGCGGGCACGCCGTCGAGAAGAGCCAGAAGTAATCCACAAGAGCCAGAAGTAGTCCACACCCTGGGGGAGGTCGGTGCACGGCCGTGCATGTCACTCATCTGTCGCTGGCCGACTTCCGCTCGTACGCCCGGGCCGAGGTAGCACTCGACCCGGGCGTCACCGCGTTCGTGGGGCCCAACGGCCAGGGCAAGACCAATCTGGTGGAGGCGGTCGGCTATCTCGCCACCCTCTCCAGCCACCGGGTCTCCTCGGACGCCCCCCTGGTGCGCATGGGCGCCGAGCGGGCGGTGATCCGCGGCGCGGTGCGCCAGGGCGAGCGGCAGCAGCTGGTCGAGCTGGAGCTGAACCCGGGCAAGGCCAACCGGGCGCGGATCAACCGCTCCTCGGCGGTCAGGCCCCGTGACGTGCTCGGCATCCTGCGCACCGTGCTCTTCGCGCCGGAGGACCTGGCGCTGGTCAAGGGCGACCCCACCGAGCGCCGCCGCTTCCTCGACGAACTGGTCACCGCCCGCTCCCCGCGGATGGCCGGGGTGCGCGCCGACTACGACCGGGTGCTCAAGCAGCGCAACACCCTGCTGAAGTCCGCCGCGCTCGCCCGCCGCCACGCGGGCCGCAAGATGGACCTGTCCACCCTGGACGTCTGGGACCAGCACCTGGCCCGGGCCGGCGCCGAGCTGCTCGCCCAGCGGTTCTCCCTGATCGACGCCCTCCAGCCGCTCGCCGACAAGGCCTACGAGCAACTCGCCCCCGGCGGCGGCCCGTTGGCCCTGGAGTACAAGCCCTCCGCCCCCGGCGAGGCGCACCGCCGCGAGGAGCTGTACGAGCAGCTCCTCGCCGCCCTGGCCGAGGTGCGCACCCAGGAGGTGGAGCGCGGCGTCACCCTGGTCGGCCCGCACCGCGACGACCTGGTGCTCAAGCTCGGCCGGATGCCCGCCAAGGGGTACGCGAGCCACGGCGAGTCCTGGTCGTACGCGCTGGCGCTGCGGCTGGCCTCGTACGACCTGCTGCGCGCCGAGAGCCCGTACGCCGAGGAGACACCGGCCGAGGGCGGGCGCCGGGCGGGGGAGCCCGTGCTCATCCTGGACGACGTCTTCGCGGAGCTGGACTCCCGGCGCCGGGACCGCCTCGCCGAGCTGGTCGCCCCCGGCGAGCAGGTCCTGGTGACCGCGGCGGTGGACGAGGACGTGCCCGAGGTGCTGCGCGGGGCCCGGTTCCGGGTCGGCGAGGGCGAGGTGACGGCCGGATGAGCGGCGGCGGGCGGCGCCCCGGGCCGAGCGGGCAGCAGCGCCTCGGCGGCGGCCCCGGCGAGGACGGCACAGCGGACGCCTCCGCGGGCGCCCCCGGCGACCGCGCGCCCCGCCGCGACGGCACCCCGGCCGCCCCGGCCGCACCGGGCAACCGGGCCGCACCGGCCGACACCCCCGCCGCGGAAGCCGCGCCCGCGGGCATCGGCGAACCCAGCGGCGTCGACCTCGCCCGGGTGGCGCTGCGCGCGGCCAAGGAGCAGGCGCGGGCCCGCGGGGACGCCGCCCGGCAGAAGAAGCAGGCCCGCCGCGGCGGACTGCGCTCGGGCGCCCGCGCGGACGGCCGCGACCCGCTGCCGCTCGGCGCCGCGATCAACCGGCTGATCACCGAGCGCGGCTGGGAGACCCCGGCGGCGGTCGGCGGGGTGATGGGCCGCTGGCCGCAGATCGTCGGCCCCGACCTCGCCCGGCACTGCGTCCCGGTGAGCTACCAGGACGACGCCGGCGACCCGGCCGCCGACCGCGTGCTGACCGTGCGCTGCGACTCCACCGCCTGGGCCACCCAGCTGCGCCTGCTCGCCCCCCAGCTGGTCGCCCGCCTGAACGAGGACCTCGGCCACGGCACCGTACGGCTGATCAAGGTCCAGGGCCCGGGCACCGGCCCGCGGCGGTACGGATCGCTGCGCGCCCCCGGCAGCAAGGGCCCCGGCGACACCTACGGCTGAGCCCGGCGAGAGCCGCGTGCGGGCCCCGGCGACGGCCGCCGGTCCGGCCCCGTGTCCGCCGACTGTCCGGCCCGTGTCGGCTGCCGATCCCGGCCCGGGTCCGGTGCCGATCCCGGCTCCGGCTCGGCTGCCGGCCGGCTCGCCGACGGCCGCCGGCAAGCCCCGGTGCCGGCCGCCGGACGGCCCCCGCGGCACCCGCGGACGCGGTGGTCAGAAGGCCGCGGCGGCTCCGTAGCTGGGGGTTGACACCCCGAAGCGCTGAGTGCCGCTGTGAGCCTCTTGGGCCCCCGCTCCGCATATGGGGAGTCGGAAGAGGCCGGTTCAGGGCGGCACATGCCATCTCAGGTACCGGCAAAGCCCCATCAGTGTCAGCGGTACCGGTAGACTGAGGGCTAATCCGCGCTCCCGCGAGCGCGAGGCACCACCGAGTACCCGCTGTCCCGTCTCCTCCGTCTTCGTCAGCTTCGCACCAGGCTCACCACCGCACCACGCCGCAGTCGCTCCGGCCGACGCCGGTTGCACGGTTTGTGCTGTGCCAGAAAGGGCGCTTCGTGGCCGATTCCGGCAACCCCAACGAGAACACGTCTCCGACTCCCGACCCCTCCGCGGATGTCCCCGCGCACGTCGCCGAGGACCTCGCGGAGGCGGCGGCGGAGTCGGCGTACGACGCGAGTGCCATCACGGTCCTCGAAGGACTGGACGCGGTCCGCAAGCGCCCCGGCATGTACATCGGCTCGACCGGCGAGCGCGGTCTCCACCACCTCGTCTACGAGGTCGTGGACAACGCGGTCGACGAGGCGCTGGCCGGGCACGCGGACACCATCGACGTCACGATCCTCGCCGACGGCGGGGTGCGCGTGATCGACAACGGCCGCGGCATCCCGGTCGGCATCGTCCCCTCGGAGAACAAGCCGGCCCTGGAGGTCGTGCTGACCGTGCTGCACGCGGGCGGCAAGTTCGGCGGCGGCGGCTACGCGGTCTCCGGCGGTCTGCACGGCGTCGGTGTCTCGGTCGTCAACGCCCTGTCCACCCGGGTCGCCGTGGAGGTCAGGACCGACGGGCACCGCTGGACGCAGGACTACAAGCTGGGCGTCCCGACCGCGCCGCTCGCGCAGCACGAGGCGGTCGAGGAGACCGGCACTTCGGTCACCTTCTGGGCCGACGGCGACATCTTCGAGACCACCGAGTACTCCTTCGAGACGCTCTCCCGGCGCTTCCAGGAGATGGCCTTCCTCAACAAGGGCCTGACCATCAAGCTCACCGACGAGCGGGAGTCCGCGAAGGCCACCGCCGACGCCGACACGGCGGGCGCCGACGCCCCCGAGGACGTCGCGGAGAAGGTCCGCACGGTCACGTACCACTACGAGGGCGGCATCGTCGACTTCGTGAAGTACCTCAACTCCCGCAAGGGCGAGGTGGTGCACCCGAGCGTCATCGACATCGAGGCCGAGGACAAGGAGCGGCTGCTCTCCCTCGAGGTCGCGATGCAGTGGAACGGCGGCTACAGCGAGGGCGTGTACTCCTTCGCCAACACCATCCACACCCACGAGGGCGGCACCCACGAGGAGGGCTTCCGGGCCGCGCTGACCGGGCTCATCAACCGGTACGCGCGCGACAAGAAGCTGCTGCGCGAGAAGGACGACAACCTCACCGGCGACGACATCCGCGAGGGCCTGACCGCGATCATCTCGGTCAAGCTGGGCGAGCCGCAGTTCGAGGGCCAGACCAAGACCAAGCTCGGCAACACCGAGGCGAAGACCTTCGTGCAGAAGGTGGTGCACGAGCACCTCACCGACTGGCTCGACCGCAATCCGAACGAGGCCGCGGACATCATCCGCAAGTCGATCCAGGCCGCCACGGCCCGGGTCGCGGCCCGCAAGGCGCGCGATCTGACCCGCCGCAAGGGCCTGCTGGAGACCGCTTCGCTGCCCGGCAAGCTGAGCGACTGCCAGTCCAACGACCCCACCAAGTGCGAGATCTTCATCGTCGAGGGCGACTCGGCCGGCGGCTCCGCCAAGTCCGGCCGGAACCCGGAGTACCAGGCCATCCTGCCGATCCGCGGCAAGATCCTGAACGTCGAGAAGGCCCGGATCGACAAGATCCTGCAGAACCAGGAGATCCAGGCGCTGATCTCCGCCTTCGGCACCGGGGTCCACGAGGACTTCGACATCGAGAAGCTCCGCTATCACAAGATCATCCTGATGGCGGACGCCGACGTCGACGGCCAGCACATCAACACCCTGCTGCTGACCTTCCTCTTCCGCTTCATGCGACCGCTGGTCGAGGCGGGCCACGTCTTCCTGTCCCGGCCGCCGCTGTACAAGATCAAGTGGACCCGGGACGACTTCCAGTACGCGTACTCGGACCGCGAGCGCGACGCGCTGATCGAGCTGGGGCGCCAGCAGGGCAAGCGGATCAAGGAGGACTCGGTCCAGCGCTTCAAGGGTCTCGGCGAGATGAACGCCGAGGAGCTGCGCATCACGACCATGGACCAGGACCACCGCGTCCTCGGCCAGGTCACCCTCGACGACGCCGCCCAGGCCGACGACCTCTTCTCGGTCCTGATGGGCGAGGACGTCGAGGCCCGCCGCCAGTTCATCCAGCGCAACGCCAAGGACGTCCGCTTCCTCGACATCTGAGGCGGCTCTGCGGCGCGGCCCCCGGCGGCCGCCCGAGGACCTCCGCTTCCGCACAGTCCGAAAGGATCCAGTACGGCCATGGCCGACGAGAACACCCCCGCTCCCAGTGAAGAGCCCGGCGAGACCGGCGAGGAAACGGTCGCGGTCGAGGCGATGCGTGTCGAGCCCGTCGGGCTCGAGACGGAGATGCAGCGCTCGTACCTCGACTACGCGATGTCCGTCATCGTCTCCCGCGCGCTGCCGGACGTCCGCGACGGCCTCAAGCCGGTGCACCGCCGCGTCCTCTACGCGATGTACGACGGCGGCTACCGGCCCGAGAAGGGCTTCTACAAGTGCGCCCGCGTCGTCGGCGACGTCATGGGCAACTACCACCCGCACGGCGACTCCTCGATCTACGACGCGCTGGTCCGCCTCGCGCAGCCCTGGTCGATGCGGATGCCGCTGGTCGACTCCAACGGCAACTTCGGCTCCCCGGGCAACGACCCGGCCGCGGCCATGCGGTACACCGAGTGCAAGATGGCGCCGCTGTCGATGGAGATGGTCCGCGACATCGACGAGGAGACCGTCGACTTCACGGACAACTACGACGGCCGCTCCCAGGAGCCGACCGTCCTGCCCGCCCGCTTCCCGAACCTGCTGATCAACGGCTCGGCGGGCATCGCGGTCGGCATGGCCACCAACATCCCGCCGCACAACCTGCGCGAGGTCGCGGCCGGCGCCCAGTGGTACCTGGAGAACCCGGAGGCCTCGCACGAGGAGCTGCTCGACGCCCTCATCGAGCGCATCAAGGGCCCCGACTTCCCGACCGGCGCCCTGGTCGTCGGCCGCAAGGGCATCGAGGAGGCCTACCGCACCGGGCGCGGCTCCATCACCATGCGCGCCGTGGTCGAGGTCGAGGAGATCCAGAACCGCCAGTGCCTGGTGGTCACCGAACTCCCGTACCAGGTCAACCCGGACAACCTCGCGCAGAAGATCGCCGACCTCGTCAAGGACGGCCGGATCGGCGGCATCGCCGACGTCCGCGACGAGACCTCCTCGCGCACCGGCCAGCGCCTGGTCATCGTGCTCAAGCGGGACGCGGTCGCCAAGGTCGTCCTCAACAACCTCTACAAGCACACCGACCTGCAGACGAACTTCGGCGCCAACATGCTGGCCCTGGTCGACGGCGTGCCGCGCACCCTCTCCCTGGACGCCTTCATCCGGCACTGGGTGACGCACCAGATCGAGGTCATCGTCCGGCGTACGAAGTTCCGGCTGCGCAAGGCCGAGGAGCGCGCCCACATCCTGCGCGGCCTGCTCAAGGCCCTGGACGCCATCGACGAGGTCATCGCCCTGATCCGGGCCAGCGACACCGTCGAGACCGCCCGCACCGGACTGATGGAACTCCTGCAGATCGACGAGATCCAGGCCAACGCCATCCTGGAGATGCAGCTGCGCAGGCTGGCCGCCCTGGAGCGCCAGAAGATCATCCAGGAGCACGACGAACTCCAGGCGAAGATCACCGAGTACCAGGAGATCCTGGCCTCGCCGGTGCGCCAGCGCGGCATCATCAGCGAGGAACTGACCGCGATCGTCGAGAAGTTCGCGGACGACCGGCGCACCAAGCTGGTGCCCTTCGACGGTGACATGTCCATCGAGGACCTGATCGCCGAGGAGGACATCGTCGTCACGATCACCCGCGGCGGCTACGTCAAGCGCACCAAGACCGACGACTACCGCTCGCAGAAGCGCGGCGGCAAGGGCGTGCGCGGCACGAAGCTCAAGGAAGACGACATCGTCGACCACTTCTTCGTGTCCACCACCCACCACTGGCTGCTCTTCTTCACCAACAAGGGCCGCGTCTACCGCGCCAAGGCCTACGAGCTGCCCGACGCCGGACGCGAGGCCCGCGGCCAGCACGTGGCGAACCTCCTGGCCTTCCAGCCGGACGAGTCCATCGCGGAGATCCTCGCCATCCGCACCTACGAGGTCGCCCCCTACCTGGTCCTCGCCACCAAGGCGGGCCTGGTCAAGAAGACCTCCCTGAAGGACTACGACTCCCCGCGCTCCGGCGGCGTCATCGCGATCAACCTCCGCGAGATGGAGGACGGCCGCGACGACGAGCTGATCGGCGCCGAACTGGTCTCCGCCGAGGACGACCTGCTGCTCATCTCCCGCAAGGCCCAGTCGATCCGCTTCACCGCGACCGACGAGGCACTGCGCCCGATGGGCCGCGCCACCTCCGGCGTCAAGGGCATGAGCTTCCGCGAGGGCGACGAACTGCTCTCGATGAATGTCGTCAGGCCCGGTACGTTCGTCTTCACCGCCACCGACGGCGGTTACGCGAAGCGCACGCCCGTGGACGAGTACCGGGTCCAGGGCCGCGGCGGCCTCGGCATCAAGGCCGCCAAGATCGTGGAGGACAGGGGCTCGCTGGTCGGCGCGCTGGTCGTGGAGAGCAGCGACGAGATCCTGGCCATCACGCTCGGGGGCGGAGTGATCCGCACGCGCGTCGATGAGGTGCGCGAGACCGGCCGTGACACCATGGGTGTCCAGCTGATCAACCTGGGCAAGCGCGACGCCGTCGTCGGGATCGCGCGCAATGCCGAGGCGGGCCGGGAGGCCGAGGAGGTCGACGGCGACGTCGACGCCGAGGCGGCCCCGGCGGCGGACGAGGACACCGAGTCCCCGTCCGAGTAGGCCGGGCGGGCCGAGAGGCCGCCGAGTACGAGGAGCGGGTCGTGAGCAGGGCCACGGTCGCCGGAACCCTTCCGGCCGGAACGGACGGCGTCCGTGGCCCCGCGGTGACCGGCCCCGCTCCCTGCTCGCCCCTTCCCGCCCCTGCCTTCTCTCCCTTGCACGACGACGACTCCCAGCAGCCCCAGGGGGCAACGTGACCGAAACCCGAGGCGCCGAGGGCCAGCAGTACACGGGCGGAGCCCTGCCCGGCGAACGGCCGCCGGAGGCCCCCTCCGGCCCGTACCACCCGCCGCAGGCCTACCAGTCCGCCCCGGACGGCACCGTACGCAGACCCCGTACGCCCGCGGGGGCGCGCACCACCCCGCGGACCCGCAAGGCGCGGCTGCGGGTCGCCAAGGCGGACCCCTGGTCGGTGATGAAGGTGAGCTTCCTGCTCTCCATCGCACTGGGCATCTGCACCGTGGTGGCCTCCGCGGTGCTGTGGATGGTCATGGACGCGATGGGCGTCTTCTCCACCGTCGGCGGCACCATCTCCGAGGCGACCGGCTCCAACGAATCCAACGGATTCGACCTCCAGTCCTTCCTCTCGCTGCCCCG
Source organism: Streptomyces physcomitrii (assembly GCF_012273655.1). Taxonomy (GTDB): domain Bacteria; phylum Actinomycetota; class Actinomycetes; order Streptomycetales; family Streptomycetaceae; genus Streptomyces; species Streptomyces physcomitrii. Next base: position 411,314 of record NZ_JAAWWP010000003.1, on the reverse strand, counting down.
GGTGCTCATCTTCACCTCGGTCATCGCCGTCATCGACGTCGTCCTCGCCACCGCCCTGGCCACCCTCGGCGCCTTCATCTACAACCTCTCCGCGGGCTTCGTCGGCGGCGTGGAGCTGACCCTGGCGGAGGACGAGTAGCCGCTCGGGAGCCGCTCACGGGGGTCCGGTCCGGGCCTGTTCCGGGCCCCGGTTACCGATTTTGGGACTGACCACGTCGTGCGCTAATCTTCTCAGGTCAGCGCACAGAGCGCGGCGGGGCTATAGCTCAGTTGGTTAGAGCGCATCCCTGATAAGGATGAGGCCACAGGTTCAAATCCTGTTAGCCCCACAGATGCAGTGCAGAAAGATAGGGCGTTTCCCCTGGTGGGGAGGCGCCCTTTTTCTTGTCGGCCGGGGAGGGGGGTGTCGGTCTCGGTCGGTCTGGGCGGGGGTGAGGGGGTGGGGGTGGGCAAGATCTTCTCCCGGATTTCTCCCGGCTTCTCCCGGGACTCCGCGGTCCGGAACCCATGGCTTGGAGACCGGGTCCCGGGGCCGTACGGATTGGAACGCTGAGGGCTCTTCCGCGTCCTCCGTCGGCCCCCGGACTGCGGGTACCTACATCGAGGTGACTTCCCGCCTCACCGAGCCCGTCCTGCTGGGCCTGGCCGTCCTCGCCCTCCGCAACCGCGTCAAACGCTGACGCTCCGGCGCCTGGGGCGCCCGTAGTGCCAAGCCTCCTCGCCGGGAGGCCCGCACCCCGGAGAAGGAGAGAGGCGCCGATGGGGGGCGAGGTCCGCGGAGTGGCAGGCCGATCCGCCGACTGGATCGCTAGACCGCGTGGTGCTCACCGAAGGCGGCGAGCTGGGACCTCTCCAGCCAGCCGCTGAACAGCCGTCCGACCGGGGCGGCGGGCACACCCCGGCGCTCCTCAGGGCCCGAGACGGACAGCAGCCAAGCCGGCATGAACCGCAGCGTCCACAGCGGCGCCGTCTTGCGCATGTGCTTCTCGAAGCCTTTCCAGATCCGGCCGTCCAGCGCGGGCGCGAGCCGTCCCGACAGCTCTCGCTCCTCGTCGGCGGCGTGCGCGGCGAGCTGCTCGCGCAGGTCGTCCGTACGGGCCGCCAGCTCGGCCGGGGCCGCTTCGTCGGTGCCGAGCCGTTGGCTGACCGCGTGCCAGGCGTGCAGCACCTTTGTGAGTTCCTCGTGCTCGCCGGTCATCAGCGTCAGGGCATCCACGTCGGCACCCCGCTCGCGCAGCTTCGGCCAGAGGAACTCGTCCTCGCCGTGGTGGTGGTGCTCGATCAACTGGAAGATCGTGTGCGTATACGCGCGCAACGCGCTGGTGCGATCCGCGTCGGCCGCCGGCAGCGTGCGGCTGGCGAGGCCGATGCGCTCCAGGTCGCGCACCATGGCACGGTGCGCCAGCAGCATGGTCTGATGGCCTCGGGCGAGGACGGCGGCGGGCGGTTCGGTCACGGCTGGCTCCTTGGAACGCGATGGTGAGGATCGTGCGGGTGAGGCGACCGTGCGCGGCAGCCGACACGCGCGTGGCTGGTCCGCGGCTCGCCGACACCGGCGGGGCTCGGCATCTCCGCGGTCACCATGCCTCCTCCGGCACGGACGCCAAGACGCCGTCCTGCCGCACGGCGCAGGCGCGTTGAGCGGCGAGCAACGGAAGCACCTCCCCAGCGAAGAACCTGGCCGTCGCTATCTTGCCCAGGCGAAAGGTACGTTGGGCAGAGTCGCGGCCATGTCTGTCTGCGGTGTACGGCATGGTCGTCAAGGCGCCCCCTATCCGCAGACCCGGCTCACCTCCGCTCGCGCGGAGCGCACAGGGCCCCGGTGAACGCGAGCAGTAAGGCGACCGGCTCACCTCCGCTCGCGCGGAGCGCACATCGTCGTCCTCCGCACCCGCCACCGCATGACCGGCTCACCTCCGCTCGCGCGGAGCGCACGGCCCGTCACGGTGGCCTGCCCGAGGGGTGCGCGGCTCACCTCCGCTCGCGCGGAGCGCACTCCTCGTCGGAGGTGATCGGGTCCGAGTGCTGCGGCTCACCTCCGCTCGCGCGGAGCGCACACTTCCAAGGCCCGAACCAGACCGGAGAGGACGGCTCACCTCCGCTCGCGCGGAGCGCACGGCGGCGCCTCGCCCCTGCCGGACGCGCTGGACGGCTCACCTCCGCTCGCGCGGAGCGCACATCCGTAGCGGCGAACTCGCGGGCGGCGACCTCGGCTCACCTCCGCTCGCGCGGAGCGCACGATGTGGCGCCATCACCCCGACTACCGGGCGGCGGCTCACCTCCGCTCGCGCGGAGCGCACATCACGCACGGCGTCCCGGTACAGGGTGCGGACGGCTCACCTCCGCTCGCGCGGAGCGCACGAGAAGCGGTTCGTGCGCCGCCCGGACGTGTACGGCTCACCTCCGCTCGCGCGGAGCGCACACTTCCTGACCTGCGGCGTCAGAAGGGCTTTGCCATTTCATTGCCAGGTGAAGTGCAGGGCCGGGAGTGAGCAGTACGCATGGTGCGCACTGTAGGCGGCGTGGCCCTGTGGGGAGTGGGAATGGCCTGATCAGCCTGCGTTGTCGGTGCGGGCTGGTAGGACATGCGTCATGACTGACAGTCAAGATGCGTGGCAGGCAGTGGTGTTGCCGGACGGGCGTCTGTGGGGCAAGGAGCACGGGCTGGCCGGGCCGTACCCCGTGATGTGTCATCTGCTGGATGTGGCGGCGACGTTCGGTGTGCTGTGGGACGAGTTGCTGGAGCAGCGGGTCCGGGAGCGGTTCGCCGGGCAGTTGGGGCTGTCGGAGTCGGAGTGCCGGGCGGTGCTCTCGTTCTGGGCGGGGTTGCATGATCTGGGGAAGATCTCGCCTGCCTTTCAGGCGCAGGTGCCCGCCTTGTTCGAGGTGGTGGGCGGGCAGCCCGAGTACGCGCATGTGGCGGGTGCTCGGATGCGGCACGAGATGGCTACCCATTGGTCGTTGGGTTCGCTGCTCGAAGAGGCCGGGTATCCGAACCGGCACGGCGCCGCGCAGCGGGGTGGCAGCGGAGCCCAACTGGCGCACTGGGTGGGGCAGTTGCTCGGCGGTCATCACGGGCTGTTCGGGCGGAAGTTGACGACGTCGGAGATGCGGACGCCCGCTTCGTACGAGCCTGGTCTTGGTGCGGCAGGGTGGCATGTCCAGCGGCGTTGTCATCTGGAGGAGTTGCGGCGGGTCACCGGTGCGGCCTCGGTGCCCGCGGGGGCCTTGTCGGCGGACCTCGCCGTGGTGTTGTCAGGGCTGGTGGTCTGCGCGGACTGGCTGGCCAGTGACACCGCCGCGATCGAGTCCGTACGGGGCACGACGGGGTGGCAGGGCACTGCGGCGGAGGTGGACGCGCACTTCGCGCGTGCGGTGGCGGCGGCTCCCGCGCTGGTCGGTGCGGCGCGGCTGGGGCGGGCCGAGTTCGCCGAGAGCAGCTTCGGCGGGATGTTCCCGTTCGCGCCGAACCCGCTCCAGGCCGACCTCGTCGCGCAGTTGCCCGGTCTGGTGCAGGCCCACGGCCCGGGGGTGCTGCTGGTGACGGCGCCGACGGGGGACGGGAAGACGGAGGCGGCGCTGTTCGCCTCGTCGGTGCTGGGCAGGGCGGCGGGGGCGCGCGGGATGTTCGTGGCGCTGCCGACGATGGCGACGGCCGACGCCATGTACGGGAGGGTGCGCGCGTTCGCGGAGTCGGCGTTGACCGGTCAGCGCGCTCTGACGCTGCTGCACTCGATGGCCTGGCTGAACTCGGCCTACACGCCGCCGTCCTCCGACGACCGGACCGCTCAGCTCTCCTCGGACACGGCCACCTCGGTGGCGGCCGGGGACTGGGTGCGCGGGAACCGCCGCGGCTTTCTGGCGCCGCTGTCGGTGGGCACCGTCGACCAGGTCCTGGCCGGCGTGCTGCCACTGCGCTACAACACGCTGCGCCTGTTCGGGCTGCACGAGAAGGTCTTCGTGGTCGACGAGGCCCATGCCTACGGCCCGTGGATGCACAAGCTCCTGCTGGTCCTGCTGGAGTGGCTGGGCGCGATGCGCGCGCCGGTGGTGCTCCTGTCGGCGACGCTGACGGGCCAGGCGGCGGCCTCTCTGGTGAACGCCTACCGGCGCGGTGCGGGGTTCACCGAGGCGGCACCGGTCGAGCCCGCGTACCCGGGATGGGTGTACGCGGGAGCCGTGACCGGCGAGGTCTCGGCGCCGCGGAGCACGGCGACGGGAAGGCCCCGCACCCTCGACGTCGTCGTGCGGCCGGTGGCCTGGGATGTACGGGAAGGTGAGGCGGGCGGGCCCGCTCCGGCGGGCGGGCGTCGTGCCGCGGTGCGCGAGGAACTCCGGCAGGTCGTCGAGGGCGGGGGTACCGCGCTGGTGTGCTGCACGACCGTCGCCGAGGCGCAGGCCACCTTCCGTGACATCCGCGCCGCCTTCCCTGAGCTAGCGGGGCGTCCGGGCGGGGTGCGGCTGCTGCACTCCCGCTTCCCCGCCCGCGTACGGCAGGAGATCGCGGCCGAGTGCGAGCGCGCCTACGGCAAGCCGGAGGCGGGGGCGGAACCATCGGTGCGGGAGCCCTCCGTGCTGGTGGCCACGCAGGTGGTGGAGCAGTCCCTCGACCTCGACTTCGAGGTGGTGATCAGCGATCTGGCTCCGCTGGCCCAACTGTTGCAGCGGGCCGGGCGTTGCAGGCGCCACCAGCGGGGCGGCACGGGCAGACCGGCGTGGGCCGCGGCGGAGGACGCTCCGCGCGTGGTGGTGCTGGATCCGTTCCTCGCTCCTGAGGGCCGGATGTGCCCGAGGTCGTGGGGATTGGTCTACGACGCCAGCCTGCTGCTGCGGACGTCCTTGCTGCTGAGGGAGCGCGCGGGCGAGGGCATCGCGGTCCCCGGTGGAGTGCAGGAGCTGGTGGACGCCGTCTACGCGCCGGACTTCGTCGATGATCTGGATGCCGGCGTCGGGCGGGAGTTGCGGGATCTGGACCTGGAGCGTCTCGCCTCCCAGGCGGCCGAGACGAGCCTGGCGGACATGGTGGCGATCGGCGGCCCGGGAGATGTCCAGGGGTACCTGCACCTCCTGAGCCGACGGGTCGAGGGGGTGGACGAGGACCTCCTCACCACGCGCCTCGGCGCGGACACCGGCCGGGTGGTGTGCGTGTACGCGCAGCCGGACGGCGCCTGGATGCTGGACGAGTCCGGCGAGGCGGGCCTGCCGGAAGGGCCTCGACCCTCTCGTCGGGAGCTGGCCGAGGTGATGGCCCGGGTGGTGCCGGTACCCGGCCGGTGGCTGCGGGACGGAGGAGTCGAGCATCCGCCCGGCTGGCGCCAGCAGCCGCTGCTGCGCGAAGTGGGCGTGCTGGTGCTGACCCCCGGTGAGGAAGGGGAGGGGTGGCGATGCGGGCTCGGTGAGCGCACGATCGCCCTCTCCGAGGTGGGAGTCGAGGAACTTTGACTCTTTCTCCAGGAAACCCTCACAAGAGTTCGTCCTCTTCGCTACTTTTCAACTCTGCTTCCCGAAAGGGGAGTTACCGCACCTGCCGACCTGCGCCGGCTCATCGGGCGCGGTACGTACCCGGTCGCGCGCTGCCCGTTCGCTCCCGGCTCCGCTCGTACGAAACCGTCTCCGTTTCTGCTCCGGGAGAGCCATGCCTCTGACGAACGTGCTCGACGACCCGCTCTTCCCGGTGCGGTGGAGGCCGGGGAGTGCGCCGCCCGTGGGGAGCGGTCCGGAGGGCGAGGTGGGCCTGCGACCGCTGCTGCGGCATGCGCACGAGATCGAGAACCTCGCCGTGGCGATCCCGCCCGCGCACTCCGCGCTCCTGCGGATCCTCTACGCTCTCACCGCCCGGGTGACCGGCCTGGACCAGGCACTCGACGGCCGTGAGGCCTGGATCCTGCGCCGTGACGAGATCCTGGCCGCCGGGCAGCTTCCGTCGGACGGCATCGACGCCTACTGCGCGCGGCACCACAGCAGGTTCTTCCTGTTCGACGACGCGGGTGGCCGCCCGTGGATGCAGGACCCCCGGCTGGTCGAGGAGTGCGACGCCGCGGGCACCGCCGGGGTCAACAAGCTGATCGTGACCCGCCCGGCCGGCAACAACCACGCCTGGTTCACGCACACGAGCGACACCCGCCCCGTCCCGCCGAGCGCCTCCGAAGCCGTACTCAGCCTGCTGACCTGGCTCTTCTACGGGCCGTCCGGCAAGTGCAGCGCGCGCACCGTCAACGGCACCAAGACGTCCAACGCCACGGGGGGACCGCTGCGCGGGACCCTCTCCTACCACCCCGAGGGCGGCACCCTCTTCCAGACGCTCCTCGCCGGGCTGGTCCCGCCGAAGCAGCAGGTACGCCCTGCCGAGGACCTCTGCCCGTGGGAAAGGGAGACCCTGCCGGACCCGGAAGGGCCGCCGCCCGCCGCCACCGGGCCCTGTTCGCAGCTCACCGGCCAGGGCGTGCACGCGCTGCTGCTCGTCCCCGACCCCGAGGACGCCTCCCGCGTCGTGGACGCCTACATCACCTGGGGCTACCGCACCGGCCGTGCCGCCCGCCCCGACGACGACTTTCTGATCTGGCAGAAGAGCCAGGCCGGCAACCGCTACCCGCGGCACGCGAACTCCTCCCGTGCCCTGTGGCGCGACCTCGACGCACTGCTGCTCGCCGAACCGCCCGGCCAGGCCCGGCCGCGCCGTCCCGCCGTCTTCGACTGGGCTCAGGAGATCTCCGAGGACTTCGTCGAGGACCTGCGGGTCCGGGCCCTCGGTTTCGAGCAGGACAGCCAGGCCAAGGACCTCCAGTTCGTCGACGCCGCCACCCCGCCCGTCCTCGGGTACCTGGAACGGCGCGCGGCCACCAGCCGCCCCGCGGTCGGTCAGCTCCGCGTCCTCGGCGAACGCTTCGGCCAGCGGCTCGACCGCGCCCTGCGCCGCGCCTGGCGCACCTATGTCAACGACCCGAAGGACGACGCGGACGCCTGGGCGGTAAACGGGGCAGCACGCTACTGGCCCGGTGCCGAGCGGGAGTTCTGGCGCCGTTTCGCCGGACTGGACCGTACCGGCACCACCCTCGACGGCGGCCTGGACGGCCCGGCCGCCCGTGCCGCCTTCCTCCGCCTCGCGCTGGCCGCGTTCGACGAGGTCACCGATCAGGTCGCGGGCACCCAGCGCGGTGCGAAAGCGGTCCAGGAAGCCCGAACCGACCTCTTCGGCGACCGACGTGCCGCGTCCGCCCCGGGTGCGGCCAAGGAGAAGGAGCCCACCCCGTGACCGTCGCCAACACCGTTCCGCAGGCGGCAGTTCCCGCCCAGCGGAGTCCCCGTACGAACCGGCTCACCACGTACGACCGCTTCGTCGCCTCGGTGAGCCGCCGTTGTGAGAGCGATCCAGGGGCCCGCAGCGCCCTGCGCTCGGGAGTCGGCAAGGACCTGGACGCCGTACCCCGCATGCACCAGGTGATCGCCCACCTGGTGCCGCCCGCCGCCGACGACCGCGCCCAGCGCGCGTATTACGCGGTCGCGGCCATGATCGCCGAGCAGACGCGCAGAAAGCAGAGGTCGTCGTCGGAGGAGGAGACGGAGGATGCGGAGGGGACCGAAGAAGCCGAAGACGCCGAGGGCGCCGAGGACGGCGCGAGCGGTGGAGCGCCGGCGGGCACCGCGCCCGGGTCCGAGGACCGTGCCGCCACTCTCCGCCCCGACTACGGATCCAGCCTCGGCGCGGCTTTCGCGGCCGCGGTCGATGTGGCCTCGGGCCGGGAACGCCAGATGCGCCGGGGCACGGCGGAGAGCCGGTTGAACGTGCTGTGCAAGCAGCAGATCACCGGCCTGCACCGGCACCTCCCCGCCTCGGTGCGCTATCTGCGGTCCCTGGGCGTGCCCGTCGACTTCGCCCGGCTGCTCCAGGACCTCCTCGACTGGCCCCGGGACTCCGGCCGCATCACCCGGTACTGGCTTCAGGACTTCTACCGGGAGTTGCAGAAGGCGGACCGCCGCCGGGCCGACAGCGAGGACGCCGAGGCCGTGGTCGAGGACGCCACGGCCACCGTCGGGGACGTCACGGCCACGGCCGAAAGCCCGGAACCCTCTCCGGGCGGCTGACAGGACCGGCCCTCACCGGACACGGTGCCCTGCCGCGGGCCCGTCACGACCGCAGAAGAACATCCGCCCCCGTGCGGTGACGCTCTTCTTCCTCCAGCCACCCTCTTGGAGCCCTCATGACCACCACCCTCACCCTCCCCGCCCGCTTCCTCTGCGTCAGCGTGCTGCAGACCGTGCCGTTCGCGAACCTCAACCGCGACGACACGAACTCGGTGAAGACCGTCCAGTTCGGGGGCGTGCTGCGTACCCGGGTCTCCAGCCAGTGCTGGAAGCGCGCCGTGCGCAAGAAGTTCGAGGAACGTACCGGGCAGAGTGCGCTGCGTACCCGTCGTATCGCCGAGCGGGTGGCCCGCCTGCTGAGCGAGGAGCGGGGCTGGGATGCCGGGCTCGCGGCCAGGGCGGGGGCGCAGGTGGCGGCCGCCTCCGGGATCAAGTTCGAGCTGGAGGAGAAGGAGAAGAAGGTCCTGCCCAACGTGGTCCTCCAGAACGCCCTGGTCTACGTACCCGAGGCAGCCATCTCCGAACTCGCCGATCTGGCCGAGGAGTTCCGCGCGGAGATCGAGAAGGCCAAGGACATCACCAAGCCCTCGGACAAGAGCGTCCTCAAGGACCAGACCGGCCGGGTGAAGGGCGTGCTGCGCTCCCGCAACGGCGTCATCAACACCTTCGGCCGCATGCTCGCCGAGGTGGACGACGCCGGGGTCGACGGCGCCGTCCAGGTCGCGCACGCCATGACCACGCACCCCACCGACATCGAGATCGACTACTTCTCCGCCGTCGACGACGTCACCGACCAGTGGCAGGACGCCACCGGCAGCGGCCACATGGGCCACGCCGAGTTCAGCGCGGGCACCTTCTACCGCTACGCCACCCTCGACCTCGCCGAACTCGCCGCCAACCTCGGCGGTGACACGGCAGCCGTCCGGGAACTCGCCGAGGCCTTCCTCCAGTCGTTCGTACGTTCCCTGCCCGAGGCGAAGAAGAACTCCACCGCTCCGAACACGCCGCCGGACCTGGTCCACGTCACCGTCCGCGCCGACCGCCCGCTCTCCCTGGCCGCCGCCTTCGAGAAGCCCGTACGGATGGCTCCCGAGGGCGGATTCGCCGCCCCCTCCCGCGACGCTCTCGCCGAGTACGCCGAGGAGGTCGACGCGTTCATGGGCACCGAGGGCATCCTCCTGGCGGGCTGGACGGGCCGCGACGCCAAGGACCTCACCGGACTCGGCACGCGGCACTCGTCCGTCGACAAGCTGGTCACCGCCGCGGCGGACCGCGCCTTCGAGCAGGAGCCCGCGGCGTGACCCACTCCGACCTCGCCGCGGACGCCGCCTCCGCGGCATCCGTGCCGGGCCTGCTCCTCCACCTCGCGGGCCCCCTGCAGTCCTGGGGCGGGCACAGCCACTTCAACCAGCGCGACACCGCCCCGCACCCCACGCGCTCCGGCGTCATCGGTCTGCTGGCCGCCGCCCTCGGCCGGGCACGGCAGGAGCCGGTCGGCGACCTCGCCACCCTGCGCCTGACCGTCCGTACGGACCGGGGCGGCGTACTCCTGCGTGACCTGCACACCGTGGGCGGCGGACTCCCGGCCGCGCAGACGGTCACCACCGCCCAGGGCAAGAAGCGCTCCGGCGACACCGGCACCCTCCTCTCCCACCGCTACTACCTCGCGGACGCCGCCTTCACCGCCGCCCTCACCCCCGGGCCCGACACCCCGCCCGGCCTCCTCACCGCCTGCGCCGACGCCCTCGCGGCCCCGCGCTGGCCGCTCTACCTGGGCCGCCGGTCCTGCCCGCCCACCGGACCCCTCCTGATCGGCGTCTTCGAGGACCCCCTGCACCACCTGATCCACCTGCCGCTCGCCGCGCCCCCGCCGCGCGAACGGGCACCCGCCCCCGAGGTGGAACTCCTCGGCGACCGCCCGCTCGACCACCTGCCCCTCCCGCCCGAGCTGCGCCCGTCCGACCCCGCGGAGGCCGCCCAACCCGCCGGACAACTCCACGACGAGCCCGCCTCCTTCCACCCCCGCAGCCGAAGCCACCACGCGCGACCCGTCTTCCGCCGCCGGTACACGCCGCCACGCGAGCAATGGGCGGGGCACGGCATCGACCACCTCAAGCGCCTCGCGGCCTACCGCGCCCAGACCACCCCCGAGGGAGCACGCCGATGACATCCCTGTGGCTGACCCGCATCGCCCCCGATCCGAGGTCCCGGGAAGCCCGCCGCGACCTCGGTGACGCGGTCGGACTGCACCGCCGCCTGATGAGCCTCTTCCCCGACGACCTCGGCCCCGATCCCCGCCGTCGACTCGGTCTGCTGCACCGGGTCGACGACGCCCGCGGCGGGCCCGCGATCCTCCTGCAGTCCGCCCACCAACCCGACCTGACCAAGCTCCCCGACGGCTACGGCCGGAGCGCCATCCGCTCCCTCGACCCGCTCCTGGGCCTTCTGTGCGGCGGCCTCCAGATCCACTACCGCTGCACGGCCAGCGCGGTACGCAAGCCCGGCGCCACCACCCGCTCCCGCTACCAGCTGCCCGAGGTGGTCGCCCTGCACGGACCGGACGCCGAGGAGTGGTGGCAACGCCAGGCGGACGCGGCCGGGTTGAAGCTGCTCTCCCTGCTCTCCCAGCCGCTCGACGCCGCGACCGGCACCAGGAGCGGGCAGAAGGACCGGCAGCGCATCCGCCACTCCCGTACCCGCTTCGACGGCGTCGCCGTCATCGTCGACCCCGACCAGCTGCGCACCAAGCTGACCGCCGGCATCGGCCGCGGCAAGGCCTACGGCTGCGGCCTGCTCACCCTCGCCCCCCAGCGCACTCCGGCGGACGTATGACCACACCCTCGCAGGCGCGCCGCAAGCTCGCCGCACCCACCGTCGCCATGCTGCCGCGCATCGCCGACTCCCTGTCCTTCCTCTACCTGGACATCGTCCGCGTGCTCCAGGACGACACCGGCGTCCTGGCCGAGGTCAGCAGCGAACTCCACGGCCGCCAGACCGTCTACCTGCCCACCGCCGCCCTCTCCTGCGTGCTCCTCGGCCCGGGCACCTCCATCACCGCGCCCGCCATGGCCACCCTCGCCCGCCACGGCACCACGGTGCTGATCACCGGCTCCGGGGGAGTGCGCTGCTACGCGGCCACCCAGCCCGCGTCCCTGAGTACGACCTGGCTCGAACGCCAGGCGCGGTCCTGGGCGGACGACACACACCGCCTGCGCATCGCCACCGCCATGTACGAGAAGCGCTTCGGCGCCGGCACCGTCCCGCCCGGCACCACGCTCCAGCAACTGCGCGGCATGGAGGGCCAGCGCGTCAAAGCGCAGTACAAGATCCTCGCCCAGCAGCACAGGATCGGCCGCTTCCGCCGCGCCTACGACCCCGCGCAGTGGGACCTCCAGGACCCCGTCAACCTGGCCCTGTCCTCCGCCAACACCTGCCTCTACGGCATCGTCCACGCCGCCGTCCACTCCCTGGGCATGTCCCCCGCCCTCGGCTTCGTCCACCAGGGAAACCAGCAGGCCCTCGTCTACGACGTCGCCGACCTCTACAAGGCCGAACTCACCATCCCCCTCGCCTTCTCCCTCCACAGCTCGCCCAACCCCGAAGCGCAGGCCCGCCGTTCCTTCCGCGACGACCTGCGCCTGTTCCGGCTCCTCCCGCGGATCGTCCACGACATCCAGGACCTCCTGGACCCCGGCAGCGACCGCGAGGCCCCCGACCCGGAAGAAGAACTCGTCGACCTCTGGGACCCCGTCACCGGAGCCGTCCCCGGCGGCATCAACCACGCCGCCGACGGCTGAAGCCCTCTCCCGGGAAGGACCTGCCCCATGGCCTCCATGATCGTCATCTCGGCGACCGCCGTCCCCGACCACCTCAGAGGCGCCCTCACCCGCTGGCTCCTCGAAGTCACCCCCGAGCTCTACGTCGGCACCGTCTCCGCCCGGGTACGCGACGAACTCTGGCAGTCGGTCACCGCCTGCGCGGACCAGGGCAACGCGGTCCTCGCCTACCCCACCGACAACGAACAGGGCTTCGAACTCCGCACGGCGGGGCCGCAACGCCGTACCCCCGTCGACTTCGACGGCCTGACCTTGATCGCCTTCGACCGACCGAGTCAAGAAATGGCAATGCCCCTCTAAGGGTGCAGGTCAGGAAGTGTGCGCTCCGCGCGAGCGGAGGTGAGCCGGGCGCCCGCATCCTGGTCCACGACCGCTTCGAGTGCGCTCCGCGCGAGCGGAGGTGAGCCGACCACCCCGGCCCGGCGCCCCGAACCTGCGGCGTGCGCTCCGCGCGAGCGGAGGTGAGCCGGGCATGTTGTTCGGCGAGTACGCCGACTTCCTGTGCGCTCCGCGCGAGCGGAGGTGAGCCGAACAGCTCCGCCTCCCGTTCCATCCACCGCGAGTGCGCTCCGCGCGAGCGGAGGTGAGCCGCACGTAGCCCTTGCCCCCTTCCTCCTCCCCCAGTGCGCTCCGCGCGAGCGGAGGTGAGCCGCTTGGGCCGGACGCCGGACTGGAACAAGTGGCGTGCGCTCCGCGCGAGCGGAGGTGGGCCGGTCTCCGACATCTCATCAGTCGGGGCGAACACGTGCGCTCCGCGTGAGCGGAGGTGAGCCGGGCCGTCGCGCGAGGCCGCCTGAGCGCAGGACAGTGTTCTCCGCGTCAGCGGAGGTGAGTCGGGTGAGTCAGTGCCGTCTCGGTCAGGTCATCCGTTCTCTCTGCGGAAGCGGAGGTCATGGCCTGAGCGGTAAGCGGGGCTTCGGATGGGCTGGCTTTCCGGTACGGCGGCGCGCCAGGAAAACCGCTGGAGGCGTGGCCGCCCCGGTGCTGGGATTGCCCCCATGGCAGCTGAGGCGGCGGTGGTCGTGGATCGCGGGGCGTATCCGGAGGCGCGGACGCCCTGGGAGGAGGAGGGCTGGCGGCGGGAGGTGTTCGCCTGGGCCGGGCGGAAGTTGGCGGCGCGTGGTCTGCGGGTCACCGGACCGCTGAGGGTGCGGTTGCGGCCCTGGTCGGTGCTGGTGCGGATGCCTGTCGCGGGCCAGGGGGCCGTGTGGTTCAAGGCGAATCCGCCGGCCAGTGCCTTCGAGGCGCCGCTCGCTGCCGCACTGGCCCGGTGGGTGCCGGAGCACGTACTCGCGCCGTTGGCCGTCGATGCCGAGCGGGGCTGGTCGCTGTTGCCCGACGGGGGCGCCCTCTTCCGTGACGTGCTCGGCGAGGGCGGTGCCGGCCCGCGGGAGTGGGAGGGGGCGCTGCGGCAGTACGCGGGGATGCAGTACGCGCTGGCTCCGCGTGCCGGAGAGCTTGTGGAGCTGGGGGTGCCCCGGGCCCGTACCGCCGAGTTGCCCGGGGTCTTCGAGCGGCTGGTCGGCGGGAACGGCGCGCTCGGGGCGGAGGAGCGCGCGCGGTTGCGGGCGTTGCGGCCCCAAGTGGCTCAGTGGTGTGCGGAGTTGGCCGGGGCGGGGATCGCGGACTCGCTCGACCACTCCGATCTGCATGAGGGGCAGTTCTTCCACCAGCTGGACGCGGGGCAGTTGTTCCCTCCGCAGGCGGATCGGGCGGAGGCGGATCGGGAGGAGACGGGTCAGTCGGAGGCGGGTCGAGCGGTGGCGCATCGGCCGGAGGCCGGTCGGGGGGAGGCAGGGCGGTCCGGGGTGGGGCGGTTCACCTTCTTCGACTGGGGGGACGCGGCCGTCTCGCATCCGTTCTGCAGTTTTCTCGTCCCCGCCCGGCGGGCGCGCGAACTGTACGGGGCCGAGGCGCTGCCCCGGCTGCGGGACGCCTACCTGGAGCCCTGGACGGGGCACGGCCGTACCCCGGCGGAGCTGCGGCGGGCGCTGAGTCTGGCGGGGCGGCTCGGGGTACTGGGCCGCGCGGTCTCGTGGGGGCGCCTCTTCCCGGGAGCCTCCGAGCCCGCGCACGCCGCGGGCCAGGCGGCCGGTGCCGGGTGGCTCCGGGAACTGCTCAACGCGGAGCCGCCGGTGTAGCTGAGCGTGGAGGCGCCTTCAGCCCACCGCGAGCCGCCTTTTCAGCCCGGCGCGGAGCTGGGTTCCAGTAGCCCGGACTCCGCCGCCCCCCACCTGCGACCGCCCCACCTTCAATCACCCCCACCCTCAACTCCCGCCCACTTCCTCGATCCGCTGCTCGTCCAGATGGTCTTGCCGCGAGGCAGAGCATTTCGGAGCGGGGCGAGGTACGGGGTCGGGGTACGAGGCGCGGTGGGCGGAGTGCCCGGTACCCGGCGGTGGGTCCCGCAGTGGTGGAGTGGGGGACTGGGCGACGGACCTGCGGATGAGATGGGGAAGGCGGAGGGAGAGGTGGAGGTGGAGGCAGAGGTGTCGCGGGTCCGTTCGCGGTGCGGTGGTCAGCGTCCTGGATACGACGGTGGCTCGGGTGGCGCCTGGCCGGACCGCGTGGACGCGTCCCGCTGGCGCCGCTCCGCGCGTGCCGCGCCCCGGCGGGCGAGGAGCGTCCACAGGCCGAGGACGGCGAGAGCCAGGGCGCCGGTGCCGAAGCCGCCCGCGGCCACCGCCCTCGCCGCGGTGGGACCGAGCAGCGGATCGTCGTCGGCGTCCCCGGCCGGATCGGCGGGGCCGCCCCTCGCGCCCGGGCCGTCCTCGGTGCCGAACAGTCCCGAGGGCTGCGGCGACCCCGCGTAGCCCGGCCCGTCCTGGGCCTCGCCCTCGACCGCGATGTTCAGCGTCAGGGCGAGGGGGCGGTCACCGAAGGTGCCGGCCACCTTGTCGTTCAGATGCACGGCCAGGTAGTACCAGCCCGCGAAGCGCGCCGAGGTCATCTCCTCACGCGCCGCCGCGAAGCGGTTCCCGTAGGCGACCGGCGCCATCGGGCGGAGCGTGGTCTTCTTCGGCTGCCCGTCGTACGAGGTGTCGGTGCGGGCCACCGTCGCGCGCACCGGGTTGTACAGCGCCAGTTCGAGCGCGCTGGAGACGTAGTCGCCGCCGGCGCGGCCGGTGCCGGCCGCCGGGTCCGTGTCCGCGTCGGAGCCGGAGCCGGAGCCAGGGCCGTCCCCGGGGCCGTCGCCGGAGCCCGTATCGGACCCTTCGCCGGGATCCGCACCCCCGGAGTCCTGGCCGGTGGGGCTCCCGCTGCCGGAGCCCTCGCTGCGGGAGCCCTCGCCCGGCTCGGAGCCCTCGCCGCCGGAGCCCGGGGCGATCCCGGCGCCGATTCGCAGGCGCTGGCCCCAGTCGACCGGCACCCGGTAGAAGAGCGTGGTCCCCGAGGTGATGCGGTCGCGCCAGGCGCCGTTCTCCAGGGCGGGGGCGTCGTTGAAGCTGGTGCCGCCCTCGCGTGTGCGCGCGGGTCCGGCGGGCGGCTCGGCGGAGGCGGAGGGGGCGGCGTCGGAGGGCGGTGCGCTCGGGGCCTTGCCGCGCAGCGCCGGTTCGGTGGCGAACTGCAGCTCCAGGTCCCAGTTCTCCGGATGGGAGCCCTTGCGTTCGACCACCGCGTAGTAGGTCCCCGCCTCCTGGCAGGTGCCCTCGGCCGGGCCGATCAGCCGGGCCGCGGTGGCGACGAGCGGACGCGGGCTGACCAGGGAGCCGAAGCTCGTGGCGTCGTACGAGCAGGTGAAGCCCTCGGCGGTCTGGAGCGAGACCTTGACGCCGTCGCCGTAGGCGCCGTCGGTGCCGGGCGGGGGCAGCGCGGTCGCCGAGACATAGGCGCTGGAGGCGGAGTCCAGGCTGATCCGGTAGTACCCCTTCGCGCCGGGGCCGAGGGCGCTGCGGTAGCGGCCGCCCGCCTTCAGCTGCCGGGCACCGGAGGCCTCCCCGGCGGCCGCCACGGTGGGGGCGTCCTCGGCGAAGGCGTACGGATCGGGGCGGGCGGCGGCCCAGGCCTGTCCGGGGAGGGCGGCGAGCAGGCACAACGCCGCCGTCGCGGCGGACACCGCCCGTACGCACCGCGCAGCTTCGAGCCGCACGCCCACGCCTCATCCCTCCCCCGTGAGTCCGGTCAGGTACCGCGGGTGGTCACGTTTCCCGCGGGTAACCCGCCCGGGACTCTCTACCCCGGCCCCGTGCGGTGCGCAACCCCTGGCCTGGAACTGTGGATTCCGCCCGGCTTGCCTCCGTTCGGGCGGGGCCGGTCAGCGCAAGGCCCCGGCCGCAGTGAGCGGCCGGGGCCAGGGCATGTCTGCTGTGGCAGCTCAGGAACCCGTGGGCACGGAGTCGGTCGCCTCCGTCCACAGATCCTGCTCGGCGCGATCCGCCTGGATCTGGCGGTACACGAGGAGCCCGCCGATGGCGGCCAGTGCGACCAGGAGAAGCTTCTTCACCGCGCGACCTCGTCTTTCCTTGACGTAGGGGACCTTCGGCGCCCGACTATACACACCGGCCGATACCAATCGGTGACCTGTCTCCGCACCCCCGGAACCCGCCAACTCCCGCCTCCACCAGGGCAGTCGAAGCGGATCTCGCTCCTCCGGGTGCCCTTGTGGAAATGTGACGTTCAGCGCTCTTGGCCGTATTCGGGGAGCTTCCTGATCGCGTGCGGCCAGAAGGGTGGTGTTCATCGGAAGATCGCTGTGCGCCGGTGTCGGTCCCCCACTCGATTCCTCACATACACATCATTGGGAAAGTACGCAAATCGCCCAACCTGAAAGTGAGGAGCCATGGCCGCCACCAAGGTCATGAAGCTGTGGGCCGCGCTCATCGCCGCGGTCTTCACCGTCTTCGCCGCACTCGGATTCTCCAGCACGGCCACCGCCGCCGTCCCGGCGCAGAAGACCAAGGAGCACTGCAACGACCTGGAGACCGCGCTGGACGTCATGGACGTGACGCCCGCGCACTTCGTCGCCAAGGACATCAGGTCGCTGCCGCCGACGATGAAGCAGCGCATCGCGGCCGAGGCGCACGGCTCCTCGCCGAGCTGCCGCCGGATGGGCAGCACCGCCGACCGGCACACACCCCGGCACGAACAGGCAGTGCCCGCCGAGGACGGCCGGCCACCGCTGAACACGGCAGAGGCTCCCGTCGGCACCGGCGAGCGGACCCCGCTCCAGGACGGCTCGGCCTTCGCCCTCGAAACCCCCGACTTCACCCTCGGCGACCCGCAAGCCCCCGCCCCGCGGGGTGAATCGGCACCGGCCCCGGAGAGCGAGTCGGCACCCGCGCCGCAGAGCGAGGAAGCATCCGCCCAGCAGAACGAGGAAGCTCCCGCGCCGCAGGGCGAGGAAGCCCCGCTCATGGGTGAGGAAGCGCCCGCCATGGAGGACGCCGAGGGCCCCGCTCCGGACACCGCCGAGGCACCCGCCCCCGAGTCCGCCGAGGAAGCCGCACCCGAGCCCGCGTTCCCCTCGCAGCGCCAGGGCACCGGCGAAGCCCGCCCGTCCGGCAGCACCGGCAGCGTCGCGGGCGCCCTCTCGCCGACGATCGTCCACCAGACGCGCCCCAACGTCTACGAGGACTCCACGGCCGCACTCCTCGCCGGTCCCTCCGGCCAGATCCTGTCCTGAACGCGCCGTTTTCCGCTCTCCGCAGAGGCAGCACGGGAGCAGGACAGGAGCAGCGCAGGAATCGGGCAGCAACCGGCGCCTGGACCAACTGCCGTACGCCGTCGCAGAGTCGGCGGCAGGACAGCAGGACGGCCCGCCGGGCAGCTTGCCGGCAGGGCAGGTCGAGGCCGGGTTCCCCGAGCGAGCAGGACCGGATGAGGATCGAGGATCAGCGCCGCAACCGTTCGGACACCGGAGTCGGGAAGACGTCTCGGAAGGCTGACTCCGCACTACCGGAAGCCACCGCAGGAAGCCGGGCACACGCGTCCGTACGTACGCGAGATGCGTGGGCACGCACCTCGGGCACGGAACTCCTGAGGGCCATCCCGGCCCAGAGGAATTCCCGGCAGCCCGCCAGGCCGCCGCGAGAACAGGACGTACACAGGACGTACAGACAGCCCCCATCCTGCCCGGCCACCGCACGCAGCCACCGCGCCCAGCTCCGGTCGGATGGATCCGAGTCCCCTACGGATACGGATATGGATACGGACAGAGATCGGCCTGTACGGGCAGGACCGCCCCACACGGGTAGCCGACCTGCGAGGGCAGAGGACAACCGATCTATGCGTACAACCGACCTACGCGGACAACCGACCCGCGAGGACGACCGGTTCACGCAGGCAGTCGACCCACCCCGCGAACAGGCGCACCCACAGCAGCAGTTGCCGCCCCTGGACGCCACCGACCTGACAGCCCGCGCCAGTTGACCTGACCAGGCCGGCTCAAGCGACCCCGCCACCCATCCACCCGTAAACCCGTATACCCGCACCGGGAGAACCGCGCCCTCAAGCCCGCGCGACCCGGCAGCCATCCCTCTCCTCGGCACACACGGGCTCACGAGTTCGCGTGCCCCGAGCCTCCGTGCCCACCTCCACGAGACCCCTGAAGCGGACCGCGCCCAGCGGAGCCGCCCCTCGGCATGTCCGGCCCCGGGCGCGGCGGACCGGAGGCGGCGCGGCCCGGACGTGCTCAGAAGAGTTGCAGCAGGCCCCAGGTCCCCACCGCGAAGCTCAGGGTCGCGGCGCCGAGCAGGAGGATGACGGCCTTCACCGGGGGGCCCGGCTTGCGCTTGCGGCGGGAGGGAGCGGCGGGCCGGGCCGCGGTCTGCGTCTGGGAGGAGGCGGCACCGTGCACGGTGTGCTGGGCGGTGTAGCGGCTGGTCGGCGGGTACGCGTACGAGGGCTGCGCGGTGGACGGCGTCTGGTCCCCGTGGTTCTGGTTGCCGTGGGGCTGCGGGGGAGGCGCCGGGGCCGGGTCCGCGTACGGCCGGTAGGCGGCGGGGGGTTCGGGCGGAGCGGTCGGAGGATGCGGGGGCGGGCTCGGCACCACGTCCCGGGGGGCCGTGGCGGGCGGCGGCGGGGCCAGGTGGAAGCTGCCCGTGTCCGAGAGGGACGGTGAGGACGCCGCGGCGGAGGCCGGGGCCGCGGCGGACGGTGGAGTCGGCGAGCCCGCGGTGGGTGGCGGTGGAGTCGGCGGACCCGCGGCGGCCGGTGGAGTCGCTGGCGGTGGCGTCGCCGGGGGCGTCGTCGGTGGCCGTGGTGGGACGGACGGCGGCGTCGCGGGAGGTGTCAGAGGCGGGGCGGGCGGAGCCGGGGGGCGGGGGTGCCGGGGGCGGCCGCGGAGCGGGCCCTCGGGGCCGAAACCTTCCGGCAGCGGGCCGAGTTGGTCGAAGACCTCCACCAACTCGTCCTCGTCGAGGGAGGGTTCGGGCAGCAGCTCGGCGGCCGCGGCGAGTGCCTTGCGGGCGCCGGTCGCGGTGCGGAAGCGGGCCTCGGGATCGGGCTGGAGCAGGGTGGCCGCGACCTGCCAGAGCGGTTCGGGGATGCCCTTGGGCGCGCGCGGGGTGCCGTGCTCGGCGAAGTACTCGATCAGCGCCCTGGCGTCCGGCTTGGCGCCCTCCAGGAGGTAGAGCGCGACCAGGCCGACCGCGAACAGGTCGGCGGGGAAGTCCGGTTCGGAGCCGAGCATCTGCTCGGGCGCGAAGTAGCCGGGGGTGCCGACCACGTAGTCCGTCTCGGTCAGGCGGGGCTCGCCCTTGCGCATCGCGATGCCGAAGTCGGACAGGCGCAGGTGCGGGCGGCCCGAACCGGTCGCCTCCAGAAGGACGTTGGCGGGCTTGATGTCGCGGTGCACCACGCCTTCCGCGTGCACCGCGGCCAGACCGGCGAGCAGCTGGTCGAGCAGAGTGCACACGAAACGCGGCGGCAGCGGGCCGTAGTCCCCGATCAGATGCGCGAGCGAGCCGCCGCCGACGAGGTCCATGGTGAACAGGACCTTGTCGTCGTCGGCGGCCCAGCTGGCGGGCGCGAGCACATGCGGATGGTCGATCCGCAGCGCCTGCTCCCGTACGAAGCGCAGCAGGGTGTGGGCGTCGCTCTGCTGGAGCACCTTGGCGGCGACATAGCGGCGCCGCCGGTGGTCCCAGGCGCGCCACACCGCACCGACTCCCCCGCGCCCGATCGGGTCGGCCAGTTCGTACCGGCCGGCGAACACCTCACCCATGGCCTGGTGCGCTCCCCTTCGGTGTGCCCGGGCGAGCCGGTGCCCGGGGTCAGTTCTGGTGTGCCTGGTAGTGGGTCACCGCGTCGGCGGTCCGCCCGGCGCCGTACACCCGCAGGAACTCTGCCAGTTCGGGGTGGGCCAGGGCGAGGGAGTCCGCCGCATCGATGATGTCACCGGCCGCGGCGACCGAGCGCAGCAGTGACTGGATCTCGCGCACCACGCGTTTGACGGTCGGCGCTCCCGAACTGGACGTGTTCTGCCCGGCGTTGCTCAGCACCGAACCGCCCTGGGACTTCTTTATCTCGTCCATCCGCTCGGTGGCCTCGGCCGCGCTCACGCTGCCGTCGGCGACCTGTCCGGCCAGCGACTGCAGCAGCTGCACCCGCTGCACCACCGCCGGATTGCCGATCTTGGCCCGCTGGCCGCTCATCAGCTGGGACAGCATCGGCGCCGAGAGGCCGAGGACCCCGGCCAGCCGCGCCTGGTTGAGTCCCAGGTCGTCTATCAGCTTGCGGAAGAGCGTCCCCAGCGGCTCTCCGTACCAGTTCCGCTGAAGCTCACGAGCTCTTGCGGTGGCTTCCTGTTGTGCGGCATCCATTGCGTCTCCCCATCGCTTCCCCAAGTACCGCGGTTCGCTGAAGTGAACCCCGTGGGGCATCTTACGGAGCGTGGTCGCGCACGGGGACCCCAATCCTTTTGTGAGATCCGGGGGATGACCCGCTACTCTGGTCCCGGTGCACGGCACAGGCGCGTTTCCGCGGGCTCGGCACCATGGCGAGGGGCCTTAGCTCAGTTGGTAGAGCGCTGTCTTTGCATGGCAGATGTCAGGGGTTCGACTCCCCTAGGCTCCACATCCTCAGAGGCCGCCTGACCGTTTTCCACAGGTCAGGCGGCCTCTGCGTATGTACGGGCCGGGCCCGCCCGAGGGTGCCGCGCGGCTTCCCGCCGGTCTTGGTCTGTCAGCAGTCCGGCTGTCCGGTATTCAAGAGGGCACACAGAGTAAGCCGGGTAAGCAAACGCTCTCTGCGGCTCGCGGCCGGTGCGGAAAAGGGCAGGAAATTGCCGGTGCCGATGCGCTGCGCGCCATGTTCCACGTGAAACATCGTTGGGCGGGAGGCCGTCACTGCCTCCCGCCCAACGAGTCCTCGGTGAAGCGAGGTTCAGCTCTCCTTCGGCTTACCGCGCGAGGAGGAGCCGCTGCCGTCCGCTTCGTCCTGCTTCGCCTGGACCTCCGGGTCGAGCCCGGCTGCCGGGCTGCCGTCGACCGCGGTGATCGGCGCGGAGGGGTCCCGCACCTCGGTCGCCGCGGGGGGCTCGACCAGCCAGTCCGGGTTGGCCTGCTTGTCCCACCACTTCCAGACGGCGAAGGCGCCGCCCGCGACCAGGCCCAGGAGCGCGACGCCCTTGAGGGCGCTGCCCGCCCGGCCGCGGCGCTGCTTCCTGCGGACGAGCTTGTCGATCTCCTTGGCCGAGACCTGTCCGCGCAGCGCGGCGACGGCGGCCGCACTGCGGGCGGACGCCTCCTCGCGTACGGGCTGGGTGGCGGCCACCGCCTGCTCGATACGGGGACGGGAGTACTCCGCCGCCTGCTGAGCTGCCTTGCGGGTGCGGTGCGCCGCTTCCTGGGCGGCCTGGTCGACCTTCGGCGGCACATGCTGCAGAGCCGCCTCCAGTCGTGGGGCGACATGGGCGCCGTACTGCACACGGGCCTGGTCCGCAGCGAGGGACACCCGGGGGGCGAGCCGTACGCGTGCTTCCTGGGCGTACAGGGCTGCCCGGTCCTTGGCCGTGTCGGCGTAGGGCGCCACCACTTCCGCAGCGTGCAGAACGCTGTCCTTCGCAGAGCCGGTAGCGGCGCGCACGCTGTCCATGCGGTTCACGAGAACCTCCTTCTCGGTGGCATACCGTTTCGCCTTTCCACCCCCATGAGGATCATGCCTGTCCGGTGCCGCGGCGGCTTGCGAAAGCAGGCATCCGGGTCACAGGTGCAGAGTGGGGCGAGAGACGATCAATCCGGTGCAAAAGTTCTGGATCGGTCCGGGTCCGACGATGCCACGGATCGGGCCGCCGAGCGCCTCCTTGGCACCCGGCAGCCGGGGGTTTTCCCGGTGAGGACGCCGGATCGGCGGGTACGGGGCGGTGGCCGGGTATGGTGCGGGCCGGTCCGTGCGAGGATCGGGGAGTCACAGAGGACAACGGAAGGCAGATCGTGGCCGAGCAGCTGTACGCCACCCTGAAGACCAACCACGGCGACATCGAGGTGCGGCTGCTGCCGAACCACGCGCCCAAGACGGTCAAGAACTTCGTCGAACTCGCCCAGGGCGAGCGGGAGTGGACCAACCCGGAGACCGGTGCGAAGACCACCGCCAGGCTCTACGACGGCACCGTCTTCCACCGCGTGATCAGCGGCTTCATGATCCAGGGCGGTGACCCCCTGGGCAACGGCACCGGCGGCCCGGGCTACGAGTTCGAGGACGAGTTCCACCCGGACCTCTCCTTCGACCGCCCGTACCTGCTCGCCATGGCCAACGCCGGTCCGGGCACCAACGGCTCGCAGTTCTTCATCACCGTGTCGCCGACCGCCTGGCTGACCCGCAAGCACACCATCTTCGGCGAGGTCGTCGACGAGGGCGGCAAGAAGGTCGTGGACGCCATCGCGGCCGCCAAGACCAACCCGCGCACCGACCGCCCGGTGAGCGACGTGGTCATCGAGTCGGTCGTCATCGAGACCCGCTGAGTCCCGGGATCGGCTGAGGGTCGAGAGCCGCCGGGCCGCCGCGGCCGGGAACCTTGTGCCCCGCCCATCCGTCAGGAAGGGCGGGGCGGTGCCGTCTGCGGGGCGGCCGCCGCGGGCAGTCGTACGGGATCGAGGCACGCCATGGACCAGCCGTCAGGCGGGAGGCAGGCGCAGGGCGAGCTGCCCGGCTGCTACCGCCACCCCGACCGGGAGACCGGCGTGCGCTGTGTGCGCTGCGACCGGCCCATCTGCCCGGAGTGCATGGTCAGTGCCTCCGTCGGATTCCAGTGCCCGGACTGCGTGCGGGCCGCGAACACCGGGCCCGGGGCGAGCGCGGCCCGGCCGCGCACCCTGGCG
Organism: Streptomyces physcomitrii; assembly: GCF_012273655.1. Lineage (GTDB taxonomy): Bacteria > Actinomycetota > Actinomycetes > Streptomycetales > Streptomycetaceae > Streptomyces > Streptomyces physcomitrii. The sequence goes on along the minus strand of NZ_JAAWWP010000003.1, from coordinate 388,138 downwards.
GGCGGCTCCGTCGCCGCCGATCCCCGGCTGGTGACCAAGGTCCTGCTCGCGCTCAACCTCTTCATGTTCGTCGCCGTGCACGTGGGCGACACGGTCCTGGCCCACACCGCGCTGCTCGGCGGCTGGCCCCCGCCCCAGTACTTCCCCTCCGGCGGGTACGCGCCCACCGAGGGAGTGGCCTCCGGCGAGTGGTACCGCCTGCTGACCTCGATGTTCGTACACGAGCAGCCCTGGCACCTCGCCTTCAACCTGCTGGGCCTGTGGTGGCTCGGCGCCCCGCTGGAGGCGGCGCTCGGCCGGGCCCGCTATCTCGCGCTCTATCTGCTCTCGGGCCTCGCGGGCAGCGCGCTCACCTATGTCCTGGTCGCCCCGCAGGACGTCTCGTACGGGGCCTCCGGCGCGGTCTTCGGCCTGCTCGGGGCCACCGCGGTGCTGATGCGGCGGCTGCGCTACGACATGCGCCCGGTGATCCTGCTGCTCGGCCTCAACCTGGTCTTCACCTTCACCATGTCGAACATCGCCTGGCAGGCACACATCGGCGGTCTGGTCGCCGGTGCCGCCCTGGCGTACGCGATGGTGCACGCCCCGGCCGAGCGGCGCTCGCTGGTGCAGTGGGGCTCCAGCGCGCTCCTGCTCGCGGTGCTGGTCGCCACCGTTCTGGTGCGTACCGCCGTCCTTCTCTGACCCGCGCCACCGCCTCCGGAACGGGGCCGGCGGACCCTCCGGGCTGTGAATAAAACAGGTGTTCGAAACACAGCTTCGCCTGCATCTTCGCAAGTTGTCCACAGCGTGTGCCCGGTCTTGCGCGGGGGGTGCGGAAGCCCGCGGGTCTGCCTCGCTGACCTGGGTTTTCCCAGGAAGGGCAAGGGGGGAACAGGTATCCGGATACCGGTACGGCAGTCACACCGGCGTCAACCGCGCAGAGGTTATCCACAGATCTTCAGATCTTTTCCCCATGTGGACAGCCCTGTGGATAACTCGGCGGTGATCCCCGGGGGCCCCGGCAGCCCCCGGTGGTCCGAGGGCGCACACAGCGAACCCCGCGGCCGGAGAGCACGGCTGCCTCCCCGGAGACACCGGAGCCGGGAGGGCTCAGGAACTCAGGCGAGGCGGCCGACCGGCCGCGGGGCGCTGGTGCTGCTGGTACGGATGCCGACGAACCGCGGAAACGCTACTTCCACTGCGTGGAGACACCGAATCCGGCGGCGATGAAGGCGAAACCGACGACGATGTTGAAGTTGTCGATCGACTCGATCGGCAGTTTGCCGTCGGTCACGTAGAAGACGACGATCCAGGCGAGGCCGATCAGGAAGAGGGCGAGCATCACCGGTGCCACCCAGCTGCGGCTGGTCAGCTTGATGTTCGTCGCCTGCTTCGCCGGCGGGGGCGTGTAATCGTCCTTCTTGCGAATACGTGACTTCGGCACGAGGGTCTCTCCTGTCGATGCGCTGCCTGCCCGCGCACGGGACTGTGGACTGGGCTGAAGAGGCAGCGTACAAGCGGACACTGAGGGGACACTGAGTGCTCCCCCGAGCGTCCGTTAGCGTAGTGCTTCCCCGGCGCCGTTAGGAGTAAGGGTCCGTTGAGCCATTCTGCCGACTCCACCGGCCCCGGCACCAGCCCTCCCGGGGGCGGGAACGGGAACGACGAGGACACGAGAGACGACAAAGGCCGCACGGCCGAGGCGCCGCGCGGCCGCGGACGGCTGCGCGGGCACCCGGTGCGCCTGCTGACGGCCGCCGTCTTCGCCCTCGCCGGGCTGCTCTTCTTCACCAGCTTCAACACGGCCAAGGGCACCAACATCCGTACCGACGCCTCGCTCCTGAAGCTGTCCGACCTGATCCAGGAGCGCAGCCGCAAGAACGGTCAGCTGGAGGAGTCCAACGCGGGCCTGCGCGGCGACGTCGACTCGCTCGCCGAGCGGGACAACGGCAGCACCGAGGCCGAGGAGAAGAAGCTCGCCGCCCTGGAATCGGCCGCTGGCACCCGCAAGCTGCGCGGCGAGGCCCTCACGGTCACCCTCGACGACGCCCCGCCGGACGCCACCGCCAAGCTGCCCGGCTACCCCGAGCCGCAGCCCAACGACCTGGTCATCCACCAGCAGGACCTGCAGGCCGTGGTGAACGCCCTGTGGCGCGGCGGCGCCCGCGGCATCAAGGTCATGGACCAGCGCCTGATCTCCACCAGCGCCGTCCGCTGCGTCGGCAACACCCTGATCCTCCAGGGCCGCGTCTACTCGCCCCCGTACAAGGTGACCGCCGTAGGCGCACCGCAGAAGCTGAAGAAGGCGCTCTCCGACTCCCCGCAGATCCAGAACTACATGCTGTACGTCAACGCCTACGGACTCGGCTGGGACGTCCACGACGACGGCACCCGGACCCTGCCCGGCTACTCCGGCACCGTCGACCTGCACCAGGCCGAGCCCGTCGACTGAGCGCCCCCGCACGGACCCGGGGCACGTCTGTGCGCCCCCCGAGCGGGCCTTCGTACCCGGCGGGGTGTGACGAGGCACATGGGGTGAGGCTTTGTCCAGGCGGCCCCGAGCCGCCGCCGGGTCCGCTTAGTCTTGATGCGGCACACCGGGAACGCGGCGGACGGGACGAGTGGGACGGCATGTACGGCTGGATCTGGCGGCATCTGCCGGGCAACGTGTGGGTGAGGGCACTCCTCTCGCTGCTCCTGGTGCTCCTCGTCGTCTTCCTGCTGTTCCAGTACGTCTTCCCGTGGGCGGAGCCGCTGCTCCCCTTCAACGACGTCACGGTCGACGAGGGAAGGGCGGGCCGGTGAGCGGCGCCGCGGCGGTGGCCCGCGCCGGGGAGGCCACGACGGAGAATGCGGTCATGAACGACATCGCCCCCGGGTCCGGACGGCCGGCCCGCATCCTCGTCGTCGACAACTACGACAGCTTCGTCTTCAACCTCGTGCAGTACCTGTACCAGCTGGGCGCCGTCTGCGAAGTGGTGCGCAACGACGAGGTGTCCACCGGGCACGCCCAGGACGGCTTCGACGGCGTGCTGCTCTCGCCGGGCCCCGGCACCCCCGAAGAGGCGGGCGTCTGCGTCGAGATGGTCCGGCACTGCGCCGCGACCCGGGTGCCCGTCTTCGGCGTCTGCCTGGGCATGCAGTCGATGGCGGTCGCCTACGGCGGCGTCGTCGACCGGGCGCCGGAGCTGCTGCACGGCAAGACCTCCCTCGTACGGCACGAGGGGCGCGGCGTCTTCGCGGGGCTGCCCACGCCCTTCACCGCGACCCGCTACCACTCGCTGGCGGCCGAGCCGCGGACCGTACCCGCCGAGCTGGAGGTCACCGCGCGGACCGAGGACGGCATCGTCATGGGGCTGCGGCACCGCGAACACGCCGTGGAGGGCGTGCAGTTCCACCCCGAGTCGGTGCTCACCGAGCACGGCCACCGGATGCTGGCCAACTGGCTGGCCGAGTGCGGCGACGAGGGCGCCGTGGGGCGTTCCGCGGGCCTGGCCCCGATCGTGGGCAGGGCCTCGGCGTGACCGAGCCGGTCCCCGAGCGCGACCGGGCGGGCTCCGGGAGCGGCGCCCCGCCGGGCGAACGGGCCGCCTGGGAAGGCTCCTTGGCGGACACCGGCGCCTTCGAGGCCGCCGTCGAACAGCTCGACGACCCGCTGAACGACCCCCTCCCCGCCCGCCACCCCTCGCCGTGGTTCCGCACGCCGGGGCCCGGGGAGCAGCCGGGCCCGCCCGCGCCCGAGGCCCAGGCGGGCCGGGGCAGGCGCAGAAAGCCGCCTCAGCCGCCGGAAACCGGCCAGACGCCCCGGCGGCCCGCCCCGGAGCGGGAACGCCCCACAGGCCGCCGCAGAGCGCCGCAGCGCGCGGTGCCGCAGCCTTCGCCCCCTGCCGGGCAGACGCCGCCGTCCCCGGCGCGGCAGACGCCGCCGTCCGCCGCTCGGCAGGCGCCACCCTCCGCCGCTCGGCAGACGCCGTCCTCCGCGGGGCAGGCGCCCCCCTCCGCGGGGCAGGTGCCTCCGTCCGCTGCGGGGCGGGCACCGGCTCGTGGAGCCCGGCGGAACCCGCCGCCCGCCGCGGGGCGGACGCCCGCTCCTGACGCCCGGCAGGCCGCCCAGCCCCGTCGTCGCGACGACGAGACGGTGGGGCTGCGGGTGCCGCCGCCGGAGGAGTCCGGGCGGGCACGGCCCCTCGGCGACGAGACCGTAGCGCTGGGTACGGCGCGGGAGGCCGGGAGCGCCGCGGCGGCCCCGGAGGCGGCGGGCGGGCGGGCGGCCCGGCGCAAGGCGGCCAAACGGCAGGGCCGCGGCGGCAGTTCGGGCACGGGCGCCGAGGCAGCCGGGGCGTCCGGAGCCTCGGGGGCAGCCGGGGCGTCCGGCGACGGAGAGGAGTCCGCGGCCCCGCTGAGCCGGGTGGAGGCGCGGCGGGCGGCCAGGGCGCGCAAGCCCAGCGCGGGGGTCATCGCGAGCCGGGCGGTCGGAGAATTCTTCATCACCCTCGGCGTGGTCCTGCTGCTCTTCGTGACGTACCAGCTGTGGTGGACCAACGTCCGGGCGCACCAGCAGGCCGACGGCGCCCGCGACAGCCTGGAAGAGGACTGGGCCAAGGGCAAGCGCCAGCCCGGGGTCTTCGAGCCGGGGCAGGGCTTCGCCATCATGCACATCCCGAAGCTGGACGTGGTGGTGCCGATCGCCGAGGGCATCAGCAAGCACAAGGTCCTCGACCGCGGCATGGTCGGGCACTACGGCGGCGAGGGCACCGTCAAGACGGCGATGCCGGAGGACAAGTCGGGCAACTTCGCGGTCGCCGGGCACCGCAACACCCATGGCGAACCGTTCCGCTACATCAACCGCCTCAAGCCCGGCGACCCGATCGTCGTGGAGACCCAGCACACGTACTACGTCTACAAGATGGCGAACATCCTGCCGCAGACGCCGCCCAGCAACACCTCGGTGATCGCACCCGTCCCGAATGGTTCGGGTTTCTCCAAGCCGGGCCGGTACCTCACACTGACGACGTGCACTCCGGAATTCACCAGTACGTATCGAATGATCGTCTGGGGCAAGATGGTCGAGGAGCGGCCGCGCGGCAAGGGCAAGCCGGACGCGCTCCTCGGCTGAGGGACCCGGGCCGGGCGCGCCCAACGGCCCGCCGGGCGGGCGGGGTCGAGCCGTGCGTGGCACGGGCGGTCGGGCGAGTACCTGAGACGGACGGGCAGGGGCAGTGACAGCAGGCAGCGACGCGGACCGCGACCGGGAGGAGCAGCCCGCGGCACAGGAGTCCACGACAGAGGAGGCCTCGAAGGAGCGGCCCGTGGCCGAACCGCCCGTGGCCGAACCGCCCGTGGCGGAGCAGCCCGCGACGGAACAGCCCGCTGGGGAGGAGTCCGCGGCGGCGGAAGCGGCGCCCGTGCGGCGGCGGCGCGCGCCGGGACGGATCGTCACCGCGGTCGGCGTCTTCGGTGAACTCCTCATCACCGCGGGCCTGGTGCTCGGCCTCTTCGTCGTCTACTCGCTGTGGTGGACGAACGTCATCGCCGACCGCGAGTCCGACCGGCAGAGCGAGCGGGTCCGCGACAACTGGGCGCACGGGGACGGCAAGGACCAGGGTCCCGGCGGACTGGACACCGAGGGCGGCCTCGGCTTCCTGCACGTACCGGCGATGAGCAAGGACGAGGTGCTCGTCAAGAAGGGCACCTCCGCGAAGGTCCTCAACGACGGCGTCGCCGGGTACTACACCCAGCCCGTCAAGTCCGCGCTGCCGAAGGACGAGAAGGGCAACTTCTCGCTCGCCGCCCACCGCGACGGCCACGGCGCCAGGTTCCACCGCATCGACAAGATCAAGAAGGGCGATCCGGTCGTCTTCGAGACCAAGGACGTCTGGTACGTCTACCGGGTCTACGCGACGCTCCCGGAGACCTCGAAGTACAACGTCGGTGTCCTGAACGCGATCCCCGGCGACTCCGGACGCGAGAAGCCCGGCCGGTACCTCACCCTGACGACCTGCACCCCGGTCTTCACCTCCCGGTACCGCTATGTGGTCTGGGGCGAACTGGTCCGCACCGAGAAGGTCGACGCGGAGCGCACGCCCCCGAAGGAGATCCGCTGAGGCAGGCGCTCCGCCGCTCGCCCTCCCCGGCTTCCCTCCCGCTCGCCCTCCCCGGCTTCCCTCCCGCTCGTCCACCCGCAGAGCGCGGTGCGCCGGAAGTCCCCCTCCACGCCGAAGTCCCCGGCCCCACCTCGCGGGTGGTGCCGGGGACTTCGCCGTGCTGCCTGCCGTACGGGCCGTGCTTCAGCGGCCGGGGCTCAGGTTCCGCGGGGCCCTAGTCGCGGCGGCCGGGGAATCCGTCGGGGCCGCCGAAGACGACTCCGCCGTTGTCGCCGCCGCCCTGGTCGCCGCCCGGGCCGCCGCCACCGCCGATGGTGATCAGCGTGACCTTGTCGCCCTTCTTGACCTGGGTGCCGCCGCCGGGCTGGGTGCCGATGACGGTGGCGTTCGGGTCGTTGGGGGAGCCGGGGTTGACCTCCGGGGTCAGGCCGAGCCCGGTGAGCTGGGCCTGGACGTCCTTCAGCTTCTTGCCGGTGAGGTCGCCGGGCACCGTGATCTGCGCGGGGGCCTTGGCCACCTGGAGGTTGACCTTGGAGCCCGGGTCGGCCTGGCTGTTCGCCGCGAGGCTCTGGCTGAAGACCTTGCCGGCCTCCGCCTCGGCGTTCTCGACCTCGGTGCACTCGCCGACCAGGTCGTTGTCCTTCAGCTGGGCCTTGGCCTCGTCACAGGACTTGCCGGTGACGTCGGGGACCGTGGACTGCTTCTTCTCCTTGGCCACGGTCAGGGTGATCTTGCTGCCCTTCTGGACCTCGCTGCCGGAGGAGGGGTCCTGGTCGAGGACCATGCCGGGGTCCTCGGTCGACTCCCGGTACTTCGTCTTGACCTCGAACTGGTACTTGTCGCCCTCGAGCTTCTCCTTGGCGTCGTCGACGTCCTCGTCGATGACGTTCGGCACCGCCACCTTCGGCGCGCCGGTGGAGACCGTGACCGTGATGGTGTCGCCCTTGTTGACCTCGGTCTTGGGCCCCGGGCTCTGCTCGCAGACCCGGTTCTTGGGCTGGTCGTCGCAGGGCTTGCGGGTGACGTCGAGCTTGAGCCCGACGTTGTCCGCCATCCCCTCGGCGTCCTGGTAGGTCTCCCCCACCAGGGCGGGCGTGTACACCGGGTCGTCGGCGCTGTTGTTGTCGCTGAAGACCCACTTGCCGATGAGGATCGCGCCGACCAGCACCAGCACACCGGCCACGACGAGCAGGATGGTGGAGGTGTTGTTCTTCTTCTGGCGGCGCCGGTCGACGCGGTCGTCGTAGCCGTAGCCGCCCTCGTCCGGGTTGACCGGGGGCATCATCGAGGTCTGCTGGCCGCCGTTCTGCGGGCGCAGCATCGCCGTCTGCTGGTCGTCGGGGTGGCCGCCGTAGCCGACCGAGCCGAGGCCCGCGGTGGCCGCGACGGGCTGGCCGTCGAGGCAGGCCTCGATGTCGGCGCGCATCTCGTCGGCGGACTGGTAGCGGTAGTCGGGGTCCTTGACCAGGGCCTTCAGGACGATGGCGTCCATCTCGGGCGTGATCTCGGGGTCGTAGACACTCGGCGGCTGCGCCTCTTCGCGTACGTGCTGGTAGGCGACCGCCACCGGGGAGTCCCCGACGAAGGGCGGGCGCACGGTCAGCAGTTCGTAGAGCAGGCAGCCGGTGGAGTAGAGGTCGCTGCGCGCGTCCACGGTCTCGCCCTTGGCCTGCTCCGGGGAGAGGTACTGGGCGGTGCCGATCACGGCCGCGGTCTGCGTCATGGTCATCCCGGAGTCGCCCATGGCGCGGGCGATGCCGAAGTCCATGACCTTGACCTGGCCGGTGCGGGTCAGCATGACGTTGGCGGGCTTGATGTCGCGGTGGACGATGCCGGCGCGGTGCGAGTACTCCAGGGCCTGGAGGATCCCGACGGTCATCTCCATGGCGCGCTCGGGCAGCAGCTTGCGGCCGGAGTGAAGAAGCTCACGCAGCGTCGAGCCGTCCACGTACTCCATCACGATGTACGGGATGGAGACCTGGTCGATGTAGTCCTCGCCCGTGTCGTAGACCGCCACGATCGCGGGGTGGTTGAGCGAGGCGGCCGACTGGGCCTCCCGGCGGAAGCGGGCCTGGAACGACGGGTCGCGGGCGAGGTCCGCGCGCAGCGTCTTCACCGCCACGGTGCGGCCGAGCCGGGTGTCGTGGGCGAGGTGGACCTCGGCCATGCCACCACGGCCGAGCACCTGGCCCAGCTCGTACCGGCCGCCGAGGCGACGCGGCTCTTCCATAGCTAATCCAGCCCTCTCCGTCGTTCCCGGCCGCACGCTCTGCGCGGCCCGGCGGTGTGCTGCCCGGGCATACCGTACCCGGCCTGTGCTGCCCGGCCCGACCCGTCACCGTGACCCGATACCGGACCGGTACCCCCTCGGGACACCGGTGTGAAGGCGTCGTGACCGGGGTCACTGCTTGCTGTCGACGACCGCCTTCATCACGTCCCGGGCGATGGGGGCGGCGAGGCCGCCACCGGAGATGTCGTCGCGGCTGGCGTCGGAGTCCTCCACGACCACGGCCACCGCCACCGGGGAGCCCGAGTCGGTCTTCGCGTAGGAGATGAACCACGCGTACGGGTTCTTGCTGTTGGCGACGCCGTGCTGCGCGGTACCCGTCTTGCCGCCGACCGTGACGCCGTCGATCTTGGCGTTCTGGCCGGTGCCCTTGTCGACGACGGTCTCCATCATGTCCTGGAGCTTCTGCGCGTTCTCCTCGGACAGCGGCTCGCTCATCTTCTTCGGCGAGGTCTTCTCGACCACGTCGAGGTTGGGCGCCTGGAGCTGGCTGATCATGTACGGCTCCATCAGCGTGCCGTCGTTGGCGACCGCGGAGGCGACCATCGCCATCTGCAGCGGGGTCGCCGCGGTGTTGAACTGGCCGATGGAGGAGAGCGCGGTCTGCGACTTGTTCATGTCGTCGGAGAAGTTGGAGGCATTGGTGCGCACCGGCGTGAACTGCTCCTTGTTGAAGCCGAACTCCTCCGCCGTCTCCAGCATCTTGTCGTTCTCGAGGTCCGAACCGATCTTGCCGAACACGGTGTTGCAGGAGACCCGCAGGGCCTCGCGCAGGGTCGCGTTCTCGCAGGGGATGTCGCCCTCGTTCTTCAGCTCGGTGTTGGTGCCGGGCATGGTCCAGGGCAGCGGCGACTTGGTCTTGTCGTCCGGGTTCTCGTAGAGGCCGTGCTCCAGGGCCGCCGCGGCGGTCACCACCTTGAAGGTGGAGCCGGGCGGGTAGGTCTGCCGCAGCGCCCGGTTGAGCATCGGCTCGTCCGGGTTCTGCTTCTTCTGGAGCTTCTCCCAGGCCTTGGAGTCCGTGGTCGTGGAGTTCCCCGCGAAGGTGGAGGGGTCGTAGGAGGGCGTGGAGGCCAGCGCGAGGATGGCGCCGGTGCGCGGGTCCAGGGCGGCCACCGCGCCCTTCTTGCCGCCGAGTCCCTCGAAGGCCGCCTTCTGGGCGTCCGCGTTGAGGGTGGTGACGACGTTGCCGCCCTCCTTCTTCTTGCCGGTGAGCATGTCCAGGGTGCGGCGGAAGAAGAGGCGGTCGTCGTTGCCGGTGAGGATGCCGTCCTCCAGGCTCTCCAGCTGGGTGGCGCCGAAGGCCTGGGAGGCGTAACCGGTGACGGGGGCCCACATCGGGCCGTTGCTGTAGGTGCGCTTATAGGCGAAGTCGCTGCCCGAGGTCTTGGTGGACCCGGTGATCGGCTTGCCGTCCACGATGATGTTGCCGCGCGGCGAGGCGTACCGCTCGATGGCGACGCGGCGGTTCTTCTCGTGGGTGCGCAGCTCGTCGGCGGCGACGTACTGGATCCAGTTGTCGCGGGCGAGCAGCGCGAGAACCAGCAGCCCGCAGAAGATCGCGATCCGGCGCAGGGGCTTGTTCACGGGCGCACCACCTGGGTCATCTCGGCGTCGGGGTTCGGGGCGGGGGCGGGGGCCGGGCGTCTGGCGGTGTCGCTGATCCGGATCAGGATGCCGATCAGGGCGTAGTTGGCGATCACCGAGGAGCCGCCGTAGGCGACGAAGGGCATGGTCATGCCGCTCAGCGGGATCAGGCCCATCACGCCGCCCGCGACGACGAAGACCTGGATGGCGAAGGCGCTGGACAGGCCCACGGCGAGCAGCTTGCCGAACGGGTCGCGGGCGGCCAGGGCGGTACGGATGCCGCGCTCCACGATCAACGCGTACAGCAGCAGGATGGCCATCACCCCGGCGAGCCCCAGCTCCTCGCCGAAGGTGGCGAAGATGAAGTCGGAGTTGGCGGCGAAGCCGATCAGGTCCGAGTCGCCCTGGCCGAGGCCGGTGCCGAGCACACCGCCGGAGCCGAAGGCCATCAGGGACTGGGCCATCTGCTCGCTGTTGCCCTGCATCACCTGGTCGGAGAAGGGGTTGAGCCAGGCGTCGACGCGCTCCTGCACATGCGGCTCGAAGCTGGCCACGCCCACCGCGCCGATGCCGGACATCAGCAGACCGAAGACGATCCAGCTGGTGCGCTCGGTGGCGACGTACAGCACCACGATGAACATGCCGAAGAACAGCAGCGAGGTGCCGAGGTCGGTCTCGAAGACCAGGATGAGCAGGCTCATCGCCCACACCGTGATGATCGGGCCGAGGTCGCGGCCGCGCGGCAGGTACAGGCCCATGAACCGGCGGCTGGCCAGCGCCAGCGCGTCTCTCTTCACCATCAGGTAGCCGGAGAAGAAGATCGCGATGATGATCTTCGCGAACTCACCGGGCTGGATGGTGAAGGCGCCGATCGAGATCCAGATCTTCGCGCCGTTGACCGCGGGGAAGAACACCGGCGCCACGAGCAGCACCAGCGCCACGACCATCGAGATGTACGTATAGCGCTGGAGGATGCGGTGGTCCTTGAGGAACACCAGGATCGCCGCGAAGAAGGCGACGCCGAGCGCCGAGTACATCAGCTGTTTCGGCGCGTCCGGCGAGAAGGCGCCGAAGAGGTTCTCGGCGCGCTGCTGGAGCCGCGGCGACTGGTCGAGCCGCCAGATGGCGACCAGACCCAGGCCGTTCAGCAGGGTGGCCAGCGGCAGCAGCAGCGGATCGGCGTACGGGGCGAACTTCCGCACGACCAGGTGCGCGACGCCCGCGAGACCGCCGAGTCCGAGGCCGTAGCCGATCATCCCGGTGGGGACCTCGTCGTTCACGGCGAGGCCGACATTGACGTACGCGAAGACCGGGATGACGACGGCGAAGACAAGGAGCGCCAGCTCGGTGTTGCGGCGGCTCGGCGTGCCGATGGATCCGATCGTCGAGGTGTTCGCGGTGTTCGTGGTGGAGGTGGAACTGCTCATGGTGTGCCCGGGCCCCTCAGCTGCTCACTTCTTGCCGCACTGCCCGACCAGGGTCTTCTCTTCCTCGGAGAGAGTGGGGCCCGGTGTGGGAGTGGGTGATTTGGTGGGCTTGGCCTCGGTCTTGCCGCCCTTGTCCGTCGACTTCGGCGGGCCCGAGGGGTTGGCCTCGTCACCGGAGGGGGGCTGCTCCTTCTCGGCCGCCCGGCGCTCCTCCTCCTTGCGGCAGGCGGTGGCCTGCCGGGCCAGCTCGTCGATCTTGTCGTTGGCCTGGTCGATGCCGTCCTCCACGATCGTCGCCTCGACCTGCCGCTGCTGGTACGGCGGCAGGTACTTGAGTTCGATCTCGGGGTGGTCCTTCTGCACCTTCGAGAGGTTCACCCAGGCGAGGTCCTGGCTGATACCGCGGTACAGCGCGACATGGCCGTCGTTGGAGCCGACGTAGTACTGGGTCTGCGTCCAGCGGTAGCCCCCGTAGAGGCCGCCCGCGATCACCGCCAGGGCCAGCACCCCGTAGAGGGTCGGCTTGACCCACCTGCGGCGGCCGCCGCCCTTGTCGAGGTCGTCGTCCCCGTACGCGCCGAAGCCCCCCTCCGGTGCGTACCCCGCCGCCCCCTCGCCGCCGCTGCCGGGCGGACCGAACTCGCCTCCGGCGGGCGGGGGTTCGGGGGTGCGGCCGAGGCCGGAGGCGCGGCCCGCGGGGGTCTCCATGGCGCCGTCGTCGTGGGTCTGGTGCTGGTTCTCGGCGACCGCGCCGACCACCACGGGGGTGTCGCTGAGCCGGCCCGCGAGGGTGTCGCCGCTGTCGATGTCGAGGACGTCGGCGACGATCACGGTGATGTTGTCGGGGCCGCCGCCGCGCAGCGCGAGCTGGATCAGCTCCTGCACGGTCTCCTGCGGGCCCTGGTAGCTGGCGAGGGTGTCCTCCATCGTCTGATGGCTGACGACGCCGGAGAGTCCGTCGGAGCAGATCAGGTAGCGGTCACCGGCGCGCACCTCGCGGATGGAGAGGTCGGGCTCGACGTGGTCGCCGCTGCCCAGGGCCCGCATCAGCAGCGAGCGCTGCGGATGCGTGGTGGCCTCCTCCTCGGTGATGCGGCCCTCGTCCACGAGCCGCTGCACCCAGGTGTGGTCCTGCGTGATCTGGGTCAGGGCGCCGTCGCGCAGCAGATAGGCCCGCGAGTCGCCGACGTGCACCAGGCCGAGCCGGCGGCCCGTCCACAGCAGCGCGGTGAGCGTGGTGCCCATGCCCTCCAGCTGCGGGTCCTCCTCGACCATCACCCGCAGCTGGTCGTTGGCCCGCTGCACGGCGGTCCCCAGCGAGGTCAGGATGTCCGAGCCGGGTACGTCGTCGTCGAGGGTGACCAGCGTCGAGATCACCTCGGAGGAGGCCACCTCGCCCGCGGCCTGGCCCCCCATGCCGTCGGCGATGGCGAGCAGCCGGGGACCGGCGTAACCCGAGTCCTCGTTGCCCTCGCGGATCATGCCCTTGTGCGATCCGGCGGCGAAGCGCAGTGACAGGCTCATGCCCACCTCGCCCGTCGGCTCGGACTGCAGCCGGTCTCCTCGAGCCACACTGCCCACCCTCCGGTCGAAAGCACGCCGTGGCCCCGCCGCTCTCCGGCCGGCCCCGCGCCCCTTCGCTCGCTCCGCTCGTTCATTGGCGTACTACTTCCGCAGCTCGATGACGGTCTTGCCGATACGGATCGGCGCTCCCGGCGGAATCGGCGTCGGGGTAGTGAGCCGGGTCCGGTCGAGATAGGTGCCGTTCGTCGAACCGAGGTCCTCGACGATCCACTGGCCGTCGCGGTCCGGGTAGATCCTGGCATGCCTGCTCGACGCGTAGTCGTCGTCCAGCACGATCGTCGAATCATGGGCCCGGCCCAAGGTGATCGTCTGCCCCTGGAGGGCGACCGTGGTGCCCGTGAGGGTGCCTTCGGAGACCACCAGCTTCGTGGGGGCGCCGCGGCGCTGGCGCCCGCCGCCGCTCTGGCGCTGCTGCTGCGGCGGCGGGGCGGACTGGCGCGCGGCCTGCTGCGGCCGGGCGTCCCGCCGAGCGGCCCCGCGCTGGGTGACACGCGTACCGAACAGGTCGCTGCGGATGACCTGTACGGCCACGATCACGAACAGCCACAGAACGGCCAGGAAACCCAGCCGCATGACCGTCAGGGTCAGCTCTGACATTGCCCCCGCTTCACCCTTCGGCTTGCCGGTAAATGATGGTGGTGCTCCCCACGACGATCCGGGAGCCGTCGCGGAGCGTAGCGCGGGTGGTGTGCTGCCCGTCCACCACGATGCCGTTCGTGGAACCGAGATCCTGGATCGTGGGGGGCGTTCCGGTCCGGATCTCGCAGTGCCGGCGCGAGACGCCGGGGTCGTCGATCCGCACGTCGGCCTCGGTGCTGCGGCCGAGGACGAGCGTGGCGCGGGCGATCTGGTGGCGGTTGCCGTTGATCTCGATCCAGCAGCGCGTCGCCTGGCCGCGGCCTCCCGCACCGGGTCGCGCCGGGGCGCCGGGCGGGGAGGCGGGACGGCCGGGCGGCGGAGCCGAGGGCATCGGCGGGGCGCCGGCGGGGGCCTGCGGGTATCCGTACCCGCCGCCGGGGCGGCCCTGCGGCGGATGCGCGGGGGCGCCGCCGGGACCTGGCCCGCCGGGGCCGGGCGCCTGGGAGGTGCTGGAGGCCAGGGTGCGGCTGCGCACCCGGTACAGACCGGTGTCCAGGTCCTCGGCCTTCTCCAGGTGCACCTTGATCGGGCCCATGAAGGTGTACCGCTGCTGCTTCGCGTAGTCGCGCACCATGCCGGCCAGTTCGTCCCCGAGCTGGCCCGCGTAGGGGCTGAGGCGCTCGAAGTCCGGCGCGCTCAGCTCGACGATGAAGTCATTGGGCACGACGGTCCGGTCGCGGTTCCAGATGGTCGCGTTGTTGTCGCACTCCCGCTGCAGCGCACCGGCGATCTCCACCGGCTGCACCTCGGACTTGAACACCTTGGCGAAGGTGCCGTTGACCAGCCCCTCCAGGCGCTGTTCGAACTTCTTCAGGACTCCCACGGGGCACCTCCTCCTTCGCCGCGTCCTGCGTACGCGCTCTGCTGTCTTCCTGCTCCGGCCCGCCCGTCGTGCGTGCCGCCGTCCTTGCGCACCGCCCGCCGGTACCGCTGCCCGGCCGCCTGCCCGGCTTCCGGTACCGCCACCCTCCCCGGCGCACTGATCCTGCTTACCGATCGTATCCACGCACCGGGAAAACACCCGGTTCCCCCGGAACCGCCCGGCGAGGAGTGTCGACCCTCACAGCTCGTGCCCCACCTGGTCATGCCCACGGCCGGGACCGCCGATCCGTCCGCCGGCCGCCCGGACCGGAACCGGACCACCGGTACCGTCCGCACCGCCCGTCTCCCGTCACCGCGCGTCCCTCTTCCGTCCCCCGCCGTGCTTGCGTTCCGTACTCGTGCGTCCGCAGCCCGGGCGTCCTCGGTCGGATCGTAGAACGGGCCGCAAGCCAGTGTCCCGCACCTGTGGACAGGACCGGGACAAGTCAGGGGGTACGGGCCCGACTGGTGCGAGGTTGTTGCGTGGCGGAGAGAAGCGGCGGAGGGAAGCGGCAAAGGGAAACGGAAGGGGGCGGGCGCGGGGCGGAACGGTCGCCGGGGGCGGCCGGCCGGTCCCGGGGCAGGGGTGCGAGGAGCGGCTTCACCGTCCCGGTACGGGCCGGGAGGGGCCCGGGCTGCCCGGTAATACGGATGTGAATCCACCCTCGGCACCGTGCTAATCTTCTGGATGTCGGAAGGCGCTCCCACCGCCAGTGAGAGACAGCAGCGACAACACCCATGCGCGGGTGGCGGAATAGGCAGACGCGCTGGATTCAGGTTCCAGTGCCCGAAAGGGCGTGGGGGTTCAACTCCCCCCTCGCGCACTCATCTTGGTGACACCGACGGTGTCCACGAAGTCAGAAATGACCTCGGTCGGAGCGAAGGCTCCGGGCGGGGTCTTTTTTGTGTGTCCGGTCACCTGGCCGTGCCCGGGTGCCCGTACGCCTGTGAGGGAGCACACAGGGCGGGCGGGCTCGGCGGAACGCCGGCCGGAAGGGCCGGGAGCGCGAAGGCCCCGGTCCCGTGGGGTGGACGGGGGCCGGGGCCTTCGACGGTCCGCGGGGCGGCGGCAGTTCGCGGCCGGGCGGTGCCGGGCGGTCGTCGGGTGATCAGGCGGCGAGGCGCTGGGCGAGGAGCACGGCCTTCTGCTCGGCCTCGTCGAGGGCCTTGGCGCGGGAGGCCTCGGCTGCGGGGACCAGGTCGGCCATCGCGGGCGTGCTCGCGGCGAGGGTCAGCTCCGGGACGATGAAGTCCACCTCGAAGCCCATCATGTCGCCGAGGACCGCCTGCAGATAGTTCTGCACGTACTCGTAGCGCTCGCGCGGGGTGCCCGGCGCCGTCGAGCCGCCGCGGCTGGCCACGATCGTGAGCGGCTTGCCCTTGCCGGACGGGTCCTCGCCGCCGGTGCGGCCGACCAGGATCACGTGGTCCAGCCAGGCCTTGAGGGTGGACGGGATCGTGAAGTTGTACATCGGGGCGCCGATCAGCACGGCGTCCGCCTGCTCCAGCTCCTCGATCAGCGTCAGCCGCCGGGCGAAGGCGTCCGCCTGCTCCGGGGTGTGCTGCGCGGGGTCGGCGAAGCCCGCGGAGGCGCCGAGCCCGTCGAGGTGCGGCAGCGGTTCGGCCGCCAGATCCCGGTAGACGACGGTGCCCTCCGGGTGCTGCTTCTCCCAGTTCTCGCGGAAGACGGAGGTCACCGCGCGGGAGACGGACTGCTCGCCGGAGAAGGAGGAGTCGAGATGCAGAAGCGTGGCCATGGAATCTCCTGAAGGTGACGTGCGGCGGGGAGGCGGGGCTGTCTCCCGGGTGGGTTCCGCAACTCAAGTAACTGCTTTTGAGTACGTAGCTATTCCTAGCATAGTTGCTTACTTTTTTTCATCTGCATACGACGGTGCAGTACCCTGGAGGACATGGCGGCAAGGGACGGGCGCGAGGAGCACAACGAAGAGGCGTGCAAGACGGTCGACGCGGGCATGGCCCGGGTCTTCGCGCTGCTCGGAAAGCGCTGGACCGGCATGATCGTCAGCGTCCTCATGGAGCGCCCGGTGCACTTCGCCGAGCTGCGGCGGGCCGTCCCCGGCATCAGCGAGCGCATGCTCTCCGACCGCCTCACCGAGCTGGCCGTGGCCGGGCTCGTCCTCCGCGAGGTCGACGAAGGCCCCCCGCTGCGCGTCTCGTACCGGCTCACCGGCACGGGCGCCGCCCTGGAGCCCGCCCTCAAGGAGCTCGGCCGCTGGGCGGAGCAGTACCTCCCCGAGCGGGCGGTGGAGTGCCCGAAGGCCTTCCGGGACTGAGGGCCGGGGCCCGAAGGTTTTCGGGAGGGTTCTCCTAGCGGCGCCTTCTGTGGAAAGCCCTGCTCAGGCGGTGTGCGGGCTGAGCTGTGCAGCTGCCCCGAGGTTGTCCACAGGCCCTGACGCACCTGCCGGTACGCGGGTACCGTCTTGCCCGTTCCACCACGGAGCGGTACGGGACACCGGCAGATCGGTGCGAGACAGCGGCAGTTCGGTGCGAGACAGCGGGGGAGGCGTTCGGCATGACCGGACTTCAGGCGACGGAGGCGGAGCTTCCGGGCCGGCAGGGGAGCACGTCCGAGGCGGCGGGAGCGGCGGCGGGTACGACGGTGCGCCTGCCCACCGTTCGTGGCTTCGCGCCGCGGCGGCGGGCGGGCTCCGCCGGGGCCGAGGGGCGGGGAGCGACACCGAAGGCCGAGGGCAAGGCGCTGCGCGGGCAGGTCCCGCGGTCGGCGCACGCGGAGTTCACCGCCGACGGCGCACGGCCGGACGCGGTGCGGGCGGTGACGGAGTCCAACGCCGGACGGCTCCCCGCGCTCACCCCGATACGGGTGGGCAGGATGGCCGCCTCCCCCTTCGCCTTCCTCCGGGGCGCGGCGGGCCTGATGGCCTACGACCTGGCCCGCACTCCCCTGACCGGCATCGGCACCCAGATCTGCGGCGACGCCCACGCGGCCAACTTCGGCCTCTACGCGGACGCCCGCGGCGGACTCGTCATCGACCTGAACGACTTCGACGAAACGGTGCACGGCCCCTGGGAGTGGGACCTCAAGCGCCTGGTCGCCTCCATCGTCCTCGCGGGCCGGGAGACCGGAGCCGACGAGGACACCTGCCGCGAGGCCGCCCGGGACACCGCGGGCTCCTACCGCCGCACCATGCGGCTGCTCTCCCGGATGCCGGTGCTGGACGCCTGGAACGCGATCGCGGACGAGGAACTCGTCTCGCACACCGACGCCCACGACCTCCTCGGCACCCTGGAACGCGTCTCCGAGAAGGCCCGCAACAACACGAGCGGCAGGTTCGCGGCCAAGTCCACCGAGCCCACCGAGGACGGCGGTCTGCGCTTCGTGGACGCCCCTCCGGTGCTGCGCCGGGTCCCGGACGCCGAGGCGGCGGCCGTGGCCTCCGCTCTCGGCGAGTACGTCGACACCGTGTCCGAGGACCGGGTCCCGCTGCTCTCGCGGTACGCCCTCCAGGACGTCGCCTTCCGGGTGGTGGGCACCGGCAGCGTCGGCACCCGCTCCTATGTCGTCCTGCTCCTGGACCACCGCGGCGAACCCCTGGTCCTCCAGGTGAAGGAGGCGCGCACCTCGGCGCTGGCCCCGCATCTCCCCGCGGCGGGCTTCGCCCAGGAACCGGTGGAGCACGAAGGGCGGCGCGTGGTGCGGGGCCAGAAGCGCATGCAGGTCGTCAGCGACATCCTGCTCGGCTGGACCTCGGTCGGCGAACGGCCCTACCAGGTACGGCAGTTCCGCAACCGCAAGGGCAGCGTGGACCCGGCGGCCCTCGCCTCCGACCAGCTCGACGACTACGGGCGGATGACCGGCGCCCTCCTCGCCCGCGCCCACGCACACGGCGCCGACCCGCGTCGGCTCACCGGCTACTGCGGCAAGAACGAGGAACTCGACGAGGCCATGGCCGCCTTCGCCGTCGCCTACGCCGACCGGACGGAGGCCGACCACGCCGACCTGGTCACGGCGGCACGGGCCGGTCGGATCGCGGTGGAGTGGGGGGTGTGAGGGAGCACGCCGCGGGGCCGGGCGCCCCCGACCGTCCCCGCCCCCACCTGCCCCGTGCCCTAGGCTGGACGGGTGACGACCCCGGAAGCCGAGCCGACGCAAGCCGAGCGCCCAGACGCCGCCGTCCCCAGCCAGGATCCCGCGGGGGCCGCGGGGGCGGAACGCGGGGAACGCCCCGAGGAGAGGCTTGAGCGGGCGGTCCGGGCGGCCGAGCAGGCGCTGATCGAGTACGAGATCGCGGTGGAGACCTTCCGGGTCGAGGTGGAGAACTTCTCCCGCCTGCACCACCAGCGTCTCGGTCCCGTGTACGCGCGCCTCGACGAACTGGACGCGCAGATCGCTGAGGCGAAGGCCGCCAGGACCGGTGATCCGGAGGATCAGCGCAAGGCCGAGGAGGCGCGCGCACGGGTGCTGCCGATGCCGTCCGTGGACGAGCTGTTCCACGGCTGGATGGACGGGGACGGCCTGTACCCGGAGGCGGGCGCGATGCTCACCGGGCAGTCGGTGCGGCCCCCGGAGCGGGTCCGGCCCAGCGAGGAGGCCCGGCGCCTCTACCGCGAGCTGGCACGCAAGGCCCACCCCGATCTCGCGCAGGAGGAGGCGGAGCGGAAGCGGCGGGACGAGTTCATCACCCGCGTCAACGCGGCCTACGCACGCGGTGACGAGGCGCTCCTGCGGGAACTCTCCGCGGAGTGGGCGGCCGGCCCGGCGCCCGAGGAGCAGCGGCTGAGCGAGAGCGAGGAGCTGTACGCCCGCCTCGAGTGGCTCTCCCGGCGCAAGGAACTGATCTCCCTCGTCGCCAAGGAGCTGGAGGAGGGCGCCATCGGGTCGATGCTCCGGATGGCACCGGACGACCCCGACCGTCTCCTCGAAGAGGTCGCCGAGCAACTCCTGGCTCAAGTGACCGAGCGCGAAGCCGAGTTGGCCCAGCTCCTCGCCTGAGCGCAGGAGGGACTGCCACCGGTCCGTCCGTCCGCCCGTTCGTGCCTGCCCGGCCGTCGCGCCGGTCCGGCACCGGGGGAGTTCCTCTCGGCAGGCGCTCCGCGCTCTCGCGCCCAACGGCCTCCCGGCCTCTGCTCGACCTGCGCTGATCACGTACTCCGGGACTGCCGCGGCAGCGTCCCGGTGCCGTCCGGTAGCGTCGCCGTATGGAATTCGGATCTGGTGTGCCCACGGTCGCGGTCTCGGATGTGGCCGAAGGCGACTTCCTGCTGGATGTGCGCGAGGACGACGAGTGGCAGACGGGGCATGCCGCCGGGGCCCTGCACATTCCGATCAGCGAGTTCGTGGCGCGCTTCGGTGAACTGACCGAGGCCGCGCCGCAGGACGGCCGGGTCCATGTGATCTGCCGCTCCGGGGGACGGTCGGCCCAGGTGACCATGTATCTGGTCCAGCAGGGCGTCGACGCGGTGAACGTCGACGGCGGTATGCAGATGTGGGAAGCCCTCGGCCGCCCCGTCGTGGACGACAAGGGGCAGCCGGGCTCGGTGCTCTGAGCCCCGCCGCCCCTCGCTTCAGCCTTTCGGGGCGGGTGCCCGAGTCCCGGCACCCGCCACCTCACCCCGCTCCGGTCCACCTCACATCGGCACACCCCGCTCCGGCCGCCCTCACACCGGTCCGTCCCGCTCCGGCTGCCGGCTCAGCGGTCGAAGTCCACCTCGACCTTCTCCGAGGCCGGGTGGGACTGGCAGGCCAGGATGTAGCCCGCCTCGGTCTCCTCCGGTTCCAGGGCGAAGTTGCGGTCCATGCGGATCTCGCCGGACACCAGGAAGGTCCGGCAGGTGCCGCAGACCCCGCCCTTGCAGGCATAGGGCGCGTCCGAGCGGTTGCGCAGCACCGTTTCCAGGACGGATTCCCCGTCCTGGACCGCCCAGCTGCCCGACCGGCCGTCCAGCTGCGCGGTCACCGTGCTGTGCGCCGGGCCGCCGATGCCGACCGCCCGCGGGGGCGCGGCGTCGACATGGAAGATCTCCTGGTGGACGCGGGTACGGTCCACGCCGAGTGCCCGCAGGGCGGTCTCCGCGGACTGCACCAGCCCCAGGGGGCCGCAGAGGAACCAGCCGTCGATCCGCTCGACCGGCAGCAGCGCGGGGAGCACCTGGCGCAGCCGTTCCTCGTCGAGGCGGCCGGAGGGCAGTCCGGCCTGCTGCTCCTCCTGGGAGAGGACGGTGGCCAGCTGGAAGCGGTCCGGGTAGCGGTCCTTCAGGTCGGCGACCTCGTCCAGGAACATGGTCGAGGCCGCGGTCCGGTCGCTGCGCAGCAGGCAGAAGGAGGCCCCGGGTTCCCGGGCGAGCAGGGTGGCGGCGATCGACAGGACCGGGGTGATGCCGCTGCCGCCGACCACCGCCGCGTAGTGGCCGGGAGCCGGGTCGAGGGTGAACCGGCCGGCCGGGGTCATGACCTCGACCTCGTGGCCGGGCTGGAGTTCTTTGAGGGCGTACGTGGAGAAGCTGCCGCCCTCGATGAAGCGCACGCCGACCCGCAGCGTGCCCGGGCCCTCGGGGCCGGGGGCGGGGGAGCAGATGGAGTAGGTGCGCCGCACCTCGGCGCCGTCGGCGAAGCGGCGCAGGGCGAGGTGCTGCCCGGCGGCGTGCCGGTACTCCGCGCGCAGCTCGGGCGGTACCTCGAAGGTGAGCGCGACGGAGTCGTCGGTGAGACGGTCGACCGCCGCTACCCGGAGGGGGTGGAAGCGGGCCATCACAGCTCCTTGAAGTGGTCGAAGGGTTCACGGCAGTCGAGGCAGCGGCGCAGCGCCTTGCAGGCCGTGGAGGAGAAGCGGCTGAGGAGTTCGCTGCGCGGGGAGTCGCAGTGCGGGCAGCGCAGGGACTCGTCGGCGGGGAAGGGGGACCCGTTGGCGGGGAAGGACGACCCGTCCGCGGAGCGAGGCAGGCCGGTACCGACGTCCGTACGGGCAGGGTCCGTACCGGCGCTGTTCGCACCGGCACCGGCACCGGCATGGGCGGCACCGGCGGCGCCGGTGCGGGTCGGGCCCAAGGGCACCGCGACCGGTCCCGCCGCCCGGGTGGTGCGGGGCGGGGCGATGCCGAACTCCCGGAGTTTGCGGCGCCCTTCGGCCGAGATGTCGTCGGTGGACCAGGGCGGGGAGAGCACGGAGCGGACGGTGACCTCGCGTATTCCGTGGGCGTGCAGGAGGCGTTCGATGTCCGCGGACATGGTCTCGACGGCGGGGCACCCGGTGTAGGTCGGGGTCAGCTCGACCTCGACGCTGCCGGGGCCGGTCAGGTGCACCTCGCGCAGGACGCCGAGGTCCGCGAGGGTGAGCACGGGCAGCTCCGGGTCGGGCACGGAGCCCGCGAGCGCGCGGAGTTCGGCTTCGAGGCGGGTGTCGGTCACCATCTCGCCCCCGGGTGGCTGCGGTGCAGATGCTGCATCTCGGCGAGCATCCGGCCGAAGGACTCGGTGTGCAGGCCCTGCCGTCCGGCGCCGGCCTTCCACGCTCCGGTGCGCGGTCCCTCGGGCACCTCCAGGGTGGCGGAGGTGAGGACCTCGGTGACGGACTGCTGCCAGGACCGCTCCAGCTGCTGCCAGTCGGCGGGCACGCCCTCGACGGGCTGGAACATCTCGCCGGTGAACTGCCACAGGGCGGTGGCCGCCCGCTGCATCCGGCGGTGGCTCTCCTCGGTGCCGTCGCCGAGGCGGCGGGTCCACTGCTCGGCGTGGTCCCGGTGGTAGGCGGTCTCGTGCACCGCCTTCCCGGCGAGCGGGGCGAAGACGCTGTCCCCGGTGGCGAGTTGGCCGTACAGCAGGTGCTGGTAGGTGGAGAAGTAGAGCTGGCGGGCGAGGGTGTGGGCGAAGTCGCCGTTGGGCTGTTCCACGAGCTGGAGGTTGCGGAAGGCGCGCTCCTCGCGGAGGTAGGCGAGCTCGTCCTCGTCGCCCGCCATGGAGAGCAGGACGCGGGCCTGGCCGAGGAGGTCGAGGGCGATGTTGGCGAGGGCCACCTCCTCCTCCAGGACGGGGGCGTGGCCCGCCCACTCCCCCAGGCGGTGCGAGAGCACCAGGGCGTCGTCGCCGAGGGCGAGGGCTGCGGTGTGCGCGGCGGCGGTCACAGGTGTTTCACCCCGTCCGGGATCTCGTAGAAGGTGGGGTGCCGGTAGGGCTTGTCGGCGGTGGGCTCGAAGAAGGGGTCGCGCTCGTCGGGCGAGGAGGCGGTGATCGCGGTGGACGGGACGACCCAGAGCGAGACGCCTTCGCCGCGGCGGGTGTAGAGGTCGCGGGCGTTGCGCAGGGCCAGCTCGGCGTCGGGCGCGTGCACGCTGCCGGCGTGGGTGTGGGAGAGGCCGCGGCGTGAGCGGACGAAGACCTCCCACAGGGGCCAGGTGACCGGGGTGCTCATGCCGTCGCCTTTCGTGTGCCGTTGCGGTCGCCGGTGCCGGTCGGGGGAGCGGGGTGCTCCGGGGTCTGACCGGTGCCCGTGTGCGGGGTGCCGGGGCTGTGCTTGCGGGCGTAGGCCTCGGCGGCTTCGCGGACCCAGGCGCCGTTCTCGTGGGCGCGGCGGCGCTGGGTGATCCGCTGGTCGTTGCAGGGGCCGTTGCCCTTGAGGATCTCCTTGAACTCGCTCCAGTCGATCTCGCCGAAGTCCCAGTGCTGCCGTTCCTCGTTCCACCGCAGGTCGGGGTCGGGGAGGCTGAGGCCGAGCGATTCGGCCTGGGGGACGCAGATGTCCACGAAGCGCTGGCGCAGCTCGTCGTTGGAGAAGCGCTTGATCTTCCACTCCATGGACTGGGCGGAGTGCGCGGACTCGTCGTCCGGCGGACCGAACATCATCAGGGACGGCCACCACCAGCGGTTCACGGCGTCCTGCGCCATCTCGTGCTGGGCGGCGGTGCCGCGGCTCAGGGCGAGCAGCGACTCGTACCCCTGGCGCTGGTGGAAGGACTCCTCCTTGCAGACGCGGACCATGGCCCGGGCGTACGGGCCGTAGGAGCAGCGGCAGAGGGGGACCTGGTTGGTGATGGCGGCGCCGTCCACGAGCCAGCCGATGGCGCCGACGTCCGCCCAGGTCAGCGTCGGGTAGTTGAAGATCGACGAATACTTCTGACGGCCGGAGTGCAGCTTGTCGAGCAGTTCGTCGCGGCTGGTGCCGAGGGTCTCGGCGGCGCCGTAGAGGTAGAGGCCGTGCCCGGCCTCGTCCTGGACCTTGGCCATCAGGATCGCCTTGCGCCGCAGGGAGGGGGCGCGGGTGATCCAGTTCGCCTCGGGCTGCATGCCGATGATCTCGGAGTGGGCGTGCTGCGCTATCTGGCGGACGAGGGTCGCGCGGTAGGCCTCGGGCATCCAGTCACGGGGCTCGATGCGCTCGTCCGCCGCCACGGCGGCGTCGAAGACGGCCTCGAACGCCTCCTCGGACATGCCCTCGCCCGCGCTGCCGGGCGTGGGCCGCGCCGGTGCTGTCGCCATGCCGGTCCCCTTCGACTTCGACACTCCCGACCGATCGTTCGGTTCGGTGGATCTCCATGGTGGGACCGGCTGCGTATGGTGTCAACCCTGTGGATAACCTCTGGCCCGTCGCGGCCCCCGGGTTACCGTTCGCCTGCGAACCGGGCGCGGACCGGCCGCCCGCCGGGTCGGCCCCGCGCGGATCGAAGACAGAGAAGACAGAGAAGGCAGACAAGAGGGGGGAGGAGAGGGATGGACGTGCACGCCGACGACGGCGGGGACGAGGGCGCCGAGGCCACCGCGAAGAGCGGGAACGCCGAGGGCGCCGAGCACATCGAGAGCACGGAGCGCATCGAGCGCATCGAGCACGTCGAGAGTGCCGAGAGCGTCGGGCGCACCGAGAGCGCGGTCGCGTCCGACCACGGCTCGACCACCCCTGAGACCTCCGCCGCCCCCGAACCCCCCAGCGCGCTCGACCCCTGGCCCACGCTCCCTCCGCCTCCGCCCCCGGCGCCCGCCCCGCCTGTCCCGCCCGCCCCCGGCATCGCCGGTCTCTCCCCCCGGTACCAGATCGGGCTCGCGCTGGCGCTCGCCGGGGTCGTCGTGCTGGTCGGGGTGCATCTGCTGATGGTGTTCCTGCACGTGGCGCCCTCGAACACGATGACCAAGAAGCACGGTCAGGCGGTCGACGACTGGGTGTACCCGGAGTTCGAGCAGAACTGGAAGCTCTTCGCGCCCAACCCGCTCCAGCAGAACGTCTCCGTGCAGGCCAGGGCCGAGGTCCGGACCGACGGCGGCGGGACCAGCACCACCGGCTGGTACGACCTCTCCGCGATGGACGGCGCGGCCATCGACGGCAATCTGCTGCCCAGCCACACCCAGCAGAACGAGCTGCGCCGCGCCTGGGACTTCTACGTCTCCTCGCACGACGAGCAGAACCGCCCGACCGGATCGCGCGGCGACCTCTCCGAGCAGTACATACGCCGGATCGCCCTGCTGCGCCTGGACCGCGAGCAGGCGGGCGGCCCCGGCTGCGCCCCGGTCAGGGTCCAGCTGCGGTCCCGTACCACCCAGGTCGCGCCGCCCGGATGGAGCGAGGAGAAGGCCACCGGGAAGCCCGTCCTCCGGGAACTGCCGTGGTGGTCCGCCGACTCCGAGGACGTGCCGCTGGGACGGGGCGGGGCGGCGGCGCGGGGCAGGTGCGCGCCCGCGCCCGCGCTGGAGACGGGGGACCGGTGAAGGGCACCCTCGACGCGCTCACCCGCGGTGTCACCCGGATCACCGGCTCCGCGCTCGGCCCGTACCAGAGCGCGGTCGTCCGGATCGGCTTCGCCACCACCTGGCTGCTCTTCCTGCTGCGCGAACTGCCGCACCGGCACGAGCTGTACGGCCCCGAGAGCCCCTGGAGCTGGGAGCTGGCGCGGACTCTCGTCGAGGGGAACGACGCCTTCACGCTGCTGATGTGGTCGGACGGGCGGCTGTGGTTCGAGGCCGTCTACGCGCTCGGTCTGCTCTCCAGCCTGCTGCTCCTGCTCGGCTGGCACACCCGCGCCCTGTCCGTCCTGTTCATGGTCGGGGTGCTCTCGCTGCAGAACCGCAGCGTCTTCCTCGGGGACGGCGGCGACAACGTCCTGCACCTGATGTCGATCTACCTGGTCTTCACCCGCTGCGGGCAGGTCTGGTCCCTCGACGAGCGCCGGCTGCGGCGGGCGCGCGAGAGCGGTGCCCGCGCCGAGTGGGGCGGCATCGTGCTCTGGTCGGTGCTCGGGCTCGCGCTGCTGAGCGCCGCGGTCCTCGGCAAGCTCAGTACGGGCTGGGCCCTGCTCTTCTTCGGGCTGTGGTCGGCGTACGCCCTGTGGTGGCTGCTCGGCAGGACCGCCCCCGGCGGCGAACCCCGCCGCTTCCTGGACGCGCTGGGCAATCTCGTCCACAACGCCGCCCTCTTCGTGATCATGGCCGAGGCCTGCCTCATCTACGCGACCGCGGGCTGGTACAAGATCCAGGGCAGCCGCTGGCAGGACGGCACCGCCGTCTACTACCCGCTCCACCTGGACTACTTCTCGCCCTGGCCCGCCCTCTCGGACGTACTCGCCTCCCAGGGCCTGGTGGTCATGGTCCTCACCTACGGGACCGTCCTGGTCCAGGTGGCCTTCCCCTTCACCCTCTTCAACCGGCGGGTCAAGAACGTCCTGCTGGCCGCGATGATCTGCGAGCACGCGGTGATCGCCGTCGTGCTCGGCCTGCCCTTCTTCTCCCTCGCGATGATCGCCGCCGACGCGGTCTTCCTGCCGACGGCCTTCCTGCGCCGCCTCGGCACCGGCGCCGACCGGCTCCGCCGCCGCCTGCCGTACGGACGTCTGCCGCTCCCCCGCCCGGGTCGTCCCGCCCCCGGCCGCCCTCCCACCGAGGTGCCGGTCCCGGCGCCCGCGCCCGCTGCCTCCGGTCAAGCTGCCTCCGGTCGAGCTGTCTCCGGTGGGGCCGCCCTCGGTGGTGCCGTGCCTGGTGGTGCCGTGCCTGGTGGTGCCGTGCCTGGTGGTGCTGTGCCGGGTGGCGGTTCGGCCCCCGGTGGTCCCGCCCGCGCGGACGGGACCGGTGGCGGGGCGCCCGTAGGCTTCGGGCCATGAACGACACGGCGGCGGCCGCCCCTGGGGAGAAGGCGCGGCAGGCGGTACGCGCCTGGCGGGCACGGGCCGAGGGCGGCGAGGGGTTCGTGCTGCTCGACGGCTTCCACGCGCTCAAGCACGCCCTGCGGTTCGGGGCCCGGGTGCCGATGGCGCTCACCGCGGACCGTGCGGCGGCGCTCGCCCTCGCGGCCGAGCTGGCCCCCGATGTCGTAACGGCGCTGGACGCCCTGCTCACCGAGGTCCCGGAGGACACGCTGCGGGAGCTGGTGCCGCGGCTGCACCCGACCGCCGTGGCCGCGCTCGCCGCACGCCCCGACCGGGCCGCCCAGCTCGCCGCGCTGGCGCGGATGCCCCGGCGCACCCCGGTCGTCGTTCTCGACGACCCGCGCAACCTGGGCAACGCGGGCGCGGTCATCCGGCTCGCGGCCGGCTTCGGCGTCACCGGGGTCGTCACCACCGGCACGCTCGACCCCTGGCATCCGACCGTCGTCCGGGGCGGGGCCGGGCTCCACTTCGCGACCGCCGTCGAACGCCTCGGGGCGGGCGAACTGCCGCCGGGCCCCCTCTTCGCCCTCGACCCCGAGGGCACGGACCTCCGCGGGACGCGGCTGCCCGACGACGCCGTCCTCGCCTTCGGCTCCGAACGCAGCGGCCTCTCCGCCGAAGTCCGTTCCCGCGCCGACCACTTGCTCGCCCTGCCGATGCGCCCGCAGGTCTCCAGCTACAACCTCGCGACCAGCGTGGCGATGACGCTCTTCCACTGGTCGGCCGGATCGGAGGCCGCTCCCGGCGGCGGCGCGGAAGGCGCGGGTGCCATGGGCGGCACGGGCGGCACGGACGGCTGAGTACGGAAGACCGCGCAGAGGTGTGACCTTCGTACGGTTGTTTCGTTGGGCACGGTGCGCGGAGGCAGTTGGAGTATGTGGCGTCGAGGGTTTCGGTGGTGGTTGCCGGTGCGCGCGTAAGCGCGGCCGGTCGTGCAGTACGTGGGAAATGGTGAGCCGATCTCCGCTCCTAGGGCCGGGAAAAGGTCCGCCTTCCGCCCCCGGGCGTTTCGAGGGGGTTTTCCCGCCATGCCCTCGTCCTGACGGGCGGGGGCGCATGTGGAGGCAACACCACCATGTACACCGAGTACACCGAGGAGTCCTTGCTGGACTCCCCCGCGGTCCGGGCCACGCTCGCCGACCGCACCGCCCTGCTCGACCAGGTCAAGGAACTGCCGCTGCTCCCCGACGGCACCCATCTGACCGCCGCCATGCTCGCCGACTACCTGGAGGTCGACGCCGTCGTCCTGCGCCGCCTGGTGCGCAGGCGCACCGCGGAGCTGGCACAGCACGGGTACCGGCAGCTCCAGGGCCGCGAACTCACCGATTTCCTCGCCGCCAACATGCCCGAACGCCGTCAAGGGGCCCGCTCCCTCTCGGTGTTCACCCGGCGCACCGCCCTCGTCCTCGCGATGCTGCTGCGCAACAGCGCGGTGGCCGCGGCGGTACGGCGGGCGGTGCTGGAGTCGGTGGGCGGCTCCTCGGCGGCGGGCGCTCCGGCACCCGCTCTGAGGGAGCTGGCCTTCCCGCCCACGGGGCAGCCGATCCGGGTGGTCGTGATCGGGCGGGAGCTGTGGTTCTCGACGGCTGATGTGTGCCGGATCCTGGACCGCGGAAGCCCCCACAAGGCAATCCGGATTGTGGGTCCCGAGCACACGCAGACGATCGACATGAGGGTCGTGACCCGAACTCAGAGTCCTGGTGGGGGTATGACCGCAGGTCAGAGCGGTCGAACCAGGAACCCACACCAGCTGAATCTGGTGAGTGAGGCAGGCCTCTACCTGCTGATCATGCGCTCCGACAAGCCCGCCGCCCGCCCCTTCCAGGAGTGGGTCACCGCCGAACTCCTCCCCTCGGTCCGCCGCGGGGACGCCGATCCCGGTCACCACCGGGAGCGTATGGCGCGGACGTTCACCGAGGCGGTGGGAGTGCAGGCGCACGTCCTCGCCGACATCGGCGCGACGCTGCACCGGGACCTCACCGTGCTGTCCGACGGCACGGTCCACTGCCCGCACGGGGAGATGGAGATCCGGGTACCGGCCCCCGGCGAGGACAGTGGCCCGCCCTTCGGTCCGTACTACCGCTGCCCCGCCGTGGAGGCGGTCGGTATCCACGGGAGCAAGCTCCTTCGGCCCTGCGGCAACGTCAAGTTCGTGGACGTCGTCCGGCATGTACGGGAGGCCGGCGGGGAGCCGCGCCCGAGGACCTCGGCCGGGTACGACGGGCCGGAGGGCACCACGGCGCAGCAGGGACCGGAACAGCCCCCGGCACCGGACCCGGCTTCCGGCGACGACGAGGCGAGCACGACGCCGCGCTGCTGCTGTGCCGCGGGCGCGCCCCGGGCGGCGGAAGCGGGTGATCCCAGGGCGTCGGAAGCGGGTGAGCCCCGGTCGGCGGGAGCCGGTGAACCCCTGGTCCTCGTGATCGGCAACGCCCGGCTCCGGGGCGGGGCGCCCGGAATCGCCGCCGTACTGCGGGAGTTGGGCGTCGTCGTCTAGCGCCCCGCGCCCCGCCGGACCGCCACTCCGGCACGGGGCGATCGCCGCTTCGGCGTAGCCGAATCGCCACTTCCGCACAGTGGGTCGCGCCCCGTCCCCAGTGGGCACGGGGCGCGATCCACTCACGTACGAGCGGCGCCTCAGGTGCGAGTGGCACGGTGGAACCAGGGCCAGACCGACGTGTCCGGCTCAGCCCAGGCATCGTGGCTCAGCCCGGGCGTCGCGGCTCAGACCCGCGTGCCCCGGCTTACTCCCGGGCGTCGCCGTTCAGGCCTGGCCGCCCGCCCCGGCTCACGCCTCGCGCCGGACCTCCACCACCCGGAAGCGGTTGGCGACGAAGGCGGCGTCGCACAGGGCCGCGTTCGCCGCCGGGTTGCCGCCGGAGCCGTGGAAGTCGGAGAAGGCGGCGGTCTGGTTGACGTAGACCCCGCCGGTGAGGTTCAGGGAGAGCTGGGCGCACTCCTCCAGGCAGACCTCCTCCACGGCGGCCGTGACCTCGGGGGAGGTCGAGTAGGCGGCGACCGTCATGGCGCCCTTCTCGCGCACCGTGCGGCGCAGCAGCTCCAGGGCGCCCTCGGTGGAGTCCACCGCGACCGCGAACGAGACCGGGCCGAAGCACTCGCTGAGGTAGGCCGCCTCGGCGTCCGGCTTGGCACCGTCGAGCTTGACCACCACGGGGGTGCGCACCACGGCGTCCGGGAACTCCGGGTTGCCGATCTCGCGGGAGGCCAGGGCGACTTCACCGAGCCCGGGGGCCGCCTCCAGACGCTCCCGCACGCCCGGGTTCACCAGCGCGCCGAGGAGGGCGTTGGCCCGGGCGTCGTCCCCGAGCAGCCCGCCGACCGCGGCCGAGAGGTCCGCCACGACCTCGTCGAAGGACTTCTCCCCGGCGTCGGTGCGGATGCCGTCCCGGGGGATCAGCAGGTTCTGCGGGGTGGTGCACATCTGGCCGCTGTAGAGGGACAGCGAGAAGGCCAGGTTGGCCAGCATGCCCTGGTAGTCGTCCGTGGAGTCGAGGACGACCGTGTTCACCCCGGCCTTCTCCGTGTACACCTGCGCCTGGCGGGCGTTGCCCTCCAGCCAGTCGCCGAACTCGGTGGAGCCGGTGTAGTCGATGATCCGCACCTCGGGGCGGAGCGCCAGGGTCTTGGCGCTGCCCTCGCCGGGGCGCTCGGCGGTCAGCGCCACCAGGTTCGGGTCGAAGCCCGCCTCGGTCAGCACGGCGCGCGCCACCTGCACGGTGAGGGCGAGCGGCAGCACCGCCCGCGGGTGCGGCTTGACCAGGACCGGGTTCCCGGTGGCCAGGGAGGCGAAGAGGGCCGGGTAGCTGTTCCAGGTCGGGAAGGTGTTGCAGCCGATGAGCAGCGAGACGCCGCGGCCGACCGGGGTGAAGGTCTTGTGCAGCGCGAGCGGGTCCCGCTTACCCTGCGGCTTGGTCCACTCGGCCTCGCCGGGGGTGCGCACCTGCTCCGCGTAGGCGTAGGCGACGGCTTCGAGGCCGCGGTCCTGGGCGTGCGGGCCGCCGGCCTGGAAGGCCATCATGTAGGCCTGACCGCTGGTGTGCATCACGGCCTGCGCGAACTCGTGCGAACGGGCGCTGATGCGGGCCAGGATCTCCAGGCAGACCAGGGCGCGGGCCTCGGCGCCCGCCTCGCGCCAGGCGCGCATGCCCGCCCGCATCGCGGGGAGCAGGACGTCCGGGTCGGCGTGCGGATAGCTGATGCTCAACTCGGGTCCGTACGGCGAGACCTCGCCGCCGGTCCAGTCGTCCGTACCGGGCTGGTCCAGGTCGAGGCGGTTGCCGAGCAGGGCGTCGAAGGCGGCCTTGCCCTCGGGGAGGGAGAGGCTGCCGTTCTCCCCGTAGGCCTTGGGGTGCTCGGGGTGCGGGGACCAGTAGGCGCGGGAGCGGATCGATTCCAGGGCCTTGTCGAGGGTGGGCCGGTGCTTCTCGATCAGCGCGGACACGGGCAGGGCGGCGGCCATCAGGGACCAACTCCTCCTTTGACCGGCTCCTCTTCGAGCCGGGCGAGCTGGGCAGGAACGGGCGGACAGAGTTAGAGTAACCGAACGATCGGTCGGGACAAGAGGGTCCGCTGAACCTGTGGAAAACCCCGTGCGGGAGGATCGCGAGCATGACAGCAGTCGACCCCAGCAGTCCCGAAGGCCCCGAGACCCCCGGTGCGGGCGACACCGTGGGCGTCGTCGGCACCGGCACCATGGGCCAGGGCATCGCCCAGGTCGCGCTGGTCGCCGGGCACACCGTGCGGCTGTACGACGCCGCGCCCGGCATGGCCGAGGCGGCGGCGGAGGCGATCGCGGCGCGCCTGGCGCGGCTCGTGGACAAGGGCCGGATGAGCGCCGCCGACCGCGAGTCCGCGCTCGCCCGGCTGCGTCCCGCCGCCGAACTCGCGGAGTTCGCCGACGCCGTGCTCGTCGTCGAGGCCGTACGCGAAGACCTCGCCGTCAAGCAGGAGTTGTTCGGCGCCCTCGAAGAAGTCGTCGCCCCCGACTGCCTGCTCGCCACCAACACCTCCTCGCTCTCGGTCACCGCGATCGGCGGCGCGCTGCGGCAGCCGGGCCGGTTCGTCGGCCTGCACTTCTTCAACCCCGCGCCGCTGCTCCCGCTGGTCGAGGTGGTCTCCGGTTTCGCCACCGACGTCACCTCGGCGACCCGCGCGTACGAGCTGGCCCGCGCCTGGGGCAAGACCCCGGTGGCCTGCGCGGACACCCCCGGATTCATCGTCAACCGGATCGCCAGGCCGTTCTACGCCGAGGCCTTCGCGGTCTACGAGGGCCAGGGCGCCGACCCGGCCACCATCGACGCGGTGCTGCGCGAGTCCGGCGGATTCCGGATGGGCGCCTTCGAACTGACCGACCTGATCGGCCAGGACGTCAACGAGTCCGTCACCCGTTCCGTCTGGCACTCCTTCTTCCACGACGTGAAGTTCACGCCCTCGCTCGCCCAGCAGCGCCTCGTGGAGTCCGGCCGGCTCGGCCGCAAGACCGGCCAGGGCTGGTACGGCTACGGGGAGGACGCCGAGCAGCCCGAACCGCACACCGCCGAACCCGCCGATCCGCCCGCCCATCTCGTCGTCGAGGGCGACCTCGGCCCGGCCGCCGGCCTCCTCGGGCTCATCAAGGCGGCGGGCATCCCCGTACGCGAGGAGGAAGAGGACCACGGCACCCGGCTCGTGCTGCCCGGCGGCGGCCAACTCGCCCTGGCCGACGGGCAGACCTCCGTCGAATTCCGCGATGTCGTCTACTTCGACCTCGCCTTCGACTACCGCAGCGCCACCCGCATCGCCCTCTCCGCCTCCCAGGACACCAGCCCGCGCACCGTCGCCGAGGCCGTCGGCCTCTTCCAGGCGCTCGGCAAGAAGGTCAGCCTCCTCGGCGACGTACCCGGCATGATCGTCGCGCGCACCGTCGCCCGCCTCATCGACCTCGCCCACGACGCCGTCGCCAAGGGCGTGGCCACCGAGGAGGACATCGACACCGCGATGCGCCTCGGCGTCAACTACCCGGCGGGGCCCTTCGCCTGGAGCCGCACCCTCGGCCGCACCTGGGCCCACTCCCTCCTCGACGACCTGCACATGCGGGACACCAGCGGCCGGTACGCCCCCTCCCTCGCCCTCTACCGGCACGCCTACGCCTCCGAGAACCGGGAGTCCGCCCCATGACCGGCGCCAAGCGGGACACCTACACGCCGGACTCGCTGCTCGCGGTCGCGGTGACCGTCTTCAACGAACGCGGTTACGACGGCACCTCGATGGAGCACCTCTCCAAGGCCGCCGGGATCTCCAAGTCCTCGATCTACCACCATGTCTCGGGCAAGGAGGAACTGCTGCGCCGGGCCGTGAGCCGCGCCCTCGACGGGCTCTTCGGCATCCTCTCCGAGGAGGCGGCCCTCGGCGGCACCCCGGTGCGGCGCCTCGAGTACGTGACGCGGCGCATGGTCGAGGTCCTCATCGCCGAACTCCCCTATGTGACGCTGCTGCTGCGGGTCCGCGGGAACACCGACACCGAGCGCTGGGCGCTGGAGCGCCGCCGCGAGTTCGACCACCGGATCGCGGAACTGCTCCGCGCGGCCGCCGCCGAGAACCAGGTCCGCACCGACGTCGGCGTACGCCTGGCGGCCCTGCTGGTCTCCGGGATGATCAACTCGATCGTGGAGTGGTACCGCCCCGGCGGCGGCCCACTGGCCGAGCGGGAACTCGCGGACGCGGTGGTGCGGGTGGTGTTCTCGGGGGTGCGGGGGTAGGGCGGGGGCCTGGGCCTGGGCCAGGAGTTGGGGGCTGGTGGGGTTCGTTGCCGTCGTTGTAGTCGTGGCCGAAGTGGAGAGCGGGGCGCTTGGCGTGCCGCAGGCGACGGCTGGGAGCTGACGGCTGAGGGCTGACGGCTGTCAGGTAACAGATGACGGATGACAGATAGTGATATCTGTCATCCGTCATCTGTTACCCGTCACTTGTCACCTAGCGTCACTCGCCACTCGCCGGCCACCCATCCCCCAGCACCTGTTTCCCGCCACCCGAGACACACCCGCCCCTCACACCCCCGGCTCCAGGTCCTCCTCCTCGAAGACCAGCAGCGTCCGGGTGCTCAGTACCTCCGGGATGGACTGGAGGCGGGTGAGGACGAGTTCGCGCAGGGTCCTGTTGTCGGGCGTGTGCACCATCAGGAGGACGTCGAAGTCGCCGCTGACCAGGGCGATATGGGAGGCGCCGGGGAGTTCGCGCAGCTGCTCGCGGACGGTGCGCCAGGAGTTCTGCACGATCTTCAGGGTGATGTACGCCGAGGTCCCCTGCCCCGCGCGCTCGTGGTCGACGCGGGCGGCGAAGCCCCGGATCACCCCGTCCTCGACCAGGCGGTTGATGCGGGCGTAGGCGTTGGCGCGGGAGACATGGACGCGTTCGGCCACCGAGCGGACGGAGGCGCGGCCGTCGGCGCGGAGCATGTGCAGGATCTGGCGGTCGACGGCGTCCAGCGGGCGGGGCGGAATCCACGGTTCGGGCGTCTGCGGCGGGGGCGGAGGCTCGTCGCGGACGGGTTCCCCCTCGGCCATTCGTTCAGATGCCATGTCCTCTCGCCTCCTTACCATGGACGTACTGCATTCATCTCAGGTTGTGCAGAACCGATTGTCCACAGCCTTGAGGCGCCTGTAGCCAAAATGTGCCGCTGACCGAACAATCGGTTGGTGAGGCGCATCACAGCCCGTTGCGCCCCGGATCCGGTCCCCCACGAAGCGATCCTCACGAGGAGGTGCACGCGGTGAAGAGGAACAGCCCGACGGTTCTCGAGCAGCGGGGCGCTTATCGGCCCACCCCGCCGCCCGCCTGGCAGCCACGTACCGACCCCGGCCCGCTGCTCCCCGAGGCGGAGCCCTACCGGGTGCTCGGCACCGAGGCCGCGCGCAAGGCCGACCCCGCGCTGCTGCGGCGCCTGTACGCCCAGCTGGTGCGCGGCCGCCGCTACAACGCGCAGGCCACCGCCCTGACCAAGCAGGGCCGCCTCGCCGTGTACCCCTCGACGACCGGCCAGGAGGCCTGCGAGATCGCCGCGGCGGACGTCCTGGAGGAACAGGACTGGCTCTTCCCCAGCTACCGCGACACCCTCGCGGCGGTGGCCCGCGGCCTCGACCCGGTCGAGGCCCTCACCCTGCTGCGCGGCGACTGGCACACCGGTTACGACCCCCGCGAGCACCGCATCGCGCCGCTGAGCACCCCGCTGGCCACCCAGCTGCCGCACGCCGTCGGACTCGCGCACGCGGCGCGGCTGCGCGGCGACGACGTGGTGGCCCTCGCCATGGTCGGCGACGGTGGCACCAGCGAGGGCGACTTCCACGAGGCGCTGAACTTCGCCGCCGTCTGGCAGGCCCCGGTGGTCTTCCTGGTGCAGAACAACGGCTTCGCGATCTCCGTACCGCTGGAGAAGCAGACCGCGGCGCCCTCGCTGGCCCACAAGGGCGTGGGGTACGGAATGCCGGGCCGCCTCGTCGACGGCAACGACGTCGCCGCGGTCCACGAGGTCCTCACCGAGGCCGTCCGGCGGGCGCGCTCCGGCGGCGGCCCCACCCTGGTCGAGGCGCTGACCTACCGCATCGAGGCGCACACCAACGCCGACGACGCCACCCGCTACCGCGAGGAGGACGAGGTGGAGGTCTGGCGCGAGCACGACCCGATCGCCCTCCTGGAGCGGGAGTTGACCGAGCGCGGGCTGCTGGACGACGAGGGCAGGCAGGCCGCCAAGGACGCGGCCGAGACGATGGCCGCCGAGCTGCGCGCCCGGATGAACGCCGACCCGGTCCTCGATCCGATGGATCTCTTCCAGCACGTCTTCGCCGAGCAGACCGGCCAACTGCGGGAGCAGGCGGCCCAGTTGCGCGCCGAGCTGGACGCGGCGGCGGAGGACCAGCAGCACGACGAGCCGGGAGGGACCGGACGATGACCACCGCTGCCGCGAAACCGGCGACCATGGCGCAGGCCCTCGGCCGCGCGCTGCGGGACGCCATGGCAGAGGACCCCACCGTCCATGTGATGGGGGAGGACGTCGGCACCCTCGGCGGTGTCTTCCGTATCACCGACGGGCTCGCCAAGGAGTTCGGCGAGGACCGCTGCACCGACACCCCGCTCGCCGAGGCGGGCATCCTGGGCACCGCCGTCGGCATGGCGATGTACGGGCTGCGGCCCGTCGTCGAGATGCAGTTCGACGCCTTCGCCTACCCCTCCTTCGAGCAGCTCGTCTCCCATGTCTCGCGCTGGCGCAACCGCACCAGGGGCGCCATGTCGCTGCCGATCACCGTGCGCGTCCCGTACGGCGGCGGCATCGGCGGCGTCGAGCACCACAGCGACTCCTCCGAGGCGTACTACGTGGCCACCCCCGGACTGCACGTGGTCACCCCGGCCACCGTCGAGGACGCCTACGGGCTGCTGCGCGCCGCCATCGCCTCCGACGACCCCGTGGTCTTCATGGAGCCCAAGCGGCTCTACTGGTCCAAGTCGGCGTGGAATCCGGAGACCCCCGGCGAGGTCGAGCCGATCGGCCGCGCGGTGGTCCGCCGCACCGGCCGCAGCGCCACCCTGCTCACCTACGGCCCCTCGCTGCCGGTGTGCCTGGAGGCCGCGGAGGCGGCCCGGGCCGAGGGCTGGGACCTGGAGGTCGTCGACCTGCGGTCCCTGGTGCCCTTCGACGACGAGACGGTGTGCGCCTCGGTACGGCGTACCGGCCGGGCCGTGGTGGTGCACGAGGCCACCGGCTTCGGCGGTCCCGGCGGGGAGATCGCCGCGCGGGTCACCGAGCGCTGCTTCCACCATCTGGAGGCCCCGGTGCTGCGGGTGACCGGCTTCGACATCCCCTATCCGCCGCCCATGCTGGAGCGGCACCATCTGCCGGGTGTGGACCGCATCCTGGACGCGGTCGCGCGGCTGCAATGGGAGGCGGAGGGCTGATGGCGCAGGTGCTCGAATTCAAGCTGCCCGATCTCGGCGAGGGGCTGACCGAGGCCGAGATCGTCCGCTGGATGGTGCAGGTGGGCGATGTCGTCGCCATCGACCAGCCCGTGGTCGAGGTCGAGACGGCCAAGGCGATGGTCGAGGTGCCCTGCCCCTACGGCGGCGTCGTCACCGCCCGCTTCGGCGAGGAGGGCACCGAACTCCCGGTGGGAGCACCCCTGTTGACGGTCGCGGTCGGCGGTAAGGAACCGGGGGCGCCCACCCTGGACGCCACCGGCGCGGCACCCGGCGCCGAGCCCGCCGCGGGCACCGGTACGGGCCGGGGCGCCGCCGCGGGGACCTCCACGGGCTCCTCCCCGGCCTCCGCGCCGGGCTCGGGCTCCGCCGAGTCCTCCGGCAACGTACTCGTCGGCTACGGCACCGGCGCCGCCCCCGCCCGGCGGCGCAGGGTGCGCCCCGCACAGGGCTTCGGCGCCGCGCCCGCCCCGTCGGCGGACGCGGCCCCCACCCCGGCGGACGGAAGCTCCCCTCGCGGGGCGGCCGGAAGCTCCTCCCACGGGGCGGCCGGCACCGCGGGCGCCACCCGCGCCCATCCGGCACCCGCCGCGGCCGGGTCCGCGCTCCCGTCCCCGTCCTCCGCCCCGGCCGGGGCCGCGGGGACCACCTCGGTGCACGGCGACGGACCGGTCCCGGTGATCTCCCCGCTGGTGCGGCGGCTGGCGCGGGAACACGGCCTGGACCTCAGGGAGTTGCCGGGCTCCGGGCCGGAGGGGCTCATCCTGCGCGGAGACGTCGAGAACGCGATCCGCGCCGCGGGGGCCGCGACCCCCGCCGACCAGGGCACCGCGCGCCCGGCCGGACAGACCTCGGCGGCAGCGGCACCCGAGGCCGCCCAGCTGGCGGCCGGAGCCGCCTCGCTCCAGCCCGGTACCGAGTCGGTGCGCAGCAACCCCCTCGCGGGCTCGGCGGCGGCCGGTGCCCGGATCCCGCTGCGGGGCGTGCGCGGGGCGGTCGCCGACAAGCTGTCGCGCAGCCGCCGCGAGATACCGGACGCCACCTGCTGGGTCGACGCCGACGCCACCCTGCTGATGCGGGCCCGTACGGACATGAACGCCGCGGGCGGGCCGAAGATCTCGGTCATCGCCCTGCTCGCCCGGATCTGCACGGCGGCGCTGGCCCGCTTCCCGGAGCTGAACGCGACCGTCGACACCGAGGCGCGGGAGATCGTGCGCCTGGACCAGGTGCACCTGGGCTTCGCCGCGCAGACCCCGCGCGGTCTGGTGGTGCCGGTGGTCCGGGACGCGCAGGCCAGGGACGCGGAGTCGCTCAGCGCGGAGTTCGCCCGGCTGACCGAGACGGCGCGGGCCGGGAACCTCAGCCCGGCCGAGCTGACCGGCGGGACCTTCACCCTGAACAACTACGGGGTGTTCGGGGTCGACGGTTCCACGCCGATCCTCAACCACCCCGAGGCCGCGATGCTCGGCGTCGGGCGCATCGTCGACAAACCCTGGGTGCACCAGGGCGAGTTGGCGGTCCGCAAGGTGGTGCAGCTCGCGCTCACCTTCGACCACCGGGTCTGCGACGGCGGTACGGCGGGCGGCTTCCTGCGGTATGTGGCGGACTGCGTGGAACAGCCGGCGGTGCTGCTGCGGACACTGTGACGCAGACCCCGCCGCGAGCGGCGCTTCCGGCCGCGTGACGGCCGCCGGAAGCGCCCATACTCGGGGCATGAGCGTTTCCGCTACTCGGGGCACGGGCGCTTCCGCCTCCGGGGCACCCACCCCGCGCTTCGACGCCGTGGTCCTCGCGGGCGGCGGGGCGCGGCGGCTGGGCGGCGCCGACAAGCCGGGGCTCCGCGTCGGGGGGCGCCGCCTCCTCGACCGGGTCCTCACGGCCTGCGCCGCAGCGGAGCGCACCGTCGTCGTCGCGGCCCCGCGCGCCACGGTCCGCCCGGTGCGCTGGACCCGCGAGGAACCACCCGGCTCGGGCCCGGTGGCCGCACTGGCGGCGGGCCTGCGTGCACTGGACGGCGGCATCGGACCGTCCGCGCGAGATACGGCGTCCGGGGGCATGCCCGGTGGCGCGGCGTCCCGGGGCGTGCCCGGCGGCGCGCCCGGGCCCGAGGTCGAGCGTCCCACGGGCCCGCTCGCGTCCGCCGCCCCGGAGGCGGCGGCCGACCCGGCGCCCCCGTACGTCCTCGTCCTCTCCGCCGACCTGCCGTTCCTCGACGAAACCGTCGTACGGCGACTCCTGCGCGAACTGGACGCCACCACCCCGGCGGCGCGGGACGCCGCCACCCCGGCGGCGCGGGACGCCGCCACCCCGGCGGCGCGGAGCGCCACCCCAGCGCTCGCCCGGGATGCCGTTCGCCGAGAGGGCACCGAGGCCTTCGGCCAGGAGGATGCCGTTCTCCTGGTGGATGCCGAGGGGCGGGATCAGCCGCTGGTCGGGGCCTATCAGACCGAGGCGCTTCGGCGCCGGCTCGACGAGATGGCCGCCGCGTACGGCGGTCTGGAGGGGCTGCCGCTGCGGCGGTTGACCGAAGGGCTTGTCCTCGGCCGTCTGGCCGAGTCGCCGGATTCCGTGGCCTCGTTCGACTGCGACACCTGGGCGGATCTGGCCACCGCCCGTACACACATCAGGGAGCATGGGCACGTGCTGGACGAATGGATCTCCGCAGTCAAGGACGAGCTGGGTGTCGACCTGGACGTCGACACCGCCGTACTGCTCGACCTCGCCCGGGACGCGGCGCACTCCGTCGCCCGCCCCGCCGCGCCGCTGACCACCTTCCTGGTCGGGTACGCGGCGGGGCGTGCGCAGGGCGGCCCCGAAGAGGTCGCCGAAGCGGCGCGCAAGGCCGCGGCCCTCGCCCTGCGCTGGGCCGAGGAGCAACCTGCCGCGCCGGAAGCCTGATGACCGCCCCGCACGGCACCCCCTCCCGCCGGGGGAGGACGAACGGAGAGGACCCCTCCGTGGACGAGGACTTCGGCGCGGAGGAGGCACTGGCGCTCGTCAGGGACGACGCCCGCCGCGAGCCCCGGACCCGGACGCAGACCCGGAGCGGTGCACGGCAGGACGCCCGCCGCGACACCCCGCCGGACGGCCCCTCGCACGACGAAGCCCGGCGCGCCGAGCCACCCGCCCGGGACGAGCCAGCCGGGCGAGACGAGGCACCCCGCCCGACCGCCCGGCGCGACCAGCCCTCACGCGAACGAGCCCGCGAACAGTACCCACACGACCCGTACGACCAAGCCCCGCACGGCCAAGCCCCATACGACCAAGCCACACACGGCCAAGCTCAACAGGCGCCCCCGGCAAGGGAATCCGCCCGTACGGCCGCGCGCCCGGAGGTCTTCGACTTCGACGCGGTCGAGGAGCCCCCCGGGACGCCGACGGCGGCTGCTCCCGGCCCCGCGCGGCCTCCGAAACCCACACCCTCCAGCCCCCCGACCCCCCACCCCGCGACCCCCTGGCACCAAGCCCGCCGTATCGCGGAGCGGGCGGTGGCCGGAGGCCGGGCGCCGGAGCGGGTGGCCTTGGCGGAGGCGGGGGGACTGGTGCTTGCGGCGCCGTTGGCGGCGCTCACGGATCTGCCGCCGTTCGACACCTCGGCGATGGACGGCTGGGCGGTGGCGGGACCCGGGCCCTGGCAGTTGCGTGCCGGGGGCGCGCTCGCCGGACATGCGGAGCCCAAGGGCCTGGAGGACGGCGAGGCGGTGGCGATCGCGACCGGCGCCCGGGTCCCGTACGGCTCGACTGCCGTGCTGCGCAGCGAACATGGGCAGGTCGACGCCCGGCAGCGGCTGCATGCCGTCCGGGAGAGCGGCCAGGGGCAGGACATCCGGCCGCGTGGTCAGGAGTGCCGGTCCGGGGACCAGTTGCTGCCGCTGGGCACCGTGGTCACCCCGGCGGTGCTGGGGCTCGCGGCGGCCGCCGGATACGACGGGCTGCTGGTCGTGCCGCGTCCGCGGGTCGAAGTCCTGGTGCTCGGCGACGAGTTGCTCACCTCCGGGTTGCCGCGGGAGGGGCTGATCCGGGACGCCTTGGGGCCGATGCTGCCCTCCTGGCTGCGCTCGCTCGGCGCGGAGGTCACCGCGGTGCACCGGCTCGGGGACGATGCCGAGGCGCTGCGTACGGCGCTCGCGGAGTCCACGGCGGAGGTGCTGGTCACGACGGGCGGTACGGCCGCCGGTCCCCTGGACCACGTACATCCGACCCTGCGGAGACTGGGCGCGCGGCTCCTGGTGGACGGCGTCGAGGTGCGGCCCGGGCACCCGATGCTCCTCGCCCGACTCCCCGACGGGCGGCACCTGGTGGGGCTCCCCGGCAATCCGCTGGCCGCGGTCTCGGGGCTGCTGACGCTGGCCGAACCCCTGCTGCGGGTGCTGTCCGGCCGTATCGCCGCCCGGCCCGGCGCCGTGGCCCTGCGCGAGGAGGTGCCCGGCCACCCGCGGGACACCCGGCTCGTGCCCGCGGTGCTGCGGGAAGGGGAGGCGGTGCCACTGCACTTCAGCGGACCTGCGATGCTGCGGGGCATCGCCGGTGCGGACGTGATGGTCGTGGTCCCGCCCGGCGGTGGACGTGCCGGTGAGGAACTGCTGACCCTTGACCTTCCGTGGTCGGCCTTCGGTGACGGAGAGTGTTTCACGTGAAACTTCCGGGCAATGACGCCATAGCCCGTGAGGCGGACGAGCACATCGTCACCCGGCGGGTGCAGTTGCCGCGCAGGGTGGTCGAAAGGCCGCTCCGGCAGGTCAGCAAGCGGCTGTTGATGGCGCTGCTGGTACTCGTCGGTACCGCGCTGATCGTCTACTTCGACCGCGCGGGCTACGGCGACAACTCCGACGACCACGTCGATCTGCTCGACGCCTTCTACTACGCGACCGTCACGCTCTCGACCACGGGCTACGGGGACATCACCCCGGTCAGCGACGGCGCACGCACGATCAACATCCTTGTGATCACGCCGCTGCGCGTGGTCTTCCTGATCATCCTGGTCGGTACGACTCTTGAGGTGCTCACCGAGCGGACCCGGGAGGAATGGCGGCTGAATCGCTGGAGGTCCACCTTGCGTGACCACACCGTCGTCGTCGGCTTCGGCACCAAGGGCCGCTCGGCGATCAGAACCGTCTGCGCGACCGGGCTCAAGAAGGAGCAGGTCGTCGTGGTCGATCCCAGCGGCAAGGTCATCGACGCGGCCAATGCCGAGGGCTTCGTGGGCGTGGTGGGGGACGGTACGCGCAGCGATGTGCTGCGCCGCGCCGAGGTCCACAAGGCACGGCAGATCATCATCGCCACCCAGCGCGACGACACCGCGGTCCTGGTCTCCCTGACCGCGCGTCAGCTCAACAAGGGCGCGAAGATCGTCGCCGCGGTACGGGAGGAGGAGAACGCGCCCCTGTTGCGGCAGTCGGGCGCGGATTCCGTGATCACCAGCGCCAGCGCGGCGGGCCGTCTGCTCGGCCTCTCGGTGCTCAGCCCGAAGGCGGGCCGCGTGATGGAGGATCTGATCCAGCAGGGCAGCGGGCTCGACATCATCGAACGCCCCGCCATAAAGGCCGAGGTGGGCCTCAGCCCCCGGGAGACCGACGATCTGGTCGTCAGTGTGGTCCGCGGACACCGGGTGCTCGGCTACGACGATCCGGCCGTGGGCAAGCTCCAGTTGACGGACCGCCTCATCACCATCGTCCGCTCGACCACCTCCCCGCACCCGGAGATCAAGGCCGCCCCGCGCGAACGGGACTAGGCTCCGCTCCCCTCCCCGCGAAGCGGAGACCGGGCCGCGGACATCGTCCGTGGGGGGCGCCGAGCACCCAGGGCGGGCCCCGCCGTACTCGTACGCCGTACGTGACGTCGTGGGCGCGCCCGGAAGCTCGCCCCCGGGAACCTCCTGTGTGCCGCCCCGTCGCCCGCTCTTCCGATTCTCTGTCCACAGCCTGTGGACAGAGAATCCCGACTGACGACCCCGCCCACACCTCCCGGCGAACCGCCCGCCGCGTCCACAGCCTGTGGACACCGAGACGACGCGCGGGAAACGGAAGCCCGGGGGAGCGCCGAACCGGCCGGGAGCGAGGGCGACGG
This sequence comes from Streptomyces physcomitrii, assembly GCF_012273655.1. Taxonomy (GTDB): domain Bacteria; phylum Actinomycetota; class Actinomycetes; order Streptomycetales; family Streptomycetaceae; genus Streptomyces; species Streptomyces physcomitrii. The sequence continues at coordinate 345,548 of NZ_JAAWWP010000003.1, read as the reverse complement.
AGGCCACAGTGGAGGACCGCGGGTCGGCCGGGGGGTCGGCGGTAGCGTCGTCCTCATGTACGCGATGACGATTCCCGAGCCCGGCGGACCGGACGCGCTCGTCTGGGCCGAGGTCCCCGATCCGACCCCCGGCGAGGGCGAGGTGCTGATCGAGGTGGCCGCCGCCGCCGTGAACCGCGCCGATCTGTTGCAACGCCAGGGCTTCTACGACCCGCCGCCCGGCGCCTCGCCCTATCCCGGCCTGGAATGCGCGGGCCGGATCACCGCGCTCGGCCCCGGGGTCGCGGGCTGGGCGGTCGGCGACGAGGTCTGCGCACTGCTGGCCGGCGGCGGCTACGCGGAGCAAGTGGCCGTACCGGCGGGGCAGTTGCTGCCGGTGCCCGCGGGGGTGGACCTCGCCGACGCCGCCGCGCTGCCCGAGGTCACCAGCACCGTCTGGTCGAACGTCTTCATGGTGGCCCATCTGCGCCCCGGCGAGACCCTGCTCGTGCACGGCGGCGCGAGCGGCATCGGCACCATGGCCATCCAGCTCGGCAAGGCGGTGGGCGCCAGGGTTGCCGTGACGGCGGGCAGCGCGGAGAAGCTCGCACAGTGCGCCGCGCTCGGCGCCGAGATCCTCGTCGACTACCGGGAGCAGGACTTCGTGGCGGAGGTCAAGGCCGCCACGGACGGTGCCGGGGCCGATGTCATCCTCGACATCATGGGCGCCAAGTACCTGGAGCGGAACATCAAGGCGCTGGCCCGCAACGGCCGTCTCGCCATCATCGGGCTCCAGGGCGGCACCAAGGCCGAGATCAACCTCGGCGCCCTGCTCGCCAAGCGGGGCGCGGTCACCGCCACCTCGCTCCGCACCCGCCCCGTCGCCGAGAAGTCGGCGATCATCGCGGCGGTACGGGAGCACGTCTGGCCGCTGGTCGAGGCGGGCCAGATCCGCCCGGTCATCGACCGCCGCATCCCGCTCAGCCAGGCCGCCGAGGGCCACCGCGTCCTGGACGCCGGCAGCCACATCGGCAAGGTCCTCCTGACCCGCTGACCCGCTGACCCGCTGACCCGCTGACCCAGTCCGGAGTGGCCCGGCGCCGTGAGTCGCCCGGTGCCGGGCGCCGGGCCGCCGGGGCCGCTGCTCCGCCCGGCCCACCCCGGATGCCGGGCCCGCCCCCTCATGTGAAGCTGACCGCGTTGATCTTGGCGGTTTCGGTACGACCCTGAGGGGGCCGCCGTCGTGACTGAACGGCACAGCCAGCTCCGTACGCACAGCCAGCTTGAGACGGGCAGTCAGCTCAAGGCGGGCAGTCAGCTCAAGACGGGCAGCCGGTTCGATACGGGCAGCCGGTTCGAGTCGGGCCGTCAGCTAGGCACGCGCGGCGAGGCCCGTACGCACAGCGAGGCCCTTACGCACAGCGAACCCCGTACGCCCAGCGGGCCCGGCGCACGCAGGCGTACCGCGACGTCCTCGTGCCCGCCCGAGACCGGGACCAAGACCAGGACCCGACTCCGGGCCGGGCCGGCACTACGGTCCGCCCCCGCCGCCGGACTCCCCCTCGCCCTGGCCGCCTTGCTGATGGCCCCCACCCCGGCCGAAGCCGGCCCTTCCTCGGCAGCGGGTCTCTCTCCGACCGCCGGCACGTCCTTGACCGCGCGCCCTTTCCTGACCGTCCACTCCCTGGCCGCCAGTACCGCGATGCCCTCCGCCGTGACCGCGGCACCGCACCTCGCCCCGCTCACTCGTCCGAGTGGTGTTGCCCCGGGGGTACGCCCGGCCCCGTACGCCCCCGCCGGACCGCACTCCGCACCGCGCACCGCGGCGGCCCCCCTCCCACCCGCACCGCTGCCCGGCCTCGACCCCGCAGGGACCCGGAACCGTACGGAGGACGCCCCCCGGACCCGCACCGAGAACACCGACCGGAACCGTACGGACGAAGCGACCCGGAACCGTACGGACGAAGCGACCGCGAACCGTACCGACGCAGCCACCCGGAACCCCGCGGAATCCGCGTTCGCCTCGCTCTCCTCCCTCCCCTCGCTCCTGCTCCTGCGACCAGGCACCGCCGCCGCCCCCGCCTGGTCGGGCGACCACCTCGGCGGCCTCCCCGGTGCTCTGCTGGACCGGCAGCCGAGCGACCCCGCGGAAGCCCTGCACCCCGAGCCCCGACCCGGCGAACTCCACCCCGGCGAACTGCACCCCGACCAACTCGTCCCCGGCGAACCCCACTTCACGGAACCCCACTTCACGGAACCCCGCCCCGGAGAGCCGTACCCCGGAGAGCCGCACCCCGGTAACTCCCGCGCCGGAAGCCGCCCGGGCGAGGGGCGCGACCGCCCCGGCCGCAGTGAGGCACCGGACCGCTCCGGTCAGGAGACCCGCCCGGGGGAGTCCTCCCCGGCGCCCTCCGCCACCCCCGGGCCCCGGGATCCCGGCGCGGCGACGCCCTCCGCCTCCGCGCGCGGGAGGGGTGAGGAGGACGCGGCTCGGCACCCGGAGGCGGCGTCCCCGCACGACCGATCTCCGCACGACACGTCCCCGCGCGACCGGTCCTCGGGGGCCGCCCCGCGGTCGCCGGAGGACGAGGCGGCGGGCTCCGTTTCGCCGGGGCCCGGGGAGGGCCGGGACGGCACGGTGCCCGGGACACCGGCCGCGGGCGCCGCCGAGCCGCTCATCGACGTGCTGCCGCTCGGCGTCGGGATGGTCCTGATCGGACTGGGGCTCGGCTTTCTCGGTGTGCGGGTGCGCCGCGACTGAGCCCTCGCCGCGGTCCCGGCGGCGCGCGGAGGGCGGCTGACCGGGGCGGCACGGCGCCCGGCGGGGACGGTGAGCGACAATGGCCGCATGGAGATGCCGAGGAACGAAAGATCGCCGGAGAACCCCCAGGTCCTGGTCGTGGGCCAGGACGGGATGGCGCTCGGTGGTGGGGACGACGACTCCCGCGAGGTCCCGGTGACCGACATGGTGGAACAGCCCGCCAAGGTCATGCGCATCGGCAGCATGATCAAGCAGCTGCTCGAAGAGGTGCGGGCGGCTCCGCTGGACGAGGCGAGCCGTCAGCGGCTGAAGGAGATCCACGCCAGTTCGGTCAAGGAGCTGGAGGACGGCCTCGCGCCCGAGCTGGTCGAGGAGCTGGAGCGGCTCTCGCTGCCCTTCACCGAGGAGGCCACCCCGAGCGACGCGGAACTGCGTATCGCGCAGGCGCAGTTGGTGGGTTGGCTGGAGGGGCTCTTCCACGGGATCCAGACCACGCTCTTCGCCCAGCAGATGGCGGCCCGCGCCCAGTTGGAGCAGATGCGGCGCGCGCTGCCGCCCGGTGTGGGCGGCGAGGAGGACGACCAGCACCTCGGCCCCGCCGCCGGACGCTCGGGCGGGCCCTACCTGTAGCCCGGCCGCTCGGCCGGGCCCGTACAGCCCGGGGCCCGGCGGGGAAGGGCCGCGCGTCCAGCCCCGCAGGCGACGGGGGCCGACGAGGAATCGGGCCCGTACCCGCAGTGGCGTTCAGCCGACAAGAGAAGCCCGGGACCTGTCCGTCGAGGTCCCGGGCTTCTCTGCCGAGCTGTTGAGGTTCCGTCCCGGGGTCAGCCCTGCGCCGGGTTGCCCGTGGAGACGTCGAACTGGAGCTCCGGCGGATCGTTCTTGTCGAACTCGGTGCCGGCCTTCGGGGACTGCCGCATCACGGTGTCCTCGCCGTAGGTGTTCTCGTCGACCCGGGTGATGTCCGACTGCCAGCCGGCCGCCTGGAGGCAGGACTGCACCGACTTGAGGTTCTTGTAGGTCAGATCGGGGACCTGGTACCGGTTCTCGTCGTTGTCGGCGATCTGCGGCTCGGTGCACTTGGTCTTGTCGACGGTCTCGTCCGGGTTGGGCCCCCGGTGACCGGCCACCGGGCTCTTGGAGTCCTCCTCCTTGCCGCCGTCACCGCCGCCGCCGGAGAGCGCGAGCGCGGTGATGAGGCCGCCGATGGCGAGCAGGGCGACCACGATGGAGCCGACGACGACCGGCATATTGCTCTTCTTGCCGCCGCCCGCGGGGCCGATCGAGGTCGGACCGCCCATCTGGTACGGCGCCGGGGTGCTCGGCCCCTGCGGCTGGTACGCGGCCGGGGCCGGGGTCTGGTACCCGCCCTGCTGCGGGTAGCCGTACCCCGGGGTCGGCGCGGGCGTGGTGTAGCCGCCCTGCTGGTAGGGGCTCTGGACGTGGCCGCCGGGCGGGACCGTGCCGTCGACCGGCGGGAAGACGGCCGAGCCGACGCCGGAGCCGTTCGCCGTCTGCGCGCCCGGCACGATGCTCGGGGCGGCGGGCTGCAGCGACTGGGCGATGCGCAGGCACTCCTCGCGCATCGACTCGGCGCTCGGGAAGCGCTCGTTGGGGTTCTTGCGCAGGGCGCGGGCGACGATGGCGTCCACCGCGGGGGGCAGCGCGCGGTTGATGGAGGAGGGCGCGACCGGCTCCTCCTGGACGTGCGCGTAGGCGATGGCCAGCGGGGAGTCCGCCTCGAAGGGCAGGCGCCCGGTGGTCAGCTGGAAGAGCATGATGCCGACCGAGTACAGGTCGCTGCGGGCGTCGACGCCGCGGCCGAGGGCCTGCTCGGGGGAGAGGTACTGCGGGGTGCCGACGACCATGCCGGTCTGCGTCATCGAGGTGACCCCGGACTGCATCGCGCGGGCGATGCCGAAGTCCATCACCTTGACCACGTTCCGCTTGGTCATCATGACGTTGCCCGGCTTGATGTCCCGGTGCACCAGGCCCATCTCATGGCTGATTTCGAGCGCTGCCAGCACATCCGCGGTGATCTTCAGGGCACGATCGGCGGGCATCGCGCCGTACTGCGCGACGTCCGCGTCGAGGACCGAGCCGAGCGGCTTGCCCTCGATGTACTCCATGACGATGTACGGGGTGGTGGCGCCGTCGAGCACGTCCTCGCCGGTGTCGAAGACGGAGACGATGTTGGCGTGGGTGAGCCGGGCCACGGACTGGGCCTCGCGGCGGAAGCGCTCGCGGAAGGCGGGTTCACGGCCGAGTTCGGTGTGCAGGGTCTTGATGGCGACGTGCCGGTCGAGCACCGAGTCGTAGGCAAGGTGGACCGAGGCCATGCCGCCCTCGCCGAGCAGATTGCGGAGCTGGTAGCGGCCCGCGGCGACCGATCCCCCCGCATAGCGGCCCTGCGCGCCGTCCTGACTCATGTCGTGCGTCCCCCATCGGCGCGTGGCGGTGGCTCCTGCCCCGCGGCTGGTGATCGGTAACTCTGATTACTGGCCAAGTCTGCCCGAGGCCTCTGACACGTCAAGCTCGGTGCCCGTTCCGTGACCGTACGGGCAAGAAGCGTCGCGCAAGCGTTACAGCCGTGTCGGGTGCGGCACATCCCGGGCCGTCGCGGGCGCCGGTCCGGGCCTCGTGGGGGCGGCCTCGGTGCAAGGGGGGACGGCCTGTCATGCGGAGGCTGTAGCGTGGGCGGGCCAAGACGGTGAAGCAACGCCCGCGCGGATCGCGGATGATGACGACGGCGAGGACCGATGGCTCAGACGCAGCGCTCTCAGGGTTCGCCCGACCCCGAAGCGACTGGCGGAATGTCCGATGCGCCCGAGTTGTGGGGTAATAACGGGTTGGTGGGTGACGGCCGGTACCGGCTGACCCACCGCCTCGGCCGCGGCGGCATGGCGGAGGTCTTCGCCGCCGAGGACGTCCGCCTCGGCCGCACCGTCGCCGTCAAGCTGCTCCGCGCGGACCTCGCCGAGGACCCGGTCTCCAAGGCCCGCTTCACGCGCGAGGCCCAGTCGGTCGCCGGGCTCAACCACCATGCCGTGGTGGCGGTCTACGACTCCGGCGAGGACGTCGTCGGGGGCAACACCGTCCCGTACATCGTGATGGAGCTGGTCGAGGGCCGCACCATCCGCGACCTGCTGATCAACGCCGAGGCGCCCGGTCCCGAGCAGGCGCTGATCATCGTCTCCGGTGTCCTGGAGGCGCTCGCCTACTCGCACCAGCACGGCATCGTGCACCGCGACATCAAGCCCGCGAACGTGATCATCACCACCTCGGGCGCGGTCAAGGTGATGGACTTCGGCATCGCCCGCGCCCTGCACGGCGCGCAGTCCACCATGACCCAGACCGGCATGGTGATGGGCACCCCGCAGTACCTCTCCCCCGAGCAGGCCCTCGGCAAGGCCGTCGACCACCGCAGCGACCTCTACGCCACCGGCTGCCTGCTCTACGAACTCCTCGCGCTGCGCCCGCCGTTCACCGGCGAGACCCCGCTGTCCGTGGTGTACCAGCACGTCCAGGACGTGCCGGTGCCGCCCTCGGAGTACGCGGACGAGGCCCCGCCGGAGCTGGACGGGCTGGTCATGCGCTCGCTGGCCAAGGACCCCGACGACCGCTTCCAGACCGCCGAGGAGATGCGGGGCCTCGTCCAGTACGGCCTCCAGATGCTCTACGACCGGGGCAGCCACACCGGCACCTGGAACACCGGGCCCGTCGCCATGCACGAGGGCGGCGTCACCCCCGCCATGGGCGTCCCCGGCGCGACCGCGCAGCAGCACCCCGACTACGGCACCCGGCCGGTCCCGCAGCCCATGCTGCGCCCGATCGGCGGGGACGACGGCGGCTTCGACGGCGGGGGCGGCAGCTACCGCGAGGGCGGCGGCTCCGGCCGGGGCGGCCGCGGGCGCGCCTGGATCTGGGTGCTGGTGCTGCTCGCGCTGATCGGCCTGGGCGTCGGCCTCGGCCTCGCGCTGAGCGGCGACGACAACGGCAAGAAGCCCGACCCCGACCAGTCGGTCACCGACTCGCCCAGCAAGGACACCTCGGAGCCCAGCGAGGAGCCGACCGAGGAGACCACGGACGAGCAGACCGACCCCGGCGGCAACAGCGGCGGCCAGACCGATGTCACGCCCACCGACGAGCCGACCGAACCCACGGACGAGCCGACCGACGAGACCCCGACCGAGCCGACCGAGCCCACCGACGAGCCGACCGAGCCGACGGACGAGCCCACCGACGAGCCGACCGAGACCGACGGCGGCAATGTCGGCGGCGGCCCGGGCCTCCCCACCGGCGAGACCCCGGGCGAGGACGACGAGGGCTTCTGAGCGGGAGGGGTCCCGCGCAGTCCGGGGGCGGACCCAAAGCGGTCGTGTCCTCCTGAAGCGGAGCGGCCCTGGACCGGAAAGGTTCAGTGCGCCCCCGGCGACTCGGGTGACGGACGTGGCCCCGGGATCGAACCGGCCGAGCGCTCCCGCTGCTCCAGCCGCGCGAAGTCGCGCTCCAGGCCGTCGTCGGCGGAGTGGGTGGTCACGAACTGCGGGGTCAGCCGCACGTAGACCGGATCGAAGGGCGCCCCGTCGACCGTGCCGGGGCCGGGCCCGAAGCGGGTGATCTGCTCGTCCGTGGGCCGGACCGCCTCTCCGGTGCCGATGACCTGGACCGCCCACTGGCCCGCGCCGGGCGCGGTGGTCGCGACATTGTCGGCGCCGTAGGCGACCACGGAGCCGATGACGGCCTCGTGGTAGCCGTGCCCCTTGTGCATCCGGAGCATCAGATGGCCGTCGGCCACGATGTGCCGGGCGGCGACCACGAAGGGCATGGCACGCCTGCTCGCGGCCAGGCGTCCGTACGCGGAGCGGCTGAGCAGGTGGATCGCGCGCTGTTCGTGGCTGGGCATGTACACCAATGTCGCCCGCCGCCCGGGCCCGGCTTTAGAGGCCCCGGGCCCCGGTTCCGGGGCCGTAAGTCCCGAGTGAGCCCAATCCGGACGCGGCCGTACGAAGGCGGAGCACCGCGGCGAATCCCGAAGCCGGCGGGCGTGAGGACGCACCAGCAGGGCCCGGCCCTCAGGCCTGCTGCCCCGGTCCGCCCTTCTCCGCCTCCCGCCGCGCGACGAAGGCGGCGGCCTGGGAGCGGCGCTGCATGCCGAGCTTGGACAGCAGGCTGGAGACGTAGTTCTTGATGGTCTTCTCGGCGAGGTGGAGCTGCTCGCCGATGGCGCGGTTGGTCATGCCCTCGCCGATCAGGGCGAGGATGCGGCGCTCCTGGTCGGTCAGGTCGGCGAGCTGGTCGTCCTGCTCACCGGTCTTGCCGTCTCGCAGGCGCTCCAGGACGCGGGCGGTCGCCACCGGGTCGAGCAGCGACTTCCCGGCGGCGACATCGCGTACCGCCGAGAGCAGTTCGCTGCCGCGGATCGCCTTGAGGACGTAGCCGCTGGCCCCGGCCATGATCGCGTCGAAGAGGGCCTCGTCGTCGGCGTAGGAGGTGAGCATCAGGCATTTGATGCTCTCGTCCGCGGAGCGGATCTCGCGGCAGACCTCCACCCCGCTGCCGTCGGGCAGCCGCACGTCGAGGACGGCCACGTCGGGGCGGGCGGCCGGGATGCGGGCCCGGGCGTCGGCGGCGGTCCCGGCCTCGCCGATCACCTCGATGTCCCCCTCACCGGCCAGCAGCTCGTGGATGCCGCGCCGCACCACCTCGTGGTCGTCGAGCAGGAAGACCCGGATCGGACCGCCGCCCCGGGGGTCGGCGGCGGGGTCGCGAATATCCTGATCTGGCATGTTCGGTCCGTTTTCAGGCACGCTGTCAGTGTCACACAACGACGGAGTCACGCCACGACAAGAACGGAGCGTTCCGAGAGGGTCACAGGACGGGCCCGGGGCAGCAGGGGGTCCGTCCGGCGCCGGACCGCGTCAACGAGCCGACTCTTCCCGAGTCCGGGGTGACCGGGATAACGTTCGCGTGTTCCGGCTCACGGCAAAGCTGTGACCAGCGGCTGGTCCCCTCGCCTCATTTTACTTGGAAATCCAAGTAAAAACGCAGGTCAGAGGGGGGATCGCGGATGTGCGAAGCACTGGGTAACGTGCCCTGTGCAGGGCTCGCCGGAACGTGCGTTATTTCCTGTTCACTGCCTGCTTCCGGTCGAGCCGCACCCACCCCGTGCGCGGGACGGACAGCAGGCGAGCCGCCCTTCCCTGCTTCTCGGAGCCGGGGAGACACCGGTTCCCGGCAGATCCCGGGGGCCGGACCGACGGAGGAGCACACGTGACCGTGGAGAGCACTGCCGAGCGGAAACCACGCCGCACCGGTGGCAACCAGCGCGCCAGCGCGAAGAAGGCAGCCCCCGCTGCGAAGAAGGCAGCCCCCGCGAAGAAGGCAGCCGGTACGAAGAAGGCCGCCGCAGGCAAGACCGCGCCCGCCGCACAGCCGGAGACCGACCTCGTCCAGCTGCTGACGCCCGAGGGCAAGCGGGTCGAGCGGCCCGAGTACGAGCAGTACGTCGAGGACATCACGCCCGAGGAGCTGCGCGGCCTGTACCGCGACATGCTGCTCACCCGCCGCTTCGACGCGGAGGCGACCTCGCTGCAGCGACAGGGCGAGCTGGGCCTGTGGGCCTCGCTGCTCGGCCAGGAGGCCGCGCAGATCGGCTCGGGCCGGGCCACCCGCGAGGACGACTACGTCTTCCCGACCTACCGCGAGCACGGCGTCGCCTGGTGCCGCGGGGTCGACCCCACCAACCTGCTCGGCATGTTCCGCGGTGTGAACAACGGCGGCTGGGACCCGAACAGCAACAACTTCCACCTGTACACCATCGTGATCGGCTCGCAGGCGCTGCACGCCACGGGCTACGCGATGGGCGTGGCCAAGGACGGCGCGGACTCCGCGGTGGTCGCCTACTTCGGCGACGGCGCCTCCAGCCAGGGCGATGTCGCGGAGGCCTTCACCTTCTCCGCGGTCTACAACGCCCCGGTCGTCTTCTTCTGCCAGAACAACCAGTGGGCGATCTCGGAGCCGACCGAGAAGCAGACCCGGGTGCCGCTCTACCAGCGCGCCCAGGGCTACGGCTTCCCCGGCGTCCGCGTCGACGGCAACGACGTACTGGCCTGCCTCGCCGTGACCCGGTGGGCGCTGGAGCGTGCGCGCCGCGGCGAGGGGCCCACCCTGGTCGAGGCGTTCACCTACCGGATGGGCGCCCACACCACCTCCGACGACCCGACCCGCTACCGCCACGACGACGAGCGGCAGTCCTGGGAGGCCAAGGACCCGATCGCCCGGCTGCGCGCCTACCTGGAGTCCGAGAAGTACGCCGACGAGGCCTTCTTCGCGGAGCTGGAGGAGGAGAGCGAGACCCTGGGCAAGCGGGTGCGCGAGGTGGTGCGGTCGATGCCCGACCCGGACCACCTCGCCATCTTCGAGAACGTCTACGCCGACGGGCACGCGCTCGTCGACGAGGAGCGTGCGCAGTTCGCCGCCTACCAGGCGTCGTTCGCGGACACCGGTGCCGAAGGCGAGGGCAAGTGACCATGGCCGTGGAGAAACTCCCCCTCGCCAAGGCGATCAACGTCTCGCTGCGCACCGCGCTGGAGACGGACCCGAAGGTCCTCGTCATGGGCGAGGACGTCGGCAAGCTCGGCGGCGTCTTCCGCGTCACCGACGGACTCCAGAAGGACTTCGGCGAGGACCGGGTCATCGACACCCCGCTCGCCGAGTCCGGCATCGTCGGCACCGCGATCGGCCTGGCGCTGCGCGGCTACCGCCCCGTCGTGGAGATCCAGTTCGACGGTTTCGTCTTCCCCGCGTACGACCAGATCGTCACCCAGCTGGCGAAGATGCACGCCCGCGCGCTCGGCAAGATCAAGCTGCCGGTCGTCATCCGCATCCCCTACGGCGGCGGCATCGGCGCGGTCGAGCACCACTCGGAGTCCCCGGAGGCGCTCTTCGCGCATGTCGCGGGCCTCAAGGTGGTCTCCCCCGCGAACGCCTCCGACGGCTACTGGATGATGCAGCAGGCCATCCAGTCCGACGACCCGGTCATCTTCTTCGAGCCCAAGCGGCGGTACTGGGACCGCGCCGAGGTCGACACCGAGGCGATCCCGGCCCCGCTGCACGGCGCCCAGGTGGTCCGCCCCGGCACCGACGCCACCCTGGTCGCGTACGGCCCGATGGTGAAGGTCTGCCTGGAGGCGGCCGCGGCCGCCGCCGAGGAGGGCCGCTCCCTGGAGGTCGTGGACCTGCGCTCGATGTCCCCGATCGACTTCGACACCGTGCAGGGTTCGGTGGAGAAGACCCGCCGCCTGATCGTGGTGCACGAGGCGCCGGTCTTCCTCGGCACCGGCGCGGAGATCGCCGCCCGGATCACCGAGCGGTGCTTCTACCACCTGGAGGCCCCCGTGCTGCGGGTCGGCGGCTACCACGCCCCGTACCCCCCGGCGCGCCTCGAAGAGGAATACCTGCCGGGTCTGGATCGCGTGCTCGACGCCGTCGACCGCTCGCTGGCGTACTGAGAAGAGGCGTGACCACCATGACGCAGTCCCAGGTACGCGAGTTCAAGATGCCCGACGTCGGTGAGGGGCTCACCGAGGCGGAGATCCTCAAGTGGTACGTCCAGGCCGGTGACGAGGTCACCGACGGCCAGGCGGTGTGCGAGGTGGAGACCGCGAAGGCCGCGGTCGAACTCCCGATCCCGTTCACCGGCGTCGTCCGCGAGCTGCGGTACGAGGAGGGCACCACCGTCGACGTCGGCCAGGCCATCATCACGGTCGAGGTCGGCGGCACCGGCGGGGCCCCGGCCCCGGCCGCCCCCGCCGAGGAGCCCGCGCCCGCCGCGCCCGCCGCCGATGACGACGAGCAGCCCAAGGGCCGCCAGCCGGTCCTGGTCGGCTACGGCGTCGCCGAGTCCTCCACCAAGCGGCGCCCCCGCAAGTCCGCCCAGCCGGGACCGGCCGCCGCGGCGGTGCAGGCCGAGCTGAACGGCCACGCGGCCCCGGTCGCCCCGGTCACCCCGGCCGCGGAACCGGCACCCGCGCCCGCCCCGGCCCCGGCGGCTCCGACCGCCCCGGCCGGTGCCCGCCCGCTCGCCAAGCCGCCGGTGCGCAAGCTGGCCAAGGACCTCGGCGTGGACCTCACCACCGTCAGGCCCACCGGCCCGGACGGCATCATCACCCGCGAGGACGTGCACGCGGCGGTGGCTCCGGCGCCCGCGGCGGCCCCGCAGGCTCCGGCGGCGCCCGCCCCGGCTCCGGCCGCCGCCCCGGTCACCGCTGCGGCGGCCGGTGCGCGCGAGACCCGGATCCCGGTCAAGGGCGTCCGCAAGATGACCGCCCAGGCGATGGTCGGCTCGGCCTTCACCGCGCCGCATGTCACCGAGTTCGTCACGGTCGACGTGACGCGCACGATGCGCCTGGTCGAGGAGCTGAAGAAGAACCCGGACGAGTACGGCATGCCGGCGGGCCTCAGGGTCAACCCCCTGCTGCTCATCGCCAAGGCCCTGCTCGTCGCGGTCCGCCGCAACCCCGAGGTCAACGCGGCCTGGGACGAGGCCGCCCAGGAGATCGTGCTCAAGCACTACGTGAACCTGGGCATCGCCGCCGCCACCCCGCGCGGCCTGATCGTGCCGAACATCAAGGACGCGCACGAGCAGTCCCTGCCGCAACTCGCCCAGTCCCTCTCGGAGTTGGTCGGCACCGCCCGGGAGGGCAAGACCTCCCCGGGCGCCATGCAGGGCGGCACCCTCACCATCACCAACGTCGGCGTCTTCGGCGTCGACACCGGTACGCCCATCCTGAACCCGGGCGAGTCCGCGATCCTCGCGGTCGGCGCCATCAAGCTCCAGCCCTGGGTCCACAAGGGCAAGATCAAGCCCCGCCATGTCACCACGCTCGCGCTCTCCTTCGACCACCGCCTCATCGACGGCGAACTCGGCTCGAAGTTCCTCGCGGACATCGCAGCGGTCCTGGAACAGCCCAAGCGCCTGTTCGTCTGGGGCTGACCACCCTCCCGCCGAGCCTCCCCAGAGGCTCACCACACGGCGGAAACCGCGGCCCGGCCGGAGGATCACTCCGGCCGGGCCGCGGGCGTTGGGGGCTTTGGTGCCGGAACCCCCTGCGCATACGGAGTCACCGGGAGTGCGGCCACGCGCAGGCGCCGGTGGGGGAACCCGAGTTCAGCGGCCTTGCGGAAATGTTCGGCGTCGCTCGGAACGGACCTGCGGGAAGAAATCAAGAATGCGGGATATCCGGTTTCGCCGCGATCAGCATGTTCCTGGGGATCACCACAAGCCGCTCGTCCTCCCCGATGCTCACACCGGCCGGGAGCGACTTGCCCAAGGAATGCGTCAGATCCCGTCCGATGACGGCGACATCGCCGTTCTCGAGTTCCCAGATGTCGGGGCAGTCCGGGGTGTCCGTGGTGAGTCCCAATTCCTGCGGCGACTTCCCCAGGCGTCGTTTGAATCCGGTGGACGGATCTGCTTCCCAGGGCCGGGTCATGCGCCTCCCCGTTCAGTCGTACGAGCAGAGGGCACTCTCGGCCCCAGAGAGACATACCGAGCTCGGGGAAATCTCCGGCCCGAAGGGTGATCTCTGGTCGCGAGCATGCTCTTGGACGGTGTCGGCCACCGTAGCAACGGCGCGCGAAGGCAGCCAGGAGGCATCGAGGAATGGCCGGATGCAGCGCGTTGAGGTATGTCAGAGGCACGGCCACCTGCCCTGTGCTCCGGCCGGGAACGTCCAGCAGAATCGGTTGGAGGACTCCGATGCGCAAGGTGACCTATTCGATGGGGGTCTCGCTCGACGGGTACATCGTCGGGCCGGACGGCGGCTTCGACTGGTCGGAGCCCGATGCGGAGGTCTTCCGGTTCGTCACCGAGGAGATCCGGGGGGTCGCCGTCCATCTGATGGGGCGGCGGCTGTACGAGACGATGCTGTACTGGGAGACCGCCGAGCAGGACCCGGCGCTCGACGACTCCGAACGCGTGTGGGCGGCGCTCTGGAATCCGCTGCCCAAGGTGGTGTTCTCCAGGACGCTTTCGGCGGTGCGGGGCAATGCCCGGCTGCTCTCCGGGGGGCTGGCGGAGGAGATCGGGCGGTTGCGGGGCGAGCCGGGGGAGGGGGAGATCGCGATCGGCGGTGCGGGGCTCGCCGCGGAGGCCGCCGCCGCGGGGCTGATCGACGAGTACCGGCCCCGGGTCCACCCGGTGCTGGTCGGCGGGGGCGTCCCGTTCTTTCCGCGGAGCGAGCGCCGGGTGGATCTCGAACTGGCGGAGAACCGCACCTTCGACTCGGGGATCGTCTGCTTCCGCTACCGCGTGCGGCGGTAGAGGCAGTACGCCGAGCCCGTACGCCCGTAGAGGCAGTACGTCGAGCCCGTGTGCCCGCAGAGGCGGTACGCCGAGCCCGTGTGCCCGCAGAGGCGGTACGCCGAGCCCGTATGCCCGCAGAGGCGGTACGCCGAGCCCGTATGCCCGTAGAGCCGTATGCGAAAGGGCCCCCGGCCGTAACCGGAGGCCCCTCTCGCGTACGCAGGAACTCCCCTGCGAAAGCCCCTGCTTCGCCTACTTCGCCTGCTTCGCCGCTTCGGCTACTTCGGCTGCGGCTTGCGTACCGAGATGTTGAGTTCGCGGAGGCGGGACTCCTCCAGCTCGGTGGGGGCGCCCATCATCAGGTCCTGGGCGTTGCCGTTGAGGGGGAAGGAGATGGTCTCGCGGATGTTGGGCTCGTCGGCGAGGAGCATCACGATGCGGTCGACGCCGGGGGCGATGCCGCCGTGCGGCGGGGCGCCGAAGCGCAGCGCGCGGAGCATGCCCGCGAACTCGCGCTCCACGGTGTCGCGGTCGTAGCCGGCGATCTCGAAGGCCTTGATCATGATGTCCGGCTCGTGGTTCCGGATGGCGCCGGAGGAGAGTTCGACGCCGTTGCAGACGATGTCGTACTGCCAGGCCAGGACGTCCAGCGGGTCCTTCTCCTCCAGGTCCTTCATGCCGCCCTGGGGCATCGAGAAGGGGTTGTGCGAGAAGTCGATCTTGCCGGTCTCCTCGTCCTTCTCGTACATCGGGAAGTCGACGATCCAGCAGAAGCGGAAGACGTCCTCCTCGAAGTGGCCGGAGCGCTTGGCGGCCTCGACGCGGACCGCGCCCATGATCTTGGAGACCTCCTCGTACGCGCCCGCGCCGAAGAAGACGGCGTGCCCGGCGGCGAGGCCGAGGCGCTCGGTGAGGACCTTGACGTTCTCCTCGGTGAGGAACTTCGCGATCGGGCCGGAGAGCGAGCCGTCCTCGGCGACGCGGACCCAGGCGAGGCCCTTGGCGCCCTGCTCGACGGCGTAGTCGCCGAGCTGGTCGAAGAACTTGCGGGGCTGGTCCTGCACGGCCGGCACCGGCAGGGCGCGTACGTGCTTGCCGGCGAAGGCCTTGAACTCGCTGCCCTCGAAGACGTCGGTGATGTCGACCAGTTCGAGCTGGGCGCGCAGGTCCGGCTTGTCGGAGCCGTACTTGTCCATCGACTCGCGGAAGGGGATCCGCGGGAAGGGCGAGGTGACGTGGCGGCCGCCGCCGAACTCCTCGAAGAGCTCGGTCATCATCTTCTCGATCGGCTGGAAGACGTCCTCCTGCTCGACGAAGCTCATCTCCACGTCGAGCTGGTAGAACTCGCCGGGCGAGCGGTCGGCGCGGGCGTCCTCGTCGCGGAAGCAGGGCGCGATCTGGAAGTACCGGTCGAAGCCGGAGACCATGAACAGCTGCTTGAACTGCTGCGGGGCCTGCGGCAGGGCGTAGAAGCGGCCCGGGTTCAGGCGGGAGGGGACGACGAAGTCGCGGGCGCCCTCGGGGGAGGTGGCGGTGAGGATCGGGGTCGCCATCTCGTTGAAGCCGAGGGCGGTCATCTTCGAGCGGATCGCGGCGACCACGGCGGAGCGCAGCATGATGTTGCGGTGCATGCGCTCGCGGCGCAGGTCGAGGAAGCGGTACTCCAGGCGCCGCTCCTCGTTCACCCCGTCCTCGGTGTTGATGGTGAAGGGCAGCGGGCCTGCCGCGCCGAGCACCTCGACCTCGGCGGCCTCCACCTCGATCTCGCCGGTGGGCAGCTCGGCGTTGATGTTGTCGGCGCCGCGGGAGACGACCTTGCCGTCGACGCGGACCACGGTCTCCTTGGAGAGCTTGTCCAGCGCCTCGGCGGCGGCGGTGCCGGGGCGGGCCACGAGCTGGGTGATGCCGTAGTGGTCGCGCAGATCGATGAAGAGGATGCCGCCCAGGTCTCGGCGATTGTGCAGCCAGCCGCTCAGCCGGACGTCGCTGCCGACGTCAGAGGCGCGGAGCTCGCCGCAGGTGTGGGACCTGTACCGGTGCATCGTCGTTCATCCAGTCTTCGCGTCAGTGGGGTGTGCCCTGGGTTCGGGTGGTTCGGGTGGTTCCGGTCGTTCCGGTGCCTCGTGGTTCCGGGGCCGGCTCGCGCTTCGTGCGCCGGCGGTCCCGGTGCCCGGATCCGGCGGCCGGGTGGCGCCCGCCGGAGCCGTGAGACCCGTCAAGGTTACCGTCCGCGGCGGGCGCGGTTTCCGGTACGTACGGGCCCGCCCGGGCCCCGCTCTCGGTGGCGGCTCTCCGGTGCCTCTTCTTAGAGTGAGGCAATGCGCACCGATGATCCCTTCCATCCGGAAAGGGATGTTCTGGTGACCCTGGCCACCGGGCTGTGGCACTGGGACACCGCGGCGGGTGCCGTACGGCTGGACGCCGAGGCGGCCCGGCTGGTGGGCCTGCCCGCGCACCCGGTGACGCTCTCCGAGGCGGGCGCCCGCTCCCGCTTCCACCCGGTGGACTGGAACGAGATCGAAGGGGTGGTACGGCTCGCGGTCGCCGAGGACACCCTGACGGAGGTGCGGCTGCGGGTCATGGACGAGGAGGGCCGGGTGCTGCGGGCCGTCCGCAGCCGCTCCAAGCCCAGCCAGGACCCGGACACCGGGCACTACCGGCTGCTCGGCACCCTCCAGGAGATCAGCGAGCCCTCGGCGGGCGGCGGCCGGGCCCCCGTCATCGGCGACTGGCGCCGCGCCCGCGAGGCCTTCCTGCTCGACGCGGGCCGGGCGCTCGCCGAGGCGCGCTCCACCCAGGAGGTGCTGCGGGTCGCGGCGGGCCTGTCGATGCCGGGCTTCTCGCCGGACGGGCTCGCCGTCTTCGGGGCGGAGGGGGACCGGCTCACCGTGATCGGGCACCACGGGCACGCGGAGGGCGACGAGAACCCCTTCACCGCGATGCCCCTGGAGACCGACTACCCGGCCGCCGAGGTGGTCCGCACCGGCCGCGCCGTCTACCTGGCCTCGCCGGAGGCCTACCGGCGCCGCTATCCGGTGACCTGGCCGCTTGCCGAACCCTTCGGCCGGGAGTCCTGGGCCTTCCTGCCGCTGATCGTGGCGGGGCGCACCATCGGGGCGTGGATGGCGGCCTTCTCGTACCGGGTCTCCTTCACGCCCGACGAGCGCTCGGTGCTGACCACGGTGGCCCGGATGCTCGCGGGCGCGCTGACCCGGGCCAACACCGCCGAGACCGAGCGCGAGCTGACCGACGGGCTGCAGCGCGCGATGCTGCCCACCCTCGGCCCCCAGGTCCCCGAACTCCAGGTCGCCGCCCGCTACGTCCCCACCGGCGGCGGGCTCCAGGTCGGCGGCGACTGGTTCGACATGATCTCGCTGCCGACCGGGCGGATCGCGCTGGTGGTCGGCGATGTGCAGGGCCACGACGTGCGCGCCGCGGGGCTGATGGGCCAGCTGCGGATCGCCCTGCGCGCCTACGCCTCCGAGGGGCACCGGCCCGACGCGGTGCTCGCGCGGGCCAGCCGCTTCCTCGCCGGGATCTCCGACTCGGTCGCGCACAGCCTCAACCCGCAGAGCGAGGCCGACCCGGAACCCCGCTTCGCGACCTGCCTGTACGTGGAGGCCCAGCCCGGCACCGGGATCCTCGACATCGCCCGGGCCGGGCACCCGGACCCGGCGATCCGGATGGCGGACGGGACGGTGGTGCTCCGGCCGACCGCGGGCGGGCTGCCGCTCGGCATCGACCCGGACCCGGACTATCCGACCACCCGGCTGGTCCTGGAGACCGGCGAGACCATGCTGATGTGCACCGACGGGCTGATCGAGACCGGCGGGCACGATCTGGACTCCGGCTGGGCGCGGATCCGCACGATCATGGAGGAGCACCGCGGCGAGCGCCTCGAAGGCCTCGCCGAGGCCCTGGTCCAGGCGGTGCACGGCCCCTCCTCGCACTACACCACGGGGCCGCTCGCCGACCGCCGCGAGGACGACATCGCGATGCTGCTCGTCCGGCGCAACAAGCGGCCGCGGCAGCTGACCCCCGCCCGCCGGGTCGCCCTGACCGTGGCGCAGGCCGAGCCGGAGCGGGTCGCGGGCGCCCGCCAGCAGGTGCGGGAGGTGCTGCACGACTGGTCGGACGCGGAGCAGGTCGACGCGGCGGTGCTGATGGTCTCGGAGATGCTCACCAACGTCCTGGTGCACACCGACGGGGACGCCCTGCTGGTGGCGGTGGTCAGCGGGGAGGCGGGCCGGCGGCGGCTGCGGGTCTCGGTCGGCGACGGCAGCGACGACCTGCCGCATCTGCGCCGGCCCGGCGAACTCGCCTCCTCGGGCCGCGGCCTGGTCCTGATGGACATGCTCGCGGACTCCTGGGGGGTGGACCCGCAGGGCGACGGCAAGTCGATCTGGTTCGAGCTGCACGAGGTACGGGGGCGGGGGCGCCGGGCCCGCGCGGACGGCGGCCGGAGCGCGGCGGGCCGGACGGCCGGTCAGCCGCCCGGCGGTGGCGGTAGCGGCCCGGGCGGTTCCCCGGGGGACGCGGGCGGTTCCTCGCGGGACGCGGCGACGGCCGCCGAGTAGCGGCCGCGCAGCTCGGCGTAGACCCCGAAGCCCGCGGCGGTCATCGGCACGGCGAGCAGCATCCCGAGGATCCCGGCGACGGAGGCCCCGGCGGCGATGGCGAGCATGACGACCGCGGGGTGCATCTGCACGGTGCGGGACTGGATCAGCGGCTGGAGCAGGTGCCCCTCGATGACCTGCACGGCCAGCACCACGCCGAGCACCCACAGGGCGATCACGAAGCCGCGGTCGGCGAGCGCGACCAGGACGGCGACCGCGCCGGAGAGGAAGGCCCCGAGATAGGGGATGTAGGCGCCGACGAAGACCAGCGCGCCGAGCCCGACGGCACCGGGGACGCGCAGGACGAGCAGCCCCACGGTGATGAAGACGGCGTCGATGAGGGCGATCAGCGTCGTGCCGTGCATGAAGCCCTCGACGGCCCGGAACGCCCGGCGCGCCATGGCCTCCAGGAGCGAGCCGGAGTTCGCGGGCGCCAGCGAGTGCAGGGCGCGCACCGCCCGGTCGGAGTCGCGCAGGAAGAAGAAGAGCAGCAGCAGGGCGAGCACCGCCGTGGCGATCGACTCGCCGACCACGCTGATCCCGCTGAGCAGCCCGGAGGCGGCCGTACCGCCGAACTTCCCGCCGAACTCGCGGGCGCGGGAGGTCAGATCGTCCAGCGAGGTCCCCTCGGCGCCGAAGTGCCGGGCGACCGACTCGGCGGTGTCCCGCAGCGAGTCGACGATCTCGCCGCCGGTGTCGATCAGCGCGGAGACCACGATGTACACGGCCCCGCCGACCACCGCGAGCACGGCCAGCACCGTCAGCCCCGCGGCCAGCGACTGGTTGAGCCGCCGCCGCACCAGCCACCGGTACAGCGGTCCGAGCAGCGCGGCCCCGAGCAGCGCGAGCAGCACCGGCACCACGGCCGCCCGGAAGAACACCGTCAGCCGGATGACGACCACCGCGACCGCGGTCACCAGCAGGATCAGCAGGCACCAGGCCCCGATACGCCGCGCCGGCTCGGGCAGCAGCGACCCCCCGGCTCCCCGCCCCGCCCGCGCCCCCGCTCCCTGTGCCTCTGCCATACGGCCAGCTCAGCACGGCGGGCGCCCGGGCGGGGGCAGGCGGGGCCGGAGGGGGTGCGGATGGGGGAGGGGGCGGGGCGGCCGGTGAAACAGGGTGGTCGCTCTGTAGCACTGTGCGGCAACAGTCCGCAGGCGATGCACCCGTGAGCATGCAGCCAGAGGTGATCCGGCGTGATCTGTGGAGCAAACAGGGTGGTCACGCTGTAGCACCGTGTAGCACACCCGCGTACGATGGATCCCGTGAGCATCCAGCCAGAGGTGACCCAGCGCGATCTGCGCAACAGGTCCAAGGAGATCATGGACGCGGTCCAGGGCGGACAGGCGTTCACGGTGACCCGTGACGGCCACCGGATCGGCGAGCTGGTCCCGCTCCGGCGACGGCGCCGCTTCGTGCCCCGCGCGGAGTTCGCCGCGATGTCCCGGTCGGCGCCCGAGGTCTCACCGGAGGCCTTCCGGACCGACCAGGACGCGGTGGCGGACCAGGAGCTGAGCGACCCCTATGACCGCTGAGCGGACCGGGCGCGGAGACTCCGATGACCCCGGTGCCGCCGCGCCCTCGTATCGGCAGGGGCTGCTCGATACCAACATCCTGATCCAGCGGAGCCGGATCGCCGTGGCGGATCTCCCGGACGAGGTCGCGATCAGCGCGCTCACCCTGGCGGAACTCTCCGCGGGGCCGCACGCCGTGCGCAGGAACGGGGAGCAGGACCTCTACGACGAGCACGCCGAACGCGCCCGGCGGATGGACGTACTCCAGCGGGCCGAGAACGAGTTCGATCCGCTCCCCTTCGACGCCGAGGCCGCCCGCGTCTACGGGCGGGTCTGCGCCGCGGTCGTCGCGGCCGGGCGCAGACCGCGCGGCCGGGTGGTGGACCTCATGATCGCGTCCACCGCGATCGCCGAGGGCCTGCCGCTCTTCACGACGAATCCGGCCGACTTCGGCGGGCTCTCGGAGCTGCTGACGGTGGTTCCGGTGCGGGTCGGCGGCGGGGCCGGCCGGGGCTGAGCACGGCACGGCCCCGGTCGCCGCTCTCTCGCCGCGACCGGGGCCGGTGGCCCGCCGCTCACATCCCGTGCACCGCCGGAACGGTGCCGAGGCGGCCCTTCTGGAAGTCCTCGAAGGCCTCCTGGAGTTCCTGGCGGGTGTTCATCACGAACGGGCCGTAGTGCGCCATCGGCTCGCGCAGGGGGCGGCCGCCGAGGAGGACGACCTCCAGGTCGGGGGTGTGGCCGTCCTGCTTCTCGTCCGCGCGGACGGTGAGCGAGGAGCCGGGGCCGAAGACGGCGGTCTGGCCGCTGTGCACCGGGCGGCGCTCGGCGCCCGCGCTGCCCGCTCCGGCGAGGACGTAGGCGAGGCCGTTGAAGTCCGCGCGCCAGGGCAGGGTGACCTCGGCGCCGGGGCGGACCGTCGCGTGGACCATGGTGATCGGGGTGTGGGTGATGCCGGGGCCCTCGTGGCCGTCCAGCTCACCGGCGATCACGCGCAGCAGCGCGCCGCCGTCCGGGGAGCTGAGCAGCTGGACCTGGCCGCCGCGGATGTCCTGGTAGCGGGGGTCCATCATCTTGTCCTTGGCGGGCAGGTTCACCCACAGCTGGAGGCCGTGGAAGAGGCCGCCGGAGACGACGAGCTCCTCGGGCGGCGCCTCGATGTGGAGCAGCCCGGACCCGGCGGTCATCCACTGGGTGTCGCCGTTGTTCAGGGTGCCGCCGCCCCCGTTGGTGTCCTGGTGCACGAAGCTTCCGTCGATGAGGTACGTGACGGTCTCGAAGCCGCGGTGGGGGTGCCACGGGGTGCCCTTGGGCTCGCCGGGCGCGTAGTCCACCTCGCCCATCTGGTCCATCATGATGAACGGGTCGAGGTGCTTGTAGGCGAGCCCGGCGAAGGCCCGGCGCACCGGGAATCCCTCGCCCTCGAAACCGCTGGGCGCGGTGCTCACGGCCAGCACCTTGCGGGCGGTGGCCTCGGCCGGGGCGGCGACCCGGGGCAGGGTCAGCGGGTTCTCTACGGTCACTGCGGGCATGGTCCGTACCTCCTTGTGCGCCGAGTTTAGTTGAACTCTGAACTTTCTGTCGAGGGGAACCGCACCCGGTGCCGGGGTATTCCCGCGCCCTGGCGCCCCTGTCCCCGGCACCGCGCCCGGACAGCGCGAAGGCCCCCGCGGGCGGAGGGATCCGCTCGCGGGGGCCGTACTCGGCTGTGCGGTGTTCGGCTGTGCTGTGCTGTGCTGTGCCCGGCCGGGGCGGCCGGACCCGGTGGGTCAGCCGCACATGGTGGGTGCCATGACCTCGTCCGGGCTGTTCCAGCTCATGCAGGCGTAGCCGGAGTGGCCGTACCAGTTGTGGCCGAACTCGTGGGCGGCGAGCAGCTGGAAGTCGCTGGCCAGCGTGGAGAGCGTGATCTTCTGGCCGGCGCCCCAGTTGCAGCCTATGACCCCGCCGGCCTGGTAGACCGGCTCGGAGCCGCGGGCGCCGCAGCCCTCGACGTAGCCGCTGACGCAGTTGACCGGGGTGCCGGAGCCCTCGGTGGCGCCGCCCCAGTAGTTGGCGCCGCCGCGGATCGCGCCTTCCCGGCCGCCACAGGAGCCGTCGATGACGTAGCCCCAGGCCGCGGCCTTTCTGGCGTCCGCCTGCGGGGCGGACTTCGCCGCCTGCGCCGTGCTCGCGTCCGCCGAGCGGGTCGTGGTGGCGCGGGCCGGGGCGCTGTCGGCGTTGTCGGCCGCGGCGGGCACCGTGAGGGCCACGGCGGCGACGAGTGCGGCTCCGACCGCCGTGGCGATTCGTGTGAGCATGACAAGTCTCCTCATGAGTGGGGGGAGAGACGCCCTGCCCGGGGCCCGTCCTGGGGCCGCGGACGTGTGCGCCGGACCGGAACAGGGGTATTCCGGCCGCCCGGCCGGGGGTTGGGGGCATCCGGCCGGTTGCCAGGAAGTTAGAGCCCCGCACCGCGCCCGCCCATCCGGGAGGGGCCTGCTACGGATACGTAAGAAAAGAGCGCGCGAGGTCAGGGCACCGGCGCGCGGCCGGACGCGGGGGCGCAGCGGCGCCCGCCCTCAACCGGGCGGAGGAGAAGGGGAGTTGGCCGCAGGCGCGGTGACCGGGGCGCAGGCGCGCGGAGGGGGAGCGGTGCTGCGCGCCCGGGGGGAGGCGGACCTCAGCCGTACATCCGGCGCATCGCGAAGTCGACCATCTGCTCCACGGCCTTGGCGTCGAAGACCATGCGGTGCTCGCCCTCCATGTCCAGGACGAAGCCGTAGCCGGTCGGCAGCAGGTCGATCACCTCGGCGCCGGTGATCACGAAGTACTTGGACTCCTTGCCCGCGTACCGGCGCAGCTCCTTCAGCGAGGTGAACATCGGGATCACCGGCTGCTGGGTGTTGTGCAGGGCGAGGAAGCCGGGGTTGTCGCCGCGCGGGCAGTACACCTTGGCGGTGGAGAAGATCTGCTGGAAGTCCTCGGCCGCCATGGAGCCCGTGGTGAAGGCCCGCACCGCGTCGGCGAGCGAGGGCGGGGAGGGCTCGGGGTAGAGCGGCGGCGGCTGCTGGCCGTACCCGCCGGGGGCCTGCTGTGGCGGCGGCTGGGGCGGCGCGTACTGCTGCCCCTGGGCCGTGGGCCCCGCGTGCTGGTCGTAGCCGTACATGGCGCACAGAGTACCGAGCGGGGGTACGTGCCGGGGAGCGGACCGGGGCGGCGGGGGCGGATCCCGGCCAGCGGGCCGGATCCGCGGTCCGGTCCGGGTAGACCACCTCACACTTCGCCGCGCGGGCTTGCGCGTTATTACCGGTGGGTAGCATCATCATGGCTACGACTGCCGACAGGTGGTCGCCACCGACCACCGAACCGGTCACACCGTCACCGGACGCACCGTCACAGGGTCAGCACGAGGAACCGCCGTCCGCGGCCGGCACCCCCGCCCGGGGCGCCGTGCGCCACCGCAATTGAATTCGGAGCTTTACGCCATGGGGCACTACAAGTCGAATCTCCGTGACATCGAGTTCAACCTCTTCGAGGTGCTCGGCCGCGACAAGCTGTACGGCACCGGCCCGTTCGCGGAGATGGACACCGACACCGTCAAGAGCATCCTCTCCGAGATCAACCGCCTCGCCGAGAACGAGCTCGCGGAGTCCTACGCCGACGCGGACCGCAACCCGCCGGTCTTCGACCCGGCGACGAACACCGCGCCCGTCCCCGAGTCCTTCCGCAAGAGCTACAAGGCCTTCATGGACTCCGAGTACTGGCGCCTCGGCCTGCCCGAGGAGATCGGCGGCACCAGCACCCCGCCGTCCGTGATCTGGGCGTACGCGGAGCTGCTCCTCGGCGCGAACCCGGCGATCTGGATGTACTCCTCCGGCCCGGCCTTCGCGCGGATCCTCTTCGAGGAGGGCACCCCGCAGCAGCAGGAGATCGCGAAGATCGCGGTCGAGAAGACCTGGGGCGCCACCATGGTGCTCACCGAGCCGGACGCCGGTTCGGACGTGGGCGCCGGCCGCACCAAGGCCGTGCAGCAGGAGGACGGCTCCTGGCACATCGAGGGCGTGAAGCGGTTCATCACCTCCGGTGAGCACGACATGGAGGAGAACATCATCCACTACGTGCTCGCCCGCCCCGAGGGCGCGGGACCGGGCACCAAGGGCCTCTCCCTCTTCCTCGTGCCGAAGTTCCTCTTCGACTTCGAGACCGGCGAGCTGGGCGAGCGCAACGGCGTCTACGCCACCAACGTCGAGCACAAGATGGGCCTGAAGGCCTCCAACACCTGCGAGATGACCTTCGGCGACAAGCACCCCGCCAAGGGCTGGCTGATCGGCGACAAGCACGACGGCATCCGCCAGATGTTCCGCATCATCGAGTTCGCCCGCATGATGGTCGGCACGAAGGCGATCTCCACCCTCTCCACCGGCTACCTCAACGCCCTGGAGTACGCCAAGGAGCGCGTGCAGGGCCCCGACCTCGCGCAGTTCATGGACAAGACCGCGCCCAAGGTCACCATCACCCACCACCCCGACGTGCGCCGCTCGCTGATGACGCAGAAGGCGTACGCGGAGGGCATGCGCGCCCTGGTGCTGCACACCGCGACCGTGCAGGACGCGATCGCGCTCGGCGAGGCCAACGGCGACGACGTCACCGAGCTGAGCAACCTCAACGACCTGCTGCTGCCGATCGTGAAGGGCTACGGCTCGGAGAAGGCCTACGAGCAGCTCGCGCAGTCCCTGCAGACCTTCGGCGGCTCCGGCTACCTGCAGGAGTACCCGATCGAGCAGTACATCCGGGACGCCAAGATCGACACCCTCTACGAGGGCACCACCGCGATCCAGGGCCAGGACTACTTCTTCCGGAAGATCGTCCGCAACCAGGGCGCCGCGCTGAACTCGCTCGCCGAGGACATCAAGAAGTTCCTCGCCGAGGCCTCCGGCGGCGAGGAGCTCGCCGAGGCGCGCGAGCAGCTCGGCAAGGCCGCGGTCGACCTGGAGTCCATCGTCGGCACCATGCTGACCGACCTCGCGGGCACCGAGAAGGACGTCAAGTCCATCTACAAGGTCGGCCTCAACGCCACCCGCCTGCTGCTCGCCTCCGGCGACGTGGTCGTCGGCTACCTGCTGCTGCGCGGCGCGGCCGTCGCCGCCGAGAAGCTGCCGAGCGCCTCCAGCAAGGACAAGGCCTTCTACCAGGGCAAGATCGCCGCGGCCAAGTTCTTCGCCGCGAACATCCTCTCGGGCCTGGCGCTCCAGCGTCAGCTCTCCGAGTCGGTGGACCTCGGCCTGATGGAGCTGGACGAAGCGGCCTTCTGAGCGCCCGTCACCCCTCAGCGCCCGTGCGCCAAGGGCCCGTTCCCGGACATCGGGGACGGGCCCTCGGCCGTGCGGGCGGCCGGACGAATGCTTCCCCCGGACCGCGCAGGCGTACGTAGCTAAGGTGAACCCATGAGCACACCCCCCCGCTTCGACCGCGGCCACACCGACGACCTGATGTCCTTCCTGGCCACGAGCCCCACGCCGTACCACGCGGTGGCGAACGCCGCGGAGCGCCTGGAGAAGGCCGGATTCCGTCAGGTCGCCGAGACCGACGCCTGGGAGGGCGGCACCGGCGGCCGCTACGTCCTGCGCGGCGGCGCGCTCATCGCCTGGTTCGTGCCCGAGGGCGCCGAGCCGCACACGCCCTTCCGGATCGTCGGCGCGCACACCGACTCCCCCAACCTGCGGATCAAACCCCTCCCCGACACCTCCGCGCACGGCTGGCGCCAGGTCGCCGTCGAGGTCTACGGGGGCCCGCTGCTCAACTCCTGGCTGGACCGCGACCTCGGCCTCGCCGGACGGCTCTCGCTGCGGGACGGGGCCAGCCGCCTGGTCAACGTCGACCGCGCCCTGCTGCGCGTCCCCCAGCTCGCCATCCACCTCGACCGCGCGGTCGGCACCGACGGCCTCCAGCTCGACAAGCAGCGCCACGTGCAGCCCGTCTGGGGACTCGGCGAGGCGCACGAGGGCGACCTGATCCGCTTCCTGGAGCAGGAGTACGGACTCGCCGAGGGCGAGGTCACCGGCTGGGACCTGATGACCCACTCCATCGAGCCGCCCGCCTACCTCGGCCGGGACCGCGAACTGGTCGCCGGCCCCCGGATGGACAACCTGCTCTCCGTGCACGCGGGCACCGCCGCGCTGGCCGCCGCGAGCAGCTCGGGCTCGCTGCGCCACATCCCGGTGCTCGCCGCCTTCGACCACGAGGAGAGCGGCTCGCAGTCCGACACCGGCGCCGACGGCCCGCTGCTCGGCTCGGTCCTGGAGCGCAGCATCTTCGCCCGCGGCGGCGGCCTGGAGGACCGCGCCCGCGCCTTCGCCGGTACGGTCTGCCTCTCCTCCGACACCGGCCACGCGGTGCACCCGAACTACGCCGAGCGCCACGACCCGACGCACCACCCCCGGGCGGGCGGCGGCCCCATCCTCAAGGTCAACGTCAACAACCGCTACGCCACCGACGGCAGCGGCCGGGCGGTGTTCGCCGCGGCCTGCGAGAAGGCCGGGGTGCCCTTCCAGTCCTTCGTCTCCAACAACTCCATGCCCTGCGGCACCACCATCGGCCCGATCACCGCGGCCCGGCACGGCATCAGGACGGTGGACATCGGCGTCGCGATCCTGTCCATGCACAGCGCCCGCGAGCTGTGCGCGGCCGAGGACCCCTCGCTGCTCACCAGCGCCCTGGTCGCCTTCCTGGACGGCTGAGCGGCGGCGGCCCGGCCCCCGCGCGCGGCGGCTCCGTCCGCCCCTCGTGCATGGCCTGACGCCCTGCGGGTACCCGCAGCAGAGCCGAACGACCATCCATACGGAACGAACACTCCGTACGCACGAGGGAGTTGAGACATATGGGCCTGGGCGGATCGATTCTGCTGATCGCCGTGGGGGCCATTCTCGCCTTCGCCACCGACTGGGACATTGACGGTGCGAATGTGAACCTCATCGGGGTGATCCTGATGGCGGCCGGTCTGCTCGGGGTCGCCGCGTTCACCAGCATCTACAAGCGGCGCCGGGCCGTCGTGCCGCAGGCCACGGTCGTCGAGGACCGCCACCAGAACCCCCTGTGAGCCCGGCGCCGAAGAGCCCCGGCCGGCTCCCGGAGCCCCCCGCGGTGTCCCGTCACGTCCCAGCGGACCCGCGCGCACGTCCCGTCCCTCGCCCACCGGCCTGACGTCCCAGCAGGTCAGCGCGGTGCGGCCGGAATCCACGTCCCATCGGGGGCCCGGGCGCCGCGCGGGCCCCCTCGGGCGGCGCAGGATGAGTCCCGTCGAGCGGGCCACCCGGTACGGCGCCATCCGGCGCGGTGCGGGCGGCCCCCTGATCGAGGGGAGAGAGGCATGCAGGACCACGGGGGCACGTCCCACGGGCATGGCGCACTCCGCAGGCGACTGACCCGCAAGGTGCTGCCCGCGCTCGCCGCGGGCGGGATCACCGTCGCGGGGCTCTCGGGGCTCTCGGCCGCGGCCGGTGCCGCGGAACCCGGCCACGCGGCCGTGGACGTCCAAGGCCGCGCGGCGGGCACCACGGCGCTCTCGGCCGCGGACGTCCGACAGGGCGCCGCCGGGGCCGAGTTCCCGACCTGGGGGACCGGCTGGGTGGTGCACGCCGAGGCGGACACGGGCTCGGCGGCCGTCGGCACGCTCAACAAGACGACGCCCGGGGCCGACCGGATCACCGCGGACTACCAGGTGGACACCGGGCGCAAAGTCTGCGAGGGCAGCGCCTGTTCGACCTACATGGCGCATCTCACCGCACCCGTCGAGGGCTTCCTCAGCGTGGTCGCGGTGGACATCCCGCAGGACTCGCTGCCGGGCGTGCCGGTCAAGGGCGGCGAGACCCCGCCGCAGCAGCCCGGCGGCACCCGCGCCGAGGCCCTGCAGCGCGCCGCCACCTGGCTCACCGCCAACAACGGTGCCCAAGTCCCGTACAGCCAGACCGACTTCTGGACCGACGGCTACCGCCAGGACTGCTCCGGCTATGTCTCGATGGCGCTGGGCCTGGGCGCGCCCGGACCGAACACCGTGGGCCTGACCAGCCCCGAGATCACCACGCCCATCGCGGTGGCCGACCTGCGCCCCGGTGACCTGCTCATCGACGCGGACGGCGACAGCAACACCCGGCACGTCGTGATGTTCGAGAAGTGGGACGACGAGGCGCACACCTCCTACACCGCCTACGAGCAGCGCGGCGGCCACGGCACCGACCACCGTTCGCTGACCTACGGACTGAACGACACGGTGTTCAAGCCCTACCGGCCGCTGAAGTACACCGACTGAGCGGTCCTTCCACCAGCGGCGTCCGGTACCCCACGACCGGACGCTCCACGAGGCGGACCCGGACCGGCGCACGGGACAGGCGAGCGAGCTGCCACGGGGGGCCGCTCGGTCGCCAGTCACCCGCCCGGTCCGGGCCACCGCCCGAATCGTGTGAGTAGGGGCACCTTCGCCACCCGGGAGCGGAGGTGCCCCTCGCATGTACGCTCCGGCTGTGCTCAAATGCCGTCCGTGCATGGGAACCAGAAGCGCCCCGACAACCCGCGCCGCAAGCCGCTCGCCCCATTGCCCGAGCAACTCACCGGGCCGGTACGCGACTTCGTGACGGCGCTGCGCCACATGCACGGCGAACTGGGCCTGAGCCTCTCGGACCTGGAGAGCCGGCTGCCGGCCAGCCGCTCCTCGCTCTCCCGCTATCTGCGCGGCCAGTCGCTGCCCGACGAACGCCTCCTGGTGCAGTGGTGCAAGCTCTCCTTCACCGGCGAGGACCGCCTCCCCGAGCTGGTACGGCTGCTGCATCTGGCCGTGGACGCCGCGGGGGCACAGGAGTTGGCGGGGGAGGCCCGGCAGGGACCGGGCGGGCCGGACGGTGCGGACCGCGCCGAGGCCGCGGACGGGGACCCGGCGGGCGGGCCCGAGCGGAGCGGTCCGCGCCGCGGGAAGCGGTTGGCCGTGCTCGCGGGCCTCGGTGTGCTGGTCGTGCTCGCCGGTTCCGCGGCCCTCGCCATGTCGCTCGGCCAGGACTCCTCCGCCGGCGGCGAGGACGGGCGGAAGAGCAGTGCGACCGAGGTGGTCACCGTCCACAACATCGACCAGAACTGCACCCGGGAGCACGCCCGGGAGCGCGCCCGCGAGTGCCGCCTCGGCCTCGCCCTGGACCCGTACGCGCCCTACCGGCCCTCCAATATCGGCGGCCATGTCTGGCACGGCGACCGGCTGACCGCCGACTGCCGGATCGCCAACGGGGTGACCGTCACCGACGAGGTCGGCGGCCACAGCAGCGTCTGGTACCGGGTCCGGCAGAAGGAGCACACGCTCTGGCTGCCGGGGATCCGGCTGGCCCACGACCGGCTCCAGTACTCCTCGCTGCGCAACTGCCCGGACTGAGCCCGGCCGGTCGACTCAAGTGCCCGTACAGCGCGTTGACTCCCCCTTACTCCCCCAAGGTGATCCATGCCCGCCACCCCCGCCGCCCGCCGCGTCCTCGTCAGCGGGGCCTCCCGGGGCCTCGGCCGCGCCCTCGCCCAGGCCTTCGCCGCCCGGGGCGACCGGGTCGCCGTGCACTACGCGAGCCGCCCCGAGCAGGCCCGCGCCACCCTCGACTCGCTCGCGGCCCCCGCGGAAGGGGCCCATGTCCTGGTCGGCGGCGACCTCTCGGTGCCGGAGGGCGCCGAGCGCGTCGCGGCCGAGGCGGCGGACGGCCTCGGCGGGCTCGACGTGCTGGTCAACAACGCGGCGGCGAGCACCCCGGCGCACCCGCCCGCCGAGACCTCCTACGCCGACTGGGTCGCCGCCTGGCAGCAGCAGGTGAACGTCAACCTGCTCGCCACCGCGCACCTCAGCCACCTCGCCGCCCAGCGCATGATCGCGCAGGGCTCCGGCGGGCGGATCGTCAACATCGGCTCCCGGGGGGCCTTCCGGGGCGAGCCCGAGCACCCCGCCTACGGCGCCACCAAGGCCGCGGTGCACGCCCTCGGGCAGTCCCTGGCGGTCGCCCTCGCCCCGCACGGCATCGGGGTGGCCTCCGTCGCGCCCGGCTTCTTCGCCACCGAGCGTGTCGCGGACCGGCTCAGCGGCGCCTCCGGCGAGATGATCCGCGCCCAGTCGCCGTTCGGCCGGGTCGCCGAGCCCGAGGAGGTCGCCGCGGCGGTGCTCTGGCTGGCCTCGCCGGAGGCCCAGTGGGCCTCCGGCACCGTCCTCGACCTCAACGGGGCTTCCTACCTGCGGACTTGACCGCCCGCACGGCCGGGCCGCCTCAGCCTTCCGCGACCCCCGCCCCCTCCTCGTCCATCCCCGCGAGCACCAGCGGCAGCCGGGTCGCGCCGCCCGCGGTGACGGTGACCGGCACACCCCAGTCCTGCTGGTGCACATGGCAGGCCGGGTAGGTGTTGGCCGGGTCGTCGTCGCAGGAGGCGGCCATCGCGGAGACGTGCAGGACGCCCTCGGTCAGCTCCGGGTTGAGCTCCAGGGTGCGGGCCAGGTCGGTGCCGGGGCCCTCGCCGCCGAGGAGGAGCTCCGGCGGGGTGGCGGAGACCAGCAGGCGGGTGGAGGGGCCGTAGCGGGTGTCGAGCTTCTGGCCCGCGGGGGCCTGGAAGACGATGTCCAGGGCGAGGCTGCCCGGCGCGACCTCGGTGGCGGCGCGCTGCGTGCGGTGGGCGACGGACTCCACCCGTACCGCCTCCTCGGGCAGCCGCAGCCGGGTCAGCCGGTGCCGGGCCGACTCCACCACCACGATGTCCCCGCCGACCAGGACCGCGTCCGAGGGCTCCCGCAAGTCCGTTGCCAGCGTGGTGACTTCGCCGGTCGCGGGGTCGTAGCGGCGCAGCGCGTGGTTGTAGGTGTCGCTGACGGCGACCGAGCCGTCCGGCAGCGCGGTGACCCCGAGCGGGTGCTGGAGCAGCGCCTGCTCCGCCGCCCCGTCGCGGTGGCCGAAGTCGAAGAGGCCGGTGCCGACCGCGGTGTGCACGGCGCCGCCGGTGTCCACCCAGCGCAGCGCGGAGGTCTCGGAGTCGGCGAGCCAGAGCCGGTCCCCGGCCGCGGCGAGCCCGGAGGGCTGCGCGAACCAGGCCTGCTCCCCGGGGCCGTCGAGCAGCCCCTCGTTGGTGGTGCCCGCCGCCACCTCGACCCGCCCGGCGGCCGGGTCGTACGTCCACAGCTGGTGCACGCCCGCCATGGCGATCCACACCTTGCCGCCGAAGAGCGCCACGTCCCAGGGCGAGGAGAGGGCGACCTCGCGGGCCGGGCCGCTGACCGGCGAGCCCTGCCACCACTGCCTGCCGGTGCCCGCGAGGGTGCGCACCCGCCCGGAGTCCAGGTCGAGGGCGCGCAGCGCGTGGTTGACGGTGTCCGCGACGACCACGGTGGAGTCGTCGAGCAGCGCGAGCCCCTGCGGCTCGCTGAAGGAGGCGGCGGCGGGCTCCCCGTCGGTGCGGCCGCGCTGCCCGGAGCCGATCCGGCGCACCACCCGCTCCCCGTCCGGGGCCAGCTCGACCAGCTGGTGCCGGGTGGTGTCGGAGACCAGGAGGTTCCCCGAGGGGAGCAGCAGCGCCTTGCCGGGGAAGCGCAGATCGGTGGCGACCGGCTCCGGCGGTACGTAGGGGCCGTCGCCGCGCCGCAGGGTGCCCTTGGCGGCGTGCTCGGCCTCCAGCTCCGCGACCAGCCGGACCAGCGCGTGGGCGTGGCCCTCGCCCGCGTGCTGGGCGACGACATAGCCCTCCGGGTCGACCACCACCAGGGTCGGCCAGGCCCGGACCGCGTACTGCTTCCAGGTCGTGAGCCCCGGGTCGTCGAGGACCGGGTGCTCGACCCCGTAGCGCTCGACGGCGTCCACCACGGCCGCGTGCTCGGCCTCGTGCACGAACTTCGGCGAGTGCACCCCGATGATCACCACGGTGTCCCGGTGCTTCTCCTCCAGCTCGCGCAGCTCGTCCAGGACGTGCAGGCAGTTGATGCAGCAGAAGGTCCAGAAGTCGAGGATCACGATGCGCCCGCGCAGCCCGGCGAGGCTCAGCTCCCTGCCGCCGGTATTGAGCCAGCCGCCCTCACCGGTCAGCTCGGGGGCGCGGACACGGGGGCGGCGGGGGGCCGGGGGCACGTCGTTCATGGTTCCAGGGTGCCATCCCCCAGCTCCCCGCCCGGGCCCGGCGCCGGCACCCGGTAGCCGGGCACCGAGGGCCAGCGCACGGTGAGCACCACCGAGGCCTCCTCGGCGTACCAGGAGTGGTCGACGCCCTTGCCCCAGACCACGTACTCGCCCTGTTCGGCCAGGGTCACCGCGCGGCCCGGGAACTCCATCCGGAAGCGCCCGGAGATCAGTACCAGCAGGGCGGTGCGCTCCTCGCCGCGCACCCAGGCGGCGCGGGTGTCGCCGGGCGGGTGGACGCCCCATTTGATCTCCACGGCCTCGCTGTGCCGGGGGTCGCCGGGGTCCTTGAAGTGCCCGAGCAGCCAGCCGCGGTCGAGCGCCGCGTCCGGGCCCGCCCGGCCCACGTAGACCTCGTCCGCCATCAGCCGTCCTCGCCCGCCATGACTCGTCCTCCCTGGGCCGTGAGGCTAACAAGCGGGCCGCACCCGCGTGATCCGCCCGCCCCCGGGGAAGCCGTCCAGCATGCGGAACTCCCCCGGGGACCACACTCCCCGCTCAGGCAAGTACCTCGTACGCGACCGGCTCCTCGGCATCGGGGAGGACTACTGGATCGAGGACGAGCACGGCGCCAAGGTCTTCCTCGTCGACGGCAAGGCGATGCGGCTGCGGGACACCTTCGAGCTGAAGGACACCGGCGGCAACGTCCTCATCGACATCCACCAGAAGATGTTCGCGCTGCGCGACACCATGGTGATCTCCCGGGACGGCGAGGACCTCGCCACCATCAAGCGCAAGCGCCTGTCCCTGCTGCGCAACCACTACCGCGTCAGCCTCGCCGACGGCACCGAACTCGACGTCAGCGGCAAGATCCTGGACCGCGAGTTCGCCGTCGAGTACGACGGCGAACTCCTCGCGGACATCTCCCGCCGCTGGCTGCGCGTGCGGGAGACCTACGGCGTCGAGGTGGTACGCGAGGACGCCGACCCGGCGCTGCTCATCGCCGTCGCGGTCTGTGTGATCCATCTCGCGGACAAGGAACGCGACGAGGACTAGGGGACCGGCGGACGGGTGGCCGCCGGCCGGAACCGGCGGCCGCTCGGAAGCCCGAACCGGCCGCCGCCCGGGGCCCCTTCAGCGGCCGAGGACCCGGTCCTTCAGCGCCGGGAACTCCTCGCGGGTGGCGGCGACCCGGGCCGGGTCCAGGTCCACGGTGAGCACCTGCTGGCCGTGGCCCGCCTCCGCGAGCACCGCGCCCCAGGGGTCGACGGCGATGCTGTGCCCGGCCTGCGGCACCCCGGCGTGCGTACCGGCCGAGCCGACGGCCAGGACGTACGCCTGGTTCTCGACGGCGCGGGCCTGGGCGAGCAGGGTCCAGTGGGCGCGGCGGCGCTCGGGCCAGCCCGCGGGGACCACCAGGAGTTCGGCGCCCGCGTCGACCAGGCCCCGGAACAGCTCGGGGAAGCGCAGGTCGTAGCAGGTGGCCAGGCCGAGCGTGGTGCCGGGCAGCGCAACCGTGACCAGCTCCGTGCCCGCGCCCATCAGGACCGCCTCGCCCCGGTCGAAGCCGAAGCGGTGCATCTTGCGGTAGGAGGCGGCGAGTTCGCCGTCCGGGCCGAAGACCAGCGAGGTGTTGTAGAGGGTGCCGTCCTCGGCGCGCTCCGGGATCGACCCGGCGTGCAGCCACACCCCGGTCTTCCGCGCGGATTCGGCCATCAGCTCGTAGGTGGGCCCGCGCAGCGGCTCGGCCTCCGCGGCGAAGCGCTCGAAGGCGAAGGCGCCGGTGGTCCACAGCTCGGGGAGGATCACCAGATCCGCCCCCGCTTGCTCCTGTACCAGCGAACTCGCCCTGTCACGAAGGGAATCCACCGGTTCGTCGCCGTCTGGTCCGATCTGGAGGAGGGAAGCGCGCACAGTACCACCGTCCTGGCGTTGGGGTCGTCGTTACGGCCTACGATCGTCATCCGAAAGCACTGCCGGGGTGCCTTCGGGCAGCGTACTGTCTGTAGCGGGGGAGCCCCCGGCCTTCCACGACCGAAAACAGTCGGCACCGCTCCACCGCGGTCGGCCTCCGCGCGGGTCCGCCGCCCGGCCGACACCGTCCGACCAGCAACCGCCGGCCACCGTACGTCCGCCACGCCCGAGGGGTCTCGTGAGTCTCCATCCCAGCCTTCAGCCCTATGCCGATGCCTGGACCCACGCCGCAGAAGCGATATCCCAGCTGGTGACGCCGCTGCCCGACCGGGAGTGGAACCGGGCGACCCCCTGCCGCGGCTGGTCGGTGCGGGACGTCGTCTCCCATGTGATCGGCATGGAGTGCGAGGCGCTCGGCGACCCCCGCCCCATCCACACCCTGCCGCGCGACCTCTACCACGTGAAGACCGAGCCGCAGCGGTACATGGAGGTCCAGGTCGACGTCCGGCGGCACCACACCGCCCCGGAGATGACCGCGGAGCTGGAGTACACGATCATCCGCCGCTCGCGCCAGCTGCGCAACGAGTACCGGGAGCCCGACACCGAGATCCGCGGACTCCTCGGCCGGAACCAGACCCTCCACGACCACCTGCGCAGCCGGGTCTTCGACACCTGGGTCCACGAACAGGACCTGCGCGCCGCGCTCGCGACCCCCGGCGACCTCGACTCCCCGGGCTCCGCCGTCGTACGGGACATGATCCTCGACGAGCTGCCGAAGATCGTCGCCAAGCGGGCCGGGGCGGCGCCCGGTTCGGCGGTCGTCTTCGACGTCGGCGGCCCCGTCGAGTTCCTGCGCACCGTACGGGTCGACGCGAACGGCCGGGGCACCATCGACGGCTCCCCCTCGCTCGGCCCCGCCCTGACCCTCAGCCTGGACTGGGAGACCTTCTACCGGCTCGCCTGCGGCCGCGTCACCCCGGAGTCCGCCGCCGGGGAGATCAAGGCCGAGGGCGACCAGGAACTCGCGGACGCGGTGCTCCGGGAGATCGTGATCACCTTCTGAACGGCCGCTCCCCGTACGGCTCCCCCGCGGGGTACGGCTCTCACACGGGGACGTGCACCGTCTCCACCCGGCTCGCGACCAGCCGCTCGTCCTCGCGGCGGGCGGCCCGGCCGCGCAGCCGCAGGATCTGGCTGAGGCCGAGGGCCTGGAGGACGAAGAGGGCGCAGAAGGCCAGGCGGTAGTTGTCGCCGGTGAGGTCGAGGAGCACACCGACCAGGAAGAGCGTCGTCATCGAGGCGACGAAGCCGCCCATGTTGACGATCCCGGAGGCGGTGCCCTGGCGCTCCGGCGGGTTGGCCGGGCGGGAGAAGTCGAAGCCGATCATGGAGGCCGGTCCGCAGGCGCCGAGGGCCGCGCACAGCACGATCAGCAGCCACAGCGGGGCGTGCGTCCCCGGCCAGGCCAGAACGGCCGCCCACAGCAGGGCACTTGAGGCCACCGTGCCGAGCGCGATCGGCATCCGGGCGTTCTGGTGCCGGGCGATCACCTGCCCGTAGACCAGGCCGACGGCCATGTTGGAGAGCACGACCAGGGTGAGCAGAGTGCCCGCGCCGCCGCGGGACATGCCCTGCGCCTCGACCAGGAACGGCAGCCCCCACAGGAGCAGGAAGAACATCGCCGGGAACTGCGTGGTGAAGTGCACCCAGAGGCCGAGCCGGGTGCCGGGTTCCCGCCAGGAGGCGGCGATCTGGCGGCGTACGAAGGCGGCGCCCCGGTGGCTCGCCGGTTCCGGCGCGAAGCCCTCGGGGTGGTCGCGCAGGAAGAGCAGCAGCAGGACCAGGACGAGCACCCCGCACAGGGCGCTGCCCGCGAAGGCGGTGGTCCAGCCGAGGCCGTGCAGCAGCCGGGCGAGCACCAGGGTGGAGACCAGATTGCCCGCCATGCCCACCAGACCGGCGAGTTGGGCGACTAGCGGCCCGCGCCGGGCCGGGAACCAGCGGGTGCCGAGCCGCAGCACGCTGATGAAGGTCAGCGCGTCCCCGCAGCCGAGCAGCGCCCGCGAGGCCAGCGCGGAGCCGTACGAGGTGGAGAAGGCGAAGCCGAGCTGGCCGAGGGTGAACAGGACCACGCCCATGGTCAGCACGCGCTTGGTGCCGAGCCGGTCGACGAGCAGGCCCACCGGTATCTGCATGCCCGCGTAGACGAGCAGTTGCAGGATGGAGAAGGTGGACAGGGCGGAGGCGTTGACGTCGAAGCGGTCGGCGGCGTCCAGGCCGGCGACGCCGAGCGAGGTGCGGAAGATGACGGCGACGAAGTAGACGGAGACGCCGATGGACCAGACGGCGATCGCACGGCGCCCGCCCGGGGGATCGCCCGGCAGCAGCGGCGCGGCCGCCTCGCGGGTGCTCACCGGGCCTCACCCCGGGCCAGATGCGAGAACCAGCTGACGTGCCGGTGCACCAGGTCCTCGGCGAGCGGGGCGTCCTCGGCGCGCAGGGCGGCGAGGATCTCGGCGTGCTCGGCGATGTTCTTGGCGATGCGGTCCGGGTGCGAGTGCATCACGGCGATGCCCATCCGCAGCTGCCGGTCGCGGAGTTGGTCGTAGAGCCGGGAGAGGATGTCGTTGCCCAGGTTGCGCACGATCTCGGCGTGGAAGCAGCGGTCGGTGACGGCGGTGGCGGCCAGATCGCCCGCGGCGGCCTGCGCCTTCTGCCGCTCCAGGAGTTCCGCCAGGCGCGCGAGCAGGGCCGGCGGGGCGGGGACGGCTTTGCGCACCGCGTGCGTCTCGACGAGCTGCCGGGTCTCGACGACGTCGGTGATCTCCTGCGCGGAGACCGGGAGCACCATCGCCCCCTTCTTCGGGTACAGCTTGAGCAGCCCCTCGACCTCCAGCTTGAGCAGCGCCTCCCGCACCGGGGTGCGCGAGACCCCGGTCGCCTCGGCCAGCTCGCCCTCGGTGAGCAGGGTGCCGCCCTCGTAACGCCGTTCCAGTACCGCGTGCTTGACGTGCCGGTAGACCCGCTCGGCGGCGGGGGGCTGTTTGCCGGGGGCGTGCGCGGCGGCGGTCGGGCCGGGGCTCGCGGTGGCGGAGCCGGTGGCGGAATCGGCCGTGGGATCGGTGGCGGAATCGGTGGTGGTCAGGGCGGTCTCGGCGGGCGCGGCAGGCATGCGCACAGCTTAGATGCAACAGGTATCCGAGGGCTCCGGCGTTTCGCCATGCGGACAGCGGAAAGACGCCGTACGGATCGCCGCGCGGCCGGGAGGTCCCCGTCCGCGGGTGTGGTCCGGTGCGGCAATGCGGTTCCGATTTCGGCAGGTTGGAGGGGGAGGGCGGACCGGGCCGCCGGGACCGCGTATCCTCCGGTTGCCCCGTTTCGTCATGCGGATCACAGGCGCCCCGTCCGGGATCGCCGTGGTCGCGGGCGAACCGCTCACCGACGGCCGAGCGGACGCGGGCACCCATACCAGACATTCCGCCTTGTTCCAGACCTCACCTTTCGACATCCCGACAGAACCTCTCAGGCACAGAACTTCTCAGGTAGAGCGAACCATTCGGTCCTTCGATCCCACCGGAGCGTTCACCTTGACCAGCGAATCAACGGGGGTACGCGCTGTGAGCGCACGTCTTCGCCTCACCGGCGCCCGCACGACCGCGGGCATCGCCCTGACCACCGGCCTCGTCCTCGCGGGCGGCGCCCTGGCCGCGCCCGCCCAGGCGGCACCGGTCCAGGCCGGACCGGTCCAGGCCGCACCGGCCGCCGCCAAGGCCCCGACGGTCGGCGCCAAGGGCGCCTATCTGCTGGACAACGCCAACGGCAAGAGCCTGTTCAGCAAGGCCGGTGACACCCGCCGCCAGATGGCGAGCACCACCAAGATCATGACGGTCAGCGTCGTCCTCGACACCAAGGGCGTCGACCTCAACCGCAAGGTCACCGTCAAGCAGGCCTACCGCGACTACGTCGCCAAGATGGGCGCCAGCACCGCCGACCTGCGCACCGGCGACAAGCTCACCGTGCGCCAGCTCCTCTACGCGACGATGCTGCCCTCCGGCTGCGACGCCGCCATGGCGCTCGCCGACACCTTCGGCAGCGGCACGACCACCGCCGCGCGCACGAAGTCCTTCATCTCCAAGATGAACGCCAAGGCCAAGGAACTCGGCCTGAAGAACACCGCCTTCGACTCCTTCGACGGCAACTCCCCCAAGGGCAAGACCTATTCGAGCCCCAAGGACCTGGCGAACCTCACCCGCCACGCCCTGAAGAAGACCGACTTCCGCACCGTCGTGAAGTCCACCCAGACCGTCCAGAAGGCCCCCGCCGCGAACGGCGGCACCCGGACCTACACCTGGTACAACACCAATAAGCTGCTCGGCTCCTACAAGGGCACGATCGGCGTCAAGACCGGCACCAACACCCCGGCCGGACCCTGCCTCGTCTTCGCGGGCACCCGCGGCTCCAAGACCGTGGTCGGCGTCCTCCTGAACGACTCCGCCGACCGCTTCAAGGACGCGGGCAAGCTCATGGACCACGCCTTCGGCACCAAGACTGCGAAGAACATGACCCTCCGCAAGCTCCCGGCCTCGGCCCAGCGCGACTGAGACACGGCGGCACAACAGCCGTAGCAGCACCGCGAGAAGGGCCCGCCGCGATGGTCGCGGGGGGCCCTTTGGTGTGGGGCATGCGGCAGTTGGAAGACCGTCCGGTTCGCCTCGGCCTCGGAGGTCGGAGGCCGGAGCGTCGGGCCCGGGCCTACCGGAACGGGATGTTGCGCCAGGGGCTCGCCTCTTCGGTCATCAGGATCCGGTGGGCCTCGGCCATCTCCTCGTACCAGGAGCCGAATTCCTCCTCGTCGAAGTGGAGGCAGCGCCCGAGGATGTATCCGGCCGAGAAGTCCGGCCAGGAGCGGTAGGCGAGGGCGGCGCTCCGGCCCGCCTGGACCACCGCGCGCTCCGCCTCCTCCAGGGTGCCGAACCGGGCGCCGAGACCCCACCTCGCCATCTTCGAGGCCCGCCCGAGGTCCCAGGCCTCCACGGAGGTGACGTACCGGTTCGCGGCGAGGATGCCGTCGGCCCGCATCCGCGCCTCGTAGCGGGTGATGCGTCCGATCAGCCGCTGCACGCCCTCGATACGGGCCGCCGTCTCGGACTCGGGCCGGGGCTCGATCCGGGTGACGCCCTCGGCGGTCAGCTCCGTCGCCTCGCCCGCGTTGCGGCGCATCACGATCTCCACCGACTGCCGCCAGTACGCCGGGTCGACGTGCCCGCCGAAGTCGCGGGCGATGGTACGGCGCAGCCCGAGCGCGAACTCCCATACCGCGCTGTGCGCCTCGCAGTCGAGCAACTGCCTGAGCACGCTGAGCCATTGCTCCCGGGTGGTGATGCCCCACCACTCCTTGAGCCGCTGCCGCTCGCCCGGGTATCCGGTGCCGTGCCAGGCCATGGCGTTCCACAGCGAGCCGTTGCTGACGCAGAGCAGCGCCCCGCAGGCGAGCCCGTGCGCGACCGGTCCGCGCAGCGCGCCGCCCACGTTCAGGGCCCGCAGCTGTCCCGCGAAGCGCGGCATCCCGGCACGTTCACCGGCGCCCGCCCACAGCGCGTGGTGCGGCGGCACGGTCGGCAGCACCGCCTCGCAGGGGCTGCCCGGGTTGACCACGAAGCTCGTCACCGCCTGCGGCACCAGCCAGGAGGGCTGCGCGAACCAGCGCAGCGGCTCCCAGTCGAAGAACTGCCCCGGCACCGGCGGCGGCAGCATCCCCTCCGTGTACAGGTGCAGCCAGCGGTTCCTGCCCCACGGGTCGCGCCGGAAGGCCGGGTGGACGGAATCCTGCTCGTCCGCCTTGTCCGGCCGTATCTCGAAGAAGAGCTTCGCCCGCGCGAGTACGTCGAAGTACCCGGGCCAGTCGCCGCGGCTCCGCGCCTCGTACAGGGCGTGCTCCACGGGCGTCGGGGCGGTCCAGGGAGCGGGGTGCCCCGGGGCGGGACGGGCAGGCGGCGGGGCGAAGTTCATGAACGGGCTCAACTCGGGTTCGGCCGTGCACAGGAAGGCACGCGGTGACGGGCGCTTCAGTATCGCTCGCGGGGTGGAGGGGGGTCGAGGTGGTCCGGGGCTGATGCACTGAGGGCGCGGCGGTGCCGGGTGGAGTGGCGTTCGGTGAAGTCGGGTGTGCGGCACGGTGGTTCGGGCGCCGTGGGCCTCTTCGGGGTCAGGCCTCCGCCACCGGCAGGGTCACCTCGAAGCAGCAGCCGCCGGTGACGTTGCGGACGGCGGCCTGGCCGCGGTGGGCCTCGACGATGCCGCGGACGATGGCGAGGCCCAGGCCGGCGCCGGGCGGGGTGCGGGAGGCGGTGCCGCGCCAGCCGGTGTCGAAGACGCGGGGCAGGTCCTCCTCGGGGATGCCGCCGCAGCCGTCGATGACCGCGAGGACGACGCCCCCGGGGGAGCGTTCGGCGGTCACGGCGACGGTGCCGTCGGCGGGGGTGCGGCGGATCGCGTTGAGGAGCAGATTGCCGAGGACGCGGCTCATCTCCTTGCCGTCGACCTCCACCGGCAGCGCGGCCACCCGGTCGCCGACCAGCCGTACCCCGTGCTCGCGCGCCACCGCGTCGGCGCCCGCGAGCGCGTCGCCGACCAGGTCGTAGACGCTCATCCGGGACGGGGTCAGCTCCATCGCCCCGGCGTGTATACGGGAGAGTTCGAAGAGGTCGCCGACCATCGAGTCGAGGTGTTCGACCTCGGTGCGCATCCGGCGCAGATAGCGGTCGGGCTCGGCCGCCACCCCGTCCTCCAGGGCCTCCGCCATGGCGCGCAGGCCCGCGAGCGGGGTCCGCAGATCGTGCGAGATCCAGGCGACCAGCTCGCGGCGGGCGGCCTCCAGGGCGCGCTCGCGGCTGCGGGACTCGGCCAGTTTGCTGCTGGTGGCCTCCAACTCGCGGGACAGCGCGGCCAGTTCGGCGGTCGCCGGTTCGCCGGGGGCGTCGAAGCTGCCGCCCTCGCCGAAGGTACGGGTGGCCAGGGTGAGCGCCCGGCTGCGGGCCACCACCCACCGGCCGAGCAGCAGCGCGGTGGCCAGCGAGACCACCGCGGCCATCGCCACCACCGTGGTGACCACCGTCAGATCGTGCGCCGAGAGGAACATCGCCCAGGCCACCGCCAGCGTGCCCGCGAGCATCGCGGTGACCGCGACCGCCGAGACCACTGTCAGCGAGACGGTCAGCGAACGGTGCCGCAGCAGCACCAGCGCCCCCGCTCCGAGCAGGCCCGCGGCGGCGGCCCCGAGAAAGGCGAGCAGGGCCATGGCGAGTACGTCGTGCACGGGATCAGACCTCGGGATCTGGGCGGGGGAGGCGGGGAGCGGGTGCAGGAGTGGGTGCGGAGGCGGGGGCGGGTGCGGAAGTGGGGGCGGGTGTGGGTGTGGGGGTGGGGGGCCGAGGAACAAGGGGCCCTGGAGCGGTGGTTCGAGGAACTCCGGTCCTTGGAGCGGCTGTCCCGGGATCGGCGCTCCTGGGATCCCCGGTCCCGGAACTGCCGGTCCTGGGATCATCAGCCCCAGAACCACCGATCCCGGAACCGTCGGCGGTCCTGGGATTGTCAGTCCCAGGACCACCGATCCCAGAACCGCCGGTCCACGGACCGCCGACTCTCTCACCGCCCGGGTCGCCCGCAGGGTCGCCCGGCGAGCCACCCTCCGGCTCACCCCCCGCTTCGAGGCGATAGCCCACCCCCCACACCGTCTGGATCAGCCGGGGCCGGGCCGGGTCGTCCTCGATCTTGGCGCGCAGGCGGCGGACGTGGACCGTGACCGTGGACAGGTCGCCGAAGTCCCAGCCCCAGACCTCGCGCATCAGCTCCTCGCGTCCGAAGGCCCGGCCCGGGTGCCGCAGGAAGAAGACCAGCAGGTCGAACTCCCGCACGGTGAGGGCGAGTTCGGTGCCGTTCTTGGCGGCCCGGTGTGCGGCGGGTTCGGCCCGCAGCGCGCCGGCCCGCAGGGTCTCCGGCACCGGCTCCCGCGCCGCGGCGGCCCGGCTGCGGCGCAGGACGGAGGTGACGCGCAGGACGAGTTCGCGCGGGCTGAAGGGCTTGGTGACGTAGTCGTCGGCGCCGACCTCCAGACCGAGGATGCGGTCCTCCTCGTCGCCGCGCGCGGTCAGCATGATCACCGGGACCGGGCCCTCGGCGCGCAGGCGGCGGCAGACCTCAAGACCGTCCATGCCGGGCAGCATCAGATCGAGCACCACCAGGTCGGGGCGGCGTACGGCGGCCCGGGCGAGCGCGGCGGGCCCGTCCGCCACCCGGTCCACGCCGAACCCGGCCCGCTCCAGGTACCCGGCCACCACCTCGGCCACGGTCGGATCGTCGTCCACGACGAGCACATGCCCCGCGGAGGCGGCGGACGGCTCCCCGGGGCCGGGTGCTGCCGCGGCGGACGGCTCCCCGGGCCCCGGTGCTCCCGCGGCGGAGACTCCGGCGGCCGACCCGCCCCTGGACGGATCACCCGCCGGACCGCCTCCATACGTACCGCCAGGCGGTACGCCCCCGGACGTACCGTCAGCCGGTTCGCTTCCGTACGTATCCCCCGCCGGTCCGCCCCCGGACCCACCCCTCACCGGTCCACCCCAGGACCCACCACTCGCCGGTCCGTCCGCGGATCCACCGCCCGCCGGTCCGCCCCCGGACCCACCCCCCGCCGGACGGCTCCCGGACGCCCGCGTCCCCCCAATGGCCGAACCGGCCCCCTCGGCCGCGGGCGGTTCCGGATCTGCTGAGTGCTGCATGTGGCAAGCCTCCCACCGGGCCCGCGTACGGGGGGTGGTGTGGAGGGCGGCGGGATCGGACGTCCGCGTTTCGTAAGAAGCTGACGTCCGCGTTTCGTAAGCAGTTCGCTTCCATTTTGCCCGGAATGTCTCCGTAGGCTGAGACGCGTGACTGCCTCCTCCCCACTCCCGCGCGCCGACCTGGTGCTCCCGTGTCTCGACGAGGCCGAGGCCCTGCCCTGGGTGCTCGGCCGCGTACCCGCGGGCTGGCGGGCGATCGTCGTGGACAACGGCTCGACCGACGGCAGCGACCGGATCGCGCGCTCGCTCGGCGCCACCGTGGTGTACGAGCCGCGGCGCGGCTTCGGCTCCGCCTGCCACGCCGGGCTGCTCGCGGCCGAGGCCGAGTACGTCTGCTTCTGCGACTGCGACGCCTCGCTGGACCCCGCCCTCCTCGCCCCCTTCGTACGGCTGCTCGCGCGGGGCGGGGCCGACCTGGTGCTCGGCCGCAGGCGGGCCCGCGGCCGGGGCGCCTGGCCCGCGCACGCCCGCGCGGGGAACCTGGCGCTCGCCCGGATGCTGCGCCGGCGCACCGGCCTGGCCCTGCACGACCTCGGCCCGCTGCGCGCCGCCCGCCGCGCCGAACTGCTCGGCCTCGGCCTCACCGACCGGCGCAGCGGCTATCCGCTGGAGATGGTGGTACGCGCCGCCGACGAGGGCTGGCGGGTGGCGGAGCACGACGTGCCGTACCTGCCGCGCAGCGGGAAGTCGAAGGTGACCGGGACCTGGCGCGGCACCTGGCAGGCGGTACGGGACATGCGCGGCGTACTGGCCGCACCCCCGCGCCCGGGCACCGCCCCGGCCCGCGACCGGGAGCAGTTCGGTGACCGGGAGCGATTCGGTGACCGGGAGCGATTCGGCGACCGGGAGCGGTTCGCCGATCAGGACCGGCTCGACGAGGGGGACCGGATCGACGGCCCGGAGCCGATCGACGGGCGGGAGCCGATCGACGGGCGGGACCGGATCGACGGGCGGGAGCGGCGGCCCGATGAACCCGATGAACCCGGTGAACCCGGTGAACCCGGTGAACCCGGTGAACGGGAATCGCGGGAGGCGTCGCGGGTGCGGGGCGAGGTGAGGGGACGGTGAGTGCCGCCACGCTGCTCGTGCTCGCCAAGGAGCCCCGGCCGGGGCGGGTGAAGACCCGTCTGGTGCCGCCGTTCAGCCATGAGGAGGCGGCCCGGCTCGCCGAGGCCGCGCTCGCGGACACCCTGCACACCGTGCTGGCGCTGCCCGCCGCCCGCCGCGTCCTCGTCCTCGACGGCGCCCCCGGGCCCTGGCTGCCGCCCGGCTTCGAGGTGTGGCCGCAGTGCCCGGGCGGGCTCGACGCCCGCCTCGCCGCGGCCTTCGCCGCCGTCGAGGGGCCCGCCCTCCTGGTCGGCATGGACACCCCGCAGCTCACCGCCCGGCATCTCGCCCCCGCGCTGGCGCCGGACGCCTGGACGGACACCGGGGCCTGGTTCGGGCCCGCCGAGGACGGCGGCTTCTGGGCGCTCGGCCTCGCCGCGCCCGACCCCGCCCTGCTGCGCGGCGTCCCGATGTCCACCCCGCACACCGGCGCCTACCAGCGGGCCCGGCTGACCGGCGCGGGCCTCAGGGTGCGGGACCTGCCGGTGCTGCGGGACGTGGACACCGCCGCCGACGCCACCGCCGTCGCCGCCGAGGCCCCCGGCAGCCGCTTCGCCGCCACCCTCGGGCGCCTCGCCGCGGGGGCGAGGTGAGTACGGCCCGGGAGGCGGCACCGCCCTGGTGTACGGCGCCCGGCGACCCGTACGCGCAGGCGCTGCGCGCGGGGCGCGGGCCGCTGTTCCTGCGCCGCCACGACGGCTGGCTGCTGCCGCTCGACGTGGAGCGCTGGTGCGCCACCGCGGACGAGGCCGACCTCGCCGCGCTCGGCCGGTGCGAGGGCGCCGTCCTCGACATCGGCTGCGGCCCCGGGCGGCTGGTCGCCGCGCTTGCCGGGCGCGGCAGGCGCACCCTCGGCATCGACATCAGCCAGGCCG
Organism: Streptomyces physcomitrii; assembly: GCF_012273655.1. Taxonomy (GTDB): domain Bacteria; phylum Actinomycetota; class Actinomycetes; order Streptomycetales; family Streptomycetaceae; genus Streptomyces; species Streptomyces physcomitrii. Next base: position 300,554 of record NZ_JAAWWP010000003.1, on the reverse strand, counting down.
CCGTCGCCCACACCCTCGCCCTCGGCGGCCAGGCCCTGCGCCGCTCGGTCTTCGCCCGGCTGCCCGGCGAGGGGCGCTGGGGCACGGTGCTCCTGCTCGACGGCAATATCGGCATCGGCGGCGACCCCCGCCGCCTGCTTCTGCGCTGCGCCCAACTCCTCGCCCCCGGTGGCCTGTTGATAGCGGAGACAGTGCCGGTCGATGTGGACGAGAGGCTGTGGGTACGGGTCGACGACGGCATGGGCCGCAGCAGCCCGCAGTTCCCCTGGGCCCGCCTCGGCACCGAGGCGCTGCTCCGGCACGCCCGCCCACCGCTGTGGCGCACGGCCGACCACTGGACCACCCCGGAACGGGAGTTCGTCGCCCTGCGCCGCAGTACGGGGGTGGCCCCGGCGGCGGCCATGGAGGCGGAGGCGCCGGGGCGGGGCTGAGCCCCTTCCGCCCCGGGGTGTGAACTTCCGGCGGTGGCAGTCGAGTTGGGGACCGCCGCCGGGGAGATGCGCGGTCGGGGCGGCCTCGGTGGCGTACGGCGGCCCGGAACCGTACGGCCCGGACCGCTCAATTCGCCGTTGCCCGGGGCCGGTTCGGTCCGCTGCGGTCGGGCGCCGGTTCATCTTGCCGTGTTCCGGCGCCCGTTCACTTCGCGGGAGTACGTGAACGGTGCCGGGCGCGGGCCTCCCGGAGCAGCGCCCAGGCCGCGGAGAGGGCGAAGAGCGCGGCCGTCACCGCGAGCCAGCGGGGCAGGAACACCTCGGGGGACAGGCCCGTGGCGCCCGCGTACTTGGCCGGGCGGCGGCGGGTGATGAGCGGCAGCCAGACGAGCAGCAGGAGCAGCGAGAGAGCGGCCGGCACCCGGAGGTGGTTCACCCGGCCCCGGCGGCGCCCCCGGAACAGGCTCCGCAGCGCCCGGTCGGCCAGCGCGTACAGCGGCAGCAGCACCAGGTCGTGCAGGAGCGCGGCCCCGGCGAACCACAGCAGTACGCCCCACCAGTCGTCCTCAAGGAGCCGTACCCCGGCGTAGCAGGCGAGCGCGAAGGAGGCGGCGAGCAGGAGGAGGGTGAGCGGCCCGGCGCCGACGAGGCGGGCCGCACGGCGGCGCAGGCCGTCGCGGGCGGTACCGCTCCGGGAGCGGTGGCCGCGGGCCGGCCGGCCGGCCGCGCGGTGGGGGCGGGGCGGGCGGTCCCCGGCGGGGGGCTTCTCGCCCTCGGGGCGGGAGGAGCCTTCGGGGGCGGAAGGGCGTTCGGGATCAGGGGAGTTGTCGGGGGCGGGGGAGTCTTCGGGGCCGGAGGAGTCGTCCGGGGCGGGGGAGTCTTCCGGGCGCGGGCTCACGTCAGGTCTCCGAAGGTCAGCCGGGCCACCCACTTGGTGTTCAGGACCCCGGGGGCGGCGGGGACGATCACGCGGGCCGGGAAGCCGTGGTCGGGGGTGAGGGGGGCGCCGTTGACGGCGAGGGCGAGCAGGGAGCGCGGGTCGGCGACCTGGTTGGCCCGCAGCGCCGCCCGGCGGAAGGCGCCGCGCGTCTGGAGGGACTCGACGAGCAGATCGGGCAGCGGTCCGTCCCGGTACCCGGCGAGCCCGGCGAGGTCCCGCAGCCGTACGCCGCGCCAATCCTGGTCCGGCGTCGACCAGCCCTCCACACAGGCGATCGGCAGCGCCGCCCCGTACTGGCGCATGGCGAGCAGGTCCGCGCGGCTCAGCCGGACCGTGCCCGCCCGGCCCTCGACGGCCAACCGCCAAGCCTCGCCGGTCTGCTGGACCCGGACGCCCACCGCGGCCATGGTCTTGTTGATCTGGAACCCGCCCGGTCCGCCGCCCGGTTCACCGCCGCCGTGCGGGGCGAAGAGCGCCGTCTCGCGCAGCGGGCCGCCGATGCTCTGCCCGACGGTCGTCACCACCAGCAGGGCCGACCCGGCGCCCACAACTCCCAGTGCCCCGCGCCTCGTCAGGGTCCCCGGGTCGGGATCGGGGGACCGCAGCTCGGCTCCGGTGGACGCCAACCCCGTAGCGGGGGCGAGCAGTTCGGCGTGGGCGCCGGCGCCATGGGGGGTGGGGCCGGCGTGGGTGCCGGCGTCGGTGCGGCTGCCGTCCTCGTCTTCGTCGCGCTCGCCGTCGCGGTGTGCGTCGCCCTTGTCGCGGGTCCCTCGCGTACGCAACTCGCCGCTCCGCAGGGTGCGCAGGGCCTGTGGGACGCGCAGGGCGGCGTGCAGGGCGAAGGCGGCGAAGAAGACCCAGGCGCCGTAGAAGTGCAGGGGGTAGAAGGAGCCGGGGAAGAGGTAGTCGAGCTGGATGTTGAGCACCCCGGTCGCGAACTGGAAGAGCACGCCGCCGACCAGGAGCAGCAGCGAGAGCCGTTCGGCGCCGTGCGCGAGCGAGCGCACCGGCGGCAGCGACCAGAGCCTCGGGACCACGGACCAGAGCTTGGCCAGGACCACGGGGATCAGGGCGAGGCCGAGGGTGACGTGTACGCCCTGGGTGAGGCGGTAGAGCCAGTGCGGGTCGGTCGGCCAGTCGAAGAGGTAGAAGCCGAGGACGCCCTTGTCCGGGGTCTTGTCGTTGACCGGCGAGAGGGAGGGGTTGTACGCGGCGTAGGACAGCAGACCTGTCACGAACACCACCAGGAGCCCGAACAGCAGGACGAGCCCGAGCACCGAGGTGAACCAGGGCCCGCGCAGGGGGCTGCGCCAGAAACCGGGCGAGGTGGGCAGCACCGGGTGCGCGGGTGGGCGGAGACGGCTGCCGGGGCGGCGACGCGGGGCGGTGCGCATGCCCCGAAGGTATGCCGTACCAGGGGCGCAGACGGGGACGCGGCGCATGACGAAACCCTGACGCCGCACCGGGGATCTGACAGTTGTGTGACGCCGCGGGGTCGCACCGCGGTATCCGCCCGCCCGGCGCCTAGCGTGCCCACGTGACCCGCGACGACCTCACCCCCTCCGGGGGCCTGCCCGGCGAGACGGGGAGCATCGGCTCCAGGACCGGCGAATCCGGGACCGGAGGTCCTGGGACTGCCGCTCCTGGGACTGCCGCTCCCGGGACTGCCGCTCCCGGGACCGGCGATCCCGGGACCGGTGAACCTGGGATCAGCAATCCCGGGATCGGGAAGACCGGCACCGGTGATCCCGGGAGCAGCAAGCCGGGGAGCGGCGATCCCAGGACCAGCGATCCCAGGACCAGTGATCCGGGGACCAGCAATCCCAGGACCAGCACTCCCACCACCACCAAGTCAGGCCCCCCGCCCCCACCACACCACCCCCACCCCCGCTTCCCCCGCTACCCCGCCCTCCGCCCCGATCTGCTCGCCGTGCTCTGCGCGCTGCTGCTGTTCGTGGCCGCCGCGGTCATCGGTACCGGGATCGAGGACCGCGAGGGGACGCTGCACGTCGGGTGGCCGCCGCTGTACGCGAACTGGGATCCGCACGGGGGCCCCGGCACCCCGGCCGCCCTCGCCGTCGCGGTGCTGGTGGTCGCCTTCGGCCCGTACCTCGCGCGCAGGCTGCCGTGGCGGGCGCTGCTCCTCACCGTCTGGCCGGCCGCGATGGCGTGGACCTGGTCGCTGGCGCTCGCCGACGGCTGGCGGCGCGGGGTGGCCCGGCGGCTGGCCACCAAGTACGAGTACCTGCGGTCCGTCGACCGCTTCGACGACATCGGCGCCACCCTGCGGGACTTCACCCGGCACATCCTCATCGACTCCCCGGACCACTGGCCCCCGCACACGGCCGGGCACCCGCCGGGCGCCACCCTCACCTTCGTCTACCTCGACCGGATCGGGCTCGGCGGCGGTGCCTGGGCGGCCGCCTTCGTGCTCACCGTGGGCACCTCGGCGGCGGTCGCCGTCCTGGTCGCGGTGCGGGCGCTGGCCGGGGAACGCCTCGCCCGCCGCGCCGCGCCCTTCCTGGTGCTGAGCCCCGCCGCGGTCTGGGCGGGGGTCTCCGCGGACGGCTACTTCGCCGCGGTCGCCGCCTGGGCGGTGGCCCTGCTCGCCCTCGCTGCCACCCGCCGGGAGCGGCCGGTACTCTCCCTGGCCTGCGGCTTCGGCGCGGGCCTGCTCTTCGGCCTGACCTGGTACCTCTCCTACGGACTCGTCCTGTTCGCCGCCTTCGCGGGCGCCGTGCTGCTGCTCACCCGCACCGCCCGCCCGCTGCCCGCCCTCCTCGCGGGCGCGCTCGTGGTCCCGCTCGCCTTCACCTTCGCGGGCTTCGCCTGGTGGGAGGCGTACGACCTCCTGGTCGACCGCTACTACCAGGGCGCGGGCGGTGTCCGGCCCTACGGCTACTGGGTCTGGGCCAACCTGGCCTGCACCACCCTGCTCCTCGGGGCGGCGGGCGTGGCGGGGCTGCGCCGGGTGCTCGCGGCGGCGCCCCGGACCCTGCGCGCGGTGCGCACCGGGCGCCTCGGTCCCCCCGAGCGGTTCACCGGCCTGGTGCTGACCGCCTTCCTGGTGCTGCTCGCCGCCGACCTGTCCGGCATGAGCAAGGCCGAGACCGAACGCATCTGGCTGCCCTTCGCCCTCTGGCTGCTGCCCGCCGCCGCCCTGCTCCCCCGCCCGGGCCGCCGCGCCTGGCTCGCCGCCCAGGCCCTGCTCGCCCTCGCCGTCAACCACCTGCTCCTGACCGGCTGGTGAGCCCCCGGGACGTGGGCCCTGGGACCGGGCCGCCTCACTCCCAGAACACCTCGCCGAGCGCCACCCCCGCGAACACCGCCGCGAGCCCGGCCACCAGCGTGCCGCCGACATTGGCGAGGGCGAGCAGCCGGGTACCGGGCCCGGCCAGCCGGAGGGTCTCGTAGGAGAAGGTCGAGTACGTGGTGAGGGCGCCGCACAGTCCGGTGCCGAGCAGCAGCGCGAGCCGGGAGGAGGCGGCGCCCGCGCTGACGGCGCCGGTCAGCAGGCCGAGGACGAGACTTCCGGCGACGTTGACGGTGAGGGTGCCCCACGGGAAGACGGAGTCGTGACGGGTCTGCACCGCACGGTCCGTCAGATGCCGCAGCGGCGCCCCGACCAGCGCGCCCGCGATCACCAGCAGCCAGTTCACGCGGGCGGCTCCGTGTCGTCGGCGGTGTCGGTGTCGGTTTCGTCGGCGGTGCCGGCCTCGTCGGCGTGTGCCCCGTGTGCTCCGTGGGCGCCTGGTGACCCTGACCCGTGGCCGCCGCGCCACCTGTGCGGTCTGTGCGACCTGCGCCCACTGTGCCAACCGTGCGCGCCGGTGCCGGGGGCTTCACCCGGCGTCTTCCGTGTCTCCGGCGTCCCCGGCGTCCCCGGCGTCCCCGGCGTCCCCGGCGTCCCCGGCGTCTCAGGTGTCGTGGGCGTCTCGGGTGTCAGTGGCGTCCCCTCTCCCTCCGCCGGGCCCGCCGCTCCCGCCCCGTCGAGTGCCACGATCTCGCAGGCGTCGAGTACGGCCGTGCCCTCCGGCACCAGGCCCCGCAGTCGCGGCAGGAACTCCCGTACCCGCTGCGCCGCGTCCACGATCACCACGGCCACCGGCAGGTCCTCGCTCAGCGAGAGGAGTCGCTGGGTGTGCACCAGGGACGAGGAGCCGAAGCCCTCGATGCCCCGGAAGACGCTGGCCCCGGCGAGCCCGGCCTGGTGCGCCCGGTGCACGATCTCCGCGTACAGCGGCCGGTGCCGGTACTGGTCGCTCTCCCCGACCAGCACCGTCAGCCGCAGCCCGGCCCGCACGGGCCAGTCCTCCCGCGTTCCGCTCGGCGCATCCCAGGCCTCCCTCCGCGTATCCCGGGCGTCCTGCGCGCCCCGCGCATCCGGTGCTTCCCGTACGCCCTGCCGTCCGTCGTCCGCCTCCGGTGTCATGGCGCTTCCTCCCGGTGTCGTGAGCCCTTGAGCCTCCGGTTCGCCACACCGCCCTTCCTCAAGCTTCCTCATGGCTGTTGCCTGTCCCTCCCGGCCGGTGCTCCTCATGCCGGTCTCGATGCCGGTCCCGGTCGTCCCCGGCCGCGCACCCGGGCCAGCAGGGCGCGGGTCAGCGCGGCGGCCGACCAGACCGCGAGCAGGGCCCCGGCCGGGGTGAGGGCGAGGGTCGCCAGGGCGAGGGGCAGGCGGTCCCGTTGCGTCAGGCGCTGGATGTCGGCGGCGTAGGTGGAGAAGGTGGTGAAGCCGCCGAGTACGCCGGTGCCGAGACAGGGGCGTACCAGCGGGTGCACCGAGCGGACCTCCGTGATGAGGGCCATCAGGATCCCCATCAGGGCGCAGCCGGTGACGTTGACGAGCAGTGTGGTCCACGGGAATCCGGCGGGCCCGGTCGGCCAGAGCAGCGCGGCCCCGTACCGCGCCGAGGCCCCGGCGGCCCCGCCCACGGCGACCACGAGCAGCACCGGCCCCTGCCCCCGCAGCCACGACCACCCGGCCACCCGCCCCCGCGCGGACCGCGGCCACACCCGGGCGAACCCCTGCCACCGGGCGAACCCCTGCCACCGGGCGGACTGCTGCCATGGGGCGGCCCGCTGCCGCCGAGCGGACCGCTGAGGCCGTACGGACACTTCTCGCCGTACGGAATGCTCCGGCCGTACGGAGAACCCGTGCCGTACGGAGAACCTGTGCCGTACGGCGAACCCCCGCCCGGCGGCTGCCCCGTACCCCCGCCCGGCGGCTGCCGAACCGCGCGGCTCCGGCGGCCTCAGCCTCGACGGCTGCGACGGCTCCGGCGGCCCCAGTGGCTCCAGCGGCTCCATGGGAAAAGGCTAGAGCGGCTCCGGGCCCGCCGCGCGTCCCCGGGGGCTGCCGTCCGGCCAGCGTAGGAGGGCGCCGAGACCGCCGAGGGGGGCGGGGGTGCCGGGTTCCGGGTGGACGAGGATCACCTCGGCGCCGGACATGGCGGCGGAGCGCAGCAGGGCGTCGTCGGCGCGGGCCGGGAAGGGCTCGCCGGCGCCGAAGTGCTGCACCTGGGCGCGCCGCAGGGCGAGTTGGTCCGGCTCCGGGCCCGCCCAGACCTCGCGGTGGGTGTCGGGGCCGCCGGGGCTCAGGACGAGTTCGGCGATGCGGTGCGCGCGGGCCGCGTCCATCAGCGCGGGCACGCCCTCGGTGGCGTCGACGCGGCCCGAGGCGGGGGTGCGGGCGGCGAGGAAGCGGTCCAGCTCCTCGTGCGTATGGCGGGCCAGGAGGGCGCCGCGGGCCTCGGCGACCTCCGCGTCACCGAGCTTCGCGGTGGCGCCCCGGCCGCCGTGCGGTGTCTCCACCACCGAGGCCCGCAGGTGCTGCGGCAGCTTCTCGTGGACCCAGCGGCGCTCCCGCGCCCCGCCCGCCAGGATCACCAGGCCCGCACCGGTCTGCTCCACGCACTCCTGGAGCGCCCGCGCGACGGCGAGGCCGTTCTCCTCCCAGCTCTGCTCCTCCTCCGGCCGGCCCGGCTCGGCCAGCGGAAAGTGCCGCTCCGACCAGTCGGCCGCGGAGGTACGGCGCACCGGCCACTCCCCGCCCGCGCCCTCGCCGGTGCCGCCGCCCCCGGTGGCCGTCCGCACCTCGAAGTCGGCGCCGCCGCGGTCCAGGTAGGCGATCAGGCAGAGCGGCTCGTCGGGCGCGTAGTCGAGCAGCGGGCCGAGGTGCGGCAGCGGCGCCCAGGTGCTCGCCGTGGTGAACGGCGGGCGGTGCGTCAGCGGCGGGTCGAGCACCACCTCGCCGCGCGCCGCGAAGACCGCGCGCCCCGGGTGCCCGGCCCCGTACGCCGCCGAGCCGAGCGCCTCCCGTACCGCCCGGCAGTTCGCCTCGTCGGCGCCCTGGGCGGCCAGTTCCCCGGCCACCTCGCGGGCCTGCGCGGCGCGGTGCTCCGGGGTCGCCTCCTGCCCGGCGGGGGTGGCGGCGTAGACGCTGGCCCAGGGGCCCGGGCGGTCGAAGAGCGGGGCGAGCGGGGCGAGTTCCATGGCTCCTCCTTGGCTCCTCCTGCTCCTTCCCAGCGGGACGAGGAGGCGGCGGGCACCGGCGGGGCCCGCCGCCAGCACGGGACCACCGGTCCGGCCGGGCCGCGGGCGGGCACGTCCACCAGTGTGCACCTGGGGCGCGGGCGGCGCGCAGGCGTGCACGAGCGGCGCGCGGGGCAACGGGCCCGCCCACCGTCCCGCGCGTACGTCGGGACCCGGCCGGTCGCGGCGGCCAGGGACCCGGCCGGTCGCGGCAGCCCGGGTCCCGCCGAGGTCGCGGCAGTCCGGGTTCCGCCGAGGTCGCGGCAGCCCGGGTCCCGCCGAGGTCGCGGCAGCTCGGATCCCGGCAGAGTCCCGGCAGCCCGGAGCCGGACCCCGACTTGCCGCCCCCCGCCCCCGGGTGTGCTCTGGAAGGACGAGCCGCCCGCCCGGCGAGGCCCGCGGAGCCCGGGCCGGGGCCCTGCGAGAGGAGTGCGTCATGGCGCAGGCAGTGCACGTACGCGGCAGCCACTCGGGCGCCGCCCAGCAGCGCGTCACCTCACCGGCCTGGGCGGTGGTCCTGCCCGTGGTGCTCGGCGTCTTCTACGGGCTCTGGGCCGCGAGCATCCGGCGGCACGGCGGCCCGCCCACCCTGGAGAACGTGCTGTTCGGCGTGGTCTGCGGCGCGATCGTGGCCCTGGCCTGCATGGTCCTGCACCAGATCGCCCACCTGCTGCCACCCCTGCTGCGCGCCGCGAGCTGGGCGGGCTTCACGGGTGTCGCGGTCGGCTTCCTCTACAGCCAGAGCGGCATCTCGGTCCTGCGCTGCGCGGGCACGGCCCTCGCGGTGGCCGCCCTGGCCTTCGTCACCTTCTTCTACCGCTACTACACGACCGAGTAGCGGGAGCAGGGCCGCACCCGCACGCACGGGTACGGCCGCCCGGCACTCTCCTTCGACCTCGACCTCGACCTCACCGTCCTCTGACCCCCGCCCTCAGCACCGCGCGTACCTGCCCCGCCACCCGGTAGGTGTCCCCGGTGGCCTTCTGCGGCCAGGGGCCGGCGGTGTCCAGCCAGCGGCGTTCGAGGGTGTACCAGTCGATCGGTTCGGGGTCGCGGGCCTCGTCGAGGGCGGTGGTGAGGGAGTCGAGGTAGGTCTTCCAGCGCAGGTGGTAGAGGCCGCCGACCAGGCCCGCCCAGTCACGGTTGGCGTAGTCGTGCAGCTTGCCCTCGCCGGCCTGGCGGCGGCCGCCCCAGGTGGTGAGCAGGGTGACGGCGTCCTCCTGGAGGCGGTCGCGTTCGGCCTCGTCGGCGCCCCAGGCGCGGGCCTCGCGTACCCAGCCGCCGAGGAGGTGGTCCGGGTCGGTGGCGACCAGGGTGTCGAGCAGGGTGATCCGCTCCAGCCAGGCCTCGGCGAGCCGGGCGAAGGCGGGGCGGTCGGCGGCCTCGTAGGCCTTCTTGAGGGCGGGCAGGCGGGTGCGGCTCTCGTTGGCGAGGCACTGGCGGGCCACGTCGAGGAGGTCGCGGCGGTAGGCGGCCGAGCCGCGCAGGGCGGGGGCGACCGCGAGCAGGGCGTCCAGGGCGCGGGCGAACTCGGCGGCGTCGTAGCGGAGTTGCTTGGGCGACCAGCTGGCCGCGGTGGTGGCGGTCAGGCTGGGGCGGGCCGCGAAGAGGGAGTCGGCGGGCTCGCTCCAGCGGTCGGCGCGGGTGGTGCCGTAGGCGGTGCGGCGCAGGATGTCCCAGGCCTCGGCGGCCTTGCGGTCCTGGGCGCCGTAGCGGCTCAGCGCGTAGTCGGAGAACCACTCCTTCAGGTCGGGGCCCGCCTCGGTCCAGGGGAACTCGGAGAAGAGCTGGAAGGCGGCCGGGTTGTTGTCGGCGGCCTCCGGCATCAGGGCGATGCCGCGCATCCGGCTGCCCGCGCGGGTGAGCCAGGAGTGGTAGAGCGCGGACCAGTCGGGGGTGTTGGCGCCGAGCGCGGTGTGGCCGCCGAAGTTGGAGATGGAACCGAAGGCGTAGGGCGTGCCGAGCCAGTCGTCCTCGCGGCGGCTGACCTCGGGGAAGCGGTCGGAGAGGCCGTCGAGGACCAGGACGCGGTCGCGGTCGGCGGCGGCAAGCAGCTCCTTGGTGGGGTTCTTCTGCCAGCCGAGGACGGCCCACAGGGCGTCGGGGTGGGCGGCCCTCAGGGCGCCCTGGACGCCCTTGACCGCGTCCGCGACCGGTACGTCACCGGGCTTTCCGCCCTCGTGCAGGAGGTCCATCTTGTACAGCGTGGAGGCGCCGAACAGCTCGGCGTGCAGGCGGTAGTAGGCCTTCGCCACGGCGCGGAAGTGGGTGCCGCGCGGGTCCAGCCAGTCGGGGCGCGCGAAGCCCGCCCACTCGCCCTGCGGTACCAGGTGCGCCCCCGGGTTGCGGTCGGCGAAGCCGGGCGGGACGGTGCCGAACCAGCCGGGGAAGACCGGGGTCATGCCGAGTTCGCGCAGCCGCTCGCAGATCCGGCGGCCCAGGGCGGCGCGGCGGTCCAGGAGCTGGCGGGAGACCGGGCCGCCGAAGGCCGACATGTTCTGCAGCAGCCACCAGGGCTGATGGGCGGGGCCCGGGATCCAGGCGCGGACCTCCGCGTCGGTGTAGCCGAACTCCTGGAAGAGCCGGTGGTGGACCGCGTCGGCCCCGACGTAGACCAGGACCTCGTTGTAGCCGTGCAGCGCGAGCAGGTCGATCTCGCGCTCCCAGTAGGCCCAGTCGTGGTACGGGCCGGTGTAGCCGTCGTTGGTGTCGTTGAGGACGAAGCGGTGTGGGACGTTGGCGGTGCGGGCGAGCGGGGTGCCGACGGCGGGCAGCCGCGCGGGGAGGTCCGTCTGCTCCCCGGCCCAGGTGAGGTTGGCCCGGGCGAGGTGGGCGAGGTACCAGTACAGGCCGCGCAGCCGTACCGCCGCGGTGGTCCCCTCGACCAGGATGTCGCCCTCGGTGCCGGAGACCCGGAAGGCGTCCCGGCCGCCGGTCGCGGGCAGCGGGGCGAAGCGCACCTGGTCGGCGTGGCGGGGCAGCAGCCGGCGGGCCGCCCGGCGGTCCGCGTCGGCGGCCTCGGCGGGCTTGCCGTCGGCGGCCGGGGAACCGGGATCCGCGGACGGTCGCCGCCCGTCGGCGAGGGTGAACGCGCCCGCCGCGCCCGCGGCGGCGGTCACGACGGCGGTGGTGACGAATGCTCGGCGCTTCATGGGGATCCTCCTCGCCGCAGCGGCTCTGCGGCCGGTCGGGGACGAACGGGAACGGAGACGGAGACGGTGGCGGGGGCGGGTGCGAACGGGCAGGGGGATGGAGGTGAGCGGGAACGGAGACGGGGGCGAACGGGCAGGGGGGATGGAGGGGAGCAGCGGGAACGGGCAGGACGGCGCGGGTGCCCGGCGGGGCCGGGTGGAGGGCCGCGGCGGCGGTCACCATACGGGCGGAACGTGGCGCTGAGGAGGACGCCGGGCGGACAGCGCCCGACATGGGGCGCGTTCGTGGGGCGGCGCGTGGGCCGATCGCCGCACGCCCCTCCTGTTCAGGTGGCCCCGACCTCCCCTTCCGGTGGACCTGACCGCCGTATGCCGTGTTCCGGCTGGCACCGCCGCCCCGGGACCTCTTGGCTGGAACCGTGTCCCGGATCCTGCGCGGAGTGCTGGCGGCGGTGCTGCTCACCGCGGCCTGCCTCGCCCTGCCGCTCGGCACCGTCTCCCTCTGGGGCCGCTTCCAGCTCGCGGACCAGGAGCGGTACGTCGACACCATGGCGCCGCTGGCCGAGAACCCGGCGGTGCGCACCGCGGTCTCGGACGCGGTCGCCCGGGCGGTGAACGAGGAGGTGGACACCGGTTCGCTGCAGGACGCGGTGGACAGCTACGTCCACCAGGCGGTCCGCTCCTTCTCCACCACCGAGGCCTACCGCAACGCCTGGGACGCCGCCAACCGCGCCGCCCACAAGGCCGTACTGCAGGCCCTGCGCGGCGAGGAGGGCGGCGAGGTGACCATCGAACTCGCGCCGCTGGTACGGCAGTTGAAGGCGCAGCTGGAGGCGGACGGGGTGCCCTTCGCGGACAACATCCCGGTCCGCGAGAACCGGGTCACCGTGCTGCGCGCGGACGACCTCGCCCAGGTGCGGGCGCTCACCGACTTCCTGGAGGCGGTCGGCGTCTGGCTGCCGCTGGCCTCGCTGGTCCTCGCGGCGGGCGGCATCGCGCTCGCCCCGCGCCGGGCGGTCGCCGTCGCGGGCACCGGCCTCGGCATCGCGCTCGGCGCGGCGGCCGTGCAGATCATGACCGGCATCGGCCGCCGGATGACCCTCGGCGAACTCCCGCCGGACGTGCCCCGGGACGCCGTCGGCGCGGTCTACGACGCCCTCACCTCCTCGCTGCGCACCGCCGACTGGTGGCTGCTCGGCTTCGGCCTGCTCCTCGCCCTCGGCGCGGCGGGGTACGGCTACCGGGCCGCCCGGCGGTCCCGGGCCCGGGACGCGGAGGGGACCGGCGGGGGGCGTGAGCCGTAGCCGCCCGGAACCCGCGCGACCCTGACCCGCCCCCGCGAGACCCGCTCCCGCGACCTCCCCCGGACTCAGCTCCGGGCAAGCTCCGCCAGTGTCCCGAGGGCCGCCGCCAGCGCCGGGCGAGGGGCGCTCGCGAGGCCCAGGCGGACCGCGTCCGGGGCGCTCTGGGGGCCGACCGCGAAGGCGGAGCCGGGGGTGACGGCGATGCCGCGTTCGGCGGCCGCGGCGGCGAAGCGGTCGGCGCGCCAGGGGGCCGGCAGTTCCCACCAGGCGTAGTAGGCGTGCGGGTCGGTGTGGACGCGGAACTCGCCGAGTTCGCGGGCGACGAGCTGCTGGCGCCCGGCGGCGTCGGCGCGCTTGGCGACCACCAGGCGCTGCACGGTGCCGTCGGCGAGCCAGCGCACCGCCGCCTCCAGGGCGAAGCGGGAGGCGGTCCAGCCGCCGGAGCGCAGCACGGCGGCCACGTCGCCGATCGGCGGGGAGCAGACGGCGGGCTCGGCGGGGGTCACCAGGAGGCCCGCGGTCAGGCCGGGGGCGATCCGCTTGGAGAGGCCGTCGACCACATAGGTGCGCTCGGGGGCGAAGGCGGCGAGCGGCGGCCGTTCGTCCTCGTGCAGAAAGGACCAGATCCGGTCCTCCACGATGGGCAGCCCCAACTCCCGTATGGTCCGGGCGAGTTCTTCGCGGCGTCCGGCGGAGGCGGTGACCGAGGTCGGGTTGTGCAGGGTGGGCTGGACGTAGACGCCGCTGAGCGGGGCGGTGCGGTGCAGGGTCCCCAGGGCGTCCGGGCGCATGCCCTCGGCGTCCATGGCGACCGGCACCAGGATGATGCCGAGCCGGTCGGCGATCTCCTTCACCAGCGGATAGGTCAGCTGCTCCACGGCGATCCGCGCCCCGGCGCCGGAGCCCGGCCTGCCGTGCGCGCACAGCGCGGAGAGGGCGCCCGCGATGGCCTGCCGGGCGTTGCCCGCGAAGAGCAGCTGCCGGGGCTCGGGCCGCCAGGAGCCGGCGGCGAGCAGCGCGGCCACGGCCTCCCGGGCCTGGGCGGTCCCGGCGGCCGGTGCGGTACGGGTGGCCAGGTCCAGGACGTCGGGCCGCAGCAGCGGGGCGAGTCCGGCGGCGAGCAGCTCCGACTGGCCGGGCGCGACCGGGTAGGTGAGTTCGAGGTTGACCGGGACCAGGGTGGACGCCTCGGTGAGCGGGCGCCCGCTGGGCACCGGCGCGGCCCGTACGAAGGTGCCGCGCCCGACCTCGCCGACGACCAGGCCGCGGCGCACCAGTTCGCCGTAGACCCGGCCCGCGGTCGAGACGGCGATATGGCGGCGGCGGGCGAAGGCGCGTTGCGGGGGCAGCCGGTCGCCCGGCCGCAGCACGCCCGCGGCGATCTCCTCGGCCACCCGGTCGGCTATCCGCCGGTAGTCCTCCATGTCGCACTCCCCGTTTCCCCGTTCACTCCCGGTTTCGCCGGGTTCGCACCCGGCGATATCGCACCGAGCGCAATGTTTTCATTGCACCGAGTCAGCGGGGCCGCCTAGGGTCGCACCCATGGCTCCCCTCCTCGCATACGAGGACGAAGGCGCAGGTCAGGCGCTCGTCCTCGTCCATGGTCATCCCTTCGACCGGTCCATGTGGGCCCCGCAGCGGGCGGCCTTCGCCGCCACCCATCGCGTCCTCACCCCTGATCTTCGCGGGTACGGGGACTCACCTGTCACTCCCGGTGCCGTACGTCTCTCCACTTTCGCCGAGGACATCCGCGCCCTCCTCGACGAACTCGGCGTCCGCCGCTTCGTGCTCGCCGGGCTCTCGATGGGCGGGCAGATCGCGATGGAGTGCCTGCGGCGGTTCGGGGACCGGATCGACGGACTGGTCCTCGCCGACACCTCCCCGGAGGCGGAGTCCCCGGCCGGCCGCGCCGCACGCCACCGGGCGGCCGACCGGCTGCTGCGCGAGGGCATGCGCGGATACGCCGACGAGGTCCTGTACCGGATGGTCGCCCCGGGCGCCGAGGAGGCGGTGGCCGCCCACGTGCACCGGATGATGTGCTCCGCGGACCCGGTGGGCGCGGCCGCCGCCCTGCGCGGCCGGGCCGAACGCCCCGACTACCGGGAGCTGTTGGCCCGTACCGCCGTTCCCGTGCTGGTGGTCGTCGGCCGCGAGGACGGCTTCACTCCCCTCGCCGGGGCGAGGGCCCTGCACGCCGCGGTGCCCGGCTCCGCGCTCACCGTCGTGGAGGGCGCCGCCCACCTGCCGAACCTGGAGCGGCCCGAGGCCTTCAACGCGGCGCTCGCGGAATTCCTCGACCGGCTCCCGGCGGGGACGGGGGCGGGAACCGGGGCCTGAGCCGACGCCCGCTCCGGGGAGCGGTCGCCCTCCGTCCCGGCTCGGGGGACCGGGCCGGGACGGAAACGGCAGCGCGGACCGCCCTGGAGAGGGCGGCCCGCACTTGTGGGGGGTGGGTTCGGTCTACGGACCCGTGGGCGTGGAGCCCGGGGTCAGCGCGCGTTGACCTTGTGCAGCGCCTTCTCGAAGCCGTTGGCCCACAGCTGCTCGACCTGCGAGCGCTCCGCGGAGTCGGGCTGCGAGTTGGTGCAGGACGTGCCGGGGCCGCCGCCGGACATCAGCTGGCTGCACGGGCCGTCGTAGGTGTCCGGGAGACCGAGGACGTGACCGGTCTCGTGGGCGGTGACGCGGGTGGAGTCGTACTCCTCGTTCTGCGCGTAGTCGAGGAAGACGTAGCCGCTGCCGTGACCGTCGGTCGAGGCGTACGAGCCGCGGGGGTCGTTGCCCTCGCGGTACTCGAAGTCGGCGTTGGAGCCCTCCTGGAGCTGGACGTTGGCGACGGCGCTGTTCCAGATGCTGGTGGAGGAGGCGATCTGCGACGCGAAGGTCGGGGCACCGGAGGCGTCGTAGGTGACGGTGACGGCCTTGATGCCCGGGTTCTCGGCGCGCTTCTCGGCGACCGACTTCATCACGGCCTCGAAGAAGGCCGCGTTCGCCTTCGCCTCCGCCTTCGAGCCCTGGTAGGCGGCGGCCGAGGTGGTGGCGGTCGGCGCCTGGGCGGCACCGGCGGGGGCGGCACCGAAGGCGGCGAGGGCACCGGCGGTCAGCGCGATACCGGCGGAAGCGGAGACGAAACGACGGGAAAGCTTCATGGTGGGGGGACTCCTACTCGTTCTTGGGTGGGGGCGAGAACGGTTGGTAGGGAGTTTCAACGAACCTCGGGCCGCCGGGATGATGGCAAACATCGATAGCTTCCGGCTATCCCCGGGCAACTGGGGCGGATAAGGCCCGATTTGTATATCTGGTGCGGGGGGCCCGGGCGGCCCTACGCTCACAGCCATGGAGCTCGAGGTGAGGCACCTGCGCGTGCTGACCGCCATCGCCGATCACGGCAGCCTGCACAAGGCGGCGCGCGAGCTCGGCATGGCCCAGCCCTCGATGAGCACCCAGCTGCGCCGGATCGAGCAGGCCCTGGGCGGCCAGCTCTTCACCCGCGAACGCACCGGCTGCCGCCCGACCCCGCTCGGCCGCGTCGTGCTCAGCCGCGCCCGGCCGCTGGTGGCCGACATGCTCGCACTGGTCACCGAGAGCCGCGCCGCCGCCGCCCGGGCCGGGGGCCCGCAGCTGCGCATCGGCTCCACCGCGAGCGTGGCCCTGCCGGCCTGGCTGAGGCGGCTGCGCACCAGCGAGACGGCCGGTGAGCCGACCCTCCAGATGGACGTCTCCGGCAACTCCCTGCTGCGGATGGTGGCAGCCTGCCAGATCGACATCGCCTTCGTGCACGAGGTCGAGGGCACCACGATGCTGAACCTCCCCGGCGGCCTCGCGGTGCGCGAACTCATCGCCCGCGAACCGCAGTTCCTCTCGCTCAGCGCCGACCACCCGGCCACCGCCAAGTCCGTGGTGGAACTCTCCGACTTCGCCGAGGACCGCTGGATGGTCGACCCCACCGTGGACGGCGAGTGGGACGGCCTCTCCCGGGTGCTGCGCGAGGCCCGGCTCGACCCGCCCCTGCTGCACGGCGACTACATGACCGCCGCCCAGCTGGTCGCCATCGGCGAGGTCGTCACCGTCATCCAGCCCACCGCCCAGGCCCGCCCCGGCACCGCGATACGCCGCATCGCGGGCGACCCCATCGGCGTACGGCTGCTGCTCGCGGCCCGCACCGAGGAGGACCTCGACGCGGTCTACGGCCACCTGGAGGAGGCGTACTGGGAGGCGGCCTGGCAGGCGCCGGAGTACCGGGCGCTCCTGGAGGCGGAGGACGCCGAGCGGTCCGGGGGCGGGGACGGGGACGGGGACGGGGGCAGGGACGTCGGGAAGGCGTTCCCTGCGGCGAAGGCGAAGGCGGCCCGCCCGCCCGACCGCGCGTCGGCGCCGTAGGTACAGGGACGGCCCCCGCGCGCCCCGCACCGGCCACTCGCAAGGATTTACCGCCCCCGCCCGGGCAGGGAACCGTTTCGCCTCGCCGCTCTCCCCTTCGGTTGCAAGGTCATCCCCGGAGAGGCCGCCACGTCGCCCGGTTGCCCTCCGGCCCCGAGCGAATCCACGCGTCCGCAAACGCCGCCGCCCGGCGGCGATGCCCTCACGGCCTCGGCACCGCCACCGCGCGCGACCCGGCGGAACTCTCCCGAACTCCCCTGCGGGGAACCGGCAGGGAAGGGGATTCCCTTGCCGATCTCAGACCCCGATGCCGCGGCCGTCCGCGCGCCAGACCGAGACCACCGAGGGCCGCACATACGAACCCGGTCCGTCCGGCCACTGGCTCGCGGGCTTGTCGACGGTGGCGCCGTCGACCTCGCCCGGGTGCTGCACGGAGACGAGCACATGCCGGTCCTGGACCAGCGGGCCGCAGGTCTCGGCGCCCTTGGGCATGGTGAGGAACTGCTTCAGCTCGCCGCGCCGTTCGCCGCGGGTGGCCACGCCGAAGAGGCCGTCGTGGGTGCCGAGGGCGTTGCCGTCGGTGGAGATCCACAGGTTGCCGTGCGGGTCGAAGGCCACGTTGTCCGGGCAGGAGATGGGGCTCACCCGGTCCTTCGGGAAGCCCGCGAAGTAGGTCGCCGGGTCCTCGGGGTCACCGGCCACCAGGAAGAGCGACCAGGCGAAGCGGGTGGCCTCGGGGCGCTCGCGGTGCTCGGTCAGCTCCAGGATCTGGCCGTGCTTGTTGAGGTTGCGCGGGTTGGCCTCGTCGGGGCCCGCCTTGCCCTCCTTGCCGCGGTCGGTGTTGTTGGTGAGCGCGACATAGACCTTGCCGGTCTTGGGGGAGGGCTCGATGTCCTCGGGGCGGTCCATCTTGGTGGCGCCCGCCTTGTCGGCGGCGAAGCGGGTGAAGACGTAGACCTCCTCGGCGCTCATCCCCTCGACATGCGAGACGGCGCCCTCGGGGCCCGCCGTCGCCAGCGGGATCCACTCGCCGCCGCCGTCGAACTCGCCGTCCGCCGGGAGCTTCCCGGAGCCGTCGATCGACCCGGCGGGGGAGTCGCCGGTCAGCTTGGCGACATAGAGGGTGCCCTCGTCGAGCAGGGTCAGGTTGTGGGCGTGCGCCGCGCGGCCGCCGCCGTGCCGCATCCGCTTGGCGGAGACGAACTTGTAGAAGTAGTCGAACTTCTCGTCGTCGCCGAGGTAGACCACCGGACGCCCGTCGCGGGTCAGCCGCGGCTGCGCGCCCTCGTGCTTGAAGCGGCCGAGCGCGGTGCGCTTGCGCGGGGTGGACCCCGGGTCGTACGGGTCGAGTTCGACCACGTACCCGAAGCGGTTGATCTCGTTCGGCTCCTTGAGCAGGTCGAAGCGCTCGTCGAACTCCTCCCAGCGCCGCTCGGAGGCGCCGCCGACGACCCCGTACCGCTTGAGCCGCGCGGCCCGGTCCGGGTCGGTGACCTTCTCGGCGTTGGCGAAGTACTGGTTGAAGTTCTCCTCGCCGTGCAGCGTGGTGCCCCACGGGGTGGTGCCGCCCGAGCAGTTGTTGAGGGTGCCGAGGACCGTGGTGCCGTGCGGGTCGGCCTTGGTGCGCACCAGCTCGCTGCCCGCGGCCGGGCCGCTGAGGCGGAACTCGCTGGTGACGGTGAGCCGCCGGTTCAGCTGGTGGCGGCGCACCGCGCGCAGCCCGCCGCGGTGCTCCTCCTCCACCACGACCACCGAGAGCCCGTGCGCGGCCCAGGCGATCTCCACCTGCTCGCGGGTCGGCCGCTGATCGTCGTAGTCGCGGAACATCAGGATCTCGTCGGTGTACTCGTGGTTGGCGACGAGGAGTTGGCGGCACCGCTCGCCGCGCAGCGGCAGCAGCGAGAGGAAGTCGTTGTTGTAGCCGAACTGCCCGGCCTGCGCCTTCGCCGACTGCCGCTCCGGGTCGAAGTCGGGGGCGCCGCGCAGGATCGGTTCGCCCCAGCTGATGACGAGGTTCTGCGCATAGCCCTCGGGGACCGTCACCCGGTCGTCGGTGTTCGGCGCGACCGGCGCGAACCGCAGCCCGCGCGCCCCGTCCCCGCCGTGGTGCTTCCCTGGGCCGTGACCGTCCTGACCGCCGGCCCGGCCGTCCACCGGTCCGGCGCTCGCGTCCCCCGCGCCCGCGCCGAGCACGGCACCGCCCGCGGCGGCGGCGACCGTGACCACGGCCGCGGCCCGCACCATCGAACGGCGGCTCAGCGCCCCGGCGATGACCTCGCCCACGTAGGCGTTGCCACTGGTGTTGGGCACCTCGTGGAAGCAGGCGTCCCCGCACCGGAACCGGCAGGTCATCGCGGACCGGCCGCCCTGGTGCGAGGTGATGATCGGCAGCTGTTTGCGCACTTGCGCCTCCGTAGTCGCGCACATTCGCCGGTACGCTCCGCACCGGCCGAAGACCGGAGCGCCCGCGGAACACTGCGCGAGATGCGCGGCCCTGGCTGGATTCCGGCTGTTTTCGGCCAGACGCTAGGGGCGCCAACGGGCCCTGCGTGAACCGCGGAATGAATACGAGGTGAACGCGCGGCCAGACCGTGTTCCGGGCGCGACCGGGGAGCGCGCCCGCCCGGCCCCCGGTTTCGGGGCCCGCTCCCCGCCCGTACCCCGGCCAAGATCGCCGACAGCGGCGGCTAACCTTACGTGTCCGCCCTGGCCAGGGTTTGCCAGGCATCCCGGGAAACAAAGCACGCAAAGGGTCGCGCACATGGGCATCTTCAGCCGCCTGCGGAACACCTTCACACGCTCCCGCAAGGGTCGCCCCGCCGAACAGGCACCCGGCACCACCGAGCCGACCGGCACCGCCGCACCGGCCGCCGCCGAGGAGCCCGCGCGCGCCGACAGCGCGGGCAGCGGCTCGGACAACGTCCGTACGGGCAGCGGCGGTACGGGCAGCGGCGGTACGGGCAGCGGTACGGGCACCGGCCGTACCGGCGGCGGCAGCGCGGGCACCCCGGCGTCCGCCGGTGCGGCGTCCGGCACCACGGTTCCGGCCGCGCGCCGCAGCACCGAGTCCGGCGCCTCCCGGGACGCCTCGGTCGCCGACGACCTGGTCGCCGCGGCCTTCGACAACGTGACGGTGCCGAAGCAGGGGGCGCCGCGGGGGGAAGGGGTGGAGGCGGAGGCTGCGGAGTCCGCCGAGCCCGCGAAGCCCGTGGAGGCTGCGGAGTCGGAGAAGGCCGCGGAGTCCGCGAAGACGCCGGAGGCCGTGGAGGTTGCGGAGTCCGCTGAGCCCGCGGCGGCTGCGGAGCCTGCCGTGAGCGAGCCCAAGTCGGGTGCGGGGCAGTCGACTTCGGGGGCCGAAGAGCCGGTTCCGGGTGCGGAGGACGCGGAGGTCTCGCCTCAGGAGGAGGCCTCGCCTCAGGCGGTGGAGGATCCGGTCGTGGACGCCCCGGCCGGGGACGCCTCGACGGAGGCTGCCGAGCAGGTCTCAACGGAGCCTGCCGGGGCGGAAGTTGCCGAGCAGGCCTCAACGGAGGCTGCCGGGGCGGTAGTTGCGGAGCCGGAGGCGAAGCCCGAACCGGAGGCCGAGCCGACCCCGCAGCCGGAGGCATCCCCCGAGCCGACCGCGGCAGCGGAGCCGGAGCCCACCCCCGAACCCGAGGCAGCCCCCGAACCGGAGCCTTCCCCCGGCCCCGGAGCCGCCCCCCTGGCCGCGGCCGACGAATCCCCCTCAGCCCCTGCCGACACCGGCACCGGCACGGACACCGACACCGGTACCGGCACGGACACCAAAACCACCACCCCCTCCCCCTCCCCCTCCCCCTCCCCCTCCCCCTCCCTCTCCCCCCTCCTCACCGGAGCCCACACCGCCGCCGCGCAGGTGCTCGCCGACCGGGGGCTGAGCGGGGTGCGGGCGCGGGTCTACCTCGTACTGGACCGGTCCGGTTCGATGCGGCCGTACTACAAGGACGGTTCGGCGCAGGCGCTCGGCGAGCAGGTGCTCGCGCTGGCCGCGCACACCGACCCGGCGGCGACCGTGCCCGTCGTCTTCTTCTCCACGGAGATCGACGGCACCGGCGAGCTGACCCCGGACTCCTTCGAGGGACGCGTCGACGCGCTGCACGCCGAGTGCGGCCGGATGGGGCGCACCAGCTACCACGCCGCGATCGAGGAGATCGTCGCGCAGCACAAGAAGTACGAGAAGGCCGAGGGCGGCAAGGCACCGGCCCTCGTCGTCTTCCAGACCGACGGTCCGCCGGACACCAAGGGCCCGGCCACCGCGGCGCTGAAGGCGGCCGAGCGGCTGCCGCTGTTCTTCCAGTTCGTGGCCTTCGGCGAGCACGAGGCCAAGGGCTTCGACTACCTGCGCAAGCTCGACGTCCCGAACGCCGCCTTCTTCCACGCCGGCCCGGCCCCGCGCGAGCTGACCGACGCGGAACTGTACGAGGGCCTGCTCGCCCACTGGAAGCCGGCCACCGGCTGAGCGCCTGAGCACCGGCGTCACACAGCGTCCCGGAGGCCGTCCGCACCGTAAATCCAGGAGCGGGCGGCCCCCGCATGTCGGCTACGATTTCGGGGTTCGTACGACGAGATTCCGGCACCCGCCGCTCGTCACTCCACGTAACGACCTGGGAGCAGCCCCCGATGGCTCGACACCTCATCACCAGCGCCCTTCCGTACATCAACGGGATCAAGCACCTGGGCAACATGGTGGGGTCGATGCTCCCGGCGGACGTCTACTCCCGCTACCTGCGCCAGCGCGGGCACGACGTCCTCTACATCTGCGCCACCGACGAGCACGGCACCCCCGCCGAGCTGGCCGCGAAGGCGCAGGGCGTGCCGGTCGACGAGTTCTGCGCCCAGGCGCACGAGGCGCAGAAGGCGATCTACGACGGGTACGCGCTCGCCTTCGACTACTTCGGCCGCAGCTCCAGCCCGCAGAACACCGAGATCACCCAGCACTTCGCGCGCCGCCTGAACGAGAACGGCTTCATCGAGGAGCGCGCGATCCGCCAGGTCTACTCGCCCGCGGACGGCCGTTTCCTGCCGGACCGCTATGTCGAGGGCACCTGCCCGCACTGCGGCTACGACAAGGCCCGCGGCGACCAGTGCGAGAACTGCACCCGGGTGCTCGACCCGACCGACCTGATCGACCCGCGCAGCGCCATCAGCGGCTCCACGGACCTCGAAGTCCGCGAGACCAAGCACCTCTTCCTGCTCCAGTCCAAGCTCCAGCAGGAGGTGGAGGCCTGGGTGGCGCAGACCTCCGAGGCCGCCCCCGAGTGGCCGCAGCTGTCCACCTCGATCGCCCGCAAGTGGCTGACCGAGGGCCTGCACGACCGCGCGATCACCCGCGACCTGGACTGGGGCGTCCCGGTCCCGGCGGACACCTGGCCCGAACTGGCCGCCGAGGGCAAGGTGTTCTACGTCTGGTTCGACGCCCCGATCGAGTACATCGGCGCCACCAAGGAGTGGTCCGACGCGGCGGGCGAGAGCGCCGGGCACGACTGGAAGTCCTGGTGGTACGAGGCCGCGGACGTCCGCTACACCCAGTTCATGGCCAAGGACAACGTCCCCTTCCACACGGTGATGTTCCCGGCCACCGAGCTGGGCGTCCGCGAGCCCTGGAAGATGGTCGACTACGTCAAGGCCTTCAACTGGCTGACGTACTACGGCGGGAAGTTCTCCACCTCGCAGAAGCGCGGCGTCTTCACCGACCAGGCACTGGAGATCCTCCCCGCGGACTACTGGCGCTACTTCCTGATCGCCAACGCCCCCGAGTCCGACGACTCCTCCTTCACCTGGGAGCACTTCACCGCCACCGTCAACAAGGACCTGGCGGACACCCTCGGCAACTTCGTCAACCGGGTCCTGTCCTTCTCCCGCAAGCGCTTCGGCGAGACGGTCCCCGCGGGCAGCGAGGCGGGCGAGGCGGAGGCGAGGCTCGGCACCGAGATCGCCCGGCTGCTCGCCGAGTACGAGGAGCAGATGGAGGCCCTGCAGTTCCGCAAGGCGGCCGCCGCGCTGCGCGCCCTGTGGTCCGCGGGCAACTCCTACCTGGAGGAGAAGGCCCCCTGGCTGGAGATCAAGACCGACCAGGACGCCGCCGCCCTCACGCTGCGCACCGCGATGAACCTCATCCACCTGTACGCGGTGGTCTCCGAGCCCTTCATCCCCGCCTCCGCCGCCGCCATGCGCACCGCCTTCACCCTCCCCGACGACACCGCCACCTGGATCACCCCGACCCAGGCCACCACCCTGGACACCGTCCCCGCGGGCACCCCTTTCACGGTGCCCCCGGTCCTCTTCGCCAAGATCACCGAAGAGGAACTGGACTCGTACAAGGAGCGCTTCGGGGGCGAGGGGGCCTGAGGGACGGGCGGCGGACAGCTCACACCGCAAGGGCGCGGAGAGCTATGGTCGGGAAAGCGAAGATCTGCAGCGGCACAAAGGAGGACGACCGGTCATGACTGCTCACGCGGCGGAACACACACCGGCCGTCCCGCCCATGCCCGAGCGCAATCCGAAGGCCCTCCGCGAGGCGATCGCGCAGCACGCCCCCGCGCTCCTCGCGGACTTCGACAGCCACTGGCGCTGGGCGGTCGCCGAGACCTATGACATCAGCACCGTGCCCGCCTTCATGGCCCGCTGGTGGGGCCAGTACGCGATCGCCCGTGACCCGAAGCTCGACGCGCATGTCACGGACCTCGAACACCGCGCGTCCGAGTCAACCGACCTGACCGAGGCCAGGTCCCTCCTCGAAGCGGCGTCCCACATCCGGCATCAGGTGCAACGCCTGGAGCCCGGTCAGTGATCGACGACGGCTTCATGGGTCCGCCCTGGCAGATGGACTGGACCCTCAAGGCCCAGGCCGCACGGGACGTACTGCCCGAGCAGGCACGCAAGATCGTCGATGCCGTACGCGCCGAGTTGGTCACGGCCGACGACCCTTACTTTCGCGGCATCGAGACGGACACGGGTCTCCCCACCGGCATGCGGGTGGAACCCGTGCGCTCCAGCGATCCGAAGGGCGCCCGCGTCTTCCTCTTCGACGGCGGCCACGGCTGGCTGATCTACACCTTCGTACGGCGCACGGAAGATCCGCAGATCATCGTGGAAGAGATCTTCTGGCAGTGACCTGAGGCCCACCTGGAGGAAGCTGATGAGCGTGGTCACCTACTTTCCCGGCCGCGGTACCTACCGGGAGCTGGCCTACTTGGAGGGCAAGGAGGACGGCGCCGTAGAGGCGAAGGCCGCGGTGGTGGTCCGGGTGCTGGAGCTGCGGGGCGTCGAGGTGTCCCAGGACGTCCGCGAGCGGATGGCAGGCTGTGCCGACCCCGTTCTCCTCGACCGGTGGCTGGAGCGCGCCCTCACCGCGACGCGCGCCGATGCCCTCTTCGACGAGCCCTCCGCCGTCGGCCAGGCGCCCGCGCCCATCCCCGCCCCGGCCTCGGAACCCGCCCCCGCCTCGGAACCCGCGGCGGCCGACTCGCTCCCGCGCGCGCGGCGGGACTGAGCCCGGCGGCGGGACAGCAAGGCGGTCAGCCGGTTCGCTCGGCGTCCCCCCGCAGCCTCGCTCCCGCGAACTCCTTCATGCCCTCCGTGAAGGTGATGCGGGGGTGCCAGCCCAGGTCGGTGCGGAGGCGGGTGGAGTCGGCGGTGATGTGGCGGACGTCGCCGAGGCGGTACGCGGCGGTGGTGACCGGGTCGGGGCCGCCGTGGGCGCGGGCGAGTTCGGTGGCCATCTCGCCGATGGTGTGCGGGTCGCCGCTGCCGGTGTTGTACGCGGTGAAGGGGGCCCCGCCGCCCGCGTGCAGGGCGCTCAGGGCGAGGACGTTGGCGTGGGCCACATCGCGTACGTGGACGAAGTCGCGGCGCTGGCGGCCGTCCTCGTAGACCTGGGGCGGTCTGCCGTTCGCGAGGGACGAGCGGAAGAAGGAGGCGACTCCCGCGTACGGGGTGTCGCGGGGCATGCCGGGTCCGTAGACGTTGTGGTACCGCAGCGAGACGGCCGCGGAGCCGGTGGAGCGGGCCCAGGCGGCGGCGAGGTGCTCCTGGGCGAGCTTGGTGGTGGCGTAGACGTTGCGGGGGTCGGTGGGGGCGTCCTCGCCGACCAGCCCGGGGGTCAGCGGTTCACCGCAGTCGGGGCAGCCGGGCTCGAAGCGTCCGGCGTCGAGGTCGGCGACGGCGCGCGGGCCCGGGCGGACGGTGCCGTGCGCGGGGCAGGTGTAGCGGCCCTCCCCGTAGACCACCATCGACCCGGCGAGGACCAGGGCCTTCACCCCGGCCCGCGCGGCGGCGGCGAGCAGGACCGCGGTGCCGAGGTCGTTGCAGCCGACGTAGTCGGGGGCGTCCGCGAAGTCCTTGCCGAGGCCGACCATCGCGGCCTGGTGGCAGACGGCGTCCACCCCGCGCAGCGCGGCGGTCACCGCCTCCGGGTCCCGTACGTCGGCGGTGAGCCGCGGGACCCCGGGGTGCGGCGCGGGGGGCCGGTCGCCGTGGGCCGAGGGCAGCAGGGCGTCGAGGACGAGGGGTTCGTGCCCGGCTTCGAGCAGTTCCGCCACGATGTGGGATCCGATGAATCCGGCGCCGCCGGTGACCAGTACGCGCATCCGGCCACCGTAGGACGGCGGTGCCGGTACGGCGGGCGGCGCGCGGGGGACGTCACGGGTCCGTAAGGGGTCAGGGGCGAGGGGAGGATCAGAGGAGCGGGTCGTGGGGGCGTCGGGGGGTGGTCACCAGGCCGGTGCGCGGGGGCGGCGGCGACTGGGCGCCGTCGGCCGGGGTGACGAACTCCGCCAGCATCGTGGTGCCGGTGGTGGTCAGGCGGGCGACGGTGCGGGTGGTGTGGGCGCGGACCAGGGCGAGGCCCCGGCCGCAGCGGGGGTAGCCGTCGCCGGGGCCCTGGGCGGGGACGGGGGCGTGCCTCCAGCGGCCGATGTCGTGCACCTCGGCGCGCAGGGTGCCCTCGCCGGAGCTGAGGCGCAGGGTGACGACGGGGCTGCCGCTGTGCCGGACCGCGTTGGTGACCAGCTCGGTGACGACCAGGGCGAGGGATTCGCAGGTGTGCCCGGTCAGGCCCCACCGGCGGGCCATGGCTCCGGCGAAGCGGCGCATCACGGTCGGCGCCTCCGGGGTGGCCGCCAGGGTGCACAGGGCGTGGTCGGACGGCGGGTCTGCGGGGTGCCCCCGTGCCGGCACGGGGGGCGGATGCGCTCCGGTGGTCATGCGGCTCTCCAGCGTGGGACTGCCGGGTCCCCCGGTGCCGCCCGTGGTCCGCGGGAGGCGGGACTCCTCGTGCTCTCTCGCGATCGCACCGGTGCGAGGCGCGGGACGCGGTGCCCTGGGCGGCAAGCCCTCGGCCGGACGTCCTTCGCGCGGTGCTCCCGATGTCCTCGGCGAGAGGCCCTCGGTCGAGAGGGGGATCCGTAGTCCCATGCTGGGGGCACGACACGGGGGCAGCAATCAGGGCAGACTGGACTACGGATACGTAAACAAGCCGGAAGTGCCGGGTGAACAGCTAGGGAGCGGTGTGGCCACCGTCGAGGAGACCTCTGCCGAGCGGAGCCTGCGGCGCGCCTGGGAGCGCGCGGGCGGCGCCGAGGTCGGTGCGGGCGGAGCCCCGGTGCTGCTGCTCGTGGAGGGCGTGGCCGGGGCGGGCAAGACCACGTATCTGCGGCGGCTGTGCGCGCGGGCCGAGTCCGCGGGGGTCCGGGTGGTGCGGTGGTGGGGTGGGTCTGGGGTTCCCCGTCCTCCGGGGCCGGGAGACGGGCGAGGTGGGCGAGATGGGGGAGATGAAGGAGACGGAGATGAGGAGGGAGAGGGGACGCGGGATGCGGAGTCGGGTGGCCTGGAGGCCGTAGGGGCCGCGGGGGCGCCCAGGGCGCCGGGCTTGCCGGATGCTGCTGAGGCTCTGCGTGCTTCGGGTTCCTTGGACGGGTTGCGGGATCCGGGTGCTCGGGGTGGCCCGGGTACGCCGGGTGCCGCGGGTGGGTCCCGGGGGCAGCGGCGGCCGGAGGATCGGCTGTCCGGGGATCGGCAGTACCAGGATCGCCAGTCCGGGGATCGCCGGTCCCAGGATCGGCAGTCCCGGGACCGGCGGCCCGGGGATCGGCAGTCGGCGGATCGGTGGTCCTCGGACCGGCAGCTCTCGGACCGGCAGTCCTCGGACCGGCAGCTCTCCGACCGGCACCCCCCGGACCGGCAGCTCTCCGACCGGCAGTCCTCGGACCGGCAGCTCTCCGACCGGCACCCCCCGGACCGGCAGCTCTCCGACCGCCGCACCCCGGACCACCGATCCACAGGGGACCCCGTCCTCCTCGCCGTGGACGATGTGCACCTGGCCGAGCCGGAGCTGCTCGATCGGCTGCGCGGGGTGCTCGCCCGGCCCGCGTCGCGGCTGGTGGCGGTGGTGCTGGCCTACCGTCCCGAGGAGCTGGCGGAGCCGGGACTGCCGCTGGGTGCGCCGCCGCCCCGGACGGCACCGGAGTTCACGGCGCTCCGGCATCGCCTGGAGCCCTGGGACGAGGACCGGGTCCGCCGGGCCGCCGAGGAGGTGCTCGGCGACCGCGCCACCGCGGGGGCCGTACGGCGGCTGCACCAGGTCTCCGGTGGGGTGGCGCAGGTGGTGGTCGACCTGCTCGCGGTGCTGCGCGAGAGTTCCCGCCAGACGATCACGGCGGCCGAGGTGGACGCCGCCGGAGTCCCGGTCCGCCTGGCCGAGCTGATACTCGGGCGCACCGCCGCGCTGCCCGCCCCGTACCGGATGGTGGTCGGCGCGGCCGGGGTGCTCGACGAGCCGGTGCGCGGGGACGAACTGCTCGCGGTGGCCGGGCTGAGTCCCGTCGAGGGGCATCTCGCGCTGCTCGCCGCGCTCTCCGGTGCGGCGCTCGTGGCGCGGGGCGAGGAGGGCGGGCAGTACGCCTACGGGCTGCCGGTGCCGCTGGCCGCGGGGCCGGTCCGGGAGAGCCTGCCCGCCCCCGTACGGGAGCAGCTGCACGCGCGGGCCGCGGAGGTGCTGGTGCGCAGGCAGCCGGTGCCGTGGGCGGCGGTGGCCCGGCACCGGCGGGCCTGCGGCCGGGTCAAGGGCTGGCTGAGGGCGGTGGAGCGGGCGGCGACCGAGGCCACCGCCGCCGGGCGCCACCCGGAGGCGATCGCCCTGCTCGAACGCACCCTGGCCTCCGCCGCGGTGCCGCCCCGGGCCCGCGGGCGGCTGGCGCCGATGCTCTCGCGCAGCGCGGTGGTGGGGCTGCGTTCGGACGAGACGGTGCAGGTGCTCACCCAGATCGTCCAGGACGAGGACCTGCCCGCGGTGGTGCGCGGCGAGGTCCGGCTCGACCTCGGCCTGCTGCTCTGCAACCAGGTCGGGCTCGGCGTCGAGGGCTGGGGCGAGCTGGAGCGGGCCTCCGACGAACTGCGCGAGCAGCGGCCCGACCTCTCCGCCCGCGCCATGTCCGCCCTCGCCATGCCGTACTGGCCGATCTCCTCGCTCGCCACCCACCAGGAGTGGATGGACGGCGCCGAGGAGGCGGCGGCCGACAGCGGCGACGTGGCGGTGCGGGCGGCGGTCGCGGCGGGCCGGGCGAGCCTCGCCATGAGCTACGGCGACCCGGGCGCGGTGGACCTGCTCAAGACGCTGCCGGTGGACAGCACCGACCCGCGCTGCCTCCAGCACGCGGCCCGCGGCCTGTGCAACGCCGCCGACTCCTCGGTCTGGCTCGGCCACTACTCCCGCGCCGTCGATCTGCTCGCCGAGGGCCAGGAGCTGGCCGCGCGCAGCGGCGCCCCCTACACCGAGCACACCGCGCTCGGGGCCCGGCTCCAGCTGGAGTGGGCCACGGGGCGGTGGGCCGGGCTCACCGAGCGCTGCGAGGCCTTCGTGGAGGCCACCGCCGACATGCCGGTGATCTCCGCCGACGCCCGGATGGTGCTCGGCCTGCTCGCCCTCGCCCGCGGCGAGTGGGGCCGCGCCCTGTCCTGGCTCTCCGGGGAGCAGGCCTCCCCGCCCGGCGCGGCCCCGGCCCCGCTGTCGGCGGCCGTCGCCGGTGCGCTGATACGCCTGGAGCTGGTCCGGGAGAACCCGGCCGCCGCGGCCGGGATCGCCCGCAAGGCCTGGGCGGGAATCGCCGACAAGGGGGTGTGGGTCTGGGCGGCGGAGCTGGCGCCCTGGGCGGTCGAGGCGGTGGCCAGGGACGGGGACGCGGCGGCGGCCCGTGCCATGGCCGAGGAGTTCGCCGCGGGGCTCGACGGGCTCGACGCCCCGGCCGCGACCGCCTCCCTGAGCTGGTCCCGGGCCGCCCTCGCCGAGGCCGCCGGCGCGCTGACCGAGGCCGCGGGCCACTACCGCCGGGCGGCCGCGGCCTACGGCAAGATGCCCCGCCCGTACGCCGCCGCGCTCACCGCGGAGGGCGCGGCCCGGTGCGTACTCGCCGCGCTACCCGACGGGGAGGGCGAGCCCTCGGGCACCGGCGGCGGGCGGCGTCGGCAGGGCGGGGCGCCCTCGGGTGCGCCGGACCGCGCACTGGCCGAACTCGACGGCTGCGTCGCCGGGTTCACCGAGCTGGGGGCCGTCTGGGACGCCGCCAGGGCGCGGGCCGCGCTGCGCGAGCACCAGCCCGCCGAGGAGCGCCGCCGCGCGCCGGGCAGGCCCTCGTACGGGGACCGGCTCTCCCCGCGCGAGAGCGAGGTCGCCGAACTCGCCGCCTCCGGTCTCACCAACCGCGAGATAGCGAGCACCCTGCACCTCTCGCACCGCACCGTCGAGCAGCATGTCGCCCGCGCGATGCACAAGCTCGGCACCGTCTCCCGCCGCGACCTGGCGGCGGCCTCGGCGGCGGACCGGGCGGGGGAGGACGGCGGCGGGGGCGGTGCCAGAGGTGACGGTGTCAGGGGCGACGGTGCCCTGGGCGGGACGGGGGCGGGGGCGAGGACCGGGACGGGGACGGGGACCGGGACCGGGACGGGGGCTGGGCCCGGGGACGGGCCTGGAGTCGCCGGGCGCGGCGAGCACTGAACCGGGTCGAGTCCGCGGAGCCGGGTCGAGCCTGTGGAACCGGTTCGAATCCGCGGAGCCGGGTCGAATCCGCGGTGGGCTCACGTACGGAGTCGAGCCCGTGATGAACCCGAGCCCGTGATGAACGGGAGCCCGTGATGAACGGGAGCCCGTGATGAACGGGAGCCCGTGATGAACGGGAGCCCGTGATGAACGGGAGCCCGTGATGAACGGGAGCCCACCGCCCGGGTCCCAGCTGCCCCAGATGCACTGCGCAGTTGCGCCCTCGCTCGCAGCTCCCCCTCGTCCCCAACTACTCACCCGCAGAACTGAGTTGACCGCCTGCCCGACACTCGGTCGCCCCGGCCACCGGTCGCCCCCGGCACTCAACCGCCCCCGGCCACCCCGGCCCCGGTGAGCCGCCCCACGTCCCCCGTCCTCGTCCCCGCCCCGTCCCCCGCCCCCGTCCTCACAGTGCCTTGCGTCGCCAGTACGGTCCGACGACCTCCCATTCGCGTTCCCACTGGCGGATCCGCCGCCGGTCGAGGGCGTACCGGGCGCCGCGTTCGGTGAGCATCACGCCGCCCGCGACGCCGAGCGCGGTCAGGCCGCCGGTGGCTGCCGCGCCGCCGAGCAGTTCGCCGGTGGAGGGCGGTGCGGTGGCCGGGCGGCCGTCCCGGTCGATCCAGAGCGGGACCTCGGTGCCCTTCTCGGTGTTCGGCGGGACCTTGGTGTCGCTGTGGTGGACGCGGCCCCCGTCGTCGCGCCACCGGATCGCGGTCCGCACCCGGTCGTCACCGAAGCCGGTGTCGTCGGGGGAGGCGCGGGAGGCGGCCTCGGTGACCGTCGCGGTGACCTCGCGGCGGGCGGACTGCTGCTGCTCCGCGCTGTCGACCACGACACCCGCCGCCAGGGCGCCCGAGGCCGCGCCGCCGGTGACCGCGAGGGCCAGCGCGGCGAGCAGGATCCAGCCCTCGGCGCGGTCACTGGGCCGCCGCAGGTCGTTGTGGCGCCAGTGCCACAGCCAGCGCCCTGTCCGTACGGTGGCCGCCATGACTCACGCACCTCCTGCCTGACGCGAGGCAGTGCCACCGGTCACGGTCCCGCTGGGGGGAGGCCAGGCAACCGGTACCACTCCTTCCACGAAAGCCCCGCGGGCGCCGCGCGGCAAGACGTGCGCGCGGGGTGAACCGCTGCGTACGTTGTGTTTCCTTCTGGGCGGCGGTGGCGGTGGCGGTGGCGGTCGGTCCGTGCGCGAACTCAGACGCGTCCTTCCGCCGCGCGCTGTTCCCGGGTCATGGTCACTTCCAGATGTGCCGGATCGTCGACGGTCCACCACGTGCCGCCGCCATGCACCGGCCGCAGGACGTAGGCCCCGTCGCTCATGTCGGTGACGATGCCGCTGCGATCGGCGCTCACGTCGCGGATCTGGTCTCCCACGCGAGCCACTGAGCGGGCCGTCACGTGTCCGTCCCGGTCGGCAGCTCGCACCAGACGCATTTGCCACCGGGCAGGGGATCGGTCCCCCAGCTGTGCGTGAGCGCGTCGATCATGGTCAGACCGCGCCCTCCGGCGTCGTCGGCGTCCGCCTGCCTGAGTACCGGGTGCACACGGGACGTGTCCACGACGCTGATGCGTACCCGGCCCTCCGCCGTATGCCTCACCGCGACGCGGATCGAGCGACAGGGAGTGTGCTGCGAGGCGTTCGCCACCAGCTCGGTGATCGCGAGTTCCGCGTCTTCGGCGAGGTGAGGCAACTCCCACGCCGTCAGAGCGGTGCGTACCAGGGCGCGGGCGGTTCTCGCGCTCGCGGCCTCGCACGGCAGGGTCCTGGTGTAGCCGACGGAGCCTGGTGGACTGGGAATGGTGGGCACGGTCATCTGAGGCCTTGTCACTCGGGAAGAGGAAGCGCCGTGCCCGCACAGGGGAGGCGGGCACGTATCCAGTCCAACGGCAGGCGGTGCGGAGCTCACAGGGCCGCGCAGGGGTGCATTTTGACGAGACGCCAGGCAGGGGGCCGCCAGGGGGGGCCAGGATGGTCCCGAGTCACAAGCGGAGATGCGAGGCTGACGATGGTGAGTCCAGACGGAATTGGCCAGCTGTTACGCGGTCTGCGGGAAGCGGCCGGACGGACCCGGAAGCAGCAGGCAGAGTTGTTGGAACGCATCGGCGGCCGGTGGGTCGATCCCGAGAACATCAAGCGGTGGGAGACCGAGAGGAGAGTGCCCGTTCCCCACTGGCACCGGTTGATTGCCGACGGCTATGGACTCACCATTGGAGAAGTGCAGCGAGCGGTCGCGTCAAGTCGCAGATTCCGCAAGCTCGTTCCGGCACCTACGTCCTCGGAACCTGAGCAGGAGGTACCCCCGGTGGAACGGCGTGATTTCCTGGGTGTCTCGGTGCTCGCAGCCGGTCTCACGGGCCCAGCCCTGGCCTGGATCTCCGACACCCGCGAGCGGGTGGACCATGCGCTCAGCAGTGGCGCGCGGGCTGATCTGCCACATCTGGAATCAGCCGTCGAGCACTACAGCCACGGATACGGCGGCCGGACGCCTGCCGCCGTACTGAAGGAACTGGGCTCCGACTTCGCCGATATCGGTCCACTCTTCGAACAGCCGTTGTCGG
Organism: Streptomyces physcomitrii; assembly: GCF_012273655.1. GTDB lineage: Bacteria > Actinomycetota > Actinomycetes > Streptomycetales > Streptomycetaceae > Streptomyces > Streptomyces physcomitrii. The sequence goes on along the minus strand of NZ_JAAWWP010000003.1, from coordinate 268,200 downwards.
CCGGGGCGCGAGTACGGCTGTCCCGGGTCGCAGGGCAACTCGCCGGGATGATCGCCATCGTGCTCCACGATGTCGGGGACCGTAAGGAGTCCTCGGCGTGGTTCCGTACGGCGCGGCTGGCCGCAGTGGAGTCGGGCGACCGTTCCTTGCAGGCCTGGGCGCTGGCCAGGGAGGCGATGGTGCCGCTCAACTTCGGCGCACCGAGAACCGCCGCCGAACTCGCCGAAAAGGCACGGCAGACGGCCGGGACGACGCCCACCGCCACCGCCGCGCTGGCTGCCGCTGTGGCCGCCCGAGCGCATGCGCTGTGCGGTCGTGGTGACCAGGCCCGGGAGGCGATCGCGGATGCGAACCGGTTCGCCGGACAGCTCACCGGCGAGCAGCGCGCGGACACCTGGTTCGGGCTCGGTGAGCAGAAGCAGCATGTCCACTTGTCCCACGCGCTCACCGTGCTCGGCGAGACCGGGCGCGCTCGGGAGAGTCAGGACCGCGCGCTCGCCTTGTCGAGCCCGACCAGCGCGATGACCCGCACTCTGCTACGGATCGACGGCGCTGCCTGCCTGCACCGCGAGGGCGAAAGCGAGCAGGCGTGCCGTACCGCCGCTGCCGCCCTCCGGGGTCTGCCTCCGGGCTTCCGTATCGGCCTGACCCGCGCCCGGGCCATGGACCTGTACCGCTCCATCCCCACCCGTCACCACGCCGAGCCTGCCGTCCGGGAGCTCAGGGAGACGCTCGCGGCCTGAGGGGAGCGCCCTACGGCAGGATCGAGTCCACATACCCCCCGTCCACCCGTACCGCCCCGCCGGTGGTCGCCGAGGCGAGGTCGGAGGCGAGGTAGACGCACAGGTGGGCGATCTCCTCCGGCTCGATCAGGCGCTGGAGCAGGGACTGCGGGCGGTACTCGCGCATGAAGGCGCGCTGGGCCTCCTCCCAGCGCAGGTCCGTGCCGACCAGGGAGTACACGAAGTCCTCCACGCCGCCGGTGTGCGTGGGGCCCGCGAGCACGCAGTTGACGGTGACGCCGGTGCCGGCCGCCTCCTTGGCGAAGCCCCGGCCGACCGCGAGCAGCGCCGTCTTGGACATGCCGTAGTGGATCATCTCGGCGGGCACCGCGACCGCCGAGTCGCTGGCGAGGTACTGGACCCGGCCCCAGCCCCGGCTCATCATCCCGGGCAGGAAGGTGCGGGTCAGGCGCACCGCGGAGAGGACGTTGACCTCGAAGTAGCGGCGCCACTCCGCGTCGCTGATCTCCAGGGCGGGCTGCGAGCCGAAGATGCCGAGGTTGTTGACGAGGATGTCGGCCTCGGGGAGCAGCCGCGCGGCCCGGGCGGCGCCCTCCTCGGTGGCCACATCGGCGGCGACCGGGACGAACTCGCCGTCCGGTACCGCCTCGGCCATCGTCTCGATCGCCTCGGCCACGCGGTCCTCGCCGCGGCCGTTGACGCCGACACGGGCTCCGGCCGCCGCGAGCCCCTGGGCGATGGCGGCGCCGATGCCCTGCGTCGAACCGGTGACCAGGGCCGAACGCCCGGACAGATCTGCCTTCATGGTGTGCTCCCGGGTGCGTGGTCCGCCCGCGGCGCTCACCGCCGCGGGCCCTCCGGCCGGGTGCCGGACCCCTCGATCATCGGCCCGCGGACGCGCCCCGGGCCGCAGCCGCCACCCGGGCGTGCCGCCCCGCACCCCGCCCCGTACGACCGCTCTCGGTGACCCCCCGCCTACGGAGCGCGGAAAAGTGGCGGGCGCCCGCGTATTGAAGGTGGGGTGTTACCGCGGGTACCTTCGCGAAGGTCCCGGTGGGCGGGCGGCTGCTGTGGGGGCGCCCGGACCCGACGAAGCGGAGAGAGCCATGAGTTCCCTTCTTCTGCGTGCCGTGGAGGCCGGGCGGGCGCTGACGCTGCTGCACCGGGCGCGGCTGTTCGACCCGGCCCGCCCCGACCGCTCGCTGCGGTTCGAACGCGACGCCCGCCGCTGGGGACCGCTGTGCGCCTCGGTGCGCGGGGCGGCCCGGCGCGTCCCGGACAGCACCGGCCTGATCGACGACCTCGGGCCGCTCACCTACGCCGAACTCGACCGCCGCTCCGACTCCCTGGCCGCCGCCTGGCGCGCGGACGGGATCACGGAGCGCGCGGTGATCGGCGTGCTCTGCCGCGACCACCGCGGACTCTTCGACGCCCTGCTCGCCGCGGCCAAGCTCGGCGCCCGGCTGCTGCTCCTCAACACCGGCTTCGCGGGCCCCCAACTGGCCGATGTGGCCCGGCGCGAGGGCGTGGACGTCCTCGTGTACGACGAGGAGTTCACGGCGGTGGCGGACCATCTCCCCGCGGACGTCGAGCGGTTCCTCGCCTGGACCGAGGAGGGGGAGGGCGGGGACCGGGCCCGTGGACCCCGGCTCCCGGTCACCCGTATCGAGGCCCTGATCGCCGACACCGCCCCCGAGCCGCCGCGGGCGCCCTCGCAGGTGGGGGCCGTGGTGCTGCTGACCAGCGGGACGACCGGGCTGCCCAAGGGGGCGCCCCGGCAGGTCAAGGGCGTGAAGCTGGTGGTGCAGCTGCTCGACCGGGTGCCCTGGGAGCCGGGCGGGGCCCTGCTGGTCTGCTCGCCGCTCTTCCACGGCACCGGTCTGGCGCACGCGGGCCTCGCCGTCAGCCTCGGCTCGACCCTGGTGGTGCAGCGCCGCTTCGACGCCCGGCGGGCGGTGGCGGCGCTGGCCGAGCACCGGTGCACCGGGATGGTCCTGGTGCCGACGATGCTGCACCGGATGCTCGAACTCGGCCCCGAGGTGCTCGCCGGCCACGACCTCTCCCGGCTGCGGATCATGCTCAGCGCGGGCGCCGCCCTGCCGCCCGCCCTGGTGGAGCGCGCCCTCGACACCTTCGGCGAGGTCCTCTACAACCTCTACGGTTCCACCGAGGTCGCCCTCGCCACCATCGCCCAGCCGCAGGAGCTGCGCGCCCACCCGGCCACCGCGGGCCGCACCCTGACCGGCTGCGAGGTGCGGCTCTACGACGCGCAGGGGCGCCCGGTGCGCGAACCGGGGCGGCCGGGGCGGGTGTTCGTCGGCAACGGCATGAAGTTCGGCGGCTACACCGACGGCCAGTCCAAGCACGAGATCGACGGACTGATGAGCACCGGCGACACCGGGCACTTCGACGCGGGCGGGCTGCTCTTCCTCGACGGCCGGGAGGACGACATGGTGGTCTGCGGCGGCGAGAACGTCTTCCCCGCCGAGATCGAGAACCTGCTCTGGGCCCACGAGGACATCGCCGAGGCCGCGGTGATCGGCGTGGAGCACCCGGAGTTCGGCACCCGCCTCGCCGCCTTCGTGGTCCTCGGACCCGGCCGGAGCCTGACCGAGGAGCAGGTGCGCGACCACGTACGGGCCCGTCTCGCCCGGCACAAGGTCCCGGCCCAGGTCCTCTTCCTCGACGAACTCCCGCGCAACCCGACCGGCAAGCTGCTGCGGCGCACCACCCGCGCACTGGCGACCGGGGACGTGGCCGGGGAGGCGGCCGGGGGCGGGACTCAGGACGCCAAAGCCCGGGCCCGGGACGGCGGCTGAGCCGCGCGCCCCGGGCCCGGGCCGGGTGACCGGGGCGCTCAGCCCACGCCGAGCGCCTTCTTCGCCTCGGCGGCCATGGCGGCCTCACCGGCGGCGTTCGGGTGCACCGGGACGAAGTTGGTGCCGAAGAGGACCGGCTCGATCCAGCGCTTGTCCGCCGGGGCGCAGGCGTCGTGGCCCTCGGAGGCCGTGTTCAGGTCGACGTAGGTGGCGCCGTTGTCGGCGGCGGCCTTCTCCACGGCGGAGTTCAGCTCGGTCTGGAGGTCGCGCAGATAGGGCACGTCGCCCTTGGCGATCGGCATCTTCAGATAGCAGCCGCTGACGCTCGCCTTCGGCATGATCCACGGGTAGCCGAGGATCGCGACCTCGGCGTGCGGGGACTTCTGCCTGATCGTCTTCAGCGACTTCTGCAGCGCGGGCAGCGTCTTGTTCCGGATGTCGTCGGTGAACTTGTCACCCCAGGCGTCCTTGCAGGGGCTGCCCTGTCCGAGGCTGAGTACGCCCGCGCTGCCGCAGGCCAGGATCGCGCCGATGAAGGTGTTGTTGTCGTTGCCGCCGATGGTGAGCGTGACCAGGTCGGTGTCGCTCTTCAGGGCGTCGAACTGCGGGGCCACGCCCGGGTACTGGGACTCGGTGAAGTGCGAGGTGGTCGCCCCGCCGCAGGTGACGTCGCGGAGCTCGGCGCCGGTGGCCTCGGCCAGCAGGTGCGGATAGTTCTTCGAGGTACGGGCACACAGCAGCGAGGCGTCCGGGTCGAGGGGCAGCACCCCCGAACCCGCGCTGTAGCTGTCGCCGAGGGCGACGTAGTCGAGCGGCTCGGTGGCCTGGGCGGAGGCGGGCGCCCCGAGGCCGAGGGCGGCGAGCCCGGCCGTGGCCAGGGCGGCGGCGGCCACCCGGTGCTGTGCGCGGACCGGCATCAGAGTTCTCCTTCGAACTACTTCGAACTACGTGGACAGGCAGGGGCGTACCCGGGGCGGAGGCAGCGCGGGAAGCAGCGGCGGCGAGGACGGCCGGAAGACGACCGGAAGACGACCGGAAGAGGGGGCGGGAGAGGGGGGGGCGGGAGAGAAGAGGGAGGCGGGGGAGGAGTGGGGGACACGGTGCACGGGGCCACCGCCCGTTCGCCGGAGCCCGTTCACCTGATCGGTGCCGTGAATCTAGGGGAGCCGTTGCCCGCCGGCCATGTGGGGGACGGACAACATGGCGCAATTTTTTGGCGACGGACGACAATGAAAGCCCGGAGTCATCCGCTCCGGTTCCCCCGACCGTCCGCCGATCCTTCGACCCTCGCCTCTCGCCCCTCGTTCGTGTGCCGCTTGCTCGTGTGCTGCTTGTCCGGTTTTGCCCGTCGCTTGTCTGTCGTTTGTCCGATCTCGACCGGATGGATCTCTTCCGGATCCAATCCATCCCTCGATCTGATCCGAAGCATTTCCGTCCCCAGCCGTGGAGTGGCTGGTTCGTGACCCAGGAGGGTGTGGAGTGACAACGTCCCTGAATCAGCCGGAGACCCCGGAGCAGCCCCCGTCCCCGGTGCGGCCGGGGCGGGCTCCGGTCGACCCGGAGCGCTGGCCCGATGTGGTCCGGCTGCCGTCCGCCTCACGCCCGCGGACCGCGGTGGCCAGGCTGCTGGTGGGTCAGGCGCTGCGGCGGCTGCCGCTGACCGTGCGCCTGGCGGGCGGCGGCCGGCTCGGCCGCGGCGGGCCCCTCCTGGACGTCCACCGTCCCGAGGCCTTCCACCGGCGGATCGGCGCGGGCGGCCTGGTCGGCTTCGGCGAGTCGTACATGGCCGGTGAGTGGGACGCCCCCGACCTCGCCGCGGCGCTCACCGTGCTCGCCGACAACGCGGCCACCCTGGTCCCGGCCGGGCTCCAACACCTGCGCCGGGCCTGGGCGTTGAAGCAGCCCGGCGCCCGCCGCAACACCCCGAGCGGCGCCCGGGACAACATCAGCCACCACTACGACCTGTCCAACGACCTCTTCGCCCTCTTCCTGGACGAGACGCTCAGCTACTCCTCGGCCGTCTTCGAGGAACTGCCCGCCACCTGGCCCGCCCTGGCCGCGGCGCAGGGCCGCAAGATCGACCGGCTGCTCGACCTCGCCCGGGTCGGCGAGGGCACCCGGCTCCTGGAGATCGGCACCGGCTGGGGCGAACTGGCCCTGCGCGCGGCCCGCCGCGGCGCGCGGGTCACCTCGCTGACCCTCTCGGCCGAGCAGCGCGCCCTCGCCCTGGAGCGGATCGCCGCCGAGGGCCTCGGCGACCGGGTCGAGGTCCGGCTCTGCGACTACCGCGAGGCCACCGGTACGTACGACGCGGTGGTGAGCGTGGAGATGATCGAGGCGGTGGGCGAGGAGTTCTGGCCGGTGTACTTCCGGACCCTCGACGCGCGGCTCGCCCCCGGGGGCCGGGTCGCGCTCCAGGCGATCACCATGCCGCACGACCGCCTGCTCGCCAGCCGCCGTACGTACACCTGGATCCAGAAGTACATCTTCCCCGGCGGCCTGCTGCTCTCCACCGAGGCGATCACCGGGACCGCCCGCGCGCACACCCGGCTGCGGGTCACCGGCCGCGACTGCTACGGACCGCACTACGCGGAGACGCTGCGGCTGTGGCGGGAGCGCTTCGCGGCCCGCGCGGCCGAGGCGGACGCCCTCGGCTTCGACGAGACCTTCCGCCGGATGTGGACCTTCTACCTCGCCTACTCGGAGGCCGGATTCCGCTCCGGCTACCTGGACGTGCAGCAGATCCTCCTCGAACGGGAGGACGGGTGAGCTGATCCGGACGGGAGGACCGACCCGGCCGGGCCGCGCAGGCGAAGGGCCCCTCGGACACCGGGTGTCCGAGGGGCCCTCCGGCCGCGGGGGCGGTACGTGCCGCTGCCGGGGCGGGCGGCTCAAGTGCCGCCGCCCGCGCGTCAGTTGGTGTTCAGGGTGAGCCCGTAGTACCGCAGGGTGTCGTCGAGGGGCTGGAAGTACGAGGAGCCCTCGTCGTCGGGGCCGCCGCACTGCTGGTTGGTCGGGCCGCCGGAGGTCATCCCCTGGGCCTGGTTGCCGGAGATGTAGGCGCCGCCGCTGTCGCCGCCCTCGGTGCAGACGGTGGAGGTGCCGAGGCCGCTGACGTAGGTGCGGGTGCCGGTGTTCGGGTTGGTGTAGGTGACGCTGACGTTGTAGCCCTTGACCCGGCCGCAGGTCCAGCCGGTGGTGGAGCCCGACTTGCAGAGCGCGGCCCCGGTGGCGGCCCGCTGGCTGCCGCGCACCGCCACCGAGGAGCCGTTGCCCCAGGTGCCGACCGCGGTGCCGATGGAGGAGCCGGAGTCCATGGTGGCCAGGCCCATGTCGACGCTGTCGCGGCCCTCGGCGTACCGGCTGTAGGTGCCGACCGCGAAGCGGGAGCGGTTGAAGTAGAGGCCGGGGCCGCTCGCGACGCAGTGGCCGGCGGTGACCAGGAACTGCTTGCCCGAGGAGTTGCGGGCGCCGTAGCCCACCGAGCACCAGGAGTTGTCGTTGTTGTTGAGGGTCATCCGGCTGCCGGGCGGGACCACGGCCTGCGGGGAGAGGGTGCCCTCGCCCTTGACCACGCGCACCGCCTCGCCGTAGGAGGCGGCCCTCTTCAGGAAGGCCCGGTCGGCGGCGCCGCGGGTGCCGGAGAGGGTGACCGTCACCGTGTCGCCCGCCACGTCGACGCCCCAGGAGGCCACCCCGGCGGGCGCGGTCCGGGAGGCGCTCGCGTCCAGCGCCGCCTTGATCTTCGTCAGGGCCGCCTCGCCCCGGGCGGGTATCCGGGCCCGCAGCCCGGCCTCGCGGACCTGCGCGGCCCCGGCATGGTCCGCGACGTTGACGGTGAGCCTGCCCGCCGCGTCGAAGAAGGCGCCGTCCGCCTCGACGCCCCGGCCGTCGAGCCGGTCGAGCTGCTTCTGCTGCCGGGCCTGCGCGTCGAGCCGCTCGACGGCGCCGGAGGTGTCGGTGCCGAGGTCGGCGGCGAGCGCCTCGACCATGGCGGGCTCGTAGCGCGGGGACGAGGCCGGGGCGGGGGCCGCCGAGGCCGGGGCGCCGAGGGTGATGCCGAGTCCGGCCGCGAGGGAGCCCGCCGCGGTCAGGGCGAGAACGCTGGTGCGCACACGTCTCATTGCAGGGCCTTCCGATAAGAGGGGGGTGGAGTGCGGCGGACCGCGAGAAGCCCGGCCGACCGCCGCGGCAGAACTCTGTGGCCGCCCGCCCCGGGGTGACAAGTGGCCTGCGCGGCACAGAAATCAAGGAATCCCGGCGGGGTTCTTAATGACCCGCCGGTACGTTCCGTTTGCCGAAAGGGGAAAGGAGGCCCGCCCGTTGACAGGGGGCCGCACTCCGGCTTGAGTGGGCGCCCGGAGCGCCAGCGGACGGAAGAATCCGGGGGTCGCGGAATGCCCGCGTCAGAGCACGTACGGAATGAATCCGAAACGTTTGCCGTAGCCCTTCGCAAAGCGCTGCGGGCCGGCAGTCTTCCGCTGGACCGGGTCTGCGAGCGGCTCGCGCTGCGCGGGGTGCGGATCACCCCGGCGACCCTCAGCTACTGGCAGTGCGGGCGCACCCGGCCCGAGCGCCCGGAGTCGCTGCGGGCGCTCGAAGAGGTCGAGGCGCTCCTCGAACTGCCCGCCGGGAGCCTGACCGCCCTGGTCGGACCGCCGCGGCCACGCCGAAGACCCGTGGCCGGGGGCGATTTCAGCGCGGCGACCTACCGGGTCTACGGCCGCGACTCCTGGCAGGAGGGCCTGCTCGGCCCCCGGGTGACCCGGGTCAACCGGGACCTCGCCTTTCTGCTCACTCAGGAATCCCTGCGCCTCGACGAGCACGGCTGCATACGGGCGGTGCGCGTGCACCATGTCGTGAAGGCACTGCGCGGCGGCGCCCGGGAACTGGGTAACTTCTGTGAACTCGACGGCAGGCGCTTCGAGATCGTCCCGCATTGTGGACAGCTCGGCGACGTCGTGCACGGTGAGAATTCCGGTGCGCTGCTCCGCTTCGGTTTCGGCAGAGAGCTGGAAGCGGGCGAAACCGCGGTCGTCGATTACGAGATCCTGACGGGCTGCTGCCCCGCACCGCGCCCTTTCTATCTGCGCGGGATCCGGCGCGTCCAGGATGTCTACACCCTTCAGGTGCACTTCCATCCGGACCGCCTCCCCGTCCGGGCCGTCACGCACTTCCAGGAGAATTTCACCGCCCCGCGGACCCGTGTGCGCCCGGTGCGTCTCGACGGCTCGGGCTGCGCCCACCTCTACCGCGCCAAGTGCCCGCCCGGAGTCCACGGCCTCAGCTGGAACTGAGCGCTCCGCGGCGGCCGCCCCCGGCACTCTGCCCCGGCCCGGCCCCGCCCCGTACGCTGGGCCCGTGGCCGTAATCGTCGAGTTGGTGACCTATCCGATCAAGGGCTGCGCGGGAGTCCGGCTGCCCGAGGCGGAGCTGACGGACGCCGGGCTGCGGCACGACCGCTCCTTCATGGTGACCGACACCGAGGGCGTCTTCCGCAGCCAGCGCCGCGACCCGCGCCTCGCGCTCATCCGCCCCGCGCTCGACGCCGGGGCCACCGGGGAGGGCCTCCGGATGACCCTCGCCGCGGAAGGGGCCGGGAGCCTCGGCTTCGCGGTCGACACCGAGGGGCCGCGCCGCGCGGTCACCCTCTTCAAGAACTCCTTCCTCGGCATCGACCAGGGCGAGGCCGCCGCCGAGTGGCTCTCCGGGGTGCTGGGGAAGCCGAGCAGGCTGGTGCGGGTGCCGCCGGAGCACGACCGGGTCACCGACGGCATCATCCCGGGCACCTCGGGCTACGCGGACAGCAGCGCCCTGCACGTCCTCTCCCGCTCCTCGCTCGACCTGCTGCACGAGCGGCTGGCGAAGCGGGAGGCGCCGCCGCTGCCGATGGACCGCTTCCGCCCCAACGTCGTGGTCGACGGCTGGGAGACCCCGCACACCGAGGACCGCGCCCGGCGGGTACGGGCCGGGACCACCCTCTGGGGCTGGACCAAACCGGCCGTGCGCTGCGCGGTCACCACCGTGGACCAGTCGGCCGGCGTCCGGGAGGGCCCCGAGCCGCTGCGCACCCTCGCCGACTACCGGCGCGGCGAGGGCGGCGGTGTCGTCTTCGGCGCCAAGTTCTCGGTGCTGCGCGGCGGACGGCTCGCGGTCGGGGACGAACTCCTCGTCGACGAGTGGGCGCCGCCGGAGCCGGACTGAGCCGGATCGGCGCCGCCGAAGCCGGACGGAGCCCCGGTCCGCCTCCGGAACTGAGGCCCGGGGAAGCCGAGTTGACGGTGCCTTAGACGAGACCGCCAACACTCCCGACGCATCCGCCCGTTGAGCGACCGAGACCCCAACTCCCCTACCAGCTCGTCTTCTTGTGCAGCTCCCACATCTGCATGATCGTCGAGGGGTCCAGGGCGCGTTCGCCGCCCGCGATGTCCTCGCTGGCGGCCACGTACTGCTTGCCCTGCCACAGCGGCAGCAGCCGTGCGTCGTCCACCAGGATCCGCTGCGCCCGCTCGAACTGGTCGACCACGGCGCCCCGGTCGGTCTCCCGGCGGGACGCGGGCAGCAGCCGGTCGGTGATCTCGGGGGACTCGTACGGCATGCCGAGGACGTTCTGCTTGCCGACGAAGGGGGCGATGAAGTTCTCGGCGTCCGGGAAGTCGGGGAACCAACTGTTGCCGATGGCCGGGTACTTGCCCTTGCGGAACCCCTTGGCGTACTCCTTCCAGGGGCGGCCCTCGACCTTGACCTCGAAGAGTCCGGAGGCGTTGAGCTGCCGCTTGATCTCCTCGAACTCGGGGCCGGTCACCGAGCCGAAGCGGTCCGTCGGGTACCAGAAGGTCAGCGGCACCTTCTTGCGGATGCCCGCCTTGGTGAGGATGCGCTCGGCGGCCCCGGCGTCCGGGTTGCCGTAGACGTCGAAGAAGGCGGTGGTGTGGCCGGCCAGGCCGCGCGGCACCATCGAGTACAGCGGGTCGACGGTGTCCCGGTAGATCTTGTGGGCGATGCCGCCGCGGTCGAGGATCTGCGCGATCGCCCGGCGCACCGCGGGCTTCGAGGTCCAGCGGTGGTCGGCGTCGAAGGCGAGGTAGCGGACCTCGGTGCCGGAGCCCTCGACGAGTTGCAGGTCCTCGTGGCCGGTCTCGGACTCCAGGGCGACGACGTCCTCGGCGGCGAGCCCGCGGTAGGTGGCGTCGATCTCCTCGCGGTGCAGGGCCTTGATCATCTCCCCGGAGTCCTGGAAGTACCGGATGGTCACCGCGTTGTTCTTGCGGTCCGCGAAGCCCTTGTAGCGGTCGTTGCGGACGAGTTCGGCCCGTACGTCCTCCTTGAAGGACTCCAGGGCGTACGGACCCGAGCCGGTGACCTTGCCGTCCTCGCGGAGCTTGTTCTTCGGGTAGGCCTTCGGGTCGACGATCGACATCGCCGGGGTGGCGAGCACGAAGGGGAAGGTCGCGTCGGGCTTGTTCAGGCGGAAGACGACGGTGCGCTCGCCCTTGGTCTCCACCCGGTCGAGGCTGCCGAGGAGGCCCGCGGGGCCGCCCTCGACATTGATGGCACGGATCCGGTCGAGGGAGTGCTTGACCGCCTTCGCGTCCAGTGCGTCGCCGTTGGAGAAGGCCAGGCCCTCGCGCAGCTCGCAGGTGTAGACCCGGTTCGACAGATCGGTGAAGCGGCAGGACTCGGCGGCGTCGGGCTGCGGGGAGCTGCTGCCCGAGGGGTAGTTGAGCAGGGTCTGGTAGATGTTGCGGAACAGCTCCCAGGAGCCGTCCCAGGAGGCCGCAGGGTCAAGTGTGCTGGGGGCGCTGGAGGTTCCGACGACGACCCGCTTCTCCTCGTCGGAGGAGGAGAGCACCCCGCATCCGGCGAGCGGCGGCAGCAGCGCCAGGGCGGCGAGGGCCGCGATGCCCGGCAGCGGGCGGACGGGTATCGGGGAGCGGTGGACCGGGGGTGTCCGGTGGGGGACGCGCATGTGTCTGTGGGCTCTCTTTGGGTGGGGAGAGAGTGCTGGGGCGGGGGGTGGCCCGGGCCGGAGGCGCGCCTTTGAGCGCGCTCCTCCTCATCCGGGCATGGCCAGGAACTTACGTCCCGGGGCCCCGCGTTCCAATCCGCGTGCGCACAAAGTCCGGGAAGTACGGATACCCAATCAATCATCTCCACGTATCCGTGCCCGTCCCCTCCCCGCACCTCCGCAGGGCCCCCGCACTTCGGGCACTCCCCGGTCAACAGCCCTCACCCGCAAGGCCGTTGACCAACTCTCAATCGTCCGCGCCGCGTTCGGCCGCGCGGGCGATATTGCGGCACATGCCGCCGAAGACGAAGGCGTGGAAGGGCGAGACGCTCCACCAGTACGCCTGTCCGGCGAGGCCGTGCGGATGGAAGAGGGCCCGCTGCCGGTACTGGGTGCGGCCCGCGGCGTCCTTGCCGACGGAGAGTTCCAGCCAGGCCAGGCCCGGCAGCCGCATCTCGGCGCGCAGCCTGAGGAGTTCGCCCTGCCGGACCTCCTCCACCCGCCAGAAGTCCAGCGAGTCCCCGGCCCGCAGCCGGTAGGGGTCGCGGCGCCCGCGGCGCAGGCCCACCCCGCCGACCATCCGGTCGATCCAGCCGCGCACCGCCCAGGCCAGCGAGAAGGAGTACCAGCCGTGCACCCCGCCGATCCCCTCGATCACCCGCCACAGCTCCTTGGGGCTCGCCGCCACGGTGCGCTCCCGGCGGTCGGTGTAGAGGCTGCCGCCCGCCCAGTCCGGGTCGGTGGGCAGCGGGTCGCTGGGGGCGCCGGGCAGTGAGGCGGAGGACCAGCGGGTGGTGACCTGGGCCTCCTGCACGCGGCGCAGGGCCAGTTGGAGGGCGCGGGTGAAGCCGAGGTAGCCGCCGGGCGGGTCCGGCACGTACCGGGCGATGTCGTGTTCCCGGCAGACCACCTCGTGCCGCAGGGACTCCACCAGGGGGCGCGCGATGGAGGCCGGGACCGGGGTGATCAGGCCGACCCAGTGGCTGGACAGGGTGGGGCTGAGCATCGGCACCGAGATCACCAGGCGCCGAGGGAGGCGGGCCGCCTTGGCGTAGCCGAGCATCATCTCCCGGTACGTCATGATGTCGGGTCCGCCGATGTCGAAGTTCCGGGAGACCTCCGCGGGCATCCGGGCGCTGCCGACCAGGACCCGCAGCACATCCCGTACCGCGACCGGCTGGATGCGGGTGTGCACCCAGCTGGGCGTGACCATCGCGGGCAGGCGCTCGGTCAGATAGCGCAGCATCTCGAAGGAGACCGAGCCCGAGCCGAGGATGACCGCGGCCCGCAGCACGGCCGTCGGCACCCCCGAGCCGAGCAGGATCCGGCCCACCTCGGCGCGCGAGCGCAGATGCGGGGAGAGCTCCTCCTCGGGCACGTCGACGGGGGTGAGCCCGCCGAGGTAGACGATCCGGCGCACCCCGGCGGCCTTCGCCTCGGCCGCGAAGACCCGTGCCGCCCGCCGGTCCTGCTCCTCGAAGTCGCCCTTCCCGCCGAGCCCGTGGACCAGGTAGTACGCCACCTCGATGCCCCGCATCGCCTCGCGCACCGCGGCCGCGTCGGTGACATCGGCCTTCGCCACCTCCACCTCGCCCGCCCACGGGTAGTCCCGCAGCTTGGCGGGCGTCCGCGCCAGGCAGCGCACCCGGTGCCCGGCCTTGAGCAGCTCGGGGACCAGGCGCCCGCCGATGTACCCGGTCGCCCCGGTCACCAGGCAGCTCAGGCCGCCGCCGTCCGGGGTCGGCACCTGCGCGTCCGGGTCGGTCCGCCGGTGCGCGGGCTCCTCGGGTACGGGGGCTGGGGACTGGGACATCGCGCCTCCTGGCCGTGGCGGCGGCACCACCGTGCGCGGTACCGCTCTGCGTGCGTCTCTCCTGGTTCCCGGAACCCGGCGCCGAACACACGGCCGGGCTCCGCCTCCGACTGTCGCCGCCGCCCGGCGGCCCCGGGTGCCCCGGCGGGCGGGTGGCCGCGGCGGGGTGGCGAGGTTCAGCCGGTTGGCGGAGGAGAGCGGCGGGCCCGGCGGCGGAGGGGACCGGTGGCGGGCCGCGGCGGCGGAGGGGACCGGTGGCGGGCGCCGGCTGCCGCGGATCGGCGGCGGGCGTCAGCTGCCGAGGATCCGGGTGCGGATCTCCGGGGTCCACTCCACGTACTCGATCTCGGCGCCGTCCGCGTGCCGGGCGTAGAGGAAGCGGCCGGTCGGTCCGCCGGTGAGCGGGGTGGTGACGGTGGCGCCCGCGGCGGCGAGGGCGGTGGCGACGGCGTCCAGGTCGTCCACCACGGCGGTGGCGGAGGCGTGCGTGTACCGGGCGCGTTCGGCGGCCGGGCCCGCGATGACCAGGAAGTCGCCGAGCGCGGCCAACTCGACGCCCTCGAAGGCGAGTCGGAGGTCCGGGCGGCGGCCGGTCAGCTCGGTCAGGAGCGGCAGGGCGGTGTCCAGGTCCTCGGTCCACAGGCGGGCGTACGTCTTCAGGATGCGCATGGGCGGTGGCTCCGTACGGTACGGGCGCGGGCGGGGGTACGGGGAGTCCGCCCGGCGCCCTGGTGGTCTCTGCCGGTTACCGGGGAACCGTAGGTGAGTAGGCTCTGACGTGGAAGAACGCACTTTCCGGTGAGAAGGGAACCCCGCGGTGACCCAGCAGTTCAGCGGCCGGGACCGGTCGGCGAAGAGCCCGGCGGAGGGCCCGGTGGACGACGCCGCGAGGGGGCGGGCGGAGGACGCGGCGGCGGACCCGGCGCGGCGCGGTGATGTGACCCGGGCGGACTCGCTGGCGCGGGAGATCTTCGCCGGGGTGGCCAATAAGTGGGCGCTGCTGCTCATCAACGTGCTCGGCGACCGGACGCTGCGCTTCACCGAGCTGCGCGGCGCGATCGAGGGCATCAGCCACAAGATGCTCACCCAGACCCTGCGCGGACTCGAACGCGACGGACTGGTGGACCGCACGGTGCACCCCGTCGTGCCGCCGCGGGTCGAGTACCGGCTCACCGAGGCGGGCGGCGCCCTGCGCGACACCGTCAACGGCATGTGCGCCTGGACCCGCCGCTACCTCGACGAGATCGAGTCCGCTCGTGAACGCTTCGACGCGGGGCGGTAGTCGGGGCGTACGGGCCTCAAGTGGCCTGTCCGGCAGGCGCGTCGGCCCGCCGCCCCGCCCTCAGACCCCGCTGCCCTGCTCCTCGCCGCCGCGCCCCGCGCCTGCCTCCCGCGCGCCGAGCCGTGAGCCCGCGTGGCGTGCCGCACCCGGGGCGAGGCGGCTCATCACCGTCAAGTACGAGGCGGGGAAGAGGCGTTGGAGCACATCGGGGGCGTGGGCGGTCCAGGAGATGAGCACCCGGGCCCGGCGCCGGCGCACCCCGCGCAGGATCAACTCGGCGGCCCGGTCCGGGGGATAGGTGAGCAGCCGGGCGAAGGCGTCCCTGCCCTCCCGGTCCTCGGCCTCGCCGACCCCACTGCCGGTGCGCGCGCTCTCCGCGATCCGGGTGGCGACGCCGCCGGGGTGCACCGTGGTCACCCCGGTGCCCGCCCCGGCGAGTTCGTGGCGCAGCGCCTCGCTGAAGCCGCGCAGCGCGAACTTGCTTGCCGCGTACGCCGCTTGGCCGGGCGGCGCGATCAGGCCGAAGAGGCTGGAGACGTTGACGACATGGCTGCCGGGGGACTCGTTCAGCCGGGGCAGCAGCGCCCGGGTCAGCAGCACCGGGGCCTGGAAGTTGACCCGCAGCACCCAGTCGAACTCCTCCGCCGTCACCTGGCCGAAGGTGCCGCTGAGCCCGACGCCCGCGTTGTTGACGAGCAGGCTGATCCGGGGGTGGGCGTCCAGGATCCCGGTGGCGGTGCGTGCCAGCTGGTCGAGGTCGGCGAGGTCGGTGAAGAGGGTGTCGACCCGCAGCCCGGGACGGCGCCTGCGGATCTTCTCGGCGACCACGTCGAGGCCCTGGGCGTCCCGGTCGAGCAGCACCAGATGGCTGCCCCGCGCCGCGAGCCCGTACGCCAGCTCCTCGCCGATCCCGCCGGCGGCGCCGGTCAGGACGGCGGTGCCGCCGGTGAAGCGGTAGGGGGCGAGCCGGTTCGGGCGGGTGGGCCGGGGCAGCCGGGGCATGGGGCTCCTCGCGTAGGACGGTGCAGGCCGGTCGGAGGCACAACTCGCCTCAGCGGGCGGCCTCGTGGAGCGGGGCGGCGGTCTTCTCCGCCGCCGCCCGGGCCTGGCGCACCTCGTGGGCCGGGGTCGCCGCCAGGGTGCGGTCGAGCCTGCGGCGCATGGTGGTCGTGGCGTCCAGGACGTAGTTCTGCCGGACCTTCCACGGGCCGCGGTCGCCCTGGCGCGGGAAGGCGTCGATGGAGCGCTGCACATAGCCGGCGGCCAGGTCCAGCAGCGGGCGCGCGGTGAGGGTGCCGGTGGGCCGGGGCTCGACCGCGGCGTACTGGTTGCGGCGCATGTGGTTGAGCACCCGGCAGACCAGCCGCGAGGTGAGGTCGGCGCGCAGCGTCCAGGAGGCGTTGGTGTAGCCGATGCAGACGGCGAAGTTGGGGACGCCGGTCATCATCGCGCCCTGCCAGACGAACTGCTTGCTCAGGTCGACCGGTTCGCCGTCCACCCGGGGGGCGATGCCGCCGAAGGCGAGCAGTTGCAGCCCGGTGGCGGTGACGACGACATCGGCCTGAAGGACCCGGCCCGAGGCCAGCCGGATGCCCTCGGGCACGAAGCGGTCGATGTGGTCGGTGACGATCTCCGCCTCGCCGCGCTTGATCGAGCGGAACAGATCGGCGTCCGGCACCGCGCACAGCCGCTGGTCCCAGGGGTTGTACGTGGGCGTCAGATGGTCCCGCACCAGCTGATCGTCCTGCAGGACACGCCTGTTGAGGCCGGTGAGCACCCGCCGGGCGGCCTTCGGGCTGCGCTGGCAGAACTGGTAGAGCCCGATCGCGAAGAGGATGTTCTTGGTGCGGACCACCCGGTGCGCGGTGCTCGCGGGCAGCACCTTGCGCACCAGGTCGGCGACCTTGTCCCGGGAGGGCAGCGAGCTGATCCAGGTCGGGGTGCGCTGCAGCATGGTCACCCGCGCGGCCTTCTCGGCCATCGCGGGCACCAGGGTGACCGCGGTCGCCCCGCTGCCGATGATCACCACGCGCTTGCCCGCGTACAGCTCGCCCTTCGGGTCCTCGGGCCAGAACTGCGGGTGCACGAGCGTCCCGGCGAAGTCCTCGGCCCCGGCGAACTCGGGGGAGTGGCCCTGCGCGTAGTTGTAGTAGCCCGCGCAGGAGTAGAGGAAGTCGCAGGTCAGCGTCTGGCGCACGCGCGCGCCTGAGGCGTCGGTCCGCTCCAGGGTCAGCGTCCAGCGGGCGGTCGCGCTGGACCAGTCGGCGCCGAGCACCCGGGTGCCGTAGCGGATCCTGCGGTCGATGCCGAACTCGGCGGCGGTCTCCTTGATGTACGCGAGGATCGCCTGCCCGTGGGCGAGCACCTTCTCGCCCGCCCACGGCTTGAAGGGGTAGCCGAGGGTGAACATGTCGGAGTCGGAGCGCACACCCGGGTAGCGGAACAGGTCCCAGGTCCCGCCCATCGACTGCCGGGCCTCCAGGACGGCGTACGAGCGCTCGGGGCACTCGGTGCCCAGGCGGTAGGCCGCGCCGATGCCGGACAGACCGGCGCCCACGATCACCACGTCGAGGTGCTCGGTGGCCGCCTCGGCGGGCGCGGTCCGGCC
The DNA here is from genome assembly GCF_012273655.1 of Streptomyces physcomitrii. GTDB lineage: Bacteria > Actinomycetota > Actinomycetes > Streptomycetales > Streptomycetaceae > Streptomyces > Streptomyces physcomitrii. The sequence continues at coordinate 250,927 of NZ_JAAWWP010000003.1, read as the reverse complement.
CTCGGGGCCTGGGGTGCCGGTGCGGGAGTTCTCGGTAGGCGTCATGCTCCCAGTGTCCGGAAGCACAGCCCGGAAGAATTGACCCCGGACGACAGATATTTGACCCTGGACGACATGTCGGTGATCAGATCCGCCGGACTGCGGGGCTTCCGCGCAACCGTGGCCGAACTCGGCGGGGACGCGGAGGCCTACGCCCGGCAGTCCGAGTTCCCGGTGTCCGCGCTGGACGCGGACGACGTCCTGGTGCCCGAGGAGGCGATGGCCACCGTCCTGGAGGTCGCCGCCGCCGACCTGGACTGCCCCGACCTCGGCCTGCGCATCGCGGCCCGCCAGGACATCGGCATGCTCGGCGCCCTCGCCCTCGCCATCCAGAACTCCGAGACCCTCCGCGACGCCCTGGAGTGCACCACCCGCTACCTCTTCGTGCACGCCCCCTCGATGCGGCTGAGCCTGGACCCCGACCCGTACGGCGTACCGGGCGTGGCCGCGCTGCGCTACGGCGTCCGCGAGGGCCTGGAGTTCCCGCCGCAGGGCGCCGACCTCTCCCTCGGCTTCGTGCACCGCGCCATCACCTACCTCGTCGGCCCCTACGGACTGCGCGGCGTCGACCTGCCGCATCCGCCGCTCGCCCCCCTGAAGGTGTACGAGGACTTCTTCGGCGTCCCGGTGCGCACCGACCGCCCGGAGGCGCTGCTGCGCGCCCCGGTCACCCTCGCCGACCGCTCCCTCGCGGGCAGCGACGCGCACCGGCGGCGGCTGGCCCTCGCCTATCTGGAGGAGCAGTCCTCCGGCGCCCGCAGCGACCTGGTCACCAGCGTCCGCGCCGTGGTGCAGCAGTCGCTGGGCACCTCGGCCCCGGAGATCGGCACCACCGCCCGCCTGCTCGACCTGCACCCCCGCACCCTCCAGCGCCGCCTGAGCGAACAGGGCACCAGCTTCGCCCGGGTCCTGGACGAGGAGCGCCGCCGCGCCGCCCGCCGCTACCTCACCACCACCCGCCTCCCCCTCGGCCAGATCGCCGCCCTCCTCGGCCTCTCCGAGCAGTCGGCGCTGACCCGGTGCTGCCGCCGGTGGTGGGGCGTGACCCCGCTGGCGGTGCGCCGGGGGGAGGGAGCACCGGGGGAGAACTGACCGCGCTCGCCCCGCACCACCCCACCCCACCGGCAACGGCCCCGCACCCGCGTCCTCGTACGACCGCAAGGATGACCCCGGCATGACGACCCCCGACCGCCCCGACCACGGTGACCGCCCCGACCGCCCCGACCGCCCCGACCGCCCCGGCTCCTCGGCCGCCCCCGCCCCGGTGCCCGCGCCCTCCGGCGCCGACCCGCGCGTGCACGCCCGCCGGTGGGCGATCCTGGCGATCCTCTCCGGCAGCCTGCTGCTCATCGGGATGGACACCACGATCCTGAACGTGGCCTTCCCGACCCTGGTCGAGGACCTCCAGCCGGGCGCCGTCGAGCAGTTGTGGATCATCGACGCCTACTCGCTGGCGCTCTCCGGCCTGCTGGTGACCGCCGGGGCGCTCGGCGACCGCTGGGGCCGCAAGCGGCTGCTGCTCCTCGGCTTCTCGGTGTTCGCGCTCGCCTCGCTGGGCGCCGTCTTCGCCGCGGCGCCCTGGCAGGTGATCGCGGCCCGCGCGCTGCTCGGGATCGGCGGCGCGGCGATCATGCCGTCCACCCTGTCGATCCTGCGGGAGGTCTTCACCGACGGCCGCGAGCGGGCCCTCGCCTACGCGGTGTGGACCGCCGTCATCGGCGGCGGCATGGCGCTCGGCCCGGTCGTCGGCGGCCTCCTGGTCGAGGACTCCGGCTGGCAGGCGGCCTTCCTGCTCAATGTGCCGGTGGCCGCCGCGGCGGTCCTGCTCGGCCTCTGGCTGCTCCCGGAGTCCCGTGCGCCGCGCGCGGGCCGCTGGGACTGGCCGGGGGTCGGCCAGTCGGTCGCCGGGATGCTGGCGCTCTCCGCCGGGATCAAGGAACTCGGCGAACGCGGCGCCGACCCGCTGCCGCTCGCCCTGCTCGCCGCCGCCGCGGTGCTGCTCACCGTCTTCGTCCGCCGGCAGCTGCGGATCCCCCATCCGCTGCTCCAGGTGAGGCTGTTCACCCGGCGGGCCTTCACCGTCTCGGCGCTGGCGATCCTGCTCAGCATGATCGGCTTCGGCGCGGTGTTCCTGCTGCTCACCCAGTGGTTCCAGTACGCCCAGGGCTACTCGCCGCTCTCGGCGGGCCTGCACCTGCTGCCCGCGCCCCTCGCCCTGATCGTCAGCTCGATGGTGACACCCCGCCTGATCCACGCCCTGGAGGTACGGCAGGTGATGGGCGCCGGCCTGGTGGTGACCGCGCTCGGCCTGGTCCTGCCCTGGCTGGTGCAGAGCGGGGACGGCGGGCTCGGCTACCGCTGGATGGCCGCGGCCCTGCTGCTGCTCGGCTTCGGCGCCGGGGTGGCGACCACCACCGCCTCGGTGACCCTGATGGCGGTGACCCCGGTCGAGGACACCGGCGGCGCGGCCGCGATCGACGAGACCTGCTACGAGTTGGGCGCCGCCCTCGGGGTCGCCTCGCTCGGCTCCCTCGCCATGGTGCTCTACCGCCACCACCTCCCGGACGGGGTGCCCGGCGCCGCCCGCGACTCGGTGGGCGAGGCGGCGCACACCGCCGGGGAACTCGGCGGCGGCGCGGGCGCCACCCTGCTCGACCAGGTCACCCGTGCCTTCACCCTCGGCATGACCCCCGCCTTCGCCCTCGGCGGCCTCCTCGCCCTCGCCGCCGGGGCGATGGCCTGGGTCTGGGTCCCGCGCCATGTCCGCCCCACGGACGACGCGCACTGACCCGCGGCCGGAGGCCCGCGAAGGGGAGACCGCGCACCCCCGACACGACCCGACACGACCCGACACGAAGAGAACGAGAAAAAAAGAAGAGCCGAATGAACCCCGGAGCGCCTTTCCGCATCAGACAGTGCAGGGGGAATCATCAACTCCCTTGCGCGGTAATTCCGTTGCTTCCGGGAGTGATTGACGGGCGCCGGAATTCCTGTCTAGCGTGACCGGACGGGCCGTTCCTCCACGCCTCCTGCCTGCGCCTTCGTGGGCGGCGGGTGGCCGGACGCGCTGTCTCCACGAGCCGTGCGGAGGTGGCCCGATTCCGGAATTCCGTGGGCCGCGCACCCGTGAATTCCGGGCCCGTACATTCTCGTCGCAGTCGAAGGAAGCCACCCCCCATGAGATCTCGTACCGCCCGCCGCCGCACCCTGACCAGAGGCGCCGCCGCCACCGCCGCCGCGGGCGCCGTGCTCGCGCTGATCGGCACCGCCGCCCCCGCCTCCGCCGACCAGGGTCAGGGCGGCCCCGGTCAGCGCGTCGCCAAGCCGATCATCGGCGGCACCGAAGTCGCCGACGACACCTACCCGTTCATGGCCGCGCTCGCCTCCAAGGGCAAGGGCAGCCTCAAGGACCGCCAGTTCTGCGGCGGCAGCCTGCTCGACTCGACCACGATCCTGACCGCCGCGCACTGCGTCGAGGGCGAGAAGCCGAAGAACATCCAGGTCGCCGTCGGCCGCACGGTCCTCTCCGACACCAAGCAGGGCCAGCTGCGCAACGTCCTGCCCTCGACCGGCGCGGGCGACCCGGGCGGCATCCTGGTCCACCCCCGGTACCCGAAGAACCCGGCGTACGACCTCGCCCTCGTGGTGCTGGCGAAGCCGGTCAAGGGCGTCTCCCCGGTCAAGCTGCCCACCCCGGGCACCGACTCCCTGATCCGCCCCGGCGCCAAGGCCACCGTCACCGGCTGGGGCAACACCGATGTCGACCGGGAGCAGTTCCCGGACCGCCTGCGCCAGGTGAAGGTGCCCTTCCTCTCGCACGACGAGTGCAAGCTCAGCTACGACGAGTACGACACCAAGGTCAATGTCTGCGCCGGGGTCGAGGGCAAGGACTCCTGCCAGGGCGACAGCGGCGGCCCGCTCTTCCGCAGCGTCCCGGGCCGCGACGTCCGCTACCAGGTCGGCATCGTCTCCTACGGCGAGGGCTGCGGCGGCCAGGGCGCCCCCGGCGTCTACACCTCCACCAGCTCCGAGAAGCTCTGGAACACCCTCAACGAGTCCCCGAGCGGCAAGAAGATCAAGAAGATCGTGAACCGGCTGCGCTGACGATCCCTCACCGGCCGTGTCCGGCAAGGATGTTGACCGGCCCCCCTCCCCCGGGGGCCGGTCGGCCGTCTGCCCGCCCGTCTCTCCGTCCGCTGCCCGGCCGTCCGCCCGGCAGTCTCGCCGACCTCCGGGGGTCGAACGAGACTGCGCGGTGCCGGGCGCGAGACAGCCTCAAGTCCACCGCGTATACGGGTGAGTTGGGGTCTTAGCAGGTCAACGAGCCCGCGCGCAGGGCGTGTCCGTCCTCGCTGCCGTCGTCGGACCAGAGCACCGGCAGGCGTCCGGCCGCGCAGGCGGCGGCCGGGGCGATCGCGAAGCCCTCGTTGTTGAGGTTCGGCATGTCCCCGGGGCGGTCGAGGACCTGGTCCACGGTGAAGGCCCCGTCCTCGACGGTGAGGGTGGCCAGCTGCCCGTCACAGGTGTCGTCGCAGGCCGCCCAGAGCCGCCCGGTGCCCGGCTCGAACTCCAGGTCCATCACGGCCTCGAAGCCGGTCGGGAAGTCGGCGACCCGGGTGGCCTCACCGTCCTCGCCCAGCGCGTAGGCGTAGACCCCGCCGGTGGACTCCAGGCCGACCAGGTAGAGGCCGCCGCCGTGCCCGGGGTAGCCGCCCGGGTCGTAACTCCCGCCGGTCCGCTGGTCCTTGAAGCCGTGCGCGGTCAGAAAGGCGTCCGGGACCCAGGAGATCGCCTCGATACCGGCGTTGGGTTCCGAGTCGGGCAGGTCCGCGGTGAGGTCCCACTCCTCGGCGGCGTCCAGCGAGTCGCCGGACCCGCTGCCGGTGTCGAAGCGCAGGATCCGCTGACTGCTCTCGTCCTCCTCGTCGTTGTCGCGCTCGGTGGCGGCGAAGACCCCCTCCGGGGTGGCGACCACGCCCTCCGCGTCCGCGTCGCCGCCGCCGTCGGCGTAGTGCAGGGCCTTGCCGTCCGCCCAGCCGCCGGACGGGTCCGGCACCCAGTCCTCGCCGTCGGGCACCAGGCGGTAGAGGGTGCCGGGACCGTTCTTCACCGCCCAGAGCACGCCCGCGTCGCCACTGCCGTCCCCGCTGCCGAAGGACAGCCCGCTGAGGTTCTCGCCGAAGAAGTCCTTCTCGTCCGCGGTACGCACCGAGGCGTCCCCCGGCCACTCGGCAGCCGGGCCGCGCGCCCCGGCCGCGCCCGCCGCCGGAACAGCCGCCAGGCAGCCGAGGCCGAGTCCCGCCACAAGGATCCCCGTCCGCATACGCCACCGGAATCGCACGACCGGCTCTCCCTCAAGTTCGGTGCCCCGCGGGGCAGTTCACGACGACCGGCACGCAGGACACCGCCGTACGGACAGGTCTCGGCCACCGCGGGTGCGGCGGCCGGGCGACACCGTAGGCTCACCCGGCCAGGTGGCGACAGGGCGAAATCCGGGCGGCTTTCCGGGGGCGCGGGTGCGCACGTCGCCGGGGAGGGCGGGGCGGCCGCGCCCGGGGCCCTGCCCGGCACCCCCGCGCGAGCGGGCCCGTACGGCGCCGCCGGTTGGCGACTTCGCCGTACGGGCCCGGCCGGAGCGACCACCCGCCCCGCGCGCCGGAGCGGTGGTCCGTCCCGCGCGCGGGGTGCGGGTCAGCCGCCCGCGGCCTTGCGGACGTGCGCGTACCAGGTGGCGGGTCCGGTGCCGTCGACCTCCACCGCGTTGAAGTACTCCCAGCCGGCCACGCCGCCGAAGCCCTGGTGCTTGTCCTTGAGCGCGGTCAGCGTCGAGGCGAGGGTGCCGGGCTCCACGTAGCCCTGGCAGTTGGCCGGGTTGGTGAGCGCTCCGGCGACGACCCGGGAGGGGCTGAAGCCGTTGCCGATAACGTTGTCATAGCTTCCGGTGCCGCCGAGGTCGCCCCAGCCGCAGTAGAACTGGCCGGTGTAGAAGCTGATCTGGCTCCCGGCCTCCCGCTCCAGCTGCGCGTAGTCGAATCCGCCGGAGAAGTTCGAGGTGCCGGCGAGGTCGGTGGCGACCGGGGTGAGGATGACGCTGAAGTCCGTGCCGAAGTCGGTGCGCAGCCGCTCGATCAGCTTCTTGGTGTTCTCCAGCGAGAAGGTCTCCTCGATGTCCAGGTCGACGCCGTCCAGCCCGTACTTCTCCACCGTGTCGTGCAGCGGCTTGTAGTACCTCTCGAAGTCCGCGGCGAGGTTGGCGTAGGTGCCCTGCGCCGCGCCGCCGAGCAGGGCGTGCACCTTGGTCCCGGAGGACCGGAGTTCGGCGACGTCCTTCCAGACCTGGTCGAACTTGGCGTCGGACGGCGGGTCGTCGTTGAGGTGGATCGAGCCGTCGCCGTTGAGGTGGAAGGCGGCGACCTCCACATCCGTCGCGATGCCCTTGAGCGGCAGCGGCGAGACGTAGGAGCCGTCCTGGTACTGGGTCTGGTAGTACGCGAGGACGTGGGGGGAGTCCGCCTTCGCGGCGGGGGAGCCGGTGGCCGCCTGCGCCGGGCCCAGGGTGAATCCGGCGAGCGCGGAGGCGGTGAGCGCCGCTCCGAGGCCGGACAGGATGCGTCGTCTCTGCATGGGTTCCTCCGTGACGGGTGGGGGACCGCTCCGCCCCGGAGGAAATCCCACCGTGGCGGGCACAGTGGAGAATGTCCCGTATTGAACGGGGACCCTAAAGCGCTTAAGTTGACGGTGTCAATGGGTCGGTGAGGGGCGTTCGAGCGGGCTCAGGAAGCCGCGGTCCGGTACCGCAGCAGCACGATCCCCGAGGAGAACGGGCGGCATTCGACCAGCCGCAGGCCCGGCACCGCCCGGACGTCCGCGAAGAGCCGCTGCCCCTCGCCGCGCACCACCGGGTAGACGAACAGCCGGTACTCGTCCACGAGTTGACGGGTGATCAGCTCCGGCACCAGGGTCAGGCTGCCGGTGGTCACGATGTCCCGGCCGGGCGACGACTTCAGGGCCCGCACCTCCTCGGCGACCGGCCCGCGCAGCACGGTGGTCGGCTCCCAGCCCGGTGCGCCCAGGGTCCGCGAGACGACGTACTTGGCGACCCGGTCGAGATAGGCGCTGACCCCGGTGGTGTCCTCCGTCTGCCGCGGCCAGTAGTCCCGCATCTGCTCGAAGGTCCGCCGCCCGACGAGGAAGCCGTCCGCGGCCCGCATCTGCTCGTTCAGCGCCTCGGTGACATCGGACATGTCGACGCCCGCCGTCCCCGCCGGGCCGAACCAGTCCCCGGCGGCGTCGATGACCCCGTCGAGCGTGATGTTCTCGGTGATGACCAGGTCCCGCATGATCGGCGCTCCTCTGCCGGGCTCGTCCCTCCCCGTCCTCTTCCACGCTGGCACAGACCGGCCGGGACCTCCTGCCGGACACCGGGGACACCCCGTGGAACGAGGTGATGGGCATGTGGTGAGGGAGCGAGGAGGAAGTGAATGTCCGCCATCTCGTGCATAGCGTGGAAAACGGGGTACCGGTAACTGCCGTGGCCGGATGGTCACGTGCGGTACGGAGCGGGGCGCCACCGAAGGCGCCCCGGAGGAGGGGAATACGTGCGAGTGAACAGGATGCCGGTGGCCTTGGCCGCCACGGTCTGCTCCGTCGCCCTGCTGGGGGCCTGCGGCGGAGGGGACGGCGGGGGCGACGACAAGCCCTTCGCGGGGGAGAGCGCGGACAGCATCGCGGCGAAGGCGATCAAGGCCAGCACGGACGCCCGGTCCATGCGGATGAGCGGCACCGTACGCCAGGAGGACGGCCGGACGCTCAAGGTCGACGTCCTCGTGGACCAGCAGAAGAACTGCGACGGCACCCTCGGTTCGGGCGGCGCGAAGGCCGACATCCGGCACACCGGGGGCACGCTCTATCTGCGGGGCGACGAGCAGTACTGGCAGAACTCCTTCCAGGGCAAGGCGGGCGCCGAGAAGGTGATCCCGAAGGTCGCGGACAAGTGGGTCAAGATGCCCGCCGACGACGCCGCGACCGCGGGGCTCTGCGACAAGCAGGGGCTGCTGGCCTCGATGGACGAGGACAAGTCCGAGCGCAAGGGCCTGAAGAAGGGGAAGGCCACGCGGGTCGGTGGCAAGGAGGCGCTGCCGCTGACCAAGAAGAACAGCAAGGGCGAGACCCTGACCCTCTATGTCGCCACCGAGGGCGAGCCCTATGTGCTGCGCACCACCACCGAAGGCGGCGAGCACCCCGACACCGCCACCTTCAGCGACTACGGCAAGACCGTGAGGCCGCAGAAGCCGGCCGACGGCGAGACCGTCGACCTCCGCGAGCTGAGCGGCGGCCAGAAGGCCTGAGTGCGGTCGGCGGACCCGGGGACCGGATCGGGTCCGCCACTCCGGCGCGCGGATTCCGCGCGGGTCTCCGCTTCCGTGCCGGGCGTCTCCCCGCGAGGTGCGGGGGCGGGGGGAGTCGGCCGGTGCGAGGCTGAGCTGCGCGGATCGCGGGCAGGCGAGGGGCGTGCGCGGGCATACGATCGTGCGCGCCCCCTGTGCCCACTCGCGCCCTCGGCCCGGGCTCCTTTGCCCGGGTTGACCACCCCTTTCCCCGGCTTGGGTGACTCTTGACATGCCCTTGACACAGCTTCGCAACACCGCCACTCTCGTGCCTCTCTGTCCGGTACCACCGATCGAGTAGAGGCAGCCCCACATGACTTCACGATCTGTCAGAGCGCTGGTGTCGATAGCGGCCGGTGCGGGCCTGATGCTCGCCGCGCCCGCGGTCGTCCCCGCGTCCGCGAGCCCCGCCCCCGTCGCCCAGGCGAAGATCGCCGACGGCTGCTACACCTGGAGCGGCACCCTCAGCGAGGGCGCCTCCGGCGAGGCCGTGCGCCAGCTCCAGATCCGCGTCGCCGGATACCCCGGCAGCGGCAGCCAGCTCGGCATCGACGGCCAGTTCGGCCCCGCCACCAAGGCCGCGGTGCAGCGCTTCCAGTCGGCGTACGGGCTCTCCGCCGACGGCGTCGCCGGCCCCGCGACCTTCAACAAGATCTACGCCCTCCAGGACGACGACTGCACCCCGGTCAACTTCGCCTACGGCGAGCTGAACAACTGCAACTCCGACTGGTCCGGCGGCAAGGTCAGCGCTGCCACGGCCAAGGCCAACGCCCTGGTCACCATGTGGAAGCTCCAGGCCATGCGGCACGCCATGGGCGACAAGCCGATCACCGTCAACGGCGGCTTCCGCAGCGTCGCCTGCAACAGCTCGGTCGGCGGCGCCGCCAACAGCCGCCACATGTACGGCCACGCGGCCGACCTCGGCGCCGGTTCGCAGGGCTTCTGCGCCCTGGCCCAGGCCGCCCGCAACCACGGCTTCACCGAGATCCTCGGCCCGGGCTACCCCGGCCACGACGACCACACCCACGTCGCGGGAGGCGAGGGCCGCTTCTGGTCGGCGCCCAACTGCGGTATCTGAGAGGGGACTTCCGAGTCCGCCTGCTGGGGCCCGGCTGACGCCGGAGCCCCGGCACCCCGCCCAGGTGCCCCTGTCCGCCTTCCGCGGCAGGGGCACCCGCGCGCCCGCTCGCGGACTCCGGCACCCGGGTTCTTCCTCTCCCCGGTCTCCGGCCCCTCTTCCAGGGCGTCCGCCCCGGGTGCGAGGATCGGTGCCACGGCCACGGAACGGTTCGTGGCGGCGGGCCGGGAGGAATGGGCGGCGGATGACTGAGCAGGGACAGGTGGCGGCCGGGTTCTTCGGCTCCGTGGACGAGGTGGCCGCCCGGCTCGCGGAGGTGGGCTATCTGGCCTCGCCCGCCGTGGCGACCACGGTCTACCTCGCCGACCGCCTCGGCAAGCCGCTCCTGGTCGAGGGCCCGGCGGGCGTCGGCAAGACCGAACTGGCCAAGGCGGTCGGGCGGGTGGGCGCCGCGCCGCTGACCCGGCTCCAGTGCTACGAGGGCATCGACGAGTCCCGCGCGCTGTACGAGTGGAACCACGCCAAGCAGTTGCTGCGCATCACGGCCGGACGGGAGACCACCGGCGCCGAGGACCCCGCGGGCGGGAGCGCCGGGGGCTGGGACGCCACCCGGGACGACATCTTCAGCGAGGAGTTCCTGCTCGCCCGGCCGCTGCTCACCGCCATCCGCCGCACCGAACCCTCGGTCCTGCTGATCGACGAGATCGACAAGGCCGATGTCGAGGTGGAGGCGCTGCTCCTGGAGGTGCTGAGCGACTTCCAGATCACGGTCCCCGAACTCGGCACCGTCGAGGCCACCCACCGCCCCTTCGTGGTGCTCACCTCCAACGCCAGCCGCGAGCTCTCCGAGGCGCTGCGCAGGCGCTGCCTCTTCCTCCATCTCGACTATCCCGACACCGAGTTGGAGCTGCGCATCGTACGGCTCCAGGTGCCCGGCCTCGACGAGGTGCTTGCCGACTCCGTGGTCCGTACGGTGGCCGCGCTGCGCGCCCTCGGCCTGCGCAAGGCGCCCTCGGTCGCCGAGACCGTCGACTGGGCCCGCACCCTCCTCGCCCTCGGCGCGGACACCCTCGACGAGCGCGTGGTACGCGAGAGCCTGGGCGTGGTGCTCAAGCACCAGGACGACGTGGTCAAGGCCACCGAGAAACTGATCACCGAGGCGACCGTGGCCACCGGCAACGCCCGCACCGTCGTCCGCCGCCCGGCCGCGGACTGAGCCCGGTGGACCCGGTGGATCCGGCGAACCAGGGGGACCCGGCGGCTCAGGGCGCGGCGGCCCAGGGCCCGGCGGCGCGGGGCGCGGACGGTGCGGGCGACCGGCGGGCGGAGGGCCTGGCCGAGCGGCTGACCGGCTTCGTCGGCGCGCTGCGCGGGCACGGCTTCCTGGTCGGGCCCGGCGAGAGCGCGCAGGCGGCCGAGGTCCTCGCCCTCCTCGGGCTCACCGACCGGGAGCGGATGCGGGCCGGTCTGGCCGCCGTCCTGCTCTCCGGGGAGCGCCAACGCTCCGTCTACGACGCGGTGTTCGACCTCTACTTCCCGCTCGGCGTGGGCGCGCCCACCGGGCGGCACGCGGAGCAGGGGGCCGGGCCCGCGAGCGCGGCGGACTCCGCCGCGGACGACTCCCGTACCGAACCGCCGGTACGGAGCGCCGCCGAGGAGCGGGCTCAACTCGCCGCGCTGCGCGAGCGGTTGGCCGAGGCGCTGGCGGCGGGCGATCAGGCGGGGCTCGCCCGGCTGGCCCGCGAGGCGGTGGACGGCTTCGGCCGGTACGGCGGCGGCAGTACGGGCAGCGACGGCTGGTCCTCGCACCAGACCCTCGGCCGCCTCCAGCCGGAGACCCTGCTCGCCCGGGTGCTCACCGCGATCCGCTCGGCACGCGCCGCCGGGGCCTCCTCAGCCCAGGACGGCGGCGAGGGCACCGGCGCGCTCGCCGGGGACCTGGCCGGGCAGGACTTCACCGCACGCCTGCAGGCGGACGAGATCCGGCGCCTCATCGAGTCCTTCCGCGGCGAGGTACGGGCCGAGGCGCGGCGCCGGGTCGCGGAACGGCAGGGCAGGGAGCGGATGGCCCGCCGGGTGATCTCGGGGAGCGTGGACGAGGCCGACTTCCGGCTGAGCGACGCCAAGCGCCGGGCCGAACTCCGGCGCGCCGTACAGCCGTTGGCCCGCAAGCTCGCCACCCGGCTGGCCGCCCGGCGGCGCCGGGCCGCGCGCGGCACCGTGGATCTGCGCCGCAGCCTGCGGCGTTCGCTGTCCACCGGCGGTGTCCCGCTCGACCTCGCCCACCGGCGCCGCAGGCCCTCCCGCCCGGAGATCGTGCTGCTCTGCGATGTCTCCGGATCGGTCGCCGGGTTCGCGCACTTCACCATGCTCCTGGTGAAGGCGATGCGTGAACAGTTCGGCAAGGTACGGGTGTTCGCCTTCGTCAACCGCACCGAGGAGGTGACCCGGCTGGTCGCCGAGACCGACGACGCCGAGGAGCTGGGCACCCGGATCTTCGAGGAGGCCCAGGTCACCGGCTACCACGGCAGCAGCGACTACGGCAGCGCGCTCGGCGAGTTCACCACCCGCTACCTGCGCGAGCTGACCCCGCGCACCAGCGTCCTGATCCTCGGCGACGCCCGCACCAACAACGCCGACCCCAACCGCCCCGCCCTGGCCACCCTCGCCGAGCACGTCCGCCGCGTCCACTGGCTCAACCCGGAACCGGTCTCCCTCTGGGGCACCGGCGACTCCGCCGCCCTGCGCTACGCCGAACTCGTCGACATGCACTCCTGCCGCAACATCCGCCAACTGGAGGCGCTGGCGGCCCGATTGCTGCCGGTGTGAGTGCGGGGGTGGGGCGGCGGGCCCGTACTCCTGCCGGTCGGTCGGTGAGTCAGTGAGCCGGCCCGCTCGTCCGTCCGCCGGTCCGCTCGTCCGTCCGCCGGCCTGTCCGCCCGTCCGCCGGCCTGTCCGCCCGTCCGCCGGTCGGCCCGTCCGGCGGAAATCGCTTCGCGGGGCGGGGTGCGGGCCCCTACCGTGAGCGGGTGAGAACTCAGGTGATCGTGTTGAACGGGGGGTCCAGCTCCGGCAAGTCCGGGCTCGTACGGTGCCTCCAGGCCGTACTGCCGGATCCGTGGCTCGCCGCCGCCATCGACTCGCTGGTGGAGGCGATGCCGCCGTCGCTGCGCGGAACCGAGGGCGGCATCGGCTTCACCGCCGACGGCGGGGTCGAAGTCGGCCCCGCCTTCCGGGAGTTGGAGGCGGCCTGGCGGGAGGGCGTCGCCGCGATGGCGAGAGCCGGGGCCCGGGTCCTGGTCGACGACGTCTTCCTCGGCGGAGCGGAGACCCAGGAGCCCTGGCGCAAGGCACTCGCCGGTCTGGACGTGCTCTGGGTCGGCGTCCGGTGCGAGAGCGCGGTCGCCGAGGGTCGCGAACTCGCCCGCGGGGACCGGGTCCGGGGCATGGCCGCCGCCCAGGCGGAGTCGGTCCACCGGGGCGTGACCTACGACCTGGAGGTGGACACCACCCGTACCGAGTCCCTGGACTGCGCGCGGACGATCGCCGCCCGGGTGCGGTAAGCCGAGGCGGCAAGAGGAGCCGGGGGCGTCGGGGAAGCAGGGGAGCGCCGGGGGTGGCGGGACGCTGCTACCGGCTGTGGACGAGCTGGATCAGATTGCCGCAGGTGTCGTCCAGGACCGCGGTGGTGACCTGGCCCATCTCCAGCGGCTCCTGGGTGAACCGCACACCGAGCCCCCGCAGCCTGCCGAACTCCGCCGGTACGTCGTCCACCGCGAAGGAGGCGGCCGGGATCCCGTCCTCGACCAGCGCCTCCTTGTACGGCCTGACGGCGGGGTGCCCGTCGGGTTCGAGCAGCAGCTCCGTACCGCCGGGGTCCTCGGGCGAGACCACGGTCAGCCACCGGTCCTCGCCGAGCGGCACATCGGCCTTCTTCGTGAAGCCCAGGGTCTCGGTGTAGAAGCGCAGGGCCTTCGCCTGGTCGTCGACGAAGACGCTGGACAGGTGGATTCTCATGGGGTGTCCTCCGGGGGGCTCGGCCTGAGCCACCGGGTCACGATGTGCTCAAGCGGCTGGGCGTGCAGATCGTGGAACTTGTAGCGGCCCTCGCGCCGCGTCCGGACCAGGTCCGCGGCTTCCAGTACGGCCAGGTGCTGGCTGACGGCCTGGCGGCTCAGCCCGAGGCCGTGCTTGGTCACCAGGCGGGTGCAGATCTCGAACAGGGACTGCCCGCCGCGTTCCGCCAGCTCGTCGAGTATCCGGCGGCGGGTCGGGTCGGCCAGTGCCCTGAACAGCTCGTCTGCCACGGCTCCACCATAGGCAAGTCGCGGCTTGCCTATCAAGCGGGTGAGGGTCACTGGCAGGGGGTGTGTACGGCGGCCGGGCGGGTGCCGTACCGGCTCCCCGGCGGGCGGCGGGAAAGGGAATTACGCCCGCTCTCCCCGACATTGGTCGAACCGCTGGCAGCAATCCGGGCGGTGAATCCGTACCGGATCGGCGGGTAAGTGACCTCAAAGCGGCATCTCTTCCTCGGTGGAATTCGGAGGTCCTATCTCCGTGCAATTCCCTTTTCCCGGAAGGCCCTTGACAGTATCTTCATGTACACGCCACCGTGCTTGCATGCGACGTCAGAAGAAAACAGCTCACCTCATGGCTGCCACGGTGGCCGCCGCAGGAGTATTCCTCCTCTCCTCGGCGCCCGCACAGGCAGCGACCTCCGACCCCACCGGCCACGGTCTGCGTGACTTCCAGACGGACCACGGACTCCGCCCCACCGGAACCGTAAACGCATCCACCGCCAAAGCACTGAATGCGGCCCCCGACAGCGAATTGAGAGGCGTCTTCGAGACCGCCGCCGACCTCGACCCGACGCAGCTGGCGAACGCCCGTATCGTCATCGGTGTCGGAAAGGGCGCGAACATTCCGGAGCAGGGCCAGGTCATCGCTCTCATGACCGCCATGCAGGAATCCAAGTTCGTCAACTACACGGTCCCCGTGGACCACGACTCGCTCGGTATCTTCCAGCAGCGTCCCAGCACCGGCTGGGGCACCCCCGAGCAGATCACCGACGTCCCCACCTCCTCCAAGTCCTTCTACGGAGTGGCGCCGTTCGGCAGCAACCCGGGCCTGATCCAGATCGCGGGCTGGGAGACCATGCCGCCCGGCGAGGTCTGCCAGGCCGTCCAGCGCTCGGCCTACCCCGACCGCTACGCCCAGTGGGAGCAGTTCGCCCGCGACCTGCTGGCCCAGGAGGGCCCCTCGGTGGACCCGATCCCCTGAATCCGGAGCCGAGAACCCGACCAGGGCGGAACGGCCTGAGCAGGGCAGAACAGAGAGCCGGTCCGGACCTCCCGTGGGGGAGGTCCGGACCGGCTCTCCTGTGTGCTGCTCGCGCGGGCGGGTCGACCGGACCCGCTCGACGACCTCGGCCGGACCTACTCGACGACCTTGAGGAGCTTGTTCGCGGTGCCCTCGCCCGGGTTGCTGATCTTGTCCGGGGTGGCACCGTCGGTCAGCGCCTTGGCGACGTCGGCCGGGGCGGCGTCCTGGTGGCCGGCCAGGTAGACGGCGGCGGCACCGGTGACGTGCGGGGTGGCCATCGACGTACCGGAGATGGTGTCCGTGGCCTCGTCGTCGGTGTTCCAGGCGGAGGTGATGTCCGTGCCCGGGGCGTAGATGTCGACGGCCTCACCGTAGTTGGAGAAGTCCGACTGCTCGTCCTCCTTGGTGGAGGAGGCGACCGTGATGGCCTCGGGGACGCGCGCGGGCGAACCCTCGGTCGGGGAGGACTCGTTGCCCGCGGCGACCGCGTAGGTCACGCCGGACTCGATCGACTTCTGCACGGCCGCGTCGATGGCCTCGTCCGCGGTGCCGCCGAGGCTCATGTTGGCGACCGAGGGGCCCTCGTGGTTCTCGGTGACCCAGTCGATGCCCGCGACGACCTGCTCGGTGGTGCCCGAACCGCTGTCGTCGAGCACGCGGACGGCGACGACCTCGGCCTTCTTGGCGACACCGTGCGCGGCACCGGCGATGGTGCCCGCGACGTGGGTGCCGTGGCCGTTGCCGTCGTCGGCGTCGTCGTCGTTGTCGATGGCGTCGAAGCCGGAGGAGGCGCGGCCCTCGAAGTCGGAGTGGGTCACCCGCACACCGGTGTCGATGACGTAGGCGGTCACGCCCTCACCCGCGGAGTCCGGGTAGGTGTAGGCGTTGTCCCCGGCCGTGTCCTCCTGGTCGATCCGGTCGATGCCCCAGGACGGGGGGTTCTCCTGGGTCGCCTGGGTGGTGAAGCGGTGGCTCTGGACGACCTTGGCGACCGCGTCGTCGGCGGCGAGGCGGCGGGCCTCGGTCTTGCTGAGGCCGGAGGCCGAGAAGCCGTTGATCGCGGAGTCGAAGCCGCGCTTGAAGGTGCCGCCGTACTCCTTGGCGAGACCCTTGCCCTCGGAGGCCGCCTTGATCTTCGCGCCGCCCTTGAGCATCACGATGTAGTTGCCGTCGATGGCGCCCTTGGCCTGGGTGCCGTAGACGTCCGCCTCGGCGGGGGCCGAAGCGCCGGCCGGGAGCGCGACGAAGACGCCCGCGGTGAGAGCGCCCGCGGCGGCGACCGCCACGGCTATCTTGCGCTTGCCGACCCGCTTGTGCGTTGCCATGTGCAAAGTCCTTCTGTGGGGTGTGGGGGATGAAGAACCGGCGTAACTGCCGCTGGACGTCGAACGGTTGACGCCAGGGGTTCGAAACTCTGTCTGATCCGGCGTACGGGACGCAAGACTTGACGTGATGAGTGATCCAGGTCACACCGACATGGGGCTTCTGTCGGACATGCGGCGTACGCCTCTGTGTACGCGGGACAGCGGAGGGTGAGGCGGTGACGGGGAGTTGACTGTTTGCGGTCGGACACTGCGACGGGCAGGGCCGGGGCGCCGACGGGCCGCGGCAGGGGCGGGGATTCAGCGGTGCGGCCCGCCGAGGCGGCCCTCCAACTGCACGAGGAGTCCGGCGAGGAGCCCGGCGAGCTGCCGCTGTGCCGGGGCCTCGATACCGGACAGAACCCCGTTCTCGTACCCGAGTTGCTCGGGCAGTACGCCGTCGACCAGCTCGTGTCCCGACTCGGTCAGCCGTACGTGCGCCACCCGGCGGTCGCGGTCGTCGCTGCGGCGCTCGATCAGCCCGCGCTCGGTGAGCTGCTTGAGCCGCTTGGTCACCGCGGCGCCCGAGGAGAAGGTCTCGCGGGCGAGTTCACCGGGGGTCAGCTCGTGCCCGGTCCGCCGCAGCGCGCCCAGCAGGTCGAACTCGGGCCGGGTCAGACCGTACCGCCGCAGCGGGGCGTCCTCGGCGTGCTGCACCAGGGCCGCGCACCGGTTCAGCCTGCCGATGATCTCCATCGGCCCGGTGTCGATCCCCGGATACGCCGCCTGCCACTGCGCCACCACCGCCGCCACGGTGTCTTTGGCGGGGGCGCCGTCCCCCGCGGGAGCGCGGCCGTCTTCCGTCGTCATACGAGAGCGTCCTTCGCCGACTGGCCTCCGGCCCCGTGCGCCCGGCAGCGCTCGAGAGACGGGTGCCGATGCGGCTGTCCGTGCCGGTCCTGCTTTCTGATCACCGCGGCGAGCGTACGGTGTCCGCGCCGCTCGGTGCGCAGCAGGCGGTCCCCGGGCAGCGCCCGCTGCCGCCACTCGCCCGCCGCGGTGTCTGCCGCGGCCCGCAGGGCGACCAGTTCGGCGGCGAGCCGGCGGCGCGCGCGGTGGAGTCCGGCGGGATCCGGGGCCGGTACGCCGAGGGCGCGCTCGGCGGCCTCGCAGGCACGTTCGGTGGAGTCCAGCGCGCTCTCGAAGGTGCCGGTGGCCCACCGGTTGGTGACGAGGGCCGTCGCGAGCAGGCCGAGGGCGGCGCCGACGAGGGTGTCGAGGAGCCGGTCGGCGGCCAGTTCACCGCTGGGCGCGAGGCCGGGGAACTCCGTGACCAGCAGGGCCATCGGGGTCACGCACAGGGTGCCGAGCCAGTAGTTGCGGGTGATCAGCGCCTCGGCGCCGAAGACGAGCACCAGGGTGCACAGGACGAGAGCGAGCGGCCCGAACCGTGCCAGCGGTGCCAGCGCCCCGAAGAGCCCGAGGCCCGCCAGGCTCCCGACAACCCGCTGCACCCCGCGCCGCCAGGTCAGCGCGCCGTTGGCCTGGAGCAGCGCGGCCACGGTGACCAGGGCCCAGTACGGCCGTCCGGCTCCCAGGGCCACCGCCGCCCATCCGGCGAGGGCGCCGCCCACCAGGGTGCGCAGCACCGGCGCCAGGGGGACGGCCGCGTGGGGTGCCCGGGCTCGGGCCGCCGGAGCGACCGCGTGCGCTTCCAGGGCGAGCAGTTCGGCGGGGGAGTGCGCCACCTGCGGGACGGGGCCTTGGCGTCGCAACTGGTCGGCCCAGAAGAGGAGTTGAGCGGCATCGGGTTCCGCCGGTCTCGCATCGGCCTCGGCCGCGCCCCGGGTGGGATCCGCCTCGGCCGCGCCCTGGGTGGCATCGGCCTCGGTGGCGCTCCGTACAGCCTCGACCTCGGTGGCGCCCCGGACGGAGAGGGTCCTCGCGGTGCCCAGAGCGAGGGCGGTCTCGGCCCGGAGGACGAGGAGGGCGAGGGCGCGGCGGTCCGGGTGGCCCCGGCCGCCGCCGGGGGACACGTACTGCCAGGCGGTGTGCAGGGCGGCCGCGGCTCCGGCGTGCGCGGCGGCGGCCGGGGCGCCGGGGTCCAGGGCGGCGGCGACGGCGCGCAGCGCGGCCCGGGTGGACCGCCGCTCGGGCCCGAGGGGGCGCGGCAGTGCGGGGGCCATCACCACCGCGAGGGCCAGCGCCCCGGTGCTCGCGGTGAGGGCGAGGTGTCCCGGCACCTGCCCGAGGGACTGGGGTGCGAAGAGCGAGGCCGAACTGACGAAGGTGAGGATCAGATGCCCCGGCGGCCCCACCCGCGCGGCCTCGCATCCCGCCCGCTGGACGGCGGCGAGCACGGCCGCGACGGCCACCAGTACCCAGGCCGAGCGGGTCAGCGAGGCCGTGGTCAGCGCCACGGCGGTGCCGGCGGTCATGCCGAGGACGACCCCGGTGACCACCCGGGCCCGGGCCGCGTACGGGAGGTGGTGCCCGTACAGCGCGCACAGCGAGCCGCCCATCGCGTACATCACCAGATCGGGGCGGCCGCAGCCGATCAGGAGGAGGTTCGGGAGAGCGCAGGCGGACACGGCGCTGAGCGCGGACTTGAACCAGATCTCGGACCCGCGGACGGGGCGCAGCACGCCGAGGAGGGGCAGCGGACGGCGCGACGACCGGGAGGAGAACGGGGGCATGAGAAAAGATTATCAGGTGTTTTACTCGTGAAATATATATGCCGCCGAGGCCCCTGCCCTCGCGTGCCCGCGTACCCCAACCCTCTCCCGCGCCTCCCGGCCCCCACATGCGTACGCCTCCGGCCCCGGAGACACTGAGGGCATGGCTGGACAGACTGGAGAGACCGGGAGCGGCGGCCGGGGAAGGGCCGGCAAGGCGGTCCTCGACGGCGGTCCCGCGGAGCTGGACGCGCGGGTGGTCGAGGTCGCCCCCGAGGGCGGGCGGGATCTGAAGATCCGGCACCGCGGCGGCTACGAGCACTTCAGGGAGACGTCGAGGCAGGAGGCCTCGTCCGAGGGGCAGCTGCCCGTCTACGAGTGGTGGGAGCGCACGGAGATCGCGGAGTAGCCGCGGCGGCGGCCGACCCGGTGCGAAGCCGGTTGCCGCCGCGCCGCGAACGTCCCTGACTACCGCGCCACGAACTGGGTCAGGATCGCCTGCACCTGGTAGATGTCGACGCCCTTGGTGAAGGTCTTCTGGATCGGTGTGGTGCTGCTGGAGATCCAGATCTTCAGCTCGGCGTCGAGGTCGAAGTGGCCCGCGGTCTCCACCGAGAAGTGACTGATGGAGCGGTAGGGAATGGAGTGGTACTCGACCTTCTTGCCGGTCATGCCCTGCTTGTCGACGAGGATCAGGCGGCGGTCGGTGAAGAGGAGGGTGTCGCGGATCAACTGGTAGGCGCCGTAGATCTGTTCACCCTGGCCGAGGAGGCGGGCGTACTCCTGCGCGGCCTTGCCCGGGTCGACGGTGTGCGCGTTTCCGAACAGTGCCATGGTGCGGTCCCCACCTCGTGAAAATTGCCGGTTCTTCAGACCTTATCCCGGTCGGCGGACGGCTTCGCCTCCTGCTCCCGGGGCCCTTCCGGGGCGGGATCCTCCGGCTGGAGCGCGGCCTTGGGGAGGCCGCTGTCCTGGAGGGCCAGCTCCCGGGCCAGCTGCTCCACCCGGGCCCGGTTGCCGCGGGCGGTGCGCAGCGCGTCCCAGGTGAGGACCACCAGCGCCAGCCAGACGAGCCCGAACCCGGCCCAGCGCTCGGGCGGCATCTCCTCGTGGAAGTAGAGGATGCCGAGCAGGAACTGCAGGACCGGCGCCAGGTACTGGAGCAGGCCGAGGGTGGACAGCGGCACCCGGATCGCGGCGGCGCCGAAGCACACCAGCGGGACGGCGGTGACGAGTCCGGTGCAGGCGAGCAGCACGGCGTGGCCCGGGCCCTCGGTGTGGAAGGTCACCTCGCCCCGGGAGCCGAGCCAGAAGAGGTAGCCGAGCGCGGGCAGGAAGAGGACCGCGGTCTCCGCGGCGAGCGATTCCAGTCCGCCGAGCCCGGCCTTCTTCTTGACGAAACCGTACGCCGCGAAGGAGAAGGCGAGGACCAGGGAGATCCACGGCGGCCTGCCGTAGCCGACCGTGAGCACCAGGACGGCCGCGAAGCCGGTGCCGACCGCCACCCACTGCGCGGGCCGCAGACGTTCCTTGAGAAGGAGGACACCCAGGGCAATTGTCACAAGTGGGTTGATGAAGTAGCCGAGCGAGGCCTCGACCACATGGCCGGAGTTGACCGCCCAGATGTAGATGCCCCAGTTCACGGAGATGGTGGCCGCGCCGATCGTCACCAGGCCGAGCGTGCGCGGCGCCCGCAGCAGCTCACCGGCCCAGGCCCAGCGCCGCAGCGCGAGCAGGCCCGCCGCCACCACGACCAGCGACCAGGTCATCCGGTGGGCGAGGATCTCGGTCGCCCCGGCGGGTTCGAGGACCGGCCAGAACAGGGGGACGAGCCCCCACAGCACATAGGCCGCGATCCCGTTCACCAGCCCGACCCGCTGCTCGCCCTTCGCCCGCACGGCCCCTCCTCGGCTCACCGGCGCCCCACCCTCCGGCGGAGGACGCGCCCCGCTCGACGGTAACGGCGCCGGAGGCGGCTGTCATGTGTGTTCCGCATTATGGTCGTGACGGGACACGGGACACGGGACACGGGACACGGGACACGGGACACGGGACACGGGACACGGGGGCTCCCGGCGGCGGGTTCGGTGGCGCGCGTGCCCTCAGCCGCCGCTGGGGGGAAACCGGGGGTCCGCCCGGAGCCGGGCCGCGTCCTTCGGGCTGGTGGTGTCGAAGAGTGCGGCGGCCCGTACGAGATGCTCCGCGGCGGCGCCCGGCTCGCCCAGTTCGGTCAGGCTCAGGCCGAGCATCTCCAGGGCCCTGGCCTGCCAGTGCAGGGCGCCGGACTCCTCGAACACCCCCAGCGCGCCCCGGAGTTCGGCCAGACCCGCGCCGTCCCGCTCCGCACGCACCCGCGCCCGGCCGAGGAAGGCGCGGGCCCGCGCGACATTGTGCGCGTCGTCGACCGAGGCCAGCGTCCGCCGCGACTCCTCGAAGCGGGCGACGGCGCGGTCGGCGTCCCCGTCGGCCAGCGCGACCTCGCCCTGGAGGGTGAGGACCAGGCCGACCCCCCGGAGATAGCCGCACTCCTCCCAGAGGGCGCGGGCCTCGCGCAGGTACTCCGCGGCCTGCTCCAGCCGCCCGGCCTCGTAGCAGCAGGTCCCGAGTCCGAGCAGCGACTGGCCCGCGTCGCGCACATCGCCCGCGGCCCGGGCCGCTTCGAGGGCCTCCTCGTGCCAGGCCAGCGCCTCGTCCGGTTTCCCGGCCGCGCTCAGTCCGATGGCGCCCGAGGTGAGCAGCTGCCGGAAGGCGGGCGCGCTGCCGTCGAGGCGCGCGGCGTCCCGGCCGATCTCATGGGCCTCGATCCACAGGTCGTAGTGGCGGACGTTCAGGAAGTACGGCCACATCGCGTCGACCAGCTGCCAGGCGCAGGCGTGCCAGCCGCGGGCGACGGACTCCCGTAGGCAGGCGACGAGTTCGAGCCGGTGAGCCTCCAGCCAGGCCAGTGCCTGCCGCTCGCCGTCGAAGCGGGGGAGGGCCTCCGGCTCGCACGGGTACGCGTAGGTGCGGGGCAGGACCGCCTGGGCGGGCGTCAGCAGCCGCTGGGCGGTGGAGGCGGCGGCCAGGTGCCAGTCCACCGCGCGGCGGACGGTCCCGGTGCGCGACTCCGCCGGGTCGAGCCGTTCCGCGGTCTCGCGCGCATGGGCCCGTACCAGGTCGTGGAACCGGTAGCGGCCCAACTCGTCGTCCTCGACCAGATTGGCCTCCATGAGTTCGTCGAGCACTTCCTCGCTCTGATGTGCCGTCAGCTCGCTTGTGCAGGCGATGAGTTGACTGTCATAAGTGAGGAGCGGGAGTGCGCCGAGGCGGCGGTAGAGGAGCGCGGCGTCCTGACCGAGGGCGTCGTAGGACGCGTCGAGCGCGTTCCGCACGGGGTGGACTCCTTCTGCGTGGAGGGCGGTGAGCGGCCCGGACTCATGGGCGAGTGCCTCGGCCAGTACGCGGATGGGCTGGCGGGGCCGGGAGGCGAGCCGCGCCGAGGCGAGGGAGACGGCGAGCGGCAGCCCGGCGCACAGGTCCACCACCCGCTGGGCGGCCTCGGGTTCGCGGGCGACGCGCTCCCCGCCGATCACCCGGCTGAGCAGCGCGTGCCCCGCCTCGGCGGCCAGCGGCCGCAGTACGTGGGAGCGGGCGCCGTCGACCAGGAGCCCGGTCAGCCGCTGGCGGCTGGTCACCACGACCACGCTGCCCGTGCCGCCCGGTATCAGCGGCCTGGCC
Source organism: Streptomyces physcomitrii (assembly GCF_012273655.1). GTDB lineage: Bacteria > Actinomycetota > Actinomycetes > Streptomycetales > Streptomycetaceae > Streptomyces > Streptomyces physcomitrii. Next base: position 228,408 of record NZ_JAAWWP010000003.1, on the reverse strand, counting down.
TGCGCCGCGGTGAGCGCGTTGTCGAGCAGCAGGGCGAGCCGTCGGCCCGCGGTCATCGAACGCCACAGCGAGATCTGCTCGGCCTCCCCCGCGGGAACCGAGGCGGCCCCGAGGGAGCGCAGCAGGAGGCCGAGGGCCACGGTCGGCGGCAGCGCGCCCTGGAGCGTGTCGCCCCGCAGATCCACGTACAACTGCCCGTCGGGACAAGCCTGTTCACCTATCGCCCGCAGCCACGCGGTGGCGAGCGAGGTCTTGCCGACCCCGGCGGGCCCGCTGAGGACCAGCAGCAGCGGGGCGTCCGGCAGGGGAGCGGCCAGCAGCCGGTCGAAGAGGCCCATGTCCTCGGCCCGTCCGGTGAAGTGCGAGGTGGTGGGCGGCAGTTGGCGGGGCGCGATCGCCTCGCGCGCGGCGGACCCGGCCGCCTGCGGCGCCGCGTGGACGTGCACGCTGTGCAGATGCACGGGCCCGGTGATCCGCCCCGCCTGCACCACGGGGCCGTACTGCTGCGAGTCGCCGGTGAGGGTGTTGTGGACTTGGCTCGGGGGTGGGGCGTCGGCGGGCTGCGGGGTATCCCTCGACTCACGGGCGCCATGGCCGGGTTCCGGCGGCGGGGCCTCATCCTCCCCTGTGGGTAGGGGAGTTGGACCGGTGCGGCGGATCAGGTCCCCGAGCCGCTGCTCGGTTGCGGGGTGCCGCGCCGCCGTGGCGAGCAGCGCCGCCGCGAAGGCAGCCGGGATGCCGCTGTCGGGAGCGGACCTGGCCCGCGTCCATAACTCCCCTATGGCCGCGTCCGGTTGGGTGCGGTCGAGGTCGGCGGCGAGTTCGCCGAGCCCGGCCCGTGCCTCTCCGGTCCCGTCCGGCGGCGGGGCTCCGTCCGGGCCGAGGCCGTCCAGGGCCCGTGACACCAGTCCCAGAACCTCGCGAAGACTGACCGGTTGCATGCGTCCCCCCGGATCGGCAGTGCCCTCTGTGTGGTGCTGACGTCAACGCGTGCGAAACAGGAGCCGGTGCTCTCTCTGACTCTTCCCCTCAACCCGGTCCTTTACATGATCGGCTACGACAATACTGGTCGGGCTCGCGAAGAAACTCGGCCACCGGGCGCACGCAATACGGCAGCGAACGGCTCCTTCTCGCGCCGTGCCGTCTGGTAACCGCCCCCGGGCCCGTGGCATGCTCGTCAATTCCTTAACAACAGCCGTATCTGCACTGCGACTTCAACTGACCGCCCGCCTCACGGGATCACGGATCATGGGGAGTGACGCCGGTGGAACTCTTACTGCTTGGGCCAGTCGAGCTGAGTGCGGCCGGGGCGACCCACTCGTTCAGCGCGGGGAAAGAGGAGCGGCTCGTCGTGAGCCTCGCCCTCAATATCGGGCGGCTGCTCACCGTCGACACCCTGATCGACCGGCTCTGGGACGGTGATCCTCCCGACCACGCCCGCTCCAGTGTGCATAGCCATGTCTCGCGCCTGCGAAGGAAGTTGAAAGAGGCGGGAGCGCCCCCGGGAGCGCAGCCGCTCATCCGCCGCAATCATGCGTACGGATTAGAGGAATCGTTCATCTCCGTCGATTACCTCGGATTCCGCGGACTCATCGAGCAGGCGCGCACCGCGGCCTCCCGGGGCGAGGACGAGCGCGTGGTCGAGCTGCTGAGCACGGCGCGCGCCCTGTGGCGCGGTGAGGCGCTGGCCGGGATGGACGGCCTCTGGCCGAAGCGGGTGCGGCGCGAGTTCGCGGAGAAGCACGCCGACGCCGTACTGACCCAGAGCGCCGCCTGCCTGCGCCTCGGCCGCTACCCCGATCTCATCCCCGACCTCACGGAACTGACCCAGCAGGAGCCGGAGGACGAAGTCCTCGGTCTCCAGCTGATGTTGAGCCTCTACGGAGCGGGCCGCTACTCCGACGCGATGCGCGTCCACCAGCGCATCAGCAGCGTCCTGCGCAGCCAGCACGGCACCCCGCCCGGCCCGCGCCTCGCCCGCCTGCACGAGGACATGCTGCGGCGCAGGCCGGTGGAGGAGCTGGTACGGGAGTGCTTGGGGGAGCGGGGTGCGGCGGGGGGCCCGAGAGGCGCGGAGACGGTTCGGTGGGAGGCACCCCTGCCCGGGGAGCACGAGGCGCGCACGCCGGCTCCTTCCCGGGACCCGGCCGCCCGGTCCATCCTCCGGGACAGGCCGAGGGCGCTGCCGCCCTATGCGCGCGTGATCGGCCGCAGCCGTGAACTGGACGCGATCACAGGCGAGTTGAGCGAGGTCGGGAACGCCGGGGGCACCGTGGTGGTGACCGGCACCGCGGGGGTGGGCAAGTCGGCGCTCGCGGTGCAGGCGGCGCGCGTCCTGGCCGAGCGGTACCCGGACGGCGAGCTGTACCTCAACCTCCGTACCTACTCGGGATCCCAGCCGCCGCTGGACCCCGAGGAGGCCCTCGCCACCCTGCTGCGCATGCTGCTCGGCCATGAGCACCCCGTCCCGCTCACGCTCGCCGAACTCACCGCGACCTGGCGCTCCTCGCTCGCTCGGCTGCGCTGTGTGGTGGTCCTGGACGACGCCAAGGACGCCGCACACATCGGCTCGCTGCTCCCGGGGGACTCCACCTCGCTGATGCTGGTCACCAGCCGCCGCCGGATCGGCGGGCTCCCGCGGGCGCTCAACGTGGCCCTGGAGCTCCTGGAACCGCAGGACGCCATCGCGATGTTCCGGGAGATCGTCGGCCCCGAGCGCACCCAGGACATCGCCGTGGTCGCCCGGATCGTGCGCCTCTGCGGCTATCTGCCGCTGGCGATCGACATTGTCGGGCACCGCCTCCGCGGCCGGCCTGCCTGGAACCTCGGCGCCCTCAGCGAACGCCTGGAGCGCCATCCGGGGCGGCTGCACGAACTCCGCGACTCGGACCGCCAGGTGGAACGCGCCCTCGCCATGTCCTACGAGGCCCTCACGCCCACCGAGCAGTCGGCCTTCCGCCTCCTGAGCCTGCACCCCGGCGCCGAGTTCTCGCTCGGTGCGGCGGCGGCCCTGCTGGACCGCGCGGAACCGCAGGCGGAGCCCCTCGTGGACGAACTCCTCACCACCCACCTGCTGCAGGAGACCGAGGCGGACCGGTACCACTACCTGGATCTGCTGGGGGAGTTCGCCCGCTCGCTGGTCCAGCGGCACGACTCCGCCGAGGAGCAGGAAGCCGCGATGCTCCGCCTGCTGGCCTTCTACGGAAGGGCAGTTGCCCAGGCGGACCTGAGCGCCCATCCGCACACCTGGCGCCCCCCGGCCGACCCGTACTCCCCGACCGGCCGACCCGGGCCCCTGCCCTTCGCCACCACCGCCCAGGCGGCCCGGACCTGGCTCCGGAAGGAGCGTGGCACCCTCCTCGCCCTGGTCCAGTACGCGCGGACGCGGGGCGACACCGACACCGCCGTCTTCCTCGCCCAGCATCTCTTCGCCTCGCTCGACGAGGACGGCCGCTGGGGCGAGGCCCGCGCCCTCGCCGAACTGAGCGCGGACCACTGGCGGGCGCGCGGCCGCACCGCCCCGCTCTGCCGCGCGCTGCTGATACTGAGCGGTGCGCTGATGCAGCTCAGCGATTACCCGCGGGCGCGGAGAACCGCCGAGGAAGTGCTTTCCCTCTCCCGTGCCCAGGGGATCAGCGTGGCCGAGGGCGAAGCCTTGAGAATTCTCGGGGTCCTGCAATGGCACCAGGGCGCCTTCGCCCCGGCGATCGAATTCTTCGAGGCCGCGCTGCCCATCAAGAAGGCGACGGGAACCGCGATCGAGGCGGCGAGATTGCTCAACAACATCGCCATCTCGTCAAACTATCTCGGGCGGTACGAGGAGGCTCTCAGCTCTTTGGGAGCCGCCATCGAGGAATTCCGTCGCGCGGGGGACACGAAAGCGGTGGGGTCGGCCCTGAGCAATAAGGCGACTTTCCACATGGACCGTGAGGACAACGAACTGGCCCGGGAATGCCTGGAAGAAGCGATACCGCTTCTGGAATCTTCGGGGAATCTATACGAAAGCGCCACCGCGCGCGCGAACATGGCAGATCTGCTGGTGAAATCCGGGGAGCCCTCGAAGGCCCTCCCGGTATATCGGGAGAGCCTGGCGATACACCGGGAATCGGGCGACCAGAAGAGCCAGGTGAACTGTCTGAACGGCCTGGGCGCGGCCTACCACGCCCTGGAGCGCCATGAGGAGGCGCTCGACCAGTACCACGCCTCGATCCGCTTGGCCCAGGATCTGGGGGCCACCCATGACGAGATCGTCGCCCGGATCGGTGCGGGGCGGACGATGCATTCCCTGGGCCGGGTTTCCGACGCGTTCGACATGTTGGCCTCCGCTGTCGCTCTCGCACGCCGGGTCGGAGAGGCCGACGAACAGGTGCGGGCGCTCGCGCATTTCGTCCGTTTCCTGCGGGCGGAGAATAATATGCGTGAGGCATATGCCAGAGTCATAGGAGCCCTTGATGTACTGGGAAGTCGCACTCATCCGGATCGAGAATACTTGCTGCGGGTGCGCAGAGAGTTACGTCAAGTGAGCACCGAGTGAGTCGCCGGGATTCGCCACTCCCCGCCACCTCGGGGGCGTTACCGACGGCGTGAGTCGGCATGATAAGAATTCGCTCCGAGCAGTTCGATCTATGCTTTTCTGGAGCGAGAGTTGCCGAACCGTGGGGTGCGCATTTCCCGGACGGTCGTCCTTTTCCCTTTCCTCGTGGCGGGTGTGGTGTCCGGGTCGCCGACGGAGGGCCGAATACCGTACGCCTCCGAGCAGAGCCTCGGTGGCCCGTCCGGTGCGGGGCGCGTGGAGGATGTCTCGTGGCGTTTCTCTGTCGATGTGGCTGCTGCGGAGGGGGTGCCCGCCCGGAGGGTGGTGGCCTCGGCCTGCATTCCGATGTTCAAGAAGTCCGGGACGGGCGGCGCGGCGGCGGCGATGACAGAGGAAGGCATTTTGAGGTGTCCATGTAAGGAATGGAGGCGGGTCGCGTAGCTGCCGACCCGCCTCTTTCGCGAATTCTCCGCGTGGCTCGCGCTGCAGATCGCGTGCCCCATCCGCTCCCTCACTCCAGCAGCGTGACTCTCTCCCTTCCTTGCAGACGCCGCCCGGTGGTCAGCCAGCCGTGCAGGCAGGACGGAAGCAGCAGTCGCGCCGTCGCCGACGTGAACGACCCGCCGTCGAGGCGGAGTTCATGCAGCGACAGCCCTCCTCGGCCCCTCCCGGTGTTCCGGACGGCGACTGCCCACCCGTGCCTCGCGGGGGCCGTCGCCAGCAGGCAGCCGGGGTGGTCGCGCAGCAGCCGTCCTGCCGAACTACGTGCCTGATCAATGGAGTTGACCTCCAGCAGCGCCAGTACGTCGGCCTGGGCAAGGCCGTCCAGGTCGACGCGGGCGTGAGGCCCGGGCGCGGTGACGGAGAGATGGATGTCGAGGGGGGCGTCCGACTCCGGTAGGGCCCGCTCCCACGGCTCGCTCCGGGTAGGGCCCGGCCGGGTGAGCGTCGCGACCAGCCCGAACCCGTCCACGCGGGCCCCGAGAGCCCTGAGGCCGTGCGCTTCCGCCTCCCGTACGAGGGCCCGCACCCGCCCGTCCGGCACCCCCTCCCCCAGCAGATGCACCGCCACGAACCCGCTCACGCCGACACCTCCCAAGCCGCCCCCGGGGCGCCCGGTCCCGACCACTCCGGCGGGCGTACCGGCAGTGGCAGGCGGGCCGTGGGGGGTTCGTGGGCGGGCTGGCCGAGGCCCAGGGCGAGGTAGAGGACGCGGCGCATGCGGCGGGCGAACTCGCCCGGGCAGGAGGTCAGCCGGGCCGCGATCGCCGCGTACTCCTCGCGCCGGTACTGCGAGGCGGCGTAGGCCAGTTGCTCGGGGAGCGGGGCCGATCCCGTCAGGGCGGGGGCCGTTGCCGCGAGGGTGGCGGCGGGGGAATCCGGGTTGATCTCCCGCTCCGGTGAACTCGCCAGCAGGATGGGCGCGTCGGTGAGCGTGGCGTAGACGGACAGGCTGCCGTGATCGCCCAGCAGGTGATCGGCGGCGACCAGCAGGCTCCGCCATTCCGTCTCCGGGGGAAGTACGGCGATGCCGCGCCGCACGCAGGCCGCGAGCCAGGCGGACACCTGGTAACGCCCGTGCCAGGCGAAGACGTTGGGGTGGAGCAGCACCGCGGTGCGGAAGCGGTCCTTCGGGAGTTCGGTGGCGAGCCGGGGGAGCAGGGTCTCCGCCTTGGCGAAGGCAGAGTGCGGGCCCCAGGTGGAGAGGAAGAGGACCAGCTTCTCCTCGGCGCGCAGTCCCAGGGCCTCGCGGTAGGCGGCGCGGTGCGGGAGGCTCGCCGTGACCCGGTCGCACACCGGGTCCCCGACCACCCGCGTGATCGGCAGAGCCTCCGGGCAGCTGCGGGCCAGACCCCGCAGCTCCTCGGTGTGCGGGACGGTGAGCGCGGCCGGCAGGGTGGCCCCGTCCGGCATCACGTCCTTCCTGCGCAGCCCCGGGATTCCGTCCTCCTCCGGCCCGAGGCCGCTGATCCGCTTCACGTACCCGGCGCCGTGCGACAGGGCCACCAGCGGGGCGTCCACCTCGCTCACCCCGCGCGGCCCCGCGGCCAGTGCCAGGTCGAAGCGCTCCCGGGTCGCCTGCTCCCAGGGCACCACCGCACTGCCCAACTCGCGCAGGGCGTGCGGCACTTCGCCGCCGAAGACATGCGGCGGCGCGGTGAAGAGCACCTGCACCCGGAAGTCGCCCTCGAACAGGGCCAGTACATCGCGCATCCGCTTGAGGTAGGTGAGGGAGTGGACGATGGCGAGTACGCGCTTCTGCCCGGGGAGGGTGAGCCACTGACGGCCCCCCGGGCTCCCCTCACCGGCTGACGAGTGAGATCGGTTCATGTCCCCCGTGTCCCTTCTCTGAAGTACCGCTTGACGGAGGCCTGTTGGCCCCCGTGCCTGGCGGGCGCCCCCCGTTTTCGGGCGCCGGTGAAGGGACTGTCACCGCGCGCCCGCACAGAGCCCGTATGAGGAACTGTCAGAAACCTTGCACGGAACCTGCGTCGAGGCGCCGACCTCGGTCGTGCGCCCCCGCCCGGGGTGTTCCGCCGCCCCGCGTCGGCGAGGGCGGGGGCGTGCCGAGCGCGGCCTTCCGCCGAGGCGGGGTGGGGGCGGTGAGGCGGGAGGGGACGCTGCGGTGGGCGGTGGCCGTACCGGGCGGTCCGCTTGCAGGAGGCGTATGCCCTTGTCAGGTGAGGTGTCTGCCTTCGGGGACCTTGCACCGCCGGGGATTTCGCGTACGGGCGCACGGGTGGCAATGGGAGCACTTCGGGCGTGCGGGGTCGCGCGGTACGGGCGGCGGGCGTGATCCGGTGGAGGAGCGGGGAGGGCGGGGCGCGCCGCCGCTCGGGAAGCGAGCCGGTCCCGCCCCCGGCGCCGGGCTCGGCGTCCCGCCCGCCCGGGACCGAAAACCGACTGGCCAGTAAAGTGCGGTTGCCCGCCCTTTGCCCTTCCTGCCCCGCTGACCCGCCCGTTTCTCTTTCTTCTCCCGCTTCCCCTCTCCCGTCTTCTTCGAGGTGCCCCGCAGTGACTCCCTCAGTTCCTTCCGTGCCGGTGGTGACCGTGGCCGGGATCGGGGCCGACGGCTGGGAAGGGCTGCCGGGGGCGGCGCGGGCGGCGCTGCTGGACGCCGAGGTGCTGCTCGGCGGGGCGCGGCAGCTGGCCCTGCTGCCGCCGGAGTGCCGAGGGGAACGGGTGGCCTGGCCCTCGCCGCTGCGGCCCGCGGTGCCGGGGCTGCTCGCACGGTATGCGGGGCGCCGGGTCGCCGTACTGGCCAGTGGGGACCCGCTGTTCTACGGGATCGGGCGGACGCTGGCCGAGGTGCTGGGGGCGGAGGCGGTCGCGGCCGGGGCGCTGCGGGTGCTGCCGCATCCCTCCTCGGTGTCCTATGCCTGCGCCCGGCTCGGCTGGGCGGTGGAGGAGACCGCGACGGTCACCCTCGTGGGGCGCCCGCTCGCGGGGCTCGCCGCCGCGCTGCACCCCGGGCGGCGGCTGCTCGTCCTGAGCGCGGGGGCGGCGACCCCGGCCGAGGTGGCCGCGCTGCTGCGGGACCGCGGCTTCGGGCCGAGCCGGATGCGGGTCATGGAGCAGCTCGGGGGCGAGAAGGAACGTACCGGGCCGGAGCGTATGGCCCAGGACTGGGCGGAGCCGCTCGGGGATCCGCTCAATCTGGTGGCCGTGGAGTGCCGCAGGGCGGCGGAAGCGCTGCCGCTCGGTGCGGTGCCGGGGCTGCCGGACGCGGCGTACGCGCACGACGGGCAGCTCACCAAGCGCCATGTGCGCGCCGCCACGCTGGCCGTCCTCGCGCCCGAACCCGGCGAACTGCTCTGGGACATCGGCGGCGGCTCGGGCTCGATCGGCATCGAGTGGATGCGTACGCATCCCTCCTGCCGCGCCGTCTGCGTCGAACGCGACCCGGCCCGCGCCGAGCGCATCCGCGCCAACGCCGAGCAGCTCGGTGTCCCAGGGCTCCAGGTCGTGACCGGTGCCGCACCTCAGGCGCTTGCCCAACTCCCGTTCCCCGACGCGGTCTTCATCGGCGGCGGTCTCACCGCTCCCGGGCTGCTCGACGCCTGCTGGCAGGCGCTGCCGCCCGGCGCCCGCCTGGTCGCCAACACGGTCACCCTGGAGTCGGAGGCCCTGCTCACCGAGTGCTACCGGCGGCACGGCGGCGACCTCGTGCGGCTGGCCGTCGCGCACGCCGCGCCGGTGGGCGGCTTCACCGGCTGGCGGCAGGCGATGCCGGTGACGCAGTGGTCGGTACGCAAGCCTTCGGCGCCGCCCGGTTCCGCGTCCTCCACCCCCGGTGTCCGTCCCGGGGTGGAGAACCCGCCCGTACCGGAGGTGGAGAACCCGCCCCCGCCCAGCGAGGAGCCGCCCCCGCCCAGCGAGGAGCCGCCCGGATGCAGCACCTCGGAGCCCTCCACCCCCGACTCGGCCTCCACCTCCTCCGCCCTTGACTCGACCTCGACCTCGACCCCTCCGGGAGCAGGCGCATGACCGTGTACTTCATCGGCGCGGGGCCCGGCGCCGCCGATCTGATCACCCTGCGCGGCGCCCGCACCCTCGCCGCCTGCCGGGTCTGCCTGTACGCCGGCAGCCTCGTCCCGCGCGAACTCCTCGCCGAGTGCCCGCCGGGCGCCCGGCTGGTGGACACCGCGCGGCTCGACCTGGACGAGATCACCGCCGAACTGGTCCGCGCGCACGCCGAGGGCCACGACGTGGCGCGGCTGCACTCGGGCGACCCCTCCGTCTTCAGCGCGATGGCCGAGCAGATGCGGCGACTGGACGCGGCAGAGATCCCGTACGAGGTGGTGCCCGGGGTGCCCGCCTTCGCCGCCGCTGCTGCCGCGCTGGGGCGGGAGCTGACGGTGCCCACGGTGGGCCAGACGGTCATCCTCACACGGGTCGCCCAGCAGGCCACGGCGATGCCGGAGGGGGAGGACCTGGCCACCCTCGGCCGCAGCGGCGCCCTGCTTGTCCTGCATCTGGCGGCGCGGTACGTGGACCGGGTGGTCGCCGAACTGGAGCCGCACTACGGGGCCGACTGCCCGGCCGCCGTCGTCGCGATGGCCAGCCGCCCCGAGGAGCTGGTGCTGCGCGGCACGCTGGCCGGCATCGCGGCCCAGGTGAAGGAGGCGGGGGTGGTCCGTACCGCCGTGATCATGGTCGGCCGCACCCTGGGCGCCGAACAGTTCGGGGACAGCTACCTCTACTCACCGGACCGGTCCCGGCACGACTGCTGAGCCGCGACCCCTGGCATTCAGGGACGCGGGGATTCAGGGATGTGGGTACTCGGGGATCCGGGGATCGTTGAACGATCCTCTCACTCACCCCGCACCCCGCACCCGGCATCCCGCACCCGGCATCCCACCCCCCGGCAGCCCCCTCACCCCACCGGCGCCGCCACCCGCAGTGCCCCCGGAAGCGCCATCGGCCCCGTGCCCGAACCGGCCAGCGGGCGCGGGCTCCCCGTACCCGGTGTCCTGTGGACGAAGTCCGTGCGCAGGGCGTGGTACGGGGCCTCCGGGTCGAAGAAGGTGCGGCGCATGTGCTCCAGTTCCTCGCGGCGGTAGTCCGCGAGGGGGCGGGCGGTCTCGTCGCGCTGCCGGGCCGCGGCCTTCTCGCTGATCCTGCGGTGCAGGTCGAGGGAGCCGGCCAGGGCGGTGGCCAACTGCTCGACCTCGTGGGGGAAGTCCTCGGGGGCGACGGGGAAGAGCCGGTCGGCGAGGCCCAGGCGCAGGGCGCTCACCGCGGTGACCGGTTCCGCCCGCTCCATCAGCTCGGCCGCCATGGCGGGGCCGACCCGGCGCGGCAGCGTGTACGTCCAGAACTCGGAGCCGTACAGGCCCATCCGGCGGTAGTGCGGGTTGAGGACGGCGCCGCCGCGGCACCAGACCTCGTCGGCGGCGAGGGCGAGCAGGGCGCCACCGGCGGCGGCGTTCCCGCCGAGGGCGGCGACGACCATCCGGTCGGTGGTCCGCAGGATCGCCTCGACCAGGTCGTCCATGGCGTTGACGTTGGCCCAGGACTCCTGGCCGGGGTCGGCGGCGTGCTCGATGACGCCCAGGTGGATGCCGTTGGAGAAGAAGTCGCGGGGCGCGCCGAGGACCAGGACCTCGGTGGGCCGGGTGAGGGCGAACCGGTAGGCGGCGAGCAGGCGGCGGCAGTGCGCGGTGCTCATCGCGCCGCCGGGGAAGCCGAACCAGAGGTAGCCGATGGTGCCGTCCTGCCGGTAGCGGATGTCCGACCAGGTGCGGCGGTGGGCGGGCAGTTCCAGGGCGGCGGGCATCGGCGGCAGCGCGTCGGCCGCCTCACCGAGGGCGAGGGCGGCCGGGAGCTTGAAGGTCCGCGGGCCGCCGGGCATCCGCCGGGCCCGCAGTTCGGGGATCCACACCGCCCCGTCGACCGTGGCCCGGCACACCGCCCCGGCGCGGGTAGCGAGGAGTTCGCCGGGTTCGCCGCGCAGCCGGTCCTCGGGCCATCCACCGTGCAGATAGAACTCCTCGCCGTGCAGCGCGTCGAGGACCCCGGGCCGGGAGTCGGCGGTGCGCAGCTTGCGCACGACGGTCCCGGTCGGGTCGGCGGACCAGTCGATGCGGCGCTGGGCCTGCCGGAACCCGTCGCGCCAGACGACCTGCACGGAATCCGCGCCCGCCCCGCTCTGCGGCTGCGGCTGGTGGCCGCCGGAGGCGAAGCGCTCCACGGAGAGCAGCACGGCGCGTACCGCGGCGTCGGAGGCCTCGCCCCGGTACAGGTCGCTCTTGGCGACCGGCGGCACGTCGAAGGGCACCTCGGCCCAGACGTCCCCGGCGTCCAGCTCGGCCCCGGCCTGGAGGACGGTGACGCCCCACCGCCGGGCCCCGGTGTGCAGCGCCCAGTCGAGCGCCGAGGGGCCGCGGTCGCCGAGCGGCCCCGGGTGGACGATCAGGCAGGGGCAGGCGGACCAGATGTCCTCGGGCAGGGGGGTGCGCAGCATCGGGGCGACGATCAGCTGGGGCGCCGTCTCCCGGACGGCCGCGCGTACCGCCTCCTCGCCGTGCGAGGCGAGGACGACGTCCACCCGGTGGCCGTGGTCGGTGAGTTCCGCGTACATCCGCTGGCAGAGACTGTTGAAGGCGCTGGCGACGAGCAGGACAAACATGGGACCGCTTTCCGGGGCCGGCACACCGGGCCGGTAACCCCCGGCCCGGCGAAGGACATCGACGGATCGTCACACCAATGCGGCCGGGCCGCGCGGCAGGCTGGCCGGATGCGCCGGTATTTCCGCCGGTCGGGCGAGGACGGTGCGGCCGGGCGGGGGAACGGCCGCGGTGTGCCGGGCCGGGGCGGGGGCCTCGCGGTCCGGTCAGGCTTCCCCGGACCCGCAGTACCCGGACTCCGCCAGCACCGCCCGGATCACGTGCCGGGCGTTCTCCGCCATCGCCGGGTTCCCGGTGCGGTGGTGGGGCAGCGAGATCAGGGCCTGGGAGAGGGTGCGGGCCCGGCCGCGGACCCAGGTCGCCTCGTCGGCGCCGAGGGTCTCGCGGAAGACCTCGCGGGCCCCGGCGGGCAGCAGGTTCCACGCCGGGAACAGGTCGCAGGCCGGGTCGCCCCGCCCCGCGCAGCCGAAGTCGATCACCGCGGTCAGCCGTCCGTCCGCCACCAGGAGGTTGCCCGGCATCAGGTCGGCGTGCAGCCAGACCGGCTCCCCCGCCGGGCCGGGCGCGCGCAGCGCCTCCTGCCAGACGGCGGTCACGGCCGCGCGGTCCACGCCCTCTTCGGGCAGCCCACGCAGCGCCTCGATCGCGGCCCGGGTCTCGCCGTCGAGCGAGGCCAGCGGCCCGCCGCGATACGCCGCCGGTGCCCCCGGCAGCTCCACCCGCCGCATCGCCGCCACGAACTCCCCCAGCTCGTGGGCCAGTTGTACGGCTCCGCCCGGCGCCCCCGTCCCGGGATGCCGCCCCGGCAGCCACCGGTGGACCGACCACGGCCAGGGATATCCCTCGGCGGGCTCCCCGGCGTCCACCACCTCGGGCACGGCCACGGGCAGCAGCGGCGCGAGGCGCGGCAGCCACTCCTGCTCCCGGAGCACGTCCTCGGCGCCGTCCGCCCGCAGCGGCAGCCGTACGACCAGGTCGGGGCCGAGCCGGAACATCGCGTTGACCGTGCCGCCGGACGGCACCCGCTCCACCGGGAGCCCCGCCCACCGCGGGAACCGCCCGGCGATCAGCCGCCGGACGAGGGCCTCGTCGAGGGGCGGGGTGCCGGAGTCCGGCGAACTCCCGCTGTGCGCAGGGGAGTTAGCGAGGGTGTCCGCGGGGGAGTGCGCGGGGGTCCGCCTGGGGGTGCTCATGGGGTGCCATCCGACCGCCGGAGGGCGGGCGCGGTCAACGGGATTCCGGGCGGGGCGGGTTCAGGGGGCCGGTCTCCGAGGCTCCACCCGGGCCGAGGCCGCCGAGGCTGTCGAGGCCGCCGATGTCGCCGAATCCACCGGGTCCACTGAGCCCGCCGGTCCCGTCCAGCCCACCGGTCCTGTCCAGCCCACCGGTCCTGTCCAGCCCGCCGGTCCCGTCGAGTCCGCCACTTCCGCCGGTGCCATCGCTCACTCCGCTCCCGCCGCTCCCCCGATCCCGGTGAACAGCGTGCGCGTCACCATGTCGGCGCCCCGCTCCGGGGTCAGTTCCGGCATCTCCAGGGAGGCGAGGGTGGTGAGGTGGACGAGGAGGGCGCGCGCCCAGCCGCCGGGGAGGCCGGGGCGTACCGCGCCCTCGCGTACCGCCCGCTCGAAGAAGGCGTCGAGGCGGCCGAGGAGCCCATCGAGGCGGGCCCGGGCCTCCGCGTCCTGGACCTGGCGCAGGTCCACCGGCCACTTCCTGGTGGCGGCGATGATGCCCTCCGCGTAGCGGTGCAGCGCCACGGCCACGGGCGCCTCGTCGAGGCGGGCGCGGGCGACGACCTCCTCGCAGGCGTCGAGCTTGGCCGTGTGCACGGCGGCCATCAGCGCCTCGCGGGTCGGGAAGCGGCGGTAGACGGTGCGCCGGTCGACGCCGGCCGCCTGCGCGATCGCCGCGATGCTCGTCCCCGGGTCGCGGGCGAGGAGGCGGGCGCCGGTCCCGAGGACCGCGTCCAGATTGCGTGCCGCGTCAGCTCTCATCGTGAGCGGAGCTTAGGCAGGGGCGGCAGCGGTGAGCCAGCTGTGAGGGTAAGTGCCATACCCGCCTTGCCAATCAGCCAGTAAGTGTCACATGCTTGTGGCGGTTGAATGCTCGGCCCTCCTCGCCGTCGTCCGCGAGGGGGCGAGCTCGTCGAACGCTGATCCGGGGGTGTGCGCGGTGGTGTCGGTGAGTCCGGTCCGGATGTCCGAGAAGCTGAAGGAGGTCCTCGATTCCCGGGTCTTCGGCACGGTGGCGACCCTGCGCCCCGACGGCAGCCCGCACCAGTCGGTGGTCTGGGTGGGGCGGCGCGGCGGGAGCCTCTTCTTCGTGACCGGCGTCGACAAGGTCAAGATCCGCAATCTGCGGCGCGACCCCCGGCTCAGCGTGGCGGTCAACCCGCCCGGGAATCCCTACGGTTACGCCGTGCTCAGCGGCACCGCCCGCTTCGAGAGCGCGGGCAGCCGCGAGCGGATGGACGAGCTGGCCCTCAAGTACAGCGGCAAGGTCTACGCCGAGCACCACCCGGAGTCGTACGCCGTCCTCCCGGAGCTGGTCACCGTCCACCTCGCCCCCGAGCGCATCGCGGCCCGCTTCCTGTGAGCCCGCGGACCACGCCACCCCGCGGCGGCGGCAGTCACCGAGGCCGTCGCGGAGGCGGTCACCGAGACGGCAAGAGGAGCGGCAGACGATGAGGACGTATGTCATCACCGGTGGTACGGACGGCATCGGCCGGGCGCTCGCCGATACGTATCTGGAGCGCGGGCAGCAGGTGGTGGCCGTCGGGCGCGGTGCGCGGAAGGGGGCGCAGTGGCTGGCGGCGGCGCGGCGGCGGGGCACGGCCGGGCGGGCGCACTTCCTCCGCGCCGATCTGGGCCTGGTGGCGGAGAACCGGGCGCTGGTGGCGCGGCTGCGGGAGTCCTTCGCGCGGATCGACGCCCTGGTGTTCTGCGCCCGGCACTTCCGCAGCGACCGGCTGGTCACGGCCGAGGGCCTGGAGTACACCTTCGCGCACTTCTGCCTCAGCCGCTTCCTGCTCGGCCACGGGCTCGCGGAGCTGCTCGAAGCCGCCCCAAAGCCGGTCCTCCTCAATGTCGCGGGACCCGGCGGCGGGGCACCGGTCCACTGGGACGACCTCCAACTCGCCCGGAACTACGACGGCTTGACCGCCCTCGCCCAGGGCGGACGGCTCAACGACCTGCTCGGCGCAGGCTTCCACGCGGCCCGTCCCGGCAGCCCGGTGCGGTACGTCCTCTTCCACCCGGGGGTGGTGCGCACCGGCTTCTCGGGGCAGTACACCCCCGAGGCAGGAGCCCAGGTGGAGGCCATGCGCCGGTCCGCTCCACCCGTCGAGGAGGCGGTGCCCCCGCTCCGCCGGGTCCTCGACCACCCGCCCGCCGCCCCGCTCTCCGCCTTCGTACGGGGTGAACCGCTCGACCCCTACGCGCCGTACGGGCCCGAGCGCACCGCCGAGGAGGCGCGGCGGCTGCACCGGTACGCGGAGGAGCTGCTGGCGGCGCGGGGGTCCGGGCAGCCGTAGGCCGGGGGCTCGCACATCCCGCCGCCGTTCAGCGCACCCCGCTGCGGCCCACCACCGTGCCCGCCCGGTCGATGCAGAGCACGTCGACCGCGATCGGGGCGCCGCGCAGTACGGACAGCGCCTCGTCCCGGGCCGTGACCGCGACCAGGTCGCCGAGCGGGACCCCGGCGGCGGCGCACAACTGGAGTGCTTCGAGGCCGGTGTTGGCGCCCGCGACCGCGGCGGCCAGGGCGGCGTCGGCACCGCCGTGGCGGGCCAGTCCGGCGAGGAAGCCCTTGTCGACCTGGGAGCGGGCGGAGTGCAGGTCCAGGTGCCCGGCGGCGAGTTTGGAGAGCTTGGCGAAGCCGCCGCAGAGGGTGAGGCGGTCGACCGGGTGGCGGCGCAGGTACTTCAGGACCGCGCCCGCGAAGTCGCCCATGTCGAGCAGGGCGTCCTCGGGCAGGTCGTGGACGGCGGCCGCGGTCCGCTCCGAGGTGGAGCCGGTGCACCCGGCCACATGGGTGCGCCCGGCGGCCCGCGCCACGTCCACCCCGCGGCGGATGGAGTCGATCCACGCCGAGCAGGAGTAGGGCACCACGATGCCGGTGGTCCCCAGGATGGAGAGGCCGCCGAGGATGCCCAGGCGGGGGTTCCAGGTGGAGCGGGCCAGCTCCTCCCCGTGGTCGACGGAGATCTCCACCCGGACATCGCCGGACCCCCGGTGGCGCGCGGCGACCGAGGCCAGATGCTCGGTGATCATCCGGCGCGGCACCGGGTTCACGGCCGGTTCGCCGACCGCGAGCGGCAGCCCGGGGCGGGTGACCGTGCCGACGCCGGGGCCCGCCGCGAAGCGCACGCCCGAGCCCGCGGGCCCCGGGCGCACCGCCGCCCGTACCAGCGCCCCGTGGGTGACGTCCGGGTCGTCCCCGGCGTCCTTGACCACGCCCGCCGCGGCCCAGTCCGCGCCCCGGTCCTCCACCGCCAGGGCGAAGGCAGGGGTCTGGCCCTTGGGCAGCGTGATGGTCACCGGGTCCGGGAAGTCGCCGGTCAGCAGCGCGGTGTACGCGGCGGTCGCGGCCGCGGTCGCGCAGGCACCGGTCGTCCAGCCGGGCCGCAGACCGGTGTGCTTGAGTTGGGCGCCGCGCCCGCCGCCGTCACCGCTCATGAGAGGACCCGGACCCCGTGCACGTACTGATCCTCGGCGGTACGACCGAGGCCCGCCGCCTCGCCGAACGGCTGCACGGCGAGCCGGGGCGGCGCGTCACCAGCTCGCTCGCGGGGCGGGTGGCCAGCCCCCGGCTGCCCCCGGGCGAGGTGCGCGTCGGCGGCTTCGGGGGCGCGGCGGGGCTCGCCGGATGGCTGTGCGCGCACCGGGTGGACCTGCTCATCGACGCCACCCACCCTTTCGCCCGGACCATGAGTTTCCACGCAGCGGCGGCCGCCGCCACCGCCCATGTTCCCCTGCTCGCCCTGCGCCGCCCCGGCTGGGTCGCGGGTCCGGGCGACGACTGGCGTCCGGTCCCCTCGCTGGCGGCCGCCGCGGAGCTGCTCGGCGAGGGCCTCGGCAGCCGCGTCTTCCTCACCACCGGGCGGATGGGCCTGGCCGCCTTCGCCCCACTCGCCTCCACCTGGTTCCTCCTCCGCTCGGTGGACGCCCCCGAGCCGCCGCTCCCCCCGCGGGCGGAGGTGCTTCTCGACCGGGGCCCCTTCAGCCTCGACGGGGAGCGCGCGCTGCTGCGCCGCCACCGCATCGACGCCCTGGTCACCAAGGACAGCGGCGGCGCCGCCACCGCCCCGAAGCTCACCGCCGCCCGCGAGGCCGGGATCCCGGTCGTCCTGGTGCGCCGCCCGCCGGTGCCCGAGGGCGTACCGGTGGTGCCGGGGGTGGCGGAGGCGGTGGAGTGGGTGCGGGAGCGGCGGTAGCGGCCGGACGCGTGCGCCGGGGGCGGCCTTCCGGGTGGACGGGGCGGGTTTGCGGCGGGACGGGGCGGACAAACGGAACAGCGGCCGGGAGGATGCGCGGTGCGGTCCGCACCCTTCTCCGGGCCGTCACGCCGTGGAGGTCAGCTCATGAGCAACACCGTCTGGGGCTATGGATCCGGCTCGGGCCATGTGGCCGACGCCGATCTGACGGGGTACCAGGTCGAGGCCGAGGACGGGCCCATCGGCAAGGTCGACAAGCACTCCGACGAGGCCGGCGCCCAGTGGATCGTCGTCGACACCGGGGTGTGGATCTTCGGCAAGGAGGTGCTCATCCCCGCCGGAGCCGTCAAGCTGGTCGACCTGGAGACCTTCCGCATCGAGGTGGGCCTCACCCGGGAGCAGATCAAGGCCGCCCCCGAGTTCACCCGGGACAAGCACCTCGGCGACCCCGAGTACCACGAGCGGCTCGGCGTCCACTACGGCCCGTACCTGCCCGGCTTCCCGGGACCCGGTCCGGGCTCGGGGCCCGCGATCTGAGGGCCGCCCCGCCGCGCGGGAGCGCAGGGGCGGCGGGGCCGACGAGGTCCGCGGAGGGAGAGGTGAGGGAGGCGAGAGGGACGGGAATGGACGACGAGGACCTGCTCGACGGACTCCAGGTGGACGACGCCCGCCCGGAGCGTCCGGTGCTGCTCGACGAGCAGGGCCGGGCGCTGCGCACCTGGCAGGAGAACTATCCGTACACCGAGAAACTCCGCCGCAAGGAGTACGAGCGCCGCAAGCGCATCCTGCAGATCGAACTGCTCAAGCTGCAGCGTTCGGTGAAGGAGCGGGGGCAGCGGGTCGTGGTCATCTGCGAGGGCCGCGACGCCGCCGGAAAGGGCGGCACGATCAAGCGGTTCACCGAGCGGCTCAACCCCCGTACCACCCGCACCGTCGCCCTCGACAAGCCGACCGAGCGGGAGTCGGGCCAGTGGTACTTCCAGCGCTATGTGGAGCAGCTGCCCTCCGCCGGGGAGATCGTCTTCTTCGACCGGTCCTGGTACAACAGGGCCGGGGTCGAGCCGGTGATGGGCTTCTGCACGCCCGAGCAGCACCAGCAGTTCCTGGAGCAGGCGCCGCTCTTCGAGAAGATGCTCACGGACGACGGCATCGTCCTCGTCAAATTCTGGTTCTCCGTCTCGCGCAATGAGCAGAAGTCCCGTTTCGCGATCCGCCGGGTGGACCCGGTGCGCCAGTGGAAGCTCTCGCCCACGGATCTCGCCTCCCTCGATCTGTGGGATTCCTACACCGACGCCAAGGTGCGGATGTTCCGGGCCACGGACATGCCGTCCGCGCCCTGGACCGTGGTCAAGAGCAACGACAAGCGCCGCGCCCGGCTGGAGGCGATGCGGCATCTGCTGCTCCGCCTGGACTACGAGGCGAAGGACGCCGAGGCGGTCGGCGAGGCCGATCCCCTGATCATCGGACCCGCCGACACCCTCCTGGAACCGGGCGAGAGCGCGACGGACCTCTCGCCCAGCAAGCTCGCCGAACACCAGGAGGGGCCGGGGCAGCATCCGGAGGACGAGGACGAGGACGAGGACGCGGAGGCGGACGCCGAGGCAGGCGCCGAGGGCGGGCAAGCCTCCGGCGGGAAGTCGCCCGGTGAGGAGCCCCCCGGCGAGGACCGGTAGCCCGGCCGCGGCTCCCGGCGCCGGTAGCGGCATCCTCCCTGCGTACGGCCCCGCCCGGCGCCGAAGGAGACCCACCGCGTGGATGCGGTGAAGGCGGCGTGAAAGGCTGGTGCCCGAGGTGCTGTGTCGACGGCGAATCGGGAGAGGGCCATGGGAGAGCAGCGCACTGGGGAAGAGCTGGCGGTCGCGGTGGCGCGCATGTCCCGGATCCTGCTGGCACAGCCCACCGTGCAGAGCACCCTCGACGAGATCGTCCGGCATGCCGTGGACCTCGTGGAGGGCTGCGAGGAGGCGGGCATCCTGGAGCTGGACCGGCAGGCCGAGGTACGCACCCTGGCGGCCAGCAGCGATCTGGTGGTCGCCTCCGACCGCGCCCAGGAGGAGGAGCGCGAGGGGCCCTGCTTCGACGCGGCGCGCAAGCTCCACGAGGCGTACCGCATCGCGGACATGAACGAGAGCCAGTCCCGCTGGTCGCGCTACGCCCCCCGGGCGCGGAAGCTGGGGGTCGGCAGCATGATGGGCTTCCTGCTGTGGACCGAGGAGGGGACGCTCGGCGCGCTCGACATGTACTCCTCCAGGCCCCGCGCCTTCACCGACCTCTCCGAGAACGCCGGCTGGATACTCGCCTCCCACGCCGCGGTCGCCCTCTCCAGCGCGCGCAGCACCGCCCAGCTGCACACCGCGATGGAGACCCGCAGCGAGATCGGGGAGGCCCTCGGCATCATCATGGAGCGCTACAAGGTCACCGGCGACCAGGCCTGGGACATCCTCAAGGAGAGCTCTCAGCAGCGGAACGTCAAGCTCCGGGATGTCGCGCACACCATCGTCACGACGGGTGAGATCCCGGGGGCGCGGTAGCGCGCCGTTCCTCGACCGCGGTGTGCGTGCCGGTGATTGACGGGCAAGTGATTGACGGGTGCTCAAGAGGTCTGTCGCATCGGCCTGTTGAGTCACGGGGGCGGGTAATCCCGCTCAACACCATTCGTACGTCGTCGAGTTGCGCCGTATCGGCTACGGGACGAGGACGACCTTCCCCGCCACCGTCCCCGACTCCGCGAGGCGCAGGGCCTCGGCGGTGCGGGCGAGGGGGAGCCGGGCGGCGATCCGGGGGGTGATCTCCCCGCGCTGGAGGGCTCCGAAGACCTGGCCGAGGTCGGCGCGGAGGCGGGCCCGGAAGCGGTTCCCGGCAAGCGCCCGGCCGGCCCAGACGTTGTAGAAGCAGGCGCGGCGGCGGTTCGGCAGGGCGTTCCACAGCCACACCCGGCCGAGCAGTCGGAGGATCGGCCACTGCTGGGAGCCCTCAGCGTCGCGGGTGGCGGCGCTGCCGTAGCAGACCAGGGTGCCGCCGGGGGCGAGCAGTCCCCAGGAGTCGACCGCGCTCCGCTCGCCGAGGTGGTCGAAGACGGCGTCCACCCCCTCGGGGGCGAGCGCGCGGACCCGGGCGGCGACGTCTCCGGCGCGGTAGTCGACAGGGGTCACGCCCTGTGCGCGCAGGGCCTCGTGGTGGCGGGCGGAGGCGGTGCCGATCACCTTCGCGCCCGCGGCCAGGGCGAGTTGGACCAGGACCGAGCCGACACCGCCGTTGGCGCCGTGCACCAGGACGGTGCCCCCGGCGCGGACCCGGGCCCTGCGGTGCAGCATCTGCCAGGCGGTGATGCCGTTCACCACCAGGGTCTCCGCCTCCGGGGCGCCGATGCCCTCGGGCACCGCCACCACGTCGGCGGCGTCGACCGGCAGATGGCTGGCCCAGCCGCCGGTCTTGACCAGGGCGGCCACCCGGGTGCCGGTCAGCGCCGGGTCGACGCCCGCGCCGGTGGACTGCACCCGGCCGACCAGGTCGTAGCCGGGGACGAAGGGGAACGGCGGCTGGTCGAAGTAGCGGCCGCGGCGCATCTGCTGCTCGGCGAAGGAGACCCCGGTCGCCTCCATCCGGACCAGCACCTGGCCAGGGCCCGGCTCGGGCACGGCCCCGTACCGGATCTCCAGTCCCTCCGGCTCGACCTTGCCCGGCAGGACGACCTCGACGAGTTCCTCGGTGTGCGGGGCGGGCCCGGCTGTCTGCGCGGCGGATCCTTCTGCGGTCATGGCGGTCTCCTTCGCCCCGTCGTGGACGGGGTCGCTGCTTCGGCTGGGCGATCGGTTATCGCTCCTCGCTTTAGTAAGAATGTATAACTCGGGATCGCCGAGAGTCAATAACGCGAGTGATAGCCTCTAACTCGCGCCCGCCGGGCATCCCTCCGGCGGCGAGCAGGGAGAGGGGCGGAGCATGGCCGGGCCGGGCACACCGGGTACGGAGAGTTCTCGTACGGAGAGTCCTCGCGAGCGGTACCGCAGCCAGGTGCGGGCCGAGGTCAAGGAGCGGGCCTGGGAGCAGATGGCCGAGGCGGGGGCGTCAGCGCTTTCGCTGAACGCGATCGCCAAGCAGATGGGCATGAGCGGGCCCGCCCTCTACCGGTACTTCGCCAGCCGCGACGACCTGATCACCGCGCTCATCCGGGACGCCTACCGGGGCCTCGCCGACACCGTCCGCCTCGCGTACGGGACCGGAGAGGGGGAGCCCGCTGGGAGCGGGGCCGGCAGCGGAGGCGGGCCGGGGGCGGACGCCTCCCGCGAGGCCGGGCGTGCCTCCCGCGGGGCCGAGGACGCCACCGCCCCCCTCGCCCGGATCGCGCACGCCCTGCGCGGGTGGGCGCTGGCCGACCCGCAGCGGTACTTCCTCGTGTACGGCACGCCCGTCCCCGGCTACCACGCGCCCGAGGACATCACCGCGATCGCCGACGAGATCATGAGGACCCTGCTCGACGCCTGCCCCGCGCCGCCCGCGGACCGCCCCGCGACCCCCTTCGAGACCCACCTCGCGGACCACCGGCAGTGGGCGGCGGGCCACCCCGCCCCGCCCGCCGCGCTGCGCCGCGCCCTGTCCTTCTGGACCCGGCTGCACGGCGTGCTCTCCCTCGAACTCGCGGGCCACTTCGACGGGATGGGCCTGGACCCCGACCGGCTCTTCGCTGCCGAACTGGACGGACTGCTGGCACCCTGAGCCCGCTTCAGGCGGCAACTCGCCGCGAAAGCAGGTGAGTTGCCGCTGCCGTAAGCCCGCCCCCCAACTCGCCGCGGGACTCCACGAGTTGTCCGAGCGGGGCATACGCGAGGCCGAGCCGTACGAGAGGCGGGCGAGCCCACGCGAGGACAGCGCCCGAGGACGGCGCCCGAGGGGGCCGCCCGAGGGGGCCGCCCGGGAGAGTCCGCCCGGGGGAGGGTGTCCTACCCCTCCGGATACCACCGCGGCGTCCACACCGCGCGCGTGATCGGGCCGTCCGCCCCGGTCGCCGCCAACCCGCCCCGGTCCGCGACCCGGGTCCGGGAGGAGCCCACGAGGAGCAGGGTGCGCATGTCGACCTCGGCGGGTTCGAGGTCGGCGAGGCGCAGGACGCGTACCGACTCCCCGGGGCCGCCGATGTCGCGGGCGACGACCACCGGGGTGTCCGGGGCCCGGTGCTCCAGGAGCAGTTCCTTGGCCTTGCCGACCTGCCAGGTCCGGCTGCGGGAACCGGGGTTGTAGAGCGCGAGGACCAGGTCCGCGGAGGCCGCCGCGGCCAGCCGGGCCGCGATCACCTCCCAGGGCTTGAGGCGGTCGGAGAGGGAGAGGGTGGCGTAGTCGTGGCCGAGGGGCGCGCCGACCCGGGCGGCCGCGGCGTGGGCGGCCGTCACCCCGGGCAGCACCCGCACCGGTACGTCCGTGTAGGCGTCCTGGGCGGCGGCTTCGAGTACGGCGCTGGCCATCGCGAAGACGCCCGGGTCGCCGCCGGAGACCACCGCGACCCGGTGCCCGCGCCGGGCCAGGTCGAGGGCGAACTCGGCGCGCTCGGACTCCACCTTGTTGTCCGAGCCGTGCCGCCGCTGGCCCGGGCGCCGCGGCACCCGGTCCAGGTAGGTGGTGTAGCCGACGAGGTCGTCGGCGGCGGCGAGGGCGCCCCGGGTCTCCGGGGTGAGCCAGCGCGCGCCCGCGGGGCCGGTGCCGACGACCACCACCTCGCCCCGCTCGCGCGGCACCGGCGAGGGCCGCTGCTCCGGCAGCGGGGCCACCCTGCTCGGCAGCACGGCCACCGAGAAGTAGGGCACCGAGTCGGGGTCGATGTCCGTGAAGGCGCCGGTGCGTTCGCCGTCCATGGTGGCGCGCTCCACATAACGCGCCTCCTCCAGACGGCCCGTGCGCTCCAGCGCCCGGCGCACGGCCGGGAAGGTGCGCCCCAGCTTCATCACCACCGCGGAGTCGGCCGCCGCGAGCCGGGCGGTCAGCTCCTCCTCCGGCAGCGTGCCGGGGATGACGGTCAGCGTCTCCTCGCCCTCGGTGAGCGGTGCGCCGAGCCGGGCCGCCGCCGCGCTGAGCGAGGTGACGCCGGGGATCACCTCGGTCGGGTAGCGGTGCGCGAGGCGCTTGTGCATGTGCTGGTAGGAGCCGTAGAAGAGGGGGTCGCCCTCGGCGAGCACGGCGACCGTGCGGCCCGCGTCCAGGTGGGCGGCGAGCCGGGCGGAGGCCTCCTCGTAGAAGTCGTCGAGGGCGCCGCGGTAGCCGCCGGGGTGGTCGGTGGTCTCCACGGTGAGCGGGTACATCAGCCGCTCCTCGATGTGCTCGGGCCGCAGATGCCGGTCCGCGATCCGGCGGGCGATCGAGCGCCCGTGCCGCGCCGAGTGGTACGCCACCACGTCCGCCTCCGCGATGGCCTCCACCGCGCGCAGGGTCAGCAGCGAGGGGTCGCCGGGGCCGAGTCCCACACCGTAGAGCTTGCCGGTGCGGGCCTGCGGCTCCCCCAACTCCCGTACTGCGCCGCCCTGTTCGGTCTGCCTGGTCTGCCTGGTCTCCCCGGGCTTCGCGGTATCTCTGGTCTCCGCGGTTTCCGCGGTCTCCGTGGATCCGTCCGCGCCGCCACCGCTCACGCCTGCTCGCCCCCCGCTCATTCCTGTTCGCTCGCGATCGCGTTGAGGGCGGCGGCGGCCATCGCGCTGCCGCCGCGCCTGCCGCGGACCACCAGGTACTCCAGGCCGAGCGGGGAGGCGGCCAGGGCGTCCTTGGACTCCGCGGCGCCGATGAAGCCGACCGGTACGCCGATGACGGCCGCCGGCCGGGGCGCCCCCTCGGCGATCATCTCCAGGAGCCGGAAGAGCGCGGTCGGCGCGTTGCCGACCGCGACCACCGCGCCGTCCAGGCGCTCCCGCCAGAGTTCGAGGGCGGCGGCGCTGCGGGTGGTGCCCAACTCGGCGGCGAGCGAGGGCACTTCGGGGGCGGAGAGGGTGCAGAGCACCTCGTTGTCCGCGGGCAGCCGCCTGCGGGTCACCCCGGAGGCGACCATCTGCGCGTCGCACAGGATCGGCGCCCCGGCGCGCAGCGCCTCGCGGGCGCGGGCCACCACCCGCGGCGAGTGGGCGAGATCGGCGACCAGGTCGGTCATCCCGCAGGCGTGGATCATCCGCACCGCGACCCGGCCGACGTCCTCGGGCAGCCCCGCGAGATCCGCCTCGGCCCTGATGGTGGCAAAGGAGCGGCGGTATATCTCGGCGCCGTCCTTCTCGTACTCGAACACGGTGCTCTCGCTCATCTCGAAGCCCCGGTCCTCGGCGCGAGGGCCCGGGGGTGTGGGTGGTGGGGGTGCCGCCGCGGGGGTACGGGAGGCCGCCGCGGGGGTACGGGGCGCGGGGGTACGGGGCGGGGGCGCGCTCCGGCGCACGGTGCGGACCGAGGTGATCGCCCCGCGGAGCCCGTCCTCGGTCTCCGGCACCGTGCAGCGCAGGTCGGGCAGGCCGCTCCGGCGCACGCTCACCTCGTACGCCCCCTCCGCGCGGGCGAGGACGTCGACGAAGTCGCCCGCCGGGTGACCGCAGCGCCGCTCGCACCCGGACCAGTACACCGGCAGTCCCCGGCCGGGCGCGGGCAGCGCCTCCGCGCGGACGTCCGCCCGGGATTTCCCGCAGCCGGGGCGGCCGGTACAGGCGCCCACGTGCAGCCAGGGCGAGTCGGGAGCGGTCGTCAGCCCGGCGGCGGCCAGCGCGGCGAGCCGTTCCCCGGCCTCGCGGCGGGTGAGGCCGGGCACCAGTACGGAGCGCCAGGGCGTGAGCCGCAGCTCGCGCGCGGGCGCGGACAGCAGCGCGCGCCACTGCGCCGGGCCCAGCCGCCCGAACGGCACCCCGGCGACCACCGTGCAGCTGCCGTCGGCGGCCTCCAGGATTCCCGGCAGGGGACCGGCGCTCGCGGCTCCGGGTGCCTGGGCTTCGTGGACCGCCGCCGCGGGTCCACTCCCGCACGCCACCGCCTCGGACCCGTTCCCGTACGCCGAGCCGTCCTCGTACGCCGACCCGTTCCCGTACTCGGAGCCATTCCCGTACGGCCCGACCTCGTACGCGGGCCCGTCTTCGTGCACAGCCCCGTCCTCGTCCACCGCCCCGGACCCGGCAGCCGCCCCCGCGCCCTCCACCGCCCGTGCCGGAATCCCCGCCGCCCGCAGGCACTCCCCGAGCGGCGGCTCCTGCCCGGGCGGCAGGTCCCGGACCCGCCAGGCGCCGTTGCCCGCCGTCTCGGCCGCGGTGAGGAAGGCGCGGGCGGCGGCGAGGGCCGCGCGGGGGGCCGCGGTGGCCGGGATCCGGAATGACCGGTTTCCTGCCTGTACGAGGGCTTCGTCGGCGGGAGTTGCGAGCAAGCTCACATCGGCGCCGAGGGTGCGGACATCGCCGCGGCCGTCGTCGAGGGCGAAGAGGAAGCGGCCGGAGAGGGCCGCGGTCCAGTCCTCGGCGCACAGCAGCGCGTCCAGCTCGCGGGCCCACAACTGGGCGTCGGCGAAGCCGAGTCGGTCGAGTCCGGCGGCAGGGGAGGCGACGATATTGCGTACCCGCTCGTGCCGCTCGGAGGGGAGCAGTCCCGCCTCGTGCAGCAGGGCGGCCAGTTCGGCGCCGCAGCCGCCGTCGAGCCCGCGCAGCTCGGCGTTGCCGCGCGAGGTGACACTCAGGCTCCCGTCCCCGAGCCGCTCGGCGGCGGTGCCCAGGACCTCGGCCTGACGCACCGTCAACACCCCACCGGGCAAACGGAGTCGGGCCAGAAAGCCGTCGTCCGCGCGGTGCAGGCGCAGCGCGCCGGGGCAGGCGTCGCCCCGTGTCCTGGCGGGAGCCTCGCCCGTACGTGAGGAAGGTGTCGAAAGGGGCGGCATGGCGGCGAGCATACCCACGGCCCCGACCGGCGGCTTTGGCCCGTTCGGCGGCCGGAACCCGCGCCCGGCGCCCGGGGGTGCGGTGACGAAGGCCCCACCGACAAGTCGGCCACCGGGGACTTACTATGCCTGCGGCGGGCCGACTGGTCCGTCGACGGCAACGGGCCCGGCGACCGCAAGCGGAAGACGGGCCCCGACGCGAGGAAGCCGGTGCGAATCCGGCACGGTCCCGCCACTGTGAGCCCGGTCCCCGGGCGAGTCAGGAACTCCGCCGTCCGACACCAGCCCGGGGCGTGGACACCCCGAGGAAGGCCAGACGCCGCATGCCGCACGCGCCCGAGGACCAGCCCCGCGAGACCGCCGACGAGATCCGCGAGCCCTCCGCGAGCGGCCATGAGGCCCCCGCCCCGGACGGCCCCGGCGGGATCCTGCTCCTGTCGACCTCCGACACCGACCTGCTGAGCGCCCGCGCCGCCGAGGGCCCGGTGCGCTACCGGTTCGCCAACCCCTCCCGCTTGCCCCTGGACGAGCTGCCCGCGCTGCTCGCGGCCACCGGCCTGGTCGTGGTCCGGCTGCTCGGCGGCGTCCGCGCCTGGCAGGAGGGCCTGGACATCCTGCTCGCGGGCGACCGCCCCGTGGTCGTGCTCACCGGTGAACAGGCCCCGGACGCCCAGCTGATGGCGGCCTCCACGGTCCCGGTCGGCATCGCCGCCGAGGCGCACGCCTACCTCGCGCACGGTGGCCCGGCCAACCTCGGCCAGCTCGCCCGCTTCCTCTCCGACACCGTGCTGCTCACCGGCCACGGCTTCGATCCGCCTGCCCCGGCGCCGAGTTGGGGCCCGCTGGAGCGCACTCCGCGGGCGGTTCCCGGCACCGCGGGTACCCGCCCCACGGTCGCCGTCCTCTACTACCGCGCCCACCACATGAGCGGCAACACCGCCTTCGTGGACGCCCTGTGCGGCGCGATCGAGGAGGCGGGCGCCACCGCGAAGGCCCTGTACGTGGCCTCGCTGCGGGTGCCCGAGCCGGAGCTGATCGAGGAGTTGCGCACCGCCGACGCGCTGGTGACCACGGTGCTCGCGGCCGGGGGCACCAAGCCCGCCGAGGCCTCCGCGGCAGAGAGCGGCTTGGCGCGTAGCGCCTCCTCCGAGGGCGGTGGCGGGCGACGGGAGGGAGAGGAGGCCTGGGACGCGGGCGCGCTCGCCGGACTCGACGTACCGATCCTCCAGGCGCTGTGCCTGACCGGCTCCCGCGCCGCCTGGGAGGAGAACGACGAGGGCGTCTCCCCGCTGGACGCGGCCACCCAGATCGCGGTGCCCGAGTTCGACGGCCGGCTGATCACCGTCCCCTTCTCCTTCAAGGAGATCGACGAGGACGGGCTGCCCGCCTACGTCCCCGACCCCGAGCGCGCCGCCCGGGTCGCCGGGATCGCGGTGCGCCACGCCCGCCTGCGGCACGTACCGGCCGCCGAGAAGCGCCTCGCCCTGGTGCTCTCCGCCTACCCGACCAAGCACTCCCGGATCGGCAACGCGGTCGGCCTCGACACCCCCGCGAGCGCGGTCGCCCTGCTGCGCCGACTGCGCGCCGAGGGCTACGACTTCGGGCCCGAGGAGGACATCCCCGGCCTGGTCTCCGGCGATGGCGACGAGCTGATCCGCGCGCTCATCGAGGCGGGCGGCCACGACCAGGACTGGCTCACCGAGGAGCAGCTCGCCAAGAACCCGGTGCGCGTCCCGGCCGCCGACTACACGCGCTGGTACGCCACCCTGCCCGAGGAGCTGCGCACCGCCGTCGAGGAGCACTGGGGGCCGCCGCCCGGCGAGATGTTCGTGGACCGCGGCGCCAACCCGGAGGGCGACATCGTGCTCGCGGCCCTCAGGCGCGGGAACCTGCTGATCGTCATCCAGCCCCCGCGCGGCTTCGGCGAGAACCCGATCGCGATCTACCACGACCCCGATCTGCCGCCCTCGCACCACTACTTGGCCGCCTACCGCTGGATCGCCGCCCCGGCCGCCGACGGCGGCTTCGGCGCGGACGCCATGGTCCACCTCGGCAAGCACGGCAACCTGGAGTGGCTGCCCGGCAAGAACGCCGGGCTCTCCGCGGCCTGCGCCCCCGACGCCGCCCTCGGCGACCTGCCGCTCGTCTACCCCTTCCTGGTCAACGACCCCGGCGAGGGCACCCAGGCCAAGCGCCGGGTGCACGCCACCCTGATCGACCACCTCGTCCCGCCGATGGCCCGCGCCGAGTCCTACGGCGACATCGCCCGCCTTGAGCAACTCCTCGACGAGTACGCCCAGATCAGCTCCATGGACCCGGCGAAGCTGCCCGCCATCCGCGCCCAGATCTGGACCCTGATCCAGGCCGCGAAGCTCGACCACGACCTCGGCCTCGACGACCGCCCCGACGACGACGGCTTCGACGACTTCCTGCTGCACGTCGACGGCTGGCTCTGCGAGGTCAAGGACGCCCAGATCCGCGACGGGCTGCACGTCCTCGGCAGTCCGCCCGCCGGGGGCGCCCATGTCGACCTGGTCCTCGCGGTGCTGAGGGCCCGTCAGATCTGGGGCGGCACCACGGCCCTGCCCGGACTGCGCGAGGCGCTCGGCCTGGATGAGTCGGCGGCGACCCGTACCACCGCCGACGCGGCCGAGGCGCAGGCGCGCGCCCTGGTCGAGGCGATGGAGGCGGCGGGCTGGGACCCGGCCGCGGCCGCCGAGGCGGGCGCCGGGCACGGTGAACAGGTGGTCGCCATCCTGGAGTTCGCCGCCCGCGAGGTCGTCCCCCGGCTCGCCGCGACCACCGCCGAGCTGGACCACGCGGTGCACGCGCTCAACGGCGGCTTCGTGCCCGCCGGGCCCTCCGGGTCCCCGCTGCGCGGCCTGGTCAACGTCCTGCCGACCGGCCGCAACTTCTACTCGGTGGACCCGAAGGCGGTCCCCTCCCGGCTCGCCTGGGAGACCGGACAGGCCCTCGCCGACTCCCTCCTGGAGCGCTACCGCACCGACAACGGCGACTGGCCCGTCTCGGTCGGCCTCTCGCTGTGGGGCACCAGCGCGATGCGCACCGCGGGCGACGACATCGCCGAGGCCCTCGCGCTGCTCGGCATCCGCCCGGTCTGGGACGACGCCTCCCGCCGGGTGACCGGCCTGGAGCCCATCCCCTACGAGGAGTTGGGCCGCCCGCGGATCGACGTCACGCTGCGCATCTCCGGCTTCTTCCGGGACGCCTTCCCGCACACCGTCGGCCTGCTCGACGACGCGGTACGCCTCGCCGCCTCCCTCGACGAGCCCGCCGAGCACAACCACGTCCGCGCCCACGCCCAGGCCGACCTCGCGGCGGGCGCCGACGAACGCCGTGCCACCACCCGCATCTTCGGCTCCCGGCCCGGTACGTACGGGGCGGGCCTGCTCCAGCTCATCGACTCCCGGGACTGGCGCACCGACGCCGACCTCGCGGAGGTCTACACGGTCTGGGGCGGCTACGCCTACGGCCGCGGACTCGACGGCCGCCCGGCCCGCGAGGAGATGGAGACCGCGTACAAGCGGATCGCGGTGGCCGCGAAGAACACCGACACCCGCGAGCACGACATCGCCGACTCGGACGACTACTTCCAATACCACGGCGGCATGGTGGCCACCGTCCGCGCCCTGCGCGGCACCGCCCCCGAGGCCTATATCGGCGACTCCACCCGCCCCGAGACGGTCCGCACCCGCACCCTGGTCGAGGAGACCTCCCGGGTCTTCCGCGCCCGGGTGGTCAACCCCAGGTGGATCGAGGCGATGCGCCGCCACGGCTACAAGGGCGCCTTCGAACTCGCCGCCACCGTGGACTACTTGTTCGGCTACGACGCCACCACCGGCGTGGTCGCCGACTGGATGTACGACAAGCTCACCGAGACCTACGTCCTGGACCCGGCCAACCGCGCCTTCCTCCAGGAGGCCAACCCCTGGGCCCTGCACGGCATCGCGGAACGCCTCCTGGAGGCCGAGTCGCGCGGCATGTGGGAGAAGCCGGACGCGGCCGTGCTCGAAGCGCTGCGCCAGGTGTACCTGGAGACCGAGGGCAACCTGGAGGGCGAGACGGGGGAGGAGTGAGCGCCGGGCGCCGGCGGGTGCCGCGCCGAGAGGTGCGGTGCTGAGGGGCGCGGTGCCGAGGAGTGCGGCAGCGAGGGACGCGGCAGTGAGGGACGCGGCAGTGAGGGACGCGGCGCTGCGGGGCGGCCCCAAGTCACGTTCTCTCAGCGCCCGTTGACCTCCACCCAGGGTGCCGTCCCCGGCTCCACGAGCATCTCGCGGCGGCCGACCCGCACCCGCAGCGGGCGGGGGCTCGCGGCGGACAGCGCGACCTGGACGCGGTTCCTGCGCAGCCGGAGCTTCACCTCGCCGTACTCCGCGAGCCGGAAGCCGATCGCGAACTTGGAGAGCTGGGGCAGCGGCGCGGGCGCCAACCACAGGGCCCCGTCGCGTACTTCGAGGCCCGGCAGCCCCCGCTGGACCAGGTCGAGGGTGCCGCCCATCGCGCCCAGGTGGATGCCCTCGCCGGTGGTGCCGCCCTGGAGGTCGGCCACGTCCCCGGCGAGGGCCTCCTCGCAGTAGCGCCAGGCCTCGGCGCGGCGGGCGCGGGCCAGGATCCAGGCGTGCACCACCGCGCTCAGGGTGGAGCCGTGGCTGGTGCGGGCCAGGTAGTAGTCGACGGTGCGGTGCCACCGCGCCTCGTCGAGTTCGTAGCCCAACTGCGTGAAGAGGGCGGCGAGTTCGGTGGGCGGGAAGAGGTAGCCGAGCATCAGCACATCGGCCTGCTTGGAGGCCTGGTAGCGGTTGGGGCTGTCGCCCTCCGCCTCCAGGATCCGGTCCAGGCGCCGGATGTCCCCGTACCGGGCGCGCAGCCCCTCCCAGTCCAGCGGGGCCAGCCTCTCGTAGCCGCTGAACTGGCTGATCACGCCCTCGTGGTGCGGCAGGTGGAGCAGCCGTGAGACCTCCTCCCACCGGGCCCGCTCCGCCTCGGTCACGTCGAGGCGCTCGCACAGGAGTCGGCGCTCGCGGTCGGGCAGCAGGGCGTAGGTCTCGCGGGCGCGGGCGAGGACCCAGGCCGCGGTGGCGTTGGTGTACGCGTTGTCGTCGAGGCCGGGCAGCGGCGCGTCCGGGTAGCCGTCGTGGTACTCGTCGGGGCCGACCACCCCGCGGATCCGGTAGCGGCCGAGCCCGGGGTCGAAGCGGGCCAGCGAGGACCAGAAGCGCGCGATCCCCCAGAGCATCTCCGCGCCCTGCGTGACCAGGAAGTCCCGGTCGCCGGTGGACTGCCAGTACCGCCAGACGTTGTACGCGACGGCGGAGCCCACATGGTGCTGGAGCCGGGAGTGGTCCGGCAGCCAGCGGCCCGAGCGCGGGTTGAGGTGCATCTCCTGGGTCTCCTCGCGCCCCTCGCTGCCGCTCTGCCAGGGGAACATCGCCCCGTCGAGCCCCTTCTCCCGCGCCGCCCGGCAGGCCGCGGGCAGCCGCCGGTACCGGTAGCCGAGCAGCGCCCTGGAGACCTCGGGGAAGTGCAGGTTGAGGTAGGGCAGCACGAACAGCTCGTCCCAGAAGACATGGCCCCGGTAGGCCTCGCCGTGCAGCCCCCGCGCCGGTACGCCCGCGTCCAGGGCGGCGGTGTGCGGCGAGAGGGTCCCGAGGAGGTGGAAGCGGTGCAGCCGCAGGATGCGTCCGGCCCGGCCCCGCACCTCCAGCGGGGTGCGCTGCCACAGGCCCTCCCAGGCCCGCCGGTGCGCGGCGAGCAGCACCCCGAAGTCGGCTGCCCGGGCGGCCAGTCGGGCGGCCTCCCGGTCCTGTTCCGCCGCCCGCTCCCGCCCGGTGGACAGCGCGACCGTCTTGTCCACGAAGACCGTGACCCCCGCCCGTACCGGCAGCGAGAGCTCCTGGAATGCCCCCCGCTCACCGGTGACGGTCCGCACCGCCTCCGCGGGCACCGGCGAGGCCACCGCCCGGGTACGCCGGTTGCCGTTCCACCCGCCGCCGTTGCCCCCGTTTCCCTCAACCGGCGTGCCCGGTACGTGGGTTCCGGCCCGGGTGCGGGCGGCCAGGGCGAGGTGGATGCCGGAGGCGTTGGTGCGGCAGCCGAGGGTGACGGTGTCCTCGGCGGCGGTGCCGGTGCGCCAGTCGCACAGATGGTGGCCCGCCAGGTCGCGGTAGCGGGGCACGCCCGCGTTGCGTACCCCGCCGTCGATCCCGCTGCGCACCTCCAGCGTCCCCGACCAGCCCTCGGGGGTGAACTCGGTTCGCTGGACGGCGAGATGGGGATCCCCCATGTGCACAAAGCGGAGTTGACGCACCGTCAGCCGATGCCCGGCCCCGTCCTCGTACACCGTCTCCCGGGTCAGGGTGCCGTGGCGCATGTCCAGGGTCTGGCGGTGGCGGCGCAGTTCCGGGCCGTCCGGGGTGAGCCAGTCGCCGGGGGGTGCCCCGGCCGGGCGCATCCGGTAGCGCAGCGGCAGCCAGTCGGGGAGGTTGACCATGTCCTCGTTCTCCACCTCCCTGGCCGCGGGGCCCTGACCGACGCGGGAGGTCAGCCGGTTGTAGACGCCCGCCGCGTAGGTACCGGGGTAGTGCACCTCGCCCGCCGGGGTCTCCGAGGCGGCCCCGCGGGTGGCGAAGACGCCGTTGCCCAGCGTGCAGATCGACTCCCGCAGCGTCTCCTCGGCGGGGTCGTAGCCCTCGTACGTCCAGGTCCAGGCGGGCACCGTCAGCCGCTCCCCGGCCGGGGCGGATCCGGGTCGAGCAGGGCGGCCAGGTCGGTCACCACCAGATCGGCGCCGTGCTCGCGCAGTTCGGCGGCGCTGGTCGGGCCGAGAGCGCGGTCCACCCCGACGACCAGGCCGAAGCCGCCGCGCCGCCCCGCGGCCACCCCGGCGAGGGCGTCCTCCACCACCGCGCACTCGCCCGGCGCCGCGCCCAGTCGGCGGGCCGCCTCCAGGAAGAGCGCCGGGTCCGGCTTGCCGGGCAGGCCGAGCCGCCGGGCTTCCTCGCCGTCCACGGTCTCGCGCAGCAGTCCGCGCAGCCGCGCCCCGGCGAGGAACTCCCGCGCGTGCCGGGAGGCGGAGACCGCGGCGCAGGGCACCCCGGCGACGTACAGCGCCTTCAGGAGCCGCACCGAACCGGGGTAGGCCGGGACGCCGGGGCCGCGCAGCCGCTCCCGCAGGAGCTGCTCCTTGCGGGCGGCGACCGCGGCGACCGAGCCGGTGCCGGGGGCCGCGTCCGAGGCGCCCGGCGGCAGGCCGAGGTCCCGGGAGCCGAGGAAGGCGGTGGCCCCGTCGAGGCGGGACCTGCCGTCCACGTAGCGGCGGTAGTCCTCGACGGCGTCGAAGGGGCGCGGGTCACCGGCCGCCCGCAGGCAGGCGTCGAAGGCGGTCTTCCAGGTGGCGGCGTGCAGCCAGGCGGAGTCGGTGAGCACCCCGTCGGTGTCCAGGACCACCGCGCGCACCGCAGCGAGGTGGCGGGACAGGGCCACTGCCATGCCCGTCTCCCTTCGCCGGAGTCCTCCCGCGGCGCACCGGGAGTCCTCCCATGGCAGCACGGCTCCCGGGGGGACGGCACCTTGTGGGCGGCCGGGGGCTGCGGGGCGCGGGCCTGCGGGGACGGCGTCGCGGGGGTCCCGCCGCTCGCCCCGCGGGGGCCGCCGCCCGGGCGTCGTGTCCAATCTGCAGCCCGCGGACCGGACCCTTCGGGCCCGCGGCGGCGCATACTGGAAGGCACGATGACGAAGCCCTCCGCGCCGCGGCGCCACCTGTCCACCAGCCCCTTCAAAGCCCCCGTCGCCTCCCCCGTCAAGGAGTTCGCGCTCGGCGACCGGGTCTCCCACGACCAGTTCGGCCTGGGCCGAGTCCTGCAGGTCGAGGACCAGGTCGCTCTGCTCGTCGACTTCGGTGCGACCCAGGTGCGGGTCGCCAGCCCGTACACGCGTCTGCACAAGCTCTGAGGCCGGCGCGCGCCGGGCCGCGGATCCGGCCCGGCGCGCGGACGGCGGGCGGCAGTGCCCGCCGGACAGCCGGACACCCGGACAACGGAAACGGGGCCCGCACCACGAAGGTGCGGGCCCCGTTCACGCGGGAGCGGATCCCGCGGAAACCACCGAGCCTGGATCAGGCGGGGAGGATGTTCTCCGCCTGCGGGCCCTTCTGGCCCTGGGTGACGTCGAAGGTCACCTTCTGGCCCTCCTGGAGCTCACGGAAGCCCGAGGTGGCGATGTTCGAGTAGTGGGCGAAGACGTCGGCGCCGCCGCCGTCCTGCGCGATGAAGCCGAAGCCCTTTTCCGAGTTGAACCACTTCACGGTTCCAGTAGCCATGTCATTCTCCTGAATGGGGCAGTGTCGAAAATCCGCACTTCACGGATTCCTCGTCGCCGCATTGAGCCCCACTCCGGAAACGGCCACTCGGTACGGAAGAGACTTCCGGATCCGTGGTGTCCACCGGCAAAACAAAATAATGCGCCCGAAGGGATAGTCCTGTCAGGCGCACATAAAGTTCATGGGTACCAAAACTGCAACCCGGCGAGCGTAGCACGTCCCCGTGGCGGCGCCGCATTCTTCTCCGCGGGCGCGGAGACCCGCCCGCGGAACACCCGCCTCCCTCTGCCGCAGGTCAGCGGCGGCCGGGGCGACTCGGGGGCGGTCCTCTCCGCGCCGGCCGCCGGACGCGGAGGGGGGAATTTCCGGTGCCGTACCGGAAATTTCTTCCGTCGTACGGGTGACGGGCACCCGCCCGCCCGGCGGTCCTCCGCAGGCGCCCGCGGCGGCGAGGCCCCAAGGTGGTGAGGGCGGCCGGGGCCTCGGTTCCCCGGGGCCGCCAAGGCGAGACGCACCGGGGAGCAGGCACGTGACAGAGCAGACACCGAGCGGGGGCCAAGCGCCCCGCGCGGGCGCGCACGCCGGAGCGCCGGATGAGGCGTCCGCCCCCAGCCGGAGCGATCTGGGCCGCCGGGTCCGGGCCCGCCGCGAGGCGCTGGGCCTCAGCCGCGAGGCGGTGGCCGAGCGGGCGGGCTCGGCGCCCGGCTACCTCCAGTACCTGGAGGACCACTCGGCGCGGCCCAGCTCCGGGCTGCTGCTGCGGCTCGCGCACGTGCTGCGCACCTCGGTGGCCGAGCTGGTCGGCGGCACCGCCGAACTCCCCGCCGGGATCGGCCGGGCCGGGCACCACCCCGAACTCCTCGTCCTCTCGGCCGCCGAGAGCCTCTCGCTGCTCGGCGGGCACGGGGTCGGCCGGATCGCGGTGACCCGACAGGGCGCGCCCGCCATCGCCGTCGTCAACTACACGGTCCGGGACCGCACGGTGGCCTTCCGCACCGAGCGCGGCGGCCCGCTCACCGCCGTCGCCGGGCAGGAGGCCGCCTTCGAGGCCGACCACCTCGACGAGGCGCGCAGCGAGGGCTGGAGCGTCCTGGTCACCGGCACGGCCCACGAGGTCACCGAGGAGGCGGAGGTACGGGCCTGGGACGCCGCCGAGTTCTCGGCGCCCTGGGCCGGCGGCGACCGCCCCCAGTGGATCGCCCTGCCCGCCGAACGCGTCACCGGCCGGCGCATCCGCGTACCGGGCGCCTCCGGCGGGGGCGCGGCGCCGGGAGAGCCGGGATGACCGGGAAATCCAGCGAAGCAGGGTGATCCGGGCGATCCGGGGTATCCGGGAAATTCGGAGTGCCCGGAAACGGGCCGGAAATCGGGAAAGACCGGGAGCCGTCGAGAGCCGAGAGCCCGGGCCGAGGACCGGGCAGCGGTCGAGAACCCATCGAGAACCGTAGGAGCGGACATCATGGTGCATGCCGGGGACATCCGGGAGTGGCGGGGTTACGACGTGGTCGACTCCGACGGCAAGAAGATCGGCACCCTGGAGGCCGTCTATGTGGACACGGCCACCGACGAGCCCTCCTTCGCGACCGTCACGGTCGGCCTGCCCCTCCAGCGCAAGCTGGTCTTCGTCCCGCTGGCCGAGGCGGTCCTAGGCCCCGTCTACGTGAAGGTGCCGTACGACCGCAAACTCGTCCGCGAGGCCCCCTCGATCGACACCGACGGCGAACTCCTCGCCACCGAGGAGCCCGCCGTCTTCGCCCACTACGCGCTGCCGTACGCCACCGGCAGCGGCGGCGAACGGCGGCTCGCCCGCCGCTGAGGCACCCGGAACGACGCACAGCGCCCCCGGGGTGTACGGCAGCCCTCGGCCGCACACCCCGGGGGCGCGCTCAGGAGTGGCTGCCGGTCAGCCGGGCGTAGACCACGACGTTGTCGGCGTAGCGGTGGTCGGCCTCCGAGTAGGTGCCGCCGCAGGTGATCAGGCGCAGCCCGGCGTGGTCCAGGTTCCGGTAGACCTCGATGGTGGGGAACTTCGCCTTGGTGTAGCGGGCGACGCGTTCGACGGTGAACTCGGCGGTGCGGCCGTCCTCGCGCGCGACGTCCACGCGGTCGCCCGGGTCGAGGTCCGCCAGACGGAAGAAGACCGCGGGCGCGCCGTCCCAGGTGACGTGCCCGGCGATCACCGCCGGGCCCTGCGCGCCGGGCGCCGGACCCGGCCGGTACCAGCCCGCCCTGGCCGGGTCGCGCGGCGTCTCCATGGCCCGGCTGCTGTCCAGGCCGAGGCTCTCCAGCGAGGAGGACACCTTCAGCTTGGGCACGCTGACCCGGACCGGCGGCGAGGACGGCAGCGGCGGCGTCCGCTTCCCCTCCGGTTCCGGCGCCGTGGACGAGCGGCCGGGAGCGGGGTCCCGCGAACCGGGCTCCCCGGACTCGCCGCCGGGGGAGCCCGGGACGGTGACGGTGGCCCCGGGTTTGTCGACCGCCTCGGGCGGGGCGGGCTGCTGGTCCCGCAGCCCGAGGGCGAGCAGTCCGCCACCGGCGGCCAGCAGCGCGAGGGCCAGCGCGAGCACCAGCCGCCGCCGGGGACCGCGGCGAGCGGGCCCGGGCTCACGCGCCTTTGACGGCCCCGGTGTCTCCGGCGCCCCCGGTATTCCAGGCGGCTCCGGTATCCCAGGCGGCTCCGACTGCTCCGGTATGTCCGGCGGTTCCGGCCGCTCCGGTATCTCCGGCATCCCTGCTCACCCGTCCCTCAACGCTCGCTCGCCGCTCGTTCCCGGCCCCCGCCCTCGGCCTCTCGGCCCTCAGCCCCTCGGCCTCTCCGCCGCCGTGCTCAGTGGCGGTCCGTGCGGGCCTCGGCGGTGCGCTGGTGGTTCCTGCGGTTCACGGCGAGGAGTCCGGCCGCGGCGAGCAGGGCCGCGCCGCCGCCCGCGAGGAGGCCGGGGGACTCGATGCCCTGGGTGCCGCCCGAGCCCGTCTCGACGCCGCCGGAGGGCATCGAGCCGACCGCCGCGCCCTTGACCATGCCGCAGTCCGCGGGGGCGGTGGCCTCCTGCGGGAGCTTCGGGTCGAGTTCGCTCTTGCCCTTGCCGAAGTCGTACTTGTCGTTGCCGTTCGGGTCGATGCCGTGCTGGACGACGTGCAGGTCCTTGATGTGGTCCACGACGTCCTGCGAGACGGTCAGGGTGCGCTCGTACGAGACCTTGCCGTCCTTGTCGGCGGCGGGCATCCGGTCGACGGCGAGACCGCTGTCCTTGGAGGTGTCGCCCTTGGTGGTCAGCGAGATGTTGATGTCGCCGTAGGCGGGCAGGCCCTCGGCGGTGGTGGTGATGCCGTCGCCGTTCTTGTCGGCGCTCGCGTCCGGGCAGTGGAAGTCGTGGCCGTCGGTGGAGCCGTGGATGTGCTGGGCGTGCGGCTGGCCCGGTACCAGGCCGGAGGCCTCGATCTTCACGGTGAGCTTCGTGCCGTCGAGGCTGAGCATGGCCGTGCCGGAGGCGCCCGAGTCGTTCAGCTGCTCCAGGTCGATCTGGTACGCCTGCGAGCCCTTCGCCGCGGCGGCTTCCTGGTGCCCGCCGTGTCCTTCGTGGGCGAGGGCGGGGGCGGCGGCGGCGAGGGTCAGGGCGGCGGGCAGCGCCAGGAAGGCGGAGAGGCGGGCTGTGCGGTGGCCTGTCACGGAAATGCACCTCGATGCTGAGGATGCGTCCGGCTCGTCCCGGGCCGGGCGCGCGGTGGTACCTCTGACAGCGGGTATTCGGTCCCGGTCCCGCGGCGGATTGGTGTGAATCTGTCAACCGCCGCCTCCCGCCCGCCCGATGCGGTCCCGGCCACGGCCGCCCGGTCTGCCGATACGTCAGCTTCCGTCCCGCTTCGTCCACTTGGTGGCCGCGGGTTCATCCGATGGGGTTGCCGTCCCCCGTGCGGCCAATCCCGCCCCTCCTGACCGGCGAATGACGACAGCAACCGCAGGTTCGCACCGCCGCCCGCGCGGATCCGGTCCGTACGGGCCGCGGTGGCGGAACCCGCAGCCGAGAAGAAGCGATCGAGAAATCGAGAAGTGAGGAATCAGAGATGTTCCGTGTGATCAAGAGCGCCGGTCTCGTGGTCGCGGCCGGTGCCGCGCTGATCGGTGGCGCCACCGCCGCCACCGCCGACTCGGGCGCCGAGGCCGAGGCCTACGCCTCGCACTCCCCGGGCGTGCTCTCCGGCAACGTGGTGCAGGTGCCGATCAACATCCCGGTCAATGTCTGCGGCAACAGCGTCAACGTCATCGCCGCGCTCAACCCGGCCGCGGGCAACGTCTGCGTCAACGGTGACATCGACCGCCACGGCGGCAAGGACCACCACGACGACCAGGGCTACGGCCGCTGAGGCGCTGAGCACCACCCCGCACGTTCGGAGACAGGCCGGGCCCGGCACCGCCCCGCAGGGGGAGGCGCCGGGCCCGGCCATGCGCGGATCCGCCATCGGCCCGCGTCCACCGCGGGCCCGCCCGTACGGCCGCAGACTCCCGTACGGCCGCAGACTCCCGTATGGCCGCGGGCTCCCGTACGGCTCCTGACGCCCTCACGGCCCCTGACGCCCGTACGGCTTCCGGCACTCGTACGGCTTCCGGTTCCGGTACGGCGCCCGGCGCCCGCCTGGGCCCCGGACGGCTCAGCTCACCCGCTCCGCGAGGAACTCCTCCCAGGTGCGCTTGCCGACGTCGTTGCCCTCCAGGGCCAGGTTCTCGCCCGCGCGGTAGGCCTTGCCGGCCTTGCCGGGCATCCGCATCCCCATCATCGGGCGCTTCTTGCCGCGGGCCTGGAGGTAGCTGGTGGCCAGCTCGCGCATGCCGTAGACCTTCGGGCCCGCCAGCGCGCGCACCATGCCCTGCGGCGTGCCGAGGGTCAGATCGGCGAGGCGGGCGGCCACCTCGCGGGAGTCGACCGGCTGGAAGCGCAGCCCGCCCGGGCAGGGGACCACCGGCATCTTGGTCATCTTCTCGACCACGGTCAGGATCAGGTCGTTGAACTGCGCGGCACGCAGGATGGTCCAGGGCAGCCCGGAGTCGATGATGGCCTGCTCGGCACCGTGCTGCTGCTTCAGCCAGGCAACCGGGACGCGGTCCGCGCCGATCACGGAGATGTAGACGACGTGCTTGACGCCGGAGTTCTTCGCGGCGGCCATCAGATGCGCGGTCGCCTTGTCGTCGCCCTTGGGGCCGCCCGCGAGGTGCAGCAGGATCTCGACGTCCTTCAGCGCGGGCTCGATCCCCTCGCCCTTGAGCAGGTCGACGCTGACATGCTCGATGCCCGGGCTGCTCTCCTTGGGGTGGCGGCTGAGGATCCTCACGTCACGGCCTGCTTCGCGCAGGAGCGGTACGACGTGGCTGCCCAGGGTGCCGGTGCCACCGGTGACCAGGATGGGTGACGTCATGGCTTCTCCAAAGTCGCTCGGCCGGGAGTCGCTCTCCCGGTCAGATCAGCTTGGTTCCGTCTCTCTGCACCAGTGACGTATGAGGCGGGGAGAGTGTGACGGGCACGGGTGGGCGAGTACGGGAACGGGTGTGCGGCAGGGGCGAGCCGCCGCTCATGCCGGGGGCATCACCTCGGCTCCGTAAGCCCTGGAGCGAAGTCGTCCGGGCTCGTGTTGCGTCCCTGCGCCCCCTGCGCCCCCTGCGTCCCTGCGCCCCCTTCGCCTCGCACTCGAACCGGACCGTCTTGCCGGATCAGCCAGGCGGCGAGGACGAGCCACCGGGCGCGCCGCCCTCCCGGTGCCGCCCGCCGAGGACGTCGGATCACCCCCGGCCGCTCACTCGATCTCGCGCATCATCTTCTCCATCGAGGCGATCGAGAGCCTGGCCTGCGTGAGTTCCTCCATGGAGCGGCGCTGGATCTCGACGCTGTCCTCCAGGAGTTGGGCGTACTTGAGCGTGAGCTGCTTGTACTGCTCCTCGCGGGCGGCCAGCATCCGGGCCCGCCAGGTCGCGGCGAGCTGCCGGACCGCCACGATCATGAAGAGGAAGAACCCGCCGGCACCGGCGACTCCCACCCAGTCCGTACCGTTCATGATGTTCTCTCCTCCTGTGTCCGTCCGGTTGGCCCGGGTTTCGTGGTCCGCTTCTTGTCCCGGTCCCGGTCCCGGTTCCCGGCGGGCTGCTCCTCGCCCTCGCCCTCGCCCTCGCCCTTGCCGGGCCGTCCGCTCCCGTCGCCCTTCTCGCCCTTCTCTCCCTCGGTGAGGGTCGGGGCGGCTCGGGAGACCGTCTCGGGGGTCAGTTCGTAGCGGAAGGGGGCCAGTTCGTAGAACCTCATCGCCTTTCCGTCCTCGGACAGTTCCAGGGAGCCGACGACCAGGCCCGCCGCCTCCAGGCGCTGGAGGTGCATGTGCAGCAGCGGCCGGCCCATGCCGATCTGGCGGGCCAGCGCGCTGACGTAGTTCCGGCCCCCGGCCAGCGCGGCGACGATCCGCATCCGGTGCGGATTGCCCAGCGCGTTGAGCACCTTGAGGAGCTGGTCTCCTCCCAACTGCCGCTCCTCGCCCGGGGGTTGGTGTTCGCCCAAGTCCCCTTCCTTGCCGGGGAGTTGCTTGCCGCCCAAGAGTGGCGCCCCGCCCGGGAGTTGGTTCCCGTCCGGGTGCGGGGGCGGCTCTCGGCTGATGGCGTCCTGGCTCATGGCGCCCCCTCTCCGGTACCTGTCAGGAGAAGCTGACACCCCCGCCCGGCACCTGTCAAAAGGTTCTGACAGGTGTCGGGGGGTGATGGGGGATCTGTGGGGGAGTCGGAGGAGGCGGCCTCAGGGTGTTCTCGGGGTACGACTCCGGGGGATCTCGGGGTTGGGCGGCGGAGCTGGGCGCGGAAGCCGGAGGCGTGCGGAGCGGCGCGAGGGTGTGCGGGGGAGGTGCCGCCGGGGCGGTGGGCTCAGCCCCGGGTCTCCCGCGGGTGCGCGTAGGCGCCGCGCTGTCCGGTGGCGGATGGAGAAGGCCGGTGGGTCTCCCGCAGACGCGCGTAGGCGCGCTCGACCTCCGGACCCGGGGCAGTCGCGCGCTCCTCGGCGAGGCGGTGCCGCAGCGTCTCGTAGACCTCCAGGGCCGGGTTCGGGCGACCGGCCGCCGCGAGGGTCAGCATGAGGCGGGCGGCCAGGCCCTCGTGCAGGGGCTCCTCCTCGGCGAGGGTGCCGAGCGGGCCGAGTGCCTCCTCGAACGCGTCCTGCGCGCAGGCCAGTTCGGCGTGTACGAGAGCGGCGTCGATACGGCGCGCGGTGGCGGCGAGGGCGGCCGGGTGCTCGCGCAGCCGGCTCGGCAGGTCGGAGAGGACGGGGCCGCGCCAGCAGCCCAGCGCCGCCGCGAACAGCGGCCGTGCGGCGGCCGGTCCCCGGGCGTACGCCGCCTCCGCCCGCTCCGCCGCCTGGTGGAAGCGCAGCAGGTCGAGGCGGTCGGCGGTGACCTGGAGCCGGTAGCCCTCGTCACCCGCCAGCATGGTGGCCGGGCCGGTGTGGCGGCGTGGCTCGATCCAGCGCCGCAGCCGCGCCACATGGCTGTGCACGAGCGACCAGGCGGAGGGCGGCGGATGCTCGCCCCACAGGGCGTCGATGACCTCCTCCCGGGCGACGGTCTCGCCCGCGCGCAGCGCGAGCAGGGCGAGCAGCGAGCGTTCCATGACCGCCCCGAGGTGGGCCGGGACCCCGTCCCGCTCCACCGTCAGCGGCCCGAGCACCGCGAACCGCAGCTCCGGCGAGGCGGGCGCCTCCGGCGCGGACGGCGCTCGGGGTGGCACCGGCGGCCCGGGCGGCACCGGCGGTCCCGGCGGAGGGAACTCGCCTCCGGTCAACCCGCCCCGGGCGGCGGGCGGTTGGGGGTTCCATGCCTGCGGCGGCTCGACGCTCATGGCTGCTCCTCCTTCTCGCTCATCCCCCCTCTTGTCCTGAATGACGGACATTCCGGGGAAGGGGTTCCGGCGGGACCGAGGGATGCATTCCGGCCAATCGCCGGTCCGGGTGCCGCGACCCGGCCCGGGAGGCACGGACCCGCCCGGCCGGAGGGCCGCCGGGCGCGGCAGGCGTCGTCGCCTGGCCTACCGGACGACCGGTTCTGAGGTGCTTCCTGCGGTTCCGGCCGGGCGGTCCGCCGCCAGGGGCCGGGGAGCGGGAGCCGTACCGACCGGGCGTACGAACGAGCGGGCCTCGCATGCCCGAGCCGCCGAGGCCCGGGGAGAGCCTCGCCGGGAACGGCTATCGGACGCGATGCTCCGCTCAGCGGACCGCCCCGCACCCCGGTCCGTAGGATGCGGCGCATGGGCCACGGAATGAACGCTTCTGCAGGCCCGGGGGTCGGCAGCGGCACCGCTTTGCCGCACACCCGGCTGACGGCCGAGACCGCCCGGGACGCCGCCGCCACCCTGCACGCCCTCGGCACCCCCTCCCGGCTGCGGATCCTGGCGCGCCTGCGCGAAGGACCTTGCCCCGCAACGGAGTTGGCGAGCGCGGTCGGCATGGAGCAGTCGGCCTGCTCGCACCAACTGCGGCTGCTGCGCGAGCTGGGCCTGGTCACCGGCACCCGCCGTGGCCGCAGCGTCGTCTACGACCTCTACGACCACCATGTCTCCCAACTCCTCGACCAGGCCCTGCGCCACGCGGAGTTGCTCCGGCTGCGGGTGCCCGACCCGGCCTGAGAAGCGCCGTACGCGCCGGGCCGCCCCGGCGGTCAGAAGGTCGTCGTCAT
Organism: Streptomyces physcomitrii; assembly: GCF_012273655.1. Classification (GTDB taxonomy): domain Bacteria; phylum Actinomycetota; class Actinomycetes; order Streptomycetales; family Streptomycetaceae; genus Streptomyces; species Streptomyces physcomitrii. Next base: position 185,415 of record NZ_JAAWWP010000003.1, on the reverse strand, counting down.
CCCGCCGTCCACCGCGATGGACTGGCCGGTGAGGAAGGACGAGGACGGCCCGGCGAGGAAGACCACGAGCCCCGCGATCTCCTCCGGCCTGCCCCAACGCCCTAGCGCGGTACGGGACTTCAGCCAGTCCGCCCACTGGGGGTCCTCGGCGAGGCGGGCGTTGACGTCGGTGGCGAAGGTGCCGGGGGCGACGGCGTTGACGGTGATGCCGAAGGCCGAGGTCGGCCGCGAGTGCCCGGGTGAGCCCGTCCAGGCCGGACTTCGCGGCGGTGTAGGCGACATCCCCGCGGCGGCCGGGCCGCGCCATCACCGAGGAGACGTTGATGAGGCGCCCGGGCCTGCCGCGGCTCTTCAGCTCCCGGGCGACGATCCGGCTCAGCGCGTACGCGGAGGTGAGGTGCACGTCGAGCAGCCGCCGCGCCAGGTCCTCCGGCGTCAGCTCCTCGGAGCCGCGCCGGTCCCGGTGGCCGACGTTGTTGACCAGGACGTCCAGCGTGCCGAGCGCCGCCACCGCCTCCTCGGCCGCCCCGCGCTCGGTCACGTCGAAGGCGGCGCCGGTCACCTCGACCCCCTCCGCGCGCAGCCGCGCCACCGCCTCGTCGAGGCCCGCCCGCTCCCCGCCCGTCGAGCACCACCCGCTCCCCGCCCGTCGAGCACCACCCGCGCACCGGCCGCCGAGGCACGGGCGACCCGGGCCCTCGCCCTCGTCCGCGGACTCCTGATCGACCTCCTCGCCTGCGAGGAACCGGCCCGGGTGGCAGCGGCGGCCCGGCAGGGCTGGTGAGGGGAGGGGCGGTGCGGCGCGGGGGGACCGGCGGGAGCGGCTGCCGGAAGCCCGCCCGGCGCCTGCCTCACCCCACCCCGACCCACTCCACTCCACCTCACCTCACCGCACCGCACCGCACCTCGACCCGACCTGGCCCGCACCGCACCTCGCCCGGCCCGGCCCGGCCCGCCGAAGGTGACACCCGCATGAACTCTGTATCGGCCCGATGAACGCCGTATCAACCGCCGCAGGTGGGCGCCCGGGCTCCCGAAAGCGTGGTTGACGCACCGAATGCCCGGTGTTCCACTGGCCCCATGCAGAGGAGCCTGCCGCTGGTCACCCGCGACCACATCGACTTCGGCCGCGTGTGGTCCGCCTCCTGTAGCCGCTGACCTCGCAGGACCGCGCCCGCCCCGGCAGCGACGCCCGCCCCCGGCTCCCCTCCTTCTCCACCCTCCGCGCCCTGTCGCCCGTACCGCCGCTTCCCCTGAAGTCTCCGAACGCGAGGCCCTCGTAGGGAAGTTCTCGTACGGAAGTCCTCTTATGGGCGGGGTCGTCGTACGGGCGGTCCAGGAACGGGAGTTCCGCGTACCGGACGGCCTCGTACCGGAAAGCCAAGGGCAGTTGCCGGAGGCCGCCGACAGCCGCCGGAGATCCACCGTAAAACCCCGCACCCGCAAGGGAGTTGAGCCGCCCCGCAACGGCCCGCTCCTTGTGCCCCTTCCCGTATGCCGCCCTACCCGCCCTCCCCGCGAAAGGCCGCCCCTCATGCCCGTCGAGTTCCTCGGCATCGCCGCCACCCACAACGGCTCGGAGACGGACGTGCGTTCCGGTCCGTCCTTCGACAAGGAGTACACGCTGCGGCTCGGCCGGGCGCACGAGGACCACGGCTGGGACCGGGTGCTCTTCGCCTACGGCTCCGGCTCGCCGATCCCGGCCCCGGCCGCCGCCTACCTGGCGAGCAGGCTCGACCGGCTGGAGATCCTCCTCGCGCACCGGCCGAACGTCGCGTACCCGACCTACGCGGCCCGCACCTTCGCCACCCTGGACCAGATCAGCGACGGCCGCCTCACGGTGCACTTCATCACCGGGGGCGACGACCACGAGCAGGCCCGCGAGGGCGATCTGCTGACCAAGGACGAGCGGTACGCCCGCACCCGGGAGTACATCGAGATCGTCAAGAAGGTGTGGACGCACCGCGAACGCTTCGACCACGAGGGCGAGTTCTACCGCTTCCACGACTTCGTGAGCGATGTCTTCCCGGTGCAGCAGCCGCGCCCCGGGGTCTCCTTCGGCGGTTCCTCCCCGGCCGCGTACGCCGCCGGGGGTGCGGAGGCCGACGTCTACGGACTCTGGGGCGAGTCGCTCGCCGACACCGCCCGGCAGATCGAGGCGGTCCGCGCCGCGGCGAAGGCGGCCGGGCGCACCGACGCCCCGCGCATCCAGGTCGCCTTCCGGCCGGTCATCGCGCCGACCGAGCGACTGGCCTGGGAGAAGGCGCACCGCACCGTCGCCACCATCCGGGCCCGCCGCGCCACGGTGACCGACCCGCGGCTGCAGGCCCGGCTGACCGCACCCGAGAACACCGGTTCGCAGCGCCTGCTCGCCCTCGCCGAACGCGGCGAGCGCTACGACCGCGCCCTGTGGACGCCCACCGCCGCGGCCAGCGGCGGCGCCGGCAACTCCAATGCCCTGGTCGGCACCCCGGAGACCGTCGCCCAGGCGCTGCTCGACTACTACGACCTCGGCACCGACATCCTCTCCGCCCGCGGCTACGACCTCCTGGGCGACGCGATCGACTTCGGTCGCCATGTCATCCCGCTGGTCCGCGAGGGCGTCGCCCGGCGCGACCGGGAGGGCGCCGACCGCGGCCCGCACCTCCTCGCGAAGATCCAGTCCGACGCCGAGGCGGGCGCGGCCCCGGCCGCCGCGGTGGCGGTGGCCGGATGACCACCTCCGTGGACGGCACCTCCGTGGACACCACCTCCGTGAACACCACCTCCGTGGACGGCACCCAGGCACCGGCCGCCGCGGACGGCTCGCACGCCGCGTCCCCCGGGAGCCGTACCTCCTCCGCCCTGACCGTCGTCCAGGTGGCGGTCTCCGACCCGCTGGCCGCGCCCCTCCTCCGCGAACTCGCGGACGAGTACACCGCGCGCTACGGCCCCGAGGCGCACCGCGAACTGGCCCGCTACCCGGACACCGAGTTCGCCCCGCCGCACGGGGTACTGCTGCTCCTGCTGGCCGACGGGCGGCCGGTCGCGGGCGGCGCCTTCCGCCGCTACGACGCGAGGACCGCCGAGGTCAAACGGGTCTGGACGCACTCGGCACACCGCCGCCGGGGCCTGGCCCGCCGGGTCCTGACCGAACTGGAACAGGAGGCCGCCACCCGCGGCTACACCCGCCTCTACCTGACCACCGGCCCCCGCCAGCCCGAGGCCAAGAACCTCTACCTGACCGCGGGCTACACCCCTCTCTACGACCCGACCGCCGCCCCGGAGGACATCGGCCCGCATCCGTTCGAGAAGGAACTGGCGGGGGCGGGTTGAGGACTGCGCGCGCGAGGGGGCGGGAGCACAACCGCGGCGCCGCGGAGAGGCTTGCCGCGTCTCCGCGGGGGTGGGCGCCGCGAGGAGTACGCGTCCTGCGGGAGCCCGTACGGGATCGGCCCCTCGCCGCGGTCGCGCCCCCGCACCTGTCCGCTCAGCCCCAGCCGCTGTCCTCATCGTCATCCGCGCCGAACATGCGTGAGAGGGTTCCGGGAATGTGAACTGCCGTTCCTGACATGGTCGTTCCCTTCCATGAGCGCCGGGCGGGGAGTCCCTCGTCCCGGTCTCTGGGTGAGTCCGCCGGGCAGCGCACGGAAGTTTCCCGTGGTCTCGATCTGCCCGACGGGGCCAAAATACGCAGCTCCGGGCTCCGGCGAATTGGCTGTCCGTGCACAGTTCCTTAGCTGTGCGTGCACCGGGGAGCGGACCGCACCCGCCCCCGTACCGCCGTTACTCGCCCGTACCGGAATTCCGTCCGATACTTCGTCCTTGCAGGCCAAAGGGGTACGGGCACGGGTGAGGGAGCGGAAGCGGTGGCGTCGGGATGAGCGGGTTCAGCGGGGGTGCGCGGCGGCGGGCGGGGCGCGGGCGCCGGTGGCCGGCCGGGGGCGGGCTGCTCGCGGCCCTGCTGCTGCTCGCCCCGGTCGGCTGTGCCGGGTCCCCGGACGGTGACGGGGACCGGGTCTGCCTGCGGGGCTCGCTGCGGTACGAGCACCGGGACGCGGAGGCGGGCACCCGCAAGCCGCTCGCCTCGGCGCCGGCCCGGAACGCCAACTGGGAGCTGTGGGGCAGGGCGGGCGGCGGTGCGCAGCCGCGGATGCTCGCCGCCGGGCTGACCGGCGCCGAGAAGGGCGGCTTCAGGGCCTGCGCCGACAAGGGCGGTCCGCTGACCGAGGTGCACCTCAAGTTCCGTTCCAGCAGCGCCAATCTGTGGCGGGTGGTCAATCCGGGCACCGGCGCCCAGTACACCTTCGAGTCCCGGCACCTGCCCGAGGTGCGGAAGTCCGAGAGCCTCGGCGTGGTGCGGGTGCCCCGGGGCCAGCAGTCCGCCTGGAAGATCGTCGACACCCTCAACGAGCTGTACTGGCCCGCCTCCGACGCCAACTCCCGCGGTTCGCTCTGCTGGACGAGCCGCCAACCCGACGACGCCTGCGAGCAGTTGACCTTCTCCTGGGGCAAGGACGAGACCGAGGGCGGCTACTTCGACGTGGGCGACAGCAACCAGGTCGTCCTCGCGGCCGGGGACGCCGACTCCCGGCACACCATCCTCCACGAGGCCGGGCACTGGCTCCAGTGGCAGCTCTACGGCCACTGGCTGCCCGCCACCCCCGACTGCGAGGAGCACACCTTCGCCCTCGCGAGCTCCCCCGGCTGCGCCTGGACCGAGGGCTTCGCCGACGCGGCGGCCGCGTACGCACTCGGCGACTACCGCTATGTCGATGTCGACGGCACCCCCTTCGACCTGCACAACGACCGCGACAGCGACTGGGACCGCGGCGACTCGGTCCAGGGCCGGATCGGCAGCTCCCTGCTCGACCTGTGGGCCGAGGACGGCCCCGACGGCGGCGGCTGGGACCGCACCATCGCGCTGATGTCCCGCCACCGCAGCGACGACTTCCGCGAGCACTTCACCGTCGACCGCCCCAAGGCGGACCTCTCCACCACCGGCGAGGCCCGCGACATCGTCCGCGAGCACACCCTCGACTACTGAAATCGCTGCCTCGATCACCGAGCGGGTCTGTCGGCTCGGCTGCTGAGCGGGTCGGGCCGGATACCGTACGCGGTCGCGCCCATACGGTCGGTTTAGTCTGATAGGGGCGGAGTACGGTGGAATGACCGGGAGTCCCGTGCACCGGCCCGGTCGTCGGTGCCGCTGCCGGTGATCGATCAGCCGGAGCCGCCGAGACGTCCCCGGAGGCAGGTTCGCACCATGAACATCACGCTGCGCCGTACGAAGACGAAGCCCGGGAAGGCCAGGGCGAGCCGAAACGAACTGCCGTCGGCCCGCCTGTCGTTGGTGCCCGAAGGGATGGACGAGGCCGACCGGGGCGACCGTGCCGAGGAGGGCGGGCCGACCGGGGAGCGCGGGCCGGTGGGTGCCTGGTGGCCGCGGTCCCGGGATCTGACGCGTGAACTGCCCGCGCTGGCCGCGGCCCTGGCCGAGCGGTGCGGGGAGATCGGCGGCGCCCGCGTCAATCCCGCCCACTGGCCGCTGATCCCGCACAAGGTGCACGTCGAGGGGTACACCGTGCAGGTCGGCTGGTTCACCGACCGGCGGGACCCGCACAAGATCGTCCTCGACTCCGAGACCCAGGGAACCTTCGAACTCCTCGTCGTCCCACCCGAGACCGGCGAGGCCCTCGCCGAACGGCTGCTGTCCGCCGCCGCCGTTCCGGGCGGCCTGGGCACCGCCAACCGCCTGCTGACGGCGAGCGAGACGGAGCAGGGCATCAAGTGGTGAAGGGGAAGGGAGATACGGAGCAGGGCATCAAGTGGTGACCTGAGTGACCTGAGGGATCTCTTGCTGCGGTGACAAGGCCCCTGCCCCGCCCGCCTCCCCCCCCCCGCTAAGCGCTCAACTCCCGTGGCAAACACAGCGGGTTGGTCTCGCGCAGTTCGGGGGGCAGTAGTGCGTCGGGGGTGTTCTGGTAGGTGATGGGGCGCAGCCAGCGGTCGATGGCGGCGGTGCCGACCGAGGTGGTGTTGCTGGTCGACGCCGGGTACGGGCCGCCGTGCTGCATGGCCGGGGCCACGGCCACGCCGGTGGGCCAGCCGTCGACGACCAGCCGTCCGGCGAGCGGTTCGAGGCGGCGCAGGAGGGCCTCGGCGCCGGGGCCGCGCTCCTCGGCGGCGAGGTGCACGGTGGCGGTCAGGTTGCCGTCCAACTGGCCGAGGACCGCGCCGAGTTCGTCCTCGTCGGCGTAGCGGACCAGGACGGTGAGCGGGCCGAAGCACTCCTCGGTCAGCCGCGGGTGCAGTCGGGCGGCGGGGACGGCGAGCACCCCGGGGCGTACCGCGAGGGGGGCCTCGGGGGTCGGTTCGGCGCCCGCTGCGAGCAGTACCTCGACGCCGGGCAGTGCCGCCCGCTCGGCCGCCCCCGCGAGGAAGGCCTCCCGCATCCGCGGATCGAGCAGCGGCCGGGCCGGGGCTTCCGCCGCGGCCTTGACCAACTCCCGCTCCACCGAGACCTCTTGGGCAGGTACGAGGACGAGGCCGGGCTTCACGCAGAACTGGCCGGTGCCGAGCGTGAAGCTGGCGGCGAGCCCGGCACCCAGCTCGGCACCCCGGGTGGCGGCGGCGCGGGCGGTGAGCACCACGGGGTTGAGGCTGCCGAGTTCGCCGTGGAAGGGGATGGGGCGGGGGCGGGCGGCGGCGAGATCGTGCAGGGCGCGGCCGCCGCGTACCGAGCCGGTGAAGCCGACGGCGGCGGTGAGCGGGTGCCGGACCAGTGCGGTGCCGGCCTCGAAGCCGTGCACCAGCGAGAGGACGTCGGCCGGGAGTCCGCTCTCGCGGGCGGCCCCGCGCAGCAGCCGTGCGCACAGCTCCGAGGTGGCGGGGTGGTCCGGGTGGGCCTTGACCACCACCGGGCAGCCCGCGGCGAGGGCGCTGGCCGTGTCGCCGCCGGGCACGCTGAAGGCGAGCGGGAAGTTGGCGGCCCCGAAGACGGCGACCACGCCGAGCGGGACCTTCATCCGGCGCAGATCGGGGCGGGCCGGTCCGGTGTCCGCGTGGTCGATGCGCAGGCCGAGGTAGCCGCCGGTCTCGACGACCTCGGCGAAGGAGCGCAACTGGTAGGCGCTGCGGGCGAGTTCACCGCTGAGGCGGGGTGCGCCGAGCGCGCTCTCGGCGTCGGCGAGCGGCACGATCTCGTCCTCGGCGCCCTCCAGGGCCGAGGCCGCGAGGCGCAGGAAGGCCGCCCGCCGCGCCCGGTCCCGCAGCGCCTCGGCGGCCCCGGCCGCCGCGCGCACCGCCCGGTCCACCTCCGCCGCCCCGGACTCGACGGCGACCTGCTCGCGCCGCGTGCCCGTACGGGGGTCGACGCTCCAGACGGGGGCCGGGGCGGTGTCGCCGGCCCCCGACGGGCCGGTCCCGGCAGCCTCCGCCGGGCCGGTCCCGGCAGGCCCCACGGAGTCGGACCCGGCAGCCTCCGCCGGGCCGGTCTCGGCAGGGGCCACAGAGCCGGACCCCGCAGCCTCCACAGAGCCGGACCCGGCACCCTCCTCCCGCCCGGGCGCCGGGCGTACCCCGCCCGCCGAAGGCTCCGCCTCCCCCAGCGCCATCGTGCAGAAGCCGCCGCCCACGTACCGATCGGGATCCGCCGACGCGGCGCCGTCCGGGTCGAGTTGAGGGGCGAAGCGTTCGGCGTCGTCCCGGGGGGTGTAGCCGAGGGACTCGGCCTCGGTGAGGGAGTAGTAGCGGCGGGTGTTGGCGGAGACGCCCCACAGGAGGCGGTAGCCGGGGGAGGGGGCGGTGAGGCAGGCCTCGAAGAGGCGGGCGCCGTCGTCGGGGGAGAGCCAGGTGGCGAGCCCGCGCGGGCCGAGGGCGAGCGGGGTCTCGAAGCAGGAGCCGATGCGGACGGCGAGCACGTCCATGCCGAACCGGGAGTGGTAGAGGCTGCCCAGCGCCTCCATGGCCGCCTTGCTCACCCCGTAGTAGGTGTCGGGGCGCGGCGAGGAGTCGGCGGGCAGGCCCCCGGGGCCGCCCTCGGCGGGGTCGCGGAAGCCGACCGCGTGGTTGCTGGAGGCGAGGATCACCCGCGGTACCCCGGCCGCGCGCGCCGCCTCCAGGACGGTGCGGGTGCCGTGGATGTTGACGTCGAGGGTGGCCTCCCAGGTGTTCTCCCGGCTGAGTCCGCCGAGGTGGAGCACGGCGTCCACGTCCCGGCAGGCCGCCGCCATCGCCTCCGGGTCGGTGACCGAGGCGGTCAGCAGCTCGACGTCCTCGCCGTCCCCGGCGGCGGGCTGCGCGGCCAGGTCGAGCAGCCGCAGGGTCCGCCCGGGGCGCCGCAGCCGCGGGCGCATCAGGGTGCCGACGGTGCCGGCGGCGCCGGTGATCAGCACCCGCTGGTGCGGCGCGCGGCCGGTCGCCGGAGCCGTGGATTCCGCCATGTGCAGCTCTCCTCAGATGGGCCGGGGCCGCGGGCCCCGGGGTCGGGTCACCGCACCCCGGCGCGCCGCAGCCTGCGGCCGAGGTCGGCGGTGGCGTCCGCGAGGACCTCGCCGATGCGCGCGGCCTCGGCGTCGGTGACCTCGGCGGCGGGCATCGAGCAGCTCAGCGCGTCGGTGCCGGGGATGCGGTAGGGGATGACGGCGGCCACGCACCGTACGCCGGAGGTGCCCTCCTCGACTTCGGAGGCGTAGCCGCTCTCGCGGATGCGGGCGCACTCGGCGTGCAGGTCCGCGCGGGAGACCAGGGTGCGCGGGGTGAGCGCGGGCAGCTTCGCGGGCAGCAGCTGGTCGATCTCCTCCTGGGTCAGCTCGGCGAGCAGGGCCTTGCCGAGCGCGGTGGCGTGGGCCGGCAGGGTGCGGCCGACGCGGGAGACCAGATGCGTGGAGCGCTTGGCCTCGCGGGTCTCCAGATAGACCACCTCGGCGCCGTTGCGGCGGGCGAAGTGGGTGGTGCAGCCGGTCTCGCTGCGGATCTTCTCCAGCGTCTCGGTGGCATAGGGGACCACCGGGTCGCGGTCCAGATAGGCCGTACCGCAGATCAGCGCGCGCACGCCGAGGCGGTAGCGGCCGGAGCTCTGGTCGAGTTCCAGCCAGCCCGCCTCCAGGAGGGTGCGCAGGAGTCCGTGCAGGCTGGAGCGCGGGAAGCCGATGCCGGTGTGCAGGTCGGAGGGGGAGAGCCAGGCGTCGGTGGCCGCGAAGGCCTCGATCAGCTCGATGGCCCGCCGCGCCGACTTCACCCCGCCGGACTCGGCCGCCCCGGCCGCCGGCCCGCCCGCCGCGCCGCCCGCCGCCTTCGCGGCCGTGCCCGAACTCGCGGCCCGCTCGCCCTTATTCGGCATGTCGCCCCTCAGTTCCGTTCAGTTCTGTCCTGGCCGTTGACTGCCGACCACGGTAAGGCTAGCGTCCCGGAACGAAATTCCCATGGATGAACTCGTTCACCATAACACAGTCAATTCACGTATGTGGATAGACGGATGGCGCGCATGACTGCCGCATCGGTGACGGCTGCCGCTCCGGCGGCCCGGGTGGACGCGTGGGTGGAGCGGGCGCGGCGGGGACGACCGCGGCCGGCCGGGCGTCAGGACGAGAAGGGGGTCGGCCGTGCACGGACTCGACTGGACCGTGATGTGCGCGTACTTCGGTCTGATGGTGCTGATCGGCTGGTGGTCGCACCAACGGGTGGGCGACGTCAAGGACTTCTTCACCGCGGGCGGCCGGATGCCCTGGTGGCTGACCGGCATCTCGCACCACATGTCCGGCTACAGCGCGGTGCTCTTCGTCGCCTACGCGGCCGTCGCCTACACCAGCGGGATCACCGTCTACTTCTGGGGCTTCGCCAGTATCGGCATCGGTGTGGGCATCGGCACCTGGCTGTTCGCGCCGCGCTGGAACCGGCTGCGCTCCCGGCTCGGTGTGGCCTCCCCGCTCGAATACCTCGCCAAGCGGTACAGCGTCACCACCCAGCAGGCGCTGGCCTGGAGCGGCAGCCTGCTGAAGATCTTCGACATCGCGGCCAAGTGGTTCGCGGTCGCCACCCTGCTGCACGTCTTCGCGGGCGTCGACTACAACCTGGGCATCGTCATCACCGGCGTGGTGACTCTCTTCTACTGCACGGTCGGCGGGCTGTGGGCGGACGCCCTCACCGAGCTGGGCCAGTTCGTCATCCAGGCCGTCGCCGCGCTCGTGATGATCGTGGTGGTGCTCGGCAAGCTGGGCGGGATCGAGTCCCTGTGGACCATGTGGGGCGAGCTGCCCGCGAGCCACCACAATCCGACGACCCCGAAGTACACCACCGTCTTCCTGCTCGTCTACGTCCTGGTGAAGACCCTGGAGTACAACGGCGGCATGTGGAACCTGGCGCAGCGCTACATGGCCGCGCCCGACACCCGCGCGGCCCGCCGCGGCGCCGCGCTGTCCTCGCTGCTCTATCTGCTGTGGCCGCTCGTGCTGATGTTCCCGATGTTCGCCGCGCCGCTGCTGATCCCCGGCATCGACAAACCCGAGAACGCCTACGCGATCATGACCACCGAGTTCCTGCCGCCGGGCCTGATCGGCCTGGTGCTGGCCGGGATCTTCTCGCACACCATGGCGATGGTCTCCTCCGACGCCAACGCCATCTCCGCCGTCATCACCCGCGACATGATCCCGGTGATGAGCCGCCGCGCCCGAGCCTGGACCGACCGCCAGGGACTGACCGCCGCCCGCCTCACCACGGTCGTCTTCGTGCTCCTGACCATGGGCGTCGCCACCCAGGCCGAGAACCTCGGCGGGGTCCTGCAGATCGTCGTCAACTGGGTCGCCGCCCTGATGGGCCCGATCTCCATCCCGCTGCTCCTCGGCATGCTGCCCGCCTTCCGCCGCTGCGGCGCCCGCGCGGCACTCACCTCCTGGGCCGGCGGTCTGCTTGCCTACGCCCTCGTGTACTACGTCCTCGACACCGGCCAGACCGCGCTGATCGCCACCCCGGTCCTGGTCTCCCTCACCCTCTTCACCGGCCTCGGCCTGCTCGCCCCCGAGCGCAGCGCCACCACCGACGCCCTCGTCGAGGCGATCGGCGGCGAGGACGACCGGGGGCCCTGCGACACCTCCTCCCCGGCGGGCACCGACGACGAGTCCCGCGGCAAGGGCGACGGCTCGACGGCGCTCGTATGAACGCCCTTGCCCTGCCCGCCGGTTCGGCCGTCCGGGCCGCTCCGGCCGCCGGTGGTCCGGCAGTTGCCGCCCCCCGGCCGCCCTGAGCCGCGCTCCGGTTCCGCCGCCCCACCCGATACCCCGCCGTAAGCCCGTAAGCCCGTAAGCCCGTAAGCCCGAAAGAAGGACCCATGGCCCAGTCGTCCGGCCCGGTGCCCCAGTCGACCCCCTCCGCCACGCCGCACCCGAGCGGTCTCGACGGTCTCCTCGCCTTCCCGCTCACCCCCTTCACCGAGAGCCTCGACATCGATCTGGACGCCTTCGGCCAGGCGGTCGAGGCCCATGTGGCGGCCGGGGCGGGCGCGCTCTTCGTGGCCTGCGGCACCGGCGAGTTCAGCTCGCTCGCGCCCGGGGAGCACGCCGCGCTGCTCGCCCGCGCCCGCGAGGCGGCGGCCGGACGGGTGCCGGTGTGGGTGGGCGCGGGCGGCGGCGCCGCGGCGGCCCGCGCCTCCCTCGCGGCGGCCGAACAGGGCGGCGCCGACGGGGTGTTGCTGCTGCCGCCCTATCTGGTCGGCGGACCGCAGGAGGGACTCGTCGACTTCGTGCGGTACGCGGTCGGCGGGAGCAGCGTGCCGGTGGTCGTCTACCACCGCGCCACCGCCGTCTTCACCGAACGCTCGGTCCTGCGCCTCCTCGACATCCCCTCGGTCGCCGGACTCAAGGACGGCCACGGCGACATCGACCTCATGAGCCGCATCGTCACCGCGGTGCGCGCCCAAGGCACCGAGCGGGCAAGGGAGTTCCTCTTCTTCAACGGGCTGCCGACCGCCGAGGTCTCCGCCCGCGCCTACGCGGCGATCGGCGTCCCGCGCTACTCCTCGGCGGTGCACTGCTTCGCCCCCGAGATCGCCCACCGCTTCCACCGCGCGCTCGCCGAGGGCGACACCGCCGTGATGGACACCCTGCTCGCCCGCTTCTACCTCCCGCTGGTGGCGCTGCGCGACGAGACGCCCGGCTTCGCGGTGTCCCTGGTCAAGGCCGCGGCCCGGCTTCGCGGCGACAAGGCGGGGCCGGTGCGTCCGCCGCTCGCCGAGCCCGGTACGGACCAACTCCGCAGGCTGGAAAGGATTGTTGGGGAAGGCTACGCGGCCCTGGCGGAGGTGGCGCGGTGAGCTACTCCGGCACCAGCAGCGAGGGGCCCCGCCGCCGGGGCGGCCGCCGCGCCCCCGAGCGCCGGAGCGCCCTGCGCATCCGCGAGGCCGTGCTCACCCCGGTCGCCTTCGCCGACCCGCCGCTCCTGAACGTGATGGGCGTGCACCAGCCGTACGCGCTGCGCGGCATCCTCCAACTCGTCTGCGACGACGGCATCGTGGGCCTCGGCGAGTCCTACGGCGACCTCGCCTTCCTGGACCGGGTGCGGGAGGCGGTGCCCGAACTCCTCGGGCACGACGTCTTCGACCTCCAGGGCATCCGCGCCACCCTGGAACGCGCCCTCGCCGGACGGGTCGTCACCGACCAGCACGGACTCACCGGCGGCTTCTCCGCCCGCAAGACCGCCGCCACGGTCTTCTCCCTCTTCGAGACCGCCTGCCTGGACGCCCAGGGCCGGGCCCTCGGCGTCCCGGTCTGCGAACTCCTCGGCGGCCGGGCCCGGGACCGCGTCGACTTCTCCGCGTACCTCTTCTACAAGTACGCCGCCCACGCCCCGGACACCGGCGCCCCGGCCGACCCCTGGGGCGAGGTGCTCACCCCCGAGGCGCTGGTCGAGGAGGCCCGCCGCATGATCGGGGAGTACGGCTTCCGCTCGATCAAGCTCAAGGGCGGGGTCCTCGCACCGGAGCGCGAGAGCGAGGCCGTCCTCGCGCTCGCCGAGGCCTTCCCCGGCCACCCGCTGCGCATCGACCCCAACGCGGCCTGGACGGTGGCCACTTCGCTGCGGGTCGCGGAGCAACTCGACGGCGTACTGGAGTACTTGGAGGACCCCACCCCCGGTATCGCGGGCATGGCCGAGGTCGCCGCCCGGGCGCCGATGCCGCTCGCCACCAATATGTGCGTGGTCGGCCACGCCGACCTGGAACCGGCGCTGCGGGCCCGCGCCATCGGCGTACTCCTCTCCGACCACCACTACTGGGGCGGCATCCGCGCCACCCAGGCGCTCTCCACGGTCTGCGAGAGCTTCGGCGTCGGACTGTCCATGCACTCCAACAGCCATCTCGGCATCAGCCTCGCCGCCATGGTGCACACCGCCGCCGCCACGCCCCACCTGAGCTACGCCTGCGACACCCACTGGCCCTGGAAGACCACCGATGTCATCGCTCCCGGCCAACTCACCTTCACCGACGGCGCCTTGACCGTCCCCGACCGCCCCGGCCTCGGCGTCGACCTCGACCCGGACGCCCTCGCCAGAGCCCACGAGACCTACGAACGCTCCGGCCTGACCCACCGCGACGACGCCACCTACATGCGCCGCTTCGTCCCGGACTTCAGCCCCAACACAGCGCGGTGGTAGGCGCCATGACGTTCCGTCAGAGGACGGGTGTGCGGTCGGATGCCGCCGTACGGGAGGAGGCGCCGTGAGGATCACCGGTTACGCGTACCCCTGGGATGTCCTCGACGACCCCGGCTTCGTGCGCCGGGCCGTGGAGCTGGGGGTCGAGGAAGTGGCGGTGGCGCTCGCGTACCACAGCGCCCGCGCCGCAACTCCCCACTCCCCGCACGGTACTTCGGTGCTCGCACGGCACGCCGCCCTGTACCGCCCGGTGCGCGAGGAGGCCTGGCGGGAGGCCGCGCTGCGCCCCGCGGCGCCGGACTGGGTCCGCGGACCGGACAGCGGCGGCGAGGCCCTGCGCCTGCTCGCCGACAGCGGGCTCGGCACCGCCGCCTGGCTGGTGCTGACCCACAACTCCCTGCTGGGCAACGCCCATCCGGACTGCACGGTCACCAACTGCTTCGGCGAGCACTACCCCTGGGCGCTCTGCCCCGCCGAACCCCGGGTGCGCGCCTACGCGGCCACCCTCACCGCCGAGTCGCTGCGCGGGACGCGGCCCGACACGGTGGTCCTGGAGGCCTGCGGCCCGCTCGGCGCCGTTCATCAGCACCAGCACGAGAAGACCGACGCCGTCTGGTCACCCGCGGTACAGCGCCTGCTCTCGGTCTGCTGCTGCCCGTCCTGCGCCCGGGGCTGGAGCGCGGCGGGCCTGGATCCGCGGGAGGTACGCGCCCGGCTGCGCGCCGAGACCCACCGGCTGCTCCACGACGAGGACCTGACCACCGAGGCCGACGCGCTGCCGGAGGAACTGCGCCGCCTGCTGCTCACCACCCGCCGGTCGGCCACCGACCGGTTCCGCCAGGCCGTCCTGGAAGCCGTGCCCGCCGGGGTCCGCTGCGTCCTGCACGCCAGCCCCGACCCCTGGGCCACCGGCGCCCTGCCCGGACTGACCCCGGCCGCCGCGGAGGACGTCGACGCCGTGGTCGCCCCGGCCTGGGTCCCGGGCGCGGAGTCGGTACGCACGGCGGCCCGGGCCCGCGCGCTGCTGCCGGAGCGGGTGGCCCTCGGGAGCTATGTCACCGCCGTCGCCCCGGCCCCCGTACCCGCCGGCCACCTCCCCGGCCTCGCCCGCGCCGGCGCCGGCGAACTGCACCTCTACCACCTGGGCCTGGCCGGCCCCGCCCGGCTGCCGGACCTCCGCGCGGCCTGCGAGGCGGCGCGGAAGGCGGGTGCGGGAGGCGGGGAGTGAGCGGGGGTGAGCGGGGCCGGGCGGCTACTCCTGCCCGGGGTGCTCCTCGTGCCCGGGGTCCCCGTTCCCGTGTCGCTCGGGCGCGGGCTCGGTGTGCCCCGGCCCGTGGTGTCCCGTCGCGCCGTGGTGACGGTGCCCGTGGTCCCGGCCGTGCTTGTGGCCCTGGCCGATCCGTTTGCGTACGTGGGTGCTGAGGGCGGTGGCCGCCGCGGTGAGGAAGACGAAGGTGTAGCTGATCTGGAGGATGGTGACGGCCCGGGCCGCCTGCCCCCGGGGGCTGATGTCGCCGTAGCCGACGGTCGCCAGGGTGGTCACGGTGAAGTAGAGGGAGTCGAGCCGGGTCCGCAGGCCGCTCATCTGCCCCGGTTCCTGCGCCAGCACGAAGTACCCGGCGGAGAACACCAGGACCGACAGGCACACCAGGAAGGCGATCACCAGCCCCGAGTGGCTCTCGGTGCGCTCCCGCAGCACCTGCTTGATGTGCCAGAGCAGCAGCCCCGCCACCACGGCGAGCGCGAGCAGGAAGAGCGTCCAGCCGAGCGCGGGACGGCGCAGACTCGGATGGTCGAGCGGCAGCAGCCCGTACGCCACCACGAGACCGGCGAGCAGACAGCCCGCCAGTGACCACAGATGCTCGGAGAACCAGAGCCGGCCGAGCAGCCCGGGGCGCCTCCGGGCCGCGGTCCGGTTCGGAGCCTCGGTACGGTCCGGGCCCTCAGCCCGGTTCGAGGGCTCAGTGCGGTCCGTGGATCCGGGGCGAGGCGTGCCTGCGGGCTCTTCGGCCGGATCCCGGTCCGGGCCGCTGCCCTGCTGCGCCATCGCTGTTCACCCGCCCCCACTGCTGGATGCGCCCGTTGCTGGATACGCCCACGGAGGGGCGCGGCGGCCGGTACTCGCCTGCCGCCGATCTTCCGGCGGCGCGGCGCCCGCGCCCAGCGGGCGGTGTCCGAACGGGTGAGGGCGAGCCCGGCGGGGTTCGGGGTGAGGGAGACCCGGGTGTGGTGGAGAGACCTCGGGGCGGTGGAGGCCGGGTGCGGCGGAGTGCCGAGTGCGGTGGAGATCCGGATGCGGTGGAGATCCGGGTGCGGCAGGCGGGCTCGGGAGCGGAGGGGCGGGGCAGGGGGCCTGGCGCAGGGGGCGGGGTCGGCGGCGGGCCCCCGTCAGACCTGGCCCGCCGCCTCCCGCAGTGCCTCGATCAGGGTGACGAGGACCGGCTGCTCCAGGGCGACCTCGCGGACCGCCGCCTGGAGGCCGCGGACCGGCTGCGGATTGCGGACCGGGCGGACGACCACGCCGGGGTGCCGGGTGCCCAGGCCCAGCCGGGGCATCAGGCCGATGCCGAGGCCCGCGGCGACGAAGCCCTGCGCGGTCGCGTAGTCCCGGCTGTCCACCGCGAAGTCGGGGCTGAAGCCCGCCGCCGCGCAGGCGTCCAGGACCGGGGCCAGGCAGGGGCCGGGCGGTTCGCTGCCGACCCAGGGCTCCCCGGCGAGGTCGGCGAGGTCGAGCACCTCCTCGCCCGCCAGCGGATGGCCGAGGGGCAGCACCGCCGCGTACGGGTCGTCGAGCAGATGCACCAGGCGGATGCCCTCGGGCAGGGACTCGCCGGTCCCCCGGGGGCGGACCAGGAGTTCGAGGTCGGCGTGGCCGCGGGCGACCTCGTCGAGCGGGGTGTCCTGGGGTTCGGTGAGGCGGAGGTCGATCCGTACCCCCGGGTGGTCGCGGCGCAGCCGGGTCACGGCGGGGGCGACCAGGGAGGCGCCGGAGGTCGCGAAGTAGTGCAGGGTGAGCTTTCCGGTGCGCCCGGCGCGCAGTTCGGCGAGGGCGGTCTCGGCCTCCGCGAGGTTCCGGCTGAGGGTGGCGGCGTGCTCGGTCAGCAGCCGTCCGGCGGCCGTGGGGCGGACCCCGCGCCCCACCCGTTCGAGCAGCGCGACCCCGGTCTGCTTCTCCAGGGCGGCCACCTGCTGACTCACCGCCGAGGGGGTGTACCCGAGGTGCGCCGCCGCCGCGGTGACGGAACCACTGGTGATCACTGCCCGCAGCACCTGCATACGCCTGACGTCCAACATGTAGTCCAGCTTAACGATCCTGCAGAACTTTTCGCTTGTGCTGTCGAGTCGATGCGGGCACCGTTCTCTTGAGGCACGGCACCGGGCCCACCGGGCGCGATGCCCGCGTACACATCGCCAGGAGGAGGCCCCATGGCCGGGAGCGGGACCCTGCGGACGACCCAGGCGGGGGTACGGATCGCCGTCCTCGCGCTGCTGTGGGGGTCGACGTACCTGTGGATCGATCTGGCCCTGGACGGCCTCGGCCCGGTGCAGGTCGCCTTCATCCGCTGCGTCTTCGGCGCGCTCACCCTGGCGCTGTACTGCCTGTGGAGCCGGGTCCGGCTGCCGCGCGGGGCCGGGGTCTGGCGGCATGTCTGCGTCGCCGCCTTCTTCTGCAACGCGCTGCCGTTCACCCTCTTCAGCCTCGGCCAGCAGAGCGTCGACTCCGGGCTCGCCGGGGTCCTGAACGCCACCACCCCGCTCTGGTCCCTGCTGCTCGGCCTCACCCTGGGCACCGAACGCGGACTGCGCCCCATCCGCCTCGCGGGCCTGCTGCTCGGCTTCGCCGGTACGGTGCTGATCTTCGCGCCCTGGGGTGCCGACGGCGCCACCAGCTGGGGTGCGCTGGCCATCCTCGGCGCCGGGGCCAGCTACGCGATCGCCTTCAACTACATGCACCGGCACCTGGTGGGCAAGGGCTACGCCACCCTCTCGCTCTCCACCGCCCAGTTGCTCGCGGCCACCGGGTGGACCGCGCTGCTGCTGCCCTTCAGCGGCTCCGGCTCGCCGGGCTCGGAGTTCCTCAGCCTCGGCCACTTCGACCCCGGGGTGAAGCCCCTGCTCGCGGTCATCGTGCTCGGTGTCCTCGCCACCGGGGTCACCTTCCACCTGACCTACCGGATCATCGCGGACGAGGGCGCCACCGACGCCGCCACCGTGGGCTACCTGCTGCCCGTGGTCTCCGTACTGCTCGGCGCCCTGGTGCTGGGCGAGGACCTGAGCCTGCGCATCTTCGCCGGCATGGCCGTCGTCCTGGCCGGAGTGGCGATGACCCGCCGCGGCAAGCCGTCCGCGGAGCCCGAGTCCGTGGGGGAGCCCGGGTCTGCGGGAGAGCCCGAATCTGTGGGGAAGCCCGATCCCGCGGGGGAGCCTGACCCCGTGGGGCGGCCTGAGTCCGTCGGGGAGTCCGGGGCCCCGGGCGGGGACAGCCCCGAGGGGGAGACCGGACGGGGCGATCTCACCTCGCCCACTCCGCGCGCCTAGGGGCCGGGGAAGCCCGCCGTCTCGGCGGGGCCGGGGAGGCCGCCGTGGCGGCGGCGGGTCTCGCCGGCCTCGGTGGCCCCGGCCCGGGCGGTCGACCCGGCCGGAGTCACCCCCGGTCGGTCGACCCGGCCGGAGCCACCGAGGACCGCCTCAGCTCAGCTCGACCAGCAGATCGCCGCCCTCCACCTGCTGGATGGCGTTGATGGCGAGCCGGGAGACGGTGCCGGACTTCTGGGCGGTGATGGTGGCCTCCATCTTCATCGCCTCGATGGTGGCGACCGTGGCCCCGGCCTCCACCTGGTCGCCCTCCTTGGCGACCAGCGTCACCACTCCGGCGAAGGGCGCGGCCACATGGTTCGCGTTCGACTTGTCCGCCTTCTCCGCGGCGGGCAGGTCGGAGGCGACCGAGCGGTCCCGCACGCTGATCGGGCGCAACTGGCCGTTCAGCGTGGACATCACCGTGCGGTAGCCGCGCTCGTCGGCCTCGCCGATCGCCTCCAGCTCGATGAGCAGCCGTACCCCGGGCTCCAGGTCCACGGTGTACTCCTGGCGCGGGCGCAGTCCGTAGAAGAAGTCCTTGCTCTCCAGGATGCTGGTGTCGCCGTAGGCCTGGCGGTGGGCGTCGAACTCCTTGGTCGGGCCGGGGAACAGGAGCCGGTTCAGCGTGGCCTGCCGGTTCTTGGCGAGGCCCTCGCGGTCCTCGGCGGACAGCTCCTGGGTGGGCTTCGGCTCGGCACGGCCCTCAAGTGCCTTGCTGCGGAAGGGCTCCGGCCAGCCGCCGGGCGGCACGCCCAGCTCGCCGCGGAGGAAGCCGATGACCGAGTCGGGGATGTCGAAGGTGTGCGGCTCCGCCTCGAAGTCCTCCGGGGCGACCCCGGCGCCGACCAGGTGCAGGGCGAGGTCGCCGACCACCTTCGAGGAGGGGGTGACCTTCACCAGGTGGCCGAGGATCCGGTCGGCGGCCGCGTACATCGCCTCGATGTCCTCGAAGCGGTCGCCGAGGCCGAGCGCGATGGCCTGGGTGCGCAGGTTGGAGAGCTGACCGCCGGGGATCTCGTGGTGGTACACCCGCCCGGTCGGGGAGGCGAGGCCCGCCTCGAAGGGGGCGTAGATCTTGCGCACGCTCTCCCAGTACGGCTCCAGGTCGCCGACCGCCCCGAGGTCGAGGCCGGTGGGCCGGTCGGTGTGGTCGGTGGCGGCCACCAGGGCGGAGAGCGAGGGCTGCGAGGTGGTGCCGGCCATCGAGGCCACGGCCCCGTCGACCGCGTCCGCCCCGGCCTGGATCGCCGCGAGATAGGTGGCGAGCTGGCCGCCCGCGGTGTCGTGGGTGTGCAGGTGCACCGGCAGGTCGAACTCCCGGCGCAGCGCGGTCACCAGCTTCGCGGCGGCCGGGGCGCGCAGCAGTCCGGCCATGTCCTTGATGGCGAGGACATGCGCGCCCGCCGCCACGATCTGCTCGGCGAGGCGCAGGTAGTAGTCGAGGGTGTAGAGCTGCTCGCCCGGGTCGAGGAGGTTGGAGGTGTAGCAGAGCGCGACCTCGGCGACCGCGCTGCCGGTCTCGCGTACCGCCTCGATGGCGGGGCGCATCTGGTCCACGTCGTTGAGGGCGTCGAAGATGCGGAAGATGTCGATGCCGGTGGCGGTGGCCTCCTCGACGAAGGCGTGCGTCACCTCGGTCGGATACGGCGTGTACCCCACGGTGTTGCGGCCGCGCAGCAGCATCTGGAGGCAGATGTTGGGGGCCGCCTCGCGCAGCTGGGCCAGCCGCTCCCAGGGGTCCTCGGCGAGGAAGCGCAGCGCCACGTCGTAGGTGGCCCCGCCCCAGCACTCCAGGGAGAGCAGCTCCGGCAGGGTCCGCGCCACCACGGGCGCGACGGCGAGCAGGTCCTTGCTGCGGACCCGGGTGGCGAGCAGCGACTGGTGGGCGTCGCGGAAGGTGGTGTCGGTGACGCCGAGGGTGGGCGACTCGCGCAGCCAGCGCGCGAAGCCCTCCGGGCCCAGCTCGACCAGCTTCTGCTTGGAACCGGCGGGCGGCTGGGCGCCGTCCAGGCGCGGCAGCTTGCCGACCGGGTCGATCAGCTGGGGGCGCTCGCCGTGCGGCTTGTTGACGGTGACGTCGGCGAGGTAGGTGAGCAGCTTGGTGCCGCGGTCCGCGGAGTGCCGCGCGGTCAGCAGGTGCGGCCGCTGCTCGATGAAGGAGGTGGTGATGTTCCCGGCCTGGAAGTCCGGGTCGTCGAGGACCGCCTGCAGGAAGGGGATGTTGGTGGAGACACCGCGGATGCGGAACTCGGCCACCGCCCGGCGGGCCCGGCCGACCGCGGTCGCGAAGTCGCGTCCCCGGCAGCTCAGCTTCACCAGCATGGAGTCGAAGTGGGCGCTGATCTCCGTACCGGCGTGGGCGGTGCCGCCGTCGAGGCGGATGCCCGAGCCGCCGGGGGAGCGGTAGGCGCTGATCATGCCGGTGTCCGGCCGGAAGCCGTTGGCCGGGTCCTCGGTGGTGATCCGGCACTGCAGGGCGGCGCCGCGCAGATAGACGGTGTCCTGGGAGAGGCCGAGGTCGGCAAGGGTCTCGCCGCCCGCGATGCGCAGCTGGGACTGGACCAGGTCGACGTCGGTGACCTCCTCGGTCACCGTGTGCTCGACCTGGATGCGCGGGTTCATCTCGATGAAGACGTGGTTGCCCTCGCGGTCGAGGAGGAACTCCACGGTGCCCGCGTTGCGGTAGCCGATCTCGCGGGCGAAGCGCACCGCGTCGCCGCAGATCCGCTCCCGCAGCTCGGGAGGGAGGTTCGGCGCGGGCGCCAGCTCGATGACCTTCTGGTGGCGGCGCTGGAGCGAGCAGTCGCGCTCGAAGAGGTGGATGACATTGCCCTCGCCGTCCGCGAGGATCTGCACCTCGATGTGCCGGGGCTCCACGACGGCCTTCTCCAGGAAGACCGTCGGGTCGCCGAAGGCGGACTCCGCCTCGCGCGCCGCCGCCTCGATGGACTCGCGCAGCACCGAGGCGTCCTCGACGCGCCGCATGCCGCGACCGCCGCCGCCCGCGACCGCCTTCACGAAGACGGGGAAGCCCAACTGCTCGGCGGCGGCGACCAGTTCGTCGACGTCGGTGGAGGGCTCCGAGGAGCCGAGGACCGGCACGCCCGCGGCCCGGGCCGCGGCCACCGCGCGGGCCTTGTTGCCGGTCAGCTCCAGGATGTCCGCGCTGGGCCCGACGAAGGTGATGCCCGCCTCCTCGCAGGCCCGCGCGAGGTCCGGGTTCTCGGACAGGAAGCCGTACCCCGGGTAGACCGCGTCCGCGCCGGCCTCGCGGGCCGCGCGCACGATCTCCTCCACCGAGAGGTACGCCCGCACCGGGTGGCCCGGCGAGCCGATCTCGTAGGCCTCGTCGGCCTTGAGGCGGTGCAGCGAATTGCGGTCCTCGTGCGGGAAGACCGCGACGGTCCGCGCCCCCAGCTCGTATCCCGCGCGGAACGCCCGGATGGCGATCTCCCCGCGGTTGGCTACCAGCACCTTGCGGAACATGTCCGAATTCCCTTCAACCTGCCCGTTAGGAACACTGCACACTGCCGTGGCGGCGACGCTACTGCCCGGTAAGCCGTTCGCACAGCTTCTTGCGGGCGGATCCCACCACATGGACGGCCTGCGCTCCCGACGGATGCAGACGGCTCTGCCGGTGAGGTACCCGGCACGGCCGAAGGTATCCGGTGAGCTATCTCTCGCGGGAGGACCTGGCGATCCTGGGACCGCCGGTGCCTAGGCCGAACGGGTAAGCACTATGGGCGCCCCTCGCGCCCCCGCGGCCGACCGGGTACCCGTTGCGGGGTGCCCTTGCCGAGAAGTGAGGGGACCCGGGGTACGGCTACGGGGCCGCCGGAACCGGGACGTACGGAAAGGCCCTCGTCCGGACAGGGCGGGGTACGGCCACGGGGCCGCCCGCGAAGGGCGGCCCCGTGGGAGAGGAGGTGCGGGGAGTGGCGCGCCGGTGGTCAGCTGCCCGACTGGAGGGCGGTCCAGGTGGCCGCGCCCGCGATGCCGTCCACGCTCAGCCCGCGCGCCTTCTGGAAGGAGCGCACCGCGGTCTCGGTGGTGGCGCCGAAGGAGCCGTCCACCTTCACCGTGGAGCCCAGCGCCGCGGTCAGCGCCCGCTGGAGCCGCTTCACGTCCTCGCCCGAGGAGCCGTTCTTCAGCGTGGGCTTCGTCCCGGCCGAGAGCAGCGCCGTCCAGGTCTTCGCGCCGACGACGCCGTCCGCGGTCAGGCCCCGGGACTTCTGGAAGGCCTTCACCGCGCTCACGGTGGTCGGACCGAACTTCCCGTCGACCTCGCCCGCGTCGAAGTCCTGCGCCTTCAGGAGCTTCTGCACGGCCTTGACCTGAGCGCCGCTCGCCCCGTCCTGCTGGGTGGTGTACGAGGGGAAGCTCAGCTCGTCGCCGACGCCGGTGCCGCCGACCAGCTGCATGTAGTAGTCCCAGTTCCAGTGCGGGCCCGGGTCGGTGTGGTCGTTGCCCGGCACCTCGACGTGGCCGAGGATGTGCGCCCGGTCCTTCGGGATGCCGTGCGTGTCGCAGAGGTGCTTGGTGAGTGCCGCCGAGGAGCGGTACATGGCGTCCGTGAACCAGCTCGGGTCGTCGACGAAGCCCTCGTGCTCGATGCCGAGCGCGTGGCTGTTGGCGTCCCTGGCGTGCCAGGCGGTGTCGCCGTCGCGCACCATCTGGGTGATCTCGCCGTCCGAGGAGCGGACCACGTAGTGCGCGCTGACCTGCGCCTCAGGGTTCTGGAACCAGCTGACCGTGCCCGCGTACGAGCCCTGTGTCACATGGATGACCACCGTGTCGATGGCGGCGCTGCGCCCGGCGGCGTAGTTGCTGGTGGAGGCGGGCACCCAGAGCGCGGGCGGGTAGTCCGGGCTCTGCGCGGTGACGTCCTCGGCCGAGAGGCCGCCCTTGTCCGGGTGCACCGAGCGCCCGACGACGGTGACCTCCTCGCCGCCGGTCCGGGCGAGCAGGCCCTTGGCGAGGAAGTCGTAGACGGTGTCCGCGTACAGGGCGGCGGTGGCGCCCTTGCTGCCGCTGTAGCGGGCGACGGCCGGGTACCAGGCGTCCAGGTCGCCGCGCTCGGCGGCGCTCAGGCCCGCCTTGTCGGCGTAGGAGCGCAGCACGGCCGCGGCGCCGAGGATGTTCGCCTCGCTGTCCCGGCGCAGTTCCGCGGTGCTGAGCCCGGTCAGTTCGGCGGCCTCGTGCAGGGTGCGGTGGCCGGGGTTGCTCACCAGGTGCATCACGCCGTAGCCGTTGGCCTGGCTCGGCTTGCCCTGGTGGCCGTCGAGGTGCGTCTCGCCGTAGCCGACCGCGGCGAGCAGGTCGCGCGGTACGCCGAAGCGCTCGGCGGCCTTGGCGAAGGCCGAGTTGAGTGAGGTGTCCTGCGCGGACTGGGTACGGGTGTGGGGGGCCGTACCGTCGAGCACGGCGGCGCCGGCCGGCAGTCCGGTGGTGGCGAGCGCGGTGACGGTGATACCGGCCAGGACCAGGGTGCGCAGTCGGCGGCCGGAGGTGGCGGGGCGGGGCATCGGTGCTCCTGATCTGTGGGGGTACAGGAACGCCCTCGCACCACACGGGAGTCGGGAGCGAGGGCTGAAGTCCCGCACACTAGCGAGATGTTGCGGACATGACAATGACTTCGCCCCGAGTGCGGCTACGCGCGTAGCGCGGCGGTGCCGGGTGCCGTGCCCGGTGCGACCTTTGCCCCGGTAGGGGGGTGGCGATACCCCGTACGGGGTGCGCAGGGGTCGGGTCTCCGGTGGCCGAAACTCTGCGCCCGGAGCCGTTCTCTACCTCCCAGTAGGCGGGATATCGGCGATATATCCCGCTGGATTTTCCGCGAGAGGGCGGCGGGGATGAGGAAGTTCCTCTGCTGTGACCGGGGTCACAGAATATTTTTCTGGACACCGTGTCTCATCCGCCGCTTCTATGGGCCTGCACGGGGCGGGTACTTTTCGTCTCGGTACGGGGGTTTTGCCCGTTCTTGGTTGGCAATGGCGCTGAACGAGAGGTGGGGGAACGTGTCGGGTCTACTGACATGTACATGTCCAGAGGTGCGCACGCACCGGGAACGGAGCGCTCCGCGGCGACGCGCGGCCGGGACATGCTGAGCCGCTTCCTCCCGCCGACCGGTCCGGCGCGCACCCTGACCGGCATCACCCTCGTCCACACCATGGGCCAGGGCCTGTGGATGGCGCTCAACGCCATCTACGCGACCACCGTCCTCGACCTGACGCCCGGCCGGTTCGGCATCAGCATGGGGGCGGCCGCGGCCGTGGCGCTCGCGGTCAGCACCCCGACCGGGCACCTGGCCGACCGGCTCGGCCCGCGGGTCCTGCAAATCTGGTCCTTCCTCGCGCTCGGCCCGCTGACCGCCGCCCTGCTCGCGGTCGAGGGCTTCGGCCCGTATGTGGCCGTCGTCTGCGTACAGGCCGTCGCCTACAGCGCCAGCCGCAGCGCGCGGATGGCCATGGTCGCCGGGCTCATCCCGCCCGAGGACCGGGTGGCGGTCCGGGCCTTTCTGCGCGCCACCAGCAATGTCAGCGTCTCGGTGGGCGCGGGCCTCGCCGGACTGCTGCTCGCCGCCGACTCCGAGACCCTCTACCGCGCGGCCGTCGTCTTCAACGCCGCCACCTACCTGGTCACCGGTCTGCTCTCGCTGCTGCTGCCAGCGGTCGCCCCGCAGCCCGCCCGGCCGGGTCCCGCCCTGATCGTGCTCCGCGACCGGCCCTACCTGGCCTTCGTCGTCCTGGACGGGCTCCTGTCCATGCACAACCTGCTGCTCGACGTCGTCCTGCCGCTGTGGGTGCTGCACCGCACCCACGCCCCGCGCTGGATGATCGCGGGCATCCTGCTGACCAACACCGTCGCGGTGGTGCTGCTCCAGGTGCGGGCGGCCCGCGGCACCGACCAACCGCGGGCCGCCGCGCGCGCCTCCCGCTCGGGCGCGCTCTGCCTCGCCGCGGCCTGCCTGGTCTTCGCCGCCAGCGGCGGCCGTTCGGCCCTGACGGCGGGCCTGCTGCTCTTCGCCGGGGCCCTCGCGCACGTCCTCGGCGAGATCCGGCAGTCCGCGGGCAGCTGGGGCATGGCCTTCGGACTCGCCCCCGAGCACGCCCAGGGCCAGTACCAGGGCACCTACGCCATGGGCGCGGACATGGGCAAGATGCTCGCCCCCGCCCTGCTCACCTGGCTCGCCGTCGAGCACGGGGTGGCCGGCTGGGTGGTCATGGCGGTGGGCTTCGCCCTGGTGGGTGCCGCGATGCCGCTCCTCGTGCGGTGGGCCGAGCGCACCGCCGACCCCGGAAAGGCCGCCACCGAACCCGCCGCCGTCTGACCCGCCCCGCCGCAGCCGACCCGCGGACCGCGGGGGAGAGCACCACCTGCCCGCCGCCGCGGCGAGGAGCCCTGCCCGGTCCGGCCGTGCGCCGAGCCGCCGCACACACGCCTGCGGCACACCGAGAAACGCCTCACCACCGCCGACTCCGCTCCGCGCCCGCGGACGGGACGGCGGGGAAGAACAGGAAACGAGGGGAACACGATCGTGGGCGACCCATCCGCCGCATCCTCCGCCGTGGCCGTGCAGCTCCCGCTGCGGGAGCCGCGCGGCACGACCCCGGAGCCGAGCCGGCACACCTGGTCCGAGCGGCACCCCGGGGAGATCCGCCGCTGCGCCGAAGAGGCCGGAGCCCGCGCGGACGACCTGGCGCACGCGGCCTTCGCCCACCTCCTGCACCGCTACAGCGGACAGCACCCGACCCTCGGGCGCAGCGCCGATCCGGCCCCGGACGCCCGGCCCGGCACCCCGCCCGCCGAGTACGCGGTGCCACCGGCGCCCGACGACCGGGTCCCGCTGCCGGTGGCCGCCGCCGCACTCGCCCGGCAGCGCGCGGCGCAGGACCCGCGGACCGGGGAGCCGGCCGCGCTCGGCGCCGGGCTGCGCGCCGGGAGCCATCTGCGCCGCCCGGGCGTCCCGCTGCCCGCCGGCTACGACCTCCTCCTGGAGATCGTCACCGAGGGGGCGGCCACCGCGCTGGTCCTGCACCACGACGCCGCGCTCCTGTCCGAGGCGCTGGTCGCCCGGATGGCGGTGAACCTGGGCGTGCTGCTGACCGGGGCCGTCGCCCGCCCCGGCGCCGCGACGGGTGACCTCGACGTGCTCTCCGCCGCGGAAAGCCACCGCCTGCTGACCGGGCTCAACGACACCGCCCACCCCTACGACACCGCCGCCACCGTGCACGGACTCGTCGAGGCGCAGGCCGCGCGCACCCCCGCGGCGCCCGCCGTCTCCTGCGGCGGCACCGTCTGGAGCTACCGGGAGCTCGACGAGCAGGCCAACCGCCTGGCCCGCGCGCTCGCCGCCCGCGGGATCGCCCCCGGCGCCCGGATCGGCGTCAGCCTGGAGCGCAGCCACCGCACCGTCGCCCTGCTGCTGGCCGTGCACAAGGCGGGCTGCGCCTACGTACCGCTGGATCCGGCCTATCCCGCCGAGCGGCTGCGGGCGGTCGCCGCCACCGCGGGGATGTCGCTGGTGGTGCACGAGGGGGAGCGCTCGCCCGAGTGGCTCGCGGAGACCGGCGTGCCGGGCCTGCCCGCGGGCGAGCTGGGGGAGAAGGCCGCCGCCGAGGAGGCGAGCGCCCCACGGGTGGACGTCGCCCCGGCGGACACCACCCACCTCATCCACACCTCGGGCTCCACCGGCCTGCCCAAGGGCGTGGTGATCAGCCACCGCAACGTGGTCGCCCTGCTCGCCTGGGCCGAGGACACCTACCCGGCCGGGGATCTCGCCCGCGTCCTCTTCTCCACCTCACTCAACTTCGACCTCTCGGTCTTCGAGCTGTGGGCGCCGCTGACCCGCGGCGGCTGCGTGGTCGTCGTCGAGAACGTCCTCGCCCTCACCGAGGACCCGGGCCTCGCGCCCACCCTCGTCAACACCGTGCCCAGCGCGCTGAACGTGCTGCTGCGGCGCGAGGCGGTCCCCGCGTCCGTACGGGTCCTGAACGTCGCCGGGGAGCCGCTGCCCCGGGAACTGGTGCAGGAGGCCTTCGCGCGGACCTCGGCCGAGCGCCTCTACAACCTCTACGGCCCCTCGGAGGACACCACCTACTCCACCTGGAAGTGCTTCACCGGGCCCACGACCGGCCCGGTCACCATCGGGGTGCCGGTGCACAACACCCGGGCCCATCTGCTCGACGAGCGGGGGCGGCCGGTGCCCCTCGGCGCGGTCGGTGAACTCCACCTCGGCGGCGACGGGGTGGCAGACGGCTACTTCGGCGACCCGGTGCGCACCGCCGCCGCCTTCCTGCCCGCCCCCGCGCGGCCGGAGCCCGGCGGGCCCGACTGCCGCCTCTACCGCACCGGGGACCTGGCGCGCTGGACCGAGGACGGCGAACTGCGCTTCCTCGGCCGCCGGGACAACCAGGTCAAGGTCCGCGGCTTCCGGATCGAGCTGGGCGAGATCGAGTCCGTGCTGCGCGAGGCGGTCGGCCTGCGCGAGGTGGCGGCACTGGCCGTCCCCGCCGCCGACGGCACCCGGCTGGTCTGCTGGATCGGCTCCGGCGCGCAGGCGTGCCCCACCGAGGAGGTCGCCGCCCACCTGCGGGCGAAGCTGCCGCACTACATGCAGCCCGCCCGGATCCTCTGCCTGGAGAGCCTGCCCCTGCTGCCCAACGGCAAGGTCGACCGCAAGGCGCTGGCCGCCCGCCCGGTCGACTGGGGCGGCACCGGCGCCACCGCCCCCGACGGCAGCGCCGCGCTCACCGGCTCCGGCCCCGAGGAGCGCGAAGTCGCCGCCGCCTGGACGGAGTTGCTCGGCCTGCCGCAGCTCTCCGCCGAGCTGGACTTCTTCTCCGTGGGCGGCCACTCGCTGCTCGCCAACCTGCTGGCCGCCAGGCTGGGCGACACCGCCGGGCGCCCGGTGCGGGTCGCCGAGATCTACGCCCACCGCACCCTCGCCGCCCAGGCGGAGCTGCTGCGCCGCAAGCGCGCCGAGACCCCCGCCGCGAGCGGCACCGCCGGCGGTCCCGGCCGGGCGGCCGCGGTCGCCGCGACCCTGCGGGAGTCGGCCCGCGCCCACGGCGTGCCCGGAGCCGGGGTCGCCGTCCTGCTCGACGGCGAGGTGGAGTTCACGTACCACGGCATCGCCGACACGGCGGCGGGCACGCCCTACGGGCCGGGCACCCGGCAGCGGATCACCTGCATCACCAAGCCGATGCTGGCCTTCGTCGCGCTGCGCCTGGTGGACCGCGGCCTTCTCGGCCTGGACGAACCCCTCGACGGCATCCTCCCCGGGGCCTTCGTGCGCCGCGGCGGCGAGCGGGTCCGAGTCACCCTGCGCCAGCTGCTCTCGCACACCAGCGGCGTCGACGACAGCTACGAGGTCTGGCACGACACCGACCTGCCCGACCTGGACGGCTACCTGGCCACCCTCGGCGAGTACGGACAGCTCTTCTCTCCCGGCGAGGTCTTCGCGTACTCGGCCGTCGGCACCTCCATCGTCGCCGGGATCATCGAGAAGCTGCTCGGCATGCCCTGGCGCCGCGCCCTCAACGAGCTGCTGCTCCTGCCGCTCGGCATCGCCGCCGTCCCCGAGACCCTCGCGGAGAACGGCCACTACGGCGACGCGGTCTCCACCGGCTACCTGTGGCACGAGCCGACCAAGAGCTACCGGCCGCACGACCCGCCCCGGCAGACCGTCGCCGACGACGCCGCCGGCTCCTTCTCCGTCTGCCTCACCCTGGAGGAGCTGTCCCGCATCGCGCGCCTCGCGCTGGACGACGGCCTCGCCCCGAGCGGCGAGCGCCTGCTCTCCGCCGCGCTCGCCGCCGAGATGCGTACCCCGCAGATCCCGGTCCCCGGCCACCACTTCATGCACGCCTGGGGCCTCGGCTGGCTGATGTTCGGCCCCTCCGCCTTCGGCTTCAACTCCAACGGCAGCGGCCACCACAACTTCGTCCAGATCTTCCCCGAGGAGCGCAGCTTCCTGCTGCTGCTCGCCAACGCCTACCCGGCCTTCGGGCTCTACGAGGACCTGCTGCGCGAGGTGACCGGAGAGGGGCTCATCCGCACCGGCCGCCCCTTCGAGATGGCCCTCGGCGACTGCCCCGGCGTCTACGCCTCCGACGGCTACCGCCTGCACGTCCTGCCGGGCGAGGAGCACCTGCGGTACGAGTACGCCGAGCGCGCCCCCGACGGCACCTGGCGCCCGCTGGACGAGGGCAGCCTCGTGCTCTCCGGCGCGGGCGGCTTCAGCTCGATGTCCGAGCGCAACGTCCTCGCGGGCTCCATCTCCTTCATCCCGGCACCGGGGACCAGCACTCCCGGCTACGTCCGGATCGGCCAGCGCTTCGCCAGGAGGACCCGATGACCGCGGCCGAGAACCCCGCGAAGCCCGGGCAGGCCCGCAAGCACGTGGTGTTCGTGACCTGGAAGGCAGGCAACGCCCCCGCCTTCGAGGCCGCCGCCCGGCTCGGCCACCGGGTCACCCTGATCCGCTCGCTGCGCATGGAGAAGTCGCAGAACATCGACTTCGACGCCACCCCGTACGGCAGGTTCGTGGACGCCGTGCACGTCCTGGAGGACGCCACCGACCTCGACGCCCTGCGCACCCGGGTGCGCGCGGTGCACGCCGCACACCCCGTGGACGGCTTCGTCGCCACCGTCGACGCGCTCGTGGTGCCGGTGGCCCGGATCGCCGAGGAGCTGGGGGTGCCCTTCACCCGCGCCCGGGCCGCCGAGGACGCCAAGCAGAAGGACCGCTGCCGCCGCGTCCTCGCCGCCGCCGGACTCGACACCACCGCCCACGCCGTGGTCCCCGGCGCCGAGGAGGCCGCCGCCTTCGCCGCCCGCCACGGCTACCCGGTCGTGGTCAAACCGGCCCGCGGCTCCGGCAGCGAGGGCGCCCACGTCCTGGCCGACGAGGCCGAGCTGCGCGCCGTCCTCGCCGGTGCCGCGGACCGGCCCGCCTACGCCGCGGGCATCCTCGTCGAGGAGTACCTCCAAGGGCGCTTCGTCTCCGCCGAGATCGGGCTGTCCGCCGGGAGGTTCCTGCGCCTCGCCGTCAGCGAGCGCTCCACCTGGCACCGGCACGAGGCCCTGGAGACCGGCACCACCATCCCGGCCGCCCTGGACGCGGCCGACCACGACCGGGTGATGGAGTTCGCCGAGGCGGTCGTCGGCGCGCTCGGCCTGGGGCTCGGCATCTTCCACGTCGAGGTGATGCTCGGTGCGGACGGCACGCCCCGGCTCATCGAGTGCAATCCGCGCCTGATGGGCTCCTGCCTGCCCAACCTCTTCCAGCTCGCGGGCGGCGGCGACATCTTCGAACTCCTGGTCCGCATCCACCTGGACGAGCCCGTGGACCGCCCGCCCAGCAGTTTCGCGAGGTACGCCACCGTCCGCTGGTTCGGCGCCGCCGACGCCGTACCGCGTCCCGCACGGGCGCCGGACACCACCTGGGCCGCCGCCGAGTACGGCCCGCACCTGCACTCCTTCACCGTCCGCTTCCCCGAGGGAGAGGTCCTCGCCCCCTGCCGGGGCAACCTCGGCAACTTCGGCGAGGTGCAGGTCGTCCACCCCGACCACGACACCTCGATCCGCCTCGCGGAGGACATCGTCCGCCGCACCGCCGAGCAACTCGGATTCGAGGTGACCAGGTGATCACGACCGCCTTCTACGAGGAGACCAGGGCGCAGCTGGCCCGTCTCGGCCTGCCGGCCGGCGACCTGCTCGACGCCCCCGACTCGGGCCGCACCTTCCCCGACGGCTGCCACTTCCGCATCGAGGTGCCCACCGTCAACTCCGTGCAGGCCGCGGCCACCCTGCTCGCCGAGAGCCGCCGCCGGGGCTTCACCATCAACCGCATCACCGAGACCCGCGGCATGTACCGGCACACCGCCCGCGAGATCGGCGAGTACGTGGCCCTCGGCAAGGACTTCGGCGCCGAGATCCTGATGTCCGTCGGCCCCCGCGCCGGATACGACATCGGGGCGGGCGTGCAGACCCCCGAGGGCTCGCGCATCAGCTACCGGCTGCGCGGCCAGGAGCAGATCGTCCGCGCCGTGGAGGACGTCAAGCGCGGCGTCGACCTCGGGGTGCGCGGCTTCGTCGTCTACGACGAAGGGCTGCTGTGGGCCCTCGGCCGGCTGCGCACCGCCGGGCACCTCCCCGCCGACCTGCACCTGAAGGTCTCCGCGCACTGCGGGCAGGGCAATCCGGCCGCCGCCCAGATGCTGGAGATGCTCGGCGCCGACAGCTTCAACCCGGTGCGCGACCTGACCCTGCCGATGATCTCCGCGCTGCGGCAGTCGGTGCGGATCCCGCTCGACTGCCACGTCGACAACCCGAAGAAGTCCGGCGGCTTCATCCGCACCTACGAGGCCCCCGACTTCGTCCGCGCCGCCGCCCCGCTGCACCTCAAGACCGGCAACAGCGCCCTGGAGGGCCACGGCGTGAACCCCGGCCCCCAGCAGGTCGACGACATCCTCCGGCAGGTCGAGATCGTCGTCGAGTTCCTCGCCCGCCACTACCCGGCGGCCCGCCAGAGCCCGCCCGGGCTGAGCCGCTCCCCGGTCGCCGCCGGGACCCCCACGGAGGCCTGAACCATGTGCCGCATCTACGGACACCTCGGCGGCGCCCACCCGGGCCCGGACGTCCTGCGGGCGGTCGGCGCGGCCATGCGCGAGGGCGGCCCCGACGCGCAGACCACCGGCCTCGGCGCCCGCTGGTCGCTCGGCAGCAACCGCCTCGCCGTGCAGGGCATCGCCCACGGCGCCCAGCCCTACCGGCGCCCCGGCCTGACCTGCGTCTTCAACGGAGAGATCTACAACCACCGGGAACTGCGGGCCGAACTGCGCGCCCTGGGGCACGCGTTCGAGGGCGACTGCGACGGCGACGTGCTGCTGCCGCTGTACGAGCGGCACGGCGAGGACTTCGTCTCCCGCCTGGAGGGCATGTTCGCGATCGCCCTGGTCGACGAGCGCGGACCCGAGCCCGTGCTGCGGCTGTTCACGGACCACGCGGGCATGAAGTCGCTCTTCTACTACCGGACCCCGGACGGCGGCCTCCGCTTCGCCTCCGAGCTGCGCGCGCTGAGCCGCTACCCCGACTTCCCCGCCGCCCTCGACCCGCTGGCCGTCGACCGCTACCTCGGCGGCCGCGCGGTGTGGGGCCCCGGCACCGTCCACCGCGACGTCCGCACCCTGGAACCGGGCTCGGTGCTCCGCTTCACCGCGGGCCGCCTCGACGTGCGCCTGACCGCACTGGAGCCCGCCCGCCCCGACTGGCCGGACGGCACACCCACCGTGGCGGCCGCGGGCGCGCAGCTCGACGCCCTGCTGAGGCACGAGATGGGCCGCATGCTCGACGCGGACGTACCCGTCTGCGTGATCACCAGCGGCGGCCTCGACTCCAGCTACACCACCGCGCTCGCCGCCGACCTGCTGCCCGAGGTCTCCTCCTTCCACATCGCCTACCGCGGCGACTGGCCCGCCGACGAACGGCACTTCGCCGCCGAGGTCGCCCGGCGCTGCGGCACCGACCACCACGAGGTGCTGCTCGACCCGGCCGGTTTCCCCGCCCTCGTCGACCGCTTCGTCCGCCACCTCGACCAGCCCAACAACGCCCCGCACAGCCTCAGTACGTACGCGCTCTTCGAGGCGGTCCACGAGGCCGGATTCAAGGTGGCCCTGACCGGCGACGGCGCGGACGAGCTCTTCGGCGGCTACACCCGGTTCGTGAAGGCGGCCCGCGACGACAGCCCCACCTGGTACCGCGCCTACCAGGGCACCATGGCCGCCGTCCCCACCGAGGGCCTGCGCACGCTCTACACCCCCGACTACCTGGCCCGGGTCCATGCGGCGGGCGGCTTCTTCGGCGACGCCAGCGGCGACGCGCTCGACCGGCAGGTGCGCGCCGGAAACCACGGCAAGCTCGAAACCCTGCTGCGCTACGACCAGTTCGCCCGCTTCCCGTACTACATCCTGCGCCGCGTCGACCACCTGAGCATGGCCCACTCGGTGGAGGCCCGCGTCCCCTTCCTCCAGCCCTCGGTGATGCGCTTCGCCCACGCGCTGCCCGAGGAGGTCAAGGTCGCCGGGGACACGGTCAAGGCGCCCCTCGCCGAGGCCGCCCGCCGCTGGGTGCCGCGCAGTGTCCTGGACCGCCCCAAGCAGCCGTTCACCCTGCCCGTCACGGCGATGATCAAGCCGGGCGAGGCCCTCTACGACATGATCGGCGACCTGCTGCTGGCCCCCACCGCCCGCTGCCACGCCTTCGTACGCCCCGAGGCGCTGCGTGAACTCCTGGCGCTCCAGACCGAGTCGCCCGGCGCGCACGCCGCCGAGGCGCTCTGGTCGGTGCTGATGCTGGAGACCTGGCTCGCCGCCCGCGGCCTGGCCGCCTGACCCCCGCCCGGCCGCCCGGCCCCCGTGTCCACGACCACCGAGCGCGCCTCGCACCGAGGCCGCCGCCCACCCGAGGAAATGAGCCGAACATGACCGCGACCCCGCCCGAGCAGAGCCCCGCCATCACCTCGCTGCTCGCCCACACCACCAAGGACGACATCCGCCGGGACCCCTTCCCGCACGTCGTCGTCCGCAACGCGCTGCCGCAGGAGCTGTACGAGGCGCTGGCGAAGTCGATGCCGACCGGCGAGTACATCGCCGAGCGCATCGGCAAGCCCATCACCAGCAACGAGCGCTACAACTACATGTCCGAGCCGATACTCGCCGACCCGACCGTGGCACAGGTCTGGAAGGACTTCGTCACCTACCACGCCTCCCCGGCGTTCCTGACGGAGTTCCTCGACCTCTTCCAGGAGGACCTGCTCGCCAACCTGCCCGAGGCCGAGCAGAAGATCGGCACCCCGCTGCGCGAACTGCGGGTCGGGCGCCGCAACCGCGACTCCTTCGAGACCCACGACATCCTCATGGACTGCACCGCGGTCATCAACTCCGCCGTGACCGGCCGCCCTTCGGCCTACCGCGGCCCGCACGTCGACAAGCCCTACAAGCTCTTCGGCGGCCTCTTCTACATGCGCCTCGACGAGGACGACACCGAGGGCGGCGACCTCGTCCTCTACAAGTACCGCCCCGGCGCCCACAAGTTCCACACCAGCGCCTCCGAGTACGGCGACAACCGCTTCGACATCGACCCGCAGTATGTCGAGGAGGTCATGACCATCCCCTACGAGGCGAACACCCTGGTCCTCTACCCGATCAACCGGCTCGCCCTGCACGGCGTCTCGGTGCGCGCTCTCACCCAGCACCAGCGCCGCTTCGTCGCCCTCGTCGGCGACCTCCAGCACCACCTCTTCGACCTGGCGCTCTGAAGGAGACCCGCATGCTCCCCTTCGACCGGCGCACCGGGCACATCTGGTACGACGGCTCCCTCGTCGACTGGAGCGAGGCCACCCTGCACGTCCTCAGCCACGGACTGCACTACGCCTCCAGCATCTTCGAGGGCATCCGCGTCTACCGCGGCGAGCCCTTCCTGCTCGACCACCACCTGGACCGGCTCGCCGCCTCGGCCCGCATCCTCGACTTCACCCTGGAGTACGACCGCGAGACCCTGCGCGAGGCCGCCCGCGAGGTGGTCGACCGGGCCCAGATCACCGAGGGCTACCTGCGCGTCAACGCCTGGCGCGGCTCGGAGATCATCCAGACGGCGGCGCTGCACACCTCCGTGCACACCAGCCTCGCCGCCTGGGAGCTCCCGGCCGGCTACTACGCGGCCGCCGACGCCCTCGACACCGGCGTCCGGCTGGTCACCGGGCGCTACCGGCGCCCCTCGCCCGAGTACGCGCCGGTCAAGTCCAAGGCGGCCGGCAACTACATGATCGGCACCGTCAGCAAGAACGAGGCCCTGCGGGCGGGCTACGACGACGCCCTGCTCCTGGACGACTGCGGGAACTTCGTGGAGGCCACCGGCGCGCACCTGTTCTTCCTCAAGGACGGCGCGCTGCACACCCCGACGACCCGCTGCACCATCGACGGCATCACCCGCGCCGCGGTCCTCGCGCTCGCCGCCCACCGCGGCGTCGAGACCGTCGTGGGGGATCTGCCTCCGGCCTTCGCCCAGGAGGCCGAAGGAGCCTTCCTGTGCGGCACGGCCTGCGAGGTCCTTCCGGTCGCCTCGATCGATGGCCATGGTTACCAGGTGCGCGGCAACACGCTCCTGCGCTCCCTCGTCGACGACTACCGCGCGCTCGTCGAGGGCCGCCTCGACGTGGCGGTGGAGAACCCCTGGGCCCCGGTGCCCTGACCCGGGACGCTCCCGCGGCACCCGGCCGCGGGAGCACCCACCCCGCCCGAGCCACCGGGCACGGCGGAGCGCGACGAGCACGAGGAGGCGGGACATGGGAGCGGTCGAGGCGCTGGAGAAGCTGGCACCGGTGGTGCTGGCCTTCGGCTGCGGAGTCCTGCTCGCCCGGCGCAAGACCGTCCCCGCCGCGGCCTCCCAGGTCTTCGCCGACTACGCCTTCCTCTTCGCGGTGCCCTGCTTCCTCTTCGGCAGCATCTACCGCAGCGACCTCGGCGCCCTCTTCGACTGGCGCGCCTTCACCGGCTACGCGGCGGCCGCCCTGGCCGCCGCCGCCCTGACCGGGGCCCTGGTGCGCGCCCTCGGTGAACGCGACCCGCGCGGCATCGCTCTGCGCGTGATGGCCGCGGTCCAGGTGAACACGGCCTACTTCGCCGTACCCGTCTTCATCATGCTCTTCGGGGACGCGGCACCGATCTTCCCGGTGCTGCTCTTCCAGGTGTGCGTCCTCTCCCTGATCATCCTCTCGGTCATGGAACTCGGCAGCGCCGAGCGCACCGGCAGCCCCGCCCGCCGCCTCGGCGGAGCCGTCCGCGCCTCCCTGACGACCCCCGTGGTCCTCGCGTGCAACGCGGGCATCCTGCTCAACCTGCTGCCGCTGCACCTGCCCGTGGTGGTCCTGGACAGCTTCGACTTCGTCGGCGCCAGCGCCTCGCCCGTCGCCCTGTTCGCCCTCGGCCTGCACCTCGGCGGCACCGGCCTCGACGTACGGGGCACCACCCGCGAGGAGTGGGGCCTCATCGCCTTCAAGTGCCTCGCCTTCCCGCTGCTCACCTACCTGGTCTGCCACCACCTCTTCGGGGTGCGCGGAATCCGCCTCGACCAGCTCGTCCTGATCGCTGCGATGCCCGCACCGCAGAACCTGTTCATCTTCGCCCAGCGCTACCGCGTGGGCGCGGACATGGCCGCGGCCCTCGTCGTCAAGAGCTCCCTGGCCGCGTTACTCCTGCTCCCGCTGTGGACGCAGTTCCTCAGCCGCACGCCCTGACCCGGGACCACCCCGAGGCCACCCTCGTCCGGCCCCGGGGCACACCCGCTCCCTCCCCCCATGCACGACCGCCCGTCAGCTCAGAAAGGCACCGCCGTGAACAAGACCGCGCAGCCCACCCGACTCGTCGTACGCCGGACCGCGGGACGCATCGGCGCCGAGATCTCCGGCGTCGACCTGCGCGAGGAACTCGACGACGCCACCGTGGCGGCGATACGCGAGGCGGTGCTCGCCCACCGCGTCGTCTTCTTCCGCGACCAGCCCCTCGACCACGCCCAGCACATCGCCTTCGGCCGCCGCTTCGGCGCCCTGACCCGGCGCGAGGGCGCCAAGCACGGGGTCCACCCGGAAGGCCACCCCGAGATCCTCACCGTCGACCCCCGGGCCGACACCGAGCGCTACGGCGCCGACTTCGAGGAGCACTACCGGCGCAAGTGGCTCTCCCCGCTCGCCGGTTGGCACAGCGACCTCACCCAGTACCCCAACCCGCCCGCCCTCTCGATCCTGCGCGCCGAGCGCACCCCCGAGTTCGGCGGCGACACCCAGTGGACCAACACCGTCGCCGCCTACGAGGGCCTCGCCGCCCCCCTGCGCCGGCTCTGCGACGGACTCATGGCCGAGCACGCCTTCTTCAACGCCGTGCACCTGCGCCACTCCGACGAACGCGACCGCGAGATCCTGCGCAAGTTCTGCGCCGACCCCCAGGTCGCCGAGCATCCTGTGGTCCGCGTCCACCCCGAGACCGGCGAACGCGCCCTGTTCGTCAGCCCCGGCTCCACCACCCGGATCACCGGCTTCTCCGAACTGGAGAGCCGCCACCTCCTCGACCTCCTCTTCCAGCACCTGACGAGCGCCGAGTACACCGTCCGCTTCCGCTGGGAACCGCACAGCATCGCCTTCTGGGACAACCGCAGCACCTGCCACTTCGCCCCCACCGACTTCGCCCACCTGGACGTGGACCGCGTCATGCACCGCGTGACCGTCCTCGGCGAGCTTGTCGAGGGGCCCGGGGGACTGCGGAGCGAGTCGGCGGCGGGCACCGAGATGCGCGCCTGGTAGCAGCCGGGCGCGGGGCGGGGCCGCCGGTACCGCCCCGCCCCGACCACCGTCCCCCGTACCGTGTGACGGGCACCGCGAGGAGTGCCCGTCCGACCGGTCCCGTCGAGGGTCACCCGAGCGCAGGACCGGCCGCGACGCCCCCGGCACCCGCCGCCCCGGCCACCAGGAGTCCCGTGCGTACGACCAAGGCCCCCGCGCCCGAACCGCTCACGCTGCCCGACGGCCGGCCCGCCGCGGCCGCCTGGACGCTCGACCCGGCGATCAGGCACCTGAACCACGGTTCGTTCGGGGCGGTCCCGCGCTGCGCGCAGGAGGAGCAGAACCGGCTGCGGCAGCAGATGGAGGCCTCACCGGTGCGGTGGTTCCCCGAGCTGCCCGGCAGGGTCGCCGCCGCGCGGACCGCCGTCGCCGCCTTCCTGCGGGTGCCGCCCGGCGACCTCGCCCTCGTCCCCAACGCCAGCGGCGGTGCGAGCGCGGCCCACCTCGCCCTGCCGCCCCGCCCCGGCGCCGAGGTCCTGGTCACCGACCACGGCTACGGCGCGGTCACCATGGGCGCGGCCCGCCTCGCCCGCCGCTGGGGCGGCAGCCTGCGCACCGTCCATGTCCCCCTGGACGCGGACGCCGACACCGCCGAGGAGGCGGTGACCGCCGCCCTCGGCTCCTCGACCGGGCTCCTCGTGATCGACCACATCACCTCGGCCACCGCGCGCTGGCTGCCGGTGGCCCGGATCGCGGCGGCGGCCCGCGAGCGGGGCGTGCCGGTGCTCGTGGACGGCGCCCATGTGCCCGGCCTCGCCGAGGAGCCGCTCGCCGGCCTCGACTGCGACTTCTGGGTCGGCAATCTGCACAAGTTCGGCTGCGCCCCGCGCGGCACCGCCGCCCTGGTCGCCCGCGGCCCCCTGCGCGAGGACCTCCACCCCCTGATCGACTCCTGGGGCGCCCCCGACCCGTACCCCGAGCGCTTCGACACCCAGGGCACCGTCGACGCCACGGGCCCGCTCGCGGCGCCCACCGCACTCGCCTTCGTCGAGGACACCTGGGGCTGGTCCGCCGCCCGCGCCTACCTGAGCGCCCTGGCCGACTACGCCGAGGACCTGATCGGCGCGGCCTTCGCCGAACTCACCGGGGAGGACAGCCGGGTGGACGTCGGCATGCCGGTCGGCGCGATGCGCCTGGTCCGCCTCCCCGCGCCGCTCGGCGCCACCCGCGTCGAGGCGGACGCCCTCCGCGACCGCGTCGGCCGCGAACTGGGCGTCGCCGCCGCCTTCACCAGCTTCGGCGGCACCGGCTACTTCCGCCTGTCCACCCACGTCTACAACACCCCCGCCGACTACGAGCACTTCGCCGAGCGGTGCGTCCCGGTGCTGGGGGAGTGGGCCCGCCGGGCGGCGGGACGAGGGACGCGCGGGACGTCCTGACGAGCGAGGCGGACGCGTCCCCGGCCGCACGGATCCCCCGGCCGTCAGCCGCAGACGCCTTGCTCCCCGGCCGAGTTGCCCACGCCGCCCCGCACACAGGGGTGATGCCCGCCCGGTGCCGGCCGCCGCTCCGCGCGGGGAGGCTCTGCCACGGACCCGTACAGCATCGTCGTCGGGTACGACACCGAGCGGAGAGCAGGTGTGCCTCACCGGGACGGCACGCGGGCGCCCGACTGCCGCGGTGCCCGCCCTCCCGCCACCCCCTCATGCCCCCAACTCCCTTTTTTGCAGGGGTCGTTGCCGAACAACAGTGTTCGTGTTCCACTAACCCTTTTCTGGTGCATCGGACAGTGGGAAACCGTCTTCGGGCGGGATGAACACTTCATGGGGGGTCCGTGTGTGACGACTTGGGGTTCGAGAAACTCCTGAGCGAGGAGGGCTTCTTCGCGCACCTCCTCGGGCGGGCGCCCTCCGGCGCCGGCCGGGATCCGCTGTACGGGCCCGACCTGCCCGTGGTGCTGCTCACCGGCGGACCCGGCATGGGCAAGGGGCGGCTGCTGCGCGCGGTGCGGGACGCCTTCGCCGCCAAGGTGCCGGTGATCCACCTGGACTGCGGCTCGCCGGTCTACGCCGACCGGGCCGAGCCGGAGCCCGGCGCCCGCTCCGCCGCGACCGAGGCCCTGGTGGAGGTCGCCCGGCGGCTGTGTCTGTGGCAGGGGACGGGCGGCTCGTTCGCCTTCCCGCGGCTCTTCACCGGCCTCGCGATGATCGCCACCGGCGCCACCGAGGGCTCGCCCGAGGCGGTCGCCACGGAGGTCGAACGCTACGAGCAGCTGCCCCAGAAGCAGCGCCTGCGCGGCCTGGTCACCGGCG
Source organism: Streptomyces physcomitrii (assembly GCF_012273655.1). GTDB lineage: Bacteria > Actinomycetota > Actinomycetes > Streptomycetales > Streptomycetaceae > Streptomyces > Streptomyces physcomitrii. The sequence goes on along the minus strand of NZ_JAAWWP010000003.1, from coordinate 145,566 downwards.
ACTTCTGGCGCGGCATGCTCGGCGGGACCGTCCGCAACCTTCTGACGACCCTGTCCGGGCAGGCCCTCGACCCGTACTCGGCGGCCGTCGGCAACGCGATCCTGGACGCCCTCTTCGAGCGCCTCGCCCCCCGCGGCCGGCACGAACTCGAACGCATCTACGGCTCGTACCCCGGCGCCGCGGGCCAGCCCAGGCACGGACTGCGCAACCTCGCCGCTGACTTCCACACCGGCGGCGAGGCACGGGAGTTGGCCGAGAGCTTCCTCTTCCGGGCGCTGCGCGAGGACCTGGAGGCGGCCTACGCCTCCGCCGCCGGCTGGCTGCGCCGGGTCGGCCGCCCCGGACTGCTCCTCGACCACGCCGAGTCGCCGCTAGGGGAGCAACTGCTGCGCGCCGCGCTCACCGACCGCCGGGGCGGGCAGCGCGACCGCCTGGTGATCGTGGGCACGGCCCGCAGGGCGGACGGCGGCGCCTTCCTGCACGGCGGACTCCCGGCCGAGGAGGCGGCGGCCCCCGCGGAGTTCCGGCCGGCCGACGGCGGACCGCCCGCCTGGACCCGGCGCGCGGACGGCACCGCCGACCGCGCCCCGCTCGCCGACGGAGTACTGCTGCTGCGCATGCCCCTGCTCACCGGCGACCAGCTCCGCCGGGAGACCGAACGCAGGCAGCTCCACACCGAGCCGGAGGGCGCCTCGAACCGCCGCCGCATCGACGCCGCGGTGGCCCGGCTCAGCGGCGGACGGCCACACACGGTGATCCGCCTCGCCGCCGCCGCGGCCGCCTTCCGGATGCCCGAGGACGCCAACGACCGGGACATCCTGGACGCCCCGCTGCGCATACCCGGCGACGGCGCCCCCGAGCAGCGGGTGGCCGACGTACTGCTCCAGGAGCTGATCCTCGACCAACTGCCCGTACGGCTGCCGACCGAGCACCGCGACCAGTGGCTCGATCTGCTCACCCATCTGTCGGTCGCCCACGACAAGGAATGCGCGGACGTCCTTCTGCGCCACCACCAGGCAGGCCACGTCCATCACTTGACGGCCCATCACCTCTCCCAGCTCCTCACCGACACGGGCTGGCCGAGCTGCGAACGCCACTTCATCGGCGACTTCGGCCTGCGCCAGATGCTGGTGCACCGGCTGTACGGGCTGCGCCCGGGCGGCGCCGCCTGGAGCGCCGACCACCACCTGCTGCGGGACCACTACACGGGGCGCGCGGCTGTGGACGGGGCAGCCCCGGAGGGCCGGGCGTTCCGCTCGGTCACCGCGCACCGGATGAGCCACCACCTGGTCTCCGGCGGCGCGGACGACGTCGTCGACCACCTGGTCGCCACCCTGCCGGGCCGCCCCCGCCAGTGGTGCGCCGACCTCCTGGAGATCGCGCAGGCGCCCTACCCCGGCGGGGCGGACGCCCGGCGGGAACGGGCCCAGGGCCGGATGGCCGCCCGGGGCCCCGCGCTGCGCCGCACCGTCGACCAACTGCTGCACGCGGTCTGGCTGTGCGAGGAGCGGACCAGGCCGACCGGCAGGGAGACCGCCCGCACCCTGGCCAAGCTCCTCGACCTGCTGTCGATCATGGAATTCGACGGCGCGGGACAGCTCAGCGAGATGGCCACCGACTGGAGCGGCCTCGCGGAGAACGAGCAGCCGCTGCTGCGCTGCACCTGCACCGGTCAGCTCGGACGAAGGAGGTAGCGCAATGCCCAGATGGAAGAAGATCCTCTACTCGGTGCTGCTCGTCGCGGTCCTCGCGGCAGCCTCCTGGACGGCCTGGACCGTCTTCCGCAAGCCGGAGATGTGCGCCGACGGCGTGGAGAAGAAGGGCGGCGAGTGCATCGGCGTCAGCGCCGGCGGCTACGACTTCGGCTCCCCGGAGATCGCCGAGGTGTCCCGGGCCATCGCCAGGGAGAACGCGCGGATCGCCGACGAACCGCATGTCACGGTGGCGATGATGCTGCCGCTCCAGTCCGGCTCCGAGGCGCTGCGCCGACAGATGCGCAGCGACCTCCAGGGCGCGTACTTGGGCCAGTTGGAGGCCAACCGGGGCGAGGGGGAGCCCCCGAGGATCCGGCTGGTGCTCGCCAACCCCGGGCGCAACTACGGGCAGTGGGCCGCGGTCTCCGACACCCTGGTGCGCATGGCCGGCTCCGCCGAGGACCGGCTGCGCGCCGTCACCGGCTTCAACCTCACGCTCGACAACACCGAGAAGGCCGTCGAACGCCTCACGGAACACCGGGTCCCGGTGCTCGCCGCCCGGATCAGCGGGGACCAGATCGCCAACAGGGACAGGGGCGAGGAGCGCTTCCCCGGCCTCGCCCGGATCATCCCCACCAATCACGACGCCGCCCAGGCGCTCGCCGACTTCAACGAGAAGGGCCGCCGGGACAGCAGGACGGTACTGGTCTACGACAAGCGCGTCGACGCCTACACCGAATCCCTTGCCGAGGCCTTCGGCGACATCGAGGAGGTCGGCCCCTCGGGCCCCGCCGCGATGCCCTTCGAGTCCCCCGCCATCGACGAGGCGGGCTCGACGGGCAACCAGTTCGCCCAGGTCGCCAACAACATCTGCGACTCCGAGGCCGACACCGTCTACTTCGCCGGCCGCTCCATGCACTTGCGCATCTTCGCCCTCAAACTCGCCGAGGTGGGCTGCAAGGGCCGCCACTACACCGTCATCAGCGGCTCCGACGCCGCCTCCCTCCAACTCTCCATGACCCCCGGCAACTGGGAGCAGTTGCGCGGCGAGGACGGCAGGCCGAAGGTCAGCGTCCAGTACGCCGCCCCCGGGCACCCGGCCGCCTGGGAGCAGGAGCTGAAGCGCTGGCGGCGCGAGCACGGCACCGCCGAGCCGCCCGAGTACCTCACCCAGCCCAAGGCCGCCCTGGACACCCTGAACAAGTGGATCGCCGACACCGGGGAGACCTGGAAGACCCCGGCGGCGGCCCCGCGCCTGGAGGACTCCCGCGCGATGCTCTCCTACGACGGCCTCGTCACCGTCGGCAAGGCCGTGCACCAGGCCATGGGCGACGGCACGAGGATCCCCTCCCGCGAGGACGTCGGCAACCAGTGGGTCCTCCTCCAGTCCCAGCACCGCGTCCCCGGCACCAGCGGCCTCATCTGCCTCACCAGCGGCGGCAACGCCTACGACAAACCCGCCGCCGTGGTCGAACTCGACCCCGGCGGAAAGGGCCGCGGCAAACTCCGCTTCATCGGCCTCGGCTGGCCCACGGGCAGCCCTCAACCCAAGAACTGCGTGATTCCCAGCGGGCAGGGGTGACGGGGCCCGTCCTGGGCGGGGCTGCACGCGGGCTCGCGCCCCCGGGGGAGTGGCTGACTCTCCGCGCCGCCGGGGAGGTGCTGGCTCTCCGCGCCGCCGGACACCTCCGTGAGTCGCCGCAGCGCCCTCGCCCGGGGCCGGACCGAACTGCCCTGCTGACGACCTCTCGGCGACCGTACCCGCCGCGACGCACCCCTCACGCCCACGAGAACCAGCGGCAGCGTCCGCCACACACGCCGAGGGGCCCCACCGCAAGCGGTGGGGCCCCTCGACATCGTGCCCGGTGAGGCACTGGCGGAGGATACGAGATTCGAACTCGTGAGGGGGTGCCCCCAACACGCTTTCCAACTGTTCGTCTTGGGGCTCGGGTGGGTTCGTCATCGTCCTGGCCTGCGATCCAATGGTTATTGATCACGCGTGTGGACCCACTTGAACGACCGCGAATGCAACCCGAACTGCAACCCGCGATTCATCTGGGCGCGGCGACAGCCGTGCGAGGCTACGTCGCGTCGGCTGTCACGTAAGCCACTGATCGGGTCGGGGCGGGGATCATCTCCGTGCTCTTCGGCGGGGAACCATCTCCGCGTGCGCGGGGACCACGTCGGGGGCTGAAGGCCAGTCCTTCGGGGATTACCCCGCATGCGCGGGGACCACCGCGGACGTCACGACGCCCGTACGGTCGACCAGGGACCATCCCCGCATGCGCGGGGACCCCACCATCCCACTCGGCGCCCTGGAGTTCGTCCCGGGACCACCCCCGCATGCGCGGGGACCACTTGGGCCGGGCCTCCCAGACCAGGCTGGACCCCGGACCACCCCCGCATGCGCGGGGACCACCGGGCCACCGCACCAGAGGAGTCGCCCATGCCGGGACCACCCCCGCATGCGCGGGGACCACGCGTCGCCGACGTCGAAGGGGTCCGCCGTCCCGGGACCACCCCCGCATGCGCGGGGACCACCGGAGGCACGAACAGCAGCCGGGGCACCGGCGGGGACCACCCCCGCATGCGCGGGGACCACCTCCAGAGCTTGCAGCCGCTCGCGGGGGCTCAGGGACCACCCCCGCATGCGCGGGCACCACACCTGCGCGGTTGCGACGGACCTGTTCTCTGCGGGACCACCCTCGCATGCGCGGGGACCACCCGACGGGAGACCGGGTCAGCGGCCACACCTCGGGACAACCCCCGCATGCGCGGGGACCACGCCTGGAGGATCTGGCAGAGCAGCCCGCACCGGGGACCACCCCCGCATGCGCGGGGACCACACCCCGGCGCGCACCACGGCGCGGGCGGCCGGGGGAACACCCCCGCATGCGCGGGGACCACGGTGCCTTGCCCGGCCCGGTGCAGTCCGCAGTGGGAACACCCCCGCATGCGCGGGGATCACACCATGCTCCAACTCCTCGCCTCGGACCCCGCGGGAACACCCCCGCATGCGCGGGGATCACAGGGCGGTGACCGTGCGGACGTGCACGGGGTGCGGAACACCCCCGCATGCGCGGGGACCACCCAGAGCAGCATCTCGACCATGAGGGCCGTGCGGGAACACCCCCGCATGCGCGGGGACCACTCGTCCTGTGGAAGCGCAGCGACACCGACGACTGGAACACCCCCGCATGCGCGGGGACCACTCGAGGCGCCGTAGCTCGACCGACTGGGTCCAGGGAACACCCCCGCATGCGCGGGGACCACTCCCACACGGTCCACGCGAGACGGCCGTCCCGGGGAACACCCCCGCATGCGCGGGGACCACGTACTGCACGTCTCTGGCCCGCGCGCCGGAGAGGGACCACCCCCGCATGCGCGGGGACCACCACACCGAGGTGACGCCGGGGATGCTCGCGGTGGGGACCACCCCCGCATGCGCGGGGACCACGTGCGTCGACACGGTGCCCTCGCTCAGGCCGAGGGACCACCCCCGCATGCGCGGGGACCACCCACCACCCCGAGCACCCCGAGGAGACGTCGTGGGACCACCCCCGCATGCGCGGGGACCACAGGAGCTGACCTGCGGTGCTATCCCGCCAGGCAGTGGACTTTACCTGCTTTGCCAAACTCCGGTGTATGGGTCATAAGTGACATTCTTTGCCGTCTCATCCTCCGAACCGTCGTCGCTTCGCTGCCTTGCTCCACCCCTGCTTCGGCGGCTGCCCCGATGCCCCGGGCGCTCTCGCCACCCCTGGGGCGGCATTCGGTTGGCTGGGGCGGTGGAGGAGGGTGAGGCCCTCATGGTCGGTGGGGTGCCAGGCGTGGTCGTGGGTGCGGAAGGTGAAGCCTTGTTCGTTGTCGGTGGTGTGGGCGAGGAGGGCGCGGCCTTGGCCGGAGTATGTGCGTATCTCTTCCCAGAGGATGTCCCGGACCCGGGCGGAAGGGGAGCCGATGAAGACGCCGGCGGAGATCTCGAGCATCCAGCGGGTGAGGAAGCCGCGTAGTCCGGCAGGGCAGTTGGTCAGGACGATGACAGTCACCAGACAGGCTCGTCTCCGTAGTTGCGCCCGGAGGCCAGTAGTTGGCTGCTGTCGGTCTGGATGCCGACCCGATCCCTGTCTGGACCGCCGTCCGACGCTGTGCCGTCGGTCCCGGAGTTGTCGTAGCGCAGGAGTTTCTTGATGTCGTCGACGCAACGCTCCAGCAGACCGGTCTTGTTGATGCGGTCACGCAGCGCCCGCCGGGTGCGGGTCGGCACGTCCTCGTCACCGGCCGCGGCCGCGTCGAAGGCAGCCGGAATGGCGATCTCTGTCTTGTAGAGGTCGGCGATGTCGAGGACGAAGGATCGTTCGTGCCCTGAGTGCACGAAACCCAGTCCGGGGGAGCAGCCGAGGGCGGCCACCACGGCGTGAGCCACCCCGTACATGCACTGGGCGGCGGCCGTGACCCCCTGGTTGGGAGCGTCGCCGGCGGCGAAGTCGCCGTGATGGTAGTCCCGCCGGACCCAGCGGACTCCGGTGCGCTCGGATTCCTGCCGGTAGCACTGCTTGACCCGGCGTCCCTCCATCCGCAGCAGGTCGTCCCGGCTGCAGCCGGCGGTGTCCTCGCCGGGGAACCGCATGCGGTACATCTCCCGGGCCACCTGCACTCGGGTACGCCGGTTCGCCCACGCCGTCGCCTGCGCCTCCAGCAGACCGGACGAGCGGGTGAGCGCCCGGCCGCCGGCGTAGAAGCGTACGCCGTGCTCGCCGACCCAGCTCACGGCGGCGCCACTCTCCCCGAGCAGGGCCATCGCTTGGTGCGTGACGCGCGTGCCCGGGCCCAGCAGCAGGGCCCCGATGGTTGCCGACGGGATGTGGGTGACCCCGTCGGCGTCGGTGGCGGTGAGGGCGTTGTCGTCCCGGTGGACGGTGCAGCGCTCCAGGTAGAGGAATGCGGTGCGGTCGCCGACCCGGGTGAGTTCGCGAGGCGAGGAGAGGCTGCGTTTGCCGACAGTGCTCATGGACGGCTCCTCACTTCACCGGCGCGAGAGTCATCAGGCCGCATCCGTACGCCTTCGACTTGCCCATCCCGTGGGTGAGCGTACGGCGGAATGCCGTGAGGTCGGTGATGCGCAGCCGTCCGTCGAAGGTGGCCCGGGTGAAGCGCACGTCGGAGTCGGAGCCGCGTCGGCCCCTTGGCTGCTCCGTGCGCCGCGGGAACCGCACTGGCGTGCGGTCGTGGACGACCAGTTGATAGCGCCACTGCACCGGAGTCTCCCCGGTCTCCGCATCCGCCCCCGCACCGCTCTCGACGGCGGTCCCTTCCCTGGGAAGCACCTCGAACCCGGCCCGCTCCTGGTGCTTGAGCAGCCAGCCGACCTGGTGTCCGACGGTCACGTGGGCCGCCCGCTTGGTCGGGGCGCCCACTGGGTCCTGCTCGCGCCGGATGTGGTGCAGCGGGTTGGCGGTGAGCCGGAACGCCCACTCGCCGCCCACCGCGAGCGCGTCCAGGAAATCTCCGTAGGCGAACGTGGCCCACCCCTCCGCGCCCAGACTCGGCCAGCCCGCCTGCTCGGCCAGATGGGTGAGGTCGGGCCGGCCCGGACTGGAGATGAGTAGATCGACGCGGTTGGCCGGGGCCCGGTCCAGTCGCCACAGGATTCGGGGGCCGCCGCCGTCGCGGGCCGGAGGCTCCGGGAACGCCATGTCAACGGCACCGTGCAGGCGCTGGGGAGAGGCGAGCAGGGCACGGGCTCCGGAGCGGGCCGTATTGATGCGGAAGCGGGTCAGGTACATCGGCGGTTCCTAGAAGTCGTCCGTGGCGAGGGGCGGAGCAGACGAGTCGTGCCGCGCGGTCTGGGCCGGCCGCAGGTGGGCTGTCGGGTCGTGGAGAGGAGCCGAAGCCGGTACGTACCCGGTCCGTACGCCGCGCATCGCGTACCGGCGGTGGTGCGGGTCGTAGCTGAGAGGGGTGTCGCGGAGCTGGAAGTCGGGGGTGTCCTGCGGCGGACAGTCCAGCAGCATGTCCAGTTCCTCCGGCGGCTGGCCGTCCTCCGCCCGGCGGTTGCGTGGGCCCCTTCCTCCCTGCCACGGAGCCTTTTGGAGCGCGTCCTCCAACGGAAGGGTGCTGAGAGAGCCCTTGTCCTCCAGGAGCAGCGGATGCGACGGCGGGCATGAGCGGCGTCCCAGATACGGAAGGAACCGGGGCGCGTCGACGGCGGCGTACAGCCGCCTCATGAACGCGTCCTCGCCCTCGACTCCGGCGACGAAGACCGCGTCGGCGAGGTAGTACCGGTGGGACAGCGGCAGTACGCGTCCCGTGTCGCTGTTCTCCGCCTTGTGGAAGTCGCGGATGCGGGAGCCGGGCCGGTCGATGCGGACACCGAAACGTAGCGCGGCCAGGTCGGAGAGATCGGCTTCGCGCGGGCGGCCCTCCGCGGCGGCCAGCAGACCGAGCACTCCGCTCTTGGTCGGCGCGTTCTCCGTGCTGCGCTGCACGAACCGGGAGGAGGCCCCCCACGACTGGAGCGGCCCGGCGAGCCGCAGCAGCAGCGTAGTCATGCGCCGGACTCCAGCCGCTCGCGGACCGTCGAACCGACCTGCTCGAGCAGTGTCCTCAGTGTCAGTGCGCTGCCCAGGCCGGCCAGGCCTTTGGTCTCCTCGCCCACCCGGAACACCCAGGTGGGGTCGGAGTCGAGCCCATACGCCCGCTCCATCTCTGCTACGTGAGCCGCCAGTTGATCGCAGCTTCCGCGGAGGAAGCCGCCGCTTGCGCTCTTCGGCACCGGCGTCTCGAAAGCACCCACGAAGTTCAGCGGCCAGCGGTCGCGGAGTTTGACCACGACCACCGAAGGCAGGGTGTGGTGGGCGAAGGTGTTGATCTTCCCGGTCGGCAGGGAGGTGATGAACGCCTCCAGGAACGCCGTGAGCGCCTTCGCGGCGGGGGTGCTAGGCGGCTGCTCCGGGTCGAGCCCCGCACCGAGATTGCGATGGAGTTCGTCCACGTCGACGGCTGCGTACCGGTAGAGGGTCGCGGAGTTGAAGTCGACGGTCCCGATCATTCCGGCTCCGGAATCGGAATCGCCGCTCAAGTCGTCCACGGCCGTGTAGTAGTCCGACTCCAACTCGGACCGGTGCACGCTGAGCGCGTGGGCGACCTGTGCTGCGGCATCCACGTTGAGGCCGGCGGTGTCGGCCACCATTCGGCCGAAGAGGGCGATGTCCACCGAGTGCCGGGTGTCGACGGCGGCACGGGCCCTCGCCTTCTTCGTCTTGTCCTTCAGCTCCGCTTTCAGAGTCGCGGGATCGCCTCCGTCGCTCTCGGCGACTGCGATGTCGGCTAGCGCGTCCAACTGCCTTCGGCTGAGGAACATCAGGTACTTCGCCTCGGGGAGTGCGCCGCCACTGCCGTCATCCTTGGCCTTGCGCTTGGGCACATCCAGCGTCGAGCCGGTCGCGACCGACAGCACTTCTTCGGCCAGCTTCACCGCGTTGTCGGCGACGGTCGCATCCCGCTCCGTGATGCGCTCCACAAGCGCCTCCACTACCCGCTTCGTCCGCACACCGAGTTCCTCAGGCGGGAGCAACTGCTGGAACCGATTCCTGGTGGCCCGCTTCCACGCCTGGCTGGAGACCCGGGCCCTGCGTTCCCCGCCGTAGTAGGCGGACTTGGGGGTACCGGTGTCGTCTCGATTCATGTTGCTGGGCGGCACGTTCTGCAGGATGTGGATGTCAACGATGCTGCGTGTCACAGGAGTTCTGCTCTCGTATCGACGATTGGGCCGGAAGTGAAGGGCGTCGGAGGAGGGGGCGCGTGGGGCGGGAAGGGGAACGGCCGCGGGGTGGTGGCGAGCCGCCGGCATGACCGGTCAAGCGTCGAAGCCCCGCTCCTCCCCGTCCCCGGACTCGTCGTCCGGGTCGGCTGCCCGGACGCCCGCTGTCTCGGCCGTCTCCTCGGCGGCTCTGTCGTCCGGTCCCCAGTACCGGCGGTGCAGTTCGACGCCCCAGGCACGGGTGACGGAGTCGCGCGCGGTCGGGTTCTGCCACCGGAACAGCTGGTCGGCGAGGCGCACATAGTCGAGCGGGATACGGGCATCGCGCAGCATCAGCACTAGTTCGCGCAGTCGAGTCGCCACGACCGTGATGTCTGTGGACGCGCCGACCCGTACGTACCGCTTGCGGACGGTCTCGTTCAGCGCTCCGGCCTCCACGGGACGCGCGTCCCCGGGTTTCACATCGGCGGGCTTCGCTTCCGCGTCTCGGCGCACACCGCCAGCATCCTCCGCGTCGCTCTTGCCCTGTCCGTTCTCCGCGTCCTTCGTGCCGGTCGGGTTCCCAACTCCCGTCTCGCCGAGCGCCAGTCGCCGGACCGAGCGGCCGAAGGCCCACCCGGGCCGGTGCATGGGCTCGTCCCGTACCGACTGCTGGTGCAGCGCCCAGAGCGTCACCGCGAGGTGGACGGCGTTGTCTTCCCGCCGCTCCTGAGCCTCGCGTGCGGTATAGCCGCGCGAGGAGAGAAGAGCGGGGTCCACGCTGCCCGCCCCCCGTGCCTTCCGCAGGGCGTCTGCGCGTTCCAGACGGAGTGCGCCCAGGGTCTCCAGATGCCCCAGACCCCAGGCCGTGGGCGACTCGTGCGCCTGTCTTCCGGCCTCGCGGCGCAGCCGGGCCACGTCGGCGACTGCCCAGCCGACATCCTGCCGGTACCCGCCCTGCAGCTCAGGGAGGAACCGGGCGACGGCCAGCCCAGGCAGCGGCCGGAGATGCCCGCTTCGGCCGGGTACGTGCGGTGAATCATCGGTCACTGGTGCCATCGGTAGCTCTCCACAGAATCGGAGTCCCGGACGCGGCGGTTCGGGGAGGTGGTGTCAGTAGTTGCCGACCGGCGGCTGTGCCGTCTCGGCGGCCTCATTGTCCGGACGTGGCACCGTGCCGAGGACCTTCGCCAGTCGGCCGCGGAACCAGAGATCTGCCCGCCCGGCGTCCAGCAGGGTGGCGCCGCGCCCGGGAAGGTCGACCATCCGTCCTTCGACTGCGGACCGGCCTGCCGAGCGGATCTCCTGCCGGGCCAGTTGCTCCACCTGATGTCGGACGGTCTCCCGCCACTGTCGCAGGGCATCCAGCAGGTCTGGCTGCTGGCCCAGTTCACGCAGCCACTTGCGGTACGGGCCGTCCAGCGCGCCGAACGCCCGGTCCCGGACGGTGTCCATCGCAACGTCGGTGTGCTCCCCGCCGGCCGCGCGCACAAGGTTGGCAGCCAACTGAGCCAGCGCCCCTACCGCCTGGTCGGCGTCGCTGACGGCGTCGACCGCCGCGGCCCCGTAGACCTCGTTCCCGGCGTGGAGAGTGATCACCGGCAGAACCACGGCGTCGTCGACGATCTCATCGACGACCGACTGCTGTGTGCCGTACTCGACTCCCACAGTCCTCAGCCGTATCAGCTTCGACAGTGGCAGGAGTTCCTCGTCGGCCAGTTCCGTGGCTAGCAGCCGCAGCCACTTGGTGATCCGCGGCCGGAGCCGCTGGGCACCCTCGCCCGGCTTTCCGGTCACCTCCTCGCCGGCCCGCAGATGCAGCAGCGACTCCAGCCCGCGCCAGGCTGCCCTGCGTGGCTGGTGCCGCAGTGCGGTGTAGTACGGCACCCGCTTGCGCTTCTTCTCTTGGACCCCGCTGCGCCGCCAGGCGGTCATCGGCTCCAGCACCCAGGGCGACTCCTGCGTCGGCGGGTCGCCGTACCCCAGGACGACCCCGGTTACCGAGTCGCCGTCGGCCACCAGCCGGATACGGCGGCTCTGCCAGGTGTACAGGTCCCGCAAACCGGCGGGCTCCGGCCCGCCCTCCCTCGCCCCGCGCGGACCGGACCCGTACGGCTTGTCGCGGCGCCAGACGGGGCGGTCCATCGGGATGCGCTGCTCGAATCCGGAGCCGCCGTACGCTTCCTCGAACGGTACGAGGTTGAGCAGCATCGTCTCCCGCAGTGTCTCTCCCTCCGCGAAGATGCCGCCGAGCATCCCGAGTGAACCCACGCCCAACGGGTAGACCTTGCCCGCCTTGGCCCGGGTGTCCTGCCGCATGGCGGGCTTGATGCCCGACACGTCGAACGCGTGCGCGTGCACCAGCCAGCGGGCGGCCTCCGCGAACGGGATGCGCTCGACTCCCGGTCGGCGCATGGAGAACAGCGCCCCGCCGGAGGACGCGTCGGTCACGATCCGGCTCAGCGGTGCCACTTCGTCCTTCGCCGTCTTCAGGTCGGCTGTCTGGAAGAACGGCCTTTTGTCATCCAGGAGTTCGAAGCGTTCCGCCATCTCGTCGAGGTAGGCGCACGTGACCTGGCTGAAGGTGTCGTCCGTGTCCGGTTCCCAGAGCTCCAGCCAGGCGTCGAGGTCCACGGGCCCCTGATGGGCGTCGTACAGCACAGCCAGGGCGAGCCGCAGCAGAGCGATCTCCTGCGTCGGCACATCACCCACGATCCGACGGAACTCGCCCGCTCGGGCGAAGAGTTCGCGCAGCGATACCTCCTCCACCGTGCCGTCGGAGAGCCGCTGCACGGGCAGCCAGGCGTCCCGCACCAGGTTGCACGCGGGCGGCCGTGTCGGGGTGGGACTCACCGCGTCCACCCGCTTCGCTCCGAGGCTGTGGCTGTCACCCCGGACCCCTGCCCGTCCCTCCCCCTGCCCGATGTCAAGGGCGTCCCCTTCCGCGCGGACCTTCCCGTCCCGACCCTCCAGCGCGACACCATCCCGCTCGGCCCCCTTGCTGTCGTCCGCTGCTTTCTCCGACGCCTCCAGCTCCGCGCCGGGCACGGCGAAGCTGAGCCCATCCTGCGTGCTGTAGCTCAACTCGTAGCCTGACAGACGGGTCTGACAACGCTCGTCCAGAACGAGAATCAGCTGGCCCGCCAGCCACGGGCATTCCTTCACCTGCCAGGCGGGGACGAGGAAGCGTTCCAACTCGGCGATGGTGCTGTCGATGATCTCCAGGTGACTGAAGGCTCCAGGCAGCGTCAGCGCGCTCGCGGCGACCGCTTCCGCCGCCCGTCTGGTCGGAGGTGAGTCGACGGGAAGGTCCAGTCCGCCCCGCCTGTCGCCCAGCCATGGCACCGTGGTGATCCTGCCGTTGTCCCACCGCTGCACGACCAGTACTTCGAGGGTTTCGTCGGAGTCCCGTACCTGAGCCCGCCCGGAGATACTGTCGTCCGCGTCTCCGGCGTGCGCCTCCAGCCAGCCGTACAGCGGCCGGCCGGGACGGCCCACATGGCCGAGCAGGAAAGCGTCCGCCCGGCGCTGTTTTGCGTCGATCAGTGCGGCGTGGCGCTCTCGCGCCCGCTCTGTCGCGTCCGCCCATTCCTCGGGGCCGATCTTCCCGTCGCCGTAGGCGCGTTGCACCAGTGTGCTGATGTCGTCGGGCAGCCGCACCGGTGCTCCGCGCAGATGCGGTGCGAGTGCCGCCGACGCCCGCAGCAGTGTCCAGTCGCCCCGGTACACCGCCCGTGATCCCTTCACCGGCAGCGGCGGCGAGGCTGTCCAGTCCACCACGCCGGTGATCAGGCACTTCGGCGTGGCAAGCCGGGCCGGCCGGCCGGGCGCGGGATGCCGGTGCAGCCGCCCCATCCGCTGCAGCACGAGGTCGACGGGCGCCAGATCCGTCACGAGCAGGTCGAAACTGACGTCGAGCGACTGCTCCACCACCTGGCTGGCGACGACCACATGGCGAGCGGGCCGGTCGCCTCCCGGCCCGTACCGTTCCACCAGCCGGACATCGTTCGCTGCCCGGTCCGCCGCCAGGAACCGCGAATGCGCCACCGTCACCTGCCCGTTGCCGAAGCGCTCGCGCAGCACCCGCGCCGCCTCCAGCACCCGGGTCACCGTGTTCCGCACGACGAGCGCGCATCCCCCGTCGGCCAGTTCTGTCTCCAGCCGGTCCGCCAAGAGCTCGACGTCGTCGTCCAGCGGCTCCACCGAGACCGCCGCCTGCCGCCCGGACGCTGCCGCAGGGTGCGCGGTGATCGCCTCCCGTCCCGGCGACACGGCGGTCAGCAGCGGATACGCGTCCGCCGCCGTCTCCACTCCGCGCGCCGCCTCCGTCCCGGCGTAGGCGGCGGCGAGTTCCTGCCGGCGGGCAGCGGGCAGCGTCGCCGAAAGCAGGACGACCGGCACCCGATAGGCGGCCAACCACTCCAGCGTCCTGTCGAGGTACCGGTTCATGTACGCGTCGTACGCGTGGACCTCGTCGATCACTACGACCTTGCCGGCGACCGCGAGATGCCGCAGCGCGAGATGCCGGCTCTTCAGACCCGCGAACAGCACCTGGTCAATGGTCCCGACGGCGAACGACGCCAGCAGCTGCTTCTTGCGCCCGCGAAGCCACTGGTGCGCGTGCAACCCGGACGGCTGCCAGCGGTTCCGCCCGCCCCCGTACGCGTCACCGTCCGGGTCGACCGCTGAGATCGCCCGATCCTCCTCCCGCAGCAGCCCGGCCCAGTCACTCTGCAGGGCGGCCTTGGCGTGAGCGAGCACGACGGACCAGTTTCCGGCGCCGCCCTCCGCCGGAAGCGCGTCCAGCCAGGCACGCAGCCGCTTGAACATCGCGTCCGAGGTGGCCCGGGTCGGCAGGGCCAGCAGCAGCCCACCGGCACCGGACCGCGCGGCCAGCACCTCCGCCGCCGCCAGCGCCGCCTCGGTCTTCCCCTCACCCATCGGCGCCTCGACTATCAGCAGGCCGCCCGGCGCCATCTCCCGTGCCAGACGGACTGCTTCGGCCTGCACCGGGCGGAGTGACGCTCCGGCGAGCTGGGGAGAGCGCGCTGCGAACAACTCCTCGACGGAGCCCGCGGGCTCCGTCGGCTGCCACGGAGCCGTCAGTTCCAGCCCTTCCCAAGCAGCCTGCAGCCGGCGGGATTCACCTCCCACCAGCCAGGATTCGGGCGCGTAGGGAAACAGTTCCGGGGCGCTGGCTATCCAGTCGGCGAGGATGACCACTGCCGTCAGCAGCACCTGGGCGGGTTGCGACAGCCGAACGCTCTCCAGCTGCGTCAACACCTCACGGGCACGGCACAGTTCGGCACTCCAGTCCAGCAACTCGAACTGGGTCCGCCGCCATACTTCTTCGCTCGTACCCGTGTGCCGCAACAGGTGCGGGCGGAGCCTCACGTCGTGGATCTGCCCGCTCTCGGGCGGCGCTCCGTGGTGGCCGCCGGCAACTACAGCGAACTGTCCCGAAACCCTGGCCGTGAGCCCGTAACGCTCCCGCAGCCACTCCTGTATGAGCAACTGCCCCGCCAGCCCGTGCGGCGCCAGTCGCCGTGCCGATCCGTACTCCTTTGCGGTCAGCATGTCCAACCCGCGGTCACGCATCCGTCCGGCCAACTCCTCGACCTGGCAAGCGAATGCGGGCGTACATTTCCCTATGTCATGAGAGGTGGCCATAAAACGGACAAGCTTTACCACCTCTTCTTCAGTCCCCGGCAGGTCCTCCCGTACCACTCTCTTCGCTGACTCCGGAAGCCAGTGCTCCCACAGCAACCCAGCTACGGCCCCGCTGTCGGCCAAATGTCGCCAGAGTGGTAGCCAACTTCCGCTCTTATGCTCATATTTGGCCCAAACCGATCGGGCCGCACCGGACAGTGGCCTTCCCGGCGTCGGGGCTTGGTCCTCCGAACCCACTGCCATGTCCTGTGTTCCTTCTGAGGCGTTTGCGTAGACCTTCGTGCTGATGACCGGGGCGGAATCGTCGACCGCCCGCCCCGGTGTCGATCAGCGTCCGATCCAGAACGAGAGGCCGACGCCTCCGGCGATCAGTAGTGCCCAGGCGGCGGGTTGGCCTGGAGAGCCACTAATCATCGCGCAAACGAGCAGCCAGTGGCGTTCGTCGTGGGTCGATGCGGCTAAGAGAGGCATCGGTACACTCCTTGTGCTTCTGATTCTGGACAGAGTCGGAGACGAAGAGCGGACTTGAGCGCGAGTGTGTCTGGCCGACTGTCGCGCCAAGTCCGCCTTTTTCGGGCGGAGGTTGAGTCCGTCGCCCTGCCGCCGTCTCAGCGGCAGGGCGATACCGTAGCGCATATCCAGAGGCCGTTTTGTCAGTTGCCTTGGGGGAGGTAAAAATCGCCAGCCTCAGTTCATGAATTTTTCCCTTCGGGGATCGCAAGGAGCTCAGGCAGGGCGCCGAACACCCCCGCATGCGCGGGGAACACCAAGCAGTTTGAACAACGCCACCCTCAGGGGTCACCCCCGCCTGCGCGGGGAGCGCGGTCGGCGTTGCCGCATCGTCTCACGGCGATACCAGCATGCACGCGCGGAGACCACGAGCAGGCGGGCAGTAGACAGACTCGCGGAAGTGACCCCTGCATGCGCGGGGACCACGAGTCCGGGTCCACGGGGCCGGGGGCGTTCTCGGGACCACCCCCGCATGCGCGGGGACCACATCGAGGTGAGCACCCCGAAGGCGAGCGCGGGGGGACCACCCCCGCATGCGCGGGGACCACACCAGCCGGGCGTTGGCCCGGGCGAACCCCAGGGGACCACCCCCGCATGCGCGGGGACCACCCGCGCGGCCAACAGCGGCCGGTCCTCGGCCAGGGACCACCCCCGCATGCGCGGGGACCACGCGACTCGGGGGCCGCCGGGGAGGACGTCCAGGGGACCACCCCCGCATGCGCGGGGACCACAATCGCAGATGTGCGCGCAGTACCAGGTGAGCGGGACCACCCCCGCATGCGCGGGGACCACTCCACTGCCTCCTGTCCAGAGGACGAGAGCCAGGGACCACCCCCGCATGCGCGGGGACCACTGCCAGGCCTGGTCCGAGTCGCAGAACTGCCCGGGACCACCCCCGCATGCGCGGGGACCACCGCCTCGGCCGCTCCCTGAAAAACCTCATCGAGGGACCACCCCCGCATGCGCGGGGACCACCCGGACTCGAACCGGTACGCCCCCGTGGGGCAGGGACCACCCCCGCATGCGCGGGGACCACAGGAGTTGACCTGCGGTGTTACCTCGCCGGGTGGCGAATTTTACTTGCTTTGCGGAACTCCGGCCCATCGGTCGTGGGTTGCATTGTCCGCGCTCGGTGCGACATCTCAACTCCCAGTCTCATGAACCGTGATGGCGGCGCCTGCCGGATTCGTGCTCGGCCTGAAGCCTGTGACTGCCGGCTGCTGACCGCAGGCGCGTGCTCCGCGGTGCAGGTCAGAGATTCTCACCGTGTGACGAGGGTGACGTCCGCCCGCGCGGACGGTTCGCTCTGCCGCGCCCGAGCCCCGTAGGCCGTATCGATGAGGCAGGCTCACCGCGTCGATCGTCTGTTGCCGCCGAGGTCATGCCCGGCGGCGGTGTCGAAGCGCCAGGACGACGCGAGCTGAATGCAATGTCGAGGGGCCCCACCGCACGCGGTGGGGCCCCTCGACATCGTGCCCGGTGAGGCACTGGCGGAGGATACGAGATTCGAACTCGTGAGGGGTTGCCCCCAACACGCTTTCCAAGCGTGCGCCCTAGGCCTCTAGGCGAATCCTCCGCCGGGAACATTACATGAAGCGCGGGAGTGCTCGCGAACTCGTTCCCGGTCGGCTGATCGGGTACCCTGGGCGCAGCCCCTCACGTGGCGCTATCTGACTGAACTCCCCCAGGGCCGGAAGGCAGCAAGGGTAGGTCGGCTCTGGCGGGTGCGTGGGGGGCCCTTTGTGTCTCCGGGGCCGTGAGCGGGGGCCGGGGCAGGGGCGGGGCCGGTTGTCGGTGGGCGCCTATAACCTCGTAGATGTGTCGTCTCTCGCGCTGTACCGCCGTTATCGCCCGGAGTCGTTCGCCGAGGTCATCGGGCAGGAGCATGTCACCGACCCGTTGCAGCAGGCGCTGCGGAACAACCGGGTCAATCACGCGTACCTGTTCAGTGGTCCGCGCGGCTGCGGCAAGACGACCAGTGCGCGCATCCTGGCCCGCTGCCTGAACTGCGAGCAGGGGCCCACCCCGACGCCCTGCGGGGAGTGCCAGTCCTGCCGCGATCTGGCGCGGACGGGGCCGGGGTCCATCGACGTCATCGAGATCGACGCCGCCTCGCACGGTGGTGTGGACGACGCCCGTGAGCTGCGGGAGAAGGCCTTCTTCGGGCCCGCCTCCAGCCGGTACAAGATCTACATCATCGACGAGGCGCACATGGTCACCTCGGCGGGCTTCAACGCCCTGCTGAAGGTGGTCGAGGAGCCGCCGGAGCACCTCAAGTTCATCTTCGCGACGACCGAGCCCGAGAAGGTCATCGGGACGATCCGTTCGCGTACCCACCACTATCCCTTCCGGCTCGTGCCGCCCGGCACCCTGCGCGAGTACCTCGGCGAGGTCTGCGGGCGGGAGCAGATCCCGGTCGAGGACGGTGTGCTGCCGCTGGTGGTGCGGGCGGGCGCCGGTTCCGTACGGGACTCGATGTCCGTCATGGACCAGTTGCTCGCGGGAGCGGCCGCGGACGGTGTGACGTACGCCATGGCCACCGCGCTGCTCGGTTATACGGACGGCACCCTGCTCGACTCCGTGGTGGAGGCCTTCGCCGCGGGGGACGGGGCCGCCGCCTTCGAGGTCGTGGACCAGGTCATCGAGGGGGGCAACGACCCCCGCCGTTTCGTCGCCGACCTGCTGGAGCGGCTGCGCGACCTGGTGATCCTCGCGGCCGTGCCGGACGCCGCGGAGAAGGGGCTCATCGACGCCCCCGCCGATGTCCTGGAGCGCATGCAGGCGCAGGCCGGGGTCTTCGGCGCCGCCGAGCTGAGCCGCGCCGCCGACCTGGTCAACGAGGGCCTCACGGAGATGCGCGGCGCCACCGCGCCCCGCCTCCAGCTGGAGCTGATCTGCGCCCGCGTCCTGCTGCCCGCCGCCTACGACGACCAGCGCGCCCTCCTCGCCCGCCTGGACCGCCTGGAGCGCGGCGGCGGTGTGCACTTCGTACCGGGGAGCCAGGGGCCGCCGATGGCCTACGCGCCCGGGCCCGGCGCCCATCCGCCGATGCAGGCGGGGCCCGGCCCGGCGCAGGGCGCTCCTGGACCGGCGGCCGGTGGCGCGGTGCCTCCGGGCGGCGGTCCCGCGGCGGCTCGTGCGGCGGTACGGGGCGGGGTTCCGGAGGGGGGCGACGGCGGCTCGGGTAATGGTCCGGGGGCCGGTCCGGGTCCCGGCGCTGGTGCTGGTCACGGTCCCGGGCAGGCGGCTGAGGGGCGTCCCTCCGGCGGTCACCCGGCGGGCGAAGGCGCGGCGGCCGCACCCGGCGCGACAACCGATGCCGCCTCGGCACCGGCAGCTGCTTCTCCTCCTTCCTCCTCTTCTCCGCCCTCTCCGCCTTCTCCTTCGGGCGCATCGGCGCCCTCGGCCGGGGCACCGCCCGCCGAAGGTACGGACTCGGGTACGCGCGCCCCGGGCGCCTGGCCAGGAGCCGCCGGAGCCGCCGGATCGGCCGGCGCCCAGGGCGCACCCGCTGGTGCTGGCGGTGGTGGCGAGCGCCGTCCCGGTGGCTGGCCGACCGCGGCCACGGCGGGTGGGGGCCAGATCCCCGGCAGGTCAGCCGGGCCGTCCGCCGCGCCCCCGGCCCCGGGTGCCGGCACGCCCTCCGCGTCGAACGCCCAGTCCAGCCCACCCCAGTCCGTACCGAGCGGCCCATCCGCCCCCTCGCAGTACGCCCCGGCAGAACCGGCCCCCGCCCACTCCGCACCCGGCGGTGGAGGCGGACTCGACCCCCGGGTGCTGTGGCCGAACATCCTGGAGGCCGTCAAGAACCGGCGGCGGTTCACCTGGATCCTGCTCAGCCAGAATGCGCAGGTCGCCGGGTTCGACGGCACCACGCTCCAGATCGGCTTCGTCAACGCCGGGGCCCGGGACAACTTCGCCAGCAGTGGCAGCGAGGAAGTGCTGCGGCAGGCGCTCGTGGAGCAGTTCAACGTCCCGTGGAAGGTCGAGGCCATCGTCGACCCCTCGGGCGGCAGCGCTCCGCCCCCCGCGGCCGGCGGCTTCGGCGGCGGTCCCACCGGGGGCGGCGCACCCGGCGGAGGCATGTCCGGCGGCGGTCCCGGGGGCGGCTTCGGCGGCGGGGCGCCCGGTGGCGGTCCCGGCGGCCAACGGCCCGGCACCTCGTACTCCGACTCCTCTCCGTCCGCTGCCTCCTCCCCCTCCCCTTCCTCTTCCTCTTCTCCGCACTCCTCTTCTTCCTCCTCGTACTCCTCGTCCGCTTCCGCCCACTCCTCCGGCTCGTCCGGGGCCTCTGCCGCCCAGGCCCAAGGCGGCGGCGGGTACTCGTCGGCGGGTTCGTCCGGCGGGCACGCGGGGGCGGCCCACTCCTCCGGGGCGGCGGGGCAGGCGGCGAACGCCTCGGCCTCCGGGCACCCGGGATCGTCGTATGTGGCCCCCGAGGACGACATGCCCGCCGAGGACGACGCGGACCTGGACGCCACCGCGGCGCTCTCCGGGCACGACCTGATCGTCCGCGAACTCGGCGCCACCGTCCTGGAGGAGATCCCGCACGAGTGATCCGGCACGAGTGGTCTCGCATGAGTGATCCCGCCCGCACGAGTGATCCCACGCGGGTGACCGCCCGCACCGGGCCGGACGGCTGGCGACGTGGCGACGTAAGCGGCGTGAGCGACGACGTGGCGACGCGAGCGATACACGCGCCTCACCCCGTGCCGCCCGCGAGACTCCGCACACCGGGCCGCTGCCCACCCCCGGGCCACTGCCCGCCCCGGGCCTCCGCTCACACCGCTCCACTGCCTGACCGCGTCAGCGCGATTGCGGTTGTCCACAGCCGAGCTGTCCGAACATACGAATGTGACCGGTCGGCCCGTTCGGTGGCCCGTCCAAAGGGTGTGGACCGGTGGCGGATAGGCTGGCCCGTGTGAAGGTCCTTGTCATCGGCGGCGGTGCCCGCGAACACGCCCTGTGCCGTTCCCTGTCCCTCGACCCCGACGTCAGCGCACTGCACTGCGCGCCCGGCAACGCCGGTATCGCCGAGCTGGCCGAGCTGCACACCGTGGACGCGAGCGACGGCGACGCCGTGGCCGTGCTCGCGCGGCAGCTCGGGGCGGGGCTGGTCGTGGTCGGCCCCGAGGCACCCCTGGTCGAGGGCGTCGCGGACGCGGTACGGGAGGCGGGCATCCCCTGCTTCGGCCCGTCCCGCGAGGCCGCGCGACTGGAGGGTTCCAAGGCCTTCGCCAAGGACGTGATGGCGGCCGCCGGGGTGCCCACCGCCCGCAGCTACGTCTGCACCACCGCCGCGGAGATCGACGCGGCGCTGGACGCCTTCGGGCCCCCGTACGTGGTGAAGGACGACGGTCTGGCGGCGGGCAAGGGCGTCGTGGTGACCGGTGACCTGGACCTGGCGCGGGAGCACGCGCTGGCCTGCGGGCGGGTGGTGATCGAGGATTACCTGGACGGGCCCGAGGTCTCGCTCTTCGCGGTCACCGACGGCGAGACCGTGGTGCCGCTCCAGCCCGCGCAGGACTTCAAGCGCGCGCTCGACGGCGACCAGGGGCCCAACACCGGTGGTATGGGCGCCTATTCGCCGCTGCCCTGGGCCGACCCGAAGCTGGTGGACGAGGTCCTCGCCACGGTCCTCCAGCCCACCGTCGACGAACTGCGCCGCCGCGGCACGCCCTTCTCCGGTCTGCTCTACGCCGGGCTCGCGATCACCTCGCGGGGCGTGCGGGTCATCGAGTTCAACGCCCGGTTCGGGGACCCGGAGACCCAGGTGGTCCTGGCCCGTCTGAAGACCCCCCTCGCGGGGCTGCTGCTCGCCTCCGCCGAGGGCACCCTCGCCGACGCCGAGCCGCTGCGCTGGAGCGAGGACGCGGCGGTGACGGTGGTCGTCGCCTCCCACAACTACCCCGGTACGCCTCGCACCGGCGACCGGATCGAGGGCCTGGACGAGGTCACCGCCGAGGACGCCCCGCACGCCTACGTCCTGCACGCGGGCACCCGGCTCGCCGAGGGCGCCGTCGTCAGCGCGGGCGGGCGGGTCCTGTCGGTCACGGCCACCGGTGCCGACCTCGGCGAGGCGCGGGAACGGGCCTACGCCGCCGTGGGCCGCCTCCGCCTCGACGGTTCCCAGCACCGCACCGACATCGCGGCGAGGGCGGCCGGCCAGGTCTGAGACCGGCGCTGCGGACCCGGCCCGCCGCTCCCTGTCGTTCCCGGCCCGCTCTCCGTTCGCCACGGCGCGCTCGCTCCCGGGTCCGGCGCACGTTTCCGGCTCCGGCGCGCTCGCTTCCGCGTCCGGTGCGGCCTCTTGCGGTCCGGGTGCGCCTCTTCCGGGTCCGGTGCGCTCGCCTTCGTGACCGTCGCTCAGCCCCGGCCACCGGAGGTAAAGAGCCTTCCCGGCGGTAAAGGGCCTTCTCGGCGCTGAAGGGCCTTCCTGGTGGTGAGAGGCCCCCAGTCGACCGGTCCCGTTCGCCGCGTCGGCCCTATACGCCCCCGCGATCCCCGAGGCCTCACCTTTACCCAAAGCCATTCCATCGAGTGAGCCCCCCGCTCAACCCGCTGACGGGTGCGGGGGGCCCAACTATGGTGCGGCGCAGGCTTTCCGGCACTTGGCCCACCGGCATTGCGATGTCAGTGGCGGCTGTCACAGTGGGGGAGTGAGCACAGTCAGGGACATTCGCGCGCAAAAGGCCGCCCCCGTGGGCGGCGTGCGGAGCTCCCGTCACGGGCGACGGTAGGGGGTGGCAGCGGGCATGGCCGCTATGGGTCTGGAAGCAGGGGCGTACGTGGCGCGGTCGCGCGCGCTGGCCGTGCTGCGGATGCGCGGTCGCGCGCTGGCCGCGGCCCTGCTGCCCGCCGCCTGCGCCGTGGTCCTCTTCGTGGCGGAGGGCACCGGACGGCTCGGCGCCGGGGTCTGGGACACCGTGCGCTGGGTGGTGACCGCGGTCGCCGCCCTCACGCTGCTCGGCGCCCTCGCCGTGGGGCTGGTCGTGGCGCGGGCGCGCCCGGCGGTGAGCCCCACGGTGCCGGTGCCGGAGCGGTCGGCGCCGGATCTGTACCGGCTGGTGCGCGATCTCGCCGACCGCCTCGGCGTCCCGGCACCCTCGGCGATAGCGCTGACCCCGGACTGCGACAGCTGGCTGGAGGACCGTACGCATCGGGCGTACCGGGCGGTGGACGGCGAGGGACCGGCCGCGGACGGATTCCGTACGGGATCCGGGTCCTCCGGCGGTTCCGGGTTCCGGGCGGCCGACGGGCCGGGAGCCGGTGCCGAGCGGGGTGTGCCGCCCGCGCCCGTGCTGGTGATCGGCTCGCCCTTCCTGTGGTGGATGCGGGTGGCCGAGCTGCGGGCGGTGCTCGCGCCGGTGGTCGCCGGGACCGAGCCCTCCGCGCACCCGGACATAGCGGCGGCCCGGCGGTTCGTCCGCGGCCTGGACGCGGCCGTGGCCGTGAGCGCCTCCCCCCGCCGCGGACCGGTGGCGCGGGCCGCGCTGGCCGGGGTCGGCTGGGTGGCCCGGCTGCTGCTGCGGAGCTGCCGGGTGCACGCGGCCGAGATGGAGCGCGGCGCCGCGGCCGCCGCGGCCGAGCGTGCACAGGCTGTGGACTACGGGCTGCGGATCTCCGCGCAGGAGCAGGTGGGCCTGGCCTACGCGGGCTGGGACCGGCTGCTCACCAAGGTGGCGCTGCCCGCCTGGCGGATGGGGCGCTGGCCCGCCCGGCTGGACGCCGGGGTGGTCTCCGCGCTCACCGAACTCTCCCGCCGCGACCGCCTCGCGGACGGTTTCGCCTCCCGCCTCGGCGAGCGCCCGGCCTGCGATCTCCTGGAGGAACCGGGCTCGATGGACGAGGCCGCCTCGCTGCTCGCCGCCCGCCTCTTCCACGGCGGCCCGGCCGAACCGGGCCCGGACTGGGCGCCGGTGGACTGGCAGCACTACCCGGAGGAGGTCGTCGACCGGAAGTGGCGTGCCGACGCCGCCCGCCTGCACAAGGTCCTCGACCGCCTCTCCGGCCCGCCGGGACTCCCCGGCCCGGCGGCCACCGTGCCGGGCACGGCTGCCGGCTCGCTCTCCGGCGGCGCGGGCCATGGCGCGGGGGTCGCCCCGGTCCCGCCGACCGCCGCCGCCTCCGTACCCGAAGGCCCCACGCTGGCAAGGGTGATGGCCCATCTCCAGCTGACGGATCCGACCGAGCCGCCCTCGCCGTCCCGCCCGCCTCAGCCGCCTCAGCCGCCTCACTACTCACCTGGGTCACCTGAGCTGCCCCAACCACCTGAGCTGTCTCAGTCGCTCGACCCGAGCGAGCGACAGACCCCGAGCGAGCGACCGGTCCCGAGCGAGCCGTCCGGACCGAGCGAGCCGTCCGGACCGAGCGAGCCGTCCGGACCGAGCGAGCCGCCCGGACCGAGCGAGCCCCCTGACTCGATCGAGCGGCTCGACCCGAGCGAGCCCGCTGACCCGAGCGAACCACCCGCCCCGTACGAGGAAAGGGACCCCGACCTCGCCCCCGATCCCGCCCTCGATCCCGGCCTCGACCTCGACCTCGGCCCTGACCTCGATCCCGACCCCGACCCCGTACTCGGCGAGCGGACCTCGTTGCTTGCGGCCGGGCTGAGTGCCGAGTTGGCGCGGGAGGAGGCCGCTTCGCCCGGGCCGCGGGCGTTCGGTGCCGGGGCCGAGGGGGGTGTGGCCGGGGCGGACACCGCCTGGTGGGGCGACGGGATACTGCCGCTGTTCCCGCTCCAGCAGCCGCGTACGGCAAGGGAGTTGCTGACCGACCATGTGAAGGCGATGGTGTGCTGCGCGGCGGTCGACACGGCCGGGGCGGCGCCCGGGCTCGACTGGCTGGACG
Organism: Streptomyces physcomitrii; assembly: GCF_012273655.1. Classification (GTDB taxonomy): domain Bacteria; phylum Actinomycetota; class Actinomycetes; order Streptomycetales; family Streptomycetaceae; genus Streptomyces; species Streptomyces physcomitrii. Next base: position 121,101 of record NZ_JAAWWP010000003.1, on the reverse strand, counting down.
GTCCCTCGCTGCTCGTGGGCGGTGAACGGGACGCGGAGGTCGGGCAGTTGGTGCTGCGGCTCGTCGAGTACGGGGATTCCGGGCCCCTCAAGGCCTGGCTGGCGGACCGTGGCGTACGTGCCGACAAGCCGGTCCGTCTGGTCTGAGCGGAATATCCCGCGGCGGCCGGCGTGCGGGGGCAGGCGCCCGCGAACTCGCGGGCGCACCACCTGCGACCTCGGGTGCGGCGGTGGAGTGCGCAGGCGCCCGCGGGCGCGCGGGGCGCACGCTCCCGCGCGTTGATGTGGTTCTCCTCACGCCTATTCGCGACGAAAGGTGACGAGGCCGGTGCGTCATGTGATGTGCTGGGACCGGTCCTGACACGAGTCGTGGCCGGGAGGTCGCTCAGCGCGACGCCCCGTGCCCTCCGGCGGGCAGGGCCCGGGAGGCAGCCCTCGCAGGCAACACCCCACAGCCCCCGGCGAGTTCAGATAAGCCCACTTCTCACATGTCCACGACGTCCGGCACCACCCGCACCACCCCGCACCACCACGCAAGGCGAGGGAGGGGACCACGATGAGAGCGCAGCAGCAACCGGCCGGGCAACCGCCGAAGAACACCATTCCCCCCGCACACCCCACGCCCCCCACACAGCCCACGGCCGCCCCGGCGACCGCGACCACCGCGAAGCCGGCGACCACCGGGACCACAGCGAAGCCCGCGACCACCGGGACCACCGCGACCACCGCGAAGCCCGCGACCCCCGCGACCACCACGAAGACCCCGAGCGACGCCACCGCCGAGCCCCCACCCGGCACCGCCCCCACCACCTCCACCACCGGCGACGCGGCCCCGCCGCTGATCCGGCGCTGGGAGTCCGGGGCGCTGGCGCACGCGGTCAGCGACCCCTTCGGGCAGGGGCCGCTGCCCTGGCTGCGCGGCAGCGAGCACTACTTCGACGACACCGGTCAGGTGGTCCCCTGGTACGTGGACCACGCCCCCGCGCCCGGTGCCCGCCGGGTCCCCGCGCCGCGTCCCAGCGGGCCCCGGATGGCGGACGATGTGCACCGGCAGATCAAGGGGTTCACCGCGACCGGCGCGGTGGCGCCGGGCGAGGCGATCGACTTCCACATCACGGTCGACCCGCCGCAGCAGTTCAGCGTGGACATCTACCGGATCGGCCACTACCAGGGCGACGGCGCCGCGCACATCACCACCAGCCCTCGGCTCTCCGGCATCAAGCAGCAGCCGCCGCTCACCGCGGACCGGTCGGTCTCCTGCCACCACTGGTGGCTCTCCTGGCGCCTCCAGGTGCCGAGTTACTGGAACGTGGGCGCGTATGTCGCCGTGCTCACCACGGTGGACGGCTTCCGTTCGCACGTCCCCTTCACCGTCCGCGACGAGCGCCGCGCGGACCTGCTCCTGCTGCTCCCGGACGTCACCTGGCAGGCGTACAACCTCTTCCCCGAGGACGGCCGCACCGGTGCCAGCCTCTACCACGCCTGGGACGAGCAGGGGCGGCTGCTCGGCGAGCGGGAGGCGGCGACCACCGTCTCCTTCGACCGGCCGTACGCGGGCGCCGGGCTGCCCCTGCACGTCGGCCACGCCTACGACTTCATCCGCTGGGCGGAGCGGTACGGCTACGACCTCGCCTACGCCGACACCCGCGATCTGCACGCCGGACGCGTGGACCCGGCGCGGTACCGCGGCCTGGTCTTCCCGGGGCACGACGAATACTGGTCGGTGCCGATGCGCCGGACCACCGAACGCGCCCGCGAGCACGGCACCTCGCTGGTCTTCCTCTCCGCCAACTCCATGTACTGGCAGGTCGAGTTGGGCCCCTCGCCGTCCGGGGTGCCGGACCGGCTGATGCGCTGCCGCAAGCGGCGCGGCCCGGGCCGCCCGGCACTCTGGCGCGAGATCGACCGGCCGGAGCAGGAGCTGATGGGCATCCAGTACGCGGGCCGGGTGCCCGAGCCCAGCCCGCTGGTGGTGCGCAACGCCGACCACTGGCTGTGGGAGGCGACCGGGGCGCACGAGGGCGAGGGCATCGAGGGCCTGGTCGCGGGGGAGGCCGACCGCTACTTCCCGCGCACCCCGCTGCCCGAGCACGAGGGCCGGGTGCTGCTCGCCCACTCCCCGTACGAGGACGCCGAGGGCACCCGCCGCCACCAGGAGACCTCGCTGTACCGGGCGCCCTCGGGTGCCCTGGTCTTCGCCTCCGGCACCTTCGCCTGGTCACCCGCCCTGGACCGCCCGGGTCATGTCGACCCCCGCGTCCAGCGCGCCACCGCCAACCTCCTCGACCGCATCTGCAAGCACGACTGAGGGGCAGGTACGACTGAACCGCGAGCCCGACCGGACCGCGCGCCCGACCGGACCGCGAGCCCGACCGAACCGCGAGCCCCACCGAACCGCGAGCCAGACCGGACCGCGAACCCGACCGGCCGTCGGCCCGGCGGCGAGGATCCGGAACCCGGAAAGCGGGGCCCGCCGGCGGCCCCCTCACCAGGTCACCCGCGCCATGAGCGAGAATCGGAGGGTATGTACGGAGCCCCGCGTGTACCGAGCGAGGGACTGAGCCACAGGAGGAACCGGTGTCCGGATTCGTCGAGAAGCCCGAACCCAGGGAGGTTCCGGGCCTGGTGCATCTGCACACCGGCAAGGTGCGCGACCTGTACCGCAACGCGTCCGGGGACCTGGTCATGGTCGCCAGCGACCGGATCTCCGCCTACGACTGGGTGCTGCCCACCGAGATCCCGGACAAGGGCCGGGTGCTGACCCAGCTCTCCCTGTGGTGGTTCGACCAGCTCGCCGACCTGGTCCCCAACCACGTACTGAGCAGCGAGCTGCCCGAGGGCGCCCCGGCCGACTGGGCGGGCCGGACCCTGGTCTGCAAGGCGCTCGACATGGTCCCCGTCGAGTGCGTGGCGCGCGGCTACCTCACCGGTTCGGGCCTCACGGAGTACGAGCAGACCCGTACCGTCTGCGGTCTCGCCCTGCCGCACGGGCTGGTCGACGGCTCGGAGCTGCCCGCGGCCGTGTTCACCCCGGCGACCAAGGCGGCGGTCGGCGAGCACGACGAGAACGTCTCCTATGAGGAGGTCGCCCGCCAGGTCGGCGCGGAGACCGCGGCGGAGCTGCGGCAGGCCACCCTCGCCGTCTACGCCCGGGCCCGGGACACCGCGCGCGAACGCGGGCTGATCCTCGCGGACACCAAGTTCGAGTTCGGCTTCGACGGTGGGGAACTGGTCCTCGCCGACGAGGTGCTCACCCCGGACTCCTCGCGGTTCTGGCCCGCCGAGGAGTGGGAGCCCGGCCGCGCGCAGCCCTCCTTCGACAAGCAGTTCGTCCGCGACTGGCTGACCTCCCCCGAGTCCGGCTGGGACCGCGCCGCCGAGCGGCCGACGCCCCCGCTGCCGGAGAAAGTCGTCGAGGCGACCCGCGCCAAGTACATCGAGGCCTACGAGCGGCTCACCGGGCTGAACTGGGCCTGACCCCTCCCTCAACTGCCCGCGCGGGCCCGCCGATTACACGCGCCTCCGCCGCCTCCGCCGTACGGTGCCGCCGCCTCCGTACGGGCCTCCGCTTCCGTACGGGCCGCCGCCTCCGTACGAGGCCTCCGCACCGGCGGAACGGGGCCGGGTCCCCGACCAGCGACCCGGCCCCGCACGCCCGCCGCAAACCGGCGATCCCGCACATCCCGCACCTCTGCGAACCCGAACCCGCGGCGATCCCGCACCTCTTCGAGCCCGAGCCCGAGCCCGAACCCGCGGCGATCCCGCGCACCTACGAACCCGCCGCGCCCCCGCACTCCTTCGCGCCCTCGCAGGACCGCAACGCGGCCACCTGCCGCGCCAGTTCCTTCTTCCTCTCCCCGGACAGCTCGCCGTAGGTGTTGTGCAGCTGGTCCGGGTCGCGCCGCCGGTCGTAGAACTCGCGGGAGCCGTCGGCGTACTCGACGTAGGTGGCGTCGGCGGTGCGGATCGCCTCGTAACCGGGCGGGTTGCCGCTGCCCTTGCGCGGGCGATCGGGGTCCTCGGCCGTGTCCTTGGCGCCGTGGTGCTCGATCAGCGCGGCCCGGGGCCAGTCCTTCGGGGTCTCGCCGCCGAGGAGCGGGACCAGGCTGCGGCCGTCCACCTCGGAGGCCGGGGTGCCGCCGCCGAGTGCGGTGAAGGTGGGGGCGAGGTCGATGTTGCCGACCACCGCGTGGCTGGTGCGGCCCTCGGGGACGCCGGGTCCGGTGACGATCAGCGGCACATTGACGTCGGTGTCGAAGGCGGTCTGCTTCCCGGGGGTGAGCCGGTACTCGCCCATGTGGAAGCCGTTGTCGGAGGCGAAGACGAAGACGGTGTCCTCGTAGACACCCTCTTTCTTCAGCCGGTCCTGGAGGTCGCCGATCATGCGGTCGACGGCCTGCACGGAGCGGACGCGCTCCCGGTGGTTCCGGTCGATCTTCTTCAGCTGCTTCTCCGGCAGCGGCTTCTTCTGCGCGAGCCACTTCGGGGCGTCCTCGGGCAGCTTGTCGAAGGACGGCGGCCGCGGGGCCTTCAGAGAGGCGAACTTCTCCTCGTCCTCGGGCGCCGGGGTGGCCGGCCCGTGCGGGGCGAAGGTGGAGATGTCCAGGACGAAGGGCTTGCCGTCCTTCGCCGACTCGGTGACGAAGTCCTGGCCCTTCCTGCTCACCACATCGGTGAGGTAGTCCTCGGGCTCGTGGCCGTACTTCACGGTGCGGCCGTTCTCGTTCAGCGTGTAGTCGTACTCGGGGTAGCCGTTTCCGGCCACGGCCCACTCGTCCCAGCCGGGCGGTACGTAGTTCTTCTCGCCGCCGACCGTCATATCCGGTTCGTAGCGGTTGAGGTACTTGCCCATCATCGCCGTGCGGTAGCCGCGCTCCTTGAGCGAGGTGGCGAAGGTGTGGTCCTCGTTGCCCTTCTCATGGAAGACGTCGAAGCCGCCGTCCGGCGGGGTGTTGGTGAACACCCCTGTGTTGTGCGGGTACTTGCCGGTGTAGATCGAGGAGCGGGAGGGGCAGCAGAGCGAGTCCGTCACGGTGTAGTCGGCGAAGGACAGGCCCTGCTTCCGCATCTCCTCGACGTGCGGCATGTACTCGACGAGGTCCTCGGAGAGGTCGTCGGTGAGGACGAAGACGATGTTCCGCTGCGAGTCCGCCTCGCCGGAGTCGGCCGACGGCGGGGCGGAGGGGGCCGCGGACTCCTCCGCCGCCTTCCCGGATCCGCCGTCGCCGCAGGCGGTGGCCCCGGCCAGCAGCAGGGCGCCCAGGGCGAGCCACACCCCCGTGCGGCCCGGAGCGCGGCCGGGGGCCCGGCGCCCCCGGGGACGTGTGCGCCTGCGGTACATCGCCACCTGCCTTCCCGCCCCGCCGCCACCGGACCGGACGGCGGGAACCTCGTGATGCCGGTCCTGGACGGCCCCGGCGGTCACGACGGTAGGGCGGCAAGGGTGGGAAACCGGTGGGAGCCGGGTACGGGGCGGGTGGGAAGCCCAGCCCTCGGGGGAGGCTCACTCCTCGCGAAAGCTGAGCCCTCGCGGGAGGCTCCAGTCCTCGCGGAAAGCCCAGCCCTCGCGGAAAGCCCAGCCCTCGCGGAAAGCTCAGTCCTTGCGGGCGCGGAGGTGGACGGCGCGGTCCGTCGTCCCGGTGGAGGGCAGCGTCCGGCCGAGGCCGCGGGCCGACTCGTGCGCGGAGGCGGCGCTCCACCGCCAGCCCAGCGCGGTGAGCTGCTCCTGCGGCGCCCGGCGCTCCCCCTCGGGCAGCAGGGCCTTCAGATCGATGCCGTACGCCTCGCCGTCCGCGAGCAGCTGGGGCTCACGGGCCACCGCGGCCGCCTGGTCGATGTGTTCGACGGCGGCCCGGCTGCCCGGGGCGGAGAGCCGGTCGATCTCCCGGAAGAGCTGCTCCTCGGCCGCGGGCGGCAGATACGGCAGCAGCCCCTCGGCCAGCCAGGCGGTGGGCAGCGCGCCGTCGAAGCCCGCCGCCTCCAGGGCCGCCGCCCAGTCGTCCCGCAGATCCACCGGGACGGGGGTGTGCGCGCAGAGCGGCTCGGCCCCCTCGGCGCCGAGGACCCGCAGCTTGAAGTCGAGTACGAGCGGCTGGTCGAGCTCGAAGCAGCGGGTGCCGGCGGGCCAGGGCAGCCGGAAGGCGCGGCTGTCCAGCCCGGAGGCGAGCACCACGACTTGGCGCAAACCGTCCTCCGCCGCCGCGACCAGGAAGTCGTCGAAGACCCGGGAGCGGACGCCCACGTAGTCGGTCATCAGCGCGGGGTCGGACTGCTCGCCGGGCGCTTCGAGCCGCAGGAAGGGCAGGTCGAGCCCGGCGGCCTCAACGAAGGCCCCGGCGTACGGGTCGTTGATCAGCCGGTCCGGGCGGAGCGACTCCCGCGCTCTCGCGGCGGCCACGGCGAGGGCGGTGATCCCCACGCCCGAGGTGATGTCCCACTGCTGCTGCGGTGCCGTCATCGCCGACCTCCATACGTGCCAGAGCGGCCCGGCCGGGATCCGGCGGGCCGGGTGCGACGGGCACGCTACTGGATGGTCGCCTCAGGCAAACAACTCACCGGAAGGGTCAAGTCCCCTTACGGACAAGGCGGAAGGGGCCGGATCCGATCCCCGCAAGCGGGCGGATCCCTCCCGGGCCGACGGAACGGACGGAACGGAGAAACGGCCGGCAGAGCGAAGAGAACCGGGTGGCGGAACGGAAGAACCCCCGCTCACCCGGAGCGGGGGTTCTCTTCCTTCGGAGCGAACGACGAGGTTCGAACTCGCGACCTCAACCTTGGCAAGGTTGCGCTCTACCAACTGAGCTACGTTCGCATGCGCCGAAGCGCGGGCTCCACTATACCCAACCTCGGGCGCGCGCGAGACGTACCGCCGCATGCCGGTTCTCGGCCCCGAGTTTGCTGACCGCCGAGGAGAGGTAGTTGCGCACGGTTCCCTGGGAGAGCCCGGCGCGGTCGGCGATCTCGGTGACCGGTGCCCCGTCCGCCGCGAGTTCGAGGACCTCGGCCTCCCGCGCGGTCAGCGGGGAGTCCCCGGCGGAGATCGCGTCGGCCGCCAAGTCCGGGTCGACATAACGGTTTCCGGCGTGCACGGTACGGATGATCTCGGCCAGCCGCTGGGCGCTGACGGTCTTCGGCACGAAGCCGCGCACCCCCGCCGCGAGCGCCCGCTTCAGGTGGCCGGGGCGCCCGTGGCTGGTCACGATCAGCGAACGGCAGCCCGGGAGTTCGTCCCGCAGCCGTGTGGCCACTGTCACACCGTCCGCGCCGGGCATCTGCAGATCGAGTACCGCCACATCCGGCACATGCGCCCGGGCCATCGCCAGCGCCTCGGGCCCGGAGGCCGCCTCGGCGACCACCGTCAGATCCTCCTCCAGCGCGAGCAGCGCGGCGAGCGCACCCCGGATCAGGTGCTCGTCGTCGGCGAGGAGGACTCGGACCTTGCCGGTGCCGGTGCCGGTGCCGCCAGGCCGGGCGCCCGCGCGCTCGACTGGCGTCCCCAGCCCGTCCGGCGTCCCCTGCCCGCCCGGCACCCCATCTCCCGGCACCCCGTCGTCCCTCACGCCGCCGCCCCGTTCTCTCCGCCCCGGACCGCCTTGCCCGGCCCCGCTTCCCTGCCGCTCTGCTGCACGTCGCCCTGCTCCCGCTGCTCCGGCTGCTCCCGCGGTTCCCGCCGCTCCTCGCGCTCCTCCGGCTCCCCGTGCCGACCGGGCGCACCGGGTACCTGCCGTTCCCCACGTACGTCCCCATGTACGCCCGCATACGAGTCCTCGTGCCCGTCCGCACGTACGTCCGCATACGAGCCCTCGTGCACGTCTCCACGCCCGCCCGCATACGAGTCCCCGCGTACCGGCACCTCCGCGACCACCCGGAACCTGCCGTCCCCGACCGGACCGGCGGTCAGCGAGCCCTCCACCGGGGCGAGGCGTTCGCGCAGGCCCGCGAGGCCGGAGCCGCCGGTGCTCCCCGTGCCTCCGAGCGCCCCCGGGAGGCCGCCCGGCTGGGGCTCCGGCACCCCGTCGTTCTCGACCGTGAGGGTGGCCAGGCCCCCGGTGACGGTGAGCGCGATGGTGCAGCGGGTGGCGTCGCCGTGGCGCAGGGCGTTGGTGGCCGCCTCGCGCACCACCCAGCCGAGGGCGCCCTGCACGGTGGTCGGCAGCCGGGTGGAGGCCGCCGCCCCGGTGACCGCGCAGTCGATGCCCGCGGCGGTCAACACGCCCTGGGCACCGGCGAGTTCGGTGTCCACGGCGACTCCGCGGTAGCCCCGTACCACCTCGCGGACCTCGCGCTGGGACTCCTGGGCGATGCGCTGGACCTCGATCATCTGGTCCACCGACTCGGGGCGCTCGCGGCGGGCGAGCTGGACGGCGAGTTCGCTCTTGAGGGCGATGACGGCGAGGTTGCGGCCGAGCACGTCGTGCAGATCGCGGCCGAAGCGCAGCCGCTCCTCGGCGACCGCGAGCCGGGCCCGCGTCTCCCGGGCCTCGTCGAGCGCGTACACCGCCTTGAGCAGCCAGACCGAGAAGCCGGAGGTGAAGGCGAGGAAGCCGCTGCCGATCAGGATGCCGAGGCCGAGCACGGGGGCGCCCAGCGGCGCCATGCCGAGCGGAACGGCGAGCAGCGCCCCGCCCACCGCGCCCCCGGCCACCAGCCAGACCAGGCGCTTCGTGCTGCCCAGGCCGAGCCCGAAGAGGCCGATGCCGAAGACCAGGATCCCGGTGTAGAGGGTGGCGCCCGCGGCGGCGCTGTGCTCGCCGGGCCCGTGCTGGGCCAGGGCGAGGGCCGTGGCGGCGATGAGCACGGTGGCGGCGGCCACCGCGGCGAGGTGGCGGCGCGGCCGGGGCCGCCGGTCGAGCACCCACTCCAGGGTGGGGCCGACGGCCGCCGCGCCCACCGCGGCGTGCACGGCGACCGCGAGGAAGAGCCCCGCGGCGAGGCCGGGGGAGAGCTTCCCGAATCCGGCCACGCCGACCGCGAGGATCTCGCTGGCGGCGATGAACCAGTAGCACCAGCGGGTGTACGCCTCGACCTTCGCCGGTGTGCTCTTGCGCCGCCACCAGTTGCCCGGCCTTCGCATCTCGCTCTCCCTGCCGTCCGCCGTCCCGGCCACCGCGCCGGCCGGCCCGGCCGCGGTCACCGCCGGGGTTCCCAGCGCATCCACCGTCGCACAGCGAAGCAGCCGAGCACGATCCACGCCAGCGCGGTGAGGAGGTGGCCGAGCGTCTCGGCGGCGGACAGCTCGCCGGTCCAGGCGCCGCGGATCAGCGCCATCACCGGGGAGAGCGGCAGCAGCTCGCAGACGGTGCGCAGCCGGTCCGGGAAGACCTCCAGCGGGACCGTGATCCCCGAGGCGATCAGCGAGAGCATCATGAAGGGCATCACGGTCACACCCGCGGACTCCACGGTCCGGGTCACGGCGGAGGTCAGCGTCGCGAACACGGCGCTGAGCACCAGGCCGAGCAGCACCCCGGCCACCGCGAGGTGCGGGGCGCCGGGCAGCTCCACGTCCAGTACGGCCGTGCTGGCGACCGCGACGAGCAGGCACTGCGCCAGGCCGATCGCGACCGCGGGCACCGCGCCCCCGACCAGGATCTCGCCGTCGCCCGCCTCCCCGGTGCGCAGCCGCTTGAGCACCAGCTCCTCGCGCCGCGCGACCAGCGTGCTGACCAGCGCCGTGTACACCGCGAAGAGCAGCGCGAAGCCCATGGCGGCGGGCAGCAGCACCTCGGCGAGGTTCAGCCCGTGCTTCGCCAGGTCCATGTCCTTGACCGTGGTGCGCAGGCTCGCGGGCAGCGCCAGCGGCACGAAGAGCGCCACGAAGAGGGTGCCGGGGCTGCGGCCGAGCAGTGTCAGCTCGGCCCGGGCGAGCGCCCGCATCCGGCCGAGGGGTGTGGTCCGCGGTCCGTCGGCGCCGCCTCCGGTATAGGTCCGGTCGCCGCCGCCCGGCGCGGGCCCGGCGGCGGGCGCGTAGTCCTGGGTGCTGCCGCTCATGCGCTGTGCTCCTTCGCTCCGTCGGCCCGGGGTCCCCGCACCTGCTGGTGGGGGCTCGACTGCTGCTGCGGTACGGAGGCCCGGGGTGCCCGCGCCTTGCGGCCGCGCAGCCCGCCGAGTCCCCGCAGTCCGCCGAGTCCCCGGGGCCCGCCGGGGCCCTTGCCGCCGCGGCCGCCGGTGTCCCGCTCGTCCCGTCCGCTCCCGGCGCCCTCGCCCGCCTCCCGGGCTATCCGCAGGAAGGCCTCCTCCAGCGAGGCGGCGCGTACGTTCAGGCCGCGCAGCTCGACCCCGGTCCGCTCCGCCCAGCCGAGGACCGCGGTCGCCGTGCGCTGGAGCTCCCGGGTGTGCAGCCGCAGGAGCCGGCCCTCGACCTCGTGCCGGGTGACGCCGAGCGGGGCCAGCGGCGGGAGGTCGCCCGGGTGGTAGCCCTCGGGCAGCTGGAAGGACATCTGCGAGGGCTGCTCGGCGACCACCTCGGCGACGGTGCCCGAGGCGGCGATCCGCCCCTCGTGCAGCACCGCGAGCCGGTCGGCGAGTTCCTCGGCCTCCTCCAGGTAGTGCGTGGTCAGCAGCACGGTGGTGCCCTCCGCGCGCAGCCTGCGCACCAACTCCCAGGTGTCGCGGCGCCCTTCGGCGTCCAGGCCGGTGGTCGGCTCGTCGAGGAAGAGCACCTCGGGGCGGCCGAGGAGGGCGAGCGCGAGGTCGAGCCTGCGCCGCTCGCCACCGGAGAGCTGCTTGATCCGCACCCCGGCGCGGTCCGCGAGGCCCACCATCTCCAGCGCCTCGTCCACCGGCCGCGGCCCGCTCGTGCACCCGGCCCACATCCGGACCGTCTCCGCCGTGGTGAGGCCCGAGGGGAAGCCGCCCTCCTGGAGCATCACCCCGGTGCGCGGCCGCACCCGGGACCGTTCGCCGAAGGGGTCGTGCCCCAGCACCCGTACCCGGCCTCCGGCGGGCTCGGCCAGTCCTTCGAGCAGTTCCACCGTGGAGGTCTTGCCCGCGCCGTTGGTGCCCAGCAGCGCGAACAGCTCGCCCCGCCGCACGGCGAAGCTCACCCCGCGTACCGCCTCGAAGCCGCCCTGGTAGACCCGGCGTACCTCGTCCGCCCTGATCACGTACTCCTCGCTGTCCATGTATCGAGCCTCGCCGCGCGTCCGGCGGCCCGGCAGTGCGAGGTGTCATCGGCCCGCATGACAAATGTCAGAAGCGGCCGGAGCGAGAACGGGCGGGACCGGCGGAAAAGGGAACGCCCGGCAGAAATCAGGAAGCGGGCGGCGGGAAGCGCGCCGGGGAGGCGCGAGGGGCGGTAACGCGAGCGGCGGTAAAACGAAAGAAACCCCGTCCACCAGGAACGGGGTTTCTCTCTTCTGCTTCAGAGCGAACGACGAGGTTCGAACTCGCGACCTCAACCTTGGCAAGGTTGCGCTCTACCAACTGAGCTACGTTCGCATTGCCTCCGACCGGCTCTCACAGATCGGCGCGAGCACCAGCCTACCGTATCCACAAGAGTGGCTGGAACGGCGGTGCAGAGCGGGTGACAGGAATTGCACACTGCGCCTCCCCCTTGGAAAGGGGGTGTTCTACTACTGAACTACACCCGCACGACTTCGGGGACTTGCCGTTTCCGGCCTCGCCCCTCGGCGTGCTCCAGACTTTAGCCGACCGGCGGGGGTACTGCGCAAGTCGGCTGCCCCGAGGGGCCGTCGGCCCCGGTCCGGGGCCCGGCGGACGCCGGTCAGCGGGCGGCGTCGAAGGCCTCGTAGACCTTCTTGGGGATGCGGCCGCGCGGGGGCACGTCCATCCGGTGCGAGCGGGCCCAGGCGCGGACGGCGGCCGGGTCCGGGGTGACCGAGGTGTGCGTGAAGGTCTTGCCGGACCTGGCCTTCTTGCGGCCCGCCTCCACGTAGGGTTCGAGCGCCTTGCGCAGCTTCGAGGCGTTCGTCTTGCTGAGGTCGATCTCGTACGACGTGCCGTCCAGGCCGAAGACGATGGTTTCCGTCGCTTCCCCGCCGTCGATGTCGTCAAAGAGTGTGACCACGACACGCTGCGCCACGAATATCGGTCCCTTCGCGCGGCATCCGGTGCTCTTGACGTGCCCGTTTGCCGACTGTCCGGCTGGTTGCGGGGAAAATCCCCGTGAGATATTCCCTTTGTACAGGGCGCGGCATTGCACTGGGAAGCCCTTCGAAATACCTCAGCGTGTCTGCACACAATCTGCGCCTAGCGCTTTTCGCCGCTTCTCGGGTCCGGTTCGGGCTTCCCTGGGGTACTTCCCGGGTGCTTGCGGGGTGCCTCCGGGGTTTCTTGCGGAGTATTTGTGCCCGGAGGCTCTTCGTCCCGTCCGCGAAGTGATCGGTGTCTCGTCGGAACCTACGAATCTACCCGCGTAGAAATTCTGTACGGGTAGTCTGAACGAACCTGCTCAGCACCACACACCGGGAGTGCCAGTGGCACGCGTCGTAGTCGACGTCATGCTCAAGCCGGAGATCCTCGACCCCCAGGGCCAGGCCGTTCAGCGGGCGCTGCCGCGCCTCGGCTTCGAGGGCATCTCCGATGTACGTCAGGGAAAGCGGTTCGAACTCGAAGTGGACGGTCCGGTCGACGACGCCGCGCTCGCCCGAATCCACGAGCTCGCCGAAACCTTCCTCGCCAACACCGTGATCGAAAACTTCACCGTGAAGGTCGAGGAGGAAAAGTGACCTCGCGTATTGGAGTTGTCACCTTCCCCGGCAGTCTCGACGACCGCGACACCCAGCGCGCCATCCGCCTCGCCGGCGCCGAACCGGTCGCCCTGTGGCACAAGGACAAAGACCTGAAGCAGGTCGACGCGGTGGTCCTGCCCGGCGGATTCTCCTACGGCGACTACCTGCGGGCCGGCGCCATCTCGCGTTTCTCGCCCGTGATGGAAACGATCATCGCCGAGGCGAAGTCGGGCCTGCCGGTCCTCGGCATCTGCAATGGATTCCAGGTCCTCACCGAGGCCCACCTGCTGCCCGGCGCCATGCTCGGCAACAACCACCTGCACTTCATCTGCCGCGACCAGAAGCTGCGCGTGGAGAACAGCGCGACCGCCTGGACGGCCGATTTCGCGGCGGGCCAGGAGATCCACATCCCGCTGAAGAACATGGACGGGCGGTACGTCGCCGACGCGCGCACCCTCGACATGCTGGAGGCGGAGGGCCGCGTCGTCTTCCGCTACGTGGCCGGTGCCGACGAGGAGGCCGGCGCCGTCCCCGGGGTGGGCCACAACCCCAACGGCTCGCTGCGCGACATCGCGGGCATCACCAACGAGACCGGCAGCGTCGTCGGCCTCATGCCGCACCCCGAGCACGCCGTCGAATCCCTGGTCGGCAACGGCCGCACCGACGGGCTGCCGTTCTTCACCTCGATCCTCAAGAGGCTGGTCTCCGCATGACTCTCGACACGGTCGACAACGCGACCCGCACCCCCGACGTCGAGCTGCCCTGGGCCGAACTCGGCCTGAAGAAGGACGAGTACGAGCGCGTCGTCGAGATCCTCGGCCGCCGCCCGACCGGCGCCGAACTCGCCATGTACTCCGTGATGTGGTCCGAGCACTGCTCGTACAAGTCCTCCAAGGTGCACCTGCGCCAGTTCGGCGAGAAGGCCCCGCGGTCGGACGCGCTGCTCGTCGGCATCGGCGAGAACGCCGGTGTGGTCGACGTCGGCCAGGGTTACGCGGTCACCTTCAAGGTGGAGAGCCACAACCACCCCTCGTACGTGGAGCCCTACCAGGGCGCCGCGACCGGCGTCGGCGGCATCGTGCGCGACATCATCGCGATGGGCGCCCGCCCGGTGGCCGTGGTCGACCCGCTGCGCTTCGGCGCCGCGGACCACCCCGACACCAAGCGCGTGCTGCCCGGAGTGGTCGCCGGAATCGGCGGCTACGGCAACTGCCTCGGCCTGCCCAACATCGGCGGCGAGGTCGTCTTCGACGCCTGCTACCAGGGAAACCCGCTGGTCAACGCCGGGGCGATCGGCGTGATGCGGCACGAGGACATCCACCTCGCCAAGGCCTCCGGCGCGGGCAACAAGGTCATCCTCTACGGGGCCCGCACCGGCGGCGACGGCATCGGCGGCGCCTCCATCCTGGCCTCCGAGACCTTCGACGACGCGAAGCCCTCGAAGCGCCCCGCCGTCCAGGTCGGCGACCCCTTCCAGGAGAAGCTGCTCATCGAGTGCACCCTGGAGGCCTTCGCCGAGAAGCTGGTGGTCGGCATCCAGGACCTCGGCGCGGCCGGACTCTCCTGCGCCACCAGCGAGTTGGCCTCCAACGGCTCCGGCGGCATGCACGTCGTCCTGGACGACGTCCCGCTGCGCGACTCCACGCTCTCGCCCGAGGAGATCCTCATGAGCGAGTCGCAGGAGCGCATGTGCGCGGTGGTCGAGCCGGAGAAGGTCGAGCGCTTCCTCGCGATCTGCGAGAAGTGGGACGTCATCGCCACCGTCATCGGCGAGGTGACCGACGGCGACCGCCTGGAGATCTACTGGCACGGCGAGAAGATCGTCGACGTCGACCCGCGCACCGTCGCCCACGACGGCCCGGTCTACGAGCGCCCCTACGCCCGCCCCGACTGGCAGGACGCCCTCCAGGCCGACGACGCGAACAAGCTCCCGCGCCCGGCCGGCGGCGACCAACTCCGTGACCAGGTACTGCGGTTGGTCGGCTCCCCGAACCAGGCCTCCAAGGCGTGGATCACCAGCCAGTACGACCACCTGGTGCAGGGCAACACGGTGCTCGCCCAGCCGCAGGACTCCGGCATGATCCGTATCGACGAGGAGTCCGGCCTCGGCGTCGCCCTCGCCACCGACGGCAACGGCCGCTACGCCAAGCTCGACCCGTACCACGGCGCCCAGTTGGCGCTGGCGGAGGCGTACCGCAATGTCGCCACCACCGGTGCCAGGCCGCTCGCCGTCTCCGACTGCCTGAACTTCGGCTCGCCCGAGGACCCGGCCGTCATGTGGCAGTTCGCCGAGGCCGTCCGCGGACTCGCCGACGCCTGCCAGGAGTTGGGCACCCCGGTCACCGGCGGCAATGTCTCCCTCTACAACCAGACCGGCGAGGCGGCGATCCACCCGACGCCCGTCGTCGCGGTGCTCGGCGTCATCGACGACGTGGCCCGCCGCACCCCGGTCGCCTTCCAGGAGGAGGGCCAGCTGCTCTACCTCCTCGGCGACACCCGCGAGGAGTTCGGCGGCTCGGCCTGGTCGCAGGTGGTGCACGACCACCTCGGCGGGCTGCCGCCCCAAGTCGACCTGGAGCGCGAGCGGTTGCTCGCCGAGATCCTCATCGCGGCCTCCCGCGACGGCATGGCCGACTCCGCGCACGACCTCTCCGACGGCGGTCTCGTGCAGGCCGTCACCGAGTCGGCCCTGCTCGGCGGCAAGGGCGCCCGCCTGGTCGTCCCCGACGGCCTGGACGCCTTCACCTTCCTCTTCTCGGAGTCGGCGGGCCGCGCCCTCGTCGCCGTCCCCCGCTCGGAGGAGCTCCGCTTCACCGACATGTGCGGCGCCCGCGGCCTGCCCGCCACCCGTATCGGCGTGGTCGACGGCCGCGAGGAGGACGGCGCGGTCGTCGAGGTCCAGGGCGAGTTCAGCCTCCCGCTGACCGAACTCCGTACGGCCCACGAGACGACGATCCCGGCGGTGCTGGCCTAGTCGACCGTCGCGGAACGGCAGGTACGAGCGGAACGGCAGGCACGAGACGCGGGTCCTGTCTTTCGGCGGGGCCCGCGTTCCGCTGCCGCGCTCCCGCACCCGTCCCGTGCTCGCGTCCCGTGCTCGCTGTTCCGCGCTCGCGCCGCTTGGCGGGGGCCGTCGCCGGACGGGCAGACTGGCACGCGTCCGGCGGTACGTACGGGCCGGGACATGGGCGGCCGCGGGGCAGGGGAGTGCGTACCGCAGGCGGCCGACCGGACGGGTCGTGTCGGGGCGCGGGGGGCCACGGGAGGGGAGTCGTGTCGATCCGGGGTGGCGGAGAACGGCCGGGCGAGGAGAGCCGGGGCGTGGCGGCAGAGGCCGGGGCGCGGGGGACGGGCTCGGGCGCCGGTGGCGGTTTCTCCGGGGAGCAGCTGGACGCGATCGGAAGTTATACGGCGCGCTACCGGGAGGGAATCGGGGAGCCGCTCCGACTGGGCCCGCGCGGGGGCCTGTTCAGGCCGGGCCTCCGCTCGCGCCGGCTGAGCCTGGTCAACGCGTTCTGCGTGCTCGTCGCCGCGTTCGGCGCGGTCGGCGGCGGCTGGCTTCTGGCCACCAACCTCCTGGGCCGCTACGAGATCGACGCGGCCTGCGACGGGCTCGTGCCCGCCGGGCTGGTGCTCGCCCTGCCCGAATCGGAGGGGCGGATCAGCGCGCCCGGGGACACGCTCGAAGTCGACGGATCGGGCTGCGGCCTCTTCTCCGATCTGGCCGGAGACGGATCGGGCCGCCGGTACTTCTTCCGCGCCGCGGCGGGCACCGCGCGCACCGCGCGGCCGAGTCCCGAGGATCCCGAGGCCTACCTCGTCGCCCGGGATCTCAGCTCCGGCCGCCCCGGCGAGGCGGACACCCCGGGGCCCCAGCCCCTCGGCGGTCCCGTGGACGGCGTGGTCACCGACGCCGCGGTGACGGTCCGTCTCCCCTGCCGCGAGGGCCGTTTGAAGGGTTCGCCGGTCAAGTCGCTCTGGGCCAAGGCCGAAATCCCGCGCCTCAGGAGCGACGGCCCGCTGACCGCCCGCGATCGGCATCTGCTGGCCCGGACAGCGGTCGGCACGGTCAACAACCTGGCCGAGCGGGCGCATTGCGGGCGAGGCTGGGAGGAACCCGCCGAGGGGCTGCCCGCCGATCCGCCCCGCAGCCCCCAGCCGGCCGCCCGGGCCGAGGGCACCTGCGCCTTCGCCCGCCCCTTCGCCCGCCGCGCGGACTTCCCCGAACGCGCCTTCCCCGCCCACGCCGACAAAGCGGTCAGCGAGGAGCGGTGCCTGCTCGGCATGGGCCCGGAACGCGCCGGAGACCTCCGCTACGAGGCCGTCCACAGGGGGGACTACGACAGGGACTTCCCCGCGGGGCCGTTCTGGGCGGCGCTGCACACCTACTACGGCGACTTGGCGGACAGCGTCGAATTCTGGGACGGCGACGGGTCGGCAAGCGCCCCCCGCGGCACGGCGGGGCGCGGCAGGACCGCTGTCTGGTGGGCCTCCTCCGAGTGCCGTGACGGCGGCCACGCCGTGCACACCCTCTCCCTGGACCACCTGTACGCGAAGTCCGTGACGCCCGCCTGGGCCCGCTATTTCCGCGCCTACGTCAAGGACGTGGCGCAGCGGCGGGGCTGCGACCACCTCGTCTTTCCCGGAGCCGAGGACTTCCGGCCCCCGAAGCGGTGAGGCCGGGCCCGGCGGCCGGGCGGCTCCCCCGTCCTGCGGCCCGCGGTCCCAAGGCACCTGTGTGGCAGGGCTGTTGTGCACAGATGGCCGCATCCCGAACCCCGCCCGGCCCCTTCCGCCCCGTCATAAGCTGACCCCATGCCGCCCCGGAAGCGCCTCCGCAGCTACGACTCCGCCAAGATCCGCAGCGCCGTCCTCGGCCAGTACGCGCAGGTGCGAGAGGCGGTGGCCGGGCTCAGCGAGGAGCAGCTCGACGCGCCGACGCACCTCGACGGCTGGGCAGTTCGCGATCTCGCGGCCCATGTGTCCATCGCGGTACGGGCGGTGAGCGCCGCGATCGACCTCCCCGAACCGCCGAAGGCCGAACTCGCCCTGCTGGACGCCCCGTTCGTCACGGCGAGCCTGGCCGAGGCGGTCGCCGAGGGCAGCCGGGCGCTGGCCGCCGCCGAGCGCGATCTGGCCTCCTTCGGGGCGAAGGTCGCCGCGAAGCTCGCCGAGGACCTCGCCGCCACCCCGGACGACCGCCGCCTCACCACCCGCCTCGGCACCATCGAACTCCTCCCCTTCCTGGTGACCCGTACGGTCGAACTCACCGTCCACACCGACGACTTGAACCGCGCCACCGGACTCGACATCCCGGTCGACCGGGAGGCCCTGGCCGCCTGCACCCGGATGCTCGCCGACGCCCTCGCGGTCAAGGCGCCCGGCGGCTCCACCGAGGTGCGGGTGCCGCCCTTCGCCGTGGTGCAGTGCGTGGAGGGGCCCCGGCACACCCGCGGCACCCCGCCCAATGTCGTCGAGACCGACCCGCTGACCTGGGTCCGCCTGGCGACCGGCCGCACGACCTGGGCCGAGGCGCACTCCGCCGCGAAGATCAGCGCGAGCGGCGAACGCTCCGACCTCTCCGCCCTCCTCCCGCTGATGTCCTGACCGGACGAGACCTGCCGGATCACCCTCCTCAGTCCCACTCTCCTGCCTAATCTCACCCCACATTTGCCTAAACCCTTTAGGCAAATGCATACTCGAAGCTGCCCACCTGGGCGTTCGCGGCCTCGCCGGCTCACGCTGCCGCCGAAGCGCGAAGGCGGACGCAGGCGCGGACGCATAAGAAGAGGCACCCGAGGCAGAGGAACCGGAAGGCAGCGGAACGGAGGGCGGCGCATGCCACGCGCGGGACTGACCACGGAACGCCTGATCCAGGCGGGGGCGGAGCTGGCCGACGAGGAGGGCTTCGACCAGGTCACCGTCTCGGCGCTGGCCCGGCGCTTCGACGTCCGCGTCGCGAGCCTGTACTCGCACGTCAAGAACTCCGGGGCGCTCAGGACCGGCATCGCCCTGCTCGCCCTCAGGGAACTCGCCGACCGGGGCAGCGCCGCCCTGGCCGGCCGCTCGGGCAAGGACGCCCTGACCGCCCTCGGCGACGTCTACCGCGACTACGCCCGGCAGCACCCGGGCCGGTACGCCGCCGCCCAGTTGCGGCTGGCCCCCGAGGACGCGGCGGCCAGCGCCGGGCCCCGGCACTCCCGGATGATCCGCGCCATCTTGCGCGGCTACGACCTGACCGAACCGGACCAGACGCACGCCGTCCGGCTTCTGGGCAGCGTCTTCCACGGCTTCGTGACCATGGAGGGCGGCGGGTCCTTCGACCACAGCAGCCCCGCCGCCGCGGAGACCTGGCCCCGGATCCTGGACGCCCTCGACGCCCTGCTGCGGAACTGGCCCGCCGCCCCCACCACCCCCTGAGCCGGGCCCGGCGCGCCCCGGCCCCTCCCCTCCGACCCGACAGGCGGACCCCATGCAGCACCCCGAGCCCGTACCGCACCCCGAGCCCGTACCGCGTCCCGAGTCGGCACCGCGCCCGGGGCCGCGCTGGACCACCACCCCTCTCACCCCCGAACTGCTGCGCGGCGCCCTCGACTTGGAGACCACCGAGCGCGGCGGCCTCCAGCCGCACCGGCTGCCCGCCCGGGCCCGCGCCCAGTACACCGACAGCCAGCTCTCGGTGGCGGAGACCCAGCCCTCCGGCGTACGGCTCGTCTTCCGCACCCGGGCCACCGCCGTCGAACTGGACACCCTGCGCACCAAGCGCGCGTACGTGGGCGCCCCGCCCCGCCCGGATGGGGTGTACGACCTCCTCGTGGACGGGCGCCTGGTCCGGCAGGCCTCCGTCTCCGGCGGCAACACCCTCACCATCGACATGACCACCGGCACCACCACCACCGAGTCGGGCCCGCCCGGCACCGTCCGCTTCACCGAACTGCCGCGCGAGGCGAAGGACGTGGAGATCTGGCTGCCGCACAACGAGGCCACCGAACTCCTCGCCCTGCGCACCGACGCCCCCGTCGAACCCCTCCCCGACCGGGGCCGCAAGGTCTGGCTGCACCACGGCAGTTCGATCAGCCACGGCTCGGACGCGGCGAGCCCCACCACGACCTGGCCGGCGCTCGCCGCCTCCCTCGCCGGGGTGGAGCTGATCAACCTGGGCCTGAGCGGCAGCGCCCTGCTCGACCCCTTCCTCGCCCGCGCCCTGCGGGACACCCCGGCCGAGCTGATCAGCCTCAAGCTCGGCATCAACGTGGTCAACGCCGATCTGATGCGGCTGCGCGCCTTCGCCCCCGCCGTGCACGGCTTCCTCGACACGATCCGCGAGGGGCACCCGGAGACTCCGCTCCTGGTCGTCTCGCCGATCCTGTGCCCGATCCACGAGGACACCCCGGGCCCCTGCGCCCCGGACCTCGGCAATCTGGTCAACGGCCAGATCCAGTTCAAGGCGCTGGGCGACCCCGCGGAGAAGGCGGCCGGGAAGCTGACCCTGGGCATCATCCGCGAGGAACTCTCCCGGATCGTGACCCAGCGTGCCGCCGAGGACCCGCACCTGCACTACCTCGACGGCCGCGAACTCTACGGCGCCGCCGACCTCACCGAACTCCCGCTGCCCGACGCCCTCCACCCCGACGCCGCCACCCACCGCCGCATCGGCGAACGCTTCGCCAAGCTGGCCTTCACCGGGGGCGGCGCCTTCGCGGCGGGCGGGGCTTGAGAGGGCAGGGCCTGAGAGGGGGGGCCGCGGGGGAGCGGTTCACTCCCGCCGGGCCTCCCGCGGCCAGGCCAGCTCCGCCCACACGTACTTCCCGAACGGCCGTTCCCCGACGCCCCAGTCGGCGGCCAGCTCCGCCACGATGAACAGCCCGCGCCCGCGCTGCTCGGTGGCGGAGTCCGCCGCCGAGTGCCGCAGCCGCGGGCGCCGCCGCCCGGCGTCGTGCACCTCGATGCGCAGGTAACTCGCCTTCAGCACAAGGGAGACGAGGACGAAGTCCTCCCGCGCCGAGCCGTACCGCACCGCGTTGGTGACCAGCTCCGACAGCACGAGAACCGCCTCGTCGACGCGTTCCTCCGGCACCTCCGGCGCATACGACCCGGCGAACTTCCGTACGTATTCCCGGGCTTGACGTACGGACTCGGGAGCGCTCGGGAGTTTCAGTTCGGCGGGCGACCGGCCGGAGGGCGGGCGCTCCGCTGTCGCATTTGCCGGAGATAAGCGATTCGGTCGCCTACACGTCATGCAAGCCTCCTCAGCAGCATCTGCCAGGTGAGCAGGGTCAGTTGCCACACCCGTAGCGATGCGGTAGCTCTTCGTCACATCAGAGTGCCTGCTGATCCCTCTCCTGTGCAAGCTATCGGAAGAGTGAATGCAAAATTGCATGCACGTCTGTGAGTGTCAGGATGGCGGAGCGGAAGGCGAGGTGGCATCCGGTGCACGAGCGCGGCAGACTGTCGGCTACTGGATCACTACGGGGAGGGAAGTACGTGAGCGCACCCACCGTGCGCAGGCGCCGCCTCGGGGTGAAGCTGCGCGGCCTGCGGGGAAGCAGCACCCTCGACGAGGTGGCCGCCAAGTCTGCCGGCGCGATCAACCCCGCCAAGCTCTCCCGCATCGAAACGGCCCGAACCGCCGCCAAGGCCAAGGACGTCGAACTCCTCCTCGATCTCTACGGGATCAAGGACAAGGAACTGCGCCGAGCTCTGCTCTCCCTCACGCGGGAAGGTGCGCGGCGGGGGTGGTGGCAGTCGTATCGGGGGATCCTGTCTCCGGTCTACGAGGACTTGATCAGCCTGGAGGCCGAGGCGACCAGCGTGCGGACATGGCAGATGGGCGTGATCCCCGGGCTGTTACAGACCGGTGAGTACGCGCGCGAGATCGTCACCGCAACAGCGATGTCGGAGGCACTGGAAGCCAAGGTGGACGCCTTGGCGGAGATCCGGCTGGCTCGGCAGGCGGTGCTGACCCGTGAAAAGCCCCTCAACCTCTGGGCGATCGTCTCGGAGACCGCCTTGCGTACCCAGTGCGTGGGCGAAGGTGTGATGCGGGAACAACTCGGTCGGCTTCAGTCCTTGGGACGGCGGCCCAACATCACCATCCAGGTGCTGCCTGCCGACTCCCCACCCCACGCAGGGAAGATGGGTTCGTACGCGGTTCTCGGCTTCGATGAGCACGCCGATCTCGACGTGGTGCACGTGGAGAGCCTCACTTCCGCCCTGTACGTCGAAGAACGTGACCAGGTCGCTGTCTACCGTGACGCGTTCGAGCGGCTACGCGCTGCGGCGCTCCCGGTCGAACGGTCAGCCGAACTGATCGCAGAGATAAGGAAAAAGCACTCATGAGCCACGTTGAAGACTCCGCCACCCTGCCCGTCACCTGGTGGAAGTCGTCGGCCTCCGGCGCCCAGTCGGACTGCGTCGAGTTCGGCCTCGTCGACGCGGGGACGGTCGCGGTCCGCGACAGCAAGGCGCCGCATGGTCCGGCGCTGCTTTTTGGCCGTGGTTCGGTGAGCGGCCTCGTAGCAGCGCTCAAGGACGGCACACTCGGCTAGACAGTGCTTGTCTTCACCCGTAAAGGAGTGCGCATGAGCCACGTTGAAGACGCCGCCACCCTGCCCGTCACCTGGTGGAAGTCCTCTGCTTCCGGCGCGCAGGGCGACTGCGTCGAGTTCGGCCTCGTCGACCCGGAGATGGTCGCCGTCCGCGACAGCAAGTCCCCGCACGGCCCGGCCCTTCTGCTCCCCCGTGGCCCGGTGACCGAGCTGATCACCGCCCTGAAGGAGGGCGTGCTCTAGCAGCGCGCCATCCAGCTCCGTACGCTCGCGGCCCGCCCCCGGAAGCTCAAGGGGCGGGCCGCAGGCGTCCGTTGACGGCCAATCAGCTCTTCTTCGCGTCCGGGTACGGCAGCAGCCTCTTGTCGATGCGCTCCCAGGCCTGCCGCAGCTCCTTCACCAACTCAGGTTCCGCCGCGGCCCGGTCGGCCTGTTCGCGGGCGTCCGCGTGGAGGTCGTACAGGTGGTCCTTGCCGTCCTGGCCCCGGTAGTACTTCCACTTGCCGCGGCGCAGGGCGCGTTCGCCGCGGACCCGCCAGAAGAGTTCGCGCTCCGCCAACTCCTCGCCGCGCAGCAGGTATCCGGCGAGGCTGCTGCCGTCCAGGGGGTACGCGGGGTGCGGGCGGGCGCCGCCGAGTTCGAGGAGGGTGGCGGTCCAGTCGGGGGTGAAGACCGGCTCCTCGCTGACCTGGCCGCCGTCGAGGCGGGCGGGCCAGCGGACGACGGACGGGACCCGGATGCCGCCCTCCTGGAGGCCGAACTTGCCGCCGGTCAGCGGCCAGTTGTAGGAGAAGCGCTCGCCGCCGTTGTCGCTGCCGAAGAAGACCAGGGTGTTCTCCTCCTGGCCGGAGCGGTGCAGGGCGGCGAGCACCTTGCCGACGGAGCGGTCCAGGTCCTCGACCATCTCGCGGTACTTCTCGACCGAGCCGCCGTCCCGGTGGTTGAGCGCGCCCTTGACCCCCGCGCGTATCCGGCGGGTGATCTCGGCGCTCTCCTCCTCGTCACCCTCGGCGATCCAAGGCCAGTGCGGGGTGGTGAAGTTGAGGTTCAGCAGCCAGGGCCGCTCGTGCTCGCGGGAGACGTACTCGCTCGCCCGCTCGGTCAGTACCCGGGTGTAGTAGCGCAGGTCCTTGTACTCGGCGTCGCCCTCGTAGAGGTCGTACTCGCCGAGCAGGCCGAGCTTGGAGTAGTACTCCAGGGCGCCGCCGAGGTTGCCGAAGAACTCGTCGTAGCCGGACTTGGTGGGGGAGTAGTCCGGGAGGTAGCCGCAGTGCCACTTGCCGATGAGGGCGGTGGCGTAGCCGGCGTCCCGCAGCAGCGAGGCCAGCGTGGGGTGGGTGGGTTCGAGGCCGACCGTGCGGTCCGCGATGGGCTCGGCGAGACCGCCCTTCGTACGGCCCGGGTAGCGGCCGGTGTAGAGGCTGAAGCGGGTGGGGGAGCAGGTGGCGGAGCCGGAGTAGGCGTCGGTGAAGCGGACGCCCTGGCGGGCCAGGCGGTCAAGGTTCGGGGTGTGGATGTGCGGGGCGCCGTAGCTGGAAAGGTCGGCCCAGCCGAGGTCGTCGCCGAGGATGAAGAGGATGTTCGGGCGCCGGGAGTGGCGGCCGGGGGCGGCCCGGAAGGGGCGCTCGCGGTGCTCGGCGGCGGCCCCGGCCGAGTCGGCGGTGGCGGCGGCCGCGGGCAGGCCCACGGCGGCGGCCGCGGTTCCGGCGCCGACGGCGGTGTGGAAGGCGCGCCGGGAGAGGGAGCGGCGCGAGCCGCCCTCGGCCTCCCCGGCGGGGGAGGCGGCCGGTTCGGTGCGGGAGGCGGGCGTACGGGAGGCGGGCGTACGGGAGGAAGAGGGCACAGGAAGGCTCCGGGTAGGGCGCGCACGGGGCCGGCGCGGGCGGCGGCGGTGGCATGAGCACGGCCGGGCCCGCGCGGGAGGGACCGGCGCGGTGGGAGAGGTGGTGACAGAGGGTGAGGAGGGGCGCCTGTGGCGGTGGTGGCGAACCCCGGGCGGAGGCCCGTGCGGCTGGGTACGGCCTCTGCGGGCAGGCGGCCCGTCAGGGTCCGGGAGCTGTCGGCGCCGAGGGGCGAATTCGAGACAGCGGGAGTGGGCCCGAGGCCGCGCTCAGCGGATGCGGCGACAGATCGCGCTCGCCACCCGGACCAGGTCGACGTGGCGGCGCTCCACGAGAACGGCGCCGGGGCCGCTGGGCAGCTGCATGGCCGGAAGCGTGACCGAAGACACCTTTGGCTGTCAACGGGCATCCGGTAATCGGACATCCGCGTCTCATTGCCGCCCTGCGCTGGGCTTTCCCGGGACCGCCGGTCCCTGGGAGCGCGGGTCCCGGGGACCAGGAGTCCCCCCACCCCAATTCGGACCAGTGGTCGATCTCGCCTACACTCGGTGGCGTGCCACGTGGTGACGGTCGACTCAATCACGATCTGCTCCCCGGCGAGAAAGGCCCCCAGGACGCTTGTGGCGTCTTCGGAGTCTGGGCTCCGGGCGAAGAGGTCGCAAAGCTCACGTACTTCGGGCTCTACGCCCTCCAGCATCGAGGTCAGGAATCCGCGGGAATCGCGGTGAGCAACGGCTCCCAGATCCTCGTCTTCAAGGACATGGGCCTGGTCTCCCAGGTCTTCGACGAAACCTCCCTCGGCTCCCTCCAGGGCCACATCGCCGTGGGCCATGCCCGCTACTCCACGACCGGTGCCTCGGTCTGGGAGAACGCGCAGCCCACCTTCCGTGCCACCGCGGAGGGCTCCGTCGCCCTCGGGCACAACGGCAACCTGGTCAACACGGCCCAGCTCGCCGAGCTGGTCGCCGAGCTCCCCCGGGAGAACGGCAGCCGCAACGCCAAGGTCGCCGCGACCAACGACACCGACCTCGTCACCGCGCTGCTCGCCGGGCAGAAGGACGAGGACGGCAAGCCGCTCAGCCTCGAAGAGGCCG
This sequence comes from Streptomyces physcomitrii, assembly GCF_012273655.1. Classification (GTDB taxonomy): domain Bacteria; phylum Actinomycetota; class Actinomycetes; order Streptomycetales; family Streptomycetaceae; genus Streptomyces; species Streptomyces physcomitrii. The sequence goes on along the minus strand of NZ_JAAWWP010000003.1, from coordinate 95,930 downwards.
CGATGACGGTGCTGCCCGAGGTCAAGGGCGCCTTCTCGCTGGTCTTCATGGACGAGCACACGCTGTACGCGGCCCGCGACCCGCAGGGCATCCGCCCGCTGGTCCTCGGCCGCCTCGAACGCGGCTGGGTGGTCGCCTCGGAGAGCGCCGCCCTCGACATCTGCGGGGCGGCCTTCGTCCGCGAGATAGAGCCGGGCGAGTTCGTCGCGGTCGACGAGAACGGCTTCCGCAGCACCCGCTTCGCCGAGGCCCGCCCCAAGGGCTGCGTCTTCGAGTACGTCTACCTGGCCCGCCCCGACACCGACATCGCGGGCCGCAACGTCTACCTCTCCCGCGTGGAGATGGGCCGCAAGCTCGCCAAGGAAGCCCCGGTCGAGGCCGACCTGGTGATAGCCACCCCGGAGTCCGGCACCCCCGCCGCCATCGGGTACGCCGAGGCCTCCGGGATCCCCTTCGGTGCCGGTCTGGTGAAGAACGCCTACGTGGGCCGCACCTTCATCCAGCCCTCGCAGACCATCCGCCAGCTCGGCATCCGCCTCAAGCTGAACCCGCTGAAGGAAGTCATCGCGGGCAAGCGCCTGGTCGTCGTCGACGACTCCATCGTGCGCGGCAACACCCAGCGCGCCCTGGTGCGCATGCTCCGCGAGGCGGGCGCCGCCGAGGTGCACATCCGGATCTCCTCGCCGCCGGTGAAGTGGCCCTGCTTCTTCGGCATCGACTTCGCCACCCGCGCCGAGCTGATCGCCAACGGCATGACGGTCGAGGAGATCGGCAAGTCGATGGGCGCCGACTCCCTCTCGTACATCTCCATCGACGGCATGATCGAGGCGACCACCATCGCCAAGCCGAACCTCTGCCGCGCCTGCTTCGACGGCGAGTACCCGATGGACCTGCCCGACCCCGAGCTGCTCGGCAAGCAGCTCCTGGAGACCGAGCTGGCCGCAGGACCGGCCTCCACGGCCGCGGCCGAAGCGCTCCGTCGCCCGTAACTCCCTCTCGCCTCCCAAGGAGACGTGTCACTTATGTCTGATTCCTCCGGCGCGCCCGCCGGCGCCTCGTACGCCGCCGCAGGTGTCGACATCGAAGCGGGCGACCGTGCCGTCGAGCTGATGAAGGAGTGGGTGAAGAAGACCCGCCGCCCCGAGGTCCTCGGCGGCATCGGCGGCTTCGCCGGACTCTTCGACGCCTCCGCCCTCAAGCGGTACGAGCGCCCGCTGCTCGCCTCGGCCACCGACGGCGTCGGCACCAAGGTCGACCTGGCCCGGCAGCTCGGCGTCTACGACAGCATCGGGCACGACCTGGTCGCCATGGTCATGGACGACATCGTGGTCTGCGGCGCGGAACCGCTGTTCATGACGGACTACATCTGCGTCGGCAAGGTCCACCCGGAGCGGGTCGCCGCGATCGTCAAGGGCATCGCCGAGGGCTGTGTGCTCGCCGGGTGCGCGCTGATCGGCGGCGAGACCGCGGAGCACCCGGGACTGCTCGGGCCCGACGACTTCGATGTGGCCGGTGCCGGTACGGGCGTGGTCGAGGCGGACCGGGTGCTCGGCGCCGACCGCATCCAGGAGGGCGACGCGGTGATCGCGATGGCCTCCTCCGGACTGCACTCCAACGGCTACTCGCTGGTGCGGCACGTGGTCTTCGAGCGGGCGAAACTCCGGCTCGACCAGGAGATCGCGGAGTTCGGCCGCAGCCTCGGCGAGGAACTCCTCGAACCCACCAAGATCTACTCGCTGGACTGCCTCGCCCTGATGCGGACCACCGAGGTGCACGCCTTCTCGCACATCACCGGCGGCGGCCTCGCGGCCAACCTCGCCCGGGTGATCCCGGACGGACTGCACGCCACTCTCGACCGCGGGACCTGGACGCCGGCCCCGGTCTTCGACCTGGTCGGCCGCGAGGGCCGGGTCGAGCGGCTCGAACTGGAGAAGACCCTCAACATGGGCGTCGGCATGATCGCGATCGTCCCCGGCGACTCGGCGGACGCGGCCCTGACCACCCTCGCCGACCGCGGGGTCGAGGCCTGGGTGGCCGGTGAGATCACCGCCCGCGGCGAGCACTCCACGGGCGCGGCACTCCATGGCGACTACGCCGCCTGACGCAGGCCCCGGGTGGCAGCACGAAACCCGGTCCGGTGCTGAAGCCCCGGACCGGGTGACATGCGATTGTCGCGAGAGCGGTAGCCGGAGCTACGAAACCACCGGTGTCGCGTGGTCAAGCGCCGCGGCGGCGCGACGAGGGGCCGGACTCGTCCGAGTCCTCCGCATCGTCGTCGTCGCCGTTGTAGCGATCCGCGTACTGGGCGTACGGGTCGTCTTCCTCCTCGTCGTCCTCGAACGGCTCGCCGTTCGGAGGCTGACTCGAAGTGGAAGCGCCCAGCTCATTGGCCAGACGCGACAGGTCAGTCCCGCCGCTGTTGTACTTCAGCTGGCGGGCGACCTTTGTCTGCTTGGCCTTGGCCCGGCCGCGCCCCATGGCTCGACCCCCTCGATATCGGGGCTCGACGGCCCCAGAGTCTTGACACGCGTTCATGTTCGGGAACGGGCCCTCCGTGGAGAGTCCGGTCCGTAGGGCTTCCACGGTACCTGCTGTTGCGGCCATACGGTACGCCGCCCGCAGGACGCGCCTGTCAGCAGAACCCGCGAGGAGCCCTGTCCTCGCTGGTCAGCCGCCATATTAACCTCTTCGGGGCGGCCGACCCGCCGACGGGGGTGAGTCTTGTCTCTCACCCCCGCCGAGCGCTCTGGTCCTGCTGGTCAAGCACTTTCCGGCCAGATCCCGCACGGGCGGGGCCGGGGGTCGCCCGGCCGCCGACCGGCCGCGGCCGGTGGTACGGCGCTCAGGCGCGGCGGGCCTGGGCCATCAGTCCCTCCGCGATCCGGTCCGCCGCCGCGGCCGGGGGGATCCCGTCGTCGTTCGCACGCGCGAATATCGTCAGGGTGGTGTCGTAGATCTCCGAGGCCTTCGCCTTGCAGCGCTCGAAGTCGAAGCCGTGCAGCTCGTCGGCGACCTGGATCACCCCGCCCGCGTTCACCACGTAGTCGGGGGCGTAGAGGATGCCGCGGTCGGCGAGGTCCTTCTCGACGCCGGGGTGGGCGAGCTGGTTGTTGGCCGCGCCGCAGACCACCGAGGCGGTCAGGGCGGGCACGCTCTCGTCGTTGAGGGCGCCGCCGAGCGCGCACGGGGCGTAGATGTCCAGGCCCTCGGTGCGGATCAGCTCGCTGGTGTGGGCGGCGACCCGTACCTCCGGGTGCTGCTCGGTGATCTGCCGCACCGACTCGGCGCGCACATCGGTGATCACGACCTCGGCGCCCTCCTCCAGGAGGTGCCCCACCAGGTGGCGCCCGACCTTGCCGACCCCGGCGATGCCGACCTTGCGACCGCGAAGGGCCGGGCTGTCCCACAGGTGCTGGGCGCTGGCCCGCATGCCCTGGTACACACCGAAGGCGGTGAGCACCGAGGAGTCGCCGGCGCCGCCGTTCTCGGGCGAACGCCCCGTGGTCCATTGGCACTCGCGCGCCACCACGTCCATGTCGGCGACATAGGTGCCGACATCGCAGGCGGTGATGTAGCGCCCGCCGAGCGAGGCCACGAACCGGCCGTAGGCGCGCAGCAGTTCGTCGCTCTTGAGGTAGTCCGGGTCGCCGATGATGACGGCCTTGCCGCCGCCGTGGCCGATTCCGGCCATCGCGTTCTTGTAGGACATCCCGCGGGAGAGGTTCAGCGCGTCGGCGACGGCCTCCTGCTCGCTCGCGTACGGGTAGAAGCGGGTGCCTCCGAGGGCGGGGCCGAGCGCGGAGTTGTGGATGGCGATGACGGCCTTGAGGCCACTGGCGCGGTCCTGGCAGAGCACGACTTGCTCATGGCCGCCCTGGTCCGAGTGGAACAGGGTGTGCAGAACCTCGGCAGGAGCGCCGGTTACGTCGGTCACTGTGGTGACTCCTGGGTAAGAAGCGGCGGAGGGTTGGGTGCTCCGCGTCCTGGGTGCCGCTTGTGGCGGGCTGCCCGGTCAGCGGCTTCATGCGGACGGCCTTGCGGGCCGATGGGCATGAGATTAGGGCCTGCGGGGCAGTGTGTGCGCACAGTCGGACCGATCACCTTCTGACGGCGCGGGAGCATGGCACGATTTGCAGTGTTTTCCCGGGTCTCCGGGCTGTGGACGGGTGAGGAGTCGCTGTGCCCAAGGTGCCCTCGGTGATCGTGCCGTACGCCGCGTATCTGCGCGTCTACGAGCCGCTGGCCGCCTTCCCCGAGCCGGAGCGCGGACACTGGGAGCGGTACGCCAAACGCCCCGAGCACCCCTCCCACCAGGACGAACTGCGCCGTTCGCTGGCCGATCTGCTGCCGGTGCCGCCGGTGGTGGTGCCGGTGCACGAGAGCGACGACGCCTTCGTGGCCGAGCTGGACGGCGTGCTGTGCGTCTGCCCCTGGCGGACCCGGCTGCGCGGCTGGCAGTCGCTCGGCAGGCTGGGCGGGCAGTGGCCGGCGCCGGTCCTGGACGCGGTGCTGCCGAAGGTGGTGCGCGAGCAGGCCGCCGCCGACTACGAGGCCTGGCTGGCCGAGCACCCGGACGCCCGCCCCTGGATCCGCACCTCGACCTGGCAGGTCCCGCTCAGCTGGTTCGTGCTCTTCGCCGACGAGGAGCGGGAGTACGAGAAGGCGGACGGCGGGCATCCGGCGCGGCTGCGGTACCGCACGCCGATGGTGCAGGCCCGGCGGCGGGTGGCCCGCGGCTTCAAGACGATGAAGGACACCCTCGACGAGGGTCCGCTGCTCGACGGGCTTGTAGAAGTGGGCCGATGGCTGGAAGAGTTCCATCCGCGTTCACTCGTGGAGCTGGACTACGGCGGCCTGGCGCACGCCCTGTCCGCGGACGATCTGGACGGCGACCACTCGGCGGCCGATGTGGCGCAGGGCATCAAGTCCCTGCGCGAGGGCGACGGGGTGGCCGCGGGCGAGGCGTACCGGAAGCTGGTGGAGCGCTGGCGGGCGGTACGGGCGCTGCAGTCCGCGAACTGATCGCGGCGGGCTCGCGGGGTGAGCGCGAACTGCTCGCGCGGTGCGCGCGGTTACGGGGACGTAGGTCCCGATCCGGGGCCAAACTCCCAAGCGTGACGGACCGCACTTACGGCCCTCTTGCGCCCATCACCCCTCCTCGTGCCAAAATAGGACAAGGAGTCCGGTGAGGCCTCCTTCTGCTCAACTATGGGTGGAATGCTCGACATTGCACGTTATCGGGGGTCCCCGCGACGCCTGAGCGCCGCCGTAACTGATCGTTACTGGGGTGTAACTGTCCGCTATGGCATGGTCCATCGGCTTCCGTCGCCGATGGATACCTGAAGGGGCAATTCCATCGGTTTGGCCGACGCGGCTGGACAGATGGTGTAGTTGTAGTGCCGAGGACAAGCCGTTCGTCCTATAACCGACTCGACCCGCGTCGACCATTTCGGGCAACGCGGGTCAAGGTGCAGAATTTAGAGGAAAGAACCGAAGGTTCGGTTCTCCGAGGAGGCCGCTCATGACCGCTCGCACCCCTGATGCAGAGCCGTTGCTGACCCCTGCTGAGGTTGCCACCATGTTCCGCGTCGACCCTAAGACGGTCACACGCTGGGCAAAGGCGGGCAAGCTCACATCGATCCGCACGCTCGGCGGGCATCGCCGCTACCGCGAGGCGGAGGTCCGCGCACTGCTCGCGGGCATTCCGCAGCAGCGCAGCGAGGCCTGAGAAACCGCAGATAGCCGGACGTTGAGTACCAGCCGGACCCCCATCCGGCGAAACGTCCGCTGACAGCTCCAACGACGCGGGCCCTGCCCCAACAGGCCCTGTTCCCTCGCGACTTCACATGGGTGCGTCGTCGATCGCGCTGGACTCCGCCGGGTCCAGCGCGATCTTTTTATGCCCTGGTCCCGGGCCTGCCAGTCCGGGGAGCCGGTGTACAGGCGGCGCGCCGGGGCGCCTGGGCGCGCGCTGGAGCGCGCCAAAAGCCCTCGGGTGGCGAAGTCCCGTACGGGTCACCCGCGGTGCCGCGTGCGCCCCACTGTGGGGTTCCTCCAAGAGGCCGTACGGAGGGTGAGGCTGACGCCCGGGCTCCCTCCTCGTACGTGCAATTGCACATATTAAATTGATCAGTTGTAGGCGAGGGGTAAGTAACGGTCCCACCAAAAGATATTGAGTGACACCTGTCACATGTCAAAGGTCTTGTTGTGCGACGGTGCCTGCACTAGGGAAAGGGCCCTCTCGCAGGGGGAGATGGCCGAGGGGGTCCTGAGGTTGCCCGGCGGGAGGTGTCAGTTGTGACATCCGCCGGCCACGGGAGGCGGCGCGGGAGTACGGGTGCGGGGCGCGCCAAACGGGGCGCCCGGTTCGTTCGCGTACCGCCGGGCATGCAGAAGGCCCCGCAACCACGGGTGGGTTGCGGGGCCTTCGGGAAAGCGGTCCTGACGGGATTTGAACCCGCGGCCTCCACCTTGACAGGGTGGCGAGCACTCCAAACTGCTCCACAGGACCTTGCTTCGCAGCGGAACTTTCCTTCGCTGCGGAAGAGACTGTACCCCAGGTCAGGGGCGCCGGTCGAACTGGCGGCGGACCGTGGCCCCGGGGCCTCCCCTTCCCGCTCCCGGCGGCGCTCCGGAGCCTCATCGGGCCAGGCCGGGAGGGGTCAGCCCGGGTGCGGGGCGAGGAAGCGGAATCCGTGCGCGGCGCGCATGCCGGGGTGCGGCGCCCCGGCGCGAGGAAGTGCGAGCGGGAGTGAGAAGGGCGGTCAACTCGCCCTCCGCTCCGGCCCGTTGATGTTTCAGCCAGGGCCGCAGAGCAGGCACGGACCCCGGAGAGGTCCGGGGCCCGTCCGGAGTCCGTCCGGGTGCGGACCAGGTAAGGAGCCGCCCGTGCGAGATCCCCGGCACCCGCCGCCCACAGCGCGGGTGCTGCTCCGCGGAAGTTCGTGGAGGGGGTGCGAAAGGCAGGTCTGGGCACCTCGGATGTGTCAGACGAAGGAGAAGTACGCGGCGGCTTCGGCAGGCGTGGTCGCTTGGCGGCGCCCGGGGACGTCGTGCACGGCGGTCGCGCCCTCGGAGCGGAGCTGGTCGGCAGTGGCGTCTCGGGCCATGGCCGCGGCGTAGGCGTGGACGTCCGCGGCGGTGAGGTCGGTGCGGCCCCGCTCGGTGTACTGCCGGAGGAGGTCGGTGACCTCCGGGTCGAACCGCAGCATGGTCACCGGGGCGTCGAAGCGGCCGGCGATGGCGATGAGTCGTTCGCGTGCCCGCGGGGTGACATTGGTCGACTCGGCGACTGCGCCGCGTCCGGTGGCGAGCCTGGCGACGATCCTGCGGTCACGTTCCTCGAAGATCCGTGCGTCCGCCGCGTCGGACTCCGCTTGCGCGGGTGAGGTGCCGTAGAGCTCCGCGCGGATCCCGTCGCTGGACACCACGGCTTCCGCGTCGATCTGCCCGCTCTCGATCAGCGCCCGGACGAAGCTGGTCTTGCCGGAGGCCGGCGGGCCGACGAGGACGACAAGTCCGGCCGGCACCCGGATGGCCGACGCGGGAGCGTGGGGACAGCGGCCGCCCGCGCAGTCGTGGGCTTCCTCCGGGGAGCCGGCCGGCGGTCCGCTGGGCAGGACGTCGTCCCGGTGGCTGTCGCCGCCGGCCGGACAGCGGGCGAAGCTCCAGGTGTGCGGCACTAGGCGTACTTGTCGATCACCTTGAGGATGCGCTTGTCGGAGACCGGATAGGCCGTGCCGAGGGCGTGTGCGAAGTAGCTGACCCGCAGCTCCTCCAGCATCCAGCGGATGTCGAGGACCTCCCGCGGCACCGGCCGCCCCTGCGGCAGCTGCTCGCGCAACCAGGCGTACTCGTCCTGGAGTTCGTGGACCTTCTCCATCCGCGCGGTGTCCCGCTGGGCGTTCGCGGGCATCTGCGTCAGGCGCCGGTCGGCGGCGACCAGGTAGCGCATCAGGTGCCCGAGCCGCCCGACCCCGGCCTCGGTGACGAAGCCCGGCCTGATCAGCGCGTCCAACTGGGCCCGTACGTCCGCGAGGTTGGCGAGCAGTGCCGGGCTGCGGACGGACTTCAGGCGCCGCTCGCAGGAACCCCAGGCGGCGAGGACCTGCTGGACCTGGCCGACGGTGGCCACCGTGGCGTCGACGATCTCGGCGCGGACCTTCTCGTACAGCTTCCGGTAGGACTCCTCGTCCCAGGCCGGGCCGCCGAAGTCGGTGATCAGCTTGTCCGCGGCGGCCTGCGCGCAGTCCGAGAAGAGCGCCGGGATCGAGCCGTGCGGATTGGCCGAAAGGGCCAGCTTCTGGGCGTTGTTGAGCTTGTCGGAGGCGAACTTGGCCGGGTTGACCGGGATGTTGCGCAGGATCAGCCGCCGGGTGCCGCGCCACATCGCCTGCTGCTGCTCGGCCTCGGTGTCGAAGAGCCGCACCGAGACGGTGTCCCCGTCGTCCACCAGGGCGGGGTAGGCCTTCACCGGCTGCCCGGCCCGCCGGGTCTCGAAGACGCGGCTGAGGGTGCCGAGACTCCAGTCGGTCAGGCCCCTGCGCTCCACGGACTCGCCGCCGGTGCGCTCCGCGGTGGCCGCGGCCGCCTGGGAGATCGCCTTCTGCGCCTTGGGCTTCAGGCGCAGCCTCAGCGCCTGGAGGTCCTTGTCCTCGGCGAGCTTGCGGCGCCGCTCGTCCACGATCCGGAAAGTGATCTTGAGGTGCTCGGGCACCCGCCCCAGGTCGAAGTCCTCGGCGGTGACCGGCACTCCGACCCGCCGCTTCAACTCCCGGGCCAGAGTGACCGGCAGGGCTTCCTGGAGCGGCTCGGCGTGCTCCAAAAAGGCCCGGGCGAAGTTGGGCGCCGGGACGTAGTGCCGCCGGATGGGCTTGGGCAGCGAGCGGATCAGCTCGGTGACGACCTCCTCGCGCAGGCCCGGGATCTGCCAGTCGAAGCCCTCCTCCGAGACCTGGTTGAGCACCTGGAGCGGGATGTGCACGGTCACCCCGTCGGCGTCCGCGCCCGGCTCGAACTGGTACGTCACGCGGAACTTCAGTCCGCCCTGCCGCCAGGAGTCCGGGTAGTCGGCCTTGGTGACCGCCTGCGCCCGCTCGTTGATGAGCATCGAGCGCTCGAAGTCGAGGAGTTCGGGGTCCTCCTTCGCCTTGTGCTTCCACCAGGAGTCGAAGTGGGCGCCGGAGACGACGTGTTCGGGCACCCGCTGGTCGTAGAAGTCGAAGAGGGTCTCGTCGTCCACCAGGATGTCGCGGCGCCGGGCCCGGTGCTCCAGCTCCTCCACCTCGGTGAGCAGCCGGCGGTTGGCGGCGAAGAACTTGTGGTGGGTGCGCCAGTCGCCCTCGACCAGGGCGTGCCGCAGGAAGAGCTCGCGGCTCACCTCCGGGTCGATACGCCCGTAGTTGACCTTGCGCTGCGCCACGATCGGCACGCCGTACAGCGTCACCTTCTCGTAGGCCATCACCGCGGACTGGTCCTTCTCCCAGTGCGGTTCGGAGTACGTCCGCTTGAGCAGATGCTCGGCGAGCGGCTCGATCCACTCCGGCTCGATACGGGCGTTGACCCGCGCCCACAGCCGCGAGGTCTCCACCAGCTCTGCCGACATCACGAACCGCGGCGGCTTCTTGAACAGCGCCGACCCCGGGAAGACCGCGAACTTCGCGCCGCGCGCGCCGAGATACTCGTTGCGCCCGCCGCGCTCGCGTTCGCTGGTCTGGGTGCCGCTGCCGTTGGTCTTCACGTCCTTCATGCCGACGTGCGAGAGCAGACCGGCCAGCAGCGAGATGTGGATCTGCTGGTCGGGCGCCTGGTCCGCGCCCTCGGAGCCGCCGGTCTTCAGGCCCATCTGCTTGGCCACGGTGCGCAGTTGGGAGTAGATGTCCTGCCACTCGCGGATCCGCAGGTAGTTCAGGTACTCGCCCTTGCACATCCGGCGGAACGCCGAGGAGGACAGCGCCTTCTGCTGCTCGCGCAGATACCGCCACAGGTTCAGATAGGCGAGGAAGTCGCTGGTCTCGTCCTTGAAGCGGGCGTGCTGCTGGTCGGCCTGCGCCTGCTTCTCCACCGGGCGTTCGCGCGGGTCCTGGATGGAGAGCGCCGCGGCGACCACCATCACCTCACGGACGCAGCCGTTGCGGTCGGCCTCCAGGACCATCCGGGCCAGTCGCGGGTCCACCGGCAACTGGGCCAGTTTGCGCCCGACTTGGGTGAGCCGCTTACGGGACTCCTTCTGCTCGGGGTCCAAGGCGCCCAGTTCCTGGAGGAGTTGGACGCCGTCGCGGATGTTGCGGTGGTCCGGCGGGTCGATGAAGGGAAACTTCTCGATGTCGCCGAGACCGGCCGCGGTCATCTGCAGGATGACGGAGGCGAGGTTGGTGCGCAGGATCTCCGCGTCGGTGAACTCGGGCCGCGCGAGGAAGTCGTCCTCGGAGTAGAGCCGGATGCAGATACCGTCCGAGGTACGGCCGCAACGCCCCTTGCGCTGATTGGCACTTGCCTGGCTGACCGCCTCGATCGGCAGCCGCTGCACCTTGGTGCGGTGGCTGTAGCGCGAGATGCGCGCGGTGCCCGGGTCGATCACGTACTTGATGCCCGGCACCGTCAGCGAGGTCTCGGCGACATTGGTGGCGAGCACGATCCGCCTGCCCTGGTGCGGCTGGAAGACCCGGTGCTGCTCGGCGTGCGAGAGCCGCGCGTACAGCGGCAGGACCTCGGTCGCCCCCGGCATGCCCTGGGTGTGCCGGTACTTCTTCTCCAGCGCGTCCGCGGTGTCGCGGATCTCCCGCTCCCCGGAGAGGAAGACCAGGATGTCCCCGCGCGGCTCCCGGCTCAACTCGTCCACCGCGTCCACGATCGCGGTGATCTGGTCCCGGTCCGCCTCCTCGGAGTCCTCTTCGAGCAGCGGGCGGTAGCGGACCTCCACCGGATACGTACGCCCGCTGACCTCGACGATCGGGGCGTCGCCGAAGTGCCGCGAGAACCGCTCGGGGTCGATGGTCGCGGAGGTGATGACCACCTTCAAGTCGGGTCGCTTGGGCAGCAGTTGGGCGAGATAGCCGAGCAGGAAGTCGATGTTGAGGGAGCGCTCGTGCGCCTCGTCGATGATCAGGGTGTCGTAGGCGCGCAGCTCGCGGTCGGTCTGGATCTCGGCGAGCAGGATGCCGTCCGTCATCAGCTTCACGAAGGTGTCCGCGCCCACCTGGTCGGTGAAGCGGACCTTCCAGCCGACCGCCTCGCCCAGCGGCGTGTCCAGCTCCTGTGCCACCCGCTCCGCGACGGTACGGGCGGCGAGCCGGCGCGGCTGGGTGTGGCCGATCATGCCGCGCACCCCGCGCCCCAGCTCCATGCAGATCTTCGGGATCTGGGTGGTCTTGCCGGACCCGGTCTCACCCGCGACGATCACGACCTGGTGGTCCCGGATCGCCGCCAGGATCGCGTCCTTCTTCTGGCTGACCGGAAGCTGCTCGGGATAGCTGACGGCCGGAACCCGTGCCGCCCGCTCCGCGAGCCGCGCCTCACCCGACGCGATCTCGGCCTCGATCTCCCCGAGCACGGCGGTGCGCGCCTCGGGTTTGCGTATCCGCCGGGCGCCCTCCAGCCTGCGGCCGAGCCGGTGCGCGTCGCGCAGCGAGAGGCCGGAGAGGCGGTCGCCGAGCGGACCGAGGGGGCTGGGGCGGGGGCCCTGCGGGGCGGTGCCCGAGGCGGAGGCGGGGGCGGGCTGCGTAGACATACGGACTCCAGGATCTCATCCCGGGGAAATCCGTGGCGAACCCTTTTGCTGCGGCGCCCGTCACGACAGCCGTGGGGCGGTGTCCTAGCGTGACCTTATGTCTGAAATGCCGGAGGGGCGGGAGTCGGAGGACGAAGGCCCGGAGAGTGAAGGGCCGAGGAGCGAAGGCCCGGAGAGCAAAGGGCCGAGCAGCGAAGGGTCGAAGGGCGGAGGCCCGGGGAGCGAGGGGCCTGGCGGCGAGAGGCCGGACGTCGAGGGGTCCGACGACGAGGGGCCGGGCGTCGCGAGGCCGGACGGAGAGGGACCGGACGGAGGGGGACCGGACGAGACCGGTGGCGGCTCCTCCGCGCACCCCGTGTCCCGGGCGCACGCCCGCGCCCCGGAGCGCGGCGCGGGCTGGGACTGGTTCCGGGGCACGCCCTTCTGGCCGGCGACCGTCATCGTGCTGATCCTCGCCGCGGCGGCCGGAGTCTTCGCGGGCTCGTACACGTACTCCATGGCGAAGCCCACCCCGCACCGCATCCCCATCGGCATCACCGGCGACTACGAGGCGCTGCGCGGCGAGGCCTACGTCGACCGCCTGGAGAAGGAACTCGGCACCTCGCTGCGGCTGCACCCCTACGACCGCCCGGCCGAGGCGCGGCACCAGGTGCAGGAGCAGAACATCTTCGCCGTCGTGGACGTCCGCCCCGGTGGCCGCGAGGTCGCGCTCGCGGTCTCCAGCGCCTCCGGGGCCTCGGTCGCGGACGTGATCGCCGAGGCCGCCCCGAAGGTCGCCAAGGAGGCCGGGGTCCGGGTGCGCGTCAGCGACCTCAACCCGCTCCAGGAGGGCGACCCGCGCGGACTCGCGATCTTCTACATCACCCTCGCCTCGGTGATCATCGGCTTCGTCGGCTCGATCCAGTTGTCCGTGCACGGCAAGGACCTCGGCCCGGTGGCCCGGATCGTCTTCACCGCCGCGTACGCGATGCTCGGCGCGCTGGCCATCGTGGCGGTGGTCGACTGGTGGATCGGCGCCCTCGACCTGCCGGAGGGGGAGTCCTGGGCGATCCTCGCGCTCACCATGTTCACCGCGGGCATGGTCAGCACGATGTTCACCACCCTCTTCGGCCGCTGGGCGATGCTGCCCACCTGGGGCCTGATGATCATCCTCGGCAACCCCTCCTCCGGCGGCGCCGTCTCCGGCCCCCTGCTGCCCCCCGTCCTGCGCGCCATCGGCCGCTGGCTGCCGCCGGGCGCCTCGGTCAACGCCCAGCACACCGCCGTCTACTTCCAGGGCCACCAGCACCCCCTGCCCTTCCTCGTCCTCGGCGGCTGGGCCCTGCTCGGCACGACCGTCTTCTGGCTCTGGCGCCACCGCCACCCGGGCGCCTCGGTCTCCCTGCCGAAGGGGGAGCACGCGGCGGGGTGAGGGGCGGCGCGAGTACGGGAGGGGTGGGGTGAACGGTGGGTTGAGGGGAGCTGGACACCTGGCGGCCAGGGGCTTTCGGGGAGATTTCGGCCCTTTTTCACCCCGGAAGGGCGCAACCCTTCGGCGATTCGGCGGGTCAATGACTGCGGCAGGGCGAGAGCGACCGTGCACTCCCTCTCCTCCTCTTCCTCTCCTTTCTCTCCTTCTCTTCTTTCTCTCCTTCTCTTCGCGACTCTTCGCTCTGGACCCTGGGGGACTCATGTCTCGTACGACCCGTTCCGCTCACTCCGCCCGTACGTTGCGTTCACTGGCCGCCGCCGCGCTGATCGCCGCTCCGGCCGGGCTGGCCCTCGGCACCGCTCCGGCGGGTGCCGCCGCGCCGACCGAGGCAAGCGCGGTCGCCGACGACGGCGGCCATGCGATCACGTACACCGCGGGCTCCGCGCAGGAGAACCGGGTGGTGATCACCGAGGCCAAGGGCACGGAGTTCACCATCGACGACGTGGTGCCGATCAAGGCCGGTACCGACTGCGTGCACCCCGACGCGGCCGACCGGACCAAGGTGGTCTGCACCCTCACCGAGTTCGGCGACTACTGGGTACGCATCCGGGTCGAGCTGGGCGACGGTGACGACACCCTCTCCATGCACGCGGGCAACGAGAACTCCCTGCACGGCGGCTCCGGCAACGACGAGATCACCGGCGGCGGCAACAACTTCATCTTCGGCGAGGACGGCGACGACACCCTCACCGGCGGCACCCAGGACGGCGGCAACGGCGCCGACCTGCTCAGCGCCCCGGACTACGGCGCCGTCGGCGGCGCGGGCAACGACACCCTGGTCGGCACCGACGGCCCCGACGACCTCCGCGGCGGCGCCGACCACGACATGATCATCGGCCGCGCCGGCGACGACACCCTCTACGGCAACAGCGGCAACGACACCATCCACGGGGGCGGCGGCAACGACTTCATCTCGGGCGGCACCGGCAAGAACACGATCTATCAGTAGGACTGGCGACCGAGAGGACTGGCGACCGAGCTGTCCGTACCGACCTGTCAGTAGGACCGCGACGCCCGGGGGCGCTCCGGCTCCCCGGGCGCGGTCTGCGCGTGGGTACGGGGGCGACCGCCCGGCCGGCGACATCGAGTACCGGGCGGTCGGTACGTATCGCGGGGTCGCCGTCGCCTTGCCGCCGGGTGTTGACGCAGGGGCGAGGCGACGGCGCAGGCGCGTGGCCGACGCGTCCACGCGACCCGGCCAGGGGAGGGTCACGCGCTGGGTCATGGCGCGCGTCGCCGTCCACGGCACCCACGCCCGGTATCCCGGCACACTGCGTGAGGTGCTCGTCCGCCTGGCACAGCTCGGTCTGGTATAGGCCAAAGGAAGTGAACCGGACCCTCGGCGAGACGTCCCGCCGTGCGCGGCTGCGCCTTGCGCGGGTCTTGCCCCGGGGCGGCTAAGGGACCGGGAACCACTCCGCGAGTCGCTTGGCGATGACGGGTACGTCGAGATGGTCCTGGGCGACGGCCTCGACGAAGGGGCCCGCCTCCTCGACCGGCGGGACCGGCCGTCCGGTGGGCAGGCCGTTGACGCGCAGGAAGAAGCGCATGGCGAGCCAGGCGGTGCGCTTGTTGCCGTCGATCAGCGCGTGGTTGCGGGCGAGGGCATGCAGCAGCGCTGCCGCCTTCTCGTGGAGCGTGGGGTACAGCACGGCGCCGAACACGTTGGTGCGTGGCCGCTCGGTGGCCGAGACGAGCAGGCCGAGGTCGCGCACGCTGTGTTCGGTGCCGTTGACCTTGGCCGCGATGGCCAGGATCTCGTCGAGCTGGACGTAGCGGACTTCGCTCACTTCAGGTAGTCCAGGATTTCCGCGTCGGTGTCCGTCAGCTCGGCCAGAATGTCGTGCACATTGAGTTCGGCGCGGGCCTCGGCTTCGCGGATCGCTTCGATGGCGAGCGTCTGCTTACTGCGGCCGGTGCGTTCGGCGCGTGCGGTGAGCTTCGCGTCGAGATCGTCGGGGAGTCGGAGTGTCATCGCCATAAGTGAACGATACCGCGCTGGTATCAGATGCCGCCATGATGCCGGGCTCGGATCGGTGCGGCTGCGAGTAGTGGCACCGAGGACGTCGAGGATGTGGGCTGCGGGCGTGTAGGGAGGTTGCTCTCAGGAGACTGTCGCCGCCCGGGCGGGCAACGAGAACGTCCCGTACGGGATGCCGTACGGGACGTTCTCCTACAGGTGGCTGGGGCCGGGATCGAACCGGCGACCTATCGCTTTTCAGGCGATCGCTCGTACCAACTGAGCTACCCAGCCACGCAGTTCACCGAGGTGAGCTGCAAGCGGTCCTGACGGGATTTGAACCCGCGGCCTCCACCTTGACAGGGTGGCGAGCACTCCAAACTGCTCCACAGGACCAGGCATTGTGTGAGGTGCGGGACAAGTCTCGCACATCGAACTGCGTGCCCCCAACGGGATTCGAACCCGTGCTACCGCCTTGAAAGGGCGGCGTCCTAGGCCGCTAGACGATGAGGGCTATCGGCCCGCCTGGGCGCCGCGGTGAGGCGGCGCGTCGGGGACGTGAGAAGCATATGGGATGCGGCGAGGTATCGCCAAAACGATTGTCGGAGGCCCGAGCGGGTACGCGAAGGCGCCGCTCCGCCCGCTCGGCCGCCCGGCTGCCGGAGCCCGCTCAGCCCCTGTCCGGCCCGGCCTCGGGATCCCCGTCCGCGCCCGAGCGCGTGGCAGGCGGCGGTGGCGGAACCAGAGGGGTGGACAAGGACGGGGACGAAGAGGGGGAGGCAGAGGCAGAAGGGGAGGAAGAGGGGGGCGGGGTCGGGGGGAGGAGGCCGGCGCCGGGCTGGTTCTCCTTGGGGAGGTGGCGGCTGACCTCGGCGGTGGAGAGGCCGAGGCCGCCGAGTTTGATGGCGTCCCAGGCCTGGAGGCGTTTGGTGGAGCGGTCCAGGTAGAGGATCGAGGCCTCGATCGGGTCGGGGTAGGTGCCCTCGACGGCGCGCAGGCCGCTGCCGCCGGTGGAGCCCTCGATGCGCAGCCGGGTGCCGTCCCGCAGCACCTCCATCTCGTTGTGGTGGATGTGCCCGGCGAGGACGAGCGGGACGTGGCCGTCGGTCTGGCGGGCGGCCTCCGGGTTGTGCGCGACCGCGATGTCGACGGGCTTGCCGTCGTCCGCGAGCCGGGCGAGGGCCGCGGCGAGCTGCCTGCCCGCGGTGACCTCCGAGGCGAGGGCCGCGGGGGAGTCGCCCTCGCCCCCGGCGGAGCGGTCCGGGGTGAACTGGGGGTCCCCGATGCCCGCGAAGCGCAGCCCCGCCACCGTCACCGGCCGGCCCTCGTCGAGGATCCGGACGTTCTTCATCTGGCGCAGGTACTCCTGGGTGAGCCGGGAGTCGTGGTTGCCGCGCACCCAGACGTACGGGGCGCCCAGGTCGCGTACCGGGTCGAGGAAGCCGTTCTCCGCCGCGCTGCCGTGGTCCATGGTGTCGCCGGAGTCGACGATCACATCGATGTCGTACTGCTTCACCAGCGAGCCCACGATGTGCCAGGAGGCCGGGTTCAGATGGATGTCGGAGACGTGCAGGACGCGCAGGGTGGTGGGGTCGGGCTGGTAGGCGGGGAGGGTGGAGGTGACGTCGTAGAGCTTGGTGACATTGGTGACCAGGCGCGCCAACTCCTTCTGGTAGACGTCGAATTCGCTGACGATGCTGCGGGCGTCGCCGACCACGTTCGGCGCGGAGGAGAGCAGGCCCGAATACTTCGGTTCCAGTACGGAGTTGGGGTTCCAGGTGGTGGCGGCGAGGGCGCCGGAGCCCGCCAGGAGCACCAGGGAGAGGCCGCCCGCGGCGAGGGCGGGGCGCGGGCGGCGGTAGACGACGAGGGCGAGCACGCCCGCGCCCAGGACGACGGCGGCGCCGGAGCGCACGGCCAGCTCGCGGGTGCCGTCCTCGACGTCGCGGGAGACCTCCTCCTGGAGGCCGGAGAGCCGTTCGGGGTGGTTCACCAGGGCCTCGGAGCGCACCGGGTCGAGGCGGTCCACGTCGACGTCGAGACGGAGCGGGGCCGTGTGGGAGCGCAGGTCGAGGGCGCCGAGCGGGGAGACGTTGATACGGGTGCCGCCGCTGAGCGAGGGCCGCAGGGCCATCCGGGTGTCCATCGGGCCGACCGGCACCGAGGCGCTGCCCGCCGCGAGCAGCCCGAGCCAGGCGCCGAGGACGACGACGGCGCACAGGCCGAGGGCGCGCAGATAGGTGGGGGGTTCGCGCCGGTCGGGCGGGCGCAGTTCCAGGGCGGGGGCGCGGTGGCGGGTGCGGAGCCGTCCGGGGAGTGCGCCGCCGGGGCCGCGAGCGGCGTCCCGCAGACGCCGCGCGAGGTGCTGCAGGCGGGCCGGGGCGCGGACCATTCATCCGATATGCCCGTACGGGGGCCGGGGTATGCGGGGCCAAGGGGGTGCGCCGGAGCGCGCGGCGGCGCACGGGTGTGTGCGGGGGTGTGTGCCGCCGCCCAGGCGCGGGAGCGGTCAGCCCCAGCCGAGTTCGTGCAGGCGGTCGTCCTCGATGCCGAAGTGGTGGGCGATCTCGTGGACGACGGTCACGGCGACCTCCTCCACGACCTCCTCGGCGGTCGCGCAGTAGCGCAGCGTCGGGCCCATGTAGAGGGAGATGCGGTCGGGCAGGACCCCGGCGTACCACTCGCCGCGCTCGGTCAGCGGGGTGCCCTCGTAGAGGCCGAGGAGTTCGGGGTCCTCGGCGGCGGGTTCGTCCTCCACGAAGACGGCCACGTTGTCCATGACCCGGGTCAGCTCGGGCGGGATCCGGTCCAGGGCCTGGGCCACCAGCTCTTCGAAGGCGTCGCGTGTCATCTCCAGCACACCGCCATTGTCCGGGACGCCGAGCGGTACGGGGCCGTCCGGGCGCGGGAATCCGCGCGGCGGGCCGCCGTCCTCGCGCCCCGTGGCGCTCCGGCGGGTGCTACGGGGCGGGCGCGGGGGCGTGTGCGCCGGTGTGTGCGCGGTGCGTGTCCTCTTGTGCGCCAAGTGAGTTGGGCAGGGCCGGAACCTTCCCGTGTCCCCGTCTCCCGGAGGTGGCCGCCGTGCGCCCCTTGCCCCTGACCTTCCGGTTGCCCCACCCCGTACGGCTGACCGCGGCCGCGCTGACCGTGCTCGCCGCCGCGGGCTGCGTGAAAGTCGGCGGGGGCGGCGAGGACCGCCCCGCGGTGCCGGACGGACAGGGCGGCGCCGTCGCCGGGGTGGACGCGGGGGACACGGTCGGGGGCGAGGGCGACCGGGACCGGCGGGGCGGGGACGGCCGCCACGGCGGGCTCGGCAGGCCGAGCCCCGGCGCCTCCGGGGACGCGGCGGAGGACGGGGCCTCGCCGACCGCCGCCGAGCCGGACGGCGACGGGGCCACGGACCGCCCGGGCGGGGGCTCCGGCGGCTCCGCGGGCCGGCCCGGCGGCGGCAACGGCGGTGGCCAGGGCGGGAGTTCGGGCGGGCAGGCGCCCGGACCGGGGCCGGGACCCGAGTCGCCGGGCGGTACGACACCGCCGCCCACCGAGCCCTCGCCGGACCCGAGCGGGGAGCCGCCGGGTACGGAGTCGCCGGTGCCGGCGGGGTGAGCCGGGTCACGGATTCCGCTCGGGTCGGGGAACGTCCCGGGGGCCTCGTTCCGCCCCGGCCAAGGGGCGCTCCGGGAGGCCTCTTTCCGTTGCGGTCGGAGGGTGTCCAGGGCCCTCGTCGCGGCGCTCACCAGCCGGTTTGCTCCTCGGGGGAGGGGGTGCGTATGGTGGTAGATCGTTTGATCCCCTGTGCCCGGCGCACTCCTCACCGTACGAGGACACGAAGCGCGCCGCGTGTGGCGCGTACTCCCCCTAGCCGTGGCTGGACCGCATTGAGGCGGTCGATTGCGAGAACACGGAGTTTTGGGCGCGCGTGCCGAGACTCCGGAAGGTTTCGCATTTCGCATGTCTGTTTCCAGTACTGACCACATCGTCGTGCCCGAGTCCGTCGAGGCCGAAGCGGTCGAGGCGCTCGAGACGGTGGAGGCCGCCGAGGCCGCCGCGCCCGAGACCACCTTCGCCGACCTCGGTCTTCCCGAGGGCGTGGTGCGCAAGCTCGCGCAGAACGGTGTGACCGTCCCGTTCCCGATCCAGGCCGCCACCATCCCGGACGCCCTGGCCGGCAAGGACATCCTCGGCCGCGGCCGCACCGGCTCCGGCAAGACCCTCTCCTTCGGCCTGCCGCTGCTCGCCACCCTGTCCGGCGGCTACACCGAGAAGAAGCGCCCGCGCGGACTGATCCTCACCCCGACCCGCGAGCTGGCCATGCAGGTCGCCGACGCCCTCCAGCCCTACGGCGACGTACTGGGCCTGAAGATGAAGGTCGTCTGCGGCGGCACCTCGATGGGCAACCAGATCTACGCCCTGGAGCGCGGCGTCGACATCCTGGTCGCCACCCCGGGCCGGCTGCGCGACATCATCAACCGCGGCGCCTGCTCCCTGGAGCAGGTCCAGGTCGCCGTCCTCGACGAGGCCGACCAGATGTCCGACCTGGGCTTCCTGCCCGAGGTCACCGAGCTGCTCGACCAGATCCCCGGCGGCGGCCAGCGCATGCTGTTCTCCGCGACCATGGAGAACGAGATCTCCACCCTGGTCAAGCGCTACCTGAACAGCCCGGTCACGCACGAGGTGGACGCCGCCCAGGGCGCCGTCACCACGATGACCCACCACATCCTGGTGGTGAAGCCGCGCGACAAGGCGCCGGTGACCGCCGCGATCGCCGCCCGCAAGGGCCGCACCATCATCTTCGTCCGCACCCAGCTGGGCGCCGACCGCATCGCCGAGCAGCTGCGCGACGCCGGGGTGAAGGCCGACGCGCTGCACGGCGGCATGACCCAGGGCGCGCGCACCCGCACCCTCGCCGACTTCAAGGACGGCTACGTCAACGCGCTCGTCGCGACCGACGTCGCCGCCCGCGGCATCCACGTCGACGGCATCGACCTGGTGCTCAACGTCGACCCCGCCGGTGACCACAAGGACTATCTGCACCGCTCCGGCCGTACGGCCCGCGCGGGGCGCTCGGGCACCGTCGTCTCGCTCTCGCTGCCGCACCAGCGCCGCCAGATCTTCCGGCTGATGGAGGACGCGGGCGTGGACGCCTCGCGCCACATCGTCGGCGGCGGCGGGGTCTTCGACCCGGAGGTCGCCGAGATCACCGGCGCCCGTTCGATGACCGAGGTGCAGGCCGAGGCCGCGGGCAACTCCGCCAAGCAGGCCGAGCGCGAGGTCGCCGAGCTGACCCGTGAGCTGGAGCGCGCCCAGCGCCGCGCCGCCGAACTCCGCGAGGAGGCCGACCGGTTGACCGTCCGGGCGGCCCGCGAGCGCGGCGAGGACCCGGCCGAGGCCGTGGCCGTCGCGGCGCGGCCGGAGGGTGCCGAGAGCACCGAGGGCGCGGTGGCCGAGGCCGCCGTGTCGGTGCCGGAGCAGCCCGCCGCCGAGGCCGTGGACCGTTCCGCGGAGGCCGAGCGGCCCGCCGCGCGCACGGTCCGCGAGGAGCGCTCCTCCTACGACCGCCGGGACGACCGTCGCGACGACCGCGGCGGCTTCCGCCGGGACGACCGCCGGGACGGTGACCGTGGTGGCTTCAACCGCGACCGCGGTGGCGACCGTGGTGGCTTCCGCCGCGATGACCGTCGTGACGGTGACCGTGGCGGGTTCCGCCGGGACAACGACCGGGGTGGCTTCAACCGTGACCGCGGCAACGACCGCGGCAACGACCGTGGCGGCTTCCGTCGCGACGACCGCCGGGACGACCGCGGTGGCTTCCGCCGGGACGACCGCCGTGACGACCGGGGCGGCCGCTCCTTCGACCGCCGCGAGGACCGCGACCGCGGTGACCGGGGCGGCTTCAACCGCGACCGCGGCAACGACCGCGGCGGCTTCCGCCGGGACGACCGTCGTGACGGTGACCGTGGCGGGTTCCGCCGGGACGACGAGCGGGGTGGCTTCAACCGTGACCGCGGTGGCGACCGTGGCGGCTTCCGCCGGGACGACCGCGGCGGCCACCGCGCCGGGGACCGCCCGTACAACCGCGACCGCCGCGACGACCGCCCCGCGGGCGGCCACCGCTCCGGCGGCCACGACCGCCCCTTCGGCCGCCGTGACGACCACCGGGGCGGCAACGCCCCCTCCTCCTCGACGTCCTCCTTCGGCCGCCGCGAGGACAAGCCGCGCTGGAAGCGCAACGGCAGCTGAGGACGTGAGCCGCGGCGACGGCCGCAGCCGCAGCCGCCGCTGAGACCCTCCGGGGTCCTCAGGGGCGGGGCGGCGCACAGCACAGCACCGCAGCAGCGCGGAGCACACAGCAGAGCAGCACAGCACGGGCGGGGCCCGGTGCCAGGACCAACCTCCTGGCACCGGGCCCCGCCCGTTCGCGTCCCCGTCCGGTCCCGCCTTGCCGCGTCCTCGTCCGGTCCCGCCTTGCCGCGTCCTCGCGCGCCCGCGTCCGTACGTCCGTCTGCACCATCTGTACGCGCGGTTCTACGGGACACGACGCGGCGCGGCAGGACGTGACGCGGCAGGACGTGACGCGGCAGGACGTGACGCGGCGGGAAGCGACGCGGCGGGAAGCGAGGCGACGACGGCGGGACAGGACGGCATGTGCCCCGTCCCCGAGGCCCCAACTCCCGTGCCAGGCCGCCACGGTCACTGACCGTACTCGCCGGAAGCATCACCTTCGGTGAGAGATGCCGGTGGTAGGGGACCGCGAGAAGAATTCCGAAACCGAAATCCGCGCCGCGGAACCGGAATGAGTTGAGGGCCCTCTTCCCTCGAAGTCCGTCTCCCTGGCGGGGACTTGGCGATCGTCACGCGGGTAAAGCGTGAGTAATGCACTACGCAGTGCAATCGATCCGACCTGCTGTTCCGTGTGGGTTGAGCGAGAACGAGTGACCTGCGTCACTCTCTCTCCGGAAAATTGAATCCTGCGTTCCCGTGTGAGAAGTTTTGTGCGTCGCGCCGGATCCCCGCGGAGGGGGCGGCGTGGGATCGCCGATTTTTTCCGGTGATCGTGCTCGACTTCCGAATGACCGCGGAAAGTCGGAGCTTCGGATGGTGCGCCGTGTGCGCAGGGGGAATTCCTGCCCGTGGCCGCGCTGCCGATCGGATGCTCCCTCGGGAGCCTGGCAAGTCGTGTGTGGGGGATCTCGTGAGTGCTGGTGACCGATGCCGTCGTCGTCGATGTATGCCCTGGCAGAGCCGCACCTGGGCCTAGTGCCGCAAGGTGGGGCCAGTGGGCCGGCCCACCGGGCGGACCACGGCTGATGCCGGGTCCTCGCGGTGCCAAGTCCGCTGTGGGGTACGGGAGTTGAGGGTGGACCGCAGGGCGGTTCGGCCGTCCGCCGGGGGCTTTCCCCGGTGTTCGGGAATACCGGTCTCCCCGGTGGACCGCTGACGCTGCGCCCTCTCCGTGCCGCCCTTTGCCGCGGTGGTTTTCTCTGTGGTGGTTTCCCTGAGGGGAGTTCCTTCGGCATGCCGGGGAGCTGCCTTTTCCGGTGCTGCCTTTCCGCGCTGTTTCTCCGTGGGTGCTGTTGTGCTCCGCATGCTTCAACAGCCTTCTGTGCAAAGGGAATTGGTGTCCGTCGAGCCCTTTCGGGCCTGCTCCAGGAAATCGGGTTCATGAAGACTTCGGTGATGCTGCCGTTCGTTCCGAAACGGCCCGAACAGGCGCTGCCCTTCGCCGGGTTGGTGTCCTGGTCCTCCGCCGCCCGGCTGTGGCAGGGGCAGGGACTGCTCACCGAGGGTCACCATGTCTACAGCTACCTCGCGGGCGCGGGCTTCCGCTTCCCGGTCGGCTTCGGCGTCTCCCTGATGCCCTTCCGGCACCCCTACGACGCCGCCGTGCAGGCCCGGTCCCTCGCGCTGACCACCGGGCAGCCGGTCGTCGCCGGGTTCGGGCCGGGGGCGCTGCAACTCCAGCGCTCGGTGCTCGGCAGGGAGTACGCCAGCCAGCTGGGCGCCTGCCGCGAGTACCTCGGTGCCGTACGCAGGCTGCTGGACGGCGAGGTGCTCGACTTCTCGGGGGACCACTTCGAGGTGCACGGGCAGCTCCAGCCCTACCCCTCGCCGCCGGTGGAGGTCGGCCTCGGGGTGCTGCGCAAGGGCGCCGCGAAGGTCGCCGGGGAGGTCGCCGACGCGGCGATCACCTGGCTGACCCCGGCGCCCTACCTCGCCGGGACGCTGGCCCCCGCGCTCGCGGAGGGCGCGGCCCGGGCCGAGCGCCCCGCGCCCCGGGTCGTGGCGATCGTCCCGGTGGCGCTGGCCGCCGGGGACCGCGACCCGGTGCGGCTCGCGCTCGCCAGCAACAAGCCGCACCTCTCGCTGCCGCACTACCAGAGCATGCTGCGCGCCGGCGGCCTGGAGATCACCGGCGACCCGGCGCTCGACGCCCGGGAGCTGGTCGCCCACGACGGCTTCCTCTACGGCGGCGAGGAGGAGCTGACCGAGAAGCTCCTCGCCTACCGGGACGCCGGAGCCGACGAGGTGGTCCTCAACGTCACCGGCGTCTCCGCGGTGTACGGCCCGGAGGTCGCCGTACGCGAACTCGCCGCGATCCTGCGGCACTTCGAGAAGGCGAGCGCCTGATGAACCCCTATAAGCAGCATCTGATGTCCTGGGTCACGGGCCGCGCCTTCGGGCTGCGTCCCGGCGGGCAGGGTGCGGCCACCGTGGTCGCCGAGGACGCGGCCGCGCTCCACCGGGCCCTGGGCGAGGGCCTGGTGGGCGCCGGGAGCCTGGTGTTCGCGCCGCCGGGGGCCGAGGCGCCGGGTGCCGCCGCCGTGGTGCCCTACCGGGGTTCCCTCGTGGAGGCGGGCGCCGAGGCGCAGTTCGGGGAGGACTTCTTCCTCCAGGTGCAGGCGTACAGCATCGCGGGCTTCCTCGCCCTGCTGGGCCCGACCGCGCTGCGGATCACCGAGGACGAGGACGCCGAGGCCTTCCTCGCGGACGCCGACTCCGCGCTGAACGAGGGCAGTTGGCCCGAGGTGCTCACCAACCCGGCGGTGCAGCTCGCGGAGGTGCGCACCCTCGGCGGCGCCGCGCCCCTGGACGGCCCCGGCCTCCGGCTCTACCTGGACCGGGCGGGGGAGGCCCGAACCGGCGCCCTGGGCACGCCACTCGGGCACGCCGGGGAGACCGGCGCCTTGGGCCCCGAGCAGCTGCCGGTCGCCGCCGAGCTGCGGCGCGAGGTGGCCGGGCGCCCCTGGCTCGGCCGCTTCCACGCGGCGGTGCAGGCGCTCCAGTCGCTGCGCGCCCGCGGCCACGAGGGCGCCGAGGTCTCCGGCTTCGGACTGCGCTTCAACAGCCACCTGGACACCGGCCCCGAGGCCCCGGACCTGGCGCTGCCGGGAGCGCCCGTACTGCTGCGCTCCGGTGCGGAGTTCTTCGTCTACGAGCCGGACGGCGGGCGGACCTTCCAGGCGGGCGCCGAGGCCGCGCTGACCCTCGAACGCGCCCTGGTGCGGCCCGAGGAGGCCGAGGACGGCACGGCCTGGGCGCAGGCCCGCAGCTTCCTGGACCGCGGATCCGCCCCCGCCGGGGCCGCCGTATGAGCGCCCCCGCCGAGGCGCTGCCCGCCCAGCTCGCCGGCAGTGCCGCCGCCCGGGCGGTGGCCGCGCTGCCCGCCGACACCCTGGTCTGCGACATGTACGAGCCGCGCGGGGCGGAGATCTACCACGACTTCACCCTGGGGGACACCTCCGAGGTGCGGGACATCCTGCGCGAGGTGCGGGCCTCCACCGGCACCGTCCTCGAACTCGCCGCGGGCTCCGGCCGGTTGACCTTCCCGCTGCTCGGCCTGCGCCGCGAACTGCTCGCCGTGGACCTGTCCGAGTCCATGCTCGCCCTGCTGCGCGAGCGCCTGGCCCTGCTGCCCGCCGCCGCGGCCGCCCGGTGCACCGCCGTGCGGGGCGACATCACCACCTACGCGGCACCCGAGCCGGTCGGCGCCGCCGTGCTCGGCACCACCTCGGTCTCACTGCTCGGCCGCGCGCGGCGGCAGGCGATGCTGCGGCGCACCTGGCAGAACCTCGCCCCCGGCGGCATCTTCGTCCTGACGACCGCTCAGATCAGCGCGGACGCGGGCGACCTGGCCGAGCGGGCGCTCCAGGTGCGGGGCGCCTCCGGCAGCTCCTACCAGGTGCACGATCTCGTCGCCCCCGACCGCGCCGGGCGCTACACCGTGGTGCTCGGCCCCGACGGCGGGCCCGGGGTGCCGCGCACCGTCTGTCACTCGTACATCCGGGTCGTCCCGCTCGCCGAACTCACCGCGGACCTCACCGCCGCCGGGTTCACCGTCGAGCACACCGCCACCCTGCCCGGCGAGCGCTACGCCGCCGCGCTGGTCCGCGCACGGAAGGAGGGAGCACGATGACCGGCAGCCTGTGGCCGATGATGATGCCGCTCGCCGAGGCGGACGACGACAGCATCTGCGTGGTCGGCGCCGAGGGCCACCGGGTCCGCTACGCCGACGGCAACGAGGTGCTCTGCGGCACCAGCGGACTGTGGAACGCCAACCTCGGCTACGGCAACGAGGCGATCGCCCGGGCGGTCGCACAGGCGCTGCGCACCCACTCGTACGCGGGCGTCTTCCGCTACGAGAACGGGCCCGCCCGGAAGGCCGCCGGTGAACTGCTCGCCGCGCACCCGCACGACTTCGCCCGGGTGGTCTTCTCGGTCTCCGGCGGCAGCGCCAACGACCTGGTGATGAAGCTGGCCCGGCAGTACCACGAACTCGGCGGCGAGGGCGGCCGCAAGCTGGTGGTCGGCCTGAAGGACGGCTACCACGGGCTGACCTTCGGGGCGCACGCCCTCACCGGCGAGGACCTCGGCCAGCGCGCCTACGGGGTGGACACCCGCCTGGTGCGCCATCTGCCCGCCAACGACGAGGCCGCCCTCGACAAGCTCTTCGCCGCCCTCGGCCGCCAGATCGCCGCGGTGGTGGTGGAGCCGGTGCTCGGCAACGGCGCCGTCGAACTCTCCGCGTCCTTCCTGGCCCGGCTCGGCGCCCTCGCCGAGGAGAGCGGCGCCCTGCTCGTCGCCGACGAGGTCGCCACCGGCTTCGGCCGCACCGGCGAGATGTTCGCCTCCGGCACCTGGGGCCGCCCGCCGGACGTGGTGCTCGCCTCCAAGGGCCTGACCAACGGCACCATGGCGGCCTCCGCGCTGCTGGTCAACTCCCGTGTCGCGGACCGCTTCTCGTCCACCGGGGCGCTGCTCCTGCACGGCGAGACCCAGGGCGGCACCGCGGTCACCGCCGCCGCGGTGAGCGCCACCCTCGCCGAGTTCGAGCGGCTGAAGGCGGTGGAGTCGGGGCGCGCGGTCGCCGCCGCCCTGGACACCGCGCTCGCCGACTGGCAGCGCACCGACGCCCGGGTACGGGGCTTCCGCGGCCGGGGCTGCTTCCGCGCCGTCGAGCTCGCCGACCCGCGCGAGCCCGGCGCCCCCCTCGACCCGCGGCAGGTGCCCGCGCTGATCCGGCACATCCGGCGGGCGGGCGCCGCGGTGCACGGCGGACCGCACGGCATCCAGCTGATCCCGGCGCTCACCTACAGCGCCGCCGAGGTCGGGGAGCTGCTCGCCGCCGTTCGCGCCGGGCTGGACGCGCACAGCGGGGCAGCGGCGGCATGACCCTCGTCAACAGGTGCCGGGTGCACCGGGGACTCGACGCGCTGCCGCGGCTCGCGGCAGGCGGCACCGGACCCGTGCTCCTCGTGCACGACGCGGCCCTGGACGGCAACCCGGGCCTGGCCGCCTGCCACCGGCTGCTCGCACAGAGCGGGGCGCCGGTGCGGGTGGTGCCGGTGCCGGGCGCCTGTTCGCTGGACGACGCGCGGGCGCTGGCGCCGCGGCTCACCGGCGGCCGCCTGGTGGTGGCCGTCGGCGGCGGCTCGCTGCTCGACACCGCCAAGCTCGCCCTCGCGGTGGCCGATCCGCTGGTGGCCCGGATCCTCGCGGCGCCGCAGCGCAGCGGCTGGGTGCTCGGCCCGGACCGCCCGCGCCCGGTGCCGCTGGCCGCCGTCCCCACCACGCTGGGCACCGCCGCCGAGGTCAGCGGCATCGTCAGCTACGTACACCAAGAGCAGAAACGTGCCTTCACCAGTCTCGCCCTGCAACCCGAGGCGGCGCTGCTCGACGCCCGCTGCACCGAGGGCCTGCCCGGGCACCTGCTGGTCGAGGGCGCCCTGGAGCTGATCCTGCGCGGCGTCGGCCCGGTCGCCGGGAGCACCGGGCCCTGGACGGCGGCCGACGAGGCGGCGCTCGGGCTCGGCGCCGAGGCCGCCGCCCTGCTGACCGGCATCGGCGCCACCGGGGCGGCCACGGCGGCCGAGCGCACCGCGCTCGCCGAGCTGAGCGTGGCCACCCAGGAGGCCCAACTCCTCCAGGACCGGCTGCCGTTCACGGTGAAGGTCTGGTTCCTGGCCAACAACCTCGCGCACCGCCTCGGCCTGCGGAAGATGACCGCCCTCGCCAACCTGGTCCCCGGCTACTGGCGCCACCTCGCCGCCCGGGACGCGGCCGGGGCCGACCGCGTCGCCCGGACCTGGGCCGCCCTGCGCGGCGCGGTCCTCGCGGCCTCGCCCACCGCGCCCGCCCCGCTGCCCGCCGACCCCGCCGAGGGCTTCGCCGCCTGGCTCGCGCTGCTCGGCGTCACCCCGGCGCCCGCGCCCGCCCCCGCCGACACCGAGGCGGTCGTCGCCTCCTGCCTGCGGATGTGGGGCGGCGGACTGCCGATGCTCGCCGGGCTCGGCGCCGCCGAACTGCGCCTGCTCCTCGGCGACTTGCGCGTACTGCGCCCACCGACTCCCGCGTACCGCGCGGGTGCACTGATCACATCTCACCGCGGGGGGAGGAAAACACCATGAACGACATCCTCGAACTGGACAAGGCCGCGCACGAGAGCGCCGCCCTGGAGCTGGGTCTGCAGGAGCTGGAGACCCTGGAGGCTCCGGGTCTGTGGACGAACGTCGGCATCTCGGTCGGCGTCGTCTCGGCGAGCGCCGCCGCGTACGGCAGCTACGCGCTGACCGCCGCCACGATCGCCACCTGAGCCCGCTGACCGACAGTCCGCCTTGTACAGCAAGGAGAACAACATGAAGAGCACCGAAGGGGCCTTCCAGGAGTCCGGCCTCGAGCTGGCGCTCCAGGAGCTGGAGACCCTGGAGGCCCCCGGCTTCTGGACCGGCGTCTCCACCGGCTTCAAGGCGACCGCCGCCGTGGTCTCGGTGGCGGGCGCCAGCGCCGCCGCCTACACGGCGATCAGCGCGGTCGTCACCACCTGATCATCAGGTCGTAGCGGCTGGGGCAACGCGCGGTGCCCCAGCCGGCACGGCCCTCGTACGACAGCTTGGAGAATCATGAACGAGCAAGGCACGGCGACGCCCCGGGCGGCCGGACCGGCTCTGCTCGCCCTCGTCGCGGCAGTCGGCGTCATCGCCGTACTCCTGCTCGGGGACGCGTGGAGCGGCTGGGCCGTCTACCCGTTGCTGACGGTCGGCGTCCTCGTCGTCGCGGGCTCCCTGGGAGCCCTGGTGAAGGTGTTGCGCCATGACGGCTGACCGGGGATCCGCACCGGCCGGGCCGCCGGTCATCAGCGTGCGCGGCCTGTCGAAGTCCTACGGCGACCGGCAGGTGCTCGGCGACGTCTCCTTCGACGTGCCGCGGGGCCGCGTGGTCGGACTGCTCGGCCGCAACGGCGCCGGCAAGACCACGCTGATGAAGTCGCTGCTCGGCACCGCCACCGTGGACAGCGGCAGCGTCGAGATCTTCGGTGCCGCCCCGGGACCCGGCCACGCCCAGCGGGTCGGCGTCGCCATGGACGGCATCGGCTTCTACCCGGCGGCCACCGTCCGCAGGGAACTCGCCCTCTGGGCAACGGCCCTGGGCGTGCCCAAGCGCCGCATCCGCGACGTGATCGACCTGGTCGAGCTGACCGGCCACGAGCGCCAGCGCTGCGCCAAGCTGTCCACCGGGCAGCGCCAGCGGCTGCGCCTGGCCACCGCCCTGCTCGTCCCGGGCGTCGAGCTGCTCATGCTCGACGAGCCCGCCAACGGCCTGGACCCGGACGGCATCCGCTGGGTCCGCCGCTTCATCAAGGACATGGCCGCCTCCGGCAAGACCGTCCTGGTCTCCAGCCACCAGCTCTCCGAGATGGAGAACACCGTGGACGACGTCCTGCTGCTCGACAAGGGCCGCCTGGTGCACACCGGTTCACTGCACGAGTTCACCGCGGGCGGCCGATTCGCCCTGGAGGACCGCTTCTTCGAGGTCGTGGGAGGGATACGGGCATGAGCGGACCGGCACAGCACTTCCGCGCCGAACTGATGAAGACCGGCACCGGCCGGGCCACCCTCGGCTCGCTGCTCGGCGGCGCCCTGTGGTGCGCCCTGACCGGCTACGGCTACTACGCGCAGGGCCGCGACGACGCCGCCGCCCTCGCCTCCGGCGCCGTCACCGGCGACATCATCCGCGGCTGGATGATGATGCTGCTCTTCTCGGCGATCACCTGCGCCCTGATCGTCACCCGCGACGTCTCCGGCGGCACCCTCGCCCGCGCCGTGCTCAGCTACGGCGGCCGGGGCCGGGTCTTCCTCGCCAAGCTGCTCGCCGCGCTCGCCACCTCGGCGCTCTTCGCGGTGGTCGCGGTCGGCGGCGCGCTCGCCAACTGGGCGCTCGCGGCCCGCTCCACCGAGACCGACCTGGTCTGGAACGCCGAGTCCACCAAGACCCTGCTCGGCGTCGCCGCCTGCGTCCTGCTCTCCGGGCTCTGGGGCCTGATGACGGGCTGGCTGGTGCGCAACCAGACCCTCGCCGTGCTCAGCGTCCTGGTCCTGATGGTCGGCATCGAACCGGCGGTGCAGCGCTTCGCGCCCGAGGCCGCGCAGTTCCTCTTCACCATCGCGCTGAGCAGCCTGTACCGCGACCCCAAGCCGGACCTGCTGCCGGTCGCCGCGGCCGCGCTCGTCTCGGTGGTCTGGGTGGCCGCGCTCACCGCCGCCGCCCGCGTCTCGCTGCTGCGCAGGGACATCGGATGAGCCTCACCCAGGTGCTCCGCCGCCGCCCCGGGCCCCCGCGGCAGGAGCCGGGCACCGCCCACCTGCGGCGCCCGCGCCTGACCACGGGCGTACGGGTGCACCCGCCGGTGGCGGACGGCGAGCCCTGGGTGATGCAGCGCGGCGAGCACCAGTACTTCCGGATCGGCGCCGACCTCGCGCGGCTGGCCCGCGCCCTCGACGGCACCGGCGACGCGGAGTCCCTCGCCGCCCGCCTCGGCCCGCCCTGGAGCGCGGCCGCCGTCCGGCAGGCGGTCACCACCCTGGACCGGGCGCAGCTGCTCGCCCCCACCGTCCGCGCGCCCGGGCGGCACCGCAGGATCCGCCGCTGGAAGTACGTGCCGCCGCTCACCTTCCAGCTGGCCGTGGTCCGCTCCGGGGACGCCGCCGCCCGCCGGATCAACTCGCTGCGGCTCGCCCCGCCCCGGGTGCTCGGCTGGCTGGTGGCCGCCCTCGCGGCGCTCGGCACCGCGGTGCTCCTGGCCCGGCACGCGCAGGTGGCGCACGTCCTCGGCAGCCCGGTGTCGATGGGCACCCTCGGCACCGTCCTCGCCGGGGTCTTCGTGACCACCGTCGCCCACGAGTTCGGCCACGCCTGCCTGCTCGCCCACTACGGCGGCAGGCCGGGCCGGATGGGCGTCATGCTCTTCTACTTCTCGCCCGCGATGTTCTGCGACGTCTCCGACTCCTGGCGGCTCAACCACCTCCGGCGCGCCAAGGTCTCCCTCGCGGGCATCGCCGTCCAGGCCGGGGTCAGCGGCGCCGCGGCCTCGGCGGCCGGCCTGGTCGGGCACGGCACCGCCGGGGACACCCTGCTGCTGTTCTCCCTGGTCAACGCGGCGGCCGCGGTCGTCAACCTGGTGCCCTTCGTCAAGCTCGACGGCTATATCGCCCTGATGAGCTACCTCAACCGCCCCAACCTCCGGGACGCCGCGCTCGGTTCACTGCGCGAGGGCTTCGTGGCGCTGCTCGCCGCCAAGCCGTACCGGGTCAAGGGCCCCGGCTGGCTGCCGCTGTTCGGCCTCGGCTGCCTGCTCACCCCGATGGTGCTCGTGGTGCGCGGACTCGGGCAGTGGCTGGACGCGCTGATGTCGCTCGGCACCTTCGGCGCGATGCTCTCCAGCTGCGTCGCGGGCATGCTGCTCCTGGTCGCGGTCAAGACCGTCCGCGGACTCCTGAAGTCCTTCCGCGGCAACCGCCCGCGCCCGCTGCGCCTCGCCCTGCTCGCCGTGCTGCTCGCCGCCCTCGCCCTCGGCAGCACCCAACTGCGCCTGTCCAGCAGCCAGGTGGCCTCCTACGAAGTCACCCGCGACGGCGCCGTCCACCTCTACGTACCCTCCGGCGCCGAACTCCAGCCGGTGCGGCCCGGCGACCGGGTCGAGCTGCAGCGGGCCGGGATGATGCTGCGCCGCACCCTCGGCACCGGCACCGTCGGCACCGCCGCCGCCCGCGAGGCCTCCGTACCGCTCGGCGGTCTGATCCCGGTCACCGCCGACAACCTCCGCATCCGGGGCAAGCGCTACCCGCTGCGGCTCGACCACCCGCTGCCCCCCGGACGCGGCAGCGCCCGGCTGCACGCCCGCTCGATGCCGCTCCCGCGCTGGGCCTACGAGCGCCTCCTGGTGCCGTTCGCGGCGCCGTTCCACTGACAGGGCCAGGACATGTACCTCACCTATCTCCAGTTCTGCCACCCCGGTTCGCCGTTCTACGAGCAGCGCGACACCGAGGGCCCCGACGTCCTCTTCCCGCTGCACCGCGCCGAGCTCCCCGAGGGCTGGGCCCGGGAGATCCGCTCGGAGTGGATCATGTACTCCCGGGCGGACGTGCTGCTGCCCTGGCAGGGCTGGAAGATCCACGTCAGCGCCACCACCGCCAACGCCGAGGAACTCCTCACCGCGGTCTCCGCCCACTGCTTCGCCGCGCGCCTGCCCTTCAAGGCGCTGTCCGGCATGCCGACGCTGCGCCAGCGCAACAGCAAGTACGCGGACCGCGGCGGCAGCGGCAAGTTCCTCACCCTCTACCCGCCCACCGAGGAGGCCCTCGCCACCGCGCTGGACGCCCTCGACGCGCTCATCGGCGGCCACCAGGGCCCGACCATCCTCTCCGACCTGCGCTTTCGCGAGGGTCCGCTCTATGTCCGCTACGGCGCCTTCGTCTCCCGCCACCGCACCGACGAGAGCGGCCGCCGGATCGAGTGCATCGAGGACCCGGACGGCAACCTGGTCCCCGACGAGCGCCGCCCCGGCTTCCACCCGCCGAGCTGGGCGGCCGTCCCCGAGGTGCTCCAGGAGTCCCTGCGGGCCCGCTCCGAGCGCCGCCTCGGCGACTTCCCGTACCGCGTCTCGCGCGCCCTGCACTTCTCCAACGGCGGCGGCGTCTACCTCGCCACCCGCCCCGAGGCCCCCGGGCGCACCCTGCTGCTCAAGGAGGCCCGCCCGCACTGCGGCCTCGACGAGAGCGGCCGGGACGCCCTCGTCCGCCTGGAGACCGAGCGCGCCGCCCTCACCGACCTGGCCGGCCTCCCCGGGGTGCCCGCCGTCGACGCCTACGTGGACGGCGTCGAGCACAAGTTCCTCGGCCGCGCCTACGTCGAGGGCCGCTCCCTGATGGACCTCGCCCTGGAGCGCAACCCCTTCGTCAGCCCCGGCAGCCCGCTGACCCCCGGCGCCTACGCCGAGTGGGCCCGGGCCCTGGTCGACCAGGTCGCCGACACCGTCAGGCGGATGCACGCCCGCGGCTGGGTCTTCGGCGACCTGCACCCCGGCAACGTCATCGTGGACGAGGAGGACCGCGTCCACCTCATCGACTTCGAGTCCGCCTCCCGCGACCTGGACGGCTACGCCCAGACCATGGGCGTCTTCGGCTACCGCGCCCCGCACGGCCACCTCGGCCGCGCGGTCGACCACTACGCCCTGGCCTGCATGCGCATCGGCCTCCTCCTCCCCATGACCCGCCTCCTGGCCCTCGGCCCCGACCGCGCGGAGGACCTGTGCCGGGTGGCGGGGGAGCGGTTCGGGGTGGGGGCGGAGTATTTCGCGGGAGTACGGGGCCAGTTGGCGCCGCCGGAGACGGGCGCGGCTTCGACTCCGGGGGCTGAGGGCGCAGTTGGGGTTGAGGAGAGGACGGCCCGCTCCGAAGCCTTCGCTGCTGCTTCAACTTCCGTACCTGAGCGGGTAGTCGGGGCCGAGGAGGTGGAGGCTCGTCCCGAGGTCTCTGCCGCTGCTTCGGCTTCCGTGGTTGAGCGGGTAGGCGGGGCCGAGGGGGCGGAGGCTCGCCCCGAGACCACTGCCGCTGCTGCGACTCCCGTAGCTGAATGTGCAGTTGAGCCGGAGGAGAGGGCAGCCCATCCCGAGATCCTTGCCGCTGCTGCAACTCCCGTAGCTGAGCGTGCAGTTCAGCCCGAGGAGAGGGCGGCCCGCCCCGAGGACCCGGCCGCTGCCGTGGTGGTCCCCGCCCCGCCCGCCGCCGACGCCCTCCTCGTCGAGCGGCTCGCCGAGTCCCTGCGGGCCTGGCGTTCCCCGGAGCGCGCGGACCGGCTCTTCCCCGGTGACGTACGGCAGTTCCTCCAGCCCGGCGGGGGCCTGGGGCTCGCGTACGGGGCCGCGGGCGTCCTGTGGGCGCTGCACCGCTGCGGCGGCGAGGTGGACCCGGCCGACCTGGACTGGCTGCGGCGGCGGGTGCACGCCGAGCCGGAGATCCCGGTCGGCTTCCACAGCGGCCTCGCGGGCATCGCGCACGCCATGGCCGCACTGGACCCCGAGCTGGCCGCGTACTGCCGCAGGCGCGCCCTGGATGCCGCCGAGTCCGCCCCCGACCTCTCCCTCGGCTCCGGGATCAGCGGACTCGGCGCCCACCTCCTGGCCACCGGCGACCTCGCGGGCGCGGACCGGCTCGCCGCCCGGCTGCGCGCCGCGCTGCCCGCCGAGCGGGAGCAGATCGCCGCCGGGCTCCTCGACGGGGCCGCGGGCCTCGCCGTCTTCGCCCGGCGCGCCGCCACCGCCCTCGGCGACCCCGCGTACGCCCGACTCGCCGTGGAACTCCTGGACATGGAGGTGACCCGGTTCGGCTTCGGCCCCGGCGCCACCCCGGTCGCCGCGGCCCTGCCCGCCTTCGGCACCGGGCTCGGCTCCGGCGCCCTCGGCCTCGGCCTCGCCCTCCACGACGAGGTGCGGCTGAGCGGCGAGGACCGCTTCGCCGAGCCGCTCTGCCGGATCACCGACCTCGCGCAGCACACCACCGCCGCGCACAACGGACTGCTCAACGGCCGCCTCGGACTGGTGCAGTTCCTGCTCGCCGCGGCCCCCGGGGCCCCCGCCTCGCAGCAGGCCGTGGCGCGCGCCCTGGAGGAGGCCGCCTGGTACACGGCCCCGCTCGGCCCGCACCGGATCGCCCTCGGCGACGAGGCGCTGAAGCTCTCCCTGGATCTCGGCACCGGCCTCGCCGGACTCGTCCTCACCGCCCGCTCCGCCGCGCACGGCGGCTGCGAGCTGCCGCTCTGGGAGGAGGCCCGATGAGCCGCCGCCCAGGGGCAGTCGAGGACCGCCCGGCGGGCGACGCCCCGCTGTTCTCGGTCCTGTGCCCCACCTACAACCGCTCCGCCCGGCTGCTCCCCACCCTGCGCTCGGTCCTCGCCCAGCGCCTGGCCGACTTCGAACTCCTCGTCCTCGACGACGGCAGTACGGACGACACCGTGCGGGTGGCGGAGAGCACCGGCGACCCCCGGGTACGGGTCGTCCGCGCCCGGCGCACCGGCCACCCGAGCGGCCCCCGGCAGCAGGGACTCGCCCTCGCCCGAGGCCGCTGGATCGCCTATCTCGACCACGACGACAGCTGGCGCCCCGACCACCTGGACGCCCTGCACCAGCTGCTCGACCAAGGCGCCCCGCTCGCCGTCACCGGCTACCGGGCCGTGGACGAGGAGGGCCGCACCACCCGTGAGAGCGGCTGGTGGGACCTGTGCTGGCACCCCGAACTCCAGTACCTGGACCCGCTGTTCGAGCCCAGCCGGTTCGCGCACCGGCGCGGTCTCGCCGAGTCGGTCGGCGGCTGGCGGGTCACCCCGGGCCTGGAGGACTGGGACCTGCTGGTCCGCCTGACCGAGGCGGGCCACCACCCCCGGACCACGACCGCCCGTACCGTCTCCGTCTTCGAGAGCACCGCCACCCGCCGCCACCGCCTGGCCCCCGGCCACTTCGCGCCCCTGCTGCACACCACCGACGCCCGCCTGGCCCGCCGGGTCCGGGACGCCCTCGACGCCCCGGACACCCGGCGCCTGCTGGACGCCGCCGCGCGGCAGGACAGCCGCGCCCGCATCCAACGCCTGGGCGCCACACCGGATTTCGTACGGCCGCTGGCGACGCCCGAGGTGCCCGAGCCCGGCGAGATCCCGCCCGAGTCGGGCCGCGGCCCCGAACCGCTGATCGTCCCCCGCGGCGGCGGCTACCTCCTCGCGGTGCCCGTCTTCCTCTCCACCCCGGAGCACGCGGCCCGCTTCGACGCCCTGCTCACCGAGCACGCCGCCGCCCAACTCGCCCTGCTGCGAAGGCTGGAGAGCGAACTGGCGGGGCAGCCCCGCACCCGGCACCGGGAGCCGGAGCGCACGGCGGGGGAAGCGGCCGTACGGCACGAGCCCGTGGCCCCGCGGCGGGAGCCGGCCCCGTGAAGGCCCTGGTCCTCGCCGGCGGCAGCGGCACCCGGCTGCGCCCGCTCACCCACAGCTCGGCCAAGCAACTCGTCCCGGTCGCCAACAAACCGGTCCTCTTCTACGGCCTGGAGGCGATCGCGGAGGCCGGGATCACCGAGGTCGGGCTGATCGTCAACCCGCGGGCCCGGGAGATCCGGGAGGCCGTCGGCGACGGCTCCCGCTTCGGCGTCGAGGTGACCTATCTGGTGCAGGAGGCCCCGCTCGGCCTCGCGCACGCGGTCCTGGTCGCCCGGGACTACCTCGGCGAGGACGACTTCGTGATGTACCTCGGCGACAACTTCGTGGTCGGCGGCATCCGCGACCTGGTCACCGCCTTCCGCGCCGAACGCCCCGACGCCTCCCTGCTGTTGACCGAGGTCCCCGACCCCACCGCCTTCGGGGTCGCCGAACTCGACGCCGAGGGACGGGTCGTCACCCTGGAGGAGAAGCCCGCCCGCCCGCGCAGCGACCTCGCCCTGGTCGGCGTCTACCTCTTCACCCCGGCGGTCCACGAGGCCGTCGCCGCCCTGAAGCCCTCCGCCCGCGGCGAGTTGGAGATCACCGACGCCCTGCAGTGGCTCGTCGACCGCGGCCGCACGGTCCGCTCCACCCGTATCACCGGCTACTGGAAGGACACCGGCGACGCCGAGGCCATGCTGGAGGTCAACCGCCAGGTCCTGG
Organism: Streptomyces physcomitrii; assembly: GCF_012273655.1. Lineage (GTDB taxonomy): Bacteria > Actinomycetota > Actinomycetes > Streptomycetales > Streptomycetaceae > Streptomyces > Streptomyces physcomitrii. Next base: position 59,315 of record NZ_JAAWWP010000003.1, on the reverse strand, counting down.
AGAGCCTTCGGCCCCGCGTCGAGGGCAGCGTGGACGCCGCCAGCGAGCTGCGCGGCCCGGTCGTCGTGGAGGACGGGGCCACCGTGGTCCGCTCCCGCCTCGAAGGCCCGCTGATCGTCGGCGCGGGCACCGCGGTCCGCGACAGCCGCCTCGGCCCGTACACCTCCATCGGCCCGGACTGCGTCCTGGCGGACACCTCCCTGGCGTACTCCATCGTCCTGAACGGCGCCCGTATCGAGGGCACCGGCCCGCTGGAAGGCTGCCTGATCGGACGGCACGCCACCGTCGCCCCGGCCGCCCCGGCACCCCACCGCCTGATACTCGGCGACCACAGCGAGGTACGGATCCGCTCGTGAGAATCCTCGTCACCGGCGGCGCCGGCTTCATCGGCTCGGCCTACGTACGCCGCCTCCTGCACCGCACACCCGCCCCCTCCGCCCCGGCCGCCGGCCCCCTGGAGGTCACCGTCCTGGACGCCCTCACCTACGCGGGCCGCCGGGACAACCTCACCGGACTCCTCGGCGACCCCCGCCTGACCTTCGTCGAGGGCGACATCGGCGACGCGGCCTTGGTCCGCCGCCTGCTCCCGGGCCACGACCACCTGGTGCACTTCGCCGCCGAGAGCCATGTCGACCGCTCCATCGAGGACGCGGGCGCCTTCGTCCGCACCAACGTCCTCGGCACCCAGGTCCTGCTGGACGCCGCCGTGCGCGCCGGGACCGCCGTCTTCGTCCAGGTCTCCACCGACGAGGTGTACGGCTCGATCGCCGAGGGCGCCTGGACCGAGGACCAGCCGCTGGCCCCCAACTCCCCCTACGCCGCCTCCAAGGCCGCCGCCGACCTGCTCGCCCTCGCCCACCACCGCACCCACGGCCTCGACGTCCGCGTCACCCGCTGCCCCAACAACTACGGCCCCCGCCAGTATCCCGAGAAGATCATCCCGCTCTTCGTCAGCCGCCTCCTCGCGGGCCGCACCGTCCCCCTCTACGGCGAGGGCGCCCAGATCCGCGAATGGCTGCACGTGGACGACCACTGCCTCGGCGTCGACCTGGCCCGCACCAAGGGCCGCCCCGGCCGCGTCTACCACCTCGGCGGCGGCACCGAACTCTCCAACCGCGAACTCACCCTCCGCCTCCTCGCCGCCTGCGGCGCCCCCGAGGACCGCATCACCCTCGTCCCCGACCGCAAGGGCCACGACCACCGCTACGCCCTCGACTGGACCCGCTCCCGCACCGAACTCGGCTACCGGCCCGTACACGCCTTCCCGCAGGGGCTCGCGGCGACGGTGGAGTGGTACCGGGGGCATCCGGGGTGGCGGGAGCAGGGTGCGGGGGACCGGCGGTCCCAGGATCGGCGGTCCTCGGATCGGCGGTCCTTGGAGCCGCAGTCTTTGGAGCGGCAGTCCTCGGAGCAGCAATCCTTTGATCGGCAGTCCTCGGAGGGGCAGTCCTCGGAGCGGCGGGCCTGGGATCGCCGGTCCTCTGAGCCGCGGTCCTCGGAGAGGGAGCCCTCGGAGCGGCGGTCCTGGGATCGGCTGTCCGCGGAGCAGCAGTCCCTGGACCCGCGATCCGGGGAACCGGAGGAGCCGGAGGCCCAGCAGGAGGATTCACCCCGGCCGGGAAGGACTGACTCCCCGTGAAGGAACTCGGCATCGAGGGCGCCTGGCTGCACACCCCGCGGCAGCACGCCGACCACCGCGGCACCCTCCACGAGGCCTACCGCGCACGGGAGTTCACCGAGGCCGTCGGCCACCCCCTCGCCCTCGCCCAGGCCAATGTCTCCGTCTCCCGCCGCGGCGCCCTGCGCGGCATCCACTACGCCGAACTGCCGCCCGGCCAGGCCAAGTACGTCACCTGCCTGCGCGGCGCGGTCCTGGACGTCGTCGTCGACCTGCGGCTCGGCTCCCCGGGCTTCGGCAGCTGGGAGGCGGTCGAGCTGGGCGAGCACAACCACAGCGCCCTCTACCTCCCCGAGGGCCTCGGCCACTCCTTCCTCGCCCTCACCGACGACGCCACCGTGATGTACCTCTGCTCCGAGCCCTACAACCCCGCCCGCGAACACACCGTCCACCCCTTCGACCCCGACCTCGCCATCGCCTGGCCGGACACCCCCGAGCCCCTCCTCTCGGCCAAGGACGCCACGGCCCCGACCCTCACCGAAGCGGTGGCGGCGGGCCGCCTCCCCCGCTACGCGTGACGCCCCCGCGCCGCACGGGCATATCCCCCGCACGTCACGCGGAGACGCGGGCTATGCTGCACGGGCGGGCCGTTAGCTCAATTGGCAGAGCAGTGGACTTTTAATCCATTGGTTGTGGGTTCGAGTCCCACACGGCCTACGGGGACGAGGGAACGGGAAACCCTCTCCGACCTGCCAGGAAGCGCCCGGGACGACCGCAGTCGTCCCGGGCGCTTCTTCGTCCGCGGGGCCGGCGCTTGCGTGGGTGCGAGCGAGGCGCGAGCGAGGCGTGAGCAATGCCTGAGAGGTGCCGGTGCTGCCGTCTGTCCCGGGCTCGGACTCGTACGGGCCCGGGCTCCCCGAGGCCTCTCGCGCCGCGCGCTCGCAGAGGCGACCGGCTCGGGCACCCCGGCCCGCTCCCTCCGCGGTCAGCCGCGGGTCGTCGCCCGGACGATCAGGGTGCCGATGTGACCCTGCCGCGGCGCCTCGTGCACCCGGGCCGTTGCGGTGGCGAAACCGGCACGCGTCAGCAGGCGTTCCCAGACGGGCGGGCGGTAGCTGTAGCGGTAGGTGAACATGGCCTTGCCGGCGAAGCCGCCCTTGTACATGCCCTGCGGCCCGTAGGCGCCGGGGATGGCCGGCGGCTGCGAGAAGACGAACACGCCCCCGGCGTCGAGACGGGACCGGACGAGGGGAAACAGCTTGCCGGGGTCGGTGAACCAGGCCGCACCGAAGTTGCTGTAGATCGCGTCGTAGGTCTCCTCGCACGCCGCGAGGTACTCCAGGACCTCGCCCTGCCGGAAGACGGCACCGGTCCCGCTCCACTTGTCGATGGTCTTCTCGACCATGACCGGAGACAGGTCGACGCCGTGGGCGGTGATGCCGCGCCGGGCGAGGTAGGCCAGGGCGCGACCGGTGCCGCAGCCGATCTCCAGCACCTTCCCGGGGGCGCCGAGGAGTTCCGGGCCGGGGCCGTGGCCGGGGTACTGGGTCCAGCAGAAGGCGGGCTCGGTGTCGGTCTTGAACGCGGACTCCGCGTAGGCGTCCCAGAGTTCGGTCTCGGCGGCGATGTCGTGCGGTACGGGCATGCTGGTCTCTCTCCGGTGCCGGTGCCGACAGATGTGGGTGACCTCCGCCCTCGGCGCCGAGGGCGGAGGCGGCTGCGGCGGGCGGTCAGTGGCTGTCGGGAACCTTGTCGTCGCACGGTGAGCAGTCCGCGCCGTCCAGGGCCCACAGCTCTTCGTCCACGGGCCAGCCCTGGGACTTCAGGAACTCGCCGGTGCGCAGGCACAGCCCGTCGCGGCGCCGCCGGATGAACGGGGCGTGGTGCTTGTAGCGGCCGCCGTTGTAGAGGCGGCAGACGCCCCACCAGACGGGTGTGTCCAGGATGAGCTGGTGGACGCCGATGTCGACGAGCTTCCCGACGCCGAGGTGCACCCCGGGGTTCTCGATGCTGCCGAGGGTGTACATCACGGCGTTGGCGAGGACCCGTTCGGCCATGGCCCGCACCATGGTGTGGTCGCGCAGAAGCAACGCCACCTCGCGGTCCCAGATGGTCATGTCGCCGGTGAAGACGTTGACGGTGAGGTCGCTGATGTGCGGTGCGACGGCGTTGAGCAGTTCCTCGGTGTCCCGCGTGCCGATGCCCACGGGGCCTTCGAGCGTGGCTGTCATGCGGTTCCCTTCCCTCGCCGGGGTTCTGTCGTCCCAGTCGACGCTAGAAGTCCCCTGTGCTTCGCGGCCAGGGATGTGCAGATGTTTGCAACGAACCACCCCACCAGGGCAATTGACGATTTTGCACCCTTGACCGGCGGGCCTGTCCGGCGGAAGCTGCTGCAAGGAACCGCACACCTCGTGGACGGAGACCGGCATGGCGCTGCTGTTCATCGGTATCGACCCCGAAACGAAGACGGCGGACAGCCCGACGGTGTGGGTCGACCAGGAGAAGCACGAGCTCGTCTTCCAGGGCTGGAAGGCGGGCTGCGCACTTGAGGCAGAGGTCGCGGCGTGGGAAGTGCCGGGCCACGCCGTCGGTATTCCGGAGGACGAGGCCGTGGTCCGGATCCCCGCGAGGATGGTGCCGATGATCAGGGAGGCCTGCGATGCCGTCGAGCGTGCCGCCGTTCGCTGAACTGCTCGCCAGGTGCACACGGTCCGCCCTGCACCTGGAGATGCGGGACCACTACGGCGTGGCCGCGGAAGCCGATGACTTCCGGACCTGGCTGGAGACCGGGCAGCGCGACACCGATCCGGGGTCCGAGGACTGGGCTCCCTGGGTGTCCCTGGTCTCCGGGGCCGTGGCCCGCGGGGTCACCGTCCGCCGGGCCCGGATCGTGTCCGAGCCGGTGAGCGACTACATCCGCTACGAGCACGCGTCCACCTCGGTCAATCTGCACGCGGGCGAGGAGGTGCGCTGGCTGCCCCGCCACCGTGCGGCCGACCTTGCCCTGCCGGGCGCCGACTTCTGGCTGTTCGACGAACAGCTCGTCCGGTGGGGCTTCTTCTCCGGCAACGGCGCCCTGGTCGGTCACGAGATGTCCGAGGCTCCTGCCGCCGCGAAGCTGTGCGGCGAGGCATTCGCCGCGGTGTGGGGCCGAGCCGTCCCCCACGACCAGTACCGGATCCGCTGAGGCAGGAAGTACCAGCAGCCAGCACATGCCCACATCGCCGTCCTCCGCCGCCCAGGCCGCACGCAAGGCCGTCGCCCGCCAACTGCACGACCTGCGCAGGGAGGCGGGGCTCACCGTCGTGCAGCTGGCCGCCGGCTGCGGTTGGCACTACTCGAAGACAAGCCGCATCGAGAACGCGGTGACAGCTCCCTCCGCGGGTGACATCCGGCGGTGGTGCGCGGTCACCGGCGCCGAGGACCGGGCGCAGGACCTCATCGTCCACTCCCTCGACGCCGAGTCGATGTACCGGCAGTGGCGGGACCAGGTCCGCGCCGGGCTGCGGCACATCCAGGAGAGCCGCATCCAGTTCTTCCAGGACACCGCGCTGTTCCGGATGTACTCCGCCGGTCTCGTGCCCGGCCTGCTCCAGACCGAGGGGTACGCGACCGCCGTGCTCCGGATCGCCGCCGAGGTCCATGCCCTCCCCGAGGACGACAGCACCGAAGCCGCGCGCGCCCGCGTCGAGCGCTCCCGTATCGTCCACGAGCCGGGGCACCGCTTCGTCTTCGTGATCGAGGAGGGCGTCCTGCACTGCAGGGTCGCGGACACCGAGGCCATGGCCGCGCAGCTCGGCCACCTGCTCGCCGTCGGTGCGCTGCCCGCGGTCTCGCTCGGCATCATCCCGGTCGAGGCGGCGCGTACGCACTGGCCCGAGGAGACCTTCCACGTCTACGACGACCGGATGGTCTCCGTCGAGCTGGTGTCCGCCGAGGTGACCGTCACCCAGCCCGGCGAAGTCGCCCAGTACCTCGCCACGTTCGAGCGGCTGCGCGCCATGGCGGTGTACGGGGCGGACGCCCGTGCCCTGATCCTGCGCGCGATCGACGCCCTGCGCTGACCCGGGGATGCCGAGCAGCCCCGGGGAGGGCGGGGCGGCGTCGGCGTCGGGGTCGGTCGTCCCGGCTGGATGCGTGGCCGGTACCGCCTGCCGCCGGTGACCCAGCCGACCCGCCCCCTCGCGCAGAGCGACGGATTTCCCCGTTCCGCAGCGAGGTCCGGGCGGGATCGTGCACATTCGGTACATGACCGGTTACGAAGACAGGGTGCCCGCCTACCTCACGTTCCGGGTGGCGCCGCAGGAGGGGCCCATCGCGGCCTTCGCCGATCAGGAGGCGTGGCTGGCGCGGGAGAGGTACCCCGATCTGATGGGGGTGGGCCTGGGGGAGTTCTTCTACGCGACCGAGCGCGACGCGGGCGGCTGGGAGCTCTCCGAGTGGGGGACGGAGGCGCCGCAGGGGGCCCGGGACTCACTCGGGTCGCAGTTCCGGATGTGGGCGAAGGCGGCCGAGGAGGCCGGGGACGCGAAGGCGCAGAAGGCGTGGACGGCGGCCGCGGTGCGGCTGGACTGGGAGCCCCTGGACGAGATCCGGGTCCGCGGTGAGCGGTTCCGGATCGTGCGCGCCTCGAAGTTCGTCCGCATGGGCCGCAGCGGGCCCGAGCCTCCCCGCCCCTCCGACCCCGACCCGGCGGAGGTCGGCGAGGGCTCCCGGCAGCCGCGCCGCACCAAGGGCTTCGTCGTCGACCCGTACACCACCAGCGGGCTGTCCGACAGCATCCTCAAGCTGGACCTGGTGCAGTTCATCGGGACCTCGCCCGGCAATCCGCCCGAGGTGCGCGACGACGCCGTACGGGCCGCCGAGAACTGCCCCGGTGGGGTGCTGCTCCCGGCGGTCTTCATGACCTCCGAGCGGCAGGAGGGGCGGTGGATCGCGCAGAACCCCGGTTCCTCGAACGGCACTCCGCAGGAGGCGCGTGACGCGCTGGCCCGGTGGCTGCGGGTGATGGCGCCGTTCAGCCTGAAGCTCTCGGAGGAGAAGCGGGCCGAATACGCTCGTGCGGCCGACCAGTTGGACGAGAAGCGCGCCAACAGCCTGAGCGTGGACGGGCGCCGGTTCCGCATCACCCGCGTCGAACGCCTCGTCCGGATCGGCCCCGACGGTCCGGAGGGCCCGCGCCCCAGCGACTTCGACCCGGAGCCCCCGGTGGAGATCCACGATCGCCGGCTCAAGGAGCAGGGGCTGTGGGACGAGGACGACGAGATGAACCACGTACCGGTCGAACTCGACGCGCGTGCCCTGGAGTTGAAGGCCCTCTGGGAGCAGGAGGAGGCCCGCCGGGCGGCGGCCCTGGAGCGCAGGAGGAGCAGGAAACGCGGCTGAATCCAGGCGTCGGTTCGGTGCCGGCGCCGGGAATGTGTGCGGAGTGAGGTGACCGTCTGCGCGCTGTCCGCCCGTTCGGCGCGGCCCGTCCTCCGGGCCGCGCCGGACGGGCGTCGGGCGTCATGTCCGCGGAGAACGCGGCGGGCGCGGCGAACGCGGAGGACGCGGCAGTCCGCAGGGGTCGCGGAGGACGAGGTGGAAGGAAGCGATGGCGTGACAGAGGCTCCCGTGCGCGCGGCCGCGGCCGTTCGTGTCAATCTTGCCGACTACAACCCCTGGACCCTGCGGGCCTACGACGCGACGGTGGCCACCACCTGCCGGATGTTCTGGGGCTGCCCACGGCCCGAACTGCTCGCGCTGTACGGGCGCAACATCGGCGCCCGGCACCTGGACATCGGGGTGGGCAGCGGTTATCTGCTCGACCGGTGCCGGGGCGCCGACGGGCCGCGGGCGGTGACCCTGTTCGATCTGAACCCGAACTGCCTTGCCTATACGGCGAAACGGCTCGACCGGTACGAGGTCGCCACCGCCCGGGGCACCGTCCTCGAACCCTTCCCGCTGCCCGCCGCCTCCTTCGACTCGGCGGCGCTGAACCTGATGCTGCACTGCGTGCCGGGCGACCTCGCCGCCAAGGGGGCCGCCCTCGGGCACGCCGCCGCCTGCGTGCGCCCCGGGGGGAGGCTCTTCGGCAGCACGGTGCTCAGCCGGGGGGTGCCGGTGCCGCGGCGGGCCCGGGCGCTGCTGTGGCTGCTCAACCGGCGCGGTTCCTTCCACAACGCCGAGGACAGCCTCGATGCCCTGCACGCGCAGCTGAGCAGCCGGTTCGCCGACTACACGGTGACCGTGCGCGGCTGTACGGCGATGTTCGAGGCGACGGTGGAGTGAGGGAGGCCCGCCGATCGGTGACCGGTCCGCTGTAGGTCCGCCCGCTGCACTCGCTCCGCCCGCTCCACCTGCTCCGCGCGCCCGCTCAGGGAGCGGTGCCAGGGCTGCGGGCGGGGCCAGTTGGCGGGTACGGGGGGCCGGTCGCGTGATCCGGGCGCGCGTCGGGAGCGATCGGCGGTGATCCGGTCTCCGCTCAGCCTAATGTCCCATTTACGTCGTATCTGTGAGCAGAAGGAGACCTTCATGAATTCAGTCGCCACAATCGCGGCGCGCGGTGCCCGGCTCGCCGCGGCAGGAGGCCTGGTGTCGGCCATGGTCTTCGGGGCGACCGCGGGTATCGGCGCGACCGCCCAGGCCGCCGGTCCTTCCGGGGAGCAGGCGGTCATGGCACCGGCGAAGCCGTACGCCACCGTCACCACCAAGGCGGGCCTGAACAAGCGCCAGTTCCCGTCCACCGACTCCTCGGTGCGGGGCTTCCTGCCCTACCGCGCCCAGGTCGGGGTGGTCTGCAAGGTGCGTGCCCAGAACATCGCCGGCAACGACATCTGGTACCTGGTGCGGGACAAGAGCCAGCCGTGGATCTCGGCCAAGTACGCGGCCAACACGGGCTACGTCAAGTACTGCAAGGACGTCCTGCGCAGCAAGGTCCGCCAGATGCCGCGGGCCATGGGCTGAGCACTCCGGACGCCGGGGGCCGAGCGCTCGGCCCCCGCCGAACGGGCCCGCAGCAGGGGTACGCACTCCCCCTGCTGCGGGCCTTCGGCATGTACGGCCCGCCGGCCACCGCCTGCCACCGGCCGCCGCATCCGGACCTACGGGCGTCGGGTACGGGTACGGGTACGGACGTACGGGCGCCGCGCGCACCCGCCTCAGAGCGGCCCCGGACGCCGTGAACCGGCAAGGAAGAGCACCGAGTTGACGTAGCGCGGGCCGGCGCCCGCGGGCAGGACGCGGCGCAGCAGGCCCCGCCCCGCGACATGCGCGGTACGGGACTGGTGGGCGGCGAGGTCGAACTCCGCGAGCGGGAGCCAGTGCGGGCCGGGCAGTACCCAGCCGTGGTAGCCGAGTTCGTCGAGGAGGGCGAGGACGGGGGCGACCGGGTTGATGCGGTGCTCCAGTTCGATGAAGAGGGCGGGGCGGTCGCGGGCGAGCAGGCGGCGGGCGCCGCGCAGGACGGCGAGTTCGCCGCCGTCCACGTCGATCTTGATGAAGCCGACCTCGTGCAGGCCGAGTCCGTCCAGGGTGAGGCAGGTGACGTCGACGGCGCGGGCGTGCACCCGTCCGCGCACCAGGGAGGCGATGCCCCGGTCGCCGCGGTCGCCCGGTGGCAGCCACAGCCGGGCCGCGCCCGCCCGTTCGCCCGCCGCGGCCTGGTGCACCCGGACATGCGCCGGGGTCGTCGCCGCGAGCAGCCGCGCCAGATGCGGTACGGGCTCGACGGTGACCACCCGCCGGGCGGTGCGGGCCAGGCGGTGCGTCCAGGGGCCGTACCAGCCGCCGACGTCCACGGCGGTGCCGCAGTCCGCGGGGCACATCTCGGCGAGGCGGGCGAGTTCCGGCTCGAAGCGCGGATAGACCAGCCGGGCCGCGCGGGCGACCAGGGGGCCGGGCAGGTGCGGGGCGAGCCGCGCGGCGAGGGTCACGGGGCGATCCGCCCCAGGAGGCGCGCGTGCTCCTCGGCGCCGACCTGCTCACCGGCGGCGGGCAGCAGATGCGGCACCCCGTCCCGCACCGGATAGCGCCTGCGCAGCCGGGGGTTGTACAGGGCCTGCTCCGGTACGAGCGGGTCGGGGGCGCCGGGCGTGGGGGTCAGCAGGTGCAGGGGGCCCTTGTCGAGGGGGCAGGCGAGCAGGAGGAGCAGCGGGTCGTCCGAACTCAGCTGAGGAGGAGCGGAGTTGGGCGGTTCGGGGGTGCGGGGCGTGGTCATGGCTGCTCCTGGCGGGTGGGCGGGTGTGCTGCGGGGTGGGGCCCTCGGGCAGGCGAAGTGCCGTGCTGCTGACTCCAGTTGGTGGTCCGGGACGGCGGCTGGCTTGCGCTGAGGGTGCGGGCCCGGGACAGGGGGCGTACGGCGGGCTGGGAGCCGTGCGGGAGCGGTGGGTCGGGGTGCGGGGAGCCGTGACTCGAAGCCGTGGAAGGGGACTTGGCGGGTGCCCGTGGATCCGGGCTGGGGTCGTGCGCGGGCAGGGCCAGGAGCACCAGGACGGCGAGGAGCGAACCGCCGAGGCGCAGGGCCAGGGGGAGGGGCGCGGCGGGCAGTGCCTCGCCGAAGGCCAGGGTGCCGAGCACCGCGGTGAACACCGAGGTCACCGTGGTGCACACCGGTACGAGCAGCGAGGCCCGGCAGCGCTGGAGCGCGGCCTGCGAGAGCACCAGACCGCAGCAGCCGGTGCACAGGAGCAGATACGGGTACGGGGTGGCGAGCAGCGCGAGCGCCGCGGGCACCGGGCGCCCGGCCAGCGCGGGGAGGTGGCCCGAGACGCCCTTGATGGCCAGCGAACTCACCCCGTAGAGCAGGCCGACGGCCACCCCGTAGGCGATACCGGTGGTGGGCAGCCGGTGGCGCCGGTGCGCGCGGCGTTCGGCGGCGGCGAAGAGCAGCAGCCCGGTGGCGAGCGCGGGCAGGCTGACCAGGAGGACGAGGGCGGCGGGGGCCTCGCCGCCCGGCTGCTCGCCGCCCTCGCCGAGGGAGAGCACCACCATCAGCAGGGCGAGCAGGATGAAGCCGCTGGCGTACCGCTCCCGGCCGGAGGGCTGTTCGCCGAGCAGCACGGTGGACATCAGCAGCAGCAGGACGAGCCCGGAGACGAAGATGCCCTGGGCCGCGGCGATCGGCAGCGTCCGGTACACCACCAGCTGCGCCGCGAACCCGGCACCGAGGGCGAGCGCGCCGCAGAACCACAGCGGGCTGCCGAGCAACAGCCGTACCAGGCGGGCCGGTTGGCGCACGCTCACGGCGGGCAGCCGGCTCAGCGCGCGCTTCTCCAGGACGAAGCCGGTGCTGTAGAGGGCGTTGGCAAGCAGGGCCGCGGCCACTCCCCACCACATGCCCTCAGGTCCTTCGGGCGTGCAGCAGCAGGAGGGAGGCGAGCGAGGGCCGCGCGCAGGCGAGCCGGTCCAGGGCGCGCAGCGGGCGCGGCACCCCGTGGAAGGGCGCGCCCGCCACCCGTACCACCTCGAAGCCGCGGGCCCGCACCAGCTCGGCGAGGGCGCGGGCGGTGGCCAGGCGCAGGTGGCCGACCACCTCCGAGCCCGGCCTGCCGTAGATGCCGCGCAGGCTGACCTCGGAGAACACCGGCTGGACGCCCGCGAGCAGCAGGGCGCGGTTGTACCAGGCCGCCAGATTCGGGGTGGAGAGCATCAGATGGCCGCCCGGGCGCAGCACCCGGCGCAGTTCGTCCAGGGCGCTGTCCGGGTCCACCAGGTGCTCGATCACCTCGCTGAAGAGCACCGCGTCCACGCTGCCGGAGGCGAACGGCAGCCCTCCGCCGCCGATGTCAGCGCGGACCACATACGGCAGCCGGCGGCGCGCGCGGCGCAGCGCGTCCTGCGACCAGTCGACGCCGATGATCCGGTGACCGGCGAGCAGCGGGGCGGCGGCCCGGGCCGCGGTGCCGTCCCCGCAGCCGACGTCGAGCACGGTCGCGGCGCCCGCCGAGGCCGGGCCGAGCGCGGCGGCCAGCATCCGCGCCTGCCGCAGGCTGCGGGCGTCACCGGAGGCGACGGGGACCGAGGGGTTCTCGTAGAAGTCGCGCAGTCCGGACGGGCGGGGGCGCGGCTCGGTCCGTGCGGTGCTGCTCATCGCGGCTCCTGTTCGCTGCCCTCGGGTCGTCGGTCTTCGGTTGCTGGGGTTGCTGGAGTTGGATTGGTTGCTTCGGTTGCTTCGGGTGGGGCTGGTCGGCATCCGGCTGCCGTGGCGCCCGCCTCGCCGCCTCTGCTCTCCGGGGCCGGGGCCGGGGCCGGGCCGTAGGTGGCCGTGGCGTCGAGGAAGTGGGTGAAGCGGTCGAGCAGGGCGCGGCCGTCCCCGGGGCCGAGCAGCGAGGTGGACCAGCGCAGGGCGAGGTGGAGCCGTCCCGCCGTGGAGGCGGTGGTCACGGTCAGCCCGCGCGGCACCCGGGCCGGTGCCGAGAACCAGACCGCCCGGGCGGCCCCCGCCGGGCCGAAGTCGAGCGGGTACGGGACGCGGCCGATGTTGCTGAGCAGGCTCGTCGAGGTCCAGGGCCCCGCGGCCCGGCGCAGCGCCCGGGTCAGCGCGCCCCGCCAGGCCACCGGCGCACAGGGCGCGGCCACCAGGGCGGCGCCCCGGCCGAGCTGCGGGCGGTCCAGGGCCTTGAGCGCGCGGGTACGCGCGGCGGTGTTCCGGAGCAGGGATGCCAGGGCCTCGCCGCCGAGCGCCGCCGGTGGCAGTACTGCCGCCAACTCCGCTGCCGTGAAAGGCACTTCGACCAGCCGGGTGCCGTTCCCGAGCGGCATGTCCGGGCCGCGGTCCCGGTCGTCCACCGGCATCGTCAGGCGCAGCGGCCGGGGCCGGTCGCCATGGGCCCGGTTCCACTCGGCGAGCGTCAGCGCGGTGGCCACGAGCAGCTGGTCGTTGACGGTGTACGGGGCGCCGCGCGGTCGCCCGGGCACCGGCAGCTCGGCGAGGAGGAGGCCGTTGCCGGGCGCCGGGTCCGGCCTGCCGCGGCGGATGCGCGCGGGGCGGGCCCACCGGGACGGGGCGGGCGGCAGAGGTCCCGGCTCCGGGGCGCTCGCGCGGGCGGGCGGTGCGGCGGGCGCGGGGTCCGCCGCGCCCCGGTAGATCTCTGCGGCGGTCGCAAGCACCCGCAGGCAGGCGGGCCCGTCCAGCGCGGTGTGGTGCACGGTGAGGACGAGGGCGGCACCGGAGGGCGGCGGCGCGGGTCCGTCAACTCCCTTGCTCCGTACGGGACTTGCGGCAACGCGAACGCCCGGGCCTGTCCGCTCCGGAGGGGCGGTGCCCGGTCCGGTGTCCTTCCGAGGGGTGGCGCCCGGTCCGGTCTCCTGCGGAGGCGCGATGCCTGGTCCGGTCTCCTTCGGAGGGGCGGTGCCCGGCCCGGTGTCCCTCGGAGGGGTGGCGCCCGGTCCGGTCTCCTGCGGAGGCGCGATGCCTGGTCCGGTCTCCTTCGGAGGGGCGGTGCCCGGCCCGGTGTCCCTCGGAGGGGTGGCGCCCGGTCCGGTCTCCTGCGGAGGCGCGATACCTGGTCCGATCCCCTTCGGAGGGGCGGTGCCCGGCCCGGTGCCCCTCGGAAGGGTGATGCCCGGTCCGGTGGCCTTCGGAAGCGTGGCGCCTGGTCCTGTCTTCTCCGGGAGGGTGATACTCGCCTCCGCCCCCGCTGGAAGCGCGTGGTGCTCCTCCCCGGTTTCCTCCCACGGCCCCTGTACGACCTCCAGGCGTACCGGTGGTGAAGCGCCCAGCGAGGGGGCGTCGGACAGGGTCCGGGTGCGGGCGCGGTCCAGGGCTCCGGATGCGGCGGCGGTGAACTCGACCGGGTCGACGTCGGGTTCGCCGGTCAGTTCCCAGTAGTGGCGGCGCCGGTACCAGGGGCCCGGCGCCTGGCGCATCAGGATCCGCGGGTGGCGGCGCAGGGCCTCGGCGAAGGCCGCGCGCAGCCGCTCCGGTTCCAGGCGGCCCGGCAGGTGCACCTCGATGTGCACGGTCTCCGGTTCGTCCGGGTCCAGGCAGTGGCGGGAGATCTCGTCGACGACGGGGAAGGGGATGCGGTCAACAGGGTGGTGGGGAGGGCGAGTTGGGGGTGTCGGGACGGCCGGGACAGCCGGGACTGCCGACACGGCCGGCGCCGCGGGGGCACCCGCCGGAGTGGGCGCCGAGGCAGCCTCGGCGCCGTCGGCTTCGGGTGACGCCGGAGCCTCCCGGTGCGGGGCGGTCATCGTCCCTCCCCGCCGCTGCCGTTGCTGCTGCCCTTGCCCTTGCCGTTCCCCTTGCCGTCCGCGTCCGGGCGGGAGTTGGGGCCCGGTTCCTCGCCCGAGGAGGCCGGGGCGGGCGAGGGTCCGCGGGCCGAGAGGGTGGGGCCGGAGGTCTGGGCATCCGGGGCAGGGCGGGGTGCCTTGCCGCCGGTGCGACCCGGGTGGGCGCGGCGCCGGGAGCCTCGGCGGGGCAGCGGCGGCGTGGTGGGCAGCGGCCGGGTCCGGGCAGCCTCGGGTTCCTCTTCGCCCGCCGGGTCGCCGCCCGGTCCGGTGCGTGCCCCAGACCCGGCCTCCGGGCCCGCCCCCGTACCGCCGTATGCGGATTCCCGGGAGCGGTTGGCCCCCACCAGTGCCGCGAACAGGGCGGTCAGGGCGAGGACTTGGGCCGCCGGGCTGAAGGCGCCCTGGTCGGCGCCCGGGGCCTCGCCCGCGTCGAGGGCGGCGAGCACTCCGGCAGCCGCCATCGCGGCCAGGGCCACGGGGGCGAGCAGGCCGGGGCGCCACCAGGCGAGCAGCAGCAGCGGCAGCAGGAGCAGGGCGAGCGGACCCGCGATCACCACGGCGACCAGGGCGAGCGCCACCGTGCCGAGCAGCAGACCGGGGGCGGGCACCCAGGGCGCCCAACTGGCCATGTCGGGCCCGGACGTTCCCGTACCGGCCGTCGAACTGCCCTTGTGCGAGATGGGAGTTCGCTTACCACTCGCCGAACTCCTGGCCCCCGAGCGGGCCCTCCCCGTACCGACCACCGAACTGCCGTCCTCGGCCCCCGGGTCGACCGCGTTCCGTCGCCACAGTGCCAGCCCCGCCAGCAGGACCAGTCCGGCCGCCCCGCCGATGAGTCCGGCGCGGTACCAGGTGGCCGGTTCGTAGCCGAGGTGGACGGTGCCGCCCGCTCCGGCGGGGATCAGCCAGGCCTGCTGCCAGCCGTCGAGGCGGAGCGGGGTGAGTTCCTTGCCGTCGAGGGTGGCCTTCCAGCCGTCGTTGGCGTTCTCGAAGGTGGTCAGGTACGAGGCCTCGCCCGCGCCGACGGTCAGGCTCCGGTCGTCCCCGGTGGCGTCCTGCACCCGTACGGTGCGCGGATCGCCTTCGGGGGCGGGGGAGTTGCCGCGGGTGAGGGTGATGTCGGCGAGGGCGAGCGGGCCCGCGCCGCCCGCCTGGACGAGGTGGGTGCCCGCGTCCAGGGGGAGCCGGGGGTTGGCCTTGCCCTTCTGGCACAGGGTGACCTCGACGGGCCGCCGCTCGGTGAGGTCCCGCACGGTGCCCTTCGCGGCGGTGGCGTGCAGGGTGCCGTCCACCGCGAGCGGGGGTCCCTGGCCGCAGGGCAGGGAGAAGGTGCGGGAGGCCTTGGGCTGCGGGGTGCGGTACTCCTCCAGGGCGGGGACGTAGACCTCGGTGAGGCCGACCGGGAGCTGGAGGTCGTCGTCGGCGACCGGGTTGTGCACGGTCAGGGGCGCGGTCGCGGTGATGGTGAGGTCGAGCCGGTCGGTGGTGATAGGGGCGAAGCGGGCGACGCCGTTCTCGTCGACCCCGGCGACGGTCGCCCCGTCCGGGGAGCTGATCTCGACCTTCTCGGGCCGGGTCGACAGGCCTCCGGCGGCGGGCAGCACGATCTCGCCGACCGCCTTCTTGCCGGGCCAGCGCAGGTGGATGACCGGGCGGTCCCCGGCGATCCAGGCGGTGGTGAGGTCGCCGTCGGTGAGGTTGCGCGGGGAGACGCTGCCGATCCGGGAGGTGGAGTCGGCGGTGGCGACCAGGCGGCGGCGCTGGTCGGGGGCGACCGCGTAGAGGAGTTCGTCCAGGGCCTCGCCGGGGACGGGTACGGCCTGGGCGCGCACCGTGCGGGTGCCGCCCTCGCCGGTGGTGAAGGTGCGGCCGAGCGCGGACTCGCTGCCCGCGGGGGAGAGTCCGCCGGGGTCGGCGCTGCGGTGCAGGGAGACGACCTCGGTGTCCGCCGTGGAGCCGAGGGCGTCGGTCGGCAGCTTCAGCACGCGGGAGATCTGCACCCCGGGGAGCGCGATCTCGGAGAACCCGGCGCCGGTGAGGCCGCGGTGGGCGGACTCGGCGGCCAGGATGGTGATCTTGATCCAGCGGCTGGCGCCGGGCCGGGCGGCGACCTCCTGGGTGCTGCCGTCGGGCCGCAACTCGCTGGTGGCGGCGCCCTGTTCGGTCTCCACGCGGATCCTGGTCGGGGCCGAGCGGGTGCCCTCCTGGGGCAGCGGGGTCACCGGGAAGGCGGCCGGGACCTCGGTGCTCCCGGCGAAGTCGGCGCGCAGCCACTCGCCCTCGGGGGAGGCCGCGGAGCCCTCGGCCCAGGCGGTGTCCGGGTTGCCGTCGAAGGCGTGCACCGGGTCGTACTGCGGCAGATGGAAGAGCCAGTTGCCGCTGGAGGAGGCGGTGACGGACTCGGCGCCGCGGATCTCGGCCGTGGTCTGGTGGGCGCGCCCGGTCACCGGGAGGATCTGGTGCGGTCCGCGCCCCGGATCCTGCACCGCCTCGGGGGAGTTCTTCTCCGTCGGGGTGTAGGTGTACGAGGTGTTGGAGTTGACCAGGCCGAAGCGGGTGTCGGCGCGGCGCAGCCCGTCGCCCACGGCCTGCACCTCGGGCTTTCCGGTACCGGGGTGCGCGTCCCCGGTGAGCACCGCGGGCCGCCCGCGCATGCCGGGGTCGGCGGAGAGCGGGAGCAGCGACTCGGGGCCGCCGGAGACCGCGGCGGTGGCGGCGACCGGCTTCAGGGCGGCGCGGCCGGGCTTCGGGGTGTCCTCGGGGGCGTAGATCTCCACGGCGCGCTGGCGCGGGTAGAGGCCCTCGATCTGCAGCGGGGTGTCGGCGGCGATGCGCCCGCCGGTGGTGATCGGGCCGAATCCGGTGACCCGGCGGTAGCCGGACTCCTCCAGGGTGCGTTTGACGGTGGTGGTGGGGACGTGGCCTATCTGGTCCGGGTCGAGGTCGTTGCGTACGACCACGTAGTGCAGCCCGGCCCGGTGCAAGTAGTCGCGCAGGCCCGGTACGTGACTGCCCGTCAGGAGGGCCTGCTCGACGGCGTCCAGGGCGCGGCGGTTGCCGGGGGTGCCGAAGGGGACGTAGTCGCGTTGGGCCCAGGGGGAGTCGGCGAGGACGTCGAGGGGCTGGTCGATGGTGGTGCCCCAGGTGTGGATGCCGTGCGCGGTGGCGGGGACCACCAGGGCGCGGGAGTCGGCGGAGTTGTCCTGGAGCCAGTCGGCGGTGGTGCGCCAGTAGGCGGGCAGCGCCTGGAAGGAACCGGGTTGCAGGATGCTGCCGTTGACGTAGGGCAGGGCGAGCCCGGGCAGCACGAGCAGGCCCGCGGCGAGCGGCAGCAGCCGGCGGCGGCCGGGGCGGCGCAGCGCGCGGGCCGGGGCCGAGGCCACCAGGTGGGTGAGGCCGAGGGCGAGCGCGAGGGCGAGGCCCGCCTGGAACTTGTAGATGTTGCGGAAGGGGACCAGGGCGCCGTTCAGCAGGTCCCGCACCTCGCCGTGGAAGGGGGCGCCGAGCGCGCCGCCGTATCCGGCGAGGGTGAGCAGGGCGACGCTCAGCACGGTCAGCACCAGCCAGCGGCGCTCGGGCAGATCGCGGCGGGCGAGCCCGGCGAGGCCGAGGGCGGCGGCCAGCGCCGAGCAGAGCACGGTGAGCCAGGCGGAGACCACGGTCCAGCCCGCGGGCAGCCAGGACTCCCCGAAGTGCAGATAGGCGACCCAGTTCCCGGCGCCGCGCAGCGTCTCGGTGGCCGACATGGTGCCGGTGGTGGTCGCCGAAGTCTCCACGTACGGAAGGAAGTTCTCGCCGTGGATGCCGAGCAGCAGCAGCGGCACCACCCACCACAGGGTGGCGAGCAGCACCCCGGGGATCCACCAGGCGAGCAGCGCCCGGCGGCGCGGGCCCGCCGGGCGGGAGAGCAGATAGAGGCCGACCGGGAGCAGGCAGGCCAGGGTGGCGGCCGCGTTGACGCCGCCCATGCAGGGGATGACCAGGGCCGAGCGCAGCGCCGCCGCCCGTGCGGTGCGGCGGGTGTCGGTGAGCGGGAGCAGCACCCAGGGCAGTACCGCGCCGGGCAGCGCGGCGGCCGAGGTGGAGCCGACGACGATGGTGAACACCGGCCACAGCGCGAAGACGGCGGCGCCGAGCAGGCGGCTGCGCGGGCTCCCGGTGCCGAGGCGTTCGGCCAGGCGCAGCGCGCCCCAGAAGGCGGCCGTCACGATCAGCGAGAGCCACAGGCGTTCGGCCAGCCACACCGGCAGGTGCAGCAGCCGGGCCAGTCCGTGGAAGGGCAGCATCGGGAAGACGTAGCCGACGTACTGGTCGAGGATGCCGCCGAAGCCGGCGCGCTCGTGCCAGAGGTCGCCGAGGTCGGCGAGGAACTGCCAGGGGTCGGTGGTGACGCCCAGCTTGGTGTCGAAGGTCTGGCGGCCGGGCGAGACCGCGAGGAAGGCGGCGAGGGCCAGCGCCCAGAAGCCGAACAGCCAGCGCCGCGAACGGGGTTCGGGCCCGAGGTCCGGCGCGGGTGGCTCGGGGGCGGCGGTCGCCGGGGGAGGGGTCTGCACCGTGCTGGTCATGGGCACCGCCGGAGGACGAGGAGGAGGTTCCAGGTGGCGAATTCGCGCAGGCCGGGCACGCGGGTGACGGCCGAGGCGAGGAAGGGCCAGTAGCGGGAGCGCTGGACGAGGATCTCCACGTCGCCGCGGGCCCGCACCTGGCGCAGGGTCGGGCCGATGTGCACGGCGTGCAGGTTCTCGCCGAGGGTGTGCTTGGCCGGGCGGCCGGTGCGGCGCTGGTAGCGGGCCCGGGCGCGGTGGGCGCCGAGGTAGTGCCAGGGCGCCCACTCGTGACCGCCCCACGGGGAGAGCCAGTTGGTGAAGGAGAGGTAGATCAGTCCGCCGGGGCGGGTGACCCGCACCAGTTCGCTGAGGAAGGTCGCCGGGTCCTCGACGTGTTCCAGGACGTTGGAGGAGAAGCAGACGTCGGCGCGGCCCTCGGCGAGGGGGAGCAGATAGCCGTCGGCGAGCACCGCGCCGGGCACCGGGCGGGCGCCGAGTTCGGCCGCGTCGGGCTCGAAGAGGTAGGCCTCGGCCCCGCGGCGCCGGAACTCCCGGGTGAACCAGCCGCTGCCGCCGCCGACATCGACGACCAGGCGCCCGGCGAGCGGTCCCGCCCAGGCCTCGACCTGGTTGGCGGCGTCCCGGGCGAGCAGCGCGTAGCAGTGGTCGGGGTCGCTCTGCTCGTGCAGGAAGGCCCGGAAGAGCGCGGCCGAGCGGCGCAGTGAGGGGTCCTTCAACTGCCGCTCCACGGTGCGGACTTGGGCCGGGCCCGGCTCGGGGGCGGCCGCCGGGCGGGCGTCCGCGGGGCCGCCGCGGTGGGTGCGGGAGGTGCCGCTCACGGTCTCAGCCCCGTCCGGCCAGGGCGTAGGCCTCGGCGGCCACCGTCCGGAAGGCGCCCACGGTGCGGGACCAGCGGAACTGGGCCGCGTGCGCCCGGGCCGCCTCGCCCATCGCCCGGCGCCGCTCGGCGCTCAGCGCGAGCGTGCACCAGGCCGCGGCGAAGGCGCTCTCCTGGGTGGCGAGCAGCCCCGTGACCTGGTCGGCGACCGAGTCCCGCAGCCCCGGTACGTCGAAGGCGACCGCGGGGGTGCCCCGGATCGCCGCCTCGGTGACCACCAGGCCCCAGCCCTCCACCGCCGAGGGGTGCAGCAGCAGCCAGGCCGCCGAGAGCAGCCGGTGCTTGTGCGCCTCGCCGATATGGCCGGTGAACTCGACGCCGGGGCCCGCGAGTTGCTCCAGGCGGGCGCGCTCGGGTCCGTCGCCGACCAGGACCAGGCGGCCCCCGGTGACGGGTCTGACCCGCTCCCACAGCCGCAGCAGCAGGTCGATGCGCTTGTACTCGACCAGGCGCCCCACCGCGAGGAAGAGCGGCTCGGCGGAGCGCGGAACGGCGGGCCCCGGGTCCGCGACGCCGTTGTGCACCACCCGGATCCGCTCGGCGGCCACCCCGAGGCCGAGCAGCGCCCGCCGGGTCGAGGGGGAGACGGCGACCGTCAGATTGCCGCGCTGCGCCCCGGCGAGCGCCCACTGCTCCAGGCGCCGCCCGAGCCTGCCCGCGGGGGCGAGGGCGCCGCCGAAGCGCATCCGCCAGAGGTCGGTGTGCACATGGTTGACCAGGCAGAGGGTGGGGCCGCGGTGCCAGAGCGGGGTCAGATAGGGCATCCCGTTGCAGACCTCGACGAGCAGATCGCAGGCGCCGACCTCGCGGGCGAAGGTCCCCGGCGCGCGCAGGAAGTGGCCGAGTCCGCCGCCCGCCGGGACCACCCGGTAGGGGCGCGCCTCGGCGGGGCCCCCGCAGACCAGGGTGACCTCGTGGCCGAGCCGGGTCAGCCCGGTGGCGAGCCGGTCGACGAGCAGTTCCGAGCCGCCCGCCGCCGGGTTGCCGAGGCCGCGGTGGGCGAGGAAGACGATGCGGCGGGGCAGGGCCGGGGGCGGGGCGAGCGCGGCCGCCGGGGCGGCGGTGCGCGGGGCGGGCGCGGGCAGGTGCTGGGTCATCGGTGCAGCAACTCCGTCTCGGGGTCCGGGTCCGGGGCCGACTCGTACGCGGGCGAAGCGCGGGTCGTGGTGCGGGCGGGGCGAAGGGTGCGGGGCGTGCGCGGTGTCGGGGCCTCGCCGGGCCGACTCCCGTGCGAGATGCGGTTGTCGAGAGCTGCGGGGCCGAACTGCCTTATGGCGTACGGGTGGTGAGGCCGCCGGAGGCGCGAGGGGAACAGGTGCGCGGTTCCGGGCGGAAGCACAGTTTTCGCGGAGCGCTGCCGGGCGGCTACTCACCGGGATGACAACTTCGCCGGTTTCGCGGGCCCTTATTGCTCACCGGCCGCAGTGGTACGGGTCCAGCAACCCGGTGGCGGCCGTCCGCCACCGGGCTTCGCCTCAGCGTCCGGCGGGCGCGGCGTGCCGGGCGGTCTCCGGCAGCGGCGCCTCCTGCCGGCCGCGGCGGATCCGGCCGCCGCGGACCAGGAGCACCGCCCCGGCCGGGAAGAGCACCGCGCCCGCGGCGAGGGCGACGAGCGGGACGGTGCGCCCGAGCAGCCGCAGCTGATCGGTGTCGTCCCGGGCGAGCGCGACCTGGGCCCGCTGGGTGGCCGGGGTGAAGGCCAGCTTGCGGCTGTCCAGCAGGACCATCGCGTCCTTCTTGCCGCCGGGGGCGCGCAGCGTCTTGCGGGGCCCGATCGCCGCGTAGAGGATCCGGCCGGTCTGCTGGTCGGCGACGAGTTCGACGCCGTGGTTGGCGTACCACTCCTCGGCGAGGACCTGGGAGCTCTTCGGGCGGCCGACCAGGCGCCCTGGGACCAGCCGGGTGCCGGTCTGCGCGGCCTCCACCCGGCCGGTGAAGAGCAGGCCCTGGTAGCCCTGGACCGCCCGGGCGCCGCTGTACTTGAGGACCACGGTGCCGCCGAGGGTGCTGTCCCACCAGCGGTAGGAGCGCTTCTCCACCCCGAAGGGGAACTTCAGATAGGCCTCGCCCTCGAAGCGCGGCTTCTCCTGGCAGCAGTGCACCGGACGGTTGGTCTTCCGGTCGGTGACCCAGCGCTCGGTCGTCCACTGGAGCGAGTCGTGCGGATCGGCCGCGGGCAGCGTGTCCGCGGTGTCCACCGAGGTGGAGACGTCCCAGATCGCGCGCCCGCTGCGGTCGCCGTCGGCGACGTCGCCGCGGACCTGGCGGGTCACGGTCAGCGGCTTGTCCTCGACCAGCTTCACCTTCGCGGTGTCGAAGTAGCTGCCGCTGCCCTCGAAGACCGTGGTCACGTCCACGTCCAGCGGGGTCCGCCGGGCCTGCGGCTCCACATACCAGGCGAGCAGCGGGGCGAGGACGAGGAGGAAGGTGCCGGTGCCGAGGAGGAGGAGCGAGAGCGGGGAACGGCGGGCGGGTCTGCGGCGCATCCGGGCACTCCAGGGGTTCGAGCCGGCTCGGGGCGAGCGCGGCGGAGGACGGTGGAGCGGGGGTGGCGGGAAAAGTAAACAAAGTGTTGACCAAATGTCAACAAAGTGGGAAGAATGCGATTCCACCGGACGAGGCCGCTGCGCCGGACGCCAACGGCAGCCGGGTGCAAGGCAGTACGGACCGCGGGCCCGCCGGGCCGACGAAGCCCCGGCGGCCGCGGTCCCGACACAGAAGCTGGAGCGCCGCCATGAACCGCTACCTCGCCGCCGCCTGTGCCGTCCTCCTCGGAGCGGGCCTCGCCGTGGGCACCGCCTTCGGCGCCGTCGCCCTCCTCGGCAAGAAGCCCGAGCAGCCCAACACCCCGCTCATCAGCTACGAGACGCCCCGCCAGGAGCGCTGAGCCGTGACCACGACGAGCAGGCCGGTACTGCCGCCCGGGTCCGTCTGGGGCGATGTCTCCGCCGAGCGGGTCGGGCAGTTCGTGATGCACGCCCTCGCCGAGGCGCCCGCCCTGGCCGAGGAGATCCTCGGGGCGATCCGCGCGAGTTATCCCCAGTTCCACTTCGAGCCGGACGAGTCGGGGGAGCCCAAGGCGCTCACCGCGATCCGCCGGGCCATCGAACTCTTCGTGCAGCAGATGCTCACCGACAAGCAGGCGCCGCGCGCCGATCCGGAGCTGTTCCAGGAGTTCGGCCGCGCCGAGGGCCTCGGCGGGCGCAGCCTGGACTCCCTGCAGGCCCTCTACCGGCTCGGCGTACGGCTTGCCTGGCGCCGCCTCTCGGACATCGGCCAGCGGGTGGAGATCCCGCCGCAGGCCATGTACGACCTCGCCGACGCCTGCTACGAGTACCTGGACCGCCTCGTCGAGCAGTCGGTCCGCGGCTACGCGGAGGCCGCCGCCCAGCGGGCCGGTGAACGGCGGCGCCAGCAGGCCCGGTTGATGGAGCTGCTGCTCGCCCCGCAGCACCGCGACGACCCGCGCGAGGCCCTCGCCGAACGCGCCGCCCGGATCGGCTGGCAGCTGCCCGGGACCGTCGCCGTCGGCATCCTGGTCCGGCCCGCGCTCGGCGCCATCGCCCCCGCGCTCGGCACGGACGTCCTGCTCGACATGGAGTGCGAACGCCCCCGCTTCGTGGTGCCCGACCCCGAACTCGGCGGCCGGGGCGAGCTGTTGCGCCGCGCCCTGGCCGGCTGGTCCGGGGCGCTGGGCCCGCCGGTGGCCACCCCGTACGCCGCCAAGTCGCTGCACTGGGCCGAGACCGCGCTCGGCCTGGCCGGTCAAGGGCTGCTTCCGGGCGGCGAGTTGCTGCACTGCACCGAGCACACCGAGGCCCTGGTGCTGCTCCAACCGGACGCCCTGGTCGAGGAGTTGTCCCGGCGCTGCCTGGCACCGCTCGGGCACCACGGCCGGGCCCACGCGGGCCGTCTGGCCCAGACCCTGCTCGCCTGGCTGGAGACCCGCGGCGGGGCGCCGGAGATCGCCGCGCGGATCGGGGTGCACCCGCAGACGGTGCGCTACCGGATGCGCCAGATACGGGAGTTGTGGGGCGCCGAACTCGACGACCCGGACCGGCGGTTCGAACTCGAACTGGTGCTGCGGGCGATGCGGCTGCGCGGCGCGCTCCCGGCCGCCCGGGGCCGCGGCACCCCCTGAGCGGCACGGCGGCACGGCCGGGCGAAGGGGGCCGCGCGGAAAGCGGCCGGCGGTTCCCGCCCGGGCCCTCAGCGGTGCGGACATGGCATCGCGCTCTCCTTCGTGGACCCGGGACCCGGCGGGCGGGCCCCGGGCGTGCGGCTCAGGCTGCCGCCGGGCCCGGAGGAGGGAGAGTGCTGCCGAAGAGCGGTCCGGGTGGCCTCGTCCAGGGGCCCGGGGCGCCTTCCGGCCCGGCGCCGGCGGCCGTGCGGTGCCGTACCAGGATGGGGAGCGGCCGGGGGACGGGGCTTGTCAGCGGAGCAAGAAATACCGGGTGCCGTTTGTCATCCGCGTGACAGATCGGGACGCACGGGCCCCGGCCGCCCCCTGCCCCGGTTCAGCCCACCCGCCGCAGTGCCTCCGGCGTCAGGTCGGCCAGGCTCGGGTAGCCGTCCACCGCCATCAGCAGGTCGGCCTCGGCGAGCAGCGAGCGCAGCACGTGCACCAGGCCCTCGGTGCCGCCGAGGGCGAGACCGTAGGCGCAGGGGCGGCCGATGCCCACGGCGGTGGCGCCCAGCGCGAGGGCCTTCACCGCGTCGCTGCCGCTGCGCACCCCGGAGTCGAAGAGCACCGGGGTCTCGCCCGCGGCCTCCACCACCCCGGGCAGCATGTCCAGGGCGGGCAGCCCGCCGTTGGCCTGGCGGCCGCCGTGGTTGGAGCAGTAGACGCCGTCGACGCCGAGGTCCTTGGCGCGGCGTACGTCCTCGGGGTGGCCGAGTCCCTTCACGATCAGCGGCAGCGCGGTCAGCGAGCGCAGCCAGGGGATGTCGTCCCAGGTCAGCGGGTTGCCGAAGAGCTGGGTCCAGAGCAGGACCGCGGCGCCCGGGTCCTCCTCGGGGGTGCGGTCGAGGAGGGCGCGGAAGACCGGGTCGCCGAAGTAGTTGGCGAGGCAGTGGCCGCGCAGCTGGGGGAAGTTGGCGGTGGCCAGGTCGCGCGGGCGCCAGCCGGTGACCCAGGTGTCGAGGGTGACCACGATGCCGCGGTATCCGGCCAGTTCGGCCCGGCGGACCAGGTTCTCCGCGAGGTCCTTGTCGGTGGGCGTGTACAGCTGGAAGAAGCCGGGGGTCTCCTCGAACTCGGCGGCCACCGCCTCCAGCGGGTCCACCGACAGCGTGGAGGCGACCATCGGCACCCCGGTCAGCTCCGCCGCCCGGGCGGCCGCCAGATCGCCGTGGCCGTCCTGCGCGCACAGGCCGAGCACCCCGATCGGCGCCATGAACAGCGGGGAGCGCAGCCGCATCCCGAACAGGTCGACGGAGAGGTCGCGCCGGGCGGCCCCGACGAACATCCGCGGCACCAGGCCCCAGCGGGTGAAGGCCGCCGCGTTGGCGCGCTGGGTGTGCTCGTCCCCGGCGCCGCCCGCCACGTACGACCAGACCGAGGGCGGCAGCGCGGCCCGGGCGGCGGACTCCAGCTCCTCGTGGGTGAACGGGTACTTCGGCACCAGGCCGCCGAGTCCGTTCAGATAGATCTCCTGCTGGTAGTCGCCGAACTGGCTCATCTACTCGCCCTCCACCGCTTGCCGGTTCTCGCCGTTCCCGCCGGTCCTGCGCCGGCGTCCGTACCGGGGCGCCCGCACCGACGCGCGCCCCCTGGATCAAGGATGCGAGACCCGGGCCGCCGCGGGGCGGTTCGCACGAGATCCGCCCCGAAAGGTTTCTTCTGTGGCCGGAGCCGTGCCCTGCCCCCGCATGCCGCGGCCCCGGCCCCCGCACGGGGAACCGGGGCGGCGGGCGCCTTCGGCCGGGTCAGAGCACCAGGCCGTAGTCCTTGCACTCGGGCTTGAAGTCCGGGACGTCCGGGCCGAGTTCGTTCAGCACGTTCTGCAGGGTCGGGCTGTCGTTGAACAGCCCGATGTGCGAGGCCGGGTCGTCGGGGCACTGGTCCTGGAGCGTGATGTTCTCCACCCCCGCCCCCTGCAGGAAGGCGTTCTTGTACGGGGTGACCACCCAGTCCTTGGTGGTGGCGACGACGACATAGCGCACCCCGGGCACGGTGTCGCCGTCGGCGAACAGCTCCCGCTGGAAGTCGGAGTCGACGATCTGGTCCTTGACGCCCTGGGTGCCGGCGAAGTCGAAGAGGCCGTTGACGAAGCCGAGCAGATGCAGCTTCTCGGCGAGGGTGGTCAGGCCGCTGAGCGTGGTGCCGTGGTTGCTCGGGGCCAGGCCGATGTTGACGTCGACCTTGTCGGCGCCGCCGAGGCGCTTGAGGTAGTAGTTGGCGACCAGACCGCCCTGCGAGTGGCCGACCACGTCGACCTCCTGGGCGCCGGTGGCCTTCAGGACCTTGTCCACGAAGGCCTTCATCTGCTCGCCGGAGCTCGCGACGCTCTTCAGGCCGCCGACCCGGTTCAGCGAGAGCAGCGGGTGCATGCCGTAGTTGAAGGTGAAGACGCAGTAGCCCGCGTTGGCCAGCATCGGGGAGAGGGCGACCCAGTTGGCGCCGGAGTTGAAGAAGGTGCCGTGCACCAGGACCACCGGCTTGCGGTGCTCCCCGCTCGGCTTGCAGTTCCAGTCGTTGGCGCCGGCCACCTTGTCGGGGCTGAGGGCGTAGTTCTTCAGCGCGGTCCCGACGCCCCCGACGGGGTAGGTCTCGCGGTCCTCGGTGGCCTGGGCGGTACCGGCGGTCAGGGCGCAGGTCACGGCGAGGGCCGCGCCGGCTGCCGCCAGACGGGCCCCGAGCGGGGTGAAGCGGCTCATGGACGGTCCTTCGGTCGCGGACTCCGCCAGCGGGCGGACCGTCGTGGACGTCCCGCACGACGCGCACCCCCGTTGGCGCTCGGTTGACGCTCAGCATGAGCGAGGACGGGGGCGGAGCGCTTTGTAGCGGCGACCAGAGTTTCGGGCCCCCGTTGTGACGCGTCACCAAAACCCGCGCCCGGCACCCGCCGCCGGATCCGGGTGCTCCTTCCGGGGGCCGCCGGCCGGGGCAGGGGGGTGGCCGGCGGTCCCCTTCCGGGCGGGTCCGTCGGTCCCGCCCGGTGTCCGTCCAGTGCAGGCGCGTTCGGGGGCGCGCGGAAGTGTGCGTGCGCCATGCGGTCCGGGTGCGGCGTTCACACGGGGCGTGCACCGGCACCGGCCCGCGCCTCCGGGAAGCGCCACGTACCGGTAAAGAGCCCTTTGCGCGCCCATGACCTGCGCTTTTCCCGGGCCCCGGGCAGCGCAACAGATCAGGCGGACCGGGCGGCCGAGGGGTCAGGCTGCTGGAAGCCGACCCCCGGAGGTGGACATGCGCCCCCTCGCGCACCGCGCGCTCGCGGCCCTGCTGGCGCCCCTGCTCGTCCTGCTCGCCTCGGCCTGCGGGAGCCAGGGCCGCGCCGCGCCCCGGCCGCGCGCCGCCCCCGGCCGGGAGTTCCGGCACCCGGGCGCGCTGGTGAGCGGGGAGCAACTCGACGCCGTACGCCGCCATGTGGAGCACGGCGAGCAGCCCTGGCTCGGCGCCTTCCTCGCCATGCGCGACAGCCGCTACGGCGACCTCGGCCACCGGCCCCGCCCCTACGCGACGGTGGCCTGCCCGCCGGACACCCGCCCCGGCCGCGGCTGCGTCGAGGAACGCGAGGACGCGATCGCCGCCTATACGCAGGCGCTGCTCTGGTACGTCACCGGGGAGCGCGCGCACGCCGCCGCGGCCGCCCGGATCATGGACGCCTGGTCGGCGAAGGTCCGGCGGCACACCGAGGGCAACGCCGGACTCCAGGCCGCCTGGGCGGGCGCCACCTGGGCCCGCGCGGGCGAGGTGCTGCGCGCTCCGGGCTCCGGCTGGCCGCGGGCCTCGGTCCGCCGGTTCGGCACCATGCTGCGCGGCGCCTACCGGCCCGCGGTCACCGCCGAGGTCGCCGACTTCAACGGCAACTGGGACCTGGCGATGACCGACGCGGCCCTCGGCATCGCCGTCTTCCTCGACGACCACGCCGGGTTCCGGCGCGCCCTGGACCGCTTCCGGGCCCGGGTCCCCGCCTACTTCTATCTGCGCTCCGACGGGCCGCTGCCGAGGACCCCGCCCGGCAGCCGGGTCCGCGGCGCCGAGGCGATCCGTACGTACTGGTTCGGGCAGCGGGTCTTCCGGGACGGCCTCGCCCAGGAGAGCTGCCGCAACTTCCAGCACGCCGGGTATGCGCTCGCCGCCACCGCGCACATCGCCGAGACCGCCTGGCACCAGGGCGTCGACCTCTACGGCCCGCACCGGGAGCGGCTGCGCGCCGCCGTCGAGTTCCACGCGCGCTACCAGAACGGCGCCCCGGCCCCGGCCTGGCTCTGCGGCGGAAAGGTCCGGCGCACCCTGGGCCCCGATCTGGAGGTCCTGGTCAACCACCTGGAGAACCGCCTCCATCTGAAGCTCCCCCAGGCCGACCGCCTCCTCCGCCGCACCAGGCCCGCCGGGACCGACGACCTCTTCGTGGCCTGGGAGACCCTGACCCAGGCCGGAAATCCGGCGGGCTGACGGGCCCGGGCGGCCCCGGCGGGAAAATGGTGCGAGGCACCCCCGCGGATGGCGTAGACTTCATTTCACCGACGCGGGGTGGAGCAGCTCGGTAGCTCGCTGGGCTCATAACCCAGAGGTCGCAGGTTCAAATCCTGTCCCCGCTACTCAAGGCCGGAGGCCGGAATCCCTGATCGGATTCCGGCCTCCGGTGTTTCTCTCCTTCTCTCCTGCCGCCCGTCCCGTAGCCGCGGTGCGGCCCTCACCCGCACGGCTCCGCCCGGTCGACCGCGCGGGCCGCAGGGGAAAGGCTGAGCAGGAGTGCCGTCCGAATCCATGGGAGTCCAGTGGTGGGGAGCCGAGGCGAGCCCGGCGGGGCGCACCGCCCCGCACGCCCGAAGGCGGCGGGGGCCGTGCCGGACGGGGCCGCGCTGTCGCTGAACGGGGCGAACGCCGACCCCTCGCTGCGCCCGCAGCGCCGCTCGCTGTCCCGGACCTTCTTCCTCGTCCTGCCGGTGCTCCTCATCGTCTTCGGCATCTACTACGACGCGGCCACCCCCTCCCTCTACACGGCCCTGCCGATGTTCACCGCGGCCCCGCTGCTCACCGCGCCCGTCTACACCGCCCGCGGGGTCGCGCTCACCGGCGCCTTCGCCACCCTCGCGGTCTTCCTGCTGCGCGTGCAGGACTCGGACCTCGACGAGGTCGAGGGCACCACCGAGGCGATCACCGTGGTCACGGTCTCCCTCCTCGCGCTGCTGATGAACCGGGTGGTGCGCCGCAGCGGGGACCAGCTCGCCTCCGCCCGCGAGATCGCCGAGGCCGCCCAGCGCGCCGTGCTGCCCGAACCGCCCGACCGCTTCGCCGGTCTGCAGATCGCGGTGCGCTACGAGGCGGCGCAGGCCGGGGCGTTCATCGGCGGCGACCTCTACACCGTGCAGGACACCCCGTACGGGATCCGCATGATCGTCGGCGATGTGCGCGGCAAGGGGATGGGCGCGGTCTCCACGGTCGCCGTGCTCATCGGCACCTTCCGGGAGGCGGCCGAGCAGGAGGTGACCCTGGAGGCGGTGGCCCGGCGGCTGGACCACGCGCTCGCCCGGGAGGCCGGACTGCGGCGCGGCACCGAGGACTTCGAGGCCTTCACCACCGCGGTGCTCGCCGAGGTGGTGCACGGGGGCCGGACCGTACGGCTGCTCAACCGCGGGCACCCGGGGCCGCTGCTGCTCGACGCCGAGGGCGGCCTGCGGGTGCTCTCGGCGAGCCGGGCCGCGCTGCCCCTCGGCCTCGCCGAGCTGAGCACCGAACCGGACCGCACGGACGAGGCGGAGTTCCCGCTCGGCGCCACCCTCCTCTTCCACACCGACGGACTCTCCGAGGCCCGGGACGCCCAGGGGGTCTTCTACGATCCGGTGGCCCGCCTGCGGGGCCGGGTCTTCCCGGCGCCGAGCGCCCTGCTGACCCTGCTCGTGGAGGAGGTCAGGGCGTACACCGGCGGCGGGGCGCGGGACGACATGGCGCTGCTCGCGGTGCGCCGTCCGGCCGCGGACAACGGGGTGGCGGACGGGCAGGGCGGAACGGGCGCCTCCGAAGGCTGAGTGGCCCGGCGGGACCGCCCCGAGGGTCACGGTAGGTGAGCGGCCGACGCCCCTGGGATGACAACTGACGCACCGTCAGCATTGCGGGGATGTGAGGAAGACGGCTCCCCGGGGGTCAACTCGCCCCGCTGCGGCCCCCGATGTCCCTATCGTCCCGCCCGGAGCCGGTCAAGGATCGCCGGGAAACCTTGGAATACCGGGCCCGGGTCTATTAACGTTCGATAACGCAGCGCGGTCGTCACAGCCGTCACACCCGACGGCTCCGCGCGCACGCGCCTAATCCCGCAAGGGAGCCGGGGAACCACTTCTTGGGGTGAATCGGCCGCCTCTTCTTCGAGAGGCGGCGGTAGGAGACCTTCCTGCTCCGAACCCGTCAGCTAACCCGGTAGGCGAGAAGGAAGGAAAGGAGTACGCCTCCGTGGCGTCCAACGGCCCCGCTACACGCGTCACTTATGTGCCCGGTGACGAAGAGTCCTCCTTCGGGCAGCCCTTCGGAGACCCTCTCGAAGAGCCGCTCGGAGAGTGGAATCCCACGGCGGAGTCGGTCCGCCCGGTGCGCGGCAGACACCGCGTCATCAAGCAGCGCGGCGGCCTCGCCCGCAGCTCCACCGTGCTCGGCGTCGGCGTCATCGCCGCGGTCGGCGCCGGGGGCATGGCGACCGCCCAGGGCGGCAAGCCGCCGGTCCGGATCTCCGTACCCGATGTCTCCGCCGTCACCGCCTCGCTGCCCGAGGCCAAGTCCCTGCCGGGCGTCGGCGAACTGGTCGCGGGCTCCGGCGAGGACTCCGCCGAGGCCGCGGCCCCGCTGAGCGCCGCCGGGCAGAGCGCCTCCGAGGACGCCGGGGAGTCGCTGCGCAGCCGGATCCTCCAGCAGGCCGAGCAGCAGCAGGCCGCCGCCGACACCGCCGCGCAGAAGACCGCCGAGAAGGCCGCCACCGAGCGGGCCGCCGAGGAGGCCGCCGAACTGCGCGAGAAGGCCGAGAAGAAGGCCGCCGCGGCGAAGAAGAAGGCCCGGGAGGAGGCCAGGCGCAAGGCCGAGGAGGAGCGCCTGGCCAAGCTCGCCAAGATGTTCGCGCTGCCCACCTCCTCGTACACCCTCACCTCGCACTTCGGCGACGCCGGCTCCATGTGGTCCTCCGGCCACCACACCGGCCTCGACTTCGCCGCCCCGACCGGCACCCCGCTGAAGGCCGTCCACACCGGCACGGTCAAGTCCGCGGGCTGGTCCGGCGCCTACGGCTACCGCACGGTCCTGGAACTGGAGGACGGCACCGAGGTCTGGTACTGCCACCAGTCCTCGATGAGCGTCAGCGCGGGCCAGAAGGTCAGCACCGGCGAGGTCATCGGCCGCGTCGGCGCCACCGGCAACGTCACCGGGCCCCACCTGCACATGGAGATCCACACCCCGGACGGCACGGGCATCGACCCGCTGTCCTGGCTCCAGTCGAAGGGCATCAATCCCTGAGGCCTGGAACCTCCTGAGGGCCGGAACCTCCTGAAGACCGGGGACTCCTGAGTCCCGGAACCCCTTGAGAGCAGGGGCCTCCTGAGGCCCGGCCGCGCCGAGAGCTGATCCGGCCCCGGCCGACCCGGGCCCGACCCCGACCCCTTCCCGTAGCGGCATCCGCGGTGCGCCAGCGCCGCCGGGTGCCGCTTTTCGGCTGTACCGGCCGGGTTTCGGCCCCACCGGCCGGGCGGGTACTACGGTGGACGGTCCGGCCCGCGCCACACGGCCCGCCGTCCGGCGTGCGGCCCCGCACGCGCACACTGGTCGCGTACCCATGAACCACCGGCGCACACCGGCCACTTGCCCCGCAGGCGGCCCGGCGCCCGTACCCGGGAAGAGGTCACGGCTCCATGTCCGCACCGCTCACCCTCGGCAACTCCGGTATCGAGGTCTCCCCGCTCGCCCTCGGCGGCAATGTCTTCGGCTGGACCGCCGACGAGAAGCAGTCCTTCGCGGTCCTCGACGCCTACGCCGCGGGCGGCGGCACCTTCGTCGACACCGCCGACTCCTACTCGGCCTGGGTCGAGGGCCACCGCGGCGGCGAGTCCGAGACCGTCCTCGGCGACTGGCTCGCCTCCCGCGGCAACCGCGAGGACCTGGTCATCGCCACCAAGGCGGCCCGCCACCCCGAGCACCTGGGCCTCGCCGCCGGGACGCTGCGCGCCGCCGCCGAGGCCTCGCTGCGCCGCCTGCGCATCGAGCGGATCGACCTCTTCTACACGCACTTCGACGACCCCGACGTGCCGGTCGAGGAGATCATCAGCACCCTGGACGAGCTGGTACGGGCGGGCAAGGTCCGCGCGGTCGCCGCCTCCAACATCAGCCCCGAACGCCTCCAGGAGTCCCTGGACTTCTCCGACCGCGCGGGCATGGCCCGGTACGTCGCCCTGCAGGCCCACTACAGCCTGGTCTCCCGGGACACCTACGAGGGCGGGCTGCAGAGCGTGGCCGAACGCGGCGGCCTCACCACCATCCCGTACTTCGGGCTCGCCGCGGGCTTCCTCACCGGCAAGTACCGGCCGGGGCGGCAGGTCGACAGCGCCCGCGCCGGCGGCGCCGCCAAGCACCTGGAGACCGAGCGGGGCCGGCGGGTGCTCGCCGAACTCGACAAGGTCGCCGAGGCGCACGGCGCCGAGATCGCCTCGGTCGCCCTGGCCTGGCTCGCCGCCCGCCCGACCGTGGGCCCGCTGCTCGCCAGCGCCCGCGTCCCCGAGCAGCTGCCTGCCCTCTTCGCGGCCACCGAACTCCGGCTGACCGAGGAGGAGTTGGCGGGGCTGACCGCGGCCTCGGACTGAGCGGAACCAGCGCGGGAGGGAACCGGCACCGGCTCGGCACCGGCCCGGGACCCCTCCCGGGCCGGTCCCGCTACCGTCTCCGCATGGCATGGTGGCGGCGGACGAAGAAGGCAGCGGCGGGCCGGGGCGGCGGGCGCGGAGCGGCGCCGGTGGGCCTCTCGGTCTTCGACCGGACGGCGGGGGACGGCGCGCCCGCCCGCCCCGGACTCCGGCTCGGCGCACGGCAGTTGCCGCCGATCACCATCCCGAGCCTCACCGACCGGGTGGCCGCGCAGACCCGCGCGAGCCACCCCAAGGGGACCGGCCCCGTGCAGGCCGTGGTCCCGCACAACGTCTGCGTCGAGGACGGCTCGGTCACCTTCATGGGGCTCGGCGGGCGGGCGGCGATCGTGGTCGGCCTGACCCCGCGGCTCCGCCCCGACCTCTACGGTCTCGGCGAGGCGGTCCAGGACGAGGGCGCCCTGCTGCACCTGGACGCGCACCCCGGCTTCCTGCGCGCCTCGCTGCTGCTCCCGGACACCGAGGTCGACCTGGACACCGGGCTCCGGCCCGACCAGGGCGACATCCAGGAGTTCCTGCACGCCGCCTACGCGAGCGAGACCGTCGAACTCCACATCCAGCACACCACCCACGACCGCCTGCTGCCCTACGTCTGCTCCGCGCCGGGCCTGCGCCGGGCCGTGGACGCCGGCTTCGCAGAGTTCACCCAGCCGCCCCCCGACGACCTCGCTGCCGCGGTCGCCGCCGTCAACCACACCCTCAACCCGGCGGTACGCGTCCCCCTGCACGTCACCGGCAAGGCCGCGCTCGCGGTCGTCTTCGACGTGGAGGTCTGAGCCGGGGGGTGAGGGCTGGGCGGCTGGGCGGCCGGGGGGGGCCGGGGGGCCTGAGCCTGCCGGTTCCGGGGGCGGTGCCGGTCCGCGGTGGTGCTGCCGGTCCACGGCCGGTGCGGCGGGTGTCCGGCCGGGGTCGCGGGGGCTCAGCGGCGGTGCCCGTCCCGGGCGGCGCGGCAGCTGTCGGCCCGGGGGTGCGGTGGCTCAGCGCCGGTGCCGGTCCCGGGCGGCGTGGTGGTGCGGCGGGTGCCAGCCGGAGGCCGCGTGGTGGACGGGCGGCGCGGGGCGGGCGGCCGCGGGTTCGCCGTACGGGGGAGGGGGCCCGTAGGGGGACGGGGTTCCGTATGGAGGCGGGGTTCCGTACGGGGGCAGGGTCGCGTGCGGGGGCGGGGTCCCGTACGAGGGCGGGGTTCCGTACGGGGACGGCGTTCCGTACGGCGACGGGTACGGGCCGGGGCCGCCGGGAGGTTGGGGGCCCGGGTGCGGGCGGCCGGGGGGCCAGGGTGGGGGCGGGGTCGTCCGGCGGTGCGGCCAGGGGCGGGGGGCGGTGAGGCGGGCCGCGTAGGCGAGGGCGGGGGCGGCGACGGTGCGGTGGCGCCAGAGGGCGTCCAGGAGTTCGCGTTCGCGGCGGGGGAAGTCGGCGCCCGCCCGGCCGCGGCGGCCCCGGCGCCGGAGCACGGCGAGCGAGGTGGCGCAGCGGGCGTAGTCCAGGACCTCGCGGGCGGCGGGCCGGTCCAGGGCGTGCGCCGCGTACTCCCTGGCCAGGGTGCGCCCGCGCATCGACCCCAGCACATGGGGCTCGGGCGCGGTGAGCCAGCCCGCGGCGGCGTAGGCGGGCAGCTCCTCGCGCACGGTGCGCAGTTCGCGCTGGCGCAGCCAGACGGCGAGCCAGGTGAGCAGCGCGAAGGCGGGCAGCATGACGGTCGCGTAGACCAGGAAGAAGCCGTAGCGGCCGAGCGCGGCGGAACCGTTCCAGCAGGCGTGCATGCCCATCGCGAGCAGCAGGCCGGTGAGCGGGAGGAGCACCCGGCGCAGGCGCTGGTGCTCCGCGCTCAGCGCCGCGATGCCGAAGCCGATGCCGGTCAGCACCGTGAACAGCGGGTGCGCGAAGGGCGACATGACGATACGGACGAAGAAGGTCGCGGCGGTGACCGAGGTGAGCCCGGTGCTGCCGCTGAGCCGGTCGGTGCCGAAGGCGTTGCCGAGGTAGAGGATGTTCTCGGTGAAGGCGAAGCCGGAGGCGGTGAGCCCGGCGATCACCACCCCGTCCACGATCCCGGTGAAGTGCCGTCGGCGGAGCAGGAAGACGAGCAGTACCGAGGCCGCCTTCGCCGACTCCTCGACCACCGGCGCTATCACCAGGGCGCCGAGGGTGTCCGCGCTGTGCGGGCTGGCGGTGGTGGTCGCTATCCACCGGGTCGCGAAGGAGTTGGCGAGGATCGCGATGAGCGCCGCCGCGCAGGCACCCCAGGCGAAGGCGAAGACCAGGTCGCGCCAGGGCCCCGGCTCCACCCGGTCCAGCCAGCGGAAGGCGGCGAAGAGCAGCGGCACCGGTGTCACCGCGAGCCCGAGGCCGACCAGGAAGCCCTGGGTGCCGGTCTGCTCGTGCACCAGGGCCAGGATGATCAGCCCCGAGAGCCCGAGCAGCGCCGCCGCCCCGCCGAGCCGCACCGGCCGCCGCTGCCACCAGCGCGCGTGCCGCACCGGCCCCGGGGGGTCGGCAGGCGGCGGGCCCGGCTGCGCGGAAGGCGCCGGGCCCGTCGGCTCGGGGTGCGGAAAACGGAAGGCCACCCTTCGACACTAACGACCCCTCAGCCCGGGGCGCGACGGTGCACGGGTGCGCGCGGGCGCGGGGAGCGCGGGGCCGGCCGCCCTCAGCCCGCCTCGGGGGCCGGGACGAGCCCGGCCTCGACCAGCCCCGCGAGCACCGCGTCCCCCAGCGTCCGTACCGCCGACAGCGGGCGCACCATCACCGTGAACTCCTTGATCAGGCCCGCCTCGTCGACATGCAGCAGATCGATGCCGTGGATCTCCTTGCCGTGCACGGTGGTCCGGAAGGGCAGCACCACCGCGGGGGCCTCGGTGCCGTCCGCGCTGGTCTCGGCGGCGCCCTCGAAGCCGCCCAGGTAGCGGAAGTCCTCGAAGAGCCGCAGCAGCACCCCGAAGAGGCCGACCACCAGCGGCTTGCCCTCGAAGGGGGTGAACTTCACCGGGCTGTAGAAGCGGATGTCCTCGGTGAACAGCGCCTCGATCGCCGCCAGATCCCGCGCCTCCACGGCCTCGCGGAAGCGGGCGGCGGTGGCCTGGGCGGGGGTGGCAGGGCCGCGGGCGGCGGAGTCGGCGGCGAGGTCGTGGGTCGGCTGCGGGGTCATCGGGCCTCCTGGGGGCGACCGGGGCCGTACGTACGCGGTGCTCCGCGTACCGGGCCGCCGGGTCATGGGCGGGAAGGGCGTGAGGGATCGGGGAGTGAGGGCGCGGGGGGTGCGGGGGTGCGAGATGAGGCTGTAGTCGTCAATGCGACTAGTCTCTTTGTTGAGTATCTGCGTCCTGGGTATCACGGCCGCCGGGGGTGGGGGAAGACGGCGAGGAGGGGGCGGCCGAAGTCACAGGCGCCGGGCGGTCCTCGGCCGGAGGCGGTGACCGGCGACCGGTGGCCGGGTGTGCCGTGTCCAGGTGCGGCCGTACGGGGTCAGGTGCGCCCGTAGCGGATGGTGTGGTCGGCGAACTCCAGGGCCATCTCCTGGGTGACCGTGGGCCGGGTGCGGCTGATCGTCTGGAGGTACTCCTCGGTGCCGGGCTGGGTCCTCGCCCCGGTGTCCAGGGTGTGCTCGAAGACGGACTGGGCGACCGTGCGCGCGGCCTGCTTGATGTCGGCCGGGGTGAAGCCCTCGCTGGCCCGGGCGAGCACCTCGGTGTCGGCCTCGGTCCCGGTCCTGGCGAGATACCCGGCCCACAGCGCCTTGCGGGCATGCCGGTCGGGCGGCCCGACGGGCAGCACGTAGTCGAACCGCCCGTGCCGCAGAAAGGCCGGGTCCAGGGCGGCGACCGTGTTGGTGGCGCAGATCAGCAGCCTGCCGTCGCGGTCGCGGAAGCGCACGATCGACTTGAGCAGCTCGTTGACCACGCCCACCGAGGCGGGGTCGGCGAGATTGCGGGCCGCGGCGACCTCCTCCACCTCGTCGATGAAGACCAGTACGTGGTCGAGCTGGGCGACCTCCTCGAAACGGCGGCTCAGCCCGTTGGCGATCCCCTCCTCCAGGGCGATCCGGGACGGGAAGAACTCCACGAAGGGCCAGCCGAGCCGACTGGCCACCGCCTTGGCGAAGGTGCTCTTGCCGGTGCCCGGCGGCCCGAACAGGACCACCGCCTGCGGCGGTTCGACGCCGTGCTCCTCGGCCAGCTCGGGATGGGCCAGCGGCAGCACCAGACGGCGGTCGATCAGCTGCTTCTCGTCCGCCATCCCGGTCAGCTTCTCCCAGAGTCCGCCCTCGGGGACCATCGCCCCGAGCGAGGAGAGCAGCGCCGAGTCCTGCGCCGTCACCGGCTGCACCTTCTCGAAGTACGTCAGCCCCCTCTGCGGCCGGAAGCCCGAGTTGCCGAGCGCCGTCGCACCGGTCTCCTCCTCGGGCAGCACCGCGGCGAGGATCTTGGCACCGGCGCCGTGCAGCCGGTGCTCCAGGGCGGCGAGCAGGGCGCTGCCGAGGCCCAGGTTGCGCCAGGAGGGGTGCAGGGAGATCCGCAGCACCCAGGCCCGGTCGCCGTCGACCCGGGCCACCGCCGCGCCCACCAGATGCCCGTCGGCCACCGCCACGACGCTCGGGTGCTGCGCCTGCAGGGCGGCGACGACCTCGGACAGCCGGAACACCGCCGACCGGTCGGTGGTCGTGCTCTCACCGTCCAGCCGCACCACCGCTTCGAGATCGTCCGGGGTGAAGTCCCGGACGTGCCATACGGCCATGGGCGGTCCCGGGGGAGGGCGGTCTCGGGAGGCCTGCGCGGGACGTCCGGGACATCCGGGATGCTCGAAGCGTCCGGGACACGGTGACGTCCGTCAGAGGTCTCCGAGGCGGACTTCCGTCATGGGGCGGACTTCCGTCATGGGGCGGACTTCCGTCATGGGGCGGATTTCCGTCATGGGGCGGACTTCCATCATGGGGCAGACCGGGGCGCGCTGCCTGCGGAGGCGGGCCCGCCGCCGTGGCACCTCACCGCTCCACCCGGCAGAAGAGCAGGTCGTGGACGCGGTGGCCCTTGTCCATGCCCTGGCCCTCGAAGCGGGTCAGGGGGCGGAAGGCGGGGCGCGGGGCGTAGCCGCCGTCCGGCAGGGTGTTGGCGTAGTCGGGGTGGGCGGTGAGCACCTCCAGCATCTGCTCCGCGTAGGGCTCCCAGTCGGTGGCGCAGTGCAGCAGGGCACCCGGCTTGAGGACGCCCGCGGCCAGGCTGAGGAACTCCGGCTGGATCAGGCGCCGCTTGTGGTGGCGCTTCTTGGGCCAGGGGTCGGGGAAGAAGACCCGCAGCCCGTCGAGCGAGGCGGGCGGCAGCATCGCGCGCAGCAGGATGATCGCGTCGCCGTTCGCGACCCGGAGGTTGCGCAGCCCGGCCCGCTCGGCGAGACCGAGCAGATTGCCCTGCCCCGGGGTGTGCACATCGACCGCGAGGATCCCGGTGTCCGGGTCGGCGGCGGCCATCTGCGCGGTGGCCTCCCCCATGCCGAAGCCGATCTCCAGGACGACGGGCCGCCCCTCGAACATCGCCGCCGGATCGAGCGTCCGCTGCCCGTCGATGTCGAAGCCCCACAGCGGCCACAGCCGCCGCAACGCGTCCGCCTGCCCGGGGGTGACCCGGCTGCGCCGCGGCTGGAAGCTGCGGATCCGCCGCTCGAAGTGCGATCCCGCCGGATCCGGCGCGGGCCCCTCGGGGAACTTCCGCGCACGGGGCGGGCGGCGCCCGGCGGTGGCGGTGGCGGTGGCGGCGGCGCCGGGGTCGGGGTCGGCCTCGATGGTGGTGGCGGCGGGGTCGGCCTCGGCGCTGGGGTCGGCCTCGGCAGTGGCCCCGGTGGCGGTCGTCGGGTCGGCCTGGCTCGACTGCTCGGCTTGCTCGGGCCGATCGCGCTGCTCGGCTCGGATCGCCTGCTCGGCCGGGATCGCCTGTTCGGTCTGTTCGGCCTGCTCGACGTACTCGATCTCGATCTGTTCGACGTTCTCGACCTGGTTCGGCCGCGCCGCGGTCTCCTCGGCGGCGGGGCCGGCGGTGGCAGGGGCCGGGGCGCTCGCCGGGGCAGGGGGATTCGGGGTTCTGGGGTGCTCGGACACAGTGCCTTCGATTCTACGGAGGCGGGGCGGGAGGCGGTCACGGAGGCCGGGAGGACCGGAACGCGGGTGGGAACGAGGGCGGGGACGAGTGCGGTGCCGACGAGTGCGGTGCCGGCAGCCGTGGCCGGCGTCGCGGCGGCGGTGGAGCACCCGGCCGGGAGCGCGCTCGGCCGCCCGGACTCACTCCCCGTTCAGTGCCGCGAGGGCGCGGCGGGCCACCTCGCGGCCGATGGGCAGCGAGGCGGTGGCGGCGGGGGAGGGCGCGTTGAGTACATGGACCGTGCGGGGGGCCTCGCGGATCAGGAAGTCGTCGACCAGGGTGCCGTCGCGCAGTACCGCCTGGGCCCGTACCCCGGCCGGGGTGGGCAGCAGGTCCTGGTCGGTCAGCGCGGGCAGCAGGCGGCGGGCGGCGCGGGTGAAGGCGCCCTTGGAGGCGGAGCGGTGCAGTTCGCCCGCGCCGTAGCGCCAGTGTCGGCGGGCGATGTGCCAGGAGCCGGGCCAGCTCAGGGTGGCGGCCAGCTCGCGCGGGGAGACGGTGGTCCAGTCGTACCCCTCGCGGGCCAGGGCGGGGACCGCGTTCGGGCCGAGGTGGACGCCGCCGTCGATACCGCGGGTGAGGTGGACGCCGAGGAAGGGGAAGGCCGGGTCCGGCACCGGATAGACGAGCCCTCTGACCAGGTCCGGGCGGGCCAGCTCGTAGTACTCGCCGCGGAAGGGCACGATCCGCATGTCCGGCTCGTCGCCCGCGAGCAGGGCCACCTCGTCGCAGTACAGCCCCGCGCAGTTCACCAGGACCCGGCCGCGCACCACCTCCCCGGCCGCCGTGCGCACCGCGACCCCGAGACCCGGGCGGCGGTCGATCCGGGTGACCCGGGCCCCGTACCGGATCTCCGCGCCGGAGGCCTCGGCGAGCTGCCGGGTGACCGCGGTGAAGTCGCAGATACCGGTGGTGGCGACATGGATGGCGGCGAGGCCGTTGACCTCCGGTTCGTACGCGGAGATCTGGGCGGGGCCCAGTTCCCGTACCGAGAGGCCGTTCTCCCGGCCGCGCTGGGCGAGGGCGTGCAGCCGGGGCAGCTCCTCGCGCCCGGTGGCGACGATCAGCTTGCCGGTCACCGCGTGCGGGATGTCGTACTCGGCGCAGAACTTGACCATCTCGGCGGCACCGCGGACCGCGTAGCGCGCCTTGAGCGAACCGGGGCGGTAGTAGATGCCGCTGTGGATCACGCCCGAGTTGCGCCCCGTCTGGTGGCGGGCCGGGGCCGTCTCCTTCTCCAGGACGGTGATCCGGGTGCCCGGCGCGCTCCTGCTCAGGGCGTAGGCGGTCGCCATGCCCACGATGCCGCCGCCGATGACCAGCACATCGCAGTCGTACGTCCGCGCTGTCCGCTCTGTCGGCACGTGCTCCACCTCCTGCCTTCGCACGTGCTCCCCCGCTGCTCCTGTCCTCGATAGTGCACTGCACAGCCCCGTCGACCCCCAAACCCGGATACGGCACCGGATGCGTGTCCGGTTGCCCTCGTCGTCCATGGTGTCGGCCCGCGGTGGGTGTGAAAAGGGGATATGGGGGGACTGTGGATCCCTGGGAGCGGGGATCCCCCCTCGCGGATCGCGGATCGCGGATCGCGGATCGCGGATCGCGGATCGCGGACTGAGGCCCCCGGACCGCGGATTCGGGACCGGGGCCGCCGGACCCCGGGACGGGGCACACGAGGACCCGCCGTCACGCCCCGGCCGCGACGCCCGCCGCGACGCGCCCGGTGAACCGCCCTGCGCGGCCTCCTAGGCCGGCGCCATCAGCAACGGCCGTGCCCGCTCCCGCAGTTCGACCACCCGGGGCTCGTTCCCGTACGCCTCCAGGCGGTTCAGGAGGTCCTTCACGTACTCGGTGGTGCGGGCCGAGGAGATGCGGCCCGCGACCTCGACGGCGCGGGTGCCCTGGGCGCAGGCGGCGTCGAGGTTGCCGGACTCCAGCTCGGCGACGGCCGAGACGACGAGCCGCAGCCCGTGCGAGCGCACGAACTCCTCGGTCGGCTGGGAGAGCGCCTGTTCGGTGAAGCGGCGCACCTCGCGCGGGGCCTTGAGGTCGCGGTAGCACTCGGCGGCGTCGGCGGCGAAGCGGTCGTAGGAGTAGAAGCCCAGCCAGCTCGGGTCGTTGTCGCCGTCCCGGGCGCGCTCCAGCCAGCCCTCGGCAGCGCGCAGGGCGGTGCCCGCGGCCTGCGCCCCGCCGGAACGGGCGTGGGCGCGCGCCTCGACGAGGTGGAAGAAGCTCATGGTGCGGGCGGTGGCCAGGCCCCGGTTGCGCTCCAGGGCGGCCTGCGCCAGGTCGACGCCCTCGTCGCCGAAGCCGCGGTAGGTGGCCTGGAGGGACATCGAGGCGAGGACGTATCCGCCGAGCGGGACGTCGGCAGCGGCCCGGGCCAGGCGCAGCGCCTGGATGTAGTACCGCTGGGCGGCCTCCTGCTGGCCGGTGTCGAAGGCCATCCACCCGGCGAGCCGGGTGAGTTCGGCGCTCGCCCCGAAGAGCGCCCGGCCGACCTCGTCCGAGTAGGAGCCGAGCAGCAGCGGCGCCGCCTCGACCCGCAGGCACTCCGGGACCATCGACGAACGCCAGTCCCCGCCGCCGTACTTGGAGTCCCAGCGCCGCGCGTCCTCGGCGGCCTCGCGTAATTTCTGCACGTCGCTGTGGCCGACGCGGCCCGTGCCGCTGCCCTCGGCCACCCCGGCGTCGCGCGCCACCGAGCTGTCGGCCGGCGTTATCAGCCAGCGGGAGGCGGGCGTCGCGTACGCGCTCACCGCGAACGAGCCCGCCAGGGACTGCCAGATGCCGCCGCCGGTGCGGCGCCCGACCAGGTCGAGCCGGTACAGCTCGGTCGCCGACTTGACGGCGGCGCCGACGTCCCGGGGGAAGGCGAGGCCGACCTCGGGCGCCGGATCGGCGTCGGCGAGGCCGATCTCGTGCAGCGGTACCGGCCGGCCGAGCTTGTGCCCGATCGCGGCCGCGATCAGATGGGGCGCCGCTCCCTGCGGCACCATGCCCTTGGAGACCCACCGGGCCACCGAGGTCTTGTCGTAACGCAGCGTCAGACCGCGCTGGGCGCCGAGGTCGTTGACCCTGCGGGCGAGACCCGCGTTGCTGATTCCCGCGAGGGCGAGAACTGCGCCGAGCTTGTCGTTCGGTTCGCGTTGCTCCCTGGACATGCGCCACCCCTCGACACAGAACAGACGGCTGCCGCCCGGCTGGCATACTCGCGCGGCATTCGTAAACACAGCGTAGTTCGACGCATCCCAAGCGTTAAGGGGGTCCCTTCCGGATGGCGGGATTGTGGCCGGTGCTTCCCGCGCCCCGGGGTGCGTGCCCCGCCCGTGTGGCCGTGCGCCCGTGCGTGCGCTCTTCACCCCCGCGGACGCGGCGACTTACCTGGAGGACGCGTGGGTCGGCCCGCTGCACTGGGTCCAGCGGGCTGGGGGAACACCCGCCGCCCCCATCCCCGCGGGCGGCGGACCGGTCCGGGAGGCGCAGCCTTGCCTCCCGGACTGCGTGCCCGCCCTCGGGGTGCGGGGTGTGGTGCGTATCCTCGGCCATCCCGATCGAGAATGGCCGGAAATCGCCCAAGTGGGCACCTCCTCGCGGCCGTCCGGCCACGACGCGGAAGCGTCGGTTCCGTCTCTGGCAACTTCCCTCGGTGAGCGCCGGATTCAGGCGGCGGCCCGGGCTCGCCTGCCTCGCGGGCCGCGTCTCCTCCTCCCGGCCGCCTCGTCCGCCACCCGCCTTCCCGGGGCGTGCGCTGCCGTGCCCGGGACGGCGAACGCCCGGCAGGGGCGCACTCGGGGGAGCGTCCGGGGAGCACAAAGCTGCACCGTGGGCCTTCCCGTGCGCCTCCTTCGTGGCAGCATGGTCCCGTTCGCGCAGGATTCCTCGCGGTTGGCCGTTCCGCCCGGCCGCCTCCTGGGCGTGCCGTGCAGACGGCGCTCCCAGGACGGCGGAGGGACGGGCGAGTTCGGCGAGCGGAGCCGGACCGCCCCCCGGGCGGAACCGGCCCGGCCGCGGGCGGCGTACGATCCCGACTCCCGGCCCCGGCCTCGCGGAGACGGCACCGCCACCCGCGGAGTCCTGCCGGGCGGCCCTTGTTGTCCACAGCCTGTGGAGGCGGCGATGCGGTGGTTGGTGGGGTGGAGCAGTACCGCCGCCGGGCCCCGTGACCTCGGCTCCGCCGGAGTGACCGGCACCAACGGCGAGACCGTGCAGCCGGTCGGCGCCCACCTCCTGTGGGGCGACCCCGATCCGCTGTGGGCGGTCGGCGACTGGCGCCCCGACGAGGTCCGCGTGGTCCAGGCCGACCAGGGGACCAGGATCGCCGTCCTCGGCATCTGCGGCGCCAGCGACGAGCAGCTGCGCATCGGACTGTTCGCCGCCCGCGGCGGCGCCCTGCGCCACCTCACCCACTGGCCCGGCAGCTACACCGCGGTCGTCCAGGTCGGCCGCCGGATCACCGTCTGCGGGGACCTCGCCGGGGCCCGCCCCGTCTTCCACACCCCCTGGCACGAGGGCACCGCCTACGCCACCGCCGCCCTCCCCCTCGCCGACCTCGTCGAGGCCAACCTCGACATCGGCCACCTCGCCGCCCTGCTCGCCGCCCCCGACGTCCCCGAGGCGCTGCACGACTCGACCCCGTACCTCGGGGTGCGCCGCGTCCCGCCCGGCCACGCCCTGATCCTGCGGGCCGGGGCGCGCGAGATCGCCGGGTACGAACCGGTGGCCTCGCTCGCCGTCGCCGCCCCGGCCCAGGACGCGGAGAGCGCGGTGCACGGCGTCCAGGAGGCCCTCGTGGAGTCGGTACGCGCCCGGCTCGCCGCCCCGCGCCACGTACCCGGCGAGGGCATCGACGCCGGTCCGGTGCCCGGCATGGGACCCGAGGAGCGGCGCGGCCCGCG
Organism: Streptomyces physcomitrii; assembly: GCF_012273655.1. Taxonomy (GTDB): domain Bacteria; phylum Actinomycetota; class Actinomycetes; order Streptomycetales; family Streptomycetaceae; genus Streptomyces; species Streptomyces physcomitrii. The sequence continues at coordinate 15,960 of NZ_JAAWWP010000003.1, read as the reverse complement.
CCGGCTGCCGGTGCCGGGCATCGGCGCCGACCTCTCCGGCGGCACCGCCTCCGCCACCCTCGCGCTGCTCGCCGCCGGGCTGCCCGGCATGCCCGGCACCGTCCTCGGCCACGGCACCGGCGCGGGCGAGCGGCTGCTCGCGGTCACCTTCAACGACCTGGTGGTGCCCGGCCGGGAGGCCGAGGTCGAGCGGGCCGGCGCGCTCGCCGCCAACCCCCGGCTGCACCATGTGGTGGTCGCCGCGGCCGAGGAGTCGCTGCCCTTCGGCGAACTCGACGGCCCCCTCACCGACGAACCGGGCCCCTCCCTGATCAGCGCCGCCCGGCACCGCAACCGGCTCGCCTCCGGCAGCGCCGACCACTTCACCGGCTACGGCGCCCGCCAGGTGCTCGACGCCCATCCGGCCCGCCTCGCCGACCTCCTGATGGACCGCAAGCGGCGCCATCTGCTGCGGCCCGTCGCCGCGCTCACCAAGGCCGACGGCTCGGTCCTGGTCCCCGCCCGGGTCTACGGCGCGGCCCGGCGCCTGGCCCGCACCCCGTACCGCACCGGCATCGACGCGCTCGCCGACCGGCTGCTGCGCCGCGCCTTCACGGACCCGGCCGAGCCGCTCGGCGCCACCCTCGCCGCGCTGTCCTGGGGCAGACCGGGGCCCGCCGCGCGCTGGCTGACCGGCGAGGCCCTCGCTGAAGTATCGGTTCGCCTCCAGGGCGCCACCGCCCGCGGCGGCCCGGGCCCCGGCCAGCACCCCGGGGAGTTCCGCGCCCGCGCCGCGCTCGCCCGGCACGCCGCCGACCTCCGCGTCCTCGAACAGGCCGCCGAGATCCGCTTCCAGCGCCTGCACGCCCCCTTCCTCGACAACCAGGTGGTACGGGCCTGCCGGGCGCTCCCCGAGACCCTGCGGGTGCAGCCCGGGGCGCGCGCTGCCATCCTGCGCGCCGTGCTGGAGGGCGCCGGGGTCGCCGAACTGCCGCCGGGGTGGGGTACCCCCGGGCCCGGGTCCACGGCCGCGATGCGCACCGGGCTGCGGGTGGCCGTGGGGGACTTGCTCGACCTCTTCGACGCCCCGCTGCTCGCCCAGGCCGGCCTCATCGAGGCCCGGGTGGTCCGCAAGGCCCTGCGCGCGGCGTCCCAGGGCGCCCCGCTGCCGCTGGACGGACTGGCCGACCTGGTCTCCCTCGAACTCTGGCTCGGCCGCCTCATCGCCCGCCGCGGCACCTGCTGGAGCGGCACTCCCGGCCGCCAGCGCGCTGTCCCCTCGGGGAGCGTGGTGCCGGAGCGGGGGGCGTTGGGGGCGGCTCAGGGGTGAGGGGGCCTGAGGGGGGCGGGTGGCGGCAGGTGGGGGCGGGTGGAGGTGGGCGTGTGGCTGACGGGTGACACGTAACAGATGACGGATGACAGTCATTGATATCTGTCATCCGTCATCTGTCACCCGTCACTTGTCATCCGGCCAGCGCCGCCCGCTGCACGCTGCACGCGGCCCGTCCCCATCGCTTCCACCGCTCACCTTTTGCCTGCCGTGCTGCCTCGTCCCTCTCCTCTCCCTCTCCCTCTCCCCTCTCCCCTCTTCCTCTTCAGCCCCCGCCCCCACTCCCTCTCCGCGCCACCCGGCCCCTCGATCGCCGCCCCCGCCCCGCCACGCGGAAAAGCCCTGCGACCTCAGCCGTCCGAGCGGTGAGAATGGGCGGGTGCGGTACGGAATCCTGGGCGTCACCGAGGTGCGCGGCGAAGACGGCGAACTGCTGCCCCTGGGCGGAGCGCGCCTGCGGGCGCTGCTCGCCGCGCTCGCGCTGCGCGCGGACCGCACCGTAGGCGCCGAGCTCCTCATCGACGAGGTCTGGGCCGACGACCCGCCGGGCGACGCCCCCGCCGCGCTCCAGGCCCTGGTCGGCCGCCTGCGCCGGGTGCTCGGCCGGGACGCCGTCCTGCTCGAACCGGGCGGCTACCGCCTCGCCGTCCCCCGCGAACACGTCGACCTCTTCGCCTTCGAACGTCTCGCCGCCGAGGGCGGTACGGCCCTGGAGCGGGACGAGGCGGGTCAGGCTGCCCGCCTCCTCGGCCAGGCGCTCGCGCTCTGGCGCGGGCCCGCCCTCGACGACCTGCCCTACCGCGGCGCGGGCGCCCGCGCCGAAGCCCAGCGCCTGGAGGCGGTCCGCTCCCGCGCGGAGGCCGAACTGCGCCTCGGCGGCGCCGCCGGACTCGTACCCGAACTGCGCGAGCTGACCACCGCCCATCCCTACGACGAGCAGCTGCACGCCCTGCTGCTCCGTGCCCTGCGGGACGCGGGCCGCCGGGCCGACGCCCTCGCCGCGTACGAGCGGGCCCGCCGTACCCTGGACGAGGGCCTGGGCACCGAGCCCGGGCCCGAACTCCGTTCCCTGCACGCCGAGTTGCTGACGACCGCTCCGGGCGCCGCAGGGCGGGAGGCTCAACAGCCGTACGTTGGCGCGAGGTTGACGCAACCGGCTGAGTACGGGCCACCGGAGCCCGTAGCCGACGCCCACGAGACCGCCGGCCATGCCCCCGGGCCCGCCGAGCCGTATCCCACCGACCCACGCCCCACGGCCTCCACCGGCGGCCCACGCCCCCAAGAGCAACGCGCCCCCCGACCCGGGCAACCCGAGCCGTACGCCGCAGAACTCCGCTCCGCCGAACCTCCCCCCGCCGAACCCCACCCCACTGAACTCCACCCCGGAGAAGCCCACTTCGGTGCTGATCTCCCCCCTGACGGCCCCCCGCCCCATACCCCCGCGGCCACCCGGCAGGGCAATCTGCGCCCCCGGCTGACCTCCTTCGTCGGTCGGGAGTCCGAACTCGACGCCATACAGGACGACTTGGGGCGTTCTCGTCTTGTCACGCTGATCGGGCCCGGCGGTTCGGGCAAGACGCGGCTCGCGGAGGAGGCGGCGGCGCGCTATCCGCGGTCCTGGATCGCCGAACTCGCCCCGCTCGACCACCCCGAGGCCGTCCCCGGTGCCGTCGTGACGGCGCTCGGGCTGCGGGAGACCATGCTGCGCCGCGGCGGGGAGACCCACCCCGTGCAGGAGGACCCGCTGACCATCCTGGTCGAACACTGCGCGGGCCGCGAGCTGTTGCTCATCCTCGACAACTGCGAGCACCTCATCGCCGCCGCCGCCGAACTCTCCGAGGCGCTGCTGACCCGCTGCCCCGGCCTCACGGTGCTCGCGACCAGCCGTGAACCCCTCGGCGTACCGGGGGAGTTGGTACGTCCGGTGGAACCGCTGCCGCCGGATCCCGCGCTGCGGCTCTTCACCGAGCGGGCCACGGCGGTACGGCCGGACTTCGACCCGGGGCGCGAGGCCGCCGCGGTCGCCGAGATCTGCCGCCGCCTCGACGGACTCCCGCTGGCCATCGAACTCGCCGCCGCCCGGCTCCGGTTGCTCACCCCGCGCCAGATCGCGGACCGCCTCGACGACCGCTTCCGGCTGCTCACCAGCGGCAGCCGTACCGTACTGCCGCGCCAGCAGACCCTGCGCGCCGTCGTCGACTGGTCCTGGGACCTGCTCGACGAGCAGGAGCGCACCGTGCTGTGCGAGGTGGCCGTCTTCGCGGGCGGCTGGGACCTTCCCGGGGCGGAGGCGGTGTGCAGCGGCCCCGCCGCCGACCTGATCGGCGCGCTGGTGGACAAGTCCCTGGTCGTCGCGGGGCCGGTGGGCTCCGGCGGCGAGGGGGGGATGCGCTACCGGCTCCTGGAGACCATCCACGAGTACGCCACCGAACGGGCCGCCGCCTACCCGGGTCTGCGCGCGGCCGCCGAGCGCCGGCACGCCGCGTACTTCCTCGCGCTCGCCGAGCGCGCCGACTCGCAACTGCGGACCGGTGGCCAACTCCCGTGGATCCAGCGCCTGGAGAGCGAACTCGACAATATCCGGGCCGCCCTGGACCGCGCCGCGGGGGCAGGCGAGGAGGAGACCGCCTGTCGGCTCGCCCTGACCATGAGCTGGTTCTGGTGGCTGCGCAACTACCGCGGCGAGGGCATCGAATGGATCTCCCTCGTCCTCGGCCTCGGTGAGCGGGACGGCCTCGGCGAGCCGGACGACGGCGACGGCGACGGCGGTGGCGGTGGCGGTGGCGGTGGCGGTGGCGGTGGCGGTGAAGGAGACGGTCACGGGGACGGTGACGGCCCCCGCGACGCTGCCCGAGACGCCGCCCGAGACGGAGGCGGGGACCTCGGGCGCGAGGCCCCGGAGGACGCCGGAGCCCAGGGCCTCGGCCCCACCCCGGAGGAGGAGGCGCACCCCCTCTTCTGGACGCGGATGTACCTGCGGCTGCAGCAGTTCCTGCTCATCTCCGAGACCCGGGGCACCAATGTCTTCACCGAGGAGCCCCGGCGGACCCAACTGGCAAGGCTGCGCGCCGCCTTCGACCGGCCCGTCCCGCAGGCCGCCGTCTTCCCCGGCACCATCTGGCCGTTCACGGTCTTCATGCTCGAAGGCTCCGGCGCGCTCGCCGGCGCGATGGACCGCGCTCTCGCCAACTGCCGCCGCCACGGCACCGATTGGGATGTCGGCGTCACCCTGATGTTCCGTACCCACCTGGCCGTCGACCGGCCCGGCGGCATGCGGGAGATCGACGCGAACCTGGCCGAACTGCGCGAGCTCGGCCCGCGGGTGGGCGACCGCTGGATGCGGGCCCAGGTGTGCAGCGCGGCGGGCGAGACGGCGATGGCACGCGGCCACCTCGACGAGGCCGCGCACGAGTACCGGGAGGCGCTGCGGCACGCCAGCGAGGTGGGGGCGCACGCGGAGTCGCCCTTCCTGCGCGCCCGGCTCGCCGAGACCGCCTTCCGGGCCGGGGACCGCGAGAGCGCCCTGGAGATCCTGAAGGAGGCGAGCGACGAGTCCGAGCGCTACGCCGTCCCGGACGCCCGCGCCTTCGTCCGCTTCCTGCACGCGGTCATCGCCCTCAGCGACGGCAACCTCGCCCTGGCCAGGGAGCAGGCCGAGGCGGCGGAGGCGGAATCGGCGCGCAGTTCACCGCCGCCGCAGTTCCACGCGGCGATGCGGGGACTGGAGGCCAGGCTGGTGGCCGCGGAGTCCGGTGCCGCGGCGGGGCTGCCGCTGCTCGTCGAGGCGCTGCGGTACGCCCTGGCGTCGAGCTGCGCCGACCTGGTGGTGGCGAGCCTGCTCGACAGTGCCGCCTGGCTCCTCGGCGAACTCGGCGAGCCCGCCCGGGCCGCCCGGCTCCAAGGCGCAGCCGGACAGCGCCGGGGCGTCCCCCGCACCGAACCCGAACTCAGCGAGGCCCGGCACGTCCGCGAACACGGCGAGGCCGCCCTCGGAGTCGAGGGCTTCGTCCGCGAACTCAGCAGGGGCCTCACCCTCACCGAGGACGCCTTCCTCACCGAACTCACCGCCGTCACCGGCACGCAACCGCCACCAGCCGCACCCGAACAGACCGACGCGCACCCGGACCCGAAACCCGGGCCCCCGCCCCGCAGTTCGTAGCCGGGAGCCGGGAGCCGGGAGCCGGGAGCCGGGAGCCGGGAGCCGGGAGCCGGGAGCCGGGAGCCGGGAGCCGGGAGCCGGGAGCCGGGAGCCGGGAGCCGGGAGCCGGGAGCCGGGAGCCGGGAGCCCCCGCTCAGCCCTTCGCAGTCGGCGGTCAGCAGCCCGCGACGCGATCCGAAACTCGGCCTCGCCCGCCCGGTCGGCCGCTCGCCCGGCCCGCGAACGCCAAGTGGCGCCCACCGCCGACCAGTTCGGCCACCCGGGCCGGAGCCGGGAACCAGCCTCGAAGCCGGCCGTGGACCAGCGGCCTCAGCAACTCATCCGCGACGACGCCCAGTCCGCCGAGACCAGCGCGTCCACGGGTGCGTTCGGCTCGACCACCAGGCGGAGGGTCTCGACGCCGGTGAGGTTCACGTGGACCGGGCGGGCCGGGTCCTTGCCGCTCACCAGCGGGGAGCGGTAGAGCTGCGCCCCGTCCCCGTAGACCGTGAAGCGGACCTTGCCGAGGCCGAGGGAGAGATCGTCGATGCCGACCAGGGCGTCGTAGGCGGAGCAGTCGCGGTTCAGGTCGATGGTGACCGAGGAACTGCCGCTCACGGTCACGCCGTTCTGGTAGCGGGTGCCGCTGATGGAGACGCTGTCGCGCTGCCAGACCAGACTGCTGCCGAGGCGCATCTCCGGCTCGGTGCCGTCACCGAAGAGTCCGTACGAGAGCTCGCTCCACTGGTAGACCTCGGACGGGGGCGGCGGTGTCGGGCTCTCGGGCGGCGGGTCGGTGGGCGTGGGCTCGGTGGGGTCCGGGGTGGTCGGCGTCGGCTCGGGGGAGGGCGGGTCCTTCTCGTCCTCCGGCGCGGGCTTCGGCTCCGCCGCGGGCGGGGCCTTCGGCGGTGCGGGCTCGGCCTTGTCCGCGGGCGGTGCGGGCTTGTCCTCGGCGGCGGGCGGCGGGTCCTCGGGTGCCGCGGGCTGCGAGGCCGGGGGCTTCGCGACGGGCTTCTTGGCGGGCTCGGAACCGTCGCCGCCCGCCAGCGCGAGGGCGACCACGGCGACCGCCACGGCCACCAGACCGGCCGCCGCGCCCGCCTTCGCGGGGGCGCCGAGGCCCTCGGAGGCCGCGCCGCCCGAGGCACCGGATCCGCCCGCGCTGCCCGCCGCCGCGCCCGCCGCTCCGGCGGCACCGGCACCCGCCGTGCCGCCCGCGAAAAGCGCCGCGGCCTTCGCGTACCCGGCGGCGCCGAACCAGCCGATGACCGCGACCGGGACGACCGCGGGGATGCTGCCCGCGACTTCCTGGATCTGGCCCGCGGCGAGGCGGCACTTGGCGCACTCCTCCAGGTGCTTGCGCAGCCCGCGTTCGGCCCGGCTGCGCAGTCCGCCACGCGCGTAGGCGCCGAGCCGGTCGGCGTAGCGGGCGCACTCGCCGTCGGTGGTCAGGGTCGCGCTGACATGGGCCTGGAGGTAGGCCTGCTTGAGTCCCTCGCGGGCCCGGCTGGCGAGGACCCGGGTGCCGTTGGCGTCGAGACCGAAGAGGGTGGCGACCTTGCTCGGCGCCTCGTCCTCGACCTCGGTGTGCCACAGCACGGCCTGCCACCGCTCGGGCAGGCTGCGGAAGGCCTGCATGGCGAGGGTCTGCTCGGCCTCGTGCATGGCGCGGACATCCGCGCCCTGTTCGACGGTCTCGTCGTCCGGCGCCTCCGCACTGCGCGCGGCCTGACCGGCGAACACCGCGAAGTCCTCGACGAGGTGCTCCCGCCGCGCGGACTTCGTCCAGCCCGCGGCGACCCGGCGGACCGTGGTCAGCAGATAGGCCCGGACCGCGTACTCGGGTCCGGCCCCGCCGCGGACGGCCTGGAGCATGCGGGCGAAGACCTCGGCGGTCAGATCGTCCGCGGTGTCGGCATCCCGGCAGCAGGTACGCGCGTAGCGTCGCACCCCGTCGGCGTGCCTGCGGTACAGCTCCTCGTAGGCGGTGTCGTCGCCCTCGCGCATCCGGAGCAGCAAGTCACCGTCGCCGGGCGGAAGTTCACCCGAACCGGTGAGCGCGCCCGCGCCCTCACCGCCGACCGGGTCGCGCTGCGCCGGGACGCTGAACTCCTCCGCGGCCCCGCCGCCCCCGGCGTCCTGTGCTCCGGTCTCCGGGCCCGTACGGTGCCCGGGCTGTCCGCCGGGACCGCCCTGTCCGGGCACCTTGCGGGCGGACAGCCCGTCGGCGCCGCCGCCCTCGTGCAGCGGTTCGTCCCGCCCGTCACCACTCATCGCGGACTGCCTCCGCCGCCCTCTGGGTCACTGCTCACCGGTCGTTTACCGGGCAAGAGTGTCACACGGACAGCGGTTGCCCGCGTGGCGCAAGGGTGCCTTCCACTCCTTGGTGTCGACTTCCCGCGAAGCCGTCCCAGGGCCGCTTTCCCGCGGCATCCTGTGGTGATGGCTTCCGCCGCCGCCTCGGTCGGCCCTGCGAACTGCCCGCCCGTAACGGTCGAATGTCCAGAACCGCCGTAGACGCCGGAAGTTCCTGAGATCCTCGGCACTCGCCTCCGGTACGGACCGGGAGAGCGCCCTCGGCAGCGTCGATTCCCGGCGTCGGCCTTCCGGTACGGACGGCCTCCGGCCCCGGCGGTCTCCCCGACGGGTGGCCGGTCGGCTGCCGTACGGGCCGGTGGCTTTCCGGTACCGCTCAGCCTTCCGGCACCGGCCGCCCCTTGGCGACCGGCCTGCGCCGACCCTCTCCTCAGACCCCTTGCCGTACTCCCCGGGCGCGCAGCCCTTCGAGCAGGATCTCCAGGACGCGGGCGGAGGCGGCGGCCTCCTGGGCCGGGTCGGGCAGCGAGGGCGCGGCGGTCGCGATGACCAGGAGGACATCGGCGACGGCCACGTCCGCGCGCAGTTCGCCCGCCTCGTGGGCGCGCTCCACCAGGCGCCCGACCACCTCCAGGAGCTCCTCGGCGCCGGTTCCGTCGTCACCCGCCTCGGCGGTCTCTGCGGTGTTCGACTCGGCGTCCGGGCCCTCGCCCGGGCCGGATATCCGTCCCACGAGGCGCAGTTCGGGCGTGACCGGCAGCTCGCCGTTGAGCCGCTGCTGCGGCACCAGCGTGTCCCCGACCACCTCCTTGGTGTCCCCGACGCTGACCTGGAGCACCTGCGGCGGCAGCAGCCGCCCGGCGCCCGAGGCCACCGAGGTGCGCAGGAAGCGAGAGAGCGCCGACCACGGCTCGTCCTCCTGCCCGAGCGCCGCGCGGGCCTGCTCGGTCAGCCGCGAGGTCTCCTCCGCGGCTATCCGCCGGACCAGTACGTCCTTGCTCGGGAAGCGGCGGTAGACCGTGCCGACGCCGACGCGTGCCCGGCGGGCCACGTCCTCCATCGGCGCCCCGTAGCCGAGTTCGCCGAACACCTCGCGTGCCGCGCGTAGAACGTGTTCGAGATTGCGCTGCGCGTCCACGCGCAGCGGGGTGGTCCGGCCGTCGGCCGGCCTGCGTCCGCGCGCGGCGACCTTCACCTCGGAAGCGACCGCAGTCGCGCCGGACCAATGAGCATCATGGATATGCATGACCGTTCCCCCGGTTTATTGACGTCTCCCCCCGGAGACGCTCCCTGCCTTGCTGGCAGCCGGAGAGAACGAGGAACTGGCAGTCGTGGGCAGGCCTGGTGTTACAGCCCGCCGAGCGCATCCCCCGACACCCCGACGGCTTACGAAGATAGTTGAGGTGCAGTCAATTCAGAAGGGGAACGTTCACCATGGTCCTCCCGCCGATCGGAACCGGCTCCGCTCCGGTGCCCCGGGTACCCGGCAGTAGCCACCCCCGCACCCACTCTGACCTGCGTTCTCTCGTACGAGCGCCGGGTTACTGTGCGGTCGCTCAGCGCTCCACTTCCCGTCACACAAATTGACGAGCCTGTGGACAAACGCGCCGCGCCGATGCCTCATGGACAGGTGAAGGCTGCATTTTCCCGGGGGACGGCCCCGGGCCCGGCGCCGGGCGCGCGCATTCTGATCGTGGGCGGCGGCTACGTCGGGATGTACACCGCGCTGCGGCTCCAGCGGAACCTCAAGGCGGAGCTGGCCAGGGGCGAGGCCGAGATCGTGGTGGTCACCCCCGATCCGTACATGACCTACCAGCCCTTCCTGCCGGAGGCGGCCGCGGGACTGATCTCGCCGCGCCATGTCGTGGTGCCGCTGCGCCGCGTGCTCGGCGGGTGCCGGGTGCTGATCGGCGAGGCCGAGTCGATCGACCACGCCAAGCGCACCGCCGTGCTCAGCACCCTCGCCACCGAGGAGGAGGGCACCGGCTCCCTGGAGCTGAGCTACCAGGAACTCGTGCTCGCCCCGGGCTCCGTCTCGCGCACCCTGCCCGTCCCCGGCCTGGCCGACCACGGCATCGGCTTCAAGACGGTCGAGGAGGCCATCGGCCTGCGCAACCACGTCATCGAGCAGATGGACATCGCCTCCTCCACCCGCGACCCCGCGATCCGCGACGCGGCCCTGGCCTTCGTCTTCGTCGGCGGCGGCTACGCGGGTGTGGAGGCCTTGGCCGAACTCCAGGACATGGCGCACTACGCGACCCGCTACTACCACAACATCGAGCCCACCGACATGAAGTGGCTGCTCGTCGAGGCGACCGACCGGATCCTCCCCGAGGTCGGCGAGGACATGGGCCGCTACACGGTGCGCGAACTGCGCCGCCGCAATATCGACGTCCGCCTGGAGACCCGCCTCGACTCCTGCGAGGACCGCATCGCCCAACTCAGCGACGGCTCCCGCTTCCCGACCCGCACCCTGGTGTGGACGGCCGGCGTCAAACCGCACCCGGTGCTCGCCGCGAGCGACCTGCCCCTCAACGGGCGCGGACGCCTGAAGTGCACCACCCACCTGAGCATCGACGGCGCCCCGCACGCCTGGGCCGCGGGCGACGCCGCCGCGGTGCCGGACACCACGGCGAAGGAGGAGGGCGCGGTCTGCGCGCCCAACGCCCAGCACGCGGTGCGCCAGGCGAAGCTCCTCGCCGACAACCTCGCGGCCTCCCTGCACGGCCGCCCGCTCGCCGCCTACGCCCACAAGCACGCGGGCTCGGTCGCCTCGCTGGGCCTGCACAAGGGCGTCGCCCATGTGTACGGCCGAAAACTCAAGGGCTATCCGGCCTGGTTCATGCACCGCGCCTACCACTTGAGCCGGGTGCCCACCTTCAACCGCAAAGCCCGGGTCCTCGCCGAATGGACCCTTTCCGGCCTCTTCAAACGCGAGGTCGTCTCGCTCGGTTCCCTGGAGCACCCGCGCGCCGAGTTCGCCCTCGCGGCCGGCGGCGGCCGCCCGGGGCCCGGCTCCCGCCCGGCCCGAGAAGGCGGTGCCGGGGGCGGTGACAAAGACGGCGGTACGCGCGAGGGTGGAGGCACCGCGGAGGGCTCGCCCTGAATTCGCTCCGGAAGCACCCGGAAAAAATCCGGAACCACCCATACCCACCCAGAACCATCCGGAATCGCGTCATGCGCACCGGCCGGATCCCCGCGGCGCGCGCCCGGTACCCGCAAGGCGCGCCCCGGCCACCACGCCGGAGCCGCACCGCGCACCCGGACCCGCACCGCATACGCAGCACACCGCACCAGAACCCGGCACCGGACGGCACCAGAAGTCCGGCAACGGACAAGCACCGGACAAGCAACGGAAACCCACGGGCACGACACTGGGGCGGCGCCCACCGGAACCGGGAACTCCGCCCCGTGCCCCGGGCGTCTGACGAATACCGGTCCGGTCCGCCACACTGTTCCCGCTGACCCTGGCGGCTCGCCCGCCTCCCACTCCTGACGAGGCTTCACACCGTGCAGTTCCCCAACGGGTACGACACCCGCCCCGTGCACCCCGACCCGGGCCACGCGGGACCCACCGGCCGTACGGGCAGGCCGACCACTACCCACGGCGTGCAGCCGACCACCACAACACGAGGCGTGCATCGGTGAACTTCACGCGCTGGAGCGCCCGGCTCCCCGGAACACAGCGCCGCACCGCGGCGCGCACCGCCGACAACGGCGGACTCACCCCACGGCGTACGGAGAGCTCGGTACCCGCGGCCCGCGGTGAGCGCACCGCCGCCGCGGGCTCCGTCGGCGAACTGCCCGCGCGCGAGGTGCTCGACCGCATCCCCGCGCTCGTCGCCCTGGTCCACGGCCCCGAGCACCGCCTCAGCTATCTCAACCACGCCTACGTCGACACCTTCGGCCCGCGCACCCTCGGCACCCCCGCCCGCGAGACCCTCACCGAGCTGGAGGCCTTCGGCCTGCCCGCCCTGCTCGACCAGGTGCAGCGCAGCGGCAAGCCCCGCACGGTCAAGTCCCGCAAGGCGCCCGGCGGCCGCTCGTACACCCTGACCTGCACTCCCATCGAAACCGGGCAGGGCGATCCGGGCACCCCCGACAGCGGGGTGCTGATCTTCGCCGCCGATGTCACCGACCACGCCGAGGCCGCCGAACGCCTGCGCACCAGCGAGCGCCGCCAGCGCGAGACCGCCGTCACCCTCCAGCGCTCCCTGCTGCCCCAGGAACTGGAGGAGCCCGACGACCTGCGGATCGCCGTCACCTACCAGCCCGGCGGCACCGAGGCCGCGGTCGGCGGCGACTGGTACGACGTCATCACCCTCGGCGGCGGCCGCACCGCCCTGGTCATCGGCGACGTCATGGGCCGCGGTGTCCGCGCCGCCGCGGTCATGGGCCAGCTGCGCACCGCCGTACGCGCCTACGCCCGGCTCGACCTCCCTCCGCACGAGGTGCTCCAACTCCTGGACGGCCTCGCCACCGAGATCGACGCCAACCAGATCGCCACCTGCGCCTACGCCGTGCACGACCCCAACGAAGGCCGGCTCGTCTACAGCTCGGCGGGCCACCTGCCGATCCTCGTACGCGACGAATCGGGCACCGTCCACCGTGCCGACGAGGTCACCGGCCCACCGCTCGGCACCGGCGGCTGGCTGCACGCCTCCGGCTCGGTCCCACTCGCCCCGGGCTCCACCGCCGTCTTCTACACCGACGGCCTGGTCGAACGCCGCGGCGAGGACATCGACGTCGGCGTCTCGGCCCTGGAGCGCGCCCTCGCCAGTGCCACCGGCAGCCCGGCGGCCATCTGCGACCGGCTGCTGCGTGCCGCCGGGGTCACCGCCGACCACGACGACGATGTGGCGGTGCTCGTCCTCCAGCACCCCTCGCGGGCCGGAGCGCGCGGCGAACTCTTCCGCAACGCCGCCCTCGACCTGCTCGGCGGCATCGAGGCCACGCCGCGCGCCCGCGCCTTCGCCTCGGGCGTCCTCGCCAGCTGGCGCTTCCCCACCGAACTGCGCGATCTCGGAGTCCTCGCCGTCAGCGAGCTGGTCGCCAACTCCCTCCAGCACGGCACACCGCCGATGCGCCTGAAGCTGCGGCGCACGGACCGCAGGCTCATCGTCGAGGTCACCGACGCCGACGAGCACCTCCCGCGCCGCCGCCGCGCCGAACCCGGCGACGAGACCGGACGTGGCATCTCGATCATCGCCACCATCGCCTCCAACTGGGGCTCACGCCGTACTCCGGGCGGGGGCAAGTCGGTCTGGTGCGAGTTCGCCCTGCCGCAGTCGGACCCGCCCGCCGAGCGGGAGAAGCCACCGGGCCGAGGACCCGAGAAGAAGCAGGGACAGGGCCACGGACAGGGGAGCAAGCAGGGCTCGGACGGCGAGCGCGGAGCGGAGCGGGACACGTCCGCCTGACGCTCACCTTCGCCCGAGGATCATGTCCGCCTGCGACGGCCATGTCCCCGCCTGACGCTCCCACCCGCCTCGGCGGTCACCTCCTCGCCCGTCGGTCCTCTCCGCCTGGCGGCCGCGGCGCGTCCTTGGGGCGCCGTCGCTCAGGCGTGCGCCGACTCCGTCCGCACCGGGCCCTGCGCGACGATCCGGCTGCCGCGCGAGGCGGGCCGGTCCTGCACGGGTGCCAGCCGGCGCCCCAGCCGTATCGCGAGCGCGGTGATCCCGAGGGATATCAGCAGGAAGGCGACGATGTACGGAGCGTGCAGCGAGGCGCCCATCGGGCCGCCGACCGCCGGTCCCACCGCCAGTGCCAGCTGCTTGACCAGGGCGAAGGCCGAGTTGTACTGACCGACCATGCCCTCCGGCGCCAGATCGGCCACCAGCGGCGGCACCGTCGGCGCCAGCATCGCCTCGCCCAGCCCGAACAGCGCGTACGTCGAGATGAAGGCCGCCGTCGCCATCGCCTGGCTGCCGTGCCCCAGTCCCGCGTATCCGGCGAAGGCCCAGGCCAGTGCCCAGAGCATCCCCACGGCGGCGATCACCCGGGAGCGCCGGCGCCGCTCCACGAACCGTAGGACCGCGAACTGGGCGATCACGATCACGGCGGTGTTCGCCGCCAGCGCGATGCCGAGCGTCGAGGGCGTGACCCCGGCCGCTTCGACGCCGTACGCCGAGAGCCCCGACTCGAACTGCCCGTAGCAGGCGAAGAAGAGGACGAAGCCCAGCACGCACAGCTGCACCATCGCGCGGTGCCCGAGCAGCGCCCGCAGCCCGCCGGCCCCCGGCTCCTCACGGGGCGCGCTCTCCCCGAGGACCGCCGAACCCGGTATCCGCACCGTGGCGGCGATCCCGGCGAGCACCAGGAACATTGCTGCCTCGATGGAGAAGAGCACGGTGAAGCTGCCCGCCCGGTGCTCGTCGACGATCTGGCCGCCGAGCAGGCCACCGATGCCGAGCCCGAGGTTCTGCAGGAAGAACTGCATGGCGAAGGACCGCGTCCGCCGCTCCGGGGTGGAGCACCACACGATCATCGTGGCGAGGGCGGGCTGTATCACCGCGGTACCGGCGCCGAGTACCGCCGCCGTGGCCACCGCGGCGGACGGCGTGGTCGCGAAACCGAGGCCGAGTGCGCCCAGAGCGGCGACCAGCGAGGCGAGGACGACCACCGGCAGCGGGCCCCGGCGGTCGATGGTGCGTCCGGTCAGGGGAAGGACTATCAGGGCGGCCATGGCGAAGGCGCCGAGCACGACTCCCGCGGTACCGGCGCCGAGATCCCGCACCTGTGCCACATAGACGTAGAGGAACGGCACCGTGAAGCCGATGCCGAACGCGCTCAGCAAGCTGCCTGTCTGGATACGGCGCAGCGCGCCCATCGCCCTGGTCACTTTCACCTGCCCTTTTCACTGGTCGGAGGCATAGCCCCCGCTGCGTCCATCCCGCCCACTGCAGGAGTGAAGACTTCAAAGCTAAAGTTCGAAGCTAAACACTACACACAGAAGGACTTCGATGCCAAGTCCCTACGTGTCATACTCACTGCCCATGGACGAGCCCCCCAGCGAGGTCGAGCGCACCCTCGAGGCACAGATCGCCGCCTACCAGCGCGAGTTCCACGACCTGGACCCCCAGGTCGAGAAGATCGTCTCGGCGCTCTCCCGTCTCAACCGGCGCATGAACGTCGCGTACGGAAGGCAGACGGCGACCCTCGGCATGAGCAACGCCGAGTGGGAGGTACTGAAGGCACTCGTCCTCTCCGGCGCGCCCTACCAGCTGGGCCCCGGCGAACTCGCGAAGCGGCTCGGCCTCACCCCGGCCGCCATGACGCACCGCATCGACCGGATGGTCGGCGAGGGCCTCGTCACCCGGGAGCGTGACGAGTCGAACCGGGTCCGCGTCAACATCGAGCTGACCGTCGAGGGACGCGAGAAGTGGCTGGAGGCCATGCGGCTCGCCACCGTCTTCGAGGAGGAGCTGCTCCAGGACCTCTCCTCGGAGGACCGCACGGCACTGGGCGAGGTCCTGACCCGCCTGCTGAAACGTGTCGAACACGCCCAGCCCGATGCGAGCGGCCGCCTCAAGGACCTGGACTGACAGCGGGGTTGGACCCTCTCTGACGTCGCTTGACAGCCCCCTGGGCGATCCGTAAGGTTCTTCGAGTTGCCACGGAGCCGGAAGGTTGCGGCGGCAGCACTCCCGCCGCAGTAGCGGCAAACCAAACTCTCAGCACGACCTTCCTGCGGGAATTCTTTCGGCATGCCCGAATTGCAATTCTACGGCTCGATTAGGAGCCGCCCGGGAAATGGGCTAGAGTTTGAAACGTCGGAACGGCCGCGAGGCCGGGAAGACAATCCCGCCGACAGGGAAATCGGAGCCGAAAGGATCTGATAGAGTCGGAAACACCGAAGGGAAACGCCTGGAGGAAAGCCTCGGCTGAATGGTCGGGGTGAGTACGAAGGAAGTGTCCGTTCCTTGAGAACTCAACAGCGTGCCAAAAGTCAACGCCAGATATGTTGATACCCCTGACTCTCGGCAGTCTTTTATGACTGTTGTGGGTTTGGGTTCCTTTGAAGAGACACACAGCGAGGATGCTGTGGACCGGGGGGACTATTCCTTCTCCTGGTTCCGCTCTCGTGTGTGTGACCGGATTACCGGTACACATTCACGGAGAGTTTGATCCTGGCTCAGGACGAACGCTGGCGGCGTGCTTAACACATGCAAGTCGAACGATGAACCCGCTTCGG
>NZ_JAAWWP010000029.1:3512-70178 GCF_012273655.1 Streptomyces physcomitrii | reverse complement strand
TCACCATCAGCACCGTCGAACAACACCTCACCCGCATCTACCGAAAACTCCACATCCAAAACCGCCACCAACTCCCCACCGCACTCCACCCCCACACCAACAAAACCGCATAAAAAGGCACAAACAAACATCACAGGCGTCGCCAATAGGGGCCACCCCTGCACCGCAAGCCCCCTGCGATCCCCCCTATCGCGTGGCAGATCCGCGATTCGGACCGGATACGTTGCTAGCTTCTCGCCGCATGAAGGGCATAGTCCTCGCGGGAGGCAGTGGCACACGCCTGCATCCTTTGACGCATGCGGTCTCCAAGCAGATACTCCCCGTCTACAACAAACCCATGATCTACTATCCGCTGTCGGCGCTCATGCTCGGCGGCATCCGGGAAATCCTGATCATCTCCACCCCGGACCATGTGGGGCTTTTCCGTTCCCTCCTCGGTGACGGCAGCCATCTCGGCCTGTCGATCGAGTACGCCGAGCAGGCGGAGGCGAACGGTATCGCCGAGGCATTCCTCATCGGCGCCGAATTCACCGGGAACGACCCGGTGGCGCTCGTTCTGGGCGACAACATCTTCCACGGTCCCGGTTTCTCCAAGATGCTGCACGCCGAGGCGAGCCGGGTCGACGGCTGCGTGCTCTTCGGCTATCCGGTCAAGGATCCCGAGCGGTACGGCGTCGGCGAGATGGACGCCGACGGAAGACTCGTCTCCCTGGAGGAGAAACCGAGCGTCCCCAAATCGAATCTGGCGATCACCGGCCTGTACCTGTACGACAACGAGGTCATCGACATCGCCAAGAACGTACGGCCCTCGGCCCGCGGTGAACTGGAGATCACCGACGTCAACCGGGTCTATCTGGAACGCAAGAAGGCCAAACTCATCAGCCTCGGCCGGGGTTTCGCCTGGCTCGACACCGGCACCCACGATTCCCTGCTCCAGGCCGGCCAGTACGTGCAGGTCCTCGAACAGCGCCAGGGAGTGCGGATCGCCTGCCTGGAGGAGATCGCCTTCCGTATGGGCTATATCGACGCGGAAGCCTGCCTCCGACTCGGCGAGCAACTCGGCAAGACCGACTACGGGCAGTACCTGATGGACATCGCGATCAAGAGCCACTAGCAGACACGAATTCACCAGAAGGATGGTCCAGTGCGCATAGTTGTGACCGGCGGCGCGGGCTTCATCGGCTCCCACTTCGTCCGGCAGACACTGACAGGTGCCTACCCCGCCTGGGCGGACGCCGAGGTCATCGTGGTCGACAAGCTCACCTACGCGGGCAACTTGGACAATCTCGCCGAGGTCGCCGACAGCGAGCGGCTGACGTTCGTGCACGGCGACATCTGCGACCGCCCCCTGATGGAAGACCTGCTGCGCGGCACCGCGCTCGTGGTCCATTTCGCCGCGGAATCACACGTGGACCGGTCCATTTCGGGGTCCGAGGAATTCGTCACGACCAATGTGCTCGGCACCCACACCCTCCTGAGCGCGGCCACGGGCGCCGGGGTGGAGAAATTCGTGCACGTCTCCACGGACGAGGTCTACGGATCCATCGACAGCGGATCGTGGACCGAGGACTGCCCGCTCGAGCCCAACTCCCCCTATTCGGCCTCCAAAGCCTCCTCCGATCTGCTCGCCCGCGCCTTCCACCGCACCCACAGCCTGCCGGTATGCATCACCCGCTGCTCCAACAACTACGGGCCCTACCAGCACCCCGAGAAAGTCATTCCGCTTTTCCTCACGCATCTCATGGACGGCCACCGCGTCCCCCTCTACGGAGACGGCGGGAACATGCGCGACTGGCTGCATGTGGACGACCACTGCCGCGGTATCGCCCTGGTCGCCGAGAAAGGCGTGCCCGGCGAGGTGTACAACATCGGCGGCGGCACCGAGCTGACCAACCGGGAACTCACCCGGCAGCTGGTCGGCATCTCCGGAGCGGACTGGTCGATGGTCGAGCAGGTCACCGACCGGAAAGGGCACGACCGCCGCTACTCGGTGGACATCACGAAAATCTCCGGCGAACTCGGCTACCGGCCCGCCGTCCCCTTCGCCCAAGGCCTGGCCGAGACCGCGCAGTGGTATCGCGAGCACCGCGGTTGGTGGGAGCCGCTCAAGAAGGGCTGAGCCCTCTTCCCTACCCCGCCGGAACACCCCCGGACACCACCCCTAACCAGCGGATAGGGGTGCCTCCGGTTAGGGGTGGTTCACGCCGCCGGGGGCTGGTTACCGTCGGCCTCTCAATCATCAATCATGGTCAGCCCCTTTCGCTTCGCTCTCGCCACCTTTTCGAGAAGAGTCTGAGGTCGTGATGTCGGATAAATCCGTGATGCGTGATGAGCACATCGCCGTCATCGGGATGGCTTGCCGCGTCCCGGGCGCGTCGACTCCGGACGAGTTCTGGCAGTTGTTGCGCGAAGGCGTCAGCGCTATTACGGAGATACCCGCCGACCGGCACGCGGCAGAACTCGAAGACGCCGGTATTCGATTCGGCGGATTCCTCGACGCGGTCGACGAGTTCGACCCCGAGTTTTTCGGGATTTCCCCGCGCGAGGCGCTCGCCATGGACCCCCAGCAGCGCCTGGCCCTGGAACTGTGCTGGGAGGCGCTGGAGAGCACGGGCACCGACCCCGCCGCCCTGCGCGAGAGCCGCACCGGTGTGTTCATCGGCGCGATCGCGGACGACTACGCGGCACTCGCCCGCCGGGAGCGCATGGGCGTCACCCAGCACACCCTGACCGGCCTCAACCGCGGCATCATCGCCAACCGCCTCTCCTACGTGCTCGGTCTGCGCGGCCCCAGCGTCGCGGTGGACACCGGGCAGTCCTCCTCCCTCACCGCGGTCCACCTGGCCTGCGAGAGCCTGCGGCGCGGCGAGAGCGAGACCACGGTCGCCGGCGGCGTCCAGCTCAACCTGGCCCCCGACAGCTTCCTGGCCGCCTCCGCCTTCGGCGCCCTGTCCCCCGACGGCCGCTGCTTCACCTTCGACGCCCGCGCCAACGGCTACGTCCGCGGCGAGGGCGGCGGCCTCGTCGTCCTCAAGCGCCTGGCGGACGCCGAACGCGACGGGGACCCGGTGCTGTGCGTCATCCGCGGCTCGCAGACCAACAACGACGGCGGCGGTGACAGCCTCACCACCCCCGCCCGCCAGGGCCAGGAGTCCATGCTCCGCGCCGCCTGCGCCCAGGCCGGCATCGCCCCCGGTGCCGTCCAGTACGTCGAGCTGCACGGCACCGGCACCCGGGCCGGCGACCCCGTGGAGGCCCGCGCGCTCGGCGAGGTCCTGGGCGCGGGCCGCCCGGCCGAGGCGCCACTGCGGGTGGGCTCGGTCAAGACCAACGTGGGCCACCTGGAAGGCGCCGCCGGAATCACCGGCCTCATCAAGACGGTGCTCAGCCTGGTGCACCGCGCGCTGCCCCCGAGCCTCAACCACGAGAGCCCGCACCCCGCCATCCCCCTCGGCGAGCTCGGCCTGCGCGTCCAGACCGCCCACGAGGACTGGACCCCGCCCATCGGACTGCCGCGCCTGGCGGGCGTCAGCTCCTTCGGCATGGGCGGCACCAATGTGCATGTCGTCCTGGAGGAAGCCCCCCGCGGCGAAACCGCCGAGGCCGCCCCCGAGCGCCCCGTACCGCCCCGGCAGGTGGCCTGGCCGCTGGCCGCCCGCAGCGAGGACGCCTTGCGTGCCCAGGCCGCCCAGCTGCACACCCACATCCTGAGCCGCCCCGAACTGCACCCCTTGGACGTCGGCTACTCGCTGGCCACCGGCCGTACCGCCTTCGCCCACCGCGCCGTCCTCACCGGCAGCGACCGGAACACCCTCCTCGCGGACCTGCACCACCTCGCCTCCGGCACCACACCAGCCGCCACCGCCCTGCACGGCCGCACCGCCTTCCTCTTCACCGGGCAGGGCGCCCAACGCCTGGGCATGGGGCAGGAGTTGTACGAGACGTTTCCCGCCTTCGCCGCAGCCTTCGACGTGGTGTGCGCGGAACTCGACCAGCACCTGGACGTCCCCGTACGCGACGTCGTCTTCGGGCAAGATGCCGACGCACTCGACCGCACCGTGTCGACGCAGAGCGCGCTCTTCGCGCTCGAAGTGGCCCTCTTCCGGCTGGTCGAATCGTGGGGCGTGGCACCGGACTTCGTCATGGGCCACTCCATCGGAGAGATCTCGGCCGCGCACATCGCAGGGGTGTTGTCGCTCGAAGACGCCGCCGCGTTGACCGCCGCTCGCGGACGCCTGATGCAGGCGCTGCCCGAGGGCGGCGCCATGGTCTCCCTGCAACTGCCCGAAGCCGAAGTGCTGCCCCATCTAGAGGGCTACGAGAACCGGGTGAGCATCGCCGCGATCAACGGCCCCACGGCGACCGTGATTTCAGGCGACGAAGCGAGCGTGCTTGAGATCGCCGAGGCAACCGGCGCCAAGACCAAGCGACTTCGCGTCTCCCACGCCTTCCACTCACCCCTGATGGAGCCCATGCTCGCCGAATTCGGCGTCGTGGCCTCCTCGCTCACCTACCGCACGCCCCGTATCCCGGTCGTCTCCAACGTCACCGGCACCCTCGCCGATGACGAGATCGCCACCCCCGACTACTGGGTACGCCACGTCCGCCAAGCCGTCCGATTCGCCGACGGCGTCGCGGAGTTGGCCGCCCGTGAGGTGACCCGCTTCGTGGAGGTGGGCCCCGGCGGCGTTCTGACCGCGATGGCCCGCGAAAGCCTCCCCCGCACCGCGACCGACACCGGCGCCGACGCGAGCACGGGCACGGGTGCGGGTGCCGCGTTCGTACCGCTGCTGCGCAAGGACCGGCCCGAGGCCGAGGCCCTGTTCGCCGCGCTCGGCCAACTCCACGCCCACGGCGGCGCGTTGGACTGGCACCGGGTCTTCGCGGGGCGTGGTGCCCGGCGGGTGGAGCTGCCCACGTACGCCTTCCAGCGCAAGCGGTACTGGCTGGACAGCCCGCTGCCCGGCGCAGCGGAGGAAGCGGCGCCGGTGTCCTGGCGGGACCGCTACCTCGCGCTGGGCGAGGAAGCGGAGCGGGAGCGGGCGGCGCTGGAGCTGGTGCGGGCGCAGACCGCGAGGGTGCTGGGCCACGGCGGACCGGAGGCGGTGCCCACCGAGCAGGTCTTCAAGGACCTCGGTTTCGACTCGCTGATGTCGGTGGAGCTGTGCGATCTGCTCAGCACCGCGACCGGCAGCAGGCTGGCCGGGGCGGTGCTCTTCGACCACCCCACGCCCGCCGCGCTGGCCCGGCATGTGCAGCAGGTGGTCACCGGCACCCGCGGCGCGCGGGCCATGCGTCCGGTGGTGCGGCGGGCCGCGTCCGCCGAGGAGCCGATCGCGATCGTCTCGATGAGCTGCCGCCTGCCCGGCGGGGTGCGCACCCCGGAAGAGCTGTGGCGGCTGGTCAGCGAGGGCGAGGACGCCATCGCCGCCTTCCCCACCGGCCGCGGCTGGGACCTGGAGGGTCTG
Organism: Streptomyces physcomitrii; assembly: GCF_012273655.1. GTDB lineage: Bacteria > Actinomycetota > Actinomycetes > Streptomycetales > Streptomycetaceae > Streptomyces > Streptomyces physcomitrii. The sequence continues at coordinate 64,710 of NZ_JAAWWP010000029.1, read as the reverse complement.
TACGACCCGGATCCGGGCCGCCACGGCACCAGTTACGTCCGCGAGGGCGGCTTCCTGTACGAGGCGGACCGCTTCGACGCGGCCTTCTTCGGGATCAGCCCCCGCGAGGCGCAGGCGATGGACCCGCAGCAGCGGCTGCTCCTGGAGACGGCGTGGGAGGCCTTCGAGCGGGCCGGGATCGATCCGGCGGTGCTCAAGGGCAGCGAGGCCGGGGTGTTCGTCGGCGCGATGCCGCAGGACTACGGCCCGCGGATGGACGAGGCGGCGGAGGGCCAGGAGGGCTATCTGCTCACCGGCGGTACGACGAGCGTCGCCTCGGGCCGCATCGCGTACACCTTCGGTCTGCAGGGCCCGGCCGTCACGGTGGACACGGCGTGCTCCTCCTCGCTGGTGGCCCTGCACATGGCGTGCCAGTCGCTGCGGCAGGGCGAGTGCTCGATGGCGCTGGCCGGCGGCGCGACGGTGATGTCGTCCCCCGGCATCTTCGTGGAGCTGAGCCGGCAGAAGGCGCTCTCGCCCGACGGGCGGTGCAAGGCGTTCTCCTCCGACGCCGACGGCACCGGCTGGGGCGAGGGCGTGGGCATGGTGCTCCTGGAGCGGCTCTCGGACGCCCGGCGCCACGGGCACCAGGTCCTCGCGCTGGTACGGGGCAGCGCCACCAACCAGGACGGCGCGAGCAACGGCCTGACCGCGCCGAGCGGACCGGCCCAGCAGCGGGTGATCCGGCAGGCGCTCGCCGACGCGGGCCTGTCGGGCGAGGAGGTCGACGCCGTCGAGGCGCACGGCACCGGCACCTCGCTGGGCGACCCGATCGAGGCGGGGGCGCTGCTCGCCACCTACGGGCAGGACCACTCGCCGCAGCGTCCGCTGTGGCTGGGTTCGCTGAAGTCGAACGTCGGCCACCCGCAGGCGGCGGCGGGCGTGGCCGGGGTCATCAAGATGGTGATGGCGCTGCGGCACGGGGTGCTGCCGAGAACCCTGCACGTACGGGAGCCCTCGCCGCATGTGGACTGGTCCTCGGGCGCCGTGGCACTGCTGACCGAGGCCCAGGCGTGGCCGGAGGCGGGCAGGCCGCGGCGCGCGGGCGTCTCCTCCTTCGGGATCAGCGGCACCAACGCGCACGCCATCCTGGAGCAGGCGCCCCAAGAGCCGCAGGACTCGCCGGAAATGAGGCCCGCGCCGCAGGCACAGGAGCGGGAGCAGGCGGGAGCCGCGGAAGCGGGGGCGTTCGTGCTGCCGTGGGTGCTGTCCGGCCGTACCGAGCAGGCGCTGCGGGAGCGCGCCGAGCAGCTTCTGACCCGGCTCTCGGCCTCCCCCGGAACGGACCCGGCCGTGACGGACCCGGCGAACGCCGAGTCGGCGGACGCGGGCCTGGCGGATGTGGCCTTCTCGCTGGCCACCGGGCGGGCGGTGTTCGACCACCGGGCCGCGCTCGTCGGCCGGGACCACGAGGAGATGCTGGCCGGTCTCACGGCGCTGGCGCAGGGCGGCAGTGCGCCGCAGCTGGCCCAGGGCGCGGGCGGCGGCGGCCGGGGAGCGGTGTTCGTCTTCCCCGGTCAGGGTTCGCAGTGGATCGGTATGGCCTCGGCGCTGTGGGATTCCTCGCCGGTGTTCGCGGCGCAGCTGGAAGCCTGCCTGGAGGCCCTGGAGCCGTTCCTGGACTGGTCGTTGCGGGATGTGCTGCGCGGGGAGGAGGGCGCGCCCTCGCTGTCGCGGATCGATGTGGTGCAGCCCGCGCTGTTCACGGTGATGGTGTCGCTGGCGGCGCTGTGGCGGGCGCACGGCGTCGAGCCGGTCGCGGTGGTGGGGCATTCGCAGGGCGAGATCGCCGCCGCGTACGTGGCCGGGGGTCTGTCCCTGGAGGACGCCGCGCGGGTGGTGGCCCGGCGCAGCCAGGCCTGGTACGAACTGAGCGGCAAGGGCGGCATGTTGTCGGTGCTCGACTCCGCGGAGGCGGTCGCCGAGCGGCTGGGGCCGTGGAGCGAGCGGCTGGGCATCGCGGCGGTGAACAGTCCCGGTGCCGTGACGGTGTCCGGGGACCCCGAGGCGCTGGACGCCTTCATGGCCGAACTGTCGGCGGACGGGGTCAAGTCGCGGCGGATCCCGGGGGTGGACACCGCCGGGCACTCGCCGCAGGTGGACGCGCTGCGGGACCGGCTGCTGCGCGAGGTGGCGGGGGTGGCCCCGGTCGCCTCCCGGATCGCGTACTACTCGACGGTGACCGGCGGGGCGCTGGAGACGACGGCGCTGACGGCGGAGTACTGGTACCGCAATATGCGGGAGCCGGTGGACTTCGAGCGGACCTGCCGGGCGCTGCTGGCCGACGGGCACACCGCCTTCGTCGAGTGCAGTCCGCATCCGATGCTCGCGCTGCCGCTGCAGCAGACCATCGAGGCGGTGGGCGCGGACGCCGTGGTGGTGGGCACCCTGCGCCGTGAGGAGGGCGGCCGGGAGCGTTTCGCGGGTGCCTTCGCCGAGGCCTACGCGCAGGGTGTGCGGCCCGAGTGGGGTGCGGTGTTCGCCGGGCGCGGCGCGCGGCGGATCGCACTGCCGACGTACCCCTTCCAGCGGCAGCGCTACTGGCTGGACAAGCCGGTGGCCGCGGGTGAGGTGGCGGCGGCCGGTCTCGACGCGGCGGGGCATCCGCTGCTCGGCGCGGTGGTGGCGCTGGCGGGCGGGCAGGAGTATCTGCTGACCGGGCGGCTGCTCGCGCAGGGGCAGCCGTGGCTGGCCGAGGGCGCCGAGTCCGGGGCGGCCGTGGTGCCCGGCAGCGTGTTCGCGGAGCTGGCCGTACAGGCGGGTGACCGCTGCGGCTGCCCGCGTATCGAGGAACTTGCCTTGTCCGCACCGCTGTTGCTGCCCGCGCGGGGCGCGGTGCTGCTCCAGGTGCGGGTGGGCGCGCCCGACGAGCAGGGGCGCCGGGACGTGAGCGTGCACGCCCGGGCGCAGGGCGCGGAGGCCGACGAGCCGTGGACGCCGCACGCCACCGCGGTGCTCACCACCGGCAGCGGCGCTCACGTCGACGCCGCTGGTGGGGAGTTCGCTGACGGGACCGCCGCATGGCCGCCGGCGGGTGCGGTGCCGGTGGCCGGTGCGGTCGGCGCCTGGCGTCTTGGCCAGGAGGTGTTCGCCGAAGTCGCCCTGACCGAGGCGGAGTCGGCCGAAGCGGCGGCGTACGCGCTGCATCCGGTACTGCTGGAATCGGTACTGGCGGGGCTGGAACTCCCGGATGTGCCGAGCGGGTTGCGGCTGGCCTCGCAGTGGCGGGGTCTGGTGCTGCACGCGGGCGGGGCTTCGGCGCTGCGGGTGCGGCTGAGCCCGGTGGGCGCGGGAGCGTTCGCGCTCACCGCCCAGGACACCGAGGGCCGTGCGGTGGTCACGGCCGATTCGGTGACCCTGCGGGCCCTCGACGAGGGCGAGTTGGCGGGCGGCACGGGGCGGCACCCCTCGCTGTTCCGGCTCGGGTGGACCGTACTGCGCGCCGAGGGCGGGCAGGAGGCGCGCCTTGCCGTGCTCGGTGAGGACACGCTCGCCCTGGGCGCGGCCACCGGGGCGCAGGTCTTCGAGGAGGCGGACCAGGCCCCGCAGGCGGTGCTGGTCCCGCTCACCGCCGGTGGGGACGAGGTGGCCGAGGCGGCGCACGAGGCGGCCCACCGGGCGCTCGCGCTGATCCAGCGGTGGATCGCCGAGGAGCAACTCGCCGACACCCGGCTGGTGTTCGTCACCCGCGGCGCGCTCGCGGCGGTCGAGGGCGAAGAGGTTCCGGACGTGGCGCACGCCGCGGTCTGGGGTCTGGTGCGCTCGGCCCAGTCCGAGCACCCGGGCCGCTTCGTCCTGGTCGACCTCGACGGGCATCCGGGCTCCGCGCCCGCCCTGCGAGCCGCTCTGGCCTCGGGCGAGGAGCAGTGCGCGATACGCGCGGGCGAGATCCGGGTCCCCCGGCTGGCCCGCGCCGAAGCGAGCCCCGAGGCCGCCGAAGGGGCGGGTGGCGCGCTGGACCCGGAGGGCACCGTACTGATCACCGGTGCCACCGGCACGCTGGGCGGCCTGCTGGCCCGGCATCTGGTCACCGTCCACGGTGTTCGGCGGCTGCTGCTGATCAGCAGGCGCGGCCCGGCCGCCGCGGGCATGGACGAACTGCGCACGGAACTGAGCGCTTTGGGAGCCACGGTCACGGTCGCCGCCTGCGACGCGGCCGACCGGGAGGCACTCGCCCGGCTGCTCGCGGAGATTCCCGCCGCGCACCCGCTGACCGGTGTCCTCCACGCGGCCGGTGTCCTCGACGACGGGGTCGTCGACGCGCTCACCCCCGAACGCCTCGACGCGGTGCTGCGGCCCAAGGCCGACGCCGCGCAGAACCTGCACGAGCTGACGGCGGACGCGGACCTCGCCGCGTTCGTGCTGTACTCCTCCGTCGTCGCGACGATCGGCAACGCCGGACAGGCCAACTACGCGGCCGCCAACGCCTTCCTGGACGCGCTGGCCCAGCACCGCCGGGCGCGCGGACTGAGCGGGCAGTCGCTGGCCTGGGGCCTGTGGGAGCAGGCCAGCGGCATGAGCGGGCATCTGGCCGAGGCCGATGTGCAGCGCATGGCACGCTCGGGTGTCCGCCCGCTGCCCAGCACACTGGGCATGGAGCTCTTCGACGCCGCCCGGGCCACCGGGGACGCCACCCTGGTACCGGTCCTCCTCGACCTCACGGAGCTGCGCAGGCGCGCCGCAGGGGGCGAGACACCCCCGGCCTGGCTGCGCGGCCTGGTGCACACGCCGCCGCGCCGCCTGGTGCGGACCCGGGCGGGCCAGGAGCAGGACACCTCCTTCGGCGCGGCCCTGGCGGCACTGGCACCGGCCATGCGGGAGTCGTTCCTGCTGGATCTGGTACGGGAACACGCCGCGGCCGTCCTGGGTCTGGCCTCGCCGGAGGACATCGCGGCCGGGCGCGCCTTCCGCGAGGTGGGCTTCGACTCGCTGACCGCGGTCGAGCTGCGCAACCGCCTCAACGCGGCCACCGGGCTGCGGCTGCCGGCCACCCTGCTCTTCGACTACCCGACACCCGCCGTCCTCGTCGGCCATCTGCGCACCGAGGCGCTGGGCGAGGAGGCGGCCGCCGTCGAGGTGAGCGCTCCGGTGCGGGGTGCCGACGCGGATGATCCGATCGCCATCGTGGCGATGAGCTGCCGCCTGCCCGGCGGCGCCCGCAGCCCCGAGGAGCTGTGGGAGCTGGTGGCGGAAGGCCGCGATGTCATCTCCGGCTTCCCGGGCGACCGCGGCTGGGACGTCGAGGAGCTGTACGACCCCAACCCCGGTACGCCCGGCCGCAGTTACGCCAAGGAGGGCGGCTTCCTCTACGACGCCTACGACTTCGACGCGGACTTCTTCGGCATCTCGCCCCGCGAGGCCCTGGCGATGGACCCCCAGCAGCGGCTGCTCCTGGAGACGAGCTGGGAGGCGCTGGAGCGCGCGGGCATCGACCCGCACTCCACCCGGGGCACCGCGGCCGGGGTGTTCATCGGCAGCACCGGGCAGGACTACGCCTCCCAACTGCGGGAGATCCCCGAGGAGATGGAGGGCTACCTGCTGACCGGCAAGGCGGCCAGCGTGGTCTCCGGGCGCATCGCCTACTCGCTCGGCTGGGAGGGCCCGGCGCTCACCCTGGACACCGCCTGCTCTTCCTCCCTGGTGGCCATCCACCAGGCGGCGCAGGCACTGCGGCAGGGCGAGTGCACCCTGGCGCTCGCGGGCGGCACGACGATGATGTCCACGCCCAGCCTGTTCGTGGAGTTCAGCCGCCAGCGCGGACTGGCCCCGGACGGCCGTTCCAAGGCCTTCTCCTCCGACACCGACGGCACCAGCTGGGGCGAGGGCGTCAGCATGGTCCTTCTGGAGCGCCTGTCCGACGCGCGGCGCAACGGGCATGAAGTGCTCGCCCTGGTACGGGGATCGGCCGTCAACCAGGACGGCGCCAGCAACGGCCTCACCGCACCCAACGGACCCTCCCAGCAGCGCGTCATCCGCCAGGCCCTCGCCCACGCCGGGCTGAGCGCCGACGAGGTGGACGCGGTCGAGGCACACGGCACCGGCACCCGCCTCGGCGACCCCATCGAGGCGCAGGCGATCCTGGCGACCTACGGGCAGGGCCGGGAGAGCGAACGGCCGCTGTGGCTGGGCGCGTTGAAGTCCAACATCGGCCACACCCAGGGCGCCGCGGGTGGCGCCGGCGTCATCAAGATGGTCATGGCGATGCGGCACGGCCTGCTGCCGCGCACCCTGCACGTCAAGGCGCCCACCCCGCACGTGGACTGGACGGCGGGCGACGTCGAGCTGCTGACCGAGGCCCGTCCGTGGCCGCGCTCGGCACGGGTACGCCGCGCCGGGGTCTCCGCCTTCGGCATCAGCGGCACCAACGCCCACCTGATCCTCGAAGAGGCACCCCCCGCCGAACCGGCCGAGGAGATCACCCCGGAAGAAACCACCACCGAGGACCGCTCCCTCACCAGCACGGCATGGCCGCTCACTTGGCCGCTCTCCGGCCACACCGCCGCAGCCCTGCGCGCCCAGGCCGCCCGCCTGCACACCCACCTCCTCAGCCGCCCCGAACTGCACCCCCTGGACATCGGCTACTCCCTGGCCACCAGCCGGGCCGCCCTCGACCACCGCGCCGTCCTCGTCGGCACCGACCGCGAGCAACTCCTCACGGAACTGGGACAACTCGCCACCGGAATGACCCCCGGCACCACCACCCAGGAAGGCCGCACCGCCTTCCTGTTCACCGGGCAGGGCGCCCAACGCCTGGGCATGGGAAGCGAGTTGTACGAGACGTTCCCCGCCTTCGCCGCAGCCTTCGACGCCGTGTGCGCGGAACTGGACCGCCACCTGGACGTCCCCGTACGGGACGTCGTCTTCGGGCTAGACGCGGAGGCGCTGGATCGCACGGTCTCCACGCAGAGCGGCCTGTTCGCCCTCGAAGTAGCCCTCTTCCGGCTGGTCGAATCGTGGGGCGTGGCACCGGACTTCGTCATGGGCCACTCCATCGGCGAAATCTCCGCCGCACACATCGCCGGGGTGCTCTCCCTCGAAGACGCCGCCGCGCTGACCGCCGCCCGCGGACGCCTGATGCAGGCACTGCCCGAAGGCGGCGCCATGGTCTCCCTGCAACTACCCGAAGCCGAAGTGCTGCCCCATCTGGACGGCTACGAAGACCGCGTGAGCATCGCCGCCATCAACGGCCCCACCGCCACAGTGATTTCAGGCGACGAAGCAAGCGTCCTCCAGATCGCCGAAGCAACCGGCGCCAAGACCAAACGACTTCGCGTCTCCCACGCCTTCCACTCACCCCTCATGGAGCCCATGCTCGCCGAATTCGGCAAGCTCGCAGCCACCCTCACCTACCACACCCCCCGCATCCCCGTCGTCTCCAACGTCACCGGCACCCTCGCCGACGAAGACATCGCCACCCCCGACTACTGGGTACGCCACGTCCGCCAAGCCGTCCGATTCGCCGACGGGGTCCGCTATCTGCACGGCCAGGACGTCGCACGCTTCGTGGAGGTCGGCCCCGCGGGTGTCCTGGCCGCGATGGCCCGCGAAAGTCACCCCGACACCGGGACCGGCAACGGCACGGGCGCAGGTACGGGCACGGGTGCGGGTGCCGCGTTCGTACCGCTGCTGCGCAAGGACCGGCCCGAGGCCCAGGCACTGTTCGCCGCACTCGGCCAACTCCACGCCCACGGCGGCGCGTTGGACTGGCACAAGCTCCACCGGGGTCGCGGTGCACAGCGCGTCGAGCTGCCCACGTACGCCTTCCAGCGCAAGCGGTACTGGTTCGCCGCGCCCGAGGAGACCGGCTCCGAGACGGCTGCCGGAGTCGGGTCCGTGGAGGCGCGGTTCTGGGACGCGGTGGAGCGGGAGGATCTGGCGGAGCTGACGGCCGCCCTGCGGGTGAACGAGCGCACCCGGCTGGGTGAGCTGGTGCCCGCGCTGTCCTCCTGGCGCCGCGGCCAGAGCGACCGGGCGGTGCTGGACTCCTGGCGGTACCGGGTGAGTTGGTACCCGGTGGCCGACAGCGGGCAGTCCGCGGTCTCGGGCGGCTGGCTGGTGGTCGTACCCGCCGGGCAGACCGCGAGCGAACCGGTGGAGTGGGCGCTGCGCGGGCTCCGGGAGCGGGGCGCGCGGGTGGTGCCCCTCCCGGTGGCGGGGCAGGAACCGGCGGAGCTGGCCGGGCGGCTGCGGGAGGCCGCCGCCGAGGGCAGGTTCGCGGGGGTGTTCTCGCTGCTCGCCCTGGACGAGACCGCGTACCCGGAGCATCCGAGTCTGTCGGCCGGTCTGGTGGGCAATCTCGCGCTGGTGCGGGCGCTCGGTGAGGCGGGGATCGCCGCGCCGCTGTGGCTGGCCACCCGGGGAGCGGTGTCGGTCGGCCCCTCGGATCCGCTGAACGGCTGGACGCAGGCGGCCACTTGGGGCATGGGCCGGGTCGTGGCGCTGGAGCATCCGCAGCGCTGGGGCGGTCTGGTCGACCTGGGCACGCATCTGGACGCGCGGGCCGCCGACCGCTTGTGCGCGGTCCTGGCAGGACTTGAGGGGCCGAGCGGGGTGGAGGACCAACTCGCCCTGCGCGACGGCGGAGTGCTGGTGCGGCGGCTGGTGAAGGCGCCGGTACGGGATACGGACAAGAAGGGTTTCACTCCGCACGGCACGGTGCTGATCACCGGCGGTACCGGTGGTCTGGGTGCGCAGGTGGCCCGCCGGCTGGCCCGCGGCGGTGCCGGGCATCTGGTGCTGACCAGCCGCCGCGGCGAGGCGGCGCCCGGCGCCGCGGAACTGCGTACGGAGCTGCTCGCGCTGGGTGCGGACCGGGTGACGGTCGCGGCCTGCGACATGGCCGAGCGGTCCGAGGTCGCGGCGCTGGTCGAGCGGGTCACGACCGGGGGCGAGGCGGTGCGGGCCGTCTTCCACGCGGCCGGGGTGGTGGAGTTCGCGCAGCTCGCGCAGAGCACACCGGCCGACTTCGCGCGGATGGCCGACGGCAAGGTGCGCGGCGCCGGGTATCTGGACGAACTCCTCGACCCGGAGAGCCTTGAGGCCTTCGTCCTGTTCTCCTCGATCGCCGCGACCTGGGGCAGCGGCGGGCAGAGCGCCTATGCCGCCGCCAACGCGCAGTTGGACGCGCTGGCCGAGCACCGCCGCGCCCGCGGACTGCCGGCCACCTCGGTGGCCTGGGGCCCCTGGGCGGACGAGGGGATGATCGAGCAGGGCGAGGTGGCCGAGCATCTGAGCCGCCGCGGGCTGCCCGCGATGGAACCCCGCCTGGCGGTGGCCGCGCTGACCGAGGCGCTGGATGGCCGGGAGACCTCGCTGGTGGTGGCGGATGTGCGCTGGGAGCGGTTCGTGCCCGGCTTCACCTCGGCGCGGTCCCGGCCGCTGCTCGGGGAGCTGGCGGAGGTGCGCGCCGTGCTGGCCGCGCCCGCCGCCGGGGAGAGCGAGTGGGCCGAGGAGGAGGCGCACGGCTTCCTCGAGGGCCTGGCCGGGCTGCCCGCCCAGGAGGTGGAGCGGGCGCTGCGGGATCTGGTGCACGCCCAGACCGCGGCGGTGCTCGGGCACAGTTCGCCGGAGGTGGTCGCCACCGGGCGCGCCTTCAAGGAGCTGGGCATCGACTCGCTGACCTCCGTGGAGCTGCGCAACCGGCTCGGTTCGCTGACCGGCCTGGAGCTGCCGGCCACGCTCGTCTTCGACTATCCCGCGCCCGCGCCGCTGGCGGGTTATCTGCGCGAGGAACTGCTGCGCGGCCGCCCTGACGAGGCGCTCAGCGTCTTCGAGGACCTGGACAAGTGGGAGTCGGCGCTGCCGGAGCTGCTGGCCGACGAGGCGGTACGCGACCGGCTGGCCGGGCGGCTGCACGCGCTGGTGGCCAAGCTCGGCGCGCCGGCGGAGCAGGGCACCGGCTCCGTGGACTCCTCTCTCATATCCGCAACCGCCGACGAGGTCTTCGACTTCATCGACAACGAATTCGGGGCTTCCTGATGGCCAGTGAGAACGAGGAGAAACTCCTCACCTACCTCAAGCGCGTCTCCTCCGACCTCAAGGAGGCCCGCGGCCGCCTGGAGGAGGCGGAGGCCAAGGAGCACGAGCCCATCGCGATCGTCTCGATGGCCTGCCGCTTCCCCGGCCAGGTGCGCTCCCCGGAGGACCTGTGGGAGCTGGTGGCGGGCGGCCGCGACGCCGTCTCCGCCTTCCCCGCGGGCCGCGGCTGGGACCTGGAGGCCCTCTACGACCCCGACCCCGGCCGCTCGGGCACCTGCAACACCCGCGAGGGCGGCTTCGTCCACGACGCGGACCGCTTCGACCCGGCGTTCTTCGGGATCTCCCCGCGCGAGGCGGCGGGCATGGACCCCCAGCAGCGGCTGCTCCTGGAGGTGTCCTGGGAGGCCGTGGAGCGGGCGGGCATCGACCCGCTGAGCCTCAAGGGCAGCAGGTCCGGGGTGTTCGTGGGGCTCGCCTCCTTCCAGTACGGCGGCGATCCGCAGTACGCGGACAAGAGCGTCGAGGGCCATCTGCTCATCGGCAATGTCACGAGCGTGGCCTCCGGCCGGATCTCGTACACCCTGGGTCTCGAGGGACCGGCGATCACCCTGGACACGGCGTGCTCGTCCTCGCTGGTGACGATGCATCTGGCGGCGCAGTCGCTGCGCCGGGGCGAGTGCTCGCTCGCGCTGGCGGGCGGGGCGGCCATCATGTCCACGCCGGGTGTCTTCGTGGAGTTCAGCCATCAGCGCGGGCTGTCCGCGGACGGCCGCTGCAAGTCCTTCGGCGCGGGCGCGGACGGCACCGGGTGGGGCGAGGGCGCCGGCATGGTGCTCCTGGAGCGGCTCTCGGACGCCCGCCGCAACGGGCACCAGGTCCTCGCGGTGCTGCGCGGCAGCGCGATCAACCAGGACGGGGCGAGCAACGGCCTCTCGGCGCCCAACGGTCCCGCCCAGCGCCGCGTCATCGAGGCCGCGCTGTCGGAGGCCGGGCTGACGGTGGCCGAGGTCGACGCGGTCGAGGCGCACGGCACCGGCACCTCCCTCGGCGACCCGATCGAGGCGAACGCCCTGCTCGCCACCTACGGCAAGGACCGCGGCGACGGCGACCCCCTGTGGCTCGGCTCGCTGAAGTCGAACATCGGGCACACCCAGGCCGCCGCCGGAGTCGGCGGCGTCATCAAGACCGTCATGGCCCTGCGCCACGGCATCCTGCCCAAGACCCTGCACGCCGAGGAGCCTTCCCCGGCGGTGAACTGGGCTTCCGGCGCGGTGGAGTTGCTGACCGAGGCCCGCCCCTGGCCGCAGCACGAGCGGCCGCGACGGGCCGGGGTCTCGGCCTTCGGGGTGAGCGGCACCAACGCCCACGTCATCCTCGAACAGGCCCCGCCGCACGAGGAGTTGACCGCGAGCGGGCAGCAGGAGGCGCCGGAGGCCGGACAGCCGGGTGTGCTGGGCGGCGCGGTCGTCCCGGTGATGTTCTCCGGACGCAGCGAGGCCGCACTGCGCGCCCAGGCACGGCAGTTGCTCACCCGGGTGGACGAGGACCCGGAGCTGTCCCCGGCCGCCCTGGGCCGGGCGCTGGCCACCGGGCGTTCGGCCTTCGAGTACCGGGCCGTGGTGGTGGGCGAGGACCGCTCCCGCCTGCTCAGCGGCCTCAAGGCCCTCGCCGCGGGCGGCTTGGCGCCGCACACGGAACGGGGTCAGGGCGTGACGGTGCCCGAGGTCCGCCCGGTGTTCGTCTTCCCCGGGCAGGGTTCGCAGTGGGCGGGCATGGCCGTCGAACTCCTCGACTCCTCCCCCGTGTTCGCCACCCGGATCGCCGAATGCGAGGCCGCACTCGCGGAGTTCGTCGACTGGTCACTGACCGCAGTCCTGCGCGAAACCGAAGGCGCACCCTCCCTGGAACGCGTCGACGTCGTCCAGCCCGCCCTGTGGGCCATCATGATCTCCCTCGCCGAAGTATGGCGGGCGTGTGGAGTCACCCCCGCCGCCGTCGTCGGACACTCCCAGGGCGAGATCGCCGCAGCCGTCGTCGCCGGAGCCCTCACCCTCCAGGACGGCGCACGCGTCGTCGCCCTGCGCTCCCAAGCCATCGGCCGCCAACTCGCCGGACGCGGCGGCATGATGTCCGTCTCCCAACCCGCCGACCAGGTACGAGAACGCCTCACCGCCTGGGACGGACGACTCTCCCTCGCCGCCGTGAACGGGCCCGCGTCGACGGTCGTCTCCGGCGACCCCGACGCGCTCAAGGAACTCCTCGCCCAGTGCGAGAGCGACGGTGTCCGGGCGAAGATCATCCCGGTCGACTACGCCTCCCACTCCGCCCACGTGGAGGAACTGCGCGAGGAATTGCTGACCGTTCTCGCGCCGATCAAGCCGCGCAGTGCCCGGGTGGCCTTCCACTCGACCGTGGACGGGCGGCTGTTGGACACCGCGGGGCTGGACGCCGCGTACTGGACGCGGAATCTGCGCGAGACGGTGCGTCTGGAGGAGGCCACCCGGGGGCTGCTCGCGGGCGGGCACCGGCTGTTCGTGGAGGTGAGTCCGCATCCGGTGCTGACGGCGGCGATCGAGGCGACGGTCGAGTCGGCCGAGAGCCAGGCCGGTGTCCTCGGCACGCTCCGGCGTACGGAGGGCGGACCGCAGCGGATGCTCCTTGCGCTGGCGCAGGCCTATGTGCAGGGCGCGGAGGTCGACTGGCCGGCGCTGTTCGCCGGGCCGCGGGGTCCGCAGGTGGACCTGCCCACCTACCCGTTCCAGCGGGAGCGGTACTGGGTGGAGCCGCAGCACACCCCCTCCGGCGGCGCGCCGGAGGCGGACTTCTGGACGGCCGTCGACAACGCGGACCTCCAGGCGCTGACGTCGGCTCTGGGCACCGATCCCGAGGCGCCGCTCAGCGCGGTCGTTCCGCTGCTGTCCGCTTGGCGGGCGCGCCGCAACGACCAGGCCGCGCAGGACTCGTGGCGCTACCGGATCGGCTGGCAGCCCGTGGCGGGCGCCGACTCCCCCGCGTTGAGCGGGACTTGGCTGCTCGCGGTCCCGGACGCCCCGGCCGGGGATCTCGTCGAGGAGGTCGCCGGGTGGCTGAGCGGTGCCGGTGCCACGGTGGTGACCGTACCGGTGGGTGACGAGGAGCGCGGTGCCCTGGCCGCCCGGCTGACCGAGGCCCTGGGCGGCGGCGCGCCGGGCGGGGTGCTGTCGCTGCTGGCCCTGGATAAGGCCCCGCACCCCGCGCACCCCGAGGTGCCGGCCGCGGTGGCCGCCACGCTGGCCCTGGTGCAGGCGCTGACCGCCGCGGGGATCGAGGCGCCGCTGTGGTGCCTGACCCGGGGCGCGGTCTCCACCGGCGGCGCCGACCGGCTGGCCGCCCCCGGGCAGGCCCTGCTGTGGGGTCTGGGCGCGGTGGTGGCCCTCGAACACCCGCAGCGCTGGGGCGGGTTGGTGGACCTGCCCGCACAACGGGACGCATACGCGGGCGAGTTGCTGTTGGCCGCGCTCGGGCAGGACGGCGAGGACCAGCTCGCCGTGCGCTCCTCGGGGCTGCTTGCGCGGCGGCTGCGGCGAGCGGGCGCGGACGCGGCGACCGAGGGCTGGCGCCCGCGGGGCACCGTCCTGGTCACCGGCGGTACCGGCGGCGTCGGCGCGCAGATCGCCCGCTGGCTCGCCCGCAACGGCGCCGCCCACCTGGTGCTGGCCGGGCGCCGCGGGCCGGAAGCCCCCGGCGCGAAAGCCCTCGAAGCCGAACTGGCCGGGCTGGGCGCCAAGGTGACGATCGCCGCCTGCGACGTCGCCGACCGGGAAGCACTGGCGGCGCTGTTCGACTCCCTCGCCGAGGACGAGGGTGCGTCCGCCGAGGGCGGGTCGGCGCTGACCGCGGTGGTGCACGCGGCGGGCGCCCTGGAGGACGCCACCGTGGACGCGCTCACGGTGGAGCAGACGGCCAGGGTGCTGCGGCCCAAGGTGGCCGGTGCCCGGAACCTGGACGACCTCACCCGCGAACGGGGCCTTCAGCTCGACGCCTTCGTCGTCCTGTCCTCGATCGCCGGAACCCTGGGCGCGGCCGGGCAGGCCAACTACGCGGCCGCCAACGCCTTTGTGGACGCGCTGGCCCGCCGCCGGCGCGGCGACGGGCTGCCCGGTGTCTCGATCGCCTGGAGTGCCTGGGCGGACGGCGGCATGCTCGGCGCGGAGGTGGCCGAGCAGTTGCGGCGCCGCGGAGTGCGCCTGCTCGACGGCGAGCAGGCGACCGGGATCCTGGGCCGTTCGGTCTCTGCGGGCGACGGCTTCCTGGTCGTCGCGGACCTGGACTGGGAACGCTTCGCGCCCTCGCTTTCGGCCACCCGGCCGCTGCCGCTGCTCGCCGAGATCGTCCCCGACGATCCGGCCCAGGCAGCGGGCGCGGAGGCACAGGAGGCGGGCGGTGGTGCGCTGCGCGCCCGGCTCGCCGCTCTGGACCCGGCCGACCAGGACAGCGCGCTGGCCCAACTGGTCGCCGAGCAGGCCGCCGCCGCGCTCGGCTACGCGGACGCCGGTGCCATCGAAGCGGGCCGCGCCTTCAAGGAGTTGGGCTTCGACTCGCTGACCGCCGTCGATCTGCGCAACCGGCTCGGCGCGGCCACCGGGCTGCGGCTGCCGGTGACCCTCGTCTTCGACTACCCCACCGCGGACGATCTCGCCCAGCTGCTGCGCGAGGAACTCCTGCCCCGTACCGGCCCCTTGGCGACCGGTGCCGCGGAGGTGCCCGGCACCCGCTCCGTCCTTCCCCAGCTGGAGCGGGCCGACCTCGAAGAGGCCACCGACGAGGAGATGTTCGCGCTGCTCGACGACGTGTTCACGCTGCTGGACGAGGACTTGGCCGCCTCATGACCCCGTACGTCTCCCGCTTCGGCCGCCGTCCCCGCGTTGTGGCCCTCCCCAGGAGCTGACACCCCCATGGACAACGAGAAGAAACTGCGTGACTACCTCAAGCAGGCCACCGCTCACCTGCGCGCCGCCCACCGGCGGATCGAGGAGCTGAAGAGCCCCGAGCCCATCGCCGTGGTGGCGATGAACTGCCGCTACGCGGGCGGTATCCGCTCGCCCGAGGACCTGTGGGAGGCCGTCACCGAAGGCCGGGACGGCATGTCCGACTTCCCGGCCGACCGCGGCTGGGACCTGGCGAACCTCTTCGACCCGGACCCCGACCGCGAGGGCCGCACCTACGCCCGCCAGGGCGGATTCCTCGACGAGGTGGACCAGTTCGACCCCGCGTTCTTCGGGATCTCCCCGCGCGAGGCGCTCAGCATGGACCCGCAGCAGCGGCTGCTGCTCGAAGTGGTCTGGGAGACCCTGGAGCGGGCCGGTATCGACCCGGGGACCCTGCGCGGCAGCGACACCGGTGTCTTCATGGGCGCCACCGACTTCGACTACGCCCGCGGCCTGAGCGAACTGCCCGAGGGCCTCGAAGGGCAGATGTCGCTGGGCGCCTCGGGGGCCATCCTCTCCGGCCGCGTCTCCTACACCCTGGGCCTGGAAGGGCCCGCGGTCACCGTCGACACCATGTGCTCCTCCTCGCTCGTGGCGCTGCACCAGGCCTGCCAGTCGCTGCGCCAGGGCGACTGCTCGCTGGCGCTGACCGGCGGCACCACGGTGATGTCCACGCCGAGCGGCTTCATCGAGTTCAGCCGCCAGCGCGCCCTGTCCGTCTCCTCGCGCTGCCAGGCCTTCGCCGCGGGCGCCGACGGCACCGCCTGGGGTGAGGGCATCGGCGTCCTGCTCCTGGAACGCCTCTCCGACGCCCAGCGCAACGGCCACCAGGTCCTGGCGGTCATCCGGGGCTCGGCCATCAACCAGGACGGCGCCTCCAACGGGCTCACCGCCCCCAACGGCCGCGCCCAGCAGCGGGTCATCCGCCAGGCCCTCGCCCACGCCCGCCTGACCCCCGCCGACGTGGACGTGGTCGAAGCGCACGGCACCGGCACCTCGCTCGGCGACCCGATCGAGGCGAACGCCCTGCTCGCCACCTACGGCAAGGACCGCGGCGACGGCGACCCCCTGTGGCTGGGCTCGCTGAAGTCGAACATCGGGCACACCGCGGCCGCCGCCGGGGTCGGCGGGGTCATCAAGATGGTGCAGGCGATCCGGCACGGCGTACTGCCCCGGACCCTGCACGCCGAGGAACCCTCGCCCCGGATCGACTGGGACGCGGGCGCGGTACGACTGCTCACCGAGGCGCGGCCCTGGCCCGAGACCGGCCGGGTGCGCCGGGCCGCCGTCTCCGCCTTCGGCGCCAGCGGCACCAACGCCCACGCCCTGATCGAACAGGCCCCGCCCGCGCCCGACCAGGCGCCCGCCCCTGCCCAGGCGCCCGCCCCGCTGGGCGAGCAGGCGCTGCCGTGGGTGCTCTCCGCGAAGAGCGAGCCGGCCCTGCGCGCCCAGGCCGAACGCCTCCTGGCCCACCTCGGCGCCCACCCGGACCTCTCCCCCGCCGAGATCGGCCACTCCCTGATCCACACCCGCGCCCGCTTCCCGCACCGCGCGGTGGTCGTCGGCACCGGTACCCAGGACTTCCGCCGGACCCTGGCCGGGTTCGTACGCGGCGAGCCGGTCGGCACCCTCGCCCAGGGCAGCGCCCGGCCAGCCGGGAAACCCGTGTTCGTCTTCCCCGGGCAGGGTTCGCAGTGGGCAGGCATGGCCGTCGAACTCCTCGACTCCTCCCCCGTGTTCGCCACCCGGATCGCCGAATGCGAGGCCGCACTCGCCGAGTTCGTCGACTGGTCACTGACCGCAGTCCTGCGCGAAGCCGAAGGCGCACCCTCCCTGGAACGCGTCGACGTCGTCCAGCCCGCCCTGTGGGCCATCATGATCTCCCTCGCCGAAGTATGGCGAGCCAGCGGCGTCACCCCCGCCGCTGTCGTCGGACACTCCCAGGGCGAGATCGCCGCAGCCGTCGTCGCCGGAGCCCTCACCCTCCAGGACGGCGCACGCGTCGTCGCCCTGCGCTCCCAAGCCATCGGCCGCCAACTCGCCGGACGCGGCGGCATGATGTCCGTCTCCCAACCTGCCGAAGACGTACGAGAACGCCTCACCGGCTGGGACGGACGACTCTCCCTCGCCGCCGTGAACGGACCCGCGTCGACGGTCGTCTCCGGCGACCCCGACGCGCTCAAGGAACTCCTCGCCCAGTGCGAGAGCGACGGTGTCCGGGCGAAGATCATCCCGGTCGACTACGCCTCCCACTCGGCCCACGTCGAAGAACTACGCGCGGAGCTCCTCGACGTGCTCGCCCCGATCAAGCCGCGGGCCTCCGAGGTCCCGTTCTGCTCGACCCTCACCGGTGAGCTGCTGGACACCACCGCGCTGGACGCGGGCTACTGGTACCGCAATCTGCGCGAGACCGTCGAACTCCAGGCCGCTGTGGCGACGTTGGCCGGTTCCGGGTTCGGCACCTTCGTCGAGGCGAGCCCCCACCCGGTGCTCACCCTGCCGGTGCAGGAGACCGCCCCGGACGCCGTGGTCGTCGGCTCCCTGCGGCGCGGAGAGGGCGGACCGGCCCGCTTCATCGCCTCGCTCGGTGAGGCCTTCACGCAGGGCGCGGCCGTCGACTGGGCCGCGCTGTTCACCCAGCCGGGCGCCCGGCCGGTCGACCTGCCCACGTACGCCTTCCAGCGGCAGCGCTACTGGCTGGAGAGTCCCGCCCGCGGTGCGGAGACGGTCGCGGCCGATCCCGAGGACGCCGCGTTCTGGGAGGCCGTCGAACGGGAGGACACCACCCAGCTGGCAGGCCAACTCGACCTGGACAGCCAGGCGTTGACCCACGTCCTGCCCTCCCTCGCCGCCTGGCGGCGCGGCCGCCGCGAACGCGCCGTACTGGACTCCTGGCGCTACCACGTCACCTGGGACCGTACGGCGGACCCGGCCTCCGCCACACTGGGCGGGACCTGGCTGCTCGCCGTGCCCGAGGGCGAGGCCGCGCGCCAGACGGCCGCCGCCGTACGGGAGGCGCTGGAGGCGAACGGGGCGGCGACCG
Source organism: Streptomyces physcomitrii (assembly GCF_012273655.1). Lineage (GTDB taxonomy): Bacteria > Actinomycetota > Actinomycetes > Streptomycetales > Streptomycetaceae > Streptomyces > Streptomyces physcomitrii. Next base: position 46,683 of record NZ_JAAWWP010000029.1, on the reverse strand, counting down.
TGCTCGTCGAGGTCCCCGACGGACTCGCCGAGCGGGGTGAGGTCGCCGCGCGGCTCGCCGAGGCGGCCGGGCAGGCACCCGCCGGGGTGCTGTCGCTGCTCGGCCTCGCGGACGCGCCGCACCCCGTCCACGCGGGCGTGTCCCAGGGCCTGGCCGCCACGCTCGCGCTGGTGCAGGCGCTCGGCGACCGCGGCATCGACGCGCCGCTGTGGCTGCTCACCCAGGGCGCGGTCGCCACCCAGGCGGCCGAGCCGCTGCTCAGCCCCGCGCAGGCGGCGGTCTGGGGTCTCGGCCGGGTCGCCGCGCTGGAACACCCGGGGCGCTGGGGCGGCATGATCGACCTGCCCGGCGGCACCGTCGACGGCCGCGTCACCACCCGGCTGTGCGGAGTGCTCGCCGGATACGGCGAGGAGGACCAACTCGCCCTCCGGGCCTCGGGAGTCTTCGCCCGCCGCCTGGTGCGCGCCAACACGCCCGCCCCGACGGGCGCCCCCTGGACACCGCGCGACACGGTCCTGCTGACCGGCGGTACCGGCGGCGTCGGCGCGCAGATCGCCCGCTGGCTCGCCCGCAACGGCGCCACCCACCTGGTGCTCACCAGCCGCCGCGGCCCGCAGGCGCCCGGCGCCGACACGCTCCGTGCCGAACTGGCCGAGCTGGGCGCCAAGGTGACGATCGCCGCCTGCGACGTCGCCGACCGCGAAGCACTGGCCGCGCTGGTGGCCGAGGTCGAGGCCGAGGGCCCGCCGATCCGTACCGTCATGCACATCGCGGGCGCGGGCGTGCTGGTGCCACTGGCCGACACCGACCTGGCCGAGTTCGCCGACACCGCCGAGGCGAAGGTCGCGGGCGCCGCCCATCTGGACGCCCTCTTCGACAAGGACACCCTCGACTCCTTCGTGCTGTTCTCCTCGATCTCCGCGGTCTGGGGCAGCGGCGAGCACGGCGCCTACGCGGCGGCCAACGCCTACCTCGACGCCCTCGCCGAGCAGCGGCGCTCCCGCGGCCTTGCCGGCACCTCGGTGGTGTGGGGCATCTGGAGCCCGGAGGAGGGCGGCATGGCCGCCAACCTCGCCGAGGAGCAACTGCGCGGGCGGGGCATCCCGTTCATGGCGCCGAAGACGGCCATCGACGCCTTCCAGGAGGTCCTGGACCGCGACGAGCGCGTGGTGGTGGTCGCGGACGTGGACTGGGAGCGCTTCGTGCCCGTGTTCACCTCGGCCCGCCCCAGCCCGCTGCTCGGCCGCGTCCCCGAGGTCGCCCGCATCCTGGCCGCCGCCGAGACGCCCGACGACGGCGGTGCGGAGTCCTCGTCGCTGCGCGCGCGCCTTTCCGGTATGAGCGCCGGGGACCGGCAGGCGGCCCTGCTCTCGCTGGTGCGCACCCAGATCGCCGCCGTACTCGGCTACACCGGGCCCGAGGCAGTCGAAGTGACCCGCGCCTTCCGGGAGTTGGGCTTCGACTCGCTCAGCGCGGTCGATCTGCGCAACCGGCTCGGCACGGCCACCGGACTGCGGCTGCCGGTCACCGTCGTCTTCGACTACCCCAGCGCCGCCGAGCTGGCCGGCCACCTCGGCGGCGAACTCTTCCCCGAGGACGCGGCCTTCGCCGACGCCGACCCCGAGGAGGCCGAGGTCAGGAAGGCGCTGACGGTCATCCCGCTGCCCCGGCTGCGGGAGTCCGGGCTCTTGGACGACCTCCTGCGCCTGGCCCGCGCCGACATCGGGGCGGGCGAGGACGGCACGCAGGACACCGAGTCGATCGACGAGCTCGACGTCGACGACCTGGTGCGCATGGCCTACGACAAGAACGACCTCTGACGGACGCGAGTGCGGAGCTGACCACCATGGCAAACCCCACCGACAAGATCGTTGGCGCGCTGCGCGAGTCCCTCAAGGAGACCGAGCGGCTGCGCCGCGCGAACCAGCAGCTGACCGCCGCGGCCCGGGAGCCCATCGCCATCGTCGCGATGAGCTGCCGCTACCCGGGCGGCGTACGCGACGCCGAGGGCCTGTGGGACCTGCTCGTCGAGGGCCGCGACGCGATCTCCGGCTTCCCCCACAACCGTGACTGGGACCTGGAGGGCCTCTACGACCCGGACCCGGACCGGCAGGGCACCGTGTACGCCACCGAGGGCGGATTCCTGCACGACGCCGACCAGTTCGACCCCGCGTTCTTCGGGATCTCCCCGCGCGAGGCCACCGTCATGGACCCCCAGCAGCGCCTGCTCCTGGAGACCAGCTGGGAGGCCTTCGAACGCGGCGGCATCGACCCGGCCGCGCTGCGCGGCACCAAGACGGGCGTCTTCGTCGGCGCCGCCTACCAGGGCTACGTACCCGACTGGCCGCACATGCCCGAGGGACTGGAAGGCCATCTGGTCACCGGTATCTCCGCGAGCATCATGTCCGGCCGCATCTCCTACACCCTGGGCCTGGAGGGCCCCGCGGTCACGATCGACACCGCCTGCTCCTCCTCGCTGGTGGCCCTGCACCTGGCCTGCCAGTCGCTGCGCCAGGGCGACTGCTCGCTGGCGCTGGCCGGCGGCGCCGCGGTGATGGGCGCGCCGATGGGCCTGATCGGCTTCGCCCGGCAGCGCGGTCTGGCCTGGGACGGGCGCTGCAAGGCCTTCGCCGAGGGCGCCGACGGCATGGGCCTGGGCGAGGGCGTGGGCATGCTGCTCCTGGAGCGCCTCTCGGACGCCCGGCGCAACGGCCACCAGGTCCTGGCGGTGGTACGCGGCTCGGCCGTCAACCAGGACGGCGCCTCCAACGGGCTCACCGCCCCCAACGGCCGCTCCCAGCAGCGGGTCATCCGCCAGGCCCTGGCCAACGCCGGGCTCAGCGCCGACCAGGTCGACGCGGTCGAGGCGCACGGCACCGGCACCCCGCTGGGCGACCCGATCGAGGCCGGGGCGCTGCTCGCCACCTACGGCAAGGACCGGCCCGAGGAGCGGCCCGTCCTGGTCGGCTCGCTGAAGTCGAACATCGGGCACCCCCAGGCCGCCGGCGGTATCGGCGGGGTCATCAAGATGGTCCAGGCGATGCGGCACGACCTGCTGCCCAAGACCCTGCACGCGGACCGGCGTTCCTCGCGGATCGACTGGAGCTCGGGCGCGGTGGAGCTGCTGACCGAGGCCCGGGCGTGGCCGCGCGGTGAGCAGCCCCGGCGGGCGGGCATCTCGGCCTTCGGCGCGAGCGGCACCAATGTGCACACCCTCATCGAAGAGGCTCCCGAGACGGCCGCTCCCGCACCGGACGGCTCCGAGGGCGGGGAGGCCGCGTCCGCCCCGCTGGGCGGGGGCCTGCTGCCGTGGGTGCTCTCCGCGAAGAGCGAGGCGGCGCTGCGCGCCCAGGCCCGAGAGCTGCTCACCCACGCCGGCGCCCGCCCCGAGCTGTCCCCGGCCGAGATCGGGTACTCCCTGGCCGCCACCCGCGGCCGCTTCTCGCACCGGGCGGTCGTCGCCGGGGCGGACCGCGAGCAACTGCTGACCGCCTTGCGGGAGTTGGCGTCGGACGACTCGCCTTCCGCGGCGGTGGTACGCGGGAGCGGCACCCTCGCGGCCGACCCGCGCCCGGTGTTCGTCTTCCCCGGTCAGGGTTCGCAGTGGGCGGGCATGGCCGTCGAACTCCTCGACTCCTCCCCCGTGTTCGCCACCCGGATCGCCGAATGCGAGGCCGCCCTCGCGGAGTTCGTCGACTGGTCACTGACCGCAGTCCTGCGCGAGACCGAAGGCGCACCCTCCCTGGAACGCGTCGACGTCGTCCAGCCCGCCCTGTGGGCCATCATGATCTCGCTCGCCGAGGTATGGCGGGCGTGTGGTGTCACCCCGGCCGCCGTCGTCGGACACTCCCAGGGCGAGATCGCCGCAGCCGTCGTCGCCGGAGCCCTCACCCTCCAGGACGGGGCACGCGTCGTCGCCCTGCGCTCCCAGGCCATCGGCCGCCAACTCGCCGGACGCGGCGGCATGATGTCCGTCTCCCAACCCGCCGACCAGGTACGAGAACGCCTCAACGCCTGGGACGGACGACTCTCCCTCGCCGCCGTCAACGGACCCGCCTCCACGGTGGTCTCGGGCGACCCCGACGCACTGCGGGAACTGCAGGAAGCCTGCGAGGCCGACGGCATCCGCGCCAAGATCATCCCGGTCGACTACGCCTCCCACTCCGCCCACGTCGAAGAACTCCGCGCGGAACTCCTCGACGTCCTCGCCCCGATCCGGGCGCGGAGTGCCGAGATCCCGTTCTGCTCCACGGTGACCGGTGAGCTCGTGGACACCGCTTCCCTGGACGCGGGCTACTGGTACCGCAACCTGCGCGAGACCGTCGAACTCGACACGGCCATAGGCGCGTTGAGCGAGGCCGGGTTCGCCCTCTTCGTCGAGGCGAGCCCCCATCCGGTGCTGACCATGCCGGTGCAGGAAGCCGCCCCGGAGGCCGTGGTCGTCGGCTCCCTGCGGCGCGGGGAAGGCGGACCGGCGCGCTTTGTCGCCTCGCTCGGTGAGGCCTTCGCCCGCGGCGCCGAGGTCGACTGGACCGCGCTGTTCGCCGGAACGGACGCCCGGCCGGTCGACCTCCCCACGTACGCCTTCCAGCGCCAGCGCTACTGGCTGGAGGGCCAGGCGACCGCCCCCACCGCGGCCGATCCCGAGGACGCCGCGTTCTGGGAGGCCGTCGAACGCGAGGACACCACCCACCTCGCAGGCCAACTCGACCTCGACAGCGAGACGCTGACCCACGTCCTGCCCTCCCTCGCCGCCTGGCGGCGCGGACGCCGCGAACGCGCCGTACTGGACTCCTGGCGCTACCACGTCACCTGGGCACCGCTGGACGACACCCTCGCCTCCCCTCATACGGGGGTCCTTCAGGGCGGCGACTGGCTGCTCGTGGCCCCCGCCTCGGCGGGGGCGGAGGGCGAGCAGCTCGCCGCGGCGCTGCGCGTGCACGGCGCCCGCGTACGGCTGTGGGAACTGACCCGGGAGGAGGCCGGGCGCGAGGAACTGGCCGCCCGGCTGCGGCAGTTGACGGCGGAGGGCGCACCCACCGGGGTGCTCTCGCTGCTCGCGCTGGACGAAGAGCCCTGGACGCCCGGCGAGGCGCAGCCCGCCGGTTTCGCCCAGCATCTGGCGCTGCTCCAGGCGCTCGGTGACGCGGGGGCAGGCCTGCCGCTGTGGTGCGCCACCCGTGGCGCGGTGGCCACCGGCCGGGCCGAGACGGTGGCCCGCCCGCTCCAGGCCCTCCACTGGGGCCTTGGCCGGATCGCCGCGGTGGAGTACCCGCAGCGCGGGGGCGGCCTGATCGACCTGCCCGAGGTCCTCGACGAGCGGGCCGCGGCCCGGCTGTGCGGGGTGCTCGCCGGGCAGGCGGCGGGCGAGGACCAGCTCGCGCTGCGCGCCTCGGGCGTGCACGGGCGCAGGCTGGTGCGCGCCACGGCAGCCCCCGCCGCCGAGGCCGGGGACTGGCGGCCGCGGGGCACGGTCCTGGTGACCGGCGGCACCGGCGGGCTGGGGGCGCACGTGGCGCGCTGGCTGGCCCGTGGCGGCGCCGCCCGCCTGGTGCTCACCAGCCGCCGCGGCGAACAGGCGCCCGGGGCGGCGGAGTTGGCCGAGCAACTGCGCGCGGCCGGCACCGAGGTGCTGCTCGCGGCCTGCGACGTGTCCGACCGGGCGGCGCTGGCCGCGCTGCTCGACCGTATCGACGAGGAGGGTCCCGCGCTGGACGCCGTGGTGCACACCGCGGGCGTCCTGGACGACGGTGTCCTCGACACGCTCACCCCGGCGAGGGCCCAGGGCGTGCTGCGCCCGAAGGTGGACGCGGCCCTGCACCTCGACGAGCTGACCCGGACGCGTGAGCTCTCGGCGTTCGTGCTCTTCTCCTCCTTCGCGGGCACCCTCGGCGGCCCCGGCCAGGGCAGCTACGCCGCCGCCAACGCCTTCCTGGACGCCCTCGCCCAGCGGCGGCGCGCCCAGGGCCTGCCCGCCACCTCGGTGGCCTGGGGCGCCTGGTCGGGCGGCGGCCTGGTGGACGAGCAGGTCAAGGCGCGGCTGCGGGCCACCGGGATGCCCGCGATGGCTCCCGACTCGGCCGTCGCCGCCCTCCAGCAGGCCCTCGACGCGGGGGACGCCTATGTGGCGGTGGCGGACATCGAATGGGACCGGCTGATCGCAGCCACCCCCGCGCTCGGCTCCGCCCCCGTCCTCGCCGCGCTCCCCGAGGCGCGGCCCGCCCCGAACACCACGACCACCGGCGCCGGTGCGGAGGCGGCGACGCCGCTGGCCGAGCGGCTGGCCGGGCTCTCCCGCGCCCAGGCCGAGGAGGCGCTGACCCAGCTGGCCGCCACCGAGGTCGCCGCGGCCCTCGGCTACGCCGATCCGGGCGAGGTGGAGGCCGGACGCGCCTTCCGTGAGCTGGGCTTCGACTCACTCACCGCGGTCGATCTGCGGAACCGGCTCGCCGCCGCCACGGGACTGCGGCTGCCGGTCACCCTGGTCTTCGACTACCCGACCGTCAGCGCGCTGGCCCGCTTCCTCCTCGACGAGAGCGGCGCCGCCCCCGAAGCCGCCGCAACCGCCACCGTCGCCACGGGCAGCAGCACCGGCGCTCCCGCCGCCGGGGACGATCCGATCGCGATCGTGGCGATGAGCTGCCGCCTGCCGGGCGGGGTGAGCAGCCCCGAGGACCTGTGGCAGCTGCTCACCGAAGGCCGGGACGCCATCGGCGCGTTCCCCGCGGACCGCGGCTGGGACATCGAGGGCCGCTACCACCCCGACGCCGAGGTGCCGGGCACCTTCTACGCGACCGGCGGCGGCTTCCTGTACGAGGCGGGCGCCTTCGACCCCGAGTTCTTCGGGATCTCCCCGCGTGAGGCCCTGGCCATCGACCCGCAGCAGCGCCTGCTCCTGGAGACCACCTGGGAGGCCTTCGAGCGCGCCGGGATCGACCCGGCCACGGTCCGCGGCAGCCAGGCCGGTGTCTTCATCGGCGCCAGCTACAACGACTACGGCTCCCGCTTCCAGCGGGCGCCGGAGGAGTTCGAGGGCTATCTGGCCACCGGCAGCGCCAGCAGTGTCGCCTCCGGCCGCATCTCCTACACCTTCGGTCTCGAAGGCCCCGCCGTCACCATCGACACCGCCTGCTCCTCCTCCCTGGTGGCCCTGCACCAGGCGGCGCAGGCGCTGCGGCAGGGCGAGTGCAGCCTGGCGCTGGCGGGCGGGGTGGTGGTGATGTCCACCCTGGACACCTTCATCGAGTTCAGCCGCCAGCGCGCGATAGCCCCGGACGGCCGCTGCAAGGCCTTCTCCGCCGACGCCGACGGCGCGGGCTGGGCCGAGGGCGTCGGCATGCTCCTGCTGGAGCGCCTGTCCGACGCGCGGCGCAACGGGCATGAAGTGCTCGCCCTGGTACGGGGATCGGCCGTCAACCAGGACGGCGCCAGCAACGGCCTCACCGCACCCAACGGACCCTCCCAGCAGCGCGTCATCCGCCAGGCCCTCGCCCACGCCGGACTGGCCGCCGACGAGGTGGACGCGGTCGAGGCACACGGCACCGGCACCTCGCTGGGCGACCCGATCGAGGCGCAGGCGCTGATGGCGACCTACGGCCAAGGCCGGGCGGCCGACCGGCCGCTGTGGCTGGGCGCGCTGAAGTCCAACATCGGCCACACCCAGGCCGCCTCCGGAGTGGCCGGAGTCATCAAGACGGTGCTCGCGCTGCGCAACGGCGTCCTCCCGCGGACCCTGCACGCCGAGGAGCGCTCACCCAACGTGGACTGGTCGGCCGGTGCGGTCGAGCTGCTCACCGAATCGCGCGCCTGGCCCGCCACCGGGCGCCCGCGCCGCGCCGGGGTGTCCGCCTTCGGCGTCAGCGGCACCAACGTCCACGTCGTCCTCGAACAGGGCCCCGCCCACGACCCCGACGGTCCCGCCCAGGACACCGCCGAGAGCCCGGTCGAGGGCCTCGCCGACGACCCGGCCGGAGAGTTGGCCGGGGTGGAGGCGGCCTCGGTGGCCGGGGACCTCACGGCCTGGCCGCTGGCCGCCCGCACCGAGGACGCCCTGCGCGCCCAGGCCGCCACGCTGCACACCCACCTCCTGAGCCGCCCCGAACTGCAGCCCCTGGACGTCGGCTACTCGCTGGCCACCGGCCGCGCCTCCTTCGCCCACCGCGCCGTCCTCGTCGGCACCGACCGGGAGAAACTCCTCGCGGACCTGGTACACCTCGCCTCCGGCACCCGCCCGGACACCGTGGCCGCCGCCGGCCGCACCGCTTTCCTGTTCACCGGGCAGGGCGCCCAACGCCTGGGCATGGGCCGGGAGTTGTACGAAACGTTCCCCGCCTTCGCCGCAGCCTTCGACGCCGTCTGCGCGGAACTCGACCGCCACCTGGACACCCCCGTACGCGACGTCGTCTTCGGGCAAGACGCGGAGGCGCTGGATCGCACGGTCTCCACGCAGAGCGGCCTGTTCGCCCTCGAAGTAGCCCTGTACCGGCTGGTCGAATCGTGGGGCGTGGCACCGGACTTCGTCATGGGCCACTCCATCGGAGAGATCGCCGCCGCGCACATCGCCGGGGTGCTCTCCCTCGAAGACGCCGCCGCGCTGACCGCCGCGCGCGGACGCCTGATGCAGGCACTGCCCGAAGGCGGCGCCATGGTCTCCCTGCAACTACCCGAAGCCGACATCCTGCCCCATCTGGAGGGCTACGAGGACCGCGTAAGCATCGCCGCCATCAACGGCCCCACCGCCACAGTGATTTCAGGCGACGAAGCAAGCGTCGTTGAGATCGCCGAAGCAACCGGCGCCAAGACCAAGCGACTTCGCGTCTCCCACGCCTTCCACTCACCCCTGATGGAGCCCATGCTCGCCGAGTTCGGCAAGCTCGCGGCCACCCTCACCTACCACACCCCCCACCTCCCCGTCGTCTCCAACGTCACCGGCACCCTCGCCGACGAGGACATCGCCACCCCCGACTACTGGGTACGCCACGTCCGCCAAGCCGTCCGATTCGCCGACGGTATCGAGGAGTTGACGGCTCGTCAGGTGACCCGCTTCGTGGAGGTGGGTCCCGGCGGTGTCCTGGCCGCGATGGGGCAGGACTGCCGGCCGGAGGGTGCGTTCTGGCCGCTGCTGCGCAAAGACCGGCCCGAGGCCCAGGCACTGTTCGCCGGGATCGGTCAACTGCACGCCCACGGGGGGCGGTTGGACTGGCACCAGGTCTTCGCGGGGCGTGGTGCCCGGCGGGTGGAGCTGCCCACGTACGCCTTCCAGCGCAAGCGGTACTGGCTGGACGCGCCGGTGGAGTTCACCGATGTGACCTCGGCCGGTCTGGGGGCGGCCGGGCATCCGCTGCTCGGCGCCGCGGTCGAACTGGCGGGCAGCGAGCAGCTGGTGTTCACCGGGGTGCTCTCGGTGCGGACCCAGCCGTGGCTGGCCGACCACGCGGTCTCGGGGTCGGTCCTCTTCCCCGGCACCGCCTTTGTGGAGCTGGCGCTGCAGGCCGGCTACCAGGCCGGTTGCGCGCAGGTCGAGGAGCTGACCTTGCAGGCCCCGCTGATCCTCGCCGAAAACGGCGCGGCCACCGTGCAGATGGTGGTGGAGGCGCCCGACGAGAGCGGGCGGCGTTCGCTGGGCCTGTACTCCCGGCCGAAGGACGCGGGCGGTGAGGTGCCCTGGCTCCAGCACGCCAGTGGGGTACTGGCCGTGGACGAGGCCGAGGCCCCCTACGAGCTGGGGGGTGCCTGGCCGCCGCCGGGAGCCGAGCCGCTCGACGTCGCGGATCTGTACGAGCGGTTCGCGGCGAACGGCTTCGGCTACGGGCCCGCCTTCCAGGGCCTTCGGGCCGCTTGGCTGCAGGGCGAGGACGTCTACGCGGAGATCCGGCTGCCCCAGGAGCAGCAGCAGTCGGCCACGGACTACGGTCTGCACCCCGCCCTGCTGGACGCCGCCCTGCACACCATCGCCCTCGGGCCGACCCTGCAGGCGGACGAGGGGCGGCTGCCGTTCTCCTTCACGGGCGTGTCGCTGCACGCCGCCGGGGCGGGCGAGCTGCGGGTGCGGCTGAGCCCGAAGGGCACCGACACGGTGGCGCTGACGGTGGCCGACGCCATCGGGCGGCCGGTGGCGAGCGTGGCCTCCCTGGTGCTGCGCAAGCGCCCCGAACGCCTCGGCGAGACCACGGGCGGCGGAGAGGCGCTCTACCGGCTCGACTGGACCCCGGTCACCGAACTCCCCTCCGCGGAAACCGAGTTCGGGAACGACGGCTGGGCGGTGCTGGGCGACGACGACTTCAAGCTGGCGGGGCTGGACGAGTTCGGGGTGCGCCGCTACCCGGATCTGGCGGCGCTGCCCGAGGAGCTGCCGGGCACGCTTCTGGTCCCGCTGGCTCCACTGCCGGGTCCCACCGCCGAGGCGGTACGGGCGGCGTGCGAGCGGGCACTGGGGCTGGTGCGGGCCCACCTGGCCGAGGAGCGCTTCGCGCAGCTGCGGCTGGTGTTCCTCACCCGGGGCGCGGTGGCCACCGATCCCGACGCGGATGTGGCCGACCTGGCGCATGCCGCGATGTGGGGGCTGGTGCGCTCCGCGCAGACCGAGAACCCCGGCCGCTTCGTCCTCGTCGACCTGGACGAGCACCCGGACTCGGCGGTGGCCCTGCCCGCGGCCCTCGCCCTGGACGAACCCCAACTGGCCCTGCGCGAAGGCACGGTACGGGCCGCCCGGCTGGCCACGCTACGAATCGAGGAGAGCCCGGAAGCCGTCTGGGACCCGGAGGGAACGGTGCTCGTCACCGGGGCCACCGGGACGATCGGCGGGGTCATCGCCCGGCATCTGGCCGCCGAGCGGGGGGTGCGGCATCTGCTCCTCGCGAGCAGGCGCGGCCCCGACGCCGAGGGCGCGGACGCACTCCTCGCGGAGCTGGCCGCCGCGGGCGCGGATGCCCGCCTGGTGGCCTGCGACGCGGCCGACCGCGGCGCGCTGGCCGAGCTGCTCGCGACGGTGGACGCGGCGCATCCGCTGACCGCCGTCGTGCACACCGCGGGGGTCCTGGACGACGGTGTCGTCTCCTCGCTCACCCCCGACCGCCTGGAGCGGGTGCTGCGGCCCAAGGTGGACGCGGCCCTGAACCTGTACGAGCTGACCCGGGAGTCGGGCCGTACCGCGCTGGTGCTGTTCTCCTCCATCGCGGGCACCTTCGGCGGCATGGGCCAGGCCAACTACGCGGCCGCCAACGCCTTCCTGGACGCCTTCGCCCAGCACTGCCGCGCCCAGGGCCTGCCGGTGCAGTCGCAGGCCTGGGGGCTGTGGGCCGAGCGCAGCGAGATGACCGGCAAGCTGGACGGCACGGATCTGAAGCGGCTGGCCCGCGGCGGCATCCTGCCCTTCTCCTCCACGGACGGGGCGCGGCTGTTCGACACCGCCGGTGCCCTGGACGAGGCGGTGGTGCTGCCGATGCGGCTGGACACGGCCGCGTTCGCCGCGGGTCCGGTGCCGGCGCTGCTGCGCGGCCTGGTCAAGGCGCGCCCCGTACGCCGCCGGGCGAGTGCCGGGGCGGACGCCGCAGGACCGGGTCGTGCCGGGGGGCTCAAGGAGCATCTGGCGGGGCTGGCGGAGGCGGAGCGGGGCATCTTCCTGCTCGATCTGGTGCGTACCACCGTCGCCGGTGTCCTGGGCTTCGAGAGCGCGGCCTCGGTGGAGGCCGAACGGGGCCTGCTGGATCTGGGCTTCGACTCGCTGACGGCGGTGGAGCTGCGCAACCAGCTCGGCCGCGGCACCGGGCTGCGGCTGCCGGTGACGCTGCTGTTCGACTATCCGACCTCCCGGGCGATCGCCGAGCACCTGCAGGCCGAGATCGCGCCCGCCCCCTTCTCCGGGGCGCAGGCGTCCTTCGCCGAACTGGACGCGCTGGAGGGCCACTTGGCGGAGGTGGCCGCCGACGAGGAGGCGCGCACCCGGCTCGCCGCCCGGTTGCAGGACCTGCTCGCCCAGCTCGGCGAGGTCCCCCAGGACGCGCTCGGCAGCCGTATCGACGCCGCGTCCGACGAGGAAGTCTTCGACTTCATCGAGAACGAACTCGGCCTGTCCTGACCCCTGCCCGCAAGCAAGAGATTTCTGACGTGAACGGCGGTAAACGGTGAGCGAGGCAAAGCTCCGCGACTACCTCAAGCGGGTGACCACGGATCTGGCGCGTACGCGCCAGCGCCTGAAGGACAGCGAGGACCGGGCCCAGGAGCCCATCGCCGTCATCGGCATGGCCTGCCGCTACCCGGGCGGGGTCGCCTCGCCCGAGGACCTGTGGGAGCTGGTGGCGGGCGGCCACGACGCCGTCTCGATGTTCCCCGGCGACCGGGGCTGGGACCTGGACGCGCTCTACGACCCGGACCCGGACACCCCGGGCACCAGCTACGCCCGCGAGGGCGGATTCCTCGACGAGGCCGCCCACTTCGACCCGGCGTTCTTCGGGATCTCCCCGCGCGAGGCCCTGGCCATGGACCCCCAGCAGCGCCTGCTCCTGGAGACCGGCTGGGAGGCCTTCGAGCGGGCCGGGATCGACCCGGCGCGGCTGCGCGGCAGCCGTACCGGGGTCTTCGCGGGCGTGATGTACCAGGACTACGCCACCCGGCTGCGGCAGGCGCCGGAGGATGTCGAGGGCTATGTCGGCAGCGGCGGTTCGGGCTCCATCGCCTCCGGCCGGATCGCCTACACCTTCGGCCTGGAGGGCCCCGCGGTCACCGTGGACACGGCCTGCTCGTCCTCGCTGGTCGCGCTGCACCTGGCGGCGCAGGCGCTGCGCCGGGGCGAGTGCTCGCTCGCGCTGGTGGGCGGGTCGATGGTGATGTCGACGCCGGTGGCCTTCGTGGACTTCAGCCGCCAGCGCGGGCTGGCCGCCGACGGCCGCTGCAAGGCCTTCTCGGCGGCCGCGGACGGCACCGGCTGGGGCGAGGGTGTGGGCATGCTCCTGGTGGAGCGGCTGTCCGAGGCCCGCCGCAACGGGCACGAGGTCCTCGCGGTGCTGCGCGGCAGCGCCACCAACCAGGACGGCGCCAGCAGCGGACTGACCGCGCCCAACGGGCCCGCCCAGCAGCGGGTGATCCAGCAGGCCCTGGCCGACGCGGGCCTGGGCCCGGCCGAGGTCGACGCGGTCGAGGCGCACGGCACCGGCACCTCCCTCGGCGACCCGATCGAGGCCGGGGCGCTCCTGGCCACCTACGGCAAGGACCGCGACGGCGGCGACCCGCTGTGGCTCGGCTCGCTCAAGTCGAACATCGGGCACACCCAGGCCGCCGCCGGAGTCGGCGGCGTCATCAAGACCGTCATGGCCCTGCGCCACGGCATCCTGCCCAAGACCCTGCACGCCGAGGAGCCCTCGCCGAGCGTGGACTGGGCCTCGGGCGCGGTGGAGCTGCTCACCGAGGCCCGCCCCTGGCCGGTGGTGGAGGGCAGGCCGCGCCGGGCCGCGGTCTCCGCCTTCGGCTTCAGCGGCACCAACGCCCACGTCATCCTGGAACAGGCACCCGCCGAGGAGGCGGCCGCCGACACGGAGGCACCCGAAGGGGCGCCCGGGGGAACGGCCGCTCTGCCGCAGGAGGACACCTCCGCCACCGCGGTGGTGCCCTGGCTGCTCTCGGCGCGCTCGCCGGAGGCGCTGAGGGCGCAGGCGCTGCGGCTGGCCGAGCGGGTGGAGGCCGCGCCCGAGGCGAGTGCGGCCGACATCGGGTACTCGCTGGCGCTGACCCGTTCCGCGCTCGGCCACCGGGTGGCCGTGGCCGGCGGCGGGCGGGACGAACTCGTGGGCCGGTTGCGGCAGATCGCCGCCGGCCAGGTCGAGGGCGCGGTGGCCGACGCGGGCCGCACCGCCTTCCTCTTCGCCGGGCAGGGCGCTCAACGCCTGGGCATGGGGCGGGAGTTGTACGAGGCGTTCCCGGTGTTCGCGGCCGCCTTCGACGAGGTGTGCGCCGCGCTGGACACACACCTTGCGGGACATGTGCCGCTGCCGCTGCGCGAGGTGGTCTTCGGCGGCGACAAGGAACTCCTCGACCGCACGGTGTACACGCAGACCGCGCTGTTCGCGCTGGAGGTGTCGCTGTTCCGCCTTGTGGCGTCCTTCGGGCTCGTACCGGACTTCGTGGTCGGCCACTCGGTGGGCGAGCTGGCGGCCGCGCAGGTGGCCGGGGTGTTCTCCCTGGAGGACGGCTGCGCGCTGGCCGCCGCCCGGGCCCGGCTGATGCAGCAGGTCGCCCAGGGCGGGGCGATGGTCTCGCTGACCGCCTCCGAGGAGAAGGTGCTGGCCCATCTCCGGGGCCGCGAGGACGAGGTGAGTCTCGGCGCCGTCAACGGGCCCGAGGCCACGGTGATCTCCGGCGCCGAGGAAGCGGTCCTGGAGGTGGCGGCCGCGGTCGGCGCCAAGAGCAAGCGGCTGAGCGTCCAGGTCGCGGCCCACTCCCCGCTCCTGGAACCGGTGCTCGCCGAGTTCGCCCGGATCGCGGGCCGGGTGCGCTACCAGGCGCCGCGGCTGCCCGTGGTCTCCAATGTCACCGGTGAGACGGCCGGGGCGGAGCTGGCCGACGCCGCGTACTGGGTGGCGCACATGCGCCAGGCGGTGCGGTTCGCCGACGGCATCGCTCATCTGGAGCGGCAGGGCGTGACCCGGTTCGTGGAGATCGGCCCCTCGGGGGTACTGTCCGCCATGGGCCAGTCCTGCCTGGCCGATGCGGGCGCGGGCGTGTTCGTACCGCTGCTGCGCGCCGACCGGCCCGAGCCCGAGGCCCTGCTGAGCGGTCTGGGCCGGGCCTGGGCACACGGCGCCACCGTGGACTGGGGTGGGTTCTTCACCGGCCGCGGGCGGCGGGTGGACCTGCCCACCTACGCCTTCCAGCGCGAGCGCTACTGGCTGGACTCCCCGGCGGGCGCCGGTGACCTGGCCGCGGCGGGCCTGGGCGAGGCCGGCCACCCGCTGCTGGGGGCCGCGGTCGAACTGCCGGGCTCCGACGCGCTGGTGCTGACCGGGCGCCTGTCGCTGGGCGCGCAGCCGTGGCTGGCCGGGCACGCGGTGGCCAACACCGTGCTGCTGCCGGGGACCGCCTTCCTCGAACTGGCCGTCCAGGCCGCCGAGCATGTCGGCTGCGCCCAGGTCGAGGAACTCACCCTGGGCGCCCCGCTGATCCTCGCGCCCCGCGGCGCGCTGACGCTGCGGGTGCGGGCGGGCGAGGCGGACGCGGACGGCCGCCGGGAACTGCACATCCACTCCCGCCCGCAGGACGCGGGCCTGGGCGAGCCGTGGACCGCGCACGCCACCGGCATCCTCTCCCCCACCGCGACCGGCGGCGGGGAGAAGCTGACGAGCTGGCCGCCGTCGGACGCCGAGGAGATCGACGTCAGCGAGGTGTACGCGCGCTTCGCCGCGGGCGGCTTCGCCTACGGCGAGGCCTTCCAGGGCCTGCACACCGCCTGGCGGCGCGGCGAGGAGGTGTACGCCGAGATCCGGCTGCCCGCCCCGCAGCGCTCGGCGGCCGGTGCGTACGGACTGCATCCGGCGCTGCTCGACGCCTGCCTGCACACCATCGCGCTGGCGCCCGCGCTGCAGAGCGAGCAGAGCCGGCTGCCGTTCTCCTTCACCGGGGTGTCCCTGCACGCCACCGGCGCCCAGGACCTGCGGATACGGCTCACCCCGACCGGCGAGGACTCGGTCGCCCTGGACCTCGCCGACACCACCGGCGCGCCGGTGGCCACCGTCGAGGGGCTGCTGCTGCGCGCGATGAGCGGCGAGCAGCTGGGGGGCGCCCGCGCCGCCGCCAGCCAGGCCCTGTTCCGCCTCGACTGGCCGGTCCGGAGCACCGAAGCCCCCGCCGTGACCCGGGCCGCGATGATCGGCGAGGACACCCTGGAGGTGACCGAGGAGCTCTTCGCGGCGGGCGTCCACCTGGAGTCCTACGCGGACCTCGACGCCCTGGGCGCGGCGGCCGAGTCCGGCACCTCGGTGCCCGTCCACACCCTGCTGACCTGCCCGCCCGCCACCGGCGAACTGCCGGGCGCCGTCCGGCAGTCGCTCGACGGCGCGCTGGCGGCGGCGCAGAGCTGGCTCGCCGACGAGCGTTTCGCCGCCTCCCGGCTGGTCTTCGTCACCCGCGGCGCCACCGCCACCGGTCCCGGCGAGGACATCGGTGATCTGGCGCAGGCCGCGCTGTGGGGGCTGATCCGCTCCGCGCAGTCCGAGAGCCCCGACCGCTTCGTCCTGGTGGACCTGGACGAGGACGAGGCCTCGCTCCGCGCCCTGCCCGCCGCCCTGGCCACGGGCGAACCCCAACTCGCTCTGCGCGCCGGGCAGTTCCACACCCCGCGTCTGGCGCGCGCCCAGGCGGACACCGAACAGCAGCCGGCCCGCGCCCTCGACGCCGAGGGCACCGTCCTGGTCACCGGCGCCACCGGCGGGCTGGGCACCCTGCTCGCCCGGCACCTGGTCACCGCGCACGGCGCCCGCCATCTGCTGCTGGCGAGCCGCCGCGGAGGGCAGGCCGAGGGCGCCGAGCGGCTGCGGGAGGAGCTGACCGCGCTGGGCGCGCGGGTGACGCTGGCCGCCTGCGACGTCGCCGACCGGCAGGCGCTGGACGCGCTGATCGCCTCGGTGCCCGCCGCGCACCCGCTGACCGGTGTCTTCCACACCGCGGGCGTCCTGGACGACAAGACCCTCACCTCGCTCACCCCCGAGCAGGTGGACACCGTCCTGCGCCCCAAGGCGGACGCGGCGTGGCACCTGCACGAGGCCACCGCGCACCTGGACCTCGCGGCCTTCGTGCTCTACTCCTCGGCCGCCGGTGTCCTCGGCGGCGCCGGTCAGGGCAACTACGCCGCCGCCAACGCCTTCCTGGACGCCCTCGCCCAGCACCGCAGGGCCCGGCAGCTGCCCGCCCACTCCCTGGCCTGGGGCCTGTGGGCGCAGCCCGGCTCGATGACCGGCGCCACGCCCGCCACCGGCACCAGCCGCTCCGGGATCGCCCCGCTCAGCGCCGAGCAGGGCATGGAACTCCTCGACACCAGCCTGGCCCTGGGCACCGCCCACCTGGTGCCGATGCGCCTGGACATGGCCGCCCTGCGGGCCGGGGCCTCGGCCGGTTCGGTACCGCTGCTGCTGCGCCACCTGGTGCGCACCCCGGCCACCCGCCGCACCACCGCCGCCACGGCCGGTTCCGGCGCGGGCGGATCGGAGCTGCTCTCCCGTCTCGCGGGTCTGGACGAGGACGAACAGACCGCGCTCCTGGTGGAGTTGGTACGTACCCAGGTCGCCGTGGTCCTCGGCCATCCGGACGCCTCGGCGATCGGCGCCACGCACGACTTCGTCGACTCCGGCTTCGACTCGCTCACCGCGGTCGAACTGCGCAACCGGCTCGCCGCCGCCACCGGGCTGCGGCTGCCCGCCACCCTCGTCTTCGACCACCAGAGCCCCACCGAGCTGGCCCAGCGGCTGCGCACCGACCTCGCCGCGGCCCGCACCAGCGCACCCGCCGGGGACACCGCCGGCGCGGTGGCGGCACCGGCGGGTGGCGAGTCGACGACGCTGAGCGCCCTGTACACGCAGGCCTTCGCCACCGGCAAATGGAAGGAGATCTTCGACCTGCTGCACGCCACCGCCGCGCTGCGCGACCGGTTCGCCTCCCCCGCGGAACTGCCGCAACTGCCCAAGCCGGTACGGCTGAGCAAGGGCCCGGCCCGCGAGCACCTGTTCTGCTTCTCCTCCTGCCTGGCCGTCGCGGGCATCCACCAGTACGCCCGCTTCGCGGCCTCGCTACGCGGGCGCCGGGATGTCTCCGCGCTCGCCCTGCCCGGCTTCGGCCGCGGCGAGCCCCTGCCCGAGACCGCCGCGGCCGTGGTCGCCGCCCAGGCGGAGGCCGTCGCCGAAGCCGCCGACGGGGCGCCCATCGTGCTGCTCGGGTCCTCGGCGGGCGGCTGGTTCGCCCAGGCCGCCGCGGGCCATCTGGAGCGCATGGGCCACACGCCCGCGGCCGTCGTCCTGGTCGACACCTACGTGCCCAAGAGCAGCATCCTCAACCAGTTCGGCCTGTCGCTGATGGACGGCATGACCGAACGCGAGGGCGTCTTCGTGACCATGGACGACGACCGGCTGTCCGCCATGGGCTGGTACCTGAACCTCTTCGGCACCTGGGAGCCGGACCCGATCTCCACGCCCACCCTGCTGGTCCGCGCCACCGAGCCGCTGTCCACCGGCTCCCTGCAACTGGCCGACCTGCCGGACTGGCGCTCCTTCTGGGAACTGCCCCACGAGATCGTCGACGTCCGCGGCAACCACTTCACGATGATGGAGGACTTCTCCAGCCCCACCGCCCAGGCGATCGAGGACTGGCTGGACAGCCTCCCGCACCGCACCTGACCACCTCCGCACCGCACGTGAGCCCCCCACGGAACGCGAGAAACGAGAACCACCATGGCCCTGCCCGCCGCCGACGAAAGCCTGTGGCTGCGCCGCTTCCACCCCCGACCGAACGCCGCCGTACGCCTGGTCTGCCTGCCCCACGCGGGCGGCGCCGCGAGCTCCTACGCGCCGCTGTCCGCACTGCTGCCCCCGAGCGTCCAGGCGCTGGCGGTGCAGTACCCCGGCCGCCAGGACCGGCGCCACGACACCCCCCTGGAGAGCGTCCACGAGCTGGCGCAGGCGGTGTTCGAGGCGCTGCGCCCGAGCGCCGGCCAGGGGCCGCTGGCGCTGTTCGGCCACAGCATGGGCGCCAGCGTCGGCTTCGAGGTGGCACGCCTGCTGGAAGACGAACTCGGCGTCGTCCCCGCGGTGTTGTTCGCCTCCGGCCGCCCGGCCCCTTCCCTGCACCGCAGCCTGGGCATCCACCGCATGGACGACGCCGGGATCATCGCCGAACTCCAGGCCGTCAGCGGCACCGACGACCGGGTCCTGGACAACGCCGAGCTGCTGCGGCTGACCCTGCCCTCGCTGCGCAGCGACTACAAGGCCGCGGAGACCTACCGCTACCGGCCCGGCCCGAAGCTGGCCTGCGACATCGTCGGCCTGACCGGCGACGGCGACAACCGGGTCTCCATCGAGGAGGTCGCCGCCTGGAAGGAGCACACCGCCGGCTCCTTCACCCTCCAGGTCTTTCCCGGCGGCCACTTCTACCTCCAGGAGCAGAAGGCGGCCGTCGCCGGTGTCCTCACCGACACCCTGCGCGCCGCCACCCGCACCGGACACCCCCTCCACTAGAGCCCCACCCCCCGCGCCCCGATCCACCGGCAACCACCCGCACCCACCGGCGTCCGCCCGCATCCGGCGGGAGGCGCCGGGACCGGCCCAGACCCACGAAGGAAGAACCCATGCGCATCCTCTTTTCCACGGTGTCCGAGAAGTCGCACCTGTACACCATGGTTCCGCTGGCCTGGGCCCTGGCCGCCGCCGGCCACGAGGTCCACGTCGCCAGCAACCCCGCACTGACCGAGGCGATCAAGAGCACCGGCCTGACCGCGGTGTCCGTCGGCACCGACCACAACCTGCACGACATGCTGCGCGAGAACCGCGACTCGCTGGAGAACCCCCTCTCCGACTGGTCCGCGCCCTCCCTGGACACGCACTCCTGGGAGCAGGTGCTGATGAAGTTCAAGGTCAGCGTGATGTTCGCCTACCAGACCTACAACGACTGCATGGTCCACGAACTCATCGACTACGCCCGCTCCTGGCAGCCGGACCTCGTCATCTGGGACCCGGTCACCTACGCGGGCCCCGTCGCCGCCACGGTCTCGGGCGCCGCCCACGCCCGGCTGCTGTGGTGTATCGACATCTACTCCACGATGCGCGAGGTCTTCCTGGCCCGGCTCGCCGAACAGCCCGAGGCGCGCCGGGAGGACCCGCTCGCCGACTGGCTCGGCGGCATCCTGAAGCGGTACGGCAAGGAGTTCGACGAGTCCGTCGTCACCGGCCGGTGGACCATCGACCAGATCCCCACCAGCCTCCAACTCCCGATCGGCGTCGACCGGTTGCCGGTGCGCTACCTGCCCTACAACGGCCCCAGCGACATCCCCGCCTGGCTGCACCAGAAGCCCGAGCGGCCCCGGGTCGTGCTCACCTCCGGCGTCTCGGCGCGCGCGGCCCTCGGCGGTACCTTCATGCCGCTGGCCGAGATGATCACCGCCCTCGGCGAACTCGACGTCGACGTGGTCGCCGCCGTACCGGCCGAGGAGATCGAGACCCTCGCCTCGATACCCGACAACACCCGCCTGGTCGACTTCGTCCCCCTGCACGCCCTGCTGCCGAGCGCCGATGTCCTCATCCACCACGGCGGCTTCGGCTCCTACGGCACCGCCCTGGCCAACGCCGTACCGCAGTTCATCCCCACCATCCGCTACGCCGACTGGTGGAACAAGGCCATGAGCATCCAGGACGCCGGTGCGGGCCTCGCCGTACACGCCTCCGAGCTGACCGCCGACATCCTCAAGGACAGCGTGCAGCGGCTGATCGAGGACGCCTCGTTCAAGAAGTCCGCCGAGCGCCTGCGCGAGGAGAACCAGCAGACGCCCACCCCGCACCAGCTGGTCGCCGAGCTGGAAGCCCGCACCGCGGAGCACCACGCGTGAAGATCCGCGAGCTGGCGGTGCCCGGCGCCTACGAGTTCGCGCCCCCGGTGCACCGCGACGAACGCGGCGCCTTCGTCGCCCACTACACCGACTCGGCGTTCACCGAGGCCCTCGGGCATCCCCTGCACCTGGGCCAGAACCACCACAGCGTCTCCCGGCGCGGAACCGTGCGCGGCATCCACTACGCCGATGTGCCACCCGGCCAGGCCAAGTTGGTGACCTGCGTCAGCGGTGAACTCCTCGACATGATCATCGACCTGCGCGTGGGCTCCCCCACCTTCGGCCAGGTCGACAGCGTCCACCTCGACGCCGTCGACTACCGGGCGGTCTACCTCTCCGAGGGCCTGGGCCACGCCTTCATCGCCCTGCGCGACGACACGGTCGCCGCCTACCTCAACTCCGTCCAGTACACCCCCGACCGCGAGCACGAGATCGACCCCTTCGATCCCGAACTCGCCCTGCCCTGGCCCCCCGACATGACCTACCTGGTCTCGGAGCGGGACCGCACCGCACCCACCCTGCGACAGGCCCGCGAGGCCGGACGGCTCCCCACCTGGGAGGCCTGCGAGGCACTCCGCACCGCCCGGATCCAGGAACCAGGGGACGGTCAACCCGCCTCCGGGTGAACCGAGTTGGTCCACCGACTGGTTGATCCCCCCTCGACCGGTCGGTGGAGGGCCCCTACTCCCCCGGAGCAGCCGATGAGGCGATCCGCGGCGGGGCAGCCCGCCCCTACGATCTTCAGGGGTGAGCCGGCGACAAGGAAAGGACAGCGGCCGATGGCCCTGATCGAGGTCAAGAACCTCCGCAAGGAGTACCCCCAGCACGTGGCCGTGGCCGACGTGTCCTTCTCGGTGGAGGAGGGAGAGATCTTCGGGATCCTGGGCCCCAACGGCGCGGGCAAGACCACCGCCGTCGAGTGCGTGGAAGGCATGCGCAAACGCGACGGCGGCGACATCTCCGTCATGGGCCTGGACCCGCTGAAGGACCTCGCCGAGCTGCGCCAGGTCATCGGCATCCAGCTCCAGCAGAGCGAACTCCCGGCGAAGATGAAGGTCTGGGAGGCGCTGGAGCTCTACAGCACCTTCTACCGCGACCCCGTCGACTGGCGTGAACTCCTCCACGAATGGGGCCTCGCGGAGAAGGCGGACGCCGCCTACGGCTCCCTGTCGGGCGGACAGCAGCAGCGGCTGTCCATCGCCCTCGCCCTGGTCGGCAAGCCGAAGATCGCCGTCTTCGACGAACTGACCACCGCCCTGGACCCGCACGCCCGCCGCGAGACCTGGAAGCTCATCGAGAAGGTCCGCGCCCAGGACGTCACCGTGCTCCTGGTCACGCACTTCATGGAGGAGGCCGAGCGCCTCTGCGACCGGCTCGCCCTCATCGAGTCCGGCCGGGTCGTCGCCCTGGACACCCCCGCGGGCCTCATCTCCCGCGTCGACGAGAAGCAGATCATCCGCTTCAAGCCCTCCGTCGACTTCGAGGACAGCCTGCTGACCTCCCTGCCGGAGGTCGACAGCATCACCCGCTCCCACTCCCAGGTGACCGTCACCGGCAAGGGCAACGTCGTCTACGCGGTGATCTCCGTCCTGGCCCGCAACCACATCGTCGCCGGTGAACTGCGCCTGGAACAGGCGAGCCTCGACGACGCCTTCGTCGCCCTGACCGGCACCCACCCCGCCACCTGACCCACCGTCGGATCCACCCCGCCGCGTACCCCCCTTTCGAGGAGACCTGGTTCCATGTCCGGGCGCACCAAACTCACCTACGTCGAGACCAAGCTGTTCCTGCGGGATCCGACCGCGGTGTTCTTCGTGATCGCGCTGCCGATCATGCTGCTGACGATCTTCCACTTCGTCACCGAGAAGTCGCAGGACGACGCCGCGACCAAGGAGTCGATGGAGGCCTTCGTCCCGGCGATGGCGATATCGCTGTGCCTGACGATGCTGGCGCTGAACCTGCTGCCCACCACCCTTGCCACCTACCGGGAGAAGGGCATCCTGCGGCGGATGGCCGCCAGCCCCGTCCACCCGGCGAACCTGCTGCTGGCCCAGCTCGTCATCAACCTGGCGACCGCCACCCTCTCCGCGGTCCTGGTCCTCGTCGTGGGCCGGGCCGCCTTCGACACCCCCGCCCCCGAGAGCGTCGGCGGGTTCGTCGTCAGCTTCGCGCTCGGCACCTGGGCCCTGTTCGCGATCGGACTGGTCATCGCCGCCGTGGCTCCCGGCAGCAAGGCGGCCACCGCGATCGGCCTGTCCCTGCTCTTCCCCAGCCTCTTCTTCGGCGGCGCCTTCGTGCCCAAGGAGGACATGCCGTCCACCCTGTCGACGATCGGCGACTACACTCCGCTGGGCGCCGCGCTCCAGGCGCTGCGGGACTCCTGGGAGGGCCAGTGGCCGCAGGCACTGCATCTGAGCGTGCTGGCCGTCCTCGCCGTGGTGGGCACGGCCGCGGCGGCCAAGCTCTTCCGCTGGGAATGAGCGCCGCCGCCGTCGAGGAGAACCGGCGCTGGGAGACCCACTCCGACATCCTCTTCGGCGCCCTCCCCTACCTCCTGTTGCTGCTGCCGACCGCCTGGAGCCTCACCCACGACCACCGCGGCGGTGGGCAGCAGCCCGTCCTGCTCGCCCTGGTGGCGGCCGCGGGCTGCTGGAGCGCCCTCACCTACACGCTGCCGACCCGCCGCCACAGCCGCCGCCGCTACGGCACCGCCCCCGCCGCCCTCTACCTCGCCGGACTGCTCGCCCTGGCCGCCGCGCTCATGGCCCACGACCGGGTGTTCATGCTCTTCGCCGCCACCGGCTTCCTCCAGGCCCTGGTACTCCTGCCGACCTGCTGGGCCTTCGCCTGCGTGGCCGCCACCTCCTTCGTCGTCAACACCGTCCCCGCGGGCCTGCCCGAACCCACCCTCACGGCGCTGATCCCCTATACGGGCGCCATCGCCTTCCAGACCGTCCTCATCGGCTGGATCAACCTGCTCTCCAGCAGACTCGGCCAGCAGCACAGAGACCGGCGGCACACCGTCGCCGAACTGCGTACCGCGCTCACCGAGAACGCCGGCCTCTACGCCCAGCTCATCACCCAGGCCCGCGAAGCAGGCATCCACGACGAACGGCGCCGGATGGCCGGGGAGATCCACGACACCCTCGCCCAGGGACTCGCCGGCATCATCCGCCAGCTCGAAGCCGCCGAGCACAGCGGGACCGGCGACGAGGAGCGCCGGCACCACATCCGCACCGCGAAGACCCTGGCCCGCGAGAGCCTGCGCGAAGCCCGGCGCTCCGCCCAGGCCCTGCGCCCCGAACAACTCGAATCGACCACCCTCCCCGAAGCCCTGGGGACCCTCGCCCGCACCTGGGCCCACGGCAAAGAGCTCCACCTCAGCTTCGAGACCACCGGCACCACCGCCCCCCTGCACCCCGAACTCGAGGCCACGCTCTACCGCGTCGCCCAGGAAGCCCTCACCAACACCGCCAAGCACGCCCGCGCCACACAGCTCACCCTGACCCTCAGCTACATGGACGACCTCGTGGTCCTCGACATCCTCGACAACGGCACCGGCTTCCGCCCCCCGCACCCGACCGGCCCGGACTGCACATCTACGGCGGTCGGCACGAACGGCGCCAACGGCGCGGCCGACGCGGGCAGTTCGGACGCGGCGGACGGCACGGGCGGTACGTCCGGCGCGGTCCGGGCGGAGAGCGCGGCCGGTGCGGGGCACGGGCTGGGGCTGATCGCGATGCGGCGCCGGCTGAGCAGGGTGGCCGGGACCCTCACCATCGAAAGCGCCCCCGGCGAGGGCACCGCCCTGAGCGCCGCCGTCCCCGCCATCCCCCCGGGAGCCGGCACATGAGCACACCCCACCCCGTACGGACCGAGCCGATCCGTATCCTCATCGCCGACGACCACCCCGTGGTCCGCGACGGACTCCGCGCGCTCCTGGAACGCGAGAGCGACTTCACCGTCACCGCGGAGGCCCGCGACGGAACCGAGGCCCTCGACCTCTACCGCCGAGACGGCGCCGACGTCGTCCTGATGGACCTGCGCATGCCCCTGATGGGCGGCGTCGAAGCCATCGAGCACCTCCTGCGCCACGACCCCGACGCCCGCATCCTGGTCCTCACCACCTACGACACCGACGGCGACGTCATGGGCGCCCTGGCCGCCGGAGCGACCGGCTACCTCCTCAAGGACACCCCTCGCGAGGAACTCACCCGCGCCGTCCGCACCGCAGCCGCCGGCCAGTCCGTCCTCTCCCCCGCGATCACCACCCGAGTCCTGCAAACCGTACGCAAACCCAGCGCGGGCCCCCTGAGCGAACGCGAACTCCAAGTCCTGCGCCTCATTGCCGACGGCGCCACCAATCGGGAAGCCGCCGCCGCATTGTTCATCAGCCAGGCAACCGTGAAGACGCACCTGATCCACGTCTACGAGAAACTCGGCGTGAAGGACAGGGCGGCGGCCGTCAGCGAAGCGCACAAACGGCATCTGTTCCGGTGAAACCCCCACCCCTGGAGAACACAGAAGAACAGCAGGTCAAGGCGGCCTAGGGGGGACCTTTAGGGGGGTCGAGGCTAGGGGTTGTTCCCCTTCACAAAGCGCCAATAGCGTTGCTCATATGGCCCCTTCGCACTATCGGCGTGCTGTTGTCATCGGCGGCACCGGATTCCTCGGACGCCATATCTGTACGGCCCTGGCCGCACAGGGACATGACGTACTGGCAATAGCCAGAAAAGCCGCGGACCCGATTCCCCGCACCGCGTTCACCGCACTCGACATCCTCACCGCCGACGACACCGAGATCTCCGCCGCGCTCAGCGGAGCGGAACTCGTGATCAACGCCGCGGGCGACGCCTGGCAGGGGGACGAGGCCGCCATGGCCGCCTCCCACCAGCCCCTGGTCCAGCGGCTCGTGGACACCCTCGCCGCCCACGCCCACCGCCCCCGGCTGATCCACCTGGGCAGCGTCCACGAATACGGGCCCCTCACCCCGCCCCACCCCGTCACCGAGGACCACACCCCTGCTCCGGGCACCGTCTACGCCCGCACCAAACTCGCCGCCAGTACGCACCTCCTGGACGCCACCGAAGCCGGCCGCGTCGACGGCTGCGTCCTCCGCGTCACCAACGTCTGCGGGCCCGGCCTCCCCCCTGGCAGCTTCCTGGGCCATCTCACCCGGCAACTGCGCCGGACCCAGCAGACCCGGCAGCCCCTCAGCCTCACCCTCGCCGACGACCAGCGCGACTACATCGACGTACGCGATGTCGCCACCGCCGTGCTGCACGCCGCCACCGCACCCGTCACCGGCCGCGTCCTCAACATCGGCCAGGGCCGCCCCACCCCGATCCGCGAACTCGCCCACCAGCTCATCGCGCTCTCCGGCCTGCCCCCGCACCTCATCCACACCCGGACCGCCCCGCTCACCAGCAACGGCAGCGGATGGACCAGCGTCGACACCGGCCTCGCCACCCGCCTCCTCGACTGGACCCCCCGCATCAGCCTCGAACAATCCCTCCACGACCAGTGGGCCACCCCCACCGAAGCCACCGCGGAGGCCGGATCCGCCGCTCCGGCCACGCCCACGAAACCCGCCGGGCCCGCCAGTCCAGGCGAGCCGGTCCCCTCCTCGGACGAAGGACACTGATGCGCTACACCTATCTCGGCCGTACCGCGCTCAAGGTCAGCCAGGTCTGCCTGGGCACCTTGAACCTCGGTGTCAGAGCCGGCGAGGACGAAAGCCGCACCCTCCTGGACACCGCCCTGGACCACGGCATCAACTTCCTGGACACCGCCAACCAGTACGGCTGGCAGAAGCACAAGGGCTACACCGAGGAGCTCCTCGGCACCTGGTTCGCCCAAGGAGGCGGCCGCCGCGAGAAGGTCGTCCTCGCCACCAAGGCCGGGAACCCCATGGACGACTGGCCCAATGAATCGGGCCTGTCCGCCCGCCACCTCATCGCCTCCTGCGAGGCCTCCCTGCGGCGGCTGGGCACCGACTGGATCGACGTCTACCAGATGCACCACGTCGACCGCCACGCCCCCTGGGACGAGATCTGGCAGGCCATGGACGTCCTGGTCCAGCAGGGCAAGATCCGCTACGTCGGCTCCTCCAACTTCGCCGGCTGGAACCTCGCCGAAGCCCAGGAGACCGCCCACCGCCGCCACACCCTCGGCCTCGTCAGCGAGCAGAGCATCTACAACCTCATCACCCGGCACATCGAGCTCGAGGTCATCCCCGCCGCCCAGCGCTACGGCATCGCCGTCATCGCCTGGTCCCCGCTGCACGGCGGACTCCTCAGCGGCGCCCTGCGCAAACTCGCCGACAACACCGCCCAGAAGACCGCCCAGGGCCGCGCCGCCCAGGCCCTCACCATCCACCACGACACCATCGCCGCCTACGAGAAGCTCTGCACCGCCCTGGGCACCGACCCCGCCGAGGTCGCCCTCGCCTGGGTCGCCTCCCGCCCCGGCATCACCGCACCCGCGATCGGCCCCCGTACCGTCGCCCAGCTGGAAAGCGCCCTCAGCGCCCTCGAACTCACCCTCGGCCCCGACACCCTGAGCGAACTCGAACGCCTCTTCCCCCCGATCGGCAACGGCGGCCCCGGACCGGAGGCATGGGCATGGTGACCAGCACCCTCCACCGGCGCCTGACCCGCTCGGCCGCCGCGCTCGACAGTCCCCAGACCCAACTCACCGAATTCCACCGGTGGTTCAACGACCGCGTGGATGCCGACAAAAGCCGCATCGACATCATCGAATTCGACCGGCTGAACGGCTGGCACTTTCACCCCGACACCGGGAACCTCACCCACGAGAGCGGCCGCTTCTTCACCGTCGAGGGCCTCAGCACCGATATGCCAGGCGCTCCCGTGGAGCACTGGGAGCAGCCCATCCTGCACCAACCCGAGATCGGCATACTCGGCATACTCGTCAAGGATTTCGCCGGTATCCCCCATTTCCTCATGCAAGCGAAAATGGAGCCCGGCAACCACGGTCCCCTGCAGATCTCACCGACCGTCCAGGCCACCCGCTCCAACTACACGCGTGTGCACCGGGGAAAGCCCGTTCCCTATCTCGAATACTTCCAGCATCCCGACCGCCATCACATCCTCGCGGACACCCGCCAGTCCGAACAGGGCACCTGGTTCCTGCGCAAACGCAATCGCAACATGCTCATCGAGGTCTCGCCCGACACGGACATCCCGCTCCTCGACGGATACCGCTGGCTCACCCTCGGTCAGATCCGCCATCTCCTCACCCACGACAACCTCATCAACATGGACTCCCGCAGCGTCCTGGCCCTCCTGCCCCATCCACCCGCCAATCACCACGGAACCCCGTACCTGGACGAAGCCGACCACGAAGCCCTCCACACGCACGGCGGCGACCACAAGCGGAAGGCGGACGCCCGAAGCAGGCAGGACAGCGTCCACCCCGACCCCGACATCCACAGCTGGATCACCACCCAGCGCACCGAACGCACCGTCACCACCCAGCGCATTCCGCTGAAGAACCTGCCCCACTGGCACCAGACCCCGCACCGCATCACCCACGAGACCGGCCGCTACTTCAATGTCATGGCCGTCGACGTCACCACCCACAACCGCGAAATCGCCCGGTGGACCCAGCCGATGATCGAACCCCACGGTCCCGGCGTCGCCGCCTTCCTCCTCGCCCATCACGAGGGCACCCCCCACGTCCTCGTGCAGGCCCGCGCCGAACCCGGCTACACCGACACCGTCGAACTCGCCCCCACCATCCAGTACACCCCCCGCAACTACGCCCATCTCCCCGCCCACCACCAGCCTCCGCACCTCGACCACCTCACGCCCGGCTCACCCCACCGGACGCTCTACGACACCCTGCTCTCCGAAGAGGGCGGTCGCTTCTACCACGCCGACAACCGCTACCTGATCATCGAGACCGCCCTCAACCCCGACCACGAGACCCCCGACCACCGCTGGATCTCCCTGCCCCAACTCCAGCAACTCGCGCACCACAGCCACTACCTCAACATCGAGACCCGCACCCTCCTCACCTGCCTCCACACTCTCCACCAGCCCGCGGGCGGCTAGGGCAGGAACTGGCCCCGCCGCGGGGCCAGTTCAGAGCACCGGCGACCGAGAGGCCCGCCAAGCGGTCACCAGCGCAGCCCGGCCGCCACCATCGAGCCGAAGGTGATCACCAGGGCGACGGCCACGATCACCACACCGACCCGTTCGCCCGCGCCCTGCTCCGGCGCGCCCTTGGCCGCGTCCCCGCCGACCTCGACGGTGAGCCCGGCCTTCTCGCCCGGCTCCCCGGTCGCGAACAGGGCCTCCGGTCCTCCTCGGTGAGGTCACCGCTTCCCGCCGAAGCCGGTGGCCACCGCCAGCCGGGCGCCGAGCAACCGGGCGATCCGGTCGGCCGGGACCGCGCCCGCCACCAGGCCGCCGATCAGCGGCAGCAGCCGCACCCCCAAAAACGCCCCGTCCCCGTACAACACCGCTCCCCTCCCGGTGCTTCGAGAGGGGAGCGGTCCGTGCGGGGACGGGGCAGGGGGCAGTCGTTCAGGGGCGGGGTGCGGCGATCAGGGCGGTGGTCTGCACGGGCAGGGCGGCCACACGTTCCACCGCCAGGCCCGCCCGTTCGAGCAGTGAGGTGAAGCGGGCGACGCTGCGGTGCCGCCCGCCGTTGGTCATCAGCAGGTGCAGGTCCCACAGGGCGGGCAGCATCGCGGAGCCCTCGTCCTCGACCACCCGCTCCAGGATCAGCAGCCGGGAGGAGGAACTCGCCATCGCCCGGCGGCAGGCGGCGAAGACACCGACCACGGCCTCGTCGTCCCAGCCCGCGAGCACCCGGCACAGCAGATAGACGTCGCCGCCCTGCGGAACGGCGGTGAACATGTCCCCGCCCTCCAGCCGGACCCGGTCGGCCATCCCCCGGGACTCCAGATAGGCGCGCGCGGCGGGCATCACATGCTCGCGGTCGAGCAGGGTCCCCTTGGCGTCGGGCACCGCCTCCAGGAGCGCGGCGAGCAGGTGCCCGGTGCCACCGCCGACATCGACCAGCTGCTTCCCGCCGGAGAAGTCGAAGATCTCCGGTACGTGCTCGAAGAAGAGGCTGCCCGCCCGCATCGCCTGCTGGAAGCGCCGGGAGACGTCCTCGTCCTGGCCGAGGTAGGCGTACAACGGCTGCCCGTAGGCCGCCTCGAAACCCGAACCGAGCGTACGGAAGGCCTCGGAGGCGTGCCCCCAGGCCGTGTAGAACTCCTCGCCGTACAGCAGGCACATCTCCCGCAGCGAGTGGGGGCCCGAGAGCAGCGTCCGGCTCAGCGCGGTGTTGCGGTAGCCGTCCCGCTCACCGCCCTCGAAGACGCCCATCGCGACCAGGAGGCGCAGCAGCCGGCGGACACCCTCCGGCTCAGCCCCGCACAGCTCGGCCAGCGCGGCGCTGGAAGTGTGCCCGGCCTCCAGATGGTCCGGGATCCCCCACTTCACCGCCGAGTAGAGAGCCTGGGCGCGCCAGCCGCCGGTGATCAGCTCCACCGCCCGCTCGGCGGCCTCCAGGTCCATCGGCCCGGGGCCCCGTATTTCGGGGTTCTGTGTATCGGCGCCGTGTGTTCCGGGCTCCGGCGTCATGAGGTGGGGATCTTTCCCCGGTTGATCACCGGGATGTCGATGCCGAGCGCGTAGAGCTGATTGAAGGGATTCATGAACTCCCGCTGCTCCTCGATCAGTCCGTCGCGCAGCCGGAAGGCGTGCAGGAAGTGGTTCTCGTAATACCCTTCGGGATATCCCGGGTAGCAGATCTTCCCCTTGCCGTCGCACTCCACCCAGAAGCGGTTCGGGTCCTGGGTCTCGAACACCTCGATGTTGTACCAGACCCAGTCAGGGAACATCTTCAGCGACCATTCCCCATGGGCCTTCAGTACCGCGTGTCCGCGGGAGACGACCGGCTTGCGCGTATCCGCCGTGTACAGGCCCGCGCTGCCTTCCTCGGTGAAGAGCAGATAGCGGTCGAGCCGGCCCTCCCCCTGCCGGCTCAGATAGTCCTCCACCACCGCGCGCTGGCGACGCCGCAACTCCACGTCACCTTCA
This sequence comes from Streptomyces physcomitrii, assembly GCF_012273655.1. GTDB lineage: Bacteria > Actinomycetota > Actinomycetes > Streptomycetales > Streptomycetaceae > Streptomyces > Streptomyces physcomitrii. The sequence goes on along the minus strand of NZ_JAAWWP010000029.1, from coordinate 16,029 downwards.
CCATCGCCCTCGAACACACCCACCACCCCTTCCGGTCGCGGAGCACCAAAAAGCCGACCCTCCTAAGCAACCAACCACCCGGCCCCAGCGTCAACACACCTCGGCCGCCCGCACAGCGCACACCGACAGGTGTCCCAACTACCGCATCCCGGCCCGCCGTTCAACCGCGGAAACCTCGCACTCGCACAAGCCGCCACCGCCCGCCTACCCTCACCCCCGGCCCCTCCGCAGCGAAAGCGATCCCCTCCGCGGACGACGGAAACGGCAATCCACAAGGCAAAGGAAAAAGGCCCATGACGCCACCCGGCCAGGAAAACCGAGCGGGTACCGGTAACGGCACCGATTCCGGCACCACCGCCCGCGCCCGTTCGGCGATTGTCATCGGCGGGGGAATCGCGGGGCCCGCGGTCGCCATGGCACTCCGAAAGGCGGGTGTCGAGGCCACGATCTACGAGGCCTATGACACCACCGCCGACGGAATAGGCGGCGGGATCAGCATCGCCCCGAACGGCCTCGACGCGCTCGGCGCCATCGACGCCGATGAACCGGTGCGCGCCATCGGGACACCGCTCTACGGCAATGTCATCACCAACGCCCAGAATGTGAAGGTGGCGGAGCTGGCGCTCCCCGAGGAACTGCCGCCGCTGCATTTCGTCTGGCGTACGGACCTCTACCGGACGCTCCACGACCAGAGCGGGGAACGCGGTATCACGACCCACCGCAACAAGAAATTCCTCACCGCCGAGGAATCCCCCACCCATATCACCGCGCACTTCGCCGACGGCAGCACGGCGCAGGCCGATATCCTCATCGGCGCGGACGGAATCCGTTCCACGGTCCGCACGCTCATCAACGCGGAGAATCCGCCGCCGCATTACGCCGGTCTGCTCGGCTTCGCCGCGCCGCTCGCGGACACCCGCACCCCGCCCACCGGCGGCAAGCTGCACATCACCCACGGCAAGCGGGCCTCGTTCGGCTATCTCAGCCAGGAGGACCGTTCGGGCGGCTGGTTCGCCAATCTGCCGCATCCGGAGCACCTCACGCTGCAGGAGGTCCGTAAGACCACGCCCCAGGAGTGGCTGCGGACGCTCCGCGCGGCCTACGCGGACGACGACTCCCCGGCCGTCGCCATGCTCGACCTCACCGACCCGGACCAGCTGCTCATGACCGGCCCCCTGGAGCTGACACCCCCGACACCCACCTGGCACCGGGGCCGGATCGTGCTCGTCGGGGACTCCCTGCACGCGACCTCGCCCACCAGCGGGCAGGGCGCCAGCCTGGCCCTGGAGAGCGCCGTGCAGCTGGCCCGGTGCCTGCGCGACCACCCGTACTCCGAGGCCTTCGCCGCCTACGAGGCGCTGCGCCGCCCCCGGGTCGAGGAGATCATCGAGCAGACCGACCAGGCCAATCAGACCAAGGCCAGGCCCGAAACCCGCAAGACCGACGCCCGGCACCACAGCGCCACCTGGCATCTGCACCACCACATCGACTGGAACTCGCCCACGTAGCCGGGCGGTTGCCCCGTAGGCCTGCGCTGGTGTGCCGCAAGTGCCGCCGCCAGCCGGGGAGTTCGGCCACGCGGACGGGCCGAGAGCAGCCCCCGCGGCCTTGCCGTCCTGTGTCCAGCACGCAGACCACGCAGTCGGCGGGATCGGCGCCGACGCCGGTGCAGGGGTTCCGGAACCAGCCGGTCACGGGGCGGCGACCGGACGCCAGGTGGCCCTGACGGTGAGGTGCGCCTGACCGCTGCCGCCGACGATGCCGCGCTCGGGGTCGCGGCCGGCCTGGACACCGAAAGGCGGCGCCCACTGCCTCGGCCGAGGCAGTGGGCGCCCCGGCGTGCGCGCAGAAGCTCCGGGACCCGGGATCGGAGGCGCCGCGCCGGTGCGGCGCCTCCGCCTGCCGAGGCCCTCGGCGCCCCGCTCCCCCTCTCCCGCTCTCCCGCTCTCCCGCCCTGAAATACGGCTGCCGACGTCTGCCGCTCTCGGTTACAGTGGCCGGGTCCTGTTGTCGGAGATTGAGGTGGACGTTGCGCATCTGAGGTTCGCGATCATCGCGCGGTACGGCTCCCGGCCGTACGCCGTCACGTCCGATCGGCTCTGTCGCCGTCCGTGACCCCGCGTGCATGCGACCTCGGTGCCGAGCCGCCCGCGCTTCCCGCGGGGACTCGCCCCTCTCCGTCAGCCGTCGCCCGGTGTTCGCCTGAGCAGCCCCCTTTCCACCGCGCTCCTGACCGGGAGATCCCCATGCCCCATTCCGCCACCCCCGGCGCCGCTGTGACCTGCTCCGCCCTCTCCTTCCGCTGGCCGGACGGCACCACCGTCTTCGACTCCCTCTCCTTCACCGCGCCCCGCGGCCGCATCGGTCTCGTGGGCGGCAACGGCGCGGGCAAGTCGACGCTGCTGCGGCTGCTCGCCGGAGCCTTGCGCCCCGCCGAGGGCTCGGTGACCGTCGGCGGGAACCTCGCCCATCTGCCGCAGGACCTCACCCTCGACACGGGGCTCCGCGTCGAGGAGGCGCTCGGCATCGCGGACCGCCGGGCGGCGCTGCGGGCCGTCGAGTCCGGCGATGTGCGCGAGGAGCACTTCGAGACGATCGGCGAGGACTGGGACGTCGAGGAGCGGGCCCTGGCCACCCTCGGCTCGCTCGGCCTCGGCGGGCTCGGACTCGACCGGACCGTCGGCGAGATGTCCGGCGGCGAGACCGTACTGCTGCGCCTTGCCGCCCTCCTCCTGGAGCGCCCCGACGTCCTGCTCCTCGACGAACCCACCAACAACCTGGACCTGTTCGCCCGCCGCAGGCTGTACGAGGCGGTCGACTCCTGGCGCTCCGGAGTGCTCATCGTGGTGAGCCACGACCGCGAACTCCTGGAGCGCGTGGACCGCATCGCCGAGCTGCGCGCGGGCGCGGTGAGTTGGTACGGCGGCGGCTGGAGCGCCTACCAGGAGGCGCTGGCCGCCCAACAAGAGGCGGCGGGGCGGACCTTGCGTGCCGCCGAGGCCGATGTGCGCAGGCAGCGGCGGGAGTTGGAGGAGGCGCAGGTGAAGGTGGCCCGCCGCCAGCGGCACAGCAGGAAGATGGACGCCCAGCGGCGCGCGCCGAGGATCGTCGCCGGGGAGCGCAAGCGGTCCGCGCAGGAGTCCGGGGACAAACTGCGCGGCCTGCAGGAGGACCGGCTCCAGCAGGCGCGCGAGCGGCGCGAGGAGGCCGCCGAGGCGATCCGTGCCGACGCCGAGATCCGGGTCGGCCTCCCGCACACGGCGGTGCCCGCGGGCCGCGGAGTGCTGAGCCTGAGCGGACTGCGTCCGCGCTTCGGGAAGCTGCGCGAGGGCGACTTGGAGGTGCGCGGGCCGGAGCGGATCGCCCTGGTCGGACGCAATGGCGCGGGCAAGACGACGCTGCTGCGCACCCTCACGGGCGAGCTGGAGCCGCTGGCCGGCGAGGCCCGCGCCTTCGTTCCGCTGCGCTTCCTTCCCCAGCGACTCGACGTACTGGACGAGGAGTTGAGCGTCGCCGCGAATGTGGCCCGCAGCGCGCCGGGCGTCTCCGAGAACGAGATCCGCGCCCAGCTGGCCCGCTTCCTGTTCCGGGGCGCCCGTGCGGAGCAGCCCGCGGGCACCCTCTCCGGCGGCGAGCGGTTCCGGGCCGCCCTCGCGGCGACGATGCTGGCCGCCCCCGCCCCGCAGCTGCTGATGCTGGACGAGCCGACGAACAACCTGGACCTGGCCAGCGTCCGGCAGCTGACGAGCGCCCTCGACTCCTACGAGGGCGCCCTGCTCATCGCCGGCCACGACCTCTCCTTCCTGGCGGACGTGGGCGTCACCCGCTGGCTGGTCCTCGGCGAGACGATCGAGGAGACGAGCGCCGAGGAGGTGCGCGAGGTGCTGGAGGCGGCGGAGGGCAGCTGAGACCGGCGGGGAGCGGCCGGGAGCCGCCGGGAAGGGCGGGGAAACGGAGAGCGGTGTTGACCGTCTCCCGGCACGGGATTACGATCCGGACCGGTTCGGATCGTAATCCGTATCGACCTCGGGCGGCGCAGCCTCGCGGCGGCCGTCCGGGCTCGCGCCCCTCCATGCCGGCCCGTCCCGTCCGCCGTATCGCCTCTTCGAGGAGTCCTCATGCGCGTCACCGGCTTCGACCATCTGGTGCTCAATGTCAGCGATGTCGAGCGCTCCCTCGACTTCTACTGCGGTCCGCTCGGCCTGGCGGGCGAGCGGGTCGCGGAGTGGCGGGCCGGGAAGGTGCCGTTCCCCTCAGTGCGGGTGAGCCCGGACACCGTCATCGACCTCTTCCAGGGCCCTCGCGGCGAGTCCAATGTGGACCACATCTGCCTGGTCGTGGAGCCGCTGGACTGGCAGCAGGTCGCCGACTCCGGGGAGCTGCGCGTGCTGGAGGGCCCGGTCGGCCGCTGGGGCGCCCGCGGCAGGGCCGAGTCGGTGTACGTGAACGATCCGGACGGCAACACCGTTGAGCTGCGCTGGTACCCGCAGGACGCCGGACGGTGACGCCCCCAACCGCCGCGGGGCGCCCGCGCGACCCCGCGATCGACGCGGCGGTGCTCGAAGCCGCCGTGGGCCTGCTCGGTGAGGCCGGGTACGCCGCCTTCGCCATGGAGAAGGTGGCGGCGCGGGCCGGGACGACGAAGGCGGCGATACGGCGCCGCTGGCCGGTGCGGCAGCGGCTGGTCATCGACGCGCTCGCCTCGGTGATGATGGCGCCGCCGGTGCCGGACAACGGCTGCACCCGCTGCGATCTCCACCAGAGCGTGCAGCTGCTCGCCGAGGCTCTTGAGAAGCGGCTGCCGCCGGGGGTACTGGCCCCGCTGCTCGCCGACTGCGCGGCGGAACCGGAGCTCCACCGGCAGCTGGTGGAGAAGCTGATCACCCCGAGCAGGAGCGCGGCGGCCACCGCGGTGCGCCGCGCCGTCGACCGGGGCGATCTGCTGCCCGGCACCGACCCGGACCTGCTCACCGATCTGCTGGCCTCGGTGGTCTATCAGCGCGCCCTGCTCGGCGGCGCCCCCGTGGACCGGGCGGGGGCACGGACGCTCGTGGACCTGCTGCTGCGGGGCGTTGCCGTCGACTTCGCGCGCCTGGTCCGCATCAGCGAGGAGCGCGACCGGGACCACCGGCACTGAACCGGCACCACCGCGCCGAGCGGGAAGGAGCCGCTCCGCCGCCGGGCACACCGCCGGGGAAGCTGCGAGGCTTGGACGGGCGGGCCGCGTCCTCACCCTTCCGGATGAACATACGGATCCCGCGCGTGGGCAACGATTCCCCCGAGCGATGGGAGACAGACATGAGTGGATTTCTCGACCGGGCCAAGGAGCAGGCGCAGAGCGCGCTGAACCAGGGCAAGCAGAAGGTCGACGAGGTACAGCAGCAGCGCGCGGGCAACGACCTGCTGCGCAAGCTCGGCGCCGCCTACTACGCGGAACGCCACGGCACCGGCACCCCGCAGGCGACCGGGGACGCGCTCAACGCCCTGGAGGCCCATATCGCCCTGCACGGGGACGGGTTCCTGCACAGCTCCTGAGGGCGGGGGCGCGCTCTCGGCGCCTCAAGCGGTGGCGGCCCGGGGCACGGAGAGAGTTTCTCCGCGACCCGGGCCGCCGACGGTTCCGCGTACGTACGAGCCGGACGAGGGGATACGGGCTACGGCAGTCCGTGGACGTGCGGACCGACCGCGCCGGACCAGGAGTTGCCCGCCGCGGCGTCCCAGTTCGTCGACCAGGTCATCGCGCCGCGCAGCCCCGGGTAGGTCTTCGAGGGCTTGAAGGAACCGCAGTTGGTGCCCTGGGTGAGGCAGTCGAGGGCGTTGTTCACCACCGAGGGCTCCACATAGCCGCTGCCCGCGCCCTTGGTGGAGGCCGGCACGCCGATCCCGACCTGGGAGGGGTCGAGGCCGCCTTCGAGCTGGATGCAGGCGAGGCCGGTCAGGAAGTCGACGGTGCCCTGGGAGTAGACCTGGCCGTCGCAGCCGAGCATCGAACCGCTGTTGTAGTACTGCATGTTGACGACGGTGAGCAGGTCCTTCACGTTCAGCGCCGTCTTGAAGTACTCGTTCTCGGTCGACTGCATGTCGATGGTCTGCGGCGCCATCGTGAGCACGAAGTCCGAACCGGCCTTCTCGCCCAGGGACTTGAGCGCCTTGGTCATGTACGTCGAGTTGAGGCCGTTCTCCAGGTCGATGTCGACACCGTCGAAGCCGTACTCCTGCATGAGCGCGTACACCGAGTCGGCGAAGGCGGTGGCGGAGGCGTCGTCGGTGATGCTGACCGTGCCCTTCTCGCCGCCGATGGAGATGATCACGGACTTCCCGTCGGCCTGCTTGGCGGCGACGTCCGCCTTGAACTGCTCGACGCTGTAGCCGCCGAGGCCCGCCGAGTCGAGGTTGAAGGTCACCTCGCCCGGGGTGCCGGTGGCGTCGGCGAAGGCGACGGCAACGATGTCGTACTCGTCCTGCACCTCGGCGAGGGTCTGGACGGTCGCCCCGTTGTCGAAGTTCTGCCAGTAGCCGGTCACGGCGTGCGCCGGGACAGCGGCCGGGCCCGCCTTGCTGCTGACGGACGGCGCGCTCTCCTGTGCGGCGCTCACCGTGGGTGCGGCGAGGCCCGCGGCGGCGAGCACCCCGGCGACGAGAACGGCTTTGAGCGTGCGGGGACGAACTCTGCTGTGCACTGCATGGCCTCCCGGAAATGCGCTCCGCACCGGGCGGGCAGCGTCGACTGCGCGCCCCGTGCGGGAACTTGGGTGTGGGGGTCGGTGGCCACCGATGAACGTACAAGCTGGTCCAGACCATTGTTCCTGTCAAGGGTGCGCGCAGGAGTCGGGCCGCCGCGGCGGGGCCTCTCGCCCGCGCCGGGCGGCAGGACGCACGGCATTGCCGCCGGTCACCGCCGCGGTGGACCGCCCGCGGCGCACCGGCGGATCAGTCGGGGACGGCGGCCGTGAAACCCGCCGGGAACGGGTTGGCGAGCGCGGTGGCCCAGTAGTCGGCCCCGCGGCTCGCGAACTCCTCGGCCGGGATGCTCTCCTCGTCCGGCAGCTCCCAGGACGGCGGGCCGAAACCGGCCTCCGCCAGCGCCCGCGCGTAGACGTCGGCGTCCCAGCGGGACATCGACAGCGGGATGTCGGCCTCCGGGGCGATCAGCGCGATACGGAGCCGGTGCCGCCCCTCGGCGGGCTCGGCGCGGTGCACCCGCAGTCCGTACCGGGTCCAGTCCGGGCCGCGCACCTCGTAGCCGGGGTTCACGGTGATCGCGACCAGGCGGCCCCCGGGGCGCAGCGCCCGGCGCGCGCTCGCGGCCATCGCGGTCAGCTCCGCCGGTGAGTCGGCGTAGTTGAACAGCCAGACGGCGGTGACCGTGTCGAAGCTGCCGAGGTCGGGCAGATCGCGGGCGTCACCGACGTGGAAGCGGACCGCCGGATCCCCGGTGGCCGACTCGGCGCGCCGGACCATCTCGGGCGAGAGGTCCACGCCGACGACCTCGGCGGTGCCGAGGCCGTGCGCGGTGCGGGCGTAGAAGCCGTACCCCGTGGCCAGGTCCAGGACCCGCTGACCCGCCACGTCCCCGAGGAGCCGCAGGAAGAGGCCCAGTTCGGGGACGGGGGCGGTGGCGGACATCTTGTACTGGCGGTACAGATCGCCCACCCGGTCGTACTGCGGGTCGTCGCCGGCCCGCCCGGGATCGTCGCTGTCCTGCTGCGGGTCGGTGTGTGCCATGGCGCGCCCCGCGGTCAGGTGCGGGGGCGCGCGGTGCGCATGCTGCCGCAGAGTGCCCAGATCACGAAGCCGTCGATGGCGACCGCCACGATGGCCCACACCGGGGAGTACGGCAGCCACATGAAGTTGGCGATCAGATGGAGCGAGGCGATCACCACGCCGAGCGTGCGCGCCCAGGCCACTCCGCTGAGGATGCCGAGGCCGGTCAGGACCAGCACGATGCCGAGGACGAGGTGGGTCCAGCCCCACGAGGAGACATCGAACTCGTACACGTAGTTGCCGACGCGGCCGTAGACGTCGTCGTCGGCGATGCCCGCGATCCCTGTGAGGATCGCCAGCACTCCCCCGACGAACATCAGGGTGCCCGCGAACATGGTGCCGCCCGTGATCCACGCGCCGCCGGACGGGTCGCTGCGCGAGCCTCCCGGCCTGTTCACCGTCTGCGCCATGACCGGACTCCTTCACTCGGGTGGACGGTCATACCGAGCGTGGGCGGGCGCCGCCGCCGCGGCCATCCGCCGGGGGCCATTCGGGTGAATCCCCGGGCGGCGGCCCCCGGAGCCGGGGCGTCACAGAGCGTGCCGGCGCGCTTCCCCTGTCGGGGCGCGCACCGGCACGCTCGGGTGGAGTCAGGTGGAGACGGGTGGAGGTGGCGGGTGAATCAGTACGGTCCGTCGACGTTGTCGATCGAGCCGTAGTTGTCGGCGGCGTAGTTGCACGCGGCCGTGATGTTCGCGACGGGGTCGAAGATGTCCGTCGAGGTACCCGGCACGTGGTACGCCTCGAAGGTCGGCGGGATGACCTGGAGCAGGCCCTTCGACGGGGTTCCGGCCGCCGCGTTCGAGTCCCAGTTGTTGACGGCCGAGGGGTTGCCGGAGGACTCGCGCAGGATGTTGCGCTCAATTCCCTCGTAGGAGCCGGGAATTCCGTGCTCGGCCATCACCGCGAGCGATTCCTTGATCCAGCCGTCGAGGTCGTCGGAATACGTGGCCGGCTCCGCGGATTCACTCGCCGAGGTCTTCGAGGCAGTGGTGTCGGAGACCGGCTTTTCCTGGGACTTCGACTTGGCCGGGGCGTTGATGGTGAGCTTCAGGCCCGGGCGGATCAGCGACGGGTCGTCACCGACGGCCTTCCGGTTGTCCTGGTAGAGCCGCTTCCAGCCGCCGTCCACGGACTGGTCCTGAGCGATCTTCGAGAGGTAGTCGCCGGCGACCACGGAGTACGTGGCGGGGGCGTCCTTCTTCTTCTCGGACTTCTCGGCGGTGGCGGCCGCGCTGCTCTTCTCGGGGGCGGACGACTTGGCCGAGTCGGCCGCGTTCGCGCCGGTCGCGGCCATCATCGGCAGGACGAGAGCGGCGCCGCCGGTACCCGCGGCGACGACGGAACGGGTGAGCGAACTGCTCTTCGGACGACGGTGCTTGCCCTTTTTGGCCATGGTGAATTCCTCTCCGTCGCCTGCGAGGTGAGCTGTCGGGTTCGGGCTGGAGATGCCCGGCCGTGGCGCGCACGACTTCACCCCGAGCCGTTCCGTTTCGGACCGGCGGTGATATTGGGTTCCCCGCTCCTGCCTGGCGAGTGAGTGCGGTGACCGGACAGCGGCAGGATTAGGCGTCCATCCGGATTGCGGTGACGCTAAGCGAATCCGGCGGCGGGGAACAAGTCCCTGATTAACGGATGCAATCCGCGACGGGAGAACCGGAGAAGTTCCGGAGTGGCACAGACCTCGGCGGGCAGCACAACTCGGCTTCCGGGAAAGGGAAATGGGCCTGGAGATCACTCCGCGATATCCGGCGGGGAGTGACGCATGTCACTGGCTCGTGGTGCAACCATTCGCCGTTCGGCGACCCAGGCAAGGAACACAAGGCGAGTTATTTCGCGCAAAGAGCGGTGATGGTGATGAGACAGAAAAAGAGATGCTAATTCCCATCAAAACGGTCAGCCGTTCTCGCGCCGGGAAGACGGGTGGCGCACATACGACTGCTGCGGCACCCGGACGTGCACGGGTGCCGCAGCAGGAGGGCGACGGGCGGAGCGGCGTGTACGGGTACGGCTCCGTCGGCGTCGGGACGGGCTCAGCTCTCCGCGGTGGAGCGGCGGGTGAAGCGGTGCCACCAGTGCGCACGGCGCGGGTGCAGCGCCCGGCTCACCCGGCGGCCGAGGAGGAGGTAACCGGCAAGCGCACCCGAGGTGTTGAGCAGGACGTCGTCCACGTCGAAGGCGCGCCCGGTCACGAAGGCGCCCTGGGTCAGCTCTACCAGGAGCATGACAAAAGCGGTCAGAAAGGCGATCCGCAGCAGCCCCCGGGTGCGCGGCGCGAGGACCGGAAGCAGCAGGCCGAAGGGGACGCCGAGCAGGAGGTTCCCGCCGAGCTGCTTGACGGTGTCGCGGAAGGCGGGCCGGGCGAGGTAGTCCCGGATCGAGCTGCCGGGGCTCAGGTTGTTGTGGGTCAGGGCCTCCGAACTGGCCGAGGGCTCCAGGGTGAGCCGGGCGAGTACCACCGCGAAGCCGACCATGAGCCCGAAGGCGAGCAGCATCACCAGAACCCGCAGGAACATCGGCGCCGGCGCCTTGCCGTTCACCGGGGCGGTGCCCGCGTCCTCCCGGGGACCCTTGTCCTCCGTACCGCCCTCGGCGCCCTTGCCGCTCTTGCCACGTGCCTGCTTCATCGGTCCTGCCTCCGTCTTTCCCGGTGCTCCGGCGTGCGAGTTCCGCTACCCGCTTCGGGAGACCGCACGCGCGGAGCACCGGGATCCGGCCACCGGTTCTGATGCGGGAGGGCGCGTGCACCGGGACAGCGGCGGGAGGAGGCGGCCGAGGACGGCTCCACCCTCGCGGACCTGGCCTGTCCACCCCGGGGTGCTCGACCGGGGTGGACAGGCCAGGCCGCAAGAGGGCAGGGCTCAGCAGCCGTTGAGGACCGAGCTGAGCGCGCTCTTCTCGGCGGAGTCGACGCTCAGCCCGTAGTAGTGCTTCACCTGCACCCAGGCGCGGGCGTAGGTGCACTTGTAGGCGGTGCGGGAGGGCCACCACTCCGCCGGGTCCTTGTCGCTCTTGGACTGGTTGACGTTGTCGGTGACCGCGAGCAGCTGCGGCCGGGTCAGGTCGTTGGCGAGCTGCTGGCGCTTGGCGGTGCTCCAGTTCCAGGCACCGCTGCCCCAGGCCTCGGCCAGCGGGACCAGGTGGTCGATGTCGACGTCGGAGGCGGAGCTCCAGGTGGCCCCGTCGTAGGGCGAGTACCAACTGCCGCTGGTGGCCTTGCAGGAGGAGTCGGTGACGACCCCCGAACCGTCGCGCTTGAGGATGGTCTCGCGGGTGTCGCAGGAGCCGCTGATGGTGATCCAGTGCGGGAAGAGGTCCCGGCTGTAGCCGCTCATGGAGTGCTCGGCGGTGGCGCTCATCGAGGACAGGTAGGAGCGGGCGGTGCTGGCCGCGATCGGGGTGGGCAGCGCCGCCTCGGCGGGGGCGGTGGCGAGCAGGGTCAGGGCGGTCGTGGCGGCGGCGGTGAAGGCCGCGGCGAGGGCGCGTGCACGCTTGCGCATCAGTTCTCCCGGCAAGTGGAGGAGCAGGGGATGGGGGGCGGCCATATGGTGCCGCGCCCGGCTCTATGCGGGTAGATGCCAGAGTGAAATTCCCGTGACGAGTGCACAACAGGCCGGATATTGCGGGTGGTTGGCGGCTCTTGCGCCCCTCTGGGCACCCCGGCCGCACGGGTCACCGACCGCGGATCCCGGCCCGGCGCGACGACCGCGCGGGGGCACCGTGGCCCGCACGCCGACCCGACCGCTATTGAGCAATGCTCAGGAGCTGCCCTAGCCTCGGCAGGGTCGACGTCTGGGAAAGGACAATGCGGATGCGCGCGGTGCGGGTGGTACGGCTCGAAGGACCGGATGCGGTGGAGGTCGCGGAGATCGACCCGCCGGAGCGCCAGGAGGGGCAGGTCCTGATCGACGTACGGGCGGCGGGGGTGACCTACCCGGACGTGCTCCTGACCCGGGGCGCCTACCAGCTCAAGCCCGAGCCGCCGTTCGTCCCCGGCTCCGAGGTGGCCGGGGTGGTCCGCGAGGCCCCGGCGGGCTCCGGCTTCACCGCGGGGCAGCGCGTCGCCGCCTTCCCGGGCTTCGGCGGCTTCGCCGAGCAGGTGGTCGCCGATCCCGCGATGGTCTTCCCGCTGCCCGAGCGCCTGTCCTTCGCCGCCGGTGCGGGCCTGCCGATGAACTACCTCACCGCCCACTTCGCCTTCGTCCGGCGGGCCGGGCTGCGCGCCGGCGAGACCGTACTGGTGCACGGCGCGGCGGGCGGCGTGGGCACCGCCGCCGTCCAGCTGGCCGCGGCCCTCGGTGCCCGGGTGGTGGCCGTGGTCTCCTCGGAGGCGAAGGGCGAGGTCGCCCGCAAGGCGGGGGCCGACGAGGTGGTGCTCGCCGACGGCTTCCTGCCCGCGGTCAAGGAGCTGACCGGCGGCCGCGGCGTGGACGTGGTGGTCGACCCGGTGGGCGGCGACCGCTTCACCGACTCGCTGCGCAGCCTCGCCCCCGAGGGGCGCCTGCTCGTCATCGGCTTCACCGGCGGCGAGATCCCGACCGTGAAGGTGAACCGGCTGCTGCTCAACAACATCGACGTACGGGGCGTCGGCTGGGGCGCCTACTGGCTGGCCCGCCCCGCGTATCTGCAGGAGCAGTGGCGGGACCTGCTCCCGCATCTGGAGGCCGGGCGCCTGGACCCGGTCCTCGGCGACTCCTACGCCCTCGACGACGCCGCCGCGGCCCTGCGCGCCCTGGACGACCGCAGCGCCTCC
>NZ_JAAWWP010000029.1:0-3502 GCF_012273655.1 Streptomyces physcomitrii | reverse complement strand
CTGAGCGGACGGCCACCCGCGGCGACGGGGGCGAGGAGGGCGCCGGGAGGCCCGCCTCGCCCCCGTCGCCGTGACCGGTCCGCAGCGGCGGGAGTGAACTCGGGTCACAGCAGACGGTGTTGGCCCGCCGCCGTTCCGGGCCCCCGCGCCGGGCTCCTGCGGATACTCACCCGGAGACAAGTCAACGGGCCTTCCCTGCTGGCCCGTTGACAAGAACCGAGCCCCGGCCGCGGCAATGCGCGGCGTTCGGGAATTCCTTATTGCCCGCCAGGTTACCCGTGTGTAACGTCTGGCCATCGAGCCCGCAGAACAGGCGAGTTCAGCACTCTTTCCGTCAATTCCCGTGCAATCCGAGCGTGTTCGCGTTCCGACCCCGCTCGTGTTCGTGTGTCCGTGTCGCAGGAATTCGTGTCCGGGTACGGCCGCCGCTGTGCGCGCTCCGGCCCGCGCCGCCTTTCCCGTACGCCGAAGCGCTCCGCAAGGCCCTGTCCGTACGCGCACCACTCGCCGCAACGCCTCCCGCGCACCGCCTCTCCGCACCCTCCTGGAGCCGTGATGAAACCCTCGACGTCCACCTCGCACCGGGGCCGAAGAGCCGCCCTCCGTACCGCCCTCGCGCTGGGCGCCACCGCCGCGCTGATGACCACCACCACGGGCGCCGCCCACGCCGCGCCCGTCCGGCTCGACTATCCCCTGTCGGGCACCACGCATCTGAAGGGGACCGACTCCGACCTGACGCTCGGCCCCGGGACCCTCAAGGCGACGGCCGACCTGGCCGCGGGCACTCTCAGCGCGGACACCGAACTCCCGCCCGCGAAGGGGGAGTTCCACATGATCGGGATAGTGCCCGTCTCGGTGACGACGGAATTCGTCGAGCCCGAACCCACCAAGGGCACCATCGACAACAAGACCGGTGCGGTCGCGAGCACCACGAAACTCACCCTGCGGCTCAAGAATCTCAAGGTCGCGGGAATTCCCACCCCGATCGGGAACTCCTGCCAGACCGAAGTCCCGGCGGTACTCGCCCTCACCAGTGAGCCCGGCTTCAACCCGCTCACCGGCGGCACCCTCTCGGGCGAGTACACCATCCCGAAGTTCGAGCACTGCCTGCTCGCGACGCCGCTGATCAACCTGATCATCCCGGGCGACGGCAACAGCGTCAGCCTCAAGCTCGGCCCCGCCCAGCGGCCGCCCGCCTGACCCCCGTGAAAGGGGTGCCCCCGCAGACCCGCCTGCGGGGGCACCCGTACGTGCGGAGGTCACGGCGCCGGGCGAAACGCGCTCTGGGGTTGCGCCTGACCGAATAGGGGTCCTAGGGGCTCGGGTAACCGTCGCGCCGCGGGCCTCCCCTGCCACAGTGGGGCGCATGCGTCTACCACGACTTCTTCCGGCCGCTCCGGCTGCCGCGGCGAGCCTGTGCCTGCTCGCGCTGAGTTCACCCGCCACCGCCGCGGAACCCGCCGCCGCATCCGCGGGCTCCACGGTGACGGCGGCCGAAACCCCCGGGCTGCGGGGTGTGCGCGGGGGTCACATCCCGCTCGCGGGCACCGTCAACACCCGTGATCTGGGCGGCCTCGGCACGGTCTTCGGCCGCCACATCCGCGAGGGCCTCCTCTTCCGCTCGGACTCCCTGGGCAAGCTCACCGACGAGGGCGTGGCGCAGCTCGCCGGGCTCGGGCTGCGCTCGGTCGTCGACTTCCGGACACCGTTCGAGATCGAGTACGACAAGCCCGACCGCCTGCCGCAGGGCGTCACCGGCACCGCCCGCCCGGTCAGCGACAACGGCTCGTACAAGCTGCTGATGGACGCCATCGCCTCGCGGGATCCGCAGAAGCAGCAGGAGCTGCTCGGTGACGGCAAGGCCGAGGCCGCCATGCACGACATCTACCGCACCTTCGTCACCGACCCGGACAGCCGGGCGGCCTTCGGGGCGACCCTGCGCGACCTCGCCCGGAAGGACAGCGGGCCCGTCCTCTTCCACTGCACCTCGGGCAAGGACCGCACCGGGTGGATGACCTACGTACTGCTGCGCGCGCTCGGGGCGTCGAAGGCCACCGCGGAGAAGGACTACCTCTACTCCAACACGCTGCGCGCCGAGACCGACAAGAAGGCCCGTGACTACCTCAAGGAGTCCGGGGCCATGCAGAACCCGGACCTGATCATCCCGCTCCAGGAGGTCAGCACCGCCTACCTGGACACCGCACTCGCCGAGATCACCCGCGGCTACGGCAGCTTCCCGGCCTACCTGGCCAAGGGACTCGGCCTCGACCCCGCGGCCCAGGCGCGGTTGCGCGCCCGGCTGCTGAACTGACCGCTCCCCGCGGCCACTTCACGGCACCCCGGGCCCCGGCTCTCCGCACGGAGCGCCGGGGCCCGCTTGCGGACAGGGACCGGTCCAGGGGGCGCCTCCCCCTAAGTACCCTTCCGGCCCCCCTGGCTCGACGGCAAGGGGGGTCCGCAATCCGGCCCGCTCTGCATGACTGGGGGACACGTCACGCCCGTATTGCCGGAGGCATCACCGTGAAGGACATCCTGGCCGCGATCCAATCGCCGGACACCAAGCCCGCTGACTTCGCGGCTCTGCCGCTGCCCGAGTCCTACCGCGCGGTGACCGTGCACAAGGACCAGACGGACATGTTCGAGGGGCTGGCCAGCCATGAGAAGGACCCCCGTAAATCGCTGAACGTGGAAGACGTCCCGCTTCCCGAACTCGGCCCGGGCGAGGCCCTGGTGGCCGTGATGGCCTCCTCCGTCAACTACAACTCCGTGTGGACCTCGATCTTCGAGCCCCTGCCCACCTTCGGGTTCCTGGAGCGGTACGGCCGCCTCTCGGAACTGGCCAAGCGGCACGACCTGCCCTATCACGTGATCGGCTCCGACCTCGCGGGCGTCGTGCTGCGCACCGGCCCCGGCGTCAACACCTGGCACGCGGGTGACGAGGTCGTGGCGCACTGCCTCTCCGTGGAGCTGGAGTCCTCCGACGGGCACAACGACACCATGCTCGACCCCGAGCAGCGGATCTGGGGCTTCGAGACCAACTTCGGCGGGCTGGCCGAGATCGCCCTGGTCAAGTCCAACCAGCTGATGCCCAAGCCCGACCACCTCAGCTGGGAGGAGGCCGCCGCCCCCGGCCTGGTCAACTCCACCGCCTACCGCCAGCTCGTCTCCCGCAACGGCGCCGGCATGAAGCAGGGCGACAACGTCCTCATCTGGGGCGCCAGCGGCGGCCTCGGCTCCTACGCCACCCAGTTCGCCCTGGCCGGCGGCGCCAACCCCATCTGCGTCGTCTCCAGCGAGGACAAGGCCGAGATCTGCCGCAAGATGGGCGCCGAGGCCATCATCGACCGCAAGGCCGAGGACTACCGGTTCTGGAAGGACGCCACCACCCAGGACCCCCGCGAATGGAAGCGCTTCGGCAAGCGCATCCGCGAACTCACCGGCGGCGAGGACGTCGACATCGTCTTCGAACACCCCGGCCGCGAAACCTTCGGCGCCTCCGTCT
>NZ_JAAWWP010000028.1:63915-71065 GCF_012273655.1 Streptomyces physcomitrii | reverse complement strand
CCTCCTGGGGGAAGCGGCCCTCCTCGTCCACCTGCGCGGCGAACGGCGCGATCTTCGCCTCGGCGAGCGCGCGCACCGTCTCCCGGAGCATCTCGTGCTCCTCCGACGGCCGGTACAGATCAAAAGCCGGGTCAGTCATCGCTTGCTCCAGTCCGTTCTGCCGCTGCGCGCCGCAGGAAAGCTGTGGGGGAACTTAGTGCCACTACTAGACCACACTGCATGCCGAGGACGCAGCCGCGCAGCTCGCACGGCTTCTCCCTCTGTTCATGCTCGCCTCGCGCTGTATCTCGCGGTGCACGTTCGATGCGAAGTGCCGGTGCGGGCGGCGGCCGTTTCGCGGCACCCCGGGCCCCTTCCGGACGGGCCGGACAAGTCAAAAGGCACTCAGTGTCTTTACGGGTAGGCACGGAGTGCCGTAACTTGGCGTTCATCAAGGCGAAGGGTGAATCGGCTCTATCCACAGGGAGACGAGGCATGTTCGAGCTCACCAACAGGACTGCGGTACTCGACCGCGAGGTGCAGCCGAGCCCCCCGGCGGCGGAGCTGTACTTCCAGCGCTGCCGCTGGTGCGGAACCGCCCTCTACCAGCGGCTGCTGTGCACCGGCTGCGGTTCGACGGAACTCGACACCGAGCGCAGCGAGGGCCGCGGCGTCGTCTGTACGTACCGCAGGCTGAGCACGGACCGGGACCGCTGGCCGGTGACGATGAACGAGGGTTTCACCGTGTGGTGCCGGGTGGCGGGCTCGCTGCCGATGGTGCGCCCCGGCGCGCGGGTCCGCCTCGCGACGACCGTCGAGCCGACCGACGAACCCGTGGTGGAGCTGTGCCGGGACTCCTGGGACGAGCCCCTGCCGCAGGGCGGACTCCGCCGTTTCTGAGGGCGCCGACTCCCGCGTGCCCGGCGGCAAGTAGAGTGCGTGGCCGTCGACCAGGTGGGGGCCATGCACGCCGATCCCGCGCAGAAGCACCGTGCTCTGGTGCTGTGGCAGCAGCCGGCCGCGCCGCGCGCCGCCGTCCTCGTCCTGCACGGCGGCCGGGCGGAGGGCCGCCAGACCTCGCGCCCCTGGCACACCCCCGGACTGCGGATGCGCCCCCTGGGCGGTGCCGCCGCCCGCCGGATGCCCGCCGAGGACCTGCTCGTCGGCCGGGTCCGCTACCGCTTCCGCGGCTGGAACGGCGCCGATGCGGATCCGCTGCGCGACGCCCGGCAGGCACTGGACGAACTGCAGGCGCTCAGCGGTGAGGTGCCCGTCGTCCTGCTCGGCCACTCGATGGGCGGCCGGGCCGCACTGCACGCAGCCGGTCATCCCGCCGTCGTCGGCGTGGTGGCGCTCGCGCCCTGGTGCCCGCCCGAGGATCCCGTCACACAGCTGCGCGGCCGGACCACGGTGATCCTGCACGGCGAGCGGGACCGGGTGACCGACCCCGCGCTCTCCCGGGCCCTCGCCTACCGGGCCCGCGCGGAGGGCGCCCGCGCCGGGGTCCTGCTGCTGCGCGAGAGCGACCACGCGATGCTGCGCCGCTGGCGGCTGTGGCACGAGCTGGCGGCGGAGACCGCGGTGGGGCTCCTGACCGCCGGATCGCTCCCCGCCGAGGTCGACCAGGCACTGGGCCGGGACACCCCCGTACTCCTCTGAAGGCCTGGCCGACTCCCTCCCGTACGGACCTCGGGGCCGTTCCACCGGCGCGTACGCGGTGGCTAAAGGTGCGCCGGTTGTGCGCGGTGGTGCTCTCAAGTCCCTTGTGCCTCAAGGGTGTTACCCGTCTGAGACATTCCCGGGCGCCGGGGCGGACAGGAGCACCCTGAGCGCGACCGGCCGGCCGGGCCGGTCCCCCTGAGGGAGGGGTGAGCCATGCGTACGAGCCGAAAGATCGCGGTGTCAGCCGCTGCTGCCGCACTGCTCGGGACGGCGGGAGCCGCCGCGGCCCAGGCCGCGATATCCGGTGGCACCGGGGCGGAGAGCACCGCCGCCACGCCGACCTGCGCGGCCTCCGGGCTGTCCGCCTCGGTCCGTGAACACCTCGCGGGCGGGATGAACCACGTGGGAATCACACTGGAGTTGAAGAACACCACCGACCACAGCTGCGCGCTGCGCGGCTACCCGGGACTCGGCCTGGAGGACGGCGAGCACCAGCGCCTCACCTCGGACACCTCCTGGGGCGAGACCTGGTACGCGGACGACCCCGGCAAGGAGACCGTGACCCTGAAGCCCGAGGGCACGGTCGAGGCCAACGTCGCCTGGACGCGCGCCAATTCGGGCACCCCCGAGGCGCGGCACGCCGCCTATCTGGTGGTGACGCCGCCCGCCTCCACCGACTACAAGACGGTGAAGCTGGACACCTGGGTCGACAACGGCGACCTGGCGGTGACCGCGGTGGCCCGCGAGGTGCCCGTGGGGCGCTGACCCGTGGAGTACGCGCCGACACCGCGGCAGGGTCGCGGGACCGGAGGCGAGAGACGTCACCTGGTCAACTGCGCGGCGAGGCGGCGCAGTTGACCAGGTGACGGCGGGTCAGATCTGCCCCTCGTCGAACCACCGGGCAAGCTCGGGCGCCACCCGGTCCACCCGGACGGGCCGGCCGTCGTTGCGCAGCGACTCGGTGGCCGCGCACCCGGCGGCGACCGCCTCCCGGGCGGCGATCGGGCTGGTGTCGGTCTCGCCGCCCACCCGGACGAACCGCAGGAACTCCTCGACGAGCAGCGGATCGGCGCCGCCGTGCCCGCCCGCCGTCGTGGGCATCGGGACCACCAGGTCGGCGTCGGCGCGGTAGCCGCTGCGGCGCTGCCAGACCCGTACCTCGGCGCTCTCGCCGTGGTCGCCG
This sequence comes from Streptomyces physcomitrii, assembly GCF_012273655.1. Classification (GTDB taxonomy): domain Bacteria; phylum Actinomycetota; class Actinomycetes; order Streptomycetales; family Streptomycetaceae; genus Streptomyces; species Streptomyces physcomitrii. The sequence goes on along the minus strand of NZ_JAAWWP010000028.1, from coordinate 68,241 downwards.
AAGTTCTCCAGCCTGCCCTCGGTGCCGATGACCGTGTAGTTGCGCCAGTAGTCGGGGGTGTAGTGGCACTGCTGGTAGCTGGCGTGGACGCCGTTCTGCAGGCGCATCGTCATCATCGAGAGGTCCTCGACGTCGACGACCGGGTTGAGCCCGGTGAGCGAGAGCGGCGGCCAGTTCCGCTCGGGGTCGTACCAGTCCGGCATCACCGCTCCCGGACGCTGGCCGGAGCGGTCCGCGATGTCCCCGTACAGGGTGAGCGCCCCGAGGGCGGTGACATGCTCGGTGTAGCCGCCCGCGAGCCAGTGGATGACGTCCAGGTCGTGGGCGCCCTTCTGCAGCAGCAGACCGGTGGTGTTGCGGCGGTCCGCGTGCCAGTCCTTGAAGTAGAAGTCGCCGCCGTGGCCGACGAAGTGGCGGCACCACACCGCCTTGACCTCGCCGATCTCGCCGCGCTGGATCAGCTCGCGCATCACCCGGACCACGGGCATATGGCGCATGTTGTGCCCCACGTAGAGGCGGGCGCCGCCGCGCCGGGCGGCCGCGAGGACCCGGTCGCAGCCCTCGGTGGTGATGGCCAGCGGCTTCTCCACGAAGACGGCGACTCCGGCGTCCAGGAGGTCGGTGACGATGGCCTCGTGGGTGTGGTCGGGGGTGATGACGAAGACCGCGTCGAGGTCCTCGCCCGCGAGGAGTTCCCGGTGGCCGCCGTAGAGGCGGACGTCCTCGCCGAACCACTCGCGGGCCCTCGGGTGGCTGCCCGGGTCGGTGTCGGCGGCGGCGACCACGGCCGCGCCCGCTCCGGGCCGGTGCGCCTCCTTGGCGAGGGTGGCCCGCAGCCCGAGGCCGACGACGGCCAGGCGCAGTTCGCGGGTGGTCGGATCCGCCGGGGCGGGGGAGGGGACCGTCATCGGAGTCAGCCCTTCATTCCGGAGAAAGCGATGCCTTGGATGAACTGCCGCTGCATGACCATGAAGACCACGATCACCGGGAGGGTGGCCAGCAGCGAACCCGCCATCAGGACGGGGTAGTCGGTGAGATGGGCCCCCTGCAGCGAGGCGAGACCCGCCGAGAGGGGCATCTGCTCGGGGTCGGTGTTGACGATCAGCGGCCACATCAGATCGTTCCAGGACCACAGGAAGGTCAGGATGCCGAGCGCGAGCAGCCCGGGCCGGGCAAGCGGCAGCGCGATCCGCCAGTAGACGGTGAAGGGGTTGGCGCCGTCCAGGCGGGCGGCCTCCTCCACCTCGGTGGGCAGGCCCAGGAAGAACTGCCGGAGCAGGAAGGTGCCGAAGGCGCTGAACATGCCCGGCACCACCAGCGCCTGCATCGAGTTGAGCCAGCCCAGGTTCTGCATGATCTGGTACTGCGGCAGCAGGAACAGCTCGCCCGGCACCATCAGTACGGCCAGGAAGCCGAGGAAGATCGTCTGGCGGCCGGGGAAGCGGATCCGTGCGAAGGCGTAGGCGGCCAGCGAGCACAGGAGCAGCTGGGCCGCGGTCCGCAGCAGCGCCATGAGCAGGGTGTTGAGGAACTGCTCGGTGAAGGGGATCGAGTCGAAGACCGTCGCGTAGTTCGACCACTCCCAGTGGTGCGGCCAGATCGTCGGCGGCACCCGGGTGGACTCGCCGAAGCTCTTGAACGAGGTCAGCACCTGCCACAGCAGCGGGAAGACGGTGAGCACCGCGCCGAGCGAGAGGACGAGGTGCGCGGGCCACAGCCGCCCTTCGCGCTTCGGGCTCCGGGTCGCCTCAGGCATAGTGCACCCACTTCTTCTGCAGCCGGAACTGGAGCGCCGTCAGCGCCATGATCAGGACGAAGAGCACGCTCACGATGGCCGCGCCGTAGCCGCGCTGGTTGTCGAAGAACGACTTCTGGAAGAACAGCATCACCACGGTCTGCCCCTCTCCGTAGGCCGGATTGGTCACGCCCACGCTGGTGTTGGCGCCCAGGATCAGATAGATCAGGTCGAAGACCTGGAGCGACTGGATGACGGAGAGCACCGTCGTGAAGAAGAGGGTCGGGCTGAGCAGCGGCATGGTCACCGAGAAGAACTGCCGCACCCGGCCCGCCCCGTCGAGGGCGGCGGCCTCGTAGTAGTCCTGCGGGATGCCCTGGAGCCCGGCGAGCAGCAGGATCATGTTGTAGCCGACGGTCATCCACACCCCGACGGCGGCCACCGCGAAGCGGACCGTGTCGGGATCGGACACCCAGTACGTGCCGTCGATCCCCACCGCGTCGAGTGCCTGGTTGAGGATGCCGACGTCGCCGCTGTAGAGCCAGCGCCAGACCACGGCGACCGCGGCGGGCATCGTCACCACGGGCAGGAAGTAGAGCGTGCGGTAGACGCCCGTGCCACGCATGCCCTTCAGGTTGAGCAGCACCGCGAGGACCATCGCCAGCGGGATGCCGAGCAGTACGAGGCCCGTGTAGAGCAGGGTGTTGCCGAGCGCCTGCCAGAACTCCGCGTCGTGCAGCAGGGTGTCGTAGTTGGCGGTGCCGATCCAGGTGGTGCCCCCGAAGGCGCCCCACTCGGTGAAGCTGTAGTAGAGGGTCTGCACCACGGGCCACAGATAGAAGACGGCGAGGCCGAGACCGGCCGGGGCGATGAAGGCGTACCCCCACCACTTGTCCCGGTGGGCGAAGGCGCGCTCCCGCTTGCGCAGTTCGCGGTCCTCCGCCTCGGGTACGGGCGCGCGTACCGGGGGCGGCGCGGGGACTTCGGTGTCGAGGCTCATCAGGAACCGGCCCTCCCTTCCTGGTCGAGCAGTTGGTCCATCGCCTTGGCCAGTGCGGTGGTGGCGCCGTCCAGGCTCTCGTCGCCGCTCCAGGCCCGGGCGAGCAGCTGCTGCTCCTTGTGGGCCCAGGCCGCGGTGTTGCCGGAGGTCGGGTACGGCACGGCGTAGTCGACGGCGTCCAGGAAGACCTGGAGGTCGAACTCGGGCATGCCCTCCACCCAGGCGCGCTGGGTCCCGTGGAAGGCGGGGATGGCGGTGCCGTACTTGCCCTGGATCTGCGAGGCCCGCCTGCCGGAGAGGAAGCGGACGAAGTCGCGGGCCAGTGCGGGGCGGGGCGTGCGGGCGTAGACGACGTTGCCGAGCCCGTGGATGACGGTGGCGCGGCGGCGGCCCCGGGCCAGCGGGGCGACATCGACCTTGGCGCGCAGCTCGGGGTCGGCGTAGTAGGTGGCCGCGTTGTACGAGGCGTCCTGGACCATCGCGATCCGGCCGGACTGGAAGAGCTGGGTCGCGTCGGTGTCGGTGATCTGCTGGAGGGTGGGCGCGGCCCGGTAGCGGTGGATCATGTCCACCCACAGCCGCAGGCCCTCCAGGGTCCGCGGGTCGCGGTAGCCCGAGCGCTTGCGGTCCTCGGAGATCACCCAGCCCCCGGCCTGGGCGATGGAGTCGTAGTAGTTCTCCTGCGCCCACACCGGGACGCCGATGCCGTGGACGCCGCGCCGCCGGTCGGTGAGGCGCTGGGCGTTGGTGATCAGGTCCTGCCAGGTCCAGCCGGCGTCCGGGTAGTCGACCTTGGCGCGGTCGAAGAGCTCCTTGTTGAACCACAGGCCCACGGTGTCGAAGTCCTTCGGCGCCCCGTACTGCACGCCGTTCCAGCGGTAGAGGGAGACCAGGTCCGCGGGGTAGTCGGCGGGGCGCAGGACGGCCTCGCCGCCCTCGGTCTCCAGCGGGAGGAGCTGCCCGGCGTCGGCGTAGAGGCCGAAGTTCGGGCCGTTCATCCAGAAGACGTCCGGGGCGGTGCCGCTGGTGCACGCGGTGCGCAGCTTGGTCCAGTACGTGCCGTTCGGCGTGAGCTGCACGTCCACCCGCACACCGGGGCGGGTCCGCTCGAACTCCCTGGCCGCCCTGCGCATGGCGGGCAGCTGGGCGACGTCCCAGATTCCGTAGGTCAGGCGCCCGTGCCGGGAGTCCGAGGACCCCGGGGAGCTGCTGCAACCGGCGGCGAACGCCGAGGCGGCGGCCGCGGTGAGGAGCGATCTTCTGCGCACGCGCATCCTTTCGGGCGAGCGGATCGCTCACCGGCCGCCCGGTGCGGGGGAGACGGTCGGGAGGATCCGGCAGGGGAGGACCCTGAGGGGATGCCCGGGACGCTATGTGCTCAATATTGACGCGTCAAGGAGTGTTTCAATCACCTTCGAGCAAAGAGGGGGTGGTGTTGCGGACCGCTTCGACAGCGGCGCGCACGGTGACGCCCGCGCGCCCCGCTCTCCCGGCCGACCTGGGGTTTCCGGGCCCGGACGCACCGCGGCGGGGCGCCCCCGGCGGGCGGGGGGGGGCGCCCCCCGGGGGGAGCGCCGGCGGGGGGGGGGTG
>NZ_JAAWWP010000028.1:0-63905 GCF_012273655.1 Streptomyces physcomitrii | reverse complement strand
CCGGCCCGCCGGGGGGTCCCCGCCCCCGCCCCCCCGGCGGCCCCCCCCCCGGGGCGGGGGGGCCCCCCCGCCGCGGTGGGAACGCGCGTGCGGGCGGAGGTTCAGCTGCCGAGCAGGCCCTTCCAGTCGCGCGGGGTCAGCAGCTCGCTGCCGCCCTTGGTGCGCCCGCCCGCGCGGCGCAGCGTGGCGACGGCCTCGCCGACCTCGCTGTTCGCGCCCTCCGTGAGGCGCGGGGTGAGCAGCGGCCAGATGTCCGAGCCGAGGTAGCCGGTCTCGTCCACCGTGCGGTGGTGCGCGGCCGAGCAGACGTGCTGCTCCACGCCGTGCACCTCGGCCAGCTTGACCACGGCCCGCTTGGTCGCGGGGCCGAAGACGCCGTCGGCCCGCAGCCCCTCGAAGCCCTTGGCCCGCAGCAGGTGCTGGGCCGCGCGGACCTGGGCACCCGTGCTGCCGGGACGCAGCAGCGGCCAGACGGAGGGCGTGGCGCTCTGTACGCCCATGGCGCCGGCGACCGCGTCGCGCAGCTCCTGGAGTCGGCCGTAGAGGATGTTGCCGGGGCATTCGGTCGAGTTGAAGTCCCGGTGCCCGAGGATGTTCTCGACCGGGCGGCCGTACTGGGTGGCGATCCAGGCGACCAGGGCGACGAGCGAGTCCCACAGCGCCGGGGGGACGTCCACGTCGGTGTAGATACCCTCGTTCTCGATGCCGATGACCTCGCTGTTGTGGCCGCCGACGTTCGCGCCCTGCACGTGCTGGGTGCCGCCGCGCACCACGTCCAGGCTCTGGTGCCGGCCCTCCAGGATGAAGCCGCCGCGGCTGTTGGTGAACTGCTGGCCGGTGTCGCCCCAGCCGCGCCCGTCCATGTGGAAGTTCTGGATGTCCCGGCAGATCTGCTTGGCGTGCTCCAGTGAGTAGTCCTCGCTGTTGCCGGGGTCGGCCGTGTGGTGCACCACGATGAAGGTGGGCACATGGTCCTCGACGAGGATGTCGATCTCCGGCGGGCGCGCGCCCCACTCCGCGGTGCCGTAGATCCGCGGCTCGGCGGCCTCGGCGCCCGCGCGGGGGGCCGGAGCCGGAGCGGCCTGCGCCGCCGTCGCGGTCTGCCAGCCGACGGCGCCTGCCGCGGCCGCGGCGACACTGCCGCGCAGTACGGCGCGGCGGGCGGGGGTGGGGGGTCCTGACTGTGCCGTCATCGCGGTCTCCTCGCAGAGAGTGGGGGGCTGGTCGACGGGCGGGCGCCGGACACGGGCTGCCGTGTGTGTGGGGGTACGGTCTCGGGGGCGGGACGGGCCGCGGTGTCGTGGCCGGACATCAACACCCCTTCCGTTGCCGCGTGGTGAGCGCCGTAGCCAGCAAAGAGGACCGAGCGTGAACCTGACAACCCCGTAAGGGGGAGCGCTCGCAAACTTTCATCCCGCCTGAAAGAGGGCCCGGTGTGATTCGCTCACCCGGGGACATTCACGGCCGCGGTTTCTCTGGTACGACCACTGGTGACCGGCGCGCGTCCGCCGGACGTCGGATCCCGGCCCCCGGGCCCCCTCCACGACCCCCTGACGGACCGTGAGAGTGTGAGGCCCGGTCACGTTCGCGGAGGACGGCGGGACCCTGCCGAGACGGACGAGAGAGTGGGCTGCTGCGGGTGGACGCGGGGGAGAACGCTCCGGTGGTCGAACTGACCCGGACGCATCGCATACTCATCGGTGTGGTGGTGGCCGGTGCGGTCGTCATCGCGGGTATCGGTTTCGCGGGTTCGTATGCGGCCGTGCGGGAGTTGGCGGAGGAGAAGGGGTTCGGGGACTTCTCGCTGGTCTTTCCGATCGGTATCGACGCGGGGATCTGTGTGCTGCTCGCGCTGGATCTGCTGCTGACGTGGATCCGGATCCCATTTCCGCTGCTGCGGCAGACGGCGTGGCTGCTGACGGCGGCGACGATCGCGTTCAACGGGGCGGCGGCCTGGCCCGATCCGCTGGGTGTGGGCATGCACGGGGTGATCCCGGTGCTGTTCATCGTCGCGGTCGAGGCGGCCCGGCACGCGATCGGGCGGATCGCGGACATCACCGCCGACAAGCACATGGAGGGCGTGCGGCTGACCCGCTGGCTGCTCTCGCCGGTGCCGACCTTCCTGCTGTGGCGGCGGATGAAGCTGTGGGAACTGCGCTCCTACGAGCAGGTCATCAAGCTCGAACAGGAACGTCTCGTCTACCAGGCCCGGCTGCGCTCCCGCTTCGGCCGCGCCTGGCGCCGCAAGGCCCCCGTCGAATCCCTGATGCCGCTGCGCCTGGCCCGCTACGGCGTCCCCCTCGCCGAGACCGCCCCCTCCGGCCTCGCCGCCGCCGGACTCGACGGGAACGGCAGACCCCTGGCGGACACGCGCCCTTCGGCACCGGAACTCCCGGCCGCTGCGGACCCGCCCCGCTCACCGGAGGCGGCCCGCCTGCCCCAGCCGCCCGAACCGGCCGCGGCCGCCCGGGACTTCGCGCCCGGCGCCAAGCTGCCCACCGCGCCGTCCCCGCTCGCCGCCCCGGCCGCCGCCGCGGCACCGGGCGAGCCCGACCCCGCCGACCCGGCCCCCGAGTCGAGCTGGGAGACCTGGGAGGACTTCTACTTCGAGGCCTTCACCCGGTATGTCACGGAGCAGGGCACCCACCCCACCGCGTACCAGCTGACCTGGTACCTCAGGGAGCGCTACGGCGTCACCGACCCGATGGGCAACCCCCTGCACGAGTCCGAACTCGCCGGTCACCTCCACGACTTCAAGCAGCGCCACCCGCTGACCGCGACCGCCGCCGCGGACCAGGACGGCACGCTCGCGGAGGAACCGGCTCCGTCGTACTAGCCCTCGCCTCGGGGATGGTCCGCGCTGCCGGCGCACCCCCAACTACGCGCGCACAGACGGAAGACGGGCCGCCCGGTCGGCCCCGGCGGCCCGTCTCCCGTCCGTGCGCGGCACGGTGGCCGCGCGGAGGTCCTGTCCGGACCTCGGCGTGCGTACTAGACCTTGGCGTCCGCCCGGTCCTCCGTGTCCCGGCCGCCGCGCCCGGTGACCTTGTCGCGGACCAGGGCGAGGACGACGACCAGCGCCGCCGCGAGGACGGAGAGCAGCACCTGCTTGCGGGTGTCCGGCTCGGTGAGCATGTACACCAGGACGAAGGAGATCATCCCGATCGTCGCCCAGGTCAGATACGGGAACAGCCACATCCGTACCACCAGGCGCTCCGGGTTCTCGCGCAGGATGATGCGGCGCATCCGCAGCTGCGAGAGGCAGATCACCAGCCAGACGAAGAGGGCCACCGCGCCCGAGGAGTTCAGCAGGAACTCGAAGACGGTGTCCGGCCACTGGTAGTTGAACCACACCGCGAGGAAGCCGAAGGCGACCGAGGAGAGGATCGCGGTCTGCGGCACCCCGCGGGCGGTGGTGCGGGCGAAGGACTTCGGGGCGTCGCCGCGGCCGCCGAGCGAGAAGGCCATCCGGGAGGCCGTGTAGAGGCCGGAGTTGAGACAGGACAGCACGGCGGTGAGCACGATGACGTTCATCACCTGGCCCGCGTGCGGGATGCCGATCTCATCCATCGCCGCGACGTACGAGCCCTTCTCCTGGATCGCGTCGGAGTCCCAGGGCAGCAGCGCCACCACGACGAAGATCGAGCCGAGGTAGAAGACCGCGATCCGCCAGATCACGCTGTTGGTGGCCTTGCTGACCGCGCGGCGCGGGTCGCTGGACTCGCCCGCGGCCAGGGTGACGATCTCGCTGCCCATGAAGGAGAAGACGACCATCAGGACACCGGTGAGAATGGCGTCCGCGCCATGGGGCAGGAAGCCTCCGTGCGAGGTCAGATTCGAGAAGCCGTCACCGCCGCCGTCCGAGCCCGGCAGCACGCCGAAGACCGCGAGGCCGCCGATCACGATGAAGGCGCCGATCGCGAAGACCTTGATCCCCGCGAACCAGAACTCGAACTCGCCGAAGGAGCCCACCGAGACCAGGTTGGTCACGGTCAGCACCGCCATGACGATCAGCGCCCAGCCCCACTGCGGGACGGCGGGCATCCAGCCTTCCAGGATCACGGCTCCGGCGGTCGCCTCGATGGCGAGCACCACCACCCAGAAGAACCAGTAGAGCCAGCCGATGGAGAAGCCGGCCCAGCGCCCGAGCGCCCGGTCGGCGTAGGCGGAGAAGGAGCCCGAGCTGGGGTCGGCCGCCGCCATCTCGCCGAGCATCCGCATGACCAGGACGACCATCGTGCCGACCAGGGCGTAGGAGAGCAGGATGCCCGGTCCGGCCGCCGCGATGCCCGAGGCCGAACCGACGAACAGGCCCGCGCCGATGACGCCGCCGATCGCGATCATCGAAAGGTGCCGGTTCTTGAGCCCGGCCTGGAGACCGGCGTCCGCGTCGCTGCCGGGCAGCCGTCCGCCGGGGCCCTGGCCGTCGTCCGGGTGCTCGGGCGCGAGGCGCGAGGAGGGTGTAGTCATCTGACATCCATGGGGTGAGGAACGTCTTTCCGGGACCCGCGGGGGAGAGGGCCCCACCTCCTTCCGGGCGTCGAATCCGAGCCCGGCCGGGGGTTGCTGGACCTTCTCGCGTAGGTGACCTGCTGTCCACCCCGAGAGCTGGGAAAGTGAGGTGTATCTCTTTTATTTCCTTCATATCAAGCGTGAATGCTGTTCACTTTCGCAGGGCCGAAGGTCCGGCGGGCTTTTTGCTGTGCCCGTATGGGGGTGGTGAGGTGCCCGTACGGGGCCCGTTCGCGCCGGTTCGCCCCGGCTAGGCGGCGGGCGGGAGCGGCTGCTCCGCCCAGAGGACCTTTCCCGTCCTGGTGTACCGGGTGCCCCAGCGCTGCGCGGTCTGCGAGACCAGGAAGAGACCGCGGCCGCCCTCGTCGTCCATCGAGGCCTGGCGCACATGCGGGGAGGTGAGGCTGGCGTCCGAGACCTCGCAGAGCAGGCTGCGGTCCCGGATCAGGCGCAGTCCGATGGGCCCGTCGGCGTGCCGTACCGCGTTGGAGAGGAACTCGCCCACGATCAGCTCGGTGGTGAAGGAGAACTCGTCCAGGTCCCAGGCGGCCAGCTGCTCGCGTGCCCTGCGGCGCAGCTCCGGCACCGCGGCCGCCTCGGCGGGCATCTCCCAGCTCACCACCGAGCCCGGGGCGAGCGCCCGGCTGCGCACCAGGAGCAGCGCGGCGTCGTCGGTGGTCATCGGGGAGGGGAGCACGCCCAAGACTTCCCCGCACAGCCGGTCCAGGGGCCGGGCGGGACCGGCGAGCACCCGGGTGAGCCGGTCCAGGCCCTCGTCGAGGTCGAGGTCGCGCGCCTCCACCAGGCCGTCGGTGAACAGCGCGAGGAGGCTGCCCTCGGGCAGGTCCACCTCGGTGCTCTCGAAGGGCAGCCCACCGGTGCCCAGCGGGGGCCCGGAGGGCAGCTCCCGCAGCGCGGCCCGGCCCTCGGGGGTGACCAGCACCGGCAGCAGATGCCCGGCCCGCGCCAGCGCGCACCTCTGCGAGACGGGGTCGTAGATGCCGTAGAGGCAGGTCCCGCCGGTGGTCTCCTCGTGCGGGGTCCCGCCCTCCTCCGGGGCGGCCCGCTCCTCGGCCCACTGCACGATCAGGTCGTCGAGCCGGGAGAGCAACTCCTCGGGGGCGAGATCGAGTTGGGCGAGCGCGCGCACCGTCGCCCGCAGCCGCCCCATGGTGGCCGCCGCCCGGAGCCCGTGCCCCACCACATCGCCGACGACGAAGCCCACCCGGCAGCCGGAGAGCGGGATGACGTCGAACCAGTCGCCGCCCACCCCGACCCTGCTGTCCGCGGGCAGGTACCGGTAGGCGGCCTCCACGGCGGACAGGGAGGGCAACTGGCCCGGGAGCAGGTCGCGTTGGAGCGTCACCGCCGCCTGGTGCTCGCCCGCGTACCGGCGCGCGTTGTCCACCGCCACCGCCGTGCGCCGCACCAGCTCCTCGGCGAGGTCCCGGTCGTCGCTGCGGTACGGGGGCCAGCCGCCGCCCCGGACGAAGGTGACGAGCCCGAGTCCGGCCCCCTGCGCCCGCAGCGGCACCGCCAGCGTGCTCAGACCCGGCGCGTCCCCGGCACCGCGGTCCGGGTCGAGCACCGCCGAACCGCCGCGCAGCGCCCGGGCCTGCGAGGAGGACTCCGGGTAGTCGGGCCGGGCGTCCCGGGCGAGGGCGGCGGGCAGCCCGGCGGCGGCGCTCGGCGCGGTGAAGGAGGCCACCCGCACCAGGGGGCGCTCCCGGTGCGGGGCGCCCCGGGGCGCGCGGCCCTCCAGGACGTCCTGGTAGAGGTCCACGGCGACCCGGTCGGCGATCTGGGGGACCGCGGTCAGCGCCAGCTCGGTGGCGGTGCGGCGCGGGTCGAGGGTGGTGCCGATGCGCTCCCCGGCCCGGACCAGGAGGTGCAGCCGCCGCTCGGCCCGGTAGCGCTCGGTGATGTCGAAGGACTCCTCGCACACCCCGACCGGGCGCCCGCGGCCGTCGAGCAGCCGGTAGTAGGAGTACGACCAGATGCGTTCACCGGCCGGATCCTCGGGCGGGCTGCCGCGGTAGTGCAGGTCGATCACGGGCTCCCCGGTCTCCAGGACGCCCCGGACCAGGGCGCGCAGCCCGCCCGGCCGCTCCGCGCCGAGGATCTCCCCGCCCGGCACCAGCTCGTCCGGGTGCAGGCCCCGGTACCGCTCGGGGGAACCGGCCATCTCCCGGGCGCAGGTGTCGTTGGCCCAGGTCACCCGCAGCTCGGTGTCGTAGAGGGTCAGCCCGATCGGGGACTGGGTGAACAGCGCCCGCAGCACCGCCTGCCCGGTCTCCCAGTCGCGCAGCTCCCCGGCCGGGGCGAGGAGCAGCAGGCTCGCGGTCTCCTGTCCGCCGGGGGACGCGGGCAGCGGCCGGTGCGCGGCGGCCAGGTGCAGGGCCCGGCCGTCGCGGTGGCGCAGTACGAGGTCGCGGGCGAGGCCCTCGGGGCCGAGGGTCGCGGGCGGCAGGTCCTCGCCGTGGTAGTGGCCGGGGGCGCCCACGAGCCGGGTGACGGGGGTGCCGAGGACATCCTCCGGCGGATAGCCGAGCAGCTCCTGCGCGGCGGGACTCCAGCCGTGCACCCGCAGCCGGTCGCCGAGCACGGCGCTTGCCGCCCAGGAGAAGGCCACCGGCTCACCGGTGACACCGCTCGCGGATTCCCAGGCACCCAATGCGCATCACACCCTCGGTGACCAAGCCTCCGCCCCCGCCCCCGGCGGCGCAAACGCGCTCTGCCCTCCCGGCACCCCGGCCCGTCCCCCGGCTCCCCGTACGGCCGAGCCCAACAGGCCGTGCGGCCCCGGGGCGGGCTGCAATGAACGGATGAAGGCCCCCGACGACTGCCTCGCGCGCAACGAGTGGATCTGCGGCGCCTACCTCAGCACCCGCCGCCAGGTCCTGTCGGACGCCGTACTCCAGCACCTGGAACTGACCTCGCTCGCCGTGCTCATCGCCCTGGTCCTGGCGCTGCCGCTGGCCGTGCTCGCCCGGCGCTGGCGGCTCGCCGCGGGACCGGTCCTCGCGCTGACCACGGTCCTCTACACGATCCCCTCGCTCGCGATGTTCTCGCTGCTGCTGCCGGTGTACGGGCTCTCCGCCGCCCTGGTGGTCGCCGGTCTCGTGCTGTACTCGCTCACCCTGCTGGTCCGCAACATCCTCGCCGGGCTGAAGGCGGTGCCCGAGGAGACCCGGGAGGCCGCCCGCGGCATGGGCTACGGCCCCGTCCGGCTGCTGCTCACCGTGGAACTGCCGCTCGCGCTGCCCGCCGCGATGGCCGGGCTGCGCATCGCCGCGGTCTCGGCGGTCTCGCTGGTCACCGTCGGGGCGATCGTCGGCTTCGGCGGGCTCGGCAACCTCATCTACTCCGGGATGAACACCTACTTCAAGGCGCAGGTCCTCACCGCCTCGGTGCTGTGCGTGCTGATCGCCGTCGCCGCCGATCTGCTGCTGCTCGGCGTGCAGTGGCTGCTCACCCCCTGGACCAGGGCGGCCCGCTCATGAGCCGGGGCCCGGGGCGCCTCCGCGGCACCGCACCGCCCGACCACCGCTCGGGACCGCGCCGGCACGGCCCGGCGGAGCGCCGGTGAACACCCTGGGCGAGGCCTGGGACTGGCTCGCCGACTCCGCGCACTGGTCCGGGTCCGAGGGCATCGGGCAGCGGCTGCTCGAACACTTCCTGCTGACCCTGGTCTGCCTGCTGATCAGCTGCCTGATCGCGCTGCCGGTGGCGCTGGTCCTCGGCCACCTCGGCCGGGGCGGGGCGCTCGCGGTCAACATCTCCAACATCGGCCGGGCGGTGCCCACCTTCGCCGTCCTGGTCCTGCTGCTCCTGACCCCGCTCGGCCGCTACGGGGAGGGCCCCACCGTGGTCGCCCTGGTCCTCTTCGCCGTGCCGCCGCTGCTGACCAACGCCTACGTCGGCATGCGCGAGGTGGACCGCGGCGTCGTCCAGGCCGCCCGGGGGATGGGCATGACCGGCGGGCAGCTGCTGCGGCGGGTGGAGGCCCCGCTGGCGCTGCCGATGATCCTCGCCGGGGTCCGGCTCGCCGCGGTCCAGCTCGTCGCCACCGCCACCATCGCCGCGCTCGCGGGCGGCGGGGGACTCGGCCGGATCATCACCGCCGGGTTCAATCTGGCCAGCACCCCGCAGGTGGTCGCCGGGGCCTTCCTGGTCGCCGTCTTCGCGCTGCTGGTCGAGGGGCTCTTCGCACTCGCCGAACGCCTCGGGCCCGGCCGCGCCCGGCAGGGGAGGCCCTGATGCCGCGCCGCCCCGCCCGGCGACGGCGCCGGGCCGCCCTCGCCGGGGCCCTGCTCGCCCTCACCGGCTGCTCCACGGGGCCGAGCCTGGAGAACCAGAACGCGGTCACCGCACCCCCGGGCGACAGCCACCGGCTCACCGTCGGCTCCGCCGGATTCACCGAGTCCGACCTGCTGGCGCAGATGTACACGCTGCTCCTGAAGAAGGCCGGCTACCGGACCGACCTGATCACCGTCTCCAACCGCGAGCTGTACGAACCCGCCCTGGAATCCGGCCAGATCGACGTCGTCGCCGAGTACGCGGCCACCTTCGCCGACTGGCTCAACGCCAAGGAGAACGGCGCGCAGGCGAAGCCCGTCGGCTCCCCGGACCCCGCCCGCACCCTGCGGGCCCTGCGCCGGCTCGCCGCCCCGCGCGGACTCACCGTCCTGCGCCCCGGCCGCGCCGTCGACCAGAACGCCTTCGCCGTCAGCGCCTCCTTCGCCCGCGAGCACCGCTTGAAGACCCTCAGCGACCTCGGCCGTACGAAGCGGAAGGTCCGCCTCGCCGCAGGCGACGAGTGCGTACAGCGGCCGTACTGCGCGCCGGGCCTGAAGAAGGTGTACGGGATCGAGCTGACCGGCGTGGACCCGAAGGGCGTCGGCACCACCCAGGCCAAGAAGGCCGTGCAGAGCGGCCAGGACCAGCTGGTGCTGACCACCACGACCGACGCCACCCTCGACGAGTTCTCGCTCGTCCTGCTGAAGGACGACAAGCGCCTGCAGAACGCGGACTACGTGGTCCCGGTCGTCAACCGCGCCCGCGCGGGCGGACCCCGGGTCGCCCGGGCGCTCGACGCCCTCAGCCGGGTGCTGACCACCCGCGACCTGGCCTCGCTCAACCAGCAGGTGGACAGCTGGCGGCGACTGCCGGAAGACGTGGCCCGTACGTATCTGGAGCGCAAGGGGCTGCTGTGAGCCGGGGGCGGGTGCGGCCGGTGGCGCGGTCGCCCGCCGCCTGGTCAGGCCTCGGCCACCGAGTCGAAGCGCACGTCCTCGCGGGCGACGCCCCTGGCCTCCGCGTCCACCGAGCGGCGCAGCGCCTCGTGCAGCTTGACCGGGGTGAGCACACCGAGGAAGCGGGCGCCGTCCAGGACCGCGACCCAGCCCGCGTCGTGCTGGAGCATCACGCTGAACGCCTGCTTCAGCGGGGCGCCCACCGGCAGCCAGGCCCCCATCCGGTGCGCCAGATCGGCCACCCGGCTGCCCTCGCCCGCGCGGGCGGCCTCGTCGATGCCGATCCAGCCGTGCAGATCGCCGTCCGAGTCCAGGACGACGGCCCAGCGGCCGCCCTCCTCGCGCAGCCGGTCCGCGGCCCGGGCGGCGGACTCGTCGAGGCGGGCCACCGGGGGCTGTTCGAGGTCGCTGGGTTCGATGGCGGTCACCGAGAGCCGCTTGAGCCCGCGGTCCGCGCCGACGAAGGAGGCCACATAGTCGTTGGCGGGGGTGCCGAGCACCGCCCCCGGGGTGTCGTACTGCTCGATGCGCCCCTCGCCGTAGACCGCGATCCGGTCGCCGAGCCGGACGGCCTCCTCGATGTCGTGGGTGACCAGGAGCACCGTCTTGCGCACCGCCGACTGCATCCGCAGGAACTCCTCCTGCAACTGCTCGCGCACCACCGGGTCCACGGCGCCGAAGGGCTCGTCCATCAGCAGCACCGGCGGATCGGCGGCCAGCGCCCGCGCCACGCCCACCCGCTGCCGCTGGCCGCCGGAGAGCTGGGCCGGATAGCGGGGCCCGTAGACCTCGGGGTCGAGCCCCACCAGGTCGAGGAGTTCCCGGGCCCGCGCGCGGGCCCGCGCCTTCTTCCAGCCGAGCAGGGCGGGCACCGTCGCGGTGTTGTCGAGCACGGTGCGGTGCGGGAAGAGGCCGACCTGCTGGATGACATAGCCGATACGGCGGCGCAGCCGGACCGGATCGACGGAGGCGATGTCCTCGCCGTCGACGAGGATCCGCCCCGAAGTCGGTTCGATGAGCCGGTTGACCATCATCATGGTCGTGGTCTTGCCGCAGCCCGACGGGCCCACCAGGGTGACGAGTTCGCCCTCGCCGACCTCGAAGCTCAGCCCCGCCACGGCGACCGTGCCGTCCGGATACCGCTTGCCGACCTCTTCGAACCGGATCATCCACTCACGCTAAGGGCGCAGCCCCGCCCCCGCCCGGCGGGAGCGCCCCACGAGTGGCCGACCACCGCCGGATGCCTACCCTCGGACCATGACCGATTCGCCCGAGGCCCCGCAGTCCCCGCTCACTCCGCTGCCCGAGGACTGGCAGCGGGCGCTCGCCGTCGTCGCCCACCCCGACGACCTGGAGTACGGCTGCGCGGCCGCCGTCGCCACCTGGACCGACGCGGGCAAGGAGGTCTCCTATCTCCTGGCGACCCGGGGCGAGGCGGGCATCGACACCCTCGACCCCGCCGTCTGCGGCCCGCTGCGCGAACGCGAGCAGCGGGCGAGCGCCGCCGTGGTCGGGGTCTCGGCGGTGGAGTTCCTCGACCACCGGGACGGGGTGGTCGAGTACGGCATCGCGCTGCGCCGGGACATCGCCGCCGCGATCCGCCGCCACCGGCCCCAGCTGGTGGTCACCCTCAACCACCGGGACACCTGGGGCGGCACCGTCTGGAACACCCCCGACCATGTGGCGGTCGGCCGGGCCGCGCTCGACGCGGTGGCCGACGCGGGCAACCGGTGGATCTTCCCGGAGCTGCGCGAGGCCGGACTCGAACCCTGGGACGGGGTGCGCTGGGTGGCCGTCGCCGGGACCGACGCCCCGACGCACGCCGTGGACGCCACCGAGGGCCTGGAGCGCGGGGTGCGCTCCCTGCTCGAACACCGCACCTATATCGAGGTGTTGACCGAGGAGGACCCGGAGAGCTACTGCCGCTCCTTCCTCACCGGCTTCGCCGAATCCCTCGCCCCGCGCTTCGGCGGACGGCCCGCGGTCGCCTTCGAGCTCTTCGGCCGCTGACCGCGCCCGCCCCGGCCGGTCAGCCGTTCGCCCACAGGAGGTCGACCTGGGCGGCCTCGCTCGCGTTCGGTACCGCGTTGGTGCAGGCGGGGCCCGGTCCGCCTCCGGACATCAACTCGCTGCACGGGCCGGAGAAATGGTCCGGCAGGCCCAGGATGTGCCCCGTCTCGTGGGTGACCACGCGCAGCGGAGCACCGACGGGCAGGAAGACCTGGCCCTGGCCGTGCCCGTCGGTGTCGGTGTGGGCGCTGCCGTCGGTCTCGACGTAGCTGAAGTCGGCGGCGCCGTCGACCTCCTTCAACTGCACCGCTTCCACTGCCGAGTTCCAGATGCTGGTGCTCTGGGCGATCTTCGCGTCGAGGCTCGGCGCCAGGTCGTCGTTGTAGGTGAGCACCACGGTACGTACGGACTGCCCGGTCCCTTGTCCGGTCTGCTGCTCGGCGCTCGCGGTCCCGGCCGAGAGCGCGGCCAGCGCGAGGCCCAGTGCGGCGGCCGCGGTCCGGCGGGCGCGGATCCGGGGCCCGGGGCGTGCGGTGCGGGTGCGGTTCATCTGGTCCTCCTCGCCTCGGCGCCGGGTGCACCGGCCGCCGTTCGGTTCACCGTCGTCCAGCAGTCTTGGCCCGTCAGCCGTGGCCGGGGAGACGGCAACGCGCCATTCCCGCACGGGACTTGGGCCGCGCGAATCTGCCGCGCGCGGAGTATGCGCCAAGCGGGGCGGGGGTGGATTCGGTCCGTGCGGTTGTGCGCCGCTCTGGTCCAGGCCTATGTTCCAAGCTGCGCGTTCCCGGCCCGAACCGTGCACCTCTGTGCATGGAGAGGGGTCGAAGTCCGCCGGTCCTGCTGGTACTTGATGGGTTCTGTGGAGGACGAAAGTGCGACGACGTCTGTCCCGCTCGGTTGTGCTCGGTGCCGTGACCGCCCTGCTGGCGCTCTCGCTCGGCGCCCCGTCCGCCGGGGCCGCGCCCCCGCCCGGCAGCCCTCCGCCGATCACCCCGGCCCCGCAGTCCGCCACCGTCCGCGCGGACTCGGTCACCCTCACCGGGGCCGTCACCCTCGTCGCGGGCGAGCGGAGCGACCGGGCGGCCGTCCAGGTCACCGAGCGGGCGCTCAAGGACGCCGGAGTCCGCCGGATCGTCCGCGCCGACGGGCCGCGCTCCGGCCGTCTCACCGTCTGGGTGGGCGGCCCCACCGAGCAGCAGGCCTCGGCAACCGCCCTGCGGGCACTGGGACTTGACGGTCCCTCAGGGCTGCCGGAGGGAGGCCACGTCCTCGGCATCGGCGCCGGGCGCATCGTCCTGTCCGGGGTCGACGCGACCGGTACGTACTACGCCGCCCAGTCCCTGAAGCAGGTCCTCGACGGCGGATCGCACCCGGGCCGGAAGCTGCGCGGACTGGAGGTCCGCGACTGGCCGGCGACCCCGATCCGGGGCGTCATCGAGGGCTTCTACGGCTTCCCCTGGTCGCACGAGGCCCGGCTCGACCAACTCGACTTCTACGGCGCGCACAAGATGAACATCTACGTGTACTCGCCGAAGGACGACCCCTATCTGCGCGAGAAGTGGCGCGAGCCCTACCCCGCCGACCAACTCGCCCGTATCAAGGAGCTGGTGGACCGCGCCCGGGAGCGGCACGTCGAGTTCACCTACGCCCTCTCGCCCGGACTCTCCGTCTGCTACAGCTCGGACGCCGACGCCGAGGCGCTGACGGACAAGTTCCGGACGCTGTGGGACATCGGGGTGCGTACCTTCGCGGTGCCGCTGGACGACATCAGCTACACGGACTGGAACTGCCCTGCGGACGAGGAGCGTTGGGGCACCGGCGGCGGCGCGGCCGGTGCCGCCCAGGCCCATCTCCTGAACCGGGTGAACAAGGACTTCATCGCCGCGCACGAGGGCGCCGAGCCGCTCCAGATGGTTCCCACCGAGTACTACGACGTCAAGGAGACCCCGTACAAGAAGGCGCTGCGTGAGCAGCTCGACAAGGACGTCCTGGTCGAGTGGACCGGGGTGGGCGTCGTCGCCCCCACGATGAGCGTCGCGGAGGCGAAGCAGGCCCGCTCGGTCTTCGGGCACCCGATCCTCACCTGGGACAACTACCCGGTGAACGACTATGTGCCGGGGCGCCTGCTGCTCGGCCCCTTCACCGGCCGTGAGGCCGGGCTCGCCGAGCAGCTGGCCGGGATCACGGCCAACCCGATGGTGCAGCCCTACGCCTCGAAGCTCGCCCTGCACACGGTCGCCGACTACACCTGGAACGACCGCGCCTACGACCCCGCCGCCTCCTGGAAGTCCGCGCTGCGGGAACTGGCCGGGGGCGAGGGGCGCACCGCCGACGCCCTGGAGTGGTTCGCCGACGCCAGTCACGAGTCCGCCCTCGACCCGCGGCCGGCGCCCCGACTCGCCGCCTCCGTCGAGAAGTTCTGGCGGGACGGGGACGCGGCCCGGCTGGACCGGGACCTCGCGGCCTTCGGCAGGGCGCCCGCGGTCCTGCGTGCCCACCTGCCCGAGCAGGGCTTCCTGGACGACGCGGCCCCCTGGCTGGACGCCGCCGAGGCCTGGGCCGCCGCCGACCGCACCGCCCTCGACATGCTCACCGCCGCCCGCTCCGGCGAGACGGCACGGGCCTGGAAGCTGCGCCAGAAACTGCCCCGACTCCTCGCCCACGCCTCCTCGTTCACCGTGGACGTGCTCGACGGGCGGAAGGTGCGGGCCCTGGTCGCCGAGGGCGTGGCCGACACCTTCGCCGACGAGGCCACCGCCGCCTTCGACCGGCTGCTCGGGGTCCCCGGCCGCCCGAAGGCGGGCTCCGACCTCGGCACCCATCAGAGCAACGCCCCGGCCCGGATGACCGACGGCGACGACCTGACGTACTACTGGAGCGACGGCGCCCCCGGGCCCGGCGACGCGGTCACGCTCGACCTGCGGTCCGTCCGGGAGCTGGGCACCGTCACCCTGGCGATGGGCACCCCCGGCAGCCCGGAGGACTACCTCCACAAGGGCGTCCTGGAGTATTCCGCCGACGGCAAGGACTGGAAGGAGCTGGAGGCCTTCACCGGCCGCGAGGAGGTCACCGTCACGGCGCCCGAGGGCACCGAGGCGCGCTATCTGCGGGCCCGGGCGAGCGCGGCCCAGGAGAACTGGCTCGCCGTAAGGGAGTTCGGGATCAGCGGCCGGGTCGCGGAGGTCACCGGCGGGCCCGCCGCCGCGGAGGGCAGCAGCCTCGCCTCGGCCGCCGACGGGGACCCGGGCACCCTCTACCGCGCCGCCCGCGCCCCCGAGGCGGACGAATCGCTCACCGTCACCCTGGAGTCCGCCCGCGAGCTGACCTCGCTCACCGTGCTCCAGCCCGAGGGGCACGCGGTCGCGGCCACCGTCGAGGTGCACGGCGAGGAGGGCTGGCGCCCGGTGGGCGAGGTGGCCCGGCCGTTCGACCGCCTGGACGTCAAGGGCGGCGCCGACGCCGTACGCCTCCGCTGGCGGGCGGGCGGCGCGGCCCCGCAGATCGCCGAGGTCATCCCCGGCTGAACCCGCCGTGGGACCGCCCAACGGCCGTATGCAGGCACGCTGTTGGACCCGTGACGAGAAGCCGCCGCAACGGGCGGCCCCCGGGAGTGCACCCGAGGGCCGCCCGTCCGCGCCGAGTTGACGACCCGTCAAGTCGCCCCGGGCGGCACGAGGGTGGCGGTGAACCGGTGGTGGACATCGGGACAACACCTGCCGCGGGCCTGTCTGCCCGGCCCCCGGGACCGCATACTCGCTCAGGTCCCCACGGCGTCCCACCCCCGGAGGCAGCATGCCCCTCACCACGCGCAGGAGAGCCCTCACCGCCCTCGGTGCCGCCACCGCCGCCGGAGTCGCGGCACCCGTACTGTTCGGCGGCCCCCTCGCCCCGGCCGCCCGCGCCGCGTCCGCCACCGGGGGCCACCGCCCCCGCCCGCACTGGCGGGCGCACGCGCACAACGACTACGAGCACCCCCGGCCGCTCCTCGACGCCCTGGACCAGCGGTTCGGCAGCGTGGAGGCGGACGTCTACCTCGTCGAGGGCGAGCTCCTGGTCGCCCACGACCCCGTCGACCTCGATCCGCGGCGCACTCTCGAATCCCTCTACCTGCGCCCGCTGCGCGAACGCGTCCGCGCCAACCACGGCTGGGTGTACGGGGGCCGGCCCCGGCCGCTGCAACTGCTCGTCGACCTCAAGACCGAGGGCGCGAGCACCTACCTGGCGCTCGACCGGGTGCTGCGCCGCTACCCGGAGCTGTTCACCGGCTTCCGCCACGGCCGGGTGCGGCGGCGCGCGGTCACCGTGGTCGTCTCCGGCGACCGCGCCGCCCGCGAACCGATGGCGGCCCAGGACACCCGGCTCGCCTTCTACGACGGCAGGCTCACCGACCTCGGCACCGCGGCGGACGCCTCCTTCATCCCGCTGATCAGCGACAACTGGGCCCTCAACTTCGGCTGGCAGGGCACCGGCCCCTTCCCGGCCGCCGAACGCCAGAAGCTGCGCACCCTGGTCGCGGGCGCGCACGCGCGCGGGCAGCAGCTGCGGCTCTGGTCCACGCCCGACCTGCCGGGACCGGCGCGCGAGGCGCTGTGGGGTGAACTCCTCGCGGAGGGCGTCGACTTCCTCAACACCGACGACCTCGCGGGACTCGCCGCCTTCCTCACCGCGCACGGCGCCTGACCCGCTCGCCCCGGCCGTCCGCCACGACGAGTCCCACCCGTTCGGGGGACACGCCGGAGCCCGGAACACTCCGCCCGCTACGCGACACTTGCGGCCAAAAGCCGCGGTGTCGACGTGGCGGAGGAGTGTGACGTGGCCATTTCCATCTCTGTGGTGCTGCTGCTCGCGATCTTGGCGGTGGTCTTCATCCGCAACGGCGCGATGAAGGTCTCCCACGCGATCGTCTGCATCCTGCTCGGCTTCTACCTGGCGGGCACGAGCATGGCCCCGACCATCAGCGACGGTCTCACCGCCACCGCCGAGATCGTCAGCAGCCTCGACCCCTGAGCCCGCCCCCGCCAGACGCACGGCGGCGGCCCGGCGACGGCACCCGGACGGATCCGGGGCGCCTTGTCGCCGGGCCGCCGCCTGCGCGCCGTCAGGACGCGTTGACCAGGCTTATGTACCGCTGCCAGTCCCAGTGCGGGCCCGGGTCGGTGTGGTCGGTCCCCGGTACCTCGGCGTGCGCGAGGATGTGCGTACGGGTCTTGGGGATGCCGTACTTGTCGCAGATCGAGGCGGTCAGCTTGGCCGACTGGATGTACATGGCGTCGGTGAAGTACTGGGGCTTGTCCACCCAGCCTTCGTGCTCGATGCCGATGCTGCGGGTGTTGTAGTCCCAGTTCCCGGCGTGCCAGGCGATGTCCTTCTCGCGGACGCACTGGGCGACATGCCCGTCCTTGGAGCGCACCACGTAGTGCGCGGAGACCTGCTTCGCCGGGTTCTGGAAGATCTTGAGCGTGTCGGCGTAGGTCTCCTGGGTGACGTGGATGACCACGTAGTCCAGGGAGTAGCTGCTCGGGCGGCTGGAGACGGTGTAGTTCTGGGTGCTGGCCGGCTTGCTCTCGGCCGGGGGGTAGTCGCTGGTGCGGGTGCCCGCCAGCGCCCGGCCGCCGAGGGGGAGCAGGGCGGCGGGCACGGCGAGCGCGGCGCCCTGCAGCAGGCGGCGTCTGGTGGGGGAGTACGGTGCGCGTTCCATGGCTGAACTGCCTCTCGTGGGGGACCTGTCGGACCGGAGGGGGCGCTGTGCCGGGGAGCGGTGGTACGGGGACGCCGCGGAGCGGAGCACGGCGCGGCGCCCACTGACTCGGGCCGCGGTGCCCCCTTACCGCGGACGCTCGGACGGGGCAGCGCGGCGGAGCGCCCCGGCGGTGGTCATCGGGCCGACCGGAGTCGGCGGAAGTACCGTACGGCGCAAGGGTGTTGGGGCGGAAGAGTGCCGTCTGCACAGAACCGGGAAAGGCTGCCGGGGCGGCAAAGGCCCAGCGGGACGCGCGTTGCTCGGGCAGGCGCCGTACGGCGGAGGGCGACCGCTCCGCTCCGGCGGCGGAGCCGCCCGCCCGGCCTCGGACGGACGAACGGGCGTGGCACACAAGGCCGTTGCCCGGCGCGAGCGCGACCGCCCGTGCTCACCCTTCGGCGGACACCGCCGCGCCGGGCTGGCGCGCGCCCCTCGGGTGCGGGATGCTGTGCGGCCAGTGCGGCGTGCAGTACGGCGTGTCAGGTACGAAGGCGGAGAGTTCATGGTGACAGCAGGGCCCGAGGGTCAGTCCGACATCGAGCCGGGTACGTACGAGATCGAACCGGGCGCCTCGACCGTCCGGTTCGCCACCCGTGCGATGTTCGGTCTTGTGCCGGTGCGGGGCAGCTTCGCCCTCCGGGAGGGCCGGATCACGGTGTCCGAGCCGGTGGAGGCGTCCTCGGTGGAGGTCGTGATCGACGCCGGGGGCTTCGACTCCGGCAACCGCAAGCGCGACGAGCACGTGAAGTCCGCCGACTTTCTGGACGTGGCCGCCCACCCGGGCATCGCCTACCGGGGCACGGGCGTCAGCCGTACCGCCGAAGGGGCCACGCTGCAAGGGGAGTTGACGGTCAAGGGCGTCACCAGGCCGGTGGCCGTCACCGTCGATGCCGTCGCGGTCGAGGGCGGCCGGCTCACCGCCCGGGGCACCGCGACCGTCGACCGGTACGCCTTCGACATCACCACCGCCAAGGGCATGACCGGCCGCCGCCTCACCCTCACGCTGGACATCGTCGCCAGTCGTTGAGTCGTTGAGTCGTTGAGTCGGCGAGTCGGCGAGTCGGCGAGTCGGCGGGGACGGGGGCGGGGCCGGGGAGCGCCCCGCCCCGTCCTCGTACGGGGGCGCCGATGCTCCCGGCCCGGCGCCCCCCCCGATGAACCGGGCGCCGGGCCTGTCCGGACGCCCCGATCAGCCGTCCCCGGCGGTCAGCGAGAGTGCCGTGGCCGGATCGCTCTGCGGGGCTCCCGCCTGTCGCCATCCGTCCGCCGCTCGGGCGAAGGGCCACCAGCGGCCCTCCTCGTCCAGCCGGAGCTGGCGTTCCCCGCCCGGTTCCGTCCAGCGGTTGCCCGTACGCTCCAGCGGGGGCGCCTCGCCGTCCGCCCACGCCGTGGCGAGCCCGGACCGGGCGCGGGTCAGCTCCGCCTCGGCCGGTTCCCACTGCTCCGCGAGGACCCGCAGCCCGCTCGCCCCGCCCTCCCGCCAGGCGCGCAGCTCGGCGGCGAGGTCCTCCGGCGCCGCGCCGAGGGCGGCGGTCAGCCGTGCGGCCACCGGCGGGGGCGGGTCCGCCGCGAGGAGCCGTACCGCGTCGGGCCGGAAGTCGAGCGGGGTGTGCTCCGGGACGCGGTCCGGGGCCAGGGCCTGGGCGAGGAGGCGGCGGGCCTCGGCCGCCGCGGTGGCGGCGAGGAAGGCGAGCGCCTCGGCCTCGACCGGGGCAGGCGGCGCCGACTCCGTGTCCAGGGAGGGGAGTTGGGGACCGGCGGCGGGCACAGGATCCGGTGCGGGGACCCCGGGCAGGAGGGAACCCGCGGCGAAGGCCTCCCGGGCGTCCACCCCCGCTTCGGCGGTCTCACCCGCGGCCGGGCGGCTGCCGCGCTCCTGCAGGGCGGCCACCAGCGAGGCCTCGCCGAGCCCGCGAAGGAGCAGCAGGACGAAGGGGTCCTCGTCCAGAAGCCGGGCGGCCTGGTAGCACAGGGCGGTGCTGTGGGCGCAGTGGTCCCAGGCCCCGCAGTCGCACTTCGCCTCCAAGTCGCCGATCTCGGGGAGCAGTCCGACCCCGGAGAGGGCGGCGTCCTCGGCCAGCTCGTGCGGCATCTCGTGGGCGAGCAGCGCCGCCACATGCCCGGCGCGTTCGGCCGCCATGCCGAGCAGGCGGTCCCACTGGGCGGTGTCGAAGCGCTGCAGCAGCACATCGGTGCGGTGCCCGCCGCCGTCCCGGTCGCGGACCATCGCGGTCAGCCGTCCGGGACGCACCGAGACGGCGCCGACCGCGCCGGAGCGCGCGAGCCGGTTGCCCGCCCGGAGCCCCGCGGAGTCCAGGGCGGTGTCCTCCAGCGCCTTCACCCAGGCGCGCCCCCACCAGCTCACGGCGAAGGCCCGGCCGTGCGCCGGGGGCGCGGGGGCGAAGACGAGTTCGGTGTCGTCGTCGGTCTCAGGGGTCCGGGGCCCGGTGGGTGTCTCAGCCATCTGTTCCTCCCTGGAGGCTTACCAGCGCGGCCAGTTCGGCGTCGGTGAGTTCGGTGAGCGCCGCCTCGCCGCCACCGAGCACCGCCTCCGCGAGCGCCCGCTTGCCGCGCAGCAGGGCGTCGATACGGTCCTCGACGGTGCCCTCCGCGATCAGCCGGTGCACCTGCACCGGGCGCGTCTGGCCGATGCGGTACGCGCGGTCGGTGGCCTGGGCCTCGACCGCCGGGTTCCACCAGCGGTCGTAGTGGACCACGTGGGAGGCGCGGGTGAGATTGAGGCCGGTGCCCGCGGCCCTGAGCGAGAGCAGGAAGACCGGGACCGTGCCGTCCTGGAAGCGGTCCACCATGGCCTCGCGTTCGGCGACCGGGGTGCCGCCGTGCAGGAACTGGCTGCGGATGCCGCGCTCGGCGAGCCGTGCCGCAAGGAGGCGGGCCATCCGTACGTACTGGGTGAAGACCAGTACCCCGGTGTCCTCGGCGAGCATGGTGTCCAGGAGTTCGTCGAGCAGGGCGAGCTTGCCGGAGCGGCCCGCGAGGGCGGGGCTCTCCTCCTTGAGGTACTGCGCCGGGTGGTTGCAGATCTGCTTGAGCGCGGTCAGCAGGCGCACGATCAGCCCCCGGCGGCCCATGCCGTCCGCCGTGGCGATCTCGTCGAGCATCTCCCGGACGACCGCCTCGTAGAGCCCGGCCTGCTCGGCGGTGAGCGGGACGGCGTGGTCGGTCTCCGTCTTGGCGGGCAGCTCGGGGGCGATGCCCGGATCGGATTTGCGGCGGCGCAGCAGGAAGGGCCTGACGAGGCGGGCGAGCCGGTCGGCGGCGGCCGGATCGGTGCCGCGCTCCACCGGATCCGCGTACCGGGTGCGGAAGTCGCCGAGGCGGCCGAGCAGTCCCGGGGTGGTCCAGTCGAGGATCGCCCACAGCTCGGTGAGGTTGTTCTCCACCGGTGTGCCGGTGAGGGCGACCCGCGCCGGGGCCTCGACGGTGCGCAGGGCCCGGGCGGTCGCGGAGTACGGGTTCTTGAGGTGCTGGGCCTCGTCGGCCACAAGGAGGGCCCAGGGCGCCGCGCGCAGGCGTTCGGCGTCCAGGCGCATGGTGCCGTACGTGGTCAGCACCACCTCGCCGGGGGCGAGACCGTCCAGTCCTCGGGCGGGGCCGTGGTGGCGGCGGACCGGGGTGCCGGGGGCGAAGCGCTCGATCTCCCGCTGCCAGTTGCCGAGCAGCGAGGCCGGGCAGACCACCAGGGTGGGGCCCGCGGTCGCGGGGTCCTGCTGGCGGTGCAGATGCAGCGCGATGAGGGTGAGGGTCTTGCCGAGGCCCATGTCGTCGGCGAGGCAGCAGCCGAGCCCGTTCCCGGTCAGCCGGGCGAGCCAGGCCAGGCCCCGGGCCTGGTAGTCCCGCAACTGGGCCCGTAGAGCCGCCGGTTGGGGCAGCGTAAGGGCGTACTCCGGGGCGGTGAGCAGATCCCGGAGCCGGGCGAGGCGGCCCGAGGCGGCCACCTCGACCTGCTGCCCGCCGATCCGGGCGGTGCCGGTGAGGGCGGCACCGAGAGCCTCCACGCCCCGCAGGGTGCCCCCGGGGCGCTCGCGCAGCGCGGCGGCCCGGGCCGGGTCGACGAGCACCCACCGCTCGCCGAGCCTGACCAACGGGCGTGCCGCTTCGGCGAGTTGGTCCAGCTGCGCGGCGGTGAGCCGCTCCTCGCCGAGGGCGAACTGCCAGCGGAAGGAGAGCAGCGCCTCCGGGTTCAGCAGGCCGGAGGATCCCGTGCTCTCCTCGCCGGAGACGACCGCGCGGGCCGAGAGCCCCCGCGCCAACTGCTTGGGCCAGTGCACCTCGACCCCCGCTTCGGCGAGCAACCCGGCGCCGGGGCCCAGGAGTTCGGCGACCTCCTCGTCGGCGAGCTCCACCGCCCCGGGCACCGCCGAGGCGAGCAGCGGGTCCAGCGGCGGCCAGTGCCGGACCGCGCGGCGCAGGGCGAGCAGGGTGTCGGTCCTGGCCCGGGGCCCGAGCGCGGCCTCGGCGCCGCTGTCCGGGGCCCACAGCAGGGCGGCGTCCACCACGAGCGCCGGATCCTCGGCACTGTGCACCTGGAGCACGGCGCGGAAGGGCGCCCCGCTCCCGCCGTCCCGGCCCTCCGCGGCCCCGGTGAGCCCCGGCGCCTCGATCCGCAGCGAGAGGCGCAGGCCGCCCCCGTGCAGTACGGCCAACTCCTCCGCCCAGGTGGCGAGTTCGGGCCGCGGCTCGGTGCCGGTGCCCGCGAAGGCCGGGCCCCCGGCGGCCACTTCGGCGGCGGCGGTACGCGGCAGCCCGTCGGCCACCGCGTCGAGAAAGGCGCGGACCAGGGCGCCGGGCTCCGCGATCCGCCGGCCCTCGGTGCCGGGGACGGGCAGATTGTGCGCCAACGGCGGTGCGGAAGCGGCGAGTTCGAGCAGCCGCCGGTTCTCGTCGGGCTCCAGTGGTGCGCAGCGCCACTCGTCCGCGCCGTCCTCCCTGAGCCCCGGCAGCAGCCTGCCCCGCGCGATCAGCGTGAGGGCGTACAGCGCCGCCGCGCCCCAGAAGCGGACGGCGGGATGCGCCTCGGGGTCGGTATGCACCCGGCCGAGGACGGTCAGCGCCTCGGGCACCGGGAGCGCGAGGGTGCGCACCGCGCCGATCCCGGGTTCCCCGTCGGGGCCGGGCAGTACGAGGTCGAGCGCCGCACCGGCACCGGGCAGCGGCGCCTCCTCCTCCGGCGCCCAGAAGTGGACCCGGCCGCCGCGCGCGGTGCCGGGCACGAAGACGGCGCGGCAGCGCGACAGGCCGGCGTACGCGGGCGGCCCCGCGGCGGAGTGTCGGATCCGTACCGCGGCGGTCTCTGAGGTGGGGGAGACGCTGATGAGAAGGCTCCTCAAGTTTGACTAATAGGGCTGGCGGCGGTTGATGGTACAGCACCCGGACGGGTTGCCGGGCCGCCGTGAACGTGCCCTCGGAGCCGGGGCGGGAAAGCCACATCACGGGACAAACCGCAACCCGGGGGGTGGGCCCAACCCCCCTCCCGCCCAGGGGAGTTCCCCCCTGTCGTCCGGGTGCTGCCGCCATGGTGGCGCCGAGCTGCGGTTTCTACCGTGAGGGAGGTCCATCCGAACCCCGCAGAGCGGAGCATCCGCCATGTCCCCAGCCCTGGCCGCGCCCACGGAACCCCCGGGCGACGGCATCCCGCGCGCCGGCGGCAGCGAGTTCACCCCGCTCCTCAAGGCGGTCAAGGAGGCCGGGCTCCTCGACCGGCGCACCCGCTGGTACGCGGCGGCCGTCTGCGGCAACGCGCTCGCGCTGGCCGCGGTGGTCGGCGCGATGGTGCTCGCCGGGGACCACTGGTGGACCCTGCTGCTCGCGCCGCCGCTGGCCCTGTTCGGCGCGCGCACCGCCTTCCTCGGCCATGACGCGGGCCACGCCCAGATCACCGGCAGCCGCGCCCGGAGCCGGCTGATCGGCCTGGTGCACGGAAACCTGCTCCTCGGCATGAGCTACGCCTGGTGGAACGAGAAGCACAACCGCCACCACGCCCACCCCAACCACATCGACAAGGACCCCGACGTCCTCGCCGACGTGCTGGTCTTCACCCGCCACCAGGCCGCGGTCCGCACCGGGCTGCGGCGCCTTCTCACCCGCCACCAGGCCTGGCTGTTCTTCCCGCTCACCCTCCTCGAAGGCTTCGCCCTCAAGGTGCACGGCGTACGGGACCTGCGACGGCAGCCGCCGCGCGAGCGGGCCGTGGAAGGCACCCTGCTCCTGGTGCACGCCGCGGCCTACACGAGCCTGCTGCTCACCACCCTGTCGCCGCTGCGGGCACTGGTCTTCCTCCTCCTGCACCAGGCGCTCTTCGGCCTCCACCTGGGCCTCGCCTTCGCCCCCAACCACAAGGGCATGCCGATGCCCGACCCCGACGGCGCACCCTGGGGCCATCTGCGCAAGCAGGTCCTCACCTCCCGCAACATCCGCGGCGGCCCGGTGACCGACTTCCTGCTGGGCGGACTCAACTACCAGATCGAGCACCACCTCTTCCCGAGCATGCCGCGGCCGAACCTGCGCCGCGCCCAGCCGCTCGTCCGGGAGCACTGCCGGGCCCTGGACATCCCGTACGCGCAGACCGGGCTCGTCGACTCCTACCGGCAGGCGCTCGGGCATCTCCACGAGGTCGGCGAACCGCTGCGCGCCGCCCCCGGGGGCCGGTGACCTCAGTTCGCCCTCTCCTCCCCGGCCGTCCGCCCGGGCTCCTCGCGGCCGAGGAAGTGGAAGCCGGGCCGGGGGTGCATCAGGAAGTCGTGGTGCGAGATGTTCCAGGCGTAGGCGCCCGCGAGCGCGAAGACCACCCGGTCGCCCGCGCGCAGCCCGGCTGCCGGGACCCCGCGGGCCAGGACGTCCTTGGGCGTGCACAGCTGACCGGCGAGGGTGACCCGCGCGCCGCGCGCCGCGGGGCGGGGCCAGGGGTGCGGCCAGGGCGCCGGGGAGGGCAGCACCGTGCAGGGCTGGTCGTGGCCCTTGGTCGCCGGGGTCCGCAGATGGTGGGTGCCGCCGCGCAGCACCGCGAACTCCTCGCCGTGGCTGTGCTTCACATCGAGGACCTCGCTCGCGTACCAGCCGCAGTACGCGGTGAGGGCCCGCCCCGGCTCGATGCGCAGCCGGAGCCCCTCGTACGCGGCCGACAGCCGGGCCAGCCCCGCGCCGTAGGCGGCCCAGTCGAAGCGCTCGCCGGGGCGCGCGTAGTCCACGGCCATCCCGCCGCCCGCATTGACCTCGGCCACCGGGAGGCGGTGGCGGCGGCCGAGGGCGAGTGACCACTCCACCACCCGCCGGGCGAGGGCGAGTTGGGCCTCGGCGCCGAGTCCGCTGGCCAGATGGGCGTGCACGCCGCGGAACTCCAGGTGCGGGCAGCCGCCGTCGGTGAGCAGAGCCAGGGCGTGGTCCGCCTGAGCCGGGTCCATGCCGAAGGGGGTGGGGCCGCCGCCCATGGCGAGCGCGTTCCCGGCGAGGGCCTCGCCCTCCACCCTCAGGTTGACCCGGATCAGCACCCCCAGGCGCGTGCCCGGCACCACGGTGGTCGCGAGGCTCTCCAGCAGGTGGAGTTCGTGGACGCTCTCCACGTGGAAGCGCCGTACACCGCTCCGCAGGGCGCCCGCGATCTCGGCGGGCGTCTTGCCCGGGCCGCCGAAGGCCAGCACCGCCCCGGGCACGGCCCCCGCGACATGCGCCGACTCGCCGCCCGAGGAGACCTCGAAGCCGTCCACGTACGGGCCGAGCGCACGGAGGATCTCCACCTCCGGGTTGGCCTTCGCGGCGTAGTACAGCTCCACCCCTGGGGGCAGCGCCGCCCTGATGCCCCCCAGGTGGGCCCGGAGCGCCGCCAAGTCGTAGAGGTAGGCGGGCAGTTCCTCGCCGGACAGGGCGAGCACGCGGGCCCGGACCTCGGGCGTGGGCGGGGTCATCGGGGGCTCCAGCCGGTGGGGTGGTCGTCGGGGTGCGCCGGGTCCGCGAGCAGGTTCCGGGCCAGTGGTGAGGGCAGCCGGACATAGGCCGCCTCCCGGTCGGCCTTGCGGGCCCAGCGGGTCAGCAGATTGGCCTTGGCGGGCAGCGGCACCCCGTCGAGGAGACCGGCCAGCCGCGGCGGGTGGCCGTGCGCCGCCGCGCAGGAGCGCAGGGTGGTGCGCACCCGGGCCCAGAGCGCGGCCTCCACCTGCGGGTGGAGATCAGCGAGCACCGCCAGCATCTCGGCCACATGGTTGACGAGCAGGCAGTACACGACCCGGTCCCAGCCGCGCTCGGCGTCGTACGTCATCGGGGCCGCGACCTCGGCGGGCAGCGCCGCGAGGGTGGCCGCGTGGTGCGAGGGCAGCAGCTTGGTGCCCTCCAGATCGCGGAAGAGGACCTGGGCCGGGCGGTGGTCCGCGTCCACGCAGAGCAGGACGTTCTGCAGATGGGGTTCGAGGACGATGCCGTGGTCGAAGAAGGCGGCGAGCACCGGCGGGATCAGCAGGTCCAGATAGGCCGCCCACCAGTCGAGCGCCTCCCGCGGACCCGCCCCGTCCAGGAGCCGCGGCAGCTGGGCCGCGCTGGAGGGGTACTCGTCGGCGACCGCGGCGGCGAGCAGCGCCGTCGTCCCCGGCAGCTGCCGTGCCGCCAGGCCCTCCCGCACGATCAGCCCGAAGCCCTCCAGGAGGTCCAGGTCGGGGCGTCCGTCCGCGCCCGGCAGCGCCAGACTCCGGTAGCCGGGCTCGCGGAGCACCGCGCTGCCGGGGAAGCGCCCCGCCAGCTCGTCGAAGGCGGGCCCGAGCAGCCTGCTCAGGGTCACCGCCCCGGTCAGCTCGTACGCGGAGTTCTTGCGCAGGCAGTTGGTGATGCGCACATTGAGGCTGAACTTGAGGAAGGTCTCGCCGTCGTAGAGGGTGCGCACCGAGGCGGTCGGGGCGAACCGGGCGCCGCCCGGGCCGAGTTCGCGTACGTCCCCGCGGGCGAGCGCGGACCGCAGCGCCGGGTTCTCCCGCAGCAGCGCGTACTGCCAGGGGTGCGTGGGCAGCAGCCGGTAGCCCTCCGGCAGCGGTCCGGACAGGGCGTCCAGGGCGGCGGTGGCACCGGGCCGTACGGACTCCTCGGCGAGCAGTTCCGCGCGCACCGCGAGCAGCAGCAGCGGGAAGGCGGCCCGTGCCTCCGGCGCGAACGTGCGCCAGTCCGCGCTGCTGCCGGAACGGGCCTTGGGCGTGGGGTGGAAGCGGTGGCCCAGCGGCAGCGCCTGCTCGGAATCCAGGTAGGCGGGGCGGCCCGCACCGGCGGCCGGTCCCGCCGCCCGCAGCGCGGCGAGGGCGGCGGAGACGGTGCGGTGGCTGGAGTCGAGCTGGTCGAGGAACTCGTCGTTGTCCACCCCGGTGCGCAGCGTCAGCTCGGTGTGCACGTACTCGGCGATCCCGCGCCAGCCGATCTCCCGCCAGCTCGCGCCGGTCCGCACGGTCACCGGGCCGGTGAAGCGGTGCGCGCCCAGCAGCGAGGTGCGGCGCAGGCCCACCGCGAGCACCACCCCGCAGTGCGGCAGCCGCAGCAGCAGCCGGTCCCCGGACACCGCGGACTGGTGCTCGGGCCCCGAGACCTCCCGCAGCAGGCAGTTGAGGAGGTTGTAGGAGACCGCCTCCTCCGGAGTGGGCAGGGCCGTGGGGGAGGCGGACACGGTGGTGGCCGGCGGATGGGCGAGCGGCGGATCGGTCAGCGAGGGCATCCAGGGCTCCTGCGGGTGCGGGCGGGCGGTCCGGGACAGAGCGGTCGCGGGCGCCGGGGCGCGGCGGCGACCGGGAAGCGGGCACTCCCACCGGGACCGGTGTGCGGACCGGGGCGGACCTCGTCTCGCCCGGTCCCGGGAAGGCGGGGCATCGAGCCGGGGCGGGCCCTCGGGAAGAGGCCCGCGGCCGTGCCCCGCGGTGCCGGGCCGAGGTGCGGCCAGGTCACCGCAACGCCCCGGTCGGCGAGAGGTAGTTGGGCCCGGTCGTGTAGTGCTTGTTGATGTCCGCGGCGCCCGAGCGCTCCTTGGAGAGCAGGGTCCCCGCGCTCACCATGGCCTTGACCGGCAGGTGCGGTGCGTCGAGGACGTACTCGCGAAGGAGCGCGCCGGACTGCCCCTGGCCGGTGCCGAGTTGAGAAGCGGCTTCCTCAAGCCGGGTGCGCACCAGGCCCAGCAGCTCCGGCAGGGGTGCCCGGCCGAGGCGGGCGAGGGCGAAGGCGTAGGCGCCCGCGCACAGGTGCAGGGTGATGGTGGTGAAGACGTCGAGCACCGGCTTGTCGTGCTCGGCGCAGATCCGGGGATCCGCGAAGTCGCTTGCGCGGGGCGCCTGTCGGCCGAGCCGGGCGCGCAGCCTGGTGAGGTTGATCCGCGGTCCGTCGTCGTCCTTGAAGAGCAGCCGCAGCCGGGTGCCGCCGGACTCCTCGTCGAGGACCAGGGAGATGTTCTGCTGGTGCGACTCCAGGGCGATCCCGTAGCCGAGGAGCATCGACTGGTAGCCGAGGAGCAGGCGCCACAAGTCGTCGAAGAGCGCGAGGAGTTCACCGCCGTAGAAGCGGTCCGCGAGATGTTCGGCCACCAGAGCGCCGCCTGGGGCCGGGCCGAGGAGCGCCGCCAGCGGGACCACCACACTCCGGTCGAGTCCCGGGGGCTGGCGCCGGCAGAGCACCGCGAGGAGTTCGTGCCCGGCGTGCGCGTAGACCCGCTCGTCGGCGTGCAGGATCGCCGGGGCGTAACGGGGCTCCCGCGCCAGCACCTCTGCGAGCAGCCGCTGGACCGTGGCGCCGTCGGCGAGGGTGCCCGGCTTGATGGTCCGCCGGTTCCGGCGCCCCAGGGTGGCGGTGGCGAGCGGCAGTTTGAGGTGGAGCGCCGGGTCCCGCAGGCTCGCCACGGTGCGCAGGGAGAGCGTCGGCGCCACCTCCAGGTGTGCCCGTTCGGCGAGGACCGCGGCGTCGGCGAGGCCCCGCTCGCGCAGCGCGCCCGCCAGGGGCGCACCCCAGGTCAACGGGTGGACCGGCAGCATCAGATGACTGCCCTCCAGCCGGGGCAGCCCGAGCCGCGCGGGTGTGGGCCAGGACTCCGGAAGCCGCTCTGCGGTGCCGGGCACGGTGACCGCCTCCCGGGGCAGCGCCAGCCAGCGCAGCGCGAACCTCGGCTGGAACTCCGGTGCGTAGGACCGCAGTTCGTCCTCACCGAGGCCGGAGCGGGCACGGGAGGCCGGATGCACGGGGTGGTCGAGCCGGGCCGCGAGCGATTCGAAGCCCAGGCCCCCGCGGAGCCCCGACCACCGTGCGGGCGCCGGACCATGACGCTCCGTCAGCGCCTGCTCGGCCCACTCGGCCGTCCGCGCGTGCAGCCGCATCGCCGCCAGAGCCTCGCGGCACTCCTCGGCGAAGTGCCCGAAGCCCTCCCGGTCGGCGGGGTCGGCGAGTGCCCCGAGTGCGGCCAGGACGTCCGCCACCGTGGTGAGTTGCCTCCCGGCCGGCTCGTGCACCAGCCGGGGAAGCCGGGCCGCGTACGGGTGCTGGAAGCCCTCCGCCTCGACGGCCAGGGCGAGTGCGGAGCCGTCCGGGAGCGGCCGGCGCAGCCAGCCGCCGTCGGCGCGCTCCTCGTACCGGCTGCGGCCGCGCATCCCCACCACGTCCTCGCGCAGCAGCGCGGAGAGCACCCGCAGCAGCAACTCCCTTTCCTGGGCGTCCGGTTCGGCTGCCTCACGGGGGTACGGAGCGGCCGGGGCCGGTACGCCCGGTGCGGCCTGCGGTGCCGCGCCGGGCCGCCCGCTCACGGGGTGATCTCCCAGCTCCGGTTCGCGAAGAACTCCGCCGCGACCCGGGAGAGGGCCTCGCTGTCGGTGCCCGTGGCGCGCAGGATGCCGAGGTAGTCGCGGTTGGTGCCGTAGTGCTCGTGCCGCTCGCCCAGCGGGCGCAGCGGGCGGTAGGCGAGACGGACACCGTCGACCGTGCGGTCCAGCGCGGCGGGCGCGGCGGTGAGCGTCCCGGCCCGGTCCGCGAGCGCGTACTGCACCCGCCCCACGCCGCCCTCGCGGGCGCCCAGATCGCGGGGGAGCGGCTCCCCGAAATGGGTCCGCAGCACCAGCTCGAACAGCGGCAGGCCGAGGAGATCGGCGAGCAGCAGATCGCAGTGGTCCCCGGCGATACGGTAGTTGACCTCGACCAGCCGCACCCGCCCCGACTGCAGGATGAATTCGGTGTGGCAGGCCCCCAAGCCGACGCCGAGCGCGCCGAGTTGGGCACGCACCTGGGTGAGCACCGGCGCGGAGTGGGCGGCCGTGAAGTCCAGCCGCTCCTCGATGAACCGGGGCGGCGGCGAGACCGTCGTGTGGAAGCCGCCGAGGAGGTGCAGGTGTGCGCCGTCGCCGAGGGTCTCCGCGGTGTACAGCTCGCCTTCCAGGTACTCCTCGGCGAGGAGCGCCGCCCCGGGCCTGCGCTCCCGGATCTGCCGCGCGAGCGCCACCAGTTCCCGCGGCCCCTCGGCGAGGAACACCTCCTCGCTGGCCACGCCCTCCCGCGGTTTCACGACACAGGGGTACGGGAGGTCGGCCGACGCGAGCACCGACGGGTCGTCCAGAGCATCCAGCTCCACCGCGCGCACGGTATCCACTCCCGCCGCCGCCAGGCAACGGCGCATCTCCGCCTTGTTCTTGCACCGCAGCGCCGCCTGCCAGTCCTTGCCCGGCAGCCCGAAGTAGGCCGCGGCGAGGGCCGCTTGGGTCTGGAGGTGGTCGCTGTTGGTGAAGATCGCGTCCGCGGGGCGGTGCGCGGCGATCCGGGTCACCACGGCCCGGAAGTCCCGCACCTCGCAGGCGAGGATCTCGCACCCGACCGCGCCGGCCGCGTGCGCCTCGGGCTGGTCGGTCAGCAGCACCACCTCGACGCCGAGCCGGGCCGCGGCGGGCAGAAAGCCCTCGGTGGCCGAATCCGTCGGGTTGAGAGCGAGCAGGTACATCCGCATCGACGAGGTCCTTCTGTACGGGGTCCCCGGCGCGGGACGGGCGGCGCGGGGCGGGAGGGCGTCCGGGAGTTCCGGTGCGGCACGCCCCGCACCCGGCTCGCCGGACGGCGGCGGGGGCCGGTCCGAAGTCCGCCGGGCGCACCCGGAGTTCAGGGCGACGGGGCGGACGTGGCGCCGGCGGGGCGGGCGGACCCGGCCCGCGGTGGAGCGTGGGGGCGGGGCCGGTGGCACATCGCAGCGGGACACGGTTGCGCCTGGGTGCGCGGGAGTGTCCGGGCGGCCGCCAGTGCGCCGGGGGCGGCGATGGCGGTTCGTTTGCGGATGGGCACGGGGGGTCACATTAGGTTAGGTATGCCTAATGAGCAAGTCGACCCGCTGGTCAGAGCGGGTCCGAGCCATTCTTCAATTCCCTTGGCGGGGGCGGGGTTTGGGGCTTGTGGAAGTGCCGTCGGGCGTGGTCCCGGGTGGTACGGGCGGGCGTGGGCCCGGGCGGTGCGGTGGCGGAGCCCGGGGCTCCGGTCGGTCCCGGCGTGGGGTCCGGGGCAGGGGGCGTACTCCGTCGGCTGGCGCGCCGGGCCCGGTCGGCCGGACCATGGGGGTGGTGCCCCGGGACGCCCCGGGGGAGATCAGGGTCGTCTCAGGGGCGCCCGGCGGAACCGTCGGAGCCCGGGCGTCGTTTCCCTGACAGAGGGGCGGCACCCGCCGCCGAGGAGGCGAGGCGTATGTCGAACAGAGCGAAGGTCGCCGCGGGCGGTGTCGCGGTGGGCCTGCTTCTGCTGATCTGGCTGCCCTGGTGGGCTGCCCTGCTGATCATCGTCGGGGTTCCGGCCGTCGCCTATCTGGCGCTCGACCCCTCGCAGCGGCGCCGCCTGCGCAGGGTGAGCCGCAAGGAACTACGACGCTGACCGTACTGCCGCATGCGGTGCGGAGTGTGAGCATGTCCGCCAGCCCTGGGGCGACTGATGCGGCCCAGGGCTGCCGCCGTGAACGAGGGCTGGTGCGCCCCTGCTCAGGCGGGGCGCACGGCCATCCGGTCGAGGGCGTCGAGGAGTGCGGGCAGGGCGCTGCCGCGGCCGACGGGCAGGACCTCGCCGGGCTCCTCGTCGAGCAGGACGAAGGCGATGTCGTCGGTGCGGGCCACCATGGACCAGCCCGGTCCGTCCACCCGCAGCGTACGGGCGTTCTCGTGCGCGAAGGCCGAGCGGACCCGCCCCACCGGGGGCTGCCGGTCGAGGTATTCGTGGGCCTCCGCGAGGACGCGCTTGACTCCGGGGTGGGACCCGGTGTCCGCGGACGGCGCCGGGGGTTCTTCTGCCGGGGAGGTCCCCTCGGCGGGTTCTCCGCCCGCAGCCGCGGCGGCACCGGCGTCGCCCCCGTCGTCCGTGGCGCTCCGGCCGGTCGCCCCGGAGCCACCCCCTGAGCCGGTTCCGGAATCAGTCCCAGAACCGGCCCCGGAGTCGTCCCCGCCTTGAGCGCCTTGCGTGCCCTCCGGGCCGGTACCTGCCGCACCCTCCGAGGCCTCGGTGCTCCCCGGGGTCTCCGCGCCCTCCGCCCCCGGCAAGGCGAAGTCGGCGTCGTCGATCTGTGCCCGCCAGGCCGCCCACTGCAGGGCGATCTCGTCGGCGCCCAGGCGGCGTTGGGCGGGGCCCCAGCTCTCCGCGTCGGGCGGGGAGAGCGGGCGCTGGTCCTGGAACTCCGGGTCGGGCGCGGGGTCGTGCGGGGCGGGTACCCCGGGTGTGGCGACCGCCAAGGCGAGCGGCCAGCCCGGGAGCGCCGCCACCACGGCGCGCTCGTCGGGGGAGAGATCGTACTCCATTCCGCAGTCCCAGGAGGCGATCGCCACGGCCACCAGCGAGACGTCGTCCACCACGACCGTCCAGCGGGCGCCCTCGCCGTCCTGGCCGAGGACGAGTCCGTAGCCCTCCGGCGCGGGCTCCATCCCGAGCGCCGCGCAGGCCTCCGGATAGTCGTCGCCGAGCACGCTCGGGAACTGCGCGGGCGTCAGCAGCACCGCCGTGAGCACATACAGCGCGTCGTCCTCGGCGCCGGTCACCTCGTCCGTCGCGGCCATGCCCGGCCCTCCCCTTGCGGTATCCGTCGGCGCACCCTAACCACTGCCGGTGGAGCGCGTCGAGGCCGGTGAGCAGGAAACTCCCGTGCCGAAGGGGCCCGGTCGCGCCGCAAACCGGCGCAAGTACGGCCTTGTTCTGCGCCCGGAGCGGAGGTTCCGGTTCCGTGAACGGTCGGCCCCCCGCCGTGCGGAGGCGGCTCACGGTGCCGTGCGGAGCCGTCCCAAGGTCTCCCGCAGCCAGGCGAGTTCGGCCTTGCTGCCGGCGCGGGCGATGGTGAGCATGCCCCGGCGGAAGGGGTCGCCGAGCTCCTCGGCGGTCAGCGGCACCTCGCCCGCGTAGAAGAAGCTCGTCGGCTCCTGGAGGAAGGTGAGCCTGCGCTCCAGGACGGCGGCCTGTGCGGCGGCGTCCGGCAGATGGCGCAGGAAGGCGAGGACGGTGAACCAGCGGTTCTCGTCGGTGATGTCGGGCCCCTGCGCCCCGCCCAGCCTGCGCAGCAGCTCGCCGCGCCCCTCCTCGGTGAGGCGCAGCGTGTGCCGGGGCGCGGCGACGGCACCCGGCTCGGTCTCGCGGGAGAGGAGCCCCGCCTTCTCCAGGCGCTTGATCGCGGGGTAGAGGGTGCTCTCCGCCACGGGGCGTACGTGTCCGGTCAGTGCGGTGAGGCGTTTGCGCAGCTCGTACCCGTGTAGCGGGGTGTCGAAGAGGAACCCGAGGATGGCCAGCTCCAGCATGTCGCCCAGTCTGCACCACCGTCGCCGGGCCGCCCGGGCCGCCGTATGCCTCGACTGCGTAATACCTCGTGTGCGTAGTATTGTTCGCCGACCGGCCGCCCGCCACCGAAGTGGGGCATTCTGCAGTGGTGGCCGCGGTCGTCTTCTGTGTTCGCGGCGCTGTTCTGTGGCGCTGTTCTGGAGTGGTGTTCTTCAGGGGGGAGCGGTCATGCGGCAGACGCGGTTCGACGGCAAGGGGAGCCGGATCCGGTGGACCGAGTCGGTGGGCGCGGGCCCGGCGCGGGTGTTCGTGCACGGACTCGGCTCCGCCTCGGCGGTCCAGCACGCGCATCTCGGCGCCGATCCGCGGCTCGCCGGGCGGCGGACCCTGTACGTGGACCTGCCCGGGCACGGCATCAGCGACCGGCCCGCGGACTTCGGCTACACGCTCGCGGAACACGCGGACGCGCTGGCCGCGGTGCTCGACTTCGCCGCGACGGGGCCGGTGCAACTGGTCGCGCACAGCATGGGCGGCGCCGTCGCCCTCGTACTGGCCCGGCGGCGGCCCGAACTGGTGGGCGGCCTGGTCCTCACCGAGGCGAACCTCGACCCCGATCCGCCCGCCGAGGCGGGCAGCAGCCGGATCGCCGCGTACACGGAGGCCGACTTCCTCGCCTTCGGCTTCCCGGAGGTGCTCGACCGGGTCGGCGCGGGCTGGGCGGCGACCATGCGGCTCACCGACCCGCTCGCCCTGCACCGCAGCGCGGTCTCCCTGGTGCGGGGCTCGCGGCCGGTGATGCGTGAGATCCTGCGGACGCTGCCGCAGGACCGGGTCTATGTGCAGGGCGGTCGCAGCGGCCCGCTCGACGGCGCCGAGGAGCTTGTCCGGCACGGCGTCCGCGTCGTCACCGTGCCGGGGGCCGGGCACAACGTCATGTTCGACCGGCCGGAGGCCTTCGCGGAGGTGCTGGCCGCCAACTGAGCGGTGCCCTGCGGGACTTCGGGTCGAGCGAGGCTGCCGTACGCGGGTGCCCGTGCCGCTCGATGGCGGCGCACCGTTGCTCAGCCGCTCAGCCGCTCAGCCGCTCAGCTGCTCAGCCGTCCGCCCGCTGTGGCGTCAGGCAGGGGCTCAGGCGCGAGTCTCCGGACGCCTGGTGGCGAGGACGAGGTAGCGCTTCTCCTCGTCCGTATAGGAGTCGAGGCGCCAGCCCGCGGCGTCGAGCAGGGGGGCGAGGCGGGGGCGGGCGCGCAGGTCGTCCTCGGTCAGCTGTCTGCCGTGCCGGGCGGCGAGGGCCGCGCGGCCCAGCGGGTGGAAGAGGGCGAGCCGTCCGCCCGGGCGTACCACGCGGGCCAGTTCGGCGAGAGCGCGCGCGGCGTCGGTGAGGTGGCTCAGCAGCCCGGCCGCGAACACCGCGTCGAGCGCGCCGGAGGCCAGCGGCAGCACCTCCGCGTCGGCGAGGAGCAGCCGCGCGGCGCGGTTCCGGCCCTTCCCGGCGGCCTGGTGCAGCATCGCCGCGGTGAGGTCCGCGCCGAGGACCGTGCCCGTCGGCCCCACCGCGGCGCGCAGCGGAGGCAGGGCGCGTCCGGTGCCGCAGCCCGCGTCGAGCACCCGGTCGCCGGGACGCAGGCCCAGCTCGCCGACGGCCGCCGCGAAAGCCGGGTCGTCGTCAGGGAAACGGTTCTCCCAGCGGGCGGCGCGTTCGCTGAAGAACCGCTGGATCTCGGCGCGGGCGGCGGCCGTGCCCGGGTGCTCGCTCATCCCGCCATGCTGCCCCATCCGCCGGACCGGTTCACGACTCCCCGGTGCGGGACAGCGGACCCGGGCCTCAACTCATCGGCAGCCGGGGCCGCTTGCGGACGCTCTTCTTCTGCTCGGCGGCCTCCTCGGCCTTCACGACGGCGGCGTACTCGTCGACGTACTCCTGGTCGGACAGGCGCAGGATGGCGTACATGATCTCGTCCGTCACGGCGCGCAGGATGACCCGCTCGTCCTCCATGCCCGCGTAGCGGGAGAAGTCCAGCGGCTCGCCGAAGCGGATGGCGATCCGGCGCAGGCTGGGCAGGCGCTGCCCGGGCGGCTGGGCCTCGAAGGTGCCGATCATCGCGCAGGGGACGACCGGGACCCCGGCCTTGAGGGCCATCGCCGCGACGCCGACCTTGCCCTTGTAGAGGCGACCGTCGTGCGAGCGGGTGCCCTCCGGGTAGATGCCGAGCAACTCGCCCTTGCCGAGCACCCCGAGGCCCTCGCGCAGCGCCGCCTGGCCCGCCTTCTTGCCGGAGCGGTCGACCGGGATCTGCCCCACGCTGTGGAAGAAGGCGGCGGTCAGCCGGCCCTTGATCCCGGGGCCCGTGAAGTACTCGGCCTTGGCGAGGAAGGTGATCCGGCGCTTGAGGATGGCGGGCATCACGAAGTGGTCCGAGAAGGACAGGTGGTTGCCCGCGACGATGGCCGCGCCTTCCTCGGGTACGTGCTCGAGTCCCTCGATCCGGGGCCGGAAGGCCAGCCGCAGAAATGGTCCCAGAAGGACGTATTTGAGCACGTAATAGAACATGTGGGGGCTCCTCCTGGGGGCCGGGGCCTCGTACTGACAGCGTCACCCCAGCTCAGGGGGATGGCGGAGGGGGACAGTGTAGGCCGCGATGATCGAGGGCGGAACGGCCGGGACGGGGTGAGTTACCCGTAGTACGGCCGCGTGCGTCCGGAGCACGGTCCGGCGCACGCGGCGAGGGCGGGATCAGGTGGTCTGTGAGGCGACCATCCCGACCGTGATCAGGCCCAGCATCACCCAGCCGAACCAGAGCCAGCCGTTGCTGCCGAGTGCCACTGTGTAAGCCGTCACCAGGACGAGCGTCCCCACGGTGACAACCCCCATGGCCTTCGTAGAACCGGGCATCGCGACACCCTTCTCACGGTGACCGCGCTCCCCGGCGCGATCACAGCCTCCCTCCATCCTCCCCGCCCCCGCCGCTCTTGGCCAGAGCCCGGAGCTGGGGGCCGGCGGCGGACGCTCAGCCCTCGCGGGCGTGCAGGGAGGCCAGATAGGCGTTGTACGCGGCCAGCTCCTGGTCGCCGTCCCGGTCCGCGGCACGGTCCTTGCGGCGGGCCTGGCGCTGTTCGGAGCGGTACCACTGGTACAGCAAAGCGAGCAGGACCAGTACAGAGGGCACCTCGCTGAAGGCCCAGGCGATGCCGCCGGCCGCGGTCTGGTCGGCGAGCGCCTCGATGCCGAGCGAGTCCGGGGGGTTCTCGTAGGTGCCGATCATCGGGCTGCTCGCCATCATCAGCGCGATACCGAAGAAGGCGTGGAAGGGCATCCCCGCGAAGAGCTCCAGCATCCGCATCAGATAGCCGGGGCGGTGCGGCCCGGGGTCGATGCCCATGATCGGCCAGAAGAAGACCAGGCCCACCGCGAGGAAGTGCAGCATCATCGCCAGATGCCCGGTGCGCGACTCCATCAGGAAGTCGAAAAGCGGCGTGAAATAGAGCCCGTACAGGCTCGCGATGAAGAGCGGGATGGTGAAGGCCGGGTGCGTGAGCACGCGCAGCAGGCGGCTCTGCAGGAACATCAGGAGGATCTCGCGCGGCCCCTTGCGCCCGCGCCCGGCCACCGGCAGCGCCCGCAGCAGCAGCGTGACCGGGGCGCCGAGGAGCAGCAGGATCGGCGAGAGCATGCTGATCACCATGTGCTGCACCATGTGCACGCTGAACATGACCATGCCGTAGTCGTTCAGCTTGGTGCACATCATCAGGAGCACGCTCAGGGTGCCCAGGGTGAAGGCGATCAGGCGGCTCACCGGCCAGTCGTCGCCCCGCCGCCGCAGCCGCAGCACGCCCCAGCCGTAGAACACGAGGGCCAGCACGCAGCCGGCCAGGAAGACCGGGTCCGTCGACCAGGCGAGGCCCCGGCCCAGCGTGAACGGCGGCAGATCGGTCATCGTGCCGTGCCCGCTGTGATCCATCCGCCGGCTCCTGATTCGTGCTGATTGCGCGTGCTTGGTCCCGCACCAGGGTAGAACCGGCGCCCGCCGCCTCCGCGGGCGGGGGCGGCGCGCGCGGCGGGTGGCCTCAGAGCACCACGCCGGCCTCGTCGTAGCGCGCGTCGGGCACCGTCTTGAGCGTCTCGACCGCCGCCGCCAGCGGGGTCCGTACGATCTCGGTGCCGCGCAGCGCCGTCATCATCCCGAACTCGCCCGCGTGCACCGCCTCCACCGCGTGCCAGCCGAAGCGGGTGGCGAGCACCCTGTCGTACGCGGTCGGGGTGCCGCCGCGCTGGACGTGCCCGAGGATCACCGGGCGGGCCTCCTTGCCGAGGCGGTCCTCGAGTTCGAGGGAGAGCTGGCGCGCGATGCCCGCGAAGCGCTCGTGGCCGTAGATGTCCTTGGCGCCCTCGTCGAAGTCCATCGTCCCGGCGCGGGGCTTGGCGCCCTCCGCGGCCACCACGATCGCGAACTTCTTCCCGGCCGAGAAGCGTTCGCCGACCCGCGCCGCCAACTCCTCGATGTCGAAGGGGCGTTCCGGTACGACGATGGCGTGCGCCCCGGCGGCCATGCCGGAGTGCAGGGCGATCCAGCCGGTGTGCCGGCCCATCACCTCGACGATCAGGACACGCTGGTGCGACTCGGCGGTCGTCTTCAGCCGGTCCAGGGCCTCGGTCGCCACGCCCACCGCGGTGTCGAAGCCGAAGGTCACATCGGTGGCGGCGATGTCGTTGTCGATGGTCTTGGGCACGCCGACGATGGGCAGCCCGCTGTCGGAGAGCAGCCGCGCCGCCTTGAGGGTGCCCTCGCCGCCGATCGGGATGATCGCGTCGAGGCCGAGGTCGGCGACATGGCCGCGGGCCCGCTCCACGCCGTCCCGGAGCTGCGCGGGCTGCACCCGCGAGGAGCCGAGCACGGTGCCGCCGCGGGCCAGGATGCCGGAGACGGCGTCCAGGTCCAGCTTCCGGTAGTCGCACTCGAGCAGGCCGCGCCAGCCGTCGTGGAAACCGATGACATCGTCGCCGTGGTCGACCACGGCGCGGTGCACGACGGAGCGGATCACGGCGTTCAGACCGGGGCAGTCGCCGCCGGAGGTGAGGACACCCATGCGCATAGCCCGGAAAACCTTTTCAACGTGGGCTGACGACCGGACTTCACCGTCCGGATGACGCCGCTCACCCTACCGGCGCCGTCCCGGAATGCGGAAAACCGCGTCCGCCTGCTGGGACGCGCGCCGCCCGCCTGAGCAAGGCGCGGCTCAGGCGGGCCCGGCGGCCTTCTCAGGCGGGCGCGGCGGTGCTCAGGCGGGCTGCTGCGCCGCCGTGATGCGCTCGGAGCGCAGCGCCTCGTACCAGCGGTCGTCGGTCGGCGGCAGTGCGTTCACGTCCAGCGCGAGGCGCAGCAGCAGGTCGGCGATCTGCGGATTGCGGGCGAGCACGGGCCCGTGCATGTACGTACCGAAGACGGTGTCGTTGTACGCGCCCTCGGTGCCGTCGCCGGTGCCGTTGCCCTTGCCGAGGCGGGTGCGGGCGAAGGGCCGGGCGGTCGGGCCGAGGTGGGTGATGCCCTGGTGGTTCTCGAAGCCGGTCAGCTGCGGCAGGCCGAGCGGGGGGTCGATGTCGCCGAGGACGTCGCCGACGCAGCGCTCGCCCTCGCCGCGGGTGGAGACCACATCGAGCAGGCCGAGGCCGGGCTGGCGCTGGTCGAGGTCGTTGATGAACTCGTGCCCGAGGATCTGGTAGCCCGCGCAGACCGAGAAGATGATCGCGCCGTTGCCCGCGGCGCGGGCGAGGCCGCTGTCCCGGCGCAGCCGCTCGGCCGCGAGCCGCTGCGGGCGGTCCTCGCCGCCGCCGATCAGATAGATGTCGCCGGAGGTGGGCACCGGCTGGTCGCTGCGCACGTCGATACGGGTGACGTCCAGGCCCCGCTGGCGCGCCCGACGCTCGACCACCAGCGCGTTGCCCTGGTCGCCGTAGGTGCTCAGCAGGTCCGGGTACACCCACACCAGGCGCAGGCTGTTGTCGCTCATGCTCGTCAATCCTCGCTGGTCAGTTGCCGACGCGGCGGCGCAGGTCCTGGAAGGCGGTGTAGTTGGCGATGACCTCGATACGGCCCGGAGGCGCCATCTGGACGGCCTCGTCGAGGTTCTGGCACACCTGGAAGCTCTGGTGCGCGACCTCCAGGCGGACCGCGAGGTCCAGCTTGCGGTCGCCGATCACGAAGATCGGGTGTCCGGTGAGCCGGGTGTAGTCGACGTCCCACAGCCAGGAGGTGTCGGTGCCGTCGGCGCCGCGGGCGTTGACGGAGAGCACGACCGGCGTCGGCGGCTGGTCGATCAGGGAGAAGGTCTCCAGCCAGCCCGCGGGGTTCTTCGCGAGCAGCAGCCGCAGGTCGCGGCCCTGGAACTGGACCACGTCGTAGCGTCCGGCGACCGCCTGCACCTGGTACATCCGCTCCAGGGCGACCTGCGGGGGCACCCCGAAGACGGCGGCGACCGCGGCCGAGCTGGCGGCGTTGGCGCGGTTGGCGCGCCCCGGCAGCTGGAGGTGGATGGGCCAGGCGGAGCCGTGCGGGTCGAGGACGTACTCGCCGTTGAGGGCCCAGCTCGGCGCCGGGCGGCGGAATCCGCACTCGCCGCAGAACCAGTCGTCGCCGGGGCGCTGCATCACACCGCCGCAGGACGGGCAGGACCAGGCGTCGTCCTTCCACATCTGGCCCGCCGCCACCCAGACGACGTTCGGTGAGGAGGAGGCGGCCCAGACCACCAGCGGGTCGTCGGCGTTGGCGATGACGACGGCCTTGCTGCCCGACAGGCCCTCGCGCCAGTGCTCGGCGAGCATCCGGGTCTCGGCCGCCCGGTCGAGCTGGTCCCGGGAGAGGTTCAGCAGGGCGATGGCCTTGGGCTCGGTGTCGCGGGCCACCCCCGCGAGGTACTTCTCGTCCACCTCGATGACGCCGAAGCGGGCGTCCGAGCCGCCCGCGAGGGCGGAGGTGA
Organism: Streptomyces physcomitrii; assembly: GCF_012273655.1. Lineage (GTDB taxonomy): Bacteria > Actinomycetota > Actinomycetes > Streptomycetales > Streptomycetaceae > Streptomyces > Streptomyces physcomitrii. Next base: position 23,687 of record NZ_JAAWWP010000028.1, on the reverse strand, counting down.
TGCCCGCGGGCATATTGGCGCCGAGCGCGTTGGAGACCACCGGGCCCGCCGCGCGCAGGGCCTCGGCGATCAGCCGGGTCGTGGTGGTCTTGCCGTTGGTCGCCGAGACCAGAATCACGTCCAGGTGCTGGGCGAGCCGGCCAAGGAGATCGGGACTGAGCCGGAGGGCGACCTTGCCGCCGATCACCGACCCGCTGCCGCGGCCCGCCGCACGTGAGACCGCCGCGGCCGCCTTGCCTGCCGTCACGGCCAGTCTGGCCCGCGGCGGCAGCGGCTCCGTGTTGCCTGCCATCGTTTTGGATCCTCCTCGCGTACGCCGCCGCGTCTGCCCCGGCATCGTGTGCCCTCAGCCTATCGAGATCTCGTCACCGGCCTGAACTGCGGCACCACCAAGGCCCGGTGGAACATCCCGGAACGTACGCTTGCGGCCATGCCGCACCGCCCGATCCCGGGTGCCTCCGGGCACCCCCGCCCGCTGACCCTGCTCGGTGACGAGATCCTGCGCCGCCCCTGCGCCGAGGCGGTCGACTTCGGGCCACGCCTGGAGCACCTCGTCGAGGACCTCTTCGCGAGCATGTACGCGGCCGGCGGGGTGGGTCTCGCGGCGAACCAGATCGGCGAGAGTCTGCGCGTTTTCGTCTACGACTGCCCGGACGACGAGGAGGTGCGCCACCTCGGGCACCTGGTCAACCCGCGTCTGGTGGCGGCCGACGGGATCGAGCTGCGCGGACCGGAGGGCTGCCTGTCGCTGCCGGGCCTGGAGGCGGGCACCCCGCGCTTCGACCACGCCGTGGTGGAGGGCGTCACGGCGCGGGGTGAGCCGCTGCGGGTCGAGGGCACCGGCTTCTTCGCCCGCTGCCTCCAGCACGAGTGCGACCACCTCGACGGGCTGCTCTACCCCGACCGGATCACCGGCTGGCGCCGCCGCAGGGTGCTGCGCGCGGCGGCCCGTACGGCATGGGGGAAGGCGGTGGCGGCCCGGGCGTGAACCCGTCGCTCGCGGGCGTGGACCGGCTACAGGGCCCGGTCAGAACCCGGGTCCGCCCTCGCGGTCGTCGGCCTCGGCCAGTCGGCCCCAGAGCAGGTCGGTGAGCCCGCGGACCAGTTCGGCCCGCGAGCACGGCCGCTCGCCCAGCCACCAGTCGCCCGCCGCGTGCATCATGCCGACGATGCCGTGGCCCCAGACCCGGGCCAGCTGCGCCCCGCCGGGGCCGAGATCGATCCGGTCCTCGATGACCTCGGCCAGCTCCTCGCCGAGTCGGCGCAGCAGGGGCACCGAGTGCACGCCCACGTCGAAGCCGCCCTCGCTGCTCGGCGGCGACTCGGCCGGGTGCATCAGGAAGCGGTAGACCTGCGGCCGGGACTCGACGGCCAGGAGGTAGGTCTCCAGGGTCGACTCCACGCGCCGCCGGCGGTCGGCCGGGGCGTCCAGGGCATCCCGCAGGGCCCGCAGCAGCGCGTCGGTGTGGCGCTTGGCGAGCGCCGCGTACAGGCCGCCCTTGTCACCGAAGTGGCGGTAGAGGATCGGCTTGGTGATCCCGGCCTCGGCGGCGATCGCGTTCATCGAGGCGCCGGGCCCCTCGCGCAGGACCACCCGGTCCGCGGCCTCGAGCAGTTGCCGGCGACGGCGCTCCGCGGGCGCCTCCGGTCCGGACTGCTGCCTGGTGTTCATGAGCTCTCCCCACCCGTGATGATCCGGTCACGCCGGGGCAACGTAACACCCGCGGAGAGGCGATGGTGGACACGGGAGTTGACACGACCTACCCGCCGGTAACATAATCGCGTTACCTCAAGTAACACGCATGTGGATCGCACCCGCTGGAGGGGTCATGTCCGAGTTCACCATGGATCTCAGTGAAGAGCAGAAGGAAATCCGGGAGTGGCTCCACGGCTTCTCGGTCGACGTGATCCGTCCTGCCGCCGCCGAGTGGGACGAGCGCGAGGAGACCCCCTGGCCGGTGATCCAGGAGGCCGCCAAGCTCGGCATCTACTCGCTGGACTTCTACGCCCAGCAGTACTTCGCCCCGAACGGCCTCGGCATCCCGATGATCATGGAGGAGCTGTTCTGGGGCGACGCGGGCATCGCGCTGTCCATCGTGGGCACCGGCCTCGCCGCCGTGGGCGTCGTCGCCAACGGCACCGAGGAGCAGATCGGCACCTGGATCCCGCAGATGTACGGCGACGCCTCCGAGGTGAAGGTCGCCGCCTTCTGCTCCTCCGAGCCCGACGCCGGCTCCGACGTCGGCTCGATGCGCACCCGCGCGGTCTACGACGAGGCCAAGGACGAGTGGGTCCTCAACGGCACCAAGACCTGGGCGACCAACGGCGGCATCGCCAACGTGCACGTCGTCGTCGCGAGCGTCGACCCGGAGCTCGGCACCAAGGGCCACGCCTCCTTCATCGTGCCGCCCCGGACTCCCGGGCTCTCCCAGGGGCAGAAGTTCCAGAAGCACGGCATCCGCGCCTCGCACACCGCCGAGGTGGTCCTGGAGGACGTGCGCGTGCCCGGTTCCTGCCTGCTCGGCGGCAAGGACAAGCTGGACGAGCGCCTCGCCCGCGCCCGCGAGAAGGCCAAGAAGGGCGGCGAGCGCGTGAAGAACGCCGCCATGGCGACCTTCGAGGCCTCCCGCCCGGCCGTCGGCGCGATGGCGGTCGGCACCGCCCGCGCCGCCTACGAGGTCGCGCTCGACTACGCCAAGACCCGTGAGCAGTTCGGCCGCCCGATCATCGACAACCAGGGCATCGCCTTCCAGCTCGCCGACATGCGCACCCAGATCGACGCCGCCCGGCTGCTCGTGTGGCGGGCCTCCTGGATGGCCGCCAGCGGCCAGGCCTTCACCGCCGCCGAGGGCTCCCAGTCCAAGCTCTTCGCCTCCGAGGTCTCCAAGAAGGTCACCGCCCAGGCGATCCAGATCCTCGGCGGCAACGGCTACACCCGCGAGTACCCGGTGGAGCGCATGCACCGCGACTCGGCGATCTACACGATCTTCGAGGGCACCAGCGAGATCCAGCGCCTGGTGATCGCCCGCACCCTGGCCGGCGTGCCGATCCGCTGACCCCCGGCCCGGATCCGGGGACCCGGCGTACAAGAAGCGCCTGCACCCTCCGGTGGAGCCGGAGGGTGCAGGCGCTTTCCCGTCCCTGGCGGGGAGAGCCCCGGCCGGACGGGGGAATCACGGCCGGGGCTCGTACGAGGTGGACACGGGCGGCGGTCGCCTCCCGGCGCGGGGCTCCACGGGGCTTCAGCCGGACGATCGTCCCCGTGGGCGAGATGATGAGGCCCGGGGTCACAGTCCCGCCCGCGTCCACACTGTGAAGAACGACAGGCCGGGTCCCGGTGTTCCCGGCGCCGCCCGCCCGCGGGCGTGAGCCTGCTATACGCCCTCCCAGACCGTGGTGGCGTTGCAGAACTCGCGGATGCCGTGGCCGGCCAGCTCGCGGCCGTAGCCGGAGCGCTTGATCCCGCCGAAGGGGAAGGCCGGGTGGGAGGCGGTCATGCCGTTGACGTAGATGCCCCCGGCCTCCAGGCTCCGCTCGAAGCGGGCCACCTCGGCCTCCTCCCGGGTCCAGACATTGGAGCTGAGCCCGAAGGAGGTGTCGTTCGCCACGGACACCGCCGCGCTGATGTCCGGCACCCGGTACAGGCAGGCGACCGGGCCGAAGGTCTCCTCGCGGTGGATGCGCATCTCGGGGGTGACCTCGGCCAGCACCGTCGGCGGGTAGTACCAGCCCGCCGCGAGCGCCTCCTCGGCGGGCCGCTCGCCCCCGCAGAGCACGACCGCGCCCTTGGCCTTGGCGTCCTCGACCAGTTCCTCCAGGTCGGCGCGGCCCTGCTCACTGGCGAGCGGCCCGACGTCGGTGCCCTCCGCCGTCGGATCGCCCACGGTGAGCGCCCGCATCCCCGCCGTGAAGTACACCGAGAAGGCCTCGTACGCCTCCTCGTGGACGATGAACCGCTTCGCCGCGATACAGGACTGGCCGTTGTTCTGGACCCGGGCGGTCACTGCCGTTCTCGCGGCCTGCTCCAGGTCCGCGGAGGGCATCACCACGAAGGGGTCGCTGCCGCCGAGTTCCAGGACCGTCTTCTTGATCTCGTCCCCGGCGATCGCGGCCACCGAGCGGCCCGCGCCCTCGCTGCCGGTGAGCGTCGCCGCGGACACCCGGCTGTCGCGCAGGATGCCCTCGACCGCGCCGGAGCCGATCAGCAGGGTCTGGAAGCAGCCGGGCGGGTATCCCGCCTCCCGGAAGAGGTCCTCCAGGTAGAGGGCCGTCTGCGGGACGTTCGAGGCGTGCTTGAGCAGGGCCACGTTCCCGGCCATCAGCGCGGGCGCGGCGAAGCGGACCACCTGCCACAGCGGGAAGTTCCACGGCATGACGGCGAGCACCACACCGAGCGGCCGGTACACCACCCGGACCCGGGCGGCGCCGGAGTCCTCGACGTCCTCCGGCCGCGGCAGTTCGTCCGCGAGCAGCCGCTCGGCGTTCTCGGCGTACCAGCGCATCGTCTTCGCGCACTTCGCCGCCTCGGCCCGGGCCTGCGCCAGCGGCTTGCCCATCTCCGTGGTCATGGTGCGCGCGATGCTGTCCCGGTCCCGCTCCAGCAGCTCGGCGGCGCGGCGCAGCAGCTCGGCGCGCCGGGCGTAACCGGTGCTGCGGTAGTCCGCGAAGGCGGAGGAGGCGGTGGCGATCCGGCGCTCGATGTCCTTCTCGTCCAGGGGGTCGAACGTCTTGAGGGTGCGGCCGTCGGCCGGATTCACTGTCGCGATGGGCATGGCTGCGACCTCCTGAGGGCTCACTCCGACCCTGACCCGCCACGTCCGGGGGCGCAACGCGGCACGGACGCGCCCCTCGACACGGCGCCCGCGCCCTCCTCCCCGGGCGCCTTGCCCACCAGGGCGCTCGACTCCGCCCCCAGGCGCCCGGCCACACCGCAAAGCGCTCGGCTCCACACAAGGCGCTCCCCTCCGGACCAAGGCGCTCAGCCGCACCTCGATGCGCCCAGCCACACCGCAAGGCGCTCGACTGCGCACCAAGCCGCCCGGTCGCCCACCAAGGCGCTCCGCCGCACCCGAAGTGCTCGGCTACGCGCCCAGGTGCTCCGCGAGCCGTTCCAGGAACACCGACTGCGCCTTCACCACCAGCCCGGCCGCCTCCTCCAGCGGGAACCAGGCCACCCGGTCCAGCTCCGGAAAGCTCTGCTCCCGCCCGGAGCCGCGGGGCCACTCCATGGTGAAGGTCCCGGGCACCACCGCGGCCGGGTCCAGCTCGCCCTCCACCGCCCACACCGTGACCCGCTTGCCACCCGACTGGCGGACCTCACCGAGGTCGAGGGCCGGTCCCTCCGGCGCCGGGAGCCCCAGTTCCTCGGTGAACTCCCGCCGCGCCGCGGCCCAGGCGGGCTCGGGATCCTCGTACTCGCCCTTGGGGACCGTCCACGCGCCCGCCTCGCGCCGCGCCCAGAACGGTCCGCCCATGTGCCCGAGCAGCACCTCGGTGCCGGGCACCCGGCGGAAGAGCAGCAGTCCCGCGCTGCGCCGCGCGCTCATCCCGGCCGCCCTCAGGCACCGGCCGCGAGCACCGTGTCCACGGTGTCCGCCTCGGCCGCCGGTTTGTCCTCGCGGTAGCGCACCACGCGCGCGAAGCGCAGCGTCACCCCGGCCGGATAGCGGCTGGAGCGCTGGAGGCCGTCGTAGGCGATCTCCACCACCAGCTCGGGCCGCACCCGCACCACGTGCCCGTCGTCCGAGGTGGCCAGCTCCCCGAGCCGCTCGGTCTGCCAGTCCAGCAGCACGTCCGTCAGCCCCTTGAAGGTCTTCCCGAGCATGGCGTACGTACCGTCCTCGCGCCGCGCGCCCAGATGCAGATTGGACAGCTTCCCGGTGCGCCGCCCGTGGCCCCACTCGGCGGCCAGGACCACCAGGTCGAGGGTGCGTACGGGCTTCACCTTGAGCCAGGAGGCGCCGCGGCGGCCCGCGCTGTACGCGGCGTCGAGACCCTTGACCACCACGCCCTCGTGGCCCCGGGCCAGGGTCTGCGCGAGGAACTCCTCGGCGCGTTCCCGGTCGTCCGCCGCCCGCGGTGCGCCGAGCACCAGGCGGCGTACCCGCATCGGTTCGGGGACGAGCGAGGCGAGCCGGGTGTGCCGTTCGGTGAGCGGCAGCGGGAGCAGGTCGGTGTCGTCCAGGGAGAGGACGTCGAAGAAGACGGGGCTCAGCGGGAGGGCGGCCGCGGCGGCGGCGACATCGGAGCGGGAGCCCACCCGGCCCGCGATGTCCTGGAAGGAGCGCGGCCGCCGCTCCTCGTCCAGGGCGATGACCTCGCCGTCCAGGATGAACCGCTCCTTCGGCAACTCCAGTGCGGCGCGGGTCAGTTCGGGCACCCGGGCGGTGATCTCCTCCAGGGTCCTGGTGTAGACGCGCACCCCCTCGCCGTCCCGGTGCACCTGTACGCGGATGCCGTCGAGTTTCTCCTCGACCGCGCAGGGGCCGAGCTTGTCCAGCGCCTGGGCGACCGAGGAGGCGCTGCGGGCGAGCATCGGCTGCACCGGGCTGCCCAGCGTCAGCCGGAACTCCGCGAGCGCCTCTTCGCCCCGCGCCAGCACCGCCGCGGCGACCGGCTCCAGGGAACCGGCCAGCATCACGGCCCGCCGCACCCCGGCCGCGGGCACCCCCGCCGCCTGCGCCAGGCCCTCGGCGGCCACCGCGTCCAGGGCGCCCTGGCGGACCTCGCCGGTCAGCAGCCCGGTCAGGAAGCGCTGCTCCTCCTCGGTCGCGGCGCCCATCAACTCGCCCACCAGGCGCCTGCGTTCGGCCTGCGAACCGGCGCCGGAGACCTCGCCGAGCGCGGTGAGGGCGGCGTCCACCGCTCCGACCGTCAGGCTCGGCGCCGAGGCCGCGGGCGGCGGGTCCTTGAGGCTGCTCCAGCCGACGCCGATCCGGCCCTGCGGCAGCCGCCCCGCCAGATAGGCGGCCACCAGGGGAGCCTCGGACGGCTCCGCGGCCCGGAACAGCTCGGCGAGCAGTGCGGTCTTACGGGACCGCGCGGGAGTACCGGCGACCTCCCGGGAAACCTGGGCCAGCTGTGCGAGGAGCATGCAGCCATGGTGCAACGGAAGCCGGGCGTACGCCCTGCGGCAGCGGCGCGCCACGCAGGGGCGGCGGCCGGGATCCCGCCCTCCGAACGACCCGGCCCTCCGGGAAGGCTCCGCCGACTTCGACAGGCAAACTTGCAAGTTCACCTGCGCAGTGTCTACGGTCGGGCGCATGCCCCCCTCCGCCACCGAGCCCGCACCGGAGCAGCTCGCCGCCGAACTCACCGACGTCATGCGGCTGTTGGTGCGACGGCTGCGCGGAGAGGCCCGGGACTCCGGGCTCACCCCCTCCCAGCGCTCCGTCATGGCGCGGCTCGACGCCGAGGGGCCCGCGACCACCGCGGCGCTGGCCAGGGCCGAGTTCGTCCGGCCCCAGTCGATGCGGGGGACCCTCGCCGCCATGGTGGAGCAGGGCCTCGTCGGACGGCGCCCCGATCCGGACGACGCCCGGCAGTCCGTGCTCTTCCTCACCGGCGAAGGGCAGCGCGTCCTCGCCTCGGTCCGCGCCGCCAAGCACGAGTGGCTCACCGCCGCGCTCACCGAGGAACTCGGCCCCGGCGAGCGGCGCACGGTGGCCGAGGCGAGCCGCCTCCTCGCCCGCGTCGTACGCCACTGAACGCCCCGCCGCCACTGAACGCCCCGCCCCGCGCGGGCACCCCCGCAACCGAAAGGCCGGACCCATGACCGCCACCCGCCTGGACCCCGTCACCGCGCTCGTCGTGATCGACCTGCAGAAGGGGATCACCGCGCTGTCGACGGCGCAGCCCGCCGAGCACATCGTGGAGCGTTCCGCCGCCCTGGCCAAGGCCTTCCGCGCCAAGGGGCTCCCGGTCGTCCTGGTCAATGTGACCGGCGGGGCGCCCGGCCGCACCGAGCGGCACCTCGCCGGTGGTGAACGGCCCGCCGACTGGGCGGAGTTGGTGCCCGGCCTCGGCGCCGAGGACGGCGACCTGCGGATCAGCAAGCAGCAGTGGGGCGCCTTCCACGGCACCGCCCTCGACCTTGAACTGCGCAGGCGCGGGGTCACCCAGATCGTCCTCGCCGGGATCGCGACCAGCATCGGCGTCGAGTCCACCGCGCGCGCCGCGCACGAGCACGGCTACCACGTGACGATCGCGACCGACGCCGTCACCGACATGGACGAGGCCTCGCACACGCACGCGCTGACCAGGATCTTCCCGCGCCTCGGCGAGACCGACACCACCGAGGCGCTGCTCGCCCTCCTCGGCTGAGGCCCGCGGCAGGACGTACGGGCGGTCCCGCCGCGGTCCGTTGCGAGGCCGCCGTCGCCCCGGTTACCGCTCCCCGGTTACCAGTCCCCGTCCGAGACCGGCTTGCCCGGGGCGTCGCCGAGCAGTTTCACCTGGTCCGGCGAGGGCTGCTGCCAAGGGGTGTGGTCCTCGCCGAGCCACTCGCCGACCGGCTGCACCGAGGCGAGGCCCTCGGAGGGCGCGAGATCGGTGCCGCTCTCGTCGTAGTAGTCGTACCAGGGCAGACCGGCCCGGGTGTACGCGGCGCGGTCGACCGGGGAGGGCGGCGGCTCCTCGCCGGTGATCAGCCGCCACTGCGGCGGGGTCACCAGGTGGACGAAGACCCGGCCCGCGGCGCTCGACTCCCAGTCGGTGGGCGGCCGTTCGTCCTCGTACACCTCCTGGCGCATGGTGCCGCCCGCGCCCATGCCCATGGCGGCGCCCGCCGCGGCCATCGGTGCCGCGCCGCCCGGTGCCGGTGGCGGGGCGGCACCCCACCCGCCGAACTGGGCGGCGCCGCGGGCCAGTTCGGCCCGGCGGGCGGCCTCCTCGGCCCGCCAGGCGTCCAGCACCGCCGGGCGGAGAGTGAAGCTCTGGAGCTGCAGTCCGCCCCAGGTCTCCTCGCCGGTCAGCTGCCCCTCGACGGTGGCGCCCATGCCGAGCGGCACCGCGACGAACTGACGCACCGTGCCCTTCCCGGAGTTGATGCCGTCCAGCCAGGGCTGACGGGGCAGCGTGAGGTAGTTCTGCGGGGACCGGTCGAGCGTGTCCGACCAGGGGCTGCCGGAGACCGCGCACACCTTGCCGACGCCGACCTGGAGGGCGGCCGGTTCGCCCGAGTCCACGCCGAAGCTCAGCCACATCGCCTCGCGCAGGTACACCGGCAGCATCACCCCGCCGCGCCGCAGCCACTCCGGCGGCGCCGACTGCGGATAGTCCGCGACCGCGCGCACCGGGAACTCGCCGAGTCCCGGCGGCAGCGGATGCGTCCCGGTCTCCGGCAGCCGCAGCGTCCGCATGAAGCGCACCCGCACCTTCCCCGGCAGCACCACTGTGTTCTGGTCGATCCGCGCCGATTCCGCCACCGGTTGTGTCCCTCCGTACGACTGGTCCTCGCCCCTTTCCACGAGCGGCGGCCCCGATCGGTTCCCGGTGCGGCGCCCCCGCGCCCACGAGGCGGCCGTACCGGCTCTGACCACGGGTAACATCCCTACCGCCGAAGCCGACAAGCAGGAGGACGCGTGCCCGTGACAGCCGATGTGCCGGCCCGACTGCCCGAGATCCTCGCCGCCGCGGCCGAGGACAGCGGCGGCGCGCTGTGGCGGCTGGCCGCCGAGCCGCGGCAGCTGGACGCCAACCTGGTACGGATCGCCCCGCACGGCGGCGTCGGCGCCCACCGGGAGCAGGTCCTCGACGTGCTGCTCTATGTCGCCGAGGGCGGGGGCACCCTGCTCAGCGGCGGCCGGGAGCAGCCGCTCACCCCGGGCACCGTGGTCTGGCTGCCCCGCGGCTGCGAGCGCGCGCTCTCGGCCGGGCCCGGGGGCCTGGTGTACCTCACCGCGCACCCCCGGCGGCCCGGGCTCAGCATCCAGGGAGCGGGGACCGGCCCGGCCGCGGCGGCCCAAGGAGGCGAGGCGGCCTGCCAGTTGCACCGGGTCTGCGCCGACTGCGGCAGGCTGGCCGGGGAGTCGGACGCCCGCTACTGCGCCCGCTGCGGCGCCGCGCTGCCGCACGACTGAACGGGTGCCGCGGCGGGCAGAGAGCCACGCACGGGACACGCGGCACGGACGCGGTACGGCACGGAAGACGGCCGGGGGACGAGAATCCGGGCGGGGACGAGGACCTGCACGGGTACCGGGCCCCGCGCCCGGAGCCGTGCCCGCCCCGCACCCACGTACACCCACCCACCCGTACACGTACACACGCACCGCTACAGCGAAGGATGAGGCCCCATGGCGCAGCAGGTGAAGGCAGTTGTCGCGCACGCGGTCGGCGAGCCGGTCCGCATCGAGACGATCACCGTGCCCGACCCCGGACCCGGCGAAGCCGTGGTGAAGGTGCAGGCCTGCGGCGTCTGCCATACCGATCTGCACTACCGGGAGGGCGGCATCAACGACGAGTTCCCCTTCCTGCTCGGCCATGAGGCGGCCGGGATCGTCGAGTCGGTCGGCGAGGGGGTGACCGACGTGGCGCCGGGGGACTTCGTCATCCTCAACTGGCGTGCGGTGTGCGGCCAGTGCCGTGCCTGTCGGCGCGGACGGCCCTGGTACTGCTTCGACACCCACAACGCCAAGCAGCGGATGACCCTCGCCGACGGCACCGAACTCACCCCCGCCCTCGGCATCGGCGCCTTCGCGGAGAAGACCCTGGTCGCCGCCGGGCAGTGCACCAAGGTCGACCCCTCGGCCTCCCCGGCCGCGGCCGGTCTCCTCGGCTGCGGCGTCATGGCGGGCATCGGCGCCGCGATCAACACCGGCAACGTCGGCCGGGGCGACTCGGTCGCCGTCATCGGCTGCGGCGGGGTCGGCGACGCCGCGATCGCGGGGGCCCGGCTCGCCGGGGCCGAGAGGATCATCGCCGTCGACATCGACGACGAGAAGCTACGCACGGCCATCCGGATCGGCGCCACGCACAGCGTCAACTCCCGCAAGGAGGACGCCGTGGAGCGGATCCGCGAGCTGACCGGCGGCTTCGGCGCGGATGTCGTCATCGAGGCGGTCGGCCGCCCCGAGACCTACGAACAGGCCTTCTACGCACGGGACTTGGCCGGAACGGTGGTCCTGGTCGGGGTGCCGACCCCGGAGATGAAGCTCGAACTCCCGCTGCTCGACGTCTTCGGCCGCGGCGGCTCCCTCAAGTCCTCCTGGTACGGGGACTGCCTGCCCTCCCGCGACTTCCCGATGCTGATCGACCTGTACCGGCAGGGACGGCTCGACCTGGACGCCTTCGTCACCGAGACCATCGCCCTGGACGAGGTGGAGCAGGCGTTCACGCGCATGCACGAGGGCCGTGTGCTGCGTTCGGTGGTGCAGTTCTGATGGCCGCGCGGATCGAGCACCTCGTCACCTCGGGCACCTTCTCCCTCGACGGCGGGACCTGGGAGGTGGACAACAACGTCTGGATCGTGGGCGACGACGAGGAGGTCGTGGTCCTCGACGCCCCGCACGACGCCGCGGTCATCGCCGAGGCGGTCGGCTCCCGCACCCTCAAGGCCATCGTGTGCACCCACGCCCACGACGACCACGTACGGGTGGCACCCGCGCTCGCCGAGCGCACCGGTGCCCCGATCCTGCTGCACCCGGCGGACCGGGAGCTGTGGGACCGGACGCACCCGGGGCGGGCACCCGACGGCGAGCTGGCGGACGGGCAGGAGATCACGGTGGCCGGCACCGTCCTGCGGGTCATCGAGACCCCCGGGCACTGCCGCGGCGCCGTGAGCCTCTACGCGCCGGACCTCGGCACCGTCTTCACCGGGGACACCCTCTTCGCGGGCGGCCCCGGCGCCACCGGACGCTCCTTCAGTGACTTCCCGACCATCGTCGAGTCGATCCGCACCCGGCTGCTGACGCTGCCGCCACAGACCGAGGTCCGCACCGGCCACGGGGAGAGCACCACCATCGGGGCCGAGGCCCCGCACCTGGACGAGTGGATCGCCCGCGGCCACTGACCGCACGCCCATCCCGGCCCGGGACCGCGCGGTACGCACGGAAGGGTCGGGGGCGGTGTGCTCCACCCGCCCCCGACCTCAGCGCACCCGCGCCGCCCGGCGGTTGCCGTGCCGCAGCCGCACCGCCGAGTCCAACTCCTCGGCACCGGTGGCCCGCCGCAGATTCTCCAGCGGCCCGGCGGCCAACTCCCCGAGCAGCGGCCCCGGTTGACCCTGAGTGCTCAGCTGCAGCGTCACCCGTACCCGGAGCCGTCCCTTGCGTCCGCCGCCGATCCGTACGCTCCCGGCCGCCACCCCGGGGTGGCGCTCCAGCTCCTCCGCCACCGCCGAGGCGAGCGCGCGGGTGCGCAACCGCAGCCAGGGCCGGGGCAGATGGAGGATCCGCCTGCGGCCGGTGGCGGTCTGCGCGAAGAACCACCACAGCAGGAGGAGCACCAGCAGCGCCAGCGCGCCGATCACGGCGGTGTCCCACCAGCCGCGTGCCTGCAACTCCGCCCAACGCTCCCGGTCGAGCAGCCGCGAGCGCGGGGAGGGGCCGCGCCACCAGCCGGGCAGCCGCTCCTCGGCGAAGCCGCTGACCGCGAACCAGGCGCCCGTGCCCGCGAGGGCCAGGCCGAGAACACCGAGCAGGACCCGGTTCACCGCGGTGCGCATCATCGACCGCCCTCCTCTTGCCGCTCCGGTCCGCCCGGGTCGTCCCGCTCAACGTCCTTGCGCAGAGAGAGAGTCGGCCGCACGACCGTGGAGTCCGCCGCGGGTCCGGCGCCGTCCCGCCCTGCTTCGCGGGCCCCGCCACCGGCGGCGTCCGGAGTCGGCTCGTACGGCAACTCCGGCCGCTCGGGGGCGAGTTCGGGTACGGGCGGGGCGGACCCGGGGGCCCGCCAGTTCTCGTCCGCGACCAGCCGCAGCCGCCACTTCACCGGCCGGGCGAAGCCGCACCCCGCCACGGCCTCGGTGAGGGCCCGCCGTACTTCCTCGCCCACCTGCTCCAACTCCCCGAAGCCGACGCGGACATGCACCCGCGCCCGCCTGCGGCCCATCCGTACCCGGGCCGAGCCGACGCCGTTCTGGGCGAGCACCGCGTCCCGCAGCACGAGCGCGGCGGCCGGACGGTCGAGGGTGGCCGCGAGCCGCGCGGCGGGGGAGTCGAGCGGCAGCCGTCCGCGCAGCCCGGGAGTGAGCGCCAGGAAGACCATCAGGAGCCCGAGCAGAGCGGTGCCCGCCCCGGCCCAGGAGACCCAGCTGTCGGAAACCCGGGCGTCCGCGAGACTGTCGAAGGCGTGCGTCCGCCAATCGGCAGCGCGGCGCCCGGTGCGTACCGCCACCACATCGGCGAGTACCGCCCCCGCCGCGCCCGCGAGCACCAGGGCCACCAGCGCGGACGGGATCCGCCGCGGGGACCAGGGCCGCCGGGTGCGGTGCCGGGGGGTGTTTGCCGCCTCCGCCGCCCGCGGCGGCGCCCCGCCGAGCCGTCCCAGCTCGCCGGGGGTGGCGAGCCGGGCCACCGTCACCCGCGTGCTCGGCACCCGCAGGCCGGTCAACTCCTCCGTACGACCGCTCACATGACGCCTGATCAGCTCACCGGACTCCGGCAGGTCCGAGGGGTAGGGCAGGCGCACCTCCAGGGCCAGGTGGGCGGTGCGCCCGCGCCGGGACAGGCTGACCTTGCGGGCGGTCTTCGCCGCGGTGACGGCCTCCGAGGCGGCCCGCTCGGCGATCTTGCGCACCACCCGGTCGGCGACCTCGGTCGCCCCCCGCTCGGCGGCGGGTTCCATCAGCGCCTCCGCCCCTGCCCGGAGAGGAACTCCCGCAGGTCCACGCCGTCGTCGAGCAGCCGCCCGACCACGAAGCCGACCGCACCCAGGGCGGCCACCAGCAAGAACGCGCCGAACCCCCCGAACCACCCGGCGAACCCGAGGGCCATGCCCACCGCCAGGCCAAGCACCGCTCTGCTCATCCCTCTTCCTCTCCCCTTCGACTCACTCGCCCCGACCCGCCGCCGGGCTCCGGCCGCCCGGCCGCGCACGCACCGCGCGCCGGGCCCCTCGGCCCGGCGCGGCGGCGACCCGGCTGCCGGCTACTCCACCCGCGACTCGACGGGGGAGCCCTCCGCGTCGTCGCCCGGCAGGTGGACGTCGTTCACGGCGACGTTGACCTCGACGACCTCCAGGCCGGTGATGCGCTCCACGGCGTCGATGACGTTCTCGCGGACGTCGCGGGCGACATCGGTGATGGGCACCCCGTACTCGACGACCAGGTCGATGTCGATCGCGGTCTGCCGCTCGCCGACCTCGACCTTCACCCCGCGGCCGACATTGGGCCGCCCGCCCGGCACCCGGTCGCGTACCGCGCCGAGCGTGCGGGAGAGGCTGCCGCCCATGTCGTGCACACCGGGGATCTCGCGGGCCGCCATGCCCGCGACCTTGACGACGACGACATCGGCGATGGAGGTCTTGCCGCGGTTCGCCGCGGGTTCGGCGACACCGCTCGTCCCGCTCGCGACGGTCGTGGAGTTGTCGCCTGCGGCGCGCCGCTGCGGCTTCGAGGCATCGCTCGCGACGGTGGAGACTTCCTGGGTGGTGGTCATGCGGGTCTCTCCTTGGAATCCCTCGGCACGTGTGGCCGTGTCTGGTCGTTGGACACGGCACGGCAGCCGGATGTCACGCGGGTTCGAGGATTTTTTTCCGACAGTCCGGAGATTTTCCCGCCGTGGGTGGCAGAAGAAGAATTCCGGTCCTGTCGCGTGACGTTTCGCGCCGGGCCGTGTCGAACGGTTACGCCCACCAGAGTCGAAGAGGAGCGGTCGATTGCCCGGCGACGGGAACCACACCTCCGGACCCACCCCGTCCGGACCTGCCGCCGACCCCGGCGACGAACTGCTCGCCGCGCGCGCACGGGAGGGCGACGAGGGCGCCTTCGAGACCCTCGTGCACCGCCACGGCCCCGCACTGCTCAAACTCGCCGTCCGGATCCTCGGCGACACCGCCGAGGCGGAGGACGCCGTCCAGGAGGCCTTCGTCAGCGCCTGGCGCAGGCTCCCCGAATACCGGGGGGAGGCCGCCTTCCGTACCTGGATGTACCGCATCGTCACCAACCGCTGCCTGAACCAACTGCGTTCGCGCCGCCCCGCGGCCGACCTCGACACGGTGCCCGAGCCCGCGGCGCCCGAGCACGAGGCCTCGCCCGCGAGAGCCGCGGAGTCCACGGCGGCCATGAAGGCGCTCGGCACCGCCCTCGCCGAGCTGTCCCCCGAACAGCGGGCCTGCTGGGTCCTGCGGGAACTGCACAATCAGTCCTACGAGGAGATCGCGGAGGCGGTCGGAATCACCCACCAGGCGGTCCGCGGCCGGATCTTCCGTGCGCGCCGCCATCTGACGGAGGCGATGGGAGCATGGCGTTGAACGCGAACCCGGTGCCGCCGGACGACGACCTGCCCGACACGGAACTCCTCGACTGCGGACGGAGCCTGGAGTCGGTCTGGGCCGTCCACGACGCCGAGGGCCCACCCGACCCCCACCTGCTCCGGTGCCCGCACTGCGCCACGGCCCTGCGCGAACTGCACGCCCTGGACGACCTGGTCCGCCAGGCCCGCTCCGCCGACGAGGACACCGCGGCGGCCGACCCCGCCCGGCTGACCGCCCGCGTGATGGACATCGTCCGCCTCGAACTGCGCCCCGGGCGCAGCCTCCCGCTCGGCGAGGCGGACGAGGACCTGTGGATCGTGGAGGCCGCGGCCGCCAAGTCCTTCCGGGCGGCGGCCGACGCGGTCCCGGGCGTGCGCGCGGGCAGCTGCCAGGTGCTCCCGCTGACACCGGGAGCCGGTCGGGTACGCGGACCGGTGACCGTGCGCCTGGAGGTCGCCGCCGCCCTGAGCTGGAACCTCCAGGACGTCGCCGAGGCGGTCCGCACCGCCGTGACCTCGGCCGCCGTACAAGCCCTCGGCCTCGACGTACGGGCCGTGGACGTCGCCGTGATCGACATCCTGGACGACGAGGACGCACCGGACGGGGGAGACCGCGGATGACCACCGAGGACAGCAGCAGCCGCAGGCAGGTGGAGGAGGCGGTCGCCGCGGCGGCGGCCGGGGTCCCGGGCGTCGCCTATCTGCGCCCCGGGCTCACCGGACTGCTGCGCGCCCGCACCGCCCGCCTGGTGCACGGCACCGCCGGGCCGGAACCGGTCTCCGGGGTCCGGGTCCGGCTCGGCGCCGACCGCAGCACCTGGCAGATCGAGGTGAAGCTGACCACGCTGACCGGGCATCGGGCCGTCGACGTCACCCGGGCGGTGCGTACGGCCGCGAGTGCCGCGGCCGGTGCGCTGCTCGGGGTGCCCGAGGCCCGGGTCGCGGTGAGCGTGACGGTCACCGGGGTGCTCTGAGCGCGCGCCGTCACACGCCCTCCCGCCGCTCGGGGGCCGAACCGGGCTCCAGCGGCGGGCAGTTGACGGCGAGATAGGAGCGGCACATCGGCCGCGGGGCGCGCCGCAGCCGCGGGCGCACCGACTTCGGCCGGACGAAGAGGGCAGCCGCGGCGGAGGCGGCGAGGAAGAGCCCCGCGGTGAGCAGCGCGGCCCGCCGGAAGGAGGCGTCCACCGCCGGGGCCGAGGTGTAGGCGTCCCCCGAGAGCCCCACCACCAGGGGCAGCGCCGCCACGATGAGCAACTGCGCCACCCGGGCCGCGGTGTTGTTCACGCCACTGGCCAGACCGGCGCGCGCCGAGTCCACCGAGGCGAGCACGGTGGCGGTCAGCGGCGCCACGAACAGGCTCATCCCGAGGCCGAGGACCACCACCGCGGGCAGCACCTCCGTCGGGTACGAGGCGCCCGGGCCGACCCGCAGCATCAGGAGCGCCCCGGCCGCCCCGACCAGCGGACCGGCGATCAGCGGCGGCGCCGGGCCGATCCGCTTTGCGAGGGCGCCGGTGCGCGAGGAGAGCAGCAGCATCAGCGCGGTGATCGGCAAGGTGGCGATCCCGGCCTGGAGGGCGTCGTAGCCGAGGGTGGTCTGCAACTGCACCGGCAGGAGGAAGAGCATGCCGCCGATGGCCGCGTACAGGCACAGGGTCATGCCGTTGGTCGCGCTGAACAGCCGGGAGCGGAAGAGGGAGAGCGGGAGCATGGGATCCGCCCGCCGCCGCTCGACCGACAGGAAGGCGAGCCCCGCGGCGAGCGCGAGCAGCGCGGAGAGGCCCACCTGGAGCGCGGAGTCGTGGGCGGAGGCGCCGATCAGGGCGTAGCTGACCCCGCCGAGGAAGAGCGCGGCGAGGACCGCGCCCCGGACGTCGAAGGGCTGCTGCCGGGCACCCTCGTCGCGGCTCTCCGGCACGAACTTGACGGCGAGCGCGAGCACCACGGCGGCCAGCGGCAGATTGATCAGGAAGATCCACCGCCAGCCGGGCCCGTCGATCAGCCAGCCGCCGAGGAAGGGTCCGAGCGCCCCGGCCACCCCGGTCAGGCCCGACCAGGCGCCGACCGCGCGGGCCTGGTCGTCCGGATGGAAGGAGGCCCGCACCAGGGCGAGCGAGCCCGGCGTCAGCAGGGCGCCGCCGACGCCCTGCAGCGCGCGGGCGCCGATGAGGACGCTCTCGTCCGGGGCGAGTCCGCACAGCGCCGAGGCGAGCGCGAACCAGCCTGCCCCGAGCAGCAGCGCCCGGCGTCTGCCGATCCGGTCGCCGATCGCCCCGCCCCACAGCAGCAGGGCCGAGAGCGTCAGCATGTACGCGTTGACCACCCACTGGAGGGTGGACAGCGAGGCGTCCAGATCACGCCCCATCCGCGGCAGGGCGACGTTGACGACCGTGCCGTCGAGCATGGCCATCCCGGAGGCGAGGACCACGCAGACCAGCACCCCGCGCCCGCGGGCGGAGGACAGCCGCAGTGTCCCGGCAGCATCTTCGGTACCGCTCATGCCACCAGCTTGTCGGCCCGCGGAGCCCGCCGCCTCCGGAAACGCGGAAACGGCGCGGCCCCGCGAGGCCGGGTGTGGAGCCGGTCGCGGGGCCGCCGTGTACGTGATGCCGTCAGTCGTGTACGTGGTGCCGTCAGCCGCCGTTGACGGCGTCCGAGAGTGCCTGGTCGGCCGCGGCCGCCGAGGACTTCCACAGCGTGGTCACCGGCTCCCAGACGACCACACCGTCCGGCGCGCCGAGCGAGGCGGCCGGGAAGCTGCGGCCCTGGTGCGAGGGGTCACCGGCGACGGTCACCGAGTCGACGACCCGGGCATCGGGGTTGTCGAGCCTGCTGGTCGTCCGCACCGAGGCGTACGCGGTGGCGCCCGGCTTCACCCGGTACGGGGCGCTCTCCGACGGCGGCACCGGCTGCGCCGCGCCGTCCAGGTCGCCGAAGGTCACCGTCGGGATCTGGTCGACCACGCAGGCACGGGTGGCCCGGTTGGTGACGCTGATGTGCAGGACGTCCGGCAGCTCCGTACCGGTGGCCTGCACGGTCAGCTGGTTCTCCCGGCAGGTGGTGTCGGCGGAGGCGGCCGGGCCGCCTGCCCAGGCCGCGGGCGCGGTGGCGGCGAGCGCGGCGACCGCCGCCGAGGCGGCGAGGATGGAACGAGCGCGCATGGTGTTTCCCCTGTTCGAAAAGCGTGGTCAGGGCTCGTGTGCCCGGTCGGCGCGCGGCTCGCGCGCCGCACCGGAGGAAGAAGCTGGGTCCCTGTACGAGCCGGATACCACTAGTGACTGCCGAGCAGCCGCCGAGGTTGCACGGCCGGGGAGGGTTCCCCCGATCGGCCGCGGGTTCCGCCGGGGGTGCGTGCCTCGGCACCCGGCGGGGGCCGTTCCGGCGTGGACTGCCGACGAGTCAGCATGGCCGGAACCGGGCGCAGTTGACCGCCCGGCCGGTATCCGGGGACGGCCGCGGGCTCCAACTCGGCGATGGCGACCTGCTGTTCTGTACGGCAGGGGAGTGGCAGCGGGTGTCCGGCAGCAAGTGCCCGGTGGCTACGGCAGCGGGAAGCCGAGCGCCTCGGCGGCGCGCTCCGGGGTCGGCTGGTTCCACCGTTCGGCCATGGCGGCGGCGCTGGAGAGCGAGCGCGGTTCGGCCACATCGAGGTACAGCCGGCCCGCGAGGTGGTCCGTCTCGTGCTGGACGATCCGGGCGGGCCAGCCGGAGAACACCTCGTCCAGGGCCGTGCCCGCCGCGTCGAGCGCGCGCAGGCGCACTCGCGCGTGCCGGGCCACCACCGCCCCCCAGCCCGGCACGCTGAGGCAGCCCTCGAAGAAGGCCGCCCGGCGCTCACCCACCGGTTCGTAGACGGGGTTCAGGAGCACCCGGAAGGGCAGTGGCTCCCGCTCGCGCGCACGGCGGATCTCCTCGGGGACCTCGGCCGTGTCCTCCAGCACCGCCAGCCGGAGTGCGAGCCCGACCTGCGGTGCGGCGAGGCCGACACCGGGTGCCGCGTGCATGGTCTCCCGCATGGCCTCGATCAGCCGCTCCAGCCGGCGCGCACCGAGCTGCCCCTCGTACGCCGCGGCCGGACGCCGCAGCACGGGATCGCCCGCGGCGACGATCGGCAGCGGCAGCGGACCGTCGAGCAGGGCATCGACCTGGGGGACCAGCGCGTCTGAGGACATGCCCCCAGGATGCCAAGTCCGCGCGGCGGGCGGGGCCCCGGGCCGTCGCACGGGCGACCTCAGTGCACGCAGAACTCATTGCCCTCCGGGTCCGTCATGACCACCCACTCCCCGGCGGGCTCCTGGACGTGCCGCTGGACACCGGCGCCCAGGGCGCGCAGGCGCTCCACCTCCGCCTCCCGCTCCCCGGCCGGGCCGTGCAGGTCGATGTGGAGCCGGTTCTTGCCCGTCTTCCGCTCCTTCGAGGGCACCCGGTTGAAGAGCAGCCGCCGCCCGAGACCCCCCCCGCTCTCGGGGTCGTAGGGGTCCTCGGGATGGCGCACCCCGGCGGCGTCGCGCCAGGCCTTGCGGCCGTCGCGGTCGAGCAGGATCTCGGGAGGGACGGCGCCGAGGCCGAGCAGCTTGCCGATGAGCACGCTGTGGTCCTCGACCTCGTAGTGCAGCGCGGCCGCCCAGAAGGCGGCCTGCGCGTGCGGATCACGGGCGTCGACGACGAGCTTCCAGTGCACGGGAGTTGCGGTCATGGTCACCACTTATAGAGCCCGGCACTGACAACACCGCCGAGCCACTCTTCTCGGCCACCCGGCGGGAGTAGGCGGAGCGGCGCGTCAGGGGACCCGGCGCTCAGATGTCCTCGCGGGCATGGGAGTTCGCTTCCAAGGGGGGATAGCCCGGGTCACCGGTGTTGTGGTCCGGGCCGTCCGCTGCCGGCTGGCGGTGGCCTTCCGGGAGGCAATCCGGCTCATGGGAGATATAACCGGCGAGGGCCAGATTCGCGCCGGTCTGGAAACGGCTGGTGGCATTCGCCTGTTCCATGATCTGGGCGATATGGCGGCGACAGGTGCGGACACTCATACCGAGTTTCCGCGCGACATTCTCGTCCTTGTGGCCCTGGGCGAGGAGTTTGATGATGGCGTGCTTGAGATTCTGCGTGATGTGCGGGGTCGCCTGGGTCGTAGGGGTGTAGGGGGTGGCGTTGTTCCACAGGTGGTCATAGGTCTTGCAGAGAAAGGCGACCAGCGTGGGTTCCCGGATCAGGGCCGCGCCCGGCCGCCGGTGGGTGATGTTCTGCTCGGGCAGGAACACCGTTTCGCGGTCGTAGATGATGATCCGGTCGATGAGTTGGTCGGTGGTACGGACCTGGGCGCCCTGATCGGTGATCGTACGGATGTAGTTGACCGTGGTGAGATCGGTGCGCGCGGTGTGCTGGTAAAGGTGCTTGATAGTGAGCCCGCGCTGAAGATTGTGGAGCGTCCGGGGACGGGCGTTCTCCAGAATATCCGCGGGCCGCGGGCCGCCGGGCTGGGCGGTGAGGATTTCCTTGGTGGCGTTCAGCCCGTGGTCGTTGAGTGTTTTCTGCAGCGTGGCGATATCGGTGATGATGTCGAACGCCTCGGTGTGGTTCCGGTGCTGCCTGCTCTCGTAGTACAGCGGCTGGAGCGTCTGCATCCGGTTGCGGGTGTGCGTGACCGCCTTCTGCAACTGCTGGATGTGGTGCTCGGTGGTGGCGAGGAGTTCGGCGGTGGCCGCGTCCGGGCTGAGCGGGATCAGCGTGCGCGGCTGGCCCGGGACCGGCTTCAGGAGGTGGAGCTGGGTGAGCGTGTGCGTGATGTCCTCGGCCTGCTCGGCGGTCAGCCCGAGGACCTCCATGATGTGGTCGGCCTGGTAGCGGCCGTTGAGCACGGCGTGCCGGTAGGCGCTCGCGGTGAGGTCGTCGAGGTGGTCGAGCGTGGGGGTGTGCAGCGTGTGCTGCAGGGCGTCGGCCGTCTCGCGGTCGGTGTGCGCCTGCGGCCGGCCGGAGGAGGGCGGGCCGCTCCGCTCGTGCGGGGCGCGCGCCTCGGGGACCGCTGCGCCGGGGCCGGCCGCCGGGTGGTCCTGGTCGGCGGGGTGGGGCGCGGGCTGGGAGCGGGGGGCTGGTTGGGCGTCGTCCATGTGCCGGCTGGGGTTCGTGTCCTCGGCGCCTTCTGTGTGGGGAGTGGGCGTCCCGGGGGCGGCTGGGACGCCGTCCGCGGAGCGGTGGCCGACCGGGCTCGCGGTCGCGTCGGGGGGGAGACCGGTGGTGCGGGCGTGGGTGGGCTTGTCCGTTTGCTCCGTGGGGGCACGGGTGGTGTTATTCGGGTCGGTTTCGGACATCCCTGGTTCTCTCCCCCGGCTGAAAGTGCATCGTGCCTGACAACTTTACGTCACCGGCATTGGGTTGGCGGGTTTCGGTAAGCGGCATGCTCGCACGGTCACCGACCGTTTCTCCGCCTCCGCTGCGTAAATGCCCGGCCGCCGCAAGGTGTGGGTAAGGCCACTGTGCGCACGGCGGGTCGGCCGGGTCTTTGTCCCGCCTTCCCGAAGCCTCGGTGGAACTGTGAATTCCGTTTAGCGGAAAGTGATTGCGCCGGTACGCAGACGGGTCCGGTTCCGCTGACGGGGCATGTACCGAGGGGTACGGGATCGCCGTCCCGCAAGCCCCGTGCGGGGCCGGATCCTGATTACCCGTGAGTTTCGTCGCCGGGTTTCCCGTACTTTCGCAAAACCGGACCGCTTTCCTCTTTTCCCTTTGCGGTGACGGTTTGTCCACCCGCCCGCCGGGCCGCCGGGGCAAGGCCGCTGCCGGTCCCCGGTCCCGCGGCGGGCGGAGCGGGTCCGTCGGTGCGCGGGTGCAAAGAGCCGGTCGCGGTGGGCCTCGGTCTGCCTGGGCCGGGGGCATGTGGGGGAACTGCCCGCGCGGCCGGTACGGAGAAACCGAAAGTGCCGTAAACGGTTTTTGTCAGGCTTGTTTCGCGGAAGGGCGCGGCGGGCCACGGCGCCCGTACGCGGGCGGATCCTCCCCTCGCGTACGGGCCCGGCTGCTCAGTTCTGCCGCGCCGGCGGCGGTGCGGTCGGCAGTACCAGGGCCTCCGGCGGCTGCCCGGCCGGGCACAGCAGTACGAGGCGTTCCGGCGGCGTTCCGGCGGGGGGCTCGCGCAGGGTGCCGATGAGCGTGGCCGCGCCCTCGGGGGTGTGGCGGCCGAGGGTGGTTTCGAGGGCCGGATCGGGGGCCGCGACCACGAGATGGGTGGGTTCGCTGGCCGTGGTCCAGGGTTCGAGTCCCAGGGCGCTCATGGCGAGTCGGGTGTCGGGGGCGAGGGGCAGCAGGTCCGGGTCGACGGCGGGGGAGAGGCCGGTCTCCTCGGCCAGGGCGGTCAGCGTCGCGGCCAGACCGCCGGTGCTCACCGGGCGGATGCCGCGCAGAGCCTCCGGATGGCCCTGGTGGAGACGGGTGAACAGGCCGGTGAGCGGCCGTAGCCGAGCGTGGATCAGCTGCTCGTAGCCGAGTTGGTGGCGGGTGGCCAGGAGGTGGGTGCCGTGGTTGCCGAGGGGGCCGGTGAGCCAGAGCCGGTCGCCCGGCCTCGCCGGTGCGGTGGTGGGGGCGGCCGGCAGCAGGCCCGTGCCGGTGGCCGTCAGGTAGAGCTGGTCGGCCTCGCCGGTGCGGACGACGCCGAGGTCGAAGCCGCCGAGCGGTACCTCCGCCTCGGCCAGGCTCTCGCGTACCGAGGCGCTCAGGGCGCGCAGGCGCTCCAGGGAAAGACCCGCCTCGACCACCGCGGTGAGGCTGAGGGCCAGAGGGCGGGCGCCTTGGGCGGCAAGGGCGTTGACGGTGGCGCAGACCGCCAGGCGGCCGATGTCGCCGTCCGGCCAGAAGGGCGGCTCCGGGGTGAAGGTGCCGGTCGTCCAGGTCAGGCGGCCTCCGGCGGGCACCGGCGGCGGTTCGGGTGTGCTCACGTCGGCGAGGGCGGCACGGAAGAGCGCGGTCAGCGAACGCTCGCCCCGGGCCTGCCCGAGCGTGACCTGACCGGCGGGCCAGGGGAGCGGTCCGCCCGTCCCCTGGCCCGCGGTGTCCGTGTCCCGGAAGCGCGTGAGCTCCGCGGGGTGGCTCATCGGCTCAGCCGGTACCGACGCGGAAGCGGTTGATGGCGTCCAGGTGCTTGGCGCGCAGTTCGTGATTGCGGACGCCGAGTCCTTCTTCGGGGGCGAGGGCGAGGACGCCGACCTTGCCCTGGTGGAGGTTCTTGTGGACGTCGTAGGCGGCCTGGCCGGTCTCTTCGAGGGAGTAGACCTTGGAGAGGGTGGGG
>NZ_JAAWWP010000027.1 GCF_012273655.1 Streptomyces physcomitrii | reverse complement strand
CGGCGCGCCCCCGCGCGGCAGAGCCCTCGCGCGCCCCTGGCCGCACCACCCCTCCCGAGGAGCACCCCCATGCCCCTGAACAGACGACGCCTCCTCCAGTCCGGATCCCTCGCCCTCGGCGCCCTCGCCGTGCGGCCACCGCTCGCCGCCGCCTCCGCCGACCGCCCGGCACCGCGCGGACCGGCCCCCGAGGCCTTCGGCCGCCTGCCCACCGGCAGCGTCACCGCCCGCGGCTGGCTCGCCGGCCAGCTGCGCCTCCAGCTCGACGGGCTCTGCGGCCGCTACGCCGAGCGCTCCCACTTCCTCGACTTCGAGGGCACCGGCTGGACGCACCCCGAGAAGGCCGGCTGGGAGGAGGTGCCGTACTGGCTGCGCGGCTATATCCCGCTGGCGATCGCCACCGGGGACGAGCGGGCCCTCGCCGAGTCCCGCCGCTGGGTCGACGCGATCCTCGCCACCCAGGAGCCGGACGGCTTCTTCGGCCCCCGCGCGCTGCGCACGGCCCTCAACGACGGCCCCGACTTCTGGCCCTTCCTGCCGCTGCTCATGGCCCTCCGCAGCCACCAGGAGCACACCGGCGACGAACGGATCGTGCCCTTCCTCAGCCGCTTCCTGCGCTATATGAACGCCCAGGGCAAGAGCGCCTTCGACTCCAGCTGGGTCTCGGTGCGCTGGGGCGACGGCATCGACACCGCGCTCTGGCTCCACCGCCGCACCGGCGAGGACTTCCTGCTCGACCTGGTCGGCAAGATGCACACCTACGGCGCCGACTGGACCGCCGAGCGGCTGCCCACCCCGCACAACGTCAACATCGCCCAGGGCTTCCGCGAGCCCGCCCAGTACGCCCAGTTCGCCGCCTCGGGTGCGTCGGAGCTGACCCGCGCCACCTACCGCCTCTACGAGCAGGTCCTCGGCATCAGCGGCCAGTTCCCCGGCGGCGGCATCGCCGGGGACGAGAACATCCGCCCCGGCTTCGGCGACCCCCGCCAGGGCTTCGAGACCTGCGGCATCGTCGAGTTCATGACCAGCCACGAACTCCTCACCCGGCTCACCGGCGACCCCGTCTGGGCGGACCGCTGCGAGGACCTGGCCTTCAACATGCTGCCCGCCTCCCTCGACCCCGAGGGCAAGGCGATCCACTACGTCACCGCCGCCAACAGCATCGACCTCGGCAGGGACCGCAAGACCGAGGGCCAGTTCCAGAACGGCTTCGCCATGCAGGCCTACCATCCGGGCGTCGACGACTACCGCTGCTGCCCGCACAACTACGGCATGGGCTGGCCCTACTTCACCGAGGAACTCTGGCTCAGCGCGCCGGACGGGGGACTGTCCGCCGCCATGTACGCGCCCTCGGAAGTCCGCGCCCGGGTCGGCGACGCCACCGGCGGCACCACGATCACGGTCACCGAGGAGACCGGCTACCCCTTCGAGGAGACCGTCACCCTCACCGTCCGCACCCCGCGCCCTGTCACCTTCCCCCTCCACCTGCGCATCCCCGGCTGGTGCAGCGAGCCTCAACTCACCGTCGCCGGAAGTCCGTTGGAGGCCGCACCCGGCCCCGCCTTCACCCGGGTCGAGCGCACCTGGCAGGACGGCGACCGGGTGGTCCTGCGCCTGCCGCAGCGCACCACCACCCGCACCTGGAGCGGCAACCAGGACGCCGTCAGCATCGACCACGGGCCGCTGACGTACTCCCTGAAGATCGGCGAGAAGTACGAGCGCTACGCGGGCACCGACGCCTTCCCCGAGTACGAGGTCCGCGCCACCGGCCCCTGGAACTACGGACTGCTCGCGGACGGCGAGACGACCCTGCGCCGCGGCAGGGGCCCGGTCCCCGACAACCCCTTCACCCAGGAGGCGGTGCCGGTCTCGCTCACCGCCCGCGCCCGCCGTATCGAGGCCTGGCGGGCGGACCAGGAGAACGTCGTCACCCCCCTCCGGCAGAGCCCCGCCCGCAGCGACGCTCCCACCGAGGAGGTCACCCTGATCCCGATGGGCGCCGCCCGGCTGCGTATCACCGCCTTCCCCACCGTCCGCCGCGACGGCCGGCCGTGGACCCCCGAACCGCCCTACCACCGCCTGCTGAACAAGCACAGCGGCAAGGTCCTCGCCGTCGACGGGATGTCCACCGAGGACGGCGCGCGGGTGGTGCAGTTCGACAACTCCGGTACGGGGGACCACGCTTGGCAGGTCGTCGAGCGGGCGGACGGTCAACTCCTGCTGCGCAACGGGCAGAGCGGCAAGGTCCTCGCGGTCGAGGGCGCGTCGACCGCGGACAGCGCGCCGATCGTGCAGTTCACCGACAACGGCCGGGACGACGAACTCTGGTCCTTCACCGACAAGGGCGACGGCTGGTTCCTGATCCGCAACCGCCACAGCGGAAAGGTCCTCGGCGTGGACCGGATGTCCACCGAGAACAGCGCCCAGGTGGTCCAGTTCGCGGACAACGGCACCGACGACCATCTGTGGCGGTTCGCCTGAGGGGCAAGTGCCTTGGTGCGGAGGGGAGTTGAGCGGGCACCGTGTCCGTGGCGAGGAGGGTGTGCGGCGGCGGGTCCGCCCGGGCCTTCTCGCCCTCCCCGCCGTGGCCGCGATCCGTCCCGCCCAGTGTCTTGACGAGCACATGCCCGCCGCGAAGAATGCGGGCATCGGTGGCTGACAACGTTGTCCGGCCGGGGTCCGCCGCCGCCCTTTCCCCTGCGCAAGGAGGCGCCCTCCGCCATGACTTGGATCCCACGGATACGCGGCGCGGTGACCGCAGCCGCGGTGGCCGCGCTGCTCGGCGGCGCCCTCGCCGTTCCCGCGGCGCAGGCCACCGGGCAGCACGGCGGCGGCCGGCTCACCGACCTGGTCAACCCGTTCATCGGCACCGAGAACGAGGGCAACACCTACCCCGGCGCCGCGGTGCCCTTCGGGATGGTGCAGCTCTCGCCGGACACCGGGCACAACACCGGCTACGACCACTCCGACACGCACATCCGGGGCTTCTCCAGCATCCACCTCTCCGGGGTCGGCTGCGGGCTCGGCGGCGATCTGCCGGTGCTGCCCACCACGGGCGAGGTGACCGAGACGGACTACGCCGCGTACGCGGCGGAGTTCAGCCACGACGAGGAGCGGGCCGCGCCCGGCTCGTACCAGGTGGGCCTGAAGACGGGGATCCACGCGGCGCTGACCGCGACCGAGCGGACCGGGGTGCAGCGCTACACCTTCCCGGCGACCGACAAGGCCAACGTCCTGCTCAACGCGGGCCAGTCGCTGCACCGCACGCTCTCCACCGAGGTGGAGATCCTGGACAGCCGTACGGTGCGCACCGCGATCACCGGCAGCGGCTTCTGCCAGGACACCAAGCCGTACACCCTCTACACGGTCACCCGCTTCGACCGGCCCTTCGAGAAGGCCTCCGGCACCTGGAAGGGCGGCACCGTCACCGAGGGCTCGCGGACCTCCACGGCGGGGGAGGAGCGCAACGGCGCCTTCCTCCGCTTCGACACCCGGCGGGACCGCACCGTCGAGGCGACCACCGCGCTCTCCTATGTGGACGCCAAGGGCGCGGCGCTCAACCTCCGTGCGGAGGGCGGGCGTTCGTACCGTTCGGTGGAGCGGGCGGCGCGGGCGGCCTGGGAGGAGCGGCTCGGCCAGGTGCGCGCCCAGGGCGGCAGCGAGACCCTGCGCCGCACCTTCTACTCCTCGCTCTACCGGTCCTTCCTGGCGCCGAACATCGGCAGCGACGTGGACGGCCGCTACACCGGCTGGGACCAGCGCAAGCACCGCGCCAAGGGGTTCACGTACTACCAGAACTGGTCGCTGTGGGACACCTACCGCACCCAGGCGCAGCTGCTCGCCCTGCTCGCCCCGCGGGAGTCCCGGGACATGGCGCTCTCGGTGCTCGCCATCGACGAGGACAGCGGCTGGCTGCCCAAGTGGGGCTACGGCACGGTCGAGACGAACATCATGACCGGCGACCCGGTCACGCCCTTCCTCACCAACGCCTACCAGCAGGGGCTGCTCAAGGGGCATGAGGAGCGGGCCTACCGCGCGCTGAAGAAGAACGCGGACGGGGTGCCGCCCGCCGATTCCGCGCCGGTCGGCCGGGAGGCCAACAAGGAGTACCTGAAGGACGGTTACGCCCCCTACCTCAAGGGCCGCCCGCACGCCAAGCCCGGCGACTCGGACTACGACCACGGGGCCTCGGCCACCCTGGAGTACGCCCTCTCGGACGCGATGCTCGCGCAGATGGCCGGGGAGCTCGGCCACCGCGCGGACGCGGAGCGCTATGCCGAACGGGCCCAGAACTACCGCAAGATCTACGACAGTTCGACCGGGTTCTTCCGCGCGCGGGACGGCGAGGGCGCCTTCACCGGGCCCGCCGACCCGGCCAAGAGCGAGGGCTTCCACGAGGGCACCTCCTGGCAGTACCAGTGGCTCGTCCCGCAGGACCTGCCCGGCATGGTCGACCTGATCGGCGGCACGGACGCCACCAACGCGCGCCTCGACTCCTTCTTCGCCTACGAGGAGTTGCTGAAGGATCCGGAGAAGACCGCCCGCGAGGTGTGGGTCAACGGCCCGTACGACTACTACAACGCGGACAAGTACAACCCACAGAACGAGCCGGACCTGATCGCCCCGTACACCTATCTCTCGACCGGGCAGCCGTGGAAGACCACGGATGTGGTGCACGCGGCGCTGACCCTGTTCACCGACGCCCCGACCGGGATGACCGGCAACGACGACCTGGGCACCATGTCCGCCTGGAACGTCCTCTCCTCGATCGGTGTCTTCCCGGTCCAGCCGGGCACCGACACCTGGGGCCTGTCCACCCCGGTCTTCGAGCGCGTCGACATCCGCCTCGACCGGCGCTATTACCCGCACGGCCGCCTCACGGTGAAGGCGCCGGGCACCTCGGAGACCGCGCGCTACATCCAGTCGGCGCGGGTGGACGGCGAGGAGTACGGCAGGACGTATCTGACCACCGGCGATCTGCGCGGGATGCGCCAACTCTCCTTCACCGTGGGGGAGAAGCCCTCGAAGTGGGGGACCTCGGCCGAGGCGGCGCCGCCGGCGCTGGACTAGCGGCCCTCGGATGACGAGGGGAGGCCGCGGGGCCGGATACGCCCCGCAGCCTCCCCTTTCCGCTGCCCCTCACTGCTGCCTCAGCGCACGGTCACCACCCGGGACCAGATGCGGCGGTGGCTGTCCGCGCCCGGTGTCCAGTCCGCGCCCCGGTCGCCGATCAGGAGCAGCCGGTCGGGGCCGATCGGTACCGAGGTGCCGTTGCCCGAGTTGCGGTAGTCCACGGCCTGCGGCGCGGACCAGGAGGTGCCGGAACCGTCCTCGGAGAGCAGCATCGACATGCCGGGACGCCCGATGAGCAGCACCAGGCGGCCGTCGCCCATCAGCGTCAGCTCCGGCCGGATGCCGGTGACGGGCTGACCGCCGTCCGGGCCCGCGCGCAGCACCTGCGGAGCGGACCAGGTGCGGCCGTCGTCGGTGGAGCGCGCCTGGTAGAGCGGGCGGTAGTTGCCGGTGCGCATCAGCGTGAGCAGCGAGCCGTCGGCGAGGCGTACCACCGAGCCCTCGTCGAAGCCCTCGTAGGAGGCCTCCCCGGAGAGGCCGGGGTCCACAGCCACCGTGGAGCGGACGCTCCAGTTGACGCCGCCGTCGGTGGAGACGAGCAGCACCTGCCGGTACTTGGCGTCGCCCGCGTAGTAGCCGTAGGCGCTCTGGTAGAGGCTGCCGTCCGGGTTCTCCAGGGCCCGGTTGACGAGGACGAAGCCGCCGAGGCCCTTGCCGGAGGGGATCGGCTTCATCGGTCCCGGGGTCGTCATGGTGCCGTTGCCGCGCCGCCAGGTGGCGCCGCCGTCCGAGGAGCGGGCGGTGCGCACGGTGGCCCGGGTGTTGTCGCTGCCCGCCACCATGAAGGTCAGGTAGTTCACGGCGAGCAGATCGCCCCCGGCGAGCTGGGTCACGTAGTACGACTGCTCGTCGGGGAAGGGGTTGCGGGCGGGCTGCTTGCGCCAGGAGCGGCCGTCGTCGGGGGTGGCGACCAGCTCGGTGCCGACCGCGTCGACCGCGTCGCCGTGACGGGGGTAGACCGCGAGGGTCTCGCCGCCGGGGAGCCGGGCGGCGGAGTTGGGCATCTGGAGGTTTCCCTGCTCCACCTGGTCGACGGTGACAGTCGGCCCCACCGCGAACGGCCCGGCGGGGGCGGGGACTTGGGCGCTCGGCGGGCCGAAGCGGATGCCGTCCAGGAAGACGTCGTCGCCGGTGGGCGCGGTGCCCGAGCCGCCGAAGCGGTAGCCGGTGAGGTCGTCGGCCTCGCGCATGCCCCAGCTGCCGGCCTCGCCCACCACCCGTCCACCGACGAGGAGTTGGGCGCGCGAGGTGTCCTCGGGGACGCGTACGGCCAGTTCCGACCACTGACCGGTGGGTACGGTGCCGGGCGCGGCCAGCTGCGTCCAGCCGAGGCCGTCGTACCAGCGCAGCGCGCCCTGCGGGGTGACCGAGAGGTGGAAGACCGGTGCCGGGGCGCCGGTGACGCCCGCCGTGTGCCCGAGCAGGCTGAAGGTGAAGCCGTTGGGCAGCGACTCGGGGTACGCCCAGAAGGCCAACTCCGCTGCCCGGCGCGGGGCGTGGAGGCAGTCCAGTTCGGTGCGCCCGCTCGCGGAGGCGTCCCGTACCCGCAGCGAGCGGGCGCTGTCCTTGCCGCGGGCGTCGCTCACGGTGGCGGCGGTGGCCCCGGCGGGGGCGGCGCAGCCCGGCGGGACGGAGCCGACCGGGTCGCTCTCGTGGCCCCGGGCGGCCGTCGCCGGGCCGAAGGCGACCTGGTCCACGCTCACGTCGTCGCCGGTGGGCGCGGAGCCCGCCGAGCCGAAGCGGTAGCCGCTGAGGTCCTGGAGCGCGGCCCCGGCGACCGGGCCCGCGCGGCCGACCGAGGCGCCGCCGACCCGGACCTCCGCGCCGCTCCGGTCCGCGGCCACCGCCACCTCGACGCCGGTCCAGCGCCCGGTGGGCAGGGTGCCCGCGGGCGCCAACTGCCGCCAGGCGGAGCCGTCGTACCAGCTGAGCGTGCCGCCAGGACCGGCGAGGAAGTGGAAGCCGGGCGAGGGGGCGCCGCCGCCCGCGCGGTGGCCGAGGAGCCCGAAGGTGAAGCCGTTCGGCAGTGCCTCGGGGCGCGCCGAGAAGGCGAGGGTGCCGGAGGGCGCGGCCGGGGCCGGGCAGGTGGTCTCCACCCCCTGGGCGGCGGAGGTGTCGAGGATCCGCAGGGCGCGCGGGCTCGCCTCGCCCCGGACGTCGCTGACCACGGCCGGTGCCGCGTTCGCGGGGGCGGTGCAGCCGGACGGGGGCCCGCCCGGGGCCTCCGCGTCGAAGCCCCGGGTGGCGGTGGTGTCCTGGGAGGCGGGCCCGAAGGAGACATCGTCCACGAAGACGTCGTCGCCGGTGGGGGCGGTGCCCGCGCCGGAGAACTGGTGACCGGTCAGCGCCGCGACCTTCCCGCCCGCCGGAGCGGCCCGGCCCGCGTAGGCGTCCCCCACGTACAGATAGGCGGCGCCGCGGTCGCGCGGCACCTCGACGGTGATCCGGTCCCAGCGGCCCGGGGCGACGGTCCCGGCCGGGGCGAGCGGCTGCCAGGCGGTGCCGTCCTGCCAGCGCAGCGAGCCGTCCGGGGCCGCCTGGAAGTGGAAGACGGGGCGGGCGGCGCCGCCGCCCTCGAAGCGGCCGAGCACGCTGAAGAGGAAGCCGTTCGGCAGCGCCTCCGGCCGCATCGCGAAGCCGAGGCGGGCGCCGAGCCGGGTCGGCCCCGGGCAGGCCAGGTCGGTGCGCCCGGTGGCGGAGACGTCCCGTACCCGCAGCGAGCGGGCGCTGTCCTGCCCGCGGACATCGCTGACCACGGCCCCCGAGGCGCCCTCGGTGGGCGCGCAGCCGGGCGGGGCGGCGCCGACCGGAGCCTCCTCGAAGGTGTGCACCACCGGGTCGCCCGGACCGGAGGGCCCCTCGGCGGCACCGGCCGCGGGCGCCCCGGCGAGCGAGCCCGCGAGCAGTGCGGCGAGGACGAGCAGGACGGTTCCCGGGCGGGCGCGGGCGGGCAGGAGGGGTCTCATCGTGTCTCCACGGGGCGGGCGGACGGGGGGAGTTGGGGACCGGCGGCCCGGTGGGTGCGGACCGGTACGGGCGGGGCGGGTTCGGCGTGGTGGGCGGGGATGGGGGCTACCGGGCTGGCGGGCCAGCGGACCTCCGGCCCGGCGGCTCGGCGACCCGGCAGCCGGGGCCGCATCACCCGGACCACGGGCATATGGGCCCCGGAGGCCGGACGGGTGCCGGTGGGGCGTGGGCCGGGTGCGGGCTATGCGGGTGCGGGGATGCTGCCGCCCCAGTCCTCGGCGGTGACCCGGCCCGCCGAGTGGTCGTAGAAGCGGTGCGCCAGCGAGCCGGAGGCGTCCCGGAACCAGACGTGGTGCTGGTCGCCGACGGCGAGGCCCGCGGGGTCGTCGGTCACGGCACCGGCGGTGTCCCAGTCCTCGCGGCGGAGGCCGGTGCCGGGTTCGTACGACCAGTGGCGCAGCGTTCCGTCGGCGGCGCGGGCGAAGACGTGCACCTCCTGGCCGTGGACGAACGCCACCGGGGCACCGGCGAGTTCACCGCCCCAGCTCTCGGTGACGACGGCGCCGCCGCCCCGGAAGCGGTGGGCGAGGGTGCCGTCGGCCGCGCGGTGGAAGACATGCTGCTGGCCGCCGAGGGCGAGTGCGGCCACCTCCGAGGTCACGCTGCCCGGGGCCGCGCCCCAGTCGTCCCGTCCGACCGCCCCGCCGGGGCCGGGATACCACCAGTGCCCGAGGCCGTCCGCCGCGGTGCGGGCGAACACATGCTGCTCCGCGCCGTGCACGAACGCGGCCGGGGCGCCGTCGAGTCGGCCGCCCCAGTTCTCCGCGACCACCTCGCCGCCACGGGCCCGGAAGCGGTGCGCGAGGGTGCCGTCGGCGGCCCGGTGGTAGACGTGCTGCTGCCCGCCCACCGCGTAGGCGGCCGGGGCCGAGGTGACGGTGCCCGGCCCCGCGCCCCAGTCGTCCTCGGCGGGCAGCGCCCCGGGCAGCCCCGACCAGTGGCGCAGCGAGTCGTCGGTGCCGCGTGCGAAGGCGACCGTCTCCGTGCCGTGGGTGAACCCGGCGGGCGCGCCCGTGACGTGGCCGCCCGGCCAGTGCTCCGCGGTCATCCGGCCCGCGCGCTCGCTCCAATACCAGTGCAGCAGGCCGCCGTTGGCCCCGGCCGCGGCGAGGACATGCTGCTCGCCCCCGTCGGCGCTGCGGAAGGCGCGTCCGCCGGGCGCGGTCTCCTCGGTGAGCCAGAGCGAGGTGCCGGGTGCGTGCCCCACCGCGTCGACCAGCGGCGCGAAGCCCGGGTAGTCGGCGGCCGGTTTCGGCGAGCCCCAGGTGATCTGGGCCAGGGAGCGCAGCGGCGCGTGGAGCCGCTGGTAGATCTGCACCTCGCTCTCCACGTCCGGCACGGTCCAGACGTGCAGCTTCGCGCCGAGCAGGCCCGGGGTGTCGTCGGGGACGCTGGAACCGCTGAACAGCCCGACGCGGAAGGCCTCGTAGATCTTCGCGGGGTCGGGGCGGCGGCCGCCGAGGTCGTAGTAGAGGAAGTCCAGGTTGCTGTTCTGCACCCGGTAGCCGTCGCGGAGGAGTTCGGCGGCAGGCCTGCCGTGGTTGATCCAGTGCTCGACCAGGACCTCGCGGTCGATCTGCACCTGGGGATCGGGCAGCATGCCGTCGTTCCAGATGCGCATCGTCCGCCCGGCGGCGCGGACCTGGGCATGGCAGAGGTTGACGAAGCCGTAGGCGGCGTCCACGCCCTTCGCCTCGGGGCCGTAGTGCGCCTTTGCGTAGGCGGCCAGTTGGGGGAAGGCGTCGTAGTCGCTGCCGATCAGGTACTCGTCGGCGCCCAGGTGCCAGTGCGGGCCCTCGAACTCGGGCAGGAGCGCGGCCAGTTGCTCGCGTGCGTAGGTGTAGCCGGACTCCCGGGAGAGGTCGAGGGAGGCCGGGCGGCCCGGCAGGTGCAGCTCCGGGCGGCCGGTCAGCTCGGTCTCCAGGTGGCCCGGCATGTTGAACTGCGGGACCACGGTGACGTGGTAGCGGGCGGCGAACTGCGCGACGGCCTTCATCTGCGCGAGGTCCACCCGCTGGTAGCCGACGTACAGCGAGAGCATGTTCATCTTGAGATAGGCGAGTTCGCGGATCTGCTCCTGCCACCAGCGCGTCGAGAAGGACTTGGGCTCATTGGCGACGAGCAGCCCGCGCTCGGGATAACGCGGCCAGTCGCGCATCGTGCCGCCCGCGATCGTCCGTGCGGCGCGCAGGAGTTGGAGCACCGTGCGGCTGCCGCGGAAGACACCGGTGGCGGTACGGGCGGTCAGGCGCAGCGTCGGCGCGCTCGTCAACGCATAGCCCTCCTCGCCGAGTCGGGCGTCAGTCGACCCGAGGGCGAGCAGCAGGTCCCCGGCCCGCGTACCGCTCGCGGCGCCGACCACCACCTGCGGTGCGGTGCCGGTGAGCGCGGCCAGATCGGCGGCGAACGTCCGGGCGTCGGCCTCCAGTTGACCGGCGTACGCGGAGTCGACGACCAGCCGGCTGCCCGCCCCGTAGGCGAAGCCGGTGCCCGCGGCCGTCCACTCCTGGGGCGCGGGGATCACGGCTCCCGGCCCGGCGGCCGCGGCACGGGCGGGGGAGAGGGCGGCGCCGAACGGACCGCCGGCGAGGGCGGCACCGGCACCGAGGGAGAGCGCGGAGCGCAGCACCGTACGGCGGGAGGGAGACGGAGGCATCGACGGACCCTTCGGTGGGGAGAGGACCGGCCTGTGCGGTCGGGCCGTGAGGGCTGCGCGGGGCGTGCCGGGGGTACGGGTGCGTGCGGGCGGCGGGCGTCCCGCACGGGGCGGGCAGACGCGCTGCACCCCGCGCGCGGCAGGGCTCCTCCGGCGCAGGGGGTCCGGTCCTGCGTCCGGGTCCGTCGGTGCCGGGCGGGGCCCGGCCGGGGACGGCGGCGTCACCGTAGCAGGACCGGCCGCGCTTCAGTAGAGGTGAAGGAGTCATGACTTTCCCGTGACCGGCCACGAGGCCCGGGGGAGTCGGTGAAGTGTGCGCCCCGGCCCGGGAGTTCGGTTCTTTCCGCATTCTTGACGTGTTCATGAGAGGCCTTCTAGAGTTCACGAGCAGAGAGTGTGAAATCGATTTCATGAATGTTTCCGTCACCTCGCCTTCACCTCCCCTCGTGGTGGCGCGCCGCGTGGGCCCCGGATGAGAGTCCGCGCCCGGCAGCTCCCGTCCCCCCCCCGGCTCCCACTCCGGATCCTCTCGGACCCTCTCGGAGGCACCCATGCGCAGACGGCTCCAAGGACTCGCCGCCCTGCTGGCGACCTTCGTCGTGGCACTGCTCCTCAGCCCGGCGCCCCCGGCCGCGGCGGCGGGGCCGCGGCCCGACTTCCGCGCGCCGTGGCCCTGCGGGGAGGGGCGGGACTACTACCACCACTCCACCGAGGTCGTGAACGCCATCGACTTCAACATCGCCGGCAGCGCCGACCTCGGCACCCCCGCCCTCGCCACCGCCTCCGGCACCGCGCAGGTGATCCTCGGCCACCCCGGCTACGGCAACCACGTACGCATCGACCACGGCGGCGGCTGGACCACCCTGGTCGGCCACCTCAGCAGCGTGTCGGTGGCGAACGGCCAGTACGTGACCGTCGGCCAGGAGGTCGGCAAGGTCGGCAGCACGGGGCAGTCCACCGGCCCGCACCTGCACTACGAACAGGAGGCGGACGGCGTCAACCAGCCCATCGTCATCGACGGCGTCGCCCTGCGCTACAGCAGCACCCCCGCCCGGCACACCAGCGGCAACTGCGGTGGCGGTGGGCTGAAGCTGGGTGGTTCGCCGACGGATTTCAGTGGTGACGGCAAGGCGGATGTGGTGACGTTCACGCATGGTGCGGCGGCGGATGTCTATGCGGCGACGTCGACGGGTTCGGGTTTTTCGGGGACGACGGTGAAGTGGAACGACTACTTCGCGTTGAGTGGTGAGGTGCCGTCGAGTGGTGATTTCGACGGTGACGGCAAGGACGACATCGTGACGTTCACGCGGGGGTCGTTGGCGGATGTGTATGTGGCGTTGTCGAGTGGGTCGGCTTTCTCCGGTGGGGTGAAGTGGAACGATTTCTTCGCGGTGGGGGGTGAGGTTCCGGCGACGGGTGATTTCGACGGTGATGGCAAGGACGACATCGTGACGTTCACCAATGATGCGAATGGTGATGCGTTCGTGGCGTTGTCGGACGGGTCCGAGTTCGGGGCCGGGGTGAAGTGGCATGACTTCCTGGCGCCGAATGGTGAGTTTCCCGCGGTGGCCGATGTGAACGGTGACGGCAAGGACGATGTGGTGGTGTTCACGCAGGGTACGCGGGGTGATGTGTTCGTGTCGTTGTCGACGGGTTCGGGGTTCGCTCCGGCGACGTTGGCGCATGAGTTCTTCGCTCCGGGTGCGGAGCAGCCCCGGGTCGGTGATGTGAACGGTGATGGCAAGGACGACATCGTGACGTTCACCTCGAACGCGGACCGTGATGTGTATGTGGCCCTGTCGGACGGTGCGAAGTTCGGCCCTGGTGTGAAGTGGAACGATTCCTTCACCCCGGCCGGTGAGTTCCCGTACGTGGGTGATTTCGACGGTGACGGCAAGGACGACATCGTCACCTTCACCAAGAATGCCTCGGCCGATGTGTATGTCGGTCTGTCGACCGGGAGTTCCTTCGGTGCCGGGGCGAAATGGCACGACCTCTTCGGCCTCCCCGGCGAAACCGCCTTCTGAGGTCCGAGGAGCGGACGTAGCCCCCAGTTGTTCTTCCGGCCCCCTCGACTCCCGTACGGGGGCCGGTAATCGCCCCGCGGAATCCGCGGGTTCTGGTGAACCGAGAGAGAGGAACTCCTCGTGCGCACAGCCGGACCGGCGGCCCTCCGCCGGCACAGACGGGTGCTCGGTCTGCTGACCGGTGCCCTGCTCGCCCTCACCGCGGGTCTCGCCCCCGCCCAGGCGGCGACACCCTCCCCGGACGGATCGGGCGGGCGCCACAAGTCCAACGCGGAACTCCTCGCCGAGGAGGCGTGCAGCGTTCCCGCCGACCACGATCCCGCGATCATCGTGGTCGTGCAGCGGGTCGCCCGCAGCTACGACGCCAATGCCAAGGTCACCCTCGCCGCCTTCGAGGCGGGCTGGGTGGAGTCGCACATGCACAATCTGCCCTGCGGCGACAAGGACTCCCTCGGCGTCTACCAGCAGCGCCCGAGCTACGGCTGGGGAACGCCCGAGCAGATCCTCGACCCGGTCTACGCGGCCACCCAGTTCATCACCCGCGCCATCGACAGCGACCGCCGCAACCCGGGCTTCACCGCGGGGCAGTTGGCGCAGAGCGTGCAGCGCTCCGCCTTCCCCGACCGCTACGACCAGTCCGAGGGCAAGGCCCGCGCCATGATGGCCGAGGCCTCCCGCCTCGCGGGCATGTGGGGCGGCTCGCCCACCGACTTCGACGGCGACGGCAAGGACGATGTCGTCACCTTCACCCAGAACGCCGCCGCCGACGTCTACGCGGCCCGCTCCACCGGCACCGCCTTCTCCGGCACCACGGTCAAGTGGAACGACTTCTTCGGCCTGGGCGGCGAGACCCCGACCACGGGCGACTTCAACGGCGACGGCAAGGACGACGTCGTGACCTTCACCCACGGCTCGCTCGCGGATGTGTACGTGGGCCTGTCCAACGGCTCCTCCTTCGGCGGCGGCGCCAAGTGGCACGACTTCTTCGCCCCGCGCCACGAGGTCACCGCCGCGGGCGACTTCAACGGCGACGGCAAGGACGACATCGTCGCCTTCACCCACGATGCCGCCGGTGATGCCTTCGTGGCGCTGTCCAACGGCTCTTCTTTCGGGGCCGGGGTGAAGTGGCACGACTTCCTGGCGCCGAACGGCGAGTTCCCCGCGGTGGCCGATGTGAACGGCGACGGCAAGGACGACATCGTGGTGTTCACCCAGGGCACCCGCGGCGATGTGTTCGTCTCGCTCTCCACGGGTTCGGGCTTCGGTCCGGCGCAGCTGGCGCACGAGTTCTTCGCCCCGGGGGCGGAGCAGCCGCGGGTCGGCGATGTGAACGGCGACGGCAAGGACGACCTCGTCACCTTCACCTCGAACGCGGACCGCGATGTGTATGTGGCCCTCTCGAACGGTTCGACCTTCGGTCCCGGCGTGAAGTGGAACGACTCCTTCGCCCCGGCCGGTGAGTTCCCGTACGTGGGTGACTTCGACGGCGACGGAAAGGCCGACATCGTCACCTTCACCAAGAACGCCTCGGCCGATGTCTACGTCGGCCTGTCCACCGGCAGTTCCTTCGGCGCCGGAGCGAAATGGCACGACCTGTTCGGCCTGCCCGGCGAGACCGCACTCTGAGGAGACATCCGGCGATGAACCGTGACCGACGCACCACCCGAAGCGCCCTCGGCACCACCCGAAGATCCGCCACCCGGCTGCGCCGCACCCTGCTCGGTGGTCTGCTCGGCGCCTGCCTCGCGCTGCCCGCCCTGCCGGCCACCGCCACGGGCGCCCCGGCGCCCGAGCCCGGCGGCGAGGGGCGGACGGCCGCCGCCTTCCGCGAGGCCGCCCGCGCCTCGGAGGTCCCCCGCGACCTGCTCGTGGCCCTCGGCTACAGCGAGACCCACCTCGACGGCCACGACGGCAAGCCCAGCCAGGCCCGCGGCTACGGGGTCATGCACCTCACCGACAACCCCGACCAGCACACCCTGCGGACCGCGGCCGAACTCACCGGCCTCGACCCCGCCGCGCTGCGGCGGGACACCCGCGCCAACATCCGCGGCGCGGCGGCCGTCCTGCGCGAGTACGCCGACGACCTCGGGCTCGACGCCGCCGAGCGCCGCGACCCGGGGGCCTGGTACCCCGCGATCGCCCGCTACTCGGGCGCCGGGAACGACAGCACGGCGCGGCTCTACGCCGATGCCGTCTACACCTTCCTCGCCCAGGGCGTGCGGGCCCGCACCCCCGAGGGCGAGCAACTCGGCGTTCCCCGGCAGCGGATCACCCCGGACCGCGGCCGCTACGAGGACGTCCCCTCGCTGGACGCCCGGCCCGCCACCGGCGGCAAGCAGACCGCCGACGCCTCCGTGCTCAGCGAGGACTACCCGCCGGCGCGCTGGATCCCGGCCGCTGCGGGCAACTACGCCCGCGGACGCTCCTCTGCGATCCGGACCATCGTCATCCATGTGACGCAGGGTTCGTACGCGGGCTCCATCAGCTGGTTCCAGAACCCGGCGTCCGGCGTGAGCGCGCACTACATCCTGCGCTCCTCGGACGGCGAGGTGACCCAGATGGTCCGGGACGGCGACACCGCCTACCACGCCCGCTCCGCCAACCCCTCGGCCCTCGGCATCGAGCACGAGGGCTACGTCAGCGACCCGTCCTGGTTCACGGACGCCATGTACCGCTCCTCGGCCGCGCTCACCAGGCACCTCGCGGACCGGCACGGCATCCCGAAGGACCGGGCGCACATCGTCGGCCACAACGAGGTGCCCGGCAACGACCACACCGACCCGGGCCCGCACTGGAACTGGAACTACTACATGAGCCTGGTCCAGTCCGGCGGTGGGCTGAAGCTGGGTGGTTCGCCGACCGACTTCAGTGGTGACGGCAAGGCGGATGTGGTGACGTTCACGCATGGTGCGGCGGCGGATGTGTATGCGGCGACGTCGACGGGGTCGGGTTTTTCGGGGACGACGGTGAAGTGGAACGACTACTTCGCGTTGAGTGGTGAGGTGCCGTCGAGTGGTGACTTCGACGGTGACGGCAAGGACGACATCGTGACGTTCACGCGGGGGTCGTTGGCGGATGTGTATGTGGCGTTGTCGAGTGGGTCTGCCTTCTCCGGTGGGGTGAAGTGGAACGATTTCTTCGCGGTGGGGGGTGAGGTTCCGGCGACGGGTGATTTCAACGGTGATGGCAAGGACGACATCGTGACGTTCACCAATGATGCGAATGGTGATGCGTTCGTGGCGTTGTCGGACGGGTCCGAGTTCGGTGCCGGGGTGAAGTGGCATGACTTCCTTGCCCCGAACGGTGAGTTCCCCGCGGTGGCCGATGTGAACGGTGACGGCAAGGACGATGTGGTGGTGTTCACGCAGGGTACGCGGGGTGATGTGTTCGTGTCGTTGTCGACGGGTTCGGGGTTCGCTCCGGCGACGTTGGCGCATGAGTTCTTCGCTCCGGGTGCGGAGCAGCCCCGGGTCGGTGATGTGAACGGTGATGGCAAGGACGACATCGTGACGTTCACCTCGAACGCGGACCGTGATGTGTATGTGGCCCTGTCGGACGGTGCGAAGTTCGGCCCGGGTGTGAAGTGGAACGACTCGTTCACTCCGGCCGGTGAGTTCCCGTATGTGGGTGATTTCGACGGTGACGGCAAGGCCGACATCGTGACCTTCACCAAGAATGCCTCGGCTGATGTGTATGTCGGTCTGTCGACCGGGAGTTCCTTCGGTGCCGGGGCGAAATGGCACGACCTCTTCGGCCTCCCCGGCGAAACCGCCTTCTGACGGATCGCCGCCCCTGGCCCCCGCGGATCTCCCGCGGGGGCCTTCGGCTGCCCTACGCGGCCGGATGCGCCCCGGGTCTCAGTTCCCGGTGGGAGCGTCCGGGTCCGCCGGCGGGCTCGCGGTCGCTTCGGGGGTGGGCTGCGGGGCGCTGAGGGCGAGGGAGTCGTCGCCCTTTCCGTTCAGGGAGAGGGACTTGCCGTCGGGGGTGAGCACGATGTCGAGCTCTCCGGTGAAGACCGCGAGGAACTGCTCCTCGAAGGGGTGGTCGCCCTTTCCGCCCTCGGCGCGGCAGCCGCGCTTGGTGGCCACCGTCTTGCCGACGGTCAGCTTGGTGCCGTCGATGCTGATGTCGCTGCTGAAGTCGTTGCAGAGGGAGCCTTCCGCCCGGTCCCCGCGGAAGGTGAGGCGGGAGCCCGGCAGGGCCGAGTAGGTCCTGCCGCCGTGGGTGACCCGCTCGGGGGTCCACTTCACGCCGGTGATGGCGGCGGCGCCCCGCCGTGAACTCTCGCTCTTCTCGGTGCCGCATCCTGTCAGGACCGAGGATCCGAGCAGGGTCAGCGCGGCGAGGGCGGCGGCGGTACCGGCAGTCCGTCTCATGCTTGTGTGACGCGGCAGGGGCCGGGCTGGTTGCCTCACGGGCACAGGGAGAGCTTTTCTTGACTTGCAGGTCAAGAAATGGTGCAGTGAGGTCATGGGGCGCAGCAAGGAATTCGATCCCGATCTGGCCGTGGACCGCGCGATGGAGGTCTTCTGGACCCGTGGCTACTCCGGCACGTCTCCGCAGCATCTCGTGGAGGCGCTCGGCATCGGCCGCGGCAGCCTGTACAACGCCTTCGGGAGCAAGCGGCAGCTCTTCGAGCTGGCGCTGCGCCGCTACTACGAGCGCGAGACCGTACGCCTCATCGAGGTGCTCGACGGCGCCGGTTCACCCAGGGCGCGCCTCCGCGCCGCGCTGGAACTCGTGGTGCGCGCCGCCCTGGAGGACGCGCGGCGCCGGGGGTGTCTGGCGACCAACACCGCAGTGGAGTTCGGGGTGTCGGAGGAGACCGTGAACTATCTGGTGCGGCGTACCTTCGAGCGTCAGGAGGCCGCCTTCAAGGGGGCGGTCCTGGAGGCGCAGGCGGCGGGGGAGGTCGACCGCACGGCGGACGCGGGGGCGCTGGCCCGCCTGCTGCTCGCCGCCATCAACGGCATCCGGGTTTTGGCCAAGGCCGACCCCGCCCCCGAACGCCTCGGCGGACTGGTGGACGCGGCGATGCGGGCGCTCTGACCGGTACGGGCCGGGGCCTGACCGTCACCCGCCCCGCTCGCTTTTGCCGCGACGCCACTCCGTGCGCTTCCCCGCGCGGCTCGCCCTTTTCCCTCTGTTTCCGTCCTCCTCTCCATTCACCCTTTCCCGCATTCTGTAATCCAAGTTCAAGAAAGAGGTACCGTCATGGATCTGCGCCTGAAGGGTCGGACCGCCCTGGTCACCGGAGCCAGCAAGGGCATCGGGCTGGCCGTCGTCCAGACGCTGGCGGCGGAGGGGGTACGGGTCGCCGGAGTCGCCCGCAGCGCCGTGCCCGGGGCCGCCCTGTCGATCACCGCCGACCTCTCCGGGCCCGAGGGTCCCGCGGCGGCGGTCGCCCGAGCCCGCGAGGAACTCGGCGGCATCGACATCCTGGTGAACAACGTCGGCGGTGTCCGCTCCGGGATCGCCCACGGGGAGAGCTTCGCCGACCTCACCGACGAGCACTGGCAGCAGGCGCTCGACCTCAACCTCTTCAGCGCCGTACGCACCACCCGGGCGGCGCTCCCCGCACTGCTCGAAGCCCGCGGAGTCATCATCAACGTCTCCTCCATCGGGGCCCGCTTCGCTCACCCCCCGGTCGAATACGGCGCCGCCAAGGCCGCGTTGACGAACCTCAGCAAGGCGCTTTCGGAGGAGCTCGGCCCGCAGGGGGTGCGGGTGGTGACGGTGAGCCCCGGGCCCACCCTCACCGAGAACTGGAAGGGCGCCGACAGCATGGCCGCGGACCTGGCGCGGGAGGCGGGCGTCAGCCACGCCGAGTTCCTCGCGGAGCTGCCGCGCCGGATGGGCATCGCCACCCGGCGGCTCGCCGAACCGGCCGAGACGGCGGCCCTGATCGCCTTCCTGGCCTCCCCGCACGCCGCCAACATCACCGGCGCCGACTACTTCGTGGACGGCGGGGTCATCAAGACCGTGTAGCGGACGGCCGGTTGAGGCTGCGGGCCCGGGCGCATCCGAGCCCCGGAACCCGGGCCCCAACCCGGGCCCGGCGCGGTCAGCTCAGCTGCGACCGGAGTGCGCGCTCCACCTCGCTCAGCGGCAGCGTGGGGGACCGCACGCTCCGGGTGGCCCGCGGGCGGACCGCTGAGCGGCGCCCCGGTGTCGTCCGCGGTCCGGGTGCCGGGCTCCTCCTCGCCCCGTGGGGGCGGCAGGAGCGTCACGGCGCCGACGGCCACCGCTCCCCAGCAGAGGCCGAGCGTTTCCCAGTCCGGTACGGCTCTGCGCAGTGCCCGGCGCACGCGGGACCAGAAGTACGC
This sequence comes from Streptomyces physcomitrii, assembly GCF_012273655.1. Taxonomy (GTDB): domain Bacteria; phylum Actinomycetota; class Actinomycetes; order Streptomycetales; family Streptomycetaceae; genus Streptomyces; species Streptomyces physcomitrii. Next base: position 53,195 of record NZ_JAAWWP010000027.1, on the reverse strand, counting down.
GCTGATCGTCCGCCTCCTCGTCCGCGCCGGTGCCTGTCGCGGCTGAGAGGAGGAGGCGTGCCTCAAGCGCCCATCAGGTGGCTCTTCCGCCGGGTGGGTCCACCAGCGCCCCCGCCCGCTCCAGCGTCCCCGCGATCCGCTCCAGGGTCTCGGTGTCCCTCGGCAGCGGGGCGTGCAGGGGGCCCTCGGCGGTGCGCCAGCGGCGGGCCACCTCGTCCGGCTGTTCGTCGGTGAGCAGGGCGGCGGCCTGTGCGGCGGCGCCGAGGGCCACGAGTTCCTGGGCCTCGGGGATCCGTACCGCACGGCCGGAGAGCCGCCGTACGGTGTGCTGCCAGGCGGTGCCCCTGGCCCCGCCGCCGATCAGGAGCAGCGGCAGCTCGGCGCCCTCCTCGCCGCTGCCCGCGAGGACGTCGTCCAGGGCGGCGAGCAGGGAGTACGCGGCGCCGTCGTAGGCGGCCTGGAGGAGCTGGCCCGCGGTGGTGTCGTGCCGCAGGCCGGTGAACAGGCCCGCGGAGTAGGGGAGATCGGGGGTGCGCTCGCCGTCGAGGTAGGGCAGGACGACGGCGCCGCCGCCCGGCTCCACCTCCTCCCGGTCGCGGCCGAGCAGGGCCGCGATCCGGTCCACCGCGAGCGTGCAGTTGAGGGTGCAGGCGAGCGGGAGCCAGTTGCCGAGGGCGTCGGCGAAGCCGGAGACGGTGCCGCTCGGGTCCTGCGGGCGCCCGCGGGTCACCGCGTAGACGGTGCCGGAGGTGCCGAGGCTGAGCGCGGGCTGTCCGGGCCGCAGGCCGAGGCCGAGGGCGGCGGCCATGTTGTCGCCGGTGCCCGCGGCCACCAACGCGCCCTCGCGCAGGGGGAGTCCGGACCGTACGGTGCCCGCGGCCCGCCCGGGGCCGAGCACCGTCGGCAGCATCGCCTCGTCCAGGCCGACCAGGTCGAGGATCTCCCGGTCGTAGCCTTCGGGGGTCCACCAGCCGGTGCCCGAGACATCGCCCCGGTCGGTGGCGGCGGTACCGGTGAGCCGCTCGGTGAGGTAGTCGTGCGGCAGCCGTACCGCCGTGGTGGCCTCGGCCCGGTGCGGCTCGTTCTCGCGCAGCCAGGCCCACTTGGCGACGGTGAGCGCGGCGCCGGGGACGCTGCCCACCCGGCGTACCCACTCGGCGGCGCCCCACCGCTCCCGGAGCGCCGCGGCCTGCGGGGCGGAGCGGACGTCGTTCCACAGCAGGGCGGGGCGCACCGGCGTGCCGCGGGCGTCCAGGGTGACGAGGCCGTGCTGCTGCCCGCCGACCGCGACGGCCTCGGCCCGCTCGGCATGGCCGGTCGCCGCCACCGCCTCGGTCAGTGCCCGCCACCACTGCGCCGGATCGCTCTCCCGGCCCTCGCCGGTGGTGACCTCGTGGGCCGCCCGGCCGGTGCCGAGGACGGCGCCGCTCTCGGCGTCGACCGCCAGCGCCTTGGTGGACTGGGTCGAGCTGTCGATACCGATGACGATGCGCTGAGCGGCCATCACGCCTCCGTGTGCTGAGCGGGCTTGCGGTCACTGCGGGCCCCGGCACGTCGGCACCGCGGGCGGACGGGGTCCGGCGCCCGTCCGCCCGTACCGTACGAAGGCCGTGCCCCGGTCCTCAACTACCCGGGGTGACCACGATCTTGCGACCCTTGCCGGAGGCGAAGCGCTCCAGGGCCGCCGGGTACTGCTCCAGGGGGAGCCGGTCGCTGATGAACACCTCCGGGTCGAGCACGCCGGCGGCGAAGAGCTCCGCGGCGCGTTCGTAGCTGTGCAGCACCGCCATCGAGCCGGTGATGGTGATCTCCTGGTTGTAGATCTTGTACGGCTCGATGGTGGCGGTGGTGGCGTAGTCGGCCACCCCGAACTGCAGGAAGGTCCCGGCCCGCGCCACCCGGCCGAGGCCGTCCTGGATGGCGTTGGCGTTGCCGGTGGCGTCGACGACCAGGTCCCAGCCGCCGGGCCGGTCGAACTCGTCGGCGCCCGCGGCGGCGGCCGAGCAGCCGAGGGTACGGGCGGTGGCGAGCCGCTCCGGGTTGAGGTCGACCATGTCCACGGCGGCGGCGCCGGTGCGCTTGGCCAGCTCCAGCATCATCAGGCCCATGGTGCCCGAGCCGTAGATGAGGACACGCGAGCCGAGCTGGGACTTCAGGACGTCGTAGCCGCGTACCGCGCAGGACAGCGGCTCGATCAGGGCGGCGTCCTCGGTGCGGATGTGGTCGGGCAGGCGGACGCAGTTGGCGGCGGGGGCCACCGCGTACTGGGCGGCGCCGCCCGCGGTGGTGACGCCGATGGCGGCCCAGCGCTCGCAGAGGTTGTTGTGGCCGGTACGGCAGTAGCGGCACTCGTAGCAGTACAGGGAGGGGTCCACGGCGACCCGGTCGCCCGCGGTCAGGGTGGTGACCTCGGAGCCGAGCCCCACCACCCGCCCGGCGAACTCGTGACCGGGCACCACCGGCAGGGTCGGTGCGAACTCGCCCTGGAGGATGTGCAGATCGGTGCCGCACAGCCCGCAGGCGGCGACCTCCACCACGACCTCGCGCGGCCCGGGGGTGGGGTCGGGGACCTCCGCGACGGTGACCTTCCCGACGGACTCGATGACTGCGGCCTTCACTTGACAGCTCCAAGGGACAGGCCCTGGACCAGTTTGTCCTGGGCGGCGAACCCCGCGGCGAGCACCGGCAGGGAGATCATGAGGGAGGCGGCGCACACCTTCGCCAGGAACAGGCCCTGGCTGGTGATGAAGGTGGTCAGCATGACCGGGGCGGTCTGGGCGGTGACGCCGGTCAGGACCCGGGCGAAGAGCATCTCGTTCCAGGAGAAGATGAAGCAGATCAGCGAGGTGGCGGCGATGCCGGGCGCGGCGATGGGCGCCACCACCCTGCTGAGCACGGTCGGCAGCCGGGCGCCGTCGATCTGCGCGGCCTCGATGACGGCGACCGGCACCTCGGCGAGGAAGGACTGCATCATCCACACCGCGATCGGCAGGTTCATCGAGGTGTACAGCAGGACGAGCACCCAGATGTTGTCGAGCAGCCCTGCGTCCCGGGCGAAGAGGTAGACCGGCAGCAGTCCGGCGACCACCGGCAGCATCTTGGTGGACAGGAAGAAGAAGAGCACGTCGGTCCACTTCTCCACCCGGCGGATGGAGAGCGCGTACGCGGCGGGCAGCGCGAGGACCAGGACCAGCAGGGTCGAACCACCCGAGGCGACAAGGGAGTTGAGCAGCGAGGGCCAGGGGCTCGCGCCGCCGTCCGCGCCGAAGAAGTCCCGGTAGCCGTCCAGGGTGAGCGAGGCCGCGAGCGAGGGCGGATTGGTGGCCGCGTCGCTCTCGGAGTGGAAGGAGGTCAGCACCATCCAGGCGATCGGCAGGAAGAAGGCCAGCGAGAGGGCCCAGGTGACCAGGGAGAGCAGGCCCTGCCGGGTGCGGGCGGAGCGGGCGCGGGCGGCGCCGTCGGGGGCGGTTGCCGTGGCGCTCATCAGCGCGCCACCTCCTCACGGAAGAGGGACGAGACCACGCGCAGGGCGAAGGTCGCGAGGATCAGGGAGCCGATGACCACGAGCACCCCGGCCGCGGAGGCGAGGCCGTTCTCATGGGCCTGGTAGAAGGTCTGGTAGACGGTGTAGGGCAGGTTGGCGGTGTCCAGGCCGCCGGAGGTGATGGTGAACACCGCGTCGAAGTTCTGCACGATGTACACCGAGCCGAGCAGGGTGCCCAGTTCGAGGTAGCGGCGCAGATGCGGCAGCGTCAGATGGCGGAAGATCTGCCAGTTGCCCGCGCCGTCGATCCGGGCGGCCTCGATCTGCTCGGCGGACATGCTCTGCAGACCGGCGAGCAGGATCAGCATCATGAACGGCGTCCACTGCCAGATCAGCGCCGCCTCCACGGCGGGCAGCGGATGGTCGGTCACCCACTGGGGCTGCGCGGCCCCGTCCCCGAAGACCCAGTTCAGCAGCCCGTTGAGCAGTCCGTACTCGGGGTTGAAGAGCACGTGCTTCCACAGCAGGGCGGCGGCCACCGGCACCAGGAGGAAGGGCGCGATGAGCAGGGTGCGGGCGAGGCCGCGGCCGGGGAAGCGCCGGTTGAGCAGCAGGGCGAGCACGAGGCCGAGGACCAGGCTCACCAGGACCACGGTCACCGTGAGCAGCACGGTGGTCAGCACCGAGCGGCGCAGCGCCTCGTCGCTCAGCACCTCGCGGTAGTTCTCGAATCCGGCGAAGTGGCGGGCGTCCGGGTAGAGCGCGTTCCAGTCCATGAAGGAGATGAACACCGTGGCCACGAAGGGCAGTTGGGTGATCACGATCATGAAGATCAGGGCCGGGAGCAGCGGCGCCCTGGTGGCCCAGGCGCGCAGCCGCCGCTGACGGGCCGAGGCCTCGGGTGCCGGGGGCCCGGCGACGGCGGCCGGGGCGGGGGTGTTGGTCAGCGCACTCATCGTCCCTCGTACTCCTCGGAGATCTTCTCGGCGAGTCCCTGTGAGGTCTCAAGGGCCGAGTCCACCGACTGGCGTCCGGCGATGGCCTCGCTGATCTCCTGGGAGACCTTCAGACCGAGGTCGGTGAACTCGGGGATCCCGACGAACTGGATGCCGGGCGCCGGGCGGGGCTGCACCCCGGGGTCGGTGGGCCGCGCGCCCTGGATGGCCTCTCGGGTCACCGACTGGAAGGCGGCCGCCTCCTTGCGGTACTCGGGGATCTCGTACGTCGAACTGCGCTTACCCGCGGGCACGTTGGCCCAGCCGAAGCGTTCGCCGACCAGGCGCTCGTACTTCTTGCCGGAGGCCCAGGAGAGGAACTTCCAGGCCTTGTCCGCCTTGGGCGAGGCCTTCTGGACGCCCCAGGCCCAGGAGTAGAGCCAGCCGGAGCCCTTGGTGCGCTCCACCGGCGCGGGGACGTAGCCGATCTTGCCCTTCACCGGGGAGCCCTTGGCCTCCAGGGAGCCGGCGCCCGCGGTGGCGTCGTACCACATGGCGCTCTTGCCCTGGGTCATGTTGTTGAGGCACTCGGCGTAGCCGGACTGGGCGGCGCCCGCCTCGCCGTGCTCGCGCACCAGGTCCACGTAGAACTTGGTCGCCTTGGCGAACTCCGGGGAGTCGAGGCGCGCCTTCCAGCCCTTGTCGAACCAGGTGCCGCCGAAGGTGTTCACCACGGTGGTCAGCGGGGCGGTCAGCTCGCCCCAGCCGGGCAGTCCGCGCAGGCAGATGCCCTTCATGCCGGGCTGGGAGCCGTCCGCCTTCGCGGCGAGGGCGGCCACCTGCTTCCAGGTGGGGTGCGCGGGCATCTCGAGGTTCTGCTTCTCGAAGACGTCCTTGCGGTACATCAGGAACGAGGACTCGCCGTAGAAGGGCTCGCCGTAGACCTTGCCGTCCTCGCCGCGCAGCGACTGCCGGATCGGCGCGAGGATGTCCTCGCGGTCGAAGGCGGTGTCCTTCGCCTCATAGGTGTCCAGCGGGCGCAGCCAGCCGTTGCGGGCGTAGATGGGTATCTCGTAGTTGCTGAGGGTGGCCACGTCGTACTGCCCGGCCTGGTTGGCGAAGTCCTGGCTGATCTTGTCGCGGACATCGTTTTCCGGCAGCACGGTGAAGCTCACCTTGATGCCGGTCTCCTTGGTGAAGTGGGCGGCGGTCAGTTTGCGCAGCTCCTGCATCTGCGGGTTGTTGACCATGAGGACGTTCAGGGAGTCGCCGCCCGAACCGGCGGCTCCCTTCCAGCACCCGGTCAGCGAGAGCGGGAGCAGTGCCCCCGCGGCGAGGGCGGCCACCGTACGCGGCCTTCGTCGGCTCGGTGTTCGCATGAAGGCTCCAGGGGAAACGCGTGCACAACAAGGGCACAGGGGGACAGTTCGATGGTGCGGGGCGGGCGGGGCGCGGGGTCCGCGGGCGGCTCAGGCGCGGACGACCTGCGGGCCGAGCAGCGCGTAGCGGTGCGCCTCGGCGGCGGGCAGGGCGGTGCTGGTGACGATGGCCTCCAGATCGCCCACCGAGGCGAAGCGGCAGAAGCTCACCGCCCCGAATTTGGTGTGGCTCCCGGCGAAGACCAGGCGGCGCGCGACCCGTACCGCCTCCGCCTTCACCCCGCCGACGGCCGGATCGGGAGTGGTGAGCCCGTGCTCCCGGGAGATGCCGTTGGCGCCGATGAAGGCCAGGTCGATGACGAAGCCGGAGAGCATCTGCGTGGTCCAGTGGTCCACGGTGGCCAGCGTGCCCGGGCGGACCCGGCCGCCGAGCAGCAGCACCACCGTCTTCTCGTGCCGGGCCAGCGCCGAGGCGGTGGCGAGGGAGGCGGTCACCACCGTCAGCGGCCGGTCGGTGGGCAGCGCCTCCGCGATGAGCTGCGGGGTGAAGCCCTCGTCCACGAAGACCGTCTCCGCGTCACCGAGCAGTTCCACGGCCGCCGCCGCGATCCGCCGCTTCTCCGGTACGTGCATGGTGGTGCGGTGCGCGAGCGTCGTCTCGTAGCCCGCGCTCTCCACCGGATAGGCCCCGCCGTGGGTCCGCCGGACCAGGCCGTGGTCCTCCAGTACGCGCAGATCGCGCCGGACGGTCTCCTTCGCCACGTTCAGCTGGGCCGCCAGCTCGGTGACATCCACCGAGCCGGCCTCCCGCGCCGCCTGCACGATGCGCCGTCTGCGCTCGTCCGTGCCCAGTGCCGCCATGCCGGTCCTCACCTCGCCTTCGCCGCCGCCGGGGAGCCCGGCCGTGGCCAGGGGTGCCCGTTCGGACTCGTGAGGGAAGTTCTACTGTGCCCCGGCCTGCCCGAACAGACACCGCGCAACGCGGACGGTGCCCGGTTCTGCCCGTTTGCAGCGCCCCGGGCCCCGCGATGAGCAGTGCCTCGGGCCGAACGGGCAGCGGGCGGGCGCCCTTTTGGGGCCTTGGCGCTGCCCGTTCGCTGCCCGTTCCCCGGGCACGGGTGCCGGGCCGGGCGCCCTCGGGGCCGCTACGGGCCGCCGACCGGAACCGGTGCGCGGACCCCTCAGTCCCGCACCTGGTCGTAGCGGCCGAGGAAGCGGAAGGCGCCCTCGCGGACCTGGTAGAGGAAGCCGGTGTTCTTCCAGGTGAGGGTGCGGGTGTTGTCGGCGGCGAAGCTGAGGGTCTTGGCGACGCCCTGGTGGCTCAGGCCGAAGAGGGTGTCCGCGAGCGCCCGCGGCTCGACGCGGGAGCCGTCGAGGCGGCCGAGGCCCTGGGCGAGCAGGCCCACCGCGTCGTAGGCCTCGGCGGACCAACGGGGCGGCGGCCCGCCGTAGCGCCTCCGGTGGGCCGCGCCGAACTCCCGGGCCGCCGCGGTCAGTCCGGCGGCGGCGTCGGTGTACGGGGCGGCGATCACCCAGTCCCGCGCGGCCCCGCCCGCCGCGTCCAGGAAGGCGGGCCGCAGCACCGGCTCGGTGGCGGCGCGCACCCCGGTGTACCCCGCGGCGGCCAGCTCCCGGGCGAGGGCCGCGGCACGCTCGGGGGACGCCCCGGCGTAGACCACCGCACCGGGCTGGCCGGCCAGGGCAGCGGCGGTGACCGCGCCGAAGTCCCGCTGGTCCGCGCGGACTTGGTGGACGCGCGTGGTGCCCTCGGAGGGCGGGGACTCGCGCAGGTCCCGGGCCAACTGCTCGGCCGCCGCGCCGCCGGAGAGGTCCTGGACGACCGCGGTCCGGCTCACCTCCCGTACCCGGGTCAGATAGGAGAGCAGCGGGATGGCCGCCATCGCCCCGGTCGCCCGGGTCACGCAGAGGGTGCGCTGCTCGGCGGGGGAGACGGCGCCGCCGTCGTAGGAGACCAGGACCATCGCGGTCCCGGCCCGGTCGTAGAGCGGGGCCGCCGCCTTCAGCGCCTCGGCGGTGGCGAGGCCGAGGACCGCGACCACCGGCGGGTCCGCGGCGAGCAGCGCCTCGGCGCCCGCGCGGGCCCGCGCCGCGCTGCCGTCGCCGACCCGCTTCAGGGCCAAGCGGAAGGGCGAGTCCGTACGGGCGTTGTGCGCCTCCACGGCGAGCCGGGCCCCGTGCTCCAACGCCCGCCCGGTGGCGCCCAGTTCGCCGGTCGACTCGGCGTGCAGGCCGAGCAGACGGACCGGGCGGCCGTCCGCCGCCGAGGAGGAGCCGCGGGCCGCGAGCACGGCGGCACCGGCCCCGCCCGCGGCGAGCACCGCGGCCGCCGCACCGCCCACCACCAGGAACCGGCGCCGGGCGGGCCCGGCCGGGGCGACCTCGGCGGTCGTGGGCGCCGGGTCCGCCGGGGCGCCCTCCGGTGCCGCGAGCCGGGGCGGCGGGTCGAGGGCGCGGGCCGCACGCTCGGCGACCAGGCGCAGCAGGGCCGGGGGCAGCCAGTCGTCGCCGGGCCCCGGAGCCACCGCGCCCCAGCCGCCTTGGCCGCGCGGGTCGGCCGTGCCGCCGAGCGCGGCCAGTCCGGCGCGCAGCCGCTCGGCGGTGGGCCGGGCGCCGGGCTCCCGGGACAGGCAGCCCTCGATCAGCGCGCGGGCCGCGGGCGGCAGCCGCCCGAGTCCGTCGAGGTCGGGGGCCTCGTGCAGGGTGCGGTAGAGCACCGCCACCGCGTCCCCGCCGCCGAACGGCGCCCGCCCGGTGGCCGCGTGGGCGAGCACGCAGCCGAGCGAGAAGAGATCGCTCGCCGGGCCGACCTCGCCGCCGTGCATCCGGGTCTGCTCGGGGGAGAGGTAGCCGGGCGTGCCGATCACGGCGTCCGCCGCGGTCAGCGCGGTGGTGCCGCCGCCGCGGGCGATACCGAAGTCGATCAGGCGCGGCCCGTCCCGGGTGAGCAGCACATTGCCCGGCTTCACGTCCCGGTGCACCAGGCCCGCCGCGTGCACCTCGGCCAGGGCCTCGGCGAGCCGGGCGCCGAGGCCGAGCACCGCGGGCGCGGGCAGCGGTCCGTACCCGGCCACCGCCTCCGCGAGCGAGGGCCCGGGGACGAAGTCGGTGGCCAGCCACGGCTCGGCGGCCTCGGCGTCGGCCGCCCGCACCGGCACCGTCCAGCGGCCCGAGAGCCGCCCGGCGAGGCCCGCCTCGCGCCGGAACCGGGCGCGGAAGTCCGGGTCGGCGGCGTACTCGGCGCGGATCACCTTCAGCGCCACCAGGGCGCCGCCGCCCGCGCGGGCCAGATAGACCACGCCCATGCCGCCCGCCCCGAGCCGCGCGAGCAGCCGGTGGCCGCCCACCTCCTCGGGGTCCTGGTGCCGCAGTGCCCGCATCCCCGCGCCCTCCTCAGACCCCGCCGACGGTCAGCGGACCGGTGTAGCGGAAGCGGCCGCCGCGCACCTCGTAGCGGTACACCCGCTGGGCGTCGAGCGCGAGGCTCTCGTCGAAGGTGTACGTGCCGTTGATCGCCGTGAACTCGGCCTTGCGCAGCGCCTCGGCGAGCCGTTCACCGCCGGGGCGGCGCGCCTCGGCGCCCGCGAGCGCGGCGAGCCGGTCGATGACCAGGCGCGCGCTGTCGTAGGCCTCCACCGCCCAGACGCCCGGCGCCTTCCCGTAGCGCTTCCGGTAGGCGGCGGCGAAGGCGCGCGCCGCCTTGGCGCCGGGGTCCGAGTAGGAGACCACCGTCTGCCAGCCCTCGGCGGCCTCGCCCGCGGCCTCGGTGAAGGCGGCGGTCGCCGAGAAGGGGTCGAGGAAGCGGGGTCCGGTGAAGCCCTCCCGGTGCAGCAGCCGGGCGACGGCGGCGGCGCGTTCGGCGGTGCCGGAGTAGTAGAAGCTGTCGGCGCCGCGGCCGAGGATGTCCCGCGCCACCGGGTCGAGTGCGGTGACCACCGCGGGCACCACCCGGTCCAGGATCTCCAACTGCGCGATGCGCCCCGCCCCGTGGAGCAGCTGCGCGGGCTCCCAGCCGAGCAGCCGCCCGGCCCGGTCCACCAGCATGCCCAGCTTCGAGGCCCGCTGCATCACCAGCGCCAGCGCGGTGCCGAAGGGCGTGTACGAGGTCATCGGCGCGGCCCGGAAGTAGTACCGCGCCTGACCCATCAGCGCCGAGGTCGCCCCCGAGACGGACAGCTCGGAGACCGAGACCAGCGGGAGCCGGGCACCCTCGTAGGCCTCCACCGCCGGGGCGGAGACCGCGGAGGTCGGCCCGAGGACCGCCAGCACGTCCCGGTCCCCGGCCAGCTTCTTGGCCACCTCCCGCGCCCGCGCCGCCTCGCCGCGGTCGTCGGCCACCCGCAGGCTGAGCGTGAAGGCCTTGTCCGTACGGGAGTTGAACTGCTCCACGGCGAGCCGGGCCGCCTGCTCCTGGGTGCGCCCCCAGGCCTTGTCGGGGCCGGACAGATCGGCCTGCACCCCGAGCACCCAGCGCCGCCCGGCCGGGGCTGCGCCGTCGTCGCCGTCCCGCAGCAGCGCCCACGCCCCGGCGCCGCCCCCGGTGGCGAGCAGGGCCGCACCGGTGCCGAGGGCGAGGAAACGGCGGCGTCCGGGCGGGGCGGGCGCGGCCGGTACCTCGGTGGCCTCGACACCCGGCAGCGCGAGGAGTTCGGCGGCCCGGTCGGAGACCATCCGCACCACGCTGTCCGGCAGCCAGTCGATGCCGGGCCGCACCGAGTCCTCGATCAGTGCCGTGTCCAACTCGGCCGCGGTGGCCCGCAGTTCGGGGTCCTTGGCCAGGCAGCGGCGCAGCAGCGCGCGCAGCGCCTCGTCCTCGACGGCCGAGAGGTCCGGCTCGTCGTGGACCGTGCGGTAGAGCAGCGCGCCGCTCTCGCCGGTGCCGAAGGGCGGCTGCCCGGTGGCCGCGTAGGCGAGGACGCAGCCGAGGGAGAACACATCGCTCGCCGGCCCGGCCCGGCCGGCCCTGGCCTGCTCGGGGGAGAGGTAGCCGGGGGTGCCCACCACCACGCTCGCCGCGGTCAGCGCGGTCTCCTCGCCGGTGGTGCGGCGGGCGATGCCGAAGTCGATCAGCCGGGGGCCGTCCAGGGCGAGCAGGACGTTGCCGGGCTTCACATCGCGGTGCGCGAGCCCCGCCGCGTGCACCGCGCCGAGCGCCCGCGCCAGCACCTTGCCGAGCAACCGCACGGCCCGGGAGGGGAGCCGGCCGTACGCCGTGACCGCCTCGGCCAGCGAGGGGCCGGGCACATAGGCCGTCGCCAGCCAGGGCGCCGCCGCCTCGGTGTCGGCGCCGAGCACCCGTACCACCCAGGGGCTGTCCACCTGCCGGGCGGCGGTCACCTCGCGGGCGAACCGGGCCCGGAACTCCGGCTCCTCGGCGTACTCGGGCTGGATCACCTTGACCGCGGCCAGCTCGCCCGAGGGGGTGCGGGCCAGATAGACCACGCCCATGCCGCCGGAGCCGAGCCGCCCGAGCAGCCGGTGCCCGCCCCAGTGCGAGGGATCCGCGGGAAGCAACCGCTCCATCACGAACTCCCCTTGGACGAGCCGGACTTGGACTCGACCGGCCGGCCGATCGCCTTCTCCGCGCGCAACAGCATCCGGGGCACCGGCTGTTGGGCCGCCGCCATCGTCTCCCGCTTGTCCCAGCCCTCGCCCGCGCAAGCGGAGACGCTCACCACCACCGGACCGAAGGTGGCCTGCTGCCACTGGTACGGATAGGGGCCGCCCTGCCCCTCGGTGGTGCACTCGCCCAGCTCGATCAGGGAGTCCTCGGCGTAGGCGTTGCCGCCCTCGCCCCAGGCGTAGGCGGTGGACACCAGCTTCGAGAGCTTCTCGCCCTGGCGCAGGGTCTGTTCGGAGCAGCCGATCGCCTCCTCCAGCATCCCCGCCTGCTCCCAGGCAGCGTCGAGCACGGTCGGGTGCACGGTGACCGTCGCGCTCAGCCGCAGCGGCCCCTTGCCCTTCGCCGCGGGCAGTACGAAGTGCCGGGTGAGGGTGGCCAGTACGTCATTCGGCAGCGGCTCGCGCGCCCAGACGCAGTCGCCGCCGAGCACCGACCAGGTGGCCGGATCGCTCTCGTAGGGCCGCGCCTGCTCCACCGAGCCGCCGAAGAGCGCCGGGTCCGCGATCACCTCGCGCACCAACTCCCGCGCCTCGGCAGGGGACTTGGGCTGCTTTCCGGGATCCGCCTCGATCGTCGGCGCGGGGGCTGGAGCGGGGGCCGCCGGAGCCGCGCTCGCGGTGCCGCCCTTGCCCCGCGGCTTCGCCGGTCCGCGACTCGCCCGGCCGTCCCCGCTCCCGCCGCCGTCCGCGCATCCCGCGGCGAGCAGCGCCCCCGCCGCGAGCACCCCCACCACACGCCCGGGTCTCTCCCGCAACCGCCTCATCCGCCCCGCCCCCTGTTCGTCTGTCCGGTGCCCGAGCCCCCGGCCCCTCGGCACCGCCCGGCCCCCGCCGGACACTCTCTGTTACCCACGGATGCCGCAACCGCCCCGTTCGGTTCCCGCCCGGGAGCACCTTCCGCCCCGCGCCGTGCGGCCCGGGTCCGGAGCAGGAGCGTACGGGCCGGTGCCCCTCGGAGGGAAAGGCCAAGTGCGCCTGTGAAGCGGGCAGTCGGGGCGGTCGTGCGCACCGCGGGGCAAAGGGTCCGAGGCGCGGCCCGGGGGCGCGGGGCACTCTAGTGGCAGGGGCGGCGGCCCTCCTGTCGAGAGCGGCGGGATTGGTCCCGCGGAGTGGTTCGGCCCCGCTCGCCTTGCACCGACCGGTGGATGGCGTTTGCCTGAAGTGGCACAGCACACAGGGATTCGTGAACTCCCGGTGTCCACCGCCGAAGGACGCGCCGCCCCGCCCCCGCGGAGCGCGCGGGTCCGGCATGCGCGCACCGGCCGGACACGGCGTCCGGAGCCGCGGGATCCGTACAGCGTTTCCGCGGTGGTTCGCCCCTGCCCCCGTGCGCCCCCTGGAAGGGGCGCGACCCCGGGTGGCCGGGCGGTCCGTCCGACGGCCGAGGCGCGGGAACAGCCCGCGCCCAACGGTCCGGTCCGAGGCCCACGGACCCAGCTCTGACAAGGAGTTGATGACATGCTTCCCCTCGACACCTCGGCCCCGGTCCGCGCGGAAGAGCTGACCGAGGACGTGGAGGCCCTGCTGAACCCGGCGGAGGCCGACGGCGAATTCCACGACTCGGCCGAGTGCGCGGCACTCCTCCTGGTCGGCGGAGCGCTGCTGCTCTCGCCGCCCACCCCGCGCCCGAAGAAGAGCTGACGGCGTGAAGGAAGAGCTCGACGCCTCCGCCTCGCTGGCGGGGACGGTCCAGGAGCTCGCGCGTGCGGTCGTCTCCGCCCTCGGCGGCGGGGACGACCGCACGCGGGTCCTGGACTCCGTGACCACCGGCCCCGACGACCCCGTCCTGCTCGCCGCGGCCCGGGTGCTCGGCGCCGATGTACTCGCCCCGCGGCTGCTCCTCGGGCAGGACCGCCCGCCGGAGGAGAGCGAACTGGTGGCCGCCGCCGCGCGGGCCTTTCCGCCCGCCGCCTCCTTCTCCAGCCTGTGGAACCACTGGGGCATGCGGGCCGCCGTGGCGCGCGCGAGGGGCACCGAGGCGCCCGCCCCGCCGGTGGACGGCGCCGCCGCCCTCTCCTGGGTCGCCACCGAACCCTGGCAGGAGCTGACCCGGCGCCTGGCGCCCGCCGCCGCCCTCGCCGGTCCGGAGCCCTCCCCGCTCGCCGCCGCCGTCGCGGGCCGCACCGAGGACCTGGCGCGCGGCTTCGTCCGCGCGGTCCGCCGCCGCGACTGGCTCCAGGCCGCCGGTGCCGGACGCTGGCTCGCCCTCGCCCCCGAGGTGCCCGCCTCGCTCGGCCTGGACCCGGGCCTGGAGTTCACCGCCCACCTGGGCGGCGCCGACGCCCGGGTGCTCCTGCACTGCCGGGCCGCGGCCCTGCTGCGCGCGGGGGCGGTCCGGTGAGCGGCCCCGACCAGCTCCCTGACCCCGACCAGCTCCCCGACCTCGACCAGCTCGCCGTACGCGCCCTGAGCTGGGCCCGCGACCGGGAGTCCGACTTCCGGCTCCCCGCGGACCCCACCGACCCGGCGCACCCCCGCGACCGCACCCTGCGCCCCCTCGCCGAACTCGCCCAGCTCAGCCACACCATCGCCTGCGTCGGCGAGCCGGGCGGCAGGCGGGAGGCGCTGGCCCGCGCCCTGTTCGCCTTCGCCTGGCGGGAGACGGCCGAGGGCGAGGTCCTCGCCGCCCTCGCCCGGCGGGAGCCCTTCGCCACCTACCCGCTGGAGATGTACGCGGCCTTCGCCGAGGCGGGCCTGCGCCACCCGGGCTTCGAGCGCCAGGTGCGGCGGCTCACCGGCACCCGGCAGTGGCGCCTGGCCGAACGCGACGCCACCCGCACGCTCGCCGTCCTGCACGCCGAGCGCACCCTCGGCCTCAGCCCGCACCGGGACCGGGCCGCCGCCCAGTCGGCGACCTGGCTCGGCGGCCTCGCGGAACCCTGGTCCTTCACCACCCAGTCCGGGTACGCCGCCACCCACCACGTCTTCCACCTCACCGACTGGGGCACCCGGCCCGCGGGCCTGCCGCCCGAGGTGCGCGAGCACCTGCGGCTGTGGCTGCCCGCCTGGCTCGCCTGCACCGTGGAGGCCGGGGACTGGGACCTGACCGGCGAACTCCTCGCGGTGGCGGCCGTCCTCGACGAGGAGCCGCCCGGCCTCGCGGCGGCCTGGCACACCCTGGCGCGGGCCCAGCGCCCCGACGGCGCCCTGCCGCACAGCAGGGAACTGGCCGAGCGGGCACCCGGCGAGTTCGCGCACAGCTACCACGCCACCGTGGTGCTCGCCCTCGCCGCCTCGCTCACCCTCCACCACCGCCGCCGTACGCGGGAGCCCGCCGCGAGGCTGCCCGAATCGTTCCTGGAGGCGACGTGACGACCACCGTCGATCTGGCACCCCTGCTCCACCGGGTCGGAGCCGGCGCCCTGGACTGGCTCGACGCCCACCGGGAGCAGTTCCGGGCGGGCGACCCCGCGCTCACCCCGCCCGACCTGGTCAAGTCGCGGTTCAAGCAGATCGGCGAACTCGGCCTGGTCGGACGGATCCTGATCCGCGAGGGCGTGGCCGGATCCCAGCAGGCCGTACAGATCGAGAACCTGCTCGACTTCGTCTGGCGCGAGGGGCTGCACGGCGGCACCCTGCTCAACTGGCTCCAGCGGGACGAGCCCTTCTCCCCGATCCCGATGGAGCTGTACGTGCCCTTCCGGGAACTGGGCTACCGCAACCCGGCCCTGGAGGAGCACATCCGCCTGGTCAGCCGCACCACCAGCTGGCAGGTGCTCGAAGGGCCGCCCAACCGCCGCCTCGGCCTCAGCCGCTTCGAGGCGCGCGCGGGACTCACCCCGGGCACCTCCGCCGAACAGGCCGCCGCGCACACCTGGCTCGGGCACACCCCGGAGCCCTGGAGCGCCGACTCGCACATGGCCTACGCCGTCACCCACACCGTCTTCCACCTCACCGACTGGGGCCGCCGCCCCGAGCGGCTGCCCGCCGCGCTCGGGGAGTATCTGCGCCTGTGGCTGCCCGCCTGGACCGACGAGTGGGCCGCCGCCCGGCACTGGGACCTGCTCGGCGAACTCCTCGTCGTGGACGCCTGCCTGCCGGTGCCCGCCCTGGACCCCGGCGTCTGGCAGCGCTATGCCGCCGCCCAGCAGCCGGAGGGCGCCATGCCGGCCCGGGGCGCGATGCCCGAGGGGGACACCGAGGAGGTCTTCGAGGCGGTGCACCACCCCACGATCGTCGCCCTCTTCGCCTCCACCATGGCCGTCTCCCGCGCGATGAGCGCCCTCAGCCCGCCCGGCCCGTGACCACCCCGCGCCTCACCGCGGAGCGGCTGCTCGCCGCGGCCCGGTCCGTCAGCGCACCCGACGTCGTCTTCGCCTGCTCCCAGGACGGCGAGCGCCGGTTCGCCGCCGCGGGCACCGCCGCCCGCGCCGCCGGTCCGGAGCCCCGCGCCGAGCTGCGCCACGAGATCGGCTCCGCCACCAAGACCTTCACCGGGCTGCTCCTCGCCCACCTCGCCCACCGCGGCGTCCTCGGCCTGGACACCCCGCTCACCGCCCTCCTCCCGCAGCCCCCGCCGCCGCACGGCCACCGGGACGCCATCACCCCGTACACCCTGCTCACCCACACCTCCGGCCTGCCCCGGCTGCCCCGCGAGCTGTACCGGCGGGCCCTCACCCGGCGCCGGAACCCCTACCAGGGCTCTACATACGCGCAGTTGACGGCGGCCTTCGCGCGCAGCCGCCCCCGCCGCGCGCCCGGCAGCCGCTGGCACTACTCGAACTTCGGGGTGGCCCTGCTCGCCCCCGCCCTGGAACACCTCACCGGGCGGCCCTTCCCGGAGCTGATGGCGGAGCAGGTCCTCGCGCCCCTCGGGCTGCCCGGCACCGCCCTCGGCGCGGGGCCGCCGGGGGCCGCCGCGGGGCCGCCGGGGGACGCCACCGGGCACGGCGGGGACGGGCGCACCGCCGTTCCGGCCTTCGAGCCCGGGGCCTTCCTCGCGGCCGGTGGTGTCCGCGCCACACCCGGGGAGCTGCTCACCTATCTGGAGGCGCTGCTGGAGCCCGGCCGCTGCCCGGAGCTGGGGGAGGCGCTGTGCGCGGTCCGCGAGCCGGTGCTGCGCCGCGGCCGGGGGCACCGGCAGAGCCACACCCTCACCTGGTTCAGCCACCCGACGCCGAGCGGCCCGCTCCTCTTCCACAGCGGCGCCACCCCGGGTCAGGAGGCCTTCCTCGCCCTGCGCCCCGCGACCGGCACCGCCCTGGTCGCCCTCGCCAACCGGCGCTACACCCGCGGCAGCACCCTCCAGCAGCAGGCGTACGACCTCTTCTGATGGCGGCGGCGGACCGGGCCCGGGCGGCGCCCGCCGGGCCCGGCGGTGAGCGGCGATGGCGGAGCGTAGTCGCTGATGATGCGAGGGAGGGCGAGTGCTGTTTCCCTGACAAGGCCGGCACCACGGTGCACGGACCTCATCAGGCGATACGCCGACGGCATCTCACCACAGGAGTGATCATGAGCGTTGCGGACGAACCGGGCGCACGCGCCGCGCAGATGCGGCAGAAGGCCCAGGAGTTGCGGGAGGCCGCCGAGCGCAGCAGCGACCCCGAGGCGCGCGAGCGCCTGGAGAACAAGGCGCGCCACCTGCAGGAGCAGAGCGAGAAGACGGACCGCCCGGGCCCGGGCGAGGCCCGGCCGATGGGCTGAGTCCCGACCGGAGCCCGCGCCCGGCCGCGTACCCGCCGGACCGGGGCGGGCTCTCCGGACGGCAGCGGCCCCGGCCGGGGGCCGTCAACGCCCGCTCGCCACAGCCCAGTTGAGAGCGACACGAACAAGACGGTCCTTCTTTGACTGAATCCGACATTACGTGACTTAATGTCCCGGCCGGTCGGCGCACGGTGAGGGCGCGGCCGGGCAGCCCCGCGCAGCGCGCGCGGGGAACGGTGGTCCGCGAACCGCCCGCGGGCGGGAGCGCGGCCTGGGCGCCCGGGGGCGTGAGCAGTGAAGATCGTGTTCTTGATCCACAACGCCTTCGGGATCGGCGGCACCATCCGCTCGACGGCGAACCTCTCCGGGGCGCTGGCCGCCCGCCACCAGGTCGAGGTCGTCAGCGTGCACCAGGTCGCCGACACCCCGCGGCTGCCGCTCGACCCGCGGGTGCGGCTCACCTCGCTGCTCGACGTGCGCGAGGGCGCGCCGGACGCGGACCCGCCGCCGGAGCCGGGCAACACCATGTTCCCCGACGCGGGCGTGGACTTCGGCACCCTGCGCTACACCGCCCGGCACGACCGGCGGATCGCGGCCTTCCTCCAGCGCACCGACGCCGACGTGGTGATCGCGACCCGCCCGATCCTCAACGGCTACCTCGCCCGCCACGGCCGCCGCCGCGCCCTGCGCATCGGCCAGGAGCACCTCTCCCTGGACGCGCACGGCGACCGGCTCCAGCGCGACCAGAACGCCGCGATCCGCGCCCTCGACGCCTTCGTCACGGTCTCCGAGGCCGACGCCGCCCAGTACCGCGCGGCCCTGCCCGGCGCGGCCACCGAGATCCGCTGCGTGCCCAACGGCGTACCCGCCCCCGGCACCGAGCCCGCGAGCCTCGACTCCCAGGTGGTCGTCGCGGCCGGGCGCCTGGTCCACGTCAAGCGCTACGACCGGCTGATCAGGGCCTTCGGGATGCTGGCCGAGGACCACCCGGAGTGGACCCTCAGGCTGTACGGCCGGGGCCCCGAACGCGCCCGGCTGCGCGAGCAGATCGACCGCTCGGGCCTGTACGACCGGGTGTCCCTGCGCGGCGCCGTCGCCCCGATCGAGACCGAGTGGGCCAAGGGCTCGGTCGCCGCGGTCTGCTCGGACATGGAGTCCTTCGGGATGACCATCGTCGAGGCGATGCACTGCGGGGTGCCGGTGGTCGCCACCGACTGCCCGCACGGGCCCAGCGAGATCATCGGCCACGGCAGGGACGGACTCCTGGTCCCCCTCGACGGCACGGAGCAGGAGATCACCGCCGCCTACGCCCGCGCCCTCGGCTCCCTGATGTCCGACGAACCCCGGCGCCGCCGCCTCGGCGACGCCGCCCGCGCCAGGGCCGCCGCCTACGCCCCCGAGGCCTGCGCCCGCGCCTACGAGGACCTCTTCGCCGCGCTGCGCACCGCCCGCGGCGGCGCCGGAGGACCGGGTCTGCTCGGCCGGGTGCGCGCGGCGCTGCGTCCCCCGGCGGCGCGGACCGGACCGCGCCGGGCCGCCGCGGCGCCCGAGGACCACCCCGCGCCGGTGCCCCCGCTCGCCTTCGCCCGCGCGACCTCCGAGGGCGGGGTCCAGGTGCGGTTCGAGGCGCCGGATCTGCCGCCCGGGGAGTTCGACTTCGTCGCCAGGCTGCGCCGGGATCCCGAACACCGGGAGATCCGGACCCCGTTGCGTCCGCCGGGCGCCTTCGAGCCGCGCCAGGTCGGGGTCACCCTGAAGCAGGGCGAGCACCTGCTCGCCGAGGGCCGCTGGGACTGCTACCTCGCGGAGCACGGCACGGGCCGGCGGGTCCGGCTGGTCTCCGGGCTCACCGAGCAGGCCCGGCTCCTCGGACGGCCGCCGGTCCTGGACGCGCAGGGCGTCTCGGCCTGGATCCCGTACACCACCGAGGACGGCTATCTGGCGCTGCGCACCTGGCGCCGCCCCGCGCACGCCGAGGTCGGGCGGCTGCGGGTCGGCGAGGACGCCGCGCGGCTGACCGCGCATCTGCTCACCCTCGCGGAGGTCCCGCTCGACGGGGCCCGGGTGCGGGCGGCCTCCCGCGCCGGAGCGGAGTACGACTTCACGGTGCCGGTCGAGCCGCTCGGCGAGGACGTCTTCCGGTGCGTGCTCCCGTACCGCGCCGCGCTCGCGCGCCGGGCGGTCGCGCACGATGTCTGGGACCTCGCCCTGGAGACGGCCGCGGACGCCGGGCCCATCCCGCTCGGGCGCATCACCGGCGACGGCGTCGACCGCAAGAGGACCGATGTGTTCCCGGTCCGGCTGCACCCGCACCCCGTCCGGGGCACCACCCGCGTCAAGCCCTTCTTCACTGTCCGCAACGACCTCGCGCTGAGCGCCCGGGACCTCGACCCGGAGTAGAGCCCGAGTCCCCGTCCGGCCTTGCCCGGACGGGGACTTGACGCAGGCTCAGAGATCGAACCGCAGGACCGCCCAGACCGCCTTGCCCCCGGTACGGGTCGAGCGGGCCGCCCCCCAGGAGTCCGCCAGTTGCTGCACGATCAGCAGGCCCCGGCCGCCCTCGTCCTCCGGGCCCGCCTGCGCGCCGGGCGGGCAGACCGCCATCTGCCCCTCGTCGTGCACCTCGATCCGCAGCCGGGTCCCCGAGGTCAGCGAGAGCCCGCACAGCACCCGGCTGCTCCCGGAGTGGACGACGGCGTTGGTCGCCAGTTCGGAGACGAGCAGCACCGCGTCCGCGCACACCTCCCCGGGCAACTGCCAGGCGCGCAGCCTTCCGCGCACGGTGTCCCGCGCGACGCGCATGTTCGTACGGAGTGAGGAGAGGCCGAACCAGTGCTCCCGGGGCGGGTAGGGGAGCGCTAACGGGCGGGGCGAAGAGACCATGTGGGGGGTCACGTTGATCGCTTTCCAGGGAGGGCGGACGCGGTGCGGAGGACGGACCTGAGCGGGCGCCCGGCACGGAAGGCGGACGCAGGGCCGGGCTCGACCTGCTGCCTCGACGCCGAATGTGCAACTCCCCAGCCGTAGCCGCGAGTTGACGGCCGACGGTCCGATCGGAGGGGCTCGCTCACAGACGTCATCATGCTCGTAGGTCAGTTCATGCTGCAACCGGAACCCTGATATTTTCAGAAGGACGCTCTCGGGCTAGCGAGATCATCAAGTCGCTGTCACACTCGGAATGTTGACTGACCCTCAGGAGGTAGGCGGAGCGTGAGCGAAGCTCGATCCGGCGCCGGCACCAGTGCGCCGACGGTGCTGCGCATGATCCTCGGCCGCAGGCTGCAGGACATGCGCCAGGCCGCGGGAGCCTCCCTGGACGACGCCGCCAAGGCCCTGCGGGTGACGTCGCTGACCATCCGCCGCCTGGAGAAGGCCGAGGTCGCCCTCAAGCCCCTCTACGTCGAGAAGCTCCTGGAGACCTACGGCGCCGGGCGGCAGGAGATCGAGGAGTTCGTCGACCTGGCCGAACAGGCCAACAAGCCCGGCTGGTGGCACGTCTACCGCGATGTGGTGCCCACCTGGTTCACCGCCTACGTCAGCCTGGAGACCGGCGCCACCACCCTGCGCACCTACGAGCCGCACTACGTCACCGGGCTCCTCCAGACCCGCGCCTACGCCCGCGCCGTCCTGAGCGGCGGCCTCTCGCACGGCCCCGAGGAGGAGCTGGAGCGCCGGGTCGACCTGCGGCTGCGGCGCCAGGGACTCCTCGAACGGGAGCAGGCGCCGACCGTCTGGGTGGTCATGGAGGAAGCCGTACTGCACCGGGTCGTCGGCGGCCCCGAGGTGATGCGCGAGCAGATCGACCGCCTCCTGGAGGTCTCGGAGCTGCCGCACGTCAGCATCGACATCCTGCCCTTCACCGTCGGCGCCCATGTCGGGGCCTGCGCCCCCTTCACCTACTTCCGGTTCGAAGAGCCGGAGCTGCCGGACATCGTCTACAGCGAGGTCCTCTCGGCCTCCATGTACATGGACCAGCGTGAGGACGTCGTCGCTCATCTCGAAGCGCACAACAGGATGTCCCTGCTGACCTCCTCCCAGGAGAGCAAGGCGCTCCTGAACCGCATGCGCAAGGAGTACTCATGAGCATCGCCGACGGCAGCGTCTACAACGGCATGCCCGCCACGGACCTCGGCGAACACGGCTGGGAGCGGCCGTGGAGCGGTCCCAACGGCGGCCAGTGCGTGGAGACCAAGCTGCTCGCCGACGGACGGATAGCGGTACGCCAGTCGACCGACCCGGCCGGGCCCGCGCTGATCTACACGCCCGAGGAGATCGGCGCCTTCGTCCAGGGCGTCAAGCAGGGCCTGGCCGATCACCTCACGGCCGGATCCGGCGGACAGCGGACCACCAGCAACGCCAGAGAGGGAAAGGCGACGGGTCACCTCAGACCCCGGGCCACCCGGCACACCGCAGTACATCTTCTGGAAGGGACAGGATGAGCAGCACCCACCTCGGCCGGGATCTCGACACCACCAGGCCGCACTCCGCGCGTATGTACGACTATTACCTGGGCGGCAAGGACCACTTCGCGATCGACAAGCAGGCCGCCGAGTCGGCCGCCGAGGCCAATCCGAACGTCTTCGCCTGCGCCCGGGAGAACCGCGCCTTCATGCACCGTGCCACCCGGGCGCTGGCCCAGGAGCACGGCATCCGCCAGTGGCTCGACATCGGTACCGGGATACCCACCGAACCGAATGTGCACCAGGTCGCGCAGTCGGTGGTCCCCGAGGCCCGGGTGGTCTACGCGGACAACGACCCGCTGGTCCTGAAGTACGCCGAGCGCCTGATGCGCAGCTCACAGCAGGGCCGCACCGCCTATATCGAGGCCGACTTCCACGACCCCGACTCGCTGCTGAACGCGCCCGAGCTGGGCGAGGTCCTCGACCTCTCCCAGCCGATCGCCCTGTCGCTGAACGCGCTGCTGCACTTCGTCACCGACGACGCCGACCCGTACGGCATCGTCGGCCGGCTGATGGGGGCCCTGCCCTCGGGCAGCGCCCTCGCGCTCAGCCACGCCACACCCGAATTCGACCCGCCCACCTGGGAGAAGCTCGCCTCCGTCTACAACGGCGCGGGCACTCCGGTGCGGTTCCGTACGAAGGCGGAGGTGGCCCGCTTCTTCGAGGGGCTCGACCTGCTCGAACCCGGTCTCACCATCTGCCACCGCTGGCGGCCCACCCAGGTCGACGGGCCCGACACCCCCACGGACACCCAGATCAGCCTGTGGGCGGGGGTGGGCATCAAGCCGTGACGCGCGAGCACCACGGCGGTGCCGTCCGCCGGGCCTGACCGGCGGACGGCGGCAGAGACCACGACCAGCTTCTCCCCGGGGGCAGTTCCAGAAACGAATCCGATCACGTGCGCGCCGCCCACCCCCACCCGCGCGGACGTTTTCGAGGGAGTCCCGATGAACACGGTGGCACCGCGTGCGAGAGCACGGTCGTGCGACGAGGCAGCGGTGGCCGGGCAGGGGAACCCGCCACCCGAGCCGGGGACGGGAACCCGCGGGCACGCCCGCCTCGGCCCCGCACGGTCCCGGTCCGGTGAACCGGCGGGGCGCGGCCGGGGAGGCGGGGCGGCATGATCGTGCAGGACGCCTACGACCTCTTCCTGGCACACCTCGTCGACTGTGCCCGCTGCCGCAAGGCACCCGGCGGTGAGCTGTGCTGCACCGGCCGGGGCCTGAAGACCACCTGGACCGAGGCCCGCCGCGCCTCCTCGGCCCAGCACCGCAGGAAGAGGACTGTCGCATGATCTGCGTCCGCTGCCAGCAGGGCATCACCCCGGGCGAGCCGTACGAGGAACACCACCACGACTCGTCCTCGGCGGCCGGCTGCACCAACTACTCGCACAAGAGGTGCCCCGAGGACGAGGAATCCGCCGGCTCCTCCCGGGGCGACCGGTGAGCCGGGGGATGCCCGCCGGTCAGGGCTCCGTCCGCCCCGCCTTCGATAAGCGCGCGACGGAGAAGCCCAGACCCTAGTCTTCGGATCCGACGGTGATGTCCGCGGACCGGAGGCATGAGGCGCCATGTGCTGGAGTGCGACTGCCGACCTGGTGGCCGGTGCCGCCGTCACCGCGGTCGGGGCGGCCGCCGTCGCCGCCGTCCGCAGGCCCGGCGATCTGCCGCTCGCCGCGCTCCCGCTGCTCCTCGGCGCGCACCAGCTCATCGAGGCGGCGATCTGGCGGGCGGACGGGGGCACCGGCCCCGCCACCGTGGCCTGGGCGGTGATCGCCCTCCCCCTGCTGCCCTTCTGGGTCCCGCTCGGCGTGCTCTGCGCCGCCCGGCCCGGAACCCGGCGCCGGCTGCTGCCCCTGCTCGTCCTCGGCACGGCCACCGCGGCGGCGCTCACCCAGGTGCTCCTGACCCGGACCGTACGCGCGGAGGTACGGGGCCACACCATGGCGTACGCGATCGGGCTCCCGTACCCGCACCTCCTGCTCGCGGGCTATCTGCTCGCCACCCTCGGCCCGCTGCTGCTCTCCCGCGACCGCCTCCTGGTGCTGCTCGGCGCGCTGGCCTCGGCGGGGGCGCTGGTGTGCGGGCTGCTGTGGCGACTGGAGTTCATCTCGACCTGGTGCGCCTTCGCCGCGCTCTGCTCGGTGGTGCTGCTCGCCTGGGCGAGGGGGCGGCGCCGGACGTCCGGGCCCCGGCAGGACGGACACCCTGTCCCGCCGTGAGACCTGGCGATCGCGCACCGCCCTCCGGGCGACGAGCCGCCTTCCGGGCGAGGACGCGCAGGGCCGGACCGGCGGCTCCAGGGCCTGTCGTCACACTTCCCTCGTCGCCCGGAGGGCGGCGTTGCGGCGTCTGGTGCGTGCTCGCTGGGGGTACCCCCTGCTCGAAGAGCTGGGGGGAGTGCCGGGTGCAAGGCCTCGTACTGGATGTACTCGGCCTTACGCCCGGTGCGGCGAGAGTGCGTGCCAGGCGTCGCAACGCAGAGGGGAGTGTGACGACAGGCCCTAGGCTCGGAGCGCACCCGACGGCACCCGCGAAAGGCCCCGCCCATGAATTCCGCCCCCACCCTCGCGGTGACCGGCGCCACCGGCCGTCTCGGCGGGCGGGTGGCCCGCCGTATCGCCGCCTCCGGAACCCCGCAGACCCTGGTGGTCCGCGACCCGGCCCGTGCCCCGCAGCTGCCCGGCGCCCGCGCGGTGCCCGGCAGCTTCGGCGACCGGGAGGCGGTGCGGGAGGCGCTGCGCGGGGTCGACCGGGTGCTGATGGTCTCGGCCTCCGAGTCCGCCGACCGGGTCCGGGAGCACCGCGTCTTCGTGGACGCCGCCGTCGAGGCGGGGGTGGCGCATCTGGTGTACGTCTCCTTCCAGGGGGCCTCGCCCGAGGCGGCGTTCACCCTGGCCCGCGACCACTGGGCGACCGAGCAGCACATCCGCGCCTCCGGGCTCGGCTTCACCTTCCTGCGGGACAACCTCTACGCCGACTTCATGCCGGGCCTGGTCGGCGAGGACGGGATCATCCGGGGCCCCGCGGGCCGCGGCCGGGCCGCCGTGGTCACCCAGGACGACATCGCGGAGGCGGCCGTGGCGGTGCTGAGCGACGCCCCCCGGCACCTCGGGGCCACCTACGACCTCACCGGCCCCGAGGCGCTCGGCCTGGACGAGGTCGCCGCCCTGCTCTCCGACCACCTCGGCCGCGAGATCGCCTACCGGCCGGAGACCGTCGAGGAGGCCTACGCCTCGCGCCGCTCCTTCGGCGCCCCCGACTGGCAGCTGGACGCCTGGGTCTCCACGTACACCGCCATCGCGGCCGGTGAACTGGCCGCGGTCAGCGACGCGGTACCCCGGCTGACCGGCCACCCCGCCACCAGCCTGGACCAGCTGCTGCGGCTGGACGGCGCCGAGCTGGCCTGAACTCGCCTGTGGTGGAGCGCGCGCGGTGGTCCGGGCGCCGGGTGCGTGGGGGTGTGCGCGCCGGGACGCGGAGGAGTGCGTGCGCCCCGCAGTCTCAGCGGGCGCCCGGCGCGGTGGACAACCGGGGCAGGAATCCGCAGTCCGTACGCCCCGCGAGGTGAGCCGGCTCACTCCCCGGTCGCCGCCGGGGCGCAACGCGCGGGGCCGCCTCGTCGTCTTGCCGGACACAGCGCGCGACCGCGTCCGACGCCCCCTCGGGAGCCTCGGCGTCACCGGCGGCCGGGCCGGAACCAGGAGGCGGTATGGCGAAGACGGCGGTCACCGTGGTCCCGGTGCTCCCGCGGTGGATCTCGCACCGGGTGGCACAGGACCGGACCAGGTCCAGCCCCCGGCCCCCGCAGGGGAGGGCGGCCGCGTTCCGGGCATCCTCCGGCGGCGCCTCGCGGGGCGCGGGCAGCCACCGTCCCGTGTCGGCGACGGACAGGACCGCGGCTCCCGCGCGGAGCCGGAGGGTGAGGGTCAGCTGCGGGCTGCCGCTGTGCCGCAGCGCGTTGGTGCCGAGTTCGGTGGCGGCCAGCCCGAGAGTGTGCGCCAGGTCCTCCGGGAGCCCCCAGGTGCGGGCCAGGTGCCGTACGAACCGCCGCAGCCGCGGGATCGCCGCGGGGCCCGCGGTCAGGGCGCACACCGCGAACGGTGCGCCGCCCCGGGCCGGTGCCGCCTCCGGGTGGTCCCTCGCGGGCGGGGTCCCCGTCGGGGACTCGGGACTGGTCACGGGATCCTCCTGCCGTGCGACGCTCCGGGAGCCTTCCGGACTCCATGTCCGGAACATCCGCTTATGCGGCCACTCTCCCCGTGTCTGCACGGGCATCTCAATCGGGGCAGACTGATGTACGGGTACGTAAAAAAACCGGACCGAGGGATGACAGAGGGCACAGAGGTCGGCGCGGACGGTGCCCGCCCCGCACGAGAGCGCTGGTGGCGGCTGCGGACCGCGCGCGCCCGGACGCGCGGCCCCCTGCTCCTCCTCGTCGAGGGCGCGGCCGGAACCGGGAAGAGCGCCCTGATCACCCGGCTCCTGGAATGCCGCGAGTTCGCGGCGGCCGAGCACCACCTCCTGGACTGCACCCCGACCGGCCTGCGGACACGTGAACCGGCACGCGGTGAGGGGAAGCCGACTCGTGGTGAGGGGAAACCGGCCCGCGGTGAAGGGCAGCCGGGCCGCACCGAGGTGAACCGGGCCCGCTCGGAGGCGACGCCGCCCCTCACCGAGGAGAGCGCGACCGGCCCCGTCAGGACAGCGACCCGCCCCACCGGGACAGCGACCCGCTCCGACGAGACACCCCGGCCCCCCGCCGGGAGCCCGCTCCCCGCGCTCGCCTCGGACCCGCCCGCGCACCCCCTCGTCCTGGTGGCCGACGACGCGCACCTGGCGGACGAGGAGTCCCTGAACGCCCTGTGGCGGTGGCTCGACCGGCCGGTACGGGAGGACCTCACCCTGGTGCTCGCCTACCGGCCGGAGGAGCTGCCGGTCCCCGGTCTGCCCTGGGGCCGGGAGCGGGACTACCCCGCCCGGCTCACCGTGCTGCGGCACCGCCTCGCGCCCCTGGACGAGGAGCGGACCGCGGACCTCGCGCGGACGGCGCTCGGGCCCGGAGTGTGCGGCCCCGGCTTCACCGCACGGCTGCACGCGCGGTCCGGCGGCAACCCGCAGGTGCTCGTCGATCTGCTCGGGCTCTGCGCCCCCGCGGACGGCGACACCCGGCCCCGTACCGCGGAGGACGTGGACGAGGCCGGGGTACCGGCGCGCCTGGCCACCCTGACCCTGCGGCGGCTGGCCGCGCTGCCCGGGCCCTGCCGTCCGGTGGTGGAGGCGGCCGCGGTCCTCGACGTGCCCGCGCTCTCCGGCGAGCTGGCCGCGGTCTCCCGCTGCCCCGACCCCGAGGCGGCGCTCACCGCGGCCCTGGCGGCGGGACTCCTGGAGGAGAGCGGGCAGGACGGTTACCGCTTCGGGGTGCCGCTGGCCGCGCGGGCGGTCCGGGAGCATCTGCCGGGGCCCGTGCGGGAGCGGCTGCACCGGGCCGCCGCCGAGATGCTGGGCCGCGAGCAGCCGGTGCCCTGGGAGCGGGTCGCCGGGCACCGCCGCGGCGCCCGGCAGCTGCGGCTGTGGCTGCGGGCCGTGGAGCGCGCCGCCCGGCACTACGGCGGGACCGGCGACCATCTGGCCGCGATCAGCCTGCTCGAACGCACCCTCGCCGTGGCCCGGGTCCCCCGGCAGCTGCGCGACCGGCTGGCGATCCTGCTCGCCCACAACGCCCTGGAGGGCCCCCGCTCGGATCGGGCGGTGCAGGTCCTCCGGCAGATCATCGACGACCCGGACCTCGACCGGGGGGTACGCGGGGAGGCCCGGCTCGACCTCGGCATGCTGCTGAGCAACCAGGCGGGGCAGCCGCTGGAGGGCAACACCGAACTCATCCGCGCCGTCGAGGAGTTGGCCGACCGCCCCGCCCTCGCTTCCCGGGCCATGTCCCATCTGGCGATGCCGGACTGGCCCGGGCTCTCGCTGGCCGAGAACATGCGGTGGCTGGAGGGCGCCGAGGAGGCGGCCGAGCGCTCCGGGGACGAGGTCGCCAGGGCCGCGGTGCTCGCCAACCGCCTCAGCGCGCTGCTCGGCACCGGCCACCCGGCGGCCCGCGCCCTCCTCGACCGGCTGCCGCGCGAGCACGGACTGCTCGCCTGCCGCCAGCACGCGGCCCGCGGTCTGGTCAACGCGGGCGAGGACGCGGTGGGCATCGGCGACTACGCGCTGGCCACCCGACTGCTCGCCGAGGGCATCGAGTTGTCCCGGCGCACCGGCACCCCGTACAACGTCGCCAGCGGGCGCGGGGCCCAGCTGCTCCGCGACTGGATGACCGGTCACTGGGAGGACCTGCCCGAGCGGGCCCGGGCCTTCGCCGACGAGTCCGAGGGGATGCCGATGCTCAGCGGGCTGCCCGGGATGGCGCTCGCCGGGCTCGCGCTGGCCCGCGGCGACTGGGCCGAGGTCGAGCGGCGCCTGTACGGGCCCCACGCGCCTGCCGAGAACGCCGCGCCGGTGACGGTGATGGCGATGGCCTCCGCGCTGCGCATCCGGCTCGCGCTCGCCCGCGGCCAGCGCGAGGAGGCGGCCGCGGAGACAGCCGTGGCCTGGCGGCGGCTGCGCGCCAAGGGCGTCTGGGTGTGGGCCGCCGAGTCGGCGCCCTGGGCCCTGGACGCCGTGCTCGGCACGGGGCAGCGGGAGCAGGCCCGGTCGATGGTCGAGGAGTTCGCCGCGGGCCTTCAGGGCAGGGACGCCCCCGCGGCGAGCGCCGCCCTGGAGTGGTGCCGGGGAGCGCTGGCCGAGGCGGAGGGCGAGGTGGCCGAGGCGGTCGGCCGCTTCCGCGGTGCCGGTGCCGCCTTCGCCGCGCTGCCCCGGCCTTATCTGGCGGCGCTCGCGACGGAGCGGGCCGGTACCCTCGCCGCCGCCGCGGGGACGGACCGGGCCCTCGGCGAACTCCAGCGCGCGGTGGCCGAGTTGAGCGGACTCGGCGCGCTCTGGGACGCGGCACGGGTGCGCGCGGTGCTGCGCGACCTCCAGCCGCCCGAGGAGCGCCGCCCGCGCGGCAGGCCCAGCTACGGCGGCCGGCTCTCGCCGCGCGAGGAGGAGGTCGCGCGCTTCGCCGCCTCCGGCCTGACCAACCGGGAGATCGCGCTGACGCTGCACCTGTCGCCGCGCACCGTCGAGCAGCACATCGCGCACGCCATGCGCAAGACCGGGGCGCAGACCCGGGCGGGGCTCGCCGCCCTGCCGCCCGAGCCGCCGGACCAGGGCGCCGCCGGAGAGCGGGACGCGCCGGACGCCCGGACCTGAACCTCCGGCCCCCTGGTTTCCCGGTTCCGTGGTTCCCCGGTTCCCCGGGTTCCGCGACTCCCCGGAACCCGAAGGCGCCGGTGCACGGGTGAGGAGTCTCCCGGGCACCGGCGCCCTGTGCCGTGAGCGGCTCCGGCCGCGGGGGCGTGGGTGGCCGCCCCCGCGGCGCGGTCCGTTCAGCCGCTCAGGGCGTGCCCGGCGCCGGGCGCCGGGCCGTTCGCGCCCCCGGGAGCAGCCGCCGGAACGCTCCCCGGGGTGCCGGCGTCACCGTCCGGCCCAGATCCGGTCCACCTCGGCGCGCTCGTCCGCGTCGGGCCGGGAGTTGGCGCAGTCCGGTCCCGCGCCGCCGCCGTACCCGGACATCAGCTCGCTGCACGGGCCCGCGTAGTGGTCGGGCAGGCCCAGGATGTGCCCGGTCTCGTGGGCGACGACGCGGGTGGGGTCGAAGCCCTCGTCGGCCATCTGCTTGCTGTCCAGGTAGACGAAGCCGCCGTCGCGGCTGGCGTGCGAGCCCTGGCCCTCGCCCTCGCGGTAGAGGAAGTCGCCCTCGCCGTCGGTCTCCTCCAGCCGCACATTGCGCACCGAGCTGTTCCAGATCTCGGTGCTGGCGTCGATGATCTCCTGGTAGCCCGGCGCCGCCGAGTCGTTGTAGGTGAGGGTCACGGTCTGCAGGCCGGGCTGTTCGGCCTGCTTGGCGCGGGCCGCCCGCAGGACCAGCTCGGAGAAGTCCCCGCCGGCGGCGTCCCCGCCCTGGGCGTAGGCGGCGACGGCGGTGCGGGAACTGTCCGCGCCGGCCGCCTCGGCGGTGGCCGGCAGCGCGGCGGCCGCGGCCACCGCCGCGAGGCCCAGGGCGAGGCGCAGCGCGCGTGGGTGTGCACTCATGGGGGGTGTGCTCCTGTTCGTCTCCGGCGCGCCGCACGGGCCGTTGTCTCGCCGCGGGCCGGCCGGGTGACGAGCACTCTGGTCGTGTGCTCATGGGCACGACAATCAGGAGGGCAC
Source organism: Streptomyces physcomitrii (assembly GCF_012273655.1). Taxonomy (GTDB): domain Bacteria; phylum Actinomycetota; class Actinomycetes; order Streptomycetales; family Streptomycetaceae; genus Streptomyces; species Streptomyces physcomitrii. The sequence continues at coordinate 23,360 of NZ_JAAWWP010000027.1, read as the reverse complement.
CGGCTACGCATACGTAGAAAATGGCGCCGGTGCCGCGCCAAGTACCCACGGACCACCCGTAGTTGGCGCCAGACGCCCGGGGCACACGCCACGTACACGCTCTCTTCATGGATTCGCCATCAGCCGTGGCGGTCGGCATGAGAAGAAAGTCGCCATGTGCGATGACCTGATACCGCCGAGCGCGGACATGACCGAGCGGCAGTGGCTGGACGCGAAGGCGGCGGCGGGGGAGGCACCGGCGCCCGGGGAGGCACCCGGCGGCACCGCCCGCCTGGTGGGGCGCCGTTCGCTGCTCGGCGGGGCGGTGGCGGGCGCGGCCGCGCTGACCGTGCTGCCGGGTGCCACGGGCTTCCCGGCGGCGGCCGCCGGACGGGAGGCGGTGGAGAAGTTCCCGCTGCCCACCGCCCCGAACAGCGCCGGGGAGTTCGCCGTCCTGGTCACCGGGGACGCCGGGACCGGCGCCGAGGAGCAGTACGCGGTGGCGGCCGCCGCCCGCGAGGTCTGCCGCGCCGAGGGGGTCCAGCTGGCCGTGGGCCTCGGCGACAACATCTACGAGAACGGCCCCGAGTCCGACGACGACTCCGAGTTCCAGGAGAAGTTCGAGGCGCCCAACACCGGTATCGACGTGCCCTGGCTGATGGTCCTCGGCAACCACGACTGCTCCGGTCTCATCCCCGGCAGCGGCGGCGACCCCTCCCGCGGCGACCGCGAGGTGGCCTACGCCCGGACCTCCCCGCGCTGGTACATGCCCAGCCGCTACTACCAGGTCGCGCTGCCCGAAGGCGGGGCGCCGCTGGTCGAGTTCTTCGGGATCGACTCCAACCCGGTGGCCTCCTCGGTGATCCAGCTCGACCCGTACTACCACTGGGACGGTCCGTACATGCGCGAGCAGCGGGCCTGGCTGGACGGGGCGCTGTCCGCCTCCCGGGCGCGCTGGAAGATCGTGCTGAGCCACCACCCGTACCTGAACAACGGCAAGCACGGCAGCGCCGGTTCGTACGACGGCTTCACCTTCGGGGACTACACCAGCGGGATCCACCTCAAGGAGCTGTACGAGGAGGTGGTCTGCGGGCGGGCCGACCTGATCATGTCCGGGCACGACCACACCCTGCAGATCCTGGAGCCGACCGTGCGCACCGGCGGCACCCGGCCGGTGGTCTGCGGGGCGGCCGCCAAGTCCGGTGACGGCACAGCCCACTTCACGCACCCGGCGGCCTGGCAGGACTTCGCCGCCCGGGGGTTCATGCTGCTGCGGGCGAGCGCCGAGGCGCTGACCCTGGAGGCGTACACCGTCGATGTCGCCGCCGGCAAGGCGCAGTTGGCGCACCGGGTGCGCACCACGGTGCCGGTCGGCGAGGCGGGGGTCAGGGCCGGGCGCTGAGGCCGCCGACCGAACGGGCCGATTCGTGGGGCCCCTTGAGCCCGCTGGCCCTTGAGCCTCCTGCCCCTTGAGCCCCTGAGGCGGGTCCGTCCGGCATCGCGCCGGGCGGACCCGCCTCAGGTCACGCGGATCCACCGCCCTCGGGTGGTGCGGCCCCGCCGCCCTCAGGTGATCCGCAGCGTCCGCTTCTGCTCGGTGGCCGAACTGGCGCCCGCGTACACGTCGATAGTTCCCGGCTCGACCAGGAACTCGCCCTCGGGGGAGTTGGTCCAGAAGCCGAGGTCCTCGGCGCCCAGCGCGAAGCGGACCGTGGTGCGTTCGCCCGCCTCCAGGGTGACCCGGCGGAACCCGCGCAGCCTGCGCACCGGTTGGGCCAGGCTCGCCGCGAGGTCGTGCACATAGAGCTGCACCACCTCGTCCCCGGCGCGCTTGCCGGTGTTGCGCACGCTGACCGTGACCTCGACCGTGCGCCCGCCACGCAGTGCCGCGGCGGAGATCCGGTCGGCGCCCAGGCGCGGGGCGCCCACCTCGAAGCGGGTGTAGCTGAGCCCGTGGCCGAAGGGGAAGCGCGGACCGTGCGCCAGGTCCAGGTACTTGGAGGTGTACTTGTTCTCCGGGTCGTAGGGGCGGCCGGTGTTCTCGTGGTTGTAGTAGACGGGGATCTGCCCGGCCGAGCGCGGGAAGGTGACCGGCAGCTTGCCGCCCGGGTTGACCTTGCCGAACAGGACGTCGGCGACCGCGTTGCCCGCCTCGACACCCGGGTGCCAGGCCTCCAGGACGGCGGGTGCCTTCGCCAGCCAGTCGCCGAGGACCAGGGGGCGGCCGTTGACCAGGACCACCACGTAGGGGCGGCCGGTCGCCGCCACCGCCTCGATCAGCTTCTCCTGGGCGCCGGGCAGGGTGATGTCGCTGCGCGCCGCGGCCTCGCCGCTCATCGCCGCGGGCTCGCCGACCACCACGACGGTGACCTCGGCCGCCTTCGCCGCGGCGACCGCCGCCGCGATGCCGCCGGTGTCCTCGCCCTCGGGGTCGGTGCCGCGGGCGTGGGTGACCTTCGCCTTCGGGGCGGCCTTCCGCACCGCGTCCAGGATCTTCCCGGCCGGGAAGCGCTCCTGCGCCTTGGGGATGACCCAGGTGCCGAGCAGATCGGCCGAGTCGGCGAAGGGGCCGACCACCGCGATCGAGCCCACCGAGGTGCTCAGCGGCAGCGCCCCGTCCTCGTTCTTGAGGAGCACCATGGAGCGGGCGCCGGTCTCCCGGGCCGCCGCCCGCGCCTTCGCGCTCGGCTCGTCGACCGCCTCGGACTCGTCCACGTACGGCTTCTCGAAGAGGCCGAGGGTGAACTTCAGGCGCAGGATCCGGGTGACCGCCTCGTCGAGCCGGGCCCGGCTGATGGCGCCCTGGGCGAGCAGCTTCGCGCCGTGGTCGACCAGATGGGTGCTGGTCATCTCCATGTCCACCCCGGCGTTCAGGGTGAGCCGGGCCGCGTCCGCGCCGTCCTCGGCGAAGCCGTGCGGGATCAGTTCCTGAACGCCGGTCCAGTCGCTGACCACGACCCCGCCGAACTTCCACTCGCGCTTGAGGATCTGGGTCAGGGTGTGGGTGTTCCCGTGCGCGGGGATGCCGCTGACGGTGTTGAAGGAGGCCATCACGGTGGCCGCGCCCGCGTCCAGGGCGGCCTTGAAGGGCGGCAGGTAGTGGTTGCGCAGCCGCGACTCGGAGACGTCGACGGTGTTGTAGTCCCGGCCGCCCTCGGCGCCCCCGTAGCCGACGAAGTGCTTGGCGCAGGCGGCCACCCGGTCCTTCGCCCGCAGACTCTCGCCCTGGTAGCCGCGTACCTTCGCGGCGGCGAACTCGGCCGTCAGATACGGGTCTTCACCGTTGCCCTCGGCGATCCGGCCCCAGCGCGGCTCGTGGGTGACGTCCATCATCGGGGCGAAGGTCCAGTGCACGCCGTTGGAGCGGGCCTCCCGCGCGGAGACCTCGGCGTCCAGGGCGCTGACCTCGGGGTCGAAGCTGGCGGCCTGGGCGAGCGGAATGGGAAACGTTGTCCAGAATCCGTGGATCACGTCCAGACCGAAGAGCAGCGGGATGCCGAGCCGGGACTCCTCCACCGCGATCCGCTGGAGCGCGTTGGTCGCCTCGGCGCCGAGGATGCTCAGCACCGAACCGAGCCGCCCGGCCCGCGCCGCGTCCTCGATCTCCTTGGTCTCGCCGCCGCCGGGCCCGGTGTCCCAGGTCCACGGCAGCTGCTGGAGCTGGCCCAGCTTCTCCTCGACGGTCATCCGCTTCAGGAGCGCGCGGATCCGCGCGTCGTGCGGGCCGGGCGCCAGCGGGGCCGGCCCCGCCGCGGCCGGTGCCCCGCTCGCGGCGGCGCCCTGCACCGCGGCGCCGGAGGCCACGGCCGCGCCGCCCACGGCGGACAGGAGGGTACGTCGTCTGATCACTGCCATGGCTTCACCACTTCGACTCAGGGTCCCGTCGATCGCCCGCTCTGCCTGCGAAAGATGAAGCGAAGCTAGGGGCGGCCCCGGTACCCGTCAAGGGTGCGGACCGAGGTGTTCCGTACCAGGTGAACCGGCCCGGCGGGCACTCCTGGACACCACCCGCCGCGCACCGCACCGCAGTTGACGCCCCGTCAGGAACGTGGCGTCCGCCACGACCCCTTGCCCCGGCGCGCTCCACGGGCGAGCCTTCGGGGGCCGCGTCACCTGTGCGGCGGCAGAGCGGGGCCACCGCGGCCGAGGAAGGAAAGGGACCGCATCCATGGAGCAGCCGGTTTCGGAGTCGATACGTATCGCCGTGCCCCCGGAGGCCGTCTACCGGGCCGTCGCGAACGTCGGCGACATGGGCCGCTGGAGCCCCGAGTGCACCGGCGCCCGGGTGAAGGACGTCGGTGCCGCCGGGCTCCAGGCGGGCGACCGCTTCACCGGGCGCAACGCCGTCGCCCGGCGGCTCCCCTGGTCGACCCGGTGCGTCGTCACGGCCGCCGAGCCCGGTCGGCGGTTCACCTTCGAGGTGCGGGGCGTGGGCCTGCCGGTCGCCGAGTGGAGCTACGCCTTCGCCCCCACCGCGGACGGCCGCTCCACCGAGGTCACCGAGACCTGGGTGGACCAGCGCGGCCCCCTGATGAGGGTCATCAGCACCCTGGTCAGCGGCGTACGCGACCGGTCCGCCCACAACCGCGGGACGATGCGGGTGACCCTCGCGCGGCTCAAGGAGTCCCTGGAGAGCGGGTACGAGGCGGCCTGAGCGGGGTACCACCGCGGTGGCCCGCGCCTGCCGCCCGGTGCCCGCGGCCCGGTATCCGCGGGAATCCCGCCGTGCAGCCGGGGGATCACTTCCGGGTGGCGCGGTTACGATGAGTGTCCGCGTACCGAAAGGCCCCGCCGGGCACGGCGGGCATCCACGCCGGTTCGGGCGCACACTCGGTAGGGCGGGGGCGCCCGCGACAGTGACGGGGAGGACAGGACGGTGAACGGCGGCAGCCGCAATCGGCGACTGACCAGTCGGCTCGCCGCGCAGAACGCCTCCACCACCCACAACTCCACCGGCCGGAGCCTGCGCTTCCGGCGCGGACGCGGGGCGGGGACCGAGCAGTTCACCACCCGCTCCCGGCTCGCCTGGCTGAACCTCGCGAGCACCCGGATCGGCACCACCCTCGACCTGGAGCGCACCGCCGAGGAGCTGGCCCGGTTCATCGTGCCCCGGTTCGCCGACGCCGCCGCCGTCGACCTCCTCGAAGCGGTGCTGCGCGGCGAGGAGGGCGCCCGCTGGACCGGCGCGGGCATCCCCGACAGCCGCGCCATGGCGGTCCAGGCGGTGGACTCCCTCGCCTCCCTGGAGCCCACCCCGGTCGGCGAGACCATCATCCGCACCGAGCGCAAGCGCGAGACCCTGCTGCACCGCTACTGCCTGCGGCAGGGCAAGCCGGTCCTGGTCAGCCGGATGGCCGACGAGGACTTCGACCGGGTCGCCCCGACCGACAGCGCCGCCGACAAGATGCGCCGCACCGGCGTGCACAGCTACCTCGCCGTCCCGCTGATCGCCCGCGGAGTCCTCCTCGGCACCGCCGACTTCGTCCGCGCCCAGGGCAGCCCGCCCTTCAGCACCACCGACCTGGCCCTCGCCGAGCAACTCGCCTCCAAGGCCGCGGTGTTCATCGACAACGCCCGCCTGTACGGCCGCGAGCGCGAGCACGTGGTCACCCTCCAGCGCAGCCTGCTGCCGCGCGCCACCCCGCACACCCCGGGCCTGCGGGTGCACGCCGACTACGCCCCCGCCATGGACGCCCGCGGGGTCGGCGGCGACTGGTACGACGTGATGGCGCTGCCGGGCGGCCGCACCGCCCTGATGGTCGGCGACGTGATGGGCCACGGGCTGCCCGCGGCGGCCACCATGGGGCGGCTGCGCACCGTCGCCCGCACCCTGATGATGCTCGACATGGCGCCGGAGCGGGTGCTCGCCCGCCTGGAGCTGGCCACCCGCGACCTGGAGGACGAACAGGTCGCCACCTGCCTGTGCGCCGTCTACGACCCCGCCGACTCCAGCTACACCCTGGCCAGCGCGGGCCACCCACCGCCCCTGCTGCGCGAGGAGTCCGGCGCCGCCGCCTTCCTGCCGGTCCCGGTCGGCGCGCCGCTCGGGGCGGGCGTGATCCCGTACGACCCGCTGCGGGTGCCGGTGCCGCCGGACAGCCGTCTTGTGCTCTTCACGGACGGGCTGGTGAAGACCCGTGAGGACGATGTGCACATCCAGCTGGAGCGCCTGCGGGAGGCCGCCGAGGACCTGGCGATCGGGCGCCTGGACGAGGGCGGTCTGCTCGCCTCCGCGCCCACCGGCGAGTCCCGCTTCGACGAGGCGGTGCTCCTGGTCGCCCGCCAGGCCCCGCCCGCCGGTACCGAGCTGCGCGTCTGGGAGCTGCCGGGCGACGGCACCGCCGCCTCCACCGCCCGCCGCCGGGTCACCGAGCAGCTGGCCGCCTGGGGCCTCGACGAGCTGGCCGACGTCACCGAGCTGGTGGTCAGCGAGCTGGTCGGCAACGCGCTGCGCTACGGCAAGGGCCCCGGGCAGCTGCGGCTGCTGCGCGGCGAACGCCTGGTGGTCGAGGTCTCCGACAGCGGCCCCGACCTGCCGCAGATCCAGCACGCGGACGTGAGCGACGAGGGCGGCCGCGGCCTGCAGCTCATCAACATGCTCTGCCGCAGCTGGGGTTCCTGCCGCACCGCCACCGGGAAGGTGGTCTGGGCGGAGCAGGACCTCGGGGCCTAAGGGCCTCGGGGTCTGGGTCCCCCTGCCCCGGGCCGGGGAACCGTGCCGCCGGCCGGCCTCTCCGCGCCTCGGGCGCCCCGCGCGCCTCCGCGCCGCCCGCCTCCGCCCCCACGCTTGTCCACCGCTGCGCGAAGGGTTAGCGTACGCACGTAGAAAGCGCTTTCTATCGGGTGAGTGAGGTCCAGACATGGCGCGCAGAACGATCCGTATCGCCCTCAACGGCGTGACCGGCCGGATGGGGTACCGCCAGCACCTCGTCCGGTCCCTGCTCGCCCTGCGCGAGGACGGCGGGCTGGACCTCGGCGGCGGGGACACCCTCTGGCCGGAGCTGGTGCTCGTCGGGCGGCGGGAGCACGCGCTGCGCGAGATCGCCGGGCGGCACGGCCTGGGGGAGTGGTCCACCGACCTGGACGCCGTGCTCGCCGACGACAGCATCGACATCTACTTCGACGCCCAGGTCACCGCCGCCCGCGAGGAGGCGCTCAAGAAGGCGATCGCGGCCGGCAAGCACCTCTACACGGAGAAGCCCACCGCCACCACGCTCGCCGGGGCCCTCGCCCTCGCCCGGCTCGCCGACGAGGCGGGCGTCAAGCACGGCGTCGTCCAGGACAAGCTCTTCCTGCCGGGCCTGCTCAAGCTGAAGCGCCTGATCGACGGCGGCTTCTTCGGCGAGATCCTGTCCGTGCGCGGGGAGTTCGGCTACTGGGTCTTCGAGGGCGACTGGCAGCAGGCGCAGCGCCCCAGCTGGAACTACCGCGCCGAGGACGGCGGCGGCATCGTGGTCGACATGTTCCCGCACTGGGAGTACGTGCTGCACGAGCTCTTCGGCCGGGTCACCACCGTGCAGGCGCTCACCGCCACCCACATCCCGCGCCGCTGGGACGAGCGGGGCGCGCCCTACGAGGCCACCGCCGACGACTCCGCGTACGGCGTCTTCCAGCTGGCGGGCGGCGCCGTCGCCCAGATCAACTCCTCCTGGGCGGTGCGCGTCAACCGCGACGAACTGGTCGAGTTCCAGGTCGACGGCGTCCACGGCTCCGCGGTGGCGGGGCTGCGCAACTGCCGGGTGCAGCACCGCTCGGCGACCCCCAAGCCGGTGTGGAACCCCGATCTGCCGGTCACCGAGTCCTTCCGGGACCAGTGGCAGGAGGTCCCGGACAACACCGAGTTCACCAACGGCTTCCGCGCCCAGTGGGAGCTGTTCCTGCGCCACGTCGTCCTCGACGAGCCCTGGTCCTGGGACCTGCTCGCGGGCGCCCGCGGGGTGCAGCTCGCCGAACTCGGCCTGCGCTCCTCGGCCGAGGGCCGCCGCCTCGACGTACCGGAGCTGACCCTGTGACCCTGCGACTCCCGGCGCCGGACGGCTCCCTGCGCGACTACCGGCCCGGCGGACGGGCGCTCACCCTCGCCCCCGGCGGACCGCCGCTCGCCTCCCGGCGGGTCTTCTCCGCGGCCCATGTGGTCGCCGACCCGCTGGCCGACACCGGCCCCGACGACCCGGCGGCCGTCGACTGGGACGCCACCCTCGCCTTCCGCCGCCATCTGTGGGGCCACGGCCTCGCGGTGGCCGAGGCGATGGACACCGCGCAGCGGGGCATGGGCCTGGACTGGGCGGGCGCCAAGGAGCTGATCCGGCGCTCGGCCGCCGAGGCGCGCGCGGTCGGCGGCGGGCTCGCCTGCGGCGTCGGCACCGACCAGCTCGGCCCCGGACCGCACACCCTCGCCGAGGTCACCGCCGCCTACGAGGAGCAGCTCGCCTTCGTCGAGGGCTGCGGCGCCCAGGCCGTCCTGATGGCCTCCCGCGCGCTCGCCGCCGCGGCCCAGGGCCCCGAGGACTATCTGAAGGTCTACGGCTCCCTGCTGCGCCAGGCCGCCGAACCGGTGATCCTGCACTGGCTCGGGCCGATGTTCGACCCCCACCTCGACGGCTACTGGGGCGAGGCGGACCTCGACGCGGCCACCGAGTCCTTCCTCGCCGTGCTCGCCGAGCACCCCGACAAGGTGGACGGCATCAAGGTCTCGCTGCTCGACGCGGAGCGCGAGATCGCCCTGCGCGGGCGGCTGCCCGTCGGGGTGCGCTGCTACACCGGCGACGACTTCCACTACCCGGAGCTGATCGCGGGCGACGACCAGGGCTTCAGCCACGCCCTGCTCGGCGTCTTCGACCCGCTCGCCCCCTTCGCCGCCGAGGCGGTACGGGCCCTGGACACCGGGGACGCCGAGCGCTTCCGGTCCCTCCTCGACCCGACCACCCCGCTCGCCCGCCACCTCTTCGCGCAGCCGACCCGCTTCTACAAGACGGGCGTGGTCCTGCTCGCCTGGCTCGGCGGCCACCAGTCCCACTTCACCATGGTCGGCGGGCTGCACTCGGCCCGCTCCCTGCCGCACCTGGCCCGCGCCTACGAACTCGCCGACACCCTCGGCCTGTTCCCCGATCCGGGGCTCGCCGAGGCGCGGATGTCCGCCCTGCTGCACGTCCACGGAGTACCCCGATGAGCAACCCGCCCGACCTCTCCCGCCTCAGCATCAACCAGGAGACCATCCGCCAGTGGTCGCTGCCCGAACTGGTCGAGGGCTGCGCCCGGGCGGGCATCGGCGGCGTCGGCCTGTGGCGGGCGCCGGTGCAGAAGTACGGGGTCGAGGCGGCGGCCCGGCTGGTGCGCGAGGCCGGGCTCACCGTCACCAGCCTGTGCCGCGGCGGCTTCTTCACCGACCGGGACCCGGCCGCCCGGGCCGCCGCCGAGGAGTCCAACCGGCGCGCGGTGGACGAGGCGGCGGCGCTCGGCACCGGCACCCTGGTCCTGGTCAGCGGCGGCCTGCCCGAGGGCGACCGGGATCTGCACGGCGCCCGGGAGCGGGTCGCGGACGCCCTCGCCGTCCTCGCCCCCTACGCGGCCTCGGCCGGGGTGCGCCTCGCGATCGAACCGCTGCACCCGATGTACGCCGCGGACCGCTGCGTGGTCTCCACCCTCGGCCAGGCACTCGACCTCGCGGAGCGCTTCCCCGCCGAGCAGGTCGGCGTCGTCGTCGACACCTACCACCTGTGGTGGGACGACCGGGTGGGCGAGGACATCGCCCGGGCCGGCGCCGGCCGCCGCCTGGCCTCCTTCCAGCTCGCCGACTGGATCACCCCGCTGCCCGCCGGGGTACTGCTCGGCCGCGGTCAACTCGGCGACGGCAGCGTCGACTTCCGCTGGTTCCACGCGGCGGTCACCGCGGCCGGATGGACCGGCCCCGTAGAGGTGGAGATCTTCAACGAGGGCCAGTGGGAGCGCGAGGGCGCGGCCGTCCTGGCGGAGACGGCGGAGAGGTATGCGGCGCACGTGCTGTGAGGCCGGTCCCGGCCGTTGACGGCGGACAAGCCCCAAACCCCCTGTAGGTACGGGGGATGTGGGGCTTGCTTGCTGTCAACGGCTCACCGGCACCCCGCCCTCACTCCGCCACCAGACGGACGTCGTCGCAGAAGCCGTTCCCCTCGCCGCTGCGGGCATAGCAGTAGATCCGCGCGGTGCTCGCGTCCGGCCCGGTGGTGAAGCGCACCGAGCCCTCCCGGTACGCGGTGCCGGTGAAGGCCGTGCGTGCGGTCGAGCCCTGGTCGTCGTAGGACTTGGCGCCGAGGGAGAGTTCGGTGCCCGGGGCCGAGACGCGGCCCCAGCCGGTGAGCCGGTAGGTGGTGCCGGGCTCGACCGCGACCACCTGCTCGGCGGCTGCCGGGGAGCGGCCGGTGCGCACGGCGCCGCCGCCTCGGTGGGCGCCGGGGTCGAGGGCGGTGCCGCCGTAGGTGGTCCACGGGCTCGGCGAGCCGGTCTCGAAGCCGCCGTTGCGGATCAGGGTGCCGGGGGTGCACTGGGCGTCGTCCACCGTGCTCGCCTGGTGGAAACCGGCGTCGGGGTGGCAGATCCGCGGCAGGGGGGTGCCGAAGTAGTCCTTGCCGCCGTCCGCGAGCACCGGTGCGACGCCCCGCGCGGGGGAGCCCTCGGCGAGCCGGTAGTCGGCGGCCTCGCGCCCGTCCTGCCGCACGAAGCGGGGGTCGGCGGTGACCTTCAGCGGGTCGGCGGGCTCATTGGCCGGGTGGTTGCCGGAGAAGACATTGCCGCGCCAGGTGAAGTCGCCGGGCCGGTAGGTGCTGTCGCCGAAGCCGGTGTAGCCGCCGGAGCCGAGGTTGTGGAAGACATTGCCGCTCAGCCGGGTGAGGGAGGAACCGGCGCCCTGCTGGATGATCGCCGTCGTCGAACCCTTCGGCAGATAGGCGGTGTTGTGGTGGACCTGCGCGTCCTTCTCGCCCACCGCGAACAGCCAGCGGCTCTTGTCCCCGACGCTCAGATTGTGGCGCACGACCGTGCCGGTGGCGCTGGAGCCCGCCCCGCAGGCCCCGCAGAACAGCATGAAGCCGCCCTCGTTGTCGTGGCTGTAGTTGTACTGGAAGAGGGCGCCCTTGTTGCCGTAGTCGGCGTCGAAGGCCATGCCGTCGTTGTTGTCCTTCAGCCGCCGGACGTGGTGGACCTCGTTGTGCTGGATCGTGGTGTGGTCCGAATTGATGGTCCAGATACCGGCGTTGGCACCCATCGGCCGCATCGCGAGGTCGTAGGCGGTGTTGTGCTCCACGAGCGCCTTCTCGGCGGCGCGCACCACGATCCCGTCCCCGCCGGTGTCGTCGATCGTGTTGCCGCGGAAGACGATCCGGGTGTTGGCCCGCCAGTTCACCTTGCTGCCGCAGCCGTCCCCGGTGCCGTACTCCGGGCGGCACATCCAGGTGCTGTAGTTGGTCAGGCCCTCCCGGTCCACCCGGGAGATACGGGAGTCGCCGACCAGGACGTCGTCGAAGTTGGTCGGGGTTCTCGTGCCGCTGACCCGGAACTGGATGCCGTTGCTCTGCTTGGTGGCGTCCCCGTTCACGTCGTGCACATAGACGTCGTCCACCCGGTAGTGGCTGCCGACCCCGTCCGGCAGGTCCTCGATCTCCACCAGGAGGCCGTTGCGCTCGCGCTTGGTGGCGCCGGTGTCCCGGTAGGTGATCTCGATGCCGGAGATCTCCCACTGCTCGACGTTGTAGAGGTGCACCGCCGCCTTCTCGGTGCCGGCCGCCCGGCCCGCGACCACCGGCCGGGCGGATCCCGCGCCGTACGGAGCCAGCCGGACCGGGGCCTTCGCGCTGCCCGAGCCCTTCGGCTTCAGGGTCCCCTCGCAGGTGGCGCCGCGCTTGAGCAGCAGCCGGTCGCCGGGGCCGAAGGTGTGGCCGTTCGCCTGGGCGAGGCTGTTCCAGGGGCTCTGCTCGGTGCCGGAACCCGCCGTGGCGGCCGAGCAGTCGAGGTAGCGGTCGGCGGCGGCCGGGGCGCCGGCGGCCTCGGGGGCGGCGAGCGCGCCCGCGAGGACGAGGCCGGCCACCGCGGCCCGTCTGAGGGAGAGCAGCATGGTGGGACTCCCGGAGGGAGGGGACGGTGAATGTCCCACAACGTAAAATCGGCCATTCGATCGAGTCAACGGTTCTGACCAAGTCGATCGGTAAGCGATCAAACGACGGGCAAATGATCGGGTATCTTGTCTGACCCGGGCTGCCGGTCGTCAGGACGAGCGGTGCAGGATCGTCCCCGGCAGCGCGGCGAGCGGCGGGGGGACCGCGGCTCGGCGAAGACCACGGAAGGGGCCCGATGAGCAGTTCGGCGCAGGACCGTCGCAGGCGCATCCTCGAAGCCGTACGCGGGCTCGGCAGCGTACGGGTGGTGGATCTGGCGAGCCGCCTGGAGATCCCGGCGGTCACCGTGCGCCGGGATGTCGCCGCGCTGGCGGACGAGGGCAGGCTGGTGCGCACCCACGGGGCGGTCGCGCTGCCCGAGGGCGCCGCCGCGACCGCCGGGGGCGGCGCCGAACGGCTGATCGGCATGCTGGTGCCGACGCTGGGCTCCTACTTCGACGAGGTGGTCGCGGGCGCCAGCGCCGCCGCCGCGGCCGCCGGTGCCCGGGTGGTCCTCGGCATCGCCCCCTACGACTCCGGCGACGACCGCGCCCAGGTGGAGCGGCTGCTCGAATCGGCGGTGGACGGGCTGCTGCTCACCCCGAACTGGAAGCCCGGGACCGGCCTCGACGAGAGCGACTGGCTCGGTGAACTGCCGGTGCCCGCCGTCCTGGTGGAGCGCAGGGCGGCGCCCGCGAGCCCGGCCGCCGAGCTGGACGCGGTCTGCTCCGACCACCGGCACGGCGTCCTGCTCGCGCTGCGCCGCTTCGCCGGGCTCGGCCACCGCTCGGTGCTGCTCGCCGCCCGCGACGACACCCGTACCGCCTACGAGGTGCGCGCGGGCTACGCCCAGGCGGTGGAGCAACTCGGCCTGCGCGGGGCGCCGGTGATCGACACGCCGAGCGCCGCCGACCCCCGCTCCGCGGTCGACCGGCAGCAGGTCGCCGCCCGGATCGCCGAGGCCGCCGCCTCCGGAGCGCGCGCCCTGCTCGTCCACAACGACCAGGACGCCATCCAACTCCCGCCCCTGCTGCGCTCGTTCGGCCTCAGCGTGCCCGAGGACATGGCCCTCATCTCCTACGACGACGTCTTCGCCTCGCTCTCCGCGCCACCGCTGACCGCGGTGGCGCCGCCCAAGCGGGCGGTGGGCGCGACCGCCCTCGACGCCCTGCTGCGCCGCCTGGACGCCCCCGGTGAACTCCCGGTCCAGCACGTCGAGTTGCTGCCCTCGCTCAAGCTGCGCGCCTCCTGCGGCGAGCCGGTCCGGGGCGCACGGCAGGCCTGAGGCCCCGCAGGTCCGAGGCGCCCCGGAGACCCGAGGAGCCCCGGGCCCGAGGGAGCGCCCGGGAAGTCTCTGCTCAGCCGCCGGGCTCGGCCCGCGGCGCGGGGGAGTGCGCCACCCGTACCGAGCCCGCGGCGACCTCCGCGCGGTGGCTGCCGCCGCCGGGCCAGTCCACCCGTACGGACCAGCCCGCGGGCCGCGGTGTCACCCGCACCCGGGGCCGCTCCCCGGTGTCCCGCGCATCGGCGCCGGTCAGCCGCAGCGCGGCGAGGAAGAGGCTCCCGCCCGCCCCGGTCGCCCCGTGCAGCACCGGCACCGCCGCCCGCGGGCCGAAGGCGGTACCGGACGCGGTGGTCCGCACCTCGGCCCCGGCGAGACCGAGCAGCCCGCGCAGCTCGCTGTGCGTCCCGTCCGCGGTGCGCACCCAGGCGGTGCCGTCCTCGGCGCCGGTCCGCAGTTCCTCGCCCGCCGGTGCCCAACCGCCGCACACCACGGGGGTGTCGGGCGCGGCCCCGGACACCAGGTGCAGCCGCACCTCCTCGGCGCCGTCCGCGAGACTCAGCGAGGTGACCCGGACCCCGGGCAGGGGGCGGCCGCCGAGCCGGGGCGTGTGCGCCGAGGCCGCCCAGCCCGGGCCCGCGCCGAGCGGCTCGATCCGGCCGCGCTCGCTGACCTCGTCCCCGTCCCGCAGCCCGAAGTGGTTGTCCGGGAGCCCCTCGGTCGGACCGGTCACCGTGGAGTGGGCGAGCGCGGCGTAGAGCGGGTTGTCGGGGGCCACCTCGGCGGCGGGCTGGTCGTCGCTGCCGTGGTTGTGCAGCCGTACGATCCCGTCCGCCGCGGTGGACTGGAGCAGCCAGCCCGGTTCGGGCAACCCCCTTGCCGTGTCGGCGAGTTCGGCGGGTCCCGGCTCCTCGGTCGCGGTCCACACCGGGTGGTCCGGCGGCAGCAGGAGGCCGAGGAAGCCGCTGGCGGACCAGTACGGCGAGGCGGGGCCCGAGTAGGGCTGGACCAGGGGCGGGTGGGCGCCGTGCCAGCCGAGGGTGAGGCGGCCCTCGGCGTCCAGCGCGCCCCGGTCCAGGAAGTAGCGCAGCGCCCCCGAGGCGATCCGGCGGGTCGCGCCCGGCGCCAGCGGGGTCCGCCCGGTCAGCGCCCCGGCCCACAGCGGCGCGGCGGCGGCGAACCGGTAGCTCAGCGAGCGCCCCTGGTGCACCGGGGCGCCGTCGCCGCCGAACATGCCGGTGTACGCGTCCAGATAGGCGGCGAGCCGCTCGCCGTACCGCGCCGTCAGGGCGGTGTCCCGGGCCAGGTGGGCGTGGAGCACCGGGGTGAGGTGCATGGCCCAGCCGTTGTAGTGGTCGAAGGCGCGGGGGCGGCCGTCGGTGTACCAGCCGCCGCCGAGGTACCAGCCGTCGATCTTCTCCAGGCCGCGGGCGACCGCCGCCTCGGCCGCCACGGTCTCGATGCCCGCCTCCGCGAGGAAGCCGCCGACGGCGAGCGGGAAGAGCCACCAGTTGTTCTCGTGCGGGGTGCGGTGCAGCGCCTCGGCGAGCCAGCGGCCCGCCCGCTCGCGGACGCCGTCGTCCAGCCGGTCCCACAGCCAGGGGCGGGTGAGCCGCAGGGCGAGCGCGACGGTGGCGGCCTCCACCATGGGCTGGCCGCGGTCGGTGATCACCGGCCAGGACTCGCCGTCACCGCCGGTGAGCTCGGGTGCGCGGGTGGGGTGCCGGGTGCCGGCGTCCAGGCCCGCGGCGTACCGGTCGAGGAGACCGGCCGGGTCCTCGCCCCCGGCGCCCGCGACGCGCAGCGCGGCGAGCTGGAAGGTGCGGGCGTACCCCTCCAGGCCGTCGGAGCGCGGTCCGGACCAACTCGGGCGCGGGCCCGGCAGGTTGATCAGTGCCTGGCCGGGAGTGGCGTGCGGGGCGACCGCGGCGAGCATCGCGTCGGCCGCCGCCTCCCAGTGGCTTCTGGTCCAGCCGGTGTACGGGCTCAGCTTCCGGTCCTCGGGGGGCAGCCGCATGGATCATTTCCTTTGTCGGACGGTCCGGGCGCCGCCGGTGTCCGCGCCGGTCAGGAGGGGTGCGGTGCGGGTGGGGAAGCGGGCGGCACACTCCGGCGTAAGCGATCAAACGATCGAGTTGATCTGACGATAGCAGCCCGCAACCTCCCTGATAAGCGCTGTTGTCCAGCGGGAAACGAGCCTCTGAGCGAGAGGTGACGGGATTGTTGTCTGATCATTTCAGATCATCTGATCGTGAAACCTTGACGTCGATCGATGTGAGCTTCAGGATGGCGGTCAATTCAAGCCTGACTTCGCCTTCCGGAGCGCCGAGGGACTGCCGGCGTTCGTGAATCCCCTGGAGCCGTGCTGTGTCCTCTGCGTCTTCTTCCTCCTCTCGGGCCTCCCGCCGGGGAGTGCTCACCGCCGCCGTGGCCACGGCGGCCGCCCTGTGCCTGACGCTCTCCGCCTGCGGCGGCTCCGAGGATTCGGCCGCCGGTGACGGCAAGCCGGTCACCCTGACCTTCTGGGGCTGGGCCAAGGGCACCAAGGAGGTCGTCGACGCCTTCAACGCCTCCCACAAGGACATCAAGGTCGACTACAAGGAGATCCCCTCCGGCAACGCGGGCGGCTACGCCAAGCTCTCCAACGCGGTGAAGGCGGGCAATGCCCCCGATGTCTTCAACGTCGAGTACCCGCAGCTGCCGGACTTCGTGAGCCAGGGCGCCGTACGGGACATCAGCGAGTACGTCACCCCGGACGTCGAGGGGCAGTACCTGCCGCAGGCCGTGGAGCTGACCACGCTCGGGGACAAGAAGTGGGCGCTGCCGCTGGACGTGGCGCCGCAGACCTTCTACTACCGCGCGGACGTCTTCGAGAAGGCGAAGATCACCAGCCCGCCGAAGACCTGGGAGGAGTTCCGCGCGGACGCCGAGAAGATCAAGAAGGCCGACCCCGAGGCCCGTATCGCCACCTTCTTCCCGGACGACGCGAGCGCCTTCGAGGCGATGGCCTGGCAGGCGGGCGCCCGGTGGTTCGAGACCGGGAAGGACTCCTGGAAGGTCGACTTCCAGCAGAGCGCCACCCGCAGGACCGCCGACTTCTGGCAGCGGCTCATCTCCGACGACCTGATCCGGGTCACCCCCTCCTTCTCCCAGCAGTGGACCGCCTCGCTGCAGAAGGGCCAGACCGTCGGCTACCTCGGCGCGAGCTGGGGCGCCGGTGTCCTCGGCGAGACCGTCCCCGACCAGTCCGGCAAGTGGCGGGCCGCCCCGCTGCCCAGCTGGGACGGCAAGCCCGCCAGCGGCATGGTCGGCGGCACCACCTTCGCCGTCGCCAAGGACAGCGAACACGCCGAGGCCGCCGTGGAGTTCGCCAGGTGGGCGACCACCACCGCGGCCGGGTTCAAGGCCCGTATCGCCACCGGCACCTCCTCCGCGTACCCGGCGGCGCCCGCCCTGGTGCCGGTCGCGCAGAAGGCCTTCAAGACCGGCTTCCTCGGCGGGCAGGACGTCTACGCCCTCCACCGCAAGGGCGCCGTGTCCATCAACGAGCGGTGGACCTGGGGCCCGGTCATGGGCGTCACCAACAACTCCCTGAAGGACTCCTTCGCCGAGCTCAAGAGCGGCGGCGACCTCTTCGCGAGCGTGCGGCGCGCCCAGCGGGACACCGAGAGGGAACTGAGGAACCGCGGCATCGAGGTGAGCCGCTGATGGCCGCCCCCCTCACCGAGGGTCCGGCCCCCCGGCGCCGCCGCGGCCCCCTCGGGGCGCCGCTGCTGCTCCTGGCCCCCTTCTTCCTCCTGTTCACCGCCTGCACCCTGGTGCCGATCGGCTACGCGATCCACCTCAGCCTCTACCGCGAGCAGCGCTCCGGGCTCGGCTTCGGCGGCGTGGAGAAGGCGTTCACCGGCCTCGGGAACTACCGGCGGGCCCTGGCGGACGAGGCCTTCCGGGACGGCTTTCTCACCCTCGCCCAGTACTGCGTGCTCTACATCCCGCTGATGATCGGCCTCTCCCTGGTCCTCGCGCTGCTCCTGGACTCGACGCTCGCCAGGGCCCGGCGCTTCTTCCAGCTCGCGCTCTTCCTGCCGCACGCGGTGCCCGGCATCATCGCCGCGCTGATCTGGATGTACCTCTACACCCCGGGCGTCAGCCCGGTGATCGGCGCGCTGGACTCGGCCGGGTACCGGATCGACCTGCTCGGCCAGCCGGTGCCCGCCGTCGTCAACATCGCGCTCTGGGAGTGGACCGGCTACAACCTCATCATCTTCTTCGCCGCGCTCCAGGCGATCCCGCGCGAGGTCCTGGAGGCCGCCGTGGTCGACGGCGCCGGACCGCTGCGGACCGCCCTCAGCATCAAGGTCCCGCTGATCCGCGCCTCCCTGACCATGGTCGGGCTCTTCACCGTGATCGGCTCCCTCCAGCTCTTCACCGAGCCGATGATCCTGCACGACGCGGCCCCCGGCGTCGTCACCACCTGGACGCCCAATATGTACGCCTACACCGCCGCCTTCGAGCGCAACGACTACGGTCTGGCCGCCGCGGCCTCCGTGCTGCTCGCGCTCACCGCCGCCGTGCTCTCCTTCGCCGTCACCCGCCTCGGCGGCCGCTCCGCCAAGGCGAAGGAGGCCCGGACATGAGCACCACCGCCCCCGTGCGGTCGAGCCGCCGCAGCCGCCCGCTGCCGCCGCCCGCCCCGGCCCCCGGGCGCCGCCCCTGGTCGCTGTCGAAGACCGCGGTCAACGGCGCCCTGGTGCTCGCCACCGTCTACACCCTCTTCCCGCTGCTCTGGCTGCTGACCGCCGCCGCGAAGAACACCGGGGACCTGCTCGGCGGCCGCACCCTGACCCCCGCCCGCTGGAACCTCGGCGACAACCTGGCGGGACTCGCCGAGACCGGCGACGGCGTCTACTTCCGCTGGTACCTCAACTCCCTGCTCTACGCCGGGTTCGGCGCCCTGCTGTGCGCCCTGGTCTGCGTGGCCGCCGGATACGCCTTCCACGTCTACGACTTCCCCGGCAAGGAGAAGCTCTTCGGCCTCGTCCTGCTCGGGGTCCTCGTTCCCACCACGGCCCTCGCCCTGCCGATGTACCTGCTCGCCTCCGAGCTGGACGTGGTCAACACCTACTGGGCGGTCCTGGTGCCCTCCCTGGTGAACCCCTTCGGCGTCTACCTGGCCCGGGTCTTCTGCGCGGGCTACGTACCCGGCGAGGTCCTGGAGGCCGCGCGCATGGACGGCGCCTCGGAGCTGCGCACCTTCTGGTCGATCGGGCTGCGGATGGTGATGCCCGGCTTCGTGACCGTCTTCCTGTTCCAGTTCACCGCGATCTGGAACAACTTCTTCCTGCCGCTGGTGATGCTCTCCGACACCAAGCTCTTCCCGGTCAGCCTCGGGCTCTACTCGTGGAACACCCAGACCCGCTCCTTCCCCGAGTACTACCCGCTGGTCGTGACCGGTTCGCTGCTCGCCGTCGTCCCGCTCGTCGTCGCCTTCCTCGCCCTCCAGCGGTTCTGGAAGGCCGGGCTGACCGCGGGGAGCGTCAAGTGACCGGCACCCGCGAGACCTCCGCGGCCCACCCCCATCCTCCACGGGAGACCTCCGTGCACAGCCCCCTCCCGCTGCCCGCGCCCGCCGCGGCGCCCGGCGGCCGACGGCGCCCGCGGGCCCTGCTCGCCATGCACGCCGACCTCGCAGGACGGCTCATCGACCCGGACACCATGCGCAGGCTGACCAGCCTCGCCGACCTCGACCCGGGCTTCGTCGCCGACGACTTCCACACCCCGCGGGCCGTCGAGGCGCTGCGCGAGACCGAGGTCATCGTCAGCTGCTGGGGCTGCCCGCCGCTGGACGAGGAGGTGCTCGCCCGCGCGCCCCGGCTGCGCGCGGTGATCCACGCGGCCGGTTCGGTCAAGCACCACATCACCGAGGCCTGCTGGCAGCGCGGCATCGATGTCACCTCCGCGGCCTGGGCGAACGCCCTGCCGGTCGCGGAGTACACGGTCGCCGCGGTGCTGCTCGCCAACAAGCAGATCCTGCGGCTGCGCGAGGACTACCGCGGCCGCCGGGCCGCCCACGACTGGCAGGCCGCCTACGGCCGCGCGGGCAACTACCGCCGTACGGTCGGTGTCGTCGGCGCCTCCCGGATCGGCCGCCGGGTCCTGGAACTGCTGCGCGCCCACGACCTCGAACTGCTGCTGCACGATCCGTACGTGGGCGCGGAGGAGGCCGCCCGGCTCGGCGCCCGCTCCGCCGGTCTCGACGAACTCTGCGCCGCGAGCGACGTGGTGAGCGTGCACGCGCCCGAACTCCCCGAGACCCGGCACCTCCTCGACCGCCGGCGCCTCGCCCTGATGCCGACCGGTGCCACCCTCGTCAACACCTCCCGCGGCTCGCTCGTCGACCAGGAGGCGCTGACCGAGGAACTGGTCTCGGGGCGCCTGGAAGCCGTCCTCGACGTGACCGTGCCCGAGGTGCTGCCGCCCGACTCACCGCTGTACGACCTGCCGAACGTCGTCCTCACCCCGCATGTGGCCGGCTCCCTCGGCACCGAGCTGCACCGGATGGCCGCCGCTGCCGCCGACGAACTGGCCCGCTACGTCGACGGCCGCCCCTTCGCCCACGCGGTCACCCCCGAGGAGGCCCGCATCTCGGCCTGATCCGCCTGACCTGCCTGACCCGTCTGATCCGCCTGACCTGTCTGATCCGCTCGGCCGCCTGCCCCCGGAGAGCGGTCGCAGAGAGTACGCGGCGGGTACGCACCGTGAGAGCGGCGCCTTCGAGGGGCGGGGAAGCGGTGGTCGGGCCGGGGGACCGGCCGGAGGTGGCAGCGAGGCCGGGCAGGCCGGAGAATTGGGGCATCTGCCTCCGAAAGGGTTGCCCATGCCCGGCCTCAAGGGCGGCGGAGAGCCGGCCGCCCCCTTCGATCTGCCCAGAACAGCCACCGCCGTCTGCGACGACAGCGGAGTGCTGACGGGCTGGTCCGAGGCGGCGGCCCGACTGCTCGGCCTGCGCGCGCGGGACGTCCTCGGGCGGCCGGTCGCGGAACTCCTCGCCGAGGGCGAGAACGGCGGCGCCCTGCGTACCGCCCTGAACGCGCGGCACCCGGTCCCCGAGCCCACCGGGGTGCTCCGCGCCCGGCACCGGGACGGCCGCACGCTCGTCCTCGGGGTGCAGGCCACCGCGCTGACGGCGGACGGCGGACGCCACTGGCACCTCTCCGCGGTGGACATGGCCCGCAACCCCTGGTGGAGCACCAGCCACTCGGTGGTGGAGCGCTTCCTGCGCAACGCGCCCTTCGGCATCGGCGTGCTCGACCCCGGGCTGCGCTACGTCTGGACCAATGCGGCCCTCGACGCGATGTCCGGGGCCGACTGCGCGCGGCGCCTCGGCCGCACCATGGCCGAGGTACTGCCGGACCTCGACCCCGGGGTGCTCCAAGGGCGGCTGCGGGAGGTGCTGCGGACCGGGGAGCCGGTGGGCGAATTCGAGTACCGCGGCTACGTCCCCGCCGACCCGCACCGCGAGCACGCCTTCTCCACCTCCTGCCTGCGGCTCGACGACACCGAGGGGCGGGTGCTCGGTGTCTGCTACACCGCCGTCGACATCACCGAGCGCTGGCGGACCCGGCAGCGCGTGGACCTGCTCATGGAGTCCGGCAGCCGGATCGGCACCACCCTGGACCTGCAGCGCACCGCGGAGGAACTGACCGAGGTCGCGGTCCCCCGGATGGCCGACTTCGCGGTGGTGGATCTCCTGGAACCGGTGCTGCGCAGCGAGGAACCGGCCGGCACACCCGGTCCGGACTCCGGCGGCAAGCTGCGCCGGATCGCCCACCTCAGCGTGCGGCCCGGCAACGCCGACATCGTCACCGAGCTGGGCACGGCCCCGTACTACCCGGTGGACTCCCCGATGAGCCGGGCGATGCACGAGGGCCGGACGCTCCGGGTGCCCGGCCCGGACAGCGACTTCTCCTGGCTCGGCCACGATCCCCAGCGCAGCGCGGTCCAGCTGACCTATCCGGTGCGCTCGCTGCTCGCGGTGCCGCTGCGGGCCCGCGGCAAGGTGCTCGGACTCGCCACCTTCTGCCGCTCCGACCGCCGCGACCCCTTCGAGCCCGACGATCTGTCGATGGCCGAGGACTTCGTCTCCCGCGCCGCGGTCTGCCTGGACAACGCCCGCCGCTACACCCGCGAGCACCGCACCGCCCTGGCCCTCCAGCGCAGCCTGCTCCCGCAGATCCTCTCGGTGCCGCCCTCGGTGGAGATCGCCCACCGCTATGTGCCGGCCACCGCGCACGAGGGCGTCGGCGGCGACTGGTTCGACGTGATCAGGCTCTCCGGCGCGCGCGTCGCCCTGGTCGTCGGCGATGTGGTCGGCCACGGCATCCACGCCGTCGCGGCCATGGGGCGGCTGCGCACGGCGGTGCACTCCCTCGCCGACATGGACCTGCCGCCGGACGAGCTTCTCGCCCACCTGGACGACCTGGTGCTCAGGGTCGCCGACGAGCAGTCCGGGGAACCGGAGGTCGAGGGCGCGGCCACCGCCGCGGTCGGCGCCCGCTGCCTGTACGTGGTGCACGACCCGGCGACCCGTCTGTGCACCGTCGCCCGGGCCGGTCACGTACCGCCCGCGCTGCTCTCGCCGGAGGGCACCGTCACCTTCCCCGAACTGCCCGCCGGGCCCCCGCTCGGCGTCGGCGCGCTGCCCTTCGAGGCTGTGGAGTTCGCCCTGCCCGAGGGCGCCACCCTGGTCCTCTACACGGACGGGCTGCTGCGCGCCGCCGACACCGACCTGGACGAGGCGACCGCCCGGCTGCGGACCGCGCTCGCCGGGGCCAGGACCGACCTCCAGGACGCCGCCGACGACGTCCTCGCGGGGATGGGGATCCAGGCCCGTACCGACGATGTCGCCCTGCTGCTGGCCCGCCCGCACGGGCTGAGCGAGGAGCAGATGGCCACCTGGGAGCTGCGCGCCGACCCCGCGGAGGTGGCGCGGGCGCGGGCGCTGGCCGCCGAGGTGCTTGAGCAGTGGGGGCTCCAGGAGATGGCCTTCACCACCGAGCTGATCGTGAGCGAACTGGTGACCAACGCCATCCGGTACGCGGGCGAGCCGATCCGGCTGCGGCTCATCCGGCAGTCGGTGCTGACCTGCGAGGTCACCGACGGCACCAGCACCTCGCCCCGGCTGCGGCACGCCCGTACCACCGACGAGGGCGGCCGGGGGCTGTTCATGATCGCCCAGCTGGCCCGCCGCTGGGGCACCCGCTACTCGGCCGGCGGGAAGATCATCTGGGCGGAGCAGGTACTGCCGGACAGCGGCCCGGGGCTGTGACGTCCGCCCCGGCCGCCGCCCGCTTCCACCGGCCGCTGAGCCTGGACGGCCGGGACCTCTCCCTCGCCGGGAGTGCCGGGGGCGGACCCTGCGGTACGGAGGCGGCCGGGCCGCACTGAGCGGGCCCGGCGGTGGGCACGGCCGAAGGCCGGCACCTGGTGGGTGCCGGCCTTCGGCGGGTGTCGCCCGGTCACCGGCGGGGGGTGTGCCGGTGGGCCGCGAGGGGGCCGTCAGTACGCGCTGTCGACGTTGTCCATGGAGCCGTACTTGTCGGCGGCGTAGTTGGCGGCGGCGGTGATGTTGGCGACGGGGTCGTAGATGTCCTTGGGGGTGCCCTTGACGTGGTAGGCGTCGAAGGTCGGGGGGATCACCTGGAGGAGTCCCTTGGAGGGGACGCCGTTGATGGCGTTGATGTCCCAGTCGTTGATGGCCTTGGGGTCGCCCGCGGACTCGCGGATGATGTTGCGGTGCAGGCCTTCGTAGGAGCCGGGGATGCCCTTGTCCTTCATGATGGCGAGGGATTCGCGGATCCAGCCGTCGAGGTTGTTCGCGTAGGTGGGCTTGCGGTCCGAGGAGCGGTTGGCGGCGGGCTTGTCCTTGCGGTCGGCCTTCGCCTTGCCCTCGGCCTTCTCGCCCTTCTTCTCCG
>NZ_JAAWWP010000026.1 GCF_012273655.1 Streptomyces physcomitrii | reverse complement strand
GACGACGAGGCGGGGCCCGGACAGGACGTCCGGGCCCCGCCTCGTGCCGCCGCGCGTCCTCCGGTACCGGCCGGGGTGCAGTCCGGCCGGCTCCCGGGGCGCGCGGCTGTGGGGGGTGGTGGCTTCGGCTGCCCGGAGGCAGACGTCCGCCCCGGCGCGGACCCGGCGGCGGATCCCGCCTGGGTCCACGGCCGGTGCGCCGTGTGTCCCGCCCCCGGGTGGAGGCCGGGGCGGGACGGGGCCGTCACCGGTGCGCCGTCTGGGGCGGACGGTGCGCGGTGACACCGAAGACTCTCGCCGCCGGGGCCGGGCGGAACAATCCGTGGTGCGGCAGGTACGGGTACGTATTAATCTCCGCCCCGGCCAACGGGCCACGTATCAAAGGGGGTTCAGGCCCCGGTGGAGGGTGCGGGGACCTCCTCGCGGGAGGCGGCGCCCAGCTTGCGGAGCACCTTGGCCACGTGCTGTTCGACGGTGCGTGGGGAGAGGAAGAGCACCGCGGCGATCTCCCGGTTAGTCCGCCCGAGGGCGACCAGGCGCGCCACCTCCGCCTCGCGCGGGGAGAGTTCGCTGCCGTAGCCGCGGCGTCCGCGGCGCGAGGGGGTGACGACGCCGCAGCCCCGCAGCACCCGGCGGCAGCGCGCCGCGTCCCGGGTGGCGCCGAGCGCGGTGAACCGGTCGGCCAGCGCGGCGAGTTCGGGGGCGGCCCCGGTCTGCCCGGCGGCCACCAGGCAGCGCACCCGGGCCTCGGCGGCCCGGTCCGCGGCATAGGGGTGGGGCAGGGCGGCGTACAGCTCCCCCGCCGCCTCGAAGTGGGCGGCGGCCGCCAGGTGCCGCCCGGTGGCGGTGGCCACGGTGCCCTCGGCGGCCCGCAGCGCGGCGGTGGCCTGGGGGGCGTCCGCCGCGGCGATCCCCTCGGCGAACTCGGCGCACACCGCGTGGGCCCTGGCGTGCCGGCCGTCCCGGACCAGGGCGGCCACCGCCATCGGGACCAGGGCGGCGCCCCAGGCCCAGATGTCCTTGCGGCCGAGGCGTTCCAGTGCCCGCCCGGACTCCGCGCAGGCCTCGGCGAGCGCGCCGCGCGCCAGGTGCACCCGTGCCATGGCGCCCGAGGCCGCGGCGAGGATCGGGGCGGGGGCGTTGGCCGGGTCGTCGAGGGCGGCGGCGCCCAACTCGGCGGTGGCCTCCTCCCATTCACCGCGGGCGACGGCGAGCAGGCCGAGGACGAGATGGGCGTCGGCGGCGATCCCGGAGACCCCCTCCACCATGTCCAGGAGGTGGCGGGCGCGTTCGGCGAGTCCCTCCCAGCGGCCGGTGTGCCAGGCGAGCCGCAGCGCCGTGCCGTCGATGATGCCCAGCAGGAAGGGCGCCCCGCACTCCTCGGCGAGGCGCATGCCCTGTCCGCGGAAGCGCTCGGCCCGCGAGAAGTGCCCGAGCCAGGTGGC
This sequence comes from Streptomyces physcomitrii, assembly GCF_012273655.1. Lineage (GTDB taxonomy): Bacteria > Actinomycetota > Actinomycetes > Streptomycetales > Streptomycetaceae > Streptomyces > Streptomyces physcomitrii. The sequence continues at coordinate 71,534 of NZ_JAAWWP010000026.1, read as the reverse complement.
CGCCTCCGCCAAGTTGCCGCAGAGACGGGCGAGTTGGAGCCGCTCGGCGGTGCCGCGTCCGGTGGCGAGCTCTGTCTCGGCCTCGGCGAGGACGGCGTGCTCGCCCCTGCTCAGGCGCAGCGCCAGGTGGTTGACCCGGACGGCCAGCCGCAGGGCGCCGTCCGGTTCGTCCGCGACCAGCCGCTCGGCGCGGGTGATCCAGTCGTGGTGGACGGCGTAGGAGTCCTCGCCCCAGCTGGGCATCGCCAGGGCGGCCATGCCGCGGGCGGCGAGGGCGGGTCGTTCGTGGAGTTCGCCGACGGCGGTCTCGGTGTCGCGGCGGCCGGCCTCGTAGGCGCCGGCCTGGTTGTTGAGGAGCAGGCCGAGGTTGAGGCGGATCTCGCCGCGTACCGCGTCCGGCAGGCCGCCGTCGCGGATGACGCGGCGCAGCAGGGCGGTGGCGCGGCGGTGGGCGAGGCCGATGACGGCGGCCCGGCTCAGCTCGGTGGCGAGCCCGGCCCGGTCGCCGGGGTGCAGCCGGGGGTCGGAGAGGAGCCCTTCGAGGAGTTCCACGGCGGTGGCGGTGTCGCCCATGTCGCGGGCGCCCCGCGCGGCGGCCCCGCCGTAGTCGAGCCAGGCCTTGAGGTCGCCGGACTGCCGCGCGTGGTAGGCGAGTTGGACGGTCGGCGGGCGCTCGGCGGCGCTCAGGACGGTGAGGATCCCGCGGTGCAGGCGGCGCCGGTCGACGCCGGGCAGTGCCTCGTAGACCGCCTGCTGGGCGAGGGTGTGGCGGAAGCCGTAGCGGTGGTCGCCCAGGTCGTAGAGGACTCCGGCGAGCAGGGCCTCGCGCAGCCCGCCCTCCACCTCGCCGTCCTCGCCGCCCACGGTGGCGGCGAGCAGCTCCTCGCCCGCCGGTACCCGCAGGGCGGCCGCGGCGTGGACCACGGCGACGGCGGCCGGGCCGAGTCCGCGCATCCGGTCGGCCATGGCGTCCCGGAGCAGCGCCGGTACCGCCATGGCGTCCAGGGACTGCCGGTCGGTGCCCCGGCCGAGCAGCCCGGGCCCGTCGAGGGCGCGGACCACCTCCTCCAGGACGAAGGGGATGCCGGCGGTGCGCGCGTGCAGTTCGGCGGCGAGGGCGGCCGGGACTCCGCCGCCCTCGGTGATGGCCTCGGTGAGGCTGCGCACCGCCGCGACGTCCAGGGGCAGCAGCGGCAGCAGGACGACCGTGGTGCCGGGGGCGTGCCGGAAGGCGCGGCCGAGCGGGAGGCCGCCGCCGGGCAGGTCCTCGCGGCGGTAGCTGAGCACGGTGGCGGTGCCCGCCGGGGGCTCGTCCACCAGGAAGCGGAGCAGGTCGCGGGTGCCGTCGTCGGCCCAGTGCAGGTCCTCGACGACCAGGACCGCGTCGCCGAGGGCGTCGAGCAGCGCCCGTACCGCGCGGAACAGCCGGTGCTGGCGCGCCCGGTGGTCCTGGAGCGGCTCCGGGGCGGGCGGCAGGCTCTCGCCGAGCTCGGGCAGATAGGGGCGCAGCGCCCCGCAGACCGGGTTCAGCGCGCCCGGCACCCGGCCCGCGAGCTGCCGCAGCAGGTCGAAGACGGGTCCGTACGGGAAGGGTTCGCGCAGCGGGAGGCAGGTGGCGGTGAGGACGCGGCGGCCGCGGCGGGCGGGCCGTTCCAGGGCCTCGCGGATCAGCCGGGTCTTGCCGATGCCCGGCTCGCCCTCGACGAAGGTGACCGAGGGTGTCCGGTCCAGGGCGCCCGCGAGGGCGGCCAACTCCTCGGCCCTGCCCACCAGAACGGGGGCGCCCGCAGGCCGGAAGACGGACATGGTCATGGTGCGACTCCCTGCCGGACGGTGCGTGGGGGGGGCCGCGGCGCGGTGGTCACCGCGGGTGCACGCCGGTTGACGTTTGAACGTACTTGTCATGGCCCGCTCCGGCAAGAGAGGGCGCAGGGCCCCGGCGGTGCCGGGCGCCGAATGGCCAAAACGGGCCCGCGTCCCCGAACGGGACCTCGCACGAGCCGAGAGGAAGACAGGGCAGGAGAGGAGCCAGGGCTCAACCGCCCACCGCGGACGGCCCGTTCGGGGGACGACTCGGGCAGCGGTACGTAGCGCACCACGGATTGTTCGGGGCGGTGACCGGGCCGATCGTGGGTGGGACCACCACGCGTGGCCCCACCCACCGCGACGGAAGGCCGAGGATGACCCACCACCCAAGCCGGCACTGGCTCACCGCCTGCGCCACCGCGCTCGCCGCCACCGCGGCCCTCGCGCTCAGCGGCGGCAGCGCCCAGGCCCAGCAGGGCACCGTAGTGAACGAAGGGGCCCCGGGCACGCTCGCGGGCCGCTACATCGTCGCGCTGAAGGGCGGCACCTCGCTCGCCCCCGCGGCCGAGAGCCGGGTCTCGGCGCAGGCCTCGGCGCTGCTCGCCCGCTACGGCGGCACCCGCGAACACGTCTACAGCGCGGCGCTGCGCGGCTTCTCCGCGCGGATGTCCGCCGCCGAGGCCCGGGCGCTCGCCGCCGATCCCGAGGTCCGCTACGTCCAGCAGTCCGTCCTGGTGCACACCGCCGAGGGCGGCAGCCAGCCGAACCCGCCGTCCTGGGGCCTGGACGCGGTGGACGGCAGCGCGGACGAGGCGTACGCCTACCCGGGCACCGGCAAGGGCGTGACCGCGTACGTCATCGACACCGGCGCCCGCTTCTCGCACCGGACCTTCGAGGGCCGGGCCTCCTCCGGGTACGACTTCATCGACGAGGACGAGGACGCGAGCGACTGCAACGGCCACGGCACCCATGTCTCGGGCACCGTCGGCGGCAAGGAGTACGGGGTCGCCAAGGAGGCGGACCTGGTGGCCGTGCGCGTACTGGACTGCACGGGCAACGGGCCGGACGCGGCCACCATCGCGGGCATCGACTGGGTGATCAAGAACGCGAAGCAGCCCGCGGTGATCAATATGAGCCTGACCTCCGGCGGCGAGGGCGCCGACCCCGAGGGCCTGCGCGAGGCGACCCGGCGCGCGGTGGCCGCGGGCATCCCGGCCGCCGTCGCCGCCGGGAACGCGGGCACCGACGCCTGCGGCACCTCCCCCGGCGACACCCCCGAGGCGCTGACCCTGGGCTCCACCGACGAGGGCGGCGGCAGGTCCGGCTTCTCCAACTACGGCAGCTGCCTGGACCTCTTCGCCCCCGGCGGCAACATCACCTCCGCCGGGTACTCCTCGGACAGCGGCAGCGCCACCATGAGCGGTACGTCGATGGCCTCACCGCACGCGGCGGGCGCCCTCGCCCTGTATCTGGAGGCGCACCCGGAGGCCACCGCCGAGGAGGCGACCGAAGCGGTGGTCGCGGCGGCCGAGGAGGGGGCGGTGACCGACCCGGGCAGCGGCTCGCCGGACAAGTTCCTGGACGTCACCGGCCTCGGCGCCCTCGCCCCCTGAGCCCCGGAGCCCGGGCCCGGCCGCGGGGCGGTGCGCACCCCGGCGGCCGCCACGCTCCGGGACGCGCGGCGTTCCTCCGTGGGGGAGGAACGCCGCGCCCCGGTGCGGGCGTTGAAGACACCCCTCAGGTGGCCCGCCAGTACCCCAGGGAGTTGACCCGCTGCTTGGGCACGCCCAGTTCCTTGCGCGCCCAGCTGCTGAGGGCGCGGGTGGTGGCGGTGTCGCAGGCGATCCAGACGTAGGCCTCGGCGGGGTCCGACATCAGCGCCGGGAGCGCGGACTTGACGGTGTCGACGAGGTGGCGGCCGTCGTTCTCGCGGGCCACGTGGTGCAGCTCGTGCTGAACGGGGTCGACGCGGAAGGGCAGTTCGCGGTCGCCGTCGTGGGAGGTCTCGAACCAGATGGTGGCCGGGGTCCCGTCGAGCGCGGTGAGCAGGGAGTTGATGGCGGGCAGCGAGGCGGGGTCGCCGATGACGAAGATCCGGGCGGGCGCGGGGTCCGGCGCCTCGAAGCCGGTGCCCTGGAGGGTGGCCTCGATGGTGTCGCCCTCCTTCGCGGCGCGCGCCCAGCGCACGGCGGTGCCCTCGTGCTGGGCGAACTCCATGCTGAAGGTGCCCTGTTCGGGGTCCGGGTCGACCAGGGTGTAGGCGCGCTGGTGCGGCTTGCCCTCGTTGCGGAACCAGAGCCGTACCCACATCGTGGGGTGCACTCCGGTCTGGCGGAGCATGCCGCCGTCGGTGAAGTGCAGCCGCAGGAAGTTCCCGGTCACCTGCTCGCTGCCGGTGACCGTGAACACGAAGTCCTTGCCCCGGAACAGCTTGAGGACAGCGCCCTCCCAACCGTGCCCCACGTCGTTCTCCTCCCCTGAAGCCAGTTTGGTTAGGTTAACCTAACCTACTCTCGGGTTCAGGGGCAGCCCCGAGGCGGCCGGGTCCGCTCAGCCCAGCCGGGCGAGCACCTTGTCCGGGGTCAGGGGCAGGTCGCGGATCCGCGCGCCGGTGGCGTGGCAGACCGCGTTGGCGACGGCCGCGGCGGTGCCGACGATGCCGATCTCCCCGATGCCCTTGCTGCCCATCGGGTTGAGGTGCGGGTCCTCCTCCTCGATCCAGTGCACCTCGATCGCCGGGACGTCCGCGTGCACCGGCACGTGGTACGAGGCGAGATCACTCTCGGTGAAGTCGCCGAAGAGGGGGTCCATGCCGCTGTGCTCGGTCAGCGCCATACCGAGCCCCATGGTCATACCACCGGTGAACTGGGAGCGCGCGGTACGGGAGTTGAGGATGCGCCCGGCCGCGTATACCCCGAGCAGGCGGCGCACCCGGACCTCCCCGGTGACCGTGTCCACTTGGACCTCCGCGAAGTGCGCCCCGAAGGCGTGCCGGGAGTAGGCGGACCCGCGGCGCGTCTCCTGCTCGGTGTCGGCGGTGACGGTGACGCCCTCGGCCGGGATCCGGCCGCCGAGTTCGGCGAACCGGGCGCGCAGTGCCTCACAGGCCTTGTGCACCGCCCAGCCCCAGGAGCCGGTGCCCGAGGAGCCGCCGGCCAGCGAGGCACTGGGCAGATCGCTGCGGCCGATCTCCACCTCGACGTTCTCCACCCGGGTCTCCAGCGCCGCGGCGGCGATCTGGGCGAGCACGGTACGGGCGCCGGTGCCGATGTCGGTCGCGTTGATCCGCACCCGGTAGCCGCCCTCCGGGCTCGCGTGCGCCTCGGCGTGGGAGGGGCTCAGATAGACGGGGTAGGTGGCGGCGGCCACCCCGGTGCCGAGCAGCAGCGCGCCCTCGCGGGTGGTGCCGGGCCGGGGGTCGCGCCGCTCCCAGCCGAAGCGCTCGGCGCCCTCGCGCAGGCAGTCGGCGAGGTGCCTGCTGCTGAACGGGCGGCCGCTGTCGGGTTCCTCCGCGGGCTCGTTGCGCAGCCGCAGCTCGATCGGGTCCACGCCGAGGAGCTGGGCGACTTCGTCCATCGCCGACTCCAGCGCGTACATGCCGGGCGCCTCGCCGGGGGCCCGCATCCAGGAGGGGCTCGGTACGTCGAGCGGGGCCACCCGGTGCACGGTGCTGCTGTGCGGGGAGGCGTACATGATCCGGGCGGGGACGGCGGCCTGCTCCACGAACTCCTTGAGCGTGGAGGTGTGGGTGGCGATCTCGTGGCCGACGGCGGTGAGCGAGGCGTCGGCATCGGCGCCGAGCCGGACCCGGTGAAGGGTGGGCGCCCGGTGGCCGACCACCGCGGGCAACTGGCGGCGGGGCAGGGCGAGTTTGACCGGGCGGCCGGTCTCCCGGGCGGCCATCACCGCGAGGACCAGCTCGGGCCGGGGCGTGCCCTTGGACCCGAAGCCGCCGCCGACGTGCTCGGAGACCACGGTCACCTGCTCCGGTTCGAGGCCGAAGAGCGCGGCGGCGGTCTGCCCGGCCAGGGTGGCGCCCTGGCTGGAGTAGTGCACCCGTAGCCGCCCCTCGCGCCACTCGGCGGTGCAGGCGTGCGGCTCCATGGGGTGGTTGTGCAGCGGGCCGACCCGGTACGAGGCGTCCAGGCGCACCGGCGCCTCGGCGAATCCGGAGCGGAAGTCCCCGCGCTCGCGCACCGCCGGGAAGCCGCCGTTGACCTCCTCGGGGACGTAGAGCGCGGTGTGCCCGGCGTCGAGGACCACCTCGTGCGCCTCGATGTCGTAGTCGAGGTGCACGGCGGCGGCTCCCTCCCGGGCCGCCTCCAGGGTGTCGGCGACGACCAGGGCGACGTACCAGCCGCGGTGCGGCACCCGGTCGTCCTGGAGCACCGCGAGGACGGGGTCGTCCGCGGGTGCGAGGCGGGGCGCGTTGTGCGGGGTGAGCACGGTCAGGACGCCGGGGATGTCCAGGGCGTCCGCGGTGTCCACCGAGACGACCCGGCCGCGGGCGACACCGGCGGGCACCGGCCAGGCGTAGGCGCAGCCGGGTGGGGTGTGCTCGGCGGCGTAGCGGGCGGCTCCGGTGACCTTCAGCCGGGCCTCGTGGCGGACGACCGGCTCGCCGAGGGCGTGCGGTGTGGGGCTCATGGCGGTCCTTCGGTAGCGGCCTTGCGGCGGCGGGTCGTGGGGGTCCGGCGGCGGTACGGCCGGGCCGGTGGCGCTCAGCGCTCGCGGGCGGCGAGCGCGGTGAGTTCGTCCACGGCGAGGTTGCGGGCCAGGGTCACCTTGAAGCCGTTGTCGCGCAGCGGGCGCGCGGCGGCCAGTTCGGCGTCGACCGCCGCGGTGAAGGTCTCCCGGGTGGCGGGCGCGCCGAGCAGCACCTCCTCGGCGGCGTGCGCGCGCCAGGGCCGGGGCGCGAGCCCGCCGAAGGCGAGGGCGGCGTGGTGCACGACCCCGTTGCGCACCTCCAGGACGGTGGCGGTGGAGACCAGCGCGAAGGCGTACGAGGCGCGCTCGCGGGCCTTGCGGTAGTGCGAGAGCGCGGCGGGGCTCGCGGGCGGCAGCCGCACGGCGGTGATCAGTTCGCCGGGCCGGATCACGGTGTCCCGCTCGGGGCTGTCGCCGGGCAGCCGGTGGAACTCGGTGACCGGCACCGTCCGGTCGCCCTCGGGTCCGTGCAGCTGGACCGCGGCGTCCAGGGCGGCGAGCGCCACCGCCATGTCGGAGGGGTTGGTGGCCACGCAGTGCGCCGAGTACCCGAGGACGGCCAGCTCCCGGTGGGCGCCGTCGATCGCGGGGCAACCGGAGCCCGGCAGGCGCTTGTTGCAGGGCTTGCCGGGGTCCTGGAAGTAGGGGCAGCGGGTGCGCTGGAGGAGGTTGCCCGCGGTGGTGGCGGCGTTGCGCAGCTGGCCGGAGGCGCCGGAGAGCAGGGCCTGGGAGAGCACCGGATAGCGGTCGATCACCGCCGGGTGCGCGGCCAGTTCGCTGTTGCGTACCGTCGCGCCGACGGTCAGCGAGCCGTCCGGCAGCTCCTCGACCACGTCGAGCTGGAGCCCGCTGACGTCGACCAGGAACTCGGGGGTCTCCACGCCGAGCTTCATCAGGTCGACGAGGTTGGTACCGCCCGCGAGATAGCGGGCGCCAGGGTGCCCGGCGCAGGCGCGGACGGCCTCGTCGGGGGTGGCGGCCTTGACGTAGGCGAAGGGTTTCACGCGGCGTCCTCCGGTTCCCCGACGGTCCTGAACTGCTCGGCGGCGCCCGGGAGTCCGGCGCTCTGGGCGACGGACTCGACGGCCTCGACGATGCGCGGGTAGGCGCCGCAGCGGCAGAGGTTGCCGCTCATCCGCTCGCGGATCTCCTCCGGGCTGAGCGTCCCGGCGGTGCGGGCGGCCTCGGCGGGCGGGGTGACGTGCGAGGGGTGGCCGCGCCGCGCCTCGTCGAGCATGCCGAGCGCGGAGCAGATCTGGCCGGGTGTGCAGTAGCCGCACTGGAGGGCGTCGCGCTCGGCGAAGGCCTCCTGGAGGGGGTGCAGCCGCTCGCCGTCCGCGAGGCCCTCGACGGTGGTGACCCGGGCGCCCTGGTGCGCGACGGCCAGCGCCAGGCAGCTGTTGACCCGCACCCCGTCCAGCAGGACCGTGCAGGCGCCGCACTGGCCGTGGTCGCAGCCCTTCTTGGAGCCGGTCAGGTCCAGGTGCTCGCGGAGCACGTCGAGGAGGGTGGTGCGGTGGTCGAGGTCCAGTTCGCGGCGGACGCCGTTGACGTACAGGATCACCCGGGAACGGTTGCCCGGCCTGCTCTCGGTGCCCATCAGCGGGGTGGTCCGGCTCATGCGTGGCTCTCCAGTTCCAGCTGGACTTCCTTCTCCTGGTCACCGGCCGCGGTGCCGACCACGCGGACCGCGAAGGCCGAGGCCAGCGTGGACCGCAGGCTCTCGACGGCCGCGTAGCCGCCCTGGACGGTGGCCGTCACCGCCGCGCCGAGGCGGGCCGGTGCGGGCCGCTCGTGGACCTCGGAGACGTCGAAGGTGGCCGTCCACACGGTGGTGCGCCCGTCCGCGGACCCCTGGGGCTCGTCATCGGCCTCCCGGTCGGAGGTGTAGGCGGTGCGCAGCGCGCAGAACACGGTGTGCGCGTCGCCGCCCGCCCGGCCGCCGATCTCCACCACGACCTGGCTCGCGGGGTCGTCCGCTCGGTTCACGGGGTGCATCCTTCCCTCTGCTGCTGCTCCCTCGGGGCCGCTCGTTCCGGTCGCGGACCGGCGGGCGCCGTACCGCGCGGCCGCGCGGATCCCCTCCAGGCTCAGGCCCGCGCGCCGAGTCTGCGACCGGAGGGAGGGGCACGCGGGCGGCGGCCGCCCGGTGGCAGGCGCTACCGGCGCACCCGGGGGTGCGGCCGGGAGGGTGAGACCGGGCCGCGTGTCCGGGCCGGAATCGGGGGCATCCGGGAGAGATGAAGACGGCGAGATCATCCAGCAGACGTGCCCATTCCCAAGCGCGGAGAGCGGCGGACAGCACCGCGGTCAGGACCGGTGCCCGGGCGGGCTTCGCGGCCCGCGGCGCCCTCTACCTCCTGATCGGGGTCCTGGCCCTGCGCATCGCCTTCGCCGACGGCGGAGGCAAGCAGGCCGACCGCGGCGGCGCCCTCAAGGAACTCTCCGGCCAGCCCTTCGGCAGCGTCCTGCTGTGGACGCTGGGCATCGCGCTCGGCGGGATGGCGCTGTGGCGCTTCTCGGAGGCGGCCTTCGCCACCACCGGCACCGAGCACAAGGCCCGCGGCCGGGCACTGGCCGCCGTGCGGGGCGTGTTCTACGCCTTCGTCTGCTACTCGGTGCTCTCCTACGCGGTCGGCAGCAAGAGCAGCGGCAGCGGGCAGAGCGACGACCAGTCGCAGGACGTGACCGCGCGGGCCCTGGAGTGGCCGGGCGGCCAGTGGATCGTCGGTCTGGCCGGTGCGGTGGTGGTCGGGATCGGCGTGACCATCGGCGTGCGCGCCGCCCTGCGCAAGTTCCACAAGCACCTGAAGCTCTCGCAGATGTCCCGCAAGGTCCGGCGGGCCGTGGACATCACCGGGGTGGTCGGCGGCGTCGCGCGCGGGGTGCTCTTCGCGAGCGCGGGCGGCTTCGCGATACGGGCGGCATTCGAGCACGAGCCGGGCAAGGCCAAGGGCATGGACGACACCCTGCGGTCCTTCGTGGAGATGCCGGCCGGGCCCTGGCTGCTCGCCCTGATCGCGGTGGGCCTCGTGGCCTTCGGCGTCTTCTCCTTCCTCAGCGCCAAGTGGCGCAAGGTCTGAGCAGTCGGTCCGAACAGCCGGCGGGAGCAGACGGGAGCCGCCCCTGCGGTGAGGGGCGGCTCCCGTCTGCGGTGGGCCGCTACGGCCCGAGGCGCGCTCAAGCGTCGTTGTCGATACCGGTGACCGCGGTCGGCCCGAGAGGGGCCTCCTCCTCGGTGAAGCCGATGTCCGCGAGGGCGCGGGCGGCGAGTTCCTTGGCCGCGGTCTCCGCGGCGTGCGCGTTCTCCGCCTCGACCTCCAGGTGCAGGCTGAAGGTGCCGCCCTCGCGCACCGTCAGGATGTCCAGATCCTCCTCGGCGCCCAGCTCGGTGCGCTGCGGGTCTCTCGGGCGCAGGCCCCTGAGCAGTTCGGCGCGCGCGGGGCCGGTCAGCTCCTTGAGGAAGGTACCGGGAACGGTGATGACGAATGTGGTCACAGCAACTCCTCGACGTCGATGGTGCGTTCAGGACCGGGCGGCGGCCGTCTCGGCGAGGTCGCGGAACTCGCCGAGGTCGTGGTGGGCGAGGACCGAGTCGAGGTTGGTCAGCGCGCCCAGGTGCTCCACGAAGCCGTGCGGGTCGTAGTCGATCTGCAGGCTGATACGGGTGGCGGTGTCGCTGAGGCGCAGGAAGGTGACGACTCCGGCGTGGTGGACACCCTCGATCGTCCGCCAGGCGATGCGCTCGTGCGGCAGGACCTCGGTCAGCTCCGCGACGAAGTTCTTGTCCGCGCCCGGCAGCGAGAGCTGCCAGGCGAAGCGCCGGGCGTCCAGGGGTTCCACCAGGCGGACGTGGCTGAGGAACTTCGGCCACTGGGTGACGTCACTCCACAGTGCCCAGCTGACCTCGACAGGTGCCTCGATGTCCACGGTTTCGGCAAGCGATGACGACACGTTCTCTCCTGACAACTCGAAGGTCCCCACCGGCTACCCCGCCTCGGGCCGGCTATCCCCGCCGCATACGCCGATGGTCCGCGTACCAGCAGGTACGCGGACCATCGGCCGGACCGCACGCCCTCACGGGCGCCTCGGCGCCCCCTTCGCAGAGGGCGACCGGCGGTGCTACCGCACGAGTTCCGGGTAGAAGTCGCGCTTGCCGCCGGACTTGTCGCGCAGCTTGGCGAGCATGCTGCACGGATACTCGATGACCCAGTAGCTGACGACGGCCGCGGCGAAGGCGCAGACGACGACGATCAGGGCGCCGAGCGGGTAGAGGTTCTGCGAGCCGGGCAGCAGGCCCGAGTCGTTCATCCACAGCATCACGGGCTCGTGCCACATGAAGAGGCTGTAGCTGACCAGGCCCGCGTAGCCGAGGAAGCGCACGCGCAGCAGGGCGTGCCAGCGGATGGTAGCGGCCGTGTGCACGACGCTGTACATCAGCACGGTCCACATCAGGCTGGTGAGCGGGTGGTAGAAGGTGAAGGTGACGTTCTCCGGCTTGGAGACGAAGGACAGCCAGTACGCCCCGCCGAGCGCCAGCACCGACAGCAGGATCGAGGTACGGCCGCGCAGCAGCCCCCGGTTGCCGAGCGCCACCATGATCACGGCGAGCCCCATGCCCGCGGCGAAGCCGCCGAACCGGGCCTGCGGACCGAAGTAGACCGGCCAGTCGGTGTGCGGGATCTCCAGGACCCAGTGCGCGTACGAGATCCAGGCCACCGGCGCCGCGAAGAGCAGCACACAGGCGCCCAGGCAGAAGGCGATCCGGGTGGCGCGGGCGCGCAGATGCTTGCAGGCGCGTACCGCGAGCGGCCCGGCGATGACCAGGAACAGGTAGAACACGACCTCCAGCGACAGGGACCAGGCCGGGCCCAGGGTGAAGAAGATTTGCTCCCGGTCGAAGACATGCGTGAACGTGAGGTGTTCGAGCAGGTCGAGCCAGTTGCCGGGCAGGCTGGAGTTGCGGGTCGACCAGACGAAGAGGACCGCGAGGAAGTACAGCGGCACGATCCTGATCACGCGGCGGAAGAGGAAGTCCCCCGCGGGGCGGGTGGAGCCGCCGTCGATCGCCGCCCGCGCGTAGGCGATGGTCAGCAGGTAGCCGGAGGTCACGAAGAAGAAGTCGATGACCTCCAGGGAGATCAGCGAGCCGATGTACTTGTTCTCGATGGGCGGGTGGGAACCGCTCGCGTCGTAGCGGTAGTAGAGCTGCCAGACGTGGAAGACCACGGTGCTGAGCGCCGCGATGCCGCGGAAGCCCTGGATCTCGTCGGCCTTGCCGCGCGGGCCGGGGGCCTTCGGACCGGAGTCCGCCTTGGCCCGGGGCGGTGCCGCGCCGGTGGCCGTGCCGGTGGCGGTCGTCACGCCCGCTCACCCGCCTTCGCGGCGGCCGCGCGCGGGGTGACCCGCCACTGCCGCTCGCCGAGCGCCTCCTTCAGGGCCGCGTGCCGGGCCAGGATGTTCTTGAAGTGGGTGTAGAAGACGGTGGTCAGCAGCATGTAGGTCCAGAACCACCGGCGGCGGCGCTTGAGTTCGGGTATCGCGAGCCGCCAGGCGAAGGCCGCCTGGATGACGCCCGCGGAGAGCGTGAAGACCATGGCGAGCAGGCAGATCGGCACCGCCCAGTCCAGGTCGGCCGGGCCGCCCTCCTTCCAGACGGCGTAGCCGAGCACCGGCAGCATCTGGAGGGTCAGCCAGGGCTGCAGTTCGCGCCAGCCGAGCAGGACCAGCAGGCCGAGCTTCTGCCGCCGGGTGAAGACCGGGGAACGCAGCGCCTGCCACAGGTGCTTGAGGGAGACCTGGAGCCAGCCCTGGGCCCAGCGGGAGCGCTGGTTCCACAGCGACGTGAGGTTGGTGGGCGCCAGTTCGCGCGAGACCAGGGTGCGGTCCACGGTGAAGCGGGTGCCCTCCTTGAGGGCGCGCATGGTGGAGTCGATGTCCTCGGTGAGCATCGAGCCGTGCATCCGGGTGCGGGCCAGGGCGTCGGTGCGCCAGAAGCCGTTGGAGCCGCCGAAGACGCCGAAGTCGTACAGGCGGGTGCGGCCGGGGTGGCTGACCGCGTAGATGGCCTCGAACTCGACGGCCACCATCCGGGCCACCCAGGAGCTGTCGCCGTTGCGGATCACGCAGTGGCCCTGGACCACCTCGTAGCCGTTGGAGAGCCAGTGCCAGGCGCGCCGGAAGGAGTCCGGTGCCGGGTGGTGGTCCGCGTCGAAGATGCCGACGAACTCACCGCGCACCCGGGTGACGGCCGCGTTGACGTTCTGCGCCTTGGAGGTGCTGCCCTGCACCTCCATCAGGACGAGCCGCGGGTCGCGGCGGGCCATCTCGCGCAGGGTGTCCTCGACCGGCAGCGGGTGCGGGGTGTTGTAGGCGAGGACCACCTCCAGGTGGTTGGGGTAGTCCAGGGCCAGGAAGGACTCGACGGTGTCGACGATGGTCGCGGCCTCGTTCGGGAGGTACGCGGCTATCACGGCGCTGGCGGGCGGATAGGGCTGGCCCGGCTTGCTGGGCCGCGGCGGCGCGTCCAGCGAGAACAGGCACTCCACGATGATCAGCAGCGCGGAGACGATGAGGCCCGCGACCACCACCCAGTACATGGCGGAGCCGAGGTCGAAGCCGAGCCGGTAGGTCTGGGTGTAGACGAGGAAGGGCAGGCCGACCCCGACCAGGAGGACGACCAGCGGGGAGAGCGCGTTCAGCAGGGCGCGCACGCCGCGTATCCCGGAGTGCCTGCGGTGCCGGGGCCCGCGCATCGAGGGGACGTACATCACGGGCCGCAGATCGCGGTGGCTGAGCGCCTCCGCGGTGGCGTCGAGCGCCTGCTCCACGGCGAGTTCGGGGTCCTCGGGGGCGGCGGTCAGCGGCTGCCAGCCGATGGCGGGCGTCAGGCGGACGTTCTCGTCGGCGACCACGAAGCGGGTGCCGGCGGCGGCGCTGGCGAACTGCTGGAGGCCGCGGCGCGCGCTCTCCTCGTCGACGCCGGGCATCAGGATCAGCAGATGGCCCGACTCGTCCCAGCCGAAGCGGTCCCAGGCGCTGCCGATCTTCTCGGCGACCCCGGCGAGGCGTTCGGCGACCTCGCGCCGCACGCGCGGGCCGAGCCGCGTCTCCAGGGCGGCCATCTCGGCGACGGCGACCACGGCCACGATGCCGCCCTTGCGGCCGGAGGCGGGCCTGCCCAGCTCCTTGCTCAGCTCGTCCAGGAAGTGCGAGCGCGAGTAGAGGCCGGTGCGCGGGTCGAGCAGCAGGCTCTCCACGGGCACCGGCACCCGGTGCCGCTTGGCCTCGATACGGGCCGCGAGCTCGAAGGGGTCGGCGGACTCGGGCAGGCAGTCGTCGGCGCCGTGCTGGAGGACGTCGACGACCTCGGAGGGCCCCGGGTCCTTGCTGAGCACGAGCAGCGGCAGGGCGCGTCCGGCGGGGGCGGCGCGCACCTCCCGTACGACCTCGATGCCCTGCTGCCGCGCGCCGAGCGCCACGATGGCGTCGGGCGGGGCCTGCTGCAACTGCGGTCCTATCTGGCCCGGTACGGCCTGGCGGACCTCGTGCCCGGTGGAGACGAGGCCCTGGACCACGCGCTCCATGCGCGGGCCGGGGAAGCCGACGGCGAGCACGCTGCCCGCCTGGGAGCCGCCGTCCCGCCGGGGGCGGGGTGCCGGGGGTGCGGCGGGAGCGGCCGTCTGGGGACCGGACTGGTGCGAAGTGAGCACCTGGATTCCTTCCGTACGTCGGTCGCCGAAGTCCGTCAGGCCCGGAGAGTGCGCTCTCCTGCACCGCGCTCACCGGCATGTGGGGGGTGCCGGGAGGAACGGAGTGCGGGGCCGCTCGGCTGTGGGGGTACCGGGCGTGCTCCCGCGGGCGGGAGGCACCGGATGCTCCGGCGCTGCCGGGCTTCGGCCGTGTTTGCGGTGTCCGTCGGGTGCGCGAGGGCCGGGCGAGCGGGCCGCATCCGGGGTCAGGGGGTGCGGCGGGGCCGTCGTCGACAGCGGCGACGGGGCGGGCTCACCGAGTGGGTCGGGGTCGGTGGCCCGGGCGCCCGGCTGGGTGCCTCAGCGCGTGGTACGGGGTCTGCTTCTTCGCCCGTCCCTCGGGGTGCGGCAGGAGGGGCAGTGGTGGGGGGCGGCGCTGCCCGGGGCCGCGGTGCGGGCGAGGAACTCGCGTACGGCACGGAGCACCGGGCCGCCGGAGAGCCGCAGTTGCGCGCCGCGCGCGGCCGAGCGGTCGCGGCAGCAGGCCTTGCGGGGTGCCGCCCCGGTCGGACGCGCGCAGGCCGCGGTCCGCGGCGGGGCCTGGGCGGCATCGCCCGGCCCGCCGGGCCGTGGGCCCGCGTGCACGAGGTGCGGGGACCGGCGCTTCACCGCACGCCTCAACTCACCGAGGCGTGAAACGACAGGCCCCCGGAGGGCGCGTGCGCGCTCCAGTGGATTCTGCATCTGAGTGGTCCCATCCTGTTCGGATTGTGGGGGGAGGACCGTCTGGTTGTGGTGTCTCGGTCACCACACCCGGTGGTGACGGGCAGCAACGTTAGCCTCACTCGCCACTGTGACACCACACCCACATCGGCGTAACACGTTCATTACGCGTGGGCGGCCTCTGTGTCGGCCATTCGAAATGCGTTTATTTTCAAGGTGTTTGCCCCTTTCATCCTGCGGGTGTGTGCCATCACACACGCTCCGGCACGGTGTCCGCCTTTCTCCTTTTCTCTCCGTCGAAAACGGCCCGGATCACCCGGCACGGCGCGCAGAAACGTTCCCGAGTAGGACGGGGAAAACAGGGTCCGGTTCCCGGCCTCGAAATATGGACACAGAATCCACGCTTTCTCGCCGCGCCCCGCACACGCGCACTCCCGGTTTATCGCGCAACTATTGCCCGGCGGCAAGGAGTCGACGGGAGAACCGCCCTCAGCCGGTGAGGACGCTCCCCGTGCCGGGCACCTCGCGGTGGATCGGGGTGTGCGCCCCGGTGAGCGGCCGGCCGCTGCCGCCGTGCCGGGCCGCGACGATCTCCGCGGCGATGGAGAGCGCGGTCTCCTCCGGGGTGCGGGCGCCGAGGTCGAGCCCGATCGGCGAGCGCAGCGGGGCGAGTTCGGCCTCGCTCAGCCCCGCCTCGCGCAGCCGGCCGAGCCGGTCGAGGTGGGTGCGGCGCGAGCCCATGGCGCCGACGTAGGCGAGCGGCCTGCGCAGGGCGAGGGCGAGCAGCGGGACGTCGAACTTGGCGTCGTGGCTGAGCACGCAGACCGCGGTGCGCGCGTCGGTGGCGGTGCGGGCGAGATAGGAGTCGGGCCACTCGACGACGACCTCGTCCGCCTCCGGGAAGCGGGCGGGCGTGGCGAAGACCGGCCGCGCGTCGCAGACGGTGACCCGCATGCCGAGGAACTTCCCGGCCCGTACCAGCGCCGCCGCGAAGTCGATGGCGCCGAAGACCAGGAGCCGGGGCGGCGGCGTGGCGGACTCCACGAAGAGCGTCACCGGCTCCCCGCAGCGCTCCCCCTCGGCGCCGGTGACCACGGTGGCGGTGCGGCCCGCGTCGAGCAGGGCGCGGGTCTCGGCGAGGGCGCCGCGCGCGAAGGCCTCCCCGCCGCCGAGGTCCCCGAGCACCTCGCCCCCGGGGCGCAGCAGCAGGGCCCGGCCGAGGAGTTCCGGCGGCCCCGAGGTGACCTGGGCGAGCGCGGCGCCGGCCCCGGCGGCCCCGGCCTGGTAGGCGGCGGCGAACACCTCGCGCTGCGCGGGGTCGGCGGGCGGCGGCGCCACGAAGACGTCGAGTTCGCCGCCGCAGCTCAGCCCCGCGGCGAAGGCGTCCTCGGCCGCGTAACCGAAGGTCGTCAGGACCGGCACCCCGGTGTCCAGGACCTCGCGGCACAGCTCGTAGACGCTCGCCTCGACGCAGCCGCCGGAGACCGAGCCGAGCGCGGTGCCCGCCGCGTCGACGGCGAGCGCGGCACCCGGGCCGCGCGGGGCGCTGCCGCGCACCGCGACCACCGTGGCCACCGCGAACGCGCGCTTCTCGGCGGTCCAGCGGGCAAGGTCCGCGGCGATGTCGAGCATCTGCTTCTCCCGTCGGTACGAGGGCCGGGTCCCGAGTCTGGGTCAGCCGGAGCCGGTGAGGTGCTCGGGACGCACCGGTGTCCGGGTGAGGGCGAGACCGGTGGCGGCGCGTACCGCGGCGAGCACGGCGGGGGTGGCCGAGAGGGTGGGCGCCTCGCCCGCGCCGCGCAGCCCGTAGGGGGCGTGCGGATCGGCGAGTTCGAGGACGTCGACGGGCAGCTCGGGGGTGTCGAGGATGGTGGGGATCAGGTAGTCGGTGAAGGAGGGGTTGCGCACCTGGGCGGTGGCCGGGTCGACGAGGATCTCCTCCATCAGCGCCATGCCGAGGCCCTGCACGGTGCCGCCCTGGATCTGCCCGACCACGGCCTGCGGGTTCATCGCCTTGCCGACGTCCTGGGCGCAGGCCAGCTCCACCACCCGTACCAGGCCGAGTTCGGTGTCCACGTCGACGACCGCCCGGTGCGCGGCGAAGGAGTACTGCACATGGCCGTCGCCCTGGCCCGAGTGCCGGTCGAAGGGACGGGTGGGCCTGTGGCGCCACTCCACCTCCTGCTCGACGGCCTCCTCGCCGAGGATGTCCGCCACCGCGGCGAGCACCTCGCCCTCGGCGGTGACCACCTTGCCGCCGTCCAGGCCGAGGCCGGGGCCGGACCAGGCGGGGTGCCGGTCGCCGAAGCGCCGCCGCCCGCGGGCGAGCACCTCCGCGCGGACCTGGACGCAGGCCTCGCGGACCGCTCCCCCGGTGACGTAGGTCTGACGGGAGGCCGAGGTGGACCCGGCGGAGCCGATGGCGGTGTCGGCGGGGCGCAGGGCCACCCGCTGGACGCCGAGTTCGGTACGGGCGATCTGGGTGTGCACGGTGACGCCGCCCTGGCCGACCTCGGCCATCGCGGTGTGCACGGTGGCCACGGGTTCACCGCCGAGCACCTCCAGGCGGACCCGGGCGGTGGAGTAGTCGTCGAAGCCCTCGGAGAAGCCGACGTTCTTGATGCCGACCGCGTAGCCCACCCCGCGCACCACGCCCTCGCCGTGGGTGGTGTTGGACAGGCCGCCGGGCAGCAGCCGGATGTCGGGGCCGTCCGCGCCCTCGGACCGCCAGGGCTCGGCGGGCGGCAGCGGGCGCGCCTTGACCCGGCGCAGGAGTTCGGCGACCGGGGCGGGCGAGTCCACCCGCTGTCCCGTGGGCATGACGGTGCCCTGCTCCATGGCGTTGATCCGGCGGAACTCCACCGGGTCCAGGCCGAGTTCGGCGGCCACCTTGTCCATCTGCGCCTCGTAGGCGAAACAGGCCTGCACCGCGCCGAAGCCGCGCATCGCCCCGCAGGGCGGGTTGTTGGTGTAGAGGGCGAGCGCTTCGAGGGCGACGTCCTCGACGGCGTACGGGCCGAGCGCGAGGGAGGCGGCGTTGCCGACCACGGCGGCCGAGGTGGAGGCGTAGGCGCCGCCGTCCAGGACGATCCGGCAGCGGACGTGGGTGAGGCGGCCGTCGCGGGTGGCGCCGTGCTCGTAGTGCAGCCGGGCCGGGTGGCGGTGCACATGGCCGAAGAAGGACTCGAAGCGGTCGTAGACCATCTTCACCGGGCGCCCGGTGCGCAGCGCGAGCAGGCAGGCGTGGATCTGCATGGACAGGTCCTCGCGCCCGCCGAAGGCGCCGCCGACCCCGGCGAGCGTCATCCGCACCCGCTCCTCGGGCAGTCCGAGCACCGGCGCGATCTGCCGCAGGTCGGAGTGGAGCCACTGGGTGGCGACATACAGGTCGACGCCGCCGTCCTCGTCCGGCACCGCGAGCCCCGACTCCGGCCCGAGGAAGGCCTGGTCCTGCATCCCGAACTCGTAGTCGCCGCGCACGATCACATCGGCGCGGGCGGCCGCCGCCTCCGCGTCGCCGCGCAGCACGGGCTGGCGGTGCAGGATGTTCGGGTGCGGCACATGGGGGGCGTGCGGGTCCTCGCGGTCGGGGTGCAGGACCGGGGCGCCGGGGGCGGTGGCGCTCGACTCGTCGGTGACGACGGGGAGTTCGCGGTACTCGACCCGGATCAGGGCGGCCGCGCGGCGGGCGATCTCGGGGTGGTCGGCGGCGACCAGGGCCACCGGCTCGCCGTGGTGGCGGACCCGGTCGCGGGCGAGCACCGGGGTGTCCTGGATCTCCAGGCCGTAGTGGCGGACCGGGGCCGGCAGGTCCTCGTAGGTGAGCACGGCGTGCACCCCGGACAGGGCGAGCGCCTCGGTGGTGTCCAGGGAGACGATCTCCGCGTGCGCGAGCGGGGCGCGCAGCAGGCGGCCCCAGAGCATGTCCTCGTGCCACATGTCGGAGGAGTAGGCGAACTCCCCGGTGACCTTCAGGGTGCCGTCGGGGCGCGGCGCGGATTCGCCGATGCCGCCGGGGGTGCCGGTGGGCCGCAGCCAGGTGGTGTCGGTGGTCTTCGTCGCCCGGGTCGCCATGGTTCAGCCCGCCTCGCTCTGCCGGGCGGCCGCCAGGCGCACCGCGTCCATGATCTTCTCGTAGCCGGTGCAGCGGCAGAGGTTGCCGGAGAGCGCCTCGCGGATGTCGGCGTCGCTGGGGCTCGGCTCGCGCTCCAGGAGTTCGTCGGCGGCGACCAGGAGCCCGGGGGTGCAGAAGCCGCACTGCACCGCCCCGGCGTCCAGGAAGGCCTGCTGCACGGGGGCGAGCGGGGCCGCCGAGTCCGCCGGGCGGGCCCGCCAGCGGGCGGCCTCCTCGGCGCCGGTCGGTGCGCCGGGGGTGCCCGCGTGCCGGGCGGCGAGGCCCTCGACGGTGAGCACCTCGCGGCCCTCGGCCTGGCCCGCGGCGACCAGGCAGGCGCAGACCGGGACGCCGTCCAGGCGGACCGTGCAGGAGCCGCACTCCCCCTGTTCGCAGGCGTTCTTGGCGCCCGGCAGGCCGAGCCGCTCGCGCAGCAGGAAGAGCAGGCTCTCGCCCTCCCAGACGTCGTCCGCCTCCTGGCGGCGCCCGTTGACCACAAGGTTCACTCGCATCAGGCTGCTCCCTCGGTGCTGCGGGCGCGCTCGCCGTAGGACGTCCAGGTCCAGTGCAGGGTGCGGCGGGCGAGGACGGCGACGGCGTGGCGGCGGTAGTCGGCGGTGCCGCGTACGTCGTCGATGGGGCGGCAGGCCTCGGCGCACAGCTGCGCGAAGCGGGCCGCCGCGGACGGGGGCGGCGGCCGTCCGGTCTCCCAGCAGCGGTGCTCGTCGAGGACGGCGGTCAGGAAGTCCTCCGCGGCCCCGGCCCGCACCGGGGTGGGCGCCGCCGAGCCGATGCCGGTGCGGACGCTCCTGCGGTCGGGGTGCAGGGCGAGGGAGAAGGCGCAGACCGCGATCACCATGGCGTTGCGGGTGCCGACCTTGGCGAACTGCTGCGGCCCGGTGGCCCGGTCGACGCGTACCGCGCGGATGAGTTCGTCGGGGGCGAGGGCGTTGCGCTTGACCCCGGTGTAGAAGTCGTCGATCGGGATGCGGCGGCGGCCGCGCACCGACTCCGCCTCCACCTCGGCGCCCGCCGCGAGCAGCGCCGGGTGCGCGTCACCGGCGGGCGAGGCGGTGCCGAGGTTGCCGCCGACGCTGCCGCGGTTGCGGATCTGCGGGGAGGCGACGGTGTGCGCGGCGAGGGCGAGCGCGGGCAGCTCCTCCCGCAGCTCCTCGATCAGGGTGGTGTACGGCACCGAGGCGCCGATCCGCACTTGCGCCCCGTCCCGCTCGTGGGTGCCCAGCTCGGCGACCCGGCCGAGGTCGAGCAGGTGCGCGGGCCGCAGGTGGTCGAAGTTGAGCTGGACCATCACATCGGTGCCGCCCGCGAGGGGGACCGCCTCGGGGTGCGCCGCCTTGGCGGCCAGCGCCTCGGACCAGCTCGTGGGACGCAGGAACTCCATCAGCCGCTCGCTTCCTGGGGTGTCCGCCGCGGGCGGCGGACCGCTGCCCGGTCCCTCGGATGTGTGCACACGAGGTCCCTCCAGTACACCGCGGTGTACTCCGCCGGGGTCAGTCACCGAAGCCCCGAAGGAGTTGGCTGGCCAGCGGCGGCATCTTGTAGATTCGTATGAACGACGCGCCGGCCCCGCCCGCGGCACCGGCACGCGGGCTCCCCCTCCTGCCGGCGAGACCTCGACACGGATCGGCGGCACCTGCATGCGGCTGCGCACTCTGCTCGACACCGACGCGCTCGGACTGCGGCTGCTCGGCGGCGGCGCCGAGCTGGAGCGCACGGTCCGCGGGGTCATGACGACCGACCTGCGCGACCCCAGCCGCTACCTCTCCGGCGGCGAGCTGGTCCTCACCGGCCTCGCCTGGTGGCGCACGCCCGCCGACTCCGAGCCCTTCGTACGCATCCTCGCCGCCGCGAAGGCGGCCGCGCTCGCCGTCGGCGAGGCCGAACTCGGCGACATCCCCGAGGACCTGGTGCAGGCCTGCGCCCGGCACCGGCTGCCGCTCTTCGCGGTGCACGAGTCGGTGGCCTTCGCGACCGTCACCGAGCACGTCGTACGGCAGGTCTCCGGCGAGCGGGCCGGGGACCTGGCCGCCGTGGTGGACCGGCACCGGCGCCTGATGAGCCCGGGCCCGGCGGGCGGCGGACCCCAGGTCGTCCTCGACCTGCTCGGCTCCGACCTGGACCTGCGGGCCTGGGTGCTCTCCCCCGCGGGCCGGCTGCTCGCGGGCTCGGGACCCGGCGGACCCGCCCTGGACGCCGGCACCTGCGCCCGGCTGGCCACCGCGCACCTCGCGGCCACCCGCGCCGGGTCCCGGCCGCCGCACCGGGTCACCGTGGACGGCACCGCCTACGCGCTCTTCCCGGTGCGCGGCAGCGACGCGGCGGGGCGGGACATACGCGAGAGCGTGCTCTCCGACTGGCTGCTCGCGGTGGAGGCGGAGACCGCGGACTGGCCCGCCGAGCGCCTGGACCTGCTGCACGGGGTCACCCAGCTGATCGCCGTGGAGCGCGACCGCAGGGACGCCGCCCGCACCGTGCGCCGCCGCCTCGCGCAGGAGGTCCTCGAACTGGTCCAGTCCGGCGCCCCGCCCGCCGAGACGGCCGCCCGGCTGCGGGTCGCCGCGCCCGTGCTGCTGCCGGGGGTCGGGGCGGCGCCGCACTGGCAGGTCGTGGTGGCCCGTATCGACTGGCGGGCGGCCGGGGAGCAGGGCGCGGACGAGGAGGGCGCGCACGGGGCCGCCGCGCAGGCGCTCCTGGAGGAGATGCTGCTCGACGCGCCCTCGGCGACGGCGGAGCGGGCCGACCGGATCGCGGTGGCGCACACCGGCGGCGAGGCCGTCGCCCTGGTCCCGCTGCCCGGCCGCGGCGGCGAGGACGCGGACACGGCCCTCCAGGCGGAGCCGCTGCTCGCCGCGGTCCGCGAACCGCTGGCGGCCGGGCTCGCCGAGGACGGGCGCCTGACGATGGGGGTGAGCGCCGCCGTGCACTCCGCGGAGGGGCTGCGCGGCGCCCTGGAGGAGGCGCGGCACGCCCGCCGGGTGGCCGCCGCCCGCCCGGGCCGGGTCACCGCCGCCGGGCACCAGGAGCTGGCCTCGCACGTCCTGCTGCTGCCCTTCGTCCCCGACGACGTACGGCGCGCCTTCACCGCCCGGCTGCTCGACCCGCTGCGGACCTACGACCGCCGCCACCGCGCGGAGCTGATCCCCACCCTGGAGGCCTTCCTGGACTGCGACGGCTCCTGGACGCGGTGCGCGGCCCGGCTGCATCTGCACGTCAACACGCTGCGCTACCGGGTGGGCAGGATCGAGCAGTTGACCGGCCGGGACCTCTCCCGCCTGGAGGACAAGCTGGACTTCTTCCTCGCGCTGCGCATGAGTTGATTCCCGCCGTCCACCGGACCCGGCCGCATACTTTGTGAATTCTTTCACCCAGCCTCTTGGCCCCGGCCGCTCTTCCGTGCTGAGATGCCGCCACGACTCAATGACGAGGCACGCGTTCGGGAGGGCAACGTGGCGGACACCGCCGTGTCTGGCGAGGGAACGACCGCAAGCGACGATCCACTCCAGACCGCGGTATGGCGGCTGCGTTCCCGCGCCTGCTGGACGGACGCCGCGGCCCTGCTCGAACCCTCGGCGGCCCTGCGGGCGGACGCCGCCCTGCACCGCGCCGCGCTGCTCGTCGAGCGCTGCCTGTACACCCGGCAGGGCTGGAGCGAGGCCGAGGACGCGCTCCGCTTCGCCGAGGCCGCCGCGCGCAGCGACGAGGAGCGCGGCGCCGCCGCCTGCGAGCGCGGCCATCTCGCCTACGCGGCCACGCTGATGGGGGTGCGCGACCGCGCCGACGAGGCGCGCGCCGCGCTCGGCAGGGCCGCGGCGCTGCTCGCCCCCGGCTCCCCCGGCCGGGCGCTGCTCGACTTCCGCCGGGGTCTGGTCGCCGAGAACCTCGCCGACTCCCGGCAGTCCGCGCGCGCCGCCTACCGCCGCGCCCACGCGGCCGCCGGGGCGCGCGGCGACGCGCTGCTGCTCTCCTTCACCTGGCGCCACCTCGCCGGAATCGCCCTGCACGAGGGCGAGTTGACGGAGGCCCGGCACGGCTTCGCGGAGTCCCTGCGGATACGTGAGGAGCTCGGCTACCTGATCGGCGCGGCGCCGGCCCTCGCCGCCCTCGCCGGGGTCGAGCCGGAGCCGGAGGCGAGCAGGCTGCGCGCCGAGGCCGGGCGGCTGCTGCGGCTGCTCGGCGGGGTGCCGGTGTGGCTCGCGGGGGAACTGGCGCAGCCCGCCGCCTGAACGCCCGCCTGACCGCCCGCCGAGCGGCCTTCGGGTGCCCGCCGGGCCGCCTTCGGGTGCCGCCGGGCAGAGAAGTGCTCCGGTACCGTCCCGTACGGGGGGCCGGGACGGTACCGGAGCGGGCGGGGCCGCCGGGGCGGGGCGGCCCCGGGTCGGGGCGGGCGGCTCAGCGCACCTGGAAGAGGGCCGAGGTCCCGGTGAAGGACTCGATCTTCCCGGCCAGCGGCTTCGCCTCGCCGTGGTAGCGCACCCGGTAGCGGCCCGCGGGGGTGCCCGCCGGGATGTCCCAGGTGACCGTGATCTTCGAGGCGGCGACCCCGTCCCGCTGCCAGCGGAACTTGGTGGACCAGTCCCCGTCGTCGGCGACGGTGCGCCAGTCGCCGCCCTCCAGCCGCTGCACCTCGAGGTAACTCCCGCCGCGGTGCAGGTCGTTGCCCGGATGCGCACCGGCGAAGACCACCTCCACCTGCTCGCCCGCGGTGTAGTTCTCGCGCGGCTGGACGTGCACGTCGCCGAAGTGCTTCAGCAGCGGCGGCGCGTCCAGGACCACGCCCGGCTGGAGCACCAGCTGCTTGCCCGAGAGGTCGGGTGAACCGGGGCCCGGCGGCAGCTCCTTCCCCTCGCGCAGGGCGGTGGCGAGCTGGGCGGCGGTCTGGGTCAGCGCGGCCAGCTGCCAGCGCCCGAAGAGGGTGCTGCCGCCCTCGTACTGCTGGGAGTCGTACTCCTCGGGGGTGGTGACGTAGTGGAAGTAGGAGTTGGCGTACCCGGCGACCAGGACGTCGTCGAGGTCGGCGCCGACGATCGCGGCGACGGCGGTGCGCAGCCGGTACCCGGCGCCGATGGTGACCTCGCCGGGGATGCCGATCAGGTAGAGGCCGCCGATGCGCACCAGCTGGACCGGGACCTGCTCCTGCACCCAGGGGTAGATCTTGTTGACCTCGCCCACCGGTACGAAGATGTCCTTGGGCGCCTGCGCCTGCTTCAGCTCGGGTGAGGCGGTGTAGATCAGGGAGTCGGAGATCGCGTCCCAGAAGGGGTTCTCGCCCTCCTCGAAGCCGGGGAAGGCGGGGCCGTCCTCCAGGCTCCCGGCGGCCATCGAGGCGCCGATACAGGGCAGCGAGGTCCGGTGGGCGCGGCCGTCGCCGGTGAACTCCGGGGCCACCTCGACGTCGGAGAGGTCGATGTAGACCAGCCGGGCGTCGACCGCGCCGCTGAGCCTGCGGCCCTTGGCCAACTGGCCCGCGGCGGCCTCGTACTGGCGCAGTCCGCTCTGCCGGGTGTGCGCGAAGTCCTCGGGGGTGGTGGGGGGTCGGAGGTCGGTGTTGGGCGACATGTCGCCGCTGTTGGTCTGGGCGAAAGCGGCCACGAAGGAGGGGTCGGTGTCGGCGAGGTAGTCGACCTCCTCCACCTCGCGCTCCCAGTGGTAGGCGGCGTAGCCCTTGTTGTCGGCGCTGATGAGGCGGTTGTCGCCGGACATGCTGGTGCCGTGCACCGGGAACCAGTTGACGGCGCCGACGGTGCGGCCCTCGCGGGCGAGGCGCAGCAGCGAGGAGTGGGGGTCGACCGCGTCCGGGAAGTGGGCCTTGATGTCGTCCTTGTTGAGGTCGAAGGCGACCTTTGACCTGTTGGCGCTGACGCCCTTCAACTCCGCGTGGCTGAGGAAGAGTTCGCCGGGGGCGAGATCGGCGTGGGCGCGTTCGGCGGACTCCAGGATGCCGTCGGTGACCGCCGTGAAGGTCTTCTGGTGGAAGCCGAAGGTGGTGGCGTTGTAGAGGAAGTGGTGCGAGTAGCCGCCGGGGCCGGCGTGGGTGTGGGTACCGGTGAGCATCACGTTCTGCTGGGTGTACAGCTCGCCGAAGCGCTCGCGCAGCCCGCGCAGTACGGCCTGGTGCACGCTCTCGAAGATCATCGGGGAGTCGACCACGCAGAGCAGGACCCGCTTGCCGGTGGATTGGTCCACGACCACGAAGGAGCGGGCGCGCAGCCGGGTGTGCAGCCCCTCGGCCTGCTGGTCGGCGCGGCCGTAGCCCATCATCCCGACCTCGGCCACCTCACCGGTGGCGTCCGCGATGCCCCGGCCGATCAGATAGCCCTCCGCCGCCGCGGCGCGGGGCGCCGCGCTCGCCGGGTGCGCGGCGGCGTACCCCCCGGCGGCGGCCCCGATCCCGGCGACCGCCCCGGCCTTGAGGACCGTACGCCTGCTGCGCCCCTGCCCTGCCTCTGGGTCCATGTGTCTCTCCTGTCGGACGTGGGGGGGTGACGGCACATCAACTGCACGCGGGAACAAGGGAGTTGCCGTAAAATCGGCCGCGTGCCGACATGGGCGGCAGGCGGCCGAGGACACAGGGATCCCCCCTCGTACCGGTGAGCGGCGCTGACCGCACCGGCAACATGAACAACGCTCAGGTCCGGGTATTCGTACTCCTCGCCGGAAGCTCCCGCAAGACCCTGCGCGTCACGGAATTCGCGCCGGTCACCGAGGTGCACGTCAGGGATACCGGCGAGTTCTACTCACGCGTAGGCGGGGCGGGGGCAACGGGCGCGCCCCGGGCAGGCGCGTTCAGTCGCGCGCGCCCGCGAAGTGCTCGCGCACCAGCGACTGCACCACGGACAGATCGCGGGCCACGAGGGCGTCGAGGAGCGCGGTGTGCTCGGCGGCGTCCGCGAGCAGGTCGGCACGGCCGCGCGGCGTGGAGCCGCCCGCGAGGGGCCACTGGGAGCGCCGGTGCAAGTCCTCGGCCACCTGCACCAGTTGCTGGTTGCCGCTGAGCGCGAGCACGGCGCGGTGGAAGGCGCGGTCGCACTCGGCGTAACCCGCGAAGTCCCCCTCGGCGGCGGCCCGTACGGTCGCCTCCGCCTTGGGACGCAGCGCGCTCCAGCCCTCGGGGGGAACCGTCCGCGCGAGGTCCAGCATGACCGGCACCTCGATCAGGGCGCGCACCTCGGCGAGTTCGGTCAACTCCCGCGGGCTGCGCCGCAGTACCCGGAATCCGCGGTTGGGCATCACCTCGACGGCGCCCTCGGCGGCGAGCTGCTGCATGGCCTCGCGCACCGGCGTGGCCGAGACCCCGAAGCGCTCCGCGAGGGCGGGCGCCGAGTACACCTCGCCCGCGAGGAGTTCACCCTCCACGAGCGCGATACGGAGCCCGGCGAGCACCTGGCCGCGCACCGAGGAGCGGGTGACGACCGGGCGCGGCGGCTCCCCGGCGGGGCGGCCGGGAGCCGGGGGGCGGAAGGCGGGGGCGGCGGCCCTGGCGGCCGGGGCGCGGCCGGCCTCGGGGCCAGGCTGGGCCGGGACCTGGCCGGTGCCCGCCGGGGGGAGGCCGGGCGGCGCCGGGGCGGCGCCGGGTGCGGGCAGGCCGGGGGCACCGCGTGCCGCCTTCTCCATCCGGTCCTCCTCGACGGCTCGGCCCTCCTCGGCGGCTCGACCTCGCGCGACGGCGTCCGTCGCGCACCGTTCCGCGGACTCGGGCGGGCGGCCGTTCCTCTGCGGATCCCGCCCTCACCGTGCAGCACGATAGGCGGCGCGGACCCGAAGGTCACACCCCCTCAGCTCGGGGTAAGGTAAGGCTTACCTGCCAACGATCACGTCTGGGACGGACCTCCATGGCCGCATCGGTGCCCCCCGCCCGCCCCTCCGCAGTCGCGGATTCCTACGCCCGGCTGAACGAGGCCTTCTCCTGGCTGCGCGTCCGCGAGCTGGCCGAGGGGGAGAAAGCGCCGAGCGGCGAGGGCTGGACCGGCATCGGCGAACTCGCCGCGGGCGGCGCCGCCCTGGACGCCTACCTCCGCTGGGACGAGGAGCAGGTGCTGCGCGACCACGGCGAGCGGGGCCGCCCCGATGTGATCGCCGGTTTCGGCCTGCACCGCTACGCCTACAGCGGCTGCCTGCTGCTCACCGTGCCCTGGTTCCTGCGGCGCCGGGTCCCGCACCTCTCGGTGGCGGACGTCACCCTCCACCGCGAGCAGGGACGGCTGGCGGTGCGCACCGGCGCCTTCAGCTGCCTGCCCGCGGATCCGGCGGCCGCCCTGCCCGGCGCCCGGGTGGTCGCCGACGAGGCGGCCCTGCGCGAGACCCTCCTCGGCGCCCTCACCACGCACCTGAGGCCGCTGCTCGACCGCTTCGGGCCCCGGATGCGGCGGCGCGGCCGGGCCCTGTGGGGCATGGCCACCGACGACATCACCGAGGGGCTGTGGGCCGCGGGCCGCGCGCTCGGCGAGGAGGACCGGGCCACCCGCGAGCTGACCCGGCTGCTGCCCGGCGGGACGCTGCCCTACACGGGCGCCGCGGGCTTCCGCGAGCTGCCCGGGCACGCCGGGTCCCGCCTGCTGACCAGGGACCGGATCTCCTGCTGCTTCTCCTACACACTGGGCCCCGGCGACACCTGCGACACCTGCCCGCGCACCTGCGACGCCGACCGCCTCGCCCGCCGCCTCGCCACCGCTCTCTGAGCGCCGGACGGCCGGATGGGGACCCCGCTCGCGCGCAGGCGGAATCCGGCCGCGAGGGGCCGCGGTGGCGAAACGGTACGCCGCCGCAAGCGTGCATACGGCACCACCCGGCCGTGTAGTCTTGATCGAACTCAACTCCCCTTTTCCGTGCGGGAGTTCGAGTCACCCCCCGTTGCTCCCACCCCATTTGGCGTGTTCTTGGCCGAAAGCGCTCGGCGGCGGCAGCAGATGGGCCACGATGACGCCCGAAACGTCCTACTGCCTGCGAGGGACCCCCGAATGACTCTGAACGACATGGCGCTGTACTGGGTGCTGCCAGGGGCTGCCCTGCTCGGCATCGCCACAGCCGCCACCGTGCTGGTACGGGGCAGGCGCCCCGCCAAGGAGTCCGGCACGGAGGACTCCTGGCAGCGCAGCGAGGAGCGCCGGCGCCGCAAGGAGGTGCTGTACGGCAGCGCCTCGTACGTCCTGCTCTTCTGCTGTGCCGCGGTGGCCGCCGCGCTCTCCTTCCACGGCCTGGTCGGCTTCGGGCGGCAGAACCTGAACCTCTCGGGCGGCTGGGAGTACCTGGTGCCCTTCGGGCTCGACGGCGCCGCCATGTTCTGCTCGGTGCTCGCGGTGCGCGAGGCCAGCCACGGTGACGCGGCCCTCGGCTCCCGCCTCCTCGTGTGGACCTTCGCGGGCGCCGCCGCCTGGTTCAACTGGGTGCACGCGCCGCGCGGCGTGGAGCACGCGGGCGCCCCGGAGTTCTTCGCCGGGATGTCCCTGTCGGCCGCCGTCCTCTTCGACCGCGCCCTCAAGCAGACCCGCCGCGCCGCCCTCCGCGAGAAGGGCCTGGTGCCGCGCCCGCTCCCGCAGATCCGCATCGTGCGCTGGCTGCGCGCGCCCCGCGAGACCTACGCCGCCTGGTCGCTGATGCTCCTCGAAGGGGTGCGCACCCTGGACGAGGCCGTGGACGAGGTCCGCGAGGACCGCAAGATCAAGGGGCAGGAGCGGGTCCAGCGCAGGGACCAGGAGAAGCTCCAGCGCGCCCGCCTCAAGGCCCTCGGCCGCTACGGCAAAGGAGGCTTCGGCAAAGGAGGACGCCAGGTCGAGCTCCCGCCGGTGGCCGCCACCGCGCCGGAGAGCAGCACCGCACCGGCCGCCGCCCCCGAACTCCCGGCCCGTGCCCGGGCCTCGCTCGCCGCGGTCTCCGGCGGCGGCAAGCCGGTCGTCGACCTCACCGCGGAGGACGACACAATGACCCTCCCGCGACTCGACTCCCTTGAGCGCAAGCTGAAGGACCTTGAGCAGCAGTTCGGCTGAGCGCCCGCCGCTCCCCCGTCACGCCGCGTCGGCACCCTCGCCGACGCGGCGTCGTCGTGTCCGGTGCGGGGCCGGGCTCAGCCCTCTTCGCCGAGTTCGAACCAGACGGTCTTGCCTCCGGCCGCGCGGTCCACGCCCCAGGCCCCGGCGAGCATCTCCACCAGTTGCAGGCCCCGGCCGCCCGTCGCCCCCTCGGGGCGCGGACCCCGCGGTCGCGGCCGGCGGCCCGCGAAGTCCCGTACCTCCACGCGCAGTTGATCCGGCCCGAGGAGCACGGTCAGCACCGCCTCGCCCTCGGTGTGCAGGAGGGCGTTGGTGACCAGTTCACAGGTGAGCAGTTCTGCCGTGTCCGCGACGGCGGGCCGGCCCCAGCCGGAGACCAGCGCCCTGACCTCCCGGCGCACCGCGGGCACGGCGCGCAGCTCCGCGCGTCCGATTCTTCGGGTGAGTGCCGTACGGCCGGTGCGCAGCGCCGTGCCCGTGGCGCGCACCGCCTGACCCCCGCCGCTCTGATGTCCGGCCGAGCCGGTCCCTCGTATCTGCCTCGTCATGACCCCCGCCTGCATGCCGCTGCCGATCCTTCCTGCTCGAACATCTACACGCAGTGCTTTTCCCTCCCGCGCCCTCCGTCACTCCTGTTGAGCCCCTCCGACTCCCGGAGTTACCCGGGAGTTCACCTCTGGTGCGGGGCCACCGAGCGCACTTCCCGCACAGAAACTCCAGGAAACCTCCCCCGAGGTTCCGGACAACCTTCCCGCTGTCATGTTTTCGCAGGTCAATCGCCCTGGAGCGGGACAACGGAGCCGATGCGCCGCCGTGCGCTGTCCACCATGCGGTCACCGGCTCGTTTGGAGCTGGCCGGAAACGGCAGACTAGAAAGGATGCACGGGGCAGCGGTCCCCTCGGATTCCGGTTCTCACCGACGGTTTCCGGGTGTGCTGCCCCGCTCCGGCCGTGCCGGGCCGGAGCGCGCAGTCGACCGCCGGGCAGCACTGCCGTGGGGGGTGGAGCGGCCCGGCGGTCTTGTGTTCTCTCCCATGGGAGGCCGCACGGAAGACGATTTCGCCGATGGGCGGATAGACGCGAGCCGTGCGGTGAGAATGGGTGCATGAAGCAGGGGGACGGGACCGCGGGCCACGACGACTGGTGGCGCGACTTGTACGACGAAAGCACCGAGGACACCGGCGAGGCCTCGTCCGGGGACACGCTCGACGACCGTTTCGCCTCGGCGGCGGGCACACTGCGCCGCGGCCGGACGCCCGAACCGGACCCGGCCCCGGGCACCGGCGACGAACCGGCCGAGCCCCCCGCCGGAAGCACCTGGGACCGCCCTCCGGAGGAGGAGAGCGCATCCCGGGCCCCCGTGCCCGGGCCCCGCGCCGATTCCGACGAAGCGCTCCTGGAACCCGACACGGAACTCCTGCTGCCCGGACCGGGCGCGCCGCCGGCCGACCCGCGCGAGGCACCGGCCGCCCCCGGCCGCCCGTCCCGCACCGCGACCGGCCCCGCCGCCCCGGCGGCAGCCGCGCCCGCCGTCCGACCGCCCCGGCCCCGGGCTCCGTGGGAGCCGCCCACCGCCCAGCCCTCGCAGCCGCGCACCTTCGCCTCCCGCCCGGCCGAGGCCGCTCAGCGGACCGCGGACGCCCCGGCCCCCGCCGCCGGGCCACCGCCACGCGTGCGGTACGTGGGCGAGGAGCCGCCCGGTTACGCGGCCGAGCCGGTCGCGCTCCCGGCGGCCGACCCGGAGGCGCTGGAGGAACTGGTCGCGGACACCGTCCTGGACGGGGCGCGGTACGGCTCCTGCACCCTGCGGGCCGTCTCCGTACGCGGCGACGCGGCGCGCCACCTGGGCGAGCCGCGCCGGGACAGCCTGCTCACCGCCCGCTTCGGCGAGGGGGAGGACGCCCTCGTCCTCCTCGCCACGGCCACCGTGGCGCCCGGCGGGGCCGGTGCCCACCGGGCCGCGGCCGAGGCCTGCGCCTGGCTGGGCGAGGCCGTCGGGCGCAGCCACGCCCGGCTCGCCGAGGACATCCGCGCCGAGCGCCGCGCCGACCTCAAGTCCGGGCTGCAGCGCCTGACCGACCGCAGCCTCGGCAAGCTGCGGGCCCGGGCCTCCGAGCGGGGCACGGACCCGGCGGGGTACAGCGCCGTGCTGCGCTGCCTGCTGCTGCCCGCCGATCCGCGCTGCCGCAGCCGGGTCTTCTTCGGGGTGGGCGACGGCGGGCTCCTGCGGCTGCGCGAGGGGCGGTGGGAGGACATCGAGCCGAGCACCGCCGGGCAGACGGTGGACGCCGGGCCGAGGACCGGCGGCGGACCCGACACCCTGCGCCTGGGCGTGAGCGCCCCGCCGAGCCCCTATGTGCCCGCCCGCGAGCACGCCCGGGACCCCTTCCGCTTCCAGGTCTCGGTCGGCCGCCCGGGTGATGTCCTGCTGCTGTGCGGGCCCGGCCTTGCCGCGCCCCTGCGGGGCGAGCCGGCCCTCCTCGCGCACCTGGCCGACCGCTGGCAGGGCCAGGAACCGCCCGGGCTCGCCGATTTCCTGGCGGACACCCAGGTGGGGGTCAGGGGCTACGCGGACGACCGGACGGCCGCCGCGGTGTGGGAGGCGTGAGGGGACCAGGTGTGCATTGATGGACGGGCGGCGGCCGGTCCATCGGGCGCCGCGGGGCCGAGCGGCGACCTGGAGGTGCGGGCGGGATGGCCAAGCAGAACATCGCCGAGCAGTTCGTGGACATCCTGGTCAGGGCGGGGGTCCGCAGGCTCTACGGGGTGGTCGGCGACAGCCTCAACCCGGTGGTGGACGCGGTGCGGCGCACCCCGGCCATCGACTGGATCCACGTACGGCACGAGGAGACCGCGGCCTTCGCGGCCGGGGCCGAGGCCCAGATCACCGGGAGCCTCGCCGCCTGCGCCGGATCCTGCGGGCCGGGCAATCTGCACCTGATCAACGGCCTGTACGACGCCCACCGCTCGATGGCCCCGGTCCTCGCCCTCGCCTCGCACATCCCCTCCAGCGAGATCGGGCTCAGCTACTTCCAGGAGACCCATCCCGACCGGCTCTTCGCCGAGTGCAGCCACTACAGCGAGATGATCTCCAGCCCGCAGCAGATGCCCCGGCTGCTGCAGACCGCGATCCAGCACGCGGTCGGCCGCAGCGGGGTGAGCGTCGTGACGCTGCCCGGCGATGTCGCCGACCGGCCCGCACCCGAACGGGCCTCGGAGCACGCCCTGGTCACCTCGCGGCCCACGGTGCGCCCCGGCGACGCCGAGATCGACCGGCTCGCCGCCCTGATCGACCAGGCGGACCGGGTGACCCTCTTCTGCGGCAGCGGCACGGCCGGGGCGCACGCGGAGGTGATGCAGCTCGCCGAGAAGATCAAGTCCCCGGTGGGCCACGCCCTGCGCGGCAAGGAATGGATCCAGTACGACAACAGCTTCGACGTCGGGATGAGCGGTCTGCTCGGGTACGGGGCCGCCTACGAGGCCACCCATGAGTGCGATCTGCTGATCCTGCTCGGCACCGACTTCCCGTACAACGCCTTTCTGCCGGACGATGTGAAGATCGCGCAGGTCGATGTGCGGCCGGAGCACCTCGGGCGGCGGTGCAAGCTGGACCTCGCGGTCTGGGGCGACGCGGGCGAGACGCTGCGCTGCCTGATCCCGAAGGTCTCCCCGAAGACGGACCGCCGCTTCCTCGACCGGATGCTCAAGAAGCACGCGGACGCCCTCGAAGGGGTCGTGAAGGCCTACACCCGCAAGGTCGACAAGCACGTACCCCTGCATCCCGAGTACGTCGCCTCGGTCCTGGACGAACTCGCCGCCGAGGACGCGGTGTTCACCGTCGACACCGGCATGTGCAATGTCTGGGCCGCCCGCTATCTCACGCCCAACGGCCGCCGCCGGATCATCGGTTCCTTCTCGCACGGCTCGATGGCCAACGCGCTCCCCCAGGCCATCGGCGCCCAGTTCACCGACCGGTCCCGGCAGGTCGTCTCGATGTCCGGGGACGGCGGATTCGCCATGCTGATGGGCGACTTCCTCACCCTCGTCCAGTACGAACTCCCGGTGAAGGTGGTCCTCTTCAACAACTCCGCGCTCAGCATGGTCGAACTGGAGATGCTGGTCGCCGGACTGCCCTCGTACGGCACGGCCAACCGCAATCCGGACTTCGCGGCCGTCGCGCGGGCCTGCGGCGCCCACGGGGTCAGGGTGGAGAAGCCCAAGCAGCTCGCCAAGGCCCTCAAGGAGGCCTTCGCGCACCCGGGCCCGGCCCTGGTCGACGTGGTCACCGACCCCAACGCCCTCTCCATCCCGCCGAAGATCAGCGCCGACATGGTCACCGGTTTCGCGCTCTCCGCCTCCAAGGTCGTCCTCGACGGAGGCGTCGGCCGGATGGTCCAGATGGCCCGCGCCAACCTGCGCAACGTGCCCCGGCCCTGACCGCCCGCCGCCCCGGTCTCAGTGGGAGGGGGCCAGGGCATGCAGCCGCTTGTGCCACTCGGGCGTGCGCAGCGCCTCGGCGGCGGCCAGCGGCAGACTCAGGTGGACGTCGCGGCTGTAGTCGTCCTGGGGGGTGGGGGTGACCAGGACGTTCCAGGGGATCGGGATGGAGGGGTACTCGAACCAGAAGGGCCGCCCGGAGCCGAACTCCACCTGGTAGACCGGCAGTCGGCTGACGTTGTTCATGCCCACGGTGTCCTCGAAGGAGTCCAGGGACATCCGGCTGAGCACCCGGCGCACCCGCCCGGCCCGCCGCTGGGCCTCCAGATAGGCACTCTCCTCGCGGATCCGCTCGGGGGTGACGCGGTTGAGCGCCTCGCGTACGGCGGCGACCGTGCGCTCCGCGGGCTCCTCGCGCAGTACCCGGGTGGGCAGGGTGGCGGTGATGTTGGAGACGGCGTTGCCCCAGAAGCCCTCGGGGTACTGCTCCTTGAGCGCCCCGCGCAGCCCGACCACCAGCCCCAGCCGCTCGGTGCTCTGTGGCGGCCGATCGCGCAGCGCCGCGAGCACCCGCCAGATCTGCGCGGTCAGGGCGTCCCCGCTGGAGACCTCGATCCCCTCGCCGGCCAGCCCGGCGGCCGCCGTCTCCCGCAGCGCGAGGACCTCCTCGGAGGAGAAGCGCGTGGTGAGGGTGGGCACCCGCCGCGCCCCGGCGTTGACCCGCCACAGGAAGCCGAACTTCCGGCGGCCGGAGACCAGGGTGTACTGCGGGTCCTCGGCTGCCGCGCGGGTGCCGGCCGCCATCTCCTCCAGCGGCGTCCGGTCGTGGGGCGCGGGCGCGCCGGGCTCCAGGCCGCGGTGGATCCGGGACCACCGCAGGAGGAAGTCCACGAAGCCGCCGCCGTCGACGATGCTGTGGTTGATGGACACCCCGAGGACGGAGCCGCCGCCCCGCATCTGGGTCACCTTGACGGTCAGCAGGGGGGTGTCGTGGTCGACGACGCGGAAGGCGTTGACGGAGTGCAGATAGTGCCGCAGGTCCTTCTTGGCGGACAGTTCGGGCCCGTAGTCCGGCATCGCACGGTCGCTGCGGGAGACGCGGAAGACGGCGCCCGCGTCGTCGCACAGCACGCTCAGGCCGCCGTCCGCGTCCCGGCGCAGCCGCCCGGTGAGCAGGGGGTGGTCGGCCAGGGTGCGGACCAGGGACTCCTGCAGGGCGTCGGCGTCGAGCGTCTGGCGGTAGTAGAAGGTGCGGGAGGTGGCGAAGGTGCCGGTCATCAGGTCGTAGACGCTGAGCCGGACGCGCTGCCCGGTCGGCCGACCGGAGCACAGCGTGCGGGTGCGGTCCTTCTCGCGTGACGCGGGGCCGGATGTCATGACACCTCAACGGGGACGGTACGGGTCGGACACTCCAGCCTGGCCCGCGGGCGGCGAGGAAATCCCTAGGGTGTGCCCGGACGGCGGCGGAGCACCCGGGCCGCTATCGGTGGAAGTCCCTAGTCTTGCCCGGCACTTGTGGCACGCCGGGGCGCGGGCGTGCTGGGCTGGTGACCCGGATCGACGGATGCGGGCCTCCTCATGCGGCTCCGCGTACGACTCCGCCGTACCGCTCGTCCCGACTGGCACACACAGGAGGCCCTCAGCCGATGGGGAACGACAAGAGCGCGATCCTCGACCTGGTCCGCGAATACCATCGAAACAACGAGTCCTCCGGATTCGTGCCGGGCGTCACCCCTGTCATGGCCTCCGGGGCCGTGCTCTCCGAGGACGACCGGGTCGCCTTCGTCGAGGCGGCGCTGGACATGCGCATCGCCGCCGGGGTCAGCTCCCGCAGGCTGGAGCGCGGGCTCGCCAAGTTCTTCGGCCTGCGCAAGGCGCATCTCACCAACTCCGGTTCCTCGGCGAACCTGTTGGCCCTCAGTGCTCTGACCTCCCCGCAGCTGGAGGAGCACCGGCTGCTGCCGGGCGACGAGGTGGTCACGGTGGCCGCGGGCTTCCCGACCACGGTCAACCCGATCCTGCAGAACGGACTCGTACCGGTCTTCACCGACATCGAACTGGGCACCTACAACGCCTCGTTGGAGCGGGTGGAGCAGGCCATCGGGCCCCGGACCCGGGCGATCATGATGGCGCACGCGCTCGGCAACCCCTTCCAGGTCGCGGAGATCGCCCAACTGGCCGAGGACCGAGGTCTGTTCCTCATCGAGGACAACTGCGACGCGCTGGGCAGCACCTACCGGGGGCAACTGACCGGCACCTTCGGCGACATGGCCACCGAGAGCTTCTATCCCGCGCACCACATCACCATGGGCGAGGGCGGCTGCGTACTGACCGACAACCTGGCGCTGGCGCGGATCGTCGAGTCGATGCGGGACTGGGGCCGGGACTGCTGGTGCGAACCGGGCGAGGACAACCGCTGCTTCAAGCGCTTCGAGCAGCAGATGGGCTCGCTGCCGGAGGGCTACGACCACAAGTACATCTTCTCCCACGTCGGCTACAACCTGAAGTCGACCGACCCGCAGGCCGCGCTCGGGCTCCAACAGCTCAGCCGCATCGAGGAGTTCGGCAGCGCACGGCGGCACAACTGGGCCCGGCTGCGCGCGGGCCTGGACGGACTGCCCCACCTGGTGCTGCCGGAGGCCACCCCGGGCAGCGACCCGAGCTGGTTCGGCTTCGCCCTGACGGTGAGTCCCGAGGCGCCCTTCGCGCCCGCCGCGCTGATCGAGCACCTGGAGCAGAGCAAGGTCGCCACCCGCCGCTTCTTCGCGGGCAACCTCACCCGCCACCCGGCCTACGAGGGACGGGAGTTCAGGGTGAGCGGCCCGCTGACCAACAGCGACATCACCACCGAGCGCACCTTCTGGATCGGGGTCTTCCCGGGTCTGACGGACCAGATGATCGACCACAGCATCAGCACCGTGCAGGAGTTCGTGACCCGGCCGCACTGACCGGCGACCGCGTCGGCGACCGCGGGTACGTACGGGGCCGCTCCCTTCGAGGGGGCGGCCCCGTACGGCTGAGCGCCCCGGACCCGCGGTCGTCGCCGGGCCCGGGGCGCCCGGTCAGCCCACGGCGGTCCGGCTCGGCCGCAGCGCCGCCCACTCCTCCGCCAGGTCCGCCGCGCGCGGGGCGCCGCCCGCGCGGCGGACGGCCTCCCGCATCCGCGCCCGCGCGCCGGGACCCGCGGGGTCGGCCAGCAGCTCCGCCACCGCCCGCCCGAGGCCGTCCGCGGTCAGTTCCTGCCTCGCGAGCCCCCTGCCCACGCCGAGCTTCTCCAACTGCCGTGCGCTCAGGTCGAGTTCGTGGGCGCGGGGCAGGGCGACCACGGGGGTCCCGCAGTGCAGCGCCTCCATCAGGCTGCCCATACCGGCGTGGCAGACGAACACGTCCGCGTGCGGGAGCACGGCGGGGTGCGGCAGCCAGGGGTGGGCCTCGACATGGGCGGGCAGCGCGCCGAGGCGGGTGGGGTCGGCGCCCCGGCCCAGGGTCATCACGACGTGCCACTCCTCCGCCGGGAAGGCCTCGGCGCAGACCCGGAAGAAGTCGTCCCGGTCGCCGGACTCGGTGCCCAGGGACACCAGGGCGAGCCGCCGCCCGTCACCCGGCGGCGACCAGAGGCCGGGCTCCGGCTCGGTGAACGTCGGTCCCACGAAGGCGAACCGCTCGTCGAAGCTGTCCCCCTCGACCTGGAACTCCCGCGGCAGGAAGACCAGGTTGCGCTCGTCCCACTCGGCGCCGTAGCGGCCCATCTCGGAGGGCCCGATGCCGTGCTCGGCCAGGAAGGCCATCACCAGCGCGGCGCCCTCGGCCATCACGGGGTGGTCCTTGCCCCACATCTGCGCGCGGAGCGAGAAGACCTCGTTGGCCGCGTGGCTCGGCCACAACTGCACCGGCACCGCGCCCAGTTCGCGAGCGAGGACACGGGCGGGGACGACCGTCTCGAAGTCGTAGAGGACCGCGTCGGGAGGGTCCGCGGCGAGGGCCTCGCGCGCGAGCGGGTAGACGGTGGCCATCGTGTCGGTGAGCAGGGCGTAGCCGTCCCGGGCGAGGCTGTCCGGGTCCGGGTCGGCGGCCCGGTAGAAGTCCCCGCGGGCGGAGGTGTACGTCACCGCCCGGGCCCCGGCCTCCGCCACGACCGAGGCGTAGGCGCCGTCGACGACATAGGTCACGCGGTGGCCGCGGGCGGTCAGTTCGCGGCTGAGGCCGAGGGTCGGGCCGATGTGGCCGAAGTCCGCGAAGAGGAGCAGCGCGAAGTGCCGGGCGGGGGCCCCGCTGCCGAGTGTCATGGGTTCTCCTGGAGGGGTGCGGCGGATGCGGCCGTGGGTCCCGCGGAGCCCGGGTCAAGCGGCCCCGCGGAGCATGGCGTAGTGCGCCAGGCAGTCCTCGTAGGCGGCCAGGGACCCGTTCTCGCGGGCGGTGGCGACGGACATCGCGGAGGAGTCCTTCACGGACATCAGGGGGGTGTCGGACAGGCCCCAGGGCAGGGCGAGTTCGGCGTCGAAGGGGTCGATGTCCACCTGGGTGCCGGGGACGAACTCCGTGGAGCAGTGGTAGGAGACGCAGGTGTCGTCGGTCAGGGCGAGGAAGCCGTGCACCAGGCCCTCGGCGACGAACAGCGCCTCGCCGGAGGCGGCGTCCAGCCAGTTCGCCTCGTGCACGCCCCAGGTCGGGGAGCCGGTCCGCAGGTCCACGACGATGTCGAGGACCGCGCCGCGCACCACGCAGACCAGCTTGGCCTGGCCCGGCGGCAGCAGGGTGCCGTGCAGTCCGCGCAGGGTGCTGCGGCGGGAGACCGAGTAGTTCACCTGGGCGACCGGGAACGGCCGCCCGATCTCCTCGGCCAGGCGCTCGTGGCGGAACGACTCGTAGAAGCTGCCTCGTAGGTCGCACAGCTTGTGCGGCGTGATGTGGTACGCGTCCGGCACAGCCATCTCTCGAACCTTCATGGTGGCAGCACGCTAGGACACGCGCTTCCAGGACCGGTCCAGGACGGGCGGTGAGCCGGTCGAGTTCAACGGGCCCTCAGAGATCCTGGACCGCGGGGTGCCACTGTGGCCGAGCGCCGCCCGCGGACCGCGGTGCGGGCTACGAGCGGACGCGGCGGGCCGGACACGGACGGCCGGCCCCTTGGAGGAGAACGGCATGGTCTTCGTTGCGCGGAGCCTTCCGGACCACGCGGACACCCGCTCCGGCCGGGTGCTGCTCCTCGGTGCGACCGGTTTCGTGGGGCGCCATGTGGGGGCCGCCCTGGAGGCCGCCGGATACGAGGTACTGGCGGTGGCACGCCGCCCGCGCAAGACACCGGCCTCCTGGCGGCTCTACCTCATGGACCTCGCCTCCCACGGGCCCGAGGCACTGACCTCGCTGCTCGACGAGGAGCGCCCGGTCGCCGTGGTCAACGCGGCCGGTGAGGTGTGGTCCTCCTCGGTGGGCGGCATGCGCCTCGGCAACCAGCTCCTGGTGGACCGCCTCCTGGCCGGTCTCGCCCGCTCCCGGGTGCGGCCGCGGCTGGTGCAGCTCGGCTCGGTGCACGAGTACGCCCCGCAGCCCGCGCGGGTACGGCTCTCGGAGTCCTCGGCGGAGCGGCCGACCACCGACTACGGCCGCTCGAAGCTGGAGGGCACCCAGGCGGTGCTGCGCGCCGCGGCCGAGGGCGCCACCGACGCGGTCGTGCTGCGGCTGTCGAACGTGATCGGCGCGGGCACCCCCGCGGGCAGCCTGCTGGGCCATGTGGCGGGGCAGCTGCTCGCCGCCCCGCCCGGCACCACGGCCGAGGTCCGGGTCTCGCCGCTGCGCAGCAGCCGGGACTTCGTCGACGCCAAGGACGTGTCGCGGGCGGTGGTCGCCGCCATGCGGGTGCCCGGGGCGGCCGGCCGGGTGGTCAACATCGCGAGCGGCAGCTCGCAGCACGTACGCGACATGGTCGACCTGCTGATCGGGATCAGCGGACGCCCGGCCCGCCTGGTGGAGAGTTCCCTGACCGGGGTGCGGCCGGTGACGGACACCGACTGGATGGGCGTGGACATCTCCCGGGCCCGCGAACTCCTGGACTGGACGCCCGGCCGCACCCCGCGCGACATGATCGCGGACATGTGGCACGCCGCCGCCGACCTCGCCTCGGACGACCGCGGGAACGGATGACGGCCGGAACGGATGACGCGGGAGCGGATGACGGCGCTCCGGGCACGGCCCGAGGGGGCGCACCCGGAGCGGGAGGACGGCGAGCGGACGGCGGGACGGAAATGAACGGGCGGCGGGCCTGCTAGCCGGGCAGCAGGTCGAGGTCGGCGACGCTGATGCGGTCGGTCAGTACGTGCTGGCGGATGCGCTGCAGACCGGGTGAGGGGTCGAGGCCCAGCTCCTCGCGCAGCACCTCCCGCAGCCGCTGATAGGTCTGCAGGGCCTCGTTGCGGCGCCCGCAGCGTTCCAGGGCGATGATGAGGGTGCCCTGGAACCACTCGTGCAGGGGATACGCACAGGCCAACTCCTTGAGTTCGCCCACGACATGGCGGTGCCGGCCGAGGCGGAGCTGGGCGGTGATGCGCATCTCCTGGGCCTGCAGGTGCAGTTCGTCCAGGCGCATGGCGTAGCCGCGCAGCGTCGGCCCCTGGGTCACATCGGCGAAGAGCGGGCCGCGCCACAGCTCCAGGGCGCGCTCCAGGATCCGGGCGGCCCCGGTGCTGTCGTCCTCGGCGAGTGCCGTCTGCCCCTTCAGGGTGAGCAGGCCGAACTCGTCCAGGTCGCACTCGCCGGTGGCCACCTGGAGCACATACCCCTGCGGGTGGGTCGTGAGCCGGCCGCCCTGCGGGCTGCCCTCCTCGTCCGGCAGGGCCCTGCGCAACTGGTAGGCGTAGGTCTGCACGGTGCCGGTGGAGCTGCGGGGCGGGCGGTGCGACCACAGCTCGTCCGCGATCGCGGGGAGCGGGACCACGGTGTTGCGGCGGGCGAGGAGCAGGGCGAGGAGCTGGCGCACCTTGGGCGCGGTGGGCGTGACGTCGTGGCCGTCGGCGCGCACGCACAGCGGGCCCAGGGTGGAGAAGGTCAGCACGTCAGGTCCCCCCTGCCCGCGACGGCCGCGGCGGTCCTGCGGGCCGCCTGCTCCCAGACCTCCTGGTGCGCGCGGTACCAGGCGACGGTCTCGGCGAGCCCTTCGGTGAAGTCCTTCTGCGGCTTGTAGCCCAGTTCCACATGGGCCTTGCGCCAGTCCACGGAGTAGCGGCGGTCGTGGCCCTTGCGGTCGGTGACGTGGTCGACGCTGTCCCAGTTCGCCCCGCAGGCCTCCAGGAGGAGTTCGGTGAGCTGACGGTTGGTCAGTTCGGTGCCGCCGCCGATGTTGTAGACCTCGCCCGCGCGGCCCCGGGTGCGGACCAGTTCGATGCCCCGGACGTGGTCGTCGATGTGCAGCCAGTCGCGCACGTGCAGTCCGTCCCCGTAGAGCGGTACGCGGCCGCCCCGCAGCAGGCGGGTCACGAAGAGCGGGATGATCTTCTCGGGGAACTGGTGGTGCCCGTAGTTGTTGGAGCAGCGGGTGACCCGTACGTCGAGCTGGTGCGAACGGTGGTAGGCCAGCGCGATGACATCGCTGGCCGCCTTGGACGCGGCGTACGGGGAGTTGGGGCTGAGCGGCTGGTCCTCGGCGCAGGAGCCGTCCGGGATGGAGCCGTAGACCTCGTCGGTGGAGACGTGCACGAAGGTGCGCACCCCGTGCCGCAGTGCCGCGTCGAGCAGGGTCTGCGTGCCGAGCACATTGGTCCGCACGAACTCGGTGGCGCTGGCCAGCGAGCGGTCCACATGGGACTCGGCGGCGAAGTGCACGACCTCGTCGTGCTCGGCCATCAGGGCGTCCACGGTCCCGGTGTCGCAGATGTCGCCGACGACCAGGCGGTAGCGCGGGGAGTCGGCGACCGGGTCGAGGTTGGCCGGGTTGGCGGCGTAGGTGAAGGCGTCGAGGACGGTGACGCTGACGTCGTCGGGCCCCTGCGGGCCGAGCAGCGTCCGGACGTAGTGGGACCCGATGAAACCGGCACCGCCGGTCACCAGGATGCGCGTCTGACTCATC
This sequence comes from Streptomyces physcomitrii, assembly GCF_012273655.1. Classification (GTDB taxonomy): domain Bacteria; phylum Actinomycetota; class Actinomycetes; order Streptomycetales; family Streptomycetaceae; genus Streptomyces; species Streptomyces physcomitrii. The sequence goes on along the minus strand of NZ_JAAWWP010000026.1, from coordinate 29,993 downwards.
TCGGTACGGCGCTTCTCCGGTGGAACGAGCGGGCGCCGTCCTCCCTTCTCGGGGTACGGGGTTGGGTGCGAGGTTCCGGAAGGCGGCTCAGCGGGCGGCGACGAGCCGTTCCAGGGTGCCGACGACCTCGTGCGGGCCGGGCATGGCGGCGGACTCGTCGCGCAGGCGCCGGGCCGCGACGGTGTAGGACGGCTCCTCCAGGAGGCGCCGGGTCAGCTCGGCGACACGTGCGGCGCCGGCTTCGCTGTGGTGCAGGAAGTGACCGGCCCCGGCGTCCTCCAGGGAGCGCCCGCGCAGCTCCTGGTCGGCGACGAGGGTGGACAGGGCGAGCTGCGGTACGGCGTTGACCAGTGCGGTGGAGAAGGAGCCCCAGCCGCCGTGGTGGACGACCGCCGCGCAGGAGGGCAGCAGGGTGTTCAGGGCGACGCCGCTGGCGGCGCGCACATTGTCCGGCAGGGTGCCGAGCTGCTCCACCGTGTCGGGCGTGAGCGCGGCGACCACCTCGGCGTCGAGGGCGGCGAGTTCGCCGAGGATGTCCCCGACCGGCAGGTAGTCGCCGCCGTAGGCCTCGGAGTTGGTGCGGCCGAGGGTCAGGCAGATCCGGGGGCGCTTGGGCTCCTCGCGGAGCCAGTCCCACCGCACGGCGGGGCCGTTGTAGGGCACATAGCGCAGGGACACCTGCTCCAGACCGCTCGGCGGACGCAGGCTCGGCGGCAGGGTGTCCAGGGTGAACTGGCCGTTCAGGAGCTCCTCGTCGCAGGGCACGCCGTAGGGTCCGCCGCGCTCCTCGATCCACTCGGCGAGCGGGTCCTCCCGCTGCTCCTCGGGGACGTCGCGGGCCAGCTCGACGAAGGTGCCGCGGGCCTGCCCGTACACATCGGCGCACCACAGCAGCCGGGCGTGGGCGGCGCCGCAGGCACGGGCCGCGATCCCGCCCGCGTAGGCGAGGGGGTCGCGGACGACGAGGTCCGGTTTCCAGTACCGGGCCAGTGCGACGAGGTCGTCGACCACGGGGTCGTTGTAGCGGGCGAAGCCCCAGGGGACGGAGACGCGGTACCGGCCGAGCAGGCTCTCGTGGTCCACCTCGCCGTAGCCGAGGCGGCTCCAGTTGGCGACGTCGGCGTCCTGGGAGTCCCGGGAGCCGCTCATGTCGCGGTGCATGGCGTTGTCCGTGCCGACGGGGGCGGCGACGAGTCCGGCGCCGGTGATGTGCGGCGTCAGGGACGGGGCGTTGGCCATCATGACCTCGTGGCCCGCCACGGTCAGGGCCCAGGCCAGCGGGACCATCGTGTAGAGGTGCGACTTCTCCGGCAGACCCGCGAACAGCACGCGCATGGTTTCCACTTCCTCGTCGGAGGGCGAACGGACGGTGTCGTGCCTCAGTCCCGCGGGCGCGCGGCCCCGGCCGTGGAGATCGCGCCGAGCGGACACATCTCGGCCGCCTCCCGCACCGCCTCGTACTGGTCGGCTCCCGGGTCCTGGACCAGCAGCACGGACAGGCCGTCCTCGACGCGCTGGTCGAAGACCTCAGGAGCGATGAGGGCACACTGACCGGCGCCGATGCACTTGTCGTGGTCGATCGAAATGTCCATGAGCAGGCCTCTTCACACACGGTCGGAGTCGACGGGCGGCCGGGATGTGCCCCATCTTGCGGGGCTCCCCCACCTATGGGGACGTCCGCGCCGAGCTGTCTGGGGTTTCCTCCAGAGATTCGCCGCGCCCGGCGGCCGCGCGGGGTTCCCGCCGGGGCCGGTACTCGGTGAATCCCTAGAGTCCGCGGCTCGTACTGGCCGCGCGAGAGGCCCCCGTGCTGGAGTGACCGCTACCGCGCGGGGTGCCAGGGCCCGACTCCCGTGACGCGTGCACCGTGCGGGCGACGACCTCTGCGAAAGGTGACCCAGTGGCGCAGCAAGGCATCTCGGAGGTGCTCGATCCGGCCCAGGCGGCCGCCGCTCTCCCGGACCGCGCCCCGACCGTGGAACCGGACGGCGGTGACACCCTCCTGGCGTGGGCGGCACGCATGCGCGCCGAGCAGCCGGTGTGGCGGGACGGCTCGGGAATCGTCCATGTCTTCCGGCACGCCGACGTCCAGCGCATCCTGGCCGACCCCGCCACCTTCTCCTCGGACACGGTCGGCCGCCTCTCGCACGGCGAACGGCAGGCTCCCCGGGGCACCCTGCTGCTGCTCGACCCGCCGCTGCACGGCAAGATGCGCCGGCTGATCAGCAGGGCCTTCACCCCGGGGCTCGTCGCGGGCCTGGAACCGGCCATCACCGAGCTGACCGCCGAACTCCTCGACCGGGCCGAGGGGGACCGCTACGACTTGGTGGACGTCCTCGCCAACCCCCTGCCGGTGACCGTGATCGCCCGCATGCTGGGGGTGCCGGGCGAGGACCGGATGCTCTTCCAGGGCTGGGCCGACCAGCTCCTGAACACCGATCCGGACGACCCGGAGAGCGTACGCGCCATGGAGGAGACGGCGGTCGGCATCACCGCCTACCTCCAGACCTTCATCGACGAGCGGCGCCGCTCCCCCCGCGGCGACCTCCTGGGCGTCCTGGTCGAGGCGGAGCTGGAGGGCGAGCGGCTGGACGACGAGGACATCGCCAGCTTCGCCACCCTGCTCCTGATGGCCGGGCACATCACCACCTCGGTCCTGCTGGGCAACACCCTGATGAGCCTGGACCGCGACCCCGAACTCTTCGCCCGGGTACGCGCGGACCGCTCCCTGGTGCCCGCGGTGATCGAGGAGACGCTGCGGCTGCGCCCGCCGTTCACCCGCATCGAGCGGGTCACCACCACCGAGGTCAGCCTCGGCGGGGTGGACATCCCGGAGAACGGCCTGGTGTACCTGTGGCTGCTCTCCGCCAACCGCGACGAGTCCGTCTTCGAGGAGGCGGACTCCTTCCGCCTGCACCGGTCCAACGGCAAGCAGGCCGCCTTCGGGCACGGCGTGCACTACTGCATCGGTGCGCCGCTGGCCCGTCTGGAGGGCCGGATCGCCCTCGACGCGCTGCTCGACCGCTACGCCCGTATCGAGGTCGACCCCGAGGTGCGCCTGTCCTGGCACGGCACCAACGTCTTCGGTGCCCGCCGCCTTCCGCTGCGCCTCGAACGGTCCTGAACCCGCGGCCCAGGCCGCGCCCTTGCCCCCTTTCCGACGCCTCCCGCATCCCGCATCCCTCGGAGCGACCATGAAGACCAGGCCCGATCCCCCCGTGATCCCCTCGGACCGCGGCGGCTGCCCCTTCGACCCGCCCGCCGACTACGCCCGGCTGCGCGCCGAGGACCCGGTCAGCCCCGTCACCTTCCAGGTGGCGCCCGGCGACCCGAACGGCTGGCTGGTGACCCGGCACGACCTGGTGCGCGAGATCCTCGCCGACGAGCGGTTCAGCCACCGCAACGAACTGCTCGCGCACGTCGTCGCGCCGCCCTTCCCGATGGACGAGTACAAGCCGGTGCCCTCCGCGCCCGGCTCCTTCGCGAAGATGGACGCCCCCGAGCACACCAAGTACCGGCGCCTGCTGGCCGGGCACTTCACCCTGCGCCGTATCCAGGCCTACGAACCGGAGCTGGAGCGCCTGGTCGACGAGACCCTGGAGGAGATGGCGGCCAAGGGCTCGCCCGCCGACCTGGTCACCGACTGGGCGGAGGTCTTCAGCCTGCGCTCGGTCTGCTCGCTCATGGACGTCACCCCCGAGCTGATGGACGGCATCGCGGAGCACTTCGGGGCGCTGATGCGGCTGACGTACACGCTCGAGGAGTTCATCCACCACATCGAGTCGATGGACGCGCTGATCCGGCCGATGGTGGCCGCGCGCATGGCCGAGCAGGGCGAGGACTTCTTCGGGCGCCTGTCGGCGACCGGCGAGCTGACCGAGGACGAACTGGTCAACCTGGCCGTCCTCACCCTCGGCGGCTCCCTGGACACCACCCCGAACATGCTGGCGCTGAGCACCTTCGCGCTCCTCGAACACCCCGAGCAGCTCGCCCTGCTGCGCGAGCGCCCCGAGCTGTACGAGGCGGGCGCGGTCGACGAGTTGCTGCGCTATCTGACCATCTCCCAGATGGGGTCGAGCCGGTGCGCCGTGCAGGACGTCGAGCTGGGCGGGCGCACCATCAAGGCCGGGCAGACGGTGGTGCTCTCGCTGCCCGCGGCCAACCGCGACCCGGAGGTCTTCACCGACCCCGACCGCCTCGACGTGACCCGGATCCCGCGCAAGCACCTGGCGCTCGGTTTCGGTGCCCACCAGTGCCTGGGCCAGCACCTGGCGCGCTCCAGCATGCGCATCGGTCTGCGCAAGCTCTTCGACCGCTTCCCGAGCCTGCGGCTGGCCAAGCCGGCGGCCGAAGTCCCGCTGCGCGACCGGTCGGTCCACTACGGAGTGGACGAGTTGCCCGTCGCCTGGGACTAGATCGCCCGCGGACGGGACACATTGAGGTGTATGCGTCTCGAACCGTAGAGAAGGCCGCGTTCAGGAGGGGTATCCGGACAGCCGTCCGGTACGCGCCCGGACTGAGGCCCCCGTCGGCCGGCGGGGACAGCACGCAGCACTTGAGCCGCCCCGGCCGGCGGCTCCTGAGGCTCCTTCGGAGAGGGTGAACCGCCATGACCGTCGTCACCGGCGAGCGCAGTCCACATGGTTCGGGGAAGACCGGCGCGCCACCCGAACTCGTGGAGCGCGAGCGTGAACTCTCCGTCCTGACCGAGGCCGCCCGGCGGGCGGCCGCCGGGTCCCCCGGGCTGATCGTGCTGGAAGGACCGGACGGCATCGGCAAGTCCGCGCTGCTGCGCGCCCTCGTCGATGCCGCTCCGGCCCTGCGCGTGCTGACCGCGCGCGCGGAGCCGGAGCAGCGGCAGACGCCGCTGAGCCTCGCCCGGCGCCTGGTGGCCCCGCTCGCCGAGGCGCACCGCGCGGATCCGGCCCTGCCCTGGCCCGTGCACCCCGAGAAGTCCGCGGACCACGCGGTGCGCGGCAGGTCTGATATCGATGTCAACGCCGTCCCGCACGGCCTGCTCGCGGAGTTGTACGAGCTGCTGCGCTCAGCGGCGACGCACGGGCCGCTGCTGCTCGCGGTGGACGACGCGCACCTGGCGGACCCGGCCTCGCTGCACTTCCTCGCGCACACCGCGCGGCGGCTGCCCGGCCAGCCCGTGCTGCTGGCCCTGAGCTGCCGCGGCGGCCACGCCTCCGCCTCCCTGGACGAGATCGCGGCCCAGCCCCAGTGCCGCACCCTGCGCCCCCGTCCGCTGACCGCCGAGGGCATCGGCCGGGTGGCCCGGGCGCTGACCGGCTCCGCGGGCGACGCGCAGTTCCAGGGTTCCTGTCTGGCGGTGACCGGCGGCAATCCGCTCCTGGTGACCCGGCTGGTCTCGGCGCTGCGCGAGAACGGCCTGGACCTCACCGTCGAGAACATCACCGCGGTCGACGGCCAGGGCGCGCAGTCCTTCCGCAGCCGGATCGCGCATCTGCTGAGCCAGCAGCCGGACAGCGTCCTGCGCGCCGTCAGGGCGATGGCGGTCCTCGGCGACGGCACCCCGACCGACCTGTGCGGGCGGCTGGCCACCCTCGACGAACCCGCCTTCGCCCAGTCGCTGTTCACCCTGAACTCCCTCGGCCTGGTGGGCTTCACCGCCGGCGCCGGCGCCTGGTCCTTCACCCACCCCGTGGTCCGCGAGGCCGTCCTGGACGGCCTCGGCGAGCACGAGGGCGGCGTCGCGCACGGCCGGGCCGCCCGGCTGCTGCACGACAGCGGGGCCCCCACCGCCGAGGTCATCGTCCAGCTCCTGCGGTCCCGGGGCACCCCCACCGAGCCGTGGGCCACCACGCTGCTGCGGGAGGCCGCCCGGGAGGCCATGCTGGCCAGCAGGCCGGAGCGCGCGGTGGAGCTGCTGCGGCCCTGTGTACCGGAGGGCCGCGAGAACGACTGCTCCCCCGCGCTGCTGACCGAACTGGGCGTCGCCGAGGGCCGGGTGGACCCCGAGGCGGCGGTCGGGCATCTGACGGTGGCCCTGAAACGCGCCATCGACCCCGAGCTGCGGCTCACCGCGCTGAGCGCGCTCGCGGTGGGCCTCGCCCGCACCGGGCAGCTCGCCCGTGCCGTGGGACTGCTCAACCGGCACCGCACCACCGGCGCCGAGGACGGCGTCGCGAGCGCCCAACTGCTCGAAGCCCAGCTGCTGATGGCGGTGATCGGGAGCCGCGAGGCGTACCTGGAGCTCATCGAGACCGTGCCGCTCGACCTGGACCTGCCCGGTGAGACCCCGGCGGAGCGGGTGCTCGTGGCCACCCGGGCGGTCCTCGTCGCCTCCCGCATGGACCGGGTGCCCGAGTGCCTCGCCGCCACCCGCAGGGCCTGGCAGCGCAGCAGCCCGACCACCGACTCGTACGCCTTCCTGGCCACCGCCGCCACCTCGCTCCTCTACACGGACGCGCCGCGCGAGGCCGAGGACGTCTTCCGGCAGCTCATCCACGGCGGCGAGACGCTGCCCGAGGACGAGTGCCGCAACGCGCTGGGCCTCAGCGCGGACGCCTGTCTGCGGCTCGGCTCCCTGGAGGCGGCCCTCAAGTCCGCGACGCGGGCGCTGAAGGACACCGACCTCGCGGCCGTCAGCCACCACCAGGCCCTGGCGCTCGCGATCCGGCTGCATGTCTTCCTGGAGCAGGGGGACCTCGACGCGGCGAGCGCGGCGGTGGCCGGGTCCCCCGACCCGAAGGACGAGGACGCCTGGCAGTGGAACGAACTGCTGGGCGCCCACGGCCGGCTGCGCCTGGCGCAGGGCGACGCGGAGGGCGCGCTGGCCCTGCTGACGGAGTGCGGGCGGCGCCAGCGCGCCTGGCAGCGCACCAACCCCGCGGTCTCGCCGTGGTGGTACTGGGCGGGCCGGGCGCACCTGGCCCTGGGGCAGTACGCCGAGGCGCGGGAACTCGCCGACGAGGCGATCGGCCTGGCCCGCGCGGGCCGGCTCCCCTGCGCCCTCGGCACGGGTCTGGAACTGCGGGCGGCGGCGGTGCGCGACCCGCGGGAGCGGGCGGCTCTCCTTGAGGAGGCGGAGTCGGTGCTCGCCCCGACCGGGGCGGAGCTGATACTCGCCCGGGTGCGCGTGTCGCGGGGCCGGGCCCTGTACGAGCTCGGGCAGAAGGAAGCCGCCCGGGAGGTGCTGCGCAAGGGCTGGAACGCCTCGTACGCCGCCGGGGCGCGCGCCCTGCACGAGGAGGCCCGCAAGGCGCTGCTCGCCACCGGGGCGCGGCCGCGCCGCCCGGTCTCCAGCGGTCTCGGCTCGCTCACCCGGAGCCAGAGCCAGGTGGCGCGGCTGGCCGCGGAGGGCGCCTCCAACGCGGAGATCGCCGAGACCCTCTTCGTCACGCAGCGCACCGTCGAGGTCCATCTGACCTCGGCCTATCGCAAGCTCGGCGTCTCCGGGCGCCGCGAGCTGCGCGGTGCCCTGCGTCCCCCCGAGGAGGGCACCCGGCCGAAGCCGGGCCGCCCCGCCTGACACTCGCCGTACGGCCCGGGGCACTGCCCCCGCGGCCGCCGCCCCAGCCACAGCCGTCCCCGGCGGACCGCCCTCGCGCGGCCCCGCCGGGGACGGTTTTCCGTGTGCCGGCGGGCGGGCGGAGGGCGCGGTCGGGGGCTTCGACGGACCGCCTCCGCCAGTTCATCGCTTTGTCACCTGAGAGTGAAAGAGTCGTAGCTGATCGTTTTCGGCAGATCCCCTTGTGGGCGTGGTCTCCGCTGTGGTCTGCTCAGTCATTCTCGCGGAATTGAACAACTCTCAGGACTCTGTCTGCATGAGCGACTCCACGGGCCACCGACACCACCGGCCCTGGCCCGTGTGCAGGTGCACCTGCGCGCGGTGTCTCCCGTTGGCGCGGGCCCGCCGGGCACGCCGGAAGCTCCCGTGCGTCCATCGCAGGCTGCCGGTTCGGCCACCTCCCGATCCGGCGGTGGCGACCCGCCGCCCGGCTGTCTGACCTGCCCCGCGCACAGCGGTCCTCGGTGACCCGTCCCTTCCCGTCCGCGGAAGGGCGGCTCCGTCGTACCCGCCGCGCCGCGGGTGCACCACTGCGATCACGGATCCCGCACCCCGCCGACCCCGAACGGCGTACGGACCGTGCGACGAGGGAGGGGCACCATGCTGCTACTGGAGCGCGACGAGCTGAGAGAAGAGGCCGCCGCGACACTGCGCCGCGCCGCCGCGGGAGAGGGCTCGCTGCTCGTGGTGCAGGGCGCGCTGGGCGTCGGCAAGTCGACGTTCCTCGAAGCCCTCTCCGAGCTGGGCCGCGAGGAGGACACGCTGCTCCTGAGGGCGCAGGCCGCCGCGGCCGAGGAGAGCTTCGGTCTCGGTGTCGTACGGCAGCTCGTGGAGCCCGTCCTCGCCGCCGCCTCCACCGAGCAGGCCAGGTCCTGGCTGCGGGCCGCGGCCGAGGGCGCGCCACCCGAGGTGCGCGCCATCGCGGAGTCGGGCCTGGAGGCTCCCTGGTCGGCGCTGACCGTGCAGGGGGCGCCGCGCTGGCTGGCGGCCCTGGTCGACGCGATGGCCGACGGCCGCACCGTACTGGTCATCATCGACGACCTGCACTGGTGCGACGTCGAATCCCTGAAGGTGCTCGTCCACACCCTGGCCTGCCGCGGCGGCATGCGCATCGTTTTCGCCGTCTCGGTACTGACCGGCGATATCCGGGGCAACCGCTGTTACGTGCATGATGTGCTCGCCCTCGCCGACCGGACCTGTGTGCTGCGCTCCCTCGGCGGCGACAGCGTCCGGCGGCTGGTCGAGGAGTCGTGCGGTGCACCGGCGGAACCGGAGTACGTCGAGGCCTTCCGCGTCCGCACCGGCGGCAATCCGCTGCTGCTCGGCGCGCTGGTGGACGAGGCGCAGTTCCGCGGGCTGCGTCCGACCGCCGCCCAGGCGCCGATGGTGAGCCTGCTCCGGCCGGAGAGCGTGCGCCAGCGGCTGGCCGGCTTCCTGCGGTCCCAGCCCGACCATCTGCGGCGCGCCGCGCACGCCCTCACGGTGCTCGGCCCCGACAGCGATCCGGAGCTGCTCGCCGACCTCGCGGAGCTGGACGGCGCCCAGTGCACGGAGGCCCTGCGGGTGCTGCGGCTGGCCGGGCTGGTGGCGGAGGACGGGTGGACCCTGTCCACCGGGTCGCTCCTTCGGGACCTGCTCGAGGAGAGCATGCCCGCCGAGGAGCGCACCGCGATGCGCAGCGTGGCGGCCGAACTGCTGCACCGCAGCGGCCACTCCGCCGAACTCGCCGCGAACCACCTGATGTCCACCCTCACCCTGCCCGGCGACAAGGCGGTGGACATCCTGCGTACGGCCGCGCGCAGTGCGCTGCACCGCGCCTCCACCCGCGACGCGGCGCGCTATCTGCGGCGGGCGCTGCTCGAAACCTCGCTCACCGGACCGGACCGGGCCGGCCTGCTCATCGAACTGGCGGGCGCGGAGCGCAGCTTCGCCACCGCGGCCTCGCTGCGCCATGTCGTCGAGGCGGTGCCGCTCCTCGACTCGGTCCGCGAACGGGCCGCCGCGGTCGTACGCCTCGGGCCGCTCCTGATGGACCCCTCGGCCTTCCGGGTCGACGCCATGATGCGCGAGGTGGCCGAGGAGCTGACGGCTTCCGGGACGAAGGGGCCCGAGGAGCGCGAACTCGCCCTGCGGCTGCAGGCCCGCGAGCACGTCCTCAGCGCCCAGGATCCCGCGCACATCGCCGAGGCGGTGCGCCGGTTCGAACAGCTCGGACCGCACCCGAGCATGGACACCCCCGGCGAGCGGGAGCTGCTGACCGCGCTGATGCACATCGTCTTCGTGGCCAACGCGGTACCGGCGGCACGGCTGTCGGCGCTCTGCGCGCGGCTGCTCGAACAGGAGCCGCCCTCCTTCGAGCATGTGCACAGCACCCTGCCCCTGGTGGTCAACATCCTCGCCGCCTCGGGCCAGACCGAGGGGGCGGCGAGCTGGCTGCGCGAATCGCACCGGCTGGCGCAGCACCGCGGCGGCGACGTGGAGCAGGCCATCATCCGCGCGGAGCAGGCCCTGGTGGCCTTCGCGGACGGCCAGCCCGTCTACGCCCGGCGCAAGGCCCTGCAGGCGGACGCCCTCACCGGTCCGGAGACCAGCGGCCTGCCCACCATGCTGGTCGCGGTGCTCGCCATCGTCGCGCTGAACACCGCCGATCCCGCGCTCGCCGAGAGCATCCTGGTCCAGTACCGGCGCAGCGCGGGCAACGCGCATCTCAGCGCGCTGCTGCACGTGGCGCGCGGCACCAGCGCGGTGCGGCGGGGTGAACTGCGCCCCGCGCTCGACCACTTCCGCACGGCCGGGCTGCACATGGAGCGGATCGGCTGGCGCAACCCGGTGGCCCTGCCCTGGCCGTCCTGCGTCGCCCTCGTCCACCACCGGCTCGGTGAGCACGAACAGGCGAAGGCCGCCGCACGCCAGGAGGTCGAGCAGGCCCGGGCCTGGGGGGCGCCGACCGCGCTCGGCCGGGCCCTGCTGGCCCTCGGCCGGGTGAGCGAGGAGCGCGAGGGCTCGGCGATCCTGGAGGAGGCCGTCGCGGTCCTGGAGCAGGGGACCAACGGATACGAACTCTGCCGGGCCCTGTACGCCCTGGGCAGTCACGCCGAAACGGAACCGGCACGGCGCGCCAACGCACTCAAACGGGCAGAGGAACTCGCGCACGAATGCCAGGCCGACTGGATGCTGACCAGAATTCAGTCCCTTCGGTCCGAGGCGCCGCCCGCCGCCGTGCGGAAGAAGTCGAGATTGACGCCCTCGGAACGCAGGGTGGCAGGCCTCGCGGCCACGGGACAGAGCAACCCGGAGATTTCCGGCGAGCTCGGAATTTCTTCGCGCATGGTCGAGAAGCACCTGTCGAACACCTACCGGAAACTCGACATACCGGGCCGCCCCAGCCTGGCCGCCGCGCTCGCCGAATTGGACGAGGAAGCCTGACAACGCGTTCCGCCATTCATGTGCGGACGCCTGCGCACCCGACGGGCAGCAGTCGGGCATCGAAATTAGGGAAACGGGCATCGAGCCGCTACGGTCATCATGCACTGCGCAAGCGTCTATCCTGACATTGCACAGGGCAACTAAACGTCAAACCTCCAGGCGGCGAACGCTTGATGAGCTGCGCAACATGACGGAAACACTGCACGGTACGCTCGCCAATATGGCGATTTGACCCTCGGGAAACCGCTTGCGCCGCATGGTTCGGCACCGAACCACCGAACCCCCGAACCACAATGTTTTGGCGGTACGCAAAACCTTGCTTGACCGACCTGCTCGGCATTCCTAGGCTCAATCACAGTTGATTTCGGAGCGGCTGGCGGCATATCGCCGCGCACTCCTTATCGCTATACCACTCTGCCTTGTGTCCTCCCGGCGATATCTGTATCCCCCATGCTTATACACAGAAAGTCGGTACCCCGTAGTGACCACACAGATGATCAGCGATCACCACACCGGCGAGCCGACGGCGAAACGCCGGGCGGCCGCCTCACGAAGGCAGTCCGCGGAAACCCGGCCGCATCCCGTGGCGGCCCCTCGGCGCGCATACACCGCGCACATGGACCCGGCTATGCACATCCTCGCCGCGGAGCCGGATTTCGCCCGCCAGTTCGGCCGCACCTCGGCCGAGACCTGCGGACGCAGCCTCTACGATCTGCTGCACCCGAGTTCTCCCACCGTCCTGGGCCGGCACTTCAGCCGCCTCTCGGAGGGCCGCTGCAACCGGTTCGCCGAGCGCGTCGTCGGCATGGGCGGTGCCGGGCGGGCCTTCTCCGGCGAACTGACCGGCATAGCGGTGCAGAACACCGCCGGCAACCTGGTCGGCATCGTTGTCCAGGTGCGCCCCGACGAGGCGGCCGCCCCGGCCCCCGAGGACGCGGCCGTCAAGCCCAAGGAGAAGCTCCTGAGCAGCCTGGACGCCCAGGTCCTGGAGGGCGTGGCCAGCGGCGCCTCGACCGTGCAGCTCGCGGCGCGCCTCTATCTGAGCCGGCAGGGCGTGGAGTACCACGTCGGTCTGATGCTGCGGAAGCTCCGCGCGCCCAACCGGGCCGCACTGGTGGCCCGCGCCCACTCGATGGGGATGCTGACGGTCGGTCAGTGGCCGCCGCGGGTGCTCCCCGAGTTCATCAAGTAGCGGCACCGCGCCCTCCGCAGGGCGCACGGGCCACGGCCCCCTGATCACGGCAGCGGTCGCGCCTCCTTCCCCCGAGGGTGCGACCGCTGCCGTCGCATGTCCGGCCCCGGGCCCGGCCCGCTCCTACGGATCGCTCCCGGGCTCCGGACACCGGCGACATCGGCCTCGCGCACGACGGTGGTCGGGACCGGCCCCCGAAGGCAACCGGTCCCGACCACCGTCGTACGGCCCGTACGGCCCCTGCTACTGGTCGAGTTCCCGGCTGATGAAGTCGAAGAGCTCCTCGTCGCTGGCCCCGTCCAGACGGTCGCTGAGCGAGACGCTCCCGGCGCCGTCCGCCTCCTGCTCGGTCTCCGCGCCCTCGACCCGGGCCAGCATGGCCCGCAGACGGCTGCCCAGCAGCTCCCGGGCGTCCCGGTCGGGCTCGGCCGAGAGGATCCCGGAGACGCTGGTCTCCAGCTCCGCGAGCATCGTGGCCACGGTCCGGCTCTCGCCCGCGAGTACGGCGTCGAGGTGGCGGGCCAGATCGGCCGCGCTGGGGTGGTCGAAGACGACCGTGGCCGACAGGCGCAGGCCGGTGTCCCTGGTGAGGGTGTTGCGCAGTTCCACCGCGGTGAGGGAGTCGAAGCCCAGGTCGCGGAAGGACCGTCCGGGGTCGACCCCCGCGGCGTCCCCGTGGCCGAGCGCGAGTGCCGCGGCCTGCCGCACATGCTCGCGCAGCGCCGACCCGCGCTCCTGGCGCGGCAGCCCCAGGATCCTGGCGACGAGCGGCGGCGTCGTACCGGCCGCCCCGGCGGCCCGGTCCTGCTGGACCAAGACCGCTTCCGCCTGCGGGAGTTGGGCGAGCAGGGGGCTGGGGCGGCGGCTGGTGAACGCCGGCACGAACCGCTCCCAGTCCACATCCGCGACCACCACCACACCCTCACCCACGCCCAAGGCACGCTCCAGACCCGCCAGAGCACGCCCCGGATCCATCAACCGCAAGCCACGACGCTCCAACTCCCCCGCGCCCTCACCCGACACCATGCCCCCGCCGGCCCAGGGCCCCCATGCCACCGAGGTCCCCGCCAGACCGCCGGCACGACGCCGCTCCACCACACCCTCCGCACACGCGTTGGCCGCCGCATACGCCCCCTGGCCCCCGCTCCCCCACACCCCCGCGATCGACGAGAACACCACGAAGGCGTCCCAGTCCCGCCCCCGCGACAACTCGTCCAGCAACACCGCACCCTCCGCCTTCGCCCGCAGGGCCGTGTTCAGGTCCTCGGGGTTGACGATGTCGAGGGGCGCGACGTCGAGGACGCCCGCCGCGTGCACGACGCCGTCGACGGGGTGGGCGTCGAGGAGTGCGGTCACCGCCTCGCGGTCCGCGATGTCGCAGGCGAGGATCTCGACCCGCTTCGCGCCGCCGTCCCGCAGTTCCTCGGCGAGGGCGGTGGCACCGGGAGCCTCGGGGCCACTGCGGCTGGTCAGCACCAGCTCGGTGGTGCCGTGCTCCAGGAGCCAGCGGGCGACATGGGCGCCGAGCGCCCCCGTACCGCCGGTCACCAGGATCCGGGACGGGGCGGTCCAGTCGGCGGTGGCCGCCGGAACGGGCGCGGGCAGCAGCCGCCGGGCGTACGTCCCCTCGGCGCGCACCGCCACCTGGTCCTCCTCGCCCGCGGCCAACACCGCGGCGGCACGCTCCAGTTCGGCGGCGCCCGGGTCGCGGGGCAGGTCGAGCAGACCGCCCCAGCGTTCCGGGTACTCCAGGGCGGCCACCCGGCCCAGGCCCCAGACCGCCGCCGCCCACGGGTCCTCGGGGGCCGACTCCGGACCGAACCCGGCCCGGGTGGCGAGCCACAGCGGGACCGTCGGCGCGGCGTCCCCCAGGGCCTGCACCAGCGCGAGCGCGAGCGCGACCCCTTCGTGCGCTGCGGCGGGGAGGCAGGAGAGGACGCCCTGCGGCTGATCGCCGCCCACCGCGTCCTTGAGGATCCCGGCCAGGCCGTCGCGCTCGCGGGCCGCGCAGTCGATCCGCTCCAGCCCCGGGAGGAACTCCTCCAGGCCCGCGAGCGGTGCGGTACCGGGCTCCTGGAGCAGGAGCCAGCGCCCGTCCCGCGCGGCACCGGCGGCCCGGGACACCGGCACCCACTCGGTCCGGTAGCGCCACTGGTCGGTGGCCAAGCGCTCCGCGTACTGCTGCCGCAGCGTCGTCAGCGCGGGGAGCACGGATCCGAGGGCGTCCTCGGACACACCGAGCGTCGCGGCCAGTTGGCCCGCGTCCTCGTTCCCGACGATCTCCCAGAAGGCACGGTCGCCCTCGCTCCCTCCCGCACCTCGCGCCCGGACCGAGGTCTCCGGCCAGTAGCGGGTGCGCTGGAACGCGTACGACGGCAGATCCACCGGAACCCCGGCCACCACCACCGGCTTGGCCACCGCGGCCCAGTCGACCGCGGCACCCGCCACATACAGCCGCGCGAGCCCCTCCAGCAGGGCCGGGGCCTCCGCGACCTCCTTCCGCGCGGCCGAGGCGCAGACGTACTCCTCGGCGACTCCCCCGACCGCTACGTCACCGGTTCCCACCGAGGCCTCGGAGAGCGCGGCAAGGGTGTGGGTGGCGAGGGCGGTGAGGGTGCTGTCGGGTCCGATCTCCAGGAAGCGGGTCACTCCCGCTTCGGCCAGGGCTTCGATGCCGTCGGCGAACCGGACGGCTTCGCGGACGTGACGGACCCAGTACGCCGGGTTCGTCCACTCGTCTGCCTGTGCTGTGGTGCCGGTCAGGGTGGAGACGACGGGGAGTTGGGCAGTCTCGTAGGTCAGGCTTTCGGCGAGGGTGCGGAACTCCTCCAGCATCGGGTCCATCAACGGTGAGTGGAAGGCGTGGCTGACCTTCAGACGGTTGGTGCGGTGGCCCGCCTCCTTCAACTGGGCGGCCAGGGCTTCGACTTCGGCCTCGGCACCGGAAAGGACCACGGCACGGGGGCCGTTGACCGCCGCGATACCGACCTCGGGGCGGTTATCCAGCAGGGGCAGGACCTCGGCTTCCGAGGCTTCCACCGCCCACATGGCTCCACCCGCGGGCAGTTGCTGCATCAGACGGCCACGTGCTGCCACCAGGGTGCAGGCGTCCTCCAGCGAGAACACGCCCGCGATGTGCGCGGCGGCGATCTCCCCGACCGAGTGACCGGCCACGAAGTCCGGGCGCACGCCGAACGATTCGACCAGGCGGAACAGGGCCACCTCGAAGGCGAACAAGGCGGGCTGGGCGTGCTCCGTACGCCGTAGAACCTCCGAGTCCTCGCCCTCGAAGACGATCTCCTTCAACCCGGGGATGTAGGTGCAGGTCGCGTCGAACGCCTCCGCGAAGGCAGGGAACGCCTCGTACAACTCCCGGCCCATACCCAGCCGTTGGGCACCCTGGCCCGCGAACAAGAACGCGGTCCTGCCCTCACCCACCACGCCGACCGTGACCCGCGGCGAGGCCTCACTCCGCGCCAACGCCCCCAGACCGGCAAGCAGTTCCTCCCGATCGAAGCCACGCACCACGGCACGGTCCTCGAACGCCGAACGCGTCAACGCCAACGCACGCCCCACAGCCCGCACATCCACACCGGGCCGCTCCTCAACCCAGGCAGCCAAGCGTTCCGCCTGCGCGGCCAGCGCACCGCGACCGCGCCCCGACACCACCCATGCCACCGGAACACCAGCACCATCGACGCCTGCGTCAGTGCCGAAGGCGGTGTCGGTGTCGGTGTGCCCCAACGACCCTTCATCCGGCGGGAGTTCACCCTCACCGGACTCGTCCTCGGGCGCCTGCTCCAAGATCACGTGGGCGTTGGTGCCGCTCAACCCGAACGACGACACACCCGCGCGCCGCGGACGCCCCTCCACCTCGGGCCAGTCACTCGACTCCTCCAACACCCGCACCGCACCCGCAGACCAGTCCACCCGCGACGACGGCACGTCTACGTGAAGCGAGGCGGGCAACACACCACGCCCAAGGGCCTCAACCATCTTGATCACACCCGCCACACCCGCAGCAGCCTGCGTATGACCAAGATTCGACTTCACCGACCCCAGCAACAACGGGCTCTCCACCCGCCGATCCTGACCGTACGTCGCCAACAACGCCTGCGCCTCGATCGGATCACCCAACGCAGTGCCCGTGCCATGCGCCTCCACCGCGTCCACACCGGAAGCAGACACACCCGCATCCGCCAGAGCCGCACGGATCACCCGCTGCTGCGAAGGCCCATTCGGCGCCGTCAGACCATTGGACGCACCGTCCTGATTGACCGCACTGCCCCGTACTACCGCCAGGACCCGATGCCCCTTCGCACGGGCCACCGACAGGCGCTCCACCACCACAACACCGACACCCTCACCCCATCCCGTACCGTCCGCACCCTCACCGAACGCCTTGCACCGGCCATCCACCGCCAGACCGCCCTGACGCGAGAACTCCACGAACGCACCCGGCGTCGACATCACCGTCGCCCCACCCGCGAGAGCCATGTCGCACTCCCCGGAGCGCACCGAACGCACCGCCAGATGCAACGCCACCAACGACGACGAACACGCCGTATCCACCGTCACCGCAGGACCCTCAAGCCCCAGCACATACGACACACGGCCCGACACCACACTCGCCGCACTACCCGTGCCTACGTAGCCCCCGAAGTCACCCTCCGAGACCCCGAGCAGCACCGGATAGTCCTGGCCATTGGTCCCCGCGAAAACCCCCGTCCGGCTCCCGCGCAGCGACCGCGGATCCATCCCCGAGCGCTCCACCGCCTCCCACGACGCCTCCAACAGCAACCGCTGCTGCGGATCCATCGCCAACGCCTCACGCGGAGACACCCCGAAGAACTCCGCATCAAAACCACCGACATCGCTCAGGAAGCCACCCTGACGCGTATAGGTACGGCCCTCACCCTCCGCACCCGCATACCGGTCGTACATCTCGTCCAGCGAGTCCCAGCCGCGGTCGGTGGGGAAGTCCGTGATCCCGTCCCGCCCCTGGACCAGCAACTCCCACAACGACTCCGGGGAATCCACCCCACCCGGGAAACGGCACGCCATCCCCACGATCGCCACCGGCTCATCCGCACCCGCCCCGGCAACAGGCACCACGGCAGCACCAGCCGCCTCCGCAACCGCACCCCCACACACCTCATCGCGCACAAACCCCGCCAACGCCAACGGCGTCGGATAGTCGAACACCACCGTCGCCGGCAACGACACCCCACACACCGACGCCAGCACATTGCGCAACTCCACCGCGATCAGAGAATCCACACCCAGATCACGGAACGAACGCTCCGCACCCACCTCCCCCGCACCCGCAAACCCCAACACCCCAGCAGCACGCGACCGCACCACCCCCAGCACCTCACGCAACTGCCCCTCCACCGACAACCCCGCAAGACGCCCACGCAGACCGGTCGGGTCCGAGGCGGTCCCCTGGGCGGTCGCCGGTTCCGTGGAGCCGGTGGGCGCCAGGGCAGCGAGGAGTGCGCTGGGGCGGACGGCGGTGAAGGCGGGGACGAAACGGTCCCAGTCGATGTCGGCGGCGAACTGGTGCGTGCGCCCGCTGTCGAGTACCGCGCCGAGGGCCGACAGCGCCGTCTCCGGGTCGAGCGCGGTCACCGCACCCCGGCCGCGGCGGCGGTCCGCCGCCTCGGCGGCCATGCCGCCACCGGCCCAGGGACCCCAGGCGATCGACGTGCCCGGCAGACCCGCCGCCCGGCGCCGCTCGGCCAGCGCGTCCAGCGTCGCATTGGCGGCGGCGTACGCGCTCTGGCCGGGGCTGCCCAGCGTTCCTGCCAGCGAGGAGAAGAGGACGAAGGCGGAGAGGTCCTGCGCGCGCGTCAACTCGTCGAGGAGAAGGGCGGCTTCGGCCTTCGGCGCCCTGACCCGGGCCAGACGTTCCGCACCGGTGCTGAGCAGCGTGCCGTCGTCCAGCACACCTGCCGTGTGGAAGACCGCGTCGAGGGGGTGCTCCGCCAGGAGTGCGGCCAGATCCTCGCGTACGGAGACGTCGAGGGCCGCGAAGGTGACCTGTGCGCCCGCCTCCGTCAGCTCCTCCCGCAGCGCGCTCGCGCCGGGCGCCTCGGCTCCCCGCCGGCTCACCAGGAGGAGGTCGCGGGCACCGCGTTCCACGGCCCAGCGCGCGAGGTGCCCGGCGAGTGCCCCGCTGCCGCCGGTGATGAGCACCGTGCCTCGGGGCTCCCAGCGTTCGGCGGCAGCCGGAAGCGGGGAGGCCGCCACCAGGCGACGGCCGAAGAGTCCGTTCGCCCGGACGGCGAGTTGGTCCTCACCCGGCGTCGGGCGGGTCACCGCCTTGACGATCCGCGAGGCGGCAAGTGCGTCGACCGAGGCGGGCAGGTCGATCAGGCCGCCCCAGAGGTCGGGGTGTTCCAGCGCGGCCACCCGGCCGAGTCCCCAAGCACCGCTCTGGGCAAGGGAGTCGGGGCTCTCCGCGGGACTCACGGCGACCGCGCCCCGGGTGAGCGTCCACAGGCGTCCGCAGGAACCGGCCTCGTTCGCGGCCGATATGAGGGCGATCGTGGTCGCGGCGGGGTCGGCCGCGGGGTCCAGCGCGAGCAGTGAGAGGACCCCGTCCAGCGGTCCGTGCTCCTCGCGAACGGTCCGGAGCGCCGGAGCGAGCCGCTCGTGCTCGTCCGCGGCGGTCTCGATCACCTGGGCGGTGAGTCCCCGCGCACGCAGGGCGGCGACGAGACTCTCCACCACGTCCGCGGCCTCGCCCCCCGCGCCACCGCCGGGGGCGAGCACGGCCCACCGCCCGGACCGCGTCCCGGTCGGCACCGCCTCCCCGTCGCCGGTCAGTACCTGCCAGGAGACCTCGTAGCACAGGGAGTTGAGCCGTACGCGGTCCCGCTGCTGCCGGTACCACGCGGAGAGCGCGGGGAGCACCGGCTCCAGTGTCCCGGGGGTGATCCGGAGATCCGCGGCGAGGTTGTCGAGGTCCTCCTGCTCGACCGCCGCCCAGAAGGAAGCGTCGACCACCGCCGAGGCGTGCACGGGTCCCGCCGAGGTTCCCGAGGCGGGTTCATCGGGGGAGAGCCAGTAGCGCCGACGCTGGAAAGGGTACGTCGGCAGGTCGAGGTCCGAGGTGTCCTGCTGGTCGCCCAGCAGTGCGGCCCAGTCCAGCTCACCGCCGTCGGAGTACACCCCGGCGAGCGCCCGGAACAAGGACGCGGCCTCGGGGCGCTCCTTCCGCTGGGTGGAGAGGAGAAGGTGACCGCCGTCCCCGGAGAGGCTGTGGGCGGCGAGTGCGGTGAGGGTGCCGTCCGGTCCGATCTCCAGGAACCGGGTCACCCCGGCAGCGGCCAGCGCCTCCACACCCTCACCGAATCGGACAGCCTCGCGCACATGACGCACCCAGTACGCCGGATCCGCCCACTCGTCCGCGTCGGCCACCGCACCGGTCAGCGTCGAGACGGCAGCGAGCTGCGAAGGGCCGTACGTCACGCCCTCGGCAACCGCTCGGAACTCTTCCACCATCGGATCCATCAACGGCGAATGGAAGGCATGGCTCACCTTCAACCGGCTGATCCGATGCCCCTGCTCCTTCAACTGCGTTGCCAGGGCTTCGACTTCGGCCTCGGCACCCGAAAGCACCACCGTACGCGGGCCGTTGATCGCCGCGATGCCCACCTGCGGACGGCCCTCAAGCAGCGGCAGGACCTCCTCCTCGGAAGCCTCCACCGCCCACATCGCACCACCCGAAGGCAGTTGCTGCATCAGACGCCCACGCGCCGACACCAAAGCGCACGCATCCTCCAGCGAGAACACACCCGCCACATGCGCCGCCGCGATCTCCCCCACCGAATGACCGGCCACGAACTCCGGCCGCACACCCAGGGATTCGACCAGGCGGAACAACGCCACCTCGAACGCGAACAACGCGGGCTGCGTCCACCCGGTCTCGTTCAACCGGTCGGCATCCTCACCGAAGACGACATCCCGCAAGCCCTCGCCGACCAGCGCGCACACCGCGTCGAAAGCCTCCGCGAACACCGGGAAGGCCTCGTACAACTCCCGCCCCATACCGAGCCGTTGAGCACCCTGACCCGCGAACAGGAAAGCGGTGCGTCCCTCGCCGCGGTCCTGGCCGCGGACGAGTTCCGGGGTCTTCTCGGCCGTGCCGTCGGCCAGTCCCCGAAGAATGCCGGCGAAGTCCGCGGTGGGTTCGGCCACGACGACGGCGCGGTGCGTGAAGTGGGTGCGGGTCGTGGCGAGGGCCCGGCCGAGGCGGTAGGGGTCGAGACCGGGGTGCCGGTCCACGAAGGAGGACAGGGCGCGGGCCTGGTCGCGCAGGGCTTCCTCCGTGCGGCCCGAGAGGGGCCAGGTCACCAGGGGCGGCACCGCGCGCGCGGTCACGGCCCGGTCGGCGGCCTCCGGCTCCTCCGGGGTGCGGGCGGGCTCGTACTGCTGGAGGAGGACATGGGCGTTCGTGCCGCTGACGCCGAAGGCGGAGACTCCGGCCGTGCGGGGGCGCTCCGCCTCGGGCCAGTCCTGCTGCTCGGTGAGCAGGCGTACCTGACCAGAGCTCCAGTCGACGTGCGAGGTCGCCTCGTCGACATGGAGGGTGGCGGGCAGCACGCCATGGCGCAGGGCCTCCACCATCTTGATCACACCGGCGGCGCCCGCGGCGGCCTGGGTGTGGCCGATGTTCGACTTGACCGAGCCGAGCCAGAGGGGCCGTCCGGCCTCGCGTTCGCGCCCGTAGGCGGACAGCAGGGCCCCCGCCTCGATGGGATCGCCGAGGGTGGTGCCGGTGCCGTGCGCCTCGACCGCGTCCACGTCCTGCGGCCGGAGCCCGGCGTTCTCCAGGGCCGCGCGGATCACCCGCTGCTGGGCGGGGCCGTTGGGCGCGGTGAGGCCGTTGGAGGCGCCGTCCTGGTTGACCGCGGAGCCGCGGACCACGGCGAGGACGCGGTGACCGTTGCGCTCCGCGTCGGAGAGCCGTTCCACCAGCAGGATGCCCGCTCCCTCGCCCCAGCCCGTGCCGTCGGCGGCTTCGGCGAAGGCCTTGCAGCGGCCGTCGCCCGCCAGTCCCCCCTGCCGGTCGAACTCGGCGAACACCTCCGGCGTCGCCATGACCGTGACCCCGCCGGCGAGCGCGAGATCGCACTCGCCCGAGCGCAGGGACTGGACGGCCAGGTGCAGCGCCACCAGCGAGGAGGAGCAGGCGGTGTCGACCGTGACGGCGGGGCCCTCGCACCCGAGGACGTAGGAGACGCGTCCCGAGACGACGCTGGCCGCGTTGCCGGTGAGCAGATGGCCGTCGGCGCCGTCGGGCAGCCCGCCGCCCGCGGCACCGTAGTTCTGGTTGCTGCACCCGACGAAGACGCCCGTACGGCTGCCCTGGACCGAGGCCGGGTCGATGCCGCCGCGTTCCAGGGCTTCCCAGGAGGTCTCCAGGACGAGGCGCTGCTGCGGGTCCATCGACAGGGCCTCGCGCGGCGACACCCCGAAGAAACCGGCGTCGAAGTCGGCGGCGGTGCTGACGAAGCCGCCCTGGCCGACGGCCGCGTCCGCGAGGTCCCAGCCGCGGTCGGCCGGGAACGGCGTCATCGCGTCCACACCGTCCAGGACCAGGCGCCACAGGTCCTCGGGGGCCGCGACCTCGCCCGGGTAGCGGCAGGCCATTCCGACGATCGCCACGGGCTCGGTCGCCGCCCGCTCCAGTTCCTCGTTGCGCCTGCGCAGACGCTTGTTCTCCAGCAGTGACGTACGCAGCGCCGAGACGACGCGCTCCTCGGAGGTGGACATGCTCAGCTCCACTGGTTGGTGGGTCCGTACGAGCGGACGGGATGCCGGAAGAGGGATACGGGGGTGCCGGGCGGGACCGCTGGGCACGCCGGGTGTCGTGCCGGTCAGGGCGCGCCGTCGCCCATGGCGAGTTCGACGAGGTCGTCGATCTCCATGGCGTGGATGGCCTCGTCGTCCTCGGGCGCGGAGTCCTGCCTCGGGCCGGGCGCGCCCTGGGCGGTGGCGGCCTGACCGCTCCTGCCCGGCTCGCCCTCCTCGGCCAGGGAGAGCACGGCGGCGAGCAGCCCGCTGTCCTTCCACCGGGCGAAGGGGATGCGGTCGAGCTTCTGCCGCAACTGCTCCTCGTGGGCGGCCTCGGGCTCCGGGAACAGCTCCGTGTGCAGCAGCTCGGCCAGGTGCCGGGGCGTCGGATGGTCGAAGACGAGTGTGGAGGGCAGCCGCAGGCCGGTCTCGGCGTTGAGCAGGTTGCGCAGTTCGACCGCGGTGAGGGAGTCGAAACCGACTTCCTGGAAGGAGCGGTCGTTGTCCACCGGCCGGTCGCTCGAACGGTGCAGTACGCGGGCGGCGAGTTCCCGTACCAACTCGCGCAGGGCGCGCCGCCGTTCGGACTCGGGCTTGCCCGCGAGCCGGGCCAGGAGCCGGGCCGCCGCATCCTGCGCGGAGGCCTCCGGGGCGCCGGTGTCCTCGGCGGCCGGTGCGAGCCCGGTCAGCAGGGGGCTGGGACGGCGGCTGGTGAACGCCGGCACGAACCGCTCCCAGTCCACATCCGCGACCACCACCACACCTTCACCCGCACCCAAGGCACGCTCCAGACCCGCCAGAGCACGCCCCGGATCCATCAACCGCAAGCCGTGACGCTCCAACTCCCCCGCGCCCTCAGCCGAGACCATGCCCCCGCCGGCCCAGGGCCCCCATGCCACCGAGGTCCCCGCCAGACCGCCGGCACGACGCCGCTCGACCACACCCTCCGCGCACGCATTCGCCGCGGCATACGCCGCTTGGCCCCCGCTCCCCCACACACCCGCGATCGACGAGAACACCACGAAGGCGTCCCAGTCCCGCCCCCGCGACAACTCGTCCAGCAACACCGCGCCCTCCGCCTTCGCCCGCCACACCTCGGTGAGGTGGGCCTCGTCGGCGTCGTCCAGGCGGGTGGCGTCGGGCAGTCCCGCCGCGTGGAAGACCGCGTCGACGGGGTGGGCGTCGAGCAGGGCGGTCAGCTGCGCGCGATCGGCCACGTCACAGGCCTCGATGCTCACCTCCGCCGCCCCCAAGTGGGCGAGTTCCGCGCGGAGTTCGGCGGCGCCGGGGGCCTCGGGCCCACGTCGTCCGGTCAGTACGAGGTGCTGCGTGCCGCGCTCGGCCAGCCAGCGGGCGACGTGGGCACCGAGGGCACCGGTGCCGCCCGTGACCAGTACGCGCCCCGGGGCGACCCAGGCGGGTCCGGTGGCCTCCGGCAGCGGTGCGGCCTCCAGGCGCCGGGCGAGTATCTCGGCGCCGCGCAGGGCGAGTTGGTCCTCGGTTCCCGAGGTGACGGCGGCGGCCAGGCCCCGCAGAAGCCCCGCGTCGAACGTGGCGGGCAGCTCGACCAGGCCTCCCCAGCGTTCGGGGTGCTCCAGGGCGGCCACCCGGCCCAGACCCCAGATCGCCGCCTGCTCGGGATCGGGCCCCTCTGGCGCGGGCACGCCCGCGGCGACGGCGTTCCGGGTGAGCCACCAGGACGGGGCGGTCACCTGTGCGTCGCCCAGCGCCTGCACCAGCCGCAGCGCTCCGGCCACGGTGTCCGGGAGCACCAGGACACCGGTCGGCTGCCCGTCCCCGGTAGCCCGTGCGAGTGCCTCGGCCAGACCGGCGCGGTCCGTGTCGGCGCCCATCGCGAGCGGCGTCACCTCCGGAACGGCGTCGGCGAGGGCATGCGCCAGGGCGCTGCCGTGCTCGGTGTGCAGCAGCAGCCAGCGCCCCTCGAAGCGTCCGGCCGGAAGCCGCACGGGCTCCCAGGCGATCCGGTGGCGCCAGGCATCGGCCTCCGCCCGTGCCGACCGGTCCCGGTGCCAGGCGGACAGCGCCGGAACGACCTCCTTGACCAGCCCCTCGTCCAGGCCGAGGACCTGCGCGAGATCCTGCGCGGCCTCCCTTTCGACCAGCTCCCAGAAGGGCGAGTCCCGGGTGTCCAGCGCCGGGGAGACCCGCGCGGCCTTCGGCCAGAAGCGCTCCCGCTGGAAGGCGTACGTCGGCAGTACGGGCAGCCCTGCCGCGGCGGGCCGGCCCAGCAGAGCCGTCCAGTCCACGTCGACTCCCCGGACATACACCTCGGAAACCGACCCGAGCAGGCTCTCCACCTCACCGAGGTCCTTGCGCTGGGCGGGGGCGAGGAGCCAACTCCCTTCCTCCGGCAGGTTGGTGGCGGCGAGGGCGGTGAGGGTGCTGTCGGGGCCGATCTCCAGGAACCGGGTCACCCCGGCCTCGGCCAGGGCCTCGATGCCGTCGCCGAAACGGACGGCTTCGCGGACGTGACGGACCCAGTAGGCGGGGTTCGTCCACTCGTCTGCCTGTGCTGTGGCGCCGGTCAGGGTGGAGACGACGGGGAGTTGGGGGGTCTCGTAGGTCAGGCTTTCGGTGAGGGTGCGGAACTCCTCCAGCATCGGGTCCATCAACGGCGAGTGGAAGGCGTGGCTGACCTTCAGGCGGTTCGTGCGGTGGCCCTGCTCCTTCAACTGGGTAGCGAGGGCTGCTACTTCGGCCTCGGCACCGGAAAGGACCACGGCACGGGGGCCGTTGACCGCCGCGATACCGACCTCGGGGCGGTCATCGAGCAGGGGCAGGACCTCGGCTTCCGAGGCTTCCACCGCCCACATGGCACCACCCGGGGGCAGTTGCTGCATCAGACGGCCACGCGCCGACACCAGAGTGCAGGCATCCTCCAGCGAGAACACGCCCGCGATATGCGCGGCGGCAATCTCCCCGACCGAGTGACCGGCAACGAAGTCCGGCCGTACACCGAACGATTCGAGCAGGCGGAACAGGGCCACCTCGAACGCGAACAGGGCAGGCTGCGTCCAGCCCGTCTCGTTCAGCCTGTCGGCGTCCTCACCGAAGACGACATCTCGCAGCTCTCCGCCGAGCTGTGCGCAGATCGCGTCGAACGCCTCCGCGAAGGCAGGGAATGCCTCGTACAACTCGCGTCCCATGCCCGGGCGTTGGGCACCCTGGCCCGCGAAGAGGAACGCGGTCCTGCCCTCACCCACCACGCCGACCGTGACCCGCGGCGAGGCCTCGCCCCGCGCCAACGCCCGCAAACCAGCGAGCAGTTCCTCCCGATCGAAGCCACGGACCACGGCACGGTCCTCGAACGCCGAACGCGTCAACGCCAACGCACGCCCCACAGCCCGCACATCCACACCGGGCCGGCCCTCGACCCAGGCAGCCAGACGCTCAGCCTGAGCAGCAAGCGCACCACGACTACGACCGGACACCACCCACGCCATCGGAACACCAGCGACATCAGTGCCCGCGTCGGTGTCGGTGCCGGTCTGCCCCAACGACCCTTCATCCGGCGGGAGTTCACCCTCACCGGACAGATCCTCAGGCGCCTGCTCCAAAATCACGTGCGCGTTGGTCCCGCTCAACCCGAACGACGACACACCCGCCCTACGCGGACGCCCCTCCACCTCGGGCCAGTCACTCGACTCCTGCAACACCCGCACCGCACCCGCAGACCAATCCACCCGCGACGACGGTGCTCCCACATGCAGCGAGGCGGGCAACACCCCACGCCCCAACGCCTCAACCATCTTGATCACACCCGCCACACCCGCAGCAGCCTGCGTATGACCAAGATTCGACTTCACCGAACCCAGCAACAACGGACTCTCCACCGGCCGATCCTGACCGTACGCCGCCAACAGCGCCTGCGCCTCGATCGGATCACCCAACGCCGTCCCCGTGCCATGCGCCTCCACCGCGTCCACCCCACCGGCAGACACACCCGCATCCGCCAGAGCCGCACGGATCACCCGCTGCTGCGAAGGACCATTCGGCGCCGTCAAACCATTCGACGCACCGTCCTGGTTCACAGCGGATCCACGCACTACCGCCAGAACCCGATGCCCCTTCGCACGCGCCACCGACAAGCGCTCCACCACCACAACACCGACGCCTTCACCCCACCCCGTACCATCCGCACCCTCACCAAACGCCTTGCACCAGCCATCCACCGCCAGACCCCCCTGACGCGAGAACTCCACGAAGGCGGCGGGGCTGGACATCACGGTGGCTCCGGCGACGAGGGCCGTGGTGCACTCATCAGCGAGCAGGGAACGGGCCGCCCAGTGCAGGGCGACGAGGGAGGAGGAGCAGGCCGTGTCGACGGTGACCGCCGGGCCTTCGAGGCCGAGCGAGTAGGCGATGCGGCCGGAGAAGACGCTGGCCGCGTTGCCGGTTCCGAGGTAGCCGTCGGTGTCCTCGTCGGAGGCGGCGAGGACCTGGGGGTAGTCCTGGCCGTTGGTTCCCGCGAAGACGCCCGTACGGCTTCCCCTGAGCGAACGGGGGTCGAGGCCCGAGCGTTCGAGCGCCTCCCAGGAGGTCTCCAGGAGCAGCCGCTGCTGCGGGTCCATCGCCAGGGCCTCGCGCGGGGAGACGCCGAAGAACTCCGCGTCGAAACCGCCGACGTCGCGCAGGAAGGCACCGCGCCGCGTGAGGGTGGTGCCGGGGGCGGCGGGGCCCGCGCCCTGGTGGACCGGGACGTTCCAGCCCCGGTCGCCCGGGAAGTCGCCGACGGCGTCGCGCTCCGAGACGAGCAGGTCCCACAGGTCCTCGGGGCTCTCGACGCCGCCGGGGAAGCGGCAGGCCATGCCGATGATGGCGAGCGGCTCCTCGCCGAGGGTGACGCCCGAGGCGGCAGGCGTGCCCGGGGCGGCGGCGCTCCCGGTGGACCCCGGCGAGAGGAGTGCGGCGAGGTGGGCGGCGACGGCGGCCGGGGTCGGGTAGTCGAAGACCAGGCTCGCGGGCAGGTCGAGGCCGGTGGCGGCGCTCAGCGCGTTGCGCAGTTCGAGCGAGGTGAGCGAGTCGAGGCCCAGTTCGCTGAAGGGGCCGTCCAGGGCGATCGCGGTGCCGGAGCCGTGGCCGAGCACCGCGGCGAGCGTGGTGCGCACCAGGTCGGTCAGCTCGGCGGGGCTCAGGGAACGCCGCGCGGAGGCGGCGGTCGGCGTGCTCCCGGGGCGGGCGGCGGCCTTGGGCAGGGCGCCGCGGGGCGCGAAGGGCAGCAGGAGCGGGTGGATCCCCTCGGGCTCGCGGGCGAGCGCGGCCCGGTCCAGGCGCAGCGGGAGCGGAGTGCCCCCGGTGTGGTGCAGCGCCCGGTCGAAGAGGTCGAGGGCCTCGTCCGTGGGCAGGGCGCCGATGCCGCCCCGTGCGGCCCGGCCGCGTACGGCCGGCTCCTGGCTGCGGGTCATCCCGCTCTCCTGCTCCCACAGGCCCCAGGCGATGCTGAGCGCGGGGAGTCCCTCGGACCGCAGCCGGGCGGCGTAGGCGTCGAGGAAGGCGTTGGCGGCACCGTAGTTGCCCTGACCCGGGCCGCCGAAGGTGGCGGCGGCCGAGGAGTAGAGGACGAAGGCGGTCAGGTCCAGGTCCCGGGTCAGCTCGCGCAGGACGAGGGCCGCGTCGGCCTTGGGGCGCAGTACGGCGTCCAGGCGGGCCGGGGTGAGGGAGGTGAGGACACCGTCGTCGAGGATCCCGGCGGCGTGGACCACGGCGCCCAGCGGGTGGGCCGCCGGGAGGGTGCCGAGGGCGGCCTCGACGGCCCCGCGGTCCGCGGCGTCGCAGGCGAGGACGCTGAGTTCGGCGCCGGATCCGGCGAGTTCGGCGAGCAGTTCGGCCGCTTCGGGGGCCGCGGGGCCGCGCCGGGTGAGCAGCAGCAGGTGGCGTACGCCGTGCCGGTGGACGAGGTGGCGGACGGTGGCCGCGCCCACGGTGCCGGTTCCGCCGGTGACCAGAACGGTCCGCTCCGGGTCGAAGGAGACCTGCGATTCCTCGGGGACTTCCCCGGCCGGGGCCAGGGCGGGGGCGAGGAGGGCACCCTCGCGCTGGAGCAGGTCCTCGTGCGCGTATCGCGCGGCACTGGCGAGTTCGGCCTCGGTGAGGTCCCGGTCGCTGTCGAGCAGGAGGAAGCGGCCCGGGTTCTCGGCCTGGGCGGATTTGACCAGGCCCCGTACCGCGGCGGCCGGGAGGTCGGTGATGTCCTCCTGCGCGGTGGCGGCGACGGCGCCCCGGGTCAGCAGGAGCAGGCGGGAGCCCGCGGCCCGCGGGTCGGTGAGCCAGTGCTGGAGGAGTTCGAGGGCCTCGGCGAGGGAGCGGTGCACGGCTGCCGCCGGGTCGCCCTCCGCACGGGCGGGCCAGGGCAGGACGACGAGTCCGGCGTGCGGGGCCTCCCCGGCGGTGAGCAGCTCCGCGCGGTCGGCCGCGAGCGCCACGGAGTCGGGTGCCGGGAGGGTGGCCGGTCCGGCCGCCGACCAGGTCAGCGCGTACAGTTCGCCGCCGCGTTCCGGGGCGGCTCCGGGCAGGACCACGGGCTCGGCGGGCGGTACGGCCACGGCGCTCGCCGTGAGCACCGGCGCCCCCTCGGTGTCGGTGAGCCGCAGCCGCGCCCCGGCTCCGGGGCGGGGGCTCCACCGGACCCGTACGTCGCGGGCGGCGCTCGCGTGCAGGCCGAGGCCGGACCACTCGGCGCGCCGGGCGACCGGCTCGCCGAGGGCGGTGAGGGCCAGCAGGGCGCCGTCCAGGAGGGCGGGGTGCAGGGCGTGCCGGTCCACCTCGGGGAGGCGTTCCTCCGGTACGGAGACCTCGGCCAGCACCTCGTCGCCGAGCCGCCAGGCAGCGGTGAGCGCGGCGCGGGTGAGGGGGGCCTCGGCCGGGCCGTCGAGGGCGGCGCACAGTTCCTCGGCCGGCAGGGGAACGGCTCCGGGCGGCGGCCAGGTTCCGGCCTCGGGCTCCTCGTCCGGGCCGGCGGCGTCCTCGGGGCGGGCGGAGAGGAGCCCCTGGCCGCAGCGGTGCCAGGGCGTGGGCTCCGTCCCCTCCGGGGCGGCGACGCGCGCGTGCAGGGTGAAGCGCCACCGGCCCTCGGTCTCCGCGGCCTCGGTGACGGTCTGGATCTCGACCTCGCCCTCGGCGGGGAGCGAGACCGCGTCGACCCGCAGCTCGGTGAGGTGGTGCGCCCCGAGCGATCGGCCCGTGTGCAGGGCGAGTTCGGTGACGACGGCCACCGGCAGTGCTCCGGCACCGCCCGTGGACAGTTCGGCGAGCCAGGCGTGCGTACGGCGGGACAGCTGCCCGGAGGCCACCACGGCGCCGGATTCGGCGAGCGAGGTGCTGACCGGGAGCAGCGGGTGCCCGCCGCCGCGGCCCGCGCTCCGGGCCGGCTCGGGCTCCAGCCAGTAGCGGGTGCGCTGGAAGGCGTAGGTGGGCAGGGCGACGAGCGGGTGGTCGCCGGGGAGCAGCACGTCCCAGTCGACGGCCGTGCCCGTGGTGTGCAGCGCGGCGAGCGCCCCGAGCACTCCCTCGGCCTCGGGGCGGTCCTTGCGCTGGGCGGGGACGAGCACCGAATCGGCCGTCTCGGCAAGGGAGTCGGCGGCGAGTGCGGTGAGAGTGGCGTCCGGCCCGATCTCCAGGTACCGGGTCACTCCGGCGGCGGCCAGCGCCTTCACCCCGTCGCCGAAGCGCACGGCCTCGCGCACATGGCGCACCCAGTACGCCGGGTCAGTCCACTCATCCGCGTCGGCGGGACCACCGGTCAGGGTGGAGACCACCGCGAGTCGCGGCGAGGCGTACGTCAGGCCCTCGGCGAGGGTGCGGAACTCCTCAAGCATCGGGTCCATCAAGGGCGAATGGAAGGCATGGCTGACCTTCAACCGGCTGGTCCGGTGGCCCTGCTCCTTCACCTGCGCTGCCAGAGCTTCGACTTCGGCCTCGGCACCCGAAAGGACAACCGCACGCGGGCCGTTGACCGCCGCGATGCCCACCTGTGGACGGCCCTCAAGCAGCGGCAGCACCTCCTCCTCAGAGGCC
>NZ_JAAWWP010000025.1 GCF_012273655.1 Streptomyces physcomitrii | reverse complement strand
GAGACCAACGCCGAGCGCATCGAGCACCTGCGGATGATCCGCGACGTGCAGGACCGCACCGGCGGCTTCCGCGCCTTCATCCCGTACACCTACCAGCCCGAGAACAACCACCTGAAGGGCCGCACCCAGGCCACGGTCTTCGAGTACCTGCGGATCCTCGCGGTGGCGCGGCTCTACCTGGACAACGTGGCGCACATCCAGGGTTCGTGGCTGACCACGGGCAAGGAGATCGGGCAGCTGTCGCTGCACTACGGTGCGGACGACCTGGGTTCGATCATGCTGGAGGAGAACGTGGTCTCCTCGGCCGGTGCCAAGCACCGCTCCAACCGCCTGGAGATCATCGATCTGATCCGCCGTGCGGGCCGGGTTCCCGCGCAGCGGGCCACCACCTACGAGCACTTGGTGGTCCACGAGGACCCGGCGAACGACCCGGTCGACGACCGCGTGGTCTCGCACATCTCCTCCACCGCCATCGAGGGCGGCACCGCCCACCCCGAACTCAAGCTGCTGGCCCCCAACTGACCGGCCCCGATCCGGGCCGGGCCGCCCGGAGGCGGACCACGCGATGCTGACCCTGCACCTGGCCGAGGCCTCGCCCGGCACCGCGGTCCTCATCTCCGGTGCGCGGATCGAGGCGGTCGGGCCGGGTGAGGAGCTGGCCGCCGCGTACCCGGGGGCGCGGGAGCGGCGGTGGCCCGGACTCCTCACGCCCGGCCTTGTGCACCCCTTCGGGCCGGAACTCCTGGAGCGGACCTACCATCCCGATCCGCGCGAGGCCGCCGACCTCGGCACCGAGCCGCTGACCGGCGCGGCCGCGGCGGAACTCCTCGCCGCCGACCCCTCCCGGCCGGGCGCCAGCGCCCGGCGCGGAGTCCAGCGGCTGCTCGCCCACGGTGTGGTCGCCCTTGCGGGTGAACTGCGGCTGCGCGCCGCCCTGGACGCGGTACGGCGCTCCGGGCTGACCCAGGTGGCCTGGACCGGGGGGTCGGAGGGGGCGGCCGTCCACATGCCCGGAGTCGGCACGGGGATCAGTACCGGTGCCGGGACCGCGACCGTCAGCGGCACGGAGAGCGGGACCCGGCCGGGCACCGGCACAGATGCGGCGATCGGCACAGATGTGGCGATCGGCACTGATGCGGCGATCAGCACCGATATTGCGACCGGCACCGATACGGCGGCCGTCACCGGGAGCGCGGCCCGTCCGGGCAGGACGGCTGGTCCGGGCAGTGCGGCTGGTCCGGGCAGTGCGGCCGGTTCTGGCAGTGCGACCGGTCCGGGTGAGGGCGGGTGGTCCGTGTTCGATCCGTACGCCTGCGGGGTGCCGGTGGTCACCGGGGCGCGGCTGGTCGCGGGCGGTCCGGCGGCCTTCGCCGTCTTCGACGCCGCGGACCTCCGGGAACTCGCCGAGCGGGGCGGCTCCTGCTGTGTGGCCACGGTGCTCGGCGGGCGGTTGGTGCACCGCCGCCGGTGAGCCGGGGGCTTGCTGCCACAATGGGTGCGTGACCCGCGCATCCCTGGACAAGCAGCCGCACGAAGTCGCCTCGATGTTCGACGACGTGGCGGACCGGTACGACCTCACCAACGACGTGCTGTCGCTCGGGCAGGCCCGGTTGTGGCGCCGCGAGGTGGCCAAGGCTGTGGACGCCCGCCCGGCCCAGAAGATCCTGGACCTCGCCGCCGGCACCGCCACCTCCTCGCTGCCCTTCGCGCAGACCGGCGCCTACGTGGTGCCCTGCGACTTCTCCCTCGGCATGCTCCAGGTCGGCAAGCGCCGCCACCCCTGGCTGCCGCTCACCGCGGGTGACGCGACCAAGCTGCCGTTCCAGGACGACACCTTCGACGCCGTCACCATCTCCTTCGGCCTGCGCAACGTCCAGGCCACCGAGTCCGCGCTGCGCGAGCTGTACCGGGTGACCCGCCCCGGCGGCCGGGTCGTCATCTGCGAGTTCTCGCAGCCGACCTGGGCCCCCTTCCGCACCGTCTACACCGAGTACCTGATGCGCGCCCTGCCGCCGGTGGCCCGCGCGGTCTCCTCCAACCCGGAGGCGTACGTCTACCTCGCCGAGTCGATCCGCGCCTGGCCCGACCAGCCCGCGCTGGCCGCCCTGCTGCAGAAGGCCGGCTGGTCGAAGGTGGCCTGGCGCAATCTCAGCGGGGGGATCGTGGCCCTGCATCGCGGGGTCAAGCAGGGCTGAGAGGGCGGGGGCGTCCCTCGGCGGTCGGGGGAGGCGCCTTGCGGCCTTCCGACAGCGGAAGGTCCCGGCAGCCGGAGGCCCCGCTTTCCGGCAGCCGGAGGCCCCGGCCTTACCGGCAGCCGGTGGTCCCGGCCTTGCGGTAGGCCAGGCTCCCAGTGGTGCGGCAGCGGGGCTCCTGGCCTCGTCGCAGCGGGACTCTCTGCCTTGCCGTAGCCGGTGGTGGCAACTCCCGCCGATCGGGCGGTGGTTGCGCGGTCTCCTCGCTCTCGCGCTTCCCGTCCCGGATACCAAGGGGCGGCGTTCGACCCGGCCTTGAGCGTGCCGTCCTGCCAACTCCCTTACCTATCCCGGCGGTTCCGGGATTTCCTGGTGATCACGGGAACCGGAACCCCCGGGAAATATGTCCGTTGTTCACGAACCCGTGGGCGTGTCATCCGCTCGTGACGCGCCGTCACCGGGGCCCCGGCCCCGGTGGGTTCGCCTCCCCGTCCGCTCAACGCCTCACTCGGAGCATCCCCATGGCGTCCTGCCCGCACTGCGGTGCCCAGGCTCCCGACGAGGCCCGTTACTGCATGCAGTGCGGGCGTCAGCGCAGACCGGAGGCGGCCGAGACCGCCCCCGCCTCAGGAGCCGCCCCCGAAGCCGACCGGCCCGCCTCCGCCGACCCCGCCGACTCCGCCGCCGACTCCGGTCAGCCGAGCGGTGACGGAGGCCCGGAGGACCGCGAACTCCCGCAGAACCCGGGGGACTTGGCGGAACCCGAGGACTCGCACGGCCGGCCGGACGCGGGCGGCCCCCGGCCCGGGGAAACGGTCCACGCCGCGTTCATCACCGAGGTGACCGTGGTCGCGGAGGACGCCGACTCTCAGGCGGGGAAGGGCAGTTCGGCCACCCCGGAGCACCCGCCCACCGCGACCGACTCGCCTGCGGCACCACTCACCGGGGCCGACTCCGACGCTGCCGCTCCTCCGTCCTCCGGGGCCGACTCCGACGCTGCCACTGCTCCGTCCTCTGGCTCTGCCACGGCTCCGTCCGCTGGTGCCGACTCCGGCTCGGCCACGGCCCCGTCCGCCGGGTCCGACTCGGGGTCTGCCACGGCCTCACCAGCCGAGGCCACTCCGTCCGCGAAGCCCACACCGCTGACGAAGCCCACCCCGCTCGTGAAGACCTCTCCTACGACGCCCCCGCCCACCGAGGCCCCGTCCGCGGAGGCCCCACCCACAGAGCCCCCATCCATAGCGCCTCCAACCGCGAAGTCCGGTACGGAGGACGCCAGTTCGGGCCGCCCGGGCACCGCCCCGAGCCCGCCCGAGCAGTCCCCGCCCGCCCCCGCCCAGACCCCTCCGACCCCGCAGCAACCCCCCGCGCACCCGCCCACGGTGACCGGACTCTCGGCCCCGTCGGGCCCGTCGGCCCTTCCCACTCCGCCCGCGCAGCCCCCGATGCCCGGCGCTCCCGCCCAACCCTCCGCCGCCGGCCTGTTCTTCGGGCGGATGCTGCGCGGTGACTGGGCCGGGGCCGCCCAAGCCGCCTTCGTACCGCTGGGGGTGCTGCTCCTCGGGGCGTTCGCGCTGGCCCTGCCCAAGTACGGGCAGGGGGACGAGGTGGTCGTCGGGTACACCGACCGGATGCGGATCGCGCTCGCCCTGCTGCTCAAGTCGGTCGGCGGCGGCTTCTCGCTCGGGGTGGAGGTGAACCGGCCCGCCAACCCCTTCGGCTCGGGCGGCGGTTCGGACGGGCCGTACGGCTCCGGTGGTGTCTACGGCGGAGGCGGCGCCGAGGAGGCGCTGTCCGGCAGCGCCACGCTCTCCCTGGTGCCCTTCACGGTGACCCTGCTGTGGATCGTCGCCCTGGTCTTCGGTGTCCGTCTGCTGCGCGGCCGGCTGCGGCAGGGCGGGGCGGCCTGGGGTCCGACCGCCGGTCTGGAGGCGGCAGTTCGCCTCGCCCTCCTGGTGGGGGCGGGCACCCTGGTGCTGGCCCTGGTGGCGCAGCCCGACCTCCAGGAGGCCGAACTCAGCTCCGCGCCCCTCCTGTCGACGCTGGGCGCGCTGCTGCTCGCCCTGCTGATCGGCGGCGGGATGCTGGAGCGCGAGCGGCTGCGCTGGTGGCTGGCGGCGCGGCCGGGTGCGCGGACCGCGCTACGGGCGGGCGGCACCGCGCTGCGGGCCCTGGGCGCGGCGCTCGCGCTCAGCGCCCTGGTCGCCTTCCTCGCCCTCACCCAGGTCGACGACCTGGACGAGCTGACCGATCTGAACGGCAGCGGGATCAGCCCGCTGCTCGCCGCCCTGCTCCTGCTGCCCAACATCGCCGTCAGCGGCCTCTCCCTCGCCTGGGGCGCGCCCGTGGAGGCCGAGGCCTCCGGGTCGAGGGGCCTCGGCGGCGGCTCCGACCGGGCGAGCTTCGGCCTCTCGGAGCTGGCGGAGGTGACGAGTTCCGGTGCCGTCGTGGGCGCGCTCGCGCTCGGCACCGTCTGCGCGCTGCTCATCGGGATCGTCACCGCCCGCCGCTCCGCCGGGCGCGGCGAACAGCTGCTCGCGGCGGGCCTGAGCTACCTCGGCTTCCTGCTCCTCGTCGCCCTCGGCGGCATCGGGGTCGAGGGCGCGGCGAGCCCGGGCGGCCCCGGGGGCGGCGGTTCCGTCGAGGCCGGTACGCCGTTCCCGGAGGCGATGCTCTTCGGCCTGCTGTGGATCGGCGCGGCCACCTTCCTCGCCCCCTTCCTGCTCCGCCTCTCCCCGAGCGGCGGCCAGGCCCCGGGCGTGGCTGCGGCCCCCGGCACACCCATGGCCCCGGGCACCACCGGAGCCCCGACCGTCCCCCCGGCCCCCGGAGCCTTCGCGGCCCCGGGCACCCCACCCTCCACATCGGCCACTCCCGCCGCACCGGCAATCTCCGCCGCACCGGCAACTCCCGCCGCATCAGCAGCCCCCGGCACACCTGCCGCCCTCACCTCACCCACTCCACCCACCTCACCCACCCCACCCGCAACTCCCGCCACCCCGGCCCCAGTTGCCCTCACCCCCCAGCAGGCCCACCCCGCCGAGCAGGCCCCCACCCCGTACCCGTACCCGTACGCGTACCCCGCCGAGCAGGTGCCCGGGCCGTACCCGGGGCCCTATCAGCTCGGCCCCGTCGAGGCGGGCGCGGGGCGTGGGCCGGGTGGGGGCCGGCGGCGGAGTCCGGCCGTGGTGTGGTCGGCGACGCTGGTCTGCGCGCTGCTGCTCGGCGGGGGCGCCGCGGCCGGGGTGGTCCTCTGGGACCGGGACGGCGGCGACGGGAAGCAGCGCGACGACAAGGCCGGTTCCGGGCCCTCCCGGCCCGGCGAGGACCGCGAGGACCCGGCCGGGGGCGCCACGGACGATCCGGCCGGGGCCGAGGACCCGGCGGGGGACCCGGCGACCGGGGATCCGGGAACCCAGGACCCCGGGACCCAGGACCCGGATGTCGCCGAGGAGCCCACGGGGGCGGCGAGCGTGCCCGCCGGGTACCACGAGGTGTCCAGCCCGATGGGCTACTCCTTCGCGGTGCCGGACGGCTGGCAGAAGCGCAAGGTCGAGCGCGGCACCCAGACCGTCTTCGCCCCCTCCGCCGGGCCGGAGAGCTTCGTGGTCGGGGTGATCACCGACGCCGGGTACACCTCGTACGACAACTTCCTCAGCATGGAGCGGACCGCGAAGAAGCGGCACGGGGACTACCGGCGGATCCGGCTGGAGCCGAACATCTTCCAGGGGCGGTCCGGGGCCCTCTGGGAGTACACCTACACCGATGAGGCGGGGCGGCTGATCCACGCCAAGGACCAGGGATACGTGGACAGTTCGGGCACCGAGTACGCCACCCAGCTGCTCGGGCCCGACGAGGACTGGGACACCACCCTGAGCGGTGCCTTCGACACGGCCCTCGGCACCTGGCGGCTGTCCGGCAGCGGCTGAGCGGGCGGGCGCCGGGGCGGGGGAGTGCCGCCCGCCCCGGCGCCCGGCGTCACAGCGCCAGCCGGTAGCAGTGGCCCTCGCGCCGGGAGACCGGGGTCAGGAAGGTCTCCGCGAGCTCCATGCCGAGGCGGCGGGTGACCGCCACCGAGCGCGCGTTGCGGGCGTCCACCATGGCGACGACCCGGCCGACGCCCGCCGCGCGCAGCCGCTCCAGGGTGGCCTCGGCGGCGGCGGTGGCATAGCCCCGGCCCCAGTGGTCCCGGCCGAGCCGCCAGCCGATCTCGATCTCGCCCTCGGGGCCCCAGCTGTGCGGCCAGGGCTGGGCGCCGGTGAAGCCGAGGACCTCGCCGCCGGGGCCGAGCATGGTCCACAGGCAGAAGCCGCGCTCGGCGTCGTGGCGGCGCTGCCGGGCGGTCAGCTCCTCGTAGACGGACAGCTCCGCGGAGCGGCCGCCGTGGAATTCCATGACCTCGGGGTCGGCGAAGACGCGATGCCAGGCGTAGGCGTCCTCGTCGGTGGGAACCCGCAGGTCGACCGCGGGAAGCGGCCGGTCCGGCGCCACCGCGGTGCGCGGTGCGGTCAGCGAGCCCGGTGTTCTCGGTTCTGTCACGAGCGGCCCTTCGGCTGGGTGAGCGGTGCCGCTGAATAGACTGCCCGTGTCCTGTGCCCCTCGGCACGCGGAATACTGAAAACCCATGGCCCGAGAATTCCGACAGTGGGGAGTGCCCGCCGTGACCGAGCTTCTTGCCGACAACTCCGCGGATGTCATCGTCGTAGGGGCCGGCCCCGCCGGTTCGACGACCGCCTATCACCTCGCCAAGGCCGGACTCGACGTCCTGCTCCTGGAGAAGACGGCCTTTCCGCGCGAGAAGGTCTGCGGCGACGGGCTGACACCGCGTGCCGTCAAGCAGCTCGTCGCGATGGGGATCGACATCTCCGAGGAGGCGGGCTGGCTGCGCAACAAGGGCCTGCGGATCATCGGCGGCGGCGTCCGGCTCCAGCTCGACTGGCCCGATCTGGCGACGTACCCGGACTACGGCCTGGTGCGCAAACGCGACGACTTCGACGAGCAGCTCGCCCGCCAGGCGCAGAAGGCCGGGGCCCGCCTCCACGAGCGCTGCAACGTCGGCTCCCCGATCACCGACGAGCGCACCGGGCACATCACCGGGGTGCGCGCCAAGCTCGGCGAGGACAAGAAGGAGGTCAGCTTCCACGCCCCGCTGGTCATCGCCGCGGACGGCAACTCCACGCGGATCTCCCTGCAGATGGGCCTGCACCGCCGCGAGGACCGGCCGATGGGCGTCGCGGTGCGCACCTACTTCACCTCGCCCCGGCACGACGACGACTACCTGGAGTCCTGGCTGGAGCTGTGGGACCGGCGCGACGGCCAGGAGCGGCTGCTGCCCGGCTACGGCTGGATCTTCGGCATGGGCGACGGCACCTCCAACGTCGGCCTCGGCGTCCTCAACACCACCGCCGCCTTCAAGGAGCTGGAC
This sequence comes from Streptomyces physcomitrii, assembly GCF_012273655.1. GTDB lineage: Bacteria > Actinomycetota > Actinomycetes > Streptomycetales > Streptomycetaceae > Streptomyces > Streptomyces physcomitrii. The sequence goes on along the minus strand of NZ_JAAWWP010000025.1, from coordinate 85,066 downwards.
TGGCGCGAGGTCCTCAAGACCTGGTGCGCCTCGCTGCCCGAGGACTGGGGCTACACCGAGGAGAACATGACAGGGCCGATCCGCGGTGCCGCCCTCCCGATGGCCTTCAACCGCCAGCCGCACTACACCAAGGGCCTGATGCTGGTCGGCGACGCGGGCGGACTGGTGAACCCGTTCAACGGCGAGGGCATCGCGTACGCCATGGAGTCCGGCCAGATCGCCGCGGACGTGGTGGTCCAGGCGCACGCCCGCGCCACCCGCGAGCAGCGCGAACTCGCCCTGCAGAACTACCCGAAGGTCCTCAAGCAGACCTACGGCGGCTACTACACGCTCGGCCGCGCCTTCGTGAAGCTGATCGGCAACCCCAAGGTCATGAGGATCGCCGCCGAGCGCGGTCTCACCCACCCGCTGCTGATGAAGTTCACCCTGAAGATGCTCGCCAACCTCACCGACCCGAGCGGCGGCGACGCGATGGACCGCATCATCAACGGCCTGAGCCGGGTGGCCCCGAAGGCCTGAGCGCCCCGAGTCCCCGCCGTCCGCGCGCCGGTTCCGGTACGTACGCGCACGGCTCTGCGGCCCGGTTCGTCCCCGAGGGGGGGCGGGCCGGGCCGTCCGCGTTGCGGGGGCCTGGCCGACTGCGGGTGTGGACCTGCCGGCGCCGGGCGTCGATCTGTCCGGCGGCGGGGGTAAATCGGTGCAGAGCGGGGCTTATCGGGGTGCCGGATCCCTGATCGGGCCGCCGCCCGCCCCTCGTTCCGCGGCGCGTCCGCCCTGCCGGGCCCCTGGGGCCGCCGCTGACGGCCTCGACGGGGCCGGGAGAGGGGCGGGGCGGCCCGGGCGGTTCCCCGGCCTCTGAGGGGCGCTCTCCGGGCGCCGGGAGAGGCGCGGTCGCGGTACGCGCGGTTGCCGGGGCGTGAACGGGCCCCCGCGGGGCGGCTGTTCGGAGTGCGCGAAAGCGTACGTACCGGGGCGGAATCCCTCGACATTCGCGGGAGCCCGTATACGGGCGAAGGCCGCCGCTCCCGGTGGGGGAGAGGCGGCCTTCGTCTGTGTCGTCGGGGCCCGTGCGGAACCCCGGTCGTTCAGTGGCGGGTCCGGTGGCTCACAGGACGCGGATCGCGCCGCTGGCCGGGTAGCCCGAGAGGTCCTGGATCACGACGCCCTTGGAGGGGTTCGCGGCGTCCAGGTACTGGCCGTTGCCGAGGTAGACGCCGACGTGGTGGGCGCTGCCCGCGCCGCCCCAGTACAGGATGTCGCCGGCCTGGGCGCTGGAGACCGAGACCTGGGTGCCCGCGGTCGACTGCTCCTGCGAGGTGCGCGGGAGGCTGACGCCGGCCTGCTGGAAGGCGGCCTGGACGAGGCCGGAGCAGTCCCAGGAGCTGGGTCCGGTGCCGCCCATGACGTAGGGCTTGCCGAGCTGGGCCTTGAGGAAGGAGATGACCGTGCTGACGCTGCCGCTGGACGGCGTGGCGACGGGGGTGAGCGCGGTGCGGGCGGAGGAACGGTTCGCCCGCTGCTCGGCCGCGCGGGCGGCCTTCTCCTTCGCCTCCTCGGCGGCCTTCTTCTTGGCCTCCTCGGCCTTGCGTTCCGCGGCGGCCTGGTCCTTCTTGGCCTGCTTCACGGCGCGTTCGGTCGCGGTCTCGCGGGTGGCCTGCAGCTCGTAGGTGTCGGCCGCCTGCTGGATCTGCGCGGCGGACTCGGCGGTCTGCGTGGACAGGCCCTCGGTGAGGGTGGGCAGCTCGATGGTCTCGGTGGCCGGTTCCGCCGCGTTCGCGGGGCCCGCCGCACCGGCCACTGCCAGGGTGCTGAGGAAGCCACCGGCAACTCCGGCCCGCAGTGCCAGCTTCGACTGACTGCGGCGGGGCTTCCGGTGGCTGCGTATGTGAGCGCTGTGGGACATGGGACAACCGCTATCAGGGCTCCACCGTTACCTTCAAGAAACGTGGGCTGCGCCACAGTTACCGTTTTGTCCGGTCGAACCCCGCCCCGAGAGCCCCTTATTGACGCCGTAACGGGCAATGCGGACGCGACCCTTCCCGTCTCTGTGCACGGGCTATTCGTGATACGTCCGAATTGCCCCGCGCCTACCACCCGTTGGGAAGATTGGCCAAGCCCCGTTCCTCGGCCAGGGTGGCCGATGTGGCGCAGGTCACGGAACGCTCACAGGGTGGGCCGCGTCCGCTCGTGAATCCGCGCACGTACCCGGCACACGTCCACGATCATCACCGGATCTCCTTCCGGCGGGTGAATCCGCGCCCTCTATCAAGATGGTGTGTCCAGCACCAATTTTGTGCGATTCGCCGGGACTTGATAATGCGCGACCCGTCCCCTACGTCGCCTACTGGGCTGGATGTCACGTCTCGTGGTCACTCGGGTGTCTCCGGTGTGAACTGCGGGGTGGCACTGCGTGCATGATCCACAGGCTCGTGGTGCAGATCACAAAGATCGTCTTGTACCCCGTGTCGCAGATCACAGACGGGCGGGCATAGGATGCACGGCAGTTGGGCTTGTGACCTGCTTCACATGCGCGCGATCTTCAGGAATCCGCACACCAGGCGGCTTCCGGAGGCGGGCGCACCGCACGGGACGCGGAGGGGAGCGGGAGGGCCCGGCGTCGCCGAAGCAGTCAAAGCCGACTGAGAGGAGCGGGGAGCGGTGAACGCGTATGCGCCCATCCTCGTACTGGGAGCCCTGGGGGCCGCCTTTGCGATCTTCTCCGTGATCGCGGCCTCGCTCATCGGCCCGAAGCGGTACAACCGGGCCAAGCTGGAGGCCTACGAGTGCGGTATCGAGCCGACCCCGACTCCGGCCGGTGGCGGGCGATTCCCGATCAAGTACTACCTGACGGCGATGCTCTTCATCGTCTTCGACATCGAGATCGTCTTCCTCTACCCGTGGGCGGTCACCTTCGACGCGCTGGGCCTCTTCGGCCTCGTCGAAATGCTGCTGTTCGTGGTCACGGTCTTCGTCGCCTACGCCTATGTCTGGCGCCGCGGCGGCCTGGAGTGGGACTGAACACCGCGAAAGACGCAAGCTGGTCTTGAAGGGGCATTAAGGGGCAACCAATGGGACTCGAAGAAAAACTGCCGAGCGGTTTTCTGCTGACCACCGTCGAACAGGCCGCGGGCTGGGTGCGCAAGTCGTCCGTCTTTCCCGCCACCTTCGGCCTGGCGTGCTGCGCCATCGAGATGATGACCACCGGCGCGGGACGCTACGACCTCGCACGCTTCGGCATGGAGGTCTTCCGCGGCTCCCCGCGGCAGGCGGACCTGATGATCGTGGCGGGCCGCGTCAGCCAGAAGATGGCGCCGGTGCTGCGGCAGGTCTACGACCAGATGCCCAACCCCAAGTGGGTCATCTCCATGGGGGTCTGCGCCTCCTCCGGCGGCATGTTCAACAACTACGCGATCGTCCAGGGCGTCGACCACGTCGTCCCGGTCGACATCTACCTGCCGGGCTGCCCGCCGCGCCCCGAGATGCTGATCGACGCGATCCTCAAGCTGCACACCAAGATCCAGGGCTCCAAGCTCGGCGTGAACGCCGCGGAGGCCGCCCGGGAGGCCGAAGAGGCCGCCCTCAACGCACTGCCGACCATCGAGATGAAGGGGCTGCTGCGGTGAGCGGGACCTCTCCGGGCGACAAACCCGACGGCGAATCCACCGGCCCGGACGCGGGGGTGAACCCCGAGGCGGACCTGAACGCCCAGAACCTGCCCGGCCAGCGCGGCGAGGGCGGCGAGGAGATCCGCGTCCAGCGCGGCATGTTCGGCGCCAACAACGGCGGCGACACCTCCGGCTACGGCGGCCTGGTCCGCTCGATCCGGCTGCCCGGCGCGGCCAGCCGCCCGTACGGGGGCTGGTTCGACGAGGTCGCCGACGAGCTGGAGGGCGCCCTGGAGGAGCAGGGGCTCGTCCCCGAGAACGCCATCGACAAGACGGTGGTCGACCGCGACGAGCTGACCTTCCACATCCACCGCGAACACCTGGTGCAGGTTGCCCGCACCCTGCGTGACGACCCGGCGCTCCGCTTCGAGCTGTGCACCGGCGTGAGCGGGGTGCACTACCTGCACGACAAGGGCCGCGAGCTGCACGCCGTCTACCATCTGCGTTCGCTCACGCACAACCGGCTCATCCGCCTGGAGGTCAGCGCCCCCGACGCGGACCCGCACATCCCCTCGCTGGTCGCGGTGTACCCGACCAACGACTGGCACGAGCGCGAGGCCTACGACTTCTTCGGTCTCGTCTTCGACGGCCACCCCGCGCTGACGCGGATCATGATGCCGGACGACTGGCAGGGCTTCCCGCAGCGCAAGGACTACCCCCTCGGCGGCATCCCCGTCGAGTACAAGGGCGCCCAGATCCCTGCTCCGGACCAGCGGAGGTCGTACTCGTGAGCACCGACTCCCCCCACGCGGCCGACTGGGGCGACGCCTCCTCCGCCGCACGCGAGACCACCGAGGGGACCGTCTACACGGTCACCGGCGGCGACTGGGACGAGGTCGTCCGGTCCGCCGCCAAGGCCGACGACGAGCGCATCGTCGTCAACATGGGCCCCCAGCACCCCTCCACGCACGGCGTGCTCCGCCTGATCCTGGAGATCGACGGCGAGACGGTCACCGAGGCCCGCTGCGGCATCGGCTACCTGCACACCGGCATCGAGAAGAACCTCGAATTCCGCAACTGGACGCAGGGCACCACCTTCGTCACGCGGATGGATTACCTGACGCCCTTCTACAACGAGGCCGCCTACTGCCTCGGCGTGGAGAAGCTCCTCGGCATCCAGGACGAGATCCCGGAGCGGGCGAACATCATCCGGGTCCTCCTGATGGAGCTGAACCGCCTCTCCTCGCACCTGGTGGCCATCGCCACCGGCGGCATGGAGCTGGGCGCGACCACCATCATGATCTACGGCTTCCGCGATCGTGAACTGATTCTCGATCTCTACGAGCTGATCACCGGCCTGCGGATGAACCACGCCTACATCCGCCCCGGCGGCCTCGCCCAGGACCTGCCGCCCGGCGCCCCGGAGGCGATCCGCGAGTTCCTGAAGACCATGCGCAAGAACCTCCCGGAGTACGACAAGCTCGCCACCGGGAACCCGATCTTCAAGGGCCGCATGCAGGACGTCGGCTACCTCGACCTCGCGGGCTGCATGGCCCTCGGCGCCACCGGCCCCGTCCTGCGCTCCGCGGGCCTGCCGCACGACCTGCGCAAGTCCAGCCCCTACTGCGGCTACGAGACCTACGACTTCGAGGTCCCCACCACCGACACCTGCGACTCCTACGGGCGCTTCCTCATCCGTATCGAGGAGATGCGGGAGTCGCTGAAGATCGTCGAGCAGTGCCTGGACCGGCTGCAGCCGGGCCCGGTGATGGTCGGCGACAAGAAGATCGCCTGGCCGGCGCAGCTCGCGCTCGGCCCGGACGGGCTCGGCAACTCCCTCGACCACATCAAGAAGATCATGGGCACCTCCATGGAGTCCCTGATCCACCACTTCAAGCTGGTGACCGAGGGCTTCCGGGTCCCGCCGGGACAGGCGTACACCGCGGTGGAGTCCCCCAAGGGCGAACTCGGCGTGCACGTCGTCTCCGACGGCGGCACCCGGCCCTTCCGGGTCCACTTCCGCGACCCGTCCTTCACCAATCTGCAGGCCATGGCGGCGATGTGCGAGGGCGGCCAGGTCGCCGACGTCATCGTCGCCGTCGCGTCCATCGACCCCGTGATGGGAGGCGTCGACCGGTGACGACCACACCCGCGAGCCACGAGGTGAGCCTGGGCATGCCCCAGCTGCCCGCCCCCGCGTACCCGGCCGAGGTGCGCGCCCGCCTGGAGGCCGACGCGCGCGAGGTCATCGCCCGCTACCCGGACTCCCGCTCGGCGCTGCTGCCGCTGCTGCACCTGGTGCAGTCCGAGGAGGGCCATGTCACGCGCACCGGAATGCAGTTCTGCGCGGACGTCCTCCAGCTGACCACCGCCGAGGTCACCGCGGTCGCCACCTTCTACACCATGTACCGGCGCAAGCCGGGCGGCGACTACCAGGTCGGGGTCTGCACCAACACGCTGTGCGCGGTGATGGGCGGCGACGCCATCTTCTCCGCGCTCCAGGAGCACCTCGGCGTCGGCAACGGCGAGACCACCGAGGACGGCAAGGTCACCCTCGAACACATCGAGTGCAACGCGGCCTGCGACTTCGCTCCGGTCCTGATGGTCAACTGGGAGTTCTTCGACAACCAGACCGTCGAGTCCGCCAAGCGCCTGGTCGACGAGCTGCGGGCCGGAGCCACCGTCGAGCCCACCCGCGGCGCCCCCCTGTGCACGTACAAGGAGACCGCCCGCATCCTCGCCGGATTCCCCGACGCGCGCGAGGGCGCCGTCGAGGCCGGCGGCAGCGGCGGCCCCGCCTCCCTGATCGGGCTGCGCCTGGCCAAGGGCGAGAGCCCCCAGCCGCGCGTGGTCCACCCGCGCGGACAGGACGCCGGACCGACCCGGGACACCGCGCACCAGTCCTCGCCGGGCGAGCACCTCAGCTCGCACGACGCCCCGCAGGAGACCTCGGCCTCCGACCCCGCCCACCCCGCGGGCCCCGCTGCCGAGGAGGGGGAGTGATGACCTTGACCACCGACAACGGCGACACCGCGGCGTCCGGCGGCGCGGACCTGAGCCCCGAGGAGCTGCTCGCTCCGGTGCTCTCCGCCTTCTGGGACGAGGAGAAGTCCTGGTCCCTGGAGGTCTACCGCCGCCACGAGGGATACGAGGGGCTGCGCAAGGCGCTCGCCATGGCCCCGGACGACCTCATCGCCTATGTGAAGGACTCCGGTCTGCGCGGCCGCGGCGGCGCGGGCTTCCCCACCGGCATGAAGTGGCAGTTCATCCCGCAGGGCGACGGCAAGCCGCACTACCTCGTCGTCAACGCCGACGAGTCCGAGCCCGGCACCTGCAAGGACATCCCCCTCCTCTACGCCAACCCGCACTCCCTCATCGAGGGCATCGTGATCGCCTGCCACGCGATCCGCTCCTCGCACGCCTTCATCTACCTGCGCGGCGAGGTCGTCCCCGTACTGCGCAGGCTGCACGAGGCCGTGCGCGAGGCCTACGAGGCCGGTTACCTCGGCAAGAACGCGCTCGGCGAGGGGCTCGACCTCGACCTCACCGTGCACGCGGGCGCCGGGGCCTACATCTGCGGCGAGGAGACCGCGCTCCTCGACTCCCTCGAAGGGCGCCGCGGCCAGCCGAGGCTCCGGCCGCCCTTCCCCGCCGTCGCCGGCCTCTACGCCTGCCCCACGGTGGTGAACAACGTCGAGTCCATCGCCTCGGTTCCCGCGATCCTGAACAAGGGCAAGGACTGGTTCAGGTCCATGGGCAGCGAGAAGTCCCCGGGCTTCACGCTGTACTCGCTCAGCGGCCATGTCGCGGGCCCCGGCCAGTACGAGGGCCCGCTCGGCATCACCCTGCGCCAGCTCCTCGACATGAGCGGCGGCATGCGGCCCGGGCACCGCCTGAAGTTCTGGACCCCGGGCGGCTCCTCCACCCCGCTGCTCACCGACGAGCACCTCGACGTCCCCCTGGACTACGAGGCCGTCGGCGCCGCCGGATCGATGCTCGGCACCAAGGCCCTGCAGTGCTTCGACGAGACCACCTGCGTGGTCCGCGCCGTCACCCGCTGGACCGAGTTCTACGCCCACGAGTCCTGCGGCAAGTGCACCCCCTGCCGCGAAGGCACCTACTGGCTCGTGCAGTTGATGCGCGACCTGGAGGCGGGCAAGGGCACCCACGCCGACCTCGACAAGCTCGCCGACATCGCCGACAACATCAACGGCAAGTCCTTCTGCGCCCTCGGCGACGGCGCCGCCGCGCCGATCATCTCCTCGCTGCACTTCTTCCGCGCGGAGTACGAGCAGCACATCGACGAGAAGGGCTGCCCCTTCGACCCGGCCCGGTCCACCGCCTGGGCCGACACCCACACGGAGGTGAACGCATGACGGTCACCACAGGCGCTCCCTCCGGCGGGGCGTCGGGCAAAGAGGCCCCGGTCGCCGAGGACCTCGTGACCCTGACCATCGACGGCTCCGAGATCAGCGTGCCCAAGGGCACCCTGGTCATCCGGGCCGCCGAGATGCTCGGCATCGAGATCCCGCGCTTCTGCGACCACCCGCTGCTCGACCCGGCCGGTGCCTGCCGCCAGTGCATCGTCGAGGTCGAGGGCCAGCGCAAGCCGATGGCCTCCTGCACCATCACCTGCACCGACGGCATGGTCGTCAGCTCCCAGCTGACCTCGCCGGTCGCGGAGAAGGCGCAGCGCGGGGTGATGGAGCTGCTGCTCATCAACCACCCCCTGGACTGCCCGGTCTGCGACAAGGGCGGCGAGTGCCCGCTGCAGAACCAGGCCATGTCGGTGGGTGACGCCGACTCCCGCTTCGAGGGGAGGAAGCGGACCTTCGAGAAGCCGGTGCCGATCTCCACCCAGGTGCTCCTGGACCGCGAGCGCTGCGTGCTGTGCGCGCGCTGCACCCGCTTCTCCAACCAGGTCGCCGGCGACCCGATGATCGAACTCCTCGAACGCGGCGCCCTCCAGCAGGTCGGCACCGGCGAGGGCGACCCCTTCGAGTCGTACTTCTCCGGCAACACCATCCAGATCTGCCCGGTCGGCGCGCTGACCTCGGCGGCGTACCGCTTCCGCTCCCGCCCCTTCGACCTGGTGTCCTCGCCGAGCGTGTGCGAGCACTGCGCCGGGGGCTGCGCCACCCGCACCGACCACCGGCGCGGCAAGGTCATGCGGCGCCTGGCCGCCGACGACCCCGAGGTCAACGAGGAGTGGATCTGCGACAAGGGCCGCTTCGGCTTCCGCTACGCGCAGCTCAAGGACCGCCTCACCACCCCGCTCATCCGTGACGCCGCCACCGGTCAACTGCGGAGCGCCAGCTGGCCGGAGGCCCTGGAGGCCGCCGCGAGCGGACTGGCCGCGGCCCGCGGCCGGGCGGCCGTGCTCACCGGCGGCCGGCTGACCGTCGAGGACTCCTACGCGTACAGCAAGTTCGCCCGGGTCGCCCTCGACACCAACGACGTCGACTTCCGGGCCCGCGTGCACAGCGCCGAGGAGGCCGACTTCCTGGCCGCCTTCGTCGCCGGGCGCGGCCGCGACCTGGACGGTACGGGCGTCACGTACACCCTGCTCGGCAAGGCGCCCGCGGTGCTGCTCGCCGGGATCGAGGCGGAGGAGGAGGCACCCGGTGTCTTCCTGAGGCTGCGCAAGGCCTGGCGCAAGCACGGCCAGCGCACCTTCGCCCTCGCCACCCACGCCACCCGGGGCCTGGAGAAGGCGGGCGGCACCCTGCTGCCCGCCGCCCCCGGCACCGAGACCGAGTGGCTGGACGCCCTCGCCACCGGCACCGGCCTCGAAGGCGACGGCAGCCGGGCCGCCGAGGCGCTGCGCGAGGAGGGCGCCGTCCTCGTCGTCGGCGAACGCCTCGCCGCGGTGCCCGGCGCGCTCACCGCCGCCGCCCGCACCGCCGCCGCCACCGGCGCCCGGCTGGTGTGGATCCCGCGCCGGGCGGGTGAGCGCGGCGCCGTCGAGACCGGCGCGCTGCCCGCGCTGCTGCCCGGCGGGCGCCCGGCCACCGACCCGCGCGCCCGGGACGAGGTCGCCGCCGTCTGGGGCCTGGCCCGGCTCCCGCACCGCCACGGCCGCGACACCGGGCAGATCGTCGAGGCCGCCGCGAGCGGCGAGCTCGGCGCGCTGCTCGTCGGCGGCGTCGAGATCGACGACCTGCCGGACCCGGCACGCGCCCGTACCGCGCTCAAGGAGGCCGCCTTCGTGGTCTCCCTGGAGCAGCGGCCGAGCGAGGTCACCGAACGGGCCGATGTGGTCCTGCCGGTCGCCGCCGTCGCCGAGAAGTCCGGCACCTTCCTCAACTGGGAAGGCAGGGCGCGGATGTTCGAGGCCTCGCTCAAGCCCGACCAGATGACCCGGACCCTGGCCCCCCAGGACCTGCGCGTGCTGCACATGCTCGCCGACGCCATGGACATCCACCTGGGCCTGCCCGACGTCCGCACCGCCCGCGCCGAACTCGACCGCCTCGGCGGCTGGGACGGCCCGCTCGCCACCGGGCCCAGCGGGACCACGGCCGCGCTGCCCCGGCCCGGTCAGGGCGAGGCGGTGCTCGCCGGGCACCGGCTGCTGCTCGACCGCGGCCGGCTCCAGGAGGGCGACGAGGCGCTGGCCGGCACCCGGCACGCCGCCGTCGCCCGGCTCTCCGCGGCCACCGCCGCCGAGACCGGAGTCGCCGACGGCCAGGCCCTGAAGGTCACCGGACCCGAGGGCAGCGTCGAACTGCCGCTGCTCGTCACGGAGATGCCCGACCGGGTGGTCTGGCTGCCGCTGAACTCCACCGGCCACGGCGTGGCCGCCGACACCGGAGCGCGGCCCGGCCAGCTCGTGCGCCTCGCCCCCGCCACCGACGGGGCCACCGCGATCTCGGAGGTGACGTCATGATGCCGCTCGCCCAGGAAGACCTGTCGCTGTTCGGCACCGACCCGTGGTGGCTGGTGGTCATCAAGGCGGTCTTCTGCTTCGCCTTCCTGATGGTGACCGTGCTCTTCTCCATCGTGTGGGAGCGCAAGGTCGTCGCCTGGATGCAGCGGCGCATCGGCCCCAACCGGCACGGCCCCTGGGGCCTGCTGCAGTCGCTGGCCGACGGCATCAAGCTGATGCTGAAGGAAGACGTCATCGTCAAGCGCGCGGACAAGGTCGTCTACGTCCTCGCGCCGATCGTCGCCGCGGTCCCCGCGTTCATGGCGATCGCGGTGATCCCCTTCGGGCCCTCCGGCAACGAGGTCTCGATCCTCGGCCAGCGCACCACCATGCAGCTCACCGACCTGCCGATCGCGATGCTCTACATCCTCGCGGTCGCCTCCGTCGGCATCTACGGCATCGTCCTCGCGGGCTGGTCCTCCGGCTCCACGTATCCGCTGCTCGGCGGGCTGCGCTCCTGCGCGCAGATGATCTCGTACGAGATCGCGATGGGCGCCGCCTTCGCCTCCGTCTTCCTCTACTCCGGGTCGATGTCGACCTCGGCGATCGTGGAGGGCCAGCAGGACCGCTGGTACATCCTGCTGCTGCCGGTCTCCTTCCTCCTCTACATCATCACGATGGTCGGCGAGACCAACCGCGCGCCCTTCGACATGCCGGAGTCCGAGGGCGACCTCGTCGGCGGCTTCAACACCGAGTACTCCTCCATCAAGTTCGCGATGTTCATGCTCGCCGAGTACGTGAACATGGTGACGGTCTCCGCGGTCGCCACCACCCTCTTCCTCGGCGGCTGGCGCGCACCCTGGCCGGTCAGCACCTTCTGGGAGGGCGCCAACCACGGCTGGTGGCCGATGCTCTGGTTCGTCCTCAAGGTCCAGCTGCTGCTGTTCGGCTTCATCTGGCTGCGCGGCACCCTGCCCCGGGTCCGCTACGACCAGCTGATGAAGCTCGGCTGGAAGGTGCTCATCCCGGTCTCGGTGGTCTGGCTGATGCTGGTCGCCACCGTGCGGGCGCTGCGCAACGAGGACTACGACTTCGCCGAGATCGCGCTCTACGTCGGCGGCGCCGTGATCGCCCTGCTGCTGATCTCCTTCGTCGTCGACATCCTGCGCGACAACCAGGAGAAGCGCGAGAAGGCCGAGTCCGTCGCCCACCCGCCCGAGCCGGAGGTCTTCGACCCGATGGCCGGCGGCTTCCCCGTACCGCCGCTGCCGGGGCAGAGCCTGCCGCCGGTGCCGCGCAGGCCCTCGCGCCAGCGCGACCTCGTTGTCAGTGGCGGCCCCAATACTGACAGTGACGGAAAGGAGGCGTCCGATGGCTGAGCAGTCCTCAGTGCCCGAGAAGCCCGGCAAGGGCGGCGAAGTGGCCCCGGCCGGGGCGGAGTCCGGCGGCCGGTCCGCCGAACCGGCCGGGTTCCAGAACCCGGTGGCCGGCTTCGGCGTGACCTTCAAGGCCATGTTCAAGAAGCGGCTCACCGAGCAGTACCCCGAGCAGCCCAAGACCACCGCACCGCGCTTCCACGGCCGGCACCAGCTCAACCGCCACCCGGACGGCCTGGAGAAGTGCGTCGGCTGCGAGCTGTGCGCCTGGGCCTGCCCCGCCGACGCCATCTACGTGGAGGGCGCCGACAACACCGACGAGGAGCGCTACTCGCCGGGCGAGCGGTACGGACGCGTCTACCAGATCAACTACGCCCGCTGCATCCTGTGCGGGCTGTGCATCGAGGCCTGTCCGACCCGCGCGCTCACCATGACCAACGAGTTCGAACTCGCCGACTCCAGCCGCGAGAACCTGATCTACACCAAGGAGCAGCTGCTCGCCGGGCTCGACGAGGGCATGGTCGACAGCCCGCACGCGATCTACCCGGGCACCGACGAGCAGGACTACTACCGGGGCCTGGTCACCGAGGCCGCCCCCGGCACCGAGATCCAGACCGCGACCTCCAAGGGCGAGAAGCCGGACTCCGAGGGGGTGGACGCATGAGCACCCTCGCCGCCGCCACCACCTCCACCGGTGAGGCCGTCCAGTTCTGGATCCTCGGCACCGTCGCGGTGCTCGGCGCCCTGTGCACCATCCTGATGCGCCGGGCCGTGCACAGCGCGCTCTGCCTCGCCGGGACGATGATCATCCTCGCGGTCTTCTACCTGGCCAACGGCGCCTACTTCCTCGGCATCGTGCAGATCGTCGTCTACACCGGCGCGATCATGATGCTGTTCCTCTTCGTGGTCATGCTCATCGGCGTCAGCGCCGCGGACTCCCTGAAGGAGACCATCAAGGGCCAGCGCTGGCTGGCCGCGCTGTGCGGAATCGGCTTCGGCGTCCTGCTGATCGCCGGGATCGGCAACGCCTCGCTGACCGAGTTCAGCGGACTGACCCGCGCCAACTCCGGCGGGAACGTCGAGGGCCTGGCCACCCTGATCTTCACCAAGTACGTCTTCGCCTTCGAGATCACCGGCGCCCTGCTCATCACCGCCGCGGTCGGCGCGATGGTCCTCACCCACCGTGAGCGCACCGAACGCGCCAAGACCCAGCGCGAGTTGTCCGAGCAGCGCATCCGGGACGGCGTCCACCTGCCGCCGCTGCCCGCCCCCGGCGTCTACGCCCGGCACAACGCGGTCGACATCGCGGGCCTGCTGCCCGACGGCTCCCCCTCGGAGCTGACCGTCAACAAGACGCTGCGCGCCCGCGGCCAGATCCGCGACGTCTCCAGCGAGGCGCTGAACGACCTCAAGGCCCTCGAACAGCGGTCCACCGAGCGCCTGGAGCGGCCGACCTCCGAGGAGGCATCGAAGTGAACCCGGTCAACTACCTGTATCTGGCGGCACTGCTGTTCAGCATCGGTGCCACCGGCGTACTGATCAGGCGGAACGCGATCGTGGTGTTCATGTGCGTGGAGCTGATGCTCAACGCCTGCAACCTCGCCTTCGTCGCCTTCTCGCGCCTGCACGGAAACCTCGACGGCCAGATCATCGCCTTCTTCACGATGGTCGTCGCCGCCGCGGAGGTCGTCGTCGGACTCGCGATCATCGTGTCGCTGTTCCGCTCCCGCCACTCGGCCTCGGTCGACGACGCCAGCCTGATGAAGCTCTAAGGGGTCAGCTCGTGGAGAACCTGATCGCGCTGCTGATCGCGGCGCCACTGCTCGGAGCCGCCGTGCTCCTGTGCGGCGGGCGGGCGCTGGACCGCACCGGGCATCTGCTCGGCACCCTGCTGTCCCTCGCCTCCTTCGCCTTCGGGCTCGTCCTGTTCACGGACATGCTCGGCAAGGACGCGGAGGAACGCGCCCTGCACCAGCACCTGTTCAGCTGGATCCCCGTCGAGGGCTTCCAGGCCGACGTCGCCTTCCAGCTGGACCAGCTGTCGATGACGTTCGTGCTCCTGATCAGCGGGGTGGGCACGCTCATCCACATCTACTCGATCGGGTACATGGAGCACGACGAGCGGCGCCGCCGCTTCTTCGGCTACCTGAACCTGTTCCTCGCGGCGATGCTGCTGCTGGTCCTCGCCGACAACTACCTCCTGCTGTACGTCGGCTGGGAGGGCGTCGGCCTCGCCTCGTACCTGCTCATCGGCTTCTGGCAGCACAAGCCCAGCGCCGCCACCGCCGCGAAGAAGGCCTTCCTGGTCAACCGCGTCGGCGACATGGGCCTGTCCATCGCCATCATGCTGATGTTCACCACCTTCGGGACCTTCGCCTTCGGGCCGGTCCTCGAGGCCACCGGGGACACCGGCGAGGGCAAGCTCACCGCGATCGCGCTGATGCTGCTGCTCGCCGCCTGCGGCAAGTCCGCCCAGGTGCCGCTGCAGTCCTGGCTCGGCGACGCGATGGAGGGCCCGACCCCGGTCTCCGCCCTCATCCACGCCGCCACCATGGTCACCGCGGGCGTCTACCTGATCGTGCGCTCCGGGGCGATCTTCAACGCCGCCCCCGACGCCCAGTTGGTCGTCACCATCGTCGGCGCGGTCACGCTGCTCTTCGGTGCGATCGTCGGTTGCGCCAAGGACGACATCAAGAAGGCGCTCGCCGGATCGACGATGTCGCAGATCGGCTACATGGTCCTCGCCGCGGGCCTCGGCCCCATCGGCTACGTCTTCGCGATCATGCACCTGGTCACCCACGGCTTCTTCAAGGCCGGGCTCTTCCTCGGCGCCGGATCCGTGATGCACGGCATGAACGACGAGGTCGACATGCGCCGCTACGGCGGGCTGCGCAAGTACATGCCGGTCACCTTCGTCACCTTCGGACTCGGCTACCTCGCCATCATCGGCTTCCCCGGCCTGTCCGGCTTCTTCTCCAAGGACAAGATCATCGAGGCGGCCTTCGCCAAGGGCGGCACCGAGGGCTGGATCCTCGGCTCGGTGGCCCTGCTCGGCGCCGCGATCACCGCCTTCTACATGACCCGCGTGATGCTGATGACCTTCTTCGGCGAGGAGCGCTGGCGCAAGCAGGCCGCGATCGCCTCGGGCGCGGGCGAGGACTACCAGGAGCCCCACCCGCACGAGTCGCCCAAGTCGATGACGATCCCGATGATCATCCTCGCCTTCGGCTCGGTCTTCGCGGGCGGCTTCTTCAGCATCGGCGACCGCTTCCTGCACTGGCTGGAGCCGGTCACCGCACACGAGCACGGCCACCCGCCGATCAGCGCGGGCGCCGTCACCGGCGCCACCGTCGCGGTGCTCGTCCTCGGGGTGGCCGCCGCCTGGCTGATGTACGGCAGGCGCCCGGTGCCCGCCGTCGCCCCGCGCGGCTCGCTGCTCACCCGGGCGGCCCGCCGCGACCTGCTCCAGGACGACTTCAACCACGTCGTCCTGGTCCGCGGCGGCGAGCACCTCACCCGCTCCCTGGTCTACCTCGACCACTCCCTGGTCGACGGCGCCGTCAACGGCACCGCGGCCTCCGTCGGCGGACTCTCCGGCCGGCTGCGCAGGCTGCAGAACGGCTACGTCCGTAGCTACGCCGTCTCGATGTTCGGCGGTGCCGCACTGATCGTCGCCGCGACCCTGCTGATGAGGGCGGTCTGATTCCCATGTCCTTTCCTCTGCTGACCGCGACCGCGGCCCTGCCCGCCCTCGGTGCCGTCGCCACGGCCGCCGTCCCCGCGGGCAAACGCAACGCCGCCAAGTCCCTGGCGCTGCTCGTCTCGCTCGCCACCCTCGGCCTCGCCGTCGCCGTCCTGGTCCGCTTCGACCCGGACGGCGGGCGGTACCAGCTCACCGAATCCCACTCCTGGATCAAGGACTTCGGGGTCCGCTACGAGCTGGGCGTCGACGGCATCGGGGTGGCCCTGCTCGCCCTGACCGCGCTGCTCATCCCGTTCATCATCCTGGCGGGCTGGCACGACGCGGACCCCCTGGAGACGAGCTCCTCGCGCTGGCGTCCGACCCAGGGCTTCTTCGCCCTGATCCTCGCCGTCGAGGCGATGGTGATCCTCTCCTTCGAGGCCACCGACGTCTTCCTCTTCTACATCTTCTTCGAAGCCATGCTCATCCCGATGTACTTCCTCATCGGCGGCTTCGGAGACCGCGCCCACCCGCACCAGGACGAGAAGACCGCCGCCGCCCAACGCTCGTACGCGGCGGTCAAGTTCCTCCTCTACAACCTGGTCGGCGGCCTGATCATGCTGGCCGCGGTGATCGGCCTCTACACGGTCGCGGGCAGCTTCTCGCTCACCGAGATCGCCGAGGCCCGGGCCGACGGCTCCCTCGACATGGCGACCTCCACCGAGCGCTGGCTCTTCCTCGGCTTCTTCTTCGCCTTCGCGGTGAAGGCCCCGCTGTGGCCGCTGCACACCTGGCTGCCCAACGCCATGGGCGAGTCGACCGCGCCGGTCGCCGTGCTGATCACCGCGGTCGTCGACAAGGTCGGCACCTTCGCGATGCTCCGCTTCTGCCTCCAGCTCTTCCCGGAGGCCTCCAAGTGGGCCACCCCCGCGATCCTGGTGCTCGCCGTGATCAGCATCGTCTACGGCGCCCTGCTCGCGGTCGGCCAGCGCGACATCAAGCGCCTGGTCGCGTACGCCTCGATCTCCCACTTCGGGTTCATCATCCTCGGCATCTTCGCGATGACCTCCCAGGGCCAGAGCGGCGCCACCCTCTACATGGTCAACCACGGCATCTCCACCGCCGCCCTGATGCTGGTCGCCGGATTCCTCATCTCCCGGCGCGGCTCGCGGCTCATCGCGGACTACGGCGGGGTGCAGAAGACGGCGCCGCTGCTGGCCGGCACCTTCCTCATCGGCTCCCTCGCCACCCTCTCGCTGCCCGGACTCGCCCCGTTCATCAGCGAGTTCCTGGTCCTGGTCGGCACCTTCTCGCGGTACCCGGCCATCGGCATCATCGCCACCTTCGGCATCGTGCTCGCCGCCCTGTACTCCCTCGTCCTCTACCAGCGGACGATGACCGGCCCGGTGAAACCGGAACTCGCCAAGATCCCCGATCTGCGGGTCCGTGAACTGGCCGTGGTCGTCCCGCTGATCGCACTGCTCGTCTTCCTCGGCGTCTACCCGAAGCCGCTGACCGAGCTCGTCGACCCGGCGGTGAAACACACCATGTCCGACGTCCAGAAGAAGGATCCCCGGCCCGACGTGGAGGCGTCCAAGTGAGCGCATCGGCCGTCCACAGCCTGTGGACAATGGCGGCCACCGCGCCCGCCAGCAACGAGATCGGCAAGATCGACGCACCCAAGATCGAGTACGCCCAGCTGTCGCCCACGCTGATCGTCATCGGCGCGGCCCTCATCGGCATCCTCATCGAGGCCTTCGTACCGCGCCGGTCCCGCTACTACGCGCAGGTCGGCACCGCCGTCCTCGCCCTGGTCGCCGCCTTCATCGCGGTACTCGCCCTCGCCGCCGACGGCTACGGCACCACCAAGGCGCACATCGCCGCCATGGGCGCCGTCGCCGTCGACGGACCCGCCCTCTTCCTGCAGGGCACCATCCTGCTCGCCGGGCTCGTCGCGATCTTCACCTTCGCCGAGCGCAGGCTCGACCCGGCCGCCCACGGCAACCAGGTCGACTCCTTTGCCGCGCAGGCTGCCTCGGTCCCCGGCAGCGACTCCGAGAAGGCCGCCCTGAAGGCCGGGTTCACCACCACCGAGGTGTTCCCGCTGGCCCTCTTCGCCATCGGCGGCATGCTCGTCTTCCCCGCGGCGAACGACCTGCTGACCCTCTTCATCGCCCTGGAAGTCTTCTCCCTGCCGCTGTACCTGCTGTGCGCGCTCGCCCGCCGCAACCGGCTCATGTCGCAGGAAGCCGCCGTCAAGTACTTCCTCCTCGGCGCCTTCGCCTCCGCCTTCACCCTCTTCGGCATCGCCCTGCTCTACGGCTACTCCGGCTCCGTCTCCTACGCCCGGATCGCCGGCGTCGTCGACGGCAGCGTGCAGGACATCGACCCGGCGCTCGCCGACACCATGGGCAACGACGCGCTGCTCCTGATCGGCGCCGCGCTCGTCGTCATGGGCCTGCTCTTCAAGGTCGGCGCGGTCCCCTTCCACATGTGGACCCCGGACGTCTACCAGGGCGCCCCCACCCCCGTCACCGGCTTCATGGCCGCCGCCACCAAGGTCGCCGCCTTCGGCGCCCTGCTCCGCCTGCTGTACGTGGTGCTGCCGGGCCTGCGCTGGGACTGGCGGCCGGTCATGTGGGGCGTCGCCATCGTCACCATGCTGGGCGGCGCGATCGTCGCCATCACCCAGACCGACATCAAGCGGCTGCTCGCGTACTCCTCCATCGCGCACGCGGGCTTCATCCTCGCCGGTGTCATCGCCATGAACCCGGAGGGCATCTCCTCGGTCCTCTTCTACCTCGCCGCGTACTCCTTCGTGACCATCGGCGCCTTCGCCGTGGTCACCCTGGTCCGCGACGCGGGCGGCGAGGCGACCCACCTGTCGAAGTGGGCGGGGCTCGGCCGCCGCTCCCCGCTCGTCGCGGCGGTCTTCGCGGTCTTCCTGCTCGCCTTCGCGGGTATCCCGCTGACCTCCGGTTTCGCCGGAAAGTTCGCGGTGTTCAAGGCTGCGGCGGAGGGCGGCGCCGGTCCGCTGGTGGTCGTCGGTGTGCTCTCCTCGGCGGTCGCGGCCTTCTTCTACATCCGCGTCATCGTGCTGATGTTCTTCAGCGAGCCCCAGCCCGGCGGCCCCACGGTCGCGGTGCCCTCCGCGCTGACGACCACGGCCATCGCGGTCGGCGTCGCGGTCACCCTGGTGCTCGGCGTCGCCCCGCAGTACTTCCTGGACCTGGCGGGTCAGGCGGGAGTCTTCGCCCGGTAGCCCGCTCGGCGCGCGTCTCCGAAACCGAAGGCCCCTTCCGCTCGGCGGAAGGGGCCTTCGCGCCGCGCTCGGCCCGCACTGGAGATGCGGACTCCCCGCACTGTCGTGATGCTGGAGTGAGGCCCAGAAGCTAGGAGGACCACATGTCCATGATGGACAAGCTGAAGCAGATGCTCAAAGGCCACCCCGAGCAGACCGGCAAGGGCATCGACAAGGCAGGGGACTTCGTCGACGGCAAGACCGGCGGCAAGTACAAGGGCCAGGTCGACTCCGTACAGGACAAGATGAGGGACCAGTACGGCGGTGGCAGCGGCGGCGGTGGCGGAAAGGGCGAGGACCGCCCCTCGCACTGACCCGCTCCTCGCACTGTCCCGGCCCTCGCGCTGACCTGGGGGCCGCGCCGACCCGAGGACCGCGCTGACCGCGGGGGACGGGTCCGCCCGCGCCTCCACCCGCGTCCCGGCGTGCTGGCGCCGCTGCCCGTGTCCGCGCCGGGCGGCGGCGCCGCACGCTCGGCGCCCCGGGCTCCGCCCCGGCCCGGCGGAGGGCGCGCAGGCACCCGAGCGCGCTCGCAGACGCGCCGATACGCTTCTCCGCGCTCCTCCGCGAGCCCCCTGCCTGTGGATAACTCCTGCCCTGTCCCCGCCGCCCCCTATCGTTGCCTGCGTGGGCCGGAAAGCCGCCCACGACAGCAGCGCGGGCGCCGCAGGAGCGGCCGCGCGGCGTGAAGCAGACGGGTGGGATCGGGCAGCATGACGGACACGGCACGGCACGGGACGGGCCCCGAGCAGGAGGCGCCCCCGGCGGAGGGCACCGAAGCGGAATCCGGGGCGGTGTCCCCGAAGGCCCCGGCGGAAGCCCCTGACGGCACCCCCGCCGAGGGCGCCCCGGAGAGCGGCCCCGCGGGGAGTACGGCGGACAGCCCCGCCCTCGGCACCCTGCGCCGCGTCTTCGGATACGAGGCCTTCCGCGGGGAGCAGGAGGCCGTCATCGAGCATGTGGTCGGCGGCGGCGACGCGGTCGTGCTCATGCCCACCGGCGGCGGCAAATCCCTCTGCTACCAGATCCCGGCGCTGGTCCGCCCCGGCACCGGGGTGGTTGTCTCCCCGCTGATCGCGCTCATGCAGGACCAGGTCGACGCCCTGCGCGCGCTCGGCGTCCGCGCCGGGTTCATGAACTCCACCCAGGACTTCGAGGAACGCCGCCTGGTCGAGGCCGAGTTCCTCGCCGGGGAACTCGACCTCCTCTACCTCGCCCCCGAGCGCCTCCGCCTCGACACCACCCTCGACCTGCTCGGCCGCGGGGACATCTCCGTCTTCGCCATCGACGAGGCGCACTGCGTCGCCCAGTGGGGCCACGACTTCCGGCCCGACTACCTGGCCCTCGCGGTGCTCGGCGAGCGCTGGCCCGGGGTCCCGCGCATCGCGCTCACGGCCACCGCCACCCGGGCCACCCACCAGGAGATCACCCAGCGGCTCGACATGCCCGGGGCCCGGCACTTCGAGGCCAGCTTCGACCGGCCCAACATCCAGTACCGCATCGTCCCCAAGGCCGACCCGAAGAAGCAGCTGCTCTCCTTCCTGCGCACCGAGCACCCGGGCGAAGCGGGAATCGTCTACTGCCTCTCGCGCAACTCGGTGGAGAAGACCGCCGAGTTCCTGAACCGCAACGGCGTCGAGGCCGTCCCGTACCACGCGGGCCTGGACGCCCGGGTGCGCGCCGATCACCAGGCCCGGTTCCTCCGTGAGGAGGGGCTCGTCGTGGTCGCCACCATCGCCTTCGGAATGGGCATCGACAAACCCGACGTACGCTTCGTCGCCCACCTCGACCTGCCCAAGTCCGTCGAGGGCTACTACCAGGAGACCGGCCGCGCGGGCCGCGACGGACTGCCCTCCACCGCGTGGATGGCCTACGGCCTCCAGGACGTCGTCCAGCAGCGCAAGCTCATCCAGATGGGAGAGGGCGACGAGGCCTTCCGGCGCCGCGCGGGCGCCCATCTCGACGCCATGCTCGCCCTCTGCGAGACCGCCCAGTGCCGGCGCGGCCAGCTCCTGATGTACTTCGGCCAGGAACCGGGCACCACCGGCTGCGGCAACTGCGACACCTGCCTCACCCCGCCGGAGACCTGGGACGGCACCGTCGCCGCGCAGAAGGCTCTCTCGACGGTGGTCCGGCTGAAGCGGGAGCGCAACCAGAAGTTCGGCGCCGGTCAGATCATCGACATCCTGCTCGGCCGCAGGACCGCGAAGGTGATCCAGTTCGACCACGACCAGCTCTCCGTCTTCGGTATCGGGGAGGAACTCGCAGAGGCCGAATGGCGGGGCGTGGTACGCCAGTTGCTGGCCCAGGGCCTCCTCGCGGTCGAGGGCGAGTACGGCACCCTGGTCCTGACCGAGGCCAGCGGCACGGTCCTGCGCAGGGAGCGCGAGGTCCCCCTGCGCAAGGAGGCGAAGATCCCCACCGCCCGCGCGGGCGGCGGCGCCTCGGGCGGCTCGCGCGGCGAACGCAGGCAGAAGGCGGCGGCCGCCGCGGCGGAGCTGCCCGCCGAACTCCAGCCGGTCTTCGAGGCACTGCGGACCTGGCGCGGCCAGCAGGCCAAGGAACAGGGCGTCCCCGCCTACGTGATCTTCCACGACGCCACCCTGCGCGAGATCGCCACCCTCCAGCCCACCTCGGTACGCGAACTCGGCGGCATCAGCGGCATCGGTGAGAAGAAGCTGGCCACCTGGGGCGAGGGCGTGCTGGAGGTGCTGGAGTCGCTCGGCGCCACCGGGGGCGGCGAAGGCACCGGTGATGCCGGAGCCGGTGGCAGTGGCGGGGCGGCCGGTGCCGGAGCCCCCGGTGCCGGGCGGGGCGCGGCAGGAGGAGCTGGCGGGGCGAAGGCCTCGGAGGAGGCCCTGTTCTCGGAGGAGGAGCCGCCCGAGGAGGAGTGGGGCTGGGAGCCGCCGGACGAGGGGTGAGGCCGTGCCCGCCTGCCCCGGGACGAGGCCGCCCTGCTGTCCCGGGGTAGCCCGCCCCACGGTCCCGGGGCTCGGCGTCGCCCTGCCCGGCGCCCTCCTGCCCGGCGCCGCCCTGCCGTCAGTGGCCCCCGGCGAAGGGGACGGCGTCCGCCGGTGAGGTGTGCCAGTTGGTGACGATCGGGTCGTCGACGGTGAGGGTGCCGGTCTTCAGGGCGACCGGGTCGGTCCTGTCGTCCTTGCTCACCGCGACGATGATCTCCTCCAGTTCCTTGCCGCCGTCCCGGTTGGTGGTCTTGGGGTTCACCCCGGCGTAGGCGACCGTGCCGCCGCTCAGCTTCACGGGCTCGCCCACGGACTGCTCGGCCGGCCCCGCCTCCGTACCGTCGGACCCGAAGGCCACCACCGGCAGCTGAGCCGGGAGTGTGCAGGCGATCCCCGGCCTGGCCTTCACCGAGAGGAGGATGTAGCCCCCGGCCTGGGTCTTGGACGTGGCGTGCCAGGTCAGGTCGTTGGCGCCGCAGACCTGCCCGTAGCCGCCCTTGTCACCGCCCCCGCTCCCGCTGCCACCGGAGTCGGAGGAGCCGTCGCCGCCCCCGGAGGCGCCACCGGTCGAGCCCTCGCTCCCCGCGGAGGTGCCCTGCGAGCCGGAGCCCTCGCCGGAGCCGTCCGCCCCGCTGTCGCCGTCCCGCCCCGTGTCCGCGGACTGCCCGGCACCGTGTGAGGACGAGGACGAGGACGAGGTCGAGGTGTCCTCGTCCCCGTCGCAGGCGGTCAGTGAGAAGACGGCTGCCACGGCCGTGGCCGCCAGTGCGGTCGTGCGGATGAGGTTCTTGCGCATGGGTGGTCTCCCCCGTGGTGGTCGGACTGCCGACGCCCCTGAGCGGTGCGAGGCACCCGCCCGGCCGGCCTCTCGGCCCGTCGGCGGGAACAAGACTCCCGGCGGCCCACCCACCCCGCAATGATCTCTGTCCGAGCAGGGACACTGGAACGCTGAGACCGCCTCCCACCTGCGCCGATGCGGCATCGCTGGAATGCCTGCCTGGGACGGGCGCTGAAGGATCCGGAGACAAGGCGCGAGATCCGAGGACGTGAGGCGGGGCGGCAGCGGGATGGCCCCGACCGGAAGCCTCACGGGGTCGTCGCGACCGGGGTCCTCACAGCGCCGTGAGGATGCGCGGGCCCTTGTCGGTGACGGCGATGGTGTGCTCGATGTGGGCCGCACGGCTGCCGTCGGCGGTGTGCAGGGTCCAGCCGTCCGGGGCGGTGCGGTAGGCGTGGCCGCCGCCGGACATGAGCATGGGCTCGATGGCGAGGGTCAGGCCGTGCCGGAGCGGGAAGCCGCGGCCGGGGCGGCCCTGGTTGGGCACATGCGGGTCCTCGTGCATCCGGCGGCCGATGCCGTGGCCGCCGAAGTCCAGCGGCATCCCGCAGCCCGCCGCCTCGGCGACGCGATGGACGGCGTGCCCGATGTCCCCGATGCGGTTGCCCACGGTGGCGGCGGCGATCCCCGCCTCCAGGGCCTGCCGGGTGGACTCGATGAGGGCGAGGTCCTCGGGCCGGGGCGTGCCGACGACGAAGCTGACGGCGGCGTCGCCGGTCCAGCCGTCGAGGGTGGCCCCGCAGTCGATGCTGAGCAGGTCGCCGTCCCGGAGGCGGTAGGTGCTCGGGATGCCGTGCACCAGCGCGTCGTTGACCGAGGTGCACAGGACACCGGGGAAGGGGGTCGGCGCGAAGGAGGGCCGGTAGCCGAGGAAGGGCGAGGTGGCTCCGGCCGCCTCGATGGCCTCGCGGGCGGCCCCGTCCAGCTCGCGCAGGCTCA
Organism: Streptomyces physcomitrii; assembly: GCF_012273655.1. Classification (GTDB taxonomy): domain Bacteria; phylum Actinomycetota; class Actinomycetes; order Streptomycetales; family Streptomycetaceae; genus Streptomyces; species Streptomyces physcomitrii. Next base: position 61,497 of record NZ_JAAWWP010000025.1, on the reverse strand, counting down.
CTCCCACGCCCGCCGCCTTGCGCGCGGCCTCCAGTGCCTGCGCCACCACGCGCCCCGCCTCGCGCATCGCGTCCATCGAGGCATCGGTCTTGATCTCCACCATCTTCGGAACCCGCCCGTCGATCCAATTCTTGTACCGGTATAGATATCACGGTACAGGTATCACGGTATAGCTATAACGGTCGGGGCGGTATTAGTATCCGGACCATGGTGCGAACCCCTTTGACCCCCTGGGAGCGGCAGCGCGGCGAGCGTTTCGGTGACCTGCTGCGCCGGGCGCGCGGTGACCGGAGCATGGTCGAGGTCGCGGCCGCCGCCGGGGTCTCCGCGGAGACCCTGCGCAAGATCGAGACGGGCCGCGCGCCCACCCCCGCCTTCTTCACCGTGGCCGCGCTGGCCGCCGCCCTGGAGGTCTCGCTCGACGCGCTCGCCACGGCCTGCGCCGAGGAGAGCGCCCCAGCCGAGGAGGAGCCTCTGACGGCCTGAGCCGCCAAGGCCCTTGCGCCGCCGGGCAGTTCGCCCACGCGTCCCCGGCCGCTCTCCCGCGCTGCTCGGCCGCTCAGCCCCCGCTGAACTCCACCGGCGGCAGGATCGCCTGGGCGTCCGCCCCCGCGCCCACCCAGAGCCCGATCACGAAGGCGGCGGTCGCTTCGAGGAGCCGCGCGCGGGGGAGTCCGCCGCCGTCGACGGGCGTGCAGCCCAGGTCCCGTACGAGAGCGGCGACCCGCGCGACCGCCTCCGGCTCGTCGCCGCACAGGGGGACGGACAGCGCGCGGCCCGCGAAGACCGGCGGGGTCAGCCGCCAGACATCGGCATGGCAGAGGTTGAAGGCCTTGACCACCTGCGCCCCGGGCGCCTCCGCGGCCAGCCGCTCGGCCGTCGAAGGGCTCCCGGTGGTTCCGAGGGTGAAGCCGGGGCCGAGGTCGTTGGTGCAGTCGATGAGGGTACGACCGCGCAGGGTCCCCGCCCCCGCGCCGACGGCGGCCAGTACGCCGGGCGCGCTCGCGGCCGGCACGGCGAGCAGGACGGCGTCCCCGAAGGGCCCGGCCTCCGTCAACGGGCCGTGGGCGACGGGCGGACGGGAACCGGTGGCGGGCCCGCCCAGCCTCCTGGCGAGCGCCGAGGCCTTGCCCGGATCGCGCCCGAGTACGGTCAACTCGTGGCCCGCGCGGGCCCATTGAGTGCCCAGGGCCTCGGCCATGGTGCCGGTGCCGAGCAGGGTCAGATGCATGGGACGCTCCGAAAGCAGTGCGGATGAGGGGCGGTTGCCGCAGGGCCCGGTGCCCGGCGACCGTGCCGACGACCCTAGGAATCCCGAAGGAAACCGATCGGTACCCGCACCCCACGCGACACTGGGACCATGGCCCGCACCCCCGACACCCGCACCCCCGACACCCGCACCCCCGAAGCCGCCCCCGCCCCCACTCCTGCCTCCGCCACTGCATCCGGCTCCGCCCCCACTCCCGGCCCCGGCCTCGACCCCGCCCCCACCCCCGACGCCTTCCTCGCCGACTGCCGTGCGCGTCAGGCCTTCGACCTCCTGCTCAACACCTGGAACCCGGTCGTCCTCTGGGCGCTGCGGCAGGGCCCCCTGCGGCACGGCGCGCTGCGCACCCGGATCGGCGGCATCAGCGCGAAGGTGCTGACCGAGACCCTGCGCAGACTGGAACACCACGGTCTGGTCTCCCGCACCACCCACCCCGCGGCACCGCCCCGCGTCGAGTACGGGCTCACCGACCTCGGCCGCACCCTCCTGGACCCCATTGACTCCTTCGGCCGCTGGGCCTTCACCCACGGGGACGCACTCCTGCGGGCTCAGGACGAGGCGAACTCCGCCTGAGCGCAATTCACTTGCCTGCCCGCACCGCTCAACTCCCGCTCAGGAGCGCCCTGGTGAGGACCATCGGCGCCTCCGTCCCCCGCCCCCATCAAACCCACCGCCCCGCATACGCCCGTACGTCCGCGTCCGGGTCGCGCAGCACCGTCGACAGGGCCCGGCGGGCGGCCTCCTGGGACGGGGCGTGGCGGCCGAGGGCGAGGACGGCGGCCTTGCGGACGTCGGCGTTCGGGTCGGTGAGGGCGGTGGCCAGCGCGGTGAGGGCGGCCGGGGAGGCGGCGGCGCCGAGGGCTCCGGCGGCGCCCGCCCGTACCTGCCAGGCGGGGTCCGCGAGCGCGCCGACGGCCCGGGCGGCGAGCGGTTCGGGGCAGCCGGTCGCGCCCAGGGCGGCGAGGGCGGCGGCGCGGACCAGGTGGTCGGGGTCGCCGAGCAGGGCGGTCAGCACCTCGCGTACGGCCGCCGCCGCGGTGGCCGCGCCCGCCGGGGTCCCGGATCCGGCCCGCACGGTGTCCACGGCGGCCAGGCCCTTGGCCACCGTCACCCGTACCTCGCGGGCGGGGTCGCCCGCCGCGACCGCGAGGGAGTCCACGGCGTCCACGGAGACGAGGGCCCGTACCGCCTCGACGCGCACGGCGGTCTCCGCGTCGTCGAGCGACCCGGCGAAGAGCTCGGACCCGGCGAGGCGCAGGGCCCGCAGGACGTCGAGGGCGGCGGCCCGTACCGCGGTGTCGGGGGAGGCGAGGGCGGTCAACAGGCCGCCGCGCAGGGCGGGTTCAGGGGGCAGAGTCTCGACGACCTCACGCAGGGAGGAGGCCGCCGCGCCGCGCACCCCGGGGTCCGGGTCGGCGAGGGCGGCGGCCAGGGCGGGGCCGGTGCCCTCCGGCGCCGTCTCGGTCAGGGTCGCCACCGCCGCCTTGCGGACGGCCGGGTCGGGGTCGGCCAAGTACACCGCCAGCGCGTCGAGTTGTGGCTGCTCCTCGGCGAGCGCCACCACCCGCAGCAGACGCTCCCGCGCCGCCGGGGCACCGGCCTCCTGTCCGTCCGGGACCCCGGCCGTCTCCCCAACGGGCCCGCGCACAGCCGCACTTGAGGAGAGCGACGGATCATCCCCGGCGGGCGCGGGAGACGGCGTCTCCTCTCCCGCGATCGCCACCGGCTGCCCCGCCACCGCGCCCAGGTGGCGGGAGGGTCCGCCGACCGGAGTGAACTCCTCGACCGGCACCACATAGGGAGCCACCGGCCTGGCCGTGAACTCCATCGTCCCCTCGGGGGACTTGCGCAGGTCGAGGTGGTGGAGCCAGTCCTCGTCGTCGCGGGCGGGGTGGTCGAGGCGTTCGTGGTAGAGGCCCCAGCGGGACTCGGTGCGGGCCAGGGAGGCGCGGGCGGCCATCTCGGCGCAGTCGCGGATGAAGCTCACCTCGGCGCAGCGCATCAGCTCGTGCGGGGTCGTCGCGCCCATCCGCGCCAGGTCGGCGCGCATCCGCTGGAAGTGCTCCAGGGCCAGCGAGAGGCGGGCGCCGGTCTTCGGCGGGGCGACGTAGTCGTTCACGAACCGGCGCAGCTTGTACTCGACCTGCGGCTGCGGCGGCCCGCCCGGGTTGCGCAGCGGCCGGTAGATCAGCTCGTGCGCGGCGGCCAGTTGATCTGCGGGCAACTCCCCTTCGTAGGCCGGGTACTTGGCGGCGTCCAGGCCCGCGAGGTCGCCGTAGACGAAGGCGCCGATCATGTAGTTGTGCGGTACGCAGGCGAGGTCGCCGGCCGCGTAGAGGCGCGGCACCGTGGTCCGGGCGTGCTCGTCGACCCGGACCCCGGAGGCCGAGTGGCCGCCGCACAGGCCGATCTCGGAGATGTGCATCTCGATGTCATGGGTGCGGTAGTCGTGGCCGCGGCCGCTGTGGAAGGTGCCGCGGGTGGGGCGCTCGGTGGTGTGCAGAATCCCTTCGAGGGCGCTCACCGACTCCTCGGGCAGATGGCTCAGCTTCAGATACACCGGCCCCCGGTCGGAGGCGACCTCGGCGGCGAACTCGGCCATCATCTGCCCCGACCAGTAGTCCGAGTCCACGAAGCGCTCGCCGTGCCGGTTGACCTGGTAGCCGCCGAAGGGGTTGGCGACATAGGCGCAGGCGGGGCCGTTGTAGTCCTTGATCAGCGGATTGATCTGGAAGCACTCGATGCCGGTCAGCTCGGCACCCGCGTGGTAGGCCATCGCATAGCCGTCGCCCGCGTTGGTGGGGTTCTCGTAGGTGCCGTACAGATAGCCGCTCGCGGGCAGCCCGAGCCGTCCGCAGGCCCCGGTGGCGAGGACGACGGCGCCCGCGCGGATCGTGACGAAGGCGCCGGTGCGGGTGTGGAAGGCGGCGGCGCCCACGGCCCGGCCGTCCGCGGTGAGCACCCGCACCGGCATGACACGGTTCTCGATACGGATCCGCTCGCGCATCTCGCGCCGCCGCAACTGCCGGTAGAGGACCTTCTTGACGTCCTTGCCCTCCGGCATCGGCAGCACATACGAGCCGGAGCGGTGCACTTGGCGCACCGCGTACTCGCCGTGCTCGTCCTTCTCGAACTTCACCCCGTACGACTCCAGGCGCCGCACCATGCCGTAGCCGCGCTCGGCGGTCTGGCGCACCGTGCGCTGGTCGACGATGCCGTCGTTGGCGCGGGTGATCTCGGCGACGTAGTCCTCGGGTTCGGCGCGGCCGGGGATGACGGCGTTGTTGACCCCGTCCATGCCCATCGCCAGCGCACCCGAGTGCCGTACGTGCGCCTTCTCCAACAGCAGGACGTCCGCGCCCTGTTCGGCCGCGGTGAGCGCGGCCATGGTGCCTGCCGTGCCCCCGCCGATGACGAGGACGCCGCAGGAGAGCTCCTCGGCGGAACCGGGCGGGGGGATCTCCATGGGGGTGCCTTTCGGTGCAACAGGGTTGGGGGCGGGCGTACTTGGGGCGTGCGTGCTGCGGAGGCGGTGGTCAGCCCGTGGTCAGGGCGCCCAGCACCTCGCGGCGCAGGGCCCGGGTCGCCGCCGCCTCGCGGGCGGTGCGGTCCCGGGGGTGCGGCACCTCCCGGGTGCCGAGCAGGGCGCCCTCGCCGAGGAGGGCCACCCGGTCGCCGAGGAAGAGGGCCTCGTCGACGTCGTGGGTGACGAAGACGACCGTGGCGCGGGTGTCGCGCAGGACCTCGACCAGGAGATCCTGCATACCGGCGCGGGTCTGCACATCCAGGGCGCCGAAGGGCTCGTCCATCAGGACCGCCCGGGGCGCGCCCGCCAACGCTCGGGCCAGCTGGGCCCGTTGGCGCTGCCCGCCCGAGACGCGGTGCGGCAACTGCCCGGCCCACTCGCCGAGTCCGACCCGGCCGAGCCAGCGCGCGGCCTCGGCGCGGCGCTGAGTGCGCGTCACCTTCTGCACGGCCAGCGGGAGTTCGACATTGCCCCGCAGGGTGCGCCAGGGGAGCAGCGCGTCCTCCTGGAAGACCAGGGCGCGGTCGGCGGCGGGTCCCGTCACCGGTTCGCCGTCCGCGGTGGCCCGCCCGCCGAGGGGCGCCAGCAGCCCGGCGAAGGTGCGCAGCAGCGTCGACTTGCCGCAGCCGGACGGCCCGACCACGGTGAGGAGCTGCCCGGCCGGTACCTCCAGGGAGACGCCGTGCAGCGCCGGGTGCCCGGGGCGGCCGAGGGTGGCCCCCTCCAGCGCGAGCCGCGCCCCGGGGGTAGGGGGACCGGCGGCGGGGCGGTGGGGCGCGGGCGTACGGGGGAGTGCGTTCACGGCTGTTTCCCTTCGCCCGATGCCGCGGGGACCGGCACGGCCGCGCCGCGTACGGCAGGGGCCTGCCGGTCCTCCGGCGCCGGTCCGTTCCGGCGTGCCCGCCCCCGGCTCCCGGCCGGGCCCGTCACCGCGGGCCGCGCCGGTTCGCGGCCCGGCAGCCACCGGGTCACCCGGCGTCCGGCGCTCTCCACCGCGGTCGAGGTCAGCCGGCCGAGGACCCCGATGGTGACCATGCCGACCAGGACCCCCGGGTAGTCGACCACCGTGTAGTCCTGCCACGTCCGGTACCCGACCCCGTACTCGCCGGAGATCATCTCCGCGGAGATCACGCAGATCCAGGAGACCCCGATACCGACCGAGAGCCCGCCGAAGATGCCGGGCAGCGCGCCCGGCAGCAGCACCGAGACCAGGACCCGGGCCCGGCCGCCGCCCATGGTGCGCACCGCCTCCTCCCACACCGGGGACAGGGCGCGCACCGCGTGGCGGGTGGAGACCATCACCGGGAAGAAGGCGGCGGTGCAGGTGATGAAGACGATGCCCTGCTCATTGCTCGGGAACAGCAGGATCGCCACCGGCACCAGGGCGATCGCGGGGATCGGCCGCACCACTTCGAGCAGCGGCCCGAGCAGGTCCTCCACCAGGCGGGAGCGGGCGATCGCGGTGCCCGCGGCGACCCCGAGCACCGCGGCCAGGGCGAAGCCGAGGACGATCCGGGTGACGCTGTCGGTGAGGTCCTGCCAGTAGGCGTCGGTACCGAGACGCGTCCCGAAGGCCCGGGCGACATCCGTCACCGTCGGGAACTGCGCGAATCTCAGCCAGAGTTCGACATCCCGGGCGGTGAGGAACTGCCACAGCCCCAGCGCCCCCGCCAGCGAGAGCGCCCGCAGCGCGTACCGCCTCATGTCCCCTCACCCGCCGCCGACTTGACCGCCTCGGCATACGAGATCCGGTGCGCGCCGGGGTGGCCGGCGAGGTAGGTCTTCGCCGCCGAGGGAGTGACGAAGGCGGCGAACTCCCGTTGTGCCGCGCCGCCTTGGGGCTTCGGTCCGCGGACCCACACCGCCTTGTCCGCGAACCAGGGGGTGCCCGTCACCCCGTCCGGCACATAGGCGGCCCGCACCTTGTCGGGCCCGGCCGTGGCGATCGCCCGCAGCAGCGCGCCCGGGTCGGCGAAGCTCCGGGTCCGGTCGGCGCCGCGCTCCCACAGCTCGCTCCGCGCGGCCGGGGCCGAGGCGGCGAGCTGCCGGGCGTACGGGGCCGTGCCGAGGGCGCGCTTCAGATAACGGTCGTCGACGAAGCCGTCCACGTCCACCTCGCCCACCAGCTTCGCCGACTTCAGTACCGGTACGTCCTTCTTCAGGGCGGACACCAGCGGGGGCTTGAGGGTGGGATCGAAGGTGGCGATGCCGTGCGCGCCGTTGTAGAGGTAGACCACCTCGGCCGGGAGCCCGGTCGCGGCGGCCACCTTCTCGGCCGCCGCGACGGGATGCGCACGCAGGTAACTCGTCGCCGTGTGCTGCGCCTTGAGGAAGGCCTCCAGCGCGGCGGAGTGCCCTTCGGCGAAGTCCTCGCGGGCGGTGACCCCGTGGAAGGTGGGCAGCTTCAGCGCGGCACCGTCGTACAGGGCGCGCGCCTTGCCCTGGTGGACCAGCAGCCCCGGCCAGGCCACGAACTGCGAGAGGGCGTCCGCACTGCCCGCCTCCAGGGCCGAAGCACCCACCGCGGGCTGCTGGTTGAGCTTGCGGATGTCCTGGTCCGGGTCGAGTCCGGCACGCCGGAGCGCCCGTACGAGAGTGCCGTCCGCGGCCGAGCCGATGCTCGTGGAGACCTTGCGGCCCTTGAGGTCCGCGAGATCCTGGAGTCCCGAACCGGGCTTGCTCACCACGGTGTTGAGGCCGCCGCGCAGGTTGTAGCCGGTCACCGAGACGAGCTTGGTGGGGCGGTCCAGCTGCTTGCCGCGGGCGGCGTTGAGGAGCAGCGGGTAGTCGCCCATCGAGCCGATGTCGATCTTCCCCGCGGTCATCTGCGCGGTGATCGGCGCCCCGGTCGCGTAGTCCTGCCACTTCACCTGGTACGTCCTGCCGTCCCGTCTGCCGAGCGCGCGCAGCTCCTTCTCGAAGGCGCCCAGCGAGCGCAGCAGCGTCCCGGCGGTGACGGTGTTGATCGTCTTGGACTGGTAGCCGACCGTGACGGTGACCGTGGACCCGTCCCCGCCGCCGGTGGATCCGCATCCGGCGAGCGGCACCAACAGCGCGGCGCAGCAGAGGAGTTGGGGCAGCGGGGTGGCGCGGAGGGCGCCGCGGGCGGGGGTGCGGGCGCGTTTCGGGCGGTGCCGGGCCCCGGTGTGCGGGTGTCCGGTCCCGGTGTGCGGGTGGCTGGTCTCGTCGTGCATGGCAGGGGGCCTCTCACCGGAGCAGATAGGGCATGTCGACCGTGACGGCTCCGGTGGGACAGCGGGCCGCGCACGGGCCGCAGTACCAGCACTCGTCCACGTGCATATAGGCCTTGCCGCTCTCCTCGTGGATGGCGAGGGAGTCGAGGGGGCACATGTCCACGCACAGCGTGCAGCCGTCGATGCACTTCGACTCGTCGATGGTCACGGGCACATCGGCCCGTTGGGGTGCCAAGGGCATGGCTGACTCCAGGGGGAGGGGAGGAGGGGCGGAATTCCGGGAAGGGAGCGCGGGACCGGCGTACGAGCGCGGGAGCCGGGCGTACGGAACGAGGGCGTGCGGAACGGGGCTGTACGCGTGCGGAGTTGGCATGGAACGCGGTGGCGGTGGGCGCGGCCGGTTCGGGTCCGGCAGCCGGTTCGGGTCTAGGGGGTGTGGGGCCGGGTCCCCGGCTGGGCCGGGGGCTCGGTCTCGGTCCGGGTCCGGGTTCGTGGCCGGGTCTGTGAGCGGGTGTCGGCGGTCCGGTGCAGCAGTCCGCTCATGGCGATGCGGTCGCCCCGGAAGCGGATGAACTCCAGGTCCACGGGCCGCCCGTCGGCGAGATGGGTGAGGCGTTCGAGCATCAGCACCGCCGCACCGCGCGGCGCCCCGAGCACGGCCGCCGAGTGGGCGTCCGCGGTGACCGCCTCCAGGGTGATCTCGGCGTGCCCGAGCGACTGCCCGGTCAGCGCCTCGAGGAGGCGGAAGACATCGGTGTTCTCCAGGTCGGCGCCGAGCAGCCCGCTGCCGAGGTCGAGCGGCAGATAGGTGAGGTCGAGGGAGAGCGGGACACCGCCGAGGCTGCGCAGCCGTTCGATGTACAGGACCTCGGCGCCCGCGGGCAGACCCAGCCGCTCGGCGACCGGGGCGGGCGCGGTGACCGGCTGGACGGTGCGGACCTCGTTGGTCACCCTGCCCTGTTCGTGCAGCGTCTCGCCGAGCCCGCGCAGCCGCTCCAGGCCGTGGGTGCACTTCTCGGCCACGACCACGGTGCCCACCCCGGGCAGCCGCTCGACCAGCCCCTCGGCACGCAGCAGCCCGAGCGCCTGGCGCACCGTGTTGCGGCTGGCGCCGTAGTCCCCGGCGAGGGCCGCCTCGTGCGGCAGCGTCCCGTCCGGGAAGCCGCCGCTCAGGACCTGGCGGCGCAGCAGGTCGGCGAGTTGCCGGGCCCGGTCCGCACGCAGCCGCCGCCGGTGCGCGGCGACGGTTCGCGCCCCGGCTCCGGCGTGCTCGCGGATGCGTTCGGCTGACATGCCAAGGACCCTAGCCAGGCCCGCCCGCCCGGGGTGTTGCCGCAGTATTGCGCCACCCCCGCCCCGTGCCCGACCGCCTCTGACCTGCGCATTTCCGCCCGCCGCGGCAAGATCTGCCAGTACCGCGCCGCCCGGTGTCCGCACTGTGGACGCCAGGCGGCGCGGGCCGCCGGACGCGCGTCCCCTACGGCCGCGCCCCTCCTCGGCAGGTCCGCCCGCCGTACGGCACGCTCGTCCCGTACGGGCGCGTACCGCCTCGGCAGCTCCGCGCGCCCTTCCGAAACCCCCGGGTGGCGGCCGGGAAGACGTACCCGCGCGGCCCGGGGGAGTGAGACGCTGAGCGGGCGGCCCGCCCGGGCCCGCGACTGTTCCCGCCGACCGCCCCGCGTCCGCCCGCCCGCGGACGGCCCGCCGTCCGCGTACGGCCCCGGTGCGGCCGCGCGCACCCACGGGAGGTCCAGTGCCACGTCCGGTCACCATCGTCACCGGCGGCAGCCGCGGAATCGGTGCCGCCGTCTGCGTCCGCCTGGCCGCCGAGGGCCACGATCTGGTCCTCGGCTACCGCACCGACGGCTGGGCCGCCGAGGAGACGGCCGCGGCGGTACGGGCGGCCGGCGTGCGCTGCCTGCCCGTCCGGGTGGATGTCGCCGAAGAGGCGGAAGTGGAGCGGCTGTTCGACCGGGCGGCCGCCGAACTCGGCCCGGTCACCGGCCTGGTGAACAACGCCGGGGTCACCGGCCCGCTCGGCCCGCTCGCCAAGGCCGAGACCGCCGGTCTGCGGCGCGTCCTCGACGTCAACATCCTCGGCACACTGCTCAGTTGCCGCCGCGCCGCCCAGGACATGACCGCGAACGGCGGCGGTGCCATCGTCAACATCTCCTCCGCCGCGGCCACCCTCGGCAGCCCCGGCGAGTACGTCCACTACGCCGCCGCCAAGGCCGCCGTCGACACCCTCACCCTCGGCCTCGCCAAGGAACTCGGCCCCGAGGGCATCCGCGTCAACGCCGTCGCCCCCGGTGTCGTCAACACCGGCATCCACGCCGAGATGGGCGACGCCGACCGCCCCGCCCGGGTCGCCCGCGACACCCCGCTGCGCCGCCCCGGCGAACCCGAGGAGATCGCCGCCGCCGTCGCCTGGCTCCTCTCCGAGGACGCCTCCTACGCGACGGGGACGGTGGTACGGGTGGCCGGGGGGCGGTGAGGGCGGTCCAGGTCCGCCCCCGCCGGCGCTACCGCGCCGCCGCGATCCGCCCCCGTACCTCGCCGAGGGCGACCCGGGTGCCGCCCGGCCCCGGGGCCCAGGCGGTCATGGTGACCTCGTCGCCGTCCTCCAGGAAGGTGCGCTTGCCGTCGGGGAGTTCGAGGGGGTTCTTGCCGCCCCAGCTGAGTTCGAGGAGGGAGCCGCGCTCGCCCTCGGTCCCGCCGCTGACGGTGCCGGAGCCGTAGAGGTCCCCGGTGCGCAGCGAGGCGCCGTTCACCGTCATATGGGCGAGCTGCTGGGCGGCGGTCCAGTACATGGTGGAGAAGGGCGGCTCGGAGATCACCTGGCCGTTCAGCTCCACAGTGATCCGCAGGTCGTAGCCGCCGGGCTCGCCGCGCAGCTCCTCCAGGGTGTCGTCGAGGTAGGGGAGCAGCTCGTGGGTGCGGGCGGGCGGCGCGATCCGCGCGGCGTCCAGGGCCTCCAGCGGGGTGATCCACGCCGAGACCGAGGTCGCGAAGGACTTCCCGAGGTGCGGGCCGAGCGGCACGTACTCCCAGGCCTGGATGTCCCGCGCCGACCAGTCGTTGAGCAGGGTCAGCCCGAAGACGTGCTCCCGGAAGTCCGCCAGCGCGACCGGCTGCCCGATCTCCGTCGGCACGCCGACCACGAAGCCGACCTCCGTCTCGATGTCGAGCCGCACCGAGGCCCCGAACACCGGCACCGGATCGGCCGGCGTCTTGCGCTGCCCCGAGGGCCGTACGACCTCCGTACCCGAGACCACGACGGTCCCCGCCCTGCCGTGGTAACCCACCGGCAGATGCTTCCAGTTGGGCATCAGCGAGTCCTCGGCATCCGGCCGGAACAGGCGGCCGAGGTTCCGCGCGTGGTTCTCCGAGGCGTAGAAGTCGACGTAGTCCGCCACCTCGAACGGCAGGTGCAGGGCCACCTCGGCCAGCGGGTGGAAGTACGCGGCCGCCGTCTCGCGGTACGCGGACTCGGTCACCCAGGCGGTCAGCTGCCGCCGCACCTCGCTCCAGACCCCGCGGCCCGCCGCCATCAGCGGGTTGAGCGTCGCCTGCGAGAGCACACCGGCGTGCGGCGACCCCAGCACCCCCGCCACCGCCCCCGCGTCGAGCACGAACTCCCCGAGCCGCACCCCGACCCGGCGCTCACCGGAACCGCCGGGGGAGAACACGCCGTACGGAAGATTGTGCGGCCCGAAGGGATGCCCCTCGGCCAGATCGAACGGGCTGTCCGCGGACTGCTGCTCGGGCATCGGTCGGTGCCTCGCTCTCCGTGCGCTGGGTACTCGTGCGGCCCACGGTAGCGGGGGGCGGAGACGAAGGGGACGGCGGGAGCCCCGATTTATGAAATGTGCGTCCGATTAACGGACGGTGATGGGGAATGAAGTGCGGGATCAGGAGCCGAAGTGGATCGTCCCGTCCTCGTCCATCTTCGGGTGCAGGGCCATCGGCTCACTGGTCTCGACGTCCGAGGCGCGCGGTGGTTCGGGCCCGTCCCCGCCGACGCGGACCAGGCGTTCCACCCGGCAGATCCGGTAGACCTCTCTGCCGACCCGCGCCTCGTTCGCCCGCTCCGCCGCCCGGAACTCCTCGGCCGCCGCCGCGTACCGGGCCGTGACCCTCGCGTCGAGACGGTAGATCTTCGCCCAGAACTCCCGCAGGCCGTCGTACAGCAGCAGCCGGGCGTCGTGCGGGGTCGGCATCAGCACGCCGTGCGGAGTCCAGCCGGGCCCGTTCTTCTCGATCACCCCGAAGGCCACCGGCAGCAGGACGATCTCCGGATGACTCCGCACCGACGCCTCGGACTCCCGGCACACCTGCGAGGGGAACCCGAAATCCGTGTACGCGAACTCGCGCAGCCCCAGCCGCAGCGCCCCGGCGGAGAGGCTGGTCTCGCCGTGGCCGGGCTCCAGTACGAAGCCCTCCGGGTCCGGCGGGACATAGGGGTGGTGCTCCCAGACCCGCTTCAGCGGTTCCGGATCCGTGGCCCGGGGCGGTTCGAGGCCGCTCACGCCCCCGCGTGCGAACTCGTCGCCGCGGATCACCCGGTAGCGCGCGCCGAGGACCTCCACCTCGTCCACGGGCTCGCGCTCCAGCACCGAGACCGCGGCCAGCAGCGCCCGGCGCTCCGTACGGTCCTCGGTGTCGTCTTTGGCCCGGAACCACAGGTACGACTGGAGCGCGTCCCGTGCCTGCTGCGGCGTCCCGTCCGTCACCGACTTCAGCACCCGCCACTCGGGCCCTCGCGCCGGATCCCGCACAGCCACCCCGAAGACCGGCCCGCGCAGCGTCACTCCCGGATACCGCTCGGACGCCTCCATCGCCTCGGTCTCCACCACCAGCTCCGCCGGGTGGTCCCGCTCCCTCAACCCGGCGTGGAGGGCGTCCAGTTGTCGCTTCCAGTCATCGACCATGACCCCATTGTGACGAAGGGGGAGGGGTGGGGAGGGCGTATGGCATATTCACCGGGTGGGGGTGGGGGTGGGGGTGGGGGTGGGGTGCGGTGGGGGCGTGCGCCCCCGGGCGTGCTGGGGCTCTCGGCATCGGCGACGGGGCGGGAGGCCGGGCCGTGGGTCGACGCACTCACGGTGTGCCTCGCATCTCGCGCCGAGTTCGCCTCGGGCTGCTGCGGCAGCGTCGCGGTCCTCCAACTGGAGTCTCACGCCGGACGAGTGGGTCGCTCCGATGAGTCGCTCCGACGGAAATCTCGACCGACCGGCTCTTGTTCACAGCTCACTTGCTGCGCTGAGCGCTGCTTTCCAGGGTTACCAGGTCGATTGTGCGGGCGCACAATTCGGTGGCTGTGAAATCTTCGATGCCGAAGGCTTCTTCCCGAACAAGATGCTCGACTTTCGGATCCGTTCAGTGTGTCTCATTTCCGTTGCGGTACGCTGAAACCTTGGACAAGAAGGCTGTATCTGCAGTGGCGCTGATTTTGACGCCCTCGGAATTCACTTTGAGAGTCACCAGATCTGGCTTCGTGAGGGAGATGTCTGCCCTTGTTGTCGTCGCGAAGCCGTCGAGTCGCACCTCGTGAATCCCCCCAAGTGTAATTTCCAATTGCACTGTGTTGAATTCCTTTGTGATCCATTTTGTGGGTGGATTCTGAGGAGGTCTTTTTAGGTCGAATCGGAGAATGAGAGATGGTCCGTCGCGAACCAGTCTTACTTCGTGCAGTGAAACGCCTGAGAGGGAGGGGTTCCTTCGGTGTAGATATTTTCCAGACCTGCAGGATTGGTCACATGATTCAACCAAGACATAGTCGCTCTTCCCCGAAGGCCATACGTTGAGTGTGAGGGGCCTTGGTCACGCACGCCGCCTTCTACTGGGCTGCCCCCCCGAGAGTGCCGTGGTCACGGAACTCCTGCTGCCGCTGGTGCGCACCGAATCCACTACGGGGCATCGTGCTGGGCCAGGTCACGTATACAGACGGGTAGGTTTTCCCTGCGTGGCAGATCTGAGCTCGGATGTGTTCCGATTCCTAGGTGCCCGGCTGCCATGTGCGTCTCCCGGGAGTCGGCCCACAGCACCCACTTTGCGATGAAATTTGTGATGCTCCATGTGACGGCCAGGGCAGGTCTCAATGGGGCCGCGGGCCTCGCCGCCGGGGTGGCTGTCCGGCCGGTGGGCGAAGGTCTGGTTGCCGGCGGCGTCATAGGCGTAGGTCTCCGTCCAGTTGTGCGCGTGGACGGCGGGGCCCGCGTCCAGATTTTCTGCCCCCTCCCGTACGTGCGTCCCCCGCCCAACTCCCTCAAGCAGCAGGGGAGTCGACCCTCAGCGAGGCGCCCTCGGCCCGCCCGGTGGCGGGGCGCCGGCGCAGCAGTGCGGTCGCGGGCGGCAGCAGTAGAAGGACCGTCGCCGCGGTGATGCCGGAGCCGAGGGCCGCCCCGGCGACCACGTCGTGCGGGTAGTGGGCGCCGAGCAGGACGCGGCTCAGTGCCTCCGCGAGGGCGAGGGGCAGGGCGAGGGCCGCGAGGCGGGGGCGCAGCAGGACGAGACCGGTGGCGAGGCCGAAGGCCAGGGTCGTGTGGTTGCTGGTGAAGGACCAGTCACCCGGCGGCGGGCAGGCGCCGAGGGTGTCGGTGACCCCGGTCGCGCGGCAGGGGCGCTCCTCGTCGACGACGACCTTCACGGCCTCGCTCAGCGCGTACGCGGCCAGCGTGCCGCCCACCGCGAGCAGTGCCCCGGCGAGCGCCGCGGCGTCCCGGCGGCGCAGTCCCGACCAGCCGGTCAGCGCGAGCAGCAGTCCGAGCAGGAGCAGGAGGCCGGGGGAGGAGGCCTCCAGCGCGGTACCCGCCCAGGACGGCACGCCCTCCGTCGCCCGCACCGCGTCCCGGTAGAGCTCCGCGGACCAGCCGTCCGTCACGCGCACCGCCCGCGGGGTACCGAGGCCCCCGGGAGCCAGCAGGCCCACGACGGCCGCGGCGCCGAGCAGCGCGGCGAGGGAGGTCAGCAGCCGGGCCGCGGGGCCCGGCCGAGGGGTCCGCGTCCCGGGCGACCGGTGGGGTGACGCCTCCGTTCCCGTCTGCGCGGGTGACCGGTGGTGCCCCGCCTCCGTTCCCGTCTGCGCGGGCGGCTGGTGGGCCACCTCCTCCGTTCCCGTCTGTGCGGGGGAGTCCGCCTGCCTCGTCCTGGCCATGTCGCCGGTTGTCACGTTCCTCTTTTTCTGGGTGCGGGTGCGGGTGCGGGTGGGGGCGTGCGCGGGGGTGTCTCTGCCGTGGCCGGCCGCGTGCCCACCCTCTGCTGCGTCTTCTTCTCGGCCTGCTGCTTCTTCTCGGCCTGTTTCGTCTTCTTCGGCGGCCTCATCGCCGTGGTTGAGCTTTTCGCCATGCCCTCGACGCCAGGAAGCGCCGGGGGAGAGGGGAGAAGGGGAGAGAGGAGAAGGGGAGAGGACGAAGGGCGGGGACGGGCCCTGACATCGGTCAGGGGAGCGGGTCCTCGCGGGCCCCCCGCCCCAAGTCGTACTGGTACAGGACTTCCTGGTGTGTGGGCCGGTAGCCGAGGCGGTCGTTGACGGCGCGCATCGGGAGGTTGCTCAGGGCGGTGTCGGTGAGGAAGCCGTCCAGGTCCGGGTACTGCTCGCAGGCCAGGCGGACCGACTCGGCCTTGAGCCAGAGGGCGAGGCCCCGGCCGCGGTGCTCGGGCAGCACGCCGGTGCCGTAGTGCTGGGCGTCGCCGGTGCCCGTACCGGGGACGACGAGTTCGGTGAAGCCGACCAGGGAGCCGTCCGCCTCGTCGGCCACCGCGACCGTGTGCAGGCGGTCGCCGCGGCGGGCGACGGCGCCGGTGGCGGCGGCGACCCGGGCGGCGTCCCACACCATCGGGCCGTGGTCGGCGTCCTCCATCGGCATGTCGTCCATGGCGCGGCGGGAGGCGACGAAGGCCGCGAGCAGATGCTCGGGTACGTGGCCCGCCCAGTGCACCAACCGGTAGCCCGGGTGCGGGACTTCGGTCAGCGCCCGCACGGTGGCGAGGTCGAGCCCGCGGCGCGCGAGCCGGGTGAAGCCGAGGCGCAGCGCGGGACCGAAGCCCGACCGGGCGAGGAAGGCCGCGGCCGCCGAGTCGCACGGCACCTGCGCCAGCACGCTCCGGCGCTCCTGCTCCCGGGCCGAGTCCAGGGCGGCGGTGAGCAGGCGCCGCCCCACGCCCTGGCGGCGGTGCGCCGGGTGGACGGTGACCTCGATCTCGGCGAGATGCTCCTGGCCCCGCGCGCACAGCAGCCGCAGGAAGGCCGAGCCGAGCGGGACGGAGTCCGGGTCCGAGGCCAGCCAGGCGAGTCGGCGGGCGGCGCCGGGCGCGGTGCCCTCCGCCTCGGTGAGCACGGTCAGGGAGGTGACGGCCACCGGGGGCGCGGCCGGGGGAGCGGGTGCCTGCGGCTGCCCGGGTACGGGCGCGGCCGGGTCGGCGGGGCGAGCGGTGGGGCGGAGGGACAAGTGCGGTTCTCCGTAAGGCGATCGGGGAGGGCTGGTGCGTGCGGGATCGGGAGCGGGCCGGGGTGTGGGATCCGCGGAGCGGGGTGGACCGCCCCCGGGACCCGGGGGTCCGAGGGTATGCCCTGGTCGGCGTCCCGAACTGTACCGAGCGTGCGGGGCCGGGCACCCTGCGGCAACGGTTTTTCCGGGGTCGCGGGCAGGGTGCCCGGGGCGGGGCTCGCTCGTTGGTCGAATCAGTGCTGTCGAACCGGTGGCCCGGGCCCCCGCGACTGCCTACCATCGATCACCGCAAGACTTTGTGCACCGTCGCACAAGCTCGCCGGGAGGACACCTTGCACAGCCTGTACCGCGGCAGCCGTCCGCGCCGCCGTCGTTCCGCGCTCGCCCTGTCCGCCGCCCTGGTGGCCGCGGCGCCGCTGCTCGCCGCCTGCGGCGACGACGCCCACCCGGGCGCGGCCGCCGTGGTCGGCGGCGAGCGCATCACGGTCTCCCAGCTGGAGAACCGGGTCAACGAGGTGCGCGAGGCCCAGCGCTCCGCGACCGGCGGCGGGGCCCAGTACGCCGAGGCCGTCTCCAAGAGCGGCGGCCTCGCCCGCGACACCCTGCACACCATGGTCCTGGACCGGGTGCTGCACCGGGCCGCGGCGGACTCCGGCATCTCCGTGACCCGCCGCGAGACCCAGCGGATGCGTGAGGGTCTGGAGAAGCAGGCGGGCGGCGCGAAGGCCCTGGAGGCGGGCTGGCTGCGGCAGTACGGCGTCGCCCCCGCCCGGCTCGACGCCAGCCTGCGCACCGAGCTGGAGGCCCAGAAGCTGGCCCGGGGGCTCGGCGCCGACATGCAGACCAAGGAGGGGCAGGACGTCTTCTGGCGCCATATGTCGGCCACCTCCAAGAAGCTCGACATCGACCTCAACCCCCGCTACGGCACCTGGGACGCGGTCAACAGCAAGCGCACCGACGCGAAGACGCCGTGGCTGCGCGAGGTCTCGCGGGGGCAGCAGCCGGCCTGAGGCCGTGCGGCGCGGGGGTGCCCGGCCACTGCCGCCGGGGGCCCCGCCCGGGTGGGTTACGTTCGGTGCGTGAACGCCACTTCGGAGACGGCCGCGGGCCGCATCGTCCTGCTCACCACCAGCCACCGGGTCGCCCCCGGGCTGCTGTCCTGGCCCGCCTGGCAGACGCTGCGGGCCGCCGACCGCGTGCTCTGCGCCGACGCCGCGCACGTACAGCTGCCGTATCTGCGGGAGGCCGGGGTCGAGGTCGCGCGGGAGGCGCCGCTCGCGCGGGAGCTGGTCGACCGGTGCGCGGGCGGGCGCACGGTGGTGGTCGTCGCCACCGGTGAGGGCGACCGGAAGCTCACCGACGGGCTCGCCGCGCTGGCCGGTTCGGGCCGGGTCGCCATGCCCGAGCTGGAACTCCTCCCCGCCTCCTACGACCTCCCCGGCGCCCGCCTCCTCGACCTCGTCCAGGTGATGGACCAGATCCGCGCCGAGTGCCCGTGGTCCTCCCGGCAGACCCACAAGGGGCTCGCGCAGTACGCGATCGAGGAGGCGTACGAACTCGTCGAGGCGATCGAGGACGGCGAACGGGCGGAACTGCGCGAGGAGTTGGGGGACGTCCTGCTCCAGGTCGTCTTCCACGCCCGGATCGCCCAGGAGGGACCCGCCGCCGGGGACGCGGCGGCGGGGGAGGAGGAAGGGGACGGCGAGGAGGAGGTCGGAGCCTTCTCCATCGACGATGTCGCCGCCGGGATCGTCGCCAAGCTCATCCACCGCCACCCGCATGTCTTCGGCGAGGAGACGGCCGAGACCCCCGAGGACGTGAAGGCGCTCTGGCGGCGGACCAAGGCGGAGGAGAAGCAGCGCGACTCCCTCACCGACGGCGTCCCGCTCGGTCAGCCGGGCCTCGCCCTCGCCGCCAAGCTCGCCTCCCGGGTGCGCACCGCGGGCCTCGACGTGCCCCTGCCCACCGGCGAGGGCATCGGCTACCGGCTGCTCGCCCTCGCCCTGGAGGCCCAGGAGCAGGGCGTGGACCCCGAGGCGGCTCTGCGCTCCGCGGCCCGCGCCTACCGGGACGCCATCCTGGCGGCGGAGCAGGGCCAGGCCTGACGGCGGTGGCGAGCGGGACGAGAGAGACGAGCGGGACGAGCGGGAGTCAGCACGTGTCCGAGCAGGTGGGGCGGCAGGGGCAGGCCGGGGAGCCCGGCGGCCCGGACGCCCAGGCCGCCCCCGGGAGTTGCCCCCTCGCCGGTGCCGAGAGCCCGCCCGAGCTCTTCACCTGGGAGTTCGCGGCGGATCCGTACCCGGCCTATGCCTGGCTGCGTACGCACGCGCCCGTGCACCGCACCCGGCTGCCGAGCGGGGTGGAGGCCTGGCTGGTGACGCGGTACGCGGACGCCCGGGCGGCGCTGGCCGATCCGCGGCTCAGCAAGAACCCGGCGCACCACGACGAGCCCGCGCACGCCAAGGGGAAGACCGGTATCCCGGGCGAGCGCAAGGCCGAGCTCATGACGCATCTGCTGAACATCGACCCGCCGGACCACACCCGGCTGCGCCGCCTCGTCTCCAAGGCCTTCACCCCGCGCCGGGTGGCCGAATTCGCGCCCAGGGTCCAGGAGTTGACCGACTCGCTGATCGACTCCTTCGCCGCGCGGGGCAGCGCCGACCTGATCCACGAGTTCGCCTTCCCGCTGCCGATCTACGCGATCTGCGAACTGCTCGGCGTCCCGCGCGAGGACCAGGACGACTTCCGGGACTGGGCGGGCATGATGATCCGGCACGGCGGCGGACCCCGCGGCGGCGTCGCGCGCTCGGTGAAGAAGATGCGCGCTTACCTGGCCGAACTCATCCACCGCAAGCGCGAGGACCTCGGCGAGGAGTCCGCGCGCGACGACCTGATCTCCGGCCTGATCCGCGCCTCCGACCACGGTGAGCACCTCACCGAGAACGAGGTCGCCGCGATGGCCTTCATCCTCCTCTTCGCGGGCTTCGAGACCACGGTCAACCTGATCGGCAACGGTACGTACACGCTGCTCCGCAACCCCGGCCGGCGGGCCGAGTTCCAGCGGGCGGTGGCCGAGGAGGACAGCGCGCTGCTCGCCTCCTCGGTCGAGGAACTGCTGCGCTACGACGGCCCGGTGGAGCTGGCCACCTGGCGGTTCGCGACCCGGCCGCTGGAGATCGGCGGGCAGCGGATCGCGAGCGGCGACCCGGTGCTCGTGGTGCTGGCCGCCGCCGACCGCGACCCGGCCCGCTTCCCCGCCCCGGACACCCTCGACCTCGCCCGCACCGACAACCAGCACCTCGGCTACGGCCACGGCATCCACTACTGCCTCGGCGCACCCCTGGCCCGCCTGGAGGGCCAGTACGCCCTCGGCACCCTGCTCCGCCGCCTCCCGGACCTGCGCCTCGCCGCGGAACCGGAGGAGCTGCGCTGGCGCGGCGGCCTCATCATGCGCGGACTGCGCACCCTGCCGGTCAGCTTCACCCCGCGGTAGGGCGGCCGCCTGAGGGTGCTCGCGGTAGGGCGGTCCGTCCTCGGGTGGACGGGGCGGCGTACCGCGTATGTCGGACATGCGCGGCGTCCGGTCCGCGGGCCCGCCGACCCGCTTTGCGGACCCGGGGCCAACCCTGCTCACTGCCCTGAACCGCCTCTGGCCATGCGGAATTGACGGAGCGTCAGGATTGTGATGTACGCGTGATCTCCGCTGCATCGACTTGTGACAAGCGTTCGACTCCGGCTACGTTCTCGGGCAACTCGGCGGCTGGTCACAGCCGTCACCGCTGTCACGCGAAAGGCCACGGCATGCTCTCCGGGAACGGTCGCCATCGACGCCCCCGCCAGGCTCCGGCGTTCGTCGTCACGGCGGGGGTGACCGGCTCCGCGCTGGCCCTGCCGCTGCTCGCCGGGACCGCCGCGCACGCCGCGGACAAGGCCACCTGGGACCGCCTCGCCGAGTGCGAGAGCGGTGGCGCCTGGAGCGCGAACGAGGGCAACGGCCATTACGGCGGGCTCCAGTTGACGCAGCGGGACTGGGAGTCCTACGGCGGCCTCGACTTCGCCGCCCGCCCCGACCTCGCCAGCCGCTCGCAGCAGATCGCGGTCGGCCAGAAGCTCCTGGACGACAAGGGCCCGGCGGCCTGGCTGGCCTGCGCCGCCGTCGCCGAGCTGACCGGCGGCGGCCCGGAGCCCTCGGTCGACCCCGGTGTCCCGGACTCCGGCAGCCCGAAGCCGAGCGACAGCCCGGAGCCGGATGACAGCGGCGAGCCTTCCGGATCGACCTCGCCCTCGCCCTCGTCCTCCGGATCCGATGACGACTCCGGCAAGAAGGACGATCCGAACCCTTCGGACTCGGCGGACCCGTCGGACTCCCCGAAGGAATCGGATGAGCCCGGCGCCCCGGAAGCCGACCCGGGCGCCACCCCCGAGGACTCCGCCACCCCGGGCGACGGTGACGACAAAACCGGCGATGAGGGTGATTCCGGTACGGATCGTGGCAACTCCCCTGGCTCCGGCGAGGGTTCGGGTTCCGGTGAGGAGGGCTCCGGCCGCCACCGCGGTGAGCCCGCGCCCGGCGCGGACGTCCCCGACCGCCCCGGGAGCTCCACCGGCCGCCACTCCCGTCCCGGTGACTCGCCCGCGGCGGGGGACGGTTCGTACTCCGTGCGGCCGGGCGACAGCCTGTCGGTGATCGCGGAAGCACAGGATGTGGACGGCGGATGGCCCGCGCTCTACGCGCTCAACAAGGAGACGGTGGGCGCCGATCCCGACCTCATCCTGCCCGGTCAGAGCCTTGCACTTGCCTCCGAAACGGACGTTCCCCAGGGCTAGTTCGGGGGTTATTGTCCGCTTTGGTGAAACTGAGACATGAGTCTCAGAAGCCCTGATCGTCTTTGGAGATCCGGCGAGCGCGTGTTTACGGTCGTGACCGCTCGCCACAGCGGGCTCCGTGAGACCGTCACGCCGAATCCTGCCGGCGGTCCCCGGGAAACTCGTCGCGTGAAGCGCCGTTGGCAGGAGCGGGGGAACCAAGGTTTGCGCCGGGTCCCAGGGGCCGGGCAGCACATGCTGCCCACTTCGGGAAACGGCTAGGGGTGAAGTCGCACAGCGCGAGCGTGCGGCCGGGCAATTCGCCTTCTGCTCCGACGGAGCGGGGGGCACCCCATCGGCCCGAACCCGACAGCTCACCTCGCAGGCGTCGGTGAGGGGATCTCTTCATGCTGCTTTCCGGCAAGGGCAAGCACCGCCGCCCGACCGTCTTCAACCGCACCACCCGTGTCGTCACGCTCGCCGGCGTCGCCGGTGCCGCCATCGCCGCGCCGCTGGTCACCAGCGGTTCCGCCTCCGCCGCCACCGCCTCCGAGTGGGACAAGGTCGCCCAGTGCGAGTCCGGCGGCGACTGGTCGATCAACACCGGCAACGGCTTCTACGGCGGCCTGCAGTTCACCAACTCCACCTGGGCCGGCTACGGCGGCACCCAGTACGCCGCCCGCGCCGACCAGGCCACCAAGGAGCAGCAGATAGCCGTCGCCGAGAAGGTGCTCGCCGGTCAGGGCAAGGGCGCCTGGCCGTCCTGCGGTGTCGGCCTGTCCAGCACCCCGTACGGCGGCGGCGCCCCGCAGTCCGGCGCTCAGCAGGAGAGCAAGCCCGCCGAGCAGCGCTCCTCGCGCTCCGAGGAGCGTCCGGCCCCGGCGAAGAAGGCCGAGCCGAAGGCCGAGAAGAAGACCGTCACCACCCCGACCGGCAAGAAGGTCGCCAAGGGTGACGGCGAGTACAAGGTGGTCAAGGGCGACACGCTCAGCGAGATCGCCGCCGACCACAAGGTCAAGGGCGGCTGGGCCGAGCTCTTCAAGCTGAACGACGACATCGTCGACGAGGCCGACCTCATCTACCCGGGCCAGCAGCTGCACCTGAGCTGACCCCGCACGGCCGGAGGTGCCGGGCCCCGCGCCCGGCCCGCCCCCGCGAGGACCGCCCCGCCCCACGCGTCATCCCCCGTACGCGTGGGGCGGGGCCCTTGTCTGCCGCCGGGTTCCCGCCGGGCCGCACCGGGTTCCGGAAGCGACTGGCCGGTAGCCGTACCCGGACCGGCGGGACGGCGGGGAGCGGGGGACGCGAAATGCGTATGTTCATCCTGTTATTCGTATCTTCTGGTCGTCTTTTCGTCCCGGTACGTGGGCCGTCGGCCGGGGCCGGTGCCCACTGCGGATAGGCTCTTGGCGCAAGGACACCCCCGCACAAAGGCGTGCTCCCGCATTCCACGCGTCACATCCCAGAAGGAGATGCTCGTGCCGTCCATCGACGTCGTCGTAGCCCGGGAAATCCTGGACTCCCGAGGCAATCCCACGGTCGAGGTCGAGGTAGGCCTCGACGACGGAAGCACCGGCCGTGCCGCCGTCCCCTCCGGTGCCTCCACCGGTGCCTTCGAAGCCCTGGAGCTCCGCGACCAGGACGCGAGCCGCTACAACGGCAAGGGCGTGGAGAAGGCCGTACTCGCCGTCATCGAGCAGATCGGCCCCGAGCTGGTCGGCTACGACGCCACCGAGCAGCGCCTGATCGACCAGGCGATGTTCGACCTGGACGCCACCCCGGACAAGTCCTCGCTCGGCGCCAACGCCATCCTCGGCGTCTCGCTCGCCGTGGCGCACGCCGCCTCCGAGGCCTCCGACCTGCCGCTCTTCCGCTACCTGGGCGGCCCCAACGCGCACCTGCTCCCGGTGCCGATGATGAACATCCTCAACGGCGGTTCGCACGCGGACTCCAACGTCGACATCCAGGAGTTCATGATCGCGCCGATCGGCGCCGAGTCCTTCTCCGAGGCCCTGCGCTGGGGCGCCGAGGTCTACCACACCCTCAAGAAGGTGCTGAAGGACCGCGGCCTGTCCACCGGCCTCGGCGACGAGGGCGGCTTCGCCCCCAACCTCGGCTCCAACCGCGAGGCCCTCGACCTCATCCTCGTCGCGATCAAGGAGGCCGGTTACGTCCCCGGCCAGCAGATCGCGCTCGCCCTCGACGTCGCCGCCTCCGAGTTCTACAAGGACGGCGCCTACGAATTCGAGGGCAAGTCCCGCTCCGCCGCCGAACTCACCGAGTACTACGAGGAGTTGGTCGCCGCCTACCCGCTGGTCTCCATCGAGGACCCGCTCTTCGAGGACGACTGGGACGGCTGGAAGGTCATCACCGACCGCCTCGGCGACAAGGTGCAGCTGGTCGGCGACGACCTCTTCGTCACCAACCCGGAGCGCCTGGCCCGCGGTATCGACGAGGGCGCCGCCAACTCCCTCCTGGTCAAGGTCAACCAGATCGGCTCGCTGACCGAGACCCTGGACGCCGTCGAACTGGCCCAGCGCAACGGCTTCAAGTGCATGATGTCGCACCGCTCCGGCGAGACCGAGGACGTCACCATCGCCGACCTCGCCGTCGCCACCAACTGCGGCCAGATCAAGACCGGCGCCCCGGCCCGCTCCGAGCGCGTCGCCAAGTACAACCAGCTGCTGCGCATCGAGGAGATCCTCGACGACGCCGCGGTGTACGCCGGCCGCAGCGCCTTCCCGCGCTTCAGCGCCGACCAGTAGTCCCGCCTCCGGGCCCCGCGCCCGGTTGACCGTGTCCCCGCCCCCGGTCCCGTACCGTGTGCGGGGACACGGTGACGTACAGCGCAGTGGGGAGGCGGGCGATGGCCGGCAGGAAGGCTCCGGGCGGACCGCGGGATGCCGACAGGTTCTCCACCTCCACCCGGCTCCGGCTGATCGGCGAGCAGACCGCCGAGCGCGTCTACCGCTCCCAGACCCGGCGCCAGGCCCGCCGTTCCCGGCTCACCGGCCGCGCGGCCCTGCTCGCCCTGGTGCTCTGCTCGCTGGTGGTGGCCCTCGCCTACCCGATAAGGCAGTACGTCTCCCAGCAGGCCGAGATCGACGAGCTGCGCCGGGAGAAGGCCGAGCGCCGCGAGGAGGTCGAAAGACTCCGCGACGCCAAGGCCCGCTGGCAGGACGACAGGTTCGCCGAGCAGCAGATCCGCGCCCGACTGCACTACGTACGCCCCGGGGAGACCGGCTACACCGTGGTCGGCCCCGACGCCACCCGCGCCCGCCCGCGCACCGAGGGCGCCACCGACCGCCCCTGGTACGCCAATGTCTGGGACGGCGTGGACAAGGCCGACCGCTCCGGCGGCTGAGCCCGCCCGCCGCACCCGCGGACCGGCGCCCCCTCGGGCCGGGCCGCCCCACTCGCCGCCCCATATGAGGAAAGACGACAGTTCAGGCATGGACACCCCCGACCACCGACCGACCGAAGACCCCGCGGGCAGCCGCCCCGCACCCCCGGCCGGCCGGACCGCCTCGCCGCACGGGGACCTCGCCGTCCTGCACCGCGCGGACCTGCCCCCGACCCCGCGCACCCTCCCGGTCGACGCCGACGTCGAGGCCTTCCAGCAGCAACTCGGCCGCCCCCCGCGCGGACTGCGGGCCATCGCGCACCGCTGCCCCTGCGGCGAACCGGACGTGGTGGAGACCGCGCCGAGGCTCCCGGACGGCACCCCCTTCCCGACGCTGTACTACCTGACCTGTCCGCGGGCCTCCTCCGCGATCGGCACCCTGGAGGCCGAGGGCGTCATGAAGGAGATGACCGCCCGCCTCGCCGAGGACCCCGAACTCGCCGCCGCCTACCGCTCGGCGCACGAGGACTACCTCCGCCGCCGCGACGAGATCGAGGAGCTGACCGGCTTCCCGAGCGCGGGCGGCATGCCGGACCGGGTGAAGTGCCTGCACGTCCTGGTCGCGCACGCGCTCGCCGCGGGCCCGGGCGTCAACCCGCTCGGCGACGAGGCCATCGAGCTGCTGCCCGCCTGGTGGCGCAAGGGCCCCTGCGTGAGCCACACCCCGGCCGCCCCGGCCGACTCCGACGAGCCCGAGGAGCAGGCATGACCAGGGTCGCGGCCGTCGACTGCGGTACCAACTCCATCCGCCTCCTGGTCGCCGACGCCGACCCGGCGACCGGTCGACTCACCGACCTGGACCGGCGGATGGAGATCGTCCGGCTCGGCCAGGGCGTCGACCGCACCGGCCGCCTCGCCCCCGAGGCCCTGGAGCGCACCTTCGCCGCCTGCCGCCAGTACGCCGCGATCGTCAAGGAGCACGGCGCCGAGCGGCTGCGCTTCCTCGCCACCTCCGCCTCCCGGGACGCCGAGAACCGCGCGGACTTCGTGGCGGGCGTCCGGGAGATCCTCGGCGTCGAGCCCGAGGTGATCACCGGGGCGCAGGAGGCCGAGTTCTCCTTCACCGGCGCCACCAGGGAGCTGACCGGCCGCACCGACCTGGCCACGCCCTACCTGGTGGTGGACATCGGCGGCGGCTCCACCGAGTTCGTCGTCGGCGACCGGGGGGTGCGCGCCGCCCGCTCCCTGGACATCGGCTGTGTGCGGATGACCGAACGGCACCTGGTCCACGAGGGCCGGATCACCGACCCGCCGACCGAGGCGCAGATCGCCGCCGTACAAGGGGACATCGAGGCCGCCCTCGACGAGGCGGAGCGCACGGTGCCGCTGCGCGAGGCCAGGACCCTGGTGGGACTGGCCGGTTCGGTGACCACCCTCGCCGGGATCGCCCTGGACCTGCCCGCCTACGACTCGGCGGTCATCCACCACTCCCGGATCTCCTACGCCCAGGTCGACGCCATCACCGACCGCCTGCTGCGCGCCACCCACGCCGAACGCGCCGCCGTGCCGGTCATGCACCCCGGCCGGGCGGACGTCATCGGCGCGGGCGCCCTCATCCTGCGCGGCATCATGGACCGCTGCGGCGCCACCGAGGTCGTGGTCAGCGAGCACGACATCCTGGACGGCATCGCCTGGAGCGTGGCGGGCTGAGGGACGGGGGAGCGGTATCCGCCGCCGGGCCCGCGGACCGCCTCTCCCTCTCCCTCTTCTCACCCTCCTTCGCGCCTTCCGCGGAGCCTCTTGTTACTTACGGGTAATCCTTCGCCTGAGCAGTTCGGGTATCGTCTGAGCGCGCCCTCGGGGGCCCTGGAGGCCCCCGGAAAAGGCCTCGCCGAGAATGTTCGTGAAGTTCTTCACAAGGATTGGGGCCCGGGTGGAGCCATAAGGCGCCCGTAAAGGCCGCTTCCGGCGGCCCGGGGCCCGTCCCGGCTCAACTCCGCCAGGGTGATGGCGTGTTACATCCCTGTGAACTGAGGTGAGCGTCCGCCGTCGCCTGGGAATCGGAGGCGCAGCTCAGGGGGGTTGCCGGTGCGGGTGAGTACACGACTGTACGGCGCGCTTCGTGTGATCTGCGCAAAATGAGCCGCGCAGTGTAGCAGAAGGGGCACCCATGCTTGTGAAGGGGCGCACGAGCGACCCCCTCCACCCGGGTGGATACTCGATGGCATGAGCACCACGGAGCGTCCCAGGATCCTCGTAGTAGGCGGCGGATACGTCGGCTTGTACGCGGCTCGCCGCATCCTCAAGAAGATGCGTTACGGCGAGGCGACCGTCACCGTTGTCGACCCGCGCTCGTACATGACCTATCAGCCCTTCCTCCCCGAAACGGCCGCCGGCAGCATCTCGCCCCGGCACGTCGTCGTCCCGCTGCGACGCGTGCTGCCGAAGGCCGAGGTCCTCACCGGCCGGGTCACCACCATCGACCAGGACCGCAAGGTCGCCACGATCGCCCCGCTGGTCGGCGAGGCGTACGAGCTGCCCTTCGACTACCTGGTGATCGCGCTCGGCGCGGTCTCCCGCACCTTCCCGATCCCCGGCCTCGCCGAGCAGGGCATCGGCATGAAGGGCATCGAGGAGGCCATCGGCCTGCGCAACCACGTCCTCGAGCAGCTCGACAAGGCCGACTCCACCACCGACGAGGAGGTCCGCCGCAAGGCGCTCACCTTCGTCTTCATCGGTGGCGGCTTCGCGGGCGCGGAGACGGTCGGCGAGGTGGAGGACATGGCGCGCGACGCGGCCAAGTACTACACCAACGTCAAGCGCGAGGACATGCGCTTCGTCCTCGTCGACGTCGCCGACAAGATCCTCCCCGAGGTCGGCCCCAAGCTCGGCCAGTACGGCAAGGAGCACCTGGAGAGCCGCGGCGTCGAGGTCTACCTCAAGACCGGCATG
This sequence comes from Streptomyces physcomitrii, assembly GCF_012273655.1. Lineage (GTDB taxonomy): Bacteria > Actinomycetota > Actinomycetes > Streptomycetales > Streptomycetaceae > Streptomyces > Streptomyces physcomitrii. The sequence goes on along the minus strand of NZ_JAAWWP010000025.1, from coordinate 33,959 downwards.
GACTCCTGCGTGGACGGGCACGTGGTGCTCGGCAACGGCCTGGAGGTCGACTCCAACACCATCGTGTGGACCGCCGGTGTGAAGCCGAACCCGGCGCTCGCCCGCTACGGCCTGCCGCTCGGCCCCCGCGGCCACGTCGACACCCGGCCCACCCTCCAGGTGCAGGGCACCGACTACATCTGGGCCGCGGGCGACAACGCGCAGATCCCCGACGTGGCCGCGCGCAAGGCGGGCAACGAGAACGCCTGGTGCCCGCCCAACGCCCAGCACGCGCTGCGCCAGTCCAAGGTCCTCGGCGACAACGTCATCTCCGGTATGCGGGGCTTCCCGCAGAAGGAGTACAGCCACGCCAACAAGGGCGCGGTGGCGGGCCTCGGCCTGCACAAGGGCGTCGCGATGATCGTCCTCGGCAAGATCAAGATCAAGGTCAAGGGCCGCCTCGCCTGGTACATGCACCGTGGCTACCACGGTCTGGCGATGCCGACCTGGAACCGCAAGATCCGCGTCTTCGCCGACTGGACCCTCGCGGTCTTCCTCAAGCGCGAGGTCGTCTCGCTCGGCGCGATCGAGACCCCCCGCGAGGAGTTCTACGAGGCGGCCAAGCCCGCCCCGGCACCGGCGGCGGCCCAGCCCGTCGCCCCCGCGGGGGAGCGGGCCAAGGCCTCCTGACCCCCCGTCCCGTACGGCCCCGAAGGGGCGCTCGCCATCCGTGGTGCGAGCGCCCCTTCGGCGTTTCCGGGCGTCTGCACGTACGCATGAGCGGGCGCCCGCGCGTGCGCGCTCCCGGGCGCCCGCTCGCGCGCGGGGCGTAGGGAGCTGATGCGGGGCGTACGGGGCCGGTGGGCCGCTCATGGCCCGGTGGGGCGGGCCCCCGCCCCACTTACGTGCCCCAGGCAACTTCTTTGCCCAGGCATGACACGGCAACGGGACTGTGCGCGGCCCCGGTTGGTGTTTACGTGGTATCGGGCGCTTTGCTCGGGCTGAGGCCACGGAGGTGTGCGTGATGCGGGACGCGGCACGGCAGCTGCAGTCGGTTGCCGAGGAACTGTGGGGGACCGGGCTGCCGCTGCGGCTGCGCGCCTGGGACGGCAGCGAGGCGGGCCCGCCCGGCGGCCCGGTGCTCGTCGTCCGCAACCGCCGCGCGCTGCGCCGGCTGCTCTTCAAGCCCGGCGAACTCGGCCTGGCCCGCGCCTGGGTGGCGGGCGACCTCGAAGTCGAGGGCGACCTCTACGCCGCGCTCACGCTGCTCTCCGGACTCATCTGGGAGCGCGGGGAGGACACCGGGGGTTCCCGGAGTCTCGGCGCGGCGCTGCGCGAGCCGGGCGTGCGCGCCGCCGTGCGCCGGCTCGTGGCCCTGGCCCGTCCGCTGCTGCCGCCCGCCCCGCCGGCCGAGGAGCGGCGCCGCCCCGGCCTGCTGCACCGGCACACCAGACGCAGCGACCGGCAGGCCATCGGCCACCACTACGACGTCGGCAACGACTTCTACGCGCTCGTCCTCGGCCCCTCCATGGTCTACTCCTGCGCCTACTGGGGCGGCCCGGAGGACACCCTCGAAGCCGCCCAGCGCGACAAGCTGGAGCTGGTCTGCCGCAAGCTCGGGCTGCGGCCCGGGATGCGGCTGCTCGACGTCGGCTGCGGCTGGGGGTCGATGGCGATCCACGCCGCCCGGGAGCACGGGGTGCGGGTCGTCGGGGTCACCCTCTCCGCCGAGCAGGCCGCCTTCGCCCGCAAGCGGGTGGCCGACGCGGGCCTGACCGACCGGGTCGAGATCCGCGTCCAGGACTACCGCGACGTCGCCGACGGCCCCTTCGACGCCATCTCCTCCATCGGCATGGCCGAGCACGTCGGCGCCGCCCGCTACCTGGAGTACGCGCGCACCCTGCACGGCCTCCTGGCCCCCGGCGGACGGCTGCTCAACCACCAGATCGCCCGGCCCCCGCAGCACGACGAGGACGCTTACCAGGTCGACGCCTTCATCGACGCCTATGTCTTCCCCGGCGGTGAGCTCGCCCCGGTCGGCACCACCACGGGGCTCCTGGAGGAGGCCGGTTTCGAGGTGCGCGACCTGGAGAGCCTGCGCGAGCACTACGCGCTGACGCTGCGCGGCTGGGTCGCCAACCTGGAGCGGGAGTGGCGCCGGGCCCGCGCCCTCACCACCCCGGGCCGGGCCCGCGTCTGGCGCCTCTACATGGCGGCCTCGGCGCTCGCCTTCGAGTCCGGGCAGCTCGGGGTGAACCAGGTGCTCGCGGTGCGCGCCGCGGACGGGGGCGGCTCCGGCCTGCCGCTGCGGACCCGCGACTGGCGGTGAGCCCCCGGCGGCCCCGGCGCGGACCCGGGGCCGCCGTCCGGCCGCCGCCGGGAATCTGTCTTCAACTACCCTTATGCGGAGGGAAGTTGAGTTGTAGTCTGCATTTACGGAGGGTCATCTTCCGGCCTGACAGGGCCTTTTGCCGGGTGGTCAGGGGCCGGGCGGGCTCTCGGGGGCGGCGATATTCCGTCAATCCCTGGCAGCGCCTGCGCGGCGCCGAGGCCCGCGCTGGCGGGCCCGAACACCCGGTTGAGAGATCTGACGCGCCCTCAGACGCCCATAAAATAAGACAGTATCGGCCCCGGGTGCCGATCGTCGCCGGGGCCCGTCCCGATAGTCTCGAACCGCTCGATGCGGAGCCATGGCCTGCCCGGATGGTGGAATGCAGACACGGCGAGCTTAAACCTCGCTGCCCCTCGGGGGCGTACCGGTTCAAGTCCGGTTCCGGGCACCTCCGCGCCCACGTTCCCCCGGTGCTCCACCGCACCCGGAAGAAGCCGGAAGAAGATCGTACCGGTGCGCGGACGGTGCCCCCGAAGCTCGCGGGCCCGCCCGGTCCGTCGTGCGGAGCCGGAGTCCGTACGGGCCCCGGCCGGACCGCACCGGCCCGGGCCGCCCCGCCCCCGGGCCGCCCGCCCGCCGACGTGGAATCTCCCCCTCGCGTACCGTGTTGCGAGTCACAGGCGGAGGCGAAAGATCCTCCCCAGGCAGTACTGTCAGTCTTTTGCCTACGCATTACTCTTGAGCCAAGGCCGTGCAGTGCGGCCGATGGAGGAGTGACATGAGGAGCAGCAACCCGGTCTTCTCGCGACGGGGCTTCAGCCGCGACAACGGCTACGCGGGCTTCAACGCCGCGCCCCAGGCCGGGGGACCCGCCGTCGCGACACAGGGCAACCCGTACGCGGGTCAGCAGCAGGCCCCCGCGAACCCGTACGCCCAGAACCCGTACGCCCCCCAGGACCAGCAGTACGGCGCCCCGCAGGCGCCGGCCGCCACCCGTATGACGATGGACGACGTCATCATGCGCACGGCGAGCACGCTGGGCCTGCTGGTCGTCACGGCCGCGCTCGCCTGGGCGCTGCTGCCGGTCGACGACGCCAACATCAGCAAGTCCTACGGCATCGCCATCGGCGCCGGTCTGGTCGCGATGGTGCTCGGCCTGGTGCAGGCCTTCAAGCGCAAGGCCTCGCCGCCGCTGATCCTCGCCTACGCCGCCCTGGAGGGCGTCTTCCTCGGCGTGGTCTCCAGCGTGGTCGACAACCGCATCGCCGACGGCGCGGCCATGCAGGCCGTGATCGGCACGATCAGCGTCTTCGGCGCGGTCCTGCTCGCCTACAAGGCGGGCTGGATCCGGGTGAACCGCCGCTTCTACGGATTCGTGATGGCGGCCGCGGTCGGCTTCCTGATCCTGATGGCCGTGAACCTGCTCTTCATGGTCTTCGGCGGCGGTGACGGCCTCGGCTTCCGCAGCGGCCCGCTCGGCGTGGTCTTCGGCGTCATCGGCATCCTGCTCGGCGCGGCCTTCCTCGCCATGGACTTCAAGCAGGTCGAGGACGGCATCGCCTACGGCGCCCCGCGCGAGGAGTCCTGGCTCGCGGCCTTCGGCCTCACCATGACCCTGGTCTGGATCTACATGGAGTTCCTGCGCATCATCGCCATCCTGCAGGGGAACGACTAGCGCCCGCCGATCCGGTGACGGTCCCGCCCGCCGGGACCGCCACCGGCACGGCGAAGGGCCCGCGGCTTCGGCCGCGGGCCCTTCGGCGTTGTCCGGGGCGGATGAGGGTGGTGGCGGTCCGGGAAGAGAGCGGGCGAGGGTGTCGGCGGTGCGGCTAGCCCAGTTTGCGGGCGGCCCGGCGCAGGTCGTACTCGTGGATGATCGCCTTGGCGTGCCCGTACGCGAGGTCGTGCTCGGAGCGGAGCCAGCTGACCTTCTCCTCGAAGCGGAAGAGGGAAGGGCCTTCCTCGACGGTTCGCAGCCAGTCGGAGATCTCGCGGCCGGTGCACGCGGGAATCCTGGCGAGCAGATTGCGGTGGGTCTCCTGCGAGAAGAGTTGAGACATCGGCGCCTCCGGACGCGTTCGATGTGGTCCGTCCTTCACGTCACCGTGCCTGAGCGCCCGGGAGTTGGCAACAGTCCCGTACGGGCGCATCGGATCGCGGCGCGCTATAGGGTCACCGGGTGCTCGATACGACCCCCCTCATGGACGCCGTCCTGCGCTTCGCCGACCGGCTGCGGGCCGCCCCGCAGAGCAGACTGCAACGGGGCGCCGCCGCCGAGGCCCTGGCGCTCGCCCGTGAACTCGCCCGCCGCGCCCAGCTGATCGAGGAGCCGGAGCGTACGCCCCGGGAGATGCCGGAGGCCGGGATGTTCGCGGTGGCCGACCAGCTCACCGTCGCGGGACGGGACCTGGCGCTCGTACTGACCGCCCCGGAGGCGCTCGGCGAGTCCGTCGCCCTGGTGGAGGAGGCCCACAAGCGGGCGGGGGTCTGAGGGGGGCGAGCCCGCGCGTGCGGTGTGCGCGGTGCGGTCTGCGCGGCGCCGGTCAGGCGGAGGCGATCACCCGGTCCGCGAGGACGTAGACGTTGTCCTCGCCGCAGGCGAAGGTCAGCGAGTAGGCGCCCGAGACCCCGGAGCCGCCGAGCAGCACCGGCGCCTCGCCGTTGACCAGGGCGGCGGCCAGCTGCTGCGCGGTCTCCCGGTGGCCGGGGGTCATGCAGAGCGTGGTCCCGTCCGCGAAGACGTAGACGTCGAGGGTGCCGAGCGGGCCGGGCCGGACGTCCGCCAGCTCGGTGCCGGACTCGGCGAGCTCCTCCAGGGCGGCCACCGTGCGCTCGTGGTCACCGGTCACCGGCGACCGGTCCGGCACGAAGTCCGGGTGGGAGGGGTGGCGGCGCCGGGCGGCGGCCAGCTCCGGCGAGTCACCGGAGGCCTCGTGCGGCCCCGCCGAGTGGCCCAGCTGGTTCTCCTCGAACTCCACCGTGGCCTCGGCGAGATGCTCCAGGCCGATGAAGTCCGCCTGCCGCGGCAGGAAGAGGTCGTCGGCGGGCAGGCCGAGCAGCGAGGGCGAGTCGGAGGCGTCCCGCGCCTCCTGAGCGGCCCAGAAGGCGCGTGCCTCGGCGAGTTCACGCTCGCGCTCCTCGGCCAGCGCCTGGGCGACGGCGGTACGTATCTGCTCGGTGTCCGCGGCGGCACGGGCCGCCGGAATCGAGGCCTCGGCGCGCAGAGCGGTGCTCTCGGCCAGTTCCGCGCGCAGCGAGGTGAGCTGGCCGCGCAGTCCTCGTACGGTGTGCAGCGCGGCGGTGCCGACGGCCGTGGCGGTGGCCGTGGCGAGCAGCAGAGCTATGGGGATGGCGCTCACTGAATAGACTCCCGGTTCAGTCGACCCCCGACTTCTTACCTCAGCTTGAAGCCGGGGACGACCCACTGTCAGTGCATTACGTCACCGACTTGGCGGGCCCTAAGACCCTGACCGGTCCCCCGTACCGGCCGTGGCCTGCGAAAACCGGCCACCCCGGGACGCAGGTCACATCCTGGGGGAGATTGGGTCACGGCCGGGCGTTGTGCCGGGACCCCGTCCGAAGCGCCCGCGACGCGCGCTCTGGACGGGGTCCCGTCGGATCAGTGCCTGCTGTCTATCAGCTCAGCCGCTCGATGACCATGGCCATGCCCTGGCCGCCGCCCACGCACATGGTCTCCAGACCGAACTGCTTGTCGTGGAACTGCAGGCTGTTGATCAGGGTGCCGGTGATCCGGGCGCCGGTCATGCCGAAGGGGTGGCCGACGGCGATCGAGCCGCCGTTGACGTTCACCTTGTCCAGGTCGAAGCCCAGCTCCTGGTAGGAGGGGATGACCTGGCCCGCGAAGGCCTCGTTGATCTCGACCAGGTCGATGTCGTCGGTGGTCAGGCCCGCGCGCCGCAGCGCCTGGCGGCTCGCCTCGACCGGGCCGAGGCCCATGATCTCGGGGGAGAGGCCGGTGACGCCGGTGGAGACGATGCGGGCGAGCGGGGTCAGGCCCAGCTCGCGGGCCTTGGTGTCGCTCATGATCACCAGGGCGGCGGCGCCGTCGTTGAGCGGACAGGCGTTGCCCGGGGTGACCCGGCCGTCGGGGCGGAAGGAGGGCTTCAGCGCGGCGACCGCCTCCAGGGTGACGCCGGGGCGGGGGCCGTCGTCCTTGCTGACCACGGTGCCGTCCGGGGTGGTCACCGGGGTGATCTCGCGCTCCCAGAAGCCCTTGGCGATGGCCTCCTCGGCGAGGTTCTGCGAGCGCACCCCGAACTCGTCCATCGCCTCGCGGGTGATCCCCTTGTGGCGGGCCAGGTTCTCCATGGTCTGGCCCATCGCGATGTAGGCGTCCGGCACCAGGCCGTCCTCGCGCGGGTCGTGCCACTCGTCGGCGCCCTCCTCGGCCTTCTTCGCGGTACGGGCCTCGGCCTCGGCGAAGAGGGGGTTGTGGGTGCCGGGCAGGTCGTCGGAGGAGCCGTTGACGAAGCGGGAGACCATCTCGACGCCCGCCGAGAGGAAGACGTCGCCCTCGCCCGCCTTGATCGCGTGCAGCGCCATCCGGCTGGTCTGCAGCGAGGAGGAGCAGTAGCGGGTGATGGTGCAGCCCGGCAGGTGGTCCATGCCCAGCTGCACGGCCACGATGCGGGCGAGGTTGTGGCCCTGCTCGCCGCCCGGCAGACCGCAGCCGAGCATCAGGTCGTCGATGTCCCGGGGGTCGAGCGCGGGGATCCTGTCCAGGGCGGTCTTGATGATGGTGGCGGTCAGGTCGTCGGCCCGCACGCCCTTCAGGGATCCCTTGAAGGCGCGGCCGATCGGGGAGCGGGCGGCTGAGACGATCACGGCTTCGGGCATCACGGCTCCAGTTCGGAGAGCGGGCAGGTGCGGTACCGGCGGTACTGGGACTCCAGGCGAAGTTACCTCTGCGTAGGGGGCGGGTCACCCTCGTCCGCGTGTGACACCTGCCGCATTTTTCTAAGCGCTTGCTCACTGCCAGGGTGCCACGCCTCCGGGGCGGGTGCCATGGCCGTACGGGCGCGTGCCACGGCCGTACGAGGGGTGGCGGGGGCGCACGCGCACGGGCGGCGCGCGTACGGGCGGCCGGGCGCGTGTGCGGGGGTGGCGCGCGTACGGGAAGCGGCGGCGCCGCTTGTCCGCGGGCGGTGGCGCGACCCGCGCGGACAGGGCGCCACCGCCGGCGGTCAGCCCGTCGTCCCCCCTTCCGCGCGCTCGGAGTCCGGCGCGGAGTCGGCGGGGTCCGGAGTGGAGCCCGCCGAGCCCTGCGCGGAGTCCCGCTCGGTGAAGCGCCCCCGCCAGGCCCGCCACGCCCGCTCGCCGCCGGGGCGCGGCTCCTGGTCCTCCTGCGGGGCCGGGCCGGGGGAGCTGATCCGGCGCCGGCGGCGCCGCTTGAGCAGCGCCCAGGGTCCGCGGGGCCCGGTCGCGGTGGCCGGGGTGACCTCGGTGCCGCTCTCGGCCGCGGCCGCGGCGGCGGCCCGGGCCACCGGCAGGAAGCCCTCCCGCCGGGACGTCTCGGGGCGCTCGGCCTCCGGCCACAGGCCCAGGCTCGCGCAGAGCGTGGGCAGCACGGCCATCGCCGCGGTCACATACCCCTCGGCGGAGGGGTGGTACTTGTCCGGGCCGAACAGCTCGCGGTTGGCGGCGAACTCGGGGCCGAGCAGATCGCCGAGCGAGACCGTACGCCCGCCCTGCTCCACGGTGGCGATGGTCTGCGCCGCCGCCAGCTGCCGCGAGGCGCGCCGGGCCAGCCAGCTCAGCGGCTGGTAGACGTGCTCGATGGTGCCGAGGTCGGGGCAGGTGCCGACCACCACCTCGGCGCCCGCGGTGCGCAGCCTGCGCACGGCCGCCGACAGGGAGCGCACCGACTCGGTGAAGGGCATCCGGTTGGTGACGTCATTGGCCCCGATCATGATCACGCAGACGTGCGGAGGCCGGGCCCGGTCCGCGAGCAGCAGCGAGACCTGGCGGCCCAGGTCGTCGGAGCGGGCGCCCGGCAGCGCCACATTGCGCAGCTGCACCGGGCGCTCGGCGACCGCCGCGAGCCCGGAGGCGAGCAGCGCGGCCGGGGTCTCCCGGGCCAGCCGCACCCCCTGGCCCGCCGCGGTCGAGTCGCCCAGCATCGCGAACCGCAGTAATCCGCCCGGGGTGCCGTGCTCGGCGAGGCCGTCGCCGTAGAGGCCGTCCGCCCGGGGCGGCGGCTCGTCCTCCTCGCCCGCGTGGTTGCCGACCTGGCGCTTGGCCAGCTCCGCCTCCGTGAGCAGCAGTCCCACCGCGGCCGCGCCCAGCAGCCCGATCCCGCCCGATCCGTACGCCGCCCCCGCGGCGATCCGCCGCGCCACCCGCGCCCTCGACGACATTCGCGACACCACCTCCTGACCCGTACTCCACTCCTTGCCCCGCCGGACGGGCCGGTCAATCCAGCGCGGCGGGAGAAGCCTTCGGCCGACAGTCAACAGGGATCCGGCGCGCGGCGTGCGGGCCTGTGGACAACTTGTCCCCGGGCCCCTGTGGACAACTCACCGGGGCCGCCCGGCACGCCTTAGGCTGACAGCACCCAGTCCTTTTCTTCTTGCGCAGCTCCGGAGACAACGGTGCAATTCCACGATTCGATGATCAGCCTCGTCGGCAACACCCCGCTGGTGAGGCTCAACAACGTCACCGCCGGAATCCAGGCGACGGTCCTGGCCAAGGTCGAGTACTTCAACCCCGGCGGCAGCGTGAAGGACCGCATCGCCCTGCGCATGATCGAGGCGGCCGAGCAGTCCGGCGCCCTCCAGCCCGGCGGCACCATCGTCGAGCCGACCAGCGGCAACACCGGCGTCGGTCTCGCCATCGTGGCCCAGCAGAAGGGCTACAAGTGCATCTTCGTGTGCCCGGACAAGGTCTCCACGGACAAGATCAACGTCCTGCGGGCCTACGGCGCCGAGGTGGTCGTCTGCCCGACCGCCGTCGACCCCGAGCACCCGGACTCGTACTACAACGTCTCCGACCGCCTGGTCCGCGAGACGCCCGGCGCCTGGAAGCCCGACCAGTACTCCAACCCGCACAACCCGCTCTCCCACTACCACTCCACCGGGCCGGAGCTGTGGGAGCAGACCGAGGGCAAGATCACCCACTTCGTGGCGGGCGTCGGCACCGGCGGCACCATCTCCGGCACCGGCCGCTACCTCAAGGAGGTCAGCGAGGGCCGGGTGCAGGTCATCGGCGCCGACCCGGAGGGCTCGGTCTACTCCGGCGGCTCCGGGCGGCCGTACCTCGTCGAGGGCGTCGGCGAGGACTTCTGGCCGACCGCCTACGACCGGACCGTGGCCGACGAGATCGTGCCCGTCTCCGACAAGGACTCCTTCCAGATGACCCGCCGCCTCGCCAAGGAGGAGGGCCTGCTCGTCGGCGGCTCCTGCGGGATGGCGGTCGTCGGCGCCCTGGAGGTCGCCAAGCGGCTCGGGCCCGACGACGTGGTCGTGGTGCTGCTCCCGGACAGCGGGCGCGGCTACCTCAGCAAGATCTTCAACGACGAGTGGATGGCCGACTACGGCTTCCTGGAGGACCTCGGCCCCTCCGCCCGGGTCGGCGACGTGCTGCGCGACAAGTCCGAGGGGATGCCCTCCCTCGTCCACATGCACCCCGAGGAGACCGTCGGCGAGGCCATCGAGGTGCTGCGCGAGTACGGCGTCTCGCAGATGCCGATCGTCAAGCCCGGCGCCGGGCACCCCGATGTGATGGCCGCCGAGGTCGTCGGCTCCGTCGTCGAACGCGAGCTGCTCGACGCGCTCTTCGCCCAGCGCGCCTCCCTCGGCGAACCGCTGGAGAAGCACATGTCCCCGCCGCTGCCGCAGGTCGGCTCCGGCGAACCGGTCGCCGACCTGATGGCCGTGCTCGGCAAGGCCGACGCCGCCATCGTGCTCGTCGAGGGCAAGCCCACCGGCGTCGTCAGCCGCCAGGACCTGCTCTCCTTCCTCGCCAAGGGCCAGCAGAGCCGCTGAGCCCCGGGATCCGCCCGGCGGCCCGGCCCGTGTGACGCGCGTCCACCTGCGCTTCGCCCCGCGGCCGCCGGGAGTTCCCCGACTTCGCGGAAGTGGTACGAGGGCGTCACGTCCGCGCAGCACCGGCTTAACACAGGGCAGGCAGATTAGAGGGCGTCGGCAGGGAAGAGCGGGATCGGCTCCCCGCTCCTCCACCGCCGGCACCACGCGGCACCAAGGACCTCCGGAGCGGCTCCCGGACCTCTTTGGTCGCCCGGACGCGCAGCGCCGGCCCTGACCCGGCCACGCGTCCCCCGCGGGGACCGCCGTCGTCCCGCCCCTGATTGCTGGGGGTGCGGCGGTCCCCGCCTTATACCCCCCCAGCAATCAGGGGCCTTCTTGCGCCTAAACCGGCGCCGCTCTCGCGTAGGTGGCTGGGGTTTGTGGGGGTTGCTCAATTGATGGTGGCGGTTCGTGGGAGTGGGGATTCCCGGGGGCCGCTTTTCTGTGTGGGCGGGTGCGGGTGGGTGGGGTTCCTGGGGCGGGTGGTGGTGTGGGGGGTGGTGGTTCGGGGCTGGGGGTTCTGGTCAGGTGGCTGGATGTCGACCTTGACGTGTGCATGGTCGGGGTTGAAGTGTGATCGACACGCGTAGAGAAGCGGCTGCCGCAGGCCATGCTTCGCCGGGGGTGCGCGCAGGTCTCCTGTGTGCGTGACCGGCGGGGTTCCGTCGATTTCACGAGGACAGTCATGCAGCGAACCGCCCGAGCACTTCTCCCGCTCGCCTTCAGTACCGCCCTGATCGCCCCGCTCGCCCTCGCACAGGGGGCCAGTGCCGCTCCGGCGGAGCAGCACGCGGCCGGGCAGCAGGGCGTGCGTGCGCAGAGCGGGGCCGAGGACGCCGCCGCGTACAGCAGGACCACCACGATCAACCGGGCCAAGAAGTGGCTGACCGCCAACGGCGGCCACCAGGTGCCGTACAGCCAGACGAAGACCTGGGGCGGCTACCGGACCGACTGCTCCGGGTACGTGAGCATGGCGCTCTCGCTCGGCAAGCCGGGGCCCAACACGGTGGGCCTGGCGACGAGTACGTACACCAAGAAGATCAAGATGGCGTCCCTGAAGAAGGGCGATCTGATCATCGACAAGACCGGTGGCTCCACCGCCCGGCATGTGGTGATCTTCGTCAAGTGGTCCAGCAGTGCGCACAAGTCCTACAAGGCCTATGAGCAGCGCGGCGGCCACGGCACCGACTACCGGACGCTGAGCTACGGCGTCGGCTCCGACCAGTACGACGCCTACCGGCCGAAGAAGTACGGCTGAGCGGGCAACTGCCGTACGTACGGGCCCTGTTGTCCGGCGTGAGGGGCGAGGGGCGATCACCCGCGGGGGGTCGCCCCTCGCCCGGTCCGGATTCCGGGGAGTGGCCGAATATCAACCTTGACGTGTACGCGCCAAAGCAGCCACGGTGGTCAACACGCGTAGACAAGCGGCTGCCGCAAGGCCATCGCTTCGCCGGGGGTACGCAGGACTTCTCTGTGTCCCGGGCGGGGCAAACCCGACCCCCACGAGGACAGTCATGAAGCGAACTGCCCGAGTTCTCCTCCCGCTCGCTTTCAGCACCGCGCTGGTCGCCCCACTCGGCCTCGCGCACGCCGCCACCGCGGCCCCGGCCGTCGCGCAGCACCAGCAGACGGTCCACCAGAAGAGCGGCGAGAAGACCACCGCCGCGTACAGCCGGGACACCACCATCAACCGGGCCAAGACCTGGCTGACCGCCAACAACGGCTCGCAGGTGCCCTACAGCCAGACCGCGACCTGGGACGGCTACCGCACCGACTGCTCCGGCTACGTGAGCATGGCGCTCTCGCTCGGCGGGCCCGGCCCGAACACGGTGGGCCTGGCCTCCAGCACGTACACCACGAAGATCAACATGTCGCAGCTGCAGAAGGGCGACCTGATCATCGACGCGAACGGCAGCTCCACCACCCGGCACGTCGTCATCTTCGTGAAGTGGAACGACAGCGCCCACACCTCCTACGAGGCCTACGAGCAGCGGGGCGGCCACGGCACCGACCACCGCAACCTGAGCTACGGCGTCGGCTCCGACGAGTACGACCCCTACCGGCCGAAGGTCTACGGCTGAGCGCGGCAGGCATCCGCGGAGAGAGACCCGCCGCCCCGGAGGAGGATGACCTCCGGGCAGACGGTGAAAGGCCGGGCCGCCCCCGTGGCGGCCCGGCCCGTCCGCGTCCGGGGCCGATCCGGTCCCCCCTCCGGACGGCCCGGTCCCTCCGGACGGCCCGGTCCCTCCGGACGGCTCGGTTCTTCCGAACGGTCCGGTCCTGTCCGCCGGTTCAGTCCTCCCAGTCCGAGGAGTCCCGGCGGGAGTCCCCGGAGGAGTCCGCGCCGCGGCGGGCCAGGCGGCCCCAGCCGCGCCTGGCGTGCACCGCGTTCACGCCGACGATCCCGGCCCAGGTGACCAGGAGCCCCGGCAGGTCGGCGTTGACCGCGCCGATGGCGGAGAGCGGGATGGCCAGGATCATCGTGACCATGCCGAAGCCGAAGCGCTCGCCCCAGGAGTCCCCGGAGTGCTCCTGCGGCCGTGAGCCGCGGGCCACCACCATCTGCTGCTGGGCGAGCTGCCGCCGTACCTGGCGGTCGACCGTGCTGGTCACCTGCTGCTCGACCTTCTCCAGGAAGGAGTCGATCAGCGCGGACTCGTACTCCTCGCCGAGGTCCCTGCGTGCGTGCAGGGTGGCGTCGAGTTCCTTCTTGAGGTCGGCGTCGTGGGCTTCCATAGCGCCTTACGGTACGGAGTGCGGGAGCGCCCGGCAGTGGGGCTAGCCCCCCTCTTGATGCGGGGCCGGGCCCCCGGTCCGGGGCCCCGCCTTGCCGCCCTGCATACTTTCATGCAGAGTTTTCGGAACGTGAATAGGGCGCCGTGCGGGCGGCGCCGCGGCGGGGCGCGAGTCCTCGCCGGCCGGGGAGGCAGCGGATGAACGACAGTCCTGGCGCACGGCTCCAGCGGCTCTTCGAGGGGCACCGGCTGACCCCGACCCAGCGCCGTATCGCGCACTGCATGGTGCGCAGCCCCGCCGACGCGCCCTTCCTGTCCAGCGTGGAACTGGCCGAGCTGGCCGGGGTGAGCCAGCCCTCGGTCACCCGGTTCGCGGTCGCCCTCGGCTTCGACGGCTATCCGGCGCTGCGCCGGGCGCTGCGGGAGATGGCCCCCTCCGACGGCGCCGCCGCGGGCGCGGCCGAGGAGGCGGGCGGCAACGAGTACCAGCAGGCCGTGCTCGCCGAGATCGAGAACCTGCGCCGGCTCGCCGCGGCCCTCGCCGATCCCGCGCCGGTGGCCGAGGCGGGGCGGCTGCTCGCCGCCTCCCGGCCGCTGCCGGTGCTCGGGCTGCGCGCGGCCGCCGCCCAGGCCTACGGCTTCGCGTACTTCGCGGCGAAGGTGCACCCCGACATCCGGCTGCTGCACGAGGGCGGCACCATGCTCCAGGACCGGATCGACGCGGCGGCGCGGGCGGGCGCCTCGGCGCTGCTCTGCTTCGCGCTGCCGCGCCATCCGCGCGAGGTGGTGGACGCGCTCCGGCAGGCCCGCGCGGCCGGGCTCACGGTGGTGACCGTCGCCGACAGCGCCTTCGCGCCCGTCGCCGGGCTCTCCGACCTGCTGCTGCCCGCCGCCGTCGGCACCGGCCTCGCCTTCGACACGGCCTGTGCGCCGATGCTGCTCGGCCGGGTCCTCCTGGAGGCCATGTGCGATGTGCTGCCCGAGGCGCAGGCGCGGTTGGAGGAGTTCGACGCGCGGGCGGCGGAGCGCGGGCTGTTCGTGGAGTAGCCCGCGCCTCCGGGGCCCCCGGCCCGGGCCTGCACCTGCCGCGCGCGCCCGCGCTTGCCGCCTACCGCGCCTGCCGGGCCCGTGCCTGCCCTGCCCCCGCCTACCGCGTCCGCGTCTCCCGCGCCCCCGTCTGCCGGCCCCCGCTCACTCCTCCGCCACCAGTGCGTCCCGCAGCGCGCCGCCGGACTCGGCGACGATCTCCTCGGTCCGCTGGCCCTCGCGCACCAGCGCGAAGCGCACCTCGCTCGCCGGGTCCGCCGTGGTGGTGAAGCCGTAGATCGGCGGCCGGGCAAGGGAGTTGTACGCGTAGTGGTGGGCGAAGTAGTAGGCGCCGGTGTCCAGGGCGGCGGCGAAGTCCCCGGGGGCGAGCAGCGGCAGCGGCCGGTCCCGGGCGAGCAGGTCCCCCGCGAAGCAGGCGGGACCGGCGACGTCCTGGGCCACCTCGGGCCCGGACTTGGGGCGCCCCGCGCTGTCGTAGGCGGCGATCCGCAGCGGCCAGGACTCGGGGGCGTAGACCGTGCGGGCCGCGATCTGGGCGCCCGCGTGGGTCACCGCGATGGGGCGGCCCCCGGAGCTCTTGGTGTACTCGACGCGGGCGAGCGCGGTGCCGTGCTTGGCGAGCAGGGAGCGCCCGAACTCGGTGACCAGTCCGTAGCCGCCGCCGAAGAGCACCGGGACCTCGCGGCGCAGCAGCCGGGCGTACGTGGCGAAGTCGGGGGTGCGCTCGTCGGAGGCGAAGTTGACCGGGAGTCCGCCGCCGATGTCCAGGGTGTCGATCTGGCGGCGGCCCGCCTTCTCGTTGATCTCCTCGGCGAGCGCGGCGGTCGCGGCGAGCCCGGCGGCGAGCCGGTCGAGCGGGATGCCCTGGGAGCCGGAGTGGGTGTGCAGCCGGGTCAGCCAGGGGCGGTCGAGGAAGGCGCGCACCAGCCAGTCCCGGGCGCCTTCGTCGCGCAGCGCCACCCCGAACTTGGAGGTGGCGGTCGCGGTGGACAGCGCCTCGATGCTGCCGCCGCCGACCTGCGGGTTGACGCGGACGCCGAGCGGCGAGCGGGGCGGCGCACCGGCCACCAGCTCGTCCAGGCGGGCGAGTTCCTGCGGGTTGTCGGCGTTGACGGCGATGCCGAGGTCCAGGGCCTCGCGCAGTTCGCCGCGAGTCTTGGCGGGGGAGTCCAGCACCGTCCGCCCGGGCTCGATCCCGGCCGCCCGGGCGAGGGCGAGTTCGCCGGGGCTCGCCACCTCGGCGCCGATGCCCTCCGCGCACAGCAGCCGCAGCACCGGCACCAGCGGGGCCGCCTTCACCGCGAAGGCGTGCAGGACCGGGGTGCCCGGCGCGGTCACCTCCGCGAAGGCGGCGGTCAGGGCGCGGGCGTCCTCGCGGATCCCGGTCACATCGAGGAGCCCGACCACGGGCGCGGCCTCCCCGGCGAGGGAGACCTCGACGGCGGAACGCACCGCCTTGTCGCGCCGGAGGGTCAGGGCGGGCAGGTCGGTGGCCGCGGCGGTGCGCGGGGCGCTGTCGCTCATACGGTCAGCCAATCACGGCGGTCCGCCGGGCGTCGCGGCCCGTTCCGGTCCCTGGACGCCGACCGCCCCGGGGCGGGCCCGGACGCG
Organism: Streptomyces physcomitrii; assembly: GCF_012273655.1. Lineage (GTDB taxonomy): Bacteria > Actinomycetota > Actinomycetes > Streptomycetales > Streptomycetaceae > Streptomyces > Streptomyces physcomitrii. The sequence continues at coordinate 18,210 of NZ_JAAWWP010000025.1, read as the reverse complement.
CGGCGAGGAGGCCGTATTGACTGAATGTATTCAGCACCCCAGGATGTGAATATCTGAGGCAACAGTCCGCGAGGAGGCACCCCATGTCAGGACCCCGGCCGGTGAGCGCACCACGAGGTACGGAGCTGAACGCCCTGGGCTGGCAGCAGGAGGCCGCCCTGCGGATGCTGCAGAACAACCTCGACCCCGAGGTGGCCGAGCACCCCGACAAGCTGGTGGTCTACGGCGGCACCGGCAAGGCGGCCCGCGACTGGCGCTCCTTCGACGCGATGGTGCGCACCCTGAAGACCCTCAAGCAGGACGAGACCATGCTGGTCCAGTCCGGCCGCCCGGTCGGCGTGATGCAGACCCACGAGTGGGCGCCCCGGGTGCTGCTCGCCAACTCCAACCTGGTCGGCGACTGGGCGAACTGGGAGGAGTTCCGGCGCCTGGAGCAGCTGGGCCTGACCATGTACGGGCAGATGACCGCGGGCTCCTGGATCTACATCGGCACCCAGGGCATCCTCCAGGGCACCTACGAGACCTTCGCCGCCGTCGCCGCCAAGCTGCACGCGAGCGGCCGGGGCGGCGCCGACGGCTCGCTCGCCGGGACCATCACGCTCACCGCCGGGCTCGGCGGCATGGGCGGCGCCCAGCCGCTCGCCGTCACCATGAACGGCGGCGTGGTCATCTGCATCGACTGCGACCCGCGCGCCATCGAGCGCCGCATCGGGCACCGCTACCTCGACGTCAGGGCGGACTCCCTGGAGCACGCCCTGACGCTCGCCACCGAGGCCCGCGACGCCCGCCGCCCGCTCTCCATCGGACTGCTCGGCAACGCGGCCGAGCTGCTGCCGCGGATGCTCGCCGAGGGCGCCCCGATCGACATCGTCACCGACCAGACCAGCGCCCACGACCCGCTCTCCTACCTCCCGGTCGGCATCGACTTCGCGGACATGGCCGCCTACGCCGCCGAGAAGCCCGCCGACTTCACCACCCGGGCCCGGGAGTCGATGGCCCGGCACGTGGAGGCGATGGTCGGCTTCATGGACGCGGGCGCCGAGGTCTTCGACTACGGCAACTCCATCCGGGGCGAGGCCCGACTGCACGGCTACCAGCGGGCGTTCGACTTCCCCGGCTTCGTCCCCGCCTATATCCGGCCGCTGTTCTGCGAGGGCAAGGGCCCCTTCCGCTGGGCGGCGCTCTCCGGCGACCCCAAGGACATCGCGGCCACCGACAAGGCCATCCTCGACCTCTTCCCGGAGAACGAGTCGCTGGCCCGCTGGATCAGGCTGGCCGGGGAGCGCGTCCACTTCCAGGGCCTGCCCGCGCGGATCTGCTGGCTCGGCTACGGGGAGCGCGAGCGGGCCGGCGAGCGCTTCAACTCCATGGTGGCGAGCGGGGAGTTGAGTGCCCCGCTGGCGATCGGCCGGGACCACCTGGACTGCGGCTCGGTGGCCTCCCCCTACCGGGAGACCGAGTCGATGCGCGACGGCTCCGACGCCATCGCCGACTGGCCGCTGCTCAACGCCATGGTCAACGTCGCCTCCGGGGCCTCCTGGGTCTCGCTGCACCACGGCGGCGGCGTCGGCATGGGCCGCTCGATCCACGCCGGGCAGGTCTCGGTCGCCGACGGCACGGAGCTGGCGGGCGAGAAGCTGCACCGGGTGCTCACCAACGACCCGGGCATGGGCGTGATCCGGCACGTCGACGCGGGCTACGAGGAGGCCGAGGCGGTCGCCGAGGCCAAGGACGTCCGCATCCCGATGAAGGAATCCGAGTGAACGAGCCGTCCGAACAGGCCTCTGCGGCAGGGGAGTTCACCCCCTCGGTGACCCCGCCCTCCTTCCACGCGATGTGGCGGGAGCTGGCGGTCATCGGCCGCGAGGACTCCACCGGCGGCTACCGCCGCCACGCCTGGACACCCGCCGACGCCGACTGCCGCGACTGGTTCCGCGCGCAGGCGCTCGCCCGCGGCCTCGACCACCGGGTGGACCGCAACGGCAACCAGTGGGCCTGGCTGGGCGATCCGGCCGAGGGGGACGCGGTCGTCACCGGCTCGCACCTCGACTCGGTGCCGGACGGCGGCGCCTTCGACGGCCCGCTCGGCGTGGTCTCCGCCTTCGCCGCCCTCGATCAACTCCGTGACAGGCAGGCCCGGTTCACCCGGCCGGTGGGCCTGGTCAACTTCGGCGACGAGGAGGGCGCGCGCTTCGGCCTGGCCTGTGTGGGCTCCCGGCTCGCCGCCGGGCGGCTCGGCCGCGAGCAGGCCTTCGCCCTGCGGGACCAGGACGGCATCGCGCTGCCCACGGCCATGGAGCGGGCCGGATACGACCCCGAGGCCATCGGCGCCGACCCCGAACTCCTCGGCCGTATCGGCGCGTTCGTGGAACTGCACATCGAGCAGGGCCGGGCGCTCGCGCTGCCGGAGAGCGGCGGCGCGCGGGTCGGCCTCGCCTCCGCGATCTGGCCGCACGGCCGCTGGCGCTTCGACTTCCGCGGCGAGGCCAACCACGCGGGCACCACCCGCCTCGCCGACCGCCGCGACCCGATGCTCTCCTACGCCGAGACCGTGCTCGCCGCCCGCCGGGAGGCCGAACTCGCCGGTGCCGTCGCCACGTTCGGGAAGATCGCGGTCGAGCCGAACGGCGTCAACGCCATCCCCTCCCTGGTCCGCGGCTGGCTCGACTCCCGCGCCGCCGACCAGCGGACCCTGGACACCGTCGTCACCGGCATCCAGGAGGCCGCCGAGCAGTACGCCACCCGCCACGGGATCCGACTCGACGTCGTCCGCGAGTCGTTCACCCCCGTGGTCGAATTCGGCGACGCGCTGCGCGAGGAACTCGCCCGTATCCTCGGCGACCGGGGGGAGCCGGTGCCCGTCCTCGGCACCGGCGCCGGGCACGACGCCGGAATCCTCTCCGAGTCGGTGCCCACCGCCATGCTCTTCGTCCGCAATCCGACCGGTGTCTCGCACTCCCCGGCGGAGTGGGCCGAGGAGGACGACTGCCTGGCGGGAGTGGCCGCCCTCGCCGACGTACTGGAAGGTCTCGCCTGCGCATGAGCCACGAGCACGCCGGAGGTTCCGGTCGACTCCCTTCCCCGCCGCCTGAGTTCACCTACTGGCTGGAGCACGCCTGGCTCGGCACCCATGTCGAGCCCGAGGTGTGCGTGGAGGTCACCGGCGGCCGGATCACCGGGGTGCGCCGCCAGGTGCCGGTGCCGCCGCGCGGGTCGCACGTACTGCGCGGGCTCACCCTGCCGGGCCTGGCCAACGCGCACTCGCACGCCTTCCACCGGGCGCTGCGCGGCACCGTCCAGGTCGGCACCGGCACCTTCTGGACCTGGCGCGAGACGATGTACTCGGTGGCCGACCGGCTCACCCCCGAGTCGTACTTCCGGCTCGCCCGCGCCGTCTACGCGGAGATGGCGCTCGCCGGGGTCACCGCGGTGGGGGAGTTCCACTATCTCCACCACGCCCCCGGCGGGAGCCCCTACCAGGACCCCAACGCCATGGGCGAGGCGCTGATCGCCGCCGCCCGCGAGGCCGGGATCCGGATCACCCTGCTCGACACCGCCTATCTCGCGGCCGGTTTCGGCGAGGCCCCCGACCACCACCAGTCGCGCTTCTCCGACGGCACCGCCGAGGCCTGGGCCGAGCGGGCCAGCCTGCTCGCGGACACCGTGAAGCCCTCCGAGCACACCCTGATCGGCGCGGCCGTGCACTCCGTACGGGCCGTGCCCGCCGGGCAGTTGGCCACCGTCGCCGACTGGGCCCGCGCGCGGTCCGTACCGCTGCACGTCCACCTCTCCGAGCAGCGGGCCGAGAACGAGGCCTGCCTCGCCGCGCACGGCGTCACCCCCGCCCGCCTCCTCGCCGACCACGGCGTGCTCGGCCCCGGCACCACCGCCGTGCACAGCACCCACCTCACCGAGGAGGACATCGCCCTGCTCGGCGGCTCCGGCACCGGCACCTGCATGTGCCCCACCACCGAACGCGACCTCGCCGACGGCATCGGCCCCGCGCCCCGGCTCCAGGCCGCGGGCAGCCCGCTCAGCCTCGGCAGCGACAGCCACGCCGTCATCGACCTCTTCGAGGAGGCGCGCGCCATGGAGCTGGACGAGCGCCTGCGCAGCCGCACCCGGGGCCACTGGACCGCCGCGGCCCTGCTGCGCGCGGCGAGCCCCGACGGGCACGCCGCCCTCGGCCGCCCCGACGCGGGCGCCATCGAGCGGGGCGCCCTCGCCGACCTCACCACCGTCGCCCTCGACTCGGTGCGCACCGCGGGCTCGATCCCCCGCCTCGGCGCGGAGACCGCCGTCTTCGCGGCCACCGCCGCCGACGTACGGCATGTCGTGGTCGGCGGCCGCCACCTGGTACGGGACGGGGCGCACTGCCGGATCCCGGACGTACCGGCGGCGCTGGCGGAGGCCGTGGAGCTGCTGCGCGGCTGACCGCGGCCCCGCCCGCGGGAGGCGGCGGCGGGGACGGACACGGCAGGACGGGAAGAGACACGGCAGGACGGGAAGAGCGGACAGCGATTCGGCGGGCCCCGGCCCGGCACGGAAACCCGGGCCCGGGCCCGGCAGGAAGACACGGGGCCCGGGCCCGGCAGGAGAACGCGGGGCCCCGGCCCGGCAGAAGAGCGCGGGCCCCGGCCCGGCAGGAAACAGGAATCCGGCAGGAAAGCGGAGGAACGCGATGGGCAGCACCGTCCTCACCGGCATCGGCAGCCTGGTCACCAACGACCCCGCACTCGGCGAGGGCCCGCTCGGCCTGCTCACCGGGGCGGCCCTGGTCCTCGACGGGGAGCGGATCGCCTGGGCGGGACCGGCCGACCGGGCCCCGGCCGCGGACGAGGCGCACGACCTCGGCGGGCGGGCGGTCATTCCCGGCTTCGTCGACTCGCACTCGCATCTGGTGTTCGCCGGGGACCGTACGGCGGAGTTCAACGCCCGTATGTCCGGCCGGAGTTACTCGGCAGGCGGCATCCGCACCACGGTCGCCGCCACCCGGGCGGCGAGCGACACCGCGCTCGCCGGGAACCTCGCCCGCCATCTGCGCGAGGCGCTGGCCCAGGGCACCACGACCTTCGAGACCAAGTCCGGCTACGGGCTCAGCGTCGAGCAGGAGGCGCGCGCCCTGCGCCTGGCCGCCGAGCAGACCGAGGAGGTCACCTTCCTCGGCGCGCACATCGTGCCCCCCGAGTTCGCCGAGGACCCGGCGGGCTATGTCGCCCTGGTCACCGGCGAGATGCTCACGGCCTGCGCCCCGTACGCCCGCTGGGTGGACGTCTTCTGCGAGCGCGGCGCCTTCGACGGCGAGCAGGCGCGGGCGATCCTCACCGCCGGGATGGCGGCGGGCCTGACCCCCCGGGTGCACGCCAACCAGCTCTCCTACGGGCCCGGGGTCCAGCTCGCCGTGGAGCTCGGCGCGGCCAGCGCGGACCACTGCACCCACCTGACCGACGCCGATGTGGACGCCCTCGCGCAGGGGAGCACGGTGGCCACCCTGCTGCCGGGCGCGGAGTTCTCCACCCGGGCCGAGTGGCCGGACGCCCGCCGCCTGCTGGACGCGGGCGCCACCGTCGCGCTGTCCACGGACTGCAACCCGGGCTCCTCGTACACCTCCTCGATGCCCTTCTGCCTGGCGCTCGCGGTGCGCGACATGGGGATGACCCCGGACGAGGCGCTCTGGTCGGCGACCGCGGGCGGGGCCGCCGCGCTGCGCCGGACCGACATCGGCCGGCTGGCCCCGGGCGCCCGCGCGGACCTCGCCGTCCTGGACGCGCCGAGCCATGTGCACCTGGTGTACCGGCCGGGGGTGCCGCTGGTCTCCGAGGTGTGGCGCCGGGGCGTGCCGGTCGCCTGAGGGCCGCGGGCGTACGCGAAGAAGCCCGTCTCCGGGGGAGACGGGCTTCCACTGCCAGATGCCGTGGTGCTCTGTGCCGGGGCCGCGGGTGGCCGCGAGCCTGTCCGGTGGGCCTTCGTCGGGGGCGAGGGTCCGCGGGGCAGGCCCGCCGGTCACTCCTCGACCGTCAGCCCCTTGCGGAGCCGGCCCAGGGTGCGGGTGAGCAGGCGGGAGACGTGCATCTGCGAGATGCCCAGCTCCTCGCCGATCTCCGACTGGGTCATATTGGCGACGAAGCGCAGCGAGAGGATCTTCCGGTCGCGCGGCGGGAGTTCGGCGATCAGCGGCTTCAGGGACTCGATGTACTCGATGCCCTCCAGGCCGTGGTCCTCGTAGCCGATCCGGTCCGCGAGCGCGCCCTCGGAGTCGTCCTCCTCGGGCTGGGCGTCGAGTGAGCTGGCCGTGTAGGCGTTGGAGGCGGCCATGCCCTCGACGACCTCGTCCCTGCTCAGGTCGAGGCGCTCGGCGAGTTCCGCCACGGTGGGCGCGCGGTCGAGCTTCTGGGCGAGTTCGTCGCCGGCCTTGGCCAGGTCCAGGCGCAGCTCCTGGAGCCGCCGCGGCACGCGGACGGACCAGCTGGTGTCCCGGAAGAAGCGCTTGATCTCACCGACGATGGTGGGCATCGCGAAGGTCGGGAACTCGACCCCGCGGCTCAGCTCGAAGCGGTCGATCGCCTTGATCAGGCCGATGGTGCCGACCTGGATGATGTCCTCCATCGGCTCGCTGCGCGAGCGGAACCGGGAGGCGGCGAACTTCACCAGGGCGAGGTTCAGTTCGACCAGGGTGTTGCGTACGTACGCGTACTCGTGGGTGCCTTCTTCGAGCGAACCGAGACGGTCGAAGAGCGTCTTGGACAGAGCCCGCGCGTCCGCCGGTCCCACCTCGTCGAACGGGGGGATCTCGGGGAGGTCGAGGTCGTCCGCGGCCTCTGCGGGCGCGGGCAGCTCGGCGCGGAGTTCCGGCGGATGTGCCGACGTCGCCTGGTCGGTATGCGATTCGTCGAGCCGGGGTGACATGGTGTCCTCCATGATTCTCGGCATCTGGCTGCCGAAGCCTTTGCGTGCACTGCGGAGTGCGGCGCCTCCATAGCCGGCCGTGTCGGTCAGGTGTCCTTATAAGCCCTACCCGTTTTTCCGGTGGACTTGCAAGTGCATTTCCTTGTGAATTGTCCGCTTTGAACCGGTTGTTCGGGTGTTGGAAGGCGCCCGGAGGGCGGTAGTGTGCGGGGGCGTCAATCCACATCCACGACTGTCGGAAGAGAGAGACACCGCATGGACCGCGGGACGGTCGGCAGCGCGAACCGGGGCCGGCTTCTTGTCGAGGTACGGGAAGAGAGCGGCACCGCCGTCATCACCCCGGCAGGTGAGCTCGACCACCACACCGCCGATCTGCTGCGCGAGCCGCTGGAGGCCAGCATCGACCGGGGCCTCACGCGCCTCGTGGTCGACTGCACCCGCCTGGAGTTCTGCGACTCCACCGGGCTCAACGTCCTGCTCGGCGCCCGCCTCAAGGCGGAGGAGGCCGGCGGCGCCGTCCACCTCGCGGGCATGCTCCCCGTGGTCGCCAGGGTCTTCGAGATCACCGGCGCCGAGGCCGTCTTCACCCTGCACGACAGCCTCGCCGAGGCGCTCGCGTCCACCGGCTGAAGCACCGGACCAGGAGACTTTCGCCTCCTTGTTCACTGTGTGACCGGCACGTTACGAGCGTCACACGGCCCGCTTTCGAATACGTGGGTGTTCTCACGGAACGACCGGGCAGAAGACCCCCTGGATCAGACAACAGGCACAGCGGCAAGCACTGCCACGACTGGTGAATCGGTGAGGTGAAGCGCTGATGAGCACCACCCGGCCCTTCCCGCCGGGCGAGCGGGGCCCCCAGGCGGGCCCCGGCGCTCCCGCGAACGGCGAAGGCGCGGCCTTGGCCCCCGTCACCGAGCGGCAGGTGCGTGCCCTGGACTTCGAAGGGGCGAGCGGCATCGTCCCGCTCGCCCGCGACTTCACCCGTGAGGCCCTGTACGACTGGGGCTGGCTGCCCGCCTCCGGAGCCGACCGCAGGGCCGCCGCCGAGGACGTCCTGCTGGTCGTCTCCGAGCTCGTCACCAACGCCTGCCTGCACGCGGGCGGCCCCGAGCGGATGTGGATCTCCAGCGAGGGCAAGGTGCTGCGGATCGAGGTCCGCGACAAGGGCGCGGGCGAGCCCGCCCCCCGCACCCCGCACCGTGCGGGCCGCCCCGGCGGGCACGGCATGTTCATCGTGCAGCGCCTCTGCCTGGACTGGGGGATCGTCCGCACGCCGAGCCTCGCCGGCAAGACGGTCTGGGCCGAACTGGGCGCCCCCGCTTAGCAGTTCACCCCCTGGCGGTTCACCCTCACCCCCACCTGGCCACCTGGCTTCCGCCCTCGTCGGCATCCGTCCGTACGGGGGCGTCCTGCTGCCCGCTCCCGCCCGGCCGCGTACGTACCGGGGAGGCCGCCGCGTACCGGGAAGCCGCCCGGACCGGCGGCGAGGGCCGCCCCGCCTGGTGCGGCGGGACGGCCCTCGGTGGCCGCGGGGTGCGCGGTGGTGTCAGTGGACCTCGCCCATGTGGGCGCGCACCTGCTTGCGGTACATGTACACCGCGAAGGCGGCGAGCAGCGCGAGGCCGGCCTCCAGGGCCACCACGCCCGACTTGTTGAGGTCGACCCCGGCGATGGAGAGCAGCCCGGTGGCGCAGTCGCCCGCGGTGACCGCGAGGAACCAGACGCCCATCATCTGGGAGGCGTACTTGGCCGGGGCCATCTTGGTGGTGACCGAGAGGCCGACCGGGGAGAGGCACAGCTCACCGACGGTCTGGATCAGGTAGATGCCGACCAGCCACATCGGGCTGACCTTGGTGCCGTCCGAGGAGGCCGCGAGCGGCAGCAGGAAGAGCACGAAGGACAGGCCCACCAGGCCGAGGCCGGCGGAGAACTTCACCACCGTGCTCGGCTCCTTGGCCTTGCGGGCCAGGTAGAGCCAGAGCCAGGCGACGAGCGGGGCCAGCGCCATGATCATGACCGGGTTGACCGACTGGAACCAGGAGACCGGGAAGTCGAAGCCGAGGATCACGGTGTTGGTCTTCGACTCGGCGAAGATCGACAGGGTCGAGCCGCCCTGGTCGTAGATCATCCAGAAGATGGCCGCGGCGACGAAGAACCAGATGTAGCCGTTCATCTTCGACTGCTCTTCGCCGGACAGGTCCTTGTCCCGCTTGATCCGGGCCAGCACCCCGATCGGGATGAGCAGACCGGCCAGGGTGATCGGGACCAGCGCCCAGTTCAGGGTGTAGAGGTCGGTGGCGACCACGACCGCGTAGAAGACGGCGGTCAGCGCGACGGTGATCAGCGTCTTGCGGATCACCGAGCTGCGCTCCTGCTCGGAGAGCGGCTTGGGCACCTCGCTGGAGCGGGCGTCCAGGTGGCGGGTGCCGAGCAGGAACTGGGCGAGGCCGAGCGCCATGCCGAGCGCGGCGAGGGCGAAGCCGAAGTGCCAGTTGACCTTCTCGCCGACGGTGCCGATGATCAGCGGCGCACCGAAGGCACCGACGTTGATGCCGATGTAGAAGACGGTGAAGCCGCCGTCCCGGCGCGGGTCCTCGGGGCCGTCGTAGAGGTGGCCGACCATGGTGGAGACATTGGCCTTGAGCAGGCCCGAGCCGATCGCGACGAGCGCGAGACCGCCGAAGAAGGCGCCCTCACCGGGGATGGCCAGCGTCAGGTGGCCGAGCACCACGATCGAGGCGGAGATGACGACCGTCTTGCGCGGGCCCCAGACCCGGTCGCCGAACCAGCCGCCCGGCATCGCGAGCAGATAGACCATCGCCAGGTAGATGGAGTAGATCGCGGTGGCGGTGGCGGCGGTCATCGCCAGGCCGCCCTCCTGCGCGCCCTTGCCCGCCGCCGGGCCGCCCGCGATCAGGTAGAGGGGGAGCAGGGCTTTCATGCCGTAGAAGCTGAAGCGCTCCCACATCTCCGTCATGAAGAGCGTGGCCAGTCCGCGGGGATGGCCGAAGAAGGTTTTTCCGGAGCCCGGGGTGCCGGCTCGTGCGGAGTCCTTCGTCTGGCTGGGCGCCATGTCGATCCTCTGGTTTCGGGACGCGCTGCGAGAGCGGGTGCGCGCCCGGTGGGGGGCGGCCGGTTCACCGGGCGTGCCGCCCCGCGTCGAGGGGTGAGGGCGGCGGTCCCGGGATCCACGCCCGGCGCATCACGGCGCCGTGGCCCGGCCACAGATTCTTGTTGACTTGTCGAAAGGCTGGATCATCCCGACCCGCGCACAAAAGAGACCCTTGGCACAGATAACGGGCCAAAGGTCCTCAAGCAGTGCGACAAGCTGCGGCCACGATACGGCACGACATGGGCCGCTATGGAAGGACTTGAGAGATGGATCACAGGTGACTGTGGAACCACATACCCAGATTCGAAGGTTCATCACAGGTTCTCATCGCCAAGCCGCAGGGCCGAACGCGCAGGCCCCGCAGGGCGGCGATCACCCCGCGAGCCCGGCGGCCCGCGGTCTACCATCACTCCATGACCCGTGTACTGCTCGCCGAGGACGACGCGTCCATCTCGGAACCGCTGGCCCGCGCCCTGCGCCGGGAGGGTTACGAGGTGGAGGTGCGCGAGGACGGCCCCGCGGCGGTCGACGCCGGAATGCAGGGCGGTGTCGACCTGGTCGTGCTCGACCTCGGACTGCCCGGCATGGACGGCCTCGAAGTCGCCCGCAGGCTGCGCGCCGAGGGCCACACCGTGCCGATCCTGATCCTCACCGCGCGCGCCGACGAGGTGGACACCGTCGTCGGCCTCGACGCGGGCGCCGACGACTACGTCACCAAGCCCTTCCGGCTCGCCGAACTCCTCGCCCGGGTACGGGCCCTGCTGCGCCGCGGCTCCGCCGAACCCCAGCAGCCGCCCGCCACCCACGGGGTGCGCATCGACGTCGAATCGCACCGCGCCTGGATGGGCGAGGAGGAACTCCAGCTCACCGCCAAGGAGTTCGACCTGCTGCGGGTGCTCGTACGGGACGCGGGCCGGGTCGTCACCCGGGACCAGCTGATGCGCGAGGTCTGGGACACCACCTGGTGGTCCTCCACCAAGACCCTCGACATGCACATCTCCTGGCTGCGCAAGAAGCTCGGCGACGACGCCGCCAACCCCCGCTACATCGCCACCGTGCGGGGTGTCGGCTTCCGCTTCGAGAAGAGCTGACGAAGCCTCCTCCTCATGCGCCGCCGCCTGATCAACTCCACCCTCGCCGTCGTGCTCGTGGTCATCGCCGTGTTCGGGGTCTCCCTGGTGATCGTCGAGACCCGCACCATCACCAGCAGCGCCCAGGACCGGGTGGACTCCGAGGCGGTGCGCCTGGTGAGCATCGTCGACAGCAGGCTGCTCGGCAAGGAGAACATCAGCGCCGACATCCTGCGCGAACAGGTCGAGCCGGGCCGCCACGCCGTGGTGGAGATCCCCGGCCGCGAGCCGATCCGGATCGGGGACCGCCTCGGCGGCGAGGTCATCGAGTCCAGCGCCCGCGGCGAACAGGGCGAGCGGGTCACCGTCCAGGACTCCCGCTCCTCGGTCACCCGCGAGGTCGGCCGCACCCTGCTGATCATCGCCGCCGTCGCCCTGCTCGCCGTGATCGCCGCCGTCCTGCTCGCGGTACGCCAGGCCAACCGGCTCGGCTCCCCGCTCACCGACCTCGCCGAGACCGCCGAACGCCTCGGCTCCGGCGACCCGCGGCCGCGGCACAAGCGCTACGGGGTGCCCGAACTCGACCGGGTCGCCGACGTCCTCGACGGCTCCGCCGAGCGCATCGCCCGGATGCTCACCGCCGAACGCCGGCTCGCCGCCGACGCCTCCCACCAGCTGCGCACCCCGCTCACCGCGCTGTCGATGCGCCTGGAGGAGATCACCGTCACCGAGGACCTGGACACGGTGAAGGAGGAGGCCTCCATCGCGCTCACCCAGGTCGAGCGGCTCACCGACGTGGTGGAGCGGTTGCTCACCAACGCTCGCGACCCGCGCACCGGTTCGGCCGTCTCCTTCGACCTGGACGAGGTCATCAAGCAGCAGCTGGAGGAGTGGCGCCCGGCCTACCGGGGCGTCGGCCGCGCCATCGTCAGCTCCGGCAAGCACGGGCTGCGGGCGGTGGGCACCCCCGGCGCGGTCGCCCAGGTGCTCGCCGCGCTGATCGAGAACTCGCTGATGCACGGCGGCGGCACCGTCGCGCTGCGCACCCGGGTCACCGGCAACCAGGTCGTCGTCGAGATCACCGACGAGGGCACCGGCGTCCCCGGCGACCTCGGCGCCCGCATCTTCGAGCGCACCATCAGCGGCCGCAACTCCACCGGCATCGGCCTCGCGGTCGCCCGGGACCTCGCCGAGGCGGACGGCGGCCGCCTCGAAATGCTCCAGAGCCGCCCGCCGGTCTTCGGCCTCTTCCTCTCCCGTACGCCGAAGAAGGGCGGGGAAGCGCTCCTCGGCGAGCCGGGCGGGCCCGGAGCCCCCGGCGAGGACGGACCGCCCGCCCCGGTGCGCTGAGCCGCGCCGGGCGCGCCGCGTGGCGGGGCACCCGGGGCCTTCGCCCGCGCCGGGCGGCCGGGTTCAGCGGATCCGGGGCCCCGCGGGCTCCCGCTGCTCCGCCTCCAGGAAGGACTCGGCGCGGGCCACGGTCTCGCGGGCGGGCAGCGCGCGGAAGACCCAGGTGCGGTACGACCAGAAGCGGAAGAGGGTGGCGACGCCGATGCCGAGGAACTTGAAGATGTTGCTCTGCAGTGGGCTGTCCCAGCCGAAGCCGTAGGTCGCGGTGTAGAGGACGCCGTTCTCGATGACCAGGCCCACCGCGCTGAACAGCAGGAAGAGGGTCAGCTCCTTGGTCCGGCCACTCTTGTCGCGGTCACGGTAGGTGAAGTACCGGAAGCCCAGGTAGTTGAAGACGATCGCGACCACGGTGGCGATCACACTGGCCCGGACCACCTGGAGATCGGTGACCTGCCGGACCAGGTTGAAGACCAGCAGGTTCACCAGGAGACCGGCCCCGCCCACCGCCCCGAACTTCGCCAGCTCGCCGGTCAGTTGCCGCAGGCGCCGCCGCAGCGGGTGGTACGCGGGACCGTGGTGCTCCATGGGCGGCGTGCCCCCGTCTGTCGGAAATCCGGAGTGTCGTTTCGCAAAAGCTCGACCCGACCATGCTAACCACGCGGCGGGACATGTGCCTCGGGGCTTTCTGCGCCCGGTGGCAGGGCTGTGACGCAGCCGCCCGCGCGCACCGCTCCGGCCTGCGGTGGTCACCCTGCGTAGGCGAAACCCCGTCGAAGAGTGGCCGGAACGGTGCGCGGCCGGGCACCCGCGCGCGGCCGATACCCTGGGTTCGTGACATTCCCGGTAATCGGCATGGTCGGCGGGGGACAGCTCGCCCGTATGACCCACGAGGCGGGCATCCCCCTCGGCATCAGGTTCAGGCTCCTCAGCGACACCCCGCAGGACTCCGCGGCGCAGGTCGCCGGTGACGTCGTCGTCGGCGACTACCGCGATCTGGAGACGCTGCGCGCCTTCGCGCACGGCTGCGATGTGATCACCTTCGACCACGAGCACGTCCCGACGGAGCACCTGCGCGCCCTGGAGGCGGACGGCATCCCGGTCCGCCCGGGCCCCGAGGCCCTGGTGCACGCCCAGGACAAGGGCGTGATGCGGGCCAGGCTCACCGAGATCGGCGCCCCCTGCCCGCGCCACCGCATCGTCGCCGACCCGGCCGATGTCGCCGCCTTCGCGGCCGAGCTGGCCGCCGAGGACGGGGGCGAGGGCTTCCCGCTCGTCCTGAAGACGGTCCGGGGCGGCTACGACGGCAAGGGCGTGTGGATCGTCCGCTCCGCCGAGGAGGCCGCCGAGCCCTTCCGCGCGGGCGTCCCCGTCCTCGCCGAGGAGAAGGTCGACTTCGTACGGGAGCTGGCCGCCAACGTGGTCCGCTCCCCGCACGGCCAGGCGGTCGCCTACCCGGTCGTGGAGTCCCAGCAGGTCGACGGCGTCTGCGACACCGTGATCGCCCCCGCGCCCGGACTGGACGAAGAGCTCGCCCTCGGCGCGAGCGAGCTGGCGCTGCGCATCGCCGCCGAACTCGGCGTCGTCGGCCATCTCGCCGTCGAGCTCTTCGAGGTCCGCGCGGCCGACGGCACCCCCCGGGTGCTCGTCAACGAGCTGGCCATGCGCCCGCACAACTCCGGCCACTGGACCCAGGACGGCGCTGTCACCTCGCAGTTCGCCAACCATGTACGCGCCGTCCTCGACCTGCCGCTCGGCGACCCCCGCCCGCGCGCCCGCTGGACCGTGATGGGCAACGTCCTCGGCGGCGACTACCCCGACATGTACACCGCGTACCTGCACTGCATGGCCCGCGACCCCCAGCTGAAGATCCACATGTACGGGAAGGACGTGAAACCCGGCCGCAAGGTCGGCCACGTCAACACCTACGGCGACGACCTGGACGACGTCCTCGCACGCGCCCGCCACGCCGCCGGCTACCTCCGAGGGACCATCCAGGAATGACCGCACCGTCCGCCCCCGGCAGCCCCGCCGAGGACAGCCCGCTCATCGGCATCGTCATGGGCTCCGACTCCGACTGGCCCGTGATGGAGGCCGCCGCCAAGGCCCTCGACGAGTTCGAGATCCCCTACGAGGTCGACGTGGTCTCCGCGCACCGCATGCCGCGCGAGATGATCGCCTACGGCGAGGGGGCCGCGGCCCGCGGGCTCAAGGCCGTCGTCGCGGGCGCGGGCGGCGCCGCCCACCTGCCCGGCATGCTCGCCTCGGTGACCACGCTGCCGGTGATCGGCGTGCCCGTACCGCTGAAGTACCTGGACGGCATGGACTCGCTGCTCTCCATCGTGCAGATGCCCGCCGGGGTCCCGGTCGCCACCGTCTCGGTCGGCGGGGCCCGCAACGCCGGACTGCTCGCGGTGCGCCTGCTCGCCGCCCACGACGAGGAACTCGCCGCCCGGATGCGGGAGTTCCAGCAGGAGCTGAACGACCAGGCCACCGAGAAGGGCAAGCGGCTGCGCGCCAAGGCGGGCGGCCAGGGCTCCGGCTTCGGCTTCGGCGGCGGGAACTGAGGGGAGTCTTACGTCCATGACCTCCCCCAGCTCCGGCACCTCGGCTTCTGCTGCTTCCCCGGCCCCCTCGGCCGCCTCGCTCGGCGAAGCCCGCGCGCTGCTCCGTGAGTTCCCGGTGGCCGACGGCCACAACGACCTGCCCTGGGCGCTGCGCCAGCAGGTCCGCTACGACCTCGGCGCCCGCGACATCGCCACCGACCAGCGGCCCCATCTGCACACCGACCTCGCCCGGCTCGGCGAGGGCGGCGTCGGCGCCCAGTTCTGGTCGGTCTACGTCCGCAGCGACCTCAGCGGCGACGCGGCCGTCAGCGCCACCCTCGAACAGATCGACTGCGTCGAGCAGTTGACCGCCCGCTACGAGGCGGACCTCAGGCGCGCCCGCAGCGCCGCCGACATGGAGAGCGCCCGGTCCGAGGGCCGGATCGCCTCCCTGATGGGCGCCGAGGGCGGGCACTCCATCAACAACTCGCTCGCCACCCTGCGCGCCCTGTACGCGCTCGGCGTGCGCTATATGACCCTCACCCACAACGACAACATCGACTGGGCCGACTCCGCCACCGACGAGGTCGGCGTGGGCGGCCTGACCGCCTTCGGCCGCGCGGTGGTCCGCGAGATGAACCGCAGCGGCATGCTGGTCGACCTCTCGCACGTGGCGGCGAGCACCATGCGCGACGCCCTGGACGCCTCCGCGGCCCCGGTGATCTTCAGCCACTCCTCCTCCCGCGCGGTCTGCGACCACCCGCGCAACATCCCCGACGACGTACTGGAGCGGCTGCCCGCCAACGGCGGCGTGGCGATGGCCACCTTCGTGCCCAAGTTCGTCCTCCAGGAGGCGGTCGACTGGACCCGCAGGGCCGAGGGCCATCTGGAGGCGAGCGGCTTCCACGCCCTCGACCACACCCCCGAGGCGATGAAGGTGCTGGCCGCCTTCGAGGAGGCCGACCCGCGCCCGGTCGCCACCGCCGCCACCGTCGCCGACCACCTCGACCACATGCGCGAGGTGGCGGGCATCGACCACCTCGGCATCGGCGGCGACTACGACGGCACCGCCTACACCCCGCGGGGCCTGGACGACGTCGCGGGCTACCCGAACCTCATCGCCGAACTCCTCGACCGCGGCTGGTCCCGCCCCGACCTCGCCAAGCTGACCTGGCAGAACACGGTACGGGTGCTGGGCGCCGCCGAGGACGTGGCGGCCGACCTCCAGTCCCGTACGGGGGTCTCGAACGCCACGATCGAGGAACTCGACGGGGCGGGCGGGGCGGCCGGGGAGGGCTGAGTCCTGCCGGCACGGCCGTGGTCGGCCGCCCGGCGACGGGCCGACGGACGGGCGGGCCGATGACCAAGGGGCCGCATCGCTTCGGCGGTGCGGCCCCTTCGGGTGTCCCGGCTGGTGTGCTCCGGCGGCGGTGCCGGGCGGCCGGAGCGGGTGCTCGGGCCGCCGGGCCTCGGGCCGCTTCAGCCGCCGTGCCGCCTCAGCTGCCGTGCCGCCTCAGCCGCCCCGGCGCCTCAGGCCGCCGGGCGGCCCATCGCCCGGTACGTCCAGCCCGCCGCGCGCCACAGGGCCGGGTCCAGGGCGTTGCGGCCGTCGAGGAGGACCCGGGAGGCGGTGGCGCCGCCCAGCTCGGCCGGGTCCAGCTCGCGGAACTCCCGCCACTCGGTGAGGTGCAGGACGACATCGGCGCCGCGTACCGCCTCCAGGGCGCTGTCCGCGTAGCCGAGGGTGGGGAAGAGGCGGCGGGCGTTGTCCATGCCCTTGGGGTCGTAGACGGTGACCTGGCCGCCCTGGAGGTGGATCTGGCCCGCGACGTTCAGGGCGGGCGAGTCGCGGACGTCGTCCGAGTCAGGCTTGAAGGCGGCGCCGAGCACGCCGACCCGCTTGCCGAGGAAGGTCCCGCCGACCGCCTCCCGGGCCATCTCGACCATCGCGCCCCGGCGGCGCATGTTGATCGAGTCGATCTCGCGCAGGAAGGTGAGGGCCTGGTCGGCGCCGAGTTCGCCCGCGCGGGCCATGAAGGCGCGGATGTCCTTGGGCAGGCAGCCGCCGCCGAAGCCGATGCCCGCGCGCAGGAACTTCGACCCGATGCGCTCGTCGTGCCCGATGGCCTCGGCCAGCTTGGCGACATCGCCGCCCCCGGCCTCGCAGACCTCCGCCATCGCGTTGATGAAGGAGATCTTGGTGGCCAGGAAGGAGTTGGCGGAGGTCTTCACCAACTCGGCGGTCGGGAAGTCGGTGACCACGAAGGGGGTGCCCTCGGCCAGCGGCTTCGCGTACACCTCGCGCAGCAGGCGCTCGGCGCGCTCGCTGCCGACCCCGGCCACGATCCGGTCCGGGTGCAGGGTGTCCTGGACGGCGAAGCCCTCGCGCAGGAACTCCGGGTTCCAGGCCAGCTCCGCCTCGGCGCCCGCGGGGGCCAGCTCCGCGATCCGGGCGGCGATCCGCTCGGCGCTGCCGACCGGCACGGTGGACTTGCCGACCACCAGGCAGGGCCGGGTCAGATGCTTGGCCAGCGACTCCATGGCGGAGTCCACGTAGCTCATGTCGCAGGCGTACTCGCCGTGCTTCTGCGGGGTGTTCACGCAGACGAAGTGCACATCGCCGAACTCCGCGACCTCGGCGAAGTCCATGGTGAAGCGCAGCCGCCCCGAGGAGCCCTCGATCCCCGCGACATGCGCCCGCAGCAGTTCCGCGAGTCCCGGCTCGTACATCGGGACCTCGCCCCGCCCGAGCATGTCGATCTTCTCGGGCACCACGTCGAGGCCGAGGACCTCGAAGCCGAGTTCCGCCATGGCCGCGGCGTGCGTGGCGCCGAGATAGCCGGTGCCGATCACGGTGATCTTGAGGGCCATGCGGTTACTCCAGTGCTCCGTCGAGGGGCGGTTCCCGTACCCGTCCGGTACGCCGTTCCGTACGCGGTCGAGCGCGCGCAAAGAGCATAGTCCGGAGCCCGGAGGCTGTGTTTCCGCGCTGTCGGCAACCTCACGTACCGCCCGGGAGGACGGGGCCGTAAAATTGGGTTACTTGACGGTAACTGGCATTTTGCGACATGGAGAGTGAGAGCCTTGGCGGGCAACGCAGCTTTTGATCTGTACCGGCCGTCGGAGGAGCACGAGATGCTCCGGGAGACGGTGCGCGCGCTCGCCGAGGCGAAGATCGCGCCGTTCGCCGCGCAGGTGGACGAGGAGGGCCGCTTCCCCCAGGAGG
>NZ_JAAWWP010000024.1:57183-93511 GCF_012273655.1 Streptomyces physcomitrii | reverse complement strand
TAGTGTTTCGGTGGTCATAGCGTGAGGGAAACGCCCGGTTACATTCCGAACCCGGAAGCTAAGCCTTACAGCGCCGATGGTACTGCAGGGGGGACCCTGTGGGAGAGTAGGACGCCGCCGAACTAAACGTGATGAAGAAACCCCGGTTTCTGGTCTTCGGGCCAGAAACCGGGGTTTCTTTATGTACCGAGCCCGGCCGCCACCCCTCTGCCGGGGCCGAGGCCGGCTGAGGGTAAAGTCAGCAGGCATCGTCGGCTCGTAGACCAGGAGGCCCCCGGGTGGAGGTCCAGGAGACCCGTGTCCAGACCGACCGGGTGCTCACCATGCCCAACATCCTCAGCATGGCCCGCCTGCTGGGCGTGCCGCTGTTCCTGTGGCTGATCCTGCGTCCCGAGTTCGGTGGCCCCAAGAGTGACTTCTGGGCCCTCCTGGTGCTGATGTTCAGCGGGGTCAGCGACTACCTGGACGGCAAGCTGGCCCGGCGCTGGAACCAGATCAGCAGCCTGGGCCGCCTGCTGGACCCGGCCGCGGACCGGCTCTACATTCTCTCCACCCTGGTCGGGCTGACCTGGCGGGAGATTCTTCCGCTCTGGCTCACCTGCGTCCTGCTCGCGCGGGAGCTGGTCCTCCTTGTGATGGTGGGGATCCTGCGGCGCCATGGATATCCGCCGCCGCAGGTGAACTTCCTCGGGAAGGCCGCGACCTTCAACCTGATGTACGCCTTCCCGCTACTTCTCCTCAGCGATGCGAGCGGTTGGATCGCCTCGTTGGCCGCGGTTTTCGGCTGGGCTTTCGCGGGATGGGGTACAACTCTCTACTGGTGGGCAGGGATCCTCTACATGGTTCAGGTCCGCCGTCTCGTCAAGGCGGACAGCATGGCCGATTGAGGCTGCAGTGCGGCAGCCCCCACCCCTCTGGCCCGGCATCGATATGTACGGGACAATGGCGGCGGATGATGAAGTCGGCTGAACCGTCGTCTCTTAGAGGAGGACGCTTCCGACATGAAGGCCGTCGTGATGGCCGGAGGCGAGGGCACACGCCTTCGTCCCATGACCGCAAGTATGCCCAAGCCGCTCCTTCCGGTGGCCAATCGGCCGATCATGGAGCACGTGCTGCGGCTGCTCAAACGACATGGGCTCAATGAGACCGTGGTCACAGTGCAGTTCCTGGCCTCCCTGGTCAAGAACTATTTCGGGGACGGCGAAGAACTCGGCATGGAGCTGAGCTACGCCAACGAGGAGAAGCCGCTCGGCACCGCGGGAAGCGTCAAGAACGCCGAAGAAGCCCTCAAGGACGACGCCTTCCTCGTCATCTCGGGCGACGCGCTGACGGACTTCGACCTGACCGAGCTGATCAATTTCCACAAGGAGAAGGGCGCGCTCGTCACCGTCTGTCTGACGCGCGTACCGAATCCCCTGGAATTCGGAATCACCATTGTCGACGAGAACGGCAAGGTCGAGCGTTTCCTGGAGAAGCCGACCTGGGGCCAGGTCTTCTCGGACACGGTGAACACCGGTATCTACGTCATGGAGCCGGAGGTCTTCGCCTACGTCGAGGCCGACACCTCCGTCGACTGGTCGGGCGATGTCTTCCCTCAGCTCATGAAGGAGGGCAAGCCGATCTACGGCTTCATCGCCGAGGGGTACTGGGAGGACGTCGGCACCCACGAGAGCTATGTGAAGGCGCAGGCCGACATCCTCGAGGGCAAGGTCGACGTCGAGCTCGACGGCTTCGAGATCTCCCCGGGCGTCTGGGTGGCCGAGGGCGCCGAGGTCAGCCCGGAGGCGGTGCTGCGGGGCCCGCTCTACATCGGTGACTACGCCAAGGTCGAGGCGGGTGCCGAGGTCCGGGAGCACACCGTCGTCGGTTCCAACGTGGTCGTGAAGTCGGGCGCCTTCCTGCACAAGGCGGTCGTGCACGACAACGTCTACGTGGGCCAGCAGAGCAATCTCCGCGGCTGCGTGGTCGGCAAGAACACCGACATCATGCGGGCCGCGCGGATCGAGGACGGCGCCGTCATCGGCGACGAGTGCCTGATCGGCGAGGAGTCGATCATCCAGGGCAATGTGCGGGTCTACCCGTTCAAGACCATCGAGGCGGGTGCCTTCGTCAACCAGTCGGTGATCTGGGAGTCCCGCGGCCAGGCCCAGCTCTTCGGCGCCCGCGGTGTCTCCGGGATCCTCAACGTCGAGATCACCCCGGAGCTGGTGGTGAGGCTGGCCGGGGCGTACGCGACCACCCTGAAGAAGGGCGCGACCGTCACGACGGCCCGTGACCACTCGCGAGGCGCCCGCGCGCTCAAGCGTGCCGTCATCTCGGCGCTCCAGGCCAGCGCCATCGACGTACGGGACCTGGAGAACGTCCCGCTGCCCGTGGCCCGGCAGCAGACCGCGCGGGGCAGCGCCGGCGGGATCATGATCCGTACGAGCCAGGGCGTGCCCGACTCCGTGGACATCATGTTCTTCGACGGCGACGGGGCCGACCTCTCGCAGGCCAGGCAGCGCAAGCTCGACCGGGTGTTCTCGCGGCAGGAGTACCGCAGGGCCTTCCCCGGCGAGATCGGGGACCTGCGTTTCCCCGCCAGTGTCTTCGACTCGTACACCGGCTCGCTGCTGCGGGACGTGGACACCTCCGGGGTCGCCGAGTCCGGGCTGAAGATCGTCGTGGACGCCTCCAACGGCAGCGCCGGCCTCGTCCTGCCGAGCCTGCTCGGAAAGCTCGGGGTGGACGCGCTGACCATCAACCCCGGCCTGGACGAGTCCCGTCCGACCGAGACGGCCGACACCCGCAGGGCGGGGCTGCTGCGCCTCGGCGAGATGGTCGCCTCGGCCCGCGCCGACTTCGGGGTGCGCTTCGACCCGGTGGGCGAGCGCCTGTCCCTGGTGGACGAGAAAGGGCGGATCATCGAGGACGACCGGGCGCTGCTCGTACTCCTCGACCTGGTGGCCGCCGAGCGCCGCAGCGGGCGGGTGGCGCTGCCGGTGACCACGACCCGGGTCGCCGAGCAGGTGGCCGCGTACCACGGCACCCAGGTGGAGTGGACGACCACCTCGCCCGACGACCTCACGCGGGTCGGCCGGGAGGATCAGACGATCTTCGGCGGAGACGGGCGCGGCGGTTTCATCGTGCCCGAGTTCAGCAGCGTCTTCGACGGGACGGCGGCCTTCGTACGGCTCATCGGGCTGGTCGCGCGTACCCAGTTGACGCTCAGTCAGATCGATGCGCGCATCCCGCGGGCGCATGTGCTGCGCCGTGATCTCGCCACCCCGTGGGCGGTCAAGGGCCTGGTGATGCGCACCGTCGTGGAGGCGGCCGGAGACCGCTCCGTGGACACCACGGACGGGGTGCGGGTGGTCGAGGCGGACGGGCGCTGGGTGATGGTGCTGCCGGACCCCGCGGAGGCCGTCACCCACCTCTGGGCGGAGGGGCCGGACGACGCCTCCGCCCAGGCCCTGCTCGACGAGTGGTCGGCGGTCGTGGACAGCGCCGGGCGCTGATCCGGGCATTCGTACCGGAGAGCGCGGGATTTCCGTGCTCTCCGGGCGAGTTCGGTGGGGCCATTCGGAGCTGAGGGCCCCGACGTGCGACGATGTGCGGCATGCCGCAGCAGCCGCCCGAACGGAGTACCCCGCAGCGCCGCCCGCGCCCGGACGCCTCCATGTCGCTGCTGACCAATGTGATGGAGCACGGCCTCGACGAGGGGTATGCCGAGGCGGCCGAGCGCAAGCGGGCCCGCGGCCAGTCGGCACTGCCGGGCCGGCTGCGGGCGAAGCTGGGGCTGGCCGCCGGTCTGGTGCTCGCGGCCGCCGTCGTCACCGTGGGCGCTGCGCAGGCGCGGGTGGCCGCGCCGGTGGTGGCCAAGGAGCGCGAGGAACTGATCGACCGTATCGATCAGGAGACGGAGACCGCCGACCGGCTGGAGTCCCAGGTCGACTCGCTGCGCGACGAGGTGAGCGACCGCCAGCAGGAGGCGCTGAGGAAGCACGGCGGAGACAAGGGCGAGCTGATGGGCCTGCTCTCCGGGGCGATCGCCGTGCAGGGCCCCGGGGTCGAACTCGTCGTGGACGACGCCAAATCGGCCCAGTCCGAGGGCGGCGGCCCCCGGGAGAGCGCGGACTTCTCCGACACCGGCCGGGTCCGCGACCGGGACATGCAGCGGGTGGTCAACGGCCTGTGGGAGTCCGGCGCCGAGGCCATCTCGATAAACGGGCAGCGGCTGACCGCCCTGTCCGCGATCCGCGCCGCCGGGGACGCCATACTGGTCGACAACCGGCCGCTGGTGCCGCCTTACACGGTGCTCGCCATCGGTGACAAGGACCGGCTCAGCCGCACCTTCCAGGACAGCGCCGACGGGCAGTACCTGGACGCGCTGCAGAAGAACTTCGGCATCCGTACGGCCATCTCCGTGCACGACGAGCTGAAGCTGCCCGCGGCGCCCAGCGTGATCGTCAGAACCGCACAGCCGGTGACGAAGAAGCAGCAAGAACAGCAGAAGCAGCAAGAACAGCAGAAATCGGGGAAGGGCACATCGTGATCGCCGTACTGGGCCTCATCGTGGGAGTCGTGGTCGGACTGCTGGTCCGGCCCGAGGTGCCCGCGGTGGTAGAGCCCTACCTACCGATCGCCGTGGTCGCGGCACTGGACGCGGTCTTCGGCGGCCTGCGGGCGATGCTCGACGGCATCTTCGACGACAAGGTCTTCGTGGTGTCCTTCCTGTCCAATGTGGTGGTCGCCGCGCTCATCGTCTTCCTGGGCGACAAGCTCGGGGTCGGCGCGCAGCTGTCCACCGGTGTGGTCGTCGTGCTCGGGATCCGCATCTTCTCCAACGCGGCCGCCATCCGCCGTCACGTCTTCCGGGCGTGAGGCGCATGGACCCCAAGGACCCCAAAGACCCCAGGGACCGCGAGAACCCGGTGGACAGGGGCGAGCGTCCCGAGCCGCACTTCCGCAGGGAGCTGCCGGCCGAGGTGCCCGCCGAGCAGGCGGGCGCCGATCGGGGCGCCACTGCCGCGGAGTCCGCGCCCGACCCCGCCGCCTCCCCGGCGCCGCACGCCCCCGACGAGAGCGGACGGCGGCGGCTGCTGAGCAGTCTGTGGCCGCCGCGGGTCAGCAGGGCCCAGCTCATCGTGGCCGTGCTGCTCGCCGGGCTCGGCTTCGGGCTGGCCATCCAGGTGGCGTCGACCAACGACAACAGCGCGCTGCGGGGCGCGCGCCAGGAGGATCTCGTACGCATCCTGGATGAACTCGACGACCGTACGCAGCGTCTGGAAGATGAGAAGCAGCGTCTGGAGGAGCAGCGGACCGGTCTGGAGAGCAGCTCCAACCAGGCGGAGGAGGCCCGCAAGCAGACCCTGGAGAAGGAGCGCCAGCTCGGCGTCCTCGCGGGGACGGTGGCGGCCGAGGGTCCGGGCATCACGGTGACCGTCGAGGACAAGAAGGGGACGGTGGAGGCGGACATGCTGCTCGACGCCGTCCAGGAGCTGCGTGCCGCCGGGGCGGAGGCGATTCAGGTCAACGGGGTGCGTGTGGTGGCCAATACGTATCTTTCCGACGCTTCCGGGGGTGGAGTGAGCGTGGATGGGAACAAGATCAAGGCGCCGTATCGTTTTCGGGTCATCGGTAAACCGGAGGACCTCGCGCCGGCGCTGAACATCCCAGGGGGAGTCGTGCAGACGCTGGAGAAGGAGCAGGCGGTGGTGAGTGTGCAGGACGAGGAGAAGGTCGTCGTGGACGCCTTGCGACCGGCCGAAGAGCCTGACTACGCTCGGTCGTCGTCCCGGTGAAGAAACGGTGTATGGCGGCTGCCCGACGGGGGCATGAGCTTGCGAGGGGTCGGCACATCACGAAAGCCGCGCGTGAGGGAAACTGTTGGGCGGACAAGGACGTTGAGAGAGTGTCCGGGTCGGCAGCAGTGAGCAGTCAGGGTTCGTCCTGCCCCACGGGCGGGTCTGTTTCGGTCAAGGGGAATCGCCCGTGAAGTTGTTTGGCAAGCTGTTCGGCAAGAGTGCGCGTGACGGGGGTGGCGCCGCGACCGCGCGCCACCGTGCACAGCGGTCCGGCGATCCGGAGGCGCAGGGGGACGACCGTCCACTGTTCCGGGACGAGGTCGCTGCTCCGCGCGGAGACATTTCGGGTGGTCAGGGCGCGTCTTCTGTTGACCCTGCCGGTTCTGGCGCCATAGGTTTCAGGGATCCGTCAACGCCGGGCGCGGGTGGAGCCAACGCCTCGGGCCCGTATGCGTCGCAGGCAGCCGCGGGGCAACCGCGGCGGGAGGATCCGTCCATGTCGGCCCTGGTGTGTACGAGGTGCGGGAACCGCAACGCGGAATCGAGCCGTTTCTGCTCCAACTGCGGCGCGCCGCTGCGTGCCGGGGGCGCCGGTGAGCGCCCCTCGGAGACCACCTCGACGATCTCCATCTCGGGCATCGAGGCCTACGAGGCGGAGGCCACCGGCCAGACGCCCACCCCGATGCTCTCGCCCGAGGCGCAGGCCGCGGTCGACGCGCTGCCCGGCGGTTCGGCGCTGCTGATCGTGCGCCGCGGCCCCAACTCCGGCAGCCGCTTCCTGCTCGACGGGGACCTCACCACCGCGGGACGCCACCCGCAGAGCGACATCTTCCTCGACGACGTGACCGTCTCCCGGCGCCATGTGGAGTTCCGCCGCCAGCCCGACGGCTCCTTCCACGTCGCCGATGTCGGCAGCCTCAACGGCACCTACGTCAATCGCGAGCGGATCGACGCGGTGGCGCTGACCAACGGCGACGAGGTGCAGATCGGCAAGTACCGGCTGGTCTTCTACGCGAGCCAGCGGGGCATCTGACCGCCCCCCGACCCGGTCCGGGGGAATCCCAGGGAAGGCCCATGCTTCGAACTCCGGGCGGCGGTGCCGGCGACGGCGCCGCCGCGGCGGACGGCAGGCTGCTGAGCATCGGCAGCGTGCTGAACGTCCTGCGCGAGGAATTCCCCGAGGTCACCCTCTCCAAGATCCGCTTCCTGGAGGCCGAGGGCCTGGTGGAGCCGCAGCGCACGCCCTCCGGCTACCGCAAGTTCACCCCGGGTGACGTGGAGCGCCTCGCCCGGGTCCTGCGGATGCAGCGGGACCAGTACCTCCCTCTGAAGGTCATCCGCGAGCAGCTGGACGCCGGGCCCGCGGGGGAGGCGCCCGCCGCCGCGCAGGAGAGCGCGGAGGAGGCCGAGCCCGAGGCCCCCGGGGACGGCGAGCGGCCGGCCGTCCGGGTCGGTCGCGCGGAGCTGCTCGCCGCGGCCCAGGTCGACGAGGACACCCTGGCGGAATGGGAGTCCTACGGGCTGCTCGGCGCGCTGCCCGGCGGGGGGTACGAGGCCGAGGCGCTGACGGTCGCCACTCTCGTACGGGAGCTGGGGCGGTTCGGGATCGAGCCGCGGCATCTGCGGGTCCTCAAGGCCTCCGCGGAGCGTGAGGCGGGCCTGGTCGACCAGGTCGTGGCGCCGCTGCGGCTGCACCGCAACCCGCAGACGCGGGCCCACGCCCAGGCTCGTACGAAAGAGCTGGCCGGGCTGACCGCGAGGCTCCACTCGGTGCTCCTGCAATCGGCTCTCGGGGTGCGTTTGCCCTGATAAGGGGGTGCGCGGCCGGGGTTCCCGGCCGGTCCGACTACCCAAAGGTGCCGGGCACGGCCTAGGGTTGCTGTGTGAACGAGCTCGACGTCGTAGGTGTCCGGGTCGAAATGCCCTCCAACCAGCCGATCGTGCTCCTGCGCGAAGTGGGAGGCGATCGCTACCTCCCCATCTGGATCGGCCCGGGGGAGGCCACCGCCATCGCCTTCGCGCAGCAGGGCATGACTCCTCCGCGACCACTCACGCACGACCTGTTCAAGGACGTGCTCGAAGCCGTGGGCCAGGAGCTCAGCGAGGTGCGCATCACCGACCTGAGAGAGGGCGTCTTCTACGCGGAGCTGGTCTTCGCCAGCGGCGTCGAGGTCAGCGCCCGGCCCTCCGACGCCATAGCGCTCGCGCTGCGGACCGGTACGCCCATCTTCGGCAGCGACGGGGTCCTCGACGACGCCGGGATCGCTATCCCGGACGAGCAGGAGGACGAGGTCGAGAAGTTCCGGGAGTTCCTGGACCAGATCTCGCCCGAGGACTTCGGCACCAACAGCCAGTGAGGGGCGGTGCGCGCCGGGTGCCCGAGCGCATTCGGCCAGACTTTCCCCGTGGCGGGGCACGGGAAACCACTCTCAGGGTGATAATCACCCGGCGTGGCGAGCGCGGCGATCGTTGACGCACCCATGGTGACTGCCTACGGTCGTGGAGGCAGGTCAAGGACGCGGAGGTCGGCGTGGGCATGAGCGGCGACGGTACGACTGGGGGAGTTCCCGGGCGCAGCCTCGGGGACCGCGGTCCGTATCAGCTTCAGGGCAACAGGACCGAACGTGCTCCCAAGCTGCCCGCACCCGCCTCGGCGGGGAGCGGACCGGGCGCCGAGGAGATCGGCTACCGCGGCCCCACGGCCTGCGCGGCGGCGGGCATCACCTACCGGCAGCTCGACTACTGGGCGCGTACGGCGCTCGTCGAGCCGACGGTCAGGCCCGCCTACGGCTCGGGCACCCAGCGGCTCTACAGCTTCCGCGACGTGGTCGTCCTGAAGATCGTCAAGCGGCTCCTGGACACCGGGGTGTCCCTGCAGAACATCCGCAGCACCATCCAGCACCTGCGCGAGCGCGGCTTCCGCGACCTGGAGCGCATGACGCTGATGAGCGACGGCGCCACCGTCTACGAGTGCACCTCGCCCGACGAGGTCCACGATCTGCTCCAGGGCGGCCAGGGGATCTTCGGCATCGCCGTGGGTGTGGTGTGGCGGGACGTGGAGGGCGCGCTGTCGCAGTTGCACGGGGAGCGCGTCGACACCGGCGAGACGCTGGTGCCGCACCACCCCGCCGACGAGCTGGCCCGGCGCCGCAACAAGGCCGTCTGAGACCGCCCGCCGGATGAGGCCCCCGGCACCGCGCGAGGGCCTTCGCGGAGGCCGTTGCCGGTTTCCCGGCCCCGTTGTCAGTGGTGTGCGGGAACATCGGTGACGTGAGGACCTCGCCCACCATCCTGCATCTCGACATGGACGCCTTCTACGCCTCGGCGGAGCAGGCCGCCAAGCCGAGCCTGCGCGGAAAGGCCGTGGTGGTCGGCGGTCTCGGTCCCCGCGGGGTGGTGGCGACCGCCTCCTACGAGGCCCGGGTCTTCGGGGTGCACTCGGCGATGCCGATGGGCCAGGCGCGCCGGCTCGCCCCGCACGCCGCCTATCTGGTGCCCCGCTTCGGGCTCTACCGCGCCGTCAGCGAGCAGGTCATGGCGCTGCTGCGGGCGCTCTCCCCGCTGGTGGAGCCGCTGAGCCTGGACGAGGCCTTCGTGGACCTGGAGGCGGAGGGCGCCGCCTGGGACGCGGACTCGGCGCGCGCGGTGGGCCGGGGGCTGCGGGCCGACATCCGGGCGACCACGGGGCTGACCGGCTCGGTGGGCCTGGCCGCCTCCAAGATGCTCGCCAAGATCGCCTCGGAGGAGGCCAAGCCCGACGGTCTGGTGCTCATAGAGCCGGGCACCGAGCGCGAACTCCTCGCCCCGATGCCGGTGCGCACCCTGCCCGGCGTCGGGCCCGCGACCGGCGACCATCTGCGCCGGGCCGGGATCACCACGGTCGGGGAGATCGCCGAGGCCGGGATGGAGGAGCTGGTGCGGCTCCTCGGCAAGGCGCACGGCGAGGGGCTGTACGCGATGGCGCTCGCCCACGACGAGCGCCCGGTGGTGGCCGAGCGGGACGCGAAGTCGGTCTCGGTGGAGGACACGTACGACATCGACATCCACGACCGGGTGCGGGTGCGCGGGGAGGTGCACCGGCTGGCCGGGCGGTGCGTGCAGCGGCTGCGGGCGGCCGGGCGGTCCGGGCGCACCGTGGTGCTGAAGGTCCGCCGCTACGACTTCTCCACCCTCACCCGCTCGGAGACGCTGCGGGGCCCCACCGACGATCCCGCGGTGGTGCGCGAGTCCGCGGCGCGGCTGCTGGAGTCGGTGGACACCACGGGCGGTGTGCGGCTGCTCGGCGTCGGGGTCACCGGGCTCGCGGACTACACCCAGGAGGACCTGTTCGCGCAGGCGGCGAGCGAGCGGCCGGAGCCGGAAGCCGACGCGGAGCAGCCCCGGCCCGCCGCCCCGGTCGCGGAGGTCGCCCCGGCGGAGCGCTCCTGGCCCGCGGGGCACGATGTGCGCCACGCCGCCTTCGGCCACGGCTGGGTGCAGGGGAGCGGGATCGGCCGGGTGACCGTGCGCTTCGAGACGCCGTACTCGGGTCCGGGCCGGGTGCGCACCTTCCGGACCGACGACCCGGATCTGGAGCGCGCCGAGCCGCTGCCCCTGGTGCCGGTGCCCGCGGCGGACACCGGGCCGGGGGAGCCCTCGGAGGCAGCCGGGGAGCGGGAGACGGCCGAGGCGCGGGGGAGCGCCGGGGAGCGGGAGGCGGAGGGGGGCCGAGAGGGCGGCTGAGGGGCCGGGAAGGCGGTTCAGGCCTCCTCGGAACCGGCGAGGTGGCCGAAGTCCCGGTCCGGGGGCGGCGGGCCGCCAGGCGCCGTGTCGAGCCCGTAGTGCTGGTAGAGCCGGAGTTCCTGCTCGGGGGAGAGGTGCTTGCCGACGCCGAAGTCGGGGGCGTCCTTGACGAGTGCGCGGTCGAAGGGGAGGTGCAGCGCCCCCTCGACCAGTTCACCGGGCTCCAGCGGGACGAAGACGTCGTGGCTGAAGAGGCCGGTGCGTATGGCGGCCCACTCCGGTTCGCCGGTGGCGTCGTCGAGGTAGACCTCGTCGACGGTCCCGATCTTGGCTCCGGTGCGGTCGAAGGCCTTGCGGCCTATGAGGTTGCGCGGGTCGATGTCGGTCTGCACGTGCCCCTCCAACTGATCGCAACAACTGGGCGCATTCGTCCGTCGACTCCACGAAAGAGCACAATGGTGAATACGGCCACTTGAGCGAGGCCTCCGGGAGGGGCGCTGGTAGGCTGGCAGTTGGCTGTCGACCCCGCGCGGGAGAGTCCCCAAGGCAGGAGCGGGGGCGCCGAAGGAGCAAATCCTCCCCGGAATCTCTCAGGCACCCGTACCGCGCGGACGAGGTCACTCTGAAAAGCAGGGCGGAGGCGAAGGTCTCCGCGCTCACCGACGGTGAAAGCCGGGGCGTCCTCGGGCGGACCGGTGAAGCTCTCAGGTCGATGACAGAGGGGGAGGCCGATCGGGCGCCACCGCCGTGGTGCCCCCGAAGGTCGCACACGACCAGGAGGCCTCCGAGATGACCCGTATTCCGCTCTCCCAGCTCGAACAGGGCACGCCCTTCGCGCAGCGCCACATCGGCCCCGACGCCGAGGCCTGCGCCAAAATGCTCGCCCAGGTCGGATACGGCTCCCTCGACGAGCTGACGGCCGCCGCGGTCCCCGACGTGATCAAGAGCGCCGAGGCACTCGCACTGCCGGGCGCGCGCACCGAGCCCGAGGTGATCGCCGAGCTGCGCGCCCTTGCCGACCGCAACCAGGTCCTCGGTTCCATGATCGGCCTCGGCTACTACGGCACCTTCACCCCGCCGGTCGTGCTGCGCAACGTCATGGAGAACCCCGCCTGGTACACGGCCTACACCCCGTACCAGCCGGAGATCTCCCAGGGCCGCCTGGAGGCCCTGCTGAACTTCCAGACCATGGTCGCCGACCTCACGGGCCTGCCCACCTCCGGGGCCTCGCTGCTCGACGAGGGCACCGCCGCCGCCGAGGCCATGGCGCTGTCCCGGCGGGTCGGCAAGGTGAAGAACGGCGTCTACCTGGTCGACGCCGATGTGCTCCCGCAGACCGTCGCGGTGCTGCAGACCCGCGCCGAGCCGACCGGCGTCGAGGTGATCGTCACCGACCTGTCCGAGGGCATCCCGGCCGAGGCCGCCGAGCGCGGGATCAGCGGTGTGCTGCTGCAGTACCCGGGTGCCTCCGGCGCGGTGCGCGACATCCAGGCTGTCGTCGCCGAGGCGCAGGAGGCCGGCGCCGTCGTCACCGTCTGCGCCGATCTGCTCGCCCTGACGCTGCTCAAGTCGCCCGGCGAGCTGGGCGCCGACATCGCGGTGGGCACCACCCAGCGCTTCGGCGTCCCGATGGGCTTCGGCGGCCCGCACGCCGGTTACATGGCGGTCCGCGAGAAGTTCGCCCGCAGCCTGCCGGGCCGCCTGGTCGGCGTCTCCGTGGACGCCGACGGCAACAAGGCCTACCGGCTCGCCCTGCAGACCCGCGAGCAGCACATCCGCCGCGAGAAGGCCACCAGCAACATCTGTACGGCGCAGGTGCTGCTCGCCGTGATGGCCGGGATGTACGCGGTCTACCACGGCCCCGAGGGGCTGCGCACGATCGCCGCCCGCACCCACCGCTACGCCACCGTGCTCGCCGCGGGCCTCCGCGCGGGCGGCCTGGAGCTGGAGCACACCGCGTACTTCGACACCCTGACCGTGCGGGTCCCGGGCCGGGCCGCGGCCGTGACCGAGGCCGCCCGCCGCGGCGGGGTCAACCTCCACCTCGTCGACGGCGACCGCGTCTCGCTGGCCTGCGACGAGACCACCAACCGGGCCCAACTCGCCGCCGTATGGGAGGCCTTCGGGGTCGAGGGCGACATCGAGGCGCTGGACGCCGAGGCGGCCGACACCCTGCCCGAGGGGCTGCTGCGCACCGACGACTACCTGAGCCACCCGGTCTTCCACGAGCACCGCTCGGAGACCGCGATGCTGCGCTACCTGCGCAAGCTCGCCGACCGCGACTACGCGCTCGACCGCGGCATGATCCCGCTCGGCTCCTGCACCATGAAGCTGAACGCGACCACCGAGATGGAGCCGGTCACCTGGCCCGAGTTCGGCGCGCTGCACCCCTTCGCCCCCGCCGACCAGGCCGAGGGCTATCTGACCCTCATCCGCGAGCTGGAGGAGCGCCTCGCCGAGGTCACCGGCTACGACAAGGTCTCCCTCCAGCCGAACGCCGGCTCCCAGGGCGAGCTGGCCGGACTCCTCGCGGTGCGCGCCTACCACCGGGCCAACGGGGACGAGCAGCGCACGGTCTGCCTGATCCCCTCCTCCGCGCACGGCACCAACGCCGCCAGCGCCGTGATGGCGGGCATGAAGGTCGTCGTCGTGAAGACCTCCGAGGACGGTGAGATCGACGTCGAGGACCTGCGGGCCAAGATCGAGCAGTACCGCGAGCAGCTCTCGGTGCTGATGATCACCTACCCCTCGACGCACGGCGTCTTCGAGGAGCACGTCGCCGACATCTGCGGGGCCGTGCACGAGGCGGGCGGCCAGGTCTACGTGGACGGCGCGAACCTCAACGCGCTCGTCGGCCTCGCCAAGCCCGGCCACTTCGGCGGCGATGTCTCGCACCTCAACCTGCACAAGACCTTCTGCATCCCGCACGGCGGCGGCGGCCCCGGCGTCGGCCCGGTCGGCGTCCGCGCGCACCTCGCCCCGTACCTGCCGAACCACCCGCTGCAGCCCGCGGCCGGACCGCAGACCGGTGTCGGCCCGATCTCCGCCGCCCCCTGGGGCTCGGCGGGCATCCTGCCGATCTCCTGGGCGTACGTCCGCCTCATGGGCGGGGAGGGCCTCAAGCGCGCCACCCAGGTCGCCGTGCTGAGCGCCAACTACATCGCCAAGCGGCTCGAACCGCACTTCCCGGTGCTCTACACCGGCCCCGGCGGACTGGTCGCGCACGAGTGCATCATCGATCTGCGCCCGCTCACCAAGGCCACCGGGGTCTCCGTGGACGATGTCGCCAAGCGGCTCATCGACTACGGCTTCCACGCGCCGACCATGTCCTTCCCGGTCGCGGGCACCCTGATGATCGAGCCCACCGAGAGCGAGGACCTCGCCGAGCTGGACCGCTTCTGCGAGACCATGATCGCGATCCGGGCCGAGATCGAGAAGGTCGGCTCCGGCACCTGGCCCGCCGACGACAACCCGCTGCGCAACGCCCCGCACACGGCGAGCGCCCTCGCGGGCGACTGGGAGCACGCCTACAGCCGCGAGGAGGCGCTCTTCCCGACCGGGGTCAGCGCCTCGGACAAGTACTGGCCGCCGGTCCGCCGCGTCGACCAGGCCTACGGCGACCGCAACCTGGTCTGCTCCTGCCCGCCGCTGGACGCCTACGAGGACTGAGCCCTCGGGGCGGTGACGCACAGGCAACGGCCTCGGGCCGGACCGGAATCGCTCTGGTCCGGCCCGAGGCCTGTTGTGCCGTGGTGTCCGGGCCGCTTCAGGCGGCGGTGACCACCCGGCCCGCCGCGAGCGGGCGGTGCGGGGCGATGACCTTGCCGTCGGGCAGCAGCTCGCCGGTGTCCTCGAACAGCAGCACGCCGTTGCACAGCAGACTCCAGCCCTGTTCGGGGTGGTGGGCCACCGGCAGCGCGGCCTCCCGGTCGGCGGAGTCTGCGGACGGGCAAGCTGGCTGGTGCTGGCACATGGCTGGGATCTCTCGGTGCGTCGTGGTGTCTGTCCTGCGGCTCGATTCGGTGCTCATGCCGCCCCCCGTGATGTGTGTAGGTCAGTCCCAGTGTTGCCCTGCGGGCGCGGATCCGCAGGTATTTCCCACCAGCACCCGTCACAGGTTGGTGACGCATCACCCAGGTGGGCGGTTGCGCCCAACAGGACCGTCCCTTCGGGGGGTTCGCCCCTGGTCACATCGGGCCATGCGCGGGCGTGCCCGGGTCAGGCGGTGGTGCGCAGCAGCGGGGCGTGGCCCAGTCGCAGGGTGAGCACCGGCAGCAGATCGGCTACCTGGTACGGGCGGCCGGCGGCGATGCCCGTGGGCGCCGGGGCGAGCGGGATGAGCAGGTCGGAGGGGGCCGGGGTGCCCTCGGCGGGGTCGGCGGCGCAGTCGCCGTGCAGCCACAGGGTGAGCATGTACAGCTCGGGTACCGAGAGCAGCCGTACCTGGTGGGGTGCCGCCTGGGCGTCGGCCTGCCGCAGGGCCTGCTCCGTGGAGGTGACGTACGGGCCCTCGAAGAAGTGCGAGAAGGCCCAGCCGTCGGGTGTCAGGCGGGTGTCCGCGGCGGCGACCATCCGCTCCCCGGATCTGATGAGGAAGCGCCAGCCCGCGAGCCGGGAGGGCAGCTCCTCGCCCTGGGCCACCCGGTCGAGCACGTGCAGGGGCAGCGGGAGTTCGGGTGCGAGCGGGCCCTGGGCGGACTTCAGCGCGGGGGTGTGCGCCTCGTGGATGGCGGTGGGCGAACCCAGCGCGGTCAGGACACAGCGCAGGGCGGGCGCCGGAGCAGGGGGCACGTGCAGGGCCATGGTGGGTCGCCTCTCGGTCGGAAGGCACAGGGAAACTGAGGCAGGGCGGACGGCGCTGTCAGCTCTCGGGGCCGGAGGCGGGAGGGCTCGCGTGATCCGCGGGGCACCAACTCCTCGCCTCGTTCGCGAAGTTTATACGAGCCTTCTCGGGGCCGCGTTTCCACTAGCCGCCCCTGTGAATGCGTGCAAGGCCGTATTCAGCCGGTGTCGACCTGGAATGACCGGTTATTCAGGACCGGGAGCCGAGGTGGACCGGTCTTCTTTGTCGGTGCGGGACGGCTGGATATCGACCCAGCCTTTCGCCTTCCGCGTCCGGGGCGGCCACCGAAATGTGTCGGGGTCGTATGCCCGGGGAATGTGCTCTCGGTCACCATAGCGCCCCGATCAGCTGCGGCGGGGCTTGTCGATCACCTTACCGGGCATCATCATCCCTGACACCGCGGCCGGGATCTTTGGGCTGCCCGATCGAGGAGGGAAGCTTCGATGGGCGAGAAGGTCGAGGCGGAGGTGCAGGGTCTTGACGACCGGCGCGAGTACCGCAGGAAGCTGCGGGAGTGCCTGCTGGTGCTGGAGCGGATGCTGGCCGGGGAGAGCTTCGACAGGCCCAGGAACATGATGGGTCTGGAGATCGAGCTGAATCTCGTGGGGGCGGACGGGATGCCCCGTATGCGCAATGCCCAAGTCCTGGAACGTATCGCCAGCAAGGATTTCCAGACCGAGCTGGGAATGTTCAATCTCGAAGTGAACGTCGCACCGCACCGGATGGCCGGCCGGGTACTCGACCGGCTGGCCGAGGAGTTGCGTACCTCACTCGCGTATGCCGACCGGAAAGCGGGCGAAGTCGACTCCGAGGTCCTGATGATCGGAATTCTCCCGACCCTGTCCCAGGACGATCTCGTCTCCGCGAATCTCTCCGACGTGGACCGCTACACACTCCTCAACGATCAGATCGTCGCGGCCCGCGGCGAGGATTTCCAACTGGAAATCGACGGGGTGGAGAGCCTCAGCTGCACCTCCTCCTCCATCGCGCCCGAAGCCGCCTGCACCTCCGTGCAGTTGCACCTGCAGGTCACCCCGGAGCGCTTC
Organism: Streptomyces physcomitrii; assembly: GCF_012273655.1. Taxonomy (GTDB): domain Bacteria; phylum Actinomycetota; class Actinomycetes; order Streptomycetales; family Streptomycetaceae; genus Streptomyces; species Streptomyces physcomitrii. The sequence goes on along the minus strand of NZ_JAAWWP010000024.1, from coordinate 77,114 downwards.
CCCGAGGTGTGGAACTCCGCCCAGGCCCTGGCGGCGGCCCAGATCGCCATCGGGGCCAACTCGCCCTTCCTCTTCGGCCGCGAGCTGTGGCGGGAGTCCCGGCCGCCGCTGTTCCAGCAGTCCACGGACACCCGGCCGGAGGAGCTGCGAACCCAGGGGGTGCGGCCCCGGACCTGGTTCGGCGAGCGGTGGATCGATTCCGCGTACGACCTCTTCGAGGAGAACGTGCGCTACTTCCCGCCGCTGCTGCCGATCTGCGACGAGGAGGATCCGCGGTCCGTCCTGGAGTCGGGCGGGACGCCGAAGCTCGGCGAACTCGTGCTGCACAACGGCACCGTGTACCGCTGGAACCGCCCGGTCTACGACGTCGCCGACGGGCGGGCCCACCTCAGGGTGGAGAACCGGGTGCTGCCGGCGGGCCCCACGGTGGCGGACGTGGTCGCGAACACCGCCTTCTACTACGGCGCCATCCGGGCGCTCGCCGAGGACGCGCGGCACCTATGGTCGAGGCTGCCCTTCGAGGCCGCGGCCGCCAACTTCGAGGCGGCGTGCCGGTTCGGCGTCGAGGCGGAGTTCGACTGGCCGCGCCGTGGGCGGCACGGCGGCACGATCCGGATCCCGGCCGTGCGGCTGATCGAGGAGGAACTGCTGCCGCTGGCCTCGGCCGGGCTCGACGCCTGGGGTGTCGAACCCGCCGACCGCGACCTCTACCTCGGCATCATCGAGGAGCGCTGCCGGCGCCGGGTCAACGGCGCCTCCTGGCAGGCCGCCACCTACCACCGGGCGCGCGAGAGCGGACTCGACCGGCCCGCCGCCCTGGCCGCCATGACACGGCGGTACGCGGAGCTGATGCGGCTCGGCGAGCCCGTGCACACCTGGCCGGTGGAGGTGCCGGCGCCCGTACTGCCCCGGAACTGACCGGGCTGCCGGGAGCCGCTCCGCGCCGCGGAGTTGACCTGGCGCCGCCCGGTACCGCGGAGTTGACCTGCCGCCGCCCGGGAGCCGACCCGTACCGCGGAGCTGACCCGACTGCCCAGGCGTCGACCCGGGCCGCCCCGGAGCCGAGGCGGCGCCCGCGCGGCGGCGGGTGGCGGTCGCACAGCGCGGGCGCCCGGGATCCCGGGCGCCCGCGGAGGGTCATCGGTGAGACGAGGCCGTCATCGGCGGGGCGGCGGCCTCACTGCTGGGCCTTGATACCCGCTTCCATGATCGCCTTGAGGATGACCGAGTTGATCTTCGAGGGGTCCTCGACCTCGTGGCTGGAGCCGTGGGTGGCCTCGGCTATCTGCGCCGCGTCGTCCTTGTCCGCGTCCGGGCCGATGGTCAGCATGATGACGGGCACCGGCTTGCCGGGCTTCGCCAGGACCGCCAGCCTGCGCAGCAGCGCGGAGCGGGAGAGCTCGCCGGTGTCGTTGCCCCCGTCGGTGACCACGATGACGGTGTTGAACTTCCCGTCGACGTAGTGGGAGGTGGCGTCCTTGTAGGCGGCGAGCACGGTGTCGTACAGGCCGGTCTCGTCGGTGTCCTCCGGGGCGAGCTTCTCGTACCCCGCCTCCAGGTCCTCGACATGCGACTTGGTGATGCGCTTGGTGTCGACGATCTTGCGGTAGTCGCGGTCGCCGTCGAGGTCGGAGGCGAAGTCCCACAGGCCGATCTCGTCCTCGCCCTCGCTGAAGGTCTTCAGGCCTTCGCGCAGGGAGTTCTTCATCAGCGACATCCGGGAGCCGCCCAGCTCCGGGACCATGTCGGCCATCGAGGAGGAGGCGTCGATCACGGTGGTCAGGCGGGCGCTCTGCGCCGTGATGGTCCAGATGCCCAGCGACTCCTGGATCTCCCCGGGGCTCGGCTGCTCGCCGTCGCTGTCGTCGTAGGGCTGCGGGGAGCGGCCGCCCGCCGCCGTCACCAGCTCGGCGGAGGGCTCGTCGGCGTTGGTGCGGAAGCCGTGCTCGTGCAGGATCCGCTTGCCCTCCTGCTCGCCGAGGAGCGTCATGAAGCGCAGGGCGGCGCGCGACTCGTCGGTGCTCATCTCGGATTCGTCGATGAGAGTGTACGGGTAGTCGAGCTGCGGCGAGCCGTCCTTGGGGTAGAAGAGGCTCAGATCGCCGCCGGTGCCCTTGGACTTGGTGTTGTGGGTGAAGGAGGCCTGCTCGGAGAGGACGAGCGCGTCGTTCCCCTTGCCCTGCCCGTCCCGCGCCAGCGAGTCGGCGGCCGTGGTGTCGCCCGCGGCGATGTGCTTCTGGATCGCCCCGGCCACCTCCACTCCGCGGCTGCGGCCGTCCCCGCCGTCCGGCGCGGCGCCCAGCTCGGTGAGGGCCAGCAGCCCGGTCGCGCTGAGCGAGGGGTTGGCCGTGCCGACATGCGCCTTGTCGCCCTTGATCGCGACTTCCGCCAACTCGTCCCAGGAGTACGTCTTCTGGGGCCAGCCGAGCTTGTCGGCGGCGGAGGGCACCGCGGCCACCGCCAGCGGGGTCGAGGCGACGTTGCCCGCGGTGGTCAGCGGCGAGGCGGCACCGGAGTCCGAGGTGCCCTGCACCCACATCTGGGAGTCGGGCACCCAGACGTCGAAGCCGGTGTTCTTGCCCATCCGCAGCAGCCCGGCGGTCTTGAAGGAGTCCTGGGAGACCACCTTGATGTCCATGCACCGGCCGTCGGAGGTGATCTCGTTCTCGCGCGAGTAGTCCGCGGCGGCCTGCAGGGCGGGCGCCATGTCGGGCGAGGCCGCGACGCTCAGCCCGACCGCGTCGTCCTCGCACGAACTCCCGGACAGCCAGCCCCCGGAGTAGGCGACCGCGCCGCCGGCGGTCACCGTGAGCACCAGAACCGTGGCGATCGCCACGGCGCGGCGCCGAACGCCCGGATGTGGCTGTGTTGCTTCCGGCCCGTACTCTTCGGGCAGGTTGTGACGTCCCATGGCGTTGCCTTCGCTCTCCTGGCCAAACTCTCAGTCGCGTAGCGCCGACAGGGGGACAGGGGCGCCGGGACGGCGGTTTTCCTCGACCTGTCGTACGCGATCTTCGCAAGTCTGTTCGCGAGAGTAGCGGGATCGGTCCGGGGAATGAGGGCGGATTACTCAACTGGAGGCAGGAGTGCAGTCGCAGGCGGGTCCCGTGGCCGAAAATATCCCTTTTGACGGGCGGTCACGAAGAGTCCTGCGGGACGAAACACTGCTCGTGCTCGGGCTGTCACTCGGTGCGAGCGGCGTGTCCGCGCTGGTCAGCTTCGTGGGCTCGCTGACCAAGCCGGGCGGTCTCAAGGACCAGGCGGCCACCCTCAACGCCTCGGCCGCGCCGGGCCGTCCGTGGCTGGACCTCGCCTGGCAGCTCTTCGGAATCGCCACCGCTCTGGTGCCCGTCGCGCTCGTCGCGCACCTGCTGCTGCGCGAGGGCGGCTCGCTGCGGAGCATCGGCTTCGACCGCACCAGGCCCTGGCCCGATCTCGCCCGCGGAGCCGCCGTCGCCGCGGTGATCGGCAGCACCGGCATCGCCTTCTACCTCGCCGCGCGCGGGCTCGGTTTCAACCTCACCGTGGTGCCGGAGGACCTGCCGGACGTGTGGTGGAAGTACCCGGTGCTCATCCTGTCCGCCGTGCAGAACTCGGTGCTCGAAGAGGTCATCGTGGTCGGCTATCTGCTGCGCAGGCTCCAGCAGTTGGGCTGGTCGCCCGCCGCCTCGCTGGCGGCGAGTTCGGTGCTGCGCGGCTCGTACCACCTCTACCAGGGCATCGGCGGCTTCCTCGGCAACATGGTGATGGGCGCGGTCTTCGTGCTCCTGTACCGGCGCTGGGGACGCGTCGGCCCGCTGGTCGTCGCGCACGCGCTGCTCGACATCGGCGCCTTCGTGGGCTACGGACTGCTCGCCGGCCGGGTGGACTGGCTGCCGACCGCCTGAGTCCGGCCCTGGCGGGGCAGTCCACCGCGACCCGGGCTCAGGCGAGCAGTTCCCCGTCGACGACGGTGACCGCGCGGCCCGTCAACCGCACGCGCGCACCGCTCAGTTCGGTCGCCACCAGACCCGAGCGCGGCGAGGCCTGGAGCCCGGTGAGCCGGTCGCTGCCGAGGCGCGGGGCCCAGAACGGCGCGAGGGCGGTGTGCGCGCTGCCGGTGACGGGGTCCTCGTCGATGCCGATGCGGGGGAAGAAGCAACGCGAGACGAAGTCGTAGCCGCACTCCGGGGAGGCGGCCCGGGCGGTGGCGATGACCCCGCGTTCCGAGTGCGCGGCGAGCGCCCGGTGGTCGGGCCGCAGCGCGTGCACCGTGGCCTCGTCGGCGAGTTCGACGAGCAGATCGCCCACCTGCGGTCCGGTGTCGTACACGGAACGGGGCGCCGCGCCCAGCGCCTCGGCCAGCCCCTCGGGCGCGGGCACCTCGGTCAGCGGGGCCGCCGGGAAGTCCATCGCGTAGGAGCCGTCCGGCCGGGCGGTGGCCAAGAGCACGCCGCTGCGGGTGGCGAAGCGCACGGTGCTGGTGGCGGCGCCGGTGCCGAACAGGATGTGGGCGGTGGCGAGCGTGGCATGCCCGCACATGTCCACCTCCGCGGCGGGGGTGAACCAGCGCAGCCGCCAGTCGGCCTCCTCGCCCCCGCCCGGGTGGGCGAAGGCGGTCTCGGAGAGGTTGACCTCGGCGGCCACCCGCTGCATCCAGTCGTCCGCCGGGAAGGCGTCGAGCAGGACGACCCCGGCCGGATTCCCGGCGAAGGGACGGTCGGTGAAGGCGTCCACGATACGAATCCGCATACGCACGACGCTAGGTCGCGGGCCGGAGGCCGGCCAATGCCAATCGGGGGTCGGTGGCCTGGTCCTCGGGGGCCGGCGGGGGCCGACGGGGGCGGAAGGGCCTGGGTGTGCGCTGCGAACTCGCGGATTGTGTGGGCGAGTTCGGCCGGTAGGGGGACGGCCCGAGGTCGGTACGTGGACGGGCTTCGCGTGGGCTGGCTGTCCGTGGACGGGCTTCGCAGGCGCGGGGTGCCTGTGGACGGGCTTCGCGGACGCGGGGTGCCTGTGAACGGGCTTCGCGTGCGCGGGGCGCTCGATGGGCCGGGCCCCTGGCGGGTGATCAGCTCAGACGGCGAGGCGTCGGGGCAGGGCGTCCGCACGTCCGTAGGAGAGCACCCGGGCGAGCGCCTCCCGGAACCGGGCGAGGTCGTCGGCCGGTGCTTCGATCACGGCTTCGATGACGGCCTCGATCTGGCTGTCGTCCACGCGCAGGTCCTCCAGCGCCGCCGGGTCCAGCGAGACGCGGAGGACGGCGCCCGTCAGCACGGCCTCGCGCACACAGCCGTAGGCCGTCCCTCCTCCCGCCGTGACCAGGCAGTACGTGTCCATCCCCAGGGCCACCTCCTGACCGTCGGGCTCCTCCGCCCCCGCCAGGAACACCAGCAGGAAGCCGCTTCCGTCCTCCCCTTCGGCGAGAGCGGCCTGGGTGAAGCGGCCGTCGGGGTCGCTCTCGGTGGCGGTGGCGCGGGCGGTGAACCGGTATGTCATTCCGGCGTTCTATCAGCGCCGCCTTCGGGGCCCTGAGCGGGGGACTTCGGGGGCGGTCGGTCTAGGTGCGCCGTCGTGGGTCGGGCTGACCTGTGGCAGTGATCGCCCGGTGACCGAAATGAACGGTTGGACTGGCTGCGCGAGGAGCTGCGATGTGGCCCAGGAGGTATTCGACGAGCTGACGGGCAAGGAGGCGACTGCGAGAAGGCGTTCTCCGAGGCCCTGGAAGCCGTTCAGGAGACATGGGCGAAGCCAGAAAGAAGAGATCGACACCGTGGAGGCCACGGTGAGAACTGGGACGCCCCGGCTCGGCGTCCTCGTCCCCGCAAGAGCCAGCTCCTGATCAGTGACGCGACGCCGGCGTCCATGACCGTGGGTGGAGAGCGAGTCTGGGATTTGGCGTACCGGGGCGGCGCAGGGCTCTGCCCTACTCGTAGCGGGTGGCGGCGCGGAGGGCTCGGGCCATGAAGGTCCAATCACCATCGGGCGGGATCTGCTCACCTGCGTTCTTGTACGCGCCCGGGGAGTCGTGCACCCATGCGGCAAGCGCTTCCAGGAAGTCGTCCAGGGTGCTGTTCTCCCACTCGTGGCCCCGGGCACGGAACTCCTGGTGCAGATCGCGCAGCAAGGCGACCAGCTCTTCACGGCTACGCGGTTCGGGAGACATCGACGACAACGTACCCCTTACGACCGCGAGGGGAACCCAGCGGCTAATCCCGGTCGAACCCGTCGGCAAGGCGGCTTTCGACGGAGGCCGGTACACGGGTTCACCGGCTCACGGCTCCCGGAATCCACGAGCCTGCACGCTTCACCCTCAGCAGGACGACACCAGGCCAAGGGTCGGCCTCTGCTGACACCGACGGCCGAGTAGTCACTCTTCGCCGACGTAAGGCGGCTTTGAGCAGCCATCCCTGTCAATCGATCAACGATCACTGTCTCAGTCACCGGCCCGAGAGGCCAAGCGTCTTGCCGTACGACAGTCTCCGATATATCGTTGAGGCATCGCGAGCGATACGCGAGCGGTTTCCGAAGCGAAGAACGAAGAAGAAGGAAAGGGTGGGTGAGCGAGATGCGTTCCCACGGCCACGGACATGGAAGAGAGCACTGCGGACCGGCGCATCCGGGCAGTGAGGGGTTCGAGAGCAGGCGCGCCGCCTTCGGTCCCTTCGGGCCGGGGTTCGGCGGGCCCGGGCCCTGGGGCGGGCGCGGCGGCCGGGGCGGTCCCCGGGGCCGGGCGCGCCGCGGTGATGTGCGGGCCTCGATCCTGGCTCTGCTCGGCGACCGGCCGATGCACGGCTACGAGATGATCCAGGAGATCGCCGAGCGCAGTGGTGGCGCGTGGAAGCCGAGCCCCGGCTCGGTCTATCCGACGCTGCAACTCCTGGAGGACGAGGGCCTGATCCGCAGCGAGTCGGAGGGTGGCAAGAAGCTCTTCGCGCTGACGGAGGAGGGTGCCACCGCCGCCGCGGAGGGACCCGAGGCGCCCTGGGAGGAGGCCGGCCGCGGAGTCGACTGGGAGACCGTCAACGAGATCCGCCAGGCGGGCTTCGGTCTCATGGAGGCCTTCGGCCAGGTCTGGAAGACCGGCAGCAAGGAGCAGCGCGACAAGGCGGTCGGTGTGCTCAACGAGGCGCGGAAGAAGCTGTATCTGATCCTCGCCGAGGACAGCTGACCGGCAGGCCCCCTGCACCCCGGCTGGACCGGGGTGGCAAGGGGGCTCGCGCGTCCATGGGGGAGATGTCCCGGGATCTCATCCCCAAGGAGGAGGAGCGGCACGGGGAAGGCCAACCATGGCGGGAGGCGGAAATGCTTCCCGCAGCCGACGATTCGGCCCGCACCGGCTGATGAGGTGGGAAACGTGCAATCCCGCATACCGTATGAGACCCCGGACGGCAGTCCGCGAGCCGCCTGGCCTGGTGCCCCGCTCACCGTGGAGCTGACGGCGGCGCTCACCGGTGCGCGCCGCAGAGCGGCCCGGGACCGCGACCGGGAGACGGACACGGCCCATCTGCTGCACTCCCTGCTCGAATCCGACCCCGAGGTGCGCGCCGTCTTCGGCGGCGCCCGGGTGGTCAAGCTGCTCGGCTATCTGGTGCAGCGCAGCATCGGCTACGGACTGCGGTGGCAGGGCGCGGCCGAGAGCACCGGTTCGCCGCCGGTGGCCGGGAGTTCGGGGTTCTCCGCCGCGGCGGCGCGTGCGCTGGAGGCGGCCGCGGTCCGCGCGGTGGGCCGGGGCGCCCCGGCCGCCGACGGGCTCGATCTGCTCGCCTCCCTCGCGGCGGACCCCGACTGCCGGGCCGTCGAGGTGCTGCGGCGCTCCGCCTTCCGCGCCGCCGAAATCCGGGCCCGGATCGAGGCGGTGCGCGCGGGCAGCGCCCGGGGCGAGGAAGTGGGCAACTGAGGCCGCCGCGCGGGGACTTGGCGGCGCCGACCGGCTGACGTACCGCCCGGGGCCGTGACGGGCCCGGCGCGTCAGGAGTATGGGGCGTGACGCTCATGACGAGTCCTGTCATCATGTGGCGGTGCCCACGACAAAACCCGAGACGACCGGCGTACGCGGCCGGGGTCTCGCCCTCGCCCTCGTCTCGGCCTGCGCCTTCGGCGGCTCCGGGGTCGCGGCCAAACCGCTGATCGAGGCGGGCCTGGACCCGCTGCACGTGGTGTGGCTGCGGGTGGCCGGCGCCGCCCTGGTCATGCTGCCGCTCGCCTGGCGGCACCGCGCCCTGGTGCGGAGGCGGCCGGTGCTGCTCGCCGGGTTCGGCCTGCTCGCCGTCGCCGGGGTCCAGGCCTGCTACTTCGCCGCGCTGTCCCGTATCCCGGTCGGGGTGGCGCTGCTCGTCGAGTACCTGGCGCCCGCGCTGGTCCTCGGCTGGGTGCGGTTCGTGCAGCGCAGGCCGGTGACCCGGGCCGCGGCGGTCGGCGTGGTGCTCGCGGTCGGCGGCCTCGCCTGCGTGGTGGAGGTGTGGTCGGGGCTCGGCTTCGACGCCTTCGGGCTGCTGCTCGCCCTCGGCGCGGCCTGCTGCCAGGTCGGGTACTTCGTCCTCTCCGACCAGGGCGCCGCGGACGACGGCACCGAGGCCCCGGACCCGCTCGGCGTCATCGCCTACGGACTGCTCGTCGGCACCCTCGTCCTCACGGTGATCGCCCGGCCCTGGGAGATGGACTTCGCGGTGCTCGCCCGGCAGGCGGAGATGGACGGCAGCGCGGTGCCCGCGGGTGTGCTGCTCGCCTGGATCGTCCTGGTGGCGACCGTGGCCGCCTATGTCACCGGGGTGCTCTCGGTGCGGCGGCTGTCCCCGCAGGTGGCGGGAGTGGTCGCCTGCCTGGAGGCGGTGATCGCCACGGTGCTCGCCTGGGTCCTGCTCGGCGAGCGGCTGTCCGCACCGCAGGTGCTCGGCGGGATGGTGGTCCTTGCCGGCGCCTTCATCGCCCAGTCCGCCACCCCGGCCAAGGCCTCCCCGGAACCGGTGCTCGGCTCGCTGCCGGGGTCCCTTCCGGAGGTTCCCGAGGGGCCGGGTGCCGGGGAAGCGGGTGCCCGGTCCGGGCAAGTGGACGCCGAGGACGGGGAGTTGGCGGGTACGGAGGAATCCGCCGCCGGTGCCGAAGTGCCGGGTGCCGCGGAGCCGGGCGTCCCGCTGTCGCGTGCCGTGGAGCCGGGTGCCGGGACGGAGCCCCGCGGTGGCGCTGTCGTACCCGGGTCGTAGAATCCGGCGCATGCACGCACGCGCGCTCGTTCTGCCGCCTCCGGCCCGCTGAGGCGGGCCTCGACGAACCGCCCGACACAGGGGCTTCTCGTCCCGATCATGCTGGGCTCGCGGGGGCCGGTCTCGCACCTCGCTCCCTGAGCCGGACTGATCCGTACGGAAGACCCGTGGCCGGGCCAGTCGGTGCTGCCCGCGGAAGTCGTCCCGGGGACCTGAGGACAGGTCCCGCTTCAGAGCTTCTGCGAAGTGCGGAGAACACGCGTGACCACCACTGCTCTCACCGGCCTGCCCGTCGGGCGCGGCCTGCTCTATCTGATCGTCGCCGGAACCGCCTGGGGGACCGCGGGCGCGGCCGCGAGCCTGCTGTTCGCGGCCGGTGACCTCGGGCCGCTCGCCCTCTCCTTCTGGCGCTGCGCGGGCGGCCTCCTGCTGCTGCTCGCCGTCCGCGCGCTGACGCCCCGGCGGGCCCGGCCGGTCCTGCCGCGGCGTACCCGGCTGCTGCGCGGCGCCGTCACGGGCGCCGCGCTGGCCCTCTTCCAGACCGCGTACTTCGCCGCCGTGGAGTCCACCGGCCTCGCGGTCGGCACCGTGGTCACCCTCGGAGCCGGGCCCGTGCTCATCGCCCTCGGCGCCCGCCGGGTGCTCGGGGAACGCCTCGGCCGGGCGGGCGGTGCCGCGGTCGCCGGGGCGCTGGCCGGGCTCGCGGTCCTGGTGCTCGGCGACGGCGGCGGCACCGTGCGCCCGGCGGGGGTCGCCCTCGCGGTGCTCTCCGCCGCCGGGTACGCGGTGATGACCCTGCTGACGCGCTGGTGGGGCCGCGACGGCGGGGCCGATCCGGCGGCGACGCTGTGGACCTTCGCCTTCGCCGCGCTCGCCGTGCTGCCCCTCGCCCTGCTGGAGGGCCTGACGGCGCACACCGCCCGGCCCGGCTACGTCCTCGCCCTGCTGGTCTACGTGGCGGCGGTACCCACCGCCCTTGCCTACGCCCTCTACTTCGCGGGCGCCGCGGTGATCCGTTCGGCCACGGTCTCCGTGATCATGCTGCTCGAACCGGTCAGCGCGGCCGTACTCGCGGTGACCCTGCTCGGCGAGCGGCTCTCCTGGGCGACGCTCGCGGGGACGGTGGTGCTGCTCGCCGCGGTCGCCGGTCTCGCGGCGGCCGAGAGCCGGGGCACCGACTCGCCCGCAGCGGGCGGCAGTTGAGACCCGGCGGACGGCCCTTCCCGAGCGGCCGGACGTACTCCGTAGCGGCCGGACGTATTCCGTCGCGAGGCGTACGGTGCGTACCCCTCCTGGTTCGCACGGGTAGGTACCCCAGCCCGCCGCGCAAGGCCGTGCCCCCGCCCGGCGTGCAAGGCGCGCTTCCGCCCGGCTCGCAAGACGCGTGCTCCCGCCCGGCGTGCACCGGGCGGGGGCGCCGCTCAGCCGACCGTCCGCTCAGCCGGCCATCCGTTCCAGGTAGTCCGGCACCGCGGTTGTCTCCGGGAGGTCGGCGGCGGGCACCGGTGTCCCGTAGGCGGTGCGCACCGGGAGGACGCCGCTCCAGTGCGGCAGGGTCAGGTCCTCGGGGTCGTCGACGGGGTCGCCGGTGCGGGTCTTGAGCGAGACCTCGGCGAGGTCGAGGGCGAGGACCGCGGTGGCGGCCAGTTCCTTGGCGTTCGCGGGGCGGGAGTCGGCGCTGCGGCCGGGGGTCACCTGGTCGACGAGGGCGTTCAGGGCGCGGCGGCGCTCCTGCTCGTCCAGGACCGGCACGGCCCGGCCGTGCACCATCACCGAGCGGTAGTTGATCGAGTGGTGGAAGGCGGAGCGGGCGAGGACCAGGCCGTCGACATGGGTCACGGTCAGGCAGACCTCGATGCCCTCCGGTTCGCCCTGCGCGGTGCGCAGCGGGCGCGAGCCGGTGGAGCCGTGGAGGTAGAGCCGCTCGCCTACCCGGGCGAAGAGGGTGGGCAGGACGACGGGCGCGCCGTCGCGGAGGAACCCGAGGTGGCAGAGGACGGCCCCGTCGAGCGCGGCGTGCACCGACTCCCGGTCGTAGGAGGCGCGTTCGCGGGCGCGGGTGGGGACGGTGCGCGCGGTGGGGGCGTAGGCGGGGCTCTCCGGCATGGGGGACTCCTCGGGGGCGCTGGTACGGTCTTGCGCTCGGCATTGCACTAGTACATAGTGTTCTTTGTGCTAGGAGAGTATCCGATCCATGGTGACGGAGCCCAGGGGATTTCCCGCAGCATCGAGGAGGCGGTGGGCCGCGGCGCGCTGCGGCCCGGTGAAGTCCTGCCGCCGATCAGGGAGTTGGCGACCCGGCTCGGGGTGAACCCGAACACTGTCGCCGCCGCCTACCGGGGCCTGCGGGAGCGCGGGGTGGTGGAGACGGCCGGGCGGCGCGGAACCCGGGTGCGGTCCAAACCGGCGAGCACCCCGCGCGAGAACCTGCGGGTCGAGGTGCCCGCCGGGGTACGGGACCTCTCGCTCGGCAATCCGGATCCCGCCCTGCTGCCCTCGCTGGCCGGGGCCTTCGCGAGCGCCGCCCGGGCCGCGGACGCCCGCCCCGTGCTCTACGGCGAGGAGGCCGTCGATCCCGAACTGGCCCGCAGGGCAGCGGAGTCGTTCGCCGAGGCGGGGGTGCCCGAGGCGCCCGTCGCGGTCACCTCGGGCGCGCTCGACGCGATCGAGCGGGTGCTCCAGGCGCATCTGCGGCCGGGGGACGCGGTCGCCGTCGAGGACCCCGGCTGGGAGAGCCTGCTCGATCTCGTACCCGCGCTCGGGCTGCGCGCCGTCCCGGTCGCGCTCGACGACGAGGGCCCGCTGCCCGAGGCGGTGGACCGGGTCCTGCGCGCGGGCGTCCGGGCGGTCCTGGTGACCGACCGCGCGCAGAATCCGACCGGCGCCGCGCTCACCGCCCGGCGCGCGGCCGAGCTGCGGGAACTGCTCGGCGGCGACCCCTCCCTCCTGCTCGTGGAGGACGACCACGGGCACGGCATCGCGGGGCTGCCGCTGCATCCGCTGGCCGGCGCCACCCGGCACTGGGCCCTGGTCCGCTCCACGGCCAAGGCCTACGGACCCGATCTGCGCCTCGCCGTGCTCACCGGCGACGAGCTGACCATGGACCGGGTCCGCGGCAGGCAGCGGCTCGGCCCCGGCTGGGTGAGCAGGCTGCTGCAGGGCGCGGTCGCCCGGCTCTGGGCGGAGGGGTCACCGGACCTGGACCGGGTCGCGCGGGCCTACGGCGAGCGCCGGGGCGCACTCCTCGACGCGCTGGCCGCCCGCGGGATCACCGGCCACGGGGCGAGCGGTCTGAACGTCTGGCTGCCGGTGCCGGACGAGACCGCCGTGGTCGCCCATCTGCTGCACGCGGGCTGGGCGGTGGCCCCTGGCGCCCGCTACCGCCTCGGCAGCGGACCCGGCATCCGGATCACCACCGCGGAACTCACCGCCGCGGAGGCGCAACCGCTGGCCGAGGCGGTGGCGGCGGTACTCGGTCCGGTCCCGGGGCGCCGGTACGTGTGAGGTGGGGCGGGGGAGGGGGCGGGTCGGCAGGGCGCGCCGAGTCCGGGTCGAGGCCGGAAGCCGCCGGGCCGGAGCCGGAGCCGGGACGCCGCTGAGCTGCGGAACTGCCGGGCCGAATACGGAAGTTGCCGAGCCGGGAGCCGGGAGCCGGGAGCCGGGAGCCGGGAGCCGGAGCCGCAGCCGGGACGCCGCCGAGCTGCGGAACTGCCGGGCAGAACACGGAAGTTACCGAGCTGGAGCTGGAGCTGGAGCTGGAGCTGGAGCTGGAGCCCCGCCGGGATACCGCCGACCCGGAGCCGCCGGGAAGGCGTGCCCGGAGCCGCGCCCGGCGGTGATCGCGGCGGTGCGCTCAGCCCGCTGTCGCCGACCCCGACCCCGACCCCGCCCCCGATTCCGCTGCCGCCGCGACCAGCCCCGCCATCACCCGGGTGTCCTCGCCCATCTCCGGGTGCCACTGGACGCCGAGTGCCCAACTGCCGGGCAGCTCAAGGGCCTCGACGGTGCCGTCCTCGGCGTGGGCCGAGGGGAGCAGCCCGGCGCCGAGGCGGTCCACCGCCTGGTGGTGGTAGGTCGGCACCGCGGTCTGCTCCGGGACGAGCTGCGCGTACCGGGTGCCCGGGACCGGCTTCACGCTGTGCTCGGCGAAGACGCCGAGGCCGCCGGTGTGCCCGTCCAGGTGCTGCACCAGGGTGCCGCCGCGGGCGACGTTCAGCAGCTGCATGCCCCGGCAGATCCCGAGCAGCGGGGTGCTGGCGGCCAGGGCCGCGTCGATCAGGGCGAGTTCCCAGGCGTCGCGCAGCGGGGCGGGCGGTCCGGTGCGCGGTCCCGGCTCGGCGCCGTAGCGGCGGGGGTCGACGTCGGCGCCGCCCGCGACGACCAGGCCGTCCAGCCGGGCGACCGCCTCGGTGGCGAACGCGGGATCGTCCGGCGGGAGCAGCGCGGCGAGGCCGCCCGCCGCCTGGACCAGCCGCGGATAGCCCTCCGGCAGCAGGGCGGCGGGCAGCTGCCACACCCCCCAGGCGGCCGGGTCCAGATAGGTCGTCAGGCCGATCAGCGGCTTGGGCACGGCGCGTTCTCTCCTTCACCTCGGTCGTCGCGGACGGCGCGGTGCCGCCCCGGCCCGGGGCGGCGCGACACCACGCGCCCTCAGTCGCGTTCCAGCTCGGCCTCGGCCGCCGCCAGGGCGGCGAACTCCTCCTCGGGGGCGCTCGCCACCAGATGCCGCCGACTGTAGAAGGCGAAGTAGGCGAGCGCGATCGCGTAGACCCCGAGCGCCATGAAGGCCGCCTCCTTGTCCACCAGGAAGGTCGCGAGCAGGGCGGACAGCGCGAGCAGGAAGGCGAGCGTGGAGGTCAGCTTCCCGCCGGGCGTGCGGTAGGGCCGCGGCAGCTCGGGCTCGCGGATTCGCAGCACCAGATGGGAGAGGGCCATCAGGGCGTACGAGATGGTCGCGCCGAAGACCGCGATGTTCAGCATCCGGGCGCCGTTGCCGGTGCCCGCGGCGAGCGCGAAGCCGATCGCGCCGGGGATGAGCAGGCCGAGGTAGGGGGACTTGCGGCGGCTGGTCAGGGAGAGGAACCGGGGCAGGTAGCCGGCCCGGGAGAGGGCGAAGAGCTGGCGGGAGCCCGCGTAGATGAGGGAGAAGAAGGAGGCGACGAGCCCGGCGAGGCCCGCGTAGTTGACGAACCGGCTCAGGGCGGTGGCCTCGCCGTCCCCCTGGAGGGCGACGACCAGCGGATTGCCGGCGTCCTTGAGGGCGTTCGAGCCGTGGGCGCCGGTCGCGGCGAAGAAGGTCAGCACGGCGAGTCCGGCCAGGATGAGCATGGCGAGCGAGAGCGCGCGCGGCATCGAGCGCACCGGGTCCTTCGCCTCCTCGGCGGCCAGCGGCACGCCTTCGACGCCGAGGAAGAACCACATGCCGAAGGGGAAGGCCGCCCAGATGCCCATCAGGCCGAACGGCAGCCAGGAGCTCGCGCCGAAGTCGCCCCCGGCCGGGATGTCGTCGAGGCCGCCCGCGTCGAACTCGGTGAAGGCGCCGACCGCGAAGATCAGCAGGGCCGAGACCGCGATGGCGGTGACCACCAGGCTGAAGCGGAGCGCCTCGCCGACGCCCCACAGGTGGATCCCGATGAAGATCGCGAAACAGGCCAGATAGACGGGCCAGCCCGAGGTCAGCCCGAAGAGGTTCAGCGATTCGACGTAGTCGCCGATGAAGATGGAGATGGCCGCGGGGGCGAGGATGTACTCGATCAGGATCGCGGTCCCGGTGAGGAAGCCGCCCCAGGTGCCGAGCGCCCGGCGGGCGAATCCGTAGCCGCCGCCCGCCGTGGGCAGGATCGCGGAGAGTTCGGCGAGGGAGAAGACCAGCGCCGCGTACATGATGCCCATCAGCAGGGTGGCGATGGCGAGGCCGCCGAAGCCTCCCTTGGCCAGGCCGATGTTCCAGCCGGAGAAGTCGCCCGAGACGACGTAGGCCACGCCGAGTCCGGTCAGCAGGAGCCAGCCCGCGCTGCCGCGCCGCAGGGTCCGCCGCCCGAGGTAGTCGTCCGTCGCGGCGTTCCCCAGTGAGGTTTGTGGCCCCGAGGTGTCTTCCAGCTTCATGGCAGCAGAGCTCCTGCGTAGTGCCCAATGGAATGGATCCATACCTTTGCGGCGGCGCCCGGAGAACGCAAGGCCCTGGCGTAACTTTCGGGTAAACCGGCGGTGTTCCGCCCGGCGGCCGGTGCCGTCCGCTCAGGTCAGGAAGCCGCGCAGCAGGGCGGCCGTGCCCGCGCAGTGCTCGCGCATCACCTCGCGGGCGGCGTCCGCGTCCTGGTCGAGCACCGCCTCGACGAGCACCGTGTGCTGGTGCTGGGAGTGCTCCAGGTTCCGTACGAGCAGCGGGATGCAGTCGAGCAGGTCGTTGACCCGGGCGCGGACGGCTGCGTACTGGGCGGTCAGCGAGGGCGAGCCGGCGAGTTCGGCCAGCGTCAGGTGGAAGAGCGTGTCCTGGCGGCGGTACTCCTCCAGCGGGGCGTCGCCGGTGGACCGCAGCGCCGAGCGCAGCCGCGCGGCCCCTTCCCCGGTCAGCCCGTGGGCGGCGCAGAGCCCGGCCGCCCCGGACTCCAGGACCTCGCGGAAGCGCAGCAGGTCCTCGACGTCGACCTCGGCGGTCCTGCGCCGCAGCTCCTCCTCGCCCGGGGTGCGCTCGCGCTGGAGCACGAAGGTGCCGCCGTACCGGCCGCGGCGGCCCTCGACCAGGCCCTGCTCCTGGAGCACCTTCAGCACCTCGCGCAGGGTGACCCGGCTGATGCCCATCCGCTCGGCCAGTTCGCGTTCCGCGGGCAGGCGCGCCCCGCCGGGCACCAGGCCGAGACGTATGACCTGGAGGATCTGCTCCAGCGCCTCCTCGAAGCCGCTGCCCGCGCGCACCGGGCGCAGGACCGGCGCGAGAGGGTCGCCCGGGCCGGCGGAGGACGCGGCGAACGGGTCGGCGGATCCGCTCTTCTTCGTCACCTTGCGGTTTCCCCTTCCCAAGCAATGGTCTTCGGCAATACCTTATGGCTTCCGGCAGGCCGAAGGAGGAGCTTTCCCGTGGCAGACCGTAAACCCCCGCTGAGCGTCGAGGCACTGCGCGCCCTCGTCGCCGGCGGCGAGATCGACACCGTCGTCCTGGCCTTCCCCGATATGCAGGGGCGGCTCCAGGGCAAGCGGTTCGCCGCCCAGTTCTTCCTCGACGACGTACTGGAGCACGGCACCGAGGGGTGCAACTACCTGCTCGCCGTCGACACCGAGATGAACACCGTCGAGGGCTACGCCATGTCCTCCTGGGAGCGGGGCTACGGCGACTTCGCCATGCGCCCCGACCTGGCCACCCTGCGCAAGGTCCCCTGGAACGAGGGCACCGCCCTGCTCGTGGCCGACCTCGCCTGGAACGACGGCGGCCCGGTGGTCGCCGCCCCCCGGCAGATCCTCCGCCGCCAGCTGGACCGGCTCGCCGACCTCGGCCTCAGCGCGCACGTGGGCACCGAGCTGGAGTTCATCGTCTTCAAGGACACCTACGAGCAGGCCTGGGACGCGGGCTACCGCGGCCTGACCCCGGCCAACCAGTACAACATCGACTACTCCGTGCTCGGCACCGGCCGCATCGAACCGCTGCTGCGCCGCATCCGCAACCAGATGGCGGCGGCCGGTCTCACCGTGGAGTCCGCGAAGGGCGAGTGCAATCCCGGCCAGCACGAGATCGTCTTCCGCTACGACGAGGCCCTGACCACCTGCGACCAGCACGCCGTGTACAAGACCGGCGCCAAGGAGATCGCCGCCCAGGAAGGCGTCTCGCTGACCTTCATGGCGAAGTACGACGAGCGCGAGGGCAACTCCTGCCATATCCACCTCTCGCTCCAGGACGCCGAGGGCCGCAACGCGATGGCGGGCGAGGGCCCGGAGCCGATGTCCCCGCTGATGCGGCACTTCCTGGCTGGACAGCTCGCCGCCCTGCGCGACTTCTCCCTGCTCTACGCCCCGAACATCAACTCCTACAAGCGCTTCCAGCCCGGCTCCTTCGCCCCGACCGCGGTGGCCTGGGGCAACGACAACCGCACCTGTGCGCTGCGGGTCGTCGGGCACGGGGCCGGCACCCGCTTCGAGAACCGGGTGCCCGGCGGTGACGTCAACCCCTACCTCGCCGTCGCGGGCATGGTCGCCGCCGGCCTCTACGGCGTCGAGCACGAGCTGGAACTCCCCGAGGCCTGCGCGGGCAACGCCTACACGGCCGACTACGCGCACGTACCGACCACCCTGCGCGAGGCGGCCGAGCTGTGGCAGAACAGCGCGCTCGCCAAGGAGGCCTTCGGGGACGAGGTGGTCGCCCACTACGCCAACATGGCGCGGGTCGAGGTGGAGGCCTTCGACGCCGCGGTGACCGACTGGGAGCTGCGCCGCTCCTTCGAACGACTGTGAGGCCCCGCGTGTCGCAAGAGCACCACGTACGGAACCCGGCCACCGAGGAGATCATCGCGACGGTCCCGGCCACCGGGGCCGCCGAGGTCGACGCCGCCGTCCGGCGGGCCGCCGCCGCCCAGCGCCGGTGGGCCGCCGCGGCGCCCGCCGACCGGGCCCGGCTGCTGCGCCGCTTCGCCGAGGTGGTCGGCGCGCACCAGGAGGAGCTGGCCCTGACCGAGGTCCGCCAGGCGGGCCACACCCTGGGCAACGCCCGCTGGGAGGCCGGGAACGTCCGCGACCTCCTCGACTACAGCGCCGGGGGAGTGGAGCGGCTCAACGGCCGCCAGATCCCGGTGCCCGGCGGCCTCGACGTCACCCTCCTCGAACCCCTCGGCGTGATCGGCGTGATCGCCCCGTGGAACTTCCCGATGCCGATCGCCGCCTGGGGCACCGCTCCCGCCCTCGCCGCGGGCAACGCCGTCCTCCTCAAGCCGGCCGAGACCACCCCGCTCACCGCGCTGCGGCTCGCCGGACTCGCCCTGGAGGCGGGCCTGCCCGAAGGGCTCTTCCAGGTGCTGCCGGGCGCGGGGGACATCACCGGGAACGCCCTGGTCGAGCACCCCGGCGTGGCGAAGATCGTCTTCACCGGCTCCACCCGGGTCGGCAAGCAGATCATGGCCCGGTGCGCGGACCGGGTGAAGCGGGTGACGCTCGAACTGGGCGGCAAGAGCCCCAACATCGTCTTCGCCGACGCCGATCTGGAGGCCGCGGCCGCCGCCGCCCCGATGTCCTTCCTGGACAACGCCGGACAGGACTGCTGCGCCCGCAGCCGCATCCTGGTGCAGCGCGAGGTCCACGACCGCTTCCTCGAACTCCTCGCCCCCGCGCTGCGGGAGATCGTCGTCGGCGACCCCGCGGACGAGAAGACCGAGATGGGCCCGCTGATCTCCCGGGCCCAGCTGGAGCGGGTGCGCTCCTACGTACCGGACGAGCTGCCCGGCATCCGCGGCACCGCGCCCGGCGGACCCGGCTTCTGGTTCCCGCCGACGCTGCTCACCGGTCTCGACGCCGAGGCGCCCGCCGCGGTCGAGGAGATCTTCGGCCCGGTGGCCGTCCTGATCCCCTTCGAGGACGAGCAGGACGCGATCCGACTCGCCAACGCCACCGAGTACGGCCTCGCGGGCTCGGTGTGGACCCGGGACGTGGGCCGCGCGCTGCGGGTCGCGGGCGGGGTCCGGGCCGGGAACCTCTCCGTCAACTCGCACTCCGCCGTCCGCTACTGGACGCCCTTCGGCGGCTACCAGCAGTCCGGCCTCGGCCGGGAGCTGGGCCCCGACGCCCTGACCGCATTCACCGAGACCAAGAACATCTTCCTCAGCACGGAGGCCTGAACCACCATGACCGACACCCCTGCCACCGAGACCTCGGTGAGCCGCCGCCTCATCGGCCGTACCGCGGTCGTCACCGGTGCCGGCAGCGGCATCGGCCTCGCCACCGCGCGGCGGTTCGCCGCCGAGGGCGCCCGCGTCGTCTGCGCCGACATCGACGAGACGGCGGGCAAGGCCGCCGCCGAGGAGGTCGGCGGGCTCTTCGTCCGGGTCGACGTCACCGACGCCGAGGAGGTGGAGGCCCTCTACAAGGCCGCCTTCGACGCGTACGGCAGCGTCGACATCGCCTTCAACAACGCGGGCATCTCGCCCCCGGAGGACGACTCCATCCTCACCACGGGACTGGAGGCCTGGAAGCGGGTGCAGGAGGTCAACCTCACCTCCGTGTACCTGTGCTGCAAGGCGGCCCTCCCCTATATGCGGCGCCAGGGCAAGGGGTCGATCATCAACACCGCCTCCTTCGTGGCGGTGATGGGGGCGGCGACCTCGCAGATCTCCTACACCGCCTCCAAGGGCGGGGTGCTCGCCATGTCGCGCGAACTCGGCGTGCAGTTCGCCCGCGAGGGCATCCGCGTCAACGCGCTCTGCCCGGGCCCGGTGAACACCCCGCTGCTCCAGGAGCTGTTCGCGAAGGACCCCGAGCGCGCCGCCCGCCGCCTGGTGCACATCCCGGCCGGACGCTTCGCCGAGGCCGAGGAGATCGCCGCCGCGGTCGCCTTCCTCGCCAGCGACGACGCCTCCTTCGTCAACGCCACCGACTTCCTGGTCGACGGCGGCATCGCGGGGGCGTACGTCACCCCGGTGTAGCGCGCCCGGTCGCGGCGGACCGGTGCGGGGGGGCGGGGGGGCGCCCCCCCCCCCCCCCCCCCCCCCCCCCCCCCCCCCCCCCCGGGCGGCCCCCCCCCCCCCCCCCGGGCGCGCCGAGGGGCGGAACGCG
>NZ_JAAWWP010000024.1:0-57173 GCF_012273655.1 Streptomyces physcomitrii | reverse complement strand
GACCGGTGCGGGGGGCCGGGGGCGCGCACCCCCGGCCCCCCCCACCGCCGACCCCCACCCCCGCAGGGCAGTCGTGTCAGCGCCGCCGCGGTCTCGACTGGGTCAGGAACGCGCCCGCGAGCACGATCAGCGCGCCCACCGGGGTGTTCCAGGACAGCGGCTCCCCGAGGAGCCCGACCCCGGCCGCGGTCGCGATCACCGGGATGAAGTACGTGACCATCTGCGCGGTGGTCGGCCCGACCTCGGTGACCAGGCCGTACTGGAGCATCACCGCCAGACCCGTGCCGAGGGCGCCGAGGGCCAGCACGGCGAGCAGCGGCAGCACCTCGATTCGGCCCGGCAGCGAGGTGAACAGCGGTGTCACCACGGCGAGTTGCAGGGCGCCGAGGAAGAGCTGGCCGCCCACCAGGGCGATCGGGGAGTGGCCGCCGCCCGCGACCGTGCGCCGCAGGTAGATCCAGCCCACCGGGTAGCTGAGCGAGCCGAGCAGGGCCATCGCGGTGCCCGCCGGGTCGAGCCCGCTGAAGCCCTGCCAGGCGCCGAGCACGGTCAGCACCCCGAGGAAGCCGATGCCCAGACCGGCGACCCGGCGGCGGGTGGGCCGGTCCTCGGAGAGGGCGACCACCGACAGGGCCATGCCCCACAGCGGGGAGGTGGCGTTGCAGATCCCCGCGAGCGTGGAGGGGATGGTCAGCTCCGCGAAGGCGAAGAGCGAGAACGGCAGGGCGTTCAGGAGGAAGGCCGCCACCGCGAGATGCCCCCACAGCCGGGGGTCGCGCGGCAGCCGCTCGCCGCGCACCACCAGGGCCACCGCGAGCACCGCGGTGCCGAACACCAGCCGCCCCAGGGTGACTTGGAGCGGCGCGAAGCCATGGGTGCCGACCTTGATCAGCAGAAAGCTGAAGCCCCAGATCAGCGAGAGCAGCGCGAACCGCAGCCGCCAGTCGAGCAGGCGGCGGGGCGCCGGGGAAGCGGAGTCGGTCTCGGCGGAGGTGCGGGAGAGGGGCGCCGCCGAACCGGTGGCGGGTGGCGGGGTGGCCGTCGTACGCGTCATGGCAGCAAGCCTGCGACCAGGCACTGATAAGGACAAGCGAGATTCCATGCGAGCTATGGCTTAGCATCGCTTATATGTTGAACCTGGAGCGGCTGCGCACCCTCGACGCCCTCGCCCGGCACGGCTCGGTCAGCGGCGCCGCCGAGGGACTGCACGTGACGACCTCCGCGGTCTCCCAGCAGATGGCCAAGCTCGAACGCGAGGTCGGGCAGCAGCTCCTCGCCAAGTACGGCCGGGGCGTGCGCCTCACCGACGCCGGGCAGCTCCTCGCCGAGCACGCCGGGCGCATCCTCTCCCAGGTGCAGCTGGCCCAGTCCGACCTGGAGGCGCACCGCGGCCAGGCCGTCGGCGAACTGCGGATGGGTGCCTTCCCCACCGGCGCGCGGGGACTGCTCCCCGCGACCGTCGCCGAACTGCGCGCCCGCCACCCCGGGCTGCGGGTGCGCACCGTGGAGTGGGAGCCGGAGCGCGCGGTCGCCGGGGTGGTGCGCGGCGACCTCGATCTCGCCGTCGTCCTCGACTGGTACAACAAGCCGCTCGGACTGCCGGACGGACTGGTCAAGGCCGCCCTCCTCGACGACCCGATCGACGTGGCCCTGCCGGTCGACCACCCGCTGGCGGGCCGCACTTCCGCGGAGCTGGCCGAGTTCACCGGGGACGAGTGGATCACCTGGCCGGAGGGCGCCTTCTGCCACGAGTGGCTGCTCTTCACCCTGCGCGCCCAGGGCATCGAACCCTGCATCGCGCACCGCGCGGAGGAGCACCAGACCCAGCTCGCCTACGTGGCCGCCGGGCTCGGCGTCTGCGTCGCCCCGCGCCTCGGCCGCGAACCGATGCCCGCGGGGGTGTGCGCGGTGCCGGTCCGGGACGGCGTCTTCCGGCATGTCTACGCGGTCTGGCGGGCGGACGCCGACCGGCGCCCCTCGATCCGCGCCGCCGTGGAGGCCCTGCGCCGCGCCGCCGACCACGTCTCGCACTGAGGCGGGCGGCGCCGGGCCCTCACGTTCTCAGGCGAGCTTCACCTGCCCGCCAGTGACCTCGATCTTCTTCTCGGGCAGCGGCCGGGTGGCCGGCGGCGCCTGCACACTGCCGTCCTCGATGGAGAACCGGCTGCCGTGGCAGTTGCAGTTGATGGTCCCGTCCCCGACCGAGGCCACCTGGCACTGCCGGTGGGTGCAGATGCTGGAGAAGGCCTTGAACCGCCCCTTCTCCGGCTGGGTCACGACCACCTTCTCGTCCCCGAAGATCTTGCCCCCGCCCACCGGGATCTCCGAGGTCCTGCCGAGCGCGGCGCCCGCGCTGCCGCCGCCGGACGGCGCGTCCCCGGACGGCCCGGAGTCCCCCGAACCCCCGCAGGCGGCGAGGGCGGCGGAGAGCCCCGCGGTGCCCGCGGCGGCGAGGGCAGTACGCCGGGTGAGGGCGGAAGCGGATTCCTGCGAGCGCGACATGGTGCTGTCCTTCCGTACGGGCCGGCCCAGAACCGGGCTCCTACCTGTCGTACGCGTCGGCACGACCGGCCGTTCAACGCCCGAAGTGCCCGGCGGGCACGCGCGGGTGCTCCGGGCGGGGGAGCGGAGGCGGTCGTCACCGGCAGTAGCCTGGTCCCATGCTCACCGAAGTCAGGGCGGCCCGCTATGCGGCACCGCTGCGCGAGGGCGGCTCGCTGCCCGGGCTCGTCGAGGGCGACGACCGCACCCCGTACGTCATGAAGTTCCGCGGGGCGGGGCAGGGCCGCAAGACGCTGGTGGCCGAGGTGATCTGCGGGGGGCTCGCCCGGCGGCTCGGGCTGCGGGTGCCGGAGCTGGTCCGGCTGGAGCTGGACCCGGTGCTCGGCCTCGGCGAGCCCGACGAGCAGGTGCAGGAGCTCCTCAAGTCCAGCGGCGGCGCCAACCTCGGCATGCGCTTCCTGTCCGGCGCCCTCGGCTTCGACCCGCTCGCCTACCGGGTGGACCCCGTCGAGGCGGGCCGGGTGCTCTGGTTCGATGCCCTCACCGGCAATGTCGACCGCTCCTGGCGCAACCCCAACCTCCTTGTCTGGCACGGCGAGCTGTGGCTGATCGACCACGGCGCCACGATGATCTGGCACCACCACTGGCCCGGCGCCGCCCGCGCAGCCGAGCGCCCCTACGACGCCTCGGAGCACGCCCTCGCGAGCTGCGCCCCCGAGGTGGAGCGCGCCGCCGCCGAGCTGGCCCCGCGGATCACCCCCGAACTCCTGGCCGAGGTCACCGCCGAGGTCCCGGACGCCTGGCTCGAAGGCGAGGAGGGCTTCGCCGGACCCGAGGAGGTGCGCGCGGCCTACGCCGCCGTCCTGCTGCCGCGCGCCGCCCGGGTGCACCGGCACCTCGTCCTGCCCGAACCGGCCGCCGCCACCGGGCCCTTCGGCTGGATCACCCCGCCGGACCGGCGGGACACCGGCGATCCGGGGGAGCCCGGCACCGCGTCCGCGCCCCGCCCCGCCGCGGGAGAGGGCGCCGCCCGATGACCGCACCGGCCCCGCTGCACGTCTTCGAGTACGCCCTGCTGCGCGTGGTGCCCCGGATCGAGCGCGGGGAGCAGATCAACGCGGGGGTCCTGGTCTACTGCCGGGGCGCCTCCTTCGTCGGGGCCCGTACGCACCTCGACGCCGACCGGCTCCGCGCGCTCGACCCCGAGGCCGACGTCCCGGGGATCCGGGCGGCACTCCATGCCGTCGAGGGGGTCTGCCGGGGCGGCGACGAGGCCGGGCAGGCCGCGCGCGACGAGGCGGGGCGCCGCTTTCGCTGGCTGGTCGCGCCGCGTTCCACGGTCGTCCAGCCCGGCCCGGTGCACACCGGCCTGACCAGGGACCCGGCCGCCGAGGCCGACCGGCTGCTCGCGCTGCTGGTCCGGTGAGCCGGTACGCAGGGTCCGGGTGGGCCGGTACTTCCGGTACTTCCCCGTGAGGTAATCGATCACAGCGGGGCGGTTGCCGTTGACACCGGGTGCCGTGGCTTCTAGCGTCACGACCCGTGAGGTACTAAGCGGTCGCTCACCCAGGGGTCGGCCGCACGAGCCGCGTCAACCGGCTTCCGAGGGCGAGGAGATCACCATGTCCACCACCGAGCAGCGCGTAGCCGTCGTCACGGGCGCGGCCCGCGGCATCGGCGCCGAGACCGCCGTACGCCTGGCCGCCGAGGGGCGCGCCGTCGCCGTCATCGACCTCGACGAGGCCGCCTGCAAGGACACCGTCGAGAAGATCACCGCCGCGGGCGGCACGGCCCTCGCCGTGGGCTGCGACGTCTCCGACGAGACGCAGGTGGAGGCCGCCGTGGCGCGGATCGCCGAGGAGCTGGGCGCCCCGACCATCGTGGTGAACAACGCCGGTGTGCTCCGCGACAACCTGCTGTTCAAGATGAGCGTCTCGGACTGGGACACCGTCATGAACGTCCACCTGCGCGGCGCCTTCCTGATGTCGCGCGCGGTCCAGAAGCACATGGTCGACGCCAAGTTCGGCCGGATCGTCAACCTGTCCAGCTCCTCCGCCCTCGGCAACCGCGGCCAGGTCAACTACTCCGCCGCCAAGGCCGGTATGCAGGGCTTCACCAAGACGCTCGCCAAGGAGCTGGGCAAGTTCGGCGTCACCGCCAACTCGGTCGCCCCCGGCTTCATCGCCACCGAGATGACCAAGGCCACCGCCGACCGCGTCGGCATGGGCTTCGAGGACTTCAAGGCCGCCGCGGCCACCCAGATCCCCGTCCAGCGCGTCGGCACCCCCGAGGACATCGCCAACGCCGTCGCCTTCTTCACCGGGGACGCCGCCGGATTCGTCTCCGGACAGACGCTGTACGTGGCCGGCGGCCCGCTCAACTGATCGGAAGGGCACGGCAGTGACAGTGCAGGACAGCGGAAGGGCCGCCCTCGTCACGGGGGCGAGCCGCGGTATCGGCTACGGCATCGCCGAGGCGCTCGTCGCCCGCGGCGACCGGGTCTGCATCACCGGCAGGAACGAGGACGCCCTCAAGGAGGCCGTCGAACGTCTCGGCGCCGACCGGGTCATCGGCGTCGCGGGCAAGGCCCACGACCCGGAGCACCAGGCGGCGGCCGTGGCCCGGACCGTCGAGGCCTTCGGCCGCGTCGACCACCTGGTCAACAACGCCGGCACCAACCCGGTGTTCGGCCCCATGGCGGAGCTGGACCTCGCGGTGGCCCGCAAGGTCTACGAGACCAATGTGCTCTCCGCGCTCGGCTTCGCCCAGCACACCTGGCGGGCCTGGCAGCAGGAGAACGGCGGCGCCATCGTGAACATCGCCTCGGTGGCCGGCGTCTCCGCCTCGCCCTTCATCGGCGCCTACGGCATGAGCAAGGCCGCGATGATCAACCTGACCCAGCAGCTCGCCCACGAGTTCGCGCCGAAGGTACGGGTCAACGCCATCGCCCCGGCGGTGGTGAAGACCAGGTTCGCCGAGGCGCTCTACGAGGGCCGCGAGGAGGAGGCCGCCGCGGCGTACCCGCTGGGCCGCCTCGGGGTGCCCGAGGACATCGGCGGGGCCGCCGCCTTCCTCACCTCGGAGTCCGCCGGGTGGGTCACCGGGCAGACACTCGTGGTCGATGGCGGCATCTTCCTCAATGCGGGCGTCGGATAGGAAATCGCCTGGCCTTCGCAAAGCTCCCCAATGCCACGTAAGGGATCTTCAAGTGCCCCGCCGCAGTGGCCAGTTCACTCGGCGGGGCACTGCGATATGGTCTGCCAACCCGTACGGCGTGGCCTATCGAGGAGCGAGCGCGTGTTCAACCGGATCCACCTGCGGCCCATAGCCGCCGTCGCGTCCCTTACCGTGCTGGCCGGGTGCGGGGTTCTCTCTTCCGGCGACGACGACGGTGAGAAGCGGGTCGTCGTGGGCACCACCAGTGCCCCCAGCACGCTCGACCCCGCCGCCTCCTGGGACGGCTCCTGGGAACTCTTCCGCAACATCTACCAGACCCTGCTGAGCTACCCCTCCGGCGCCTCGTCCCCCGAGCCGGACGCCGCGGAGAAGTGCAAGTTCACCGACTTCTCCAACAAGGAGTACACCTGCGAGCTGCGCGAGGGCCTCAAGTTCTCCGACGGTGACACGCTGGACGCCAAGGCGGTCAAGTACTCCATCGACCGGATCCGCAAGATCGGCGTGGACGGCGGTCCGACCGGTCTCCTCGGCAGCCTCGACCGGGTCGAGACCAAGGGCGACCGCCAGGTCGTCTTCCACCTGAAGAAGTCGGACGCCACCTTCCCCTTCGTCCTCGCCACCCCCGCGATGTCGATCGTCGACCCCGAGGAGTACCCCGAGGACGAGGTCCGCGACGACGGCGCGGTCACCGGCTCCGGCCCGTACACCCTTGAGTCCTACGAGGAGAACACCAAGGCGGAGCTGGCGAGGAACGGCTCGTACAAGGGCTTCGCCGACCGCAAGAACGACGCAGTGACGATTCGCTACTTCCAGGATTCGGCGGCCCTGGTGGGCGCGCTGAAGAAGAAGCAGATCGATGTGACCTACCGCGGACTGGGCGCCGACGACACGCTTGCCCTGCAGGGCAACAAGAACAAGGAAGGCGTCCAGCTCGTCGAGGGCTCCGGGACCGAGATCAGCTACCTGGTCTTCAACCCCAAGGACCGCTGGGCGGGCAAGTCGGCCGTGCGCAAGGCGATCGCCCAGATCCTCGACCGCGGCGCCCTCGCCCACAAGATCTACAAGGACACCGTGGAGCCGCTGTACTCCATGGTGCCGCGCGGCCTCGCCGGCCACACCACGGGCTTCTTCGACCAGTATGGCAACCCCAGCGCGGAGAAGGCCGAGAAGATCCTCACCGACGCGGGCATCGACGAGCCGGTGAAGCTGACCCTCTGGTACACCACCGACCGCTACGGATCGGCGACCGGCCCGGAGTTCGAGGAGATCAAGAAGCAGCTCAACCGGACCGGCCTGTTCGACGTGAGTGTCAAGGGCCGCCCCTGGAAGGACTACGAGGCCGCCTACCGCAAGGGCGAGTACCCCGTCTTCGGCCGCGGCTGGTTCCCCGACTTCCCCGACCCGGACAACTTCATCGCCCCGTTCGTCGGCGAGCAGAACCTGCTCGGCCCGCAGTACAAGTCCCCCGAGATCATCGACAAGCTGCTGCCGGAGTCCCGCCGGGAGAACGACCGCGGCGCCGTGGTCGAGCAGTTCCAGCAGGCGCAGCAGATCATGCTGGACGATGTGCGGCTGCTCCCGCTCTGGCAGGGCAAGCAGTACGTGGCGGCCAGCGAGGAGATCGCGGGCGGGGAGCGTGCGCTCGACCCCTCGACGATCATGATGATGTGGGAACTGCACCGCAAGACCAGCTGGTAGGACGGGGTCCGGCGGCAGCGGTGGCGGTCGTTGTCAGTGGGGGCGAGTAGGTTCTGCGGTGGGAAGTGACCGCACCTTACTCGGCCCCACCAGGCCGTCCTGTGAAGGAAGTTGAATGACCGACACCTCCGTGCTGCCCGCATCCTGGCGCGGCGTCCTCGGCGAGGAACTCCACCAGCCCTACTTCGAGGAACTCCTCGAATTCGTCGAGAAGGAGCGGGCCGAGGGCCCCGTCTATCCGCCGCGCGAGGAGGTCTTCGCCGCCCTGGAGGCCACCCCGTACGAGCAGGTGAAGGTCCTCGTCCTCGGTCAGGACCCCTACCACGGCCCGGGCCAGGGCCACGGGCTGTGCTTCTCGGTGCGCCCCGGGGTGCGCACGCCGCCTTCGCTGCGCAACATCTACAAGGAGCTGGAGTCCGAGCTGGGCCACCCGGTGCCCGACAACGGCTATCTGATGCCCTGGGCCCGGCAGGGCGTGCTGCTGCTCAACGCGGTGCTGACCGTCCGCGAGGGGGAGGCCAACTCGCACAAGGGCAAGGGCTGGGAGAAGTTCACCGACGCGGTGATCCGCGCTGTGGCGGACCGCCCCGACCCGGCGGTCTTCGTGCTCTGGGGGAACTACGCGCAGAAGAAGCTCCCGCTGATCGACCAGGAGCGCCACGCCGTGGTGAAGGGCGCCCACCCCTCGCCGCTCTCGGCGCGGAAGTTCTTCGGCTCCCGGCCCTTCACCCAGATCGACGAGGCGGTGGCCGCGCAGGGCCACACCCCGATCGACTGGCGTATCCCCGACCTCGGCTGAGCCCGCCCCGGGCCGGGCCGGTGCGTCACCGGCCTGGCCCAGCGCCCTGCCCGCCCCCGCCCGTGCCTGAGGCGCATCCCGCCGGGCGGCGGTTAGTTTCAGGGGGCGGGCGGCCGGGGCGCCGCTTGGCGTACGAGTACGGAGGTCGCGGTGGCGGAGCGAGGCCAGGAGGCGTCGGAGGACGGCGTGATGACCCGGATCGGGCAGGTCATCATGCTGCACCACGCCGGGGACCGCGAGGAGGCCCGGCACCGCTTCGGCGCGCTCTGGGGCGAGATCGGCGACGGCGGCGACCCGCTGCACCGCTGCACCCTGGCCCACTTCATGGCCGACGCCCAGGACGACCCGGTGGAGGAGCTCGCCTGGGACCTGCGCGCGCTCTCCGCCGCCGAGGAACTGACCGAGGGCCGCCCCGCCGCCCACGACGGACGGCTCGCGGTACGCGCCCTCTACCCCTCCCTGCACCTCAACCTGGCCGCCGACTACGTGGGGCTCCGCCACTTCGCCGCGGCCCGGAGCCACCTCAAGCGGGCGCGCGGAGCCCTCGGCGCCCTGCCTGAGGACGGCTACGGAAACGGCGTCCGGGCAGCCGTCGACCGGCTGGAGGCAGGCCTGGAGGAGTCGGCGGCCGAGGACCACCGCGGCCCGCTCGGCCCACCCCGCCGGGAGCCCTGAACCGCGACGGGGCCCGGCTCCCGTACCGCCGGTCGGGGTCTCGTGGTCCTGGAACAGCGCGGTCTGTGAAGAGGCCGCCTTCACCTGGGAGGCGCAGCCGCGTCAGACGGGGGATCGAGGGGTCGGCCCGCCTCATTCGTATGACGGCCCCGTCACTCCCAGATCCGTACGCATCGCGCGACGTGTCCTGGACAAGACGTGCCAGCTCCGCGTGATGTCGTCCCGTACGGTCTCGACGTCGTCGCCTTCACGTGGCGTGTGGTGGCTGAGGCGGGCCAGGACGCCGTAGACCGAGCCCAGGCTGATGTCGACGTGCTTCACCTCGGCCAGCACGGAGTCCGGCACGGTCATCTGGGCCTCGGCGTACTGCTGGCGGTACTCGACACGAGCTGTCTCGACCAGGGCCAGCGACTCCTGCGGGTCATACCCGAGGCGGAGTACGTGCCTGTGATCGTTCAGGGTCGCCAGGTAGTGGCGGGCTGCCGCGTTGAAGTTCGTATAGGCCAGCTTCCTGGCTTCCCGGCTCGACTCCGACTGCTGGGCGGCGAGTTCGGCACGGCGGGTGCGTTCGAGGTGTTCCCACTCCGCACGGCGCGAGGCATCTCCCCGGCGCTGGGTCAGCCAGGCCGAGCCCAAGGTGCCGCCCACACCCACCACTGCGGCCAGCAGGCCCGCCATGGCCGAGTCCATCACGCCTCCCCGTACCGACCACCGTTTCCCCCCTCCTTCCCGGTGACACCGACTGCGACGCGCTTCGCCGACTCGGTACGGAGCGAAGGAACTTCCCCGGCCGGTGGGCGGTTCGCCGGTGCGGAGCGCGATCAACTCCCGTACCTCTCCTTGCAGATACGGGCGGCCTTGCTGTCCGGCGGCAGCACGTCCCAGCGGTCCGAGAGCGCGCACAGCTGCCGTTCGCTGGTGGGCAGGGCGGGCCCGGGGGAGCGCGGCCGGGCCGGGGCGGGAGCGGCCGGGGCCCCGGTGGCGCCCGGCGGTGCGGCGGAGGCGGAGGGCGCGGCCGGTGCCCCGCTCCGGCCCGGGGCGGTGGGGGCCGGGGACGTGGGGCGCGGGCCGATGTACTCGAGCGCCTCGCGGGCGGGCGCCTCGAGGATCTCCGCGGGCCGGGCGCTGCCGTGCGGCCCCGCCGGATCCGGGCTCGGGGAGACGGCCCGCCCCGGTGAGGGCGGGCCCACGGTCACGCAGCCGGCCGCGGCCGGGAGGAACGCGGCGAGGAGCAGAGCGGTGGTGGAAATCCTGTGCACCGCAGCACTCTGCCGTGGTCACCGGGGGTTCGGATACTCCCGGCGGGCAGGTTGCCCCGCACGGGTGACGCGCGGGTGAGGCACCAGGGGAGCGGACCGCGATGAGACACCGGGGGAGCGGACCGCGCGGTGCCGGGGTGCGGCGGGCGCGGCGAGACCGCACCCGCCCGGGCGGGCCGGGGGTCCGGCTCGGCCAGGGGCCCCGCCGCGCTCCGGCCGTATGCTTCAGCTGCCTCGGCCCCGCCCGCGAACCAAGGAGTACCCGTGAAGGTCGGCTGCATCGGTCTCGGCGACATCGCCCGCAAGGCCTACCTCCCGGTGCTCACCACCCAGCCGGACGTCGAACTGCATCTGCACACCCGCTCCCCGGAGAACCTGCGCCGCACCGCCGAGGCGCACCACATCCCGCCGGAGCGCCGCCACACCGGCTTGGACTCCCTGCTCGCCGCGGGGCTCGACGCCGCCTTCGTGCACGCGGCGACCGGGGCGCACCCCGCCCTGGTCGCCGCGCTCCTGGAGGCGGGCGTACCGACGTACGTGGACAAGCCCCTCGCCTACGAACTGGCCGACAGCGCCCGGCTCGTGGACCTCGCCGAGGCCCGGGGCCTCTCGCTGGCCGTCGGCTTCAACCGCCGCTACGCGCCCGGCTACGCCCAGTGCGCCGAGCACCCGCGCGAGCTGATCCTGCTGCAGAAGAACCGCCTCGGGCTGCCCGAGCGCCCGCGCACCATGATCCTGGACGACTTCATCCATGTCGCCGACACCCTGCGCTTTTTGCTGCCGGGCCCGGCGGACACGGTGGACGTACGGGCCCGGGTGGTCGACGGGCTCGTGCACCATCTCGTCCTGCAGCTGGCCGGGGAGGGCTTCACCGCGCTCGGGGTGATGAACCGGATGAGCGGTTCCGCGGAGGAGGTCCTGGAGGTCTCCGGCCAGGACACCAAGCGGGTGGTGCGCAATCTCGCCGAGGTGATCGACCACAAGGGCCAGCCCTCCGAGCGGCGGCGCGGCGACTGGGTGCCGGTGGCCCGCCAGCGCGGCGTCGAACAGGCCGTCCTCGCCTTCCTGGACGCGGTACGCCGGGGCGAGGTGCTCAGCGCCCGGGACGCGCTGGCCACGCACGAGCTGTGCGAGCGGATCGTACGCGAGGTGGAGTCCCGCTCCTGAGCACCCGCACCCCGCCGGCGAGCGCGTAGAGGGCGAGCGCGGTCACCGCCGCGTGGACCGGCCAGTCGCCGAAGCGGACGTAGGGGGTGGTGCCCCCGGCGAGCGGGACCTCGTAGACCTCGGTGGTGGAGGCGGAGGTGCCGAGGGTCCGGCCGACGCGGGTGCCGTCGGGGCCGTAGACCGCCGAGACCCCGGTGAGGGTGGCGTGCACCATCGGCCGCCCGGTCTCCGCCGCCCGCAGCGCGGCGAGCGAGGCGTGCTGCCGGGGGGCCCAGCTGTTCTGGAAGGAGGAGGTGGAGGACTGCGCGAGGAGCAACTGCGCGCCGTCCGCCGTGAGTCGGCGGCTCATGTCCGGGAAGGCCGACTCGAAGCAGATCACGGTGCCGAGGCGCGGCGCCCCGGCGGGCCGCATGATCTCCTGGCCGGTGCCCCGGTGCCGGTCCTCGCCCGCCGCCCGGCCGACCGAGGTGGCCCAGCCGAGCAGCGACCGGGCGGGCACGTACTCGCCGAAGGGGACCAGCCGCATCTTGTCGTAGCGGTCGCCGGTCGGTCCGTCCGGTCCGATGAGTACGGCGCTCTTGTAGATGCCGCCGACGGCCCGCGCCCCGCCGCGCCGGGCGTCGACATTGACCAGGATGTCCGCGCCGACCTCCCGGGAGAGCCGCGTGATGCGCTCGGTCAGGCGGGGCTGGTCCCGCAGGTCGAAGCCGATGCTGCTCTCGCCCCAGACGACCAGGTCGACGCCCCGCCCCGCGAGCTGCCGGGTGAGCTGCACCTCCCGGTCCAGACGGGCGTACCCGGTGGCGTCCTTGCCGACCACCCCGGGCTGGACGAGGGCCACCCGGGTGCGCCCGGACTCCTCGGGACGCGGGGCGAGCAGCCAGGCCGTGCCGGTCAGGGTGGCGACCGCGAGCAGGGCGCAGAGCGCGGCGCGGCGATGGGCCGGTGCCAGGACGAGCAGGGCCAGTGCCGTGTTCACGGCGACCAGGAGCAGGCTGAGGAGCCAGACCCCGCCGAGGGAGGCGAGCCGGAGCGCGGGCGCCACCTGCCACTGGCTGGAACCGAGCAGTCCCCAGGGGCCGCCGAGCCCCTCCCAGGACCGTACGAGTTCGATCAGCAGCCAGCCGCAGGGCAGGAGTCCGAGGGCCGCCCAGGGCCGGAGGGGGAGGCCCGCGCCGCCGAGCAGCCGGTGCACGAGCCTGCCCCAGGGCGCCCAGAGCAGACCGAGCAGCGCGGCGAGGACGAAGGTGAACACATGCAGGCTCGGCAGCAGCCAGTGGTGCACCGCGAGCATGAAGCCGAGCCCGCCGAGCCAGCCCTCCCGCATCGCCCCGCGCGGCGAGGGCGCCGAGCGGAGCAGCAGCAGCCAGGGCACCAGGACGAAGGGCGCGAGCCACCAGAGCGCGGGCGCCGGGAAGGTGAGCGCGGGCAGCGCACCCGCGAGTACGGCGGCGAGATCGCGGCGGCCGGGCGCGAGGCGGTTCCGCGGCGGGCGGTCCTTGCCGCGGCGGGGAGCGGACGGCGGATCGAGCAGATCCATGCCGCGCCTCCCTGACTCGCCCTCACCGGTGCCTGCCTCCAGTCTGCGGGTTCGGGCCGATCATGCACAGGCCCGGCGGAGGGTTCTGGTCAGCGGTGGCCGGTGGTCAGCCGGATGGTCGGCGGCATGTTCGGCGCCCGGGGGAGTGTCCGGGGCCCGGGGGTTGGCCTGGCGGGCGGCGGGCGGCGGTCGGCCCGGCTCGGCGGCTGGCAGTCGGCCCGGCGACCGGAGACCAGCCCCGCCCCGGCGGCCGGCGGTCAGCCGGGCTGCCGCCACTTCTCCTGGACGAGGAGGCCGCGGAAGCGCCAGCCGTCCTCGGTGCGCAGCAGCGCGAACTCGTAGCGCCCGCCCGAGGCGAGGCCGGGGGCGGAGCCGGTGCCGTCCGGCGGGGCCGGGCGCAGTGACCTGAGGTAGTCGGCCTGGACCTCGGCGGTGTCGCCGAGGTCCTGCTCCCACCGTGTGAAGCGCAGGCGCCGGTTGACGAGCAGGAGCTGCCGCACCGGGTGGCTCCGCAGACTCTCCGCCAGCCACTCGGCCGTCCGGGTCGCGTCCGCGGCGATGCCGCCCGCCGCGCTGTGGTCGGCCCGGCCGTCCGGGGTGAACAGCTGTGGATACCCGGCCCAGTCGGAGTCGTCCACGGTCACGGCGTACTCGGTGACCAAGGCGTCGACGGCGAGCCGGTCGACCACTGCGGCGAGTTCTCCACGCTGCGTCATCGGCTCAGTCTTGGCCATGCGAGGCGCGGAACCAAGGGCCGTGCGGGGGCGGACGGAAGCACGGGTGCACGGGCGCACGGGCCCTGGGCACGCGAAGGCCCGCACCTCCCCGCGCCGTACCGCTGTACGCGGATCGGCGGGGACGTGCGGGCCAGGGGAAACGGATGCGGTACGGGTGCCGGACTCGGTGCGGCGGGACCGCGACGGCGGCGGGATCCGGGGAGACGGGCCTCAGGCGGCCTTGACGATCTCCTCGCGCTCCTCGCGCATCGCGACCGCCCACTCGGTGACGAGCAGTTCGTACTCCTTGCGCTGCTCGTTCGAGAGTCGGCCGCCCGCGCGCAGCCAGAGGCTGCGGATCTGCTCATTCACATCGGCAGCAGAACGCGCGGAATCGTGGGACTCATCGGTTGGGGGCATGCCGTCGAGTCTAGGGCCTCGACGGCTCCGAGCGCTCCGCAGCGTCAGGTGCTGATCGCCACACGTAGTCGGGGCAACCGCCCTGACCAGGCAAATTGGACGTCCTGACCGGGAAGTGTCCAGGTGTGTGACCTTGGCCTCACTCCGGGTGTCCGTGGTTTGAGAGGTGTGCGGGTGCCGGGATACGACGGAGCCCCCGCCGGGGCGGGGGCTCCGTGGGGGACGGACCGTCAGTTGTCGTCCATGGAGTCGCGCATGCCCTTCGCGCGGTCCTGCATCTTGCCCATCTCGTCCTTGGCCTTGCCCTTGGCCTGGTCCGTCTGGCCCTCGGCGGCCTCCCGGTCGTTGCCGGTGGCCTTGCCCTTCATCTCCTTGGCCTTGCCCTTGAGCTTGTCCATGGCGTTGTCGCTCACGGCGACTCCTCACGTCTAGGGTGGTTCGCTTACCGGCTCAAAGTAGGACGGAAGCGGGCGCACCGCTCGGTGTGCGGGGCAGGCGGGTTAGGGGGCGGTCCGGCCCGCCTAGCCGACCGACTCCCCGGCGTGCGGGGACAGAGCGCCGCTGAGGACCAGCACGATCAGCACGATGCCCAGCAGGATCCGGTAGTAGACGAAGGGCATGAAGCTCTTGGTGGTGATGAACTTCATGAACCAGGCGATGACGGCATATCCGACCACGAAGGCGATCAGTGTCGCGAAGATGGTCGGGCCCCAGGAGACATGTCCCTCGCCCGCGTCCTTCAGCTCGAAGGCGCCGGAGGCGAGCACCGCGGGGATGGCGAGCAGGAAGGAGTAGCGGGCGGCGGCCTCGCGGCGGTAGCCCATCAGGAGTCCGCCGCTGATGGTGGCGCCGGAGCGGGAGACGCCGGGGACCAGGGCCATCGCCTGGCAGATGCCGAAGATGAGGCCGTCGCGGACGTTCAGCTGCTCCAGCGACTTGCGGGCCCGCGCGGCGCGGTGCCTGCCGCCGGTCTCGTCGCGGGCCGCGAGGCGGTCGGCGATGCCGAGCACGACGCCCATCACGATCAGGGTGGTGGCGATCAGCCGCAGATCGCGGAAGGGGCCCTCGATCTGGTCCTTGAAGGTCACGCCGAGGATCCCGATCGGCAGTGAGCCGACGATCACCAGCCAGCCCATCTGGGCGTCGTGGTCGCGGCGCATCTCCTTGTTCACCAGGGAGCGGGACCACGCCGAGATGATCCGGGCGATGTCCTTGCGGAAGTAGATGAGCACCGCCGCCTCGGTGCCGATCTGGGTGATCGCGGTGAACGCCGCCCCCGGGTCGTGCCAGCCCGCGAAGGCGGCCGTCAGGCGCAGATGCGCACTGGAGGAGATCGGCAGGAACTCGGTCAGTCCCTGGACGAGCCCGAGGATGAAGGATTCGAACCAAGACATGGGGTGAGGGGTCCAACTGGGTCGGGCGCTGACCGTTCGCGAGGGCCAGGGGCGATGGAAGGGTGCGGCATCTCGCCCGCGGGCGGCGGGCGTGAGGGACTCGGCTCTTCGTGACGCTCCGGTGGGCGGGGCGGTGACGGTGCCGCCGGGGGATCAGGTGCTGCGGTGCAGCGTAGCGCCCCTGGTCGCCGCGCCCGGCACAGGGCCCGGGCGCCGCGAAGGCCCCGAGGCCGCGGCGACCCGTCTGAGACGGGACCGGCGGCCTTGCCCGGTACGGCGGTTGGGCCCAGGACGCTCAACGCCCCCGGAACTTCTCCCGCTTCCACCAGGCCACCGCGCCCCCGGCGAGGCCCGTCACCGCGATGAAGCCCATGGCGAAGAGGAACACCGGCGAGGTCGGCGTGGAGGCCCGCGCCCCCGCCACCACATAGGCCCCGGTGTTGGGGATGATCCCGATCCCGGTGGCGAGCAGGAAGGGCAGCCAGCGGGTACGGGACACCGCGGCGCAGTAGTTGGCGGCGAGGAAGGGGACGCCGGGGAAGAGCCGGGTGGCGAGCAGCGTGCGGAAGCCGTGCCTGCTGAACTGCCCGTCCACCGCCGTCAGCAGCCGGCCGCGCAGCAGTGGGCGCAGCGCGTCCTGCCCGAGCATCCGGCCGAGACCGAAGGAGAGGGCCGCGCCGAGCACCGAACCGCCGACCGCGGCCACCAGGCCGAGCGTCGAGCCGAAGAGCGCGCCCGCCGCCAGGCTCATCAGCGGCCGCGGCACGAAGGCCACGCAGCAGAGCCCGTAGGCCGCCACGAAGACGAGCAGCGCCGCCGCCCCGCCGAGCTGCTTCGGCCAGCCGTCGGAGAGCAGCCGCTGCGGCTCCAGGAGCAGCACACTCGCGCCCATCCCCGCGAGCAGCACGAGCAGCAGCGACAGCCGGGACCAGGGCGAGAGCAGCCGTCTGCCGAGTCGCGCGGCGAGGCCCCGGGGCGGGGCCGGGGCGAGGACCTCGGTACGTGCTGCTGCGGTCGGAGGCATCCGGGGAGACTAGCCGACGTACGTGACTGATCGCCGGAGGCGAGGTCTCACCGGCGTCACGGCCGCCCCTGCGGAAGGCCGCCCCGCGCCCTGTCAAGCGGCCGTGACCTGCCCGCTCTGCCCGTGGCGCACGGGGACGGCACAATGGAGTCGTGGACGAGCCGGTACCCGTGACCCGAGCCGTGGACTTCGGCACCGCCAAGCTGATGCCCGATGTCGACCGGCCGCGCGCCTGGCTGCTCACCCTCGACGGTTCGCCCCAGTCGTACGTGGACCTGGACGCGCCCGAGCACCTGGAGTTCGAGTACGCCCGGCGGCTCGGGCACGTCATCGACACCGCCGCGGAGCCCGGGCGGCCGCTGGACGTGCTGCACCTGGGCGGCGGCGCGCTGACCCTGCCGCGCTATGTCGAGGCGACCCGCCCCGGCTCCCGGCAGCAGGTGGTCGAGGCCGACCGCGCCCTGCTCGAACTCGTCGCCGAGCACCTGCCGCTGTCGGAGGGGATGACGGCCGAGCTGCACACGGCCGACGCCCGGGACTTCCTGGAAGCCGCCCCCGGGGAGAGCGCCGACCTGGTGCTCGCGGATGTCTTCGGCGGCTCGCACATCCCCGCGCACCTCACCACGCTGCCGTACGCCCGTCAGGCGGCGCGGGTGCTGCGGCCGGGCGGGCAGTACGCGGCCAACCTCGCCGACGGCACGCCCTTCGCCTTTCTGCGCTCCCAACTCGCCACCTTCGGCGCGGTGTTCGCCCATCTCGCGCTGGTCGCCGAGCCCTCGCTGCTGCGCGGGCGCCGGTTCGGCAACGCCGTCCTGGTGGCCTCGCACCGGGAGATCGACGTGGCCGCGCTCAGCCGCCGCGCCGCCGCCGACCCCTTCGCCGCCCGGGTCGAGGACGGGGCGGCACTGCGCCGCTTCACGGGGGACGCGGCCCCGGTCGAGGACGAGACAGCGGTGCCCTCACCCGCGCCGCCCTCCGGGGCGTTCCGAGTGGGCGGCTGAGCGGCCGGCTCCCGGGTCCCGGGTCCCGCGCGATGCGTCCCGGACTGCGAAGGGGCTCCCGGGCTCGTACCGCCTCCAGGCGCGTACCGCCTTCGGGCTCGTACTGCCTCCAGGCCCGGACTTCGTACGAGGTGCCTGCTACGAGGTACTTGCTGCGCGTGCCTGCTACGAGGTCGCGGCCGGGCCCGGATCCGGTACGTCCTCCAGGGAGTTGGCGGCCAGGGCGGGGGCCTTCGCCGGAGCGGTCGTCGGGGCGGGGACCGGGGGAGGGGCTTCGGCGGCCTTCCCGGGCTCGGCGGTTTTCACAGACCCGGTGGGCGCGGGCGCTTCGGTGACCCCCGCGTCCCCTGCGGATCCCGCGCCCCCTGCGCCCTCCGTGGTCGAGCGCCGGGTCAGCGTGCGTACCTCGGGGACGAAGAGGACGGCCGCGGTGACCAGGACGACCAGGGCGGCGCAGGCCCACAGCGCGGTGCTCCGCCCGACGGCGCCCTCCACGGGACCCGCGAGGGCGGTGGCCAGCGGCACCATGGCGATGGAGCCGAACCAGTCGTAGGCCGAGACCCGGGAAAACTTCTCCTCCGGGATCTCCTGGTGCAGCGCGGTGATCCAGGCGACGCCGAAGACCTCGATGGCGACCCCGCTCGCGAACATCACCGAGGCGAGGCCCGGTATCGGCAGCGGCACGGCCAGCGCTGCCGAGGGCAGGGCGAGCGGGAAGACGCACAGGGTGCCCGCGAGCAGCAGCCGGCGCGGTTTCCAGCGCATCATCAGGAAGGCGCCGGCGACGGTTCCGGCACCGAAGGCGCCGAGTACCAGGCCCCAGGGACCGGCGCCGCCGAGTTCGTCCCGCGCCACCATCGGCCCGTACACCGCCTCCGCGGCGCCGATGACGGCGACCACCACGGAGAACTGCGCGACGATGCTCCACAGCCAGCTGCGCCCGGTGAACTCCCGCCAGCCGTCGAGCAGATCGCGCAGCATGCCGCCGCCGGGCGGGCGGCGCGGGATGTGGCCGACGTCCAGGAAGGCGCGCAGGGCGCCCGCGAGCGCGAAGGCGGCGGCGTCCACGGCCAGTACCCAGCCGGGGCCGAGGGCGGCGACGAGCGCCCCGCCGAGCGCGGCCCCGCCGATCCCGGCGCCGTGCATCGCCATCCGGTAGAAGGCGAAGGCGCGTCCGGCCTGCTCGCGGGAGACCGAGGACATCAACATGCCCTCGGAGGCCGGGTTGAAGAAGGCCTGCCCGGTGCCGCCGAGTGCGGTGAGCGCCATCATCTGCCAGAGCACCGGTTCCCCGCCGAGCACGAGCACCGCGAAGGCCGCCTGGGAGAGGCAGTTGAGGGCGTTGGCCGCGACCATCACCCGGTGCCGGGGCAGCCGGTCCGCGACCGCGCCGCCGATCAGCAGGAAGAGGACGAGGGGCAGGGTCCGCGCCGCTGCCACCAGCCCCACGTCCCCGCTGTCGCCCCCGGTCTCGATCACCGCGAAGGCGGCGGCGATGAGGGCGCCGTGGCTGCCGAGGTTGGTGATGACGGTCGCGGCGGTCAGCAGCGAGTAGTTGCGGCCCGCCCAGTGGGTAGGCGAGAAGCGGGGGTGGAATCGGCTCACGGGAGGCACTGTCCCCGGTGGACGAGGCTCCCGGCAAACGATTTCCCGTAGGCCCGCCGAGGGGCCGGGAGATCCGCGTACGCTCCCCGCCTCGTGGCGGCAGTACGGGTCCGAGGCGCCGGAACTCCCCTTCCGTGCACGGGAGTTAGGCCCAGACCCGGAAAACGCGACGGCCGGGGGCGGGACCCCTCGTGGTGAGGTGGTCCGCCCCCGGCCGGGCGGGGTCACGGGGACCGGTGGCCGGAACTGAGTGCCCGGATCAGCCCGTCGGGTTGCCGTGCAAGCGGACGGTGCTGAGGATCTTCATGATGGTCTTCTCGGGGATCTCGTCCTTGACACCCTTGGCCCCGTAGAGGTTCCAGGCCACGAAGTTGCCCTTGGAGTTCTTGAAGCCGAAGGTCAGAGCCTTGCCGTCACTGGCGCACTTGCCCGTCTGCGGGGTGTTCGTCGACTCGGCACGGGCGAGCTTGCCCTTGATGCCGGACTTGGTGGTGTAGGACTTCGCCTTCTTGTCGAACTTGATGCTCTTCTTGTCGGGCTGCGTGTACCCGCCGAAGACCCACCACGGGACCTGGTTGACCGCGGCCTCGTTCTCGTCCTTGGCACCGTCGGCGCCCTTGGTGCCGACCGCGCCGAGCGCCGTGGTGTCCTTGGTGCCGTCCTTGTCCTCGTCGGACTCGCACCACTTGGACTTGTAGTAGGCGGGGGCCGACATGGTGATCAGCGGCTTGCCGGTGGTGCTCTTGTCGTCCTCGAAGCCGATCAGGGTGTCCGGGCTCTGCAGCTCCCAGTCCGGCGGGACGTCGAAGGCGGTGCCCCACTTCGGGTTGACCACGACCTGCCAGCCCGCGATGGTCGGCTTGATGGCGTTGCCGCCGCCGCGCGGATTGTCCCCGCCGCCGGTCGGCGTGGACTCGGGCTCCTTGCTGGGCTTGGCCGAGGCCGAGGCGCTGGGCTTGTCCTTGCCCTTGTCGTCCTTGGCCTCGTCGTCCTTGTCGCCGCCGAGGACCAGGAAACCGGTGACACCGGCCGTGACGACCACGGCGGCGGCCGCCACGATCGCGACAATCTTCGTCTGCTTGCCGTTCCCGCCGTTCGGCGGCGGAGGCGGGGAGCCCATCGGTACGGTGGGCGCACTCCAGCCACCCGGCTGCCCGGGCTGTCCCGGCTGCTGGTACTGGTTGCCCTGCTGATATCCCGGCTGCTGATAGGGATTCGGCTGCTGGTAACCCGGCTGCTGGTACGGGTTCTGGTCCTGCGGGTTCTGCTCGCCCCCGGGCGGCTGCTGTCCTGGCCACATGAGCCGTACCTTAGTGGCGCCGGGGACACGATTTGGTCACCGGCCCTTGTCAAGGCTGTACCGGGAGCTTGGCCAAAAGGCGCGAGTCGGGCCTCTCGCCGCAAGCTGCCGGATGTGTTCCGTTCGAGCGCGGCCGTGCCGAACTGCCCGAGCTGAACCGCCCGTGCCGAACTGCCCGGGTCAGGACGTCTTTCCGCCGCCCTCGACGAGTCGGACCGTGGAGAGGATCTTGCGGATCGTGCTGTCCGGAACCTCGTCCTCGACCTCGCTCGCGCCGAAGAAGGCCCAGGAGGTGATCTGGCCGTCGCCGTTCTCGAAGGAGAAGACGGTGGCCTTGCCCTCGCTGTCGCACTTGTCCGTGTCCGGTGCACCGGACGAACTGGCCGTGGCGACCGTCCCCTTGAGGCCGGAAGTAGTGGTGTACTCCTCGGCCGTACCCGCCTTCACCGCCTTGCGGCGGGGCTGGGCGTATCCGCCGTAGACCCACTTCTGCGCGTCGTCGACCGCCGCCTCCCGTGTGCTGCGGGCGCCCTTGTTGCTCCGGGAGCCGGTGGTGGCGAGTGCCGTGTCACTCCGGGTGCCGTCGCGGTCCTCGTCGCTGCTGCACCACTTCTCCTTGAGGAAGGCGGGACCTGCGACGCCGATCAGTGGCTTGAGCTCCGGATCGGACTCGTCTTCGACCCAGCTCACCCAGCTCCGCGCCTTGAGGTTCCACTCGGCCGGTACGTCGAAGGCCATTCCGCGTCCGGTGTCGGCGACGGTCTGCCAGCCCGCGACGGTGGGCTTCAGGCCGCCCTCCTCGCGCGGATTCCCGGTCGGTGAGGCCGAGGCGGAGCCGCTGGGCCCGGGTGCCGCCTCCTTGTCCCCGTTGTCCTCGTCCCCTCCGAGGAACAGGAAGGCGCCGACGGCAGCGGCGGCAACCGCGAGTACGGCGGCGCCCGCCACCATGAGCCGGGTGCTGCCGCGCCCGGACCCGCCGGGGGGCTGTGCGGGCGGCAGGGGCCCGCCCGGCTGCGTCGGCGCGTTCCAGGGAGCGGGGCCCTGCGGTCCGGCCGTCGGGTACGGATGCCCGCCGGGCTGCTGGGGCGGGTTCGGGTACGGAACTCCGGGCTGCTGATAGGGATTCGGTGTCCCCGGCGTCGACTGCTGCGGGTTCTGTCCGCCCCCGGGCGGCTGCTCTCCTGGCCACATGGCTCCGTAGCCTAGATGAGCGGGTCCATGTCCACCTCAGAGGTGTCTCCCGCCGACCGTGTTCTGCCTCACCCGGCGGAATCCCTCCTGGCCAAGTCGTCTTACTGGTGGGTAACCTCGCGTTCATGAGCGATGGAGAGATGTCGATCGGCGAGCTGCTCGCCGCCACGGTGCCGATGGTGCGGACGCTGAACCTGGAGTTCATCGAGACCACGGCGGACAAGGCGGTGCTCGCGCTGCCCGACCAGCCGGACTTCCACAACCATGTGGCCGGGCCGCACGCCGGGGCGATGTTCACGCTGGCCGAGTCCGCGAGCGGGGCGATCGTGCTCACCGCCTTCGGGGAGCAGCTCACCCGGGCCGTGCCGCTGGCCGTCCGGGCGGACATCGCGTACAAGAAGCTGGCGCGGGGCCGGGTCACCGCCACCGCGACGCTGGGGCGGCCCGCCTCCGAGGTGATCGCCGAACTGGACGCGGGCGGGCGGCCCGAGTTCCCCGTGAGCATCGCGATCGCGCGCGAGGACGGCGCCGTCACCGGTGAGATGACCGTCGTCTGGACCCTGCGGCCCAACGGCTGACGGACGGCCGCGGCCCCGGCCGTCGGCAATGCTCGCGGCGGGTCCCCTTCCCTTCTGCCTCCCTCTGTTCCTTCCTCCTTCCTTCCTCACCTCCCTCCTTCCCGGCGCCCCGGCCGGTCCCCGGTGAACCGGTAGGCTTCGCCGGGTGCCCGGCCGCTCGGGGTGAGCCGGCGGCCGAGGCGAGCGGAGCGAGGGAAGGGACCGGACGTGCACGTCCAGGAGTGGCTCGACAGCATTCCCGCGGTGGCGGTGTACGCCCTGGTGGCCGCGGTCATCGGTCTGGAGAGCCTCGGCATCCCGCTGCCGGGCGAGATCGTCCTCGTCTCGGCGGCGCTGCTGTCCTCGCAGCACGGCGGGGTCAACCCGGTCCTGGTGGGCGTCTGCGCCACCGCGGGGGCCGTGATCGGCGACTCCATCGGCTACGCCATCGGACGCAAGGGCGGCCGCCCCCTGCTCGCCTGGCTGGGCCGCAAGTTCCCGAAGCACTTCAGCGAGGGCCATGTCGGCGCCGCCGAGCGGTCCTTCCAGCGGTGGGGGATGTGGGCGGTCTTCTTCGGCAGGTTCGTGGCGCTGCTGCGGATCTTCGCCGGTCCGCTCGCCGGGGTGCTGCGCATGCCGTACTGGAAGTTCTTCGTCGCCAATGTCCTCGGCGGCATCGTCTGGGCGGGCGGCACCACGGCCGTCATCTACTACGTGGGCGTGGTCGCCGAGTCCTGGCTGAAGCGCTTCTCCTATCTCGGGCTCGTGCTGGCCGTCGTCATCGGCCTGGTCTCGTTCCTGGTGGTGAAGCGGCGTACGGCGAAGATGGTGGCCGAGGCCGAGGCGGAGGCCGCGGGGAGTCCGGCCGGGACCGCGGAGAGCACCGCGGTCGCGGCCACCGACTGACGCCGACGGTACGGGGTCCCTCGCCGCTCTCCCGGGGCCTCGGCCCTCCCCGGTCTCAGCCCTCCCCGAAGCTCTCGGGGTGCTCCTTCGCGAGGTCCACGTACACGGCGCCGTTCGCCTTGACGAGTTCGAGTTCCTCCGCGGTGAGGGAGCGCCGTACCTTCGCGGGCACCCCCGCCACCAGCGAGCCCGGCGGGATCTCCATGCCCTGCGGCACCAGAGCCTGGGCGGCGACGAGTGAACCGGCGCCGATCACCGCCCCGTTGAGCACCGTGGCGCCCATGCCGACGAGGCAGTCGTCGCCGATGGTGCAGCCGTGCAGGACGGCGTTGTGGCCCACCGTGACGCCCGCGCCGACGCGTACCGGGAAGCCGGGGTCGGCGTGCACGGTGCAGTTGTCCTGGATGTTGCTGCCCTCGCCGATCTCGATGGGGCCGCCGTCGCCGCGCAGCACCGCGTGGTACCAGGCGCTCGCGCCCGCGTGCAGGGTCACCTCGCCGAGCACCACCGCGGTGGCCGCGGTGAACGCCGTCTCGTGCACCCGCGGTTCCTTGCCGCCGATCGCCGCGATCAACGCCGTGTGCTCCACTGCCGCCTCCTCGTGCCGGAACCGCCGGACGGCGGTCACCGAACCGTAGCGAGGGCCGCCGCGGGCGGGAGCGGTTGGGGTGAAGATCACAGGGTGCCGGAAGGTGGGGGTCCGAGGTGCGTGAGTACGGTGGGCGCGTGACGAAGAGCAAGAACGTGTTCTCGTCCCTGGCCGGCCGGCGGCGCGACCTCGGTCAGCGTGCCGTGCACACGGTCTGGGACTGGGTCCGGCGGACCGGTGCGGTGACCGCGGAGCACCCGGGGCGGCTGCGGTTCGGCGCCATCGGTACCGGCACCCGGCTGGCCTTCCCGCTCGGCACGGTCTTCGGCGAGCCGTGGATCCACCTCGGCGACCACTGCATCATCGGCGAGCAGGTCACGCTGACCGCCGGGATG
This sequence comes from Streptomyces physcomitrii, assembly GCF_012273655.1. Lineage (GTDB taxonomy): Bacteria > Actinomycetota > Actinomycetes > Streptomycetales > Streptomycetaceae > Streptomyces > Streptomyces physcomitrii. Next base: position 33,258 of record NZ_JAAWWP010000024.1, on the reverse strand, counting down.
ATGCCCGATCTGGACCTCGGCCCCGAGCCCATCCTGCGGATCGGCAACGGCGTCGTCCTCGGCCGCGGCAGCCATCTCATCGCCGACACCTCCGTCACCATCGGCGCGGACTGCTACTTCGGCCCCTATGTGTACGTGACGTCCACCAACCATTCGTACGACGATCCGCACGAGCCCATCGGCAAGCAGTGGCCGCGGATGGACCCGGTGGAGATCGGTCCCGGCTGCTGGATCGGTACGGGCGCGGTGATCCTGCCGGGGGTGCGGCTCGGGCGCAATGTGGTGGTGGCCGCCGGCGCCGTGGTGCGCGGTGAGGTGCCCGCGCACTCGGTGGTCGCCGGGGCCCCGGCCCGGGTCGTGCGCCGCTGGGACCCGGAGTCGGGCTGGCAGCCGCCGCTGCGTACGCCGCCGCCGGTGCCCATCCCGGAGGGCGTGACCCCCGAGCAGCTGCGGGCCCTGGAGGACGTGACCCCGGAGCAGCTGCTCGACCTGGAGTCCCTGCCGCAGGCGCCGGGCGGACCCGGAGCCGGGGACCTGCCCTCGGAGCACTGAGCCCTTCGGGGCCGGGATCAGCCGGTGGCGAGGAGGACCGTGCCGAGGAGGGCGAGTCCGGCGCCCGCGGTCTGGACCCACTTCAGGCGTTCGCCGAGGACGCCGCGGGCGGCGAGCGCGGTGACCACCGGGTAGAGCGAGGCGAGGACGGCGGCCACGGTGACGGGGCCGCGCTGGGCGGCCAGCGCGTAGGTGCCGTTGGCGGCGACATCGGCCAGGCCGACGAAGGCCAGCGCGCCGAGCGAGCCCCGGATCGCGGTCCAGCCGCCGTCCTCGGGCAGGGCCGGTGCGCCGCGCCGCACGGTGAGCCACAGGGCCGCGCCGCCGGTGGCCACATTGGTGATCCGCTGTACGAACAGGGCGAGGAAGAGTCCGGTGAGCGTGCTGGAGGCCTCGGCGATCAGGGCCATCACCGCGCCGAAGCCGACGGCGGCGAGCAGCGTCAGCCCGATGGCCTGGCGCTGCACCGGGGCGCCCCGCAACTGCGGCCCCCCGGCGAGCAGTACGCCCGCCACCGCGACCCCGATGCCCGCGCACTGCAGCAGCCCGGGGCGCTCGCCGAGGAGCAGCCCGATGCCGACCGGGACGGCCACGCCCACCGAGCCCAGCGGGGAGACCACGCCCATCGGCCCGAGGGCGAGCGCCCGGTAGAAGGCCAGCATCGCGACCGGGCCGACCACGCCCGCGGCGACCGCGTACCAGAGGGCACCGTCCGCCTCCCGCGGGCCGCCGGTGGCGAGCACCAGGGCGCCGAGGACCACCACGGCCAGGGTCTGGGAGACCACGACCACGGTGAGGGCGGGTATCCGCCGGGTGAGCAGCCCGCCGCCGAAGTCGGCGAAGCCCCACAGGGCGCTCGTCGCCAGGGCCAGGAGTGCTGTCATGGGGACCTCGCCGTACAGTGTGGTGGACCTTCGGGTGCACCACATCGTAGTTCAACAAACTGAACTGCGTCATCCAGAATATTGGACGGTACGTGTCGGACCTCGACCAGCTCACCCAGTCCCTGGCCCGCAACCTCAAGCGCTGGCGCACGGAGCGCGGCTACACCCTCGACGCGCTCGCCGCGCGGTCCGGGGTCAGCCGCGGCATGATCATCCAGATCGAGCAGGCCCGCACCAATCCGAGCGTGGGCACCACCGTGAAGCTCGCCGACGCCCTCGGCATCAGCATCACCACGCTCCTCGACTACGAGCAGGGCCCGCAGGTACGGGTCGTGCCCGAGGAGCAGGCGGTGCGGATGTGGACGACCGAGGCGGGCAGCCAGGCGGTGCTGCTCGTCGGCACCGAGAAGCGCGGCCCGCTCGAACTCTGGTCCTGGCGCCTGATGCCCGGCGAGGGCAGCGAGTCCGACCCGCACCCCCGCGGCACCGTCGAGATGCTGCACGTACGCTCCGGGGTGCTCACCCTCCTCGTGGACGGCGCCCGGCACCAGGTCCCGGCGGGCGCCTCGGCCAGCTTCGAGTCGGGGGTGCCGCACGGCTACCGCAACGAGGGCGAGGAGCCCATGGAGATGACGCTCACCGTCTCGGTGCCGCCCGCGGGTTGAGCGGACCGGCGGGGTCAGGGGCGTTGCGGGGCGGTCAGCCCGCGGCGCCGATCTCGATGGCCGGGCAGCGGTCCATCACCATGTCCAGGCCCGCGGCCGTGGTGCGCGCGTACGCCTCCTCGTCCACCACGCCCAGCTGGAACCAGACCGCTCGCGCCCCGGCGGCCACCGCCTCGTCGGCCACCGCACCGGCGAGCGCGCTGTTGACGAAGACATCGACGACATCGACCGGGAAGGGCACCTCGGCGAGGGAGGCGTAGCCCCGCTCGCCGTGCACCGTCTCCGCCTTGGGATGCACGGGCACGATCCGCTTCCCGTAGCGCTGCAGGACGCGGGCCACCCCGTAGGCGGCGCGCTCGGAGTTGGCGGACAGGCCCACCACGGCCCAGGTGTCCCCGGTCTCGTCCAGGATCCGCCGGACCGTCTCCTTGTCGCCGTACATGCGCGCTCTCCCGTCCTCGGCTGCCCGGTGCGGCCCTGCCGCCTCTCCTGGGCACAACCTCCGGGCGGGTCCCGGGATTCCCGCCGCCCGGCTCCCGCCCGGCCCCGGCACGGTAGCCGCAACCCGGCCGCATACCCTGGCCGGATGCCGGACGAGTACCGCACCGTGGCCGCGGCCGGAGTGCACGAGACCGAGGTCAACCGCTCGCGCTTCCGGTGCGCCCTCGCGCCCGCGGCGACCGAGCGGGAGGCCCAGGACTTCGTCGCCGGGATCCGGGCCCGGCACCCGGACGCCGGCCACCACTGCTTCGCGTACGTGATCGGCGCCGACGCCTCGGTCCAGAAGGCGAGCGACGACGGCGAACCGGGCGGCACCGCCGGGGTGCCCATGCTCCAGATGCTGCTGCGCCGGGACCTGCGGTACGTGGTCGCCGTCGTCACCCGCTACTACGGCGGCGTCAAACTCGGCGCGGGCGGTCTGATCCGCGCCTACGGCGGCGCGGTCGGCGAGGCGATCGACGCGCTCGGCACCCGCACCCGGCGCCGGTTCCGGATCGCCACCGTCACCGTGGACCACCAGCGCGCGGGCAAGCTGGAGAACGAACTGCGGGCCACCGGACGCCAGGTGCGCGAGGTGCGCTACGCCGAGTCGGTGGCCCTGGAGATCGGCCTGCCGGACGCCGAGGTGGACGCCTTCCGCGCCTGGCTGGCCGACGCCACCGCGGGCACCGCCGCGCTCGAACTCGGCGGCGAGGCGTACGGGGACTGAGGGCAACCAAGACCGGGCGCAACGGGGACTGGGCGCTCCCGGGGCTGGGCGCTCCGGGCGCCGCCCGCACGCGGGAGGTGCCAGAGAGCGCTTGCTTTGAGTCAAGGGGCGGCGGCGGGCGCGCCCGTCCGCCGTGGCCGGAGGGGCGCGCGGGGCGGCCGTGACCGCTGCGGTTCGGGCGCGGCGCCGGGGGCCGGTCTCACCGGCCGTACGCAGGCCGGAAGGCGCCCGTACGGCCCGTTTCCGGGGTGAGGGATTTCCGGCCTGATTTATCCGCGATTTGCCGCAGCGCATCTGGCCGAGAGTGACCTGGCTCGGTCAACTCCCGCTATGCCACAGTGCTCTGCAGTCGGTTTGTGTGCCCCGCGAAACTGTCGGCGGGGTGCATTTACGGGGCAACCCGGTAATCCTTCGCGAGGCGAAAGGACGTCGCCTCCGCCGCGAGGACGCGCGGCAGCGGAGGAGAAACCGGCTGGGCGAGAGATCCGGTGGGGGGAATTCATCCAGTGGATCGCGGAAGAACCCTGCGGTGCCGCGATCCAGAAACCTGCGTGCACAGGGAGCAGCCGCGAGATGACGGAACTCGGTGAAACCGCGATACAGGTTCAGGTCACCGCTCTACTGGAGGAACTGGAGCAGCACCGCGTCTACGGGAACGACTACTTCGCGTTCCTGGCGAACACGCCGTGGACGGACCGCACCTTCGACGTGCACCGCGCCAACTTCTTCCACCGGACCGAGGGCACGGTCAAGGGGATCGCCTATGTCTGCGCCCAGGCGGCGGCCCACGACGACCGCGACACCCTGGTGCTGTTCTCCCACATCCTCAACGAGGAGACCGGGGACGGCGTGGCCGAGCACTGCCACGAGATCCTGATGGAGAACGCCCACAACCTGCACGGCCGCGTCGAGTTCGGCCTGGAGCCGCTGCTCGTCCGCGAGGCGCGCGACAGCGAGCTGCTCATCCCCGAGACCATGGCCTACCGCGAGCGCACCCTGGAGCTCCTGAGCGGCAACTACCACCGGATGCTGGGTGTGGCGACGGCCCTGGAGTCGCACGCCGACCCCATGCTGCAGATCTGCCGCGCCGCCTTCCGCGCCAGCCGCAAGGGCCTCGGCGAGGACGAGTTCGTGAAGCGCGTCCAGATCTACTTCGACGTCCACGTCGGCGACGAGGGCGTCGAGGAGCGGCACGCCGCCGACGCGAAGCGGTGCGTGGTGAACAACTGCCGTACCGAGGCGGACGTCGCGGAGGTCGCCTACGGCGCGAGGGAGACCCTGAACATCCAACTCGACATGTGGAACGCCATGTACAAGGCCGTGGCCGCGAGTTGATCTCTCCGAGCGGTGAATCGAGAGGCGAGGTGAATCCCGTCGACGTGCGAAAGAACCGCGGTATCTCCGATGCCGTCCTGAGTATTCCGGAATCGGCGACCCACGGCACCGCCGCGAAACTCGCGGCGCTCAACCGCGGACTCGCCGAGGAGGAACAGGTCATCGATCTCAGTATCGGTGCCCTTGATCTGCCGGCCGACCCGCGTATCGACCGCGGGGTCATCGAGTTCATCAGAACGCAACCCGACACGATCCACGCCTTCGCACCGATCCGGGGATTTCCGTTCCTGCGGGAATCCGTCTCCGCACGGGTCGAGCGCCTCCACAAAATCACCTACGACCCGGACACGGAAATCCTGGTCACCCCCGGTGGGGTGAAAGGCTCGATATCCGCGGCCTTTCACGCGCTGCTCGATCCGGGGGACGAAGTGGTCCTCCCGGTTCCCAACTGGCCCCACTACTCCGACATGGTGCGGCTGCACGAGGCCGTCGCGAGAACCGTCCCGGTGACGGCCCGGGAGGGCCTGACCGCGCCGGCCCTGCGGGCGGCACTCTCCGAGCGGACCAAGCTGGTTCTGCTCGGCGACTGCATCAACCCGACCGGCAAGGTCTACTCGACCGCCGAACTCACCGCGCTGGCCGCGGTCCTCGCCGAGCACAACCTGCGGCGCGAGGCCCGGGACGAGAGCCCGGCGTACGTCCTGTTCGACTCCCCGTACGAGGCGCACATCCTGGGGGAGCGGGCCAGGACCTTCGCCGCCCTCGACGTCCCGCGCGCAGATGGTGGCAGCCTCTCCATGCGGCCGTGGACCGTGGCCGTCACCGGACCGGGCAAGACCTACGGCATGCACGGCGACCGGATCGGCTACCTCTGCGGCCCCGCCGACATCGTGGACGCCTGCGCACGCGCCCAGGTCAACCTCACCTCGTTCGCCTCCACCTACGGCCAGGTCGCGACGCACCTCGCGCTCCAGCCGGAGATGGACGAGGTGGCGACCGACCGGGCGAGGGCCGCGCGCGGCAACCTGGAGGCCATGCTCGAACAGCTGCGTGCCGTCCCCGAGTTGGCGGTCGAGGTCCCGCAGGGCGGCTACTTCCTCTTCGTCGACTTCTCGGCCTACCAGGAGGCCTACCGCAAGCGCGGCCACGAGAGTGCCGACGCCTTCCTGCTCTCCGCGGCGAGGGTCGCCACCATCTGCGGCGACCACTTCGGAGAGGAGGAGTACCTGCGCCACTATGTCCGGATCAACTGCGGCCGTACCGGCGCGCTGCTGACCGAGGCGGGCCGGCGGATCAGGCACGCTCTGCGCGACCTGGAATCCTGACCGCGACTACACGGACGAGCAGACGCCGGAGGGCGACCGGAGTGGAGCAGGACATCACCGACCGCAGCAGACGCACACTCCGCCGCCCGCAGGGGGCGGGCGGCGGGCGCCGGGCCACACGCGGGCGCTCGCCGCTGCCGCCCCTGACCTATGTCCCGCTCGGGGAGCGCCCCTTCCGCCGCTTCCCCCAACTGCTCCTGGGGCTCGCCCTCTACGGGTTCAGCCTCTCGGCCATGGTGCGCTCCTCGCTGGGCGTGAACCCCTGGAGCGTGCTCTACGAGGGGCTGGAGCGGCACACCCCGCTGAGCTTCGGCATGATCAGCGCGCTCCTCGGCGTACTCGTGCTGCTGCTGTGGATCCCGCTCAAGCAGAAGCCCACGCTGGGGACCTTCGCCAACATCCTGGTCGTCGGCTCCTCCTCGGACCTCGGGCTCTGGCTCATCCCCGCCGACCTCGGAGCCGTCGAGCGGGTCGGGCTGCTCCTCGGGTGCGTCGTGCTCAACGGCCTGTCCATCGCCGTCTACGTCGGCGCGCGCTTCGGGCCGGGCCCCCGGGACGGTCTGATGACCGGCATGTCCGCGGTGACCAAGCGCTCCATCGGCCTGGTGCGCACCCTGATCGAGCTCACCGTGCTCGCCGTCGGCTGGACCCTCGGCGGGAGCGTGGGCGTGGGCACGGTGGCGTACGCCCTGCTGGTCGGGCCGGTCACCCAGTTCTTCCTGCCCTGGTTCGCCTACCGGAGAGACTCCGGGCGCGAGGCGGCGGCCCCCGGCCCGGCCGCGGCCTGAGCGGGGACCGCGTTGTCGGACCCGGCCGTTAGTCTCGGGGCCCATGAGGTTGCTGCACACGTCGGACTGGCACCTGGGCCGGTCGTTCCATCGCGTGAACATGCTCGGCGCCCAGGAGGAGTTCATCGACCACCTGGTCGAGGTGGTCCGCGCGCGGGAGGTGGACGCCGTCCTGGTGGCGGGTGACGTCTACGACCGGGCGGTCCCGCCGCTGGCCGCCGTGGAGTTGTTCGACCAGGCCCTGCACCGGCTCGCCGCGCTGGACGTGCCCACCCTGATGATCTCCGGCAACCACGACTCGGCCCGCCGCCTCGGCGTCGCCGCCGGACTCATCGGCCGCGCAGGCATCCACCTGCGCACCGACCCCGCCTCCTGCGAGGTGCCCGTGGTCCTCTCCGACGCGCACGGCGAGGTCGCCTGCTACGGACTTCCCTATCTGGAACCGGCCCTGGTGAAGGCCGAGTTCGGCGCCGAGGGCACCAGCCACGAGGCGGTCCTCGGCAAGGCCATGGACCGGGTCCGCGCGGACCTCGCCGGACGCCCGCCGGGCACCCGCTCGGTCGTCCTCGCGCACGCCTTCGTCACCGGCGGGCAGGCCAGCGAGAGCGAGCGCGACATCACCGTGGGCGGGGTCGCCTCCGTCCCCGCCGCGGTCTTCGACGGCGTGGACTACGTGGCCCTCGGGCATCTGCACGGCAGCCAGGTGCTCGGCGAGCGGGTGCGCTACTCCGGCTCCCCGCTCGCCTACTCCTTCTCCGAGGCCCGGCACCGCAAGGGCATGTGGCTCGTCGACCTCGGCGCGGACGGCGCGCTGACCGCCGAGCAGCTGGACACCCCCGTACCCCGCCCGCTCGCCAGGATCAGCGGCACCCTGGCGGAACTCCTCGCCGACCCCGCGCTCACCGGGTACGAGGACCACTGGATCGAGGCGACCCTGACCGACGCCGCGCGCCCCGCCGAGCCGATGGCCCGCCTGCTCGCGCGCTTCCCGCACACCCTGACCCTGGTCTTCGCCCCCGAACGCACCGAGGGCGCACCGGAGATCTCGTACGCCCGCCGGCTGCGCGACCGCAGCGACCAGCAGATCGCCGAGGACTTCGTCGCCCATGTGCGCGGCAGCGCCGCCGACGCGGCGGAGGCGGCGGTGCTGCGGCAGGCGATCGACGAGGTGCGCGCCGCCGACGCCGCCCGGGAGGTGGTCCGGTGAGGCTGCACCGGCTGCGGCTCACGGCCTTCGGGCCCTTCGGCGCCGCCCAGGACATCGACTTCGAGAACCTCTCCGCGGCCGGACTCTTCCTGCTGCACGGCCCCACCGGCGCGGGCAAGACCTCGGTCCTGGACGCCGTCTGCTACGCGCTCTACGGGGCGGTCCCCGGCGCCCGGCAGAACGGCCAGGGCCTCTCGCTGCGCAGCGACCACGCGGACGGGGGGCAACGGACCACGGTCTGCCTGGAGTTCACCGTCGCCGGACGCCGTCTGGAGGTCACCCGGCAGCCGCCCTGGGAGCGGCCGAAGAAGAAGGGCAGCGGCACCACCGTCGAGAAGGCGGCCACCGGGCTGAGGGAGTTCGACGGCACCGAGTGGAAGGCGCTCAGCCGCTCCCACCAGGAGACCGGCGAGGAGATCGGCCAGCTGCTCGGCATGAGCCGCGAGCAGTTCTGCCAGGTCGTGCTCCTGCCGCAGGGCGACTTCGCCCGGTTCCTGCGCGCCGACGCCGAGGCCCGGGGCAGGCTCCTCGGCCGCCTCTTCGACACCGGCCGCTTCGCCGCCGTCGAGCAGTGGCTCGCCGAGCGCCGCCGGGAGGCCGAGGCGGCGGTCCGCGAGGGCGACGCCGAACTCCTCGCCGAGGCGCACCGGATGCAGCAGGCCGCGGGCCCGGCCGCAGAGACCCCGCTGCCGGATCTCGCGCCGGGCGAGCCGGGCCTCGCCGCCGCCGTCCTCACCTGGGCCGCGCTCGCCCGCTGCGCCGCCCGCGAGCGGCTGACCGTGGCCCGCACCGCCCGCGGCACCGCCGAGACCGCCCGCGCCGAGACCCAGGAGCGACTGGACCGCACCCGCGAACTGGCCCGGGCGCAGGAGCGCGCCGCCACCGCGCGCGCGGCGGCCGAGCGGCTCGCCGAGCGGGCCGGGGAGCACCGCGTGGCCGAGGAGCGCATGGCCCGGGCGCGCAAGGCCGAGCGGGTCGCCCCCGTCCTCGCCCTGCGGGAGAGCACCGAGGCCGAACACCGGGGCGCCACCGAGGCCGAGCGGCGCGCCCGGGCGGCCCTGCCCGCGCGGTACGCCGAGGCGGGGGCGAGCGCCCTCGGCGCGGCCGCGCGCACCGCGGCCGGGGAGCTGGGCGCCCTGGAATCGGCCCGCCGCGCGGAGCACCGCAAGGCCGAACTCGGCCGCGAGCGGGGGGAACTCGACCAGCAGGAGCAGGCCGACGCCGACTCCCTGGACGAGGCGGGGGAGTGGCTCGCGGACTGGCCCGAGCGCCGGGAGGCACTGCGCGCCCGGGTCGAGGAGTGCCAGGAGGCGCTGACCCGCGCCGAACATCTCGCGGCCCGACTCGCCCCCGCCCGCGCCCGCCTGGACGCCGCCCGGCGGCGCGCGGACCTCACCGAGCAGACCGCCACCGCCGAAACCGCCCTGACCGGGGCCCGGGAGAGCGCGGCCGAGGCGCACGAGCGGTGGCTCTCCCTCAAGGAGCGCCGCCTCCAGCACTTCGCCGCCGAACTCGCCGCCGCGCTGCGCCCCGGCGAGCCCTGCGCGGTCTGCGGCTCCCCGGACCACCCGGCACCGGCCCGCAAGTCCGAGGGGCATGTGGACCGGCAGGCGGAGGAGGCCGCCTTCGAGCGCCACCGCCGGGCCGAGGAGCGGCGGGCCCGGGCCGAGGCCTCGCTCTCGGCGCTGCGCGAGTCCCTCGCCGCGGCCACCGCGGAGGCCACCGGTGCCCCGCTGGGCCTGCTGGACGAGGAGTACGAAGAACTGCTGCGCGAGCACGGCCGGGCCAGAGACCTCGCCTCCGAGCTGCATCCCGCGCGCGAGGCCCTCGGCCACGCGGAGGCCGAGCACGAGCGCAGGCTCGGCCGCCGCCAGCAGGCCGCCGAGCGCGCCGCCTCCCGCGCCTCCCTGCGCGACGCGCTCGCCCGCGAGGAGACCGCCCTGGACCGCGAGCTGGCCCAGGTGCGCGGCGAGGGCTCGGTGGACGCCCGCGCCCGCGAACTGGACCGGCTCCGGGAGCAGTTGGAGCAGGCGGCGGAGGCGGCCCGGCTCGCCGCCGACACCGCGGTGCGCCTCAAGTCCGCCGACGCCCGCCTCGCCGACGAGTCCTTTCGCGCCGGGTTCGACACCCCCCGGGCCGCCGCGGAAGCCCTCCTGGACGACCAAGCCCACCGGACACTCCAGCACCGGCTCGACGCCTGGCAGCGGGAGGAGGCCGAGGTCCGCTCCGTACTCGCCGATCCGGTCCTGGAGCGGGCCGCGGCCCAGCCGCCCGCCCCGGTGGCGGCGGACGAGGAGGCGGCGCGCGCCGCGGCCGGTGCGCTGCAGCGGGTCTCCTCCGCGACCGACGCGGCCGAGGCCCGCTGCCGGGAGCTCGACCGGCTCTCCCGCCGGGCCGCCGCCGGGGTACGCCGCGGGGGACCGCTGCGCGAGGAGTACGACCGGGTGGCCCGCCTCGCCACGCTCGCCGCCGGGACCTCCGCGGAGAACGAGCGCCGGATGCGCCTGGAGTCGTACGTCCTCGCGGGGCGGCTCGAACAGGTCGCGGCGGCCGCGAGCCGGCGGCTGACCCGGATGTCCTCGGGCCGCTACACCCTGGTGCACTCCGACGACCGCAGCGGGCGCGGGCGTTCGGGGCTCGGGCTGCATGTCGTGGACGCCTGGACCGGCCGGGCCCGCGACACCGCCACCCTCTCCGGCGGCGAGACCTTCTTCGCCTCCCTCGCCCTCGCGCTCGGCCTCGCCGATGTGGTCACCGAGGAGGCGGGCGGCGTCCGCTTGGACACCCTCTTCATCGACGAGGGCTTCGGCAGCCTCGACGAGGGGACCCTCGACGAGGTCATGGACGTCCTGGACTCGCTGCGCGAGCGGGACCGCAGCGTCGGCATCGTCAGCCATGTCGCCGACCTGCGGCGCCGGGTGCACACCCAGCTGGAGGTGGTGAAGGGGCGTACCGGATCCTCGGTCCGGCTGCGCAGCGAGCCGGGGTGAGCGGCCCCGGCCGCCCGGGCGGAGGGCAACCCGCCCGGGCGGAGGGCTACAGGCGCGCCAGCTCCTCGACCAGATCGTCCAGTCCGAGCGAGCCCTGGGAGAGCGCGGCCATGTGCCAGGAGCGGGCGTCGAAGGCGGCGCCGTGCCGGGCCCGCGCCCGGTCCCGGCCGGTGAGCCAGGCGCGTTCGCCGAGCTTGTAGCCGATGGCCTGGCCCGGCATGGAGAGATAGCGGGTCAGCTCGCTCTCCACGAAGTCGGCCGGGCGGCTGCTGTGCGCGCCGAAGAACTCCTGCGCCAGCGCGGGCGTCCAGCGCTCACCGGGCGCGAAGGGCGAGTCCCCGGGGATGCGCAGCCCCAGGTGCATGCCGATGTCGATGACGACCCGTACGGCACGCATCATCTGCGCGTCGAGGTAGCCGAGCCGGTGCTCCGGGTCGCCGAGGAAGCCCAGTTCGTCCATCAGCCGCTCCGCGTAGAGCGCCCAGCCCTCCAGATTGGCGCTCACCCCGCCGACGCTCGCCTGGTAGCGGGAGAGTTCGCCCGCCACATGGGTCCACTGGGCCAGTTGCAGATGATGTCCCGGCACGCCCTCGTGGTACCAGGTCGACACCAGGTCGTAGACGGGGAAGCGGGTCTGCCCCAGGGTGGGCAGCCAGGTGCGGCCCGGGCGGGAGAAGTCCTCGGAGGGCGCGGTGTAGTAGGGCGCGGCGGCGCTGCCGGGCGGGGCGAGCCGGGACTCCACCCGCCGTACCCGGGGCGCGAGCGCGAAGTGGGTGCCGTCGAGGGCCTCGATGGCCTCGTCCATCAGCCCCTGCAGCCACTCCCGGACCGCCTCCTCGCCCTCGATGTGCCGGCCGTGCCGGTCCAGGTGCGCGAGGGCCGCCCAGGGCGTGCGCGCGCCGGGCAGGACCTTCTCCGCCTCGGTGCGCATCTCGCCGAGCAGCCGGTGGAATTCGGACCAGCCGTACGCGTAGGCCTCGTCGAGATCGGTGTCGGTGCCGTTGAAGTAGCGCACCCAGCGGGCGTAGCGCTCCCGGCCGACGGTGTCGGGGGCACCGGCGACACCGGGCGCGTAGACGTCCCGGATCCAGTCGTGCAGGGCGCCGACGGCCGCGGTCGCGGTGCGGGAGGCGTCGTCCAGCTCCGCGCGCAGGGCGTCGGGACCGGCGGCGGCGAACTCCTCGAACCAGCCCCTGCCGTCCGCCCCGCGGGCCCACTCGGCGAGCTGGCCGAGGAAGGTGGCGGTGGCGCGGGGTCCGCCGGGCAGCCCGCGTTCCAGGCCGAGGGCGAGCGAGGCGCGGTACCCGGCCAGCGCCTCGGGCACCGCGCGCAGCCGCTCCGCGAGGGCCGCCCACTCCTCCTCGGTCCCGGCCGGGGTGAGGGTGAAGACCTGCCGGACGGTGTGCGCCGGGGAGTGCAGATTGCTCACCGCGCGCAGCCCCTCCTGCGCCTCGTGCACGGCGAGTTCGGCGCCGAGCCGCTCGCGCAGCAGCCGGGCGCAGCGCCGCTCCACACCGCGGTCCGCCCCCGCGCCGCGCTCCGCCGCGTCGAGCCGGACGAGGGTCCGGCGGGCGAGCGCGGCCACCTCCTCCTGGCCCTCGGGCGAGTAGTCGGGCAGCGCCGAGGAGCTCTCGGCGACGCCGAGATACGTACCGGTGGCCGGATCGAGGGCGACGAGCTCGTCGACGTAGGCGTCGGCGACCTCGCGGGGCAGCGGGGGGAGCGTCGTGTCGGACATGCCGCCATCCTCGTACGGGGCGGCGGCCGCGTCACGGCGAAACGGCGCGGGCGGCGCCCGCTCAGCGGGGCGGCAGCAGCGGCCCGCACTCCCACTGCTGGAAGATCAGCCGGGTCTCCACCCGGGCGACCTCGCGGTGCGCGGTGAACTCGTCCAGGACCAGGCGCTGCAGATCGGCGGCGTCGGTTACCGCCACATGCACCAGGTAGTCGTCCGGACCGGTCAGGTGGAACACCGAGCGCGCCTCCGGCAGGGCCCGCACCCGCTCCACGAAGGGGCCCACCAACTCCCGTCGGTGCGGCCGGACTTGGACCGCGAGCAGGGCCTGGAGCCCGCGCCCGAGGCGCGCCGGGTCGAGGCGGAGCCGGTGCCCGAGGATCACCCCGCTGCGGCGCAGCCGGGCCACCCGGTCCAGACAGGTCGAGGGGGCCACGCCGACCTCGGCCGAGAGCTCCCGGTAGGTGAGCCGGGCGTCGTTCTGCAGGAGCCGCAGAATATGCAGATCAACCGGGTCCAGTACGACGGAGTCAACCATCGGCCGAACGTAGCACGGGATTTCTCCGCAGCCTCCCGGCAGCTGTTCAGGCTGGAGCCCATGGACTTCCGTCTCGATGCCATGGACGCCGCTCCCCTACCCCGGGCGCTGGCCACCGAAGCCGTGCACGCCGGCCGCGAGGACCTCGCCGGACTCGGACTGCACGCCCCGCCGCTCGACCTGTCCACCACCTACCCCTCCTACGACAGCCGCGGGGAGGCCGCCCGGATCGACGCCTTCGCCGCCGAGGGCGCCGAGCCGGACGGGCCGCCGGTCTACGCCCGGCTCGGCAACCCGACCGTCAGCCGCTTCGAGAAGGCGCTCGCCACCCTGGAGGGCACCGAGTCGGCCGTCGCCTTCGCCAGCGGCATGGCCGCGCTGACCGCGGTGCTGCTCGCCCGGCTCGGCGACGGACTGCGGCATGTGGTCGCCGTACGCCCGCTGTACGGGTGCAGCGACCACCTGCTGACCGCCGGGGCGCTCGGCTCCGAGGTGACCTGGGTGGACCCGGCGGGCATCGCCGACGCCATCCGGCCCGAGACCGGTCTGATCATGATCGAGTCGCCCGCCAACCCGACCCTCGCCGAACTCGACGTGCGCGCCATCGCGCACAGCTGCGGCTCGGTGCCGCTCCTGGTCGACAACACCTTCGCCACCCCGGTGCTCCAGCGTCCGGTGGAGAGCGGGGCCCGGCTCGTCCTGCACAGCGCGACCAAGTACCTCGGCGGCCACGGCGATGTGCTCGGCGGCGTCGTCGCCTGCGACGAGGCCTTCGCCCGCAAGCTGCGCCAGGTGCGCTTCGCCACCGGCGGGGTGCTGCACCCCTTCGCGGGCTATCTGCTGCTGCGCGGACTGGCCACCCTGCCGGTCCGGGTGAAGGCGGCCTCGGCCACCGCCGCCCAGCTCGCCGAGCGGCTCGCCGCCGACCCGCGGGTCTCCCGGGTCCACTACCCGCGGATCGGCGGCGGCATGGTCGCCTTCGAGGTGACCGGCGAACCGCACGAACTCATCGCCGCAGTACGGCTGATCACCCCCGCGGTCAGCCTCGGCAGCGTCGACACCCTCATCCAGCACCCGGCCTCGATCAGCCACCGCATCGTGGACGCGGGCGACCGCAGGTCCGCCGGGGTGAGCGACAAACTGCTCCGCCTCTCGGTCGGCCTGGAGGACGTGGAGGACCTCTGGCAGGACCTGGACCAGGCCCTCGGGCCGGTCCGCACCAGCGGTCGCGAGGGGCGGACGACGGCGGTCGCGGAGGCGTAGGGGAGCGGCAGGGGCGTAGGGGAGCGTCCGGCTGATCGGGGCCGGACGCCCCCCGGGCCCTGTGCCCGGGTCCGGGTTCAGTTTCCGGCGGTGACCTCGGCGGGTTCCTCGCCCGCCGGGGCCGCCTCCGCCCGGACCAGCCCCGCTGCCGTGCTCGCGTCGAGGCGGGCGGTGATCACGAGGGTGCCCTCCTCGACCTGGTAGTCCAGGGGGAGGCCGAGTCCGCGCATGGCGGCGACCATTCCGGTGTTGGCGGACTGCGTGATCACGTAGACGTGCGCGCAGCCCGCCTCGGCGGCCATCGCCACCAGTCTGCCAAGGAGTTCGGCTCCGATGCCCCGGCGCTGCCACTCGTCCTCGACGATCAGCGCGATCTCGGTCTCGTCGCCGTCCCAGAGCAGGTGCCCGAGCGCGACGATGCGGCCCGAGGCGGTCTGCGCGGCCAGGGTCCGGCCGAAGCGGGGGCTCAGCAGGTGGCGCAGATAGCGGTCCGCGTCGCCGACCGGGCCGTGGTAGCGCAGCGAGAGGGTGCGTGCCGAGCAGCGCTCGTGCATGGCCTTCGCGGCGTCCAGGTCGGCGGTGTCGGCGCGGCGCACGGTGACGGAGCCGCGCGCCAGGTCCACCACGTCCTCCTGGTCGGGCAGCCGGCGGCCGAGGCGGGCGTCCAGTGCGACCAGGGCGCGGGCCCGGGCGAACTCGGTCGGGGTGAACGGCAGATAGGGCCGCTCCACGGTCAGGGCGCTGCCCTGCGCGCTCGCCAGCCGCATCACGGTGCCGTCGAACGTGTCCTCGACGGCCCCGTCCTCGGGCTTCGCGGGCACCGAGCGGATGGTGCACCGGCCGAGCAACTGGCGCAGGGCCAGCGGGAGTTCGGCCGAGTCGAGGGCGGTACGGGTGGCCAGGGCGAGGATGCGGGTGGGCGCGTCCACGAGGTCGTGGGTGTCGGCCAGCTCCATCCAGGTGTCGCGGCCACCCGCCTCGGCGACGGCCGCGGTGAGCGTGCCGGACTCCAGCTCGGCCGGGACGCGCAGCAGGAACTCGTCGACCGTGCCCTCGGCGAGCGGGTGGGTCCCCAGGCTGAGGATGTCCACCCGGAGCCCGGCCAGTGCCGAGCAGAGCGAGGCCAGCGCCCCCGGGGTGTCCCGTACCGTCGTCCGCATGCGCCAGAGCGTGCTCGGGGCGGGGGAGTCCGCGGACTCGGGCGCCCGGTCCCGCTCGGCGGTGCCGGACCGCCCGGTCTCGCGCTCCGGGGAGGCGGACCGGGCGCCGGTATCGCTTCTCGGCGGGGCGTGTTCCTGGCGGCGTGTCCACCAGGAGCGGACCACGCTGAGCGCGGGGCGGGTCCGGGTGGCGGGGGTCTCGCGGTTCACATCGGACATGTCCTGAGTCATGCATTCCACTGTGCCGGAGGGGTGTTGCGTGACCACGAACGTATTGTGTCTGATGAGTAAAGGGCGACTCCGCCGTTTTTGTCGCGCTTTTACTCCTGATCGGGAACATGCAGGTCGCAAGCGGACAGATTCTTCCGGCGTACGAAGGTGTCTCGCGGCGCCCCTCGGGGCCCGGCGGCTGAGCCGGGCCCGCGCCCCTCTCCCGCCCCGCCGGTCCTACTGTCCCACCCGGCCCGGCTGGAGCACCTTGGTGTAGAGCACCCGGCCCTCCTCGCGCAGCCGGACCGTCAACTCCCCGCTCCCGCCGTCGATATCGACCTCGCCGTAGTTCTGCGGCATGTCCAGCGGTGAGGTGTTGGCCGCCGCCGGTGCCTTGAGGAAGTGCTGCACCGGGCCGAAGGTCGGATCGAGGGCGGCCGCCGGGTAGCCGCCCGCCGCGAGCGGCCCGGAGACGAACTCCCAGAAGGGGGCGAAGTCCTGGAAGGCCGCCCGCTCCGGAACGTACTGCTGGGCCGAGGTGTAGTGCACGTCCGCCGTCAGCCACAGGGTGCCGGTGATCCGGCGGTGCTTGATGAAGCGCAGCAGTTCCGCGAGCTGGAGTTCGCGGCCGAGGGGTGCGCCCGGGTCGCCCTGGGCCGCCCCGTCGAAGTCGGTCTTCCCGTCGGTGACCACGAGACCCAGCGGCATATCGGCGGCGATCACCTTCCACACGGCGCGCGAACGCGCCAGTTCCCGTTTCAGCCAGGCCAGTTGCTCGGCGCCGAGGATGCCCGTGCGGTCCTCGGGCTGGCGGCCGGGCGAGTTGGCGTTGCGGTAGGTGCGCATGTCGAGCACGAAGACGTCGAGCAGCGGCCCGTGCCGCACCACGCGCTGGATCCGGCCGTGGCCGCCGTCCGGCCTCAGGGTGGAGACCGGGTGGTACTCGCCGAAGGCGCGCAGCGAGCGCGCGGAGAGGACCCGGGTGTCCTTCTCGGTGTAGCGGTCGTCGTCCAGGATCTCGCCCGGGGACCAGTTGTTGTGCACCTCGTGGTCGTCCCACTGGGCGATCACGGGGACCTCCGCGGAGAAGGCGCGTACGTGCCGGTCGAGCCGGTTGTACCGCTGTGCCCCGCGGAACTCGGCGAGGGTCTCGGCCACCTTCGCCTTCTCCTCGGTGACCAGATTGCGCCAGGTCCGGCCGTCGGGGAGCCGTACCAGGGGTTCGATCGGGCCGTCGGCGTAGATGGTGTCGCCGCTGCACAGGAAGAAGTCGGGCGAGCGGCGGCGCATGTCCGCGAAGACGGTCCAGCCGTCGCGGTCCGGGTTGATGCCCCAGCCCTGGCCCGCGATGTCCGCCGACCAGACGAAGCGCACCCCTTCGCGGCGCCGCAGCGGCGCGGTACGGAAGCTGCCGGTGATCGGCTCGCCGGTGCGGCGCGGGTCGTCCGGGTCGGCGAGGCGCACCCGGTAGTGGATCCGCTCGCCCGCGGGCAGCCCGGCCAGGCGCGTCGTCCCGGTGAAGTCGGTGCCCGGGCCGAGGAGGGGCCCCGGGTGGCGCACCGCGTCGCGGAAGGACTCGGTGGCCGCGGTCTCCACCAGCATCCGGGCGGGCCGGTCCGCGCGTACCCAGACCAGACCGGAGTGCGCGCTCACATCCCCGCTCTGCACACCCCAGGGCGCGGCGGGCCGCCCGGACCGGGCGAAGGCCGGGGCCCCGGCGGCGAGCCCGGGCAGCGCCAGCGCGGCGGGGACGGCGAGCGAACCGCGCAGCACACTGCGGCGGCCGGGAAGCGGAAGCGGCGAACGCGATGTCATGGGCAGGACCTCCAGAAGTGAGCGCCCGCCGTCGTCCACGACGCACGCCCCCTCCTCCTTCCCGGCGACCGGCACTCCCCGAACCTCGGTCGGACGACCGGTCCGTTGCCCGTACGGGACCTGCGGAGGAGGCCGAGCGGAGGAGCCGCGCCCCGGCCCGGGACCGAGGCGCCCGACCCCGGGCACCTCCTAGGCTCCCGATCCGGGCCGCGGCCACCGGAGGCTCCCGGCCGGGCCGTCTCCGGCGGAGCACCGGCGGCCGGAGGAGAGGACACCGCACATGCCCCTGGACGCACGGAGTCACCTGCGCCTCGCCCGCCCGAGCCGCGACCTCGCCGCCGCCGAACGCTTCTGGACCCGGGGCCTCGGCCTCGCCGTCCAGTACCGCGCCGAGGGCCGGGAGCCCGGCGAGCACGAGCTGCTGATGCTCGGCTGGCCGGACGCCGACTGGCACCTGGAACTCGGCCGCGACCCGGCCCACCCGGTCCTCCCGCGCCCGACCGAGGAGGACCTGCTCGTCCTGTACGTCGACGGGGAGGTGCCGGGCGAGACCGTACGGGGCCTTGAGGAGAACGGCGGCCGGGTCGTCGCCTCGCCGAATCCGTACTGGAACACCTGGGGCGTGACGGTGGAGGACCCGGACGGCTATCGGCTGGTGCTGTGCCGGCGGGGGTGGCGGAACGGGTGAGCGGGCGGCGGCGCGGGCGGTCAGCCGGGGTGGCGCTGTGCTGAGGTGTCCTGCTCGGTCGAGGCGTCCTGCTGGGTGGGGACGGGCGGCGGCTGCGGGACCGGTGCCGGTGCGGCCGGAGGCGCGGTGAGGCGCCGCACCTGGGGCGAGAGCAGGGCCGCCGCGCAGGCCAGGACCATGGCGGCGGCGCAGCCCGCGAGCGCGGCCCGGGTGCCCACCGCCCCGGCGACCGGACCGGCGAGGAGCAGCCCGAGCGGGGCGAAGGCCAGCGAACCGAAGAGGTCGTAGGAGCTGACCCGGGACAGCGCCGCCTCCGGGACCCGCTGCTGCAAGGTGGTCGACCACAGGACGGCGAACACATCGCCGGTGACCCCGCAGGCGAACATGGCGCAGGCGCTCGTCCACAGCGGGGCGCCCATGCTCAGCAGGACCAGCGGCAGCGCGTACGGAAAGGTCGCGAGCACGGCGACGAGCAGGGGGCGGCGCACCCGCAGCCGCGCGGCCGCACCCGCTCCCGCGACGGTGCCCACGGCCTGCGCGGCGACCAGCAGGGACCAGGCCCGGGCGCCGCCCGCGTGCTCCTCGGCGGTGAGCGGGCCGAGGACGCCCAGGTAGGCGTTGAGCGCGGCCACCACGACGGTGAACTGGGCGACCACCACCCACAGCCACTGCCGCCCGGCGAACTCCCGCCAACCCTCCCGCAGGTCCGCCCAGCCCGAAGTCCCCCTCGCCGGTGGGCCCTTGGTACCGAGGGCCGCGGTGAGCAGGGCGCTCACCAGGAAGGAGGCCGCGTTCAGGGCGAGGGCCCAGCCCGCCCCGACGAGGGCGACGGTGACGCCGGAGAGCGCGAGGCCGAGGACGAGGGAGGTGTTGGTGGCCATCCGCAGGGTGCCGTTGGCCTGCTGGAGGCGTTCGCGCGGGACGACCTGGACGACGATGCCCTCCATGGCCGGTGCGAAGAGCGCGGTCGCCGTCCCGGCCGCGACCGCGAGGGCGCAGAGGGCGGACAGCGGCGCGCGCCCGGCGAGCACGAGCACGGCGAGC
Organism: Streptomyces physcomitrii; assembly: GCF_012273655.1. GTDB lineage: Bacteria > Actinomycetota > Actinomycetes > Streptomycetales > Streptomycetaceae > Streptomyces > Streptomyces physcomitrii. Next base: position 13,849 of record NZ_JAAWWP010000024.1, on the reverse strand, counting down.
GCGGTGTAGGCGGCGGCACCGGCCACGTCCGCGAGCACCATCAGCCGCGCCCGCGACATCCGATCCGCGAGGACACCCCCGAAGAGTACGAAGACCAGTTGCGGCAGCGCCTGGCAGGCCAGGACCAGGGAGAGGGCACCGGGCCCGGTCCCCGGCAGCCCGAGGACGGCGAAGGCCAGCGCCACCCGCGCGAAGCCGTTGCCGAGCACCGAGACGGCCCGGGCGAGGACGAGCAGGAGGAAGGGCCGCTGCCGCAGCAGCGAACCCGAGAGGGGAGGCATGGGCGCCCACTGTAGGCACCGGGCGGCAGGTCCGGAGGCGTCCGCGCGGGGATGACCGGAAAGCTCCGCGGGAGCCTGGCCGCCGCTCCGGCGGGACGGGCTGGCGGCTCGGGCAACTGGGCCTGGGGGTAGTGCGGTTGGGCACCGTCCGCCGCTGGACCGCCCGGCCCGCTACCGCCCCGCGGTGTCCAGGATGACCCGGGCGACGAGGGCCGGGTCGTCGTTCATCGGGACGTGGCCGCAGTCGGGGAGGCGGATCAGGCGGGCGTCGGGGATGAGGCGCTTGGCGCGGATGCCCTGGCGGCGCAGGAGGAGGCGGTCCTTCGCGCCCCAGGCGATGGTGACCGGGAGTCCGGTCACGTCCTCGGTGAAGCGCAGGTCGAGTCCGGCGGCGAGAGTCTTGTCGAAGCCGGTGGCGTTGCGCAGGGCGAGGGTCTCGGCGACCGCGGCCTCGGGTGAACGGCGGGCCGGACGGGCGTAGATGGTGCCGGTCAAGGCCGCGCGGCCGGCCGCAGAGCGGGACAGCCGTTCGATCAGGGAGAGCGGCAGCAGCCGGGCGCCCGCGCGCATCGCCTGCAGGGTGCGGAAGGCGTAGATGCGCTCGCCCTCGGTGTAGAAGCCGCCGGGGGAGAGGGCGGTCACCGAGCGGGCCAGCTTCTGGCGGCCGAGTTCCAGGGCGAGCAGTCCGCCGAGCGAATTGCCCGCGAGGTGCGGGCGTTCGATGCCGAGCGACTCGCTGAAGGCGTTGAGGATCCGCGCCACGCTGCCCAGTTCGTAGGGGACGCCGTCCGGCAGGCCCGGGGAGACGCCGAAGCCGGGCAGGTCGACCGTGATGACGTCGTACTGCGCGGCGAGCGCCGGGACGACCGGGTCCCAGGCCTGCCCGTGGTGGCCGATGCCGTGCAGCAGGACCAGCGGTTCGCCGCTGCCTGCGCGGTCGTAGGCGACGGTCACGGTCTGCGGACCGTGCGCGGACTCGACGGTGAAGGAGGCCGTGGCGGTCATGCTGCTCCTCGGAGGGTCATCGGGGTCGGGCAGGGGGGTTAGACAGTCTGTCAGTAAGTCCCTACCGGTGGGTAGCCCCTGGTTCCGGTTTCCTGTTCCGGCCCCGGGTGCTGGGGCGGATTCCTGGATGTGGCACGCCCGGCGGGCCGCCGCCCTCGCCCAGGCGGGCCACACCCTGGCGCCCGCCCCGCCGGATCGCTGGCGGGTGGCCGGGGCCAGGGCCGCGGAGGTGGGCGGATCACCGCCGCGGCGGGGGTGCCCTCCAGGGACTCGCCGAAGAGGAACCGACCTTGGAGGCGGCGTACCTCCGACTCGCCGCCTCGGACGCCGAGTTCGCCGCCACCCGGCAGGACCCCTGAGATGTCACCGCTCGCCGTCGCCCACTCCGAATGGCTCAAGATCCGTTCGGTGCGCGCTAGTTGGGGGTCCCTGCTCGCGGCCCTCGGCGTGACCTCGGCCGTCACCGTGCTCGTCCACGCCACCGCCGGCCCCGCCGAGGACACCGACCCGCTCTTCGGTGCCTTCTTCGCCCTCACCTTCGGCCAGATCGCCGCTCTCTGCTTCGGCGCCACCGCGGCCGGTGCCGAGTACCGGAACGGCTGCCCTGCGTGTCTCGCTGTCCGCGGTGTCGGGCCGGGGGCTGCTATACGGGGCGAAGACGGCGGGGATCCTCGGCGTGGCCCGGCTGACCGTCCTGCCGCGCAGCGCCGTGGCCGTACTGAGCTTGCTCATCCCCATCCTCCTGATCGTCTTCTGCGCGGTCTGCGCGGCCTGGGCCGCCCTCGACGCCCTCGCGGGGTGGTGGGCGCTACGGTGGCGGGACGCCTGAGCAGCAGGGTGGCGGTCTCGTCCACGGGGGGTGGGGCTGCCGACGGGCTTCCCGGCGCAGGCCCCGGAGCCCCGAGTCGACCCACCTGACGTACCGCCAATGTCGGTGCGGGGCTGTTTACTTGAGGCATGACCAGGCCACAGGATCTCGCGGCGATAGAGCTGCTGTGCTCGGGGGAGTTCCCCGCCGAGCACAGCGGATCCGGTGCGGGCTTCGCGGGTCCCGGCTTTCGGATGGCGTACCTCGGTACGCAGTCGGTGGAGAGTGCGGAGACGTCCCGGGGTACCGGGCCGGGGTGGGCCGGAGCCGAGGAGTGCGGTCAACCAGAGGCCCGCGTAGGGGAGTTGGAGCAGCGCGAGGCCGAACGCGAAGCCCTGCGGGCGCAGTTGACCGCGCGCTGGGGTGACCCGGGGGAACTGGCCCTGGACGGGCTGCTGTTGCGCTCCTGGGAGCGCGCGGAGGAGATACCGGAGCCCTGGAAGACGCTGAGCGAGGAGGCCGGGCACCTCTACCTCTGGCGCACCGACCCCGAGGGGCGCTGGCTGGGACTCGGCATCACACGGACCGGCCCCGAGCAGGCGCCCCGCCTGCTCGCCGTGGTCACCGAGACCGACCCGCCGTGAGACGGGGAGCGGTCCCCCTACGACGGGGAGCGTTCCCTGCTGCGGCGGGGCGCAGTCCGCTCTCCCGTCGTCCGCCCGCCCGCCCAGCGCCGCCCGCCCAGCGCCGCCCGCCCAGCGCCGGACGCCCGCGATCTGCGGACGTCCGGTAGGTCAACGGCCCCGGTGAGAAACGGAGTTGAGCGATCCCGCCCCGGCTGCGCGCCGCAGGTTCAGAGGATGGCACCAGGGGTGTACCCGGCGGCCTCCGGGCGCTGCTTCACCACGTCCTCGACGCGGGCCACCACGGCGGCCACCTGGTCGCTCGCGGCGCCGGTGAAGGAGAGCTTGTCCGCCATCAGGGCGTCCAACTGCGCGCGGTCCAGGGGGATCCGGGTGTCGGCGGCGAGCTTGTCGAGCAGTTCGTTGCGCTCGGCGCCCTGCTCGCGCATGGCGAGGGCGGAGGCCACCGCGTGCTCCTTGATGGCCTCGTGGGCGAGCTCCCGGCCGACCCCGGCGCGTACCGAGGCCATCAGGACCTTGGTGGTGGCGAGGAAGGGCAGGTAGCGGTCGAGTTCCCGGGCGACGACGGCGGGGAAGGCGCCGAACTCGTCGAGGACGGTGAGGAAGGTCTCCAGGAGGCCGTCGAGCGCGAAGAAGGCGTCCGGCAGGGCGACCCGGCGCACCACCGAGCAGGAGACATCGCCCTCGTTCCACTGGTCGCCCGCCAGCTCGCCGGTCATCGAGGCGTAGCCGCGCAGGATGACCATGAGTCCGTTGACGCGTTCGCAGGAGCGGGTGTTCATCTTGTGCGGCATCGCCGAGGAGCCGACCTGGCCGGGCTTGAAGCCCTCGGTGACCAGCTCGTGTCCTGCCATCAGGCGGACCGTCTTGGCCACCGAGGAGGGCGCCGCCGCGAGCTGCACCAGGGCGGTCACCACCTCGTAGTCCAGGGAGCGCGGGTAGACCTGGCCGACCGAGGTGAAGGCCTGTCCGAAGCCGAGGTGCGCGGCGATGCGCTGTTCCAGTTCGGCCAGCTTCGCCGCGTCGCCGCCGAGCAGGTCGAGCATGTCCTGCGCGGTGCCGACCGGGCCCTTGATGCCGCGCAGCGGGTAGCGGCGGAGGAGTTCCTCGACCCGGGCGTAGGCGACCAGGAGTTCGTCGGTGGCGGTCGCGAAGCGCTTGCCGAGGGTGGTCGCCTGGGCGGCGACATTGTGCGAGCGGCCCGCCATGACCAGCTCGCCGTACTCGCCGGAGAGCTTGCCGAGCCGGGCGAGGACGGCGACCGCCCGGTCCCGGACCAGTTCCAGGGAGAGGCGGATCTGCAACTGCTCGACGTTCTCGGTGAGATCGCGCGAGGTCATGCCCTTGTGCACGTGCTCGTGCCCGGCGAGCGCGTTGAACTCCTCGATCCGGGCCTTCACGTCGTGCCGGGTGATCTTCTCCCGGTCGGCGATGGAGGCGAGGTCGACCTCGTCGAGGACGCGTTCGTAGTCGGCGAGCGCCGCCTCGGGCACCTCGATGCCGAGGTCCTTCTGGGCGCGCAGGACGGCCAGCCAGAGCCGGCGCTCCAGGCGCACCTTGTGCTCGGGGGACCACAGGGTCGCCAGCTCGGTGGAGGCATAGCGGCCGGCCAGGACGTTCGGGATGCGGGGCTTCGCAGACGCAGTCACGGAAGACGATTCTACTGGTCGATTCCTGCAGGCCAGCGCCGTGCACGCGTTCGTCGGAAGCTACGAGAGGCGCGTCACGCCGCCCTCGGGCGCGGGCGGGTGCCGCGGGCTCAGCGGACCCGGTCCTCGTACGGCAGCAGCTCGGGGCGCTTGGCCGCGCGGCCGTCGCCGGAGGACCGGCCGGTCAGGCGGCGCCCGATCCACGGCAGCAGGTGCACCCGGGCGAAGCGGGCGTCGGCCGCCCTTCTGGCCGCCCAGTTCGCCGGGGCCGCCGGGGGCAGCGCGGCCTGCCAGTCGCTCTCGCCGGGGTGGCCGAGGGCCTGCCAGACCGCCTCCGCCACCCGCCGGTGGCCCTCGGCGGTCAGATGCAGCCGGTCCACGTCCCACATCCGCTGGTCGGCGAGGGAGGGCGCGCCGTAGAGGTCCACCACGAGGGCGCCGTGCCGCTCGGCCAGTGAGCCGAGGGCGGTGTACAGCTCCTCCATGCGCGGCCGGAAGCGCTCCAGGAAGGGGCCGCTGCGGCCGGGGCTGCGCATCAGGACGAGCTGCTTGCAGGAGGGCGCGAGCCGCTCCACGGCCTCCTCCAGGAGGGCGTGCACCCGGCCCATGTCGCAGCGCGGGCGCAGGGTGTCGTTGAGGCCGCCGACCAGGGTGATCACATCGGCGCCCATGGCCGCGGCGGGGCCCACCTGCTCCTCGACGATCTGCCCGATCAGCTTGCCGCGCACCGCCAGGTTGGCGTACCGGAAGTCCGGGGCGGCGGCCGCCATCCGGGCCGCGAGGAGATCGGCCCAGCCGCGGTAGCTGCCGTCGGGCAGCAGGTCGGACATGCCCTCGGTGAAGCTGTCGCCGAGCGTGACGAGACTGGTGAATTTCGCATCGATCCCCATGACGCCGACGATCGTAGCGCGGTGCCGGACCCCGCCGAGGAGGGGCCGGCACCGCGCCGCGACGGCGCCCCGGCTCAGGCGGTGGGCTGCTTGAACAGCACCCGCAGCACGTCCTCCATGGTCACCAGACCGGCGAGGCGCCCGTCGTCGCCGAGGACCGCGGCCAGGTGGGTGCGGCTGCCGCGCATCGCGGCGAGCACCTCGTCGAGCGGGGTGCTCTCGCGGATCCGGGCGATGGGCCGCATGTCCCGGATCTGGAAGGGGACGTCCGGCGGCATGGCGTCCAGCGCGTCCTTGACGTGCAGATAGCCGATGATCCGGCGGCCGTCGTCCACCACGGGGAACCGGGAGAAGCCGGATTCGGCGGAAAGCCGCTCCAGCCCCTCCGGGGTGATCCCGAGCCTCGCGTACATCACCCGCTCCAGCGGCAGCACCACATCGCGTACCGCGTGGCGGCGCAGCTCCAGGGCCTCGCGCAGCCGCTCCGTGGCGCGGTCGTCGAGGAGGCCGGCCGCCGAGGAGTCCTTGACCAGGCGGGCCAGTTCGTCGTCGGAGAAGGTGGCGGCGACCTCGTCCTTCGACTCCACCCTGAGCAGCTTGAGCAGGGTGTTCGCGAAGGCGTTGATGGTGAAGATCACCGGGCGCAGCGCCCGGGCGAGCGCCACCAGCGGCGGTCCGAGCGCCATCGCGCTGCGCACCGGCTCGGCGAGGGCGACGTTCTTCGGGATCATCTCGCCGAGCAGCATGTGCAGATAGGTGGCGAGCGCCAGCGCGAGGACAAAGGAGATCGGGTGGACGAGGCCGTGCGGCACCCCGGCCGCGTCGAAGCCCGGTTCCAGGAGGTGCGCGAGGGCGGGCTCGGCGACCACGCCGAGGACCAGGGTGCACAGGGTGATGCCGAGCTGCGCGGCGGCGAGCAGCGCGGAGACGTGCTCCAGGCCCCACAGCACGCTGCGCGCGCGCCGGTTGCCCTGCTCCGCGTAGGGCTCGATCTGGCTGCGCCGCACCGAGATCAGCGCGAACTCGGCGCCGACGAAGAAGGCGTTGGCGACCAGGGTCGCCAGGGCGATCAGCAGTTGGACGGCGATCATCGCTCCCCCTCGCTCAGGGCGCTGCCGGTGACCGGCGCGTGCAGCAGGACCCGGGCGGCGCGGTGGCCGCTCGCGTCCACCACGTCCAGGCGCCAGCCCGCGACCTCGACGCTGTCGCCGGTGGCGGGGATCCGCCCCAGCTCCCGGGCGACCAGACCGGCCAGCGTCTCGTACGGGCCCTCCGGGGCGCGCAGTCCGACGCGGGCGAGCTGGTCCATGCGGGCGGCGCCGTCGGCCGAATAGCGGGACCGGCCCTCCTCGTCGAGTCCGGCGGGGGCGAGGTCGGGTGTCTCGTGCGGGTCGTGCTCGTCGCGGACCTCGCCGACGACCTCCTCGACGATGTCCTCCAGGGTGGCCACCCCGGCGGTGCCGCCGTACTCGTCGATCACCACGGCCATGGTGCGGCGGCCGGAGATCCGGTCCAGGAGCCGGTCGACGGTGAGCGTCTCGGGCACCAGGAGGGGTTCGCGCATCAGCGCGGAGACCGGGTGCCTGAGCCTGCGCTGCGCGGGCACGGCCAGCACGTCCTTGATGTGCACGATGCCGACCACCGAGTCGAGGCTGCCCCGGTAGACGGGGAAGCGGGACAGGCCGGTGGCGCGGGTGGCGTTGGCCACGTCCTCGCAGGTGGCCTGGGCGTCCAGGGCCATCACCTGGACCCGGGGCGTCATCACGTTCTCGGCGGTCAGGTCGGCGAGGTTCAGGGTGCGGACGAACAGCTCCGCGGTGTCGGGTTCCAGGGCGCCTTCCTTGGCGGAGTGGCGGGCGAGCGCCACCAGCTCCTCCGGGCCGCGGGCCGAGGCCAGCTCCTCGGTGGGTTCGATGCCGAAGCGGCGTACGGCCCGGTTCGCGGTGTTGTTGAGGTGGGTGATGAAGGGCCGGAAGGCGGCGCTGAACCAGCGCTGCGGGGTCGCCACCCGCTTCGCCACGGGCAGCGGCGAGGAGATGGCCCAGTTCTTCGGCACCAGCTCGCCGACCACCATCAAGAAGACCGTGGACAGCGCGGTGCCGAGCACCAGGGCGGCCGAGCGGGCCGCGGAGTGCGAGAGGCCGATGTCCTCCAGCGGCCCGGCGATCAGCTTGGCGATGGACGGCTCGGAGAGCATGCCGACCACCAGGTTGGTGACCGTGATGCCGAGCTGGGCGCCGGAGAGCTGGAAGGTCAGGTGCCGGGCCGCCTTGAGGGCACCGGCGGCACCGCGTTCGCCGCGCTCGGCGGCGCGCTCCAGTTCCCCGCGTTCGACGGTGGTGAGCGAGAACTCGGCGGCGACGAAGGCACCGCAGGCCAGCGAGAGCAGGACGGCCACCGCGAGCAGGAGCACTTCGATCATCGGGTCACCTCCGTCCCATCGTCGGACAGGGGCGGCGGTTCTGCGCGATATCGGCTACTGGGGGGCTCGTCCACGGCGGGACTCTCACACCTTTCCTCGGTGGCTGGGCTGTAGGAGCCATCGTAAAGGATCGGCAAAGTCGGGGGTGAGCCGGGCCGGGCTTGAAGGCTTAGGCCAGCGGCTTCACCCAGCGGCGCCAGTGCTCCTCGGGTCCGTATCCGGCGGCCCGCCAGGCGTGCTGGGCGCGCGCGTTGTCCCGGAGCACCATCGCGTCCCCGCGGCGCCCGCCGAGCGCCGTGAAGCGCGCCTCGGCCGCGGCGAGCAGGGCGCGGGCGATGCCCTGCCTGCGGTACGCGGGCGCCACGGCCAGCCGGTAGAGGTGGCAGCGCCAGCCGTCGAAGCCCGCGATCACGGTCCCGGCAACGCTGCCCTCGCGCTCGGCGAGGAGCAGGGCCCCGGGGTCGCGGGTGAGCAGCCGGGTCAGCCCCTCGGCGTCGTCGCTGATGCTCGTCCCCTCGGCGGCCTCCCGCCAGAACCGCAGGACGGCGTCGATGTCGGGCCGGGTGGCGGGGCGGATGTGCGGAGTCTCCATGGGGCAAGCCAAGCAGTGGACCGCGTCACGGGGCGAAGGGATTTCGGGTGCGGCGGCCGGTATGTCGCCCCCGGCGGCGGGACCGGGCCGCGCCGCCTTCCGGATTGCCCGCCCGGCGCCGCTCGAACGCCGGTACGCTGCGCGGCAGTTCACGGGACGCGGAGGCCGGGGATGGGGGAACCGACGTTCGGCGTGCTGGGCACGCTCCAGGTCAGGGTGGGCGGCCTGCCGGTCCGGGTCGGCGGGCCGAAGCCGCGGGCGATCCTGGCCACCCTGCTGCTGCAGCCCGGCGGCTTCGTCTCGGTCGACCAGCTCACCGAGGTGCTGTGGCCCGGCGGCGCGCCCCGGTCTGCCCTCGCCAATGTGCGTACCTATGTCCGCGCGCTGCGCCGCACCCTCGCGGCGGCCGGGGTGCCCATCGGGGGACTGCGCACCGAGTCCTCCGGCTACGCCCTCGACGTGCCACCGGACGCCCTCGACCAGCTGCTCTTCCAGCGCCGCCTGGAGCAGGCGCGCGCCCTGCGCGAGCGCGGCGAGAGCGCCGGGGCGCTCCGCCGCTACGAGGCCGCGCTCGGGCTGTGGCGCGGCGGCGTCCTCCAGGACGTGCCCTCCAGCGTGGTCTGGGACCCGGCCGTCTCCCGCCTGGAGGCGCTGCGGTCCGCGGCGGCCGACGAATGCCTCGAGGTGCGGCTGCTGCGCGGGGACCACGCCCCGCTCGTCGCCGAACTGCGCTCCCGCCTCGCCGAGGACCCGCTGCGCGAGGACCTGTGGCGGATGCTGCTGCGCGCGCTGTACGACGCCGGACGCACCACCGAGGCACGCGCCGGGTACGCGGAGGCGGAGCGGCTGCTCGCCGCGGAACTGGGCACCGAGCCGAGCGCCCCGCTGCGCGCCCTGGGCGAGGAGATCAACGGCTACGCCACCCGGCGGCGCCCGGCCGACCCCGGCCCGGTCTGCCAACTCCCCATGGACGTACCGGACTTCACCGGCCGCGCCGCGGAGATCGGCCGACTGGAGGACCGGCTCGCCACCGCCGGGCGGCAGCCTGTCGCGGTCACCGTCACCGGACCGCCGGGCTGCGGCAAGACCACCCTGGTGGTGCACGCGGCCCACCGGATGCGCGCCCACTTCCCGGACGGCCAGCTCTACGTCGACCTGGCCGGGCTGAGCGCCCGGCCCCGGGAGCCCGCCGACGTGCTCGCCGAGATGCTGCGCGGACTCGGCGTCATCGACGGCGCGCTGCCCGCGGGGCTCGGCGAACGCGCCGCCCTGTTCCGCTCCCGGCTGGCCCAGCGCCGCCTCCTCCTGGTCCTGGACGACGCCGCGGGCAGCGCCCAGGTGCGCCCCCTGCTGCCCGGCACCGGCGGCAGCGCGGTCCTGGTCAGCTCGCGACGGCGGCTGACCGGGCTGCCGGTCCACGAGATCCGGCTGGGCGTGATGGAACGCGAGGACGCCCGGGCGCTGCTCGGCTCGCTGGTCGGCGCGGAACGGCTCGACCGGGACCCGGCGGACGCCGACCGGGTCCTCGCGGGCTGCGGCTCGCTGCCGCTCGCGGTGCGGATCGCGGGCGCGCGGCTCGCCAACCGCCCCGGCTGGACCCTCGGCGCCCTCGCCGGCTTCCTGGAGGACGAGCGCGGGCGGCTCGACCAGTTGCAGACCGGCGAACTGGAGGTGCGGGCCGGGGCGGAGCTGAGCTACCGGCATCTGCCCGAGCCCGCCGCCCGCGCCTTCCGGGCCTTCGGCCAGCTGCCCGACGAGGCGGTGGCGGGCTGGACGGTGGCCGCGGCCACCGGGGAGAGCGGAGAGGCGGCCACCGGCCTGGAGACCCTGCTCGACGAGCACCTGGTCGAGTTGGTGGACACCGACCGCCTCGGCCTGCCCCGCTACCGGATGCACGAACTGCTGCGCTGCTACGCCCGGGAGCTGACCGAACAGGACGACCGCCGGGTACGGAGCGGGCGGCGTACCCGGGTGCTGGACGCGCTCACCGCGCTCGCGCAGGCCGCCAACGCGGCGATGCCGACCCGCTTCCTCGGCGTGCTCGGGGAGCCGGTGGCCCCGGCCGGTCCCGCCGCCGCGCTCACCGAGGCGGTGCGCGCCCGGCCCGTGGAGTGGTTCGAGGGCGAGCGCCGCGTCCTGGTCGCCGCCGTGGACCGCGCGGCCCGGCTCGGGGACGTCCCGCGCGCCGCCGCGCTCGCCGTGGAGCTGGCCAGCTTCTTCGACATGCGCGGCTACTACGACGACTGGCTGCGCACCCACCGCCTGGTGCTCGACGCCATGGACGAGCCGCGGGACGTGCACGCCGCCGCCCTGCTGCGCAACCTCGGGCAACTGCACCTCTACCAGGACCGGTACGCCGAGTCCCTGGACAGCTTCGCCCGCTCCCGGACGCTGTTCGCGGCCCTCGGGCACCTGCCGGGCGAGGGCTTCGCCGCGGTGGGCGCGGGGTCGGTGCACCGGGTCACCGGGGGGCTCGACGCGGCGCTGGCCGCCTTCACCGAGGCGCTGGAGCTCTTCGTCCGGGCCGGTGACCGGCACGGCGAGGCCATCGCCCGCAACGCCCTCGCCTCGGTGTGGCTGGAGCGCGGGGAACCCCGGGCGGCGGCCGGCTGGCTGGAGGGCGCGCTGCGGCTCTCCCGTGAGCTGGGCGACCGGCACCGCGAGGCACAGGTGCGCCGCCGGATCGCCGTACTGCACGAGCTGCGCGGTGAACCGGGCGCCGCGCGGGCCGAGTTGGAGGGGGCGCTCGGCATCTTCGACGAGCTGGCGGACACCCACTGCGCGGCCTATGTGCAGCAGAGCATCGGCGAACTCTGCCTGCGCCAGGGCGATGCGGCGCAGGCCTCGGCGCTGCTCGTGGGCGCGCTCGTGGTGCAGCGGCAGCTGGGCGACCGGCGGGCGGAGGCGCGGGTGGCCTGTCTGCTCGGCGAGTTGCACCACGCCACCGGCCGCAAGCAGACCGCCCGCCGCTACTTCCACCGCTCGCTGTCCACCTGGCGCCGCCTTGAGGCCCGCGACCAGGCGGCCCTGGTGGACGCCAAGCTCCGCGCGCTGCACTGAGCGGCCGGGCGGGCGGCCGGGTCCGGCCCCGTGCCCGGCCCGGCCGCCGCGCGGTCAGCAGCGGTTGGTGCTGGTCTGGTACCGCGCCAGGAAGTCGTTCCAGGTCACGCCCTGCAGGACGGAGACCACGACGCTGCCGTTGTGTATCTGCTCGTAGTGCAGGTGCGGGGAGAGGTCGTAGAGCGCGGAGGACTTGCCGACCTTGCCGATCTGCTGGCCGACGGCGACGGTGTCGCCCGCCTTCACGTCGCGCGCGCTCAGGTGCGCGTAGCGGGTCTGCCAGCCGTCGCCGTGCCCGATCACGATGGTGTTCCCGTAACCGGTGTCGGTGGCGTAGTACGAGGAGAGGACCGTGCCGCCCGCGCTGGCGAAGACGCGGCGGCCGAAGTCGTCCGGGGTGCCGTTCGCGTCGTAGTGGTTGAAGTCGATGGAGTGCGCCGGGCTGTGCCCGTTCCAGTTGCTGCCGCGCCAGCTCTGGCCGCAGTCGAAGGGCAGCTTGAAGGCGGGCCTCGCCAGTACGCCGACCCCCGCGGCGTTCTCCTGGGTGGCCGCGGAGGCGAGCGGAGCGGTGGCCAGCACGGCGGCGGCGGTCCCCGCGGCGGCCAGCAGCCGGCGCATGTGTCTGTGCATGGTTCTCCCCTTGGATCGTCGGGTGACCCGGCGATTCAAGGGGGCGGGCATACAAAGCGGATACATTCCCGCGGCGGCCGTAGCGGGGCAGGTGCCGCGGTCGGCGGGGGCGGGGTGCGCCCGGCCCCGCCGACCGTGCCCGCGGCTCAGGGATAGGAGACGAGGTTCTCCTCGGTGTGGCCCGAAGTGACCGCGCCCCCGGTGTCGTTGACGACATGGTTGATGGTCCCGGTGCCGCCGCCGAGCGAGATGGTGACCAGGTGCCGGAAGCGCACGCCCTCCTTCTGCGGTGCCTCGACGGCGCGTTCGCTGACGACGGAGGGGTCGGCGTTGAAGAAGCAGTACACGCCGAGGCCGAAGGCCTGGTGGTCGTCGACGGCGTCGTCCACCTTGTAGGAGGCGAAGCCGCGGGTGCCCCGGTTCATCCAGGCGTCCTGGTTCGGCGGGTCGTAGGGCATCTCGCTCTGGAAGAAGTACGTCCGCCCGCGCTCGCCGTTCCAGTACACCTGGTAGTCCTGGTAGTGCTCGACGAAGAGCCCGTAGCAGGTGACGTCGTCGCCGTTGACGATCAGTCCGTACTTGGCCGGGTTGGTGTCCCAGCCGATGCCCTCGCCGTGGTCGCCGCGCCACAGCCACAGGTGGTCGCAGATGACGTGGTTGCTGTTGATCGCCAGGCTGACGTCGGCCCGGCCCGCGTGCCGTCCGCCGACCCGGCAGAAGACGTCGTGCAGCGAGGTCGGGTTGGCCGCGTGGTCGGCGTCCGCGCCCTCCGGGCCCACCACCAGGAGGACCGGCGAGGACTGCTCGTTCGCGTCCACCAGGATCCCGGCGATCTTGACGCCGTCCACGTCGGCGACGGTGAGCGCCGCGGCCCCGCCCGCCGGGGTCAGGGTCGCCAGGCCCAGACCGAGGACCACGGTGTTCGCGCGGGTGACCTCGATGGTCCCGTCCAGCTCGTGGATGCCGGGGGTCAGCAGCAGGTGCCTGCCGTCCGCCAGCGCGCTGTTGATCTCGGCGACCGGGGTGCCCGGCTGGGCGATCAGGAAGTCCTCGACGGGCAGCGACTCCCCGCGCGGGGTGCCGTTCTCCCAGCTGGTGCCGGTGGCGTCGGTGCGCAGCGCGGGTACGAAGACGCGGTAGGCGCCGCCCTCGTCCACGTACAGGAAGGGCTTCTCGCGGATCACCGGGGTGCGGTCGACGGTGGTGTAGGGCGGCTCGGGGAAGGAGTCGCCGGGGGCGCCGCCGGTGCCGAGGAAGACCATGTTCCAGTTGGCGCCCGCCCAGCTGCCGAGGCCGGAGTTGCGGGTGAACCACTGCTGCTGGGTACCGGAGTTCACCTGCCCCTCGATCCGCGAGTCGGCGAGGAAGCCGCCGCTGGCCCAGCCGTTGTCGTCGAGCGCGAGGTCGCCGCGCAGATGGACACGGCGGTAGGGGGCGGCCTGGGAGACGGCCCACCGGTCGCCGCCGCTCGGCGGGGTCACCGAGAGGTTCTCCGCGACCCGCCAGAAGTTCTGGGTCGCGTTGCCGTCGAACCAGTCGGCCTCGGCGTGCACGGTGCCGTCGATCGTCACGTCGTCGGGGGACAGGCCGAGCCCGAGGATCTGGGTGTTGAAGCCGATATTGGCGTCCACCCGGTAGCTGCCCGGCAGGAAGAGCAGCGCGTACCGGCTGCTGCCGAACTGGTCCCTCTCCTGCTGTGCGAAGACCTCGTCCAGCTTCGCCTGGATCGACTCGGCGGACATCGAGGGGTCGAAGACCAGGGCGTTCGGGCCGAGGTCGGGGGCGGCGGCCCGGCCCGCGCGCGGGGCGGCGGAGGCGGAGCCGGGGGCCGCCGTGCCGAGGGCCGCGGCGGCGCCGGCGGCCGCGGC
>NZ_JAAWWP010000023.1 GCF_012273655.1 Streptomyces physcomitrii | reverse complement strand
GCGCGGGCGTGGGCCCCGCCCGGCGCGCGCGGGAGCGAGCCGGGCGGGGCCGCCGGGTGGCCCGGGCCGTCGTGCGGGCCGGGGCGCTGCGGGCGTCGTGGAGCCCGAGCCGCTGAGGGCCGCCGGACGGCGGGCGGGACCGGGCGATGCACGGGCCGGAGGTGCGGGGCCCGGAGGTGCGGGACCCCGAAGTGCGGGACCCGGAAGTGCGGGGCACCCCGCGCCGGGGGTCAGGGCCCGGCGCGGGGTGCCGGTCAGGCGCAGCCCGGCACGGTGGGCTGCGAGGCGTCCCGGATCAGGGACTCGTGGGCCGCCCTGATCCGCTGCACATCCGGCTTGACCACCTTGCGGTCGTAGGTGAGCAGACCGTTCAACTCGCCCTCCACATCGGAGATCTGCGTGTAGACGGCGCCGTTGCCGCCCTTGCAGGCGAGCGCGCGGACCTCGTCCAGCTTGGCCACGTAGTCGTCGGTGTACGTCTCCGGGTCGACGTTCACATACGACATCTGGACCGACCAGGCGTGCCCGGGCACCGCGAGTCCGAGGCCGCCGTACTCGCCGCTGACCAGGGCGCGTTCGCCGTCCGGCGCGGGCAGTTGGGGACTCGGATAGCCGTGCGCGTCGGCGATGTCGCCGTTCTTGCCGTCGACGGCGCCGCAGCAGTTGAGGCCGCTCATGTTGTTGACCAGGCGGCTCGGGTCCCAGGCCTTGGCCTGGTCGGCGATGCGGGCCTGGTCGTACTGGCCCCAGCCCTCGTTGAAGGTGACCCACATGACGATCGAGGGGCTGTTGCCGTGCTGCTCGATCATCGTCTTCATCTCGCGCTCGTACTCGGCGCGGGACTCGGTGTCCGGGTCGACCCCGGCGGTCATCGAGGGCATGTCCTGCCAGACCAGGAGCCCGAGCTTGTCGGCCCAGTAGAACCAGCGGTCCGGCTCCACCTTGATGTGCTTGCGGACCGAGTTGAAGCCCATCTCCTTGTGCATCTTGAGGTCGTAGGCGAGGGCCTCGTCACTCGGCGCGGTGTGCAGTCCGTCCGGCCAGAAGCCCTGGTCGAGGGTGGCCATCATGAAGACGGGCTTGCCGTTGAGCACGGTGCGCGGGGTGCCGTTCACCTTCTCCACGGCGATGGAGCGCATGCCGAAGTAGCTGCCGACGCGGTCCTCGCCGACGGTCACCTCCAGGTCGTAGAGGAAGGGGTCGTCGGGGGACCACAGGTGCGGGTCGCCGATCTTCAGTTCCAGCGCGGTGCCGGTGCTGCCGCTCGCGGTGGCGACCTCCTTTCCGTCCGCGTAGGCGGTGGCGGTGACCGGGACTCCGTCGCGTACGCCGCGCGGCTGGACGCCCACCGTGCCGGTCTTGACGTCGGGGCTCAGCTGCAGCGAGTCGGCGTGGTCGGCCGCCACCGGCTCCATCCACACCGTCTGCCAGATGCCGGAGGACGGGGTGTACCAGATGCCGCTCGGGTCCAGTCGCTGCTTCCCCAGCGGCGGGTTCTCGCCGTCCTCGGCGTCGGTCGGGTCGTAGACGCCGACGATCAGCTCCTGACTGCCGCCGGGCTTCAGTGCCTTGGTGATGTCGGCGCTGAACTTGTCGTAGCCGCCGGTGTGTTCGGCGACCCGGGTGCCGTTGACCCAGACCTCGGACTTCCAGTCCACGCCGCCGAAGTTGAGGTTCAGGCGCCGGGCGTCACCGATCTTCCAGTCGTCCGGGACGGTGAAGGTGCGCTTGTACCACATCCGGTCCTCGTGGCGCTGGACGCCGGAGAGCTGGGACTCGACCGGGTAGGGCACCAGGATCTTCTCGTCCAGGTCCTTGCCGACCGGGGGCTCTTCGCCCTTCTCGGCACCGGCGAACTGCCATTCGCCGTTGAGGTTCTGCCAGTCGTCCCGGGTGAGCTGCGGGCGCGGGTACTCCCGGTGCGCGTTCTCCGGGGTCACGTCGTCGGCCCACTCGGTACGCAGCTCGTAGGTGGACTTGTTGGGGCCGCTGCTCCAGAAGGTGCCGACCTCGGTCCCG
Organism: Streptomyces physcomitrii; assembly: GCF_012273655.1. Lineage (GTDB taxonomy): Bacteria > Actinomycetota > Actinomycetes > Streptomycetales > Streptomycetaceae > Streptomyces > Streptomyces physcomitrii. The sequence continues at coordinate 94,580 of NZ_JAAWWP010000023.1, read as the reverse complement.
GGGCCGGTGCCGCTGAGGCCGCCCTCGCCGTCGTAGCGCAGGTCGACGGTGCCGCGGGCGGTGCCGTCCTTGTTGCCGACCACCGGTTCACCGAGGCCGACGAGCAGGGCGCTCGGGTCCTCGGGGTCCAACTTGGCCGTGTCCAGCGGCCACTTGGCGCCGCCGACGACGGCCTCCACATGGTCGGTCAGTCCGGCCGGAGGGGCGGCGAGGTCCTGGGCGAAGTCGAGGCGCAGGGTGCGGCCGTCCTGCTGCACGGTGGTGCTGAGCGCGCCGTCGTAGTCGAAGTCCTCGGGCAGCCGGAAGGCGGACTGCGGTACGGGCTCCTTCTCGCCGCCGGGCGGGGTCCAGCGCAGATGGAGGTTGGACCCGCCGAAGTGGTCGAAGTACTCGACCTTGATGTCGTACTCCTGACCCGCCGTCAACTCGACGGGCTCGGAGGTCTGTTCGTTGTCCCAGTCGTCGACCCAGTGGTCGATGACCTGCTCCCCGCCGATCCACAGGCGGAAGCCGTTGTCGCCGCTCATGGCGAAGGTGTGCGCGCCGGAGGCCTCGGGGACCAGCTTCCCGGTCCAGCGCACGCTGGCGTCGTCCGGCGCCCCGGTGGCGAAGTCCAGCCGGGATTCGAGGTCGCCGAAGTCGAGGTCCGGGTCGAATCCGGTGGTCTTGAGTTCGTCGAAGTCGAAGGCGCCCGGGGCGGACTGGGTGTAGTAGTCCCCCTTGAGCCCGTGGACCTCGGGGGCCTTGTCCGGCGGTCCCGCCGCCGAGGTGGTCGGTGGCGCCGCGGCCAGTCCGGTGACCGAGAGCGCTGCGGCCAAGAGCAGGACCGCGCTGCTTCTGAATCGTTTGGTGCGCACGAATCCTCCGGTGTGTGAGGAAGAGTGGCGGCTCGTTGCCGAAGTCTGTACAACGTTGAAAGGACGAGCAGTTGGCATGACAGCACGGCTCTCGGAATTCTGTCCAGGGCTCTGACATACCGTCGCGGGAACCCACCGCGGCGGACCGGGGCCGCGGCCACCCACCCACGCGGAGGACTTCCTTGCGGGTCAGCCTGAAAGACGTCGCCGAACGCGCCGGCGTCTCGATCAAGACGGTCTCGAACGTCGTGAACAACTATCAGCACGTCACACCGGGTATGCGGGCCCGGGTGCAGGCGGCCATCGACGAGCTGGGCTACCGGCCCAATCTGACGGCCCGTCATCTGCGCAAGGGCCGCACCGGCATCCTCGCGCTCGCCCTGCCGGAGCTCGGCAACCCGTACTTCGCCGAACTCGCGGGCGCGGTCATCGACGAGGCCGCCGCACACGACCTGACCGTGCTCCTGGACCACACCGGCGGCGAACGCGAGCGGGAGGTCCTGGTCAGCCAGGGTTTCCGGGCCGGGGTGATCGACGGGCTCATCCTCAGCCCGCTGGAGCTGGAGGTCGAGGACCTGCGCAGCCGGGAGGACGACGTCCCCCTCGTCCTGCTCGGCGAGCGCGAGTACGACCTGCCCTACGCCCATATCGCCATCGACAACGTCGCCGCCGCCCGCCTCGCGGTACGCCATCTCCTCGGCCGGGGCCGCACCCGTATCGCCTACCTCGGCGCGCGCACCGACTCCGCCAACCGGCCCGCCCACCTGCGACTCGCGGGCTGGCGCGAGGAGTTGGCGGCGGCCGGGCTGCCCGCCCCGGAGGAGCTGATCGGGCCCACCGCGGGCTGGGACCGGGGCGACGGCGCGGAGGCGATGGCGCGGATGCTGGACGCCGGGGTGCGCCCGGACGCGGTGTTCGCGTACAACGACCTGGTGGCCATCGGCGCCATGCGGGTGCTGCACGAACGCGGGCTGCGGGTGCCCTGGGACGTGGCGGTGGTGGGCTTCGACGACATCGCCGAGGGGCGGTTCGGCGCGGTGACCCTGACCACGGTCTCGCCGGACAAGCGGGCCATCGCCCGGCTCGCCGTCGAATCGCTGCTGCGCACCCTGAAGAACCCGCAGGCCAGCCCCCAAGGGCGGGAACTGACCGCCGAGTTCGAGCTGATCGAGCGGGAGAGCACTCTGGGGCGGCGCTGAGGGGCGGGCCGCGCGCCCTCTCCCGTGGATTTCGGAGCAGAGGGTTTACAGCGCTCTTCCAACGATGTAAAACCCTCACCTGAACGGCCAGTTGACCCGCCCGTACCCAATCTCCCCCGCGAGCGCTGTGTGCGCCAGGGGCCGCGCCACTTGGGGATCTCATGAAGTCGACCGCATTCCGCCGCCGTACCTCCGCCAGAGCGCTGCTCGCCACCGGGCTGCTCACCGGCCTGGTCCTCGCCTCCGGCTGCGCCAAGTCCGAGGACGAGGGCGACGGGGACAAGAAGTCCTCGGCCCAGGAGGGCGGGGAGGCGGCCGCCTCCTCGGATACCTCCGGCGGCGAGACCTGCACCATCGACGCCTACGGCGGCAAGAAGCTCGACCTGAAGAACGCCACCGTCGGCTTCTCGCAGTCGGAGAAGGAGGCCAACCCCTTCCGGATCGCGGAGACCGCCTCGATCAAGGCGGAGGCGAAGAAGCGCGGGGTCAAGCTGCTCACCGCCAACGCCCAGTCGCAGTTCTCCAAGCAGATCAGCGATGTGCAGGACCTCATCGCCAAGGGCGCCGACCTGCTCGTCATCGCGCCGCTGAACTCCGACGGCTGGGAGCCGGTGCTGCGCTCCGCCGCCGCCCGGCACATCCCGATCGTCACCGTGGACCGCAAGATCAACGCCGAGCCCTGCAAGGACTACGTCAGCTTCATCGGCTCCGACTTCGTGGAGCAGGGCCGGCGCGCAGCCGACCGGATGATCGAGGCGACCGGCGGCAAGGGCACGGTGGCGATCCTGCTCGGCGCCGCCGGGAACAACGTCACCACCGAGCGCACCAAGGGCTTCGAGGAGCGGCTGAAGGAGAAGGCCCCGGGCCTGAAGGTGGTCTTCAAGCAGACCGGCGAGTTCGCCCGCGAGAAGGGCCAGCAGGTCACCGAGCAGCTGATCCAGTCCAAGCCGGGCATCGACGGGATCTACGCGGAGAACGACGAGATGGGCCTCGGCGCGGTCAACGCCCTCAAGGGCGCGGGCAAGAAGGCCGGCGCCGTCAAGATCGTCACGGTGGACGGCACCCGCAACGCGGTCCAGGGCATCGTGGACGGCTGGATCTCCGGAGTCATCGAGTCCAACCCGCGCTTCGGGCCGCTCGCCTTCACCACCCTGGACTCCTTCGCCCAGGGCGGGAAGGTCTCCCAGGAGATCGTCATCAAGGACAGCGCCTATACCGAGGACAACGCCAAGTCCGATGTGGACAAGGCCTACTGACATGCTGTCGGTCTCCGGACTCAGCAAGACCTTCCCCAGCGTGCGCGCGCTCGACGGCGTCGAGTTCACCGCGCGCGCCGGGGAGGTGCACGCCCTCGTCGGCGAGAACGGCGCCGGCAAGTCCACCCTGATCAAGTTGCTCACCGGGGTCCACCGGCCCGACCCCGGGGGCACGTTGACGTATGACGGGCGCGAGGTCTCCTTCGCCACCCCGCTCGACGCGCAGCAGGCGGGCATCTCCACGATCTACCAGGAGGTCAACCTCGTCCCCCTGATGAGCGTGGCCCGCAATCTCTTCCTAGGCCGCGAACCCCGGGGCCGCCTCGGGCTGATCGACTTCCGCCGGATGCACCGGGAGGCGGAGCGGGCACTCGCCGAGCTGGGCGTGCGGGTCGACGTCCGCCGTCCCCTGCGCGAACTCGGCGTCGGCGCCCAGCAGATGGTGGCCCTCGCCCGCGCGGTCGCGGTGGACGCCCGGGTCGTCCTGATGGACGAGCCGACCTCCTCGCTCGAACCCCGCGAGGTGGCGACCCTCTTCGGGGTGATCCGGATGCTGCGCGAGCGCGGCATCGCCGTCATCTACGTCAGCCACCGCATGGACGAGCTGTACGCGATCTGCGACACCGTCACCGTGCTGCGCGACGGCAAGGTGGTGCACACCGGACCGCTGGCCGGGCTCGACCGGCTGCGCCTGGTCTCCCTGATGCTCGGCCGGGACATGGACACGGTCCAGGACGAGGGCCTGACCAAGTTCACCGGCGAGCACGACGCCGGACGCGAACCGGTGCTGCGGGCCGAGGAGTTGACGGCACGTCACCGACTGAGCGAGGTCTCCCTCGACATCCGCCCCGGCGAGGTGCTCGGCCTCGGCGGACTGCTCGGCTCGGGCCGCAGCGAGACCGCGAAGGCCCTCGCGGGCGCCCTGCCGGTGGACTCCGGCCGGGTCACCGTCGCCGGGACCCGGGTGCGCGGCGGCTCCACCCCCGCCGCGATCCGCGCCGGAATCAGCCTGCTGCCCGAGGACCGCAAGGCGGAGGGCATCGTGCCGGGCCTCTCGGTGCGCGAGAACATCGCCCTCGCCGCGCTGCCCGGGCTCTCCCGCTTCGGCCTGGTCGACGAGGCGCGGATCGACCGCATCGTCGACACCTTCGTCAAGCGGCTGCGCATCAAGGCGTCCAGCGCACACCAGAAGGTCGGCGAACTCTCCGGCGGCAACCAGCAGAAGGTGCTGCTCGCCCGCTGGCTCGCGATGAACCCGAAGGTGCTGCTGCTCGACGAACCCACCCGCGGCATCGACGTCGGCGCCAAGGCGGAGGTGCAGAAGCTCATCGACGAACTCGCCGCGGACGGCCTCGGCGTGCTGCTGATCTCCTCCGACATGGAGGAGCTGATCGAGGGCTCCGACCGGGTCGTGGTCCTCAAGGACGGCGCCGTCGTCGAGGAGCTGACCGGCGACCAGGTGACCGAGGACCGGCTGATGCGCGCCATCGCCGCACCCGCAGGAGAGAGCCGTGACTGAACTGACCCTGGGCCGGGTGAGCGCCGACCGGGCGCGGCTCCTGCGCCTCCTCCAGGAGTACGGCGTCTACCTCGGCGTCCTGGTCCTGCTGCTCGTCAACATCGCCTTCACCCCGCACTTCCTCTCCGGCGAGAACTTCCGCACCCAGGCCGTGCAGGTCGCGCCCGTCCTGGTGGTCGCCCTCGGCATGGCGCTCGCCATCGGCACCGAGGGCGTGGACCTGTCGGTGGGCTCGGTGATGGCCCTGTCCACCTCGCTGATCTCGCTCTACCTCGGCTACGGGGTGTGGATCGCGCTGCTCGCCGCGCTGCTCGGTGGCATCGTTGTCGGACTCGCCAACGGCTCCCTGGTCGCCTTCGTCGGCGTCCAGCCCATCGTCGCCACCCTCGCCCTGATGGTCGCCGGGCGCGGACTCGCCCTGGTGATGCTCCCGCAGCTCAAGCAGGTCAACGACCCGGACATGGCGGCCCTCGGCTCCGGCGACCTGCTCGGCGTCCCCTACCTCGTCCTGATCGCGGCCGGGCTCGCCCTGCTGGTCGCCTTCGTGGTGCGGCGCACCACCTTCGGCCGCCAGCTCCTCGCCATCGGCGACAGCCGGCCCGCCGCCCAGCTCGCCGGCCTGCCGGTGCGCCGGGTCCTGATCCTCGTCTACGTCCTGTGCGGCGCGCTCGCCGCCTTCGCCGGAGTGCTCGCCACGGCCCGGCTCACCGCCAGCGACCCCACCTCGCTCGGGACGCTGATGGAGCTCTCCGCGATCACCGCGGTCGTGGTCGGCGGCACCCCGCTCAGCGGCGGCCGGGTCCGTATCGGCGGCACCGTGGCGGGCGCCGTGCTCATCCAGCTGCTCACCGCCACGCTCATCAAGCACGACCTGCCGCCGTCGTGGACACAGATCGCCCAGGCCGTGGTGATCGTCCTCGCCGTGTACGCGGCCCGGGAACGGGGGAAGCGATGACCACCGCAGACATCGGCAGTCCGGTACGCAAGGAGGCCCCGCCGGGTGCCGAACCGCTCGGCGCCACCCGGGCCGAACGCCTCAGCGCCCTGGCCCAGCAGCACGGCGCCCTGGTCACCCTGGTGATCGCGGTGATCGCCGCCTCGCTGAGCTTCGACACCTTCCTGACCGGCGACAACCTCCAGAACATGGCGCTCTCCTCGGCCTTCCTCGCCGTGGTCGCGCTCGGCATGACCTTCGTGATCGTCACCGGCGGCATCGACCTCTCGGTCGGCTCGCTCTTCGCGCTCGGCGGTGTGCTCGCGGCCTGGGGCTCGCAGTACGGCACCCTGGTCGCGCTGCTGCTCCCGCTCGCCGTCTGCGGGCTGGTCGGGGTGGTCAACGGGCTGCTCATCGCCCGCTCCGGGCTCGCGCCCTTCATCGTCACGCTCGCCGCGATGCTCGGCGCCCGCGGCATCCTGCTCGCCGTCACCGACGAGGGCTCCACCACCTATCTCGTCGACAAGGACACCGTCTTCGCGAGCCTCGGCCAGGAGACCCTGCTCGGCCTCGGCGTCCCGGTGTGGATCACCCTCGCCCTCTTCGGCCTCGGCGCCCTGGTCCTCCGGCGCACCCGCTTCGGGCAGTACGTGTACGCGGTCGGCGGCAACGAGGACGCGGCGGCGCTGATGGGCGCCCCCGTGGCCCGTACGAAGATCGCCGTCTACACGGTCTCGGGGCTGTGCGCCGGGCTCGCGGGCGCGCTCAACGCCGCCTGGCTGGTCTCCGGGGTCACCATCCTCGGCTCCGGCATGGAGCTGGAGGCGATCTCCGCGGTGGTCATCGGCGGCACCCTGCTCAGCGGCGGCTTCGGCTTCATCAGCGGCTCCCTGGTGGGGGTGCTGCTCCTGAAGGTGATCCAGAACGTCATCAACCAGATCGGCTCCCTCGACTCGGCCTACCAGCAGGTGGTCAGCGGGGCCTTCCTCGCGGTCGTGGTCGTCGCCCAGACCTGGCTGGGGCGGCGGCAGCGGGTGCTGTGAGGGGCGCCTCGCGCGGTCACCGGCCGAGGAACGGCAGCAGCAGGGCGAGCAGCGCCTCGGGCCGGTGCAGCGGGACGAGATGGCCGCAGTCCTCGATGCGGTGGGCCTCCAAGTCGTCGGCCAGCGGCCGTAGTTGGCGTTCGAGCGCCGGGCCGACGGGCTCGGCGCCGATCGCCATGGTGGGCACCGTCAGGCGCGCGGCGCGCACGGCGTCCCGGAGCTGGCGGGCGCTCTCGGGCAGCGCCCGGTAGTACGCGAAGGCGCAGCGCAGCGACTCGCGGCCGGTGTAGGCGGCGGCGAAGGCGTCCCGGACCCCGGGGCGGACGCCCTCGCCGAGGGTGCCCGCGTCGAGGAAGAAGTCGAGGTAGGCCCCCTCGTTGCCGTCGAGCACGGTCTCGGCGAGCCCCGGTACCGCGTGGAAGCCGAACCACCACGGCGGCCCCTGGGCGAGGAACTCCTCGGCGCCCGGCAGCCCCCCGAGCAGCGACTCCATCAGCACCAGCCGCCGTACCCGGCCGGGGCGGCGCAGGGCGAGGAGGAAGGCGGGCGGGGCGCCCGCGTCGATGCCCACGACGGCGGCGGAGCGCTCGCCGAGGGCGTCCAGGAGCGCTTCGGCGTCGGCGGCGAGGGTGCCCGCGTCGTAGCCCTGCGGGGCGCGGCTGCTCGCGCCCAGGCCGCGCAGGTCGGGGGCGATCACCCGGTGGTGCGCGGCGAGCGGGCCGAGGAGGTCGCTCCACAGCCGCCAGGTGTGCGGGAACCCGTGCAGCAGCAGGACGGCCGGGCCCTCGCCGCAGAGGGCGACATTGATCTCGACGCCGTTGGCCCGGATCCGGCGCTCCTCGACGGCCGGTGCGGGCGCCCGCGGGGGCGCGGTGGGAGGCGGTACGGAGGACAGCGGTACGGAGGACATACGGGCCCCTTGGTCGGAGTGGTCCTGTCGGCCGGAGTCGTCTTGACCGGCGCTGCCTTGATCGGCGCCGTCGACGGTGGTCAGCCGCGCGCAACAGCGGTTACCTTTGGTGACAACAAAACGCTAGGTGACCGCACTCCAGACGCCAAGACCGCACTTTCCCCACAGGTGGTGAGCTCCAGGTGACCTCCTCCCCGAGCGGTACCCCGCACGGTGCCCCGCGGGCCGCCTCCGGCCCCTCGCGCGCGGCCCGCGGCGACCTCTTCGACCCCGCGTGCCCGACCCGCCGGCTGCTCGACCGCATCGGCACCAAGTGGACCTCGATGGCGGTGAAGGTGCTCGCCGAGGCGGAGCCGGAAGAGGTGCGGTTCGCGGAGCTCCAGCGCCGGATGCCGGGCATCTCGCAGAAGATGCTCTCGGCCACGCTCCAGGCACTCCACCGCGACGGCCTGGTCAGCCGCCGGGTGGAGCCCACCGTGCCGCCCCGGGTGCACTACCGGCTGACCCCGCTCGGCCTCTCCCTGGAGGTGCCGCTCGCCCTGCTCCGCACCTGGGCCGAGGAGCACATGCCGGAGATCGACCGGGCGCAGCGGCGCGAGGAGGCGGCCCGCACCCCGGAGTGAGGCCCCCGGACACCCGCGGATTTGCGACTCCCCCCTCCCCCTGCGGCTGTTGAGGTGGACTGAAGGCAACCACCGCCGCTGCGCCGGGTGTTGCGGAACCGGCGACTGGGCGAAAGGGGCTCGGCATCCCAAAGGGCGTGCAACCAGCGGTGGTTGTGAGGGGGCGCGCGTGATTGCCGGGACCGTTCACCTGCCTCTTGGAGGCCATGCCATGTCCGCGACCGCCCGCGACCGCCGCACCTGAGCGCCGTCTCGGCACTCGCCCTCGGTCCCGGCGAGGACGGGCTCTCCGGCGGCCCCGGCCGCGACGGACGCCACCAGGACTGAGGCGGCGGAACCTCGGGCGCGACGGCGGGGCGGCCCGCTCAGGAGCGCGGCGCGCGCCCGAGGCCGAGCCGTGACTGGGTGCCGGTCTTCTGCATGGCGCGGGCGATGTGGTGCTCCACGGTGCGCGGCGAGAGGTGCAGCGTATGGGCGATCTCGCGGTTGGTCAGGCCCGCCGTGGCGAGGTCGGCCACCTCGCGTTCCCGGGGGGAGAGCTTGTCGCCGTAGCCGGGGCGGCCGCGCGGTTTCGCCGGGGCCTCGTCCTCGCCGCGCGCCGCGGACTCGGCCTCGCGCAGCGTGGACCGGACCCGGGCGCAGTCCCAGGCGGCGCCCAGCTCCTCCAACTGGGCGACGGCGGCGCCGAGTTCGCCTACCGCCTCGGGGGCGGCGCCCGGCACGGCGAGCCCGCAGCGGCCCGCGCCCTCCAGGGTCAGGGCGGCGGCGTAGGGGCGCGGATGGCGGGCGAAGCGGGTGCTGGCCTCGGTGAAGTGGGCCCGGGCGGCGGCCGGTTCACCGCTCGCCTCGGCGAGGACGGCGCGGCACCAGTGCAGGGTGGCGGCGGCGGTGGGCGCGTCGGTGCCGTCGAGTCCCGCGGCGAACTCGGCGAGGGCGCGGCGGGCTTCGGCGAGGCGGCCGGTGCGGGTCCAGGCCTCCAGGGCCCAGGGGGCGAGGGCCGCGCCCCAGACCCAGACGCCCTTGTGGCGCAGCCGCGTCCAGGCCTTCTCCGCGGCCTGGACGGCGAGTTCGTCCTGGCGGCGGGCGAGCGCGAGCCGCAGCAGGCAGCCGGCGACCGCGGAGGCGTAGGGCACCCCGGGGGCGAAACTGGTCGGGGTGCCCAGGTCCTGGGGCCACCAGCGTTCGGCCTCGGCCCATTCGCCGCGGGCCAGGGCCAGCTGGCCGAGCACCAGTTGGGCGTCGGATCTGATGCCGACCTCGGAGACCAGCTCCCGGCACCGCTCGGCCAGGCCCTCCCAGCGGCCAGACTCGAAGTCGAGCAGCAGGGCGGTGCCCTTGTTGCACTGCTCCAGGAAGGGCGCCCCCATGGTGGCGGTGAACTTGTCGGCGCGCTCCAGGAGTTCGGCGGCGCGGCGGTAGTGGCCGAGGAAGACCGCGCCGCAGGCGGCGTTGCCGAGGCCCCGGGCCACGTGCTCGTGCTCACGGTCCGTCAGGGCCTGTCCCGGGGCGGGCAGTTGCTCCAGGTGGTGCCAGGCCTCGGGGTCCCCGCAGTTGGTGGCGACGGTCACCCGGGCGGCGGCGACGGTGGTGCGCGCGACGGCGTTCCCGGAGGCGGCGGCGGTCTGCTCGGCGCGCTCCAGCCAGCGCAGGTTCCCGCGCAGCGGTGAGCCGACGAAGAAGGGGTTGGAGAGCGCGGCCATGGCGCGGACGGCGAGTTCGGGGCGGTCCTTGAGTTCGCTGACGGCGCGCTCCAGTTCCCGGCGGCCCTGGACGTCCTCCAGGCGGCTGTTGAGCAGCAGCCCGAGTTCGAGGCGGATCTCGCCGCGGAAGCCGTGCGCGAGGCCCTGGGAGGCGATGATCTGGCGCAGCACCTCGGCGGTGCGGCCCGAGGGCAGGGTGAGGACGGCGTTGCGGGCGAGGCGCAGGGCGAGGCGGCCGCGTACGTCCTGGGGGATCTCGGCGGCGGCGAAGACCGGCTTCATCATGCGCATCGCGGCGTCGTGGTCGGCGAAGGCGGCGGGTTCGCCGGCGGCCCGCTCGACGGCGCGCAGCCAGCCGCGGTGGCGTCCGCTGCGGCGGCGGTGGTCGGCGACATGCACCCACGGCACCGGGCGCCTCCGGGTCAGCACCTCGGCGGCCCGGTGGTGCAGTTCCTCCCGCTCGGGGCCGGGCAGCGCCTCGTAGAGCACGGTTCCGGCGAGCGGCACCGCGAAGCCGTAGCGGTTCTCGGCGCACTCCTGGAGCAGCGCGCCCCGTACCGCCTCGGCCAGTGCCCGCCGCCCCTCGGGGCCGCGCAGCTGCGCGACATGCAGCAGTTCGGCGGTGCCCACCGGCTCGTCGAGGACGGCGGCGGCCCCGGCGACGCGGCGGGCGGGGCCGCCGAGGGCGTGCAGCCGGGCGGCGGTCAGCTCGGCGAGCCGCACCGGTACGCCCACCGCGTCCACGTCGTGCACCGAGAAGCAGGCCTCCTTGCTGCCCGCGTCCACCAGCGACTGCAGTACGTCGTGCACGACCTGGGGGATGCCGCCGGTCCTGCGGTGCACATGGGCGACGAGCCGGTGCGGGCTGCGTTCGCTGCCGAGGGTGCGAAAGGCCGTCCGGCGGATCTGCTGCACGCTCAGCGGCTGGGTCCGCCCGCGCAGGACGGCGAGTTCGCCGGGGTAGGCCGCCGGGAGCCCGAACGGCAGCCCCGGCAGCGGGAGTTCCTCGGGGCGGTAGGTGACGAGGGTGGCGGTGCCGCGGGGGGCGCGTTCGACGCGGGCGCGCAGCGCGGCGAGGTCCTCGGCCCCGGCCCGCTGCACGTCCTCGGCGAGGAGGAAGGCGGGGGCGCTCTGGTCGAGGAGGGCGGCCACTCCCCCGGTGCGGTGGGCCGCGGGCTCGGGGGCCCGGCGGGCGATGTCGGGGGCCAGCAAGGCGCCGGAGGAGGAGAAGGACAGGCACAGCGGGGCGCTGCCGAGGGAGCGGGCGAGCTGGCCGAGGCGCCCGGCCAGGGTGCTCTTGCCGGAGCCCGCCACGCCTTCCAGGAGGAAGAGCACGGGCCGGGCCTCGGGGTCGGACAGGACGCGCCGCAGCCGCTCGCCCCACACGTTCTCGTCCATGCGTCCCCCCGTGTGCGGCATGCCCGGCCGGAGGGGCGGGGCGTGGTCAGCGCGGCTCCGTCCGGCCCTGCGAGGTCAAGGTCAGGTCAAGTACGGCCCAGGGTGCGGCATATATATCACCGCGCCAAGGGGCCGACAAGGTGGCGCCCGGCTACCGGGACCGGCTCGGCGAGGCGGTCCCGGTAGCCGGGCGGCCGGGCGCCGCGCGGGGCTCCTCGGCCCCGGGCGGCGCGCGGGGCTCCTCGGCCCCGGGCGGCGCGCCGGGTTCAGCCCGCGATCGTCTCGTCGATCCAGTCGCGGTACCGGGTGATGTCGCTGTACGCGCCGAAGCCGGAGCCGTCGGTGGGCTTGTTGCCCGCGGTGCAGGTCCCGACGAGCTTGCCGTCGCCGGTCAGCATCGGGCCGCCGGAGTCGCCGCCCGCGGTGTCGCCGTCGTTGTCCAGGCACAGAGTGGCGCCGAGGACGTTGCAGTTGTCGTCGTAGACCGAGCCCTCCGAGTACTTGAGCCGGTCGGCGAGCTGGGTCCAGTCGGAGCGGGTGTAGCCCCAGCCGTAGACGCGCTCCCGGGTGCCGGTGGCGACATCGCCGGGCTCACCGAGCACCGCGTACTCGGTGTCGATGTCTTTGTCGATGCGCAGCAGGGCGACATCGGAGCCGGAGGGCTCCCGTACCGCCTCGGTGACCTCGGCGGTCTCGCCGCCGCTCTCCCGGTCCAGGGAGCCCACCCGGACGGTGTGGCCGCTGCCGACGCAGTGCTCCGCGGTCAGCACCCAGTGGGCGGAGACGAGCGAGGCGGTGCAGCTGAACTGGCCGCCGGTGTACAGGGCGGTGATGAACGGCACCTCCTCGGCGGCCTCGTGCCCCCCGACGACGGGCTGCGGTCCGCGGTACCGGTCGGCGCCGGGCCCGTCCTGCTGTGCGCCCGGCAACTGCGCCGGGGCGTGCACGGCGCGCGGGTAGGCGCGCGGGCTCTCCTGGGTACCGGACTCCTCGGCCATGACGGGGGCGGCGACCGCCGCGGCCAGCACCAGGGCGGCTCCGGTGGACATGGCCGCGATCCGGGCGGCGGCACCTCTGCGATGGGACATCTGGTCCTCTCCCTTCCACTTCCTTGCTCGGCGTACCGGGCTCACCCTCGGGCGGGCTCGGGGCCGGAACAATCCGGGAAGCGGTAGGTAGACCCACCTGTGTTTCAGCCGGTGGGTCCGGGGAGGACGGGGCGAAGTACCGCGGGGCGTAAGGGAGTTGTCGGGGCGCCGCGGGTCAGCGGTGTTCCGGGTTGTCGAAGTCGAAGCGGCAGCCCGCGTCCCACTCGGAGCGCTGGTTGCCGTGGGCCGGGATGCCGCCGCTGTCCTTCAGGAGCCGGGCCAGATGGAGGAGGTTCCAGGTCATGAAGGTGGTGTTGCGGTTGGTGAAGTCGTTCTCCGGGCCGCCGGATCCGGGGTCGAGGTAGTTGGGCCCGGGGCCCGCCTCGCCGATCCACCCCGAGTCGGCCTGCGGCGGGATGGTGTAGCCGATGTGCTGGAGGCTGTAGAGGAGGTTCATGGCGCAGTGCTTGACGCCGTCCTCGTTGCCGGTGACGAGGCAGCCGCCCACCTTGCCGTAATAGGCGTACTGGCCGCGGTCGTTGAGCACCCCGGAGGCGCCGTAGAGGCGCTCGACGACGCGCTTGGCCACCGAGCTGTTGTCGCCGAGCCAGATGGGTCCGGCCAGGACCAGGATGTCGGCGGCGGCGACCTGCTCGAACAGGGCGGGCCAGTCGTCGTGCGGGGCGCCGTACTCGGTCATGTCCGGGCGCACCCCGGGCGCGATGTCGTGGTCGACGGCGCGGATCTGCCCGACCCGGACGCCCTGCCGCGCCATGATCCCGGCGCTGATGTCCACCAGGCCCTGGGTGTTGCTCTGCTCCGGGGAGCGCTTGAGGGTGCAGTTGACGAAGAGGGCGCGCAGATCGTCGTAGCGGGCGGGGGGCCGGTTCTGCGCTTGCGGTTCGGGCACCTCGGGCTCCTTCGCCGGTACGGTCGTCCGCCGGGTGGGACATCCGGCCCAGCCAAACACGGCCCGGGGGCCCGCGCACCCCGCGGCGATCCGCCCGCCCCGCGGGGTCGGCCGGAAGGGTGAGGCGGCGCGGGCCGGTGCCCGGGGCGGTCAGTCGACGCCCTCGCTCATCAGCCGGGCCACCTCGCGCGAGACCAGCCCGAAGCGGGCCTCCTCCAGGAGCGGCATCTCGCGGCGGCGGCGCCGTACCGCGCCGATGTCGAGGTCGACGACGGTCAGCGCGGCGCTCTCCTCGGGGGCCTGGGCGACGACCTCGCCCCAGGGGTCGATGACCCGGGAGCCGCCCCAGAATGAAGCCTTGCCCTCGTTGCCGACCCGGTTGACGAAGACCACCCAGCACTGCTGCATGCGGGCGATGTTCACCAGCAGGTCGCGCCAGTACTCGGCGGTGTCCACCGCGCCGGGCGCGAGCCCCGAGGCGCTGTTGGTGGGCACGAAGAGCACCTCGGCGCCGTCCTGCGCGGCGAGCCAGGGCAGCACCGGCTGCCAGGCGTCGTTGCAGATGAGGGTGGCGGCCCGGCCGTGGGGGGTGTCGAAGGCGCGCAGGGCGTGGCCGGGGCTGGCGTGCTTGCGCTCCTCCCACTCCAGGTAGTTGGGCAGATAGAGCTTGCGGTGGGTGTGCAGGCAGGCGCCCCGGGAGTAGTAGCCCGCCGAGTTGTAGCGCCTGAGGCCGCCGTCCTCGTGGAAGCCGGCCAGGACGTCGGGGCCGGCCTCGGAGAGCGCGGTGAGCCGAGGATCGTGCGCGCCGATCGACTCGTCCTGCGGCACGGCGCCCAAGGAGTAGCCGTGCAGGCTGAGTTCGGGGAAGACGACGACATCGGCCCGCTGGGCGGCCGCCGCCTCGACGGTCCGGCGGGCGGTCTCCGTATTGGCGTCCACGTCGCCCAGTGCGCAGTCGGTCTGCGCGAGCGCCACGCGCAAGGTCCTCACGTCCTCTCCTGCTGGTGCGGTAGTGCCTGCTCGGCCGGTGGTGTCCTGTCGCTCACCGGCCGATGAACCCGTTCTCCCGCAGGAAGTACAGGGCGGCCTCGTCCGGGGTCTTCCCGTCCTGGTCGACCATGCCGAGCAGCTTGATGACCGCCTTCTCGGTGAGCTTCGCGCCGAGCGCGCGGGCCAGCTTCTCCAGCTCGGGATGGTCCTTCAGCGTCTTCTCGCGCACCGTGAGGGCGGCGGGCTCGCTGGTGAAGTGGTGCCGGTCGTCCTCGATCACCTTCAGGTCGAGGGACTCCAGGCGGGAGTCGGTGGTGAAGACCTCCGCGAACTGGCAGGGGCTGCCCTTGGCGACGTTGACGAAGTTCAGCGCGAAGGCGTTCTGGTACACCTGCGCCGAGGGGATCTCGATCCCGTACGTCTTCTGGAAGGGCCCGAGTTCGCGGTCGAGGAACTCCGAGGCGCCGCACAGGGTCAGCTTGTCCCGGTGGCCGTCGGCGAGGTCCTTCAGCTGGCTGAGCCTGTCGACCTCGCCCACCGGGCCCTCGGCGTCGGCGGCGCGGGCGATGGCGTACTGGTCGCCGAAGGCGGCGGGGCCGAGCCAGCGGATGCCGTTGCGCTTCGCGTCCTGCGTGGAGGTGGCCCGGTACTGGGCGCGCTCGCCCGCCACCGGCTTGTCGTGCCCCAGGTACTGGGTCCAGCCGGTGCCCGCGTACTCCCAGTAGAGGTCGACGTCACCGCTCTCCAGGGCGGCGCGGACGATGGCCGAGCCGTTGAGGCCGGTCTGGTCGGCGGTGCGGGCGCCCGCGGCGCGCAGCGCGTAGAGGGTGATCTTGCCGAGGATCTTCTGCTCGGTGAACTCCTTGGAGCCCACCGTGAAGCGGGCCCCCGAGAGGTCGACGTCCCGGCTCAGTGAGCCGCCGCGCAGGTCGGCGGCGCTCACCGAGGTGGACCCGGACTCCGCCGAGCAGGAGCTGAGGGTCAGCGCGGCGAGGGCGGCGAGGGCGGCGCCGGTCCGCCTGAGGGGAGCAGGCGGCCTGACGGACCGGCGTGCCTGGTGCGGCAAGGGGTGCCTCCTGTTCGGGAAGACGGGGCTTCGGTCGGGGCGGTTCACACGCCGCGCGGGCGCAGCAGGTCCTCGGCGATTCCGGCCAGCCAGTCGAGGAGCAGGGCGAGGGCGGCGACGAGGAGGCTGCCGGTGACCAGGACGAGGGTGCGGCTGGAGTTGATGCCGTTGGAGATGACGTCGCCGAGTCCGCCCGCGCCGATGAAGGTGGCGAGGGCGACCGTGCCGACGGTGATCACCAGGGCGGTACGGATCCCGGCGAGCATCACCGGGGTGGCGAGCGGCAGTTCGATGCGCCACAGGACGGCGCCCGGCGTCATGCCCATCCCGCGGGCCGACTCGATGACGGAGTCGTCGACCTGCTGGAGTCCGGCGATGGTGTTGCGCAGCACCGGAAGGACCCCGTAGAGGACGAAGGCGATCAGCGCGATCTGGGTGACGCCGAGGCTGACGAAGGCGACCGCGAGCAGCACGATCAGGCCGAGCGAGGGGATCGCCTGCCCGATGCTGGCGAGCGCCAGGATCGGCCCGGCCAGCGGGCGCGCCCAGCCGCGGGTGAGCAGCACCCCGAGGGGCAGGGCGATCAGGAGGATGAGCACGGTCGCCACGGCGGTCAGCTCGATGTGCTGGAGCGTACGGCTCACCAGGTACTCGGAGTTGAGGCTGCGCTGCTCGATGAGGTCGAGGTCCTGGCGGGAGACGTGCCAGGAGAGCCCGGCGAGCACCAGGCCCACCCCGAGCGGTGTCGGCAGGCGGCGCAGCACGGCGCGGGCGGTGCTCCGCTCCGGCGGCGGGGCGGCCGGGGCGGTGACGGCGGCGGTCGCGGTGGTGGTGGAGGCGGACACGGCCGTCACACCTCCTGGAGCTTGCTGCCGTCGGCGGTGTGCAGGGCCTGGCTGTTGATGAGGGTGCGCACCGCGTCCATGCCGAGGACACCCCGGTAGCGCCCGTCGCCGTCGACCACCGCGACCGCGGAGGCGTTCGAGGAGAGCATGTGGTCGAGGGCGTCGAAGAGGGTGTGTCCGGGGCCCATGGGCGTCAGGAGCGGGACCTCCTCGCCCGCCGCGGGGCCCTCGCCGGGCCGCCGGGCGCCCGCGGTGGCGAGCCAGGCCACCGGGCGCCGGTCCTCGTCCACCACCAGGACGTACTCCTCGCCCGACTCCGCGGCCCTGGCGAGCGCGGCGGCCCGGGCCTGGGCGTCCGCGGCGCGTTCGACCACCGGCGGTCCGGGGACCGCGAGCGAGCCGATACGGGCCAGCGAGAGCCTGCGGACGGCAGCGCCCGCGCCGATGAACTCGGCCACCGCGCGGTCCGCGGGGTCGGCGAGGAGGCGCTCGGGGGTGTCGTACTGGAGCACCCGGCCGCCGTCGCCGAAGAGCGCGATGCGGTCGCCCATCTTCACCGCCTCGTCGATGTCGTGGGTGACGAAGACGATGGTCTTGTGCAGCCGGGCCTGGATGCGCAGGAACTCGTTCTGCAGGGCCTCGCGGTTGAGCGGGTCGATGGCGCCGAAGGGTTCGTCCATGAGCATCACCTGCGGGTCGCCCGCGAGCGCGCGGGCGACGCCCACCCGCTGCTGCTGCCCGCCGGAGAGCTGACCGGGGCGGCGCCCGCGGTAGGCCTCGGGGTCGAGCCCGACCATCTCCAGGAGCTCGTCCACCCGGGCGGTGATCCGGGCCCTGTCCCAGCCGAGCATCTTCGGCACGGTCGCGATGTTGTCGGCGACGGTGCGGTGCGGGAAGAGCCCGCCCTGCTGGATGGCGTAGCCGATGCGGCGGCGCAGCTGGTGCACCGGGATCCGGGTGACGTCCTGGCCGTCGAGGTGGATGCGCCCCGAGGTGGGCTCGATGAGCCGGTTGATCAGCTTCATCGTGGTGGTCTTGCCGCAGCCGGAGGGGCCGACGAAGACCACGATGCTGCCCGCGGGGATGTCGAGGGTCAGCTCCTCGACGGCGGCTCCCGGCTGCCCGGGGTAGCGCTTGGTGAGCTTGTCCAGGCGGATCATGGTGCGCTCGCCCGGGGTCTGCTGCGGGGTGTCGGACTGTGTCATCTCAGGCACCGAGCCCTCGTGGTGTGGTGAGCCGGTTGACGGCGGCGAACAGAAGCTCGAAGAGCACGGCGAGTACGACGATGCCCGCGGCGCCCTCCAGGGTCAGATAGACGGCGAACGGGGTGCCGGCGGTGGCCAGCCCGTCGAGGATGAGGTTGCCGAGGCCGGGGCCGTTCACGGCGGCGGCGATGGCGGCGATGCTGAGCAGCAGCTGGGTGGCGACCCGCAGCCCGGCGAGCACCACCGGCCAGGCCAGCGGGAGTTCCACCGTGGTGAGGACGCGCAGCCTGCCCATGCCCATCGCGCGGGCGGATTCGGTGACCGCCGGGTCGACCTCGCGCAGCCCGACGATCGCGTTGCGCAGCACCGGAAGCAGCGCGTAGAGGGTGAGCGCGACGATCGAGGGGCCGTTGCCGAGGCCGAGCGGGGTGATGAGCAGGCCGAAGAGGGCGTAGGACGGGATGGTCAGGAGCAGGCCCGCGACGCCGAGGACGGCGGCCCGCGGATAGCCGGTGCGGTAGGTGAGGACCGCCACCGGCAGGCCGATGAGCACGGCGAGGCCGAGGCCCTCCAGGACCAGGACGGCGTGCTCGACGGTGGCGTCCAGGACGTCCGCCCGGTTCTGGGCGAAGAACTCGAAGAAGGTCATCGCGCCCGGCCTAGGCGATGGCCTGGAAGGCGCTGGTCGCGGGGGCGGCGGCGAAGGACTCCTCGAAGAAGGCGGCGAGTTCGTCCACCAGGGTCAGGAAGGTGGGGTGGTCGTCGAACATCCACTCGGTGTGCCCGGCACCCTCGATGAGCCGCAGCCGCTTGGGCTCGCGGGCCCGCTCGTACAGCGCCTCGGCCTCCTCGGGCAGGTGCAGCCGGTTCTCGGTGCCGTGCACGATCAGCAGCGGGCGGGGGGCGAGCCGGTGCACCACCGACTGCGGGGAGAAGCGCAGCAGCATGTCGGCGGACTCCAGGGTGACCCCGGAGCCGAAGCCGGGGGCCTGGTAGAGCTCCCGGCCCACATAGACATCGGTGCGGCCGTCCAGGTCCAGGCGGACGATGTCCCAGGGTGAGGTGATCTCCGAGCGGCCGTGCTCGCTGCGGTAGGCGCGGTCGGCCGCGATGCGTTCCAGCAGCCGCTGCCAGGAGGCCTCGTCGTGCATGTTGCGGGTCGAACGGGCGCCGTCGCCCACGCCGTTGACGGAGGCCACGGCCCGTACCCGGGGGTCGTCGGCGGCCTCGCTGACGACCACGCCGCCGCCCATTCCCCAGCCGACCAGACCGATCCGCCCGGCGTCCAGCTCGGGGGCGGACGCCACCCGGTCCACCGCGGCCCGCAGGTCCTGCACCCACTCCTGGGGCACCAGGCGGCCGCGCTCGCCCTCGCTGAGCCCGAAGCCGCGGAAGTCGAAGGCGAGGGTGGCGAAGCCCCGCGCGGTCAGCGCGCGGGCGAAGCGCTCGGGGTGGATGACCTTCAGCCCCTGGTAGCCGGAGGAGGGCAGCACCACGGGGTACGGGGCGCCGGCGCCGCCGTCGTCGGGCAGATGCAGATCGGCGTCCAGGCGCAGACCACTGCTGAAGAAGGGGAACGGACGACTGACCATGCCAACTCTCCTGTTTCTCGGCTCTGTCGGGCACGCTGGGGGACCAGCGGTTCGTTCGGTGCCCGGACGCGGCCGGGCGCGCGCTCTGCTCGTACGCCGCCGGGCCGCTCAGCACCCGGCCATGGACTGGGAGAGCTGCCGGGCCGCGCTCAGCACCACCCGGCCCGCCGCGTCGAGGTCCCGGCCCATGCGGTTGGCGGGCGCGGAGACGTTCAGTGCGGCCATCACCTGCCCCCGGAAGTCCCGTACCGGGGCCGCCGCGCCCACCAGCCCGGCCTCGAACTCCTCCCTGGCCAGGGCGTATCCGGCCGTCCGCGCCTCGGCGAGGCGGGCCAGGAACTCCTCGGTCCCGGCCGGCGCCCCGGGTCCGGCCGAGGCGAACTGCGACCCGGCGAGGAGTTCGGCCACCTCCTCGTCACCGTGGTCGAAGAGCAGCGCCCGCCCGGAGGAGGTGGTGTGCAGGGGGGTCACCCGGCCCACCCAGCCCGCGGCCTGGACGGTGCGCGCCGGGCCCTGCGAGAGCACCGTGAGCACGCCGTCGTGGGAAAGCACGGTCAGGTGCACGCGTTCCCCGAGGACCCCGACCAGGCGCCGCAGCACCGGCGGCGCGACCGCGAGCAGCCGGGGGTGACCGGCGTTCGCGGCCATGGTGAACACCTGCCAGCTCAGCCGGTAGAGCATGCTCTCGCGGTCGCGCTCGACGAAGCCCTCGGCGTCCAGGGTCTTCAGCGCCCGGGAGACCTGGGACTTCTCCCGGCCCACCCGGCGGGCGATCTCCACCACGCCCAGACCGCCGCGCTCGGCCGCCTCCTTCGACCCGAGGGTCGTGAGGATGGCCAGCGTGCGGTGCGCACTTGACGAGCCACGGACAACCATTCCGCGATGATGACCAGCCCCTCTGCCGCGCACAACCCCTGTTGCTCGCTCGGCAACCCCCTTGCCGCCACCGGCCGTTCAGGGGTCGGCCGTACGGGGCCCGGGCCCGCCCGCGGCTCAGGGGACGACCAGCGCCCGCGGGCGCTCCCCCGCCGAGGCGAGCAGCGCCCCGCGGTCGAGACCCTCCCGGGCCAGCGTGTCCACGAGCAGGTGCAGGGCCTCCGGCGGCGAGGGCGAGTCGGGCTGCCCCGCGTCCGAGGAGAGCACCACATGCTCCAGGCCCACCCGTGCGGCGTAGGCGGCGAGCCGGGCCCCGGACATGCCGGGCTGGTGCAGGAGCTGGTAGGTGGTGATCTCCACCAGGGCGCCCAGCGCGGCGAGTTCGGCCGCCTCGCCGGGCGGCATCCCGGGCACGGTGTAGCCGGGGTGGGTCAGCAGGATCCGCCGGACACCGGCCCGCCGCGCCTCCGCGATCAGCCAGTGGCACTCCGCCGCGCTCAGATGCCCGGTGGCGAGCACCGCGTCCGCCTCGGCGACCATCCGGCACACCGCGCGCGCCTCGGCCTCGGCCGCCGGGGTGTGCGGCGGGATCCCGTAGGCGTGCCCGGGCAGGTCCTCGCGGGCCCCGCACAGGCTGGGGAGCCCGTGCGCGCGCTGGGTGTGCGCGTCGGCGGTGGGCATCCACACCACCCGGCCGCCCGCGTCCAGGCAGGCGGCCACCGCGGCCGGATTCACCCCGCCCACATGCTGGTTGAGCGCGATGCCGCCGTACACGGGCAGCCCGTGCACCCGCCCCGCGGCCGCGGCGCGCCCCACCGTGGACTCGTAGTGCGCCTTGAGCACGCACCCGGAGAACCCGGCCTTGGCGTAGGCGGCCACCACGTCGATGTCGTCCGCACCCCGGGGCACCACATCGGGCGCGGCGTGCACATGCAGGTCGAACACGCGCCGAGCCTCGCGCGGGCACCGCCGGGGCGGCAAGGGGTGTTGCTCGCCGGACAACCCGGCGCCCGCGAATGACCGGCTTCGCCCTTTCGCCCGGGACTTTTCCCGCCCTTTGCCATTTTCCCGCTCGGCGCACCCGCCGCCCCCCTAGGACAGAAATCGGGAAGAAACCGGGCAAGGAGGAAGCCCGCACATCACCACCAAAGGCGCGGCTTTCACGATGCACACACCAATACCGGACGAAAGCAATTCCGGGAGAAACTGAGAGACGGCCTTCCGCACGCAGTCAAACACCGGTGGATTGCCATCCGTTACGCTCTGGATCGCGAAATTGGACGGACACTTCGACATGATCTGGGGGGCCCATGCCGAGCCAAGGCGCAGTTTCCGGCCAGAACGCCATAGCGCGCCGCTGGTGGGTCCTGGCCGTGATCGGGGTCGTCCAGCTGATGGTCGTCCTGGACGCGACCATCGTGAACATCGCCCTGCCCTCCGCCCAGGAGGACCTCGGCTTCTCCGACGGCGACCGGCAGTGGGTGGTCACCGCCTACACCCTCGCCTTCGGCAGCCTGCTGCTGCTCGGCGGGCGCATCGGCGACCTCATCGGCCGCAAGCAGGCCTTCCTGCTCGGACTGGTCGGCTTCGCCGCGGCCTCCGCGCTCGGCGGCGCCGCGGAGGGCTTCGGGATGCTGGTGGCGGCCCGCGCCGTCCAGGGCGTCTTCGGCGCCCTCCTCGCACCGGCCGCGCTCTCCCTGCTCACCACGACCTTCACCGAACCGAAGGAACGGGCCAAGGCCTTCGCGGTCTTCGGCGCGGTCGCGGGCACCGGCAGCGCGATCGGCCTGCTGCTCGGCGGCCTGCTCACCGAGTACCTGAACTGGCGCTGGTGCCTGTACATCAACGTCGCCTTCGCCGCCGCCGGATTCGTCGGCGGCCTGCTCCTGCTGCCGCGCACGGTCCGCGGCGGGGCCCGGCCCGCCTTCGACATCCCCGGCATCCTGCTCGCCGCGACCGGCCTGTTCAGCCTGGTCTACGGCTTCTCCAACGCCGAGCGGGAGAGCTGGAGCGCCGGGTCCACCTACGGATTCCTGGCCGCGGCCGTCGTGCTGCTCGCGCTCTTCGCCTGGTGGCAGACGCGGGCCGCGCACCCCCTGCTGCCGCTGCGCATCCTGCTGAACCGCAACCGCGGCGCCTCCTACGTCTCGCTCCTCGTCGCGGCCGCGGGCATGTTCGGGGCCTCGCTCTTCCTCACGTACTTCCTCCAGTCGAGCCTCGGCTACAGCCCGATGAAGACCGGTGTGGCCTTCCTGCCGATGATCGTGGCCATGGTGTTCACCACGGTGCCCACCCAGAACGCGGTACTGCCCCGGGTGGGCCCGAGGCCGCTGGTCCCGCTCGGCATGGCACTGGCCGCCGGCTCGCTGCTGTGGCTCTCCTCGCTGGAACTGGGCAGCGGTTACGCCTCGCATGTGCTCGGCCCGCTGATCCTGCTCGGCATGGGCCTCGGCCTGGTCATGCCCTGCGCGATGAACGTCGCCACCTTCGGCGTGCAGCCCACGGACGCGGGCGCGGCCTCCGCCACCGTCAACACGATGCAGCAGATCGGCGCCTCGGTGGGCACCGCCCTCCTCAACACCCTTGCCACCACGGCCGGTACGGACTACCTGGCGGGGCGCGAGCCCAGTGCCCGGGTCCTCGCCGAGTCCCGGGTCGAGGGGTACACCACCGCCTTCGCCTGGTCGGTCGCGATCTTCGCCACCGGGCTCGTGCTCAGCGCGGCCCTGTACCGCTCCGGCCGGCTGCGCCCGCAGCCCGGCCCCACGGCGGACACGGCACCCGCCCCGGCGGCCTGAGCGCCGTATGACGGGGGCAGTCACGGGGGCAGAAGGGTACGGAGGTGCGGCCCGACCGGTGGAGGCCGGTATTCCGGCGGCGGAATTCGCCGCCGGTCCGCCCGCCGTCCACCGGGGGTACCGGCGCGCCGCATTCCTGACGGTTATTCACCGCGGGAACCGATCGCGGCACGGGGGCGTGGATGAGTCCCGGGGGACGAGACCGCACCCGAGGACCGGAGAAAATTACTGACGCGAAACTTTCCGATGAACAGAACCGCCCCGCACCCAGGGCGCGGTACCGCACTCATCGGCGAACCTTCACAGTGGTGGGGTCGGACCACGGCGACAGCACGCCGGAAGCCCGCCGGCGGCTTTGTGAAGGAAACACCATTCATATGAGACCGCCCTCATATGACCGACGGGGGAAAGCAGAACGATGAGCACAAGACCGGAGCCACCGATACCCGCACCCGCGCCGCGGGGCGGGTCGGGGGGCATGTCGCAGCCCGTGACGCAGCCCGTGTCGAGGGGCGTCCCGGCGGCGCCACTGCCGACGCGGGAGACGACGCCGACGGGCGTGACACAGCCGACGGGGGCGGTCTCGGGACCGGCTCGGATGCCGGGGAGCGCCAGATACGGACGTCTGCGGTACGGGGTCCCGGCCGCACCCGGCGGCAGAGCACCTCGCGTACGGGGCGCCGCGACGGCGGGCCCGAGGCGGTGTCCGCGCGCCGAGCGGTGCGCCCTTGCGGCCGCCCGGCGCAGCAGCCGCGCCCCCGCGCGGCCCGCGCACAGCCGCTGAACCGCATCGCCGCCGCCTCCCCGGCCGCCCCCGCACGGCGGCCCTGGGCGGACGGCTTTCCATCGCCTCCCCCCACCCCTGCCGGTGAGATTCCCGGCCCAGGCCGAGTCGGCCTGGGCCGATGGTCCACGAGCCCGAGGACTCCATGAGTGACACGCCTGCTGTAGCCGCAACGACCGACCACCGCATCGCCGTGGTGGGGATGGCCTGCCGGGTCCCGGGGGCACCGGATCACGAGGCCTTCTGGCAACTCCTGCGCGAGGGACGGGAGTCGGTGACCGCACCGCCCGCCGGACGCGGCATCGACGGCGCCTTCCGCGGCGGATTCCTCGAGGGGGTGGACGGCTTCGACCCGGGCTTCTTCGGCATGTCCCCGCGCGAGGCCGCCGCCGCCGACCCGCAGCAGCGGCTCGCCCTCGAACTGTGCTGGCAGGCCCTGGAGGACGCGGGCGTACGCCCCGGTCTGCTGCGCGGCACCGGCACCGGCGTGTTCATCGGCTCCATGTCGGACGACTACGCGAAGCTCCAGCACCGCGAGGGCACCGCCTCCGCGCACAGCATGACCGGCCTCAGCCGCGCGGTCATCGCCAACCGACTCTCCTACCTCCTCGGCCTCACCGGCCCGAGCCTCGCCGTGGACACCGCCCAGTCCTCCTCGCTGGCCGCCGTCCATCTCGCCGTCCGCAGCCTGCGCGGCGGGGAGTCCGAGGTCGCCCTCGCGGGCGGCGTGCACCTCAACCTCCTCGCCGAGGAGTTCACTTCGGCCGAACTCTTCGGCGCCCTCTCCCCCGGCGGCCGCTGCCACACCTTCGACGCCCGGGCCGACGGCTTCGTCCGCGGCGAGGGCGGCGCCGTCCTCGTCCTCAAGCCCCTGTCGAGGGCTCTCGCCGACGGCGACCGGGTACACGGCGTCCTCCTCGGCAGCGCCCTCGGCAACGGCGCCGGGCACACCCTCACCGCCCCCGAACCGGCCGCCCAGGAACGGGTGCTCAAGGCCGCCTACGAGGACGCCGGGGTCTCTCCCGCAGCACTCCAGTACGTCGAACTCCACGGCACCGGCACCCGGTTGGGCGACCCCGTCGAAGCGGCGGCACTCGGCGCCGCCCTCGGCGCGGCCCGCCCCGCCGGGGACCCGCTGCGGGTCGGCTCGGTGAAGACCAACATCGGTCACCTGGAAGGCGCCGCCGGTGTCGTCGGCCTGGTCAAGGCCCTCCTCAGCGTCAAACACCGCGAGTTGGCCCCGAGCCTGAACTTCACCCACCCCCACCCGCGCATCCCGCTCGATGAACTCTGCCTGGCCGTACAGCAGACGACCGGCCCCTGGCCACACCCCGAGGCACCGCTGCTCGCCGGAGTCAGCTCCTTCGGCATGGGCGGCACCAACTGCCATGTCGTGCTCGCCGATCCGGAGTCCGCCGGGGTGGAGGCCGGGGCTGGGCGGTCGTCCGCGGCGGGATCGTCCGCGGTGGACTCGTCCGTGGTGGGCGTGGCTTCGGTGAGCGCAACTTCGGTGGGCTCGTCCGTGTGGGGCTCGTCTGCGGTGCGGGAGGCCTTGCCCTGGCTGGTGTCGGCACGCAGCGCCGCCGCTCTGCGGGCGCAGGCCGCGCAGTTGCTCGCCAAGGTGGAGTCCGCCGAGGTCCAGCCCGGCCCGGCCGAACTGGCCGACCTGGCAGGCTCCTTGGCCACCACCCGCTCGGCCTTCGAGCACCGTGCCGCCGTACTCGTCGAGGACCACGACTCCCTGCTGTCCGGCCTTGCCGCCCTCGCCGGGGGACGCGGGGCCAGCAATGTGCTGCGCGGCGTGGTCCCGCGCGGCGAGACGGAGGCAGGAGGGGAGGAGGGAAGCGGCCAGGTAGCGGGCAAGGTGGCGTTCCTGTTCTCCGGTCAGGGCAGTCAACACGCGGGTATGGGACGGGAGTTGTACGAGGCCTTCCCGCTGTTCGCCGCGGCCCTCGACGAGGTCGTAGCCGCCCTGGACCCGGAGTTGGCCTCCCGCCTGACCGCACACACCACGCTGCCCGCCGTCCCGCTACGCGAGGTGATGTTCGCCGAACCCGACACCGAACACGCCGCCCTGCTCCAGCAGACCGCCTACACCCAACCCGCACTCTTCGCCCTGGAAGTCGCGCTCCACCGCCTCCTGGCCCACTGGGGGATCACCCCCGACCTCCTGATCGGCCACTCGCTCGGCGAGATCACCGCCGCTCACCTCGCCGGGGTCCTGGACCTGCCCGACGCGGCCGTCCTGGTGACCACCCGGGCCACCCTCATGCAGGCACAGCCCACCGGCGGAGCCATGACCGCCCTCCAGACCACCGAGGACGAGACGACCGCGAGCCTTCCGGCCGACGGGACGGTGACCATCGCCGCCGTCAACGGGCCTACCGAGACAGTGATTTCAGGCGACCACGACGCCGTCCACACCCTCGCCGCACACTGGGCCTCCCAAGGCCGCAAGACCACCCACCTCCACGTCAGCCACGCCTTCCACTCCCCCCACATGGACGGCATGCTCGACACCTTCCGCACCACCCTGCGCACTCTCACTTTCCATGCGCCGGTGACACCCCTGATCTCCAACGTCACCGGCGAACTGGCCACCACGGCAGAACTCTCCGACCCCGACTACTGGGCCCGCCACGTCCGCACCACCGTCCGCTTCCACCACGGACTCACCACCCTCCACACCCACCACACCACCACCTACCTCGAACTCGGCCCCGGCCACGCCCTCACCCAACTAGCCACCCACGCAAGCCAGTCCACCGACACCACGAAGGCCACCGCCCTCCCCCTCCTCCGCCGCAAGCAGCCGGAGGTCCGGTCGCTGCTGACGGCGCTCGCCGAACTCCACACGCGAGGCTCGGCCGTGGGCTGGGACCGGCTCTGTGCGGACGCAGGTACGCGGCGCGTGGACCTGCCGACGTACCCGTTCCAGCGCAGCAGGCACTGGCTGGATGAGAACGCGGCGGCCCCGGGCCTCGGCACCGTGGCCGACGCGGCCCCGGAGGTGCCGCGGGCTGAGCAGAGCAGCGGCCCCGGGAGTGAGCAGGGCTCGGGGCACTCGCCCTCCGTCTCCTCGGCGAGCGACCCCGGCACTCCCCTCCCCCGTCCCGGTGAGCTGCTCGACCTGGTCCGTGAGCAGACCGCCGCGGTCCTCGGATACGCGTCCCCGGGCGCGGTCGACACCGATTGGACCTTCCGGGACCTGGGCCTCGACTCGTACGGCACGGTCGAACTCCGCGACCGCTTGGCCCGGTTGAGCGGTCGGGCCCTGCCGAGCACCGTCCTCTTCAACCACCCCACGCCCGGCGACATGGCCCGGTGGCTGCACACCCAGCTCAGTGGCGAGGACGCCACCGCACCGGCCGCCGGAGTGCCGGGCCCCGCCCTCGCCACCGCGGACGACCCGATCGTGATCGTCGGCATGGCCTGCCGCTACCCGGGCGGGGTCTCCTCGCCCGCGGACCTGTGGCGGCTGCTGCGCGAGGAACAGCACGCCCTCGGCTCGTTCCCCGAGGACCGCGGCTGGGATCTGGCGGCCCTGCACGACGCCGACCCCGACCGCGCGGGCACCTCGTACGCCAGGAGCGGCAGTTTCCTCGACGATGTCGCCGGTTTCGACGCGGAGTTCTTCGGGATCTCGCCGCGCGAGGCGCTGGCGATGGACCCGCAGCAGCGCCTCCTCCTGGAGACCGCCTGGGAGGCCTTCGAGCGCGCCGGTATCGAGACCGACCGGCTGCGCGGCAGCCGGACCGGCACCTTCGTCGGCGCCACCACCCAGGACTACGGCCCGCGGATGTACGAGGCCGAAGGCGGCCTGGACGGTTACGTCCTGACCGGTACGACGCCGAGCGTGGCCTCGGGCCGGCTGTCGTACGTCTTCGGTCTCGAAGGCCCGGCGGTCACCGTCGACACCGCCTGCTCCTCCTCCCTGGTCGCGCTCCACCTCGCCGCGCAGTCCCTCCGCGACGGCGAATGCGATCTCGCCCTCGCGGGCGGGGTCACGGTGCTGTCGACGCCGGGCATGTTCATCGAGTTCAGCCGTCAGCGCGGCTTGGCGGCGGACGGCCGCTGCAAGTCCTTCGCCGCCGCGGCCGACGGCACCGGCTGGGCCGAGGGCGTGGGCCTGCTGCTCGTCGAACGGCTCTCCGACGCCCGCCGCAAGGGCCACCGGGTGCTCGCCGTGGTCCGGGGCACCGCCGTCAACCAGGACGGCGCCAGCAACGGCCTCACCGCCCCCAACGGCCAGTCGCAGGAACGCCTCATCCGCACGGCCCTGACCAACTCCGGCCTGACGGGATCGGACGTGGACGCGGTGGAGGCGCACGGTACGGGGACGAAGCTCGGGGATCCCATCGAGGCGCAGGCACTCCTCGCCACGTATGGGCAAGACAGGCCCGAGGACCGGCCGTTGTGGCTGGGTTCGGTGAAGTCGAACATCGGGCACACCCAAGCCGCCGCAGGTGTCGCCGGAATCATCAAGATGGTCCAGGCCATCCAGCACGGACAGTTGCCCGCCACCCTCCACATCGACGAACCCACCCCCCACGTCGACTGGTCGACCGGCGGCGTCCAACTCCTCACCGAGCAGAGGGAATGGCCCGCCCTCGACCGGCCCCGCCGCGCCGCCGTCTCCTCCTTCGGCATCAGCGGCACCAACGCCCACGTCATCCTCGAACAGGCCCCGCAGGACAAGGACGCCGAGAACGAGGGCGCAGAAGGCGAAGGTCCGGCGGACGGGCTGCTGGAGAGCGCGGGGGCCCTGGACGGTGCGGCCGGGTCGAGTGCAGGTCCGGACTCGCCCTCCACGCCCGCCAGTTGGCTGCTGAGCGGTCACACCGCGCAGGCACTCCGGGACGCGGCACAACGACTGCTGGTCCAGGCCACGGAGCAACCGGAGCTGGACATCGCAGCTGTCGCCGACGCGTTGAACCGCCGGGCACGCTTCCCGCACCGTGCGGCCGTGATCGGCACCGGCCGCGCCGACCTCCTCGCCGGTCTGGCAGCCCTCGCCGAGGGCTCGCCGCACAGCAACGTCGTCACCGGCACGGCTCGCGAAGGCAAGACCGTGTTCGTCTTCCCCGGTCAGGGCTCGCAGTGGGTCGGCATGGGGATCCAACTCCTCGCCACCTCACCGGTGTTCGCGAAATCCATGGAGGAGTGCGCCCAGGCGCTGGCGCCCTTCACCGACTGGAACCTGCTCGACGTACTCGACGACGCCGAAGCGCTCGCCCGCGTCGATGTCGTACAGCCCGCCACCTGGGCCGTCATGGTCTCCCTGGCCCGCTGGTGGCAGGACCACGGCATCCAGCCGGACGCCGTCATCGGCCACTCCCAAGGCGAAATCGCCGCCGCGCATATTGCCGGTGCGCTGAGTCTTGAGGATGCCGCGCGGGTCGTCGCCCTGCGCTCGAAGGCGCTTACGACGCTGGCGGGTACGGGCGGCATGATGTCCCTCGCCCTCAGCGCCGAGCAGGCGGGCGAGCTGATCTCGTCGTACGGAGACGACCTCCACCTCGCCGCCCTCAACAGCCCCACCTCCACCGTCGTCGCCGGAACCACCCAAGCCCTCGACGCACTCCAACAGCACTGCGAGGCAGAGGGAATTCGCCACCGCCGCATCCCCGTCGACTACGCCTCCCACACACCCCTCGTAGAACCCCTACGCGCCGAACTCGCGGCACAGATAGGCGAACTGACGCCCCGCCAGTCCGACATCCCGTTCTACTCCACCGTCACCACCGAACCCGTAGACACCACCACCCTCACCACCGACTACTGGTTCACCAACCTCCGCACCACCGTCCACTTCGCCCCCACCATCCACCGCCTCCTCACCCACGGACACACCCACTACATCGAAACCAGCCCCCACCCCGGCCTCACCACCGCCATCCAAGAGACCGCGGACACCCACACCCAAGCCACCACCCACCCCACCCTCCTCCGAGACGACGACACCCCCACCCGCCAACACCACGCCCTCGCCCACGCACACACCCACGGCCTCACCCCCACCAACACCACCCACAACACACCCACCACCCACCACCCCGACCTCCCCACCTACCCCTTCCAACACAAGCGCTACTGGCTCGCCCCGGCGGGCAGTGCGGGGCCCCGTGCCTCTGGTCACCCGCTCCTCGGAGCCCCGGTGGCCGTGGCGGGGACGGAGGGTGTGCTGTTCGACGGGAAGTTCGGGCTCTCCACCCACCCGTGGCTTGCGGATCACGCGGTGTCCGGAACGGTGCTGCTGCCCGGTACGGCCATGCTGGAGATGGCGCTGCACGCGGCCGTCCACGTGGGCTGTGCGCGCCTCGACGACCTGACGCTGTCCGACCCCGTGCTGATCCCGGCCGGTGGAGCGGTCCAGCTCCAGGTGACGGTCGGCGCGCCGGACACCGAGGGCCGACGCCCGGTGCACCTGCACTCACGGCCCGCGGAGACCCGGACCAGCGCCGGGCAGCCGCAGGACACCCCGTGGACGCTCCATGCCGAGGGCACGCTGTCGCCTGGCACGGAGGCACCCCTCTCGGGAGCGGCGGATAGCGATGCGGATCCGGTGTGGCCGCCCCGGGACGCCGAGTCCGTCCCGCTGGCCGACGGCTACGCCCGGCTCGGTGCGCTCGGCTACGACTACGGGCCCGTGTTCCAGGGCCTGCGGACCCTGTGGCGCCGTACGGACGAGGTCTTCGCCGAGGTGGTACTGCCGGAGGACGTGCGGCAGGCAGCGGGGCCGGGCTCCGGCGGGGGCTTCGACGCGCACCCCGCGCTGCTCGACGCGGTCCTGCACGCCGTGCTCCTCGGCGGCACGCTCGCGGCACCGGCCGACTCCGCGGAGGAACGGGCGCTGCTGCCGTTCGCCTGGTCGGGGGTGCGTCTCCATGCGACCGGGGCCACGGCGGTACGCGCGTATGTGCGGCCGGTGGGACCGGATGCGGTCTCGCTGGAGCTGAGGGATCCCGCCGGTGGGCCGGTGGCCTCCGTGGAGCGGCTGACCTTCCTCCCGGTGGCGGTGGAGCAGCTGCGGGCACGGGCGACCGCCCGGCACGACGGCCTGTACCGGATGGACTGGGCACCCCTGCCCGCCGCGACGGCCTCGCCCACGGTGGCCGTCCCGGACACCGGCACGTGGTATCTGCTCGACGCGGGAGCCTCGGAGACGCGCCTCCCCGCGCCCGACAGCACAGAGCCCACGGCGAGCACGGAGAGCACGGAGTACACCGAACTCTCCCTGGGCGCACACGGGTTGCCCGCCTTCGCCGATCTGGACTCGCTCGCCGGGCAGGTGTCCCGGGGCGAGAGCGCGGCCCCGGACGTGGTCCTCGTCCAAGGTGTGGTTTCCGTCCACGACTTGGCGCTGGACCGGGCCCCCGAAGGGTCGTCCGGCGCCGAGGCCGTGCGGCAAAGCGCGGCACGGGCACTGGAGTTGGTACGGCAGTGGCTCGGCACCGAGCAGTTCGACGGGGCGCGGCTCGTCTTCGTCACGCGCGGCGCGATGGCCGTTCAGCCGGGCGAGGAGGTGCGCGACCTCGCCGGCGCGGCCCTGTGGGGACTGATACGGGCCGCCGAGACGGAGAACCCGGGCCGGTTCGGGCTGCTCGACCTGGACGAGGACCCGGAGTCGGTACGTGCGCTGCCATGGGCCATAAGCAGCGGGGAGCCCCAACTCGCCCTGCGCGGAGGTGAGTCGGCGGTACCTCGCCTCGTACGGATGTCCGGGAGCGGCGAGTCCCCTGGGACCGGCGAGTCGGCGGCCGACTGGGATCCCGAGGGCACCGTGCTGCTCACCGGGGGCAGCGGCTCGCTGGCCGCGCTGCTGGCGAGGCACCTCGTCACGCAACACGGCGTACGCCATCTCCTGCTCGCGAGCCGCCGTGGCCCGCGGGCGGAGGGCGCGGACGAGCTGCGCGGCGAACTCCTCGCCCTGGGCGCGGCGTCCGTGACCCTCGCCGCCTGCGACCTGTCGGAGGAGGGGGCCACCCGCGAACTCGTCGCCGCCCTCCCCGAGGCGCGGCCGCTCACCGCGGTGGTCCATCTGGCGGGTCTGCTCGACGACGGTCCGGTCACCACGCTGACCCCGGAGCGCCTCGGCAGGGTGCTCGCCCCCAAGGTGGACGCGGCCTGGAACCTCCACCACGCCACACGCGGGCTGCCGTTGCGTGCCTTCCTGATGTTCTCCTCCGTGGCCGGAACCCTCGGCCTCGCCGGTCAGGCCAACTACGCCGCCGCCAACGCCTTCCTGGACGCCTTCGCCCAGCGCCGCCGCGCCGAGGGCCTGCCCGCGCAGTCCCTCGCCTGGGGCCTCTGGGCGCAGGCGAGCGGCATGACCCGGCACCTGGCGGAGGCGGATGTCTCCCGCATGGCCCGCCAGGGGCTGGCCGCGATGGACTCGGCGCAGGGGCTCGCCCTCTTCGACGCCGCCCTCGGCACGGACGCGGCCCATGTGGTGGCCGCCCGCCTGAGCCTCGGCGCCTTCCGTACGCCTGCCGGTGCGGGCTCCGCCGCCACGGTGGTGCCGCCGGTACTCCGGGGTCTGGTCCGGACACCTGTGCGCAGGGCGGCGACCGGAGCGGCGCCCGCGGCGGGCACGGAGTTCGCGGCCCGCCTCGCGGCACTGTCCGCCGCCGAACGGGACCGGGAGACCGCCGAGTTGGTACGTGCCCAGGTGTCGGCGGTGCTCGGCCACAGCACGGCCGAACTCGTCGACCCGGCAAAGGCGTTCAAGGAACTGGGCTTCGACTCGCTCACCGCGGTGGAACTCCGCAACCGTCTCGCCGAGGCCACCGGCCGACGGCTGCCGACCACCCTCGTCTTCGACTATCCGAGCCCGGAGGCCCTCGCCGGTTACCTGAGCGCCGAGATCGGCGGATCCGGTGGCGCCGGGGCGACTTCGGCAGCCGGGAACCGCGCCCGGACAGCGGCCGGAGTTGCCGCCTCCCGGGACCTCGGTGCGGACAGCGAGCCGATCGCCCTGGTCGGCATGGCCTGCCGCTACCCCGGCGGCATCGGCTCACCCGAGGACCTCTGGCGACTGGTCCTCGCGGGCCAGGACGGCATCAGCGAATTCCCCAAGGACCGCGGCTGGGACCTCGGTTCGCTCTACCACCCGGACCCCGACAACCCCGGCACCTCTTACACCAAGGTCGGCAACTTCCTCCACGAAGCAGGGGAGTTCGACGCGGAGTTCTTCGGGATCTCGCCGCGTGAGGCGCTGGCGATGGATCCGCAGCAGCGCCTCCTCCTGGAGACCGCCTGGGAGGCCTTCGAGCGCACCGGCATCGATCCGCTCTCGCTGCGCGGCAGCAGGACCGGAGTCTTCGCCGGGCTGATGTACCACGATTACGCGAACGGGGTGAGCGACGCCGAGGCCGAGAGCGTCGCGGGACATGTCCTCACCGGCACCCAGGGAAGCGTGGCCTCGGGCCGCCTCTCGTACGTCTTCGGCCTCGAAGGCCCGGCGGTCACGGTGGACACCGCCTGTTCCTCGTCACTCGTCGCGCTCCACCTGGCCGCGCAGTCCCTCCGCAACGGCGAGTGCGACCTCGCCCTCGCGGGCGGCGCCACGGTCATGGCCACCCCCGACACCTTCGTCGAGTTCAGCCGCCAGCGCGGACTGGCACAGGACGGCCGCTGCAAGTCCTTCGCGGCCGCGGCGGACGGTACGGGGTGGGGCGAGGGCGTCGGTCTGCTGCTGGTGGAACGGCTCTCCGACGCCCGGCGCAACGGGCACCCCATCCTCGCCGTCGTCCGCAGCACCGCCGTCAACCAGGACGGCGCCAGCAACGGCCTCACCGCACCCAACGGCCCCTCCCAGCAACGCGTCATCACCACCGCCCTCCAGACCGCAGGCATCACGGGATCGGACGTGGACGCGGTCGAGGCACACGGAACGGGGACGAGGCTCGGGGATCCCATCGAGGCGCAGGCACTCCTCGCCACGTACGGGCAAGACAGGCCCGAGGACCGGCCGTTGTGGCTGGGTTCGGTGAAGTCGAACATCGGGCACACCCAGGCCGCCGCCGGAGTCGCCGGGATCATCAAGATGGTCCAGGCCATCCAGCACGGACAGTTGCCCGCCACCCTCCACGTCGACGAACCCACCCCCCACGTCGACTGGTCGACCGGCGGCGTCCAACTCCTCACCGAACAGAGGGAATGGCCCGCCCTCGACCGGCCCCGCCGCGCCGCCGTCTCCTCCTTCGGCATCAGCGGCACCAACGCCCACGTCATCCTGGAACAAGCCCCGGACGAGGCGGTCGTGACCACCGCCGCCACCCCGGGGTCCGGGTCTGCTCCCACGGATCTGAACGCGCCGCCGCTGCCGGTCAGTTGGCTACTGAGTGGACGCTCCGAGGAGGTACTGCGGGACCAGGCAGGGCTGCTGCGGGGCTATCTGCGGGAGCACGCGGATGTCAGCGCCGAGGAGGTCGCCGGTGCCTTGGCGCACCGATCCCGGTTCGACCACCGCGCCGTACTCGTCGGCACCTCACGCGAGGAACTGTTGACCGGCCTCGAAGCCCTGGCGAACGGCCTACCGCATCCTGCTCTGACGCAGGGCACGGCTCATGACGGCAAGACGGTGTTCGTCTTCCCCGGGCAGGGCTCGCAGTGGGTGGGGATGGGGGTCCAACTCCTCGCCACCTCACCGGTGTTCGCGAAATCCATGCAGGAGTGCGCAGCAGCGCTGGCGCCGTTCACCGACTGGAACCTGCTTGAGGTCCTGGACGATGCCGACGCGCTCGCCCGCGTCGATGTCGTACAGCCCGCCACCTGGGCCGTCATGGTCTCCCTGGCCCGCTGGTGGCAGGACCACGGCATCCACCCCGACGCCGTCATCGGCCACTCACAAGGCGAAATCGCCGCCGCGCACATCGCCGGAGCACTCAGCCTTGAGGACGCCGCACGGGTCGTCGCCCTGCGCTCCAAAGCCCTCACGACGCTGGCGGGTACGGGCGGCATGATGTCCCTCGCCCTCAGCGCCGAGCAGGCGGGCGAGCTGATCTCGTCGTACGGAGACGACCTCCACCTCGCCGCGCTCAACAGCCCTACCTCCACCGTCGTCGCGGGAACGACCGAAGCCCTGGACGCGCTCCAGCAGCACTGCGAGGCGGAAGGGATACGCCATCGCAGGATCCCTGTCGACTACGCCTCCCACACACCCCTCGTAGAACCCCTGCGCACTCAACTCGCGGCGCAGATAGGCGAGCTGACGTCCCGCCAGTCCGACATCCCCTTCTACTCCACCGTCACCACCGAACCCGTAGACACCACCACCCTCACCACCGACTACTGGTTCACCAACCTCCGCACCACCGTCCACTTCAACCCCACCATCCAGCGCCTCCTCACCCACGGACACACCCACTACATCGAAACCAGCCCCCATCCCGGCCTCACCACCGCCATCGAAGAGACCGCGGACACCCATACCCAAGCCACCACCCACCCCACCCTCCTCCGAGGCGACGACACCCCCACCCGCCAACACCACGCCCTCGCCCACGCACACACCCACGGCCTCACCCCCACCAACACCACCCACCACACACCCACCACCCACCACCCCGACCTCCCCACCTACCCCTTCCAACACAAGCGCTACTGGCTGGCGTCCTCGGCCCCGCAGAACCAGGCCGTCTCTGCCGCCGACGACGCCTTCTGGGCCTCCGTCGAGGGAGCGGACGCCGAGGCGCTGGCCGGAAGGCTCAAGGTTCCGGCCGAGGCGCTGGGCGCCGTCCTGCCCGCGCTGAGCGCATGGCGGCGGCAGGCGCACCGGGCCACGGCCCTGGACGACTGGCGCTACCAGGTGAGTTGGGAGGCGGCGGCTTCGGGCGAGGCCTCGGGCCTCACCGGTACCTGGCTGGCGTACACCGGGGCGGGGGCCGAGCCGCCGAAGGAGCTGGTGTCGGCCCTGGAGTCCGCGGGGGCACGTACGGCCCATGTCGCGGAGCTGCCCGAGTTGGAGCGCCGCCTGCGGGAGCAGCCGGAGGTCGCCGGTGTGCTCAGCCTGGACATCGGCACCGCCGCCACGCTCGCCCTGCTCAAGAGTCTGGCGCGGGGCGGGGCGGAGGTCCCCGTATGGCATCTGACGACGCGGGCGGTGCGGGCCCTTCCGGAGGACCCGGCGCCGCTGCCCGAGCAGGCGCAGGTGTGGGGTCTGGGGCGGGTCGCCGCACTGGAGTACCCGCGCCTGTGGGGCGGTCTGGTGGACCTTCCCGGACATCCTGAACCGGAGGCGCCGGAGACGGAAGAGGCCCAAGCACCCGCTCTGTACGCCGAGTTGGTGCGGCACCTCCGTGGTGGAGGCGCCGCTCAGGACGGTGAGGACCAGCTCGCCGTGCGGCGGACGGGGACGTATGCGCGCCGGCTGCTGCGTCATCCGTATCCGGTCACCGCGGGTTCGGCGCCCTGGCGCCCCCGGCACACCACGCTCGTCACGGGCGGGACGGGTGCACTCGGTCCGCACATCGCGCGCTGGCTCGCGGAGGCGGGAGCCGAGCGCCTGGTCGTCACCAGCCGACGCGGTCCGCTCGCCGAGGGCATGCCGGAGCTGGTGGCCGAACTCCGGGAACGCGGCGTGGACGCCGAGGTCGTGGCCTGCGATGTGGCGGACCGCGCGGCCGTCGCGGGACTCGTGGCGGATCTGGAGGCGCGGGGCCACCGGATCGGCACGGTCGTGCACGCCGCGGCGCTGATGCAGCTGAACTCGCTGGACGGACTCACCGCGGAGGAGCTGGACGCGGTCCTGGAGGCCAAGGTCGCGGGCGCGCGGCACCTGGACGAACTCCTCGCGCGCCACCCGGTGGAGGCCTTCGTCCTCTTCTCCTCGATCGCCGGGGTGTGGGGCAGCGGCGACCACGGTGCCTACGCCGCGGCCAACGCCCATCTCGACGCCTTCGCCGAGCAGCGTCGCGCCCGGGGGCTGCCCGCCACCTCGGTGGCCTGGGGCGTATGGGGGAGCGACAAGCTGCCCGACGCGGTGGACCCGGACTTCCTGCGGCGGCAGGGGCTGCCGCTGATCGATCCGGAGACGGCCTTCGCCGGTCTCCAGCAGGCCTTGGACCACGACGAGACCTTTGTGGTGCTCGCGGAGGTCGACTGGGCGCGGTTCGTGCCGGTGTTCGCCTCGGCCCGGCGGCGTCCGCTGCTCGACACGATCCCGGAGGTCGCCGCGCTTCTCGCCGAGGAGAGCCCGGAGGCCGCCGCGGGGTCGGACCGCCATCCGCTGGTGCGGCGGCTGTCGGGGCTGTCGCCACAAGCGCGCGAGCAGGAGTTGCTCGGGCTGGTGCAGAGCGGGCTCGCGGCCGTACTCGGCCACGAGCCCGAGCGGGCCGAGGTCCCGGCGAAGACCCCGTTCAAGCAGCTGGGCGTGGACTCGCTGCTCGCGGTGGAGGTACGCAACCGGCTCGCCGGTGCCACCGGCCTGAAGCTGCCCGCCACGCTGGTGTACGACCACCCGAGCCCGGGGGCCGTCGCGCGCTTCCTGCTCGGTGAGTTGGCCGCCGCGCTGTCCGCGGACGGCGGTACCGGCGAGGGCCAGGGCGGTGAACCCGGCGGCACCGCGCCCGTGTTGGGCTCGGTGCACAGCGAACTCGACCGGCTGGAAACGGTGTTGGCCTCCGGCGGAGTCGAGCAGGCGGAGCGCTCCACGGTCGCCGACCGGCTGCGCGTACTCCTCGCCGAACTGGACGGGCCCCGTACGGCAGTTCAGGACGGGGGCGACGATCTCGACGACCTCGACCTGGTGGACGACGAGGACATGTTCGACCTCATCGACAAGGAACTC
Organism: Streptomyces physcomitrii; assembly: GCF_012273655.1. Lineage (GTDB taxonomy): Bacteria > Actinomycetota > Actinomycetes > Streptomycetales > Streptomycetaceae > Streptomyces > Streptomyces physcomitrii. The sequence goes on along the minus strand of NZ_JAAWWP010000023.1, from coordinate 57,195 downwards.
GGCGGGAGTTGACACCCGCTCCCGACCGCGGCCGCCCCTCGCCGGCCCGCCCGACCGACTCGCTCGCCGGAACCCCTGGACCGCAGGGACGCCGGACTGGAAAGGAACGCAATGTCCGAGGACGTAGCCAAGCTGCGGGACTACCTCAAGCGCGTCACCGTGGACCTGCGCAAGGCCAACCGGCGTCTTCAGGAGGTCGAGAGCCAGGCGCGTGAGCCCATCGCGATCGTCGGCATGGGCTGCCGCTTCGCGGGCGGCGCGGACTCGCCCGAGGAACTGTGGCAGCTGCTCGCCGAGGAGCGCGACGCGGTCGGGCCGCTCCCCGCCGACCGGGGCTGGGACCTGGACCGGCTCCTCGCCCCCGGCACCGGCCCGGAGGCGGGCGCGCCGGTCACCGAGGGCGCCTTCCTCGACGATGTGGCCGGTTTCGACGCGGAGTTCTTCGGGATCGCACCCCGTGAGGCCCTGGCGATGGACCCGCAGCAGCGCCTCCTCCTGGAGACCGCCTGGTCCGCCCTGGAGCACGCGGGCCTGGACCCCTCCGCGCTGGAGGGCGTCAAGGCCGGGGTCTTCGTCGGGCGGAACTACCACGAGTACGGCGCGCCGATGATCCAGGCGCCGGAGTCGGTACGGGGCCACCTGGTCACCGGCGCGGTGGCGAGCGTGGCCTCCGGCCGGGTCGCGTACAGCCTGGGCCTGTCGGGTCCGGCGGTCACGGTCGACACCGCCTGCTCCACCTCCCTGATGGCGGTACACCTCGCGGTGCAGTCGCTGCGGTCCGGGGAGTCGGACCTCGCGCTCGCGGGCGGTGTCGCGGTGATGTCCTCGCCGGGCACCATCGCGGAGTTCACCAAGCAGGGCGCGCTCGCCGCCGACGGCCGGTGCAAGGCCTTCGCGGCCGAGGCGGACGGCATGGGGCTCGCGGAGGGCGTGGGCGTCCTCGTCCTGGAGCGGCTGTCCGAGGCACGCCGCAACGGCCACCGCGTACTCGCCGTCGTCCGCGGCTCCGCCGCCAACCAGGACGGCGCGAGCAACGGACTCGCCGCCCCCAACGGCCCCGCCCAGCAGCGCGTGATCCGCGCCGCCCTCGCCGCCTCGGGACTCACCGCGAAGGACGTGGACGCGGTGGAGGCGCACGGTACGGGGACGAAGCTCGGGGATCCCATCGAGGCGCAGGCACTCCTCGCCACCTACGGGCAGGGCCGTCCCGAGGACCAGCCCCTGTGGCTGGGCTCGGTCAAGTCGAACATCGGGCACACCCAGGCCGCCGCCGGGGCCGCCGCGCTCATCAAGATGGTGCAGGCCCTGCGGCACGGCACCCTGCCGAAGACGCTGCACGCCGAGACGGCCTCACCGCATGTGGACTGGGAATCCGGCGCGGTCCGGCTGCTCACCGCCTCCCGCCCCTGGCCGAAGGGCGAACGCCTCCGCCGGGCGGCCGTCTCCGGCTTCGGCATCAGCGGCACCAATGTGCACGTCCTCCTGGAGGAGGCCCCCGAGGAGGAGCCGGCGCCCGCCTCCGAGGCCCCCGAGGACCAGCCGGTGCCCGCCGCCGAGGCCGCCCAGGCGACCCCGGCAGGCGACGCCCCGTACACCGTCTCCCTGTCCGCCAAGCAGGACAGCGCCCTGCGCGCCTACGCCGCCCGCCTGCACACCCATCTCACGGACCACCCCGAGCTGGCAGCCGCCCAGATCGCGGACACCATGGCCGTCCGCCCCCGCTTCGCCCACCGTGCGGCCGTGATCGGCACCGGCCGCGACGAGCTCCTCGCCGGTCTGGCAGCCCTCGCCGAGGGCTCCCCGCACAGCAACGTCGTCACCGGCACAGCTCGCGAGGGCAAGACCGTGTTCGTCTTCCCCGGTCAGGGCTCGCAGTGGGTGGGAATGGGGGTCCAACTCCTCGCCACCTCCCCGGTGTTCGCCAAGTCCATGCAGGAGTGCGCCCAGGCGCTGGCGCCGTTCACCGACTGGAACCTGCTCGACGTACTCGACGACGCCGACGCGCTCGCCCGCGTCGATGTCGTACAGCCCGCCACCTGGGCCGTCATGGTCTCCCTGGCCCGCTGGTGGCAGGACCACGGCATCCACCCCGACGCCGTCATCGGCCACTCGCAGGGAGAGATCGCCGCCGCGCACATCGCCGGAGCGCTCAGCCTTGAGGATGCCGCACGGGTCGTCGCCCTGCGCTCGAAGGCGCTTACGACGCTGGCGGGTACGGGCGGCATGATGTCCCTCGCCCTCAGCGCGGAACAGGCGGGCGAGCTGATCTCGTCGTACGGAGACGACCTCCACCTCGCCGCCCTCAACAGCCCCACCTCCACCGTCGTCGCCGGAACGACCGAAGCCCTGGACGCGCTCCAGCAGCACTGCGAGGCGGAAGGGATTCGACACCGCAGGATCCCCGTCGACTACGCCTCCCACACACCCCTCGTAGAACCACTCAAGGACCAACTGGCGGCACAGATAGGCGAGCTGACGCCCCGCCAGTCCGACATCCCCTTCTACTCCACCGTCACCACCGAACCCGTAGACACCACCACCCTCACCACCGACTACTGGTTCACCAACCTCCGCACCACCGTCCACTTCAACCCCACCGTCCAGCGCCTCCTCAACGACGGACACACCCACTACATCGAAACCAGCCCCCACCCCGGCCTCACCACCGCCATCGAAGAGACCGCGGACACCCACACCCAAGCCACCACCCACCCCACCCTCCTCCGAGGCGACGACACCCCCACCCGCCAACACCACGCCCTCGCCCACGCACACACCCACGGCCTCACCCCCACCCAACCCACCAACCAGCCCACCACCCACCACCCCGACCTCCCCACCTACCCCTTCCAACACAAGCGCTACTGGCTGGCGCCGCTCACCGGGGCGACCGGTGGCGACGAGCACCCCTTCATCGACGTGACGACGGTGCTCGCGGACGGCGACAGGCTGGCGGTCACCGGACGGCTGTCGCTCCGGACGCATCCGTGGCTCGCCGATCACGCGGCGCTCGGCACCGTGCTGCTTCCCGGAACGGGCTTTGTGGAGCTGGCACTTGCCGTAGGGGCGCGCGTCGGCTGCGAGGGGATCGAGGAGCTGACCCTGGAGGCTCCGCTGCGGTTGCCCGCGACCGGCACCGTGGAGGTACAGGTACTGGTGGACGAGCCCGAGGACACGGGCCGCAGGGCGGTACGCATCCTCTCCCGCCCCGAGGACACGGCCGGGCTGCCCTGGACGCCCTGGACCCAGCACGTCACCGGCAGCCTGGTCTCCGGCTCCGCCGCACCGGCGGCCGTCGAGCCGGGTTCGGATACCGATCTGAGCGTCTGGCCGCCGACCGGGGCCGAGCCCGTGGAAGTGAGCGGGCTGTACGGGGAGTTGGCGGCCGCCGGGCTGCAGTACGGGCCGGCGTTCACCGGCGTACGGGCGGCGTGGCGGCGCGGGGCCGAGGTCTTCGCCGAGGTGGCACTGCCCGAGGAGGCGGCTGCCGGGGCGGAGCAGTTCGGGATCCACCCGGCGCTCTTCGACACGGCCCTGCATGGTGTCGGCCTCGGGCGCTTCTTCGGTGACGGTCCGGGGCTGGACGGGGCCCGGCTGCCGTTCGCGTGGAGCGGGGTCCGGCTGGACGCGGTCGGGGCCTCGGCCCTGCGCGTACGGCTCGCGCCGACCGGTACGGACGCACTGACGGTCACCCTCGCGGACACCACCGGGCGACCGGTCGCCTCCGTGGACTCGGTGGTGGCCCGGCCTGTCACCGCAGGCCAGTTGGGGAGCACCGGCAGCCCGGCGGACGCGCTCTACCGCCTCGACTGGACTCCCGTACCGGCACCGGACCCGTCCGTCTCCGCGCCGCCCGTGATCCGCTACCCGGACCACCACGATCTCCCAGGCGACCGCGATCTCCCCGACCACGCAGAGGCCGAGACCCCCGAGAACCCCGAGAGCTCCGGCGCAGCCGCGGGGCTCGACGCGCTCGGGGGCCTCCAGGGTCTTGAAGTCCTGCGGTCTCTCCCCGAGTTCCCGCGAACGGTGCTGCTGGATCTCCGCCCGGAGTCCGGTACCACCACCGGGATCGAACCGGGCGCCGCCGCCCCCACCGCGACGCTTCACCGCGCCCTGCGTACCGTCCGGGCCTGGCTGGCCGACGAGCGGGCGACGGCGGTGAACGCGCGGCTGGTGGTGCTGACCAGGAAGGCCGTCGCGGTGACGGCGGCGGAGGTGCCCTGCCTGGAGGCGGCTCCGGTGTGGGGGCTGCTGCGTTCGGCGCAGACCGAGCAACCGGGGCGTTTCGTGCTCGTCGATGTGGATGAGGATGAGGACGGGGATGGAGAAGGGGGCAAGCGTGAGGGTGCGGCCGTCCGCGGTCAGCAGGTCGTCGGCGCCGCCCTGGCCATCGGTGAGCCTCAACTAGCCGTCCGGGGCGGCGAGTTCCATGTCCCGCGCCTGGTGCGGCACCGCCCGGAGACGACGGAACCGGAAGCCTCGGCGACCCGACCCGTCCGCTGGGACCCGGAGGGCACGGTCCTGCTCACCGGCGGCACCGGCACCCTGGCGGGACTGCTCGCCGCGCATCTGGTCCGCGAGCACGGCGTACGCCATCTGCTGCTCGCCAGCCGCAGCGGTCCGGACGCCGAGGGAGCGGAGGCGCTGCGCGAGCAACTGACCGCGCTCGGCGCCTCGGTGCGGATCGCCGCCTGTGATCTGACGGACCGTGAGGCGACCGCGGCACTGCTCGCGGGCATCGGTGCCGCGCATCCGCTGACCGCGGTGGTGCACACGGCGGGCGTCGTGGACGACGCGATGATCACCTCGCTGACCGCCGGGCAACTCGACCGTGTTCTCGCGCCGAAGACCACGGCCGCGCTCCATCTGCACGAGCTGACCCGTGAACTCCCCCTCGACGCCTTTGTGTTGTTCTCCTCGGCCGCCGCGGTCCTCGGCGGGGCGGGCCAGTCGGGCTATGCGGCGGCCAATGCCTTCCTGGACGCCCTCGCCCGGCACCGCAGGGCCGAGGGGCTGCCCGCGCTCTCGATGGGCTGGGGCCTGTGGGAGCGGCGCAGCGGGCTGACCGGCGCGCTCGGCCAGGCGGATCTGGCGCGGATCGCCCGGGGCGGGGTCGCACCGCTGGCCGACGAGGAGGCGCTGGCCCTCTTCGACACCGTCTGCGCGGACACCGGAGCCGAGCCGGTGCTGCTGCCCGTCCGGCTGGACCTCGCCGCGCTGCGCACCGCCACCGAGGCCCCAACCGCGCCCGTACTGCGCGGACTTGTCCGTACCCCGGGGCGGCGGGCAGCTGCCCGTGCCACGGCGGGCGAGGCGGGCCTGCGCGAGCGGCTCGCCGCGCTGGCCGGGGCGGAGCGCGCGCGGGCCGCCCTCGATCTGGTGCGGGGGCAGGCCGCCGCGGCGCTCGGCCACGGTTCCGCGGACACGGTGGCGCCCACCCAGGCCTTCAAGGAACTCGGCTTCGACTCGCTGATGGCCGTGGAACTGCGCAACACCCTCGCCGCCGCGACCGGCCTGCGGCTCCCGGCGACCCTGGTCTTCGACCACCCCGACTGCCAGGCCCTCTCCGCCTTCCTGCTGGGCGAGTTCGGCCTCACCGCGGACTCCGGAGCCTCGGGCGGCCCGGGTGTCTCCCGTGCGGCGGCACCCGTACGCCCGGCCGAGTCCGGCGGTGCCGAGGAGCCCCTCGCGATCGTCGGCATGGCCTGCCGCTACCCGGGCGGGGCCAGCACTCCGGAACGCTTCTGGGAACTGGTGGCGGGCGGCGAGGACGCGATCGCCGAGTTCCCGGTCGACCGGGGCTGGGACCCGGCCGAGCTCTACGACCCGGACCCGGACCGGGCCGGCAAGTCCTCGGTGTGGTCCGGCGGATTCCTGTACGACGCGGCCGACTTCGACCCCGCGTTCTTCGGTCTTTCGCCGCGCGAGGCCCTGGCGATGGACCCGCAGCAGCGCCTCCTGCTGGAAACCGCCTGGGAGGCCGTCGAGCGGGCGGGTATCGACCCCACCTCGCTGCGCGGCAGCAGGACCGGGGTCTTCGGCGGCGTGATGTACCACGACTACGCGGCCCGGGTGCCCACTCCCCCGGCCGACCTGGAGCCCTACCTCGGCAACGGCAGCGCGGGCAGCATCGCCACCGGGCGGCTCGCCTACACCTTCGGCTTCGAAGGCCCTGCGGTGACCGTGGACACCGCCTGCTCCTCCTCCCTGGTGGCCCTGCACCTGGCGGGCCGCGCCCTGCGCTCCGGGGAGTGCGATCTCGCGCTCGCGGGCGGGGTGACGGTGATGTCGGCGCTCGGCGCCTTCGTGGAGTTCAGCCGCCAGCGCGGGCTCTCCGCCGACGGCCGCTGCAAGTCCTTCGCCGCCGCCGCGGACGGCACCGGCTGGGGCGAGGGCGCGGGCATGCTCCTGGTGGAGCGGCTCTCCGACGCGCGCCGCAACGGGCACCGGATCCTCGCCGTCGTCCGCGGCACCGCCATCAACCAGGACGGCGCCAGCAACGGCCTCACCGCCCCGAGCGGCCCCGCCCAGCAGCGGGTCATCCGGGCCGCCCTGGCGGACGCCGGTCTGACCACGGCGGACGTGGACGCGGTCGAGGCGCACGGCACCGGCACCACGCTCGGCGACCCGATCGAGGCGAGCGCCCTGCTCGCCACCTACGGGCAGGACCGTCCCGAGGACCAGCCGCTGTGGCTGGGCTCGGTCAAGTCGAACATCGGGCACACCCAGGCCGCCGCCGGAGTCGCCGGAATCATCAAGATGATCCAGGCCCTGCGGCACGGACAGCTCCCCGCGACCCTCCATGTCGACGCGCCCAACCCGGCGGTGGACTGGGAGGCAGGCGCGGTACGCCTGTTGACGCAGCCGCGCGACTGGCCGCGTACCGATGTGCCGCGCCGCGCGGCCGTCTCCTCCTTCGGCGCCAGCGGCACCAACGCGCATGTGGTCCTGGAGGAGGCCCCGGAGCCCGTGTCGCCCGCGAGGACGCCCGAGCCGCCCGCCTCGCCCCGCGCCGAGGCCGTCCTCTGGCCGCTCTCCGCCCGCACCCCGGGTGCCCTGGCGGCGCAGGCCGGGCAGCTCACCCGCTTCCTGGACACCGCTCCGCGCCCGGAGCCCGCCACGGTGGCCCGGGCCCTGGCCACCCGCCGCGCGGCCATGGACCACCGCGCCGTCGTCCTGCACGGCGACCCGGAAGCCCTCACCGCCCTGGCCCAGGGCACCCCGCATCCCCATCTGGTCACCGGAACGGCCGCCCAGGTACCGGGCAAGGTGGCGTTCCTGTTCTCCGGTCAGGGCAGCCAACACGCCGGTATGGGACGGGAGTTGTACGAGGCTTTCCCGCTGTTCGCCGCGGCCCTCGACGAGGTCGTAGCCGCCCTGGACCCGGAGTTGGCCTCCCGCCTGACCGCACACACCACGCTGCCCGTCGTCCCCCTACGGGAGGTGATGTTCGCCCAGCCCGACACCGAACACGCCGCCCTGCTCCAGCAGACCGCCTACACCCAACCCGCACTCTTCGCCCTGGAAGTCGCCCTCCACCACCTCCTGGCCCACTGGGGGATCAGTCCAGATCTCCTGCTCGGGCATTCACTGGGGGAGATCACCGCCGCCCATCTCGCCGGAGTTCTCGACCTGCACGATGCGGCCGTCCTGGTGACCACCCGGGCCACCCTCATGCAGGGCCAGCCCACCGGCGGAGCCATGACCGCCCTCCAGACCACCGAAGACGAGACGACCGCGAGCCTTCCGGCCGACGGGACGGTGACCATCGCCGCCGTCAACGGGCCTACCGAGACAGTGATTTCAGGCGACCACGACGCAGTCCACACCCTCGCCGCACACTGGGCCTCCCAAGGCCGCAAGACCACCCACCTCCACGTCAGCCACGCCTTCCACTCCCCCCACATGGACGGCATGCTCGACACCTTCCGCACCACCCTGCGCACCCTCACTTTCCACCCGCCGGTGACATCCCTGATCTCCAACGTCACCGGCGAGTTGGCCACCACGGCAGAACTCTCCGACCCGGACTACTGGGCCCGCCATGTCCGCAGCACGGTCCGCTTCCACCACGGTCTTCGCACCCTCCACACCCACCACACCACCACCTACCTCGAACTCGGCCCCGGCCACGCCCTCACCCAACTAGCCACCCACGCACACCACTCCACCCCCGACTCCGAAACCCGCCAGACCACCGCCCTCCCCCTCCTCCGCCGCAAACAGCCGGAGGTCCGGTCGCTGCTGACGGCGCTGGCCACGCTGCACACCCGGGGGATCAGCCCGGCGTGGGAGACGCTGCTTCCGGCTTCGGGCGAAGGGCCGGACGAGTGGGTCGAGTTGCCCACGTATCCGTTCCAGCGCCAGCGGCTGTGGCTCGACGCCCCGCCCCCGGCCGCCGCCGACCCGAGTGGGCTCGGGCTCGTCCCCGCCGCGCACCCCTTCCTCGGTGCCGTGGCCGAACTCGCGGGCGGTGAGGGCCTGTTGTTCACCGGCAGGCTGTCCCTGCGGACGCACCCCTGGCTCGCCGACCACAGCGTGGGCGGCACCGTGCTGCTGCCGGGCACGGCCCTGCTCGAACTCGCCCTGCACGCCGCCGCGCGTACCGAGGCGGTGACCGTGGCCGAACTGGCGCTGCGGGCCCCGCTGGTCCTGCCGTACGCGGGCGCGGTGCGGATACAGGTGACCGTCGGCAAGCCCGACGAGCGCGGGCAGCGGCACCTCACCGTCCACTCCCGGCCGGAGGGCGAGCACACGGAGGCGCCCTGGACCCGGCACGCGGAGGCCGTCCTCAGCGCGCCGCAGCCGGAAGAGGCCGGTACGGCGGAGCAGGCGCCGGGGGCCGGGGGCTCCGTATGGCCGCCGGAGGGGGCGCGGCCCGTACCGGCCGAGGCGCTCGCCGGGCAGCCGGACGAGGCCACCGGGCTGAGCTACGGCCCGTCCTTCCAGGGGCTGCGCGCCGCCTGGTGCCAGGGCGGGGAGGTGTACGCGGAGGTGGTGCTGCCGGACTCGGCCCTCGGCGGCGGCGAGGGCTTCGCCGTGCATCCGGCGCTGCTCGACGCGGCGCTGCAGGCCATCCGGCACGGCGAGTTCCTGGCCACGGGGCAGGACGGCGAGACGGCCTTCCTGCCGTTCAGCTGGAACGGCGCCCGCCTGCACGCCTCCAGGGCCACCGCGCTGCGGGTGCGGATCGCCCCGGCCGCGGGCGAGAACGCCGTCCGGGTGGAGATCACCGATCCGGCGGGCGCCCCGGTGCTGTCCATGGAGCGGCTCGCGCTGCGTCCGGTGGATCCGGAGGGGCTGCGCGCGCTCGGGGACCGTTCCGGAGCCGCGGACGCGCTCTACCACACCGAGTGGTTCCCGCTGCCGGGCCGGAGCGCCGAGACGGCGCCGGGCCCGTGGGCGGTGCTCGACGCGGGCGACGGTTCGGTCGCCGCCGAGGACAGCCTGATCCGCGCGCTTGAGGCGGCGGGCGCCCAGGTGCGGCGGATCCCGGAGGTGGAGGCCGCCGCCGGGACCGCCGAGGCCGCTGAGACCGGGGCGAACGGCACCGATACCGCCCAGGTGGTGGTCTGGGTACAGGACGACCCGGAGGCGGCCGATACGGCTGCCGACGGGACGGATGTCCTGCTGCGCACCCTGGAGACGGTGCAGCGCTGGTTGCGCGAGGACGGCTTCGGAGACCGCCGTCTGACCGTCCTCACCCGGGGTGCGATCGCCCTGCCCGGGGAGACGCCGAATCCGGCGCTGGCCCCGGTGTGGGGGCTGCTGCGCTCGGCGCAGGCCGAGCACCCCGGCCGCTTCCTGCTCGTCGACGTCGACGGGCAGGAGGAGTCGCTGCGCGCGCTGCCCGCGGCCGTCGCCTGCGGGGAGCCCCAACTCGCCGTGCGCCGGGGCCGGTTGAGCGTGCCCCGGCTCGCCCCCGCGCCGAACCGCCCCACCGGCGCGAAGGAGACCGCGGCGCCCGCCCCCGAACTGGGCGGCGGAACCGTCCTGATCACCGGCGGCACCGGCACCCTCGGCGCGCTGGTCGCCCGGCACCTGGTGACCGCACACGGGGTACAGCACCTCCTGCTCGCGGGCCGGCAGGGACCGTCCGCCCCCGGTGTCGACGAACTCACCTCCGAGCTGGTCGAGTTGGGCGCCCAGGTCACCATCGCCAGCTGCGATGTGAGCCAACGGGCCGAACTCGGCGCCCTGTTGGCGACCGTCCCGCCGGAGCATCCGCTGACCGCGGTCGTCCACACGGCGGGGGTGGTGGACGACGCCCTGATCGGCTCGCTCACCCCGGAGGCGGTACGCCGGGTGATGGCACCGAAGGCCTCCGGCGCCTGGGCACTGCACGAGCTGACCCGTGAACTGCCGCTGGCCGCCTTTGTGTTGTTCTCCTCCTTCGCCGGTACGGCGGGCTCGCCCGGGCAGTCCGGTTACGCGGCGGCCAACGCCTTCCTCGACGCCCTCGCCGGACACCGCCGGGCAGCGGGCCTGCCCGCGCTCTCCCTCGGCTGGGGCCTGTGGGAACCCGCCTCCGGCATCACCGCGGGCCTCAGCACCGCCGACCGCGCCCGGATCTCCCGTACCGGCGTCGCGGCGCTCTCGGCGAAGGAGGCCCTGGCCCTGCTCGACGCCGCGCTGCTGACCGGCGGGTCCGCGCTCTCCCCGGTCCGCCTCGACCTGCCCGTACTGCGGGCCAAGGCCGCCGCGGGCACCCTGCCCCCGCTGCTGCGCCAGCTGGCCCCGGCCCCGCAGGTACGGACGGTCTCCCCCGCGGAGGCCGCGTCAGAAGCCCCGGCACAGGGGCTCGCGGAGCGGCTGGCCACGCTGCCGGAGGCGCGGCGGCGGGCCGAGCTCCTGGACTTCGTCCGCAGCCGGGTGGCCGCCGTGCTGGGCCACCCGAACCCGGTGGGGATCGAGGCCGAAGGCGCCTTCCAGGACCTCGGTTTCGACTCGCTGACCGCCATGGAGCTCCGCAACCGGATCCAGGAGGAGGCGGGTGTGCCGCTCCCGGCCACGCTGATCTTCGACTTCCCGACCCCGGCCGCCGTCGCCGCCGAACTGGCGGAGCGACTGGGCGGCGCCGCCGCGGGCCAGGAGGAGGCGCTGCTCGGCGAACTCGACCGCCTGGAGGCGAGTTTGGCGGCCGCGGCACAGGGCGGCGCCGACCGCTCCCGGATCGGGGCGCGGCTGCGGACCCTGCTGTCGCGCTGGAACGAGGCGGACGCGGCGGGCGGGACACCGGACGAGGCGGTGCCGGAGCCCGAAGCGGCGGCCGGTCGCCCCGGACTCGACGAGGCGACGGACGAAGACCTGTTCACCATGGTGGAAGACTTGAGGAACTCCTGACATGACTACAGCCAACGAGGACAAGCTCCGCGACTACCTCAAGAAGGCCATCGCCGACGCCCAGGACGCCAGGCGACGCCTGCGCGAGGTCGAGGAGCAGGGCCGCGAACCGCTCGCGATCGTCGGCATGGCCTGCCGCTTCCCGGGCGGGGTCAGCACACCGGAGCAGCTGTGGGACCTGGTCGCGCGGTGCGGCGACGCCATCGGGGACTTCCCGGCCGACCGCGGCTGGAACCTCGCCTCCCTCTACGACGCCGACCCCGAGCACACCGGGACGACCTACTCCACCAGTGGCGGCTTCCTCTACGAGGCCGCCGGTTTCGACCCGGCCTTCTTCGGGATCTCGCCGCGCGAGGCCCTGGCGATGGATCCGCAGCAGCGCCTCCTCCTGGAGACCGCCTGGGAGACCTTCGAACGCACCGGCATCGACCCCACCTCCCTGCGCGGCAGCCGAACCGGGGTCTTCGCCGGGCTCATGTACCACGACTACGCCTCCCGGCTGCCGGAACTGCCCGCCGACCTGGAGGGCTACGTCGGGAGCGGCAGCGCGGGCAGCATCGCGACGGGGCGGCTGGCCTACACCTTCGGTCTCGAAGGCCCTGCGGTGACCGTGGACACCGCCTGCTCCTCGTCACTCGTCGCGCTCCACCTGGCCGTGCAGTCCCTCCGCAACGGTGAGTGCGACCTCGCCCTCGCGGGCGGCGCCACGGTGATGGCCACCCCCGACACCTTCGTCGAGTTCAGCCGCCAGCGCGGACTGGCCCAGGACGGCCGCTGCAAGCCCTTCGCCGCCGCGGCCGACGGCACCGGGTGGGGCGAGGGCGTCGGCCTACTGCTCGTGGAACGCCTCTCCGACGCCCGGCGCAACGGCCACCCCATCCTCGCCGTCGTCCGCAGCACCGCCGTCAACCAGGACGGCGCCAGCAACGGCCTCACCGCACCCAACGGCCCCTCCCAGAAGCGCGTCATCACCACCGCCCTCGACGCCGCAGGCCTCACCACCGCGGACGTGGACGTGGTCGAGGCGCACGGCACCGGCACCGCGCTCGGCGACCCCATCGAGGCCCAGGCGCTGCTGGCTACGTACGGGCAGGGGCGCCCCGCGGATCGGCCGCTCTGGCTCGGTTCGGTGAAGTCCAACATCGGGCACACCCAGGCCGCCGCCGGTGTCGCCGGCATCATCAAGATGGTCCAGGCGCTGCGGCACGGACAGCTCCCCGCAACACTCCATGTCGACAAGCCGACACCGCATGTCGACTGGAGCAGCGGCGGCGTCCAACTCCTCACCGAGCAGAGGGAATGGCCCGCCCTCGACCGCCCCCGCCGGGCCGCCGTCTCCTCCTTCGGCATCAGCGGCACCAACGCCCACGTCATCCTGGAGCAGTCGGAGCCCGCGCATGCCGAGACAGCCGAAGCCGAGGGGACGGGCGAGGTCGTCACTCTGGCCCTCTCGGCGCGCGGGGACGCGGCCCTGCGTGCCTACGCCGAGCGGCTGCACGAGCACCTCGCGGCGGACCCGCACCTCGGTCCCCAGGAGTTGGCGACCGCCTTCGCCACCCGCGCCCGGCTCCCGCACCGCGCGGGCCTGGTCGTCACCGAGCGCAGCGAACTCCTGGACGCTCTCCAGGCCTTGACGCATGACCAGCCCCACCCTGCTCTGACCCAGGGCACCTCGCACTCCGGCAAGACGGTGTTCGTGTTCCCCGGTCAGGGCTCGCAGTGGGTGGGGATGGGCGTCCAACTCCTCGCCACCTCACCGGTGTTCGCCAAGTCCATGCAGGAATGCGCAGCAGCGCTGGCGCCGTTCACCGACTGGAACCTGCTCGACGTACTCGACGATGCCGAGGCGCTCGCCCGTGTCGATGTCGTCCAGCCCGCCACCTGGGCGGTCATGGTCTCCCTGGCCCGCTGGTGGCAGGACCACGGCATCCACCCCGACGCCGTCATCGGCCACTCACAAGGCGAAATCGCCGCCGCACACATCGCCGGAGCACTCAGCCTTGAGGATGCCGCACGGGTCGTCGCCCTGCGCTCGAAGGCCCTCACCACCCTCGCCGGTACGGGCGGCATGATGTCCCTCGCCCTCAGCACCGAACAAGCGGGCGAGCTGATCGCGCCGTACGGAGACGACCTCCACCTCGCCGCCCTCAACAGCCCCACCTCCACCGTCGTCGCCGGAACGACCGAAGCCCTGGACGCACTCCAACAGCACTGCGAGGCGGACGGGATTCGACACCGCCGCATCCCCGTCGACTACGCCTCCCACACACCACTCGTAGAACCACTGCGCACTCAACTCGCGGCACAGATAGGCGAACTGACGCCCCGCCAGTCAGACATCCCCTTCTACTCCACCGTCACCACCGAACCCGTAGACACCACCACCCTCACCACCGACTACTGGTTCACCAACCTCCGCACCACCGTCCACTTCAACCCCACCGTCCAAAAGCTCCTCGCCCACGGACACACCCACTACATCGAGACCAGCCCCCACCCCGGCCTCACCACCGCCATCGAAGAGACCGCGGACTCCTCGCTGTCCGGACCGTCGGACAACCCCGCGGACGGCACCCCCACCGAGGACGCCCAGCCCCTCTCCACCCACGCCACCCTCCTCCGGGGGGACGACACCCCCACCCGCCTCCACCAGGCCCTGGCCCATGTCTACGCCCACGGGCTGAACCCCAACTGGGGGCACTCCGCCCCGGCGGCGCACCCGTACGCACTGCCCACGTACCCCTTCCAGCGTCAGCGGCTCTGGCTGCGCTCCGCCACGGCCGCGTCGGGTGGGAAGCCGGACGCGCTGGGGCTCGCGGAGAGCGGGCATCCGCTGCTCGGGGCCGCTCTGGAGCTGGCCGAGGGCGAGGGGCTGGTGCTGACCGGGCGGATCGGTCTGGACACGCAGCCGTGGCTCGCGGACCACACCGTCTCCGGCACCGTGATCCTGCCCGGCACCGCCTTCGTGGACCTCGCGCTGCACGCGGCGCAGCAGGTCGGCAGTACGGTCCTCGCGGAGCTCACGCATGAGGCGCCGCTGGTGCTCCCCGCCGAGGGGGCCGTGCAGGTGCAGCTCACGGTCGCGGGTCCGGACGAGCAGGGGGCACGTACCCTCAACGTCCATGCCCGGCCCGCCGATTCACCGCCGGACACCCCGTGGACCCGGCACGCCCACGGCAGCATCGCCCCGGCCGGGACCGCACCCGCGCCCGTGCCCGCCATGGCCGTCTGGCCGCCGGAGGGTGCCACGGCGCTCGACGTCGAGGACCTGTACGAGCGGCTGGAGGCGGCCGGGCTCCGGTACGGGCCGGTGTTCCGGGGTGTGCGGGCCGCCTGGCGCCGCGGCGAGGAGATCTACACCACCGTCACCCTCCCCCAGGACACCGCCACCGAAGCCGAGAACGCCCCCTACGCCCTCCACCCGGCACTCCTGGACGCCGCCCTCCACGGCATCACCCTCGGCACCTTCACCACCCCGGACGCCGACCGGGAGACTCCCGCCGACCAGGCGACGCCCACCCCCCACCTCCCCTTCGCCTGGACCGACATCCACCTCCACACCACCCAGGCCACCACCCTGCACACCCGCCTGACCCCGACCGACCAGCCCAACACCCTCGCCGTCACCACCACCCACCCCGACGGCACGCCCCTGGCCACCGCGCACACCCTCACCCTCCGCCCGCTCACCCCCAGCACCCTCACGCCCACCCCGCCCCTGCACGCCCTCACCTGGACGCCGCTCGCCCAGCCCGAGGCGGCACAGGCGGCGGCGCAGGAAGGGACCGGCTGGGCGGTGTGGGGCGGTGCGCTGGAATCCTCGGTGCTGCCGAAGGCCCAACGCATCGCCGGGCTCGCGGAGTTGAGCGAGGCACCCGAGGTACTCGTCCTCCCGGTGGCGGTCCCGGACGGCGCGGATCCCGTACGGGGCGCACAGCTGCCCGGCGCCGTGCACACCGTGACCGCCGATGTCCTCGGCGCGCTCCAGGCCTGGCTGGACAGCGACCCGCCGGAGCACAGCCGCCTGCTGGTGCTGACCCGGGGCGCGGTGGCGGTCGGCACCGAGGAGCCGGATCTGCTGACGGCGGCGGTCTGGGGGCTCGTCCGGTCCGCCGAGAAGGAGAACCCGGGGCGGCTGGTCCTGGTCGACACCGACGGCAGCCCGCGGTCCTTGGCCGCGCTGCCCTCGGCAGCGGCCTCCGGGGAGCCCGAACTCCTCGTACGAGAGGGCGAGTTGCGGGTCGCGCGGCTGGTGCGGGCGCAGGCGCCGGAGCTGGCCGTGCCGGCGGAGGGGCCCTGGCGCCTCGACGTCACCGAGGAGGGCTCCCTCGACCATCTGGCCCTGCTGCCCGCGCCGGAGGCCGCCGCGCCGCTGCGCGCGGGTGAGGTCCGGATCGCGGTACGCGCGGCGGGGCTGAACTTCCGGGACGCGCTGGGCGCCCTCGGGATGTATCCGGGCGGTGTCCGGATCGGCGCCGAGGCGGCGGGTGTGGTCCTGGAGACGGCGCCCGATGTGACCGGACTGGCGCCCGGGGACCGGGTGTTCGGCATGGTCTCGGGTGCGGCGGGACCGCGGGCGGTGACCGACCGGCGGCTCCTCGCGAAGATGCCGGCGGGGTGGACCTTCTCCGAGGCGGCGACGGTGCCGGTGGTCTATCTGACCGCGTACTACGGGCTGGTGGACCTCGGCGGCCTCAAGCCGGGCGAGTCGGTGCTGATCCACTCCGCGACCGGCGGGGTAGGCAACGCCGCCATCCAGCTGGCGCGGCATCTGGGCGCGGAGATCTACGCGACGGCCAGCCCGGCGAAGTGGCCCGCGCTGCGCGCCATGGGCGTGCCGGAGAGCCGTATCTCCACCACCCGCTCCCTCGACTTCGAGCAGGCCATCGCCACCGCGGTCGGCCGGGACGCGGGCGGGGACGGGAGCGGTGGGGAGAAGAGCATCGACGTGGTGCTCAACTCGCTGGCGCAGGAGTATGTCGACGCCTCGCTGCGGTTGCAGCGGCCCGGGGGCCGGTTCCTGGAGATGGGCAAGACCGACCGGCGGGATCCGGAGGCCGTGCGGGAGGAGCACGGTGTGCACTACACGGCCTTCGACATGGTCGAGGCAGGCCCGGACCGGATGGCCGAGATGCTCGCGGAGGTCGTCGCGCTCTTCGAGCGGGGCGTGTTCGCGATGCCGCCGCTGACGCACTGGGATGTGCGCTCGGCGCCCACCGCGCTGCGGCACCTGAGCCAGGCCAAGCACCTCGGCAAGATCGCGCTCACCCTCCCGAGACCGCTCGACCCGGAGGGCACCGTGCTGATCACCGGGGCCACCGGGCTCATCGGCGGTCTGACGGCACGTCATCTGGTCGCCGAGCACGGGGCGCGGCAGCTGCTCCTGGTGGGACGGCGCGGCGCCGAGGCTCCGGGCATGGCCGAACTCGTCGCGGATCTGGAGGAGTTGGGCGCGCGGGTGACGGTGGCCGCCTGCGATGTGGCCGACCGGGAGGCGCTCGGCACGCTTCTCGCCTCGGTGCCGGCGGCCCATCCGCTCACCGGGGTGGTCCACTCGGCGGGCGTCCTCGACGACGGCGTGCTGCCCTCGCTGACGGCGGAGCGGCTGCGTACCGTCTTCACGCCGAAGGTGGACGCCGCCTGGGCCCTGCACGAGCTGACGGCCGGGGCCGACCTGGCGATGTTCACCCTGTTCTCCTCGGCCTCGGGGGCGCTCGGCAGCCCGGGCCAGGCCAACTACGCCGCCGCCAACGCCTTCCTGGACGCGCTCGCGCAGTACCGCCGCGCCCGGGGGCTGCCGGCCGCCTCGCTGGGCTGGGGGCTGTGGGAAGAGGCGAGCGGGATGACGGGCAAGCTCGGCGGCACCGACCACTCGCGGCTGAGCCGGGCCGGTTCGCTGCCGCTCTCCGCCGAGGAGGGGATGCGGCTCTTCGACGCGGTGGGCGGCATGGACCAGGCGGTCCTGCTGCCGACGAAGCTGGACACGGCCGCGCTGCGCGGCCGGGCGGACATCCCGCCGGTGCTGCGGCTCCTGGTCCGCGGCGGCGCCGTGGCGCGTCCGGCGGCGCCGGGCCGGGCCGACTCGGAGCAGGGCTTCGCGGAGCGGCTCGCCGGGCTGAGTCCGCTGGAGCAGGAGCAGGCGGTGCTCACCCTGGTGCGTACCGAGGCGGCTTCGGTGCTCGGGCACGGCGATGTGGCGGCGCTCGCGCCGGGCGAGCCGTTCACCTCGCTCGGCTTCGACTCGCTGACCGCGGTGGAGCTGCGCAACCGGCTGGCCCGGGACACCGGGCTGCGGCTGCCCGCGGGACTGGTCTTCGACCATCCCACCCCGCGGGCCCTCGCGGACTGGCTGGCCGACCGCCTCGGCCCCGCGATCGAGGCCGCCCGGAACTCCGGCTCGCCCTCACCGGCGTCCGCTTCGGAGGCCGCCGATCCGCAGGAAGCGGCCGTACGGGAGGCGCTCGCCGGGCTGCCGCTGGAGCGGCTGCGGGCCGCGGGGCTCCTCGACACGCTCCTCTCGCTCGCGCGGGACGAGGCGGCGGGCGAGGCCGCCGGGGCTCCTCGGCCGCCCGCCGACAAGCACGAAGAGCACGACCAGCACGACGAGGCGGGCGCGCTCGACTTCGACTCCCTGGACGCCGCCGACCTCATCGACCTGGCGCTCAACGACTCCGACTCCTGACCTGGCGGGTAGCGAACGAGATGAACACCACGGACACATCGGCCGCGAAGCTCGTCGAGGCCCTGCGCTCCTCGCTGCGCGAGAACGACCGGCTGAAGCAGCAGAACCGGCAGCTCTCCGCGGCGGCCCGGGAGCCGATCGCGATCGTCGGCATGGCCTGCCGGTTCCCCGGCGGGGTGACCTCGCCGGAGGAGCTGTGGGAGCTGGTGCGCGAGGGCCGGGACGCGATGTCCGGCTTCCCGGTCAACCGCGACTGGGACCTGGAGCGCCTCTACGACCCGGACCCGGAGGCCTCCGGCAGCTGCTACGTGGAGGAGAGCGGCTTCCTGCACGACGCCGACGCCTTCGACCCCGCGCTCTTCGGCATCTCGCCCCGCGAGGCCCTGGCGATGGACCCGCAGCAGCGCCTCCTCCTGGAGACGGTCTGGGAGACCTGGGAACGCGGCGGCATCGACCCGGCCTCCGCGCGCGGCAGCCGGACCGGCGTCTTCGTCGGCGGCATGCGGCAGGACTACGGGCCCTCGACCTACGAGCCCGCGCCCGAGGTCGAGGGGCACAAGCTGACCGGGGTCGCGGCGAGCGTGATGTCCGGCCGCCTCTCCTATGTCTTCGGACTGGAAGGCCCCTCGGTCACCGTCGACACCGCCTGCTCCTCGGCGCTGGTGGCACTGCATCTGGCGGTGCGTTCGCTGCGGTCCGGCGAGTCGGACATGGCGCTGGCGGGCGGGGTGATGGTGATGACCACCCCGGACACCTTCATCGAGTTCAGCCGCCAGCGCGGGCTCGCCGCGGACGGACGGGTCAAGGCCTTCGCCGCCGCGGCCGACGGCACCAGCATGTCCGAGGGCATCGGCGTCCTCCTCGTGGAGCGGCTCTCCGACGCCCGCCGCAAGGGGCACCGGGTACTCGCCGTGGTCCGCGGCACCGCCGTCAACCAGGACGGCGCCAGCAACGGCCTCACCGCCCCCAACGGCCCCGCCCAGCAGCGTGTCATCCGCGACGCCCTCGCCGACGCCGGTCTGGGCGCGGCCGAGGTCGACGCGGTCGAGGCGCACGGCACCGGTACCAGGCTCGGCGACCCGATCGAGGCGGAGGCCCTGCTCGCCACCTACGGCCAGGGGCGCGAGGAGGGCCGCCCGCTCTGGCTGGGCTCGGTGAAGTCGAACATCGGGCACACCCAGGCCGCGGCGGGCATGGCCGGGATCATCAAGATGGTCCAGGCGATACGGCACGGGCAGCTGCCGCGCACCCTGCACGTGGACCGGCCCAACCCGGAGATCGACTGGGAGTCGGGCGCCGTCTCGCTGCTGACCGAGCACCGCGACTGGCCCGGCGGGGACCGGCCGCGACGGGCCGCGGTCTCCTCCTTCGGCGTCAGCGGCACCAACGCCCACGCCGTCATCGAACAGGCACCCGAGCCCGCCGCGGCCACGCAAGCCGCGGGAGCGAAGACCGCACCGGCCACCCAGCAGGCCGCCCCGGCCGGCGAGGCGCAGTCCGCTCCCCCGGCGGGACCGGCCCCCGCCGGGAGTCAACTGCCGCTCGTGCCCATCCCGTTGTCCGCGCGCACGCCTGCGGCATTGCGCGCCCGAGCCGAGCAGCTCGGCACCTTCCTCGCGGAACGCCCCGGTCTCGACCTGCCCGGCCTCGGCCTGGCCCTGGCCACCACCCGCGCCGCTCTCGACCACCGCGCACTGCTGCTCGTACACGACCGCGCGGAGGCGCTCAGCGAGCTGGCCGCCCTCGCGGAGGACGAGACGGGGCGCTCCGCGGTGGCCGCCTCGGCACCGGGCCGTACCGCCTTCCTGTTCTCGGGTCAGGGCAGTCAGTACGCGGGCATGGGGCGCGAACTCCACGCCGCGTACCCGGAGTTCGCCCGCGCCCTCGACGAGGTGACCGAGGCGCTGGACGCCCAGCTCGCCCGGCGCCTGGGCCCGGGATCCGCGCTGCCGGGGATTCCCGCGGTGGCGCTCAAGAAGGTGATGTTCGCCCAGCCCGACACCGAACACGCCACCCTGCTCCAGCAGACCGCCTACACCCAGCCCGCACTCTTCGCTCTTGAGGTCGCCCTCCACCGCCTCCTGGCCCACTGGGGGATCAGTCCTGACCTCCTGATCGGCCACTCGCTCGGCGAGATCACCGCCGCCCATCTCGCCGGAGTTCTCGACCTGCCCGACGCGGCCGTCCTGGTCACCACCCGGGCCACCCTCATGCAGGCCCAGCCCACCGGCGGAGCCATGACCGCCCTCCAGACCACCGAAGACGAGACGACCGCGAGCCTTCCGGCCGACGGAACGGTGACCATCGCCGCCGTCAACGGCCCTACCGAGACAGTGATTTCAGGCGACCACGACGCCGTCCACACCCTCGCCGCACACTGGGCCTCCCAGGGCCGCAAGACCACCCACCTCCACGTCAGCCACGCCTTCCACTCCCCCCACATGGACGGCATGCTCGACACCTTCCGCACCACCCTGCGCACCCTCACTTTCCACCCGCCGGTGACACCCCTGATCTCCAACGTCACCGGCGAGTTGGCCACCGCGGCCGAACTCTCCGACCCCGACTACTGGGCCCGCCATGTCCGCAGCACGGTCCGCTTCCACCACGGACTTCGCACCCTCCACGCCCACGACACCACCACCTACCTCGAACTCGGCCCCGGCCACGCCCTCACCCAGCTCGCCACGGGGACCCTCGGGGAGGAGCCCTCCGCCCGCGCCGCGCTCGCCCTCCCCCTGCTGCGCCGCAAGCAGTCCGAGGTACGCACCCTCGTCACCGCGGTGGCGAAGCTGTTCACCCATGGGCGGGCCACTCCGCGCTGGCAGACCCTCTTCGGGGGCGCCGAGGCCTTCGGCGGCGCGCTGCCCACCTACCCCTTCCAGCGGGAGCGCTTCTGGCGGCTGCCCGCCGCGACCGGCGGCGACCTGAACCGGGCGGGGCTCGGGGCGGCGCAGCACCCGCTGCTCGGCGCGGTACTCGAACTCGCGGACTCCGAGGGGCTGTTGCTCACCGGACGGCTGAGCCTGGCCACCCATCCCTGGCTCGCCGACCACGTGGTCGCGGGCGCCGCCATCCTCCCGGGCACCGCCTTCGTCGAACTGGCGCTGCACGCGGCCCAGCGCACCGGGCTGTCCACCGTCGCGGAGCTGACCCACGAAACCCCGCTGGTGCTGCCGGAGTCGGGCGCCGTGCATCTGCAACTCGCACTCGGCCACCCGGACGAGCAGGGCCGCCGCAGCCTCGCCATCCACTCCCGGCCCGAGGACACTGCCGCCGACACCGGCTGGACCCGGCACACCGCGGGCCTCCTCAGCCCAGGACTCCCGCCGAAGACACCCGCGCCGCCCGCGTCTTGGCCGCCGGAGGGTGCCGTACCGCTGCCGATCGAGACGCTGTACGAGGAGTTCGAGGCCGCGGGCATCACCTACGGGCCGGTGTTCCGGGGTGTGCAAGCCGCCTGGCGCCACGGCGAGGAGATCTACACCACCGTCACCCTCCCCCAGGACACCGCCACCGAAGCCGAGACCGACCGCTACACCCTCCACCCCGCACTCCTGGACGCCGCCCTCCACGGCATCACCCTCGGCACTTTCACCACCCCGGACGCCGACCAAGAGAGTCCCCTTGGCCGGGCAACGCCCACGCCCCACCTCCCCTTCGCCTGGACCGACATCCACCTCCACCGCGTGACTGCGGAGACCACCACTCTCCACACCCGCCTCACGCCCACCGACCAGCCCAACACCCTGACCCTCAGCACCACTTACCCCGACGGCACTCCCCTCGCCAGTGCCCGGGGCCTCACCCTCCGCCCCCTGACCACCACCGCCACCACCCTCAGCCCGCCCCTGCACACCCTCACCTGGGCGCCCCTCGCGTACGGGGTGGACGCCGACTACCGCCCTGCGAGCGGGAGTTGGGCGGTGCTGGGCGAGACGGAGTGGACCGGTTCCGGTGCCGAGGTGCACCGTGCTCCGGCGCAACTGGCCGGGGCGCTGTCCGAGGAACAAGCGTCGGCCCTCGAAGTCGTCTTCTGGCGCCCCCAGTTGGGTGAGAGGACGGCGCGGGAGGTCACCGCGACCGAGGTGCACGACGCCGCCGAAAAGGTGCTGACGCAGCTTCAGGTCTGGCTGGCGGAAGACTCTCTGCGCGAGGCACGGCTGGCCGTGGTGACCGAGGCGGCGGCACCCGAGCTGCTGCGTGAGCCCGTCCACGCGCTGGTCCGCGCGGCGGAGTCGGAGAACCCCGGCCGCTTCCTCCTGCTCGACACGGACGAGGACGCGGCCTCCCGGGAGGCTTTGCCGCGCGCCGTCGCCACCGCGCTTGCGGCCGAGGAGCCCCAACTCGCCCTGCGCGCAGGGGAGCTGACCGTCCCCCGGATCGGCCGACTCACACCGGAGGCCCCGGAGGAAGCCGCCGAGGCACCCGAAGCCGCCTGGGACCCAGAGGGCACCGTCCTGCTGACCGGTGGCGGTTCCCTCGCCGCCGAGCTCGCCGTGCATCTGGTCGGCAAGCACGGCGTACGCCGTCTGTGCCTCGCGAGCCGTCGCGGAGCCTCGGCGCCGGGGGCCGAGGAGCTGCGGGCCGAACTCACCGCTCTCGGCGCCCAGGTGACCTTCACCGCCTGCGACCTCGCCGACCGGGCCGCCGTCACGGAACTCGTGGACTCCCTCTCCGGGGAGCACCCGCTGACCGCGGTGGTCCACACCGCCGGGATCCTCGACGACGGTCTGGCGGCCTCGCTCACCCCGGAGCGGCTGCACCGCGTCCTCGCCCCCAAGGTCGACGCGGCCCTGCATCTGCACCAGGCGACCCGGCACCTCCCGCTGGCCCGCTTCGTCCTCTTCTCCTCGCTCGCCGCCGCGCTCGGCAGCCCCGGCCAGGCCAACTACGCGGCGGGCAACGCCCTCCTGGACGCGCTCGCCCGGCACCGGCGGGAGAACGGTCTCGCCGGGCAGTCGCTCGCCTGGGGCCCCTGGTCCCAACAGGGCGGTATGACCGCGCACTTGGCCGCTGCCGACCTCTCCCGGATGGCGGGTTCCGGAGTCGCCGCGCTCTCCGTGGAGGAGGGACTCGCCCTCTTCGACGCCGCCGACGCCCGGCCCGCCGAGGCCGCGGTCGTCGCCGTGCGCTGGGAGTTCCGGGCGCTGCGCAGGCAGGGCGAGGCGGGGCGGCTGCCCGCGGCACTGCGGGCGCTCGTACCGGTCACGCCCCGGCGCCCGGCTCCGGCAACCGGGGGCGGCACCGGGTCGCCGGAGCTGCGCGAGCGCCTCGCCGCGCTCGGGCCCGCCGAGCGGACCAAGGCCCTGCACCAGCTCCTCGCCCAGGAGGTCGGTGCCGCGCTCGGGCACTCCCGTACCCCCGACCTGGAACCGACCCGCG
Source organism: Streptomyces physcomitrii (assembly GCF_012273655.1). GTDB lineage: Bacteria > Actinomycetota > Actinomycetes > Streptomycetales > Streptomycetaceae > Streptomyces > Streptomyces physcomitrii. The sequence goes on along the minus strand of NZ_JAAWWP010000023.1, from coordinate 33,782 downwards.
GCTTCAAGGACCTGGGCTTCGACTCGCTCACCGCCGTCCAGCTGCGCAACCGGCTGGGCGAGGTGACCGGACTGCGGCTGCCCGCCACCCTGGTCTTCGACTACCCCGACCCGGCCGCGCTGACCGCCTACCTCGGCACCGAGCTGGCCGGCGAACTCGCGGGCGCCGCGACCCGCCGACCGGCCGCCACCGCGGTGCGTACGGCGGAGGAGCCCGTCGTCCTGGTCGGCATGGCCTGCCGCTACCCCGGCGGAGTCAGCTCGCCGGAGGAGCTCTGGGACCTGGTCGCGGGCGGGCAGGACGCCATCAGCGCCTTCCCCACCGACCGCGGCTGGGACCTCGAAGGCCTCTACCACCCGGACCCGGAGCACCTCGGCACCAGTTACGCGCGGCACGGCGGCTTCCTGCACGAGGCGGCCGGTTTCGACGCCGCGCTCTTCGGGATCTCGCCCCGCGAGGCGCTGGCGATGGACCCGCAGCAGCGCCTCCTCCTGGAGACCGCCTGGGAGGCCTTCGAACGCACCGGCATCGATCCGCTCTCGCTGCGCGGCAGCAGGACCGGAGTCTTCGCCGGACTGATGTACCACGAGTACGCCTCGCGCCTGCCGGAACTGCCCGCTGACCTGGAGGGCTACTTCGGCACCGGCAACACCGGCAGCGTGGCCTCGGGCCGGCTGTCGTACGTCTTCGGTCTCGAAGGCCCGGCGGTCACGGTGGACACCGCCTGTTCCTCGTCACTCGTCGCGCTGCATCTGGCCGCGCAGTCCCTCCGCAACGGTGAGTGCGACCTCGCCCTCGCGGGCGGGGTGGCCGTGATGGCGAGCCCGGGAACCTTCGTCGAGTTCAGCCGTCAGCGCGGTCTGGCGCAGGACGGCCGCTGCAAATCCTTCGCGGCCGCGGCGGACGGCACGGGGTGGGGCGAGGGCGTCGGTCTGCTGCTGGTGGAACGGCTCTCCGACGCCCGGCGCAACGGGCACCCCATCCTCGCCGTCGTGCGCAGCACCGCCGTCAACCAGGACGGTGCCAGCAACGGCCTCACCGCCCCCAACGGCCCCTCCCAGCAACGCGTCATCACCACCGCCCTCCAGACCGCAGGCCTCACGGGATCGGACGTGGACGCGGTCGAGGCACACGGCACCGGCACCGCACTCGGCGACCCCATCGAGGCACAGGCCCTGCTGGCTACGTACGGGCAGGACCGCCCCGAGGACCGGCCGCTCTGGCTGGGATCCATCAAATCCAACATCGGGCACACCCAGTCCGCCGCCGGTGTCGCCGGGATCATCAAGATGGTCCAGGCCATCCAGCACGGACAGTTGCCCGCTACCCTCCACGTCGACGAACCCACCCCCCACGTCGACTGGTCGACCGGCGGCGTCCAACTCCTCACCGAGCAAAGGGAATGGCCCGCCCTCGACCGGCCCCGCCGCGCCGCCGTCTCCTCCTTCGGCATCAGCGGCACCAACGCCCACGTCATCCTCGAACAGGCCCCGCACGCAGAGCAGTTGACCGAAGCGCCGGGCCGGCAGGATCCCGAATCCGAGGCCCGCGCCACCGACGTCACCTGGCTGCTCAGCGGACACACGGACGAGGCCCTGCGCGCCCACGCCCGCCGCCTGCACAGCCACCTGACCCTCCACCCCGAGCCGGACCCGGCCTCGGTGGCGTCAACTCTCCTGCGCCGTCCGCGCTTTCCGCACCGCGCGGCCGTACTCGGCACCACCCGCGAGGAGTTGCTGACCGCCCTGACCGCCCTCGCCAAGGGGGAGCCGCACAGCAACGTCATCACCGGCACCGCGCACGGCGGCAAGACCGTGTTCGTCTTCCCCGGTCAGGGCTCGCAGTGGGTGGGGATGGGCACAGGCCTGCTCAAGACCTCCCCCGTGTTCGCGAAGTCCATGGAGCAGTGCGCCCAGGCGCTGGCGCCCTTCACCGACTGGAACCTGCTCGACGTACTCGACGACGCCGAAGCGCTCGCCCGCGTCGATGTCGTGCAGCCCGCCACCTGGGCCGTCATGGTCTCCCTGGCCCGCTGGTGGCAAGACCACGGCATCCACCCCGACGCCGTCATCGGCCACTCACAAGGCGAAATCGCCGCCGCGCACATCGCCGGAGCGCTCAGCCTTGAGGATGCCGCACGGGTCGTCGCCCTGCGCTCGAAGGCGCTTACGACGCTGGCGGGTACGGGCGGCATGATGTCCCTCGCCCTCAGCGCGGAACAGGCGGGCGAGCTGATCTCGTCGTACGGAGACGACCTCCACCTCGCCGCCCTCAACAGCCCCACCTCCACCGTCGTCGCCGGAACGACCGAAGCCCTGGACGCGCTCCAGCAGCACTGCGAGACGGACGGGATTCGACACCGCCGCATCCCCGTCGACTACGCCTCCCACACACCCCTCGTAGAACCACTCAAGGACCAACTGGCAGCGCAGATAGGCGAACTGACGCCCCACCAGTCCGACATCCCCTTCTACTCCACCGTCACCACCGAACCCGTAGACACCACCACCCTCACCACCGACTACTGGTTCACCAACCTCCGCACCACCGTCCACTTCAACCCCACCGTCCAAAAGCTCCTCGCCCACGGACACACCCACTACATCGAAACCAGCCCCCACCCCGGCCTCACCACCGCCATCCAAGAAACCACCGACACACCGGACAACACGGACCCCGAGGCCGACCCCACCTCCGTCACCACCCACCCCACCCTCCTCCGAGGCGACGACACCCCCACCCGCCAACACCACGCCCTCGCCCACGCACACACCCACGGCCTCACCCCCACCAACACCACCCACAGCACGCCCGTCACCCACCACCCCGACCTCCCCACCTACCCCTTCCAACACAAGCGCTACTGGCTGACCGCCCCCGCCTCATCCGCGACGGAGTCCGGCGGCGCCGCCCCCGAGGACACCTTCTGGAACACGGTGGAGAGCACCGACCCCGAGGAGTTGTCGACCGCGCTCAGCCTCCCGGCGGACTCGGTGGCGCCGGTGGTCTCCGCGCTGCGGGCCTGGCGTGAGCGGTCCCGTACCGCGTCGGCGCTCAACGGGCTGTGCTACCGGGTGAGTTGGACGGCGCAGTACGAGTCCCCGGCGCCCGAGCCGTTGACCGGGAGCTGGTTGCTCAGCAGTGCGGTGCCGCCCGCCGCCGAGCTGGCCGAGGCACTGGTCGCCGCGGGGGCCACGGGTGTGCACCACCTGCCGGACCCGGCGAGGCTCGCGGAGGCGCTGGACACGTACCCGGAAGTGGCGGGGGTGCTCAGCCTCGGTGCCACGCCCGCCGGGGCGCTGGCCGTGACCCAGGCGCTCGCCGCCACCGGCCGGGAGCTGCCGCTCTGGCATCTGACCAGCGGGGCGGTGCGGGCGGATCCCGGTGATCCGGCGCCCGATCCCGCGCAGGCGGCGGTCTGGGGGCTCGGCCGGGTGGCCGCCCTTGAGCATCCGGGGCAGTGGGGCGGCCTCGTCGACCTGCCCGCGGCCGCGGTGCCCGGGCGGTACGCACGGCTCGCCGGAATCCTCGCCACGGGCACCGATCCGCAGCACGAGGACCAGCTCGCCCTGCGGGGGACGACCACGTATGCGCGCCGCCTGACGCGGGCACCGCAGCCGCCCGTTCCGGGAGCCGCCGCCTGGCGCCCCCGGGGCACCACGCTCGTCACCGGTGGCACGAGCGGCATGGGGGTGCTCCTCGCCCGCTGGCTGGCCCGCAGCGGTGCGGCCCATCTGCTGCTCACCGGCCCGGTCGAGGAAGGGGCGGCCGTGGATCTCGTGGCCGAGCTGACCGAGGCCGGTGCGGGCCGAGTGACCCTCGCCGACTGCGTGTTGACCGAGCGCGAGTCGGTGCGCGGGCTGCTGGACTCGGTGCCGTCGGAGCAGCCGCTGACCGCGGTGTTCCACACGGCGGGTACGGACTCCTGGTCCGCGCTGGCCGACCTCTCCCCCGCGGAACTCGCCGAAGGGCTCGGGGTCCGCTGCACGGGGGCCGCGCTGCTGCACGAGTTGACCGCCACCGGCACCGAACCGGGCGCCGAGGCACCGGAGTTGGTGCTCTTCTCCTCGGTCGCCGGGGTGTGGGGCAGCGCGGGCCAGGGTGCGCACGCGGCCGGGGTCGCCTGGCTGGACGCGCTCGCGGAGGCGCGCCGGGCCGCCGGGCTGCCCGCCACCTCGGTGGCCTGGGGCCCCTGGGAGGAGGCCCCGCTCGCCGCGCCGGACGCACCGTCGCAGGAGGAGCGGCGCGCGCAGCTGAAGCGGCGCGGGCTCGCCGAACTGCCCACCGGGGCCGTGCTCGACGCCCTGCACGGGGCCCTCGCGCGGCGGGAGACCGCGGTGGTGGTGGCCGAGGTGGACTGGGCCCGGTTCGCGTCGGTGTTCACCGCCTCCCGGCCGGGGCCGCTGCTGTCCGCGCTGCCGGAGGCCGTCGAGGCGCTGGCGGAGAGCGGCGGTGAGAGTGGCGGTGCCGGGGGTTCCGCGCTCGCGGACCGGCTGGCGGGGCTGCCGCCCGAGGAGCGGGAGGCCGAACTCCTGCTGCTGGTACGGCAGGTGGCCGCCGCCGTGCTCGGTCATCAGGGGGCGCAGGAGGTCCCCGCGGGGCGGCCGTTCAAGGAGCTGGGCTTCGACTCGCTGGCCTCGGTCTCGCTGCGGAACCAGCTGGCGGAGGCCACCGGGACGCGGCTGCCCGCCACCCTGGTCTTCGACCATCCGACGCCGCTCGCGGTCACCCGGCTGATCCTCACGCTGCTGGGCGGCACCGGGGCGGACGGGCCCGCGGAGGCGGAAGCGGCGGGCGCGCTGACCGACGCGCGCGATCCCGCGTACACCACCGGTACGGCGGAGGTCGCCGATGCGGTGGCGGCCTTCAGCGACGAGGAGTTGTTCGACTTCATCGAGGACCGGCTCGGCAGCTTCGGGCAGCGCGGCGGCGCGGGCCCCGGGCGCGACGACCAGCACTCCACGGCCTGAACCGGCGAGGACGGGCACTGTGACCACTCCGGCGAGAACTGCAAGGACAGCGATGGCGAACGAGGCAAGGCTCCGCGAATACCTGAAGCGTGTGACGGTGGATCTGCACGAGGCGCTGCACCGGCTGCACGAGAACGAGGAGCGGCGGCACGAGCCGGTCGCCGTGGTCGGCATGGCCTGCCGGTTCCCGGGCGGGGCGGGCAGCCCGGAGGAGCTGTGGGAGCTGCTCGCCGAGGGACGGGACGCCGTCGGCGGATTCCCCACCGACCGGGGCTGGGACCTGGAGGGCCTCTACGACCCGGACCCGGACCGGCCGGGCACCAGCTATGTGCGGCACGGCGGCTTTCTGCACGAAGTGGCCGATTTCGACGCGGAGTTCTTCGGGATCTCGCCGCGCGAGGCGCTGGCGATGGACCCGCAGCAGCGGCTCCTGCTCGAAGCCGCCTGGGAGGCCGTGGAGCGCGCCGGGCTGGACGCGGCGGGCCTGGCGGGCAGCAGGACCGGCGTCTTCACCGGATCCAGCGCGCAGGACTACGGGATGCTCTCCGCCACCACCTCGGATCCGGTGGACGGCTACCTCCTCACCGGCAACGCGGCCAGTGTGCTCTCCGGCAGGCTCGCGTACACCTTCGGCTTCGAGGGGCCCGCCGTCACGGTGGACACCGCCTGCTCCTCCTCACTGGTCGCGACCCATCTCGCGCTGGGTTCGCTGCGTTCCGGCGAGTGCGATCTCGCGCTCGCGGGCGGGGTGTCGGTGCTGTCCACCCCGGCGGGTTTCGTGGAGTTCAGCCGCCAGCGGGGGCTGGCCCCGGACGGGCGGATCAAGGCCTTCGCGGCGGCGGCCGACGGCACGGGCTGGGGCGAGGGCGCGGGCGTCCTGGTCCTGGAGCGGCTCTCCGACGCGCGCCGCAACGGGCACCCGGTGCTCGCCGTGCTGCGCGGCAGCGCGGTCAACCAGGACGGTGCCAGCAACGGCCTGACCGCGCCCAGCGGTCCGGCCCAGCAGCGGGTGATCCGCGGCGCGCTCGCCGACGCCCGGCTGACGGCGGCCGAGGTCGACGTGGTCGAGGCGCACGGCACCGGCACCACGCTGGGCGACCCCATCGAGGCGCAGGCGCTGCTCGCCACGTACGGGCAGGACCGGCCCGGGGACCGGCCGCTGCTGCTCGGTTCCATGAAGTCGAACGTCGGGCACACGGGTGCGGCGGCCGGGGTCGCCGGGCTCATCAAGATGGTGCTCTCGCTCGGCGCGGGGCAGCTGCCGCGCACCCTGCACGTGGACGAGCCGACCCCGCATGTGGACTGGACGGCGGGCTCGGTACGGCTGGTGACGGAGCATCAGGAGTGGCCGGGGGCCGGGCACCCGCGGCGGGCCGGGGTGTCGGCCTTCGGGGTCAGCGGCACCAACGCCCATGTGATCGTGGAGCAGGCGCCCGCCGAGGAGGACGCGCGGGTCCACGGGGTGGGGCGCGCGGAACCGGCACCGCTGCTCTTCGGCGCGGGGGCGCCCGTGCCCTGGCCGCTGTCCGGCCGCACCGAGGAGGATCTGCGCGCCCAGGCGGCCCGGCTGAGCGCACGCCTGGGCTCGGGGTCCGCCCCGCGACCGCTGGACGTCGGCCTCTCGCTGGCGACCACCCGCCGCGCCTTCCCGCACCGGGCGGTGGTGGTCGCCGCGGACGCCGACGGCTTCGGTACGGCGCTGACGGCCCTGTCCGAGGGCCTGCTCCCGGCCGGTGCGGTACGCGGCACCTCGGCGGCGGCGGACGAGGGCGGCACGGGGCGCGGCCCGGTGTTCCTCTTCTCCGGCGGCGGCGCGCACTGGGCCGGCATGGGCGGTGAACTCCTGGACGCCTCACCGGTGTTCGCCTCGGCGGTCGCGGAGTGCGAGAAGGCGCTCGCCCCGCATGTGGACTGGACGCTGAGCGAGGTGCTGCGGGCGGAGCCGGGCGCGCCCCCGCTGGAGCGCACCGATGTCGTCCAGCCGGTGCAGTGGGCCCTGGCGGTGGCGCTGGCCCGGCTGTGGGAGTCCTGCGGGGTGCGCCCCTCGGCGGTGGTCGGGCACTCCCAGGGCGAGATCGCCGCCGCCGTGGTCGCGGGCGCGCTCACCCTGGAGGACGGGGCGGCCCTGATCGCCCACCGGGGCACGGTGCTCGGAAGCCTGGCGGGCCAGGGGGGCATGGCCGTGGTGCCGCTGCCGGAGGCGGAGGCGAGGGAGCAACTGGAGCGCTGGGAAGGCGCGTTGACAATCGCTGCCGTCAACAGCGCCTCGGCGGTGGTGGTTTCGGGCACGGAGCAGGCCGTCGTCGAGCTGGTGGCCGAACTCACCGCACAGGGCGTCGACGCCCGCCAGATCAATGTGGACTTCGCCTCGCACTCCCCGATGGTCGAGCCGGTACGGGAGCAACTCCTCGCGGGCTGGCGGGAGGTGCGGCCGGGCCCCGGCACGGTGCGCTTCGTCTCCACGGTCACCGGCGAGGCGTACGGGGGCGAGGGGCTCGACGCCGACTACTGGTACCGCAACGCCCGCGGCACCGTCCGCTTCCTGCCCGCGGTGCGCTCCCTCGTCGAAGGAGGCCACCGGGCTTTCGTCGAGGTCGGCGCGCACCCGGTGCTCACCGGCGCGGTGCAGGAGATCCTGGACGCGGCCGGGGCGGGCGCCGAGTCCGCGGTGCTGGGCACCCTGCGCCGCGACGACGGCGGCGCCGACCGCTTCCTCACCTCCCTGGGCCAGGCCCACGCCGAGGGCGTCGCCGTCGACTGGGCCGCCCTCTTCGCCGGTACGGGGGCGCGGCGCTGCGAGCTGCCCACCTACCCGTTCCGTCGCACGCGCTACTGGCTGACCCCGGCCGCCGAAGTGACGGAGCGTCAAAGTGACTCCGCAGAGGCGGAGTTCTGGTCCGCCGTGGAGCGGCAGGACACGGCGGCGCTCGCCGGGACCCTCGGGGTGCCCGGCGCCGAACTGGCCGCGACGCTTCCGGCGCTGGCGGCCTGGCGCTCGCGCAGGCAGCGGGAGTCCGCCCTCGACGCGCTGCGCTACCGGGCCCTGTGGCGTCCGGCGGGCGGCGGCCGAAGCCCCCGGCTGGACGGGACCTGGCTGGTCGCCGCCCCGCCCGGGGAGGCCTGTGCCGAGGAGGCGGCCGGGGCGCTGCGCGCGCTGGAGGCGGCGGGCGCCCGCGCCGAGCTGGAGCGGGCGGCCGGGCGCGAGGAGTTCGCGGCCGTGCTCGCCGCGCGGGCCGGCGGGGGACAGCCGCGCGGGGTGGTCTCGCTCCTCGCCGGTGACGAGGAGCCCCAGCCCGGGGCGCCGGTGGTCACCCGGGGGCTCGCCGGGACCCTCGCCCTGGCGCAGGCCCTCGGGGAGTCCGGGCTCGCGGCGCCGCTGTGGACGGTGACCCGGGGCGCGGTCGCGGTGGACGGGGCGGATCCCGCGCCCTCGCCCGCCCAGGCCGCGGTCTGGGGGCTCGGCCGGGCCGCCGCGCAGGAGCAGCCGGGGAGTTGGGGCGGCCTGGTCGATCTGCCCGCCGAAGGCGGTTGGGACCGGCTCGCCGAGGCGCTGACCGCCGAGGAGGACGAGGTCGCCGTCCGGTCGGCCGGGGCCTTCGTCCGCAGGCTCGTCCGGGCGCCCGCGGGGACGGCCGAGCGGCCGGCCGGGAGCACGGAGAAGAGCGGGGCGGGGGGCGCGGGGAAGAACGCGCCGGGGAGTACGGGCGAGGAGGGTACGGCGCCCCAGCACCCGGAGCCGGACTCCGCCGCCTCGCCAAGCCCGGACGCCACCGCGCTCCCGACCGCGGAGGACGCCGCCCTCCCGACCCCGGAGGGCACCACCTTCCCGGACCCGGAAGGCACCGTGCTCGTCACCGGTGCCGACACCGCCGTCGGTCTGGCGCTCGCGCGGTGGCTGACCGGGCAGGGCGCCGGTCACGTACTCCTGGTGACCCGCGCGGAGGACGAGACCGGGGCGGCGGCAGCGGAGGTTCCTTCGGTGACCGTGCTCGCCGCGGATCTCACCGCGGCCGGGGCGCTGGAGTCCGTGCTGCGCTCGCTGCCCGCCGGGCGCCCGCTGCGTGCCGTCCTGCACACCGGGGCCCCGGTGGACGAGGCGCCGCTGGCCGAACTGACCCCGCGGCGCCTGGCGTCGAGCCTGGACCGCGCCCGGGAGGCGGAACTCCTGCACGAGGCGACCCGGGACCTCGGTCTGGACGCCTTCGTGGTGTTCTCCTCGCTCGGCGCCGTGTTCGGCGGGCTCGGGCAGGGCGCGGGGGCCGCCGCCGGTGCCCGCCTGGAGGCGTCCGCGGCGGCCTGGCGCGGCGCCGGGAGCGCGGCGGCGGCGCTCGCCTTCGGCCCCTGGGTGGAGCAGGACGTGCCGGGGACCGGCGCCGGGGACGGCGGGCCCGCGGACCTGAGCCGGGGTGAGCGGCTCGGCAGGCAGGGGCTCACCCTGCTCGCCTCGGAGCGGGTGCTCGGCGCGCTGGGCACCGTGCTCGCCACCGGGGAGCGCGGCGTCCTGGTCGCGGACGTCGACTGGGCGCGCTTCGCCCCCGCCTACACCGCGGCCCGGCCCACCCGGCTGCTCGCGGAGCTGCCCGAGGCCCGGCCGCCGCGCGAGAGCGCCGCCCGGGCCGAGTCGGGGTGGCGGGAGCGCCTCGCCGGTGCGGCTGCGGCTGAACTGCCCGCGCTGCTGGGCAACTTGGTGCGGAGCGAGGTGGCGGGCGTACTCGGGCATCCGGATCCGGGCGCGCTGCCGGAGCGCGGGCTGCTCGAACTCGGCTTCGACTCGCTGACCAGTGTGGAGCTGCGCAACCGCCTCGGCACGGCGACGGGTGTCCGGCTCCCGGCTTCGGTCTTCACCGACAACCCGGACCTGGCCGGACTCACCGCGCGGCTGCACGCCGAACTGGACCGGGCCGGTGGGCTCTCCGGCTCCGGCGGCGCGCCGGGCGCGGCTCAACAGCCGTCCGCCCAGGGCTCGTTCGAGGTGATGTTCCGGGAGGCGGTCGCGCAGCGCAGGTCCGCCGAGTTCCTGGAGCTGCTCGGTCAGGCCGCCCGCTTCCGGCCGCTGTTCGCGGGGCCGGAGGATCCGGGGGCGGTGCCCGAGCCGGTGGAGCTGGCCACGGGCGGGAAGGGGCCGCGCCTGGTGTGTCTGCCGAGCGTCCTGGCGGCCTCGGGGCCGCATCAGTTCGCCCGGTTCGCCGCCGCGCTGCGCGGGGAGCACCCGGTCACCGCGCTGCGGCTGCCGGGCTTCCTGGCGGGCGAGCCGCTGCCCCGGGACCACGCCGCACTGGAGCGGGCACTGCTCGCGGCCCTCGCCCAAGTCGTCGGCGAGGACGAGGAGTTCGTCCTGGTCGGCTACTCCTCCGGCGGCCAGCTGGCCCAGGCGGTGGCCGAACGCGGGGGCGCCCGGGCCGTCGTCCTGCTCGACAGCCGCCCGATGGCGAGCCTGGTACCGGCCGACTACGAGGAGCTGTTCGCGACCCTCGCGGCCCGTACGGACGGGCTCGACGACACCCGGCTCACGGCCATGGGCGGCTATCTGCGGCTGCTCTCCGCGCACCGGCCGGAGCCCTCGCCCGTGCCGGTCCTCCTGGTGGCGGCGGCCGAGGCGCACGGTCCGACGGCGGTGGGCTGGCCGCTGCCGCACACCCGCCTGGAGACCGGCGGGGACCACTTCTCGCTGATCGAGGAGGAGGCCGCACGGACCGCCCGTACGGTACGGGGGTGGCTGGCGCCCTGAGGTGCGGGGCGCGGGCCTTGCGCCCGCGCCCGGCCGTGCGGACCGCGGACTACTCGAACCGCGAGGGGTCGCCGGAGCCCCGGCGCACGATCTCCGCCTCGCCGCCGGAGAAGTCGATGACCGTGGTCGGCACGGTGCCGCAGTCACCGGAGTCGACCACGGCGTCCACCACATGGTCGAGGCGTTCCTTGATCTCCCAGCCCTGGGTCAGCGGCTCCTGCTCGTCGGGCAGCAGCAGGGTGCTGGAGAGCAGCGGCTCGCCGAGTTCGGCGAGCAGGGCCTGGGCCACGACATGGTCGGGGATCCGCACGCCGACCGTCTTCTTCTTGGGGTGCAGGAGCTGGCGCGGCACCTCCTTGGTCGCGGGGAGGATGAAGGTGTAACTCCCGGGCGTGGCCGCCTTGATGGCGCGGAAGACGTCATTGTCGATCTGCACGAACTGGCCCAGCTGTGCGAAGTTCTGGCACACCAGGGTGAAGTGGTGGCGGTCGTCGAGATTGCGGATCGAGCGGATTCTGCCGATGCCGTCGCGGCTGCCGAGCTGGCAGCCCAGCGCGAAGCAGGAGTCGGTCGGATACGCGACGAGGGCGCCGGAGCGGATGCTGTCGGCCACGGTGCTGATGGTGCGCCGCTGAGGGTTCTCGGGGTGCACGTCGAAGTACTTCGCCATCTGCCGAGACTACGCGATACGGACACCGGGCGCCCCCGCTCGGCTCCACCCGGAGCACCCGCTCACCGGTCCGGCGGTCCACCCGCCTTCCGTATCAGGGCAGTTGGCAGCGGCCGTACGCCCGGCGGGCGGCCGTGGGAGGCGGTCAGACGTGCGGGACGGGCAGTCCGTAGGCGGCCCACTCGGCAAGGGAGGCCGGGTCGCCCTCGGCGGCCCGCCGGAAGGCCTCCTCGTAGGCCTCGTCGCCGAGCGCGGCCCGTGCCATCCGCTCGCTCTCCTCCCGCAGCGGGGCCACCTCGGGGGTGCCGCGCTGGGGGTGGCCGACCAGCTGCCAGTACGTGTGGCCCGCCCCGTAGGCGAGGGCGGCGTGCCGGGCCTGCCCCTGGTGGGCCCAGGCGACGGCCGCGAGGTCGAGGCCCATGGCGATGCCGAAGCTGTCGCCGATGCGGCGCTTGGCGTCGAGTACGGCGCGGGCGTGCTCGACGGCGTCCTGGGCGCGGCCGTCGAGGAGGGCGATCAGGGCGAGTTGGTAGTCGGCGTAGGAGCGCGTCCAGTGCTCGCCGTGCCCGAGGCACAGGTCCCGCAGGTCCTGCGCCTCGCCGCGGGCGCGGGCGAGGTCCCCGGAGCCGGTCAGCGCGAAGATCCGGATCAGCCGGCACAGGACGGTGCCGCGGTCGAAGCGGGCGTCCTCGCCGGGGACCGCGCTCCCCCGGAGCCCGGCGTCGGCGAGGGCCAGCGCCGACTGCGGGCGGCCCTTGAGGAGTTCGCCGAGGCCCTCGGCGTAGGCGGCCTGCTGGAGGAGTTCGACGGTGCCCTCCTCGACCGCGGCGGCCCGGCAACGCCCCGCCACCGCGAGGCCCTTGTCGTGCTCGCCGCGCAGCAGATGGCAGAGCGCGAGCAGCCACAGTCCGCGCACCCGGGCCGGACCGAAGGCGGGTGCGGCGGCGACGGCGCGGTCCACGTAGTGCTCGATCTCGTGGAGATGGCCGTTGCAGATCCAGAAGAAGCCGATGTCGGCGAGGAGTTGGAGGGCGGCCCCCGGGTCGGTGGCGAGCAGATGGTCCGCGGCGGCCGCGGTCTCCGCGTACCCCTTGCCTACCTGCGCGTACCAGGCGGCCTGGTGCGGGCCGAGCCACTCCCGGTGCGCCTGCGCGGCGAGGCGGCTCAGGAAGCGGGCGTGCCGGTCGGCCGCCGCGTGCTCCTCGCCCGATTCGGTGAGGCGCTCGTGTCCGTAGTCGCGGATGGCGTCCAGCATCCGGTACCGGCCGTCCTCCTCGGTGAGCACGGAGCGCTGCACCAGGCCGGTGAGGGCCTTGTCGACCTCCGCGGGCTGTTCGAGGGGCGGGGCGCCGCCCGCGGTGGCGTGGGCCAGCTCCGGTCCGAAGGAGCCGCGGATCACCGACAGCCGTGCCCAGGCCAGGCGTTCGGCCTTGTCGCACAGCTCATGGCTCCAGTCGATCGCCTCCCGCAGCGCGTCCGGCCCCGGCTCCGGCCCGGAGGCATCGGCCCCTGCGCCGGCGGGACGGCCCATGTCCAAGCCCGAGCGCACCCGGTCCACCAGCTCCACCAGGGAGGCGGTGCGCAGCTGCGCGGCCGCCAGCTCGATCGCCAGCGGGACGCCGTCCAGGCGCTCGCACAGCCGCCGGGCGCGCTTCTGGTCCTCGGCGTCGTGGACCAGCACCCCGGCGTCGGCGGCCCGGTGGGTGAACAGGGCGAGCCCCGCCCGCGCGGGGGCCAGCGGCTCCACCCGCAGGACCTCCTCCTCCGGCAGCCGCAGCACCTCCCGGCTGGTGGCGACGGCGGTGAGCCGCGGGCAGTCGGCGAGCAGCCGGGCCAGCAGCGCGCGGCAGCCGGGCACCAGGTGCTCGCAGGAGTCCAGGACGAGGATCAGGGGCCGCTCGCCGATGAATCCGCACACGGCCTCCAGGGCGGTACGGGCGGTGTGGTCGGCCAGACCGAGGGCGTCCGCGACGGCGTCCGCGAGCAGGGCGTCGTCCCGCAGGGACCGCAGCTGCACCCAGTGGACGTCCCGGCCCCCGCGGTCCTCCTCGGAGGCCAGCGCGCGCAGCGCCAGCCGGGACTTGCCCACCCCGGCCGTGCCCGTCAGGGTGAGCAGCCGCGAAGTGGCCAACGCCGTGGCGACACGGGCGAGTTCGGGCCTGCGCCCGACGAAGATGTTCGCCTTGTCCGGGATATTCATCAGCACGGGCCCAGTCTGCTCCTCCGCGTGCCTGTTCAGGGCGAGAAGGAGTCAGAGCGGCACAACCGCTTGCGCGGGGCGAGTGCGCCCCCTAGGGGTGTCGATACGCTCCCCTGGTGGCTTTCGGACAGACCTCGCCGGGAAAGGCGTCCGAAATCCCGTCGTCCGCCCGGAGCGCGGGATTTCGGACCCCCTCATACGGGGGCGTCCGGAGCCTTCTTTGCGCCAGGACCCCTGTTCACCGGAGCTTGTCTTACGCATCAGGCGCCGATGTGCAATGTTGTGTCCATGACATACGGCATGGCGCACACTCCGGCCGAGCCCCATCCGGACCGGAGTACCCACTGCGGACGAAAGCTCACCTGCCGCCCCGCAGCGCTACGCGCGTAGCCGCCGAATCCGCCCCCAGGGAAGAGGAGTTCGAGTGAACAAGGTCATCAGGAACGCGGCGATCGGCACCTCCGCCCTCGCGCTGGCGTTCTTCTCCTCCAGCGCCGTCGCCCAGGCCGCCTCCGGCGACACGGCGTCCGCCGACGTCGGCGTCTTCGCCAAGCTCAGCCACTCGCAGGCCGCCTCCCAGCTCTCCAACGCCGGTATCGGCATCAGCTCCAGCGGTGGCTGCTCCGACCGCAACACCCCGACCTGTACCTCGCTGGAGCAGGTCAACTCCGCGACCATCCAGGGTGCGATCACCCTGAAGGGCGCCTCCGGCTGCTCCCTCACCGTCACCGGCGGCACCGAGGTCGGCCACGCCAGCGGCACCTACAGCCACTGGAACGGCTACAAGCTCGACTTCTCCATGAACAGCTGCCTGACGAACTACATCACCGGCACCTTCACCTCCATCGGTGGCAGCAAGTGGCAGTCCGGCTCCGGCAACATCTACTACAACGAGTCGAACCACTGGGACGTGACCTACCACAACTGCGGCGGCTGCTGATCACCGTTCGCACACAGGGCACGGCACGGTAGCGGGGGCGGACGGGCAACCGTCCGCCCCCGTACGCGTGGTGCGAAGGACCGGGCACTCGCCGCCGGAAGTGCCCGGCCGTACTGCCCCTGCCGCGCCGCGCCCGCGAAGTTGACCGGAAATCAGCCGGTCTCGGCGGGCGCGGTCCCGGCCGCCGCCGCGGCGATGACCGCGGCGAGGGCGGCGAGGGCCCCCACGCTGGTCAGCGCCACCGGCAGGGAGAACCAGCCCGCCATGAAACCGATCGCGGGCGGGCCGAGCAGCATCCCCCCGTAGCCGAGCGTGGACGCGGTCGCGACGCCGCCCGGCCCGGCGAGGGCACCGGCGCGTTCGACGGCCACCGGGAAGATGCTCGCCAGGCCGAGGCCGGTGACGGCGAACCCGGCGAAGACCGCGGCCGTGGACGGGGCCAGGGCGCCGAGGAACATCCCCGCCGAGGCGAGGGCGCCGCCGCCCACCACCGTGCGGGTGGGCCCGAAGCGCTCCAGGAGTGCCCGGCCCGAGAGCCGCCCCAGCGTCATCGCCAGCGCGAAGCAGGAGAAGCCCGCGGCGGCCACCCCGGGACGGGCGCCCAGATCCTGCTCCAGATGCAGCGCGCTCCAGTCGGCGAGCGCCCCCTCGCCGTACGCCGTGCAGAGCGCGACCAGTCCGAGGACGAGGACGACGCCGCGTACGGAACGGTCCTTCGGGGTGCTCCGGGAGCGGTCGGAGGGGAGTCCGCCGCGAGGGACGGGGGCGGTGGAGGTGCGCTCGCCCGCGGTGGCGGACCGGGACCGCGCGCCGGCGGGCGGCGGGCCGGGTGACCCGCAGGGCCGCAGCGACGGGGCGGCGAGGGCGGTGATCAGGAGTCCCGCGACGGCCAGGGCGGACAGGTGGCGGGTCGGGGTCAGCTCGCCGGCGACCAGGCTGCCGAGGCCCGCGCCGGCCATCCCGCCCAGGCTGAAGGCGGCGTGGAAGCTGGGCATGACGGGCCTGCCGAGCGCCCGCACCAGGTCGACGGCGGCGCTGTTCATCGCCACGTTGATGCCGCCGTACGCGGCGCCGAAGACCAGCAGCACCAGGCCGAGCGCGAGCGCGGAGTGGGTGAGCGGCGGCAGCGCCACGCTCAGCGGCAGCAGGACCCCGCAGGCCGCGGTCACCCGGTGGCTGCCGTAGCGGGCGCAGAGCCGTCCGGTGAGCGTCATGGTGAGCACGGCACCGGCCGAGACCCCGAGCAGCGCGAGCCCGAGCGCGCTCACCGAGGCACCGGTCTGCTCCTTGATGGCGGGGATGCGCACCACCCAGCCCGCGAAGACGAACCCGTCGAGGGCGAAGAAGACGGTGAGCGCGGTCCGCGGGCGCAGCAGTCCGCGGGCGGTGGCCTCGCGGGCAGCGGGAAGGGTTTTGTTCAGTAGCGGCACAAATTCAATGTACGGGCGCACCCCTCCCCGCGACAAGGCAGGCGGAATCGGTGCCGGTCCGGCAGACGCCCCGGACGGGCACGGGTGGGGCGGCCGTTCACCGCTGCCCGGCCGGGACCTCCCGGGCGCAGCGGTCCAGGACCCGGTCCACCAGCATCCCGGCGGCACCGGTGTACGCGGCCGGGTCCAGGAGCCCCCGCAGTTCCTCCACCGTGTGGCGGCCCGCGAGGGCGGGGTCCTCGGCCAGCACCTCGGCGAGGTGGACGCGGCGGGTGGCCGCGGTGGCGGAGGCGCGGGCGACGAGGGACTTGGCCTCGGCCCGGCCGAGCTCCACGGAGAGCAGGGCGGCGAGGCGTTCGGAGACCACCAGGCCCCGGGTGAGGCCGAGGTTGGCGCGCATCCGCCCGGCGTCGACGTCCAGGCCTTCGGCGAGTTCGGCGGCGGTGTGCGCGGCGCCCCCGGCCAGGCGCAGGGCGTCGCGTACCGGCTGCCATTCGGCGTGCCAGGCCCCGGCGGGACGCTCGTCGTCCGCGACCGCGGTCTGCATCAGGGCGCCGACCAGGGCGGGCACCTGGTAGGCGGCCGAGCGGATCAGGGCGGAGAGCGCGGGGTTGCGCTTGTGCGGCATGGCGGAGGAGACCCCGCGGCCCTCGGCGGCCGGTTCGAAGACCTCGCCCGACTCGGTGCGCGACAGGAGCTGCACATCGCCCGCGATCCCGCCGAGCGCGCCGGTGAGCAGGGCCAGCGCGGCGCCGAGGTCGGCGAGCGGGGTGCGCACGGTGTGCCAGGGCACCAGCGGTTCGGCGAGGCCGAGTTCGGCGGCGAGCGCGGCGGGCAGCTCGGTGAGGTAGCGCTGCCCGCCGTCCTCGGCGGTGGCCGGGAGGTGGACCAGGGCGTACTCCAGGTAGCCCGCCAAGGTCCCGGCGGCGCCGCCGAGTTGGACGGGCAGGCCCCGCTCGCGCAGTCGGCCGAGGCGCGCGCGGGCGTCGAGCACACCGCTCAGCCAGCCCGCCGCCTTGAGGCCGAAGGTGGTGGGCACCGCGTGCTGGCCGAGGGTGCGGGCGGCCATCGGGGTGTCCCGGTGGCGGGCGGCGAGCCCGGCGAGCGCGGCGGCGGTGCGGTCCAGGTCGGCGAGGATCAGGTCCAGGGTGCGGGCGGCGAGCAGCATCAGGCCGGTGTCGAGGACGTCCTGGCTGGTGGAGCCCTGGTGGACGCTGTGCGCGGCCTCCGGGTCCCGGGCGGCGACCAGTTCGGTCAGCTGCCGCACCAGGGGGACCACCGGGTTGGCGGCTCCCCGTGCCCGTACGGCGAGTTCGGCCAGGTCGAAGTCCTCGGCGCGGGCGGCCTCGGTGATGTGCCGGGCGGCCGCGGCGGGCACCGTGCCGAGGCGGGCCTGCACCCGGGCGAGGGCCGCCTCGCTGTCGAGCATGGCCTGCAGGCAGGCGCGGTCCGAGGTGGCGGCGGCGGCCGGGGTGCCCGCCCATACGGGGGCGAAGAGGCCGGAGTCGGCGGTGTGCTGGGGAGGCGTCATCGCTGCTTCCTGGTGGTTCGGGGCGTCCTGGTCGTACGGTCCTGGCCGGGCGGCCGCGGGCGGGTCCGGCGGTGGTGGCCCGGCCGCCCGGCCCGCCCGCGGTGTCAGGGCGTGCGGGAGGTGCCGGACTCGGCGGCCGGTGAACGGTCGCGGGTGGCGGGCAGTTCCAGGACGGCCAGGGCGATGGCGTCCGAGTCCTGGAGGGTCACCGAGTTGACGCCGGGGCGGATCCCGGCGGCAGTCGCCCAGTGCACGGCCTCGGTCGGGATCCCGTAGGCGAAGCGGCGCGGGTGGGCGCGGCCCTCGGCGTCCACCAGGCGGTAGGGGCGGGGGGTGACGGCGAGGCCGCCGGTCTCGTAGGCGCCGAGTTCGGGGTCGGGGATGGTGTAGGGGCGGGCCTGTCCGGTGGTGAGCAGATGGCCGAGCAGGGGGTCGGTGGTGCGGCGGATGTCGGGTTCGGGCAGCCGGGCCTCGATGAGGGTGGTGACATGGGCCAGGGAGCCGGGGACCGCGGGGGCCTCCACGGTGAAGGCGCGCCGCCCGGGGTCGGTGCCGACCCGCATGCCGGGGCCGAGGACGCGCACCACGTCCGCCTCGATGAGCGCGATCATCTGCTCGATGCGGTCCGGGGGCGGACCGATGGACAGGAAGGCGTTGAGCGGGGTGAACCAGCGCTCCAGGTCGTCGCGGTAGGAGCGCCCCCGCAGACCGGAGTGGTCCACCACCAGGCGGACCTCGTTGCGCAGGTCCCGCAGCACGTCCAGGGCGGACTTCAGCGGGCCCTCGACATTGCCCCGCGCGGACTCGGCGAGGTCGCCGCGGAGCGTCTCCACCAGCCAGCCGTGGTGGTCGCCGACCCCGTGGAAGCCCCGCTCCGCCTGCGGGGCCCACAGGTTCTTCCAGTCCCAGCGGTCGCCGGGGCCGATGCCGAAGGCGTCCAGCAGGTCGAGTTCCCCGGCCGATCCCCAGGCGGTGCGCACGTAGCGGTCGGCGAAGGACTCGGCCTCGGCCGCCCCGGCGCGCCCGGCGAGCACCGCCGCGTAGTAGACGGTCTCGACCTCCTTGGCGATCAGCGGCCACAGGTCGGTGCCGAATTCGAGGCCGCCGCGGCGCTCGGCGTCGGCGCGCAGCCGCTCCAGTACGTCCGGGGTGAGCACCCGGGGCGTGTGGCGGCCGTGCGCGCCCTTCTGGTTGTGGCCGCGCGAGTGGTACGGGACGCCGCGCCGGGAGGAGGCGTACAGCCGGGGCTCGCGGCCGGAGGGGTGGTAGACGAGGGTGCCGCCGGTGCGGGTGTAGGTGCCGCCCCGGCCGAGGGTGAGCAGGGTCAGGTGGTCGAAGAAGTTCAGGCCGAGTCCGCGCAGGGCGACCGCCTCCCGGGGCCGGATGGCGGAGAGGTCGAGGTCGGCCGGGTTGGCGGGCGGGACGTACCGCAGCCCGTGCTCGGCGGCGAAGTCCGCGAGGGCGCGCCCGGTGGCGCTCTCGCGCACCGGCAGGTGGCCCTGGGCGAGGACCACCGCGTCCAGGCCGGTGAGCCGGGAGCCGTCGTCGAGGCGCAGGGACTGCGGTCCCTCGGGCGGGCCGTCCAGGGCGACCGCCCGCCGCGGATGGACGAGGACGCTCAGCCGCCCGGGCGCCTCGCGCACCACCTGGCGGAAGACCCACTCCAGGTAGTGGCCGTAGAAGGCCCGGGTGGGGTACGAGTCGGGGGTCAGATCGCGTGCCTCGGCGCGGACCTGGTCGTCGTAGCCGGCCGGGTCGAGCCCGGCGCCGGGCAGCGGCTCGGTGTCCTGGACGAGCGCGGCGGCCCATTCGTACAGGCTCGGTCCCGGGGCGATGTCGCCCTCGATCTCCACGCTCTCGTCGGTGAACAGGGTGACCTGGGAGGCCACCGTGTTCATCAGGAGGTGGTGCGACTGGTCGGTGCGCCAGACGCCTCCGGCGCCGGGGCGGTGGGGGTCCACCACGTGCACCCTGAGGGTGCGTCCCGGCGGGAGGTGCCGGCGGGCGTTGGCGCACAGCCGCTCCAGGACCGACAGGCCTCGCGGGCCGGCGCCGACGAGGCAGACCTCCAGGTGTCCGTCACTCACTCAAGTCTCCGTCTTTCCTGGGCGCCCCGGCGCGCGTCCGGGGCGGGACGCGGCGGGCACCGGACGGCCGGGGTGTGTTGTCCGGGTCTCGTCGGGGCCGCGCCGCGCGGGGGGGGGCGCGGCACGGCGCGGGTCCGCCGGGCTCGGCGGGCCCTGCCTCGTCTCAGAGGACCTCGACGGTGGCACCGGTCTCCAGGCGGTGCCGGCAGTCCAGGACGAACTGGGCCTGGTCGCGGACGAGTTCGTAGTCGAAGTCGTCGTGGTCGGTGAGCAGCACCACCGCGTCGGCGGCGGCCAGCTCCTCCTTGGTGAAGTCGCAGCGCACCAGCTTGCTGTCCACGGTGACCGCCTCGACCACGTACGGGTCGGTGGCGCGGACGTTGGCGCCCATCTCCAGGAGCAGTTCCGCGACCCGCAGCGCGGGCGACTCGCGGACGTCGCCGGTGTTGGGCTTGTAGGCGAGGCCGAGCAGCAGCACGGTCGAGCCGGCCAGCGCCCTGCGGCGGGAGTTGAAGGCGAGCAGCAGCCGCTGGACCACGTGGTCGGGCATGTGGCCGTTGATGTGGTTGGCCAGCTCCACGAACTGGAAGCTGCGGCCGAGGGTGCGGCGCACCCGCCAGGACAGGTACTCCGGGTCGACCGGCAGGCAGTGGCCGCCGACGCCGGGGCCGGGGGTGAAGCGCATGAAGCCGAAGGGTTTGGAGGCGGCGGCGTCCAGGGCCTCCCAGACGTCCACGCCGAGTTCGTGCGCGTACATCGCCATCTCGTTGACCAGGGCGATGTTGACGTGCCGGAAGGTGTTCTCGATCAGCTTGGAGAGTTCGGCGACCTCGGTGGTGCGCACCGGGACGGTGGTGCCGGTGAGGGTGGCGTAGAAGGCCTGGACGGCCTCCAGCGAGGCCGGGTCGATGCCGGAGACGACCTTGGGGGTGTTCTCCAGGCGCCAGGTCGGGTTGCCCGGGTCGATGCGCTCGGGGCTGTAGCCGACGTGGAAGTCCTCCCCGGCGCTGAGTCCGGAGCCCTTCTCCAGGAGGGGGACGAGGAGTTCGACGGTGGTGCCCGGATAAGTGGTGGACTCCAGGACCACGGTGGCGCCGGGGCGCAGCCGGGCGGCCAGGGTCTCGGCGGCCGACTCGATGTAGCTCAGGTCGGGGGCGCCCTCCCTGAGCGGGGTCGGCACGGTGATGACGGCGATGTCGAAGCCGTCGAGGTCGAACGGATCGGTGGTGGGCAGATAGGTGCCCACCTGCAGGAGTTCGGCGAGTTCCGCGTCCTGGATGTCCTCGACGTAGGACTCGCCCTTGCCGAGGCGCCGGATGCGTTCGACGTCCACGTCGTACCCGATGACCGTATGGCCGGCCCGGGCCGCCCGGACGGCGACCGGCAGACCCACGTACCCCTGCCCGACAACGACGACCTTGCTGTTCACTGGTGCTCCTGTCGAAGGAAGTTGGTCAGCTCACGGGAGGGGTTGCGGGCGGCCGGGTCAGCTGAAGAAGGCGCTGACGGCATCGGCGGTCCGTTCGGCGTCCCGGTCGGTGAGCCCGAGGTGCAGCGGCAGCGCCAGGTGGCGGGCGGCGGCGAGTTCCGCGCCGGGGCGGCGGCCGTTGGAGCTCTCCCCCGCGTAAGCGGCGAAGGCGGGCAGCCGGGGCAGCGGCACCGGGTAGTAGACGCGGCTGCCGATGCCCTGGGCGGCGAGGTGGGCGGCGAGGGCGTCCCGGCAGATGGTCTGCACGGCGTAGACGTAGTGGCACTGGCCGTCCGCGCCGGTGGCGGGGGCGAGCAGGCCGCGCTGGCGCAGCGGGGCGAAGCGGGTGCTGTAGAGCTCGGCGATCTCGGCCCGCCGGGCGAGCATCTCCCCGGCGCGGTCGAGGCGGCCCAGCTGGTAGCCCGCGAGGACCTCGTCGAAGCGGCTGTTGACCCCGATCTCGTGGTGGACGAAGCGGTGCACGCCGTCCTGGCCGTGGTTGCGCAACTGCCGTACCGCGTCCGAGATCTCGGGCTTGTCGGTGACGACGACGGCGCCCTCGCCGGGCATCCCGAAGGGCTTGACCGGGAAGAAGGAGTACAGCCCCGCGTCGCCCCAGGTGCCGGCCGCCTGCCCGGCGAGCTTCGCGCCCTGCGCCACCGCCGCGTCCTCGACCACCGCGAGCCCGTGCCGCCGGGCGAGGGCCCGGATGGCGGGCATGTCGGCCATGGTGGTGAAGAGGTGGGCCGGGACGACGGCGCGGGTGACCTCGGTGACCCGGCTCTCCGCGTCCACCGGGTCGATGGTCATGGTCAGCGGGTCGACGTCGGCGAAGACCGGTACGGCGCCGATGCTCAGCACGGTCGCGGCCAGCGGCTCGGCGCCGAAGGCCGGGACGATCACCTCGTCACCGGCGACCACGCCGACGGCGCGCAGCGCGAGGGCCAGGGCGAGGGTGCCGCTGCCGCAGGCCACCGCGTGCCGGGCGCCCGCCTGTTCGGCGAGGGCCTGCTCCAGGGCGGCGGTGCGGCGGCCGAGGATGAACTTCTGCTCGGGGTCGGTGCCGACCTCGTGGAGCGTGGCGCGCAGCAGCTCCCGGTCGCGCTCGCCGAGGCGGGCGTCGGCGTAGGGGACGTCGGCGAGGGCCGGGGTGCGCGAGGTGGTCTCGGTCGTCATGACGTACTCCCGGTGAAGAAGGAGCGGATGGCTTCGCACACCCCGCCCAGCTGCGTCAGGGTGAGTTCGGGGTAGAGCGGCAGCGCGACGGTGCGGTGGCTGGCCGCCTCGGCACGGGGGAAGTCCCCCTGCTGGTGGCCGAGATGGGCGAAGCAGGGCTGCCGGTGCAGCGGCAGCGGGTAGTACGTCTCGGTGCCGATGCCCGCCGCGGTGAGGTGGGCGACCAGGGCGTCCCGGCGGTCGGCCTCGATCAGGTAGACGTAGAAGACCGGGTCGACCTCGGCCTCGTGCTGGACGACGCTCGGGAGTCTGCGCACCCCGGGGATGCCACGCAGGCGGCGGCTGTAGGCGTCGGCGAGCAGGGCGCGGCGGCGGATGTCCTCGTCCAGGGTGGTCAGCTTGGTGAGCAGCGTGGCGGCCTGGATCTCGTCCATCTTGCTGTTGGTGCCGACCAGTTCGCCCTGGAGGGCGCGCTCGGCGCGGCCCACCGGGTCGGGGCGGGGTCCGGGCGGCGCGGCCGCGCGGGCGGTGGCGGGGCGGCCGTGGTCGCGCAACCGCCGTACCGTGTCGGCCAGTCGGTCGTCGTCGGTGAGGACCATGCCCGCGTCGCCCAGGGCGCCCAGGGTCTTGGTCGGGAAGAAGGAGAGCACTCCGCCCGCGCCGAGCAGACCGGTGTGCCGGCCGCCGAGGCGCATGCCGATGCCCTCGGCGCTGTCCTCCAGGACGAGCAGCCCGTGGCGTTCGGCGACCTCGGCGACGGCGGCCATGTCGGCGGGCTGGCAGAACAGGTGGACCGGCATGATCGCCTTGGTGCGCGGGGTGATCAGCGCTTCCAGACCGGCCGGGTCCAGGGCGTAGGTGAGCGGGTCGATGTCGGCGAAGACCGGGACCGCGCCCACCAGGGCCACCGAGCTGGCGGAGGCGAAGAAGCTGAACGCGGGCACGATGACCTCGTCGCCCGGCCCGATGCCCGCGGCGCGCAGCAGCAGGACCAGGGCGTCGGTGCCGTTGCCCACCGCGATCGCGTGCCGGGCTCCGGTGTAGCGGCCCAGGGCGGCTTCGAGTTCGGCGGTCTTCGGCCCGTTGCTGTAGACGCCCGACTCGCATATCTCGTCCAGATGGGCGCTGAGCCGCGGCCACTGCCGCTCGAAGGACTCCGCTTGGGTGAAGAAGGGAACGGCGTCCACGGCGGTGTCCGTAGCGGTTGTCGCCTTGCTGGCCATCTCACTCCAGTCCTCTCGGCGCTGATGCTCGGACCGAAGGTAGACGGGGGCTCGGGCGGCGTTCGATAGCAATGACCCGACAAGCCATTGGCAATCGGCGGGGCAGGAACGGGCAACTGCGCGCAGAACACTGCCTATTAGCCGGATGCTCGGTTATTGCCAATCAGGAAACCTTGACTTGTCTCGGACGCGTGCCCGACGGTGATCCCCAATCCCACGGACCGACAGGAGTTTCCAGTCGTGACCGAAAAGAAAGTGATCCTCGCCGAACCACGCGGTTTCTGCGCGGGGGTGCGCCGGGCGATAGCAATCGTCGAGAAAGCGTTGGAAGTGCACGGCGCTCCGGTATACGTGCGAAAAGAAATCGTGCACAACCACTACGTGGTGGCGGTGCTGAAGCGGCAGGGCGCGATCTTCGTGGATTCGGAGGAGGATATTCCACCGGGGGCGGTCTGCGTGTTCTCCGCGCACGGGGTCTCCCCCGAGGTCCGTGGCAATGCGCAGGCGCGCGAACTCACCACCATCGACGCCACCTGCCCGCTGGTCTCCAAGGTGCACCAGGAGGCCCGGCGCTACGCCCGCGACGGCCGCACCCTGCTCCTGGTGGGCCACGCCGACCACGAGGAGGTCGAGGGCACCTACGGCGAGGCCCCCGACCGTACGGTCATCGTGGAGAGCGCGGAGAGCGCCCGGGAGCTCGACCTGCCGCGGGACACCCCGGTGGCGGTGCTCACCCAGACCACGCTCTCGCAGGACGAGACCGCCGGGGTGATCGCCGAACTCAAGGACCGCTTCGAGGATCTGCAGAGCCCGGCCGACGGCGACATCTGCTACGCGAGCACCAACCGGCAGATCGCCGTCAAGGAGATCGCCCGGCGCAGCGACCTGGTGCTCATCGTCGGCTCGCGCAACTCCAGCAACTCGGTGCGCATGGTGGAGGTGGCCCGGCTGGAGGGCACCGCCGCCCATCTGGTGCCAGACGTCACGGAGCTGGACACCGACTGGCTGACCGGGGTGGACGCGGTCGGCGTGAGCGCGGGCGCCAGCGCACCGGAGATCCTGATCGAGCAACTCCTCACCCGCCTGGAGGAGTTGGGCTACGGCGGTCTGGAACTCGCGACCACCGCCAAGGAGGACGTCGTCTTCCAGCTGCCCTCGGGTCTCGGGCAGGCGCGCCCCTCCGCATGACCCCGCGTACGACCCCCGTCCGCTTGGACCGAAGCAGCGTTCCCCGGCGCGGGGAGCGCCCTCGCCCCGCGGGACCAGCCGTCCCGCCGATCACAGGAGAACGCTGATGACCGTCTCACCCGCCGCAGCGGCCATCGAGCGCCCGGGTGGGCTCGCCGCCGAGTCCCGCGCCGAGGTCCTCGACCGCGCCGAACAGCGGCTCGTGGACCTGCTCGGCGCCGAGCACGCCGAATGGTCGGCCGTCGACCCGCGTGCCGCCGTCCCCGTCGACGCCATCCGGGAGCTGGTGCGCGCCGGCGGCAAGCGGCTGCGCCCCGCCTTCTGCGCCGCGGGCTTCCTCTCCGCGGGCGGCGACCCCGGTGACAGCCGGGTGGCGGACGCCGCCGCCGCCGTGGAGCTGCTGCACGCCTTCGCGCTCATCCACGACGACGTCATCGACGACTCGGACCTGCGGCGCGGCATCCCCACCGTGCACGTGCAGCACACCGCGCGGCACCAGGCCTCCGGCTGGCAGGGCGAGCCCCGCCGCTACGGCGAGGGCATCGCCATCCTCGCCGGGGACCTCGCCTTCTCCTACGCGGCGCAGCTCACCCAGGAGCTGCCCGCCCGGGCCCGGCAGGTGTGGAGCCGGATGACCAGCGAGATGATCGTCGGCCAGCACCTGGACGTCACCGTGGCCGCCGAGTCGGTCCCGGACCCGAAGCTGGCCCGCTACATCGCCAACGCCAAGTCCGGCCGCTACAGCATCCACCGCCCGCTCGAACTGGGCGCCGCCCTTGCCGGGGACGCCTCCGCCGCCGCCGCTTTCGAGGCGTACGGCACCGCGCTCGGCGAGGCCTTCCAGCTGCGCGACGACCTCATCGACACCTACGGCGACAAGGACACCGTCGGCAAGCCGGTCGGCGCCGACGCGGGCCAGCACAAGATGACCCTCCTGGTCAGCCTGGCCGCGCTGCGCGACGCCTCGGTGGGCGAGCTGGTGCGCGCCGCCGAGTGGGACGCCGCCGCCCTCGCCGAGGCGCTGAACGGCAACGGCGTCCGCGAGGAGGTCGAGCGCCGCATCGAGGAGTTGGTCGCCGAGGCCAAGGGCGCGCTCGCCACCGCCCCGCTGCCCGAGGAGTGGAAGCAGGAACTCGCCCTGATGGCGGAGGAAGTGGCCTTCCGCGACCACTGAGCCCCTACCGCGTCCGCTGGCGAAGCCGCCAGATCTCCCCAGGAGCTAAGGAACGGGAATGCTGAACACGTTCATCGTCGGCGGCGGCCGAGCCGGCCTCGGCCTGCACTGGCAGGTCCTGCGCAAGCTGCGCGACCGGCCGGACACCGCCGATCTGTGGGCGCCCGGACAGCCCGTGGTCTGGGACGTCCAGGACATCTCGGAGCGCGCCCGCGCCGAGGGCCTGGTGGCGGCGCGGTCGCTGGAGCACGCCGCCACGCTGGCGGACCCGGCCGAGACGGTCGTCCACCTGTGCACCCCGCCGATCGGCCGCTTCGACATCCTGCGCGAGCTGGCCGACCTCGGCTACACCCGGATCATCGTCGAGAAGCCGATGACGGTCGGCGTGACCGGGCTCGACGCCATCGACACCCTCGCCCGGGTGCGCGGGCTGCGGCTGCGGGTGGTCTCCCCCTGGCTGGCCAGCGCGCTCACCCACGAACTGACCGCGCAGGTACGCCGCGGGAGCCTCGGCGCGCTGCGCTCGCTGTCCTTCACCCAGTCCAAGCCCCGCTGGTCGCGCACCCTGCGCTCGCACGACCACGGCACCGCCTTCGACGTGGAGCTGCCGCACTCCATCGGGGTCGCCCTGCGCCTCGCCGGGGACGCCCGGGTGGTCGCCGCCAGCGTGACCGACATGCGCATCGGCGAGCAGGTCATCCCGCGGATGGGCGCCGCCCGGCTGACACTGCGTCACCAGGGCGGTGTGATCACCGAGTTCCACTCCGACCTCACCTCGCCCATCCGCGAGCGCCGGATCGGGCTGCGCTTCGACGCGGGCCAGGCCGAGGGCCACTACCCGATCAGCGACGTGGACCACCACGCCAGCCTCACCGTGCAGGAGGGCACCGGCGCGGCGGCCGCCGCCACGCCCCGGCTGCTCTTCGACGACGCGCTGACCCGGTACATCGAGGGCGCCTACCGGGACTACGCCACCGGGGCCGACCGCACCTCGGACGACTACGCGATCGCCCGCCGCGTCGTCCAACTCCTGCAGGACGCCCGCCTGACGGCGTCCGCTTCGCTGCCGGAGACGGACAGCGCACCACCGCTGACCGGCGCCACCACCGCACTCGGGAACGGAGCCTCCCATGAGGGCTGACCGCATCCGCCTCAGCGGCATCGGGGACGAGGCCGCCCCCGGCATCGACCGCCAGATCGCCGCCGTCACCCGGCTCGGCTGGGACAGCGTGGAGCTGCGCTCCGTCGACGGCACCGCCCTCGCCGACCTGGACGACGCCGCCTTCAAGGCCGTGTCGGGCCGCCTGGCCGCGGCCGGGCTCGGTGTCTCCTGCGTCGACTCCCGGATCGGCAACTGGGCGCGCACCGTCCGAAGCCCCTTCGAGGACGACCTCGCCGAACTCGACCGCCTCGCCGAGCGCTGCGCCGCCCTCGGCACCCGCTTCGTACGGATCATGTCGTACCCCAACGACGGTCTCTCGCAGGCCGATTGGGAGTACGAGGTGCTCGGCCGGATGGAGCAGCTCGCGGCCCGCGCCGAGCGGGCGGGCCTGGTCCTGGTGCACGAGAACTGCGCGGGCTGGGCCGCCAGCGACCCGGCGCGCATGCTGCGCCTTGTCGAGGCCGGGGGCCCCGCGCTGCGGCTGCTCTTCGACGTCGGCAACGGCATCGCCTACGGCTACGAGGCGCACGAACTGCTCCCGTACATCGCCCCGTACGTCGAGCACGTGCACATCAAGGACGGCACCGGCGACACCGAGACGCAGTTCTACTCGCTGCCCGGCGACGGGCGCTGCCGGGTCGCCGACTCGCTGCGGTACCTGTTCGACCGGGGCTACCGCGGCACCGTCTCCATCGAGCCGCACCTCAACATCCGCCCGCACGAGGGCTGGTCGGACCCCTCCGGGGACTATGTGGACCAGTTCGTGGCGTACGGACGGCGCCTTGAGGCGCTGGTCGGCGCGCTCGGCGCGGCGGACACCGCCGGGGTCGCGACATGAGCCCCCGGCGGACCCATGAACCGGCGGGCAGGGGGCGCTCGGCGGTGAGGCCCGGATGAGCCGCACCTCCGACCTGCCCGCCACCGGCCTCACGCCCGCCCTGCTCGGCGAGGCGGACCGGGAACTCCTGCTGCGGCTGCTCGCCCTGCGCACCGCCGGGCCCCTGGAGACCGGCGGCCGGGAGCCGGTCGACCTCTGGGAGGCCCAGCGCGTCTACGCCGAGGCGGCGGCCGGGCTCGGCTTCCGGGTCGTGCACCACGCCGCCGCCGGACCCGGGGCGCTGACCGGCGAGCAGGTCCCGCTGGTGGTGCGCGAGGCGGTGCGCACGGTGCCCGGCTTCCTCGACTCACAGCCCAATATGGTGCTGCGCCTCGGTCCGGACGCGCTCCCGCCCGCGGCCACCGTGATGTTCAACGTCCACCTGGACACCGTCGCGGGCGGCGGCCCGCCCTCCTTCGACGGCCGCCGCTTCCACGGCCGCGGCGCCATCGACGCCAAGGGCCCCGCCGTCGCGCTGCTCGCGGGGCTGCGCGCCGCGCTGGAGAGCGTGCCCGGACTCGGCACCGAGGTGGGCGTGCTGATCCAGCTCGTCTCCGGTGAGGAGGGCGGCGCGATGGGCGTCTTCGGCACCAAGGTCCTCGCCGAGCAGGGATACCTCGGCCGCCTCAACGTCTTCTGCGAGCCCACCGGCTGCCGGGTGCTGCCCCGGGCGACCGCCTCCATGACCGCGCGGCTGCGCGTCGAGGGCCGCGACGGCATCGACGACGCGCCCGGCGCCGGCCACAACGCGACCGTGCTCCTCGGCTTCCTGGCCCAGCACCTCGCCACCGTGCTGCCGCCGCAGGCCACCGACGGCCAGGTCTGCGTCGCCGGACTGCACACCGGCGACCTGCACAACAAGGTCTACGGAACAGGGCGGTTGCTGCTCAACCTCTCCTACGGCTCCCCGGCGAGCGGCGAGGCCATGGAGCGCGCCCTCGCCGAGGCGGTGCGCACCGGCCTGGAGGAGTTCCACTCCCGCTTCGCCGGGCAGCCGCTGCTCGCCCTGACCGCCCGCGAGGCCGCGTCGATCACCACGCTGGAGTGGCTCAAGCGCGGACTGCCCGCGCTCGGCGGCGAGGACGCCTGGGCCGAGGAGCTGCTGCTCGACGGCGCCGGGCTCGACCCCTGGCCGCCCGAGGAGCCCGCCTTCACCTGCGACGCCATCTGGCTGGCCGAGCGCCCCGGCACCTCGACCGTGGTCTTCGGACCCGGCGACCTCGGCGCCAACCAGGCCCACGCGGAAGGGGAGTTCGCCGACCTGGCGGAACTCGACCGCTACGCCGCCGCACTCACCCGCCTGCTCACCACCTTCGCACGCAACCGGCTGGACCAGGGGAACTGAACGATGACGACCGCACCAGACGCCGGCACCACCGAGCCCGCCCACGCCGCCGAGGTCCGTGTCGGCCTCGACGCGCTGCTCGACTTCACCGCCGCCGTCTTCCGCCACCACGGCCTGCCTCAGGACCGGGCCACCACCGCCGCCCGGGCCCTGGTCCACGGCGACCTGACCGGGGTCACCTCGCACGGCCTGACCAACCTCACCCGCCTGTACCTGAAGCTCTTCGCGGACGGCCGCTGCGACCCGGCCGCCGAGCCCGAGGTCCTCGCCGACCAGGGCGCCGCCGTCCTGCTCGACTCGCACAAGGCGCTCGGCCTGTGGGCGGCGAGCGAGGCCGTGGACCTGGCCGCCGGGCGCGCCCTGGAGTACGGGGTCGGCCTGGTGACCGTACGCGGCGCCACCCATCTCGGCTGCGCGGGCGCGCACGCCAAGCGGGCCGCCGACCGCGGCATGATCTGCCTGCTCGTCTCCAACTGCGGTCAGCAGCGCATCATCCGGCCGCCCGGCGGCCGGGCCGCGATGCTCGGCACCAACCCGCTGGCCTTCGCCACCCCGGCCGGGCCCCGGCCGCCGTTCGTCCTCGACATGAGCACCACCGTGGTGCCCACCGGCCGGGTCCGCGGCGCCGCCAGGGCCGGCAAGGACATCCCGGAGGGCTGGCTGGAGGACGCCGAGGGACGGCCCGTCACCGACCCGGACGCCCTCGACCGCGGCGACGGCTATCTGAAGTGGCTCGGCGGCGACCCGGAGACCGGTGCCTTCAAGGGCTACGGACTCGGCCTGCTCGTGGAGACCCTCGGCGCGATGCTGCCGGGCGCCGGACTCGGCCCGGAGCCCGAGGCCTGGTCCGGCAGCGGCAGCCCCAGCGGCCAGGACGACAACATCGGCTTCACCGTACTGGTGATCGCCCCGGCGGAGCTGCGCCGCAAGGACGAGTTCGAGGCGCAGGCCGCCGGGCTCTTCGACGCGCTCACCGGCTCCCCCGCGGTCCGCGAGGACCGGCCGGTGCGCTACCCCGGCTGGTTCGAGGGCGAACGCGCCACGGAGTACGAGAAGTCCGGAGTGCCGCTCTCCGCCGCCCTGTACGAGGAGCTGCGGCAGGTGGCCGCCGAACGCGGACTCACCGCCCCGGCCGCCCTGGACGACTGAGCCCGGCCGCGCCCGGCCGCCGGCTCTCGGGCCGGGCACTCGCCCGCCGAACGACCTGATCCACCCTGGAGGACACGGACATGGAACCCCTGCGGATCGGCGTGGTGGGACTCGGGGTCATCTCCCGGTTCTACCTCGACGCCTTCCCCCGGCTGCCCGGCACCGAGCTGGTCGCCGTCTGCGACCTGCGCGAGGAGGCGCTCGCCCCGCACCGCGCCGCGGGCCTGCCCTGCTACGACGACCACCGGCGGATGCTCGCCGAGGCCCGGCTCGACGCGATCGTGGTCAACGTCCCCAACGACGCGCACGAGGGCGTCTGCCGGGACGCCCTGGAGGCGGGCGTCGCCGTCTGCGTGGAGAAGCCGCTCACCCTGCGCCTCGAAGAGGGCCGCGCGCTCACCGAACTCGCCCGCGCCCGGGGCACGGTGCTCTTCACCGCCTTCCACCGCCGCTACAACGACAACGTCCTCGCCCTGCGCGAGGGCCTCGCCGAGGACGCCGCCGTGGAGCAGCTGACGGTGCGCTATCTGGAGAAGATCGAGGAGCACGTCGGCCAGGACCGCTGGTACCTGGACCCCGAGCGCTGCGGCGGCGGCTGCGTCGCCGACAACGGGCCCAACGCCTTCGACGTGGCCCGGCTCTTCCTCGGCGAACTCACCGTCGAGTCCGCCGAGGTGGTCCGCGACGAGGCGGGCGTCGACCGCCAGGCCGTGGTCCGGCTGCGCTCCGCCGACGGGGTGCCCGCGACCGTGGAGCTGGACTGGTCCTACCCGCACGGCGAGGCCAAGGACGTCACCGTCCGCCTCAAGGACGGCACCGAGCGGCGGGCCGACATGCTCGCCGGGCACCACGAGTTCAAGAGCTCGCTCAAGCACGAATACGTGGGCGTCCTGGCGGAGTTCACCGCCGCGGTGCGCGACGGGGCCGATGTCACCCGCCCCGGGCTCGCGATGCTGGAGCTGGTCGAGGCCGCCTACCGCGAGGGAGACGCAGCGTGAACAGGACGGTCAACGGCACGGCGGCGGCCCCGCTGCTCGCGCCCAACCCGGAGAACGGCGAGAAGCGGACCGTACGCTCCGAGGTGGTCAAGGTCCTCCGGCACCGGCGCGAGGACCGCGGCATGCGCCTGGAGGGCTTCGCCTCCCGCTGCGTACGCCGGGGCGAGCTGCACGAACTGGTCACCACCGACCACGTGGAGACCGAGGAGGGCGCCCGCATCGACCGGGTCGGCTTCCTCGGCTTCGTGGAGATCTCCCAGGCCGGGGTCATCGACCGGGGCGATGTGGTGCTGCTCGACGGCGAACCGCTCGGCATCGTCCTCGGCTACGACGCCTGCCACTTCCCCAACCACTACAACATCCTGATCCACACCGCCTGGACGCTCACCGGTCCCGAGGCGGGGCTGCGGACCGGTTCGCAGATCAGTTTCGCGCCGCCGTCCGCCGAGGCCGGCGAGCCGGGCCTCGGACGTCAGTGAACCATCCGAAAACCCCCCGGAGTTAGGGAGCTCAGCCATGGCACTACTGGAGGAGATCACACAACCCGGCGACCTGCGGGAGCTCAGCCGGCCCCAGCTCGCCGAACTGGCGGCCGAGATCCGCGAGGTGATGATCGACACCGTCACCCGGGTCGGCGGGCACCTCGGCCCGAACCTCGGCGTGGTCGAGCTGACGATCGCCCTGCACCGGGTCTTCGACTCGCCCAAGGACACCCTGCTCTGGGACATCGGCCACCAGACGTACGTACAGAAGCTGCTGACCGGGCGGCACGCGGCCTTCGACGGGCTGCGGCTGCGCGGCGGGATCTCCGGCTACGCCTCGCGCGCCGAGTCCCCGCACGACGTGATCGAGAACTCGCACGCCTCCACCGCCCTCAGCTACGCGGACGGCCTCGCCCGGGCCCGCGAGCTGACCGGCGAGAGCGACCGCGCGGTGGTCGCCGTCATCGGTGACGGCGCCCTCACCGGGGGCCTCGCCTGGGAGGCGCTGAACAACCTGGGCGGCGCCCCGCGGCGTCCGGTGATCGTGGTGCTCAACGACAACGAGCGCTCCTACGCGCCGACCGTCGGCGGGCTCGCCGCGCACCTGACCAGGCTGCGCGCGGCGGGCGCGGGCCACCACCCGGCGGGCGGCAACGTCTTCGAGGAGTTCGGCTTCGGCTACCTCGGCCCGGTCGACGGGCACGACACGGCCGCCCTGGAGGAGGCCCTCACCCGGGCCACCGGCCTCGGCGGGCCGGTGCTCGTCCATGTGGTCACCGAGAAGGGCCGCGGCTGGCGGCCCGCCGAGACCAACGACCTCGACCGCTGCCATGTGGTCCGCGCGGCGCCCAAGGCGGTGGCCCCGGGCGCGGCGGCGAAGGCCCCGGCCGCGCCCTCCTGGACCTCGGTGTTCTCCGAGGAGATGGTGCGCATCGGCGCCGAGCGCGAGAACGTGGTCGCGCTGACCGCGGCCATGCCGGAGCCGGTCGGACTCCTGGACTTCCTGCGGGAGTTCCCCGAGCGCACCATCGACGTCGGCATCGCCGAGCAGCACGCCGCCGCCTCCGCGGCGGGCCTCGCGCTCGGCGGGCTGCACCCGGTGCTCGCCGTCTACGCGACCTTCGGCAACCGCCTGATCGACCAGATGATCACCGACATCGCGCTGCACTCCGCGCCGGTCACCCTGGTGATGGACCGCGCCGGGATCACCGGCGACGACGGGGCGAGCCACAACGGCATGTGGGACCTGACCCTCTTCCAGGCGGTGCCCAACACCCGGATCGCCGCGCCCCGCGACGGCACCCGGCTGCGCGAACTCCTCCGCGAGGCGGTGGCCTGGGAGGAGGGCCCGACGGTGCTGCGCTTCCCCAAGGGCTCCAGCGGCGAGGACATCCCCGCCCTGGACAGCACCGAGGGCTTCGACGTGCTGCACAACGCGCCCGGCCGCGATGTGCTGATCGTCTCGGTCGGCCCGATGGCCCGGCTCGCCCTGGACGTCGCCGAGCGGCTGGCCGAGTCCGGCATCGGCGCCACCGTGGTCGACCCGCGCTGGGTCGCCCCGGTCAACCCCACGCTGGTGGAGGCCGCCGCCTACTTCGACCGGGTGGTGACCCTGGAGGACAGCGGGCGCACCGGCGGGGTGGGCTCCGCCTTCGCCCAGGCCCTCGGTGACGCCGGGATCGACACCCCGGTGCGCACCTTCGGCATCCCCCGCGCATTCCTGGACCACGGTTCGCGTGCCCAGGTTCTTGAGGACTGCGGACTGACGCCCGGCGCCGTCACCGCGGAGATCCTCGACTGGCGTCAGCGCCGCAGCCCGGTGACCGCCTCCGGGGCCCCGGAAAGGACTTCGCTCTGATGACCGCGGTTTCTCTCGGTATTCCGTCCGTTCCGACCAGGCTGGCTGAGCGGCGTAAGAGCCGCCAGATCCAGGTGGGTACCGTGGCGGTGGGCGGGGACGCTCCTGTCTCGGTCCAGTCGATGA
>NZ_JAAWWP010000022.1 GCF_012273655.1 Streptomyces physcomitrii | reverse complement strand
ACCGACTCAAGAACTCCCGCGCGGTCGCGACCCGTTACGACAAGCGGGCCTACGTCTTCCACGGCACCGTCACCGCCGCGGCCATTCGACTTTGGCTCCGCCAGTGATCCGCCGGACAGCACCTAGCCCCCACCCGGCGGGACCCTCCCCGTCGCACCCCCTCTACGGTCACCCGCGACAGGCCGCAGGTACCGGCGGAAGCACCCGGCGGTACCGGTGAACTCGCCCTTCCCCTACGGAGGTTCACTCCCGTGACAGAGATCCGTTCGTCCCGTACCGGCACCCGTGCCCGGCGTTCCCTGGCGGCGGCCGTCCCGCTCGCTGTGGTCGTGGCGGCGCTCCTCGCGCCGGGCTCCGCCCAGGCCACCGGTACGCAGTCCGGCGCCGGGGGCCAGCGGGCCGCGCTGCCGTCCGAGGTGCTGGAGCTCGGCAACTGGAAGCTGACGCTGCCCATCGGTGAGGAGGAGGACCCCACCGAGATCTTCCAGCCGGAGCTCGACGACTACGTCAAGGACCCCTACTTCAAGGTCGCCGACTCCGGGGACGCGGTCCGCTTCCGCGCCCCGGTCAACGGGGTCACCACCGGGGGTTCGAGCAACCCCCGTACCGAGCTGCGCGAGATGGAGAGCGACGGCGAGGACGAGATCGAGTGGTCCTCGACCTCCGGCAGGCACACCCTGACCGTCCGGGAGGCCTTCACCCACCTCCCGGAGGACAAGCCGCACGTGGTCGGCGCCCAGATCCACGGCGGCGACGACGATGTCACCGCCCTGCGCCTGGAGGGCTCCAAGCTCTACGTCACCGAGGGGGACACCACCCACCACCATCTGATCACCGACGACTACGAGCTGGGCACGGTCTTCGAGTTCGGCTATGTCGTGGAGGACGGCGAGATCGAGGTGTACTACAACGGTGAGCTGGAGACCACCCTCGAATCCTCCGACTCCAGCAACTACTTCAAGGCGGGCGCCTACACCCAGGCCCGCTGCGAGAACTCCTCCCCGTGCAGCGAGGACAACTACGGCGAGGTCGAGATGCACGAGGTGAGCGTCACCCACGAGGACTGACGGTCCGGCACCGGCCCGCCCCCCCGCACCACCGGCTCCGCCCGCGATCCCCTCGCGGGCGGAGTTCTGCCGCCGCCACCGATTTCCCGTCTCGGCAGGCATGACGGCGCCGCTCAGGGGCACCCGGGCTCCGATGCCGAAAAGGCCGGCCTCAGCACCAGGGGGCGGCCGAGGAGAGAGGTCCCCATGTCTGCTGCACACGCCGAGGGCGACGGGCCGCCGGAGCGCGGTCGTGAGCCGCTGGCCGGGCCCGGCGCGGACGGGCAGCGGGACGGGCTGCCGGACGGGCACGACGCCGGGCTGCCGGACGCGCATGCCGCCGGGCGCCTGGACGGGCAGAAGCGCAGCGGCCGGAGCCCGCTGGGCCCTCCGCACAAGCGCCGCGGGGACCTCGGCGCCACCTTGAGGCGCACCCTGGCCGAGTTCCAGGAGGACAACCTCCCGGACTCCGCCGCCGCCCTGACCTACTACGCGGTGCTCTCCGTCTTCCCCGCGCTGATCGCGCTGGTGGCCCTCGTCAGCGTGGTCATGGATCCGGAGACCCTCGTCGAGAAGGCCACCGACCTCATCGCCAGGATCGGCCCCGACTCCGCGGTCGACACCTTCAAGGGCCCCCTCGACCAGCTCGCCGAGAGCCGCAGCACCGGCTCCGTCCTGCTGGTCGTCGGCCTCCTCTCCTCGCTGTGGACCGCCTCCGGCTACATCGGCGCCTTCATCCGCGCCGCCAACCGCATCTACGAGGTCGAGGAGGGCCGGTCCTTCTTCAAGCTCCGCCCGCTCCAGATGCTGGTGACGCTGGTCCTCGTCCTGCTCCAGGCCCTGGTGCTCCTCGCCCTGGTGGTCAGCGGGCCGCTCGCCGAGGAGGTCGGCTCGGCCGTCGGCGCGGGCGACGCCGCGGTGACGGTGTGGAACTGGGCGAAGTGGCCGGTGCTGCTTCTTGTCGTCGTGCTCATGTTCACCGTGCTCTACTACGCCGCGCCCAACGCCCGCCTGCGCGGCGTGAAGTCCGTGGTGCCGGGCGCCGTCCTGGCCCTCGTCCTGTGGCTCCTGGCCTCCGTGGGCTTCACCTTCTACGCCGCGTACTTCGGTACGTACAACAAGACCTACGGGGCGCTCGGCGGCGTCATCGTCTTCCTGGTCTGGCTGTGGATCACGAACCTGGCCGTCCTGCTCGGCGCCGAGTTCAACGCCGAGCGGGAGCGCAGCCGGGAGCTGGCCGAGGGCACCCCGGGCGCCGAACGCGAGATCCAGGTACCGGAACGCACCGCGCCGAAGCCCGAGAAGCGCTCCCGTACCGCCTGAGACCGCCACCGCTCCCGGGCCCGGAAACCGCCCGTCCGCCGCGGTTCCCTTCGCCCTGAACAGCTGCTTCTGGGGTGGTCCCTCACGAATACAGGGCCTTGTCCCGAACCGGATCGGCCGCCGCCCATCCGGTCTTGACCACGCTGTCCGGCACCCCCAAGATCTGCATGTGACCAGTGCGACGGAATCCCCCACTCCCCCCGGGGAGTTACCCGCGAACGACCGGCGGCCCGGCGGCCGGCCCCCGGCGCGGATCGCCAGCGGAACCTTCGGACCGGCGCCGCGCACCTCCCGAGGGGTGTCCCGCTACGCCGAGGCCCTGATCCCCCGGCAGCGGTCCCCCGAGACGGAGTCCGAGCCCTCGGGCTGAGGCGGCGGCCCCTGCCCCCGCCTCTCATGCCCGCGCACCCGCCCCCCACCGTGTGAACGAGCCGGGGCCGGGGACGGACGCGCCCTGCGGCCGGCCGGTCAGGAACCGTGTGCGCTCGTCGGCATGGAGCGGCCGAAGTAGGTGTACGGCTCCTTCGAGATCCCCGCGGTGGCCGCCGAGAAGCTGACCGCGCCCGAGGTCCCCACGCCATGCGCGGAGCCCCGCAGGCTCCACAGCGCCCCGTTGCTCGTGTTCTCCATGGGAGCGGCGGCGGCCAGGTCGGCGCGGCCGTCCCGGTCGGTGTCGGTCAGGCGCACGGCGGAACCGAAGCGGTCGTAGGGCTCGCCTGCGCCCGGGACGCCCGCGGTGTCCTGGTGCACGACCTGCGCCCCGGTGCCGGTGAGGCCCCCGGCCGAGCCGCGCAGCAGCACGACCTCGCCGGTGTTGGGTACCGTGCCGACGGTCTCGAACTCCACGCCGACGGCCGCGTCGTCGTAGCCGTCGCCGTCCACGTCACCCGCCGCGACCGCCTCACCGAAGGCGTCCTCGGGCTCGGTGACACCGGGGACCCCGGCGCTGTCCTGGGTGAGGGTCCGGCCCCCGGTGGGCCGCAGGCCCCCGGCGCCGCCCGGGTAGACGGTCACCTCGTTGTCGTCGGGGGAGCCGAGGAGCAGGTCGTCCCGCCCGTCGCCGTCGAAGTCGCCCGTCACGGCCGCGTGCGCCTCGTCCGGCAGGGCGGTGTACGCACCAAAGGCGCCCGGGTAGACGAGCGAAGCCCCGTCGTAGGTGCCGTCCTTGTCGTAGCGGCCGCCCACCACGAGATCGTCCCGGCCGTCCGCGTCGAAGTCCCCGACCGCGAGCGAGCGGTAGTACTCCGAACTGTCCGGTGCGATATCGGTCGTGAGCTCCCGGCGCCCCTCGGCTCCCGCCGCGGTGACGCCGTCGAAGATCCACACATCGTCACCGGCGGAGCCGACCGCGAGCTCGGGGTGCCCGTCGCCGTCGAAGTCGCCGACGGCCACGCGGCTGCCGTAGGCGTCGTGCGCCTCGGGAGCCGGGTCGGGCAGCGTCGTACCGCCGCCGATCCCGGACTTGGACCCCCACAGCACGGCGACGGTGCCGCCGTCCGCGTCCTCGCCGACCTTCTCGTGCGGGGTCCCGGCGACGACATCGGTGAAGCCGTCCCCGTTCAGGTCCCCGGTGGCGAGCGCCGAGCCGAACTGGTCGTCCTCCTCCGGGGCGCCGGGGACCCCGGGCGAGTCCTGGGTGACGATCTGTCTTCTGCCGGACGCGATCCCGCCGGAGCCGCCGGTGTGCACGACGACCGCCCCGGCCCCCCGGGCCCCGGCCACCGCGGCTTCGGAAGCGGTCACGAGGTCGCCGTAGCCGTCCCCGTTCACATCGCTCTGGCCGCGGGGAGCCGGGGCGGGGGCGGGCGCGGCGTGCGCGGGCAGCGCGGTGAGCAGCCCCGCGGCGAGGGTGACGGCGAGGACGGGGGCGGCGTGGTGGCGGTGGCGCATGGTTCCTTCTCGGTCGGTCGGCAGGCGGTCGCGGAGACGGGGGATGCTCGTCCCGCGGGGGCAAGACCCCTGTCCGGCCTGGGAGGTTGTACGAGGTGGGGGCCGATTCGGGTGAGGTGCTGCCGCGTGGGCCTGACCGGGCGCGCGGAAGGGCCGGTGCCGGTGGGGGAGTTGAGGCGGGTGCCGGTTCGGCGGAGGCGCCGGTGTCAGCGGCGCAGGCCCAGGGCCTCGCGGCCCGCGTAACGCGCCTGGGAGCCCAACTCCTCTTCGATGCGCACCAGTTGGTTGTACTTGGCGGTGCGGTCGGAGCGGGAGAGCGAGCCGGTCTTGATCTGGCCGCAGCCGGTGGCGACGGCCAGGTCGGCGATGGTGGTGTCCTCGGTCTCGCCGGAGCGGTGGGACATGACCACGGTGTAGCCGGCGCGGTGGGCGGTGGACACGGTGGCCAGGGTCTCCGTCAGGGTGCCGATCTGATTCACCTTCACCAGCACGGAGTTGGCGATGCCGTCGCGGATGCCCGCGCGCAGCAGGGTCTCGCTGGTGCAGAAGACGTCGTCGCCGGTGAGCTGGCAGCGCTCGCCCAGGCGGGCGGTGAGGGCCGCCCAGCCCTCGTGGTCGTCCTCGGCCATCGGGTCCTCCAGGGAGGCGACGGGATAGCGGTCGACCAGTCCGGCGAGGTGGTCGGCGTGCTCGGCGGGGGTGCGGCGGACGCCCTCGCCCCGGTAGTCGTAGACACCGTCGCGGAAGAACTCCGAGCCGGCCGGGTCCATCACGAGGGTGAGGTCGGTGCCGGGCTTGTAGCCGGAGCGCTCGATGGCGCGCACCACGTGCTCCAGGGCCTCGTCGGCGGTGCGCAGTTCGGGTGCGAAGCCGCCCTCGTCGCCGACGTTGACGTTGTGGCCCGCGTCGAGCAGGTCCCGGCGCAGGGTGTGGAAGACCTCCGAGCCCATGCGGACGGCCTCGGCGAAGTTCGCCGCGCCGATCGGGGCGATCATGAACTCCTGGAAGTCCAGCGGATTGTCGGCGTGCGCGCCGCCGTTGACGATGTTCATCATCGGTACCGGGAGCAGCCGGGCGTCGACCCCGCCGAGGTAGCGGTAGAGCGGCAGCCGGTGGGCCGCCGCGGCCGCCTTGGCGGTGGCCAGGGAGACACCGAGCAGGGCGTTGGCGCCGAGCCGCGCCTTGGTGTCCGTACCGTCCAGTTCGATCATGGTGTGGTCGACGGCGGCCTGGTCCTCCGCGTCGAGCCCGATCACGGCGTCCGCGATGCTCTCGTTCACCGCGTCCACGGCCCGCCGTACGCCCTTGCCGTGGAAGCGTGCCGCGTCGCCGTCGCGGAGTTCGACGGCCTCCCGCGCGCCGGTGGACGCGCCGGAGGGCACGGCCGCGCGGCCGAGTGAGCCGTCCCTGAGCTCCACGTCGACCTCCACGGTCGGGTTGCCCCGGCTGTCGATGATCTCCCGGGCGATGACGCGGCTGATGGCGGTCACGGTGCAACTCCCCACGCTGGGCCCGCCCGAGGGCAGGCGATAAGTTTCAGTGAGAAACATAGTGAGTCCCGAAAAGGAACTTACTATGGGGGCATGAGGATGCACAACGCCGACGAGAACTGCGGCATCGCCCAGTCCGCCCTGGTCCTGGGGGACTGGTGGAACGTCCTGGTGCTGCGCGAGATCGCCCGCGGGCGGGTCCGGTTCGACGCGCTCGCCGCCGAACTCGGCCTCTCCCGCAAGGTGCTCACCGAGCGGCTCGGCGGGCTCGTCGCCCAGGGGGTGCTGCGCCGGGGCCTCTACCAGCGGCGCCCGGTGCGCTACGAGTACCTGCTCACCGACGCCGGGGCCGCGCTGCTGCCGGTGCTGGCCGCGATGCAGGACTGGGGCGACCGGTGGGTGCTCGGCGACGGCGCACTCACCGCGACCGCGGCCGGGGACGGCGCCGAACGGGCGCGCGTGCACGCCCTGGTCGGCACCCGCCTGCCCGAGGGACTCCACCTCCCCGGCAGCCGGGGCCCGGAGCTGCCCCTGCTCGACCCGGACGCCGCCGCCACCGTGCTGTTCACCTACCCCGGCACCGGCGTCGACTGGGGTGAGCCGCCGATACCCGGCGCCGTCGGCTGCACGGCGCAGACCCGGCTCTTTCGCGAGGCCTGGCCCGACGTCCGGCGGGCGGGCCTGGCCCTGCGCGGCATCAGCACCCAACTACCCCACGAACAGGCGGAGTTCGCCCGCGCCGAGCAGCTCCCGTACCCGCTGCTCTCCGACGCCGGCCACCGCTGGGCGACGGCGCTGCGGCTGCCGATGTTCCAGGGCGCGGGCCGTCTGCGCCACAAGCGCCTGGTCCTGGTCGCCGACGCCGAACGGACCGTACGCCACGTCCTGTTCCCGGTCGACGACATCCCCCAGGCGGTCGGCGAGAGCCTGCGCCTGGCCGTGGACTGCGTCCCGACCGAGTGAGCGGGACCGGCCGCGGCAACCCGCTCGATCCACCTCGACCGACTTCCGTACATCCCGGTGAAGGAGACCGTGCCCCATGAAAGACGACCCGACCGCCCCCGCCCGGACCGGCCACCACCCCGCCGCGCAGGACGCCGCGGAGAAGCCCCCCGCGGTACGTGACTGGCTGCGCGGCCTGCCGGTGTTCGCGGGACCGCCCGCCGACTTCGACCCCTCCCGGGCCCCGGCCGATCCCGTCGAGCTGTTCCTCGGGTGGCTGCGGGAGGCGGTCGCCGCGGGGGTGCCGGAGGCGCACGCGATGACGCTGTCGACGGTCGGCGAGGACGGCGGCCCGGACGCCCGGGTGCTCATCCTCAAGAACGTGGACGCCGAGGGCTGGCAGTTCGCCGCCCACGCCCACAGCCCCAAGGGCCGCCAGCTGGCCGAGCACCCTCGCGCGGCGCTCACCTTCTACTGGCCGCAACGGGCCCGCCAGGTACGGGTGCGCGGCACGGTCGCGCCCGCCTCCGCCGAGCAGAGCGCCGCCGATCTGCTCGCCCGCGCGCCCTCGGCCCGCGCCGAAGCGCTCCTGGGCCGCCAGAGCGAGCACCTGGAGAGCGCCGGGGAACGCGAGGGCGCCTTCCGCGCGGCGCTGGCCCGCATCGAGGCGGACCCCGCCCTGGTCAGCCCCGAGTGGACGCTGCACACCCTCGTCCCGGCCCGGATCGAGTTCTG
Source organism: Streptomyces physcomitrii (assembly GCF_012273655.1). GTDB lineage: Bacteria > Actinomycetota > Actinomycetes > Streptomycetales > Streptomycetaceae > Streptomyces > Streptomyces physcomitrii. The sequence goes on along the minus strand of NZ_JAAWWP010000022.1, from coordinate 92,718 downwards.
GCAGGCGGCCGAGGACCGCCTCCACAAGCGCCTGCGCTACGAACGCCCCGACCGCCACCACCCCTGGGAACGCCACCTGCTGTGGCCGTAGCCCGCCAGGGTGAACTGCCCCTCTTCCCGGCGCAGTTGTCCGTTCAGCGGCGGCCCTCCCAGAGGGCACGCTCCGCGCCGCGCGGGTCGTGGACGAGCTCCGGCGCGGTGTCGAAGCGCATCACCGGGCGGGTGGCGGTGTCGTAGGGCGCCCAGCCCGGGTCGCCGGTGGTGGCGAAGGAGACCCAGGCGCGGTGCATGGCCTCGGCGAGCTGCCCCGGCGGCTCGGTGCCGAGGATCCCGGCGAAGGAGCCCTCCTGGAGATTGTCGAAGACGAAGGGGATCTCGGCGGCGTGGCAGGCGCCCAGGCGGCCGCCGTAGGTCGGGGGCCGCCAGGCGAACTCGTACAGGTGGGCCGAGGCGGCCCGGTGCGCGGTGCGGGCCTCGGCGAGGCGGACGGCGGGGATCCGGTAGAACCAGTCGGTGGCGACCGCGGCGAGGAGTTCGCCGGGGGTGGCACCGGGGCGGGCGGCGCGGTAGACGGCCAGGGCCTCTTCGGGGTCGAGGCCGTAGGCGGCGGTGGCGCGGTGCAGGGCGGCGTCGGTGACCTGGTCGAGGACGCCGTTCGGGGTGAGGAAGAGGCGGAACTCGTCGCTGTTGGAGCCGAGCAGGAGGTCCACCCCGGCACCGGCGCCCGCGGCGATCGCGGCATGCGGCGCGGTGGGGAGCAGTGCGCCGTCGACGACCGGTTCGAAGGGCATGAGGTTGAGCGCCGCCTCGCCCCAGCGCTCCGGGTCGGCCACGGTCAGGCCCCGCAACTCCCTTTGCGCCAGCACGAGTTCACCGGTCGGTACGGCCGCGAGCGCCTGCCGGGTGGGCTCCACCCCGAGGAGTTCGGCCAGGTGCCGGCCGAGGCGGTGGGCGGTGTCCGGGGTGAGCACATGGTGGGCGGCGCCGCTCTGCAGGACCGCCCGGTGGAAGAGACCGGCGGCGCGCTCCGTCGCCAGCAGCGCGCCGATGCTCATGGCACCGGCGGACTCCCCGAAGACGGTGACCTGGCCCGGGTCCCCGCCGAAGGCGGCGATGTTCCCGGCCACCCACTCCAGGGCGGCGATCTGGTCCAGGAGCCCGAGGTTGGGGCTCGCCCCGTCCCCGAGGTACAGGAAACCGTCCGCGCCCAGACGGTAGTTGAGGGTGACCAGGACGACCCCGTGGAGCGCGAAGCGGGTGCCGTCGTAGACGGGTGCCGACCCGGAGCCGTTGACGAAGCCGCCGCCGTGCACCCACACCATCACCGGCAGCCGCCCACCGGTGTCCGGGGTCCAGACATTGAGGTTCAGGAAGTCGTCACCGGGGATGTCGACCTCGGGCAGCAGCGCGTCCAGGGGCGGCGCGTACGGGGCCTTCGGCGCGGTCGGCCCGTAGGCCCCCGCCTCTCGTACGCCGCCCCACCGGGCGGGCGGCTCCGGCGGCCGGAAGCGGAGGGCGCCGACCGGGGGCGCCGCGTAGGGGATCCCCTTGAAGGCGGCGACCTCCCCCTCGGCCAGGGTCCCGCGCACGGAGCCGTACGCGGTGCTGACGACCGGCTGCTGTGTCATCGCGTCCCGTTCCTCCTTCTCGTCTGGTCGTGTTGCTCGCTGCTCGCTGCTCTGGTGGTGCCTCTCGTTGAGGGTGAGCAGGAGGTAGAGGAACCGTTCGAGAACGTACTCGACCAAGACCTCGTCCGTGGACCGGCTGGTGCGGCGCGCCAGGTTGCGCAGGTCGTCGCGGACGCGGCCGGCGGTGGTGTCGCGGGTGGGGCCGGCCATCGGGCGAGCACCGCCGCCACGGCGGGGCGGGCGACGGAGAGGGCGTCCGACTCGCGTGCGAGGTGCTGGAGTTCGCCGACCCCGCCGCGTCCGCTTCGGCGCAGACGGCGGCGTGGGGGAGAGGGCGGGCAGCCGCTGTTCCAAGGTCGAAAGCCCCTTCCCGGGAGATCTCCCAGGGACTTTCCGCCGCGTGGGCAGGGAAGGCCCTGACAGCGCCAAAAGGTACGTGTGCGCCGGTCAGGGCCGATCGCCTAGCACTCGATGATGTTCACCGCGAGCCCGCCCCGCGCCGTCTCCTTGTACTTGACGGACATGTCGGCGCCGGTGTCCTTCATGGTCTTGATCACCTTGTCGAGGGAGACGAGGTGGCTGCCGTCGCCGCGCATGGACATCTTGGCGGCGGTGACGGCCTTCACCGCGGCCATGCCGTTGCGCTCGATGCAGGGGATCTGGACCAGGCCGCCCACCGGGTCGCAGGTCAGGCCGAGGTTGTGCTCCATGCCGATCTCGGCGGCGTTCTCCACCTGACCGGGGCTGCCGCCGAGGACCTCGGCGAGGGCGCCCGCGGCCATCGAGCAGGCGGAGCCGACCTCGCCCTGGCAGCCGACCTCGGCGCCGGAGATGGAGGCGTTCTCCTTGAAGAGCATGCCGATGGCGCCCGCGGCGAGCAGGAAGCGCACCACCCCGTCCTCGTCGGCGCTGGGCACGAAGTTCACGTAGTAGTGCAGGACTGCGGGGATGATCCCGGCGGCGCCGTTGGTGGGAGCGGTCACCACCCGGCCCCCGGCGGCGTTCTCCTCGTTGACGGCCATCGCGTAGAGGGTGATCCACTCCATGGCGTGCGCCAGCGGGTCGCCCTCGGCGCGCAGCTGGCGGGCCGAGGTGGCGGCGCGGCGGCGGACCTTGAGGCCGCCCGGGAGCAGGCCCTCCTGGGACATGCCGCGCGCGACGCAGGCGCGCATGACCTCCCAGATCTCCAGGAGCCCGGCGCGGATCTCGTCCTCGCCGCGCCAGGCCTTCTCGTTCTCCAGCATCAGCGAGGAGATGGACAGACCGGTCTCGCGGGAGAGCCGGAGCAGTTCGTCGCCGGTCCGGAAGGGGTACGTCAGCGGGGTGTCGTCGAGCTTGATGCGGTCGGCGCCGACGGCCTCCTCGTCCACGACGAAGCCGCCGCCGACCGAGTAGTACGTCTTCTCCAGGAGGACGCCGCCCTCGGTGTCGCGGGCCCACAGCGTCATGCCGTTGGCGTGGAAGGGCAGGGCCTTGCGGCGGTGCAGCTTCAGGTCGCCGTCGAAGCTGAAGTCGATCTCGTGGGCGCCGAGCAGGTTGATCCGCCCGGTGGATTTGATCGACTCCACCCGGGCGTCCGCCTTCTCGACGTCCACGGTGCGCGGGGACTCGCCCTCCAGGCCGAGGAGTACCGCCTTGGGGGTGCCGTGGCCGTGGCCGGTGGCGCCGAGGGAGCCGTACAGCTCCGCGCGGACCGCGGTGGTGTGGGCGAGCAGGCCCTCGTTCTTCAGGCGGGCGGCGAACATCCGTGCCGCGCGCATCGGGCCGACCGTGTGGGAGCTGGACGGGCCGATGCCGATCGAGAACAGGTCGAAGACCGAGATGGCCACGGGGGACTCCTCCTGGGTGGCGGACGCCGTTGTCCGTCGCGTGGGGTGCGTGCAGAGGTGGTGCGTGCGGGTCGTGCGGGCCCGGGTCGGCCGGCAGGGGTGGTGGAACGGGCCGGCCGGGGGCGTCCGGGTGCCGCCGGGTGGGCGGCACCCGGACAATCGTACGTTCCGTACGTACTACGTCAGAACGGACTGCTTGTCCTTCCGGGGCGGGGCCCCGGGCGGGCAGCCTACTTCAGGCCCGGGTAGAGCGGGTGCTTCGCGGCCAGGGCGGTGACCCGGGCGGCGAGGGCGTCCTTGTCGAAGGTGGGCTTGAGCACCTCGGCGATGATGTCGGCGACCTCGGCGAAGTCCTCCTCGGCGAAGCCGCGGGTGGCCAGGGCCGGGGTGCCGATGCGCAGGCCGGAGGTGACCATCGGCGGGCGCGGGTCGTTCGGGACGGCGTTGCGGTTGACCGTGATGCCGACCTCGTGGAGGCGGTCCTCGGCCTGCTGGCCGTCCAGCTCGCTGTCGCGCAGGTCGACCAGGACCAGGTGGACGTCGGTGCCGCCGGACAGCACCGAGACCCCGGCCTCGCGGACGTCCTCGGCGACCAGGCGCTCGGCGATGATCCGGGAACCGGCCAGGGTGCGCTCCTGGCGCTCCTTGAAGTCCGCCGAGGCAGCGACCTTGAAGGAGACCGCCTTGGCGGCGATCACATGCTCCAGGGGGCCGCCCTGCTGACCCGGGAAGACCGCCGAGTTGATCTTCTTGGCCAGCTCGGCAGTGGAGAGGATCACCCCGCCGCGGGGTCCGCCGAGGGTCTTGTGCGTGGTGGTGGTCACGATGTGGGCGTGCGGCACCGGGTTGGGGTGCAGCCCGGCCGCCACCAGGCCCGCGAAGTGGGCCATGTCGACCATCAGATAGGCGCCGACCTCGTCCGCGATCCGGCGGAAGGCGGCGAAGTCCAGCTGCCGCGGGTACGCGGACCAGCCCGCCACGATCAGCTTCGGCTTGGACTCCTTGGCGAGGCGCTCGACCTCGGCCATGTCGACCTGGCCGGTCTTGTCGTCCACGTGGTAGGCGACGACGTTGTAGAGCTTGCCGGAGAAGTTGATCTTCATGCCGTGGGTCAGGTGACCGCCGTGGGCCAGGTTCAGGCCCATGATCGTGTCGCCCGGCTTCAGCAGCGCGAACATCGCGGCGGCGTTGGCCTGCGCGCCCGAGTGGGGCTGCACATTGGCGTGCTCGGCGCCGAACAGCTCCTTGACGCGGTCGATCGCGATCTGCTCGACCACGTCGACGTGCTCGCAGCCGCCGTAGTAGCGGCGGCCGGGGTAGCCCTCGGCGTACTTGTTGGTGAGGACCGAGCCCTGCGCCTCCATCACGGCGACGGGGGCGAAGTTCTCCGAGGCGATCATCTCCAGGGTGGACTGCTGGCGGTCCAGCTCGGCGTCGACGGCGGCGGCGACATCCGGGTCGAGTTCGTGCAGAGGGGTGTTGAGAAGCGACATCACGGCTCCCTGTCGGACGGGCTCAGTTATCGGACGAGCCGGAGAAGGCGGCGTACTCCTCGGCGGAGAGCAGGTCGCCCGGCTCCTCGCCGACGCGCACCTTGAACAGCCAGCCGCCCTCGAAGGGCTGGGTGTTGACGAGGCCCGGGTCGTTCACGACGTCCTCGTTGATCTCGGTCACCTCGCCCGTCACGGGGGAGTAGAGGTCGCTGACCGACTTGGTGGACTCCAGCTCACCACAGGTCTCACCGGCCGTGACGCTGTCGCCGACCTCCGGGAGCTGGGCGTAGACGACGTCGCCGAGCGCGTTCGCCGCGAACTCGGTGATACCGATCGTCGAGACGCCGTCCTCGGCCGCCGAGAGCCACTCGTGCTCCTTGCTGTAACGCAGCTGCTGGGGGTTGCTCATGACCTGAATTCTCCTGTACGCGGGGCGGTGCTGAGGAACGGATGGTCTTGCGATGCGAGACGGGGGCAGGGACGTACGTCACGTCCGCGCGCCCGGGCGGACCCGCCGTGGCCGAAAACGCGCGGCCGGCGGGCCTGCTGCCAGGGAACTACTTCTGCCGCTTGTAGAAGGGGAGCGCCACGACCTCGTACGGTTCGTGGCTGCCCCGGATGTCCACGCCCACACCGGGGGTGCCCGGCTCGGCGTGCGCGGCGTCGACGTAGGCCATGGCGATCGGCTTGCCCAGCGTCGGGGAGGGCGCGCCGGAGGTGACCTCGCCGATCACCTTGCCGTCCGCGACCACGGGGTATCCGGCACGCGGGACCCGGCGGCCCTCGGCGATCAGGCCGACCAGGCGGCGCGGCGGGTCCTGCTCGGCGCGCCCGGCGGCGGCGAGCAGGGACTCGCGGCCGACGAAGGGCACCTCGCCGGACTTCTTCTCGAACTTCACGACCCGGCCGAGACCGGCGTCGAAGGGGGTGAGCGCGGTGCTCAGCTCGTGCCCGTACAGCGGCATGCCCGCCTCCAGGCGCAGGGTGTCCCGGCAGGAGAGGCCGCAGGGGACGAGGCCCTTGTCCGCGCCCGCCTCGGTCAGCGCCTGCCAGAGCTTCTCGGCGTGCTGCGGTTCGGTGAACAGCTCGAAGCCGTCCTCGCCGGTGTAGCCGGTGCGGGCGATCAGGGCGGGGACCCCGGCGACGGTGCCGGGCAGGCCCGCGTAGTACTTGAGGCCGTCCAGGTCGGCGTCGGTCAGCGAGGCGAGGATGCCGGGGGACTCGGGGCCCTGCACGGCGAGCAGGGCGTAGGCCTCGCGGTCGTCGCGGACCTCGGCGTCGAAGCCGGCGGCGCGCTCGGTGAGGGCGTCCAGGACGGTCTGAGCGTTGGAGGCGTTGGCGACGACCATGTACTCGCGCGGGCCCTCGCCGGAGTCCAGGCGGTAGACGATCAGGTCGTCGAGGATGCCGCCGTCCTCCCGGCAGATCATCGTGTAGCGGGCGCGGCCGGCGCCGACGCTGGAGATGTTGCCGACCAGGGCGAAGTCGAGCAGCTCGACGGCCTGGGGCCCGGTGACCGTGATCTCGCCCATGTGCGAGAGGTCGAAGAGTCCGGCCCGGGTCCGTACGGCCTGGTGCTCCTCGCGCTCGCTGGCGTACCGCAGCGGCATGTCCCAGCCCGCGAAGTCGGTCATCGTCGCGCCGAGCGCGCGGTGCACGGCGTCGAGGGCGGTGCGGCGGATGGTGGTGCTCATGCAGGCTCCAAGTCCGGGGACAGGTCGGCGAGGTAGGTCCTCCCCATCTGTCATCGGAACCTGAGAGGTTCGCCGGTAGCGGATCCCCGGGGGAATCCGGTCCGGCTTGCACCTTGGGTGGGGCGCGGCGCCCGAGGCTGCCGTGCCCGCTTTTCAGATGTGCCTCGCCCGCGCGGTATCTGGGCCTGAGAGATTCAAGGGAGGGACTTGCTCCTTCGGCGCCCCAGCTCGGCGGCTGAGGGCTCTCCCGCGCGGATTCAAGCGGCCTGTATGGAGTTGGCCCGGTCATCATTGCATGCCCGGCCCCCTGAGCGGCAGGTCCCCGGCTCCGCCCGATCCCGGTCCGAATCCCCTGGTCGTCCCATTACCTCCTCTTTACACTCCAGGGGAAGGAGTCCGTCTCGGGCTCAGGGAGGGCGGTCATGAGGGACAGGACCAGGGCGTACGCGGCGGCACCCGCCATCCCGCTGCCCGCACGCGCCGGGGCCCCGGCCGGGGAGCGGGCCAGGCCCGAACGCGCGGTGCGTTCGGTGCGCGATCTGCGCGGCCGGGGCGGGCGCACCCCCCGGGAGCTGGGCTTCGCCGAGGGGGACCTGGTCGTCGTCTCCGGGCTGCCCGGCAGCGGCAAGTCCACGCTGATGCGGCGGGTGGTGACCGGGCCGCGGGCCGACTCCCAGGAGACCCGCGAGCACTGGGCGGCCCGGCTGCCGGGGGTGCCGTACGCCCTCTACCGGCCGCTGGCCCGGCTCGACCACTACCGGGGGCTGCGCCGCGCGCTGCGCACCGGCCAGGGCCTGGTGGTGCACGACTGCGGCACCCAGGCCTGGGTGCGGCGCTGGCTCGCCCGGGAGGCCGCCCGCCGGGGCCGCGGGCTGCACCTGCTGCTGCTCGACGTCGACCCCGAGCGGGCGCTGGCCGGTCAGCGCACCCGCGGGCGGCGGGTCTCCCGGTACGCCTTCGCCCGGCACCGCAGGGCGGCCGCCCGGCTGATCTCCTCGGCCGCCGCGGGCACCCTGCCGGGCGGCTGCACCTCGGCCGTGCTCCTCGACCGCGAGGCGGCGGACCGGCTCACGGTGATCCGCCTGGGGTGAGCCCGGGCGGCCGAACACCCCTCGCCGGTACGGGAGTTGCCTGCCCGGGCCGCCGTCCGCGGCGGCCGCGCCGCGGTGACCGGCGCCGGCGCACCGCACAGGGTTGTGGACAGGAACCCCCGGCCGCGGCGCAGGCGTTAAGGTGCGAACCGAGACAAGCGGCTTTGATCATCAGGACGGAACAGATGGAGATACCGGCGGGTCCCCAGCCCCACCCGCACAGCGGCTGGCCGGGCAACGAGCTGGAGGAGGTGCTCGCCGCCTCCCTCGGCGTGCCCACCGCGGGCGGCCGGATCGTCGAGGTGCTCGGCCGCAGCCACCTGTGGGTGCCGCTGCCCTCCGGCGGCGGCCCCGGCAGCACCAGCCTCGACCTGCCCGCCCTGGAGATCGAGGGCCAGGCCTATGTACCGGTCTTCAGCTCCGAGCAGCAGCTGCGCGCGGTGGCGGGGGCGCACATGTCGTTCACCATCGCCCCCGCGGTGGAGTTCGCCCGCGGGCTGCCGCCGCAGATGGGCATCGCGGTGAACCCGGACGGCACGGTCGGCGTCCCGCTGCCGCCCGCCGCGGTGGCCGAGCTGTGCCGGGCCGGGCGCACCGAGCTGGACGGCCCCGCGCACGGCGGCCGGGTGCAGCTCTTCCAGCCGGACTGGCAGGAGGACCCGGTGGACTTCCTGTCCGCCGCGGCCACCGAGTTCGCGGCCACCGGCCTGGTGCGCAGCGCGCGCCGCTGCCTGGCCCGGGTCGAGGACGGCGAGCCGGTGCTTTTCGTCGGCGTCGAGGTGGACGGGCACCCGGAGCCCGCCCGGGACGTGCCGATGGACGCCCTCGGCCGGGCGCTCGGTCTGCACCCGGTGCCCTGGCCGGTGAACCTGGTCCTGCTCGACATCGCCCAGGACCCGGTGGCGGACTGGCTGCGGGAGTCGGTGCGGCCCTTCTACCAGCGGGACGCTTAGCGACCGGCCGCCCCGGGCGGTGGGCGGCCGGGACCTAAGCTGGTTACATGACCGGGGCAGGCGCGGCGGAGGGACTCCGCGCCACCGGTATCTCAACGGGTCACGAAGGGGCGGGTCAGGAGTGAGTGCGTCGGGCACGGCTGCGGTCGGGCAGGTCGAGCACGTGCTGCGCCAGGTGACACCGGGGCGCTACGAGGCGTACGAATCGCTGCTGCGCGCCCTCGCCGACCCGGCGGGCCAGGTGTGGATGCTGCTCTGGCACGGCCAGGCCGGTTCCCCCGACGCGCAGTACGGCAGCATGACGGTCGAGGGCTCCGAGTACGCGCCCTGCGTCACCTCGGGACAGGAACTCACCGCGAGCGGCTGGATGCGGGCGTACGAGATCGTCGGCGGCGCCGAGATCGCCCGCGCGCTCTTCCCCGACCGGCACGGGATCTGGCTCAACCCGCACGCCCCCGGCGGCGGGGTCGGCATCCCCTGGGCCGATCTGCGCCGGATCGCGGCCGGGCTCGACCGGCACCCGGCGGGACCGCTGCGGCTGAGCGAACCCGCCATCGACATCCCGCAGTTCTACGCCCTGCTCGGCCAGCACGCGCACCGCACCCCGGTGGTCCGCTCGCTGCGCCGGGCCTGGGTGCAGCCCGCGCTCGGCGCGCCCTATCTGGCCATCGGGCTCGACGTCTACGAGTCCTCGCCCGCCGCCGTCGAGGCGGTGCGCGCGATGATGCGCCAGTGCATCGGCGCGGTGCCCGAGGGGCTGCCGGTGTCCACGGTCGCGCTCTCGGACCCGCACGACCCGGTGGCGATGTGGCTGCGCGCCCACGCCCGCCCCTTCTTCGACCGCGAGCCGCAGGGCCCGGGCCCCCTCCAGCCGCCCCCGGCCACCGGCTACGGCTACCCGCCGCCGCACGCGGCGTTCTGACCGGGGGCGTCCGCGGCTCTCCGGGCGGAACCGGGTGCACGGGCCGGGGACATCTGGCCGGGGTCCGGAGCGGCCGGTCGCGCGAGCCGGGCCGGATGGCCGGGAACGCGCGTCCCCTTCACCCCCTGTTCACTCTTTCTTCCGCTTGTCCGCCGTTTCCTCCCCGCTGGTCACCTCTGGTGCGCATAACGGCGCTCTTCGGCGGCTTGGAAGCCGCTTGCCCCCAACTGCACCGCGTCCGAGGGTCGTTCCACTCTGTTCGGATAACGGAAATCCCCAGACAGCATCACGGTTAGGCATCCATTCACCGTGAGGCCTGGCACGTGATCCGGGGCACGCTGAAGACTCCCGCTCCAGGGGCTTTGCACCCTGAATGCGTACGACGGACTGATCACGCCGCCACCGCGGCAAGTGTGCGCCGGCCACCGCCGGTTGAGAGGGGTCCCTGCCACTATGACGGCGCCATTGCACGACACGACGGCGGAAATGGAACCGACCGCGCCTGTCGACCCGGCAGTCGCCGCCGACGCGAAGAAGGTGGAGGGCAGATCCCTCAAACAGATCGCCTGGCGCCGCCTCAAACAGGACAGGGTCGCCCTCGCGGGCGGTCTCACCATCGTCTTCCTCGTCCTGGTCGCGATATTCGCCCCGGTGATCGTCAGTCTTCTCGGCCACCCGCCGACCGAGTTCCACCAGGACCAGCTGGAAGAGCTGACCAACCTGCCCAAGGGCGATCTCGGCGGCGTCAGCGGGGACTTCCTCTTCGGCGTGGAGCCCAACACCGGCCGCGACATCTTCAGCCGGGTGGTCTACGGGGCCCGGATCTCGCTCCTCGTCGCGGTGCTCGCGGCCGTGGTCGCCGTCGTGCTCGGCACCCTCTTCGGCATCATCGCCGGCTACTTCGGCGGCTGGGTGGACTCGGTCATCAGCCGCGCGATGGACCTGCTGCTCTCCTTCCCGCAGCTGCTCTTCATCATCTCGCTGGTCTCGGTGCTCCCCGACGACCTGCTCGGGCTGACCGGTTCCGGGGTGCGCGTCGCCGTGCTCATCGGGGTCATCGGCTTCTTCGGCTGGCCCTATGTCGGCCGTATCGTGCGCGGCCAGACCCTCTCGCTGCGCGAGCGCGAGTACGTGGAGGCCGCGCGCAGCCTCGGCGGCGGCCGCCGCCACATCCTCTTCCGCGAACTGCTGCCGAACCTCGTGGCCCCGATCACCGTCTACGCGACCCTGATGATCCCCACGAACATCCTCACCGAGGCCGCCCTGAGCTTCCTCGGCGCGGGCGTGCGGCCGCCCACCGCCTCCTGGGGCGGCATGATGCGCGACGCGCTCGGGATGTACGAGCACGACCCGATGTTCATGGTCTTCCCCGGCCTCGCGATCTTCGTGACGGTACTGGCCTTCAACCTCTTCGGCGACGGGCTGCGCGACGCCCTGGATCCCAAGGGCTCCCGCTGACCCGCCCAACCCCCCAGCCACAGCAGTCAGGTGGTCCCCCATGGTTCTCAGGCAGCCCGGCCTCAGACCGCGAATCTCGGAGGATGCGAGAAAGATGTCCCACGGTTTCTCCAAGCGAAGGCTGACCGCAGGTGCGGCCCTCGTCGCAGCCGCGCTCGTCGGCACCGCCGCCTGCAGTGGCTCCAGCGACGACGACGAGCCCTCGGGCGGCAAGTACAACGCCGGCATCGGCAAGGTCGCCAACCCCTCGAAGGCCAAGGGCGGCACGCTCCGCTTCATCGGCAAGCAGGACTTCGACTCGACCGACCCGCAGCGTGCCTACTACGGCATGACCTGGGACTTCATGCGGTTCTACACGCGTACCCTGGTCACCTACGACACCAAGCCGGGCGCCGCCTCGAACAACCTCGTCCCGGACCTGGCCACCGAGAAGGCCAAGATCACGGACGGCGGCAAGACCTACTCGTACAAGCTGCGGGACGGTCTGACGTGGGAGGACGGCTCCAAGCTGACCTCCAAGGACATCAAGTACGGCATCTCCCGGGTCTGGGCCACCGACGTCATCACCGGCGGTCCGCAGTATCTGAAGAACGTGCTCGACCCCAAGGGCGAGTACAAGGGCCCGTACAAGGACAAGACCGCGGGCGGCCTCGGCCTGAAGGCGATCGAGACGCCGGACGACCAGACCATCGTCTTCAAGCTGCCCAAGCCCAACGGCGACTTCGAGCAGATGCTCGCGATGCCCTCCGGCGCCCCGGTGAAGGCGGCCAAGGACACCAAGTCGAAGTACACCCAGAAGCCGTTCTCCTCGGGCCCGTACAAGTTCGCCTCGTACGACTCCGGCAAGAACGCCACGCTGGTGCGCAACGAGAACTGGAAGAAGGAGTCCGACCCGATCCGTCCCGCGCTGCCGGACAAGATCACGGTCACCATCAACAAGAACGCCGAGGAGAACGACAAGCGCCTCATCGAGGGCGACTACGACATCGACCTCAACGGCACCGGCATGTCGGCCTCCGGCCGCACCACGGCGATCACGGACCACAAGTCCAGCGTCGACAACATGCCGACGGACTTCGTCCGCTACGTCGCGATCATCACGAAGGCCAAGCCCTTCGACAACCTGCACTGCCGCAAGGCGATCTTCTACGCCACGGACTTCGAGAGCCTGCAGAAGACCCGCGGCGGCCCGCTCGCGGCCGGCGACATCGCCAACAGCATCTGGCCCAAGGCGATCAAGGGCCACTCCGACTACGACCCGTACGGCGTCGTCGCCCGCAAGGGCAAGCCGGACACCGCCAAGGCCAAGTCCGAGCTGAAGGAGTGCGGCAAGCCCGGCGGCTTCTCCACCAAGGTCACCGCGCGCACCAACCAGCCCGGTGAGGTCGAGGCGGCCACCGCCCTGCAGGAGCAGCTGAAGGCCGTCGGCATCAAGCTCTCCGTCGACCCGCTGGACGGCGCCGAGGCCAGCAGCATCACCGGCTCGCCCACCGTCGTGAAGAAGCGCGGCTACGGCCTGACCATGAGCGGCTGGGGCCCGGACTTCCCGACCGGCCAGGGCTTCGGCCAGCCGCTGTGGGACAGCCGCTTCATCTCGGAGAACGGCAACTACAACGAGGCCCAGCTGAGCGACCCGAAGGTCGACAAGGCCTTCGACGACGCCATCGCCGAGACCGACCCGGTCAAGGCCGGCGAGATCTACCAGCAGATGAACAAGGAGATCCTCGACCAGGCGGTGTGGATGCCGTTCCTGTACGAGAAGAACATCTCCTGGCGCGGGGCGAACGCGACCAACGTGTACTCCTCCGCCGCGTACAGCGGCCGCTACGACTACGTCGCCCTCGGCGTGAAGAAGTAGCGGAACCCGTTCCCCCACCGTCGCCGTAACCGCCAGTCCGAAGGGCAGGTGATGGCCCGGGTGGCGGCCGGGATCCGTGATCCGGATCCCGGCCGCCACCAGGCCGCGCACAGTGCTTGCATATCTCATCCGGCGCCTGGGCGCCGTCCTCCTGATGGTGCTGGTCGTGCTCCTGACGACCTTCTCCATCTTCTTCCTGTTGCCGAAATGGGCCGGGCAGGACACCGCTGTGCTCTTCGCGGGCAAGGCGACCGGCGCCGAGCAGCTGGAGGGGATCCGCCAGAAGCTCGGCCTCGACGAGCCGGTCCTGGTCCAGTTCTGGGACTTCGTCAAGGGCATCCCGATGGGCCGGGACTACGCCAACGGCGGCGATGTGACGCGCTGCGACGCGCCCTGCTTCGGCTACTCCTTCCGTACCGAGGAGCCGGTCTGGGACACCCTCAAGGACGCCCTGCCGGTCACCGGCGCGCTGGCGGCCGGTGCCTGTGTGATGTGGCTGGTCGGCGGCGTCGCCATCGGCGTGCTCTCCGCGCTCCGCCGGGGCAGCGTCTGGGACCGCAGCGCCATGGTCGGCGCCCTGTCCGGCGTCTCGATGCCGATCTTCTTCACCGGCATGGTGATGATGGGGATCTTCGTGCACAGCCTCGGCTGGCTCAAGATCGACGACGACCTCTCCGGGGCCGACGGGATCGACATCTGGCTGCAGTCGCTGATCCTGCCCTGGATCGCCCTCGCCTTCCTCTACGCGGCGATGTACGCGCGGCTCACCAGAGCGACCATGCTCGAAGTGCTCGGCGAGGACTACATCCGCACCGCCCGGGCCAAGGGACTCGGCGAGCCCAGCGTGATCAGGAAGCACGCGCTGCGCTCCGCCATGACCCCGATCCTCACCGTCTTCGGCCTCGACCTCGGCGCCCTGCTCGGCGGCGCCGTCCTCACCGAGCAGACCTTCGGACTGAAGGGGCTCGGCTTCGAGGCGGTGGACGCCATCAGCAACAAGGACCTGCCGGTGATCCTCGGCGTCACGCTCATCGCGGCACTCGCGATCGCGGTGGCGAACCTCGTCGTGGACATCATGTACGCCGTGATCGACCCCCGCGTGAGGCTGTCATGACCCAACTCAGCAAGAGCGGCGCGGCAGTCGGCGAGCCGGGGACCCCGGACTCCCACGCGCCCACCGCCTTCCTCGAAGTACGCGACCTCAAGGTGCACTTCCCGACCGACGACGGCCTGGTGAAGTCCGTCGACGGGCTCAGCTTCACGCTGGAGAAGGGCAAGACCCTCGGCATCGTCGGCGAGTCCGGCTCCGGCAAGTCGGTGACCTCGCTCGGCATCATGGGGCTGCACACCACCGGGCAGTACGGGAAGCGAAAAGCCAGGCTGTCCGGCGAGATCTGGCTGGACGGCAAGGAACTGCTCACCGCGCGCCCCGAAGAGGTGCGCAAGCTGCGCGGCCGCGAGATGTCCATGATCTTCCAGGACCCGCTGTCCGCGCTGCACCCGTACTACTCGATCGGCAAGCAGATCGTGGAGGCCTACCGGGTCCACCACGACGTCGACAAGAAGACGGCCCGCCGCCGCGCGATCGAGATGCTCGACCGGGTCGGCATCCCGCAGCCCGACAAGCGCGTCGACAGCTACCCGCACGAGTTCTCCGGCGGGATGCGCCAGCGCGCGATGATCGCCATGTCGCTGGTGAACAACCCCGAACTGCTCATCGCCGACGAGCCGACGACCGCCCTCGACGTGACCGTCCAGGCGCAGATCCTCGACCTCATCCGCGATCTGCAGAAGGAGTTCGGCTCCGCCGTCATCGTCATCACCCACGACCTCGGCGTCGTCGCCGAACTGGCCGACGACCTCCTGGTGATGTACGGCGGCCGGTGCGTGGAGCGCGGCCCCGCCGAGAAGGTCTTCTACGAGCCCCGCCACCCCTACACCTGGGGCCTGCTCGGCTCGATGCCGCGCCTGGACCGGGACCAGACCGACCGGCTCATCCCGGTCAAGGGCTCGCCGCCGTCGCTCATCAACATCCCCTCCGGCTGCGCCTTCAACCCGCGCTGCCCGTACGCGGATCTGCCCAAGGACAACCTGACCCGCACCGTCCGCCCCGAGCTGACCGAGGTCGGCAGCGCGCACTGGGCCGCCTGCCATCTCTCGCCGGAGCAGCGGGAACAGATCTGGACCGAAGAGATTGCGCCCAAGCTGTGAGCGAGGACACGCCCGTGACGCGCGAGGAGAAACCCACCGCCGGCGCCCCGGAGCCCGAGGCCGCGGGCGGCACCGCCACCCTGACGAAGGACCCCGCGCCGGGTGAGACGCTGCTGAGGGTCAGGGGCCTGCAGAAGCACTTCCCGATCCGCAAGGGGCTGCTCCAGCGCCAGGTCGCCGCGGTGAAGGCGGTGGACGGACTCGACTTCGAGGTCCGCGCGGGGGAGACCCTCGGCGTGGTCGGCGAGTCCGGCTGCGGCAAGTCGACGATGGGCCGCCTGATCACCCGGCTGCTCGAACCGACCGCGGGCAGCGTCGAGTTCCAGGGCAAGGACATCACGCACCTGAACGTGCGCGGCATGCGCCCGCTGCGCCGCGATGTGCAGATGATCTTCCAGGACCCGTACTCCTCCCTCAACCCGCGCCACACCATCGGCACCATCGTAGGCGCGCCCTTCAAGCTCCAGGGCGTGAAGCCCGAGGGCGGGGTCAAGGCGGAGGTCCAGCGGCTGCTCTCGGTGGTGGGCCTCAACCCCGAGCACTACAACCGCTATCCGCACGAGTTCTCCGGCGGCCAGCGCCAGCGCATCGGCATCGCCCGCGCGCTCGCCCTCAACCCGAAGCTGGTGGTCGCCGACGAGCCGGTCTCCGCGCTCGACGTCTCCATCCAGGCCCAGGTCGTCAACCTCCTCGACGACCTGCAGAGCGAACTCGGCCTGACCTACGTGATCATCGCGCACGACCTCTCGGTGGTACGCCATGTCTCGGACCGGATCGCGGTGATGTACCTCGGCAAGATCGTCGAACTCGCCGACCGGCAGGCCCTGTACACGCAGCCGATGCACCCGTACACCAAGGCCCTGCTCTCCGCGGTCCCGATCCCGGACCCCAGGCGGCGCAACACCAAGAGCGAGCGCATCCTGCTCACCGGTGACGTGCCCTCGCCGATGTCCCCGCCCAGCGGCTGCCGCTTCCACACCCGCTGCTGGAAGGCCACGAAGATCTGCACCACCCAGGAGCCGCCGCTGCTCCAGCTCGGCCCGGGCCAGCAGGTCGCCTGCCACCACCCGGAGAACGCCGAGGACCAGGCACCCCAGGACACCGAACTGCTGCGCGCCGCCGTGGACGCCATCAGCGTGGTGACCGTGGGCGGCGGGCCGGTCGAGGAGGAGCCCGCGGGGGCTGCGTCCGCGGATCCCGTGTCCGCGGACTCCGTGTCCAAGGACTCCGTATCCGGGGACCGCGGGTCCCGGGATGCCGAGTCCGGGGCCCCGGTGTCCGAGGCTCCCGTGTCCGGGGACGCTGCCTCCGTGGACTCTCCGTCCGAGGACCCCGGAACCGGGTCCCGGCCCGGCACCGACAAGTAGCCCCCCGGGAGTTGTCGCCGGGGCGAGCCGGACGGAGGAGGGCGGCCCGCGGGTTCCCGCGCGCGGGACCGGTCCCACGCGGGCACCGCCCCCTCCGTCCGGCTTCGTCGTGCCCGCCTTGATCCGGCTTTGCCGTACCGGGCCGTCCAGGTATGAATAGCGCGTGGTCCAGGATCTGTACGCGCCCTCCCTCCAGCACGCGCTCGACGTCGCCGGAATCTTCGTCTTCGCCATCTCCGGCGCGCTGCTCGCGGTGCGCAAGAACTTCGACGTCTTCGGCATCGCCGTGCTCGCCGAGGTCACCGCGCTCGGCGGCGGCATCTTCCGCGACCTGATGATCGGCGCCGTACCGCCCGCGGCCTTCACCGACCTCGGCTACTTCCTGACCCCGCTGGTCGTCACGGTCCTGGTCTTCTTCCTCCACCCGGAGGTGGAGCGGCTCCAGCTCGGCGTGAACATCTTCGACGCCGCGGGCCTCGGCCTGTTCTGTGTGACGGGCGCGGTGAAGGCGTACGCCTACGGGCTCGGTCTGACCGCTTCCGCGGTGCTCGGCCTCGCCACCGCGGTGGGCGGCGGTGTGCTGCGCGATGTGCTCGCCAACGAGGTGCCCTCGCTGCTGCGCTGGGACCGGGACCTGTACGCGGTGCCCGCCGTGGTCGGCGCCACCCTGGTCGTCCTCTTCATCGACCACGGGATGCTCAACGGGGCCACCGCCACCCTCGCCGTGGTCACCGTCTTCATCCTCCGGCTGCTCGCCATGCGCTACCACTGGCGCGCCCCGCGGGCCTGGAACCGGCGCTCCGAGGTGGCCGAGCGGGAAGAGGGCTGAGTCCCCGGAGCGGCTGCGGTGAGCGGCCGCCCCCAGAGGAAAGCTACCGCTCAGTAATGATCTGTTGTACCGTGCCGCCATGACAGAAGCAGCCCCCGCCGCCGCGATCGGCGCCAGCGAGTTCGACCGCGACACCGCGGTCACCCGGCGCGAACCCGGCGTCTATGACACCGAACTCTCCGCGGGCTGGACCATCATCGCCGCGGTCAACGGCGGCTACCTCCTCGCCGTGCTCGGCCGGGCGCTCGCCGACGCGCTGCCGCACCCGGACCCGTTCACGATCACCGCCCACTACCTCACCGCCTCCGTACCGGGCCCGGCGGTCATCCGTACCGAGGTGGTGCGCACCGGCCGCACCCTGTCGACCGGGCAGGCCTCCCTCTTCCAGCGGGACGCGAACGGCGAGGAGGTCGAGCGGCTGCGGGTGCTCGCCTCCTACGGGGACCTGGACGCGCTGCCGGACGACGTCCGCACCTCCGCCGAGCCGCCCTCCTTCCCGCCGCCCGAGCAGTGCTTCGGCCCCCAGGACGCCCCCGACAACGGCCGCGGGACGGTCTCCGGCAGCTCCGCGATCACCGAGCGGCTCTGGCTCAAACTCGACCCCGCCACCCTGGGCTGGGCGCTCGGTTCGCCCTCCGGCAAGGGCGAGATGCGCGGCTGGTTCGGGCTCGCCGACGGCCGCGACGCCGACCCGCTCTCGCTGCTCATGACGGTCGACGGACTGCCGCCCACCAGCTTCGAACTCGGCATCAAGGGCTGGGTGCCGACCATCGAGCTGACCGCGCACGTCCGCTGCCGCCCGGCCCCCGGACCACTGCGGGTGGCGATCACCACCCGCAACCTCGCGGGCGGCTTCCTGGAGGAGGACGTCGAGGTCTGGGACACCGCCGACCGGCTGGTCTGCCAGTCCCGCCAGCTCGCCCGGGTCCGCCTCACCGGCTGACCGGCCGGGGCGGACCGCGCGCCGCCGGGAGCCCGGGGGATGCTTGAGCCGTGAAATCCGACCGGCTCCTGTCGATCCTGCTGCTGCTCCAGACCCGGGACCGGGTGCCCGCCCAGGACCTCGCCGCCCGCCTGGAGGTCTCCGTACGCACCATCTACCGCGATGTCGAGGCGCTCTCGGCGGCCGGGGTGCCGGTGTACGCGGAGCGCGGGCGGCATGGCGGGATCTCGCTGCTGCCCGGCTACCGCACCGATGTCACGGGGCTGACCGCCGAGGAGTCCCGGGCGCTGTTCGTGCTCGCCGGTCCCGGGGCGCACGCGGCGCTCGGCCTGGACGACGCGCTCGGTTCCGCGCTGCGCAAGGTGATGGCCGCGCTGCCCGCCCCGCACCGGCCGGCGGCCGAACTCACCAGCCGCCGCATCCTGGTGGACGCCTCCCGCTGGAAGGGCGGCCCGCAGCAGCCGGTCGACTTGGAGGCGCTGCAGGACGCGGTCTTCGCCGACCGGCGGCTGCGGCTGCGCTACCGGCACAGCGGGGACGCCGAGGCGCGTACGTACACGGTCGATCCCTATGGTCTGGTCGCCAAGGCGGGGGTCTGGTACCTGGTCGCGGACCGGCGGGGCAGGCCCCGGCTCTTCCGTGCCGACCGGATGCAGGAGGCCCGGCTCGCCGCGGAGCCGGTCAGGCGCCGTCCGGGGGTCGAACTCCCGGAGGTCTGGGAGCAGTTGAGAAGACAGGTGGAGGAGCGGGAGGCCCCGCTCACGGTCACCGTGCGGGTGCGCAGGGAGCGCCTGGACATGTTCCTGCGGATGAACGGCTCGGCGCTGAGGGAGCTGCCGCGGGAGGAGGGCACCGGCGAGTGGGTCACCGCGCGGCTGGCCTACGGCGTCGTCCAGGAGGTGCGCTCCCTGCTCGCCTTCACCGACCGCCTGGAGATCCTCTCCCCGCCCGAGGCCCGCGAGGAACTGGCCCGCGCGGCGGCCGCGGTCGCGGCGCTGTACGGGTAGCGGGTCGGCGGGGGCACGAGGTCCGGCGGCCCACCGCCCGGTTCGCCGTCCCTCGCGGGTGGCCCATCGCGGTCAACCGCTGGCGTCTTCCGGCCTGGCGCGGGCCGCCGCGGCGAAAAAGCCTTGCCGGAACGGAGTCCGGTGCTGGAAGACTGAGCGGGTGAACGAGATGCGGCGCTTCACCGAGGCGGTGGTGCGCTGGGCCGCGGGCGGGGCCGGGAGCGAGCCGGCGGCCGGGGAAGCGCGCGAGCTGCTGCCCGTCACGGGGGTACGGACAGCGGTGCTGGTGGAAGGCGTCAGCGACCGGACGGCGATCGAGACACTGGCCGTCCGCAGCGGCCGGAACCTGGCGGCGGAGGGCGTCTGCCTGGTGCCGCTCGGCGGAGCCACCAGCATCGGGCGCTTCCTCGGCCACCTCGGTCCGCAGGGACTCGGCCTCCGCCTCGCGGGACTGTGCGACGCCGCCGAGGAGCCGTACTTCCGCCGGAGTCTGGAACGCGCCGGGCTGGCGGCCGAAGGCGGCCGGGAAAGCCTCGCGGAACTCGGCTTCGAGGTCTGTGTCGCGGATCTGGAGGACGAGCTGATCCGGGCGCTCGGCGCCGAGGCCGTTCAGCAAGTGGTGGCGTACGAGGGGGAGTTGCGCCCCTTCCGCACCTTCCAGAAGCAGCCCGCGCAGCGCGGCCGGAGCGTCGAGCGGCAGCTGCGGCGCTTCCTCGGCACCCACAGCGGCCGCAAGGCGCAGTACGCCCGGGCGCTGGTGGAGCACCTGGACCCCGGCCGGGTTCCGGCGCCGCTCGCGCGTCTGCTCGCCGCGGTCTGAGCACGCTGCCCGTTCGGGCCCCGAACGGCCGCCCGGACGGTCCGGATGTCCGGCTGCTGCCGACTCCTCCCGCCCGCCCGGAGCGCCCGGGAGCCGTCTGCCGCCCGTTCGGAGCGGTCGGCCCCGGTGCCGCGCACCCCCGCTCGGCGGCTTCCGTTTTCTGCTCCGGTCCAGCTTCTTGACGGCACTCCGGGGGCTCTCTTAAATCAAGAACTGAAGCAACGGCCCCCGAGTCCGGCGCTCCTGCGTTCATCTCTCGGAGTCATTTGTCATGCACATGCCCCCCACTCGCCCAGGAGATGTGATGACTGTGCACAAGCCAAGGCACCTCTCGAAGCGCAGCCGCCTCGCGCTCTGCGCCACCTCGCTGCTCTGCGTCGCGGGCGCCATGACCGCCGTCCCCGCCTCGGCGGCCCCCGCCCCGGAGCGGTCCGGGGGCGCCCTCGCCGCGGACACCTTCACCGACAACTTCGACGGGCCCGCGGGCTCGGCGGTCGACGGCGGCAAGTGGCAGATCGAGACCGGCGACAACGGCGGCAACAACCACGAGCGCCAGTACTACACGGCGGGCAACAGCAACGCGGCCCTCGACGGCCAGGGCAACCTGGTCATCACCGCCCGCAAGGAGAACCCGAACAACTACCAGTGCTGGTACGGCACCTGCGAGTACACCTCGGCCCGCCTGAACACCTCCGGCAAGTTCAGCTCCACCTACGGCCACGTGGAGACCCGGCTGAAGATGCCGCGCGGCCAGGGCATCTGGCCCGCCTTCTGGATGCTCGGCGACGACATCGGCAACGTGGGCTGGCCGAACTCCGGGGAAATCGATGTCATGGAGAACGTCGGCTTCGAACCCAGCACCGTCCACGGCACGATCCACGGCCCCGGCTACTCGGGCGGCGGCGGCATCGGCGCGGGCTACACCCTCCCCGACGGCAAGGTCTTCGCCGACGACTTCCACACCTTCGCGATCGACTGGTCGCCGGAGAAGATCAGCTGGTCCGTGGACGGCAACGTCTACCAGACCCGCACCCCCGCCGATCTGAACGGCAACCAGTGGGTCTTCAACAAGCCCTTCTTCCTCATCCTCAACCTCGCGGTGGGCGGCGACTGGCCCGGCAACCCGGACGGCAGCACCCAGTTCCCGCAGGAGCTGGTCGTCGACTACGTCCGCGTCTCCACCGCCGACAAGGCTCTCCCGGCGAAGTGACGTACCCGGTGAGGTGACGTACCCGGTGCGGCGGGGCTCTCCGGTCGGGCCCCGCCGCATCCGCCCCGGACCGCGTCCGGAACCCCAACCGGGTTCCGGACGCGGTCCGTTGCCGTGCCCGGGGGAGTGCGTTCAGGAAGCGGTGCGCAGGAAGGCGCCCAGGGCCGCGGTGAGTTCGGCCGGCGCGTCCTCCTGGACCAGGTGTCCGGCCTCCTCGATCGGCAGCAGGGTGCAGCCCGGGATCAGCGCGGCCAGCTCCCGGCCCTTCTCCGGCGGGATCCAGGTGTCCTCGGCGCCCCAGCACAGCAGCACCGGCAGCGCCAACTCCCCGTACCGGCCCTGGATCTCGTCGGTGAAGCGCTGGTCGTTCTGCTCGATCTGGCGGTAGAAGGCGGCGCGGCCCTCCTCGGTGCACCAGGGGGCGGCGAGGCGGTCCAGGGTGTGCGCGGGCAGTCCGTGGTGGCTCGCCGAGGAGAGGTAGGCGCGCACCAGGGCCTCATGCAGGGCGGGCGGCAGCTCCCCGAAGACCTCGGCATGGGCCCCGAGCAGCCGGTACGTGGCGGAGCCCCAGGGGGCGAGGGCCACCGGGTCGACCAGGGCGAGGCGGGAGTAGCGGGCGCCGTGCAGCAGATGGGCGCGCAGGGCGACGCAGCCGCCGAAGTCGTGGGCGGCGACGGCCGGTTCGGCCAGGCCCCAGTGGTCGAGGAGCTCGGTGAAGACCCGCGCCTGGGAGGCCAGCGTGACGTCCTGCCCGCTGCGCATCTCGGAGGCCCCGTACCCCGGCATGTCCCAGAGGTGCACCCGGAACTCCTGCGCGAGGGCGGCCGCGGGCCCGCGCCAGACGTAGGAGGAGAAGGGGGTGCCGTGCAGCAGCACGACCGGGGGCGCGTCCTCGGGGCCGAAGCGGGCCCAGCGCACCGTGCCGCCCGAGGTGAGCACCTCGCGGTCGAGTTCCCCGTCGTGTGTGCCGCTGGTGGTCCAGGCGCCGTCACTCATGATCCCGAGCGTAGGCGCTGTACGGCGCTCGCGGCAGGCTCCGGTGCGGGATCGGTCCCGGTGACCGGGAGCGGACTCAGCCCCGGTGGTCGAGCCAGTGGGCGCGGCCGAGGTGTATCACCAGCATCTGGCGGCGGGCCGTGTCCTTGAGCGCCTCCTCGGTGCCCGGCTCCGCCTCCACCAGCTCCGAGGCCGTCATCACCATGTGGTCCACGTACAGGCGGGAGAGCATCAGCAGGTCGTCCTCGCCCCAGCCGCGGGACTCGGCCTGGGTGGCGAGGCCGACCCGTACCTCCTCGGCGAAGCGCTGGAGCTGGGTGGCCATCGCGGCGCGTACCGGCTGGACCCCGCCGTGGCGCTCGCGGGCCAGGAAGCGGACGTGCGAGGGGTGGTCCTGCACATGCGCGCTGATGAGGTCGACCATGTGGGCGATGAGCTGCTCGCTGTCGTCGTGCTCGGCGAGCAGCGACTCGATCAGCGGGTGGAGGCTGCCGAGCGCCTCCTCGACCAGGGCGATGCCGAGGTCGGCGGTGCTGCGGAAGTGCCGGTAGAAGGCCGTCGGTGCCACTCCCACGGCGCGGGTGACCTCGCGGATGCCCAGGCTGCTGAGGCTCTGCTCCTCCAGGAGGACCAGGGCCGCGTCGAGCAGCGCCTGCCGCGTCTTCTGCTTCTGCGCCTGCCGGACGCCGACGGTGTGACTCATGACATCAGTTAACGATTGTTCTCTGGAATTGACAACCCGGGGGGCTGGGGAGAACACTGAAGTCAGTGAACAGTTGTAACCACAAGCGTTCACCGAATCTTCCACGAGAGGTGCCCCATGTTGTTCCTCGTCGCCGCGCTGATGCTGCTCGGCATCGTCCTGGGGGCGGTGGTCCACGCCCCGTTGACCGTCTCGCTGGTGGCCGCCGCCGTCATCGGCGTCTGGCTCGCCGTCTTCACGGCCCGCGAGTACCACGGCCGCCGGACGCGTACGGGCCGGACGGCCGCCGCCCGCACCCCGCAGGGCGGCCACTCCTGAGCCGCCGCCTCCCGCGGGGCGCCCGCACCCGGGCCCTGCCCCGCGCACCCCGTCCCGTCACGACCTGACCAGGGAGCCCACCATGCTGGAACTCACCGCCACCACCGACACCCCCCAGCGCCGCCCCGGTGTCCGCGACGCCGACGGCATGGCCGTCGCCTCGTTCGTGCTCGGCCTGCTCGGGCTGCTCGTCCTCAACATCGTGCTCGGCCCGATCGCCATCGCGCTGGCCGGAGCCGCCCTGTGGCGCGGGACCCAGCGCCGCGGCCGCGCGCTCCTCGGCCTCGGCCTCGGCGTCGCCGACCTGATCGTGCTCGCCACGCTCGTCCAGTCCGGCGGGGTCTGGAGCTTCGGCGGCTGACACCGCCCGGCTCCGGCCACCCCGACCGCCCCGGGGCGCACGCCCGCGGTCCTCGCGCCCCCCGCGCCGGACACGGCCCCCCGAGGGCCTCGTAGAATCGTGCGCACCATGGCCTATCTCGACCACGCCGCGACCACTCCGATGCTTCCGGAGGCGATCGAGGCGCTGACCGCCCACCTCGCCGTCACCGGCAACGCCTCCTCGCTCCACGCGGCGGGGCGCACCGCCCGGCGCACCGTCGAGGAGGCCCGCGAGATGCTCGCCGCCTCCCTGGGCGCCCGGCCGAGCGAGGTCGTGCTGACCTCCGGCGGCACCGAGGCCGACAACCTCGCGGTGAAGGGCCTGTACTGGTCCCGCAAGGCCGAGGACCCGGCCCGCACCCGGGTCCTGGCCAGCCCCGTCGAGCACCACGCGGTCCTGGACGCCGTCGACTGGCTCGCCACCCACGAGGGCGCCCGCGTCGAGTACCTGCCGGTCGACTCCTACGGGCGCGTCCACCCCGAGGCGCTGCGCGAGGCCCTCGCCCGCGAGCCCTCCGATGTCGCCCTGGCCACCGTCATGTGGGCCAACAACGAGATCGGCACCGTCCAGCCGGTCCGCGAACTCGCCGCCGTGGCAGCACAGTTCGGCGTCCCGCTGCACGCCGACGCGGTCCAGGCCGTCGGCCAGCTGCCGGTCGACTTCGCCGCCTCCGGGCTCGCCGCGATGACCGTCTCCGCCCACAAGATCGGCGGCCCCTACGGCATCGGCGCCCTGCTGCTCGGCCGCGACCACACCCCCGTACCCGTACTGCACGGCGGCGGCCAGGAGCGGCAGGTCCGCTCCGGCACCCTCGACGTCCCCGCCACCGCGGCCTTCGCGGTCGCCGCCCGGCTCGCCGCCGAACGCCGCGAGGAGTTCGCCCGCGAGATCGGCGCCCTGCGCGACCGGCTGATCGAGGCGGTACGGGAGGCCGTACCGGACGCGGTCCTCGGCGGCGACCCGGTCGACCGGCTGCCCGCCAACGCCCACTTCAGCTTCCCCGGCTGCGAGGGCGACTCCCTGCTGCTGCTCCTGGACGCCCAGGGCATCGCCTGCTCCACCGGCTCCGCCTGCACCGCGGGCATCGCCCAGCCCAGCCACGTCCTGCTCGCCACCGGCAGCGACCCCCGACTCGCCCGCGGCACCCTGCGGTTCTCCCTCGGCCACACCTCCGGCCAGGCCGATGTCGACGCCCTCGCCAAGGCGATCGGGCCCGTCGTCGAACGCGCCCGTACGGCCGGGCTCTCCTGAGCGCACACCCCGGCCCAGGGGATGCCGTCCGGCGCCCGGAGGCGGCTGCGGCAGACTGAGGCGCCCGAACCGAGGAGGGCGAGCGGTGTGACGCGGGTACATGTGACGGTCTGGGACGGCGCCGGGTCCGCGGAAGGCACGCCGCCCGCGGTCTTCGCGCACGGCATCTTCACCTGGGGGACCGACGAGGCGTACGGCTTCGGGGCGCAGCGCCCGCTCGCCGCAGACCGCCCGCTCCACCTCGTCGACCGGCGCGGCTACGGCGACTCCCCGGACATCCGGCGCAGCGACTTCGAGACCGACGCCGCGGACCTGGCCGAGGTCCTCGCCGAACTCCCCGCGGGCGCCCACCTGGTGGGCCACGCCAACGGCGGTCTCGCCGCGCTGCTCGCCGCCGCCCTCCACCCCGGCCTGGTCCGCTCCCTCGCGCTGATCCAGCCCGCCGCCTTCTGGCCGGCCGCCGGGGAACCGGCCGTCGCCGCCCTCCTGGAGCGCACCGCGGACGCCGTCCCGGTACCCGAGGACACCCCGGCCGAGGACTATCTGCGCGCCTCCACCGAGGGTCTCGGCATGACGATGCCGGAGCCGACACCGCGCAGGCTGCGTGCGGTACGGACCTCGATGCGGGAGCGGCCGGTCTGGGAGGCGGCGGGCGACCTCGCGCCGCTCGCCGCGGCGCCCTGGCCGAAGCTGGTGATCGCGGGGGACTGGGAGGACGCGCCGCCGCTCTACCGGAAGTACGCGGGCGAGGCCCTGCGGGCGGCGGCCCGGGTCGTGGCCCGCGAGATCGGCGGCGACCATCTCACCGTCCCCGGCTACTACCCGCACACCCAGCAGCCGGAGCGGGTGAACGCGGCACTGCGGGCACTGTGGGGGCGGGCCGAGGGGCGGGGGTGAGGGACGAGGGTCGGGGGTGAGGGGAAGGGCGAGGGTCGGGGGCTGAGGGTCAACTGCCGGGTGTACGGGGTCTGTTCGGCGACCGCGGAGGGTTGGTGCGGGTGCGGGTGCGGGTGCGGGAGTGGCTGTGGGAGCGGCTGCGGGTGCCGAGCCCGGGGCCGGGGGTGAGGGGCCGCTCCTCTAGGGTGTGCTGACCGCGGCCGGGGCCCGCGTCGCGGTCCTCGGGTACCGGGCACCTGCCGGATCAGGCACACACAGGAGGAACGTCGTGGACACCACCTCGCGCGCACTGCGCCGTACCGCTGCGGGTACCGCGACCGCTCTGGCGCTCGTGCTGCTCGCCGCCTGCGGAAGTTCGGACGGTACGGAGGCGTCCGGTTCCGAAGGGGGCAAGGAGAAGGGCGGCGCGTCCACACCCGCCGCCTCGGCCCCCGCGGAGGCGAAGGGCGAGGTGCTGAGCGCGGCCGCGCTGGAGAAGGCCGCGGTCGCGGACGGCGATGTCCCGGGGCACCGGATCGACAAGCGCGCCGAGGTCGACCACACCGAGGAGTCGGAGGTCGAGACCTCCCGGGACGCGTGCGGACCGCTCGCCCTCGCCGCGCTCGGCACCACCACCGGCGGCCCCGCGGCGACCGCGGAGCGCCAGGCGCTCTCCCAGCCCGCCGGGAAGGACGTCAAGGACCTCGAATCGGCCTTCGACACCACGAAGTCCATGATCACCGTGGCCTCCTACGAGGCGAACGGCGCCCCCTCCGCGATGGCCGCCCTCCGCAAGGGCGTGGACTCCTGCAAGGGCGGCTTCACCACCCGCGCCCACGGCGAGGAGATGAAGATCGTCTCGGTGGCGGCCGACAAGGCCCCGGCCCTCGGCGAGGAGGCGACCGCCTTCACGGTGGTCAGCCAGGAGGGCCACGACAAGGCCTCCTTCAAGGTCGTCGTGGTGCGCAAGGGCCGGACGCTCGCCTACTTCAGCGCGCTGAACCTCGGCGCGATCGTCTCGGGGAAGGGGTTCGCCTTTCCGGTGCCGCTGGCGAAGGCTCAGGCGGGGAAGCTGCCGTAGGTGGGGCGGGGTGGGCGGGTCAGGGCCGTGCGGCCGGAAGGCGAGGGGCAGCGTATAGGTGGAGCTCTCGCCCTCCAGGCGGTGCAGGAACCACAACCGCTGCTGGGCGAAGGAGAGTTGGGCGTCCTCTGGGCGTGGGGGCTCGGGAGTCCGGACTCGGGCCGTGTGGGGCGACCGGCGGGCGACAGGTGACATGTGACGGATGACGGATGACAGATAGTGATATCCGTCATCTGTTATCCGTCAGCTGTCAATTGTCGCTGTCAGCCCTCAGCTCTCAGCCCCCGCCACCACTCCCGCATCAGCCCCCGCCGCCACTCCCGGTCCCCGGGGCTTCTCAGCGGCCCCGGCCCCTCGGCCCCCCCGCCCCCTACCGCTCCGGGCGCGCTGCCTTCCCGGTCTCCTTCTCCGCCCCGGCCTTCGCCGCCCCAGCCTTCCCGGCCTTCTCGGCCTTCCCGGCCTTCCCGGCCTTCTCGGCCTTCCCGGCCTTCCCGGACTTCCTCTCCGCCCCGGCCGCCCCGGCCTCCCGGACCAGGCGCAGATACTTCCCCCAGTCCCAGAACCTGCCGGGGTCGGTGTGGTCGGTGCCCGGCACCTCCACATGCCCGATGATGTGCTTCCGGTCGACGGGGATGTCGTACCGCGCGCAGATCCCGGCGGTCAGTCGGGCCGAGGCCCGGTACATCTCCTCGGTGAAGGACTCGGGGCGGTCCACCCAGCCGACGTGCTCGATGCCGACGCTGCGCTCGTTGTACGCGCGGTTCCCGGCGTGGAAGGCGACGTCCAGCTCGCGGATCATCTGGGTCACCTCGCCGTCGCCGCGGACGACGTAGTGGGTGGCGGCCTGGTGCGCCGGGTCGCGGAAGACCTTCAGGGTGGAGCGGTAGCTGCCCTGGGTGACGTGCACGACCACCATGTCGATGGCGTAGTCGTCGGGGCGGTCCGCGCGCCGCCAGTTCGCAGGGGAGGCGCCGATCCACTCGGCCCCGGCGAAGTCGACCTCGCCGGGCTTGCGCGGCTTCTCCACGCCGGGCAGCCGCCACCAGGTGCGGCCGAGCTGGTCGCGCGCGAGCAGCCCGGTGCCGACGGCCGCCGCGGTCCCGCCGATCAGCAGGGTCCGTCTGCTGATCCGCCGGTCGCCGTCGCTTCCCGCCTTCGCCTCGCCGCCACCGCCGGGCTCGCGCCCCACGTCCCTCCTCCGTCCCGCCCCCGCTCGGATACCCCCCGCGCACTCTTCGTCCCGTTTGCCATCGTCCAACGGATACGCGCGCGAATTTAGTTCCCCGGGCCCGTACTCTGGACGGGTTATGACTGAGATCCCCGCGCGCACCCGCCCCCTTCGCGTACTGGCCGCCATGTCCGGCGGCGTGGACTCCGCCGTCGCCGCCGCCCGCGCCGCCGAGGCCGGCCACGAGGTGACCGGAGTCCATCTCGCCCTCTCCGCGAACCCGCAGTCCTTCCGTACCGGAGCCCGCGGCTGCTGCACCATCGAGGACTCCCGCGACGCCCGCCGGGCCGCGGACGTGATCGGCATCCCCTTCTACGTCTGGGACCTCGCCGAGCGCTTCCGCGAGGACGTGGTCGAGGACTTCGTCGCCGAGTACGAGGCGGGGCGCACCCCCAACCCCTGCCTGCGCTGCAACGAGAAGATCAAGTTCGCCGCGCTCCTCGACAAGGCGCTCGCCCTCGGCTTCGACGCGGTGTGCACGGGGCACTACGCGCAGATCGTCACACTGCCCGACGGCTCCCGCGAGCTGCACCGCGCCTCGGACATGGCCAAGGACCAGTCGTACGTCCTCGGGGTGCTCGACGAGCGCCAGCTCGCGCACGCGCTGTTCCCCCTCGGTGACACCCTCACCACCAAGGACGAGATCCGCGCGGAGGCCGAGCGGCGCGGGCTTGCGGTCGCCAAGAAGCCCGACAGCCACGACATCTGCTTCATCGCCGACGGGGACACCCAGGGCTTCCTCTCCCGCCGCCTCGGCCGCGCGGAGGGCGACATCGTCGACGAGTCCGGGACCAAGGTCGGTAGCCACCAGGGCGCCTACGGCTTCACCATCGGCCAGCGCAAGGGCCTGCGGATCGGCACCCCGGCCGCCGACGGCAAGCCGCGCTACGTCCTGGACATCTCGCCGGTGGACAACACGGTCACGGTCGGCCCCGCCGCCGCCCTCGACGTCGGCGGGCTGACCGCCGTCAAGCCCCGCTGGTGCGGGGCGCCCCCCACCGGGCCCGCCACCTACACCGCCCAGCTGCGCGCGCACGGCGGCGAGTGCGAGGTGCGGGCCGAACTCGTCGACGGCGAGCTGCGGGTGGACTTCACCGAGCCCGCCCGCGGCGTCGCCCCCGGCCAGGCCATCGTGCTCTACGACGGCAACCGGGTCGTCGGCTCGGCCACCATCGCCTCGACGGTACGGGCGACTTCGGCGGCGTAGCCGACGGCGGGAGCGGCCGGGCGGCCCGGTCCACGGGGGACAGGACGGCCGGGCATCGCGGAGGCCGGAGCGTCCCGCCCCGGCCTCCCGCCCCCTCCCGAAAAGGCAGTTGATTGGCGCGAGCGCCGCACGCAGGATGGTCCGCATGCGCGACCTCGTGGTGCTCGACGCCCCCTCCAACCTCGGCCTTCGGCCTCCGGCCCCGGGTACCGTGCCCGGCTGCTACAAGCTCGCCGGGGCGCTGCGCGAGCAGCGGATCCTCGACCGGCTCGGGGCGGCCGAGGGCGGCGTCGTGGTGCCGCCCCGCTACGACCGCGGCGACTGGCAGGAGGGCGACGGGGTCTTCCACGCCGCCCAGCTCGCCGCCTACACGCCGCGCCTGGCCGACCGGATCGAACGGCACGTACGCGCCGGTGAGTTCCCCCTGGTGCTCGGCGGCGACTGCTCCATCCAGCTCGGCGCCTCGCTCGCGCTGCGCCGGATCGGCCGCTACGGGATCGCCGCGATCGACGGCTCCGCCGACTTCCGCCACCCCGGCAACTCCGCCGCGGTCGGCGCGGCGGGCGGCGAGGAGCTGGCCCTCGCCACCGGCCGGGGCCAGCGCGACCTCAGCGATCTGGAGGGCCGCGCGCCGTACGTACGGGACGAGGACGTACGGCTCTTCGGCATCCGGGACTACGACGAGGACCGGGCGGAGCTCGCGGACCTCGGGATCGCGGCGGTCACGGTCGGCGAGCTGCGCGCCCGCGGTGGCGCGCGGACGGCCGCGGAGGCGCTCGCCGCCCTGGAGTCGCCCGCCCTGGACGGCTTCTGGGTGCACCTCGACGCGGATGTCCTCGACCCCGAGGTGATGCCCGCGGTCGACAGCCCCGACCCCGGCGGCCTGCTCCCGGGCGAACTGCGCGCCCTGCTCGGCCCCTTGGTCCGCTCCGGCCGCTGCGCCGGGCTCAACGTCACCATCTACGACCCCGACCTGGACCCGGAGGGCACCGCGGGCGCCCTGCTCGCGGACCTGGTGGTGGGCGCCTTCACCGGACAGTGAGCCGAACTCCCCTGCGGGAGGCGGCTGTTCGGGTGCGCTGGACGCCGAACGCGATGGGGCGGTGCCCGGCACCGCCGGACACCGCCCCGCCGAACCCCCACTCAAGGAACGGCGCTCATCGCAAGGGTCAGCCCTTGACGTTCACCCCCGTCCAGGCGGCGGCCACGGCCTCGGTCTCCGGGCTGCCCTCGCCGTAGAGGTCGGCGGCGGCCTTCAGCGTGCCCTCACGGGCGCCCGCGTAGTCGGTGGTGGAGGTGAAGTACGAGGTCAGCGCCTTGTACCAGATCTGCACCGCCTTGTCCCTGCCGATGCCCTCGACCGTGCTGCCGTCGGCGGTCGGGCTGTCGTACTCGACGCCGTTGATCTCCTTGGCGCCGCTGCCCTCGGAGAGCAGGTAGAAGAAGTGGTTGGCGACACCGGAGGAGTAGTGCACGTCGAGGTCGCCGGTGTTCTCGTCCCAGTAGTCCGCCGAGGCGCCGTCCTTGCTGGGCTTGTCCTGGTAGCGCAGCGGGGTGCCGTCGCCGTTGATGTCGATCTTCTCGCCGAGCAGGTAGTCGCCCGGGTCCTCGGCGTTGTCCGCGTGGAACTCGATCGCGGTGCCGAAGATGTCGGAGGTGGCCTCGTTCAGGCCGCCGGACTCCCCGCTGTACTCCAGGCCCGCGGTCGCCTCGGTCACGCCGTGGCTGAACTCGTGGCCGGCCACGTCCAGCTGGTTCAGCGGCTTCTTGCCGCCCTCGCCGTCGCCGTAGTAGATGGAGAAGGTCTGCGGGTCCCAGAAGGCGTTGACGTAGTCCGTGCCGAAGTGGACGTGCGAGGTGGGCGCCTTGCCGTCGTCGCGGATGCCGTCGCGGCCGAGGACGTCCTTGTAGAAGTCCGAGGTCTGGGCGAAGCCGTAGGCGGCGTCCACCCCGGCGGTCTGCTTGTTCTCGGGCGTGCCGTCGCCCCAGTCGTCGTCCTCGTCGGTGAGGATCGTGCCCTCGCCGCTCTCGGCGTTGTCCAGGTCGCGGGTCTCGTGGCCGCCGCGCTCGCCGTCCACCAGCTCGAAGCCCTGGTCGGACTTCGTGCTGCCGACCTCGACCTTGCCGCTGTACTGGCTGGTGCCGCTGCCGTTCTTGATGTCCTGGAACTCGTACAGCTTCTTGCCGGTGCCGGCGTCGGTGATGACGTGCAGACGGCTGGGGGTGCCGTCCTCCTGGACGCCGCCGACGACCGTCTCGTAGGCGAGGACGGGCTTGCCGGAGGCGGCCCAGACGACCTTGCGCGGGGCCTGCTCGGTGGTGGGCTTCTTCGCCTCGGCGGCCGCGGCCGCCTTGAGCGCCGCCGAACGCGCGGTGTGCGGGGCGAGCTTCGGGCTCAGCGAGGCGAGCTTGATGCTGGCCTCGGCCGCCTTGGTGACGCCCTCGACCTTGCCGCCCTTCGCGCGGTGCACGACCAGGTCGCCGCCGAGGACGGGCAGCCCGGCGTAGGTGCGCTCGTAGCGGGTGTGGACGGTGCCGTCCTTGTCCTTGACGACGTCCTTGACGACCAGCTTCTCCTTGGCGCCGAGGCCGAGCGAGCGGGCGGTGCCGGTCAGCGAGGTGTCGGTGTTCTGCTCGGGGGCGGCACCGGCGGTGGAGGCGGCGCCGACCGCGAGGAGCGCCGCGGCGACGGTGGCCGCACCGCCCGCGAGGGCCAGCCGCCGGTTTCTGCGTCCGGGGATCCGGGGGAGCGAAGACATGGGGGAATCTCCTGTGGGGTGTGGGGAGTTGGGCGGCCTGGCCGCCCGCCTGGCAAGGTGTCGTGCCTTGCCTGCCGAGGACGCTCGCACTCCGCCGCGCACATGTCACGCCCCATTTGCCTGCTCTCGTATCCCCTGTCCCCTTGGCCCCGTGCTTGTTCATATGACGGACAACATCGCTCAACACGGCGACACGGGACGCACGGACCGCTGTAACAGAAGAGGCGGTACGCGACCCGGGTGCACCGGAGCCCGGGGAGACGCAAGTGCCGGGCGCCCGCGAGGAGTTCGCGGACGCCCGGCACCAGGATCCGGGGCGGTGGTCAGACCACCTGGACCTCGTAGAAGCAGTAGTGGTCCTTGATCGCCGCGACCTCGGCCAGCGGCTCCGGGTACCCCCACACCTCGTCCTTGCCGCCCGGCAGCGACCAGTAGGAGGCGGTGCCCTTGAAGGGGCAGACGGAGTGGCTGTCGGAGGCTTCGAGGAGGTCGGTGCGCACATCCTCGGGCGGCAGATAGAACCGCGGCGGGCAGCCCGTCTCCTTCAGCACCAGCGGACGGGTGCTCTCGGCGAGCACCTGCCCGTCGTGCACCACGCGGACGTGCTCGGTGCCCTGCTCGATGGTGATCGTATGTCCGTCGCTCACGGCGATGCCCTTCGCTGTCGGGTGTTCGTGGACAGTAGAGCACCCGGGACCCGGCGGAGCTTCCCGTTCCGGCCCGGCCTGTCGGCCCTCGGACCTTTTCCTGTCCTCGGCGCGGCTTTCCTGACCTTCTGCTCCTGACCTTCCGCGGGGCGGGCGGGGGCTGCGGAAAGTTGTCCACAGGCGGTACGAGGAGAGTTTTCCACAGGCGGTACGGGGTCCCTGCCGTCTGTCGGCACCTGCTCGTACGGTGTGCCCATGAACATCTGCGTCTTCCTCTCCGCCGCCGACCTCGACGAGCGGTACACCGGCCCGGCCCGCGAGTTCGGCGAACTGCTCGCCCGCGGCGGGCACACCCTGGTCTGGGGCGGCTCCGACAGCGGCCTGATGAAGGTGGTCGCCGACGCGGCCGCCTCCGAGGGCGGCCGCCTGGTCGGCGTCAGCGTCGAATTCCTCTCCGCCAAGGCGCGTACCGGCGTGGACGAGATGGTGATCGCCCGCGACCTCGCCGAGCGCAAGGCGCTGCTGCTGGCCAAGGCCGACGCCGTGGTGATCATGGTCGGCGGGATGGGCACCCTCGACGAGGCCACCGACATACTCGAACTCAAGAAGCACGGCCACCACGACAAGCCGGTGGTCCTGCTCAACTCCGCGGGCTTCTACGACGGGCTGCGCGAGCAGTTCCTGCGCATGGACCAGGAGGGCTTCCTGCACCGGCCGCTGACCGAGCTGGTCTTCTTCGCCGAGGAACCGGTCGGCGCCCTCGCCTACCTGGAGGAAGGGGCGGGGCAGCAGTGACGGCGGCTGCCCCCGCCGCGGGCCCGGCGGAAGGGAGGGCGGGTCCGCGCGCGCCGGGTGCGAGCATGGCCCCATGCCTACTCATGTGATCACCGGCGCCGGTTCCGGCATCGGCGCCGCCCTCGCCCGCCGCCTGCACGCGCGGGGCGACGACCTCGTCCTGCTCGCCCGGGACGCGGGCCGCGCCAAGGAACTCGCCGCCGCGCACCCGGGGGCCCGCACCCTGGTCGGGGACCTGGCCGACCCCGACAAGCTGTCCTGGGCCTTCTCGCACCAGTCGCTGCCCGACCGCGTCGACTCCCTGCTGCATGTCGCGGGCGTCGTCGACCTCGGCCCGGTCGGCGAACTCACCCCCAGGACCTGGCGCCACCAGCTCAACGTCAACCTCATCGCCCCCGCCGAGCTCACCCGGCACTTCCTGCCCCAACTCCGCCTCGCCCAGGGCCAGGTGGTCTTCGTCAACTCCGGGGCGGGACTCAACGCCCACCCCGACTGGTCCGCCTACGCCGCCTCCAAGCACGGCCTCAAGGCCCTCGCCGACTCGCTGCGCGGCGAGGAGCACGGCAACGGGGTGCGCGTCACCTCCGTCTACCCGGGGCGCACCGCGAGCCCCATGCAGGCCAAGGTCCACCAGCAGGAGGGCAAGGAGTACGACCCCGCCCGCTGGATCGACCCCGAGTCGGTGGCCACCGCGGTGCTCGCCGCCCTCGACCTGCCGCGCGACGCCGAGGTCAACGACCTGACGGTGCGGCCCGGGCGCTGAGCGGGGTTACGTACGCTTCGGGCGTGAGCGTGAGCGAGAAGAACGAGTTCCCGGTGGTCCCCGCCACCGGCATCGGATCCCTGCCCGGCGGCGACGCCCGGGAGGCGGCCAAGACCGTGACCGGTAGTTTCGAGTCCGGCCGGGGCATGCCGCACCTGCCCGAACTGCCCGCCCGGGGCCCCGGAGCCGACATGATCGGCCGGACCGCGGGCCTCCTGGTCGAGCTGTACGCCCGGGTCGAGCCGAGCGGCTGGCGGATCGGTGACCACCCCGGCGCCGACACCCGCCGGGCCCGCTCCTGGCTCGGCGAGGACCTCGACGCCCTGGAGGAGTTCACCCAGGGCTACCAGGGGCCGCTGAAGGTGCAGGCCGTCGGGCCCTGGACGCTGGCCGCCGCCCTGGAGCTGCGCGGCGGCGAGGCGGCGCTCTCCGACCCCGGCGCCTGCCGGGACCTCGCGGCCTCCCTCGCCGAGGGGCTGCGCGGCCACCTCGCGGAGGTGCGACGCCGCGTCCCCGGCGCCGAGTTGGTGCTCCAGCTCGACGAGCCCTCGCTGACCGCGGTGCTGCGCGGGCAGGTGCGTACCGCGAGCGGCTACCGCACCCACCGCGCGGTCGACCGCCAGCTGGTCGAGGGCACCCTGCGCGAGGTGATCGGCGTCCACACCCCGGGGCGGGTGGCGGTGCACTCCTGCGCGCCGGACGTCCCCTTCGCGCTGCTGCGCCGCGCGGGCGCCGCCGCCGTCTCCTTCGACGCCGCCCTGCTCACCGAACGTGACGACGAGACGCTCGGTGAGGCGGTCGAGAGCGGCACCCGGCTCCTCGCCGGGGTGGTGCCCGCGCAGGGGCCCGTGTCGGAGTCCGGGGCGACCGCATTGTCAGACCCGGCCGGTAGCGTCAGGGGGGTCAGGACGTTGTGGCGCAGGCTGGGGCTCGACCCGGGCCTGCTCGCGCGCGCCGTCGTGGTGACCCCCGCCTGCGGACTCGCGGGGGCCTCCCCGGCGTACGCGCGCCAGGCGCTCGCCCACTGCGTCCGGGCGGCGAGATCTCTCGCGGACAACCCTGAGTAACGGGAGGACTAGACGGTGGCCGGCCAGCAAGCACAGCCCATGGATGTGCCCGCCGAGGCACGGGAGCAGCACGCGCAGCTCGCCGAGCAGATCGAGGAGCACCGCTTCCGGTACTACGTAAAGGACCAGCCCGTCGTCTCCGACGCGGAGTTCGATACCCTGATGCGCCGCCTGGAGGCCCTGGAGGAGGAGCACCCGGGTCTGCGCACCCCCGACTCCCCGACCCAGAAGGTCTCCGGCGCCTACGAGACCGAGCTGACCGCGGTCCAGCACCGCCGGCGCATGCTCTCCCTGGACAACGCCTTCGACGATGCCGAACTCGCCACCTGGGCCGAGCGCGTGGCCAAGGACCTGGAGGGCGGCGCGCACCACTTCCTGTGCGAGCTGAAGGTCGACGGGCTCGCGGTCAACCTCACCTACGAAGGGGGCAGGCTCACCCGGGCGGCCACCCGCGGCGACGGCCGCACCGGCGAGGACATCACCCCCAATGTGCGCACCATCGCGGAGATCCCGCACCGCCTGCACGGCGAGCGCGTCCCCGACCTGGTGGAGATCCGCGGCGAGGTCTACTTCCCGATGGAGGCCTTCCAGGAGCTGAACGCCCGCCGGGTCGAGGCGGGCGAGAAGCCCTACGCCAACCCGCGCAACTCCGCCTCCGGCTCGCTGCGCCAGAAGGACCCGAGGGTGACCGCCACCCTCCCGCTGCACATGGTGGTGCACGGCATCGGCGCCCACGAGGGCCTGGAGCTGACCCGCCTGTCCGAGGCCTACGCGCTGCTCCACGAGTGGGGGCTGCCCACCGCCCGGCACAACAAGGTCGTCGACTCCCTCGACGGAGTGCGGGAGTTCATCGCCCACTTCGGGGAGAACCGGCACTCCGTGGAGCACGAGATCGACGGCGTCGTCGTCAAGCTCGACGAGATCCCGCTCCAGGGCCGCCTCGGCTCCACCTCCCGCGCCCCGCGCTGGGCCATCGCCTGGAAGTACGCGCCGGAGGAGGTCAACACCAAGCTGGTCAACATCCGGGTGGGGGTCGGCCGCACCGGGCGCGTGACGCCCTACGCGCAGGTCGAGCCGGTCACCGTGGCGGGCTCCGAGGTCGAGTTCGCCACCCTGCACAACCAGGACGTCGTCAAGGCCAAGGGCGTACTGATCGGCGACACCGTGGTGCTGCGCAAGGCCGGTGACGTCATCCCGGAGATCCTCGGGCCGGTCGCCGACCTGCGGGACGGCAGCGAGCACGCCTTCGTGATGCCGGCCGAGTGCCCCGAGTGCGGCACCGCGCTGCGGGCCATGAAGGAGGGCGACGTCGACCTGCGCTGCCCCAACGCCCGCACCTGCCCCGCCCAGTTGCGGGAGCGGCTGTTCTACCTCGGCGGCCGCAAGTCCTTCGACATCGAGCACTTCGGCTATGTCGCCGCGGCCGCGCTCACCAGACCCCTGGAGCCCGCCACCCCGCCGCTCACCGACGAGGGCGACCTCTTCGGCCTCACCGTCGACCAGCTCCTCCCGATCAAGGCGTACGTCCTCGACCAGGACAGCGGACTGCCCAAGCGGGACCCCAAGACCGGCGAGGAGAAGGTCGTCACGGTCTTCGCCAACCAGCAGGGCGAGGCGAAGAAGAACGCCCTCGCCATGCTGGAGAACATCGCCGCCGCCAAGGCCCGCCCGCTCGCCCGGGTGCTGACCGGACTCTCCATCCGGCACGTCGGACCGGTCGCCGCGGAGGCGCTGGCCCGCGAGTTCCGGTCGATCGACCGTATCGAACAGGCCACCGAGGAGGAGCTGGCCGACACCGAGGGCGTGGGCGGGATCATCGCCGCCTCGCTCAAGCAGTGGTTCGCCGAGGACTGGCACCGCGAGATCCTGCGCAAGTGGCGCGAAGCAGGCGTCCGGATGGAGGAGGAGGGCTCCGGCGAGGAGGAGGGCCCCCGCCCGCTGGCGGGCCTGACCGTGGTGGTCACCGGCACGCTGGCCTCGCACACCCGCGACGGAGCCAAGGAAGCCCTCCAGGAACAGGGCGCCAAGGTGACCGGATCCGTCTCCAAGAAGACCGCCTTCGTGGTCGTCGGGGACAGCCCGGGATCCAAGTACGACAAGGCGATGCAGCTGAAGGTCCCGGTGCTCGACGAGGCCGGATTCGCCGTCCTGCTGACCGAGGGGCCCAAAGCCGCGGCCGAGGCCGCGCTTCCCGCGGAGGAGTAGGGGGAATCACACAGTCGGAGGTCACCCGTAGCGCGCGTACCAGAGTGATACGGGTGACCGGACTGTATTCGGGCAACCGTCCGCGACCGCTGCCCGTGAATGCGTTCGGAGGCCTACTGTTGACGTGTGCGCCTGCCGTGGCTCCGTTGGCGCGGCGGGAAGTGAGACGCTGGGCCGGGCAGCCCTGACGCGCCGACAGGTGCCGCCGACCCGAACGGACCGTGTGGCGAGGGCACCGCCGGCTGTGAGAGGGACGGGAATGGAACCCACCGAGAGCGCCGCCCCGTACTCGTGGCTGCGGCGCCGCCCGGAATCCGAACGCCCCCACCCGCGCACCGAGGGGCCCTACCGACCATCCGCCGCGTCAACCGGCGTACCCCGCACCGGACTTCGCGCTGCACTCCCGCTCGCGGTCCTGCTGCTCGCCGCCGCCGTCCTCGGCGCCGGAATCCTCCGCGCCTTCCACGGCGGCCACGCCCTCTTCCCCGGCGGCACCACCGGCTGGGCCCTCGCCGTGCTCACCGGCACCCTCGTCGGGCACCGGGTCGCCCTCGGCCGCAACCGCTGGTGGGGCGCGACCGGTTCGGGCGCCGCGCTCACCCTCGCGGTGCTCCTGCTCTACGGCTGGGCGCCCGCCGGGATGGTCAGCCTCGCGGTGGTCGTCCTGGTCGCCCTCGCCCGCCACCAGCACTGGGGCCAGAGCCTGGTCCAGGGCGCGGCCGACATCCTCGGCATCGCGGTCGGCGGCCTGCTGCTGTGGGCCTTCGGCCGGGTGCCCGCCGTCGAGACCCCCTGGGACCCCGCGGGCTGGGACACCCTGACCGTGCCGCTGCTCGTCCTGGTCGCGGTCGCCTACCTCGCCGTCACCCGCGGCATCCTGTGGGCGGTGCGGATGCCCGGCGGCGGAGAGCTCACCAACCCGCTGCGCGCCACCCTGACCCGGCAGGGCGTCGTCGCCACCGCCCTGCTCGGCATCG
Organism: Streptomyces physcomitrii; assembly: GCF_012273655.1. Classification (GTDB taxonomy): domain Bacteria; phylum Actinomycetota; class Actinomycetes; order Streptomycetales; family Streptomycetaceae; genus Streptomyces; species Streptomyces physcomitrii. Next base: position 54,150 of record NZ_JAAWWP010000022.1, on the reverse strand, counting down.
CCCCGCTGATCTGCGTGGTCGCCGTCGCCCGGCCCGTGCTCCTGCCGCTGTTCGCCGTCCCGCTGATCGCCCTCGACTCCACCCTGTGGATCGCCCACGCCCGCGCCGAGGAACAACTGCGCGACCCGCTCACCGGGCTCCCCAACCGGGCCTGGCTGCTCGAACGCACCTGGGCCGCGCTCGACGAGGCCGAACGCCTCGGCGCCCGCAGCGCGCTCTTACTCATCGACCTGGACCGCTTCCGCGCGGTCAACGACACCCTCGGCCACCTCGCCGGCGACCGGCTGCTGCTCCAGATCGCCGACCGGCTGCGGCTCGCGCTCCCCGGCGGCGCCGAGGCGGCCCGGCTCGGCGGCGACGAGTTCGCGGTACTGCTGCCGGTCGCCGACTCCACCACCTCCGCCACCCGGATCGCCCGCTCCGTCGTCGCCGCCCTCGGCTCCCCGCTCGACCTCGACGGGCTCACCCTCGTCCTGGAGGCCAGCGCCGGGCTCGCCGTCTTCCCGGACCACGCCGCCGACGCGGAGGGACTGCTGCGCCGGGCGGACGTCGCCATGTACCAGGCCAAGCGCGACCGCACCGGCGTCGAGGTGTACGAGTCCAAGCGGGACTCCAACACCCCCGACCGGCTCGGCCTCCTCGGCGACCTGCGCCGCGCCCTCGACGCCCGCGAAGTCGCCCTGCACTACCAGCCCAAGGTCCGCTTCGACGGACAGGTGGCGGGTCTTGAGGCGCTGGTCCGCTGGGTGCACCCGGAGCGCGGGAGCGTGCCCCCGGACGAGTTCATCGCCATCGCCGAGTCCTCCGGCCTGATGCCGCACCTCACCGAGTACGTGCTCGACACCGCCCTCGCCCAGGTCGCCGCCTGGCGCGCCCAGGGCCTGTTCGTCCCCGTCGCCGTCAACGTCTCGCCGCGCGATGTGCACACCCCCGGCTTCGCGGGCTCGGTGGCCGCCCGGCTCGCCCGGCACGGGGTCCCCGCGGGCTCCCTCCAGCTGGAGATCACCGAGCACGTCCTCCTGGAGGATCCGCAGCGCGCCGCCGACACCCTCGCCGGGCTCACCGGGCACGGCGTCAAGATGTCCCTGGACGACTTCGGCACCGGCTACTCCTCCCTGGTCCACCTGCGGCGGCTGCCGGTCAGCGAGCTGAAGATCGACCGCTCCTTCGTGGCCCGGCTCGCCATCGACGCCGAGGACGCCGAGATCGTCCGCTGCACCCTCGACCTCGCCCACTCGCTCGGACTGCTGGTGGTCGCCGAGGGCGTCGAGGACGACGAGACCTGGGAGCGGCTGCGCGACCTCGGCTGCGACGCGGTGCAGGGCTGGCTGGTCGCCGCCGCCATGCCCGCCGACGAGACCACCGACTGGCTGCGGGCCCGCGGCGCCCACGGCTGGCAGCGCCACCCGGTCGCCCGCGAGCCCGAGACCCCGGCTGACGCCGCGGGGGCGAAGGCGCCGGGGCAGGTGCCGGGGCATGTGGTGCAGTAGGGGTTGGTGGGTTGACGGGTTGACGGGTTGACGGGTTGGTGGGGTGGGAGCGGTAGTGGGAGCAGCGGGTGTGGTGAGTGAGCGGGGGAAGTCGCGGGCGGTGGCGGGCGGCGGCTGACGGATCACAGGTGACAGATGACGGATATCGATATCTGTCATCCGTCATCTGTCACCTGTTAGTTGTCACCCGTCACCCCAGCCCCCGCCCCGCCCCTCCCCATCCCCCCCACCCCCCGCCCTGCGTTGCACAGGCACCCCGCCCCGCCCCATAGGATTGCCCCACACACCACTCACCCATCAGAGGATCGCTGCATGCCTGGCATCACGCGCGAGGAGGTCGCCCACCTCGCCCGGCTGGCGCGTCTGGAGCTGAAGCCCGAAGAACTGGAGCACTTCGCGGGCCAGCTCGACGACATCATCGGCGCGGTAGCCCGTGTCTCCGAGGTCGCCGGCCAAGACGTACCGCCGACCTCCCATCCGCTGCCGCTGACGAACGTCATGCGCCCGGACGAGGTCCGTCCCTCGCTCACCCCCGAGCAGGCGCTCTCCGGCGCACCGGCCCAGGAGCAGCAGCGTTTCAAGGTGCCGCAGATCCTGGGGGAGGACTGAGAACGTGAGCGACCACGAGAAGAACCAGCGCATCATCCGCCTGACGGCCGCCGAGATCGCCGGGAAGATCGCCTCCGGCGAGCTGACCGCCGTCGAGGTCACCGAGGCCCATCTCGCCCGTACCGGCGCCGTGGACGAGAAGGTCCACGCCTATCTGCACCTCGACCGCGAGGGCGCGCTCGCGCAGGCCCGCGCCGTCGACGAGAAGCGGGCGCGCGGCGAGAAGCTCGGCCCGCTGGCCGGGGTGCCGCTGGCGCTGAAGGACATCTTCACCACCACCGACATGCCCACCACCGTCGGTTCGAAGATCCTCGAGGGCTGGATCGCGCCCTACGACTCCACGGTCACCCGGAAGCTGAAGGCCGCCGACGTCGTCATCCTCGGCAAGACCAACATGGACGAGTTCGCCATGGGGTCCTCCACCGAGAACAGCGCCTACGGACCGACCGGCAACCCCTGGGACCTCACCCGCATCCCCGGCGGCTCCGGCGGCGGCTCCAGCGCGGCGCTCGCCTCCTTCCAGGCCCCGCTCGCCATGGGCACCGACACCGGCGGCTCCATCCGCCAGCCCGCCGCGGTCACCGGCACGGTCGGCGTCAAGCCCACCTACGGCGGCGTCTCCCGCTACGGCATGGTCGCCTTCTCCAGCTCCCTGGACCAGGGCGGCCCCTGTGCCCGTACGGTCCTCGACGCGGCCCTGCTGCACGAGGCGATCGCCGGGCACGACCCACTCGACTCGACCTCCATCGACGCCCCGGTGCCGCCGGTCGTCGAGGCCGCGCGCAACGGCAGCGTCGCGGGCATGCGGGTCGGCGTCGTGAAGCAGTTCCGCGGCGAGGGCTACCAGGCCGGAGTGCTCCAGCGCTTCGACGAGTCGGTGGCCCTGCTGAAGGAACTGGGCGCCGAGATCGTCGAGTTGGACTGCCCGTCCTTCACGCTCGGCCTCTCCGCCTACTACCTGATCGCGCCGTCGGAGTGCTCCTCCAACCTGGCCCGCTTCGACGCCATGCGCTACGGGCTGCGGGTCGGCGACGACGGCACCCGCTCCGCCGAGGACGTCACCGCGCTGACCCGCGAGGCCGGCTTCGGCGCCGAGGTCAAGCGCCGCATCATCCTCGGCACGTACGCGCTCAGTTCCGGGTACTACGACGCGTACTACGGCAGCGCCCAGAAGGTGCGCACGCTGATCACCCGGGAGTTCCAGCAGGCCTTCGACCAGGTCGACGTGATCGTCTCGCCGACGACGCCCACCACCGCCTTCCCGATCGGGGAGCGGGTGGACGACCCGATGGCGATGTACCTGATGGACCTGTGCACCATCCCGTCCAACCTCGCGGGCAACGCCGCGATGTCCCTGCCCTGCGGCCTCGCGCCGGAGGACAACCTGCCGGTCGGGCTCCAGATCATCGCCCCCGCCACGAAGGACGACCGCCTGTACAAGGTCGGTGCCGCTGTCGAGGCCGCATTCGTGGAACGCTGGGGGCACCCGCTTCTCGAGGAGGCTCCGTCACTGTGAGCGCAATGGCCAAGAAGGCTAAGAACTTCAAGAAGTCCAAGTCCGGCGCCTACCTGTCGATGGCCACCACGGCCTTCGGCGCGCTGAGCGTCGTCAAGCAGGCCAAGCTGGCCCGCGAGGACAACGACACCCTGCGACTCGTCGACGCCGCGGTCTCGGCCGCGGCCATCGTCACCGGCCTCGCGATCCTGTACCGCGAACTGAAGCGCCTGGGCGACGACGACGTGCTGCTGGGCTGAGGCCCCGGCTTTCCGGGGGCCCGGCATCGCTCGGGCCCCCGGCCGTCGTCCACGCGGACATCGCCGGTACGGAGAGGAGGTGACACGGTGATCACGCGACTGGAGATCGAGGGCTTCCGCTCGTTCCGCGAGGTCGCGGTGGACCTCGCCCCGTTCACGGTGCTCGTGGGCCAGAACGGCTCCGGCAAGAGCAATCTGCTCGAGGCGGTGGATCTCGCCGCGCAGGTGCTCACCGACAGCCGTCATCTCGACGTCGAGCAGGGCCCGCCCGGTCATCACACCTGGCGGGGCGGCCTCCGGCCGGGCGGTGACCGCAGGGGCCGGATCCTCGACCTCTTCCACCGGTACGGGGACGGAACGGTCGCGGACCGGCTGCGCCTCACGGTGTGCTTCCTGCACGTCGACCCCGAGTACGGGCTGCTGCACCTGCGGCTGGACGCGGCGGTGCACCGGCCGCAGGAGCGGGGGAGTCCCTCCCTCACGGCGAGCGTGCGCCCCCTGACCGAGGCACCGTCGTACTGGGGTCTCGCCAGCCGGCTCCAGGAGGAGATCCGCGCGAACGCGGAGGTCCCGTACTCCTTGGTCGAGGTGTGGCGTTCCTGCGCCTGGGACCGGCTGGTCCCGCGGCCCTCCGCCGCGCGCAAGGCCCCCGACCTCGCCGACGACACCCGGATCGCACCCGACGCGGGCAATCTGGCCGCCGTACTCGGGCGTCTCCTGGCCGGGGGAGAGCAGAAGCCCGACGAGGAGCGCGCCCGGCGTGCACTGCTGCTGCGAGCCGACACCTCGGCCGTCCTGCCGGGCCTGGTGGAACTGCTGCCCCGGCCCAACGAGCACGACGGCACCTGGGAACTCGACCTGGTCTACCGCGACGGCACCCCCATCCCCGTCCGCCTCGCCTCGGACGGAACCCTGCACGCGCTGGCCCTGCTGACCGCTGCCCACGACGGGGTGAGCGGTCCGCTCCGGGAGGGGCGCGCGGCGCACCGGCCGGGCACGTGCGCGACGCTGATGATCGAGGACGTCGAGAACGGCCTGCACCCCGGTCAGGTCAGAGAACTCGTGGACCGGCTCCGGCGCTGTTCGGGCGTGGACGCCCTGCAGCAGATCATCGTCACCACCCACTCTCCCGTGGTCCTCTCCGCGGTCTACCCGGAGCACACCGGCGACATCCGCTTCGTGGACACGGTCGTCCGGGTCGGCGGGGGCGAGGTGGCCTCCCGGCACACCCGGGTGCGTCCGCTCGCCGAGTCCGGTCGGCGCGGCACCTTCGTCGGCCCGTACGAGGTGCGCAGGTATCTGGAGTCCGCGACGGCGGGAAGCCTGTGAGCCGCTATCTGACCTTCGCGCTGTTCGTCGAGGGGCCCGAGGACGAGGCCTTCTTCCGTCCGCTCGCGACGCGGCAGCTGCAGGCGATGGCGGCCGGGCTGCCGGAGCCGTTCGACGTCGACGAGTGGCCGGTGACCGCGGACTGCAGTACCGCCCGCAGCCTCCACGAGCAGGTGTGCCGACTGGTGGCCGACCTGGCCACCGACCGGGACCTCCTGCTCATCCACAACGACCACCGCGAGCGCGCGAAGATCGACAAGGTCCGCTCCGGCGTCGCACTCCCGCCCGGCTGCCGCATCGTCCCCACCGTGCCGATCCGGGAGACGGAGGCATGGCTCCTGGCGGACGGTCCCCTCCTCGCCTCCCTCCCCGGCGCCGACCGCGCGCTGATTCCCTCCTCCCCGCACGAGGCCGAGAAGGTCCCCGACCCGAAGGCCCTGCTCTCCCGTATCCTGCGAGGCCGGGACACCCGCCAGCTCGCCCAGTATCTCGGCGAGCGTGCCGACCTCGCCCGCCTCCGCAGACTCCCCGCGTACCAGCAGTGGTGCGCCGATCTCACAGCCGCCCTGAAGGAGTTGCACTTCCTGTGACCGTCACGACCGACCTGGTGTCCTACGACGAGGCCCTCGAGTCGTACGACCCCGTCATGGGCCTGGAGGTCCATGTCGAACTCGGCACCAGGACCAAGATGTTCTGCGGCTGCTCCACCGAGCTCGGTGCGGAGCCCAACTCGCAGACCTGTCCGACCTGCCTGGGGCTGCCCGGTTCGCTGCCGGTGGTCAACGCGACCGGCGTCGAGTCCGCGATCAAGATCGGGCTCGCGCTGCACTGCGAGATCGCCGAGTGGTGCCGCTTCGCGCGGAAGAACTACTTCTACCCGGACATGCCGAAGAACTTCCAGACCTCCCAGTACGACGAGCCGATCGCCTTCGACGGCTATCTGGACGTCCAGCTGGAGGACGGCGAGGTCTTCCGGGTGGAGATCGAGCGCGCCCACATGGAGGAGGACACCGGCAAGTCCACCCACGTCGGCGGCGCCACCGGCCGCATCCACGGCGCCTCGCACTCCCTGCTCGACTACAACCGCGCCGGTATCCCGCTCATCGAGATCGTCACCAAGCCGATCGAGGGCGCGGGGGAGCGGGCCCCGGAGGTCGCCAGGGCCTACGTCGCCGAGCTGCGCGAGCTGATCAAGGCGCTCGGCGTCTCGGAGGCCCGGATGGACAAGGGCCAGATGCGCTGCGATGTGAACCTCTCGCTGCGGCCGAACGGCACCACGGAGTTCGGCACCCGCTCCGAGACCAAGAACGTCAACTCGCTGCGTTCGGTGGAGCGCGCGGCCCGCTTCGAGATCCAGCGGCACGCCGCGGTGCTCTCCACCGGCGGCACCATCGTCCAGGAGACCCGCCACTTCCACGAGGAGGACGGCTCCACCACCTCCGGCCGGATCAAGGACAACGCCGAGGACTACCGGTACTTCCCGGAGCCCGACCTGGTGCCCGTCGCGCCCCCGCGTGAGTGGGTCGAGGAGCTGCGCACGGGCCTGCCCGAGCAGCCGCTGGCCCGCCGCAACCGGCTCCGCGAGGAGTGGGGCGTCGGCGCCCACGACATGCAGTCGATCCTCAACGCCGGTGCCATCGACCCGATCGTCGCCACCATCGAGGCGGGCGCCCCCGCCGACCAGGCCCGCAAGTGGTGGATGGGCGAGCTGGCCCGGCACGCCAACGAGACCGGCCGCCCGCTCGACGCCCTGCCGATCACCCCGGAGCAGGTCGCCCGGGTGACCGCCCTGGTGGCCGCGGGCGACCTCAACGACAAGCTGGCCCGCCAGGTCATCGAGGGCGTACTCGCCGGTGAGGGCACCCCGGACGAGGTCGTCGACAAGCGCGGCCTCAAGGTCGTCTCCGACGAGGGCGCGCTGACCACCGCGGTCGAGGAGGCCATCGCCGCCAACCCGGGCATCGCCGACAAGATCCGCGGCGGCAAGGTGCAGGCGGCGGGCGCCCTGGTCGGCGCCGTGATGAAGGCGACCCGCGGCCAGGCGGACGCCGCCCGCGTGAAGGAACTGATCCTCGCGCAGCTCGGCGTCGAGGGCTGACACCCGGCACCGTCCGGACCGCTCACCCGCCGGACCAGTCACCCGAAGGGGGCGGCGCACCAGACCGGTGCGCCGCCCCCTTCGCCGGACGCCCTCCCCTGACGGACCGGCAGCAGTCCTGAGGGACCGGCAGTCCTGAAGGGCCGCCACCCCGGACTGCCCGACTGCCCGACCGTCGTCCCGGACGCCCGACGGCCACCCCGGACCGCCTGTGACCGTCGTCCCGGACGACGCCGACACCCGCCCTGGCCGCTGTCCTGGCCAACCTCATCAACAATCTGCCCGCCCTACTCGCGCTGCTCCCGGTCCTCGGCCCGGCGGGCCCCGGCCCGCTGCTCGCCGCCCTGATCGGCGTGAACCTCGGCCCCGACCTCACCTACGCCGGATCCCTCGCGACCCTGCTGTGGCGCCGCATCCTGCACGAGCACGGCGACCCGGCGGCGATGCCCCGCCTCGGCGAGTTCACCCGGCTCGGCCTGCTGACCGTCCCGCCCACCCTGTTCGTCTCGACCCTCATCCTGCGGGCGGGTCTGCGGATCTTCTGACGGCCCGGAAACCGGGACCCGGGACCCGGAACCCAGAACCCGCAACCCGGGACCCGGTCCGAGACCTGAGGGCCGATCGCAGCGGGCACCGGATGTCGGGTCCGGGAGCCCCCGCTCTTCCTAACGTGAGGGCAGCACAACAGCAGCAGGACAAGGAGAGCCACGGTGCTGGAGCAGCTCAACGAGGCCATGGAGGACATCGAGCGCCACCTCGGTGAGAGGACCGACGCGGCCCGTCTCGCACGGATCGCCGTCACCTCGGAGTACCACTTCCGGCGGATGTTCTCGGCCCTCGCGGGTCTGCCGCTCTCGGAGTACGTACGCCGCCGCCGGCTGACCGTCGCGGGCGCCGAGGTGCTCGCGGGCGAGCGGACGCTCCTCGACATCGCGGTGCGGTACGGCTACGGCTCGGCGGAGGCCTTCGCCCGCGCCTTCCGCGCGATGCACGGGGTCGGCCCCGGCGAGGCCCGCCGCACGGGTGCCGCTCTGCAGTCGCAGCCCCGGCTCTCCTTCCGCCTCACCGTCGAAGGGAGCAGCAGCATGCGGTATCGGATCGTGGAGAAGGACGCCTTCCGGATGGTGGGCCGGGGGACCCAGGTCCCCTTGGTCCACGAGGGGATGAATCCGGCCATCGTCGCCTTTGTGCGGAGCATCGGCCGGGAGACCCTCGACCGCCTGGCGGAACTTTCCGACCAGGAGCCCGAGGGGATCGTCGCGGCCGTCGACAAGCTCTCCGCGGGCCGGGAGGAGGGCACCGAAATCGACTATTTCCACGGGGTGTTGACCCACGCCGACGCCCCCGAGGGCATGGAGACCCGTACCGTCGCGGGCGGCAGCTGGGCGGTCTTCGAGAGCTCCGGCGCCTTCCCGGAGGCGGTCCAGTACCTCTGGCGGGACATCTTCACCCAGTGGTTCCCGGCCAACCCGTACCGCAGCAGGCCCGGCCCCGAACTCTCCTGGACGAAGCTCTCGGCGGACGGCAAGGAGGCGGACGCCCAGGTGTGGATCCCGGTGGAGCACATCCCCGACGCCCTCGCCTGAGCGGTGTTGAGGCGGCGGGTACCGGCAAGTGCCGTGCGCCGCGCGCCGGTTGGGAGGGCACCACACACCGGCCGGCGGGCGGTGGCGGCAGGCCGTACGAGACCATGGGCACGCGAGGGGCAAGGCACGGGGAAGACCGGGGAAGGGAAGGAGCGGCGCCGATGGCGACGACGACGGGGCCCGCCGCGCCGGGCGACGAAGCGGCGCAGCAGCGGATCGCCGCGCTGATGGCGGGCGTGCAGAGCGACCTGGCGCGCACCGAGAGCAAGGCCGGGCTGCTGCTCGCCCTGTCCGCGGCGGCCCTCGCGGCCATGCTCTCGGCGGCGGTGACCCTGGACCTCCCGGCCGCCGTCACGCTGACCGGCGCCCTCGCCGCCACCGCGCTGCTCGCGGCCACCGCCCTGCTGCTGCTCGCCGTACGCCCCGACCTCACGGGCACCGGCTGGACCAGCTGGCCCGCCCTCGGCGACGAGGAACTGCGCGGCCGGCTCCTCGGCGGCTACCGCGTGGAACACCTGCGCTTCCTGTCCGCCCTGGCCCTGCGCAAATTCCGGCTCATCCGCGCCGCGGTGGACTGCCTGCTCGCCGGGCTGGGTCTGGTGGCGGTGGCGGGGGTGCTGGCGGGGGTGGGCTGAGAGGCCTCAGGGAGGCCCGAGGAGCGCTGGCGGCCGGAGTCCGGGCCCGCGCCCACCCGATGTGCCCACTCTGTGAGCAACCCCACCAAACGGGCAAATGATCTCTTGTTCCTGCAAGAGTATGCCCCGGCTGTTCTCCTACTCTTGCGGGTATTCCGGGGCTTTCAGGCATGTTCCGGACAATGCGCGGCTCGCGGTCGACCACCGCCACCGTGCTGCTCCCGTCGACGACCTCGAAGCACAACAGGGAGCCGATCCGTGGCAGCACTCGCCCGGTGGTGCGTCAGGCACCGACTCGTCGTCGTACTGCTGTGGCTTCTCGCGCTCGGCGGTACCGCCGCGGCGGCGGCCCTCACCGGATCCGCGTACTCCAACGACTACGAGGTGCCGGGGACCGAGTCCGGGCGGGCCACCCGGTTGCTGGACGAGAGCTTCGCGGGGCTCGGCGGGGACGGCGACACCCTGGTCTGGCACACCCCGCGGGGCGCCAGTGTCCGGGACGCCGACGTCGAGCAGGCGATGACGCGGACCCTGGAGCGGGTCGCCGCGCAGGACCGGGTCGCCTCGGTGACCAGCCCCTACGGGGAGCGCGGGGCGGGGCAGGTCAGCGCCGACAGCCGCACCGCGTACGCGCTGGTCACCTTCGACTCCCCGGTGGGCGAGCTGGACAGGTCCGAGGCGCAGGCCGTGGTGGACGCCGCGGCGGCGGCGCGCACCGAGGGGCTCCAGGTGGAGCTGGGCGGCAGCGCGGTCGGGCTGACCGAGGAGCGGGGCGGGCATCTCGCCGAGTTCGTCGGGGTCGGGGTCGCCGCGGTCGTGCTCTTCCTCGCCTTCGGTTCGCTGTCCGCCTCGCTGCTGCCGATCGCCACGGCGCTGGTCGGCGTCGGCACCGCGTACGCCGGGATCGAACTGCTCGGCCATCTGATGACCGTCGCGGACTTCGCGCCGATGCTCGGGCTGCTCATCGGCCTCGGGGTCGGCATCGACTACGCGCTCTTCCTCGTCACCCGGCACCGGCGCGGCCTCAAACGCGGGCTGCCGGTCGCCGAGGCGGCCACCCGGGCGGTGGCCACCACCGGGCGGGCGGTCGTCTTCGCGGGCGCCACCGTCTGCGTCGCCCTGCTCGGGATGCTCATCCTCCGCCTCGGTTTCCTCAACGGGGTGGCGATGGCGGCCTGCCTCACCGTGCTCCTGACCGTGGCCGCCTCGGTGACCCTGCTGCCCGCGCTGCTCTCCTTCCTCGGCATGCGGGCCCTCAGCCGCCGCGAGCGCCGCAGGCTCGCCGAGGAGGGGCCGCGGCCCGAGCTGCCGACCGGACTCGCCGCCCGCTGGTCCGCCTTCGTGGAGAAGCGGCCGAAGCTGCTCGGCGCGCTGGCCATGGCCGTCATGGCGGTGCTCTCGCTGCCCACCCTCGCCCTGCACCTGGGCACCTCCGACCAGGGCAACGACCCCGCGGGCGCCACCACCCGCAAGGCCTACGACCTGCTCGCCGAGGGCTTCGGCCCCGGCGTCAACGGCCCGCTCACCCTGGTCACCCGGGTCGACGGCGGCGACGACCGGCTCGCCCTGGACAACCTCGGCGGCGCCCTCGAAGCGACCCCGGGCGTCGGCTCGGTGAGCCCGGTGACGTACAACGCGGCGGGTGACGCGGGCTATGTGACGGTGCTGCCGGGGACCGCGCCGCAGTCCGCCGAGACCAGCGCGCTGGTGGACCGGCTGCGCGCTCATGTGCTGCCGCGGGTGGAGGCCGACACCTCGCTCGATGTGCACGTGGGCGGGGTGACGGCGAGCTACGACGACTTCGCGGACGTCATCCTCGGCAAGCTGCCGCTGTTCGTCGGGGTGGTCATCGGCTTCGGCTGCCTGCTGCTCCTGCTCGCCTTCCGCTCGGTCGGCATCCCGCTGAAGGCGGCGGCGATGAACGTCGCCGCGGTCTCGGCGGCCTTCGGCGTCGTGGTGGCGGTCTTCCAGTTCGGCTGGGGCGCCGGACTGCTCGGCCTGGGCGGCGCGGGGCCCATCGAGCCCTTCCTCCCGGTGATCATGGTCTCGGTCCTCTTCGGACTCTCCATGGACTACCAGGTCTTCCTGGTCAGCAGGATGTACGAGGAGTGGCTGGAGACCGGCGACAACCGGCGGGCGGTACGCGTCGGCCTCGCCGAGACCGGCCGGGTCATCAACTCCGCCGCGGTGATCATGATCTCGGTCTTCCTCGCCTTCGTGCTCAGCGGGGACCGGGTCATCGCGATGTTCGGCATCGGCCTCGCCGCGGCCGTCGCCCTGGACGCCTTCGTGCTGCGCACCCTGCTCGTCCCCGCCCTGATGCACCTGCTCGGCGGCGCCAACTGGTGGCTGCCCAGAAGCCTGGACCGGCTGCTGCCGCGGATCAGCATCGAACCGCCCGAGTGCCGCGCGGGCGCCGTCCGGCCCACCGGATCCGTACCGGCGGCGGAGGGCGCTCCCGTGGACTCGTACGCGCAGAGCGGGCTCGTCGAGCGGCGGTGACGGCGACGCGCCGGGGCCCGTGAGGTCTTCGCGGGGCCTTGGGACGCCGTAAGCGGAAGGCCCGGTGAAACTTCGGGGGCCGATATTAAGGAACTTCTCAGACTCCCTCCGTACCGTGCGCCGCATGGGAACCACGAACGAGAACACAGCCGAGAAGGACGAGGCGGCGGCCACGGCGGTCGCCGAGGCCGGGGCGAAGGAGGACAAGGTGCCGGCCGCCCGTGAGGAGGGCGCCAAGGGCAAGGAGGAGGCGGCCCCCGCCGAGGAGAAGGCCGCCGCCCCGGCCGACCTCGGCAAGAAGCCCGCCGAGGACGAGGCGGTCGTCGAGGAGACCGTCGTGGGCGAGGAGATCGTCGAGGCGGAGCCCGAGCCGGCCGGTGCCGGTGTCGGCCTCGGCGCCGGGGCCGTGGTCTCGGCCGCGCTCGGCGTCGTCTCGCTGACCGGCGGCTGGCTCGGCACCGTCGCCTCCGCCCGCGCCAACCTCAAGGGCCAGATCAAGACCTCGCAGGAGGCCAGCGCCGCCGACCAGATCCAGGCGGTCTACGGCGACTCCTGGGAGGCCACCGCCCTGGTCGGCGGGATCTTCGCGCTCGTGGCCCTGGTCATCGGCGCCGTGGTGCTCGCCCGCCCGGCCTTCGGTGTCCCGCGCCCGGCCCCGGCGGTCTGGATCCGGTCCGTGGCCTGGGGCGGCGTCGTCCTCGGCGTGATCGGCCTGCTGCTCGCCGTCCTGAAGTACACGGACGTCCTGCTCTCGCTGCCCTCGGCACCCTGAGCCGGCGGCCGCCCCGCCCGCACACCCCCACGGCGAACCGGCCTCCGCAGGGAGCCGCCGCCCACCCCCGTCCCCCACGGCCCGGTCTGACACCAGACCGGGCCGTTTGCTGTGCCGGACCGGTACGGGCTGCCGGGGCGGGCCGGTAGCGGTACGGGTGCCGGCGGCTGCTCCGCTCCCGGCCCGGTGTCCCGGCTCGGCCTCCCGGCCCGGTGTCCCGGCGCGCGCGGCCGGGGACCGGAGGCCGCCCCTACCGCCCCCGTCCCGCCCGCTCCGCCCCCGCTCCACCGGACCGCGCGCATACCTCGGCGGAATCGGGTTACTCGGTAGTACACGATCCAGTGCCCCGCGGCGCGCACGACTGCCCGGTGGTGCTTCATCCGTACGCCAAGGAGGCGTTGAGCATGCTCTTCCTCGTAGTCGCCCTGCTGGTACTCCTGGTCGTGCTGGGGGCGGCCTCCTACCTGCCGCTGCCGGTGGCCCTCGGCCTCGGCGCGGTCATCGTGGTGTGGCTGGCGGTGTTCACCGTCAAGGAGCGCCGCCGCCGTACCCGGGTGGGTGAGGTCCGATGAGCGCGCGCCTGACCGGGGAGCCCACCCGGCGGACCGGCCGCGCCGACACCTCCGGCATGGCCGTCGCCTCCTTCGTCCTCGGACTCGTCGGCCTGCTGGTCCTGAACCTCGTCCTCGGCCCGATCGCCATCGCGCTCGCGGTCATCGCCCTCCGGCGCAACACCCCGCGCCGCTTCCGCGCCTGGCTCGGCCTCGGTCTCGGCATCGCCGACCTGGTGATCATCGGCGTACTCCTCGCGGTGAACGGCACCGCGGGATGGGTCGCCGTGGGGTGACCCCCCGCACCCGCCCCGGGCCGCCCGCGCCCGGGGCGCGACCGCGCGGTACGGGTGAGTCGGCCCCGGCCCCGGCCGCGCCCACCGAAGGCGCGGAGTGAGTACCCCTCGAAGGACGGCTTCTCCCGGCCCATCGCACCCTGGCCCTACGCGTCCTTGCCCTGCGCATCCTGGCCCTGCGCGTCCCTGCCCTGCGCGGCGAGAACAGCCCCCGCGGGGTCGTGGCGCAGAGTGACGGCGAACGTGTCGGAGGAGGGGAGGACCTAAGGCCCCCCGCGCGGGGCTCTGAGGCCCCGCGCCCCGGCAAGATGCGGCAGCCTCCCGATGCGGCCCGGGGGCCTGTCCCGGAAGTCTTGAGGCATCACCTCGCGGAAGAGCGCCCGCCCCCTCGGCGGGTGAGCCGGGGCCCCGGCCCCGGACCGCCGCTCCGCGGCCCGCTGCGAAGACAGGGGAAGAAGATGTCCGCCTACGACCGGATGTTCGCCTACGAGATGCACCGGCTGCGCCACGCCGAACTGGCGGCGGAGGCCGCCCGCGACCGGCAGCTGCGCGCGGCCCGCACCGCCCGCCGCACCGCGGGGCGCGCCGCCGCCCGCAGTGCCGGCCGGGAGAGCGGAGGGCAGGTGAGGCGGCAGCCCCACCGGTCCTGGTTCGGCCGTACGGCGTGAGCGGAGAGGGGCTTCCCGAGCCGGGCCCCGAGCCGGTCGGGGCCCGGTCCGACCGGGCCGCCGGTGCCCGCTGTGCGATGCTCGACGGCGTGGAGAACAGGTCGGTCAGTCCGGTTTTCGTCGGTCGCGAGGAGGAGCTCGGCACGCTGCGCGAGGCGCTCGCCCGGGCCGGTACCGGGGAGCCCCAGGCGCTGCTGCTCGGCGGGGAGGCGGGGGTCGGCAAGAGCCGCCTCCTGGAGGAGTTCGGCGCCGGAGTACGGGAGGCGGGCGCCGAGTTCGTGGTCGGCGGCTGTGTGGAGATCGGCGCCGAGGGGCTGCCCTTCGCGCCCTTCTCGACCGCGCTGCGCGCCCTGCGCCGCCGGCTGCCCGCCGGGTTCACCGCCGCCGTCGCCGGACAGGAAGCCGAACTCGCCCGGCTGCTCCCGGAGTTGGGCGAGAGCCCCGGGGGCCGCTACGAGGAGGACGGCACCGCCCGGCTCTTCGAACTCACCCTGCGCCTCCTGGAACGCCTCGCCGCCGAGCGCACCCTCGTCCTCGCCCTGGAGGACCTGCACTGGGCCGACGCCTCCACCCGGCACCTGCTCGCCTACCTCTTCCGCACCCCCGCCCGCGGCCGCCTCGTCCTCCTCGGCAGCTACCGCTCCGACGACCTGCACCGCCGCCACCCGCTGCGCCCCCTGCTCGCCGAACTCGACCGGCTGCGCACCGTCACCCGGGTCGAACTGCCCCGCTTCAGCCCGCCCGAGGTCTCCCGCCAGCTCGCCGGGATCCTCGCCGCCGAGCCCGAAGAGGCCCTGGTGGACGAGGTGTTCGCGCGCAGCGACGGCAACGCCTTCTTCGTCGAGGAACTCGCGGGCACCGTACGGTCCGGGCAGTGCACCGGGCTCACCGACTCGCTGCGCGATCTGCTCCTGGTCCGGGTGGAGTCGCTGCCCGAGGAGGGCCAGCGGGTGGTGCGGATCGTCGCCGAGGGCGGCTCCACCGTCGAGTACCGGCTGCTCGCCGCGGTCGCCGGGCTCGGCGAGGACGCCCTCATCGAGGCGCTGCGCGGCGCGGTCGGCGCCCATGTCCTGCTCCCCGCGCCGGAGGGCGACGGCTACCGCTTCCGCCACTCCCTGGTGCGCGAGGCGGTCAGCGACGACCTGCTGCCCGGCGAGCGGGCCCGCCTCAACCGCCGCTACGCGCACGCCCTTCAGGCCGAACCCCACCTCGTACCGGCCGAGGAGCGCGCCACCCGCCTCGCCAGCTACTGGTACCACGCCCACGAACCGGCCAAGGCCCTGCCCGCCGTCCTCGACGCCTCCGCCGCCGCCCGCAGGCGGCACGCCTACGCCGAGCAACTGAGCCTCCTGGAACGGGCGATGGAGCTGTGGGACCAGGCCCCGGAGACCGCCCGCGCCGGGCTGCGGCCGCTGGACCACGCGGAGGCCTACCCGGTCGGCGACCGCGACCCGGCCGCCGCCCCGCTGAGCTTCCTCGACCTGATGGCGGAGGCCGCGGTCGCCGGGCGCCTCTGCGGGGAGCGGGAGCGCGCGATGAAGATCACCAAGCGCGCGCTGCGGCTCCTCGAAGCGGACCCCGATCCGCTGCGCGCCGCCTGGTTCTGGGTCCAGCGCTCCCGCCTGGTGCAGAGCCAGGGCCGCGGCGACGGCCGGGCCGAACTCGCCAGCGCCCAGGAACTCGTCCGCGGGCAGCCCCCCTCCGAGGTGCACGCCGAGGTGCTCGCCCACGCCGCCACCTGGACCATGCTGCACACCCCCGGCCCCGAGTCCCTGGCCGACGCCGAACGGGCCGTCGAGTACGCCCGCATGGTCGGCGCCTGGGACATCGAGCTGAGCGCCCGCCTCACCCTCGGCGGCCTGCTCGCCGACGCCGGGGACGTGGCGCGCGGACTCGCCGAGATGGAGGCGGTACGGGAGGCCGTCGCCACCCGCGGGCTCACCTTCCTGCTCGGCCGCAGCCATGTGAACCTCGCCTCGGTGCTCGAAGGCCTCGGCCGCTCCCGGGAGGCGGTCGCGGTCGTCGAGGAGGGCATCGTGCTCGCCCGGCGCTACGGGCTCCAGGAGTCGGCGGCCTGGCTCTGGGGCAACCTCGCCGAATCCCTGACCACACTGGGCCGTTGGGAGGAGGCGACCGCCGCCGCCGAACGCACCGAGCACGGCGGCCAGGGCGCCAAACCCGGCGGCATGGGCGCCCTGCGCCTCGGCCTGCTCGCCGCCGCCCGGGGCGAGGAGGAGGAGACCGCCCGCCGACTGGCGGAATCCCGTACCCGCTTCGGCGGCCTCGACCCCATGCCGCAGAACTCGCTCCCGCTGGCCCGCCTTGCCCTGCTGCTCGCGGCCGGTCAGGGCCGCCTGCTCGACGCCCGCGCCGAGGTGGCCGGTGCCGTCGAGACCGGATTCCCGCCGGGCACCCAGCGCTACGCCTGGCCGCTGCTGCTCGCCGCCGCCACCGCGGAGGCCGAGGCCCGGCACCTCGCCCTCTCCGCCCCCGGCCGGGCCGAGGCCCTCGACCTGCTGCGCGCGGCGGCGAAGCGGCTGACCACCGGGGTACCGGTCTGGGAGGCCTACTCCCACTGGCTGCGCGCCGAACTCCTGCGCGCTGAGGGCCGGTCGGACCCCGCCGCCTGGCGCGAGACGGAGTCGGCACTCGCCCCCTTGGAGCGCCCCTACGACCTCGCCCGCGTCCGCCTCCGCCTCGCGGAGGCCCTGCTGTCGGGCGGGGGTGAGGAGCGCGGGGGAGTTCGGGAGGAGGAGCGGAGCGACGTACGGAGTGAGGAAGGGCGGAGTGACGTACGGAGTGATGTACGCGGTGAGGCCGTCGTCCTGCTGCGGCAGGCGAAGGCGGTGGCCGAGCATCTGAAGGCGCGGCCGCTCGCCGAGCAGGTGGCCCGGCTCGCCCAGCGCGCCCGGGTCGGCCTGCACGGACCGAAGGCACCGGAACCGGCCGACGCCGCCGCGGAGTTGGGCCTCACCGGCCGCGAACGCGACGTCCTGCGCCTGGTCACCCGGGGCCGCAGCAACCGCCAGATCGCCGAGGAACTCTTCATCTCCCCGAAGACGGCCAGCGTCCATGTCTCCCACATCCTGGCGAAGTTGGAGGTCTCCGGGCGGGGAGAGGCGGCGGCGGTGGCGCATCGGCTGGGGTTGTTCGGCGAGGGCGGCTGAGGGGCGGCAGAACGCGGCACCACCCTCCGCCCCCGGCTCACACCCCCAGCTCCCCCGACCCGCGCGCCACCAGCTCCGTCCCCACCGTCACCGTCCGGGCCCGCGACCGGTCCCCGTCCAGCCGGGCCAGGGCCGTGCGGGCGGCGGCGCGGCCGAGTTCGGCGGGGTTCTGGGCGACCACGGTCAGGCCGGGGTCGAGGACTCCGGCGAGCGGCAGATCGTCGAAGGCGACCAGCGCCACGTCGTGGGCGCGGCCGGTGCGGGCGAGTTCGCCGACGGCGCCGAGGGCGACGATGTTGTTGGCCGCGAAGAGCGCGGTCGGCGGTTCGGGCAGGGCGAGCAGCCGCCGTACCGCCTCGGCCGCCCCCGCCTCGTCGTGCGTACCCACCACCAAGGCTTTGTCGTAGGGGAGTTGCGCATGCACCAGGGCGTCGCGGTAACCGGCGAGGCGTTCGCGGCGGGTGTAGAGCTTCGGCGGGATGTCGCCGATGAAGCCGATGCGCCGGTGTCCTTTGCCGAGGAGGTGGGCGACGCCCTCGCGGGTGCCCGCCCGGTTGTCGCTGACCACGCAGTCGGCGGCGATGCCCGAGCCGGGCCGGTCGAGGAAGACCACCGGCAGGCCCGCCGCGCGCTGCGATTTGAGGTGGCCGTGGTCGGCGTCCACCGAGGGCACCACCATCAGCACGCTCACCCGGCGGGCCAGGAAGGTGTCGGTCAACTGCCGTTCGCGGCCCGCGTCCTCGGCGGAGGAGCCCATCAGGAGGGTGAGCCCGCGTTCCCGTATGGCGTCCTCGATGCCCCCGGCGACGGTGCCGAAGAAGGGGTTGCCCAGGTTCGGCACGACCAGGCCGACCGTGGTGTCGGGGCCGCCCACCCGGATGTTGCGGGCCATCAGATTGGGCTGGAAGCCGAGCCGGGCCACCGCGTCGAGCACCCGGGCCCGGGTCTCGGGCGAGCTGGGCCCGTCCTCGTTGAGCACCCGGGAGACGGTCTTGGCGCTGACCCCCACCTCCCGGGCGACATCGGCCAGAGTGGGGCGGCGGGTCGCTGCCATGTACCACCGTTCCTTGCTGCGGGGCACCCCCGGCCGCACCCGCGCGCGGGCGGCGGAGCGGCCGGGGGCCGCCGGATCAGTCGGCTGTGACGCCGGCCGCCTTGGCGGCCTCGGTGTCCGCCACGACAGTACCGCCGCCCTCGCTGACGCTGAGCGCGCCGGTCATGATGGCCACCACCTCGGCCATGGAGTGGTCCTGCGGGCGGATCAGGGCCGCGCGCCTGCCGAGCCGGTGGACGTGGATGCGGTCGGCGATCTCGAAGACATGGGGCATGTTGTGGCTGATGAGCACCACCGGCAGGCCCTTGTCGCGTACCCGGCGGATCAGGTCGAGCACCTGGCCCGACTCCTTCACCCCGAGGGCCGCGGTGGGCTCGTCCATGACGATCACGCTGCGCGCCCAGGCCACCGAGCGCGCCACGGCGACCGCCTGCCGCTGCCCGCCGGAGAGCGTCTCCACGGCCTGGGTCAGCGAGCGCAGGCCGATCCCCAGGTCCGCCATGTGCGCGGCGGCCTGCTCGCGCATCCGCTTCTTGTCCAGCAGCCTGAGGACGCTGCCCAGCGGTCCCGGCCTGCGCAGTTCGCGGCCGAGGAACATGTTCGAGGCGATGTCCATCGAGGGCGCCACCGCGAGGTCCTGGTACACGGTCTCGATGCCGTACTGCCGGGCGCTCTGCGGTCCGCTGAAGCGCACCGGCTCGCCGTTGAGGCGGATCTCGCCCCGGTCGGGGACGAGTGCCCCGGTGAGCGCCTTGATCAGGCTGGTCTTCCCGGCGCCGTTGTCACCGATGACGGCGAGCACCTCGCCGGGCAGCAGGTCGAAGTCGGCGCCGTCGATGGCGGTCACCTGGCCGTAGCGCTTGACCAGGCCGCGCGCCTGGAGCACCGGTGCCGCCTTCGTGCTCGTCTCGCTCATCGGACCTTCCTCCGGGACATCTGGTCGACGGTCACGGCGAGGATCACCAGGATCCCGGTGATCAGGGTCTGGTAGACCGAGGCGACCCCCATCAGCTGGAGGCCGTTGCGGAAGACGCCGACGATCAGTACGCCGAGCAGGGTGCCGAGCACCGTGCCGCGCCCGCCGAAGAGGCTGGTGCCGCCGAGCACCACGGCGGTGATGCTGTCCAGGTTGTCGGTCTGCCCGGCCTGCGGATCGCCCACGCCGGTACGGGAGATGAGCAGCAGCGCGGCGATCCCGTACACCAGTCCGGCCAGCGCGTAGACGCCGATGGTCAGCCGGGTGGTGCCGATGCCGTTGAGGCGGGCGCTCTCGGGGCTGTTGCCGAGGGCGTAGACGTGCCGGCCCCAGCCGGTGGCGCCGAGCGCGTAGGCGAAGAGCAGGAAGAGGGCGATGGTGACCAGGGAGCCGTAGGTGATGTCGGTGTTGCCGAGCGGGAAGGTGTCGCCGAGGACGGTCAGCTCGGAGGGCAGCCGGCTGATGGTCTGCTCCTCGGAGTAGATGTGGGTGAGCGCGAAGGCGACGTTCAGCATGCCGAGGGTGACGATGAAGGGCGGCAGCGGAACGCCCTTCACCAGCAGCCCGTTGAGCAGCCCGAACCCGGCGCAGACCAGCAGGCCGAGGGTGATCGCGAGCAGTGGCGGGACCGATCCCTCGGCAGCCAGCTTGGCCATCACGATGCTGCCGAAGGCCATCACCGCCCCGCAGGACAGATCGATGCCCGCGGTCAGGATGATCAGGGTCTGCCCGATGGCGAGCGTGCCCACCACCATGACCTGCTGGACGATCAGGGAGAAGTTGCCGCCGGACAGGAACTGCTCGGAGGACAGGGAGAAGAAGACACAGGCGAGGATCAGGGCCACGAGCGGCCCGAGGGTGGGGGCGGTCAGCAGTCTGCGGACCGTGGTCGGGTCCTTCAGATGCGCGTACGCGGGGGTGGTGGCGGTCATCGCGGTCCTTGCGGGAGGAAGCGGTCCTTGCGGGGGCCTCGGCGGAGGCCGGGACAGGGGGCGGGGAGCGGGGCGGCTCAGCCCCAGCAGTTCTTCAGGCCGAAGGCGGTGTCGCGGGAGCCGTCGCCCGACTGCGGCTCGTCGGTGACGAGGGTGACCCCGGTGTCGGTGTAGCCGCTGGGCTTCTTGCCGTCCTCGGCGAACCTCGCGACGGCCGCGACGCCCTGCTCGGCCATCTTCAGCGGGTACTGCTGGGAGGTCGCGGCGAGCTTGCCGTCCTTGACGGCGCGGGTGCCGGTGCAGCCGCCGTCCACCGTGACGATCATGACGTCCTTCTCGCGGCCCTTGGCCTTGAGCGCGGTCCAGGCGCCCAGCGCCGCGGGCTCGTTGATGGCGTAGACGAGGTTGAGCGAGGGCGCCTTCTGCAGGCAGTTCTCCATCGCGGTCTGCCCCTTGGCCTGGTCGCCGCCGGTGTCCTGGGAGCAGACCACCGAGGGGTCCTTCTCCGGTACGCCGAAGCCCTTGAGGAAGCCCTGGTGGCGCTGGACCCCGACAGCCACGCCGGGCGCGAGGTCGAGGGTGGCGATCTTCGCCTTCCGGCCCTTCATCGCGGACTTGGCGTACCGGCCGATGAGTTCGCCCGCCTTGCGGTTGTCGGTGGCGAAGAGGGCGTCGGTCGCGTCCTCGGGGTCGGTGGGGCTGTCCAGGGCGACGACCAGGACACCGCGGGCCCGGGCGCGTTCCAGGGCGGGCACGATCGCCTTGGAGTCGTTGGGGGTGATGAGGATGCCCTTCACCCCGGCGGCCACCATGTTCTCGATCGCGGTGACCTGTCCGGCGTTGTCACCGTCGAACTTGCCCGCCGCGGTGGACAGCCGGACGTCATGGGTCTTGGCGGCGCGCTCGGCGCCCTGCCGCATCTTCACGAAGAACGGATTGGTGTCGGTCTTGGTGATCAGACCGACCTTCACCGAGGAGCCGTCCCCGCCCTGCGCGCCCTCGCCACAGGCGGTGAGGCACAGGCCCGCGGCCAGGACACCGGCGGTGGCCGCGGCCAGTCGGGGGACAGAACGGGTACGTGGCGACATCGGGACTCCCTGCGGATAGCGGACGGCAGCTTGCGGACGGCGGATGGGGACGGGGACGGGGGTGGCGGACGGCCGATCGCGGACCGCGGACCGCGGACAACCGGCGGCGGACACGGGCGAGTCGGGGCCCGGGCGAGCCATGGACACGAGCGGGCACGAGCGGTGGACACCGGCGGTGGAGCGGAGTGCGAGCGGAACGGGCGGCAACGGGCAACAACGGTCAGCCGTACGGGACGAACGGGCGGCGGAACCATGGCGGATCCGTGTCATCGTTGATGTATGTCATCGTTGACACCGCTTGCCGAGGATGATGGACTCCGCCTCCCGGCAACGTCAATGCCTTGTGCCCGACACATTCGCGGCCTCGGGCGCCGGGCCCCCGCCGGGCACCGAACGGGCAGCCTCCGCCCGGCCCCGGCCACCCTCTGCCCACCGCACCCCTCGGGAGAGAGAAGCAGCCATGCCCCCTGAGCAGGTCACCGTGCTCGGCGAGTGCGTCGCCGACGCCTTCACCGCGCCCGACTCCGCCCCCGGTGAACTCGCCCTGCGGGTGCTGCCGGGCGGCGGCCCCGCGAACACCGCCGTCACCCTCGCCCGCCTCGGCACCCCCACCCGGCTGCTCGCCCGGCTGTCCGAGGACGCCTTCGGGCGACTCTTCCGCGCCCGCCTCGAAGCCTCCGGGGTCGACCTCTCCGCCGCCGTGCCCGCGGCCGAGCCGAGCACCCTCGCCGTCGCCGACCTCGACGAACAGGGCAGCGCCGGCTACTCCTTCCACGCCGAGGGCACCGCCGACTTCCAGTGGACCCGCGCCGAACTCGCCCGCGTGGACCTGACCTCCGCGGCCTGCGTGCACTCCGGCTCCCTCGCCCTGGTGCGGGCCCCCGGCGCCGAGGCCGTCGAGGAGTTCCTGCGGCGGGCCGCCGCCACCGCGAGCGTCTGCCTCGACCCCAACGTACGGCCGCTGCTTGTGGCCCCCGAGGTCTACCGGGAGCGGCTGCCGCGCTGGTGCCGCCTGGCCGATGTGCTGCGACTGAGCGAGGACGACCTCGCCCTGCTGCGGCCCGGCGCCGACCCGGCCCGGGCCTGCGACGACTGGCACGCGGCCGGGGTGCCCCTGGTGGTACTCACCCGCGGCGCCCGGGGCGTGCTGCTCTCGCTCGACGGCGAACGGGCCGAACTCCCCGCCCGGCCCGCCCGGATCGTCGACACGGTGGGCGCCGGGGACGCCTTCACCGGCGGGATGCTGCACCGCCTCGCCAGGCGCGGACTGCTCGGCGGGCGACTGACCGGGCTGCGCCTTGCGGAGGTGGTCGAGGCCGCCGAGTTCGCCGGCCGGGTGGCCGCCCTGACCTGCGAGGTCCGGGGCCCGAACCCGCCCTGGGGGAGCAGCCTGACCGAGCCCGCCGGGGCGGCACCGGGGGCGAGCGGAACCGTACGGAACGCCCTCGGCGAGGTGTCCGGGGAGCGGTAGCGGTCGCGTCCCGGGAGCGGTGGCGCCTGCGCCCGGAAGCGGCGGCGCCCGTGCCGCGGGGAGTCCTGGCGGCCGCCTCGGGAGCGGTGTCGCTCGCGCCACGGTGAGTCCCGGGGACCGTGCCCCGGGAGCGGCGGCGCTCGGCGCCGAGGGGCCGTTGGTGCCCGCCCGGGCCGCACGGGAGGCGGGGCGGGTGGTCGGGAGCCAATCGCGTCCGGGGCGTTGACGGGCGGCCGCGGTCCGCCCATCATCTCTCCACGAGTCGCTGTCAACGCTGACATCGGGCCCGGCGTCTGTCGCCACCCCTGCCGTCGGCGGGACAGCCCGGCGCCGGTCCCCCGACCCCCGGCGCCTCTCCCACGGCCCGCCGGGCCGCACCCCGGCGGGCCGCCTTCCCGTGGCTGACCGCACCACCGGAGTCCTCATGAGACGTCAACGCCCCTTCCGGCATGCCCCGTTGCGCGCCCTGCTCGCGCTGGCCGCCGGACTCGCCCTCGTCCTGCCGCTCGGCGGGGCCTCCCCGGGGGCCGCCGCCGCCCCGTCCGAGGCTGCCGGGTCCGCGGCTGCCGCCGGGCCCGCCGCGGCCGAAGAGCCGCCCGGCGCCGAGCCCTACCGCCCGCAGTTCCACTTCAGCCCCGCCCGCAACTGGATGAACGACCCCAACGGACTCGTCCACTACGACGGCGAGTACCACCTCTTCTTCCAGTACAACCCGGAGGGGAACACCTGGGGCAACATGTCCTGGGGCCACGCGGTCAGCCGCGACCTGGTGCACTGGGAGGAACTCCCGCTCGCCCTGCCGCACGACGAGCGGGAGATGGTCTTCTCCGGCAGCGTGGTGGTGGACCGCGAGAACACCTCCGGTTTCGGCAGCCCGGAGAATCCGGCCATGGTCGCCGTCTACACCAGCCACGCCAAGGACGGCTCCCGGCAGGCCCAGTCCCTCGCGTACAGCACCGACCGCGGCCGCACCTGGACCAAGTACGCGGGCAACCCGGTCCTGGACATCGGAGCCAGGGACTTCCGCGATCCGAAGGTCCAGTGGCACGAGCCCAGCCGGAGCTGGCTCATGACGGTGGCGCTGCCCCTCGAACACAAGGTCCGCTTCTACCGCTCCCCGGACCTCAGGCAGTGGACCGAACTGAGCGACTTCGGCCCCGCGGGCGCCGTGGACGGCGTCTGGGAGTGCCCCGACCTCTTCCCGATGCAGGTCGACGGCGACCCGGAGCGCACCAAGTGGGTCCTGGTCGTCAACCTCAACCCCGGGGGAATCGCCGGGGGTTCGGGCGCCCAGTACTTCGTCGGCGACTTCGACGGCACCCGCTTCACCGCCGACCCCGACCAGGGCACCCGCTGGCTCGACCACGGCAAGGACTACTACGCGGCCGTCTCCTGGGACGGCGATCCCGAGGGCCGGCGCCACATGATCGGCTGGATGAACAACTGGCAGTACGGCGAGCAGATCCCGACCGACCCCTGGCGCAGCGCGATGAGCGTGCCGCGCACCATGGGCCTCGGCACCGTCGACGGCCGCCCCACCCTGACCCAGCAGCCGGTGGCCGCACTCGACTCGCTGCGCCTGCCCGACCCGGTGGCGGTACGCGAAGTGGACGTGCCCGAGGGCTCCCAGCCCCTGGCCGAGGGCCGCGGCGACGGCCGCACCCTCGACATCGAGGCACGCTTCTCGCCCGGCGATGCCGAGCACTTCGGCCTCGAACTGCGCGCGGGAGACGGCCAGAAGACCGTGGTCGGCTACGACGCCGCCGCCGGGGAGGTCTATGTCGACCGCACCCACTCCGGCGACACCGGCTTCAGCCCCGACTTCCCCGGCACCCAGCGCGCCCCGCTCGCCGTCCGCGACGGCGAGGTGAGACTGCGGATCCTGCTCGACGCCTCCTCGGTCGAAGTCTTCGGCGGAGCAGGGGAGTCGGTGCTCACCGACCAGATCTTCCCGGGCGCCCCCGAGGGCGTACGCCTCTTCGCGGAGGGCGGCACCGCCCGGCTGAAGTCACTGGACCTGCACCGGCTGGGGACGTACCGGCCGTGAGGACCGGCAGCCGTCAACTCCCTTGATCCGTACGGTTCTTGAGCCGGGCCAGGGCCTTCGGCCGGTGCGCTGCCCGCGGGTGGCGCACCGGCCGGGGGCGCGGGAGGCCGGGCCCCCGGCGACCGCACCGCGTGCAGGCCGGTGCGCCCACGTCACCGCGCGCACGTCACCGCGCCCGTGTCACCGTCACCGTGCCTGAGGCGTGGCGCCTACTTCACCTCGACCTCCAGCACCTTGTCGTCCCCCTTCTCCGGCGTCCCCCGGCTGTCCGTCTCGCTGGTCACCAGCCAGAGCTTGTCGGTGCCCGCCGAGACGACGGTGCGCAGCCTGCCGTACTCGCCCTTGAAGAAGGACTGCGGCTTCGCGGCGGCCTCGGTGCCGCGCAGCGGGATGCGCCAGAGGCGTTCGCCGCGCAGCCCGGCCATCCAGATCGAGCCCTCGGCGTAGGCGATGCCGCTGGGGGAGGCCTCGTCGGTGCTCCACTGGGCCACCGGGTCGGTGAAGCCCTTCTCGTCGCCCTTGCCCTCGACCTCGGGCCAGCCGTAGTTGCGGCCGGGGGCGATGTGGTTCAGCTCGTCATAGGTGTCCTGGCCGAACTCGGCGGCCCACAGGCGCTGTTTGTCGTCCCAGGCCAGGCCCTGCACATTGCGGTGGCCGAGCGAGTAGACCAGGGAGTCCTCGCCGAGCGGATTGCCGGGGGCGGGATCGCCGTCCGGGGTCATCCGCAGGATCTTGCCGCCGAGGGACTCCTTGTCCTGGGCGAGCGCGCGGTCGCCGGTCTCCCCGGTACCCGCGTACAGCATCTTGTCGGGGCCGAAGGCGATCCGGCCGCCGTTGTGGATCGAGCCCTTGGGGATGCCGCGGAGCACCGTGTTGGGGGCGCCGAGCTGCTGGCCCGCGGGCTTGTCCTCGTTGTAGAGGAGGCGGGCGATGCGGTTGTCGGACTCGGTGGTGAAGTAGGCGTAGATCATGTGGTCGGAGGCGAAGGTGGGCGAGAGCGCGATGCCGAGCAGGCCGCCCTCGCCGCTCGGCGCCACCCCGGGGATCTCGCCGATCTCGGTCTTCTTGCCGTTCTTCGCGTCGATCCGGGTCAGGGTGCCCTCGTCCCGCGAGGAGACGAGCAGGTCACCGTCCGGCAGCGGGGCGAGCCCCCAGGGGGACTTCAGGCCCTCGGCGACCGTACGGAGCACCTTGGCCGAGCCCTTCGCCGGGGGCGCCGACTCCGAGGGGGCGGGGGAGGAGCCCGGCTTCTCGCTGCCCGTCGGCGAGCCCTCGCCGGAGGGGCCCGAGGAGTCCCCGCCGGAGGAGCAGGCGGGCAGGGCGAACAGGGCGGCGGCGGCCAACACGGCCCCCAGAGCTGGGCGTTGCACGATGACGGTCCCCTTCGATGCGGTGTGGCCGGGCGGTGCCACCCGTCGTTCATACACCGTCCGGCGGGCGGATCGGGCCCACCACCCCCGCGTGGCAGGCGGCCGGTCGGTCCCCGGGCGGTCCCCGGGCGGTCCGCCGGGGCTGGTTCCGCTGCGGCGGCCGCCGCCCTCGCGCGTGCCCGGCGGGCAGCCCCGGGGTCTGTCGGTGCCGTGCCCTAGCCTCCTGACCATGACTGACGAGGTGTGGCTGCCGATGGCGGCCGAGACGATCGAGGGACTGCCGGGCGGCTTCACCTACCGGTTCTGGGACGGCGGGCAGGAGTTCCCCGCGGACCCGGCCGACTGCGCCTTCTACGTGGTCCCCTATATGAAGGGGGCCGAGGTCGCCGTGCGCCCGCTCGCGAAACTCACCTCGGTACGCGCCGTGCAGACCCTGACCGCGGGCATCGACCATGTCGAGCCGGGCCTCGAACTCCTGCGTCCCGGCGTGCAGTTGTGCAATGCCCGCGGGGTCCACGAGGCCAGTACCTCGGAACTCGCGCTCGCCCTGACCCTCGCCTCGCTGCGCCGCCTGCCGGACTTCGTCGACGCCCAGCGCGCGGGCCGGTGGCGCACGCCGGCGGCCTTCCCCGAGGCGCTCGCCGACAAATCGGTGCTCATCGTGGGCTACGGATCGATCGGCGCGGCCGTCGAGGACCGGCTCACTCCCTTCGAGCCCGCGCGGGTCTCACGCATCGCGCGCTCCGCGCGCACCACCGAGCGCGGTCCGGTGCACCCACTGGACTCGCTGGGCGAACTCCTGCCCGAGGCCGATGTCGTGGTGCTCACCACCCCGCTCACCCCGGCGACCCGCGGCCTGGTGGACGCCGCCTTCCTGGCCCGGATGCGGGACGGCGCCCTCCTGGTGAACGTGGCCCGAGGCGCCGTGGTGGACACCGGCGCGCTTCTCGCCGAGCTGAACTCCGGCCGGCTGCGGGCCGCGCTCGACGTCACCGACCCGGAACCGCTGCCGGACGACCATCCGCTGTGGCACGCTCCGGGGGTGCTCATCAGTCCGCACACCGGTGGCCCCTCCTCCGCCTTCGCCCCGCGGGCGCGGAGGCTGATCGCCGCCCAGCTGAACCGGTTCGCGGCGGGCGAGCCCCTGCACAACGTGGTGCGCACCACCGGGAGTTGAGCCCGGAGGGTCCCCGGGGGCCGCCGCGGGACCGGCGCCGGGGCCGGTTGCGCTCGCTTGCTGTTACGGAGAGTAGGCCGACTATGTCCCAGAGTGACGAAACTGGTGTATCGTCCGGGCAGGGGCTGCGCCACCGTCCGTCCGGCGCAGGGGGCGAGACACCGGAACCGCAAGGGGGGCGAAGCGTGATGCACGCACTGTGGACCCACCGGCCGGCACGGCACGGCCGCACCCGGCAGCCCGTGCCCGATCCGGCGACCACCGGGACCACCGGGGGCGCCGGTTCCATCGGGACAGCCGCGACCCGAGTGACCCGAGTGACCCGAGCGAACCAAGTGACCGGAGCGATCCGGCGGAGCCGAGCGGCCGCCCCGAGGACCGCGGCCGACGCGGGTGGGCCGGGCGCCCACCGGGAGCCGTACCGCCGCCTCGTCCGCACCGCCGCCCGGGGAGCGGACCGGTGACCGCCCGGCCGCCTCTGGCGGGAGCCGTCGGCGGCGCGTTCCGCTCGCTGCTGCCCCCGCTGGAGCCACTCGGCCGCGGCCATCTGCCGCGCGGTGTGAACGGCCCGCTGGTCCTCGCGGTGGCCTGTTCCGGCTACGCGGTCGGCGCCACCCTCGGCTGGGGATCGGAGCGACTGGCCCTCGCCATGGGCGACTTCGGCCTCGCCCTGGCCGCCGCCCTGGCCGCGGTCTCCTGCTACCGCTACGGCCGCCTCAGAGCCGGTTCGCTGCGCCCCGCCTGGCTGCTCTTCGCGCTCTCCTCCGCGATGGCGGCGCTCGGCAACGCCGTCTGGGGCTGGTACGAGGTGGTGCTCGGCCGGGAGGTGCCCGACCCGAGCTGGGCCGACCTCTTCTTCCTCTGCTTCGCGCCGCCCGCCATCGTCGGGCTGCTCGTCCTCGCCAAACGCCCCGCCAGCAGGGCCGGCTGGGTCTGCCTGGTGCTCGACTCCTGGCTGATCGGCGGCTCGCTGCTCACCCTCTCCTGGAGCCTGGCGCTCGCGCACACCGCGCACTCCGGCGGCGGCGACGTGGCGCACACCGCCCTCTCCCTCGCCTATCCGCTGCTCGACATCGCGCTGGTGAGCATGGTCCTCGCGATGCACTTCCGGCGCGGCTTCGTGGACCGCTCCGCGATCAACACCGCGGTCGGGGCGCTGGCGCTGACCGTGATGTGCGACGCGCTCTTCACCTCCCCGCTGCTGCACGACAGCTACCGCTCCGGGCAGCTGCTCGACGCGGGCTGGTTCGCCGGATCGCTGCTGCTCGCCTACGCCCCCTGGGTCGCCCCCCGGCGCGCGCACCCGGCCGACGGCGAGCGCGCCAGCGGACACGGCGCCCCGCACCCGGCCACCGAGGACGACCCGCCGCCCCGGGGCACGGGGCCCCGCCCGATCGCCGGTTCCCTGGCCGCGCTGACCCCGTACCTCGCGGCCGCCGTCTGCACCCTCGGGATCCTGTACAACGTCCTGGACGGCAGACGGGTCGACCGGGTGGTGCTGCTCACCGCCTGCACGGTGGTGCTCGCCCTCGTCGTACGCCAGGGGATCATGCTCCTGGACAACATCACCCTCACCCAGGAACTGGCCGAGAAGGAGAACCACTTCCGCTCCCTGGTCCAGGGCTCCAGCGACGTCATCATGATCGCCGCGCCCAGCGGGGTGCTGCGCTACGTCAGCCCCGCCGCCACCGGGGTCTACGGACGCGAGGCCGCGGAGCTGGTCGGCTCCGAACTCGCCGCGCTCATCCACCCCGAGGACCTCGGCCGGGTGGTGCACGAGCTGCGCCGCTTCCTCGCCGCGAGCCCCGCCGAGGAGCCCACCGCGCGCATCGAGTGCCGCTTCCGCTCCGGCGCCGGGCAGTGGCTCAACGTCGAGTCCACCGTCAACCGGCACCAGGGCGGGCTGATCCTCAACACCCGCGACGTCACCGAACGGGTGCGCCTGCAGGCCCAGTTGCAGCACAACGCCGAGCACGACCCGCTCACCGACCTGCCCAACCGGGCGCTGTTCGCCCGCCGGGTCGGCCAGGCGCTCGGCGGGCGCAGGGCCGGGGACGCGGGCACCGCCGTGCTCTTCATCGACCTCGACGGCTTCAAGGCGGTCAACGACACCATCGGCCACCAGGCGGGCGACGAACTCCTCATCCAGGCCGCCCGGCGGCTCCAGGAGTCGGTGCGCCAGGGCGACACCGCGGCCCGCTTCGGCGGGGACGAGTTCGCCGCCCTCGTCCTCGGCGACGGCGCCCGCGAACGCGCCCTGCGCGAGCGGCAGATCCTGGAGCTGGCCGACCGGCTCCGGCTCACCCTCTCGCGGCCGTACGCCATCGACGGCAACGACGTCCGGGTCGCCGCCTCCATCGGCGTCGCCTTCGCCGAACCGGGGCTCAGCGCGGGCGAGTTGCTGCGCAACGCCGACCTCGCGATGTACCGGGCCAAGGCGGGCGGCAAGAACCGGGTCGAGCTGTACGTCCCGCAGATGAAGACCGAGGCGGTGCGCAAGGCGCAGCTGGAGGACCGGCTGCGCGGCGCCCTGGACGAGGGCGAGTTCGCGCTGCTGCACCAGCCGGTGGTCAGCCTCGACCAGGGCCGGATCTGCGCGATGAGCGCCCAGGCCCGCTGGCGCAGCGGGCAGGGGGCGCTGTCCGCCCCCGAGCGCTTGCCGCGCGGCCGGGACCAGGCGCGCGCCGACGAGCTGGACTGGTGGGTGCTCGAAGCCGCCGTCGCCCAGGCCGCGGAGCGCGCCGCCGCGGGCGTCACGGTGCCGGTGGTGGTCCGCCTCGGCGGGCACCGCCTGCTGGACCGCTCGCTGCCGCTGAACGCCGTGGAGGCGCTGCTCGACCGGCACTCACTCGCCTCCGGGGCGCTCGTCCTGGAGCTGGCCGACAGCGGCCCGCCGGCCCGCCTCGCCGAGCTGGAAAGCCGCCTCGCGGGGCTGCGGGGGCTCGGGGTGCGGATCGCCCTGGACGGCTTCGGCGGCGGCTACGCGGCGATCAACGCGCTGCGCACCCTGCCGGTGGACATCCTCAAGCTGGACCGCAGCCTGGTCGAGGGCGTCACCGAGTCCACCCGGCTGAACAAGATCACCGGCGGTCTGCTCCGGATCGCGGGCGACCTCGGCATGCGCTCCGTCGCGGACGGCGTCGAACACCCCGACCAGGTGCTCGCCCTGCGGGCCATGGGCTGCACCCACGGGCAGGGTCCGGTCTTCTCCGGGCCGCTCGACGAGTACCGGCTGCGCCGGGTGCTGTCCGCCGGGAAGCTGCCGGTGCCGGGTGCGGCGGGGGAGCGGACCATGCTGACCAGGGTGCCCGCGCCGTACCGTCCGGAGAGTCTTCGCAGTTCACATCATGAGACGCCCGTCCCACCCACTTGACATGGGGAGCGCCTCGGCGAGAGGGTCTGAGCCATGCGCACCCGAATTCTCGTACTTGGAAAGCGCGTCGGCTGATACCGGGCCCTCTCACCGCCCCGGTGGACGATACCGACGCGCTCCCCTCGCTTGCCTCACGGCACGGGGGGTTTTTTGTTGCACCGAAGCCCCGCGCGAGCTGTGCAAAGCTCGCAGATCGACCGCAGGACCCTCCGAGCCGCCCACCCCCCTCCTCCGAGCCGCACCCCGCTTCACCCCGCCACCCTCACTCCCCGTACCTTGCGTACTCACCCTCAGCATCGAGAAGAGAAGCCGATGACCGAGCAGGCCACCGGGGCCCATCCGCAGCCGCGGCCCCGTTCCGGACAGCAGTCCGCCCCCGTCGAGCACGTCACGGGCGCGCAGTCCCTCATCCGTTCCCTGGAGGAGGTCGGGGCCGAGACGGTGTTCGGGATTCCGGGCGGGGCGATCCTGCCGGCCTACGACCCGATGATGGACTCCACCCGGGTCCGCCATGTGCTGGTGCGGCACGAGCAGGGCGCGGGCCACGCGGCCACCGGCTACGCGCAGGCCACCGGCAAGGTCGGGGTCTGCATGGCCACCTCGGGCCCGGGCGCCACCAACCTGGTCACGCCGATCGCCGACGCGCACATGGACTCGGTCCCGCTGGTGGCCATCACCGGCCAGGTCGCCTCCAAGGCGATCGGCACCGACGCCTTCCAGGAGGCGGACATCGTCGGCATCACCATGCCGATCACCAAGCACAACTTCCTGGTCACCGACGCCGCGGACATCCCGCGGACCATCGCCGAGGCCTTCCACATCGCCGCCACCGGCCGCCCGGGACCGGTCCTCGTCGACATCGCCAAGGACGCCCTCCAGGCGCGCACCACCTTCTCCTGGCCGCCCGTCCAGGACCTGCCCGGCTACCGCCCGGTGACCAAGCCGCACGCCAAGCAGATCCGGGAGGCCGCCAAGCTCATCGGCCAGGCCGCCCGCCCGGTCCTCTACGTCGGCGGCGGCGTCCTGAAGGCCGGTGCCACCGCCGAGCTGAAGGTGCTCGCCGAGCTGACCAAGGCCCCGGTCACCACCACCCTGATGGCACTCGGCGCCTTCCCCGACAGCCACCCCCAGCACGTCGGCATGCCCGGCATGCACGGCGCCGTCACCGCGGTCACCGCCCTGCAGAAGGCCGACCTGATCGTCGCCCTCGGCGCCCGCTTCGACGACCGCGTCACCGGCAAGCTGGACAGCTTCGCCCCGTACGCCAAGATCGTGCACGCGGACATCGACCCGGCCGAGATCGGCAAGAACCGCGCGGCCGACGTGCCGATCGTCGGCGACGCCCGCGAGGTCATCGCCGACCTGGTGCAGGCCGTGCAGCGCGAGCAGAGCGAGGGCCACGCGGGGGAGGCCGCCGCCTCCGGGTACGCGAGCTGGTGGGCCGACCTCAACCGCTGGCGCGAGACCTACCCGCTCGGTTACGACCAGCCCGAGGACGGCTCGCTCTCCCCCCAGCACGTCATCCGGCGGATCGGCGAACTCGCCCCCGAGGGCAGCGTCTTCGCCGCGGGCGTCGGCCAGCACCAGATGTGGGCCGCGCACTTCATCCAGTACGAGACCCCCGCCACCTGGCTGAACTCCGGGGGCGCCGGGACCATGGGCTACGCGGTCCCGGCCGCGATGGGCGCCAAGGCCGGGCAGCCCGGGCGTACCGTCTGGGCGATCGACGGCGACGGCTGCTTCCAGATGACCAACCAGGAACTCACCACCTGCGCCCTGAACAACATCCCGATCAAGGTCGCCATCATCAACAACGGCGCCCTCGGCATGGTCCGCCAGTGGCAGACCCTCTTCTACAACCAGCGCTACTCCAACACCGTGCTGCACTCGGGCCCCGCCGCGGACGCCGCCGCCTCCGCCCCCGGGCCGAGCGCCGGCACCCGCGTCCCGGACTTCGTGAAGCTGGCCGAGGCGATGGGCTGCGCCGCGCTGCGCTGCGAGTCCCTGGACGAGCTGGACAAGGTCATCGCCGAGGCCAACGCGATCGACGACCGCCCCGTCGTCGTCGACTTCATCGTCCACGAGGACGCCATGGTCTGGCCGATGGTCGCCGCCGGTACCTCCAACGACGAGATCATGGCCGCCCGCGACGTCCGCCCCGACTTCGGCGACAACGAAGACGACTGAGCCGCGAGAGCGCGCAGGGAACCATCCGAGAGTCCGAGAATCGAGTCAGCGACATGTCCAAGCACACGCTCTCCGTCCTGGTCCAGAACACCCCCGGCATCCTGGCGCGGATCGCCGCGCTCTTCTCCCGCCGCGGCTTCAACATCGACTCCCTCGCGGTGGGCGTCACCGAGCACCCCGACATCTCCCGGATCACCATCGTGGTGAACGTCGAGGACCTGCCGCTCGAACAGGTCACCAAGCAGCTCAACAAGCTCGTCAACGTGCTGAAGATCGTCGAGCTGGAACCCGGTTCGGCCGTCCAGCGTGAACTCGTTCTGGTGAAGGTCCGCGCCGACAACGAGACGCGCTCGCAGATCGTCGAGATCGTGCAGCTGTTCCGCGCCAAGACCGTGGACGTCGCCCCGGAGGCCGTGACCGTCGAGGCCACCGGATCCAGCGACAAGCTGGAGGCCATGCTGAAGATGCTGGAGCCCTTCGGCATCAAGGAGCTGGTGCAGTCCGGCACCATCGCGATCGGCCGCGGCGCCCGCTCCATCACCGACCGCAGCCTGCGGGCCCTCGACCGCAGCGCCTGAGCCGCGCCCGCCGGGAGCGTCCCGTCCGCCCCCGTCCGTCATCCGAGACCCCGCGACCGACCCACCCGCCGTCCCCGTACGGTGGTCGCCACCGCAGCGATACCGCAGAAACTAGGAGAGAACCCGTGGCCGAGCTGTTCTACGACGCCGACGCCGACCTGTCCATCATCCAGGGCCGCAAGGTCGCGGTCATCGGCTACGGAAGCCAGGGCCACGCCCACGCGCTCTCGCTGCGCGACTCCGGCGTCGACGTCCGGGTCGGCCTGCACGAGGGCTCCAAGTCCAAGGCCAAGGCCGAGGAGCAGGGCCTGCGCGTGGTCACCCCGGCCGAGGCCGCCGCCTGGGCCGACGTGATCATGGTCCTGGTCCCGGACCCGATCCAGGCCAAGGTCTACGAGGAGTCCATCGCCGCCCACCTGGAGGACGGCAACGCCCTCTTCTTCGGCCACGGACTCAACATCCGCTTCGGCTTCATCAAGCCCCCGGCCGGCGTCGACGTCTGCATGGTCGCCCCCAAGGGCCCGGGCCACCTGGTCCGCCGCCAGTACGAGGAGGGCCGCGGCGTGCCCTGCATCGTGGCCGTCGAGCAGGACGCCACCGGCAGCGCCTTCGCGCTGGCCCTCTCGTACGCCAAGGGCATCGGCGGCACCCGCGCCGGCGTCATCAAGACCACCTTCACCGAGGAGACCGAGACCGACCTCTTCGGTGAGCAGGCCGTGCTCTGCGGCGGCGCCTCCGCGCTCGTCAAGGCGGGCTTCGAGACCCTGGTCGAGGCGGGCTACCAGCCGGAGATCGCCTACTTCGAGTGCCTGCACGAGCTGAAGCTGATCGTGGACCTCATGTACGAGGGCGGCCTGGAGAAGATGCGCTGGTCGGTCTCCGAGACCGCCGAGTGGGGCGACTACATCACCGGCCCGCGGATCATCACCGACGCCACCAAGGCCGAGATGAAGAAGGTCCTCGGCGAGATCCAGGACGGCACCTTCGCCAACAACTGGATGAAGGAGTACGAGGCCGGTCTGCCGAAGTACCACGAGTACAAGAAGGCCGACGAGGACCACCTCCTGGAGACCACCGGCAAGAAGCTGCGCAAGCTGATGAGCTGGGTCGACGAGGACTGATCACCCGCCGACCGGGGCCGCCCGCACCAGGGCGGCCCCGATGCTTTTCGGACTTCCTGCCGCGGCCGAGCCGCCCCGGCGCCATGCCCTGGCCACGGAAGGGTGATCCTTCCGCCACATCCGGGAAACAGCCCGGAAACCGCCACTACACTGAGCGGCATCAACGCGTCAGGCCCACAGCGTCGTGCGTCTTCCACGCGGCATCCCTCCACCGCCTGCGGCCCTCGGGACGGCCGCCAAGCAATGGACTTGTGAGGACTCACGTGAGCTCGAACACCGCTGCCAAGCCTGTGGTACTCATCGCCGAGGAGCTGTCGCCCGCCACCGTCGACGCCCTCGGCCCGGACTTCGAGATCCGGCACTGCAACGGCGCCGACCGCGCGGAACTGCTGCCCGCCATCGCCGAGGTCGACGCCATCCTGATCCGCTCCGCCACCAAGGTGGACGCCGAGGCGGTGGCCGCCGCGAAGCGCCTCAAGGTGGTCGCCCGGGCCGGAGTCGGCCTGGACAACGTCGACGTCTCCGCCGCCACCAAGGCCGGCGTGATGGTCGTCAACGCCCCCACCTCCAATATCGTCACCGCCGCCGAGCTGGCCTGCGGACTGCTGCTCGCCACCGCGCGCAACATCCCGCAGGCCAACGCCGCGCTCAAGAACGGCGAGTGGAAGCGCTCCAAGTACACCGGCGTCGAGCTGGCCGAGAAGACCCTCGGCGTCGTCGGCCTCGGCCGCATCGGCGCCCTGGTCGCCCAGCGGATGTCCGCCTTCGGCATGAAGGTCGTCGCCTACGACCCCTACGTACAGCCCGCGCGGGCCGCGCAGATGGGCGTGAAGGTCCTCTCCCTCGACGAGCTGCTCCAGGTCTCGGACTTCATCACCGTGCACCTGCCGAAGACCCCCGAGACCCTCGGCCTGATCGGCGACGAGGCGCTGCGCAAGGTCAAGCCCAGCGTGCGGATCGTCAACGCCGCGCGCGGCGGGATCGTCGACGAGGAGGCGCTGTACTCGGCCGTCAAGGAGGGCCGCGTCGCGGGCGCCGGACTCGACGTCTACGCCAAGGAGCCCTGCACCGACTCCCCGCTCTTCGAGTTCGACCAGGTCGTCGCCACCCCGCACCTCGGCGCCTCCACCGACGAGGCCCAGGAGAAGGCCGGTATCGCGGTCGCCCGCTCGGTGCGGCTCGCCCTCGCCGGTGAGCTCGTCCCCGACGCGGTCAACGTCCAGGGCGGCGTCATCGCCGAGGACGTACGCCCCGGCCTGCCGCTCGCCGAGAAGCTCGGCCGGATCTTCACCGCCCTCGCGGGCGAGGTCGCCGCCCGCCTCGATGTCGAGGTCTACGGCGAGATCACCCAGCACGACGTCAAGGTCCTCGAACTCTCCGCGCTCAAGGGCGTGTTCGAGGACGTGGTCGACGAGACCGTCTCGTACGTCAACGCCCCGCTCTTCGCCCAGGAGCGCGGCGTCGAGGTGCGCCTGACCACCAGCAGCGAGTCCCCGGACCACCGCAACCTGGTCACCGTGCGCGGCACCCTCTCCGGCGGCGAGGAGATCTCGGTCTCCGGCACCCTGGCCGGGCCCAAGCACCTGCAGAAGATCGTCGCCGTCGGCGAGCACGACATCGACCTGGCGCTCGCCGACCACATGGCCGTCCTGCGCTACGCCGACCGCCCCGGCGTCGTCGGCACCGTCGGCCGCATCCTCGGTGAGTCCGGCATCAACATCGCCGGCATGCAGGTCTCCCGCGCCAAGGCGGGCGGTGAGGCCCTCGCCGTCCTCTCGGTGGACGACACCGTGCCGCCCGCCGTGCTCGCCGAGGTGGCCGAGGAGATCGGCGCGACCTCGGTCCGCGCGGTCAACCTCGGGGACTGAGCGACCGGAAGCACACCTCGCGCCTCGACTCCCGTACCGCGTAGGGCAGTTGTCCGGCCGAGAAGGGGAAGGGCCCGGACCGCCGATGCTCGGCGGGGCCGGGTCCTTCGCCGTTCACCCGTGAATCCGGCCGCCGGGAACGGGAGTCGGAGTGTGCCCGCCGCCCCGGGCGGCGGCCGTGTGCGCCCCGAGACGGGACCCGCCCTCACCGCCGCCGCTCACAACCGCGCCGCCTTCAGCGCCATGTGCAGCAGCAGCCGGTCCTCGCCGTCGTCCAGGTCGAGGCCGGTGAGCTTCTCCACCCGGGAGAGGCGGTAGTAGAGGGTCTGGCGGTGGATGCCGAGGGCCGCCGCGGTACGGCCCGCCTGGCCCGCGTGGTCGAGGAACTCCTCGGCGGTACGGGCCAGTTCGCGGTGGGCCCCGGTCAGCAGCGGGGCGGCCGAGGGGTCCCGGCCGGCCTCGGCGGGCAGCGCGGACAGCAGCCGCCAGGGCCCGATGGCGGACCAGTCGGCGACCGGGCCGCGCCCCGGCTCGGCGAGCACCGCCCGGGCCGCCGCCCGCGCCTCGTGCCAGGCCCGGCCCAGCTCCGCCAGCCCCTCCCGGGCCACCGAGAGCCCGGCCGCCACTCCGCCGCCCGGCGCCGAACTCCCGTCCGCGCCCGCCGTGTTCGCCGCCGCGCCCGCCTCCGCCATCGCGCTCAGTCGTTCGGCCGCCGCGCGGGCGGGGGTGTCCACCTCGCGGCTGCGCAGGCGGACCAGTACGGCGAGGGCCTGGTGGTCGGTGCCCCAGGGGACCGTGCACCGCGCCTCGACGCCGGGGGCCGCCGCGGGGGCGGACTCGGCGGTGGTGGGCCAGGGGGCCACGCAGACCAGGGTGTGCGGGCCCTCCGCGCGGGTGCCGAGGGCGGAGCGCAGGGCGGTGAGGGCCGCCTCCCGCTGCCAGCCGGGCTCCGCGGTGAGCGCGGCGCGGAACTCGCGGCTGAGGTCGGCCCCGGCCCGGGCCTCGTCCGCGAGGAGCGCCCCGATGCGGACCGTCACCTCCATGGCCGCGGCCAGCTGGGCGTCGGTGGGGCCGGGCTCGTCGTCGATCAGCCAGACGTAGCCGAGGACGGTGCCCTGGTGGCGTACCGGCAGGCAGATCCGGCCGCGCCGCACCCCGGCCGCCGGACTGGCCGGAATGCGTACCGGACCCTTCGCCCGGGTGATGCCGAAGCCCTCGAACCAGTCCTGCACCGCCCTGGTGGAGCGGCGGGTCAGGATCGAGCGGGTGCGCACCGGGTCCATCGCGCTGTCCTCGCTGTCGTGCGCGCCGAAGGCGATCAGCTGGAAATGGCGGTCCTCAAGCGTCGCCGGGGCGCCGAGCAGCGCGGAGATCTCATCGACCGGTTCCTGGTAGTCGCCCTTCACACCGCCATTCTGCGCCACCCGCCCGGCCGCGTCATACAGATGTCTGAGATCCGGGCCACGGAGGCGTGACACCTGTCGATGGCGCCGGATCGGAGGGATCCTTAGGTTTCACGGAGGTTCTCCAAGCCGTCACCGGTCCGCGCGATCCGCGCCGGAACGGCCGAATATCAGCGACATGTACCGCAGGTACTGCCTCACCGTGGAGGTGCCCCGTGCTGGGTCCCGTGATCCTCGCCGCCTCGCGCAGCGAGCAGCTGCGCCGCATCGTCTCCGCCGCGCCGGTGACGAAGCCGGTCGTCACCCGCTTCATCGCCGGTGAGACCTCCGAGGAGACCCTGCCGGTCGTCAAGGACCTCGCGGACCGCGGCCTGGAGGTCACGCTCGACGTCCTCGGCGAGGACGTCACCGACCCCGCCGAGGCACTGCGCGCCCGCGACGCCTACCTCGGCCTCGTCGAGGCGCTGCGCCCGCTGGGGCTCGGCACCCGCGCCGAGATGTCCATCAAGCTCTCCTCCTTCGGGCAGGCGCTGCCGGGCGGCCACGACCTCGCCCTGAAGAACGCCACCGCCGTCGTCGAGGCCGCCGCCGAGATCGGCACCACGGTCACCCTCGACATGGAGGACCACACCACGGTCGACTCCACCCTCGCCATCCACGCCGAGCTGCGCCGCCGCTTCCCCGAGACCGGCGCCGTCGTGCAGTCCTACCTCTTCCGTACCGAGGACGACTGCCGCGACCTCGCCGCGGCCGGCTCCCGGGTCCGGCTCGTCAAGGGCGCCTACAAGGAGCCCGCCTCCGTCGCCCACCAGGACAAGCACCAGGT
The DNA here is from genome assembly GCF_012273655.1 of Streptomyces physcomitrii. GTDB lineage: Bacteria > Actinomycetota > Actinomycetes > Streptomycetales > Streptomycetaceae > Streptomyces > Streptomyces physcomitrii. The sequence continues at coordinate 15,221 of NZ_JAAWWP010000022.1, read as the reverse complement.
CGACCTCGCCTATGTGCGCTGCCTGAACATCCTGATGGCGGGCACCGGCTACCCGATGATCGGCTCCCACGACCCGCGCCTGATCGCCGTCACCCAGGAGCTGGCGCTGCGCCACGGCCGCGCCCTGGACGCCTACGAGTTCCAGATGCTCTACGGCATCCGCACCGAGGAGCAGCACCGCCTCGCCGCCGAGGGCCACCGGATGCGTGTCTACACGGCCTACGGCACCGACTGGTACGGATACTTCATGCGCCGCCTCGCCGAGCGTCCCGCCAACCTCGCCTTCTTCCTGCGCTCCCTCGTCACCAAGGGGTGAGTCAGTGAGTCGTACGTCCGCCACCATCCGAGGCTGAACGCCCGTCCGCCGCCCCACCCCCCGTACCACCAAGGGGCACCCAACCCAAGGAGATTCGGCAGTCATGGACGCCCTGACCCAGGTCCCCGCCCCGGTCAACGAGCCGGTGCTCGGCTACGCCCCCGGTTCCCCGGAGCGTGCCCGCCTCGAAGCCAAGCTCAAGGAGCTGGCCGAGAACCCGATCGACCTCCCGATGACCATCGGCGGCGAGAAGCGGCTGGGCGGCGGCAGCGCCTTCCAGGTGGTGCAGCCGCACGACCACAAGTCCGTGCTCGGCACCTACCGCAACGCCACCCAGGACGACGCGCGGGCCGCCATCGACGCCGCCCTGGCCGCGGCCCCCGCCTGGCGCGACCTGCCCTTCGACGCCCGCGCCGCGATCTTCCTGCGCGCCGCCGAGCTGCTGTCCGGCCCCTGGCGCGAGACCATCGCGGCCTCCACCATGCTCGGCCAGTCCAAGACCGCGCAGCAGGCCGAGATCGACAGCCCCTGTGAGCTGATCGACTTCTGGCGCTTCAACGTCAAGTACGCCCGCGACCTGCTCGCCGAGCAGCCGGTGGCGAACTCGACCGGCGTCTGGAACCGTCTGGACCACCGCCCGCTCGAAGGCTTCGTCTACGCGATCACGCCGTTCAACTTCACCGCCATCGCGGGCAATCTGCCCACCGCCCCGGCGCTGATGGGCAACGTCGTGGTCTGGAAGCCCTCCCCGACGCAGACCCACGCGGCCGTGCTCCTGATGCGCCTCCTGGAGGAGGCCGGGCTGCCCGCCGGTGTGATCAACCTGGTCACCGGCGACGGCATCGAGGTCTCCGAGGTCGCCCTGGAGCACCGGGACCTCGCGGGCATCCACTTCACCGGCTCGACCAAGACCTTCCAGTACCTGTGGAAGACGGTCGGCAACAACATCGAGAAGTACCGCTCCTACCCGCGCATCGTCGGCGAGACCGGCGGCAAGGACTTCGTCGTCGCCCACCCGAGCGCCGACCGCGCGGTCCTCAAGACGGCGCTGACCCGCGGCGCCTTCGAGTACCAGGGCCAGAAGTGCTCGGCCACCTCGCGCGCGTACATCCCGGCCTCGATCTGGAACTCCGGCTTCAAGGAGGAGTTCGCGGCCGAGGTCGACGGCATCGCCATGGGCAGCGTCACCGACCTGACCAACTTCATCGGCGCCGTGATCGACGAGCGCTCCTTCGCCAAGAACAAGGCGGCCATCGACCGCGCCAAGGCGGACGAGTCCTGCACCGTCGTCGCGGGCGGCACCTACGACGACTCGGTGGGCTACTTCGTGCGCCCGACCGTCGTCGAGTGCAGCGACCCGGCCAACGAGGTCTTCACCACCGAGTACTTCGGCCCCTTCCTCGCCGTGCACGTCTACGAGGACGAGAAGTACGAGGAGATGCTGGCGCAGATGGAGTCCGTCTCGGCGTACGCGCTGACCGGTTCCGTCATCGCCCAGGACCGTGCCGCCGCCGTGGACGCCGCCCACAAGCTGCGCTTCGCGGCCGGCAACTTCTACATCAACGACAAGTCGACCGGCGCCGTGGTCGGCCAGCAGCCCTTCGGCGGCGGCCGCGCCTCCGGCACCAACGACAAGGCGGGCGCCCCGCAGAACCTCCAGCGCTGGACCCTGACCCGGTCCATCAAGGAGGCGCTCGTCCCGCCGACGGAGTACGGCTACCCGCACATGGGCTGACCCTCTCCCGGCGGGGGCGGGCGAACCCCGCCGGGCGTCCCCCCGGCGCCCGGTGACCACCACCTCGCCCGTCCCCGCCCCCCGGCCGTGTCCCGACACGGCCCAGGACCGGCACTCCCTCCGCGGCCGGTCCCGCCCGCGCCCCCGGCCCCACCCCGGCCGGGGGCGCGTCGGCGTCCGCGCACCCTCGCGCCCGCCCGGCACGCGAGCGCGCGAACCCGCACCCGCCCGAGCGTGCGCACGGGTACGCGCCCGAGCCCGCCCCGTACGCGCCCGAGCCCGCCCGCCCCCACTGCCCGTACGCGCGCCCCCCGTTCGCGCGCACGGGCCGCGGGTCAGCAGGTCAGCCAGGTACGGGCCGCCCTCAGCCGGTGGCGCGGACCAGCATCTTCCCGGTGTTCTCGCCGCGCAGCATGCCGAGGAAGGCGGCCACGATGTGCTCGAAGCCGTCCACCACGGTCTCGTCCGGGACCAGGCGCCCGCTGCGCAGATGCGGCAGCGCGAAGTCGTACAACTCCTCCTGCGCGTCGAGATGGTTGCGCACCAGCACGCCCTCCAGGCGCAGGCTCTTGCCGACCACCGAGTAGAGGTTGCGCGGCGCGGGCGGCGGGGAGGCGAGGTGGTGGTACTGCCCCACCGCGCCGACCCAGGCGATCCGGCCGTGCTCGCGCAGCCGGGCGATGGCGCCTTCGAGGTGGTCCCCGCCGACGTTCTCCACGGCGACGTCCAGGCCCTCGGGCGCGGCCTCGCCGAGGAGTTCGGCCACCGGTCCCTCGTGGTAGTCGAAGGCCGCGTCGAAGCCGAGCGAGGAGGTCAGCCGGGCCGCCTTCGCCGCCGAGCCCGCGCTGCCGACCAGGGTGCGCGCGCCGAGCAGCCGCGCGAAGCGCCCGGCCGCCGAGCCCACTCCGCCCGCCGCGGAGGAGATGAACACGTCCTCGCCGGGCCGCAGCCGCGCGGTCCTGGTCAGGGCGACGTACGCGGTCAGGCCGGTGCCGCCGAGGACGCTGAGGAAGGCGGAGAGCGGTACGCCCGGCAGGGACCCGCCGCCGGGAAGCCGCCGGGTCTCCTCGGGACCGACCACCGCGTGGGTGCGCCAGCCCTTGCGGTGGAAGACCACCTCGCCCTCGGGGAGCGCCTCGGTGCGCGAGGCGATCACGCGCCCGAGCGCGCGCCCTTCGAGCGGCGTGTGCAGGGCGAAGGCGCCGTCCATCATCTCCCGGTGGTACGGGTCCACCGACCACCAGAGGTTCTCCACCAGGGCGGTGCCGGGCTCCGGCGCCGGTACCGGCGATTCGACGAGGCGGAACTGCTCCGCGGTGGGGAAGCCCTCGGGGCGGGCGATCTGGTGCACGGTGCGTGCGATCTCGGTCATGCCGGAGACCGTAGGAAGGAATGCGGGCGGTGGGCAGAGCGTTCGGCTCATGCGACGGGCCGGTCCATGAGGCCCCTTCATAGACGCAGGTGGTGGGCGTGTGGCCGGGACCGATCTCGCTCCGCAGGAGCTGCGGGTGATCGTCGCCGTGGAGCGCGAGGGCGGCTTCACCGCCGCCGCGGCGGCGCTCGGCACCACCCAGTCCGCCGTCTCGCACGCCGTGCGCGCCGTCGAACGCAAGCTGGGCGCCGTCCTGTTCACCCGGGGCCGGGCGGGCGCCGCCCCCACCCCGGCCGGTGCCAAGGCAGCCGCCCACGCCCGCCGCGCCCTGCGCCTCCTGGACACCCTCGCCGCCGAGGTGCGCGGCACCGGCGCGGGACGCGGCGGCGCCGACACCACCACCGGGGTGCTGCGGATCGCCGCCTTCCGCAGCGCCGCCCTGCACCTGCTGCCGCCCGCCCTGGAGCGCCTGCGGGCCCGGCACCCGGCGATCGAGCCGCGGGTGCGGGTGATCCGCGAGCTCGGCCCCGGCACCGCGGGCGAGGTGGCCGCCGGCCGTGCGGACCTCGCGCTCGCCACCCTGGACGGCGGGCGGCCCCCGGCCGGTCTGACCGGCGCCGCCCTCTTCGAGGAGCCCTACGCCCTGGTGCACCCCGCGGACCACCCCGAGCCGCGCTCGCTGCCGCTGGTCGACTGGCACGAGAACTGCGGCGCCGTCACCCGCGACTGGTGGCGCGGCCAGGACTGGCTGCCCTCGGCGACCGTGGAGGCCGAGGACGACGGCACGGTCCTCTCGCTGGTCGGCGCCGGGCACGGCATGGCGGTGATGCCCGCGCTCTCGCTGACCTCGGCGCCGGAGTCGGTCACCGTCGTCCGGCTCGGCCCCCGCCCGCCGACCCGCGCCATCGGCTATGTGACCACCCCCGAACTCGCCCGCTCGCTCGCGGTCCGCGCGCTGATCCGGGAGCTGCGGGCGCAGCAGGGGCCGCGCTGAGGCGGGGGCGCGAGGGGCCGCCGGGGGCCGGAAGCGGAGGGCGGGCCGGTCTGCAGGGCCGTTCGGGGAGGCCTGCGTCACATCGGGGAACGGGCGGGAAAGCCCCGGTCAGCGGCCCGGAGCGGAGGGCGCGGAAAACTCGCTGTCTCAGATAGTAGGAAGTCCGACTAACTGTGGAGACAGCGACGGTCGAACGCTCTAGCTTTGTAGGAAGCCGAACGTCTCGCTCGACCAAGCGAAGGCGGAGCCGAACCCGGCGCCCCGCGCAGGTGACCCCTGCGGCGCGAGTTCCCCGCCCATCCGGCGTCTCGTAAGGACATCCGCTCCCGTGTGCTTTCTAGGAGTTGAACTCTCATGGCCGAGACGACCGCCCGCCGAGTCCGCCGTGCCCCCCGCACGACAGCTACCGAGCGCAAGAACGCCGCCGCCGCCCTCCAGCGCGCCCTCGACCGCCGCGACAACGGCGGCGACTGGGGCCACTCCACCCACCCGTAAGCGGGCCGTTCCACCGGTGGGTTGACCGCCTGCCACCGGTAACTTCCGCCCCCTGTACGGTCCTTGGACGGCCGCGGTGTGCAAGGACCGTACGGAGGGCGCCAGATCGCGTCCGGAACGATTCGTCTGCTCGTGAGGCGCGATATCCGCATGGAGGACACCTCGGAGACCGTCGTCAGGGGCGAGGCCACCTCGCTCGTCCCCGCCGCGGAGGCGCACCTCCCGCTGCTCGCCGGGTGGTTCGCCGACCCCGCGTTCGTCCGCGACTGGGGCGGACAGCCGCTCACCCGCGAGGAAGTGGCCGCCAAGTACATCGGACGGCGGCGTCCTGCGGTGGTCTCGCTCCTGGTCCTCGACGGCGTCGAGCCCGTGGGGTACGCCCAGTACGTCACCGCCGGTCCGCACGAGGGCGGCATCGACATGGTGCTGCTGCCCCGCGCGCAGGGCCGGGGCCTCGGCCCCGACGCCGCCCGCGCCCTGGTCGGGCACCTGCGCACCGCCCTGGGGTGGACCCGGGTGACCGTCGACCCCGAGGCCGCCAACCACCGGGCCGTCAGGGCGTGGAGCAAGGCGGGCTTCCGCCCGGTCGGCCCGCGGGGCAGCCAGTTGCTGATGGAGTGCGGGCCCGCGCCCGGCGGTCCATCACGAGCAGCCCCCGAAAGCTCTTCTCCCTCCTAGCCCCTCCCGCGCGCGATCTCGAAGTGGTCGATGCGCTCCCCGCTCGCGGCGAGGGCCGAGACCTTCATCCGGGGCGCGGCGCCGGCCTCCACCTCCACCGCGAGGAAGGAGAAGCCGGTGTAGCGCACCCGGGACCACTCCACCCGGTCCGGGTCCGGCAGCCGTGCCTTCGTCCAGTGGAAGGTGAGCACCGACTCGCGGTCGCGGACCCGGCCCTCGTAGCTGTCCTCGACGCCCGCCGGGAAGCCGTACAGGTCCTTGCCCGCGCCGCCCGCGGTCACATGGACGATGCCGTCGCGGGTGGGGTCGGTGGTGCCGCCGACCGGCAGCCGCCGGCCGATCTCGCCCTCGCCCCTGAGGGCGTCGGTGCGTTCGTAGACGTGGTTGTGGCCGTTGACCACCAGGTCCACCTGGTGCCGCTGGAACAGCGGCAGCCAGGCCGCGCGCACCCCGCCGTCCGAGCCGTGGGTGGACGTCGAGTACATGCAGTGGTGGAAGAAGACCACCAGGAAGTCGATGTCCTCGCGCGCCCGCAGCTCCCCGAGCCGCTCGTCCAGCCAGCCGGTCTGACGGCCGTCCAGATAGCCCCTGTTGGCCGGGATCTCGTACGAGACGTCGTTGGCGTCCAGGGCGATCACCCCGACGTTGCCGTAGACGAAGGAGTACACCCCCGGCGCCTTCTTCGCGTCCGGGCCGTTCTCCGGCAGCGACCAGCGGGCCGACTGGCCGCCGTAGCCCTCGGGGGAGTACCAGGCCTCCATGTCGTGGTTGCCGGTGGTCACCATCCAGGGCACCGACTTCGCCACCGACTCGGTCTGCGCGAGGAAGGTGTCCCAGACCCGCGCGTCGTAGGTGTCGCTCTCCTTGCCCTTGCCGCTGCTGTCCGCGTAGCAGAGGTCGCCCGCGTGGAGGTGGAAGGAGGGGTTCTGGCCGAGGATCAGCTGGTCGTTCGCCAGGGCGTCGTACCCCACGCCCTGGTCGCCGAAGGCGGTGAAGACGAAGCGCTCCGGCCGGGCGGGCGCGGTCCGGAAGGAGCCGAGCGTGGCCAGCCGCTCCGGGGCGGCCGGGTCGAAGCCCTCGTGGCCGACGCCGTAGTAGTACGTGGTCCCGGGCCGCAGCCCGTCGAGCGCCGCGTGCAGATAGAGCTGTTCGACCGCGGGCAGCTTCGCGGAGAGCGCGGGCGTGTGCAGGGCGCGCACCTCGGCGGGGATCTTCCGGCTCAGCTCCCAGGGCTTCAGCCCGACCCGCAGGAAGGGCGCGCGCACCGGGAGGGGCACCTGCCAGGAGACCCGCATCTGGGTACGGGGGTCGGCCCCGAAGGCGAGATGGCGGCCGAAGGGCGCCACCACCGAGCCGTCCACCCGGACCGCCGACCGCGCGGGCGCCGCCGCCGGGCGCTGCCCGCCGTAGGCCGCGCCCGAGCCGCCCGCGAGGAAGCCGGTGCCGCCCGCGACCGCGGCGGTGGCGCCGGACGCCAGCACCGTGCGGCGGGCGAACTTCCGCCGCAGGTAGGCGTGCTGCTCCGGCATGCTCATCTGGCGGGCGAGCCGCTCCGGGATGCCGACGTCGGGGGTGTCCATGACCAGCAGGCTGGCAGCGGCGGCCGTACGGCGGGCCGACTCCAGGTGAACCCGCCGGGTCGCGGACCTGACGGGGTCACCCGGAGCGGGACCGGTCCCGGCAGCCCTCAACACCCGCCCGGCGTCCGCATCGTGGATGGTGTGTGTCATCCCCTAAGACGGAGAGTACGGTGACCGCATGTCGCGCACTCTCGATCTCGCAGTGATCCCCGGTGACGGTATCGGCCAGGAGGTCGTCGCCCAGGGGCTGAAGGTCCTTCAGGCCGTACTCCCCGGTGAGGTGAAACTCGAGACCCGGGAGTACGACCTCGGTGCCCGCCGCTGGCACCGCACCGGGGAGACCCTGCCCGACACCGAGCTGGCCGAGCTGGCCGAGCACGACGCGATCCTGCTCGGCGCCATCGGCGACCCGACCGTGCCCTCCGGTGTCCTGGAGCGCGGGCTGCTGCTCAGACTGCGGTTCGCCTTCGACCACTTCGTCAATCTGCGGCCCAGCAGGCTCTACCCGAACACCACCGGTCCGCTCGCCGGGAACCCGGAGATCGACTTCGTGGTGGTCCGCGAGGGCACCGAGGGCCCGTACACCGGAAACGGCGGCTCGCTGCGCACCGGCACCCCCGCCGAGGTGGCCACCGAGGTCAGCCTCAACACCGCCTACGGTGTCGAGCGCGTGGTCCGGGACGCCTTCGCCCGCGCCCAGGCCCGCCCGCGCAGGAAGCTCACCCTGGTCCACAAGACCAACGTCCTGGTGCACGCGGGCGGTCTGTGGAAGTCCACCTTCGACAAGGTGGCCGCCGAGTACCCCGAGGTCACCACCGACTATCTGCACGTCGACGCCGCCACCATCTTCTTCGTCACCCAGCCCGAGCGCTTCGACGTGATCGTCACCGACAACCTCTTCGGCGACATCCTCACCGACCTCGCCGCGGCCGTCACCGGCGGCATCGGCCTCGCCGCCTCCGGCAACATCAACCCCACCGGCGCCTTCCCCTCGATGTTCGAGCCGGTGCACGGCTCCGCCCCGGACATCGCGGGCCAGGGCAAGGCCGACCCGACGGCGACCGTGCTCTCCGTCGCCCTGCTGCTGCGCCACCTCGGCCACGACACCGAGGCCGCGCGCATCGAGGAGGCGGTCACCGCCGACCTCGCCGCACGCGACGGCAGCCCCCGCACCACCGAGCAGATCGGCGCCGCGCTCGCGGCCCGGGTAACCGCCTGACCGGCGGAAGAACACCTCCCCGGGACGCTCCCGGGGACGCAGGTCCGAGGAGAGCCGCCGGGGCGGGACAAGGCCCGGCGGCTTTCCGTATGTTCCGCCGGGTGCCACCATCGGAACCCGGACCGGCTCCACGCCGTCTTCACCACGGACACCCTCGCGCGATAATCGGACGTGAGACCGCGGTATGAGGAGAAGCTCGGACGTCCTGGCAGTGACAGCGGGCGTGCGGCGCGGTCCGCCTGGACGACTGTGAAGGACGCACTCAGATGACGACGACGATCGAGCTGAAGCCCTCCGCCCATCCGCTGCCGGATGCCGAGCGCGAGGCCATCCTGGCGAACCCCGGATTCGGCCGCCACTTCACCGACCACATGGTGTCGGTGCGCTGGACAGAGGGCCGCGGCTGGCACGACGCCGAGCTCGTCCCGTACGCGCCGCTGTCGGTGGACCCGGCCAATATGACGCTGCACTACGCGCAGACCATCTTCGAGGGGCTCAAGGCCTACCGCCGCCCCGACGGCACCGTGGCCACCTTCCGCCCGGAGGCCAACGCCGCCCGCTTCCAGACCTCCGCCCGGCGCCTGGCGATGCCGGAGCTGCCCGCGGAGCTGTTCATCGCGGCCTGCGACGAACTGGTCAAGCAGGACAAGGCGTGGGTGCCGGCACACGGGGAGCAGTCGCTGTACCTGCGGCCCTTCATGTTCGCCGCCGAGGTCGGCCTCGGCGTGCGGCCCGCCAACGAGTACCTCTTCCTGGTCATCGCCTCCCCGGCCGGCGCCTACTTCAAGGGCGGTGTGAAGCCGGTCTCGGTGTGGCTCTCCGAGGACTATGTCCGCGCGGTCAAGGGCGGCACCGGCGCCGCCAAGACCGGCGGCAACTACGCGGCCTCGCTCGTCGCCCAGAAGGAGGCCGCGGACAAGGGCTGCGACCAGGTCGTCTGGCTCGACGCGGTGGAGCACCGCTGGGTCGAGGAGATGGGCGGCATGAACCTCTACTTCGTGTACGGGGACCGCATCGTCACCCCCGAGCTGAGCGGCTCGCTGCTGCCCGGCATCACCCGCGACTCGCTGCTCACCCTCGCCCGCGACCTCGGCTGCACCGCCGAGGAGGGCCGCATCTCCACCGAGGACTGGAAGCGGGACACCGAGAACGGCACCCTCACCGAGGTCTTCGCCTGCGGCACCGCCGCGGTCATCACCCCGGTCGGCACCGTCAAGTCCCGCCAGGGCGAGTGGACGCAGGGCGGCGGCGAGCCCGGCGAGGTCACCATGCGGCTCCGCAAGGCCCTGCTCGACCTGCAGAGCGGCGCCGCCGAGGACACCCACGGCTGGATGCACCAGCTCGGCTGAACCGGCACCGGCTCCGGCAGGCGGCCGCCCCCACCCACGGGTGCGGGGCGGCCGCCCGCCGGGTGTCTCCTGGTCATGGACACTAGGACCACATCCTGAGACCGGACGTCACGGAATGCGGACCTTGTGGCAGACTGCCGTTCATGCTCGCTCTGACCATGATTATTGGCAGCAGCGCGCCGGTCCGCAGTGACCGCTGAACCCGAGGACGACACCCGGGCAGCGAACACCGTGCCCCGGACCCGCGCGCAGACCTCTCGCACCCGCGAGGGGTTTTTTCGTTTCCGGACCCAACCGGCCCGAGGCGGAACGCGTGCGGCGACGGGGGCAAGTGGAGCCGGGCAATTCGGAGCCACTCACCGACAGGAGTCAGGCAGCCATGAGTAGTACGGCCCCCGGCGGCGCCCTCCGCGCCGACGACAGCTTCCACGTCTTCGACACCACCCTGCGCGACGGCGCGCAGCGCGAGGGCATCAACCTCACGGTCGCGGACAAGCTGACCATCGCCCGGCACCTGGACGAGTTCGGCGTCGGCTTCATCGAGGGCGGCTGGCCCGGCGCCAACCCCCGGGACACCGAGTTCTTCGCCCGCGCCCGCGAGGAGATCGACTTCCGCCACGCGAAGCTGGTCGCCTTCGGCGCCACCCGCAGGGCCGGGGCCACCGCCGCCGAGGACCCCCAGGTCAAGGCGCTGCTCGCCTCCGGCGCCCCGGTGATCACCCTGGTCGCCAAGTCCCACGACCGGCATGTGGAACTGGCCCTGCGCACCACCCTGGACGAGAACATCGCCATGGTCCGGGACACCGTCGCCCACCTGCGCGAGCAGGGCCGCCGGGTCTTCGTGGACTGCGAGCACTTCTTCGACGGCTACCGCGCCAACCCCGGCTACGCCAAGTCCGTGGTCCGCGCCGCCCACGAGGCGGGCGCCGACGTCGTCGTGCTCTGCGACACCAACGGCGGCATGCTGCCCGCCCAGATCCAGGCCACCGTCGCGACCGTCGCCGCCGACACCGGGGCCCGGCTCGGCATCCACGCCCAGGACGACACCGGCTGCGCGGTCGCCAACACCCTGGCCGCGGTGGACGCCGGGGCCACCCACGTCCAGTGCACCGCCAACGGCTACGGCGAGCGGGTCGGCAACGCCAACCTCTTCCCGGTGGTCGCCGCCCTGGAGCTGAAGTACGGCAAGCGGGTCCTCCCCGAGGGCGCCCTGCGCGAGATGACCCGGATCTCGCACGCCATCGCCGAGGTCGTGAACCTCACCCCCTCCACCCACGAGCCCTACGTCGGGGTCTCCGCCTTCGCGCACAAGGCCGGTCTGCACGCCTCCGCGATCAAGGTCGACCCGGACCTGTACCAGCACATCGACCCCGAGCGGGTCGGCAACCGGCTGCGGATGCTGGTCTCCGACATGGCCGGCCGCGCCTCCATCGAGCTGAAGGGCCGCGAGCTCGGCATCGAGATCGGCCACGACCGCGAACTGGTCGGCCGGGTCGTCGAGCGGGTCAAGGAACGCGAGCTGGCCGGCTACTCCTACGAGGCCGCCGACGCCTCCTTCGAACTGCTGCTGCGCGCCGAGGCCGAGGGCCGGGCCCGCCGCTACTTCCGTACCGAGTCCTGGCGGGCCATCGTCGAGGACCGCCCGGACGGCAGCCACGCCAACGAGGCGACCGTGAAGGTCTGGGCCAAGGGCGAGCGCATCGTCGCCACCGCCGAGGGCAACGGCCCGGTCAACGCCCTCGACCGCGCCCTGCGGGTCGCCCTGGAGCGCCTGTACCCGCAGCTCGCCAAGCTCGAACTCGTCGACTACAAGGTCCGCATCCTGGAGGGCGTGCACGGCACCGAGTCCACCACCCGGGTGCTGATCTCCACCGGCGACGGCACCGGCGAGTGGTCCACGGTCGGCGTCGCCGACAACGTCATCGCCGCCTCCTGGCAGGCCCTGGAGGACGCCTACACCTACGGGCTGCTGCGCGCCGGGGTCGAGCCCACCGACTGAGCCCGGCGCCCGGCGGCCCGCCGCTGCCGCCGCGCGGCCGGACGGGGCGCGAGCGCGCCGGTGCCGCCCCGCCGCTCCTGCTCGCCGAGCGCGGGCGGCGCGGCCCCTTGCGCACCGGACCAGGTGAAGGTCGCCGAGGTACGGCCCGGCAGGGTGTACGTGGCGTGCGCGCCGCCCCAGTCCAGGGTGACCGTCCGGGGCCGCCGGGACTCGTTGTAGGCGATCAGCGCCTTGGAGCCGTCCGGATTGCGCCAGGCCACGTTCGGCACCGCCTCGCTCGCGGTGGAGGCGATGCGCCGGGCGCCGGGCCGGACGAACTTCGTCAGGTGGCCCATCGTGTAGAACTCCACGGTGTACTCGACCCTGCCGGGCTGCCCGTCGCCGTGGTGCACCGTGACCAGGCCGGTGCAGACCCCGCAGCCGCCGCTGTGCGGGCCCTGGTCCTGGTCGAGGGCGAGCGACCACTTGGTGACCGAGCGCGCCCAGTTGCGGGAGTAGTCGATGATGTCGTGCATATCGGCGCTCTGCTGGTCCTCGACCCAGTCACCGCCGGAGTGCTCGGTGCCGAAGGCGGGCAGCCCCGGATAGCGGCTGTGGGTGCGCTGCTGCCGGTCGATGCCGCTGCCGTAGCCGTGCCAGGCCACCCCGCCGAAATTGGGGTGGCGGCGCACCTCGGGGTCGTCCACGGTCGGGGCCCCGTACTTCTGGTAGGTGTTCCAGTTCCAGTCGTGGGCGAGCACCTTGGTGGAGAGCCCGGCGGCCTTCAGGCGGGGCAGCAGCTCCTCTTTGGTGAAGTAGTGCAGCGAGGTGCCGGACCAGCTCATCGAGGGGTACCCGGCGCAGCAGGTGGGCTCGTTCTGCACGGTGACATAGCGCACCGGGATGCCCTGGTCCCGGTAGCCCCGCAGATACTTCACGAAGTAGCGCGCGTAGGTGCCGTAGTAGCGGGCGTTCAGCCAGCCGCCGCGCAGCCTGCCGCTGTCCTTCATCCAGCCGGGCGCCGACCAGGGCGAGGCCATGACGGTCAGCTCCGGGTTGAGCCGCAGCGCCTGCCGGGTCAGCGGGACCACATCGGCGAGATCGTGCCGCAGCGAGAAGCCGGAGAGATCCGGATCGCTCTTCCCCTCGGGCAGATCGTCGTACGAGTACGGATAGCGGGCGAGGTCGGAGGCGCCCATCGGATTGCGCAGGAAGGACAGGCCGATGCCGTCCTCGGGGGAGAAGAGCCGGCGCATGACCTTCTCGCGGGTGGCCCGGGGCAGCGCGCCGCTGGAGTTGAGCAGCCAGGCGGCGGAGTCGGTGAAGGAGGCGCCGCCGCCGGTGAAGGGCTGGAAGCGGCTGTGCTCGTCGACGCCGAGCCGCACCCCGGGGCCGCCGGTGCCCTCCCGGAAGACGAAGGGCCGCTGCTTCTCCAGGCCGCGCACCACGTGCCGCCCGCCCTTGTCGTCGGTGGTGGTCAGCCAGACCGTCACCGGTTCGCCGACCGCCCGGGGCACCCCGTGCTCCGAGGCGGTCAGCGCCCCGCCCAGCGCGAGCAGCACGAGCAGGGCGGCGGCGAGGGCACGCGGGCGGCGCCCGCGGCGGGGAAGCGTCATGGCGGGGCGCCGCCCTTCTGGGGTGGGGGAGTGGGGCGCGTCCGAGCCGAGAGTAAACGGCCAATTCGCAGCTGCGTCAAGGGCTTTGATGGTCGCCCTGGCTGGTCTTGGAGGGTTCCCCTCGACTTCGGCCTGCGAGGATGTCCGGATCCGATGCCCTGTCTCCGGCGCTTGTGTTGCGCGGAGTTAACAATCGCGATCGGGCAAGCCCGCAGGGTTTCGCGGAGGTTGCGGGTTCCGTCGCGCCCAGTCTCGCAGCCGGGGCGTCCGCGCCGGGCAGGGGGCCCGGGCCGGTCGCGCCGCCGGGTGCGCCACCGCCGGGTCACCCGGACGGATCTCCCTGTAGTCGGATGTCCGTATCCATGATATTTCGGGTAGCTTCGAGGTATGAGGGCTGCGCTGTTCCGAGACCTTCGCCGGATGCTCTTCCTCGCCGTGTTCGCGGCGCTGGCACTGCTCACGGTGACGGTGCCGAGCGCCCAGGCCGACACCGCCGTGGACACCGTGGCCGAGGAGCTCCGGCGGGACCCGGTCTATGTCGACCCCGAGGCCGCCGGGGCCCTCTCCGCCTCCCAGGCCGACGCCCTCTCCGACAAGATCAGGGACGCCGACAAGCCCGTCTTCGTCGCCGTGCTGCCCGCGGGCTACCCCACCGACGGCCTCTTCCGCGATCTGCGCGCCCTCACCGGGACCACCGGCGTGTACGGGATCCGGCTCGGCGACCAGTTCGACGCGCGCGCCGACAGCACGGTGATGAGCAGGCAGGCGGTCGGCAACCTGGTCCAGACGGTGGGCGGCGAGGGCGCGCCCCGGCAGCTGGACACCTTCGTCGGCCAGTCGCTGCGGCAGGCCGAGGGCTCCGCCCCCGCCTCCTGGAGCAACGGCGGCCGGGTCGACCGCTCCGGGGACGGGAACGGCGTGCACACCGGCACCCTGATCGCGGTCGGCGGTGTCCTGGTGGCCGGCGGCGCGGGCGCCTACGCGCTGATGCGCCGGGGCCGGCGGCGCCGGGAGGAGGAGCAGCGGGCCGCCCTGGAGAAGCTGCGGGTCGTCGTCGACGAGGACATCACCGCCTACGGCGAGACCCTGGACCGGCTCGACTTCCGTCCCCAGGAGCCCGGCGCCGACGAGGCGATGCGCACCGACTACGAGCACGCCCTCGACGCGTACGACCAGGCCAAGGAGCGGATGGCGGCCGCCCGGCACCCCGACGACGTCCGCGGGGTGACCCGGGCCCTGGAGGACGGCCGCTTCTCGCTCGCCGTCCTGGAGGCCCGGCGCGCGGGCCGGGAGCTGCCCGAGCGCCGCCCGCCCTGCTTCTTCGACCCGCGCCACGGCCCCTCGGCCGCCGATGTCCACTGGCGCCCGGCGGGCGGCGAGCCCCGCGAGGTGCCGGTCTGCGCCGCCGACCGGACCCGGCTCGCCGACGGCGCGGACCCGATGGTGCGCGAGGTCGACACGGCCGCGGGCCGCCGCCCCTACTGGGAGGCGGGCCCGGCCTACGGCCCCTGGGCGGGCGGCTACTTCGGCGGCGGACTGCTGCCCGGGCTGCTCGTCGGCACCATGCTGGGCGGCATGATGTCCACGCCCGGTTACGCCGCGGACTACGGCCACACCGACGGCTTCAGCGACGGCGGCGGCTTCGCCGGGGGCGACTACTCCGGCTCCGACTTCGACCCCGGCGACTTCGGCGGCGGCTTCGGGGGCGGCGGTGACTTCGGCGGCGGCGGCTTCGGCGGGGGCGGGGACTTCGGGGGCGGGTTCTAGGGGGTGTCCGGCGGATCATGTGACCTTCTGACCGGTCGCTCGTTGGTTTGGGCATGGGTCGGGGGGATCTGACGAACCGTGAGTGGTCGTTGCTGGAGCCGCATCTGCCACCTCTGGGTGGC